>NZ_PGEL01000020.1:2500-207678 GCF_002896715.1 Agrobacterium bohemicum
AGATTGTGCCTGTTCTGTCTGCATTGTGAAGAGAAGATATGTCTGGAAGCTTCCAGGTGNTTTGAGCCATTGGTTCAAGACGTCCGAGCCCAGTCTCAGTGAAACCATGTGATGGCTTAGTCGGCCGGAATTGGTGGAGGGATTGGAGTAGGTAGGAAAGCTTGTCCTGAGGCATTTTTGTTGTTTGATAGCTTCGGTTATCATCTGATGGGGATGCTGGATTGATGTTGCCTGACCGCGCATCACCGGATGATATCTCGAGAAGCTGGTCTTAATGATACGGCCTCGAAGTGCACCGGCGTGCCTTCAAAGAGGACTGTATCGACACGTCGATGTCATCATGAAGTGGCTTGATTGTNAAAGGTAATCAGGTCGTCGCTTCCTTCGGAAGCGACTATGGATGAGCATAGACAATGAGAACGAAGAAGTGAATTAAGGGCATTTGGTGGATGCCTTGGCATGCACAGGCGAAGAAGGACGTGATACGCTGCGATAAGCCGTGGGGAGCTGCGAATAAGCTTTGATCCATGGATTTCCGAATGGGGGAACCCACCTTAGATATCTAGNAAATCTGTTTTGCTAGACACCTTGATGNTTTGAACGGTTTGCATGGGACTTCCCATACAGACCGTTAGGTCGTCGCCAACAGTTTGGCGCGCCGTCCGCAGGCCTTTGGCCGTGAGGACAGAACAAACCCGGCGATACCGGGTTCGAGGGTTCAGCGAAAGAGGTTTCTAGATATCACAATAAGGTATCTGCATCTGAATACATAGGGTGTAAGAAGCGAACTCAGGGAACTGAAACATCTAAGTACCTGAAGGAAAGGACATCAACCGAGACTCCGTAAGTAGTGGCGAGCGAACGCGGACCAGGCCAGTGGCAATGATGAATAAAGTGGAACGCTTTGGAAAATGCGGCCATAGCGGGTGATAGCCCCGTACACGTAGAACAATCATTGTCCTTGAGTAGGGCGGGACACGTGAAATCCTGTCTGAACATGGGGAGACCACTCTCCAAGCCTAAGTACTCGTGCATGACCGATAGCGAACAAGTACCGTGAGGGAAAGGTGAAAAGCACCCCGACGAGGGGAGTGAAATAGAACCTGAAACCGGATGCCTACAAGCAGTCGGAGCTCGAAAGAGTGACGGCGTACCNTTTGTATAATGGGTCAACGACTTAGTGTAGCAAGCAAGCTTAAGCCGGTAGGTGTAGGCGTAGCGAAAGCGAGTCTGAATAGGGCGTTTAGTTTGTTGCATTAGACCCGAAACCGAGTGATCTAGCCATGAGCAGGCTGAAGGTTGGGTAACACCAACTGGAGGGCCGAACCCATATCTGTTGCAATAGATTGGGATGACTTGTGGCTAGGGGTGAAAGGCCAATCAAACTCGGAAATAGCTGGTTCTCCGCGAAAACTATTTAGGTAGTGCGTCGATCGAATACCCTCNGGGGTAGAGCACTGGATGGGCTATGGGGACTCACCGTCTTACTGATCCTAACCAAACTCCGAATACCGAGGAGTACTAATCGGCAGACACACGGCGGGTGCTAACGTCCGTCGTGAAGAGGGCAACAACCCTGACCTCCAGCTAAGGTCCCCAAGTCATGGCTAAGTGGGAAAGGATGTGAGGATCCCAAAACAACCAGGATGTTGGCTTAGAAGCAGCCATCATTTAAAGAAAGCGTAACAGCTCACTGGTCTAAATAAGGGTCTTTGCGCCGAAAATGTAACGGGGCTAAAGCCATGCACCGAAGCTGAGGATAGTACAGTTATAGTGACTGTGCTGTGGTAGCGGAGCGTTCCGTAAGTCTGTGAAGGGGGACCCGTGAGGGCCCCTGGAGATATCGGAAGTGCGAATGTTGACATGAGTAACGATAAAGGGAGTGAGAGACTCCCTCGCCGAAAGACCAAGGGTTCCTGCTTAAAGTTAATCTGAGCAGGGTTAGCCGGCCCCTAAGACGAGGCGGACACGCGTAGTCGATGGGAACCACGTTAATATTCGTGGGCCTGGTGGTAGTGACGGATCTCGTGTGTTGTACATTCTTATTGGATTGAATGTGCGGCGAAGAGGTTCCAGGAAATAGCTCCACCGTATAGACCGTACCCGAAACCGACACAGGTGGTCAGGTAGAGTATACCAAGGCGCTTGAGAGAACTATGTTGAAGGAACTCGGCAAATTGCACGCGTAACTTCGGAAGAAGCGTGACCCTGTTGTACGCAAGTATGTCAGGGTGGCACAGACCAGGGGGTAGCGACTGTTTATCAAAAACACAGGGCTCTGCGAAGTAGCAATACGACGTATAGGGTCTGACGCCTGCCCGGTGCTGGAAGGTTAAAGGGAGGGGTGCAAGCTCTGAACTGAAGCCCCAGTAAACGGCGGCCGTAACTATAACGGTCCTAAGGTAGCGAAATTCCTTGTCGGGTAAGTTCCGACCTGCACGAATGGCGTAACGACTTCCCCGCTGTCTCCAACATAGACTCAGTGAAATTGAATTCCCCGTGAAGATGCGGGGTTCCTGCGGTCAGACGGAAAGACCCCGTGCACCTTTACTATAGCTTTACACTGGCATTCGCCAAGGCATGTGTAGGATAGGTGGTAGGCTTTGAAGCGGGGACGCCAGTTCTCGTGGAGCCATCCTTGAAATACCACCCTTATCTTCGTGGATGTCTAACCGCGGTCCGTTATCCGGATCCGGGACAGTGTATGGTGGGTAGTTTGACTGGGGCGGTCGCCTCCGAAAGAGTAACGGAGGCGCGCGATGGTGGGCTCAGACCGGTCGGAAATCGGTCGTCGAGTGCAATGGCATAAGCCCGCCTGACTGCGAGACTGACAAGTCGAGCAGAGACGAAAGTCGGTCATAGTGATCCGGTGGTCCCGTGTGGAAGGGCCATCGCTCAACGGATNAAAGGTACGCCGGGGATAACAGGCTGATGACCCCCAAGAGTCCATATCGACGGGGTTGTTTGGCACCTCGATGTCGACTCATCGCATCCTGGGGCTGGAGCAGGTCCCAAGGGTATGGCTGTTCGCCATTTAAAGCGGTACGTGAGTTGGGTTCAGAACGTCGTGAGACAGTTCGGTCCCTATCTGCCGTGGGTGTAGGAATATTGACAGGATCTGTCCCTAGTACGAGAGGACCGGGATGGACGTATCTCTGGTGGATCTGTTGTCCTGCCAAGGGCATAGCAGAGTAGCTATATACGGAATGGATAACCGCTGAAGGCATCTAAGCGGGAAACCAACCTGAAAACGAGTGTTCCCTATCAGAGCCGTGGAAGACGACCACGTTGATAGGACGGGTGTGGAAGTGCAGTAATGCATGAAGCTTACCGTTACTAATAGCTCGATCGACTTCTTCGTTCCCATTGATTATGTTCATCGAACGCAGTTCGATGATGACTTCTGTCCTCACGGCCAAAGGCCTGCGGACGGCGCGCGNCACAAGGCGCGACGGACTATCGTCCTGTATGGACGCCACGCTCAAGCTTGAGCAAGTGTGAAATACGGACAGGTCAAGTGAGACGTGTATATTAAGACAAAAAGTGGCTCTGCCACCCAGCTTCTCGAAACAACAGTTTCCATGTGAAAACATGAACTTTGTTGCTTTGGTCAACGTGTCCTCATAGCTGAGGGTGCCGTACTAATCAAAAGCAATCATATGTTCATGCGTTCCGCATGAACATATGTTGCGTTTTGCCGACCTGGTGGTTATTGCGGGGCGGCTGCACCCGTTCCCATTCCGAACACGGCCGTGAAACGCCCCAGCGCCAATGGTACTCCGTCTTAAGACGCGGGAGAGTAGGTCGCTGCCAGGTCTGCAAAACGCAACACATGAAAAACAACAGTCTTCTCAAACAAAAACAAACTCGGCCCAGCCGATACAAAAGGGCCGCGAAAGCGGCCTTTATGCGTTTAAGCGCACTGCTCATAAGGCATCTGT
Source organism: Agrobacterium bohemicum (assembly GCF_002896715.1). GTDB lineage: Bacteria > Pseudomonadota > Alphaproteobacteria > Rhizobiales > Rhizobiaceae > Agrobacterium > Agrobacterium bohemicum. The sequence goes on from NZ_PGEL01000020.1 coordinate 6,442, forward strand.
TCAGCCCTCTGAGTTCAATAACGGTATTTTGCCAAGGCAAAATACCGGACCAAGACGACATTTTGCCTCCGGCAAAAGTCGGGTAGAGACGCAAACCTACACAGGTTTGCTTTGTCGCGACGAACCAAAGGTTCGCGCTGGTAACGCGGGGTGGAGCAGCCCGGTAGCTCGTCAGGCTCATAACCTGAAGGCCGCAGGTTCAAATCCTGCCCCCGCAACCAAANNNCAGATGCAGCGTGTTCCTGTGTACCGCCTGACTTTCGCTTCAATCCCCGTGGTCGCGTTCGACCTGGGGGACGATGAGCTGTCGGTACACCCGGCGACCAAGCTCCTGGCGGATGCATCGATATGGCGAAGACGTTCAGTCTTTACCTCACGACGCGGCCAGGTCGGGCATCGGGAGAATGACACTGGCCGGTCCGAAACCGGTGTCCTCCTCCTCCCGTTGCCGCCGGGGGGATTGCTGCCGGACCCCGGTGACAGAGAGGATGCGTAACCTCCYTRTCACCAGCGCCGGTCCCGCCTCGCCGCAACGCCTTGCGGTGTATCCGAGGGCGGAACGGGACAATTGTGCGGGTGATTCGCGGGAGGTGGAGNAAAGTGTNGGGGGANTTTTTGCAGTTTCGTGCGGANTTTTGGTAAGGGATTGATTTGGTTGGGAAGTATTTTCATTGTTGCGTTGGCGGGTGTGGCTCACCCCCCTCTGCCCTGCCGGGCATCTCCCCCTCAGGTNGGGAGATTGGCTGGGGGCGGGCTCACCGGACATCTTGAAGGGTGCGGCGGGGACGACAGCCTGTTTTGCCGGTGCATCCCTCTGACGGCTACGATTGGAGCAGTCAGCGTGCCTTTTACCAATCTNCCCACCTGAGGGGGAGATGTCCGGCAGGACAGAGGGGGGGTGAGCGGCTTGCTCCAACCTCATGCTGAATTGGCGCACAGCGCCCTTGAAAAGTCTGCCTGCAACCCCGCGCCTCTTCAAAATCAGTCTAGATCGGGAAGAGGCTTGCTCCGCGCACTATCGGCACCGCTCAAGATCGGCGTGAGATTTTAAGCCGGTTTACGTCCACACACGGCGTAGCGATGCTGGATACCGCGGGCAGCGGCTTTGAGGACGTTCCAGTTTTTTGCCTGGGACTTGTGGATGTCACGCATATTCCGATCGATCACCACGTCTTCGAACCCGGCGTCCCGCAACAGACCAGCCACCGCCTCGGCACGGGCGCCTTGAGAGAAGTAGACACGGGAGAGAATGCTGTTGTGCACCCCCGCCATATCGGCGGGCATATGCACCGGTTCCGGTTTCAAAACGCCGAGTTTGATCAGCCGTGCAGCAAGGCNTTTCAGGAACCTCTCGGCAAGGCTGACATTGACGAAATCGCCATCGACAATCAGCACCCTGCCGCCGGGTTTCAGGACCCGAAGCCATTCGTGAAACGCCGCCTTGGGATCAACCAGTGTCCAGACCAGATGGCGGTTGATGATGACGTCATAGGCGCCATCTGGCTCCATGGTGNTTTCCGCATCGCCCATGCGGAAGGAAATGGCCCGATTGCGGGTTTTCGCCTTGGCTTTGGCCCGTTCCAGCATCGGCTCCGCCCAGTCCAGCCCGGTGACCCGGTAGCCGAGATCATCCATCAGATGGGAGATGACGCCGGTGCCTGACGCCAGGTCCAGCGCGCTTTTACCCTCGCCTTGCCCCAGATGTTTTTCGACCAGTCGATGCCAGGCGGCACGCTCTTCTTCGGAGAAAATCTCATGGCCGGGAGACAGGTCGAAGGTGGCGGCGCGGCTGGACCAATAGGCCTTTATTTCATCCCGAAGACCGAAATTACTGCCGTATTCTTTTGCGCCGTCCATGACATCCAACCTTCGCGATCTTTACCTTCGAAATGCTCTNAAAGATAAAACTTGACTTTGATAGTCATAAAACAATAAAGCGCATTTAGTTTTACCGGAGAACAATTTCGATGCGCATTACAGGCAAATCCGCCGCTCTTGCAATGGGTCTTCTCGTTTCCACCGTCTTTCCCGCCTTTGCCGAAAAGGTAACAATCAAGGATGTGACGGGCCGCGATGTGGAGGTCAACGTGCCGGTCAAGCACGTCATTCTCGGCGAAGGCCGACAGATCTATTTCCTTGCCGCGCTCGACAAGAAAAACCCGTTCGAACACGTCGTCGGCTGGCGCGATGACCTGCCAAAGGCAGACCCGGAATCCTACCAGGCCTATCTGGCGAAATATCCTGACATTGCCAAACTGCCGACCTTCGGCGGCATGAAGGACGGCACATTCGATATCGAACAGGCGGTAGCCTTGAAGCCCGACGTCATTCTGATGAACATCGATGCCAAGACCGCGACCGAAGAGGCCGGTTACATCGAGAAGCTCGGCAAGGTCGGCATTCCCCTGGTTTATGTCGACTTCCGCGAAAAGCCTATGGAAAACACCGAGCCGAGCATGCGCGTCATGGGCCAGTTGATGGGCAAGCAGGACATTGCCGAAGAGTTCATCAAGTTCCGCTCTGACAGCATCAAGCGCGTGACCGACGTGCTGGACAAGGACAAGCCGAAACGCCCGGTCGTCTTCGTTGAGCGCGCAGGTGGTTATTCCGACGATTGCTGCATGTCCTTCGGCAACGAGAACTTCGGCAAGATGGTCGAGATTGCCGGTGGCATCAACATGGCCAAGGACATCATTCCCGGCACATTCGGCACCGTGAACCCGGAACAGGTGATCGCTTCCAACCCGGACCAAATCATCATCACCGGCGGCAAGTGGGATGCTTACGTTCCCGGCGGCGACTGGGTTGGTGTCGGTTACGGCGCAGACCTCAAGGAAGCCCGTCGCAAGCTTGAGAACCTGACAAAGCGTCCGGCCTTTACCGGCGTCAAGGCTGTCGCGGACGGCAATGTTCACGCCATCTGGCATCAGTTCTACAACAACCCGTACCAGTTCGTGGCCATTCAGGAAATTGCCAAGTGGCTGCACCCGGAGCTGTTTAAAGACTTGGACCCGGAAGCGACCTTTAGGGAACTGCATGCCCGCTTCCTGCCGCTTGACTACAAGCCCGGCTACTTCGTGTCCCTGAAGGACGACAAGTAAATATCAGAACGGCGAAGGGGGAGCGCCGATCCGACATCTGGCGGAGCCGTATTGACGGCTTCGCCAAAATACATTTTCAGATGGAAAGGACCGCCCGTGCCGCACAGGAATTTAAAACGGATCGCTGCCTTCATACTCGCCCTCATTGCAACGCCTGTCATCATTGCGACGTCGGCGTCGGCAACGGAAATCATCGACTCCGCAGGCCGCAAGGTCGAGATCGACGTACCGGCCAAACGCGTTATCGTGGGTGAAGCGCGCCAAATTCACGTCATCGCGGCCCTGCTTGGTGAAAAGACTTTCGATACCATCGTCGGCTGGCGCGACGATCTCGTGAAGAAAGACCCCGACAGCTATAAGGCCTACATCGAGCGTTTCCCGCAGATCGAAAAGCTACCGCTGTTCGGTTATCTACCGCAGGGCGATTTCAGCCTCGAAGCGGCGATTGCGCTGACACCCGATGTCATCACGCTCAATCTGGAAGTCGAAAAGACCGCCAAGGAAAGCGGCTTCGAGGAGAAGGCGGCGGCGGCTGGCATCAAGGTCGTCTATCTTGATTTCCGTCTCGACCCGGACAAGAACAGCGAAAATTCCATTCGCGTTCTCGGCCAGATTTTCGGCGCGGTGCCGCGCGCAGAAGAATTCATTGCCTATCGTCATGACCAGATCGCGCTGGTGACCGACAGGCTGGCATCCGTCAAGGACCTGACACGGCCGGGTGTCTTCATCGAGCGTGCACCGGGGATTTCGGGCGAAAACAATTGCTGCCGCACCTTCGGTCCCGTCAATTTTGGCGCGATGGTCGAGCAGGCAGGTGGACACAATATCGCGTCTGACGTCATCAAGACCACCTTCGGCGACCTCAATCCCGAACAGCTTATCGTTTCCAACCCGGAGCATGTCATCGTCACCGGCTCCAACTGGGCAGCTGAATCCGACATCAACCAGTTCGTGCCGGTTGGACGTGGTGCCGATATGGACCTATCGCGTGAACGGCTGGCCAAGCTGATGGAACGCACGCCGTTTCCCGAGCTGGACGCCGTGAAGAACGGTAACGTTCACGCCGTGTGGCACCAGTTTTATGGCGCGCCCTACGAGTTCTATCCCATCCAGCAATTTGCCAAGTGGTTTCACCCTGAGCTTTTTGCGGACCTGAACCCGGAACAGAATTTCGAGGAATTTCACCGGAAATTTCTGCCTGTGACCTACAAGCCCGGATACTTTGTTTCACTTGAAAAAGGCTCGAATTGAATGGCATCCATTGTGGAAACCCATGTCGAGAAGACCGGGGGCGCGCAATATCGCGCTCTGGCAGCCCGCCGCATTCTGATACTGGTCGGGCTCGTCGTCGNCCTGTGTCTCAGCCTTGCCACCGATATGGCGCTTGGCCCGGCACGCTACACCCTGTCTCAGGTGATCAGCGCCGTCCTCGATCCCGCCGGCGTGGCCAACCAGCTGCGCGTCGTCATCTGGGACATCCGCATGCCGATAGCGCTGATGGCCGTGACGGTTGGCGCATCGCTGTCGGTTGCGGGCGCGCAGATGCAGACCATTCTCGCCAACCCGCTCGCCAGCCCGTTCACGCTCGGTATTTCGGCCGCCGCCAGCTTTGGCGCAGCGCTTGCGCTGGTTGGCGGTGTCGCGCTTTTTCCCGGTGCCGTCGAATATATGGTGCCGATCAACGCCTTCGTCATGGCGATGGTGGCCGCCCTTTTCATCCACTTCGCCTCCACCATGCGGGGCGTGACGGTCGAGACCATCGTGCTGCTGGGAATCGCTCTCGTCTTCACCTTCAACGCCGCCCTTTCGATGCTGGAATATCTGGCCTCCGAACAGGCGCTGGCCGCCGTCGTGTTCTGGACCATGGGCAGCCTGACCAAGGCGACATGGGCCAAGGTCTATGTGACAGGCGCCATCCTCGTCCTGACCGTGCCGCTGTTCATGAAGAACGCATGGGCTTTGACGGCGCTTCGCCTGGGCGATGACAAGGCAGCCAGCATGGGCATCAATGTGCGCCGCCTGCGCCTGCACACCATGCTGACCGTCAGCCTGCTGGCATCCATTCCCGTTTCCTTCGTCGGCACCATCGGCTTTATCGGCCTCGTCGGCCCGCATATTGCCCGCATGGTGGTGGGTGAAGACCAGCGGTTCTTCCTGCCCGGTTCGATTATTTGTGGCGCGCTGCTGCTGTCGGTGACATCTGTTGTCAGCAAGGTGCTGATACCCGGTGCGATCCTGCCCATCGGCGTCATCACGGCGCTTGTCGGCGTGCCCTTCTTCTTTGTTCTCATCTTCTCCAACAGGAGACGCGCATGGTAGCCCTCGCCCTTCAGGATGTCGGCGCCAAATACGGGCGTGCGACGGTGCTGTCCAATGTCACCATGGACATGCTGGAAGCTGGCAGCATAACCGCCGTCATCGGCCCGAACGCGGCTGGCAAGTCCACCCTGTTCAAACGCATCGCAGGCCTGATCAAAGGCCCCGGCGTCGTGACACTGTCGCAGACAGAGCAAGGACCACGCACCATCTGCTACATGCCGCAGGACACCGGCGCCAATGCCGTTCTGACGGTCTACGAATCCATTCTTCTGTCGGCCAAACAGGGCAGCGGCTGGAAAGTGCATGATGATGAGCTGGCCGAGATCGACGCCATCCTGAAAGCGCTCAACATCCACGATCTGGCATTTCGCGGGCTTGGCGAACTATCCGGCGGCCAACGCCAGCTGGTATCGCTCGCACAAGCGCTGGTGCGCAAACCGGAAGTCCTATTGATGGACGAGCCGACTTCGGCGCTCGACCTTCACCGGCAGGTCGAGGTGCTGGATTTCATCACCAACCTCGCCCGCCGCGAAGGCATGATCGTTCTGATCGCCCTGCACGACCTGAACCATGCGCTGCGCTACTGCGAACATACGATCGTCATCGCCGGTGGCGAGATGGCCGTCAGTGGCCAGACATCTGCCGTGATTACGCCTGATATGCTGCGGAACATCTATAAAGTCGATGCGCGGATCGAGATGTGCTCTCGCGGGCAGCCGTTTANTTTGGTGGACGGGACGGCTTGAGGGATATGTCAGAGGGTGTGGCTTANCCCCCTCTGCCCTGCCGGGCATCTNCCCCTCAGGTGGGGAGATTCGCTGGGCGCGACCTCCCGTCCATCTTCACCGCACCAACCCTTATTCCACAAAAATCCTAACGCTGGACGCCCGTCCATCCGCATCGATCACCGTCAGCGTCGAGAAACCCTGCCCCTCCGGCAACCACTCGCTGCTTCGACGGCGAGAGGGTTCGGGCAAGGGTTTGCCGTTGGCGAGCCAGTGGAAGGGTGCACGTCCCCCTTGCAGCTTGAGGACCAGTGGCGAGAGATCGCCGCTCTGGCTGGAGAGTTCTATCCGCGCGCCTTCCGGGGGATAGACGATCTGCGGTGATGGCTCGCGCCTCGACGCTGAAAGGAGGCCGCTGCTGGTGACGCTGAAGCGTCGCTGGTTGGCGGGCAGATCCTTGTAGGCCAGCCGGGAGGTACCAGCCGGTGCAGGGGGGAATGGCGTTATGGCAACGCCGGATTTCGTGAAGGCTTCGAACAGGATGGGTGCGGCGGAAACATAGCCCGCAAGACCGGGAACCGAGCCGTTATCGGCACGCCCCGCCCATACGCCGATGACATAGCGACCATCAAAACCGACAGACCATGCGTCGCGATAACCATAGCTGGTTCCGGTTTTATAGGCGATGCCGCGCTGCTTCATGCCCAGCGGCGGCAACACGCCGGACAGGACATCGCTGATGTTCCAGATCGCAGCCTTGGNAAACAGCGGGTCGACATCGAGGATCTGCGGTTTACCGCGCACCCCATCTCCCAACTGCACCGGCTGACCGCTGTTGGCCAGCGCTGCGTAGAGCTGGACGAGATCGACGAGAGAGAGACCGGCACCGCCAAGCGCAATGGCCAGCCCCGGCGCTTCCGCCTTCGGCAGCGTGAGTTTAACCGAGGCCCGGCGAAACCGGACCATCAGGGCAGCGGGACTGACGGCATCCAGCAGGCGCACGGCGGGAACGTTGAGGGAGAGCTGCAGGGCCTGGCGAACGCTGACATCACCCTGATATTGCATATCGAAATTGCGTGGCCGGTAGCCGGAAAAATCCGCCGGGCGATCTTCGATCACGGTTTCCTGCGCAATCAAGCCGTTTTCGAAGGCAAGGCCATAAATGAAGGGTTTGAGCGTCGAGCCGGGGGAGCGCACCGCGCGGCTCATTTCCACCCAGCCACGGCGGTTACTATCGAGNAAATCAGACGAACCGACCTCCGCGACGATCTCACCCGTCGTGCTATCGGCCATGACGATGGCGACCGAGACCTTGTCTCCAAGCTTTTTAGCAGAGCGCTGTGCCAGCTCTTCCAGCTCTTTTTGAACGGGCAGACGCAGCGTCGAGCCTATGGTCAAGGACTGCGGAAAACGGACGCGCGCCGCCTGCGCCAGATGCGGCGCGTAGGAAGGGAGATCGATGCGCTTTGCGGGAATGGCCGCGACTGCGGCCCGGGCGGCTTCCCCCTCACCGACCACGCGGGAGACGGCGAGCCGTTGCAACACGCGCTCGCGCGCTTCTTTCGCCGCAGTGGGAAAGCGATCCGGACGTCGCTTTTCCGGCAGTTGTGGCAGGGAAACCAGCAATGCGGCCTCTGTCGTATCGAGACGTTTCGGCTCCTTGCCAAACCAGGCGAGACTTGCTGCGCGCACGCCTTCGAGATTGCCGCCATAGGGAGCGATGTTCAGATAAAGGTCGATGATCTCAGGCTTGGTCAAGCGCCGCTCGATTTGCCATGCCCGCACCATCTGAAGAAATTTGGCACTGAGCGAACGGTCCGTCCGCGGCTCTATCAACCGCGCCACCTGCATGGACAGCGTGGAGGCACCGGAGACAATGCGACCATTGGTCAGCAATTGCCAGGCGGCACGCCCCAAGGCCTGAAAATCCACGCCGCCATGGTCGAAAAACCGCTGATCCTCATAGGCGACCAGCATGTTGATGAATTGCGGATCGACTTCTGTGGCATCGGTGTGAAGCCGCCAGCGNCCCTGCGGGGTAGCGAAAGCGCGCAGCAGCTTACCGTCCCTGTCCAGCACTTCCTGCGAGACGATTCTGGCANTTTGCAGAGGTGGCGGGTAGGCATGGTCCAGACGGTTCAGCGTATAAACACAGGCGGCAGTCAGGACTGCCGCCACGAAGAAACCGCTGATGAACGCTCGCCACCTGATCATTGCTGCGCCGCAAGGACCTCCATGCGACCGGTCGCCGTGCGCGCCGAAAACTGCGGGCGGTACATATCTTCCACCGATGCAGCCGGGTTATCGTAGGTGCCGGGTGTTACGGCCCTGACAACATAGGCCAGCGTAATGTCCGAATTATCGCCCGCAGCCTGATCAAAAGCCGCAACGAAACGGTCGTAGCGGAACTCGGTGTGAGCAGCTTCCGTTTCCGGCAACCAATCGAAATTGGAAAGTGCTGCGCTGTTGACGAGGCTCGGATTATCGATCTCAAAGCCCGAGGGCAGAAGATCGGTCATGATAATGCGCGATTCCCATTGGTTCTTGGGCGTGACAGTCAAGACGACGACATACCGCTCATTCTGAGTGGCCTCGCTGATATTCACCTCTTCGCCATCCATCGAATAATAGGTTTTCTTGATATCGAAGCCTTCACCACCCGCTGCCAGAGGCTGAGCGGGTGGAGCGACGGTGGTGACGACTGCCGTGACCGTATCTTTCGAAGCATTGGTGATCTTGATGGGCGATTGCAGCAGCTCATCGCCGCTCATGCCCTTGCTGTAACCGCCCTGTTCCAAGGAACCGTTGATATCAAGCTTGACGTCCTTGTCCTCACCCTTCAAGGCGCGGGCGGCCAGCAGCATCCAGGCCTGCTCCTGTGTGCTGGTATAGGCTTTGGCGTCCCATGCCTTGGCAACGGCACTGGCCAGTTGCGGTACCACCGCAGGCACCGGGCGGCTTTCGGCGGCAAGAGCAAGCGAGGCCGCGCCATCGCGCAGCACCGATCCGTAATCCGCGCGGGAGAGACTGACCTTGGTGGTCGCCGAGGCCATGCTGAGCGACGCGCCGAAGACCGTCTTGGACCGCGCCACATCGCCATAGAGCGACAGGGCCGAGGCCAGTTGCGCCTTGGCAAGCGGTGTCGGGAAATCGCCCAGGGCAGTGTCGGCATAATATCTCAGATCGTTGACGGCAGCCTTGCGATTGCGGGCAAGAACATAGAGCGAATAGGCAATCTGGTTGCCGCGATCCTTGACGTTGTTGTCATAGGCCAGCCCGTTTTGCAGGTTGGTGAGTGCCTGCACCATGGCMGTCTCAGGCACATCATAGGATTGCTCCCGCGCACGTGTCAGGAAGTCGGTGATGTAGGCATCCAGCCAGAGATCACCTTCGCCGGGACCCCACAGACCGAAGCCGCCGGACGAGGACTGGAACGACAGGACGCGGTAGATTGCATCCTGCACCCGCTTGCGCAGGCCCACATCGTCTGCGCCCCCGCGCTGCTTCATCAGCTCGGAAACATAGAGCAACGGAAGAGCGCGGCTGGTTGTCTGCTCGGCGCAGCCATAGGGATATTTATCCAGCATCATGACCAGACCCGGAACATCAAAGGCCGGTGAACGCGTGACGTTGACCGCGACAGACGACCCCAGCAACATGCTATCAGCCAGCAATGCGCCATCTACCGTGAGACTGCTGTTGGGCGCGATCTTAATGTTTCGACGCGTCGTGACCGGCAGCACCGAGGGCCGCACGGGGATATTGACGGCCTGTTCCAGAGAGACACCGCTGGCGTTGCTGAGCTTGATCATTATCGCGCCATTACCCGGATATTCACCGGTCAAAGGCACCGTCAACGAAGTCTTGCCGCCCTTTTGCAGCGATACGACCTGCGAAACCTCGCCTTGATCGACCGTGAGCGCGGTGTTGCTGGCGATATCCAATGTGTAATCGCCTGCATCTCCGTCTGTATTGGCGATATCGACGCGCATTTGCGAGACATCGCCCGGGCTGAGGAATTTTGGTGCGCTGGCGGTGATGACGACGGGATCACGGATGACGACATCCGACACCGCGTGGCCGACACCGGTCTTGGTCCAGGCGACGGCCATGACGCGGGCCGTGCCGTTGAACTGCGGAATATCGAAACGAATGGTCGCCTTGCCCTCAGCATCCAGTTCCACCGGACCGGCGAAGAACGCCACCAGCTTTTCCTTCGGCGGGCTTCCTTGAAGTGCGACCTGACCACCGTCACCGCCGGTTCTGAGACGACCGGTTGCACCGAGCGAACCATCGATCAGACGGCCATAGATATCGCGGATTTCCAGCCCGAGACGGCGCTGCCCGAAATACCATTCATCCGGTTTGGGCGGCTCATAGCGGGTGAGATTGAGAATGCCGACATCGACGGCAGCGACCGTGACATAGGCTTTGTCACCAGCACCAGCGCCCGACACCTGCACGGGAATTTCGAGCGGCTGACGCGGCAATGTCTGCTTGGGAAGGGTAAGGGCGATGCCCAGCTTGCGCTCACCGGGGTCCACGGCCAGCCATTTGACGCCGATGGCGCGCATGGGCATGCGGCTTTCCTGCGCATCGCCGGGGCGGAACAGGGTAACGGTGACGTAGGAACCGGCACCCCATTCTTCCGTCACGGGAATATCGACTTCGCCGCCGTTTTCACCGATCTCGACGNTTTCAACGGCAATCAGCTTTTCCGAGCCGGAAGCCACCATAAGCTGACCGGCAAAGCGCGACGTTACCTGCAATTTTGCGGTATCGCCGACCTTGTAGCTCTGCTTGTCGAGCGCGATTTCCAGCGCGTCCGGTGTTTCCGTGGAACTTGCAGTGACATACCAGCCGGCATCGAATTCGACGCTGGAAGTGGGGCCGTTATTGTCTGCGGATTCGACCTCGAGACGATACCGTCCCCAGGATGCAGGCACGGAAATTTCGCCACCATTGGCGTCCACGGCCAGGGTGCCGGCCTGAACCTGCTTTGTGTAGACGACGGGTTCATAACGCCAGGAATTGCCCTGACGATACCATTGATAGTTCCGCTCGACCTTGATGAGCTTCCATGTCAGCCCGCTCATGGCCTGTTTGGAACCGTCTGCGGCAAGGCCGATGACGTGGAAACGGCCAATGGAATTTTCCGCGAGATCGCCGGAGAATTCCGGTTTGATACCGATCATGGCGCTATCGGATTTGACCGGCAATGTCAGCGAACGCTCGACCGCGCGGCCACCGGCTTCGCGCATGCGAACGGTGATGTTGGCGGAGAGGAACTGCGTTGTCGACGGGACATCGGCAAGCGTGACATCGAAGGTCGCCTTGCCGTTTTCATCGAGCGCGGGAAGGGCATCCAGCGTGGTGCGGCTTTCCTCCTGACTTTCCTCATCCGCCAAGCCAAACACATAACCATCGAAACCGGCGCGGGTGCGTGTTGCCTTCAGCGCGATTTCGCCTTCGAGTTCCAGCCCGGCAGCGGGGGCGCCATAGAGGTAACGGCCATCGACATCAATGGCAGTCTCRGCGGCGGGATCGATCTCCTTGGCTTTGCTGGACAGATCGAACTCGGTCCTGTCAGGCACGAAGTCATCGACCAGGAAGGACTTTTCGCTGATGGCGGCCGTCTTCGGATCGGTATGGATGCGCAGCGTCCAGGTGCCGCGCATGGCGCTTTCCTGCAAGGCCAGATCGACGGCATAACCGCCCAAGGCCTTGCCATCACTAACGAAACGGCGATCTTCCACGCCATCGGGACGCGAGAAAATAAACGTCAGCGGCAGGTTTTCGACCGCATTGCCTTCGATATCCCGTGCCAGGGCCGCGGCATGCACGGTTTCGCCCGCGCNGTAGATGCCGCGTTCCGTCCAGCTGAAGACATCCAGCGCGCCGGGAGAGGCGCGGCCCGTGACGCCACGGTCGGAAAGGTCGAAACCGGCGCGGGTCATGTCGAGAAAGACGTAATCCTTATCGCCGTTGCGTGCCGTGATGATAGCAGGTGCTTGCCCGGCCGTGCCGCGCATCAGGCCAGCCGAGAAGATCGCGCGTCCTTCGTCATCGGTCGTCGCGGTGCCGAGAATTTCGTTGTTCTTTGCCAGAAGCTGGAGGGCAACGCCCTTCAGCGGTTTGGCCGTGCTGAGCGCGCGCGCAAAAACGTTGAGGCCGTCGGTCCCGGCATAGGTGGTGATGCCCGTATCTGAAACGAGGAACCATTGGGTGGCGCGGGAATCCCAGTTTTCGCCCGGTGTGCCCGGTGGTACGGCGGTGAGCACATAGATACCCGGCTTACGTTCCGGCAAGGCTTCATCGACCGGAAAGCTGGTGACGACGTCCTTGTTCAGCTCGTTCTGGATATCGATGCCGCCCTGCCAGACGAGTTCACCGATCTCGTTTTCAAGCCGCTCCGCGCCGTAGCCATCCATCTGCGTCAGGAATTGCGAATTGGTCAGCAATGTCGCGATGCTGCGGTCACCGACCCGGTAGAGTTTGAGATCGGCCCGTTCGATGTTGACGGACACCAGCGGGATGCCACGGCGGGCAGTGCCGGGAAGCACGAAATTCTCACCAGTGAAACGCACCGAGCCTGATCTGTCACGAACGTAGATGTCGAGATCGACCTGCTTTTCCAGAGGCTCTTCCACCGATGACGGAAGACCGGCGCGCAGCGCAATCTTGTAACGCTGGCCGTGCGTCAGACCTTCCACGCAGATTTCGCTGCCCTTGGCCTCGATGGCCTTGGGTGCCACGCCATCCAGCGTGACGAAGGAGGAATAATCAACGCCGTTCTTCACCAGTGGCTCTGAAAACTGAACGCAGGCGCGCGGGCTGACACTATCGGTATCGACCGTGTTGTTGATGACGCGGAAGCCCTGGCGGGTCTTCAGATCAGCGTAGGCGGCGCGCGTCTGAGGGACATCCGACAGCGCAAGACTGGCCTTGTAACTGTTGAGCGCGGCGCGGTAGTTCTGGGNTTTTTCAAACGCCACCGCAAGCGTATCAAGTATGCTTGTACGGGCAGACACAGTGCGGCTTAGCGAATAGGCGTTGAGAGCGGCCGAAACTGCCTGTGCCGACATCTGGTAATTGTTTTGAATTTTCGCGGCCGCCTGTGAAAATTNGGCCCAGGCCACACCATCATCAAGGCCCAGCGCGAGCGCCAGCTTGTAACTCCCGACAGCGCCGACGAAATCGCCAGCGTCAGATTGCTGTCGCGCCAGTGAAAGCCAATTGTCCATCGACTGGCCATCTCCGGCGGGGGAGAGGCTCGCCTTCAGACGTCGTGCCTCCTGGTAAAGGCTGTCATCGACAAAGGAGAGTTTCTGCGGCGCGCCGATATCGGGCTCCCTCTTGGCAGCGACCTCCACGACCTTGCCTGCGACTGCGCCGGGGAAGGCATTGAGCTGGTTGAAATCCGATTTCAGGAAGCACCATTGCACCTTGGGATTATAGGTGAAGGCCTTGCAGGAAGTGTCCTTGATGCAGATGTCTTCGCATTGCGGCAGGGAGACATTCTGTTCGGTGCGCAGATCAAACCCGAAATAGTCACCGTTTTGCGTGGTGACGACCTTTCGCGACGGTCCTTGCGCCGAGGCGGGCTGGATGGCCAGCGTTGCGACGACAAAGAACAGGCTTTTCAAAACGGCGCGCATGGACATCAGTCTCTCCCCCGGTACGTCTGACCGCGCCGCGACTGTGCTCGCATTCACCACGAAAAGTCAACGTGAACTGCAACTCTGGAGACAGAGCAAATCTCTGGCTCCATACTGTTTGGGATAGGAAGCAAGAAACCTGCCTTACAGGTGCAGACATCNAAAAAACTCATGANTTTCAGGGANTTTACCCGTCATATCTCGCGATGTGACCAGGCTTTAGCAGATTGACATAGGATTTCNTTTGCATATATGTATGACAAGTTAGTTTGACATATGATTGGGAGAACCATGGGCCAGACACAGTACACGAACCGCTTCGCCATCGACCCGAAGACCGCTGCGACATTCGGCACCGAGGAGCTTCGCGAAAACTTCCTGCTGCCACCTCTGTTCGTCAACGACACCGTTCAGCTGCATTACACGAATTACGATCGCATGATCGTCGGCGGTGCCGTGCCGGCGTCTGGATCTCTGGAACTGGAAACCATCAAGCCGACAGGAACGAAGTCGTTTCTCGAGCGACGTGAGCTGATCGTCGTCAACATCGGCGGCAAGGGCACAGTCACCGTCGACGGCACCGCATTTGAAACCGGTACGCGTGACATGGTCTATGCCGGAATGGGATCGAGCGTATCCTTCGCGTCCGCATCATCCGAAACGCCCGCCAAGTTCTACCTGCTGAGCGCGCCAGCGCACTCCGCTTATCCCGCAAAACACATCGGCATCCATGATGCCAAGCGCGTCGATCTCGGATCACAGGCAACGAGCAACGAGCGTTCGANTTTTCAATTCATCCACCCCGAAGGCGTCAAGACCTGCCAGTTGGTTGTCGGCATGACCAGCCTTGCTCCGGGTTCCGTGTGGAACACCATGCCATGCCATATTCATGACCGGCGTATGGAGGCTTATCTCTATTTCGACCTGCCCGAGACAGCCCGCGTCTTCCACTTTCTGGGCGAACCAGGTGAGACGCGCCATCTGGTGATGAAAAACGAAGAAGCAGCACTTTCACCGGGCTGGTCGATCCACTCCGGTGCGGGAACCGCGAATTATTCATTCATCTGGGCCATGGCGGGTGACAATGTCGACTATACCGATGTCGATCTCGTGAGCATGGATGATCTGAAGTAAGGAGCCATATGATGAGCCAGAGCAATGCATTCGTAAACGCCGCTGACGGCCAATGGGCACCGACAGAGCCGGGTGTCTCAAGACGCATCATGGCCTATCTGCCGGAAATGATGATGGTCGAAGTGGTGTTCGAAGCCGGTGCCATCGGCTCGCTTCATTCGCATCCGCATATTCAAGCAAGCTATGTGGTCGAGGGCCGATTTGAAGTAACTATCGATGGCGTAACGCAGGAACTGGCGCAAGGCGGCAGCTTCATCGTCAAGCCCGACCTTATCCATGGAGTGAAAGCACTCGAAAAGGGTCGTCTGATCGACACCTTCACGCCGCATCGGGCGGAATTTCTGTNAAATGACGAAGGCCAGCTTAACGGCTGGCCCTTCAATCCTCTANTTTGCGCGCTTCCGACACCAGCATGATGGGAACGCCATCCCTGATAGGATAGGCAAGCCTTGCGCTTTCGGAGATCAGCTCGTTACGATCGCGGTTATAGGACAGTCGGCCTTTGGTCAGCGGACAGACCAGCAGATCGAGCAGCTTGGGATCAACCTTGCTCAGCTTTTCGTCCATGCCGGCCCCATCACTGCAATATGATTTCGTTGTCGGTTCCGCCTTGGGCCAGAACGATCTCGGTAATCGCAATCAGCGTATCGGCGCGGGCCTTCAGGTCCGGCGCTTCGAGCAAAGCTTGCTTTTCCGCAGGGCCGAACGGCGACATCATCGACAGGGAATTGACCAGCACCCTGTTACCCGCACGCTCCACGCTCTCCCAATCCGCTTCCAGCTGGTTGGCATCGAGGAAAGAACGGAACACCCGCAGCAGATTTTCGCGGTCAACCGCGTCTTCATCCTCTTCACCGGTCAGATCGGCCATGAAGGGCGCATGTTTGAAGCTTCGGTAAGGTTTGCCGGAGGTCACCTCTTCCAGCAGCCGGAAGCGACAAATACCGCTTAACGACACCATATAGCGCCCGTCTCCGGTCTCGGAAAAAGACGTAATGCGACCGAGACACCCAACCTGGCTCAGAGCCCCGGAGCCTGCCGCACTTTCCGGCGCCTGTAGCGCGGGTTGAACCATACCGATCAGGCGGTTGCCAGCAAGCGCTGCGTCGAACATCGCCAGATATCGGGGTTCGAATATGTTGAGCGGAAGTTGTCCTTCCGGCAGCAGCAACGCGCCAGACAGTGGAAACACAGGCACCACATCCGGCAGATCGGTGCTTTTCAGGTATCGTGCATTACCGACATGCATGAATGAGCCCTCGATTTTCTGAGACGGTGCCACGACGCGGGTCTCGCGTCGCAACCTTGATCTCTTGTTATTCTCTTAAATGTGGTCCGAGGCCACCAATCGCAAGGCGGCTTTCAAGAAAACAGGATGGACGACAGCTTGCGACGTGCTGTAACCGACGATGGGTCCTTGAAACCCCAACCTTCCAGAAATTCGACAAGCTGCTTGCGCGCGCCATCATCTTCGAAGGTGCGGTCCTTTCGCATGACCGTCAGCAACTGGTCAGCCGCTTCATCGCGCCTGCCCTGCGCGTTGAGGATTTTGGCAAGCTTTATCCGCGCTTCGTGATTGTCCGGATTGGTGGAAAGCTCGCGTTCCAGCGCCGTGGGATCACCCAGTAGCCGCGCCTCTTCATATTGCGCCAGCTTTTTCAAAACGGCCTCGATTGCCGGATCGGCACGCAGTTCTTCGGGCACCGACGCCAAAAGATCGGTCGCACGCTGATATTCGCCAAGCGCAATCATGCAATCTGCAATGCCGGCCACGGCTGTGGCGTTTTCCGGGTCCACCTGCATGACGAAGCCGAAGAGCTGTGCGGCACCCTGATGATCACCATCCGCCAGCAATTGCTTGGCCTCTGCGAGAGCAGCGTCGATTTCCGCCTGTGGGTCATCGACTGCAGGCCCTGCAATCTTGTCGATGAACTCGCGAATCTGGCTCTCAGGCACGGCGCCCATGAAACCATCGACCGGGCGGCCATCCTGAAAGGCGACGATGGCAGGAATGGACTGGATGCCGAGCTGCCCGGGAATGGACGGGTGATCATCGATGTTGAGCTTGACCAGCTTGACGCGCCCGCCAGCTTCATTGACCACCTTTTCCAGCACCGGCGTCAGCTGTTTGCAGGGGCCACACCACGGAGCCCAGAAATCCACCAGCACCGGCTGATTGCGGGATTCTTCCATGACGTCCTTGCCGAAACCGGCTGTCGTCGTGTCCTTGATATGGGAGGACGCCGCAGCCTCTTCAGGCGCGCTTCCATTTCCATATTGCACGGAGCCGGTCATGTATCCGCCCGAGGACGTTCCGTAAGGGTTGCTGGTACCGCTCATTTAAGGTCTCCGTTGATTGCGCATTCACTGGCCACTCGATCTGGCGCTCTGGCGCAAAGATCGTACTTTACTCCGTCACTTTCAAGACAAGCGGCGTATGACCCGTCGCTTCGAGAAAACGAATGAGATCATTGTTGCCGATGGTGGTGGTGGCGTCGTTGGACAAAGGATGAGCGTTGATCAGTTCATGCTTCATCAGATCGCTGTCGAGCACGAACGTCACCGCGTTCGTCACATCGTTTATGGCACCGAGAACGGTGACAGAGCCGGGAATGACGCCAAGATACTCCATCATCNTTTCAGGCTTGCCGAAAGACACCCGGCTGGAGGCATCGATAACCTTGTGCACCGTCTTCAGATCCACCGTCGCGTTTTCTTCGACCGTCAGAACGAAATACTGATCCTTCTTGTCTTTGACGAAAAGGTTCTTGGTGTGCCCACCCGGAATACGATCGCGCAGGGATTCGGACTCGGCGACGGTGAAAACCGGCTCGTGTTGAAGTGTTTCATGCGCGATGCCGAGCCTATCCAGCAAAGCAAAAAGTTCCTGCGCCGTTTTCGGGGATTGCTCTGTCATGATTGCTTTCTCGTGCCATCGGATTCTGTTTTTGATGACATAGTCGTTAAGCCCTCAGAATGGATTTTGCAATCGCCCTGTGAATTTCAATATCAAAATATCGAATGNTTTCCGTAGCTTGTGTGCTTTTTGAAAAATTTCTACGCCTTTTTGTCATTTCCCTGTTGCATTTAAAAAGCGGTTGAGCGATATAGCCCTCGTCGCCGCAACGCAGCGACCCGCGGTTCAGCGATCTACCCCGAACCAGCGGATTTGAGCGGGTGTAGCTCAGGGGTAGAGCACAACCTTGCCAAGGTTGGGGTCGAGGGTTCAAATCCCTTCGCCCGCTCCAATTTTCCTTAGAAGTCAGAAAATTGATACGGAAGCCCTCAACAAGGGCTCGAAGTATTTGCTTTTATGGTCTCGCCACAGACCTTCCGAGATGGGCGGCTTGATCGAGAAGGTACGACCGCATTGTTGGACGCGGCCGTTCTTTTCCGGTGAATCAGCCAGCCAGACGCTGTTCGGCGAGCTTTACCCAGTAGGATATGCCGTATCCAATGGCTTCGTCGTTGAAGTCATAGCTGGGATTGTGCAGACCGGCGCTTTCGCCATTTCCCAGAAAGATAAATGCGCCTGGCCGTTCCTTCAGCATGTAGGAGAAGTCCTCTCCGGCCATCGACGGATCGACATCAGGATCGACGTTCTTGTCGCCCACGACATCTCGGGCGACACGGATGGCATGGTCCGTTTCGTCGGCATGGTTGACGGTTACAGGACAATAGCGCTCGTAGATGGCTTCGGCTTCCGCGCCATTGGCCTGCGCTATACCTTCTGCCATCTGCTTGATGCGCGCCTGCGCCATATCGCGGACGTTTTCGTCCAGCGTGCGGACCGTGCCTGCAATGAGGGCTTCATTGGGAATGATGTTGTGGCTGGAGCCCGCCTGAAAACGGGTGACGGAAACGACGACAGAGCGAATGGGGTCTGTGTTGCGGGACGCGATCATCTGCAGGTTGGTAACGATCTGCGCGCCGATGGAAATGGGGTCTACCGTGCGATGCGGCTGCGCGGCATGGNCCCCCTGCCCCTTGACCACGATGGAGAATTTGTCCGGTGCCGCCATGATGCCGCCCTTGCGAATGGCGAAGGAACCCAAGGGGATGCCGGGCATATTGTGCATGCCGTAGACTTCATCCATATCGAAACGTGTCATCAGCCCATCTTCGACCATGGCGAGCGCGCCAGCGCCACCTTCTTCGGCGGGCTGGAAGATCAGGGCAACGGAACCGCTGAAATTGCGGGTTTCGGCAAGGTATTTCGCAGCACCCAGCAGCATGGCCATGTGACCATCGTGACCACAGGCATGCATCTTGCCCGGCACCTTCGAGGCCCACAACGCGCCGGTTTCCTCAACGATCGGCAGCGCATCCATATCTGAGCGCAGCCCTATCATGCGGCCTTTGCCGTGCCTGCCGTGGATGACGCCGACCACCCCGCTACGGCCGATACCCGTCACGATTTCGTCAACGCCGAAGGATTTCAGCTTCTCCGCCACGAAGGCAGCAGTCTCATCAACGTCATATAACAGTTCAGGGNTTTCATGGAGGTGACGTCGCCATTCGGTCGCTTCCGCCTGCAATTCCGCAGCTCTGTTCAAAACTGGCATTCACTTATCCCTGATGTTCCATTCTCAACATGATAGTTCACACTCCTCCGCGGTGGATATTGCGCCGCATAATTGACGCAATCAATGTACTTTGCCATTGCTAGGACATATATGGTGAATATTGCAAATCCCGAAACGAAGACGGGAATCCGAGGATACGCCTTGCAAGATACATACAGACCCAACCGCGCCGCGGGGCGGCTCGTAAAAACTGTTGCCGCGATGTCCGCCAGTGTTCTGGCGATGACCTGTGTAGCACAGGCCAACCCCAAGATGGTTATCGATGTGAAGACCGGCAAGGTGATTTCGCATCAGGAAGCATTCCGCAAGTGGTATCCCGCCTCGCTGACAAAGCTGATGACGGCCTATATTGCGTTCAGCGCCATGAAATCCGGCAGGCTGAGCCCTGAAACCGAAGTCGTGATGAGCAAGAAGGCTTCGGATCAGCCTGCCAGCAAGATGTATTTCAAGCCGGGATCGAAACTGACGCTCGATAGTGCCTTGAAGCTTCTGCTGATCAAATCTGCCAATGACATTGCCGTGGCTATTGCCGAAACGGTGGCCGGTACGAACGAGAATTTCGTGGCGCAAATGAATGCGCAGGCGGCCCGCCTCGGCATGTCGTCCACGCATTACGTGAACCCGAACGGTTTGCCGGGCAAGGGCCAATATACCACAGCCCGTGACCTTGCCGTTCTGGCACTTATCCTGAAGCGTGAGTTTCCCGAATATGCGCAATATTTCGCGCTGGAAGGCGTCAGCACCGGCAAGAAGAACTACGCCAATTACAACATGCTCGTCGGTCGCTTCCAGGGCGCTGATGGCATGAAGACCGGCTTCATCTGTGCTTCCGGTTTCAACCAGGTATCGTCGGCCTCACGCAATGGCCGTCAGGTCATCAGCGTCGTTTTGGGCGCAGACAGCCTTGCGGGCCGCACCGACCAGTCGGCTGACCTGTTGCAGATGGGACTGACGTCTTCATCCGGCCAAGGCGTATCGCTTGCGTCGCTTGCGCCTTACGGCGAAACGCAGTTCGTCAACGACATCAGCGCTGATATCTGCAACCCCAAGGCAGCTAAAGTGCGCAGCGAAAGCCGTGACGAAGCCGGTCGTATGATCATCAAATCGCCCTTTGTTCAGGAAATGACGCGCCCACCGGTTTACTCCTATGCGGGCCTTATTCCCGGCAGCGAGACCGTGGTCGCCGCTACCGGTGGCAAGGGTAGCGTGGCCAATGTGCCAATTCCCATTCCGCGCCCGACATTTTGACAGGTTTACGGTCCGCCCAAGACGCGGGCCGGTTCTCTTTTCGTAAATCGGTTTTTCGCCCTTTGCAGGAATTGCACTCAGGCTTAACTTTCAATGTAATGTTCTAACACTACAGGTCGCATCATGGTACAGGATCGCATACCGGTCTCCATCATCACGGGNTTTCTCGGTGCGGGAAAATCGACGCTGCTCAACCAGCTTCTGAAAGACCCTGCGATGCAGGACGCGGCCATCATCATCAACGAGTTCGGTGATGTCAGCATCGACCATCTGCTGGTGGAGCGGTCTGGCGACGGCATCATCGAGCTTGCCGAAGGATGCCTGTGCTGCACCGTGCGCGGTGAATTGGTGGACACGCTGGCCGAACTGATGGACGGCATTCAGACCGGCAAGCTGNAAAAGATCAACCGGGTCGTGATCGAGACGACCGGCCTTGCCGACCCTGCGCCCGTGATGCAGTCAATCATCGGCAACCCGGTCATTGCCCAGAATTTCTCCTTGAATGGCATGGTGACGGTGGTGGATGCCGTGAATGGATTGTCCACGCTCGACCACCACAAGGAAGCGGTCAAGCAGGTTGCAGTCGCGGACCGTCTGGTTTTGACCAAGCAGACGCTTAGTTCGGAGGCGCAGATTGCCGCGCTGACCGAAAGACTAGCCGCCATCAACCCGCGTGCGACCATCGAAGATGGTGATCGCGAAGGCTGGCAGGCTGAGGCGCTTTTGGAAAACGGTCTTTACGATGCGGCAGAAAAGACGGGCGATGTCAGCCGGTGGCTGGGTGAAGAAGCCGGTCACGATCATCATCACCATGGGCATCATCACGATGACCACGGGCAACACCATCACCACCATGATGTGAACCGGCACAATGCCGCGATACGCTCGTTTTCGATTGTGCATGAGCAGCCGATTGACCCGATGGCGATCGAGATGTTCGTTGATCTCTTGCGGTCAGCACACGGCGAGAAGCTGTTGCGCATGAAGGCCATCGTTCAGCTTTCCGATAACCCCGACCGGCCGCTGGTGCTGCACGGCGTACAATCCANTTTTCACCCGCCGCAGCGGCTGGCCGCGTGGCCAGACCCTTCCGACCGGCGGACCCGCATGGTTCTCATCACCGATGATTTGCCGGAAGCCTTCGTCAAGGATCTGTTCGGTGCTTTTACCGGTGCAGTCCGCATCGACAGGCCAGACCGGCAAGCTGTTATGGATAACCCGCTTGCGGTTCCGGGTATGCGGTTCTAGAGCGATTTCACTCGCAGCCCGACNAAATCGAAGCCGAGCACGGCTGCACCGACAAGGCCGGGCTCGATTGTGCATTGCGCCTGCACCACGAGAGGGCGGGAAAACCGACGCAGAATGCGGGCGCGCACGGCTGCATCCAACGCCTCAATCAGTGCCGACGAATTGGAGAGGCCCCCACCCACCGGGATGATGGTTGCGCCGGTAACATTGACCACCAGTGCCAGCGGGCCGGACAGCATGTCGATATAGACGTCCAATGTGCGGGTGGCTTCCGCTTCGCCAGACTGCCAGCTTTTCAAGATATCCTCGGCGGACATGCTTTTTCCTGTGAGATGGCTGTGCAGNTTTTCCATGCCGCGAGCGCTGCAAATGGCGTCGAGACATCCCTCCAGCCCGCAACCGCAGGGAAAGCGCGGCAGGTCCAGCGGCGGATTGCCGGCGCGCGTGGCGGCAACCGGACCATGGCCCCACTCCCCGGCAAAGCCGCCCGCGCTGTTGATGAGCTTTCCGTCAACCACGAGTGCACCACCGACGCCGGTGCCGAGGATGACGCTGAACACCACGTGATGGCCACGCCCTGCGCCGACGCCATATTCAGCCAAGGCGAAGCAATCGGCATCATTGGCGATGATGACAGGCAAGCCGAGCGCTGCCTCCAGATCGGCTTTCAAGGGGCGATCATGGGCGCAGGGTATGTTGGCAATGAAGGACTTGTCGGTATCCGGATCGATGATGCCGGTAATCGACAGCGCGATGCAATCGGGGGAACCGCCGACCTCGGCGATGGCAGATTTCAACACCGAAACGAAGGCATCGAAATCATGGATCGGGGTCTGCCGCCGTGCGAGCGGCCGCACATCATCCAGGCCCCAGGCACCAGCACCCTTGATGGCGGTCCCGCCAATATCGAAACAGACGATCAAATCACAGCTCCCGATGTAAATCGGGGCTCTTATGCCAGATAACGTTCCGCAAGTCTCGCCCACATGGCAGCGCCGACGGTGAGGCTTGCATCGGCNAAATCATATCTCGGGCTGTGCAGGATTGCGGAATTCATGCCATTTCCAAGCCGCAGGAAACTTCCGGGCTTGTGTTCCAGGAAACAGGCGAAGTCTTCGCTACCGGGAATGAGCTGGCAGATCGAGACATTGTCGGCGCCGACGAGTTCTTCCGCAACCATGCGGGCAAACGCGGTTTCCTCTTCCGAGTTGACGACCACGGGATAGCCGCGCTCGTAATCGATCTCTACGGATGCGCTGAAACCATCGACCACGGCGTGCGTCAGCTTGGTAATCCGCTCATGCAGTAGTTCGCGGATAGCAGGATCGAAAGAACGGATGCTGAGCGCAAGCTTGGCGTATTCCGGTATGACATTGACCGCCTCTCCCGCATGGATCGTGCCGACGGTGACGACCGCCGTCTGGGTGGGGTCGATGTTGCGGGCAACGATGGTTTGCAGCGCCACGACCAGATTGCAGGCAACAACGATGGGATCGATGGTGAGATGAGGCCGCGAAGCATGGCCGCCCTTGCCCTTGATGGTGATCTTTGCCGTATCCGAAGACGCCATCATCGGGCCGGACCGCAAAAGAAGCTTGCCTTCAGCGGCACCGGGGTGATTGTGCAGACCGAAAATGGCGTCGATGGGGAAGCGCTCGAACAGGCCGTCATCGATCATCTTCTGCGCGCCGCTCGGCTTGCCACCCTCCTCCGCTGGCTGGAAAATCAGCGTGACCGTGCCGTTGAAACGGCGTGTTCTGGCCAGATGTTGCGCCGCGCCCAGCAACACGGTGGTGTGGCCATCATGGCCGCAAGCGTGCATCTTGCCCGGCACCTTGCTGGCATAGGGCGCTCCGGTTTCCTCTAGAATGGGAAGTGCATCCATGTCGGCGCGGATGCCGATGCTTTTCTTGCTTTCGCCGACCGTCAGCCGTGCCACGACACCATGACCGCCAACGTTGCGCGTGACCTCATAACCCCAGCCTTCCAGCTTTTCTGCGACGTAGCGCGCCGTCTCGGCTTCCTCGAAGGAGAGTTCCGGGTTGGCGTGAAGATATTGCCGCGTCTCTATGAGTTCGGATTCCATATCTGCGAAATCAGACACACGGGTATAGGCATTGTCGAGCACGGTCATGGGAACTCCAGTTCGGAAAAGCATGTGAAGACGCTGACCCGGCCAACTCGTCCGGGGCAGCGCTGACGTCGTTCAGAGAAAGCGCGCCAGAAAAGCCTGCGTACGTGGGTGCTGGGGATTGCCGATCACCTCTTCGGGCGTCCCCATCTCCACGATGTGGCCGCCATCCATGAAGACGACGCGATCCGCCGCTTCCTTGGCAAAGCCGATTTCGTGGGTGACGACGATCATGGTCAGGCCCTGGCGTGCAAGGTCACGCATGGTGGACAGAACTTCGCCGACCAGTTCAGGGTCGAGCGCGGATGTCGGCTCATCGAACAGCATCAGCTTAGGCTTGATGGCAAGCGCGCGGGCAATCGCCACCCGCTGTTGTTGGCCGCCGGAAAGCTGGCGTGGATAGTTGTCCGCTTTGTCGGACAGTCCGACTTTTTGCAACAGCTCCCGTGCATAGGCCATGGCCTGTGCCTTGCTTTCACCGTGCACGCCGACCGGCGCTTCGATGATGTTCTGCAACGCCGTCATATGCGGATAGAGGTTGAACTGCTGGAACACCATGCCGATGTTGCGACGTTGCGCGGCGATGGCATTGCCGGACAGCTTCTCCAGCTTGTTGTTGCGGAAGCGATATCCGATCTGCTCCCCACCCACTTCGATAGAACCGCGATTGATCGATTCCAGATGGTTGATGCAGCGCAGGAAGGTGGATTTACCGGAGCCCGAAGGGCCGAGAACGACCACGACTTCTCCCGGAAACACCTCGAGATCGATGCCTTTGAGGACTTCAAGCTGATCGAAGGCCTTGTGGACATTACGGGCGCGCACGAGTGGCTGTTTTTCATGATTTGCAGCGGTCATGGCGTCGCCTCCTGCTGAACGGCGGGTGCTTGGGCAGTGGCCGTGCGACGGTCGCCTCTGCCATAATAACGCTCGATATAACCCTGGCCAATATTAAGAACGGAGGTGATCAGCAGATACCAGATGACCGCGACCATCAGCATCGGGACGATTTCAAAGGTGCGGTTGTAGATCGACTGGACCGAGTAGAGCAGATCAGCCATGGCGATGACGCTGACCAGCGAGGTCGCCTTGATCATGCTGATCAACTGGTTGCCGGTTGGCGGGACGATGGAGCGCATGGCCTGCGGAATGATGATGCGCCACAAAGCGCGCGCCTTGGTCATGCCGAAGGCTTCCGCCGTTTCTGCCTGACCTCTATCGACGGAGAGAAGGCCGCCGCGGATGATCTCGGCCATATAGGCCGCTTCGTTGAGTGCCAGCCCGACGATGGCAGCCGTCATCGGCGTGATGACCGAGTTGGTTTCCCAGCTGATCAACGTTGGACCGAAGGGAATGGAGATGGAGATTTCTGGAAACAATGTGGAAAGATTATACCAGAAGATAAGCTGGACAAGCAGAGGCGTTCCACGGAAGAACCAGACGAATAGCCCGGACAGCGAGCTTGCCAGAACGTCCTGAGACATGCGCGCGACTGCCAGCAAAAGGCCCAGAACGACGCCGATCAACATAGCCACGACCGTCAGCCCGAGGCTGACGGAGAGACCCTGCATAACGGTAGGGTCNAAAAAATACTGCGCGACAACAGGCCAGCCGAAGTTTTCGTTGTTGGCGACGATCCATGCGAAGTTGGTGGCAATCAGGATGGTGATGAGCCAGAGCGTGACCCGACCCGTTTGAAAAGGGCGATGGGCATTTGCCACATCGCGCGGGTCCGCACCGCCGGGAGGCGATGCGGCGTGAGCCTGAGCCGCACTCATTTCTTTTCAACTCCCACCAGATTGATGCCCGGTGTTTTGATCTCGTTGTTTGCGAGACCCCANTTTTTCATGATGGTGCCATAGGTGCCGTTATCGATGAGGACCTTGACGCCATCCCGCNAAATTTCGCCCAATGGCGAGCCCTTGGGCACGACGGCACCTTGAAACAGGTCATCGAAGCCATTTTTCTCACCCACGCCGGTGAGTTCCAGTTGGCCATTGGCCTGCGAGACAAAATAGGTCAGCGGTGCCTGCGACGAGAAGAAAGCGTCGGCGCGCTTGGAGCGAACCGCCAGAATGGAGCTTGGCTGGTCGGTGTAGGACTTAACCTCGACAGGTTTCTTGCCATCGGCCGTGCATTTTTCGACCTGCGCCTTAATGACTTTTTCGGCCGAGCCGCCAGCCATGACCGCAATGCGGGTGCCGCAGGCCGTGTCCAGCGAGACGATGCCCTTTGGATTGCCCTTCTGTACGGCGAAGACGACGAATTCCTGGACCCAATCCACGAAGTCATTGGCTTCCTGACGGGTCTTGAAATCGCCCACGGGGCCGAATGCGAACTGGTATCGACCGGAATTGACGCCAGACAAAAGTGCTGGAAGACCGCCGACCGTGGCATGTTCGATCTTCACGCCGAGCAATTGACCCAGAGCGTCTGTGAGGTCGGCACTTGCACCGGTCAGTTCAGTTCCCGTGACGATTTCATAGGGAGGAAAAGAACCGTTATTGACGGAAATCATCTTGCCGTCGGTGCGGATTTTCTCCGGCAGGCGGGCATTCAGCTCCTTATTGAGTGTCTGTTGTGGAATGGCTGCATTCTGCGCCAGCACTGGCGTAGCAAGAAGCAAACCCAGAAGAGCGACGGATGTGGTCAATTTCGAGTACATGGCATTCCCCNTTTTTTGTTTAACTCGGAAGATCGTCGTGTTTGAATTCTCGTATCAGCGGCCAGCGGCATGCATTGGAAAAAGGTCCGCAGGCGAAAGCAGGCGTGGCAGGATTTTCTGCTCGTGAAGTTCCAGAGCGAAATCGGCGATCATTTTTTCGTTGGCTTCGAAGCCATTAACGCTCCACGACGGAGAAAGATCGGCAGCACAACGGCGCAACTCATCGATCATCCACGGCGTCGTGTCGGCATATTTCTCGCGCTTTTCCAGCCACATGCGCTGGGACGCATCCAGTAGCTCGCTCAATTCATCCATGATCCACGGATGCTCGTGCACGATTTCGGCCTTGAAACCAATCAAATGCATGCCCGGCACATATCCGACATCATTGAAATAATCGACTTCGGCAGAGCGGTAATCGTCAAGCACCTGCCGCAGGGTCGAGTCCTTATCGAAGAAGCCTTTGGGCATGAAGGGTGTGAACACGGCGTCCAGCCCGCCATCCTCCAGCAGATCGACCATCGGGCGCTCACCGGGCACAGCTTCGATACGACCGGAGCGGCCAAAGCCATCGAGACGATCGGTGATGGGGTGATCTTTCGTCAGACGTCCAGCATACCACATCGCGTCCTCGACGCCGACGCCTTCGCGACGAACGGCTGCACGGGTCCAGGTATTGCCGGAATCCCGCCAGCCGGTAACGCCGATCTTCTTGCCAGCGAGATCCGACAATTGCCTGATGGAACTAGCCTTGCTGGTGATGATGCAGCGATGACGGAAACCGCGCATGATGAAATTGGGAACGCCGACCACGCTTTCATCCCCGTCGTGACGCATTTGCGCATAACGGCTGAACGATGTTTCGGCAGCATCATAGGCAGTCTCGGTCGCGACATTGGAGACGAGCGTTCCCACACGGTCAACTTTGATATCGAGGCGGGGCGAGGACACATCTCCAAGGACCAGCGGGGTCATATAGTCCCAGTCACGGAGTGCAAGGCGAAGCGTCACGGTCATGCTGAATGCTCACNAAAAAATCTCGGTAAGCAAAAGTTAAATGTTCAAATTACAAACATCAAATGTTATTACGTTATTGAACATTTAAAGGCAAAAATTTTGAGCAACACCTTCACGGCATCACGGCTTGCCGNAAAAATAGCCGACAGAACCATTCGCGGTATTGCACTTGAGACGAGCGCCCTCATCCGCGCTGGTGTTCTGCCCGTGGGCACACGGCTGCCGTCCATCCGCGATCTGGCTTATGAGCTGGGCATAAGTCCCGCAACGCTTTCCGAAGCATGGGCGGATTTGCGCCGCCACAAGGTCATAACGGGGCGCGGACGAAACGGCACCTGGGTCAGTGGCGACCGCTTCATTGCCAAGCCGGAACGCTTTGCCAGCGCCGGGAACTATGCCCCCAATGCGCTGGACCTGACCCTTGCCGTTCCCGATACAGCATTTTTGCCGCCATTGGCCGAAGCTCTCGCCCATGCCGCGACGGTGGATAAACTCAACGATTACGAACGCAGCCGCATCATTCCCGAATTGCAATCAGCCGTCAACGAGCGTTGGCCCTATCAGCCGGAGGCCTTTCTGGTGACGAATGGCGGCTATAATGCCGTCTACACCGCCATCCGCGCCCTCGTTTCCCCGGGCTCGGCCGTTGCCATCGAAAATCCGACAGCGATGCGGCTTCTCGACATTCTGGAGGATTTCGGGGTCAAGATTATTCCCGTGATGTGCGATGAACAAGGCCCGACGCCAGCATCCCTGCATGCAGCACTTCGGGAGCGCCCGACCGTGTTCGTTTTTCAGCCGCGCCTGCACTCCGTGACAGGACAGACCGTCAGTGCAGACCGGATGGCGGAACTGGGAGACATTTTGCAAGGGAGTGAAACGCTGATCATCGAAGATGACGGATTGGGCGACATTTCTACAGCCCCCGCCCAGTCCTTGGGCAATCGTTTTCCCGACCGAACCATTCACATTCTGTCCTACTCGAAGACGCTGGGGCCGGATCTGCGCCTTGCGGTGCTGTCCAGCTCAGCATCGATCGTGGAGCAGATTCAGTCGTACCGCGCTTTCAGCGCCGGATGGACGAGCCGCGTGCTACAGGGAGCAACAGCCTGGCTTTTGCGCAATCCGCAAAGCTGGGAGATCGTTGCACAAGCCCGCGCCGCCTATCAGCATCGCCGCGATGGTCTGACGGATGCCCTGACGTCGCGGGGGATCGATATACGTCCCGGCAGCGGCCTTTGCATCTGGCTGCCGGTGGCTTCCGAGCCCTTTGCCACGGTCACGCTGGCGGCCCGCAACATTGCCATCAACCCCGGACGAAAGTTCACACTTCTGCCCGGAGACCATATCCGAATTGCCACATCCACGCTGAGCGAGGAGAAATGGGACAGCGTCGCGGATGCTGTGGCCTTGGCCAGCGCGGTGTGAGTGTAAAGCACATGGCGAACGTCGATTTCGACGATGGAACCAGCTCTCCACAACACAGTTTTCTGTCCGACATAGAAATGAAAAGATCGGAATTGCATTGACATTATTGGGGACGGTCGAGGAAATCTGGCGCTATCCGGTCAGTTCGCTCAGTGGGGAGCAATTGACCTCGGTAGAGATCGAAGCGGACGGAATTCCGAGCGACAGGAACTGGTGTGTCGTTGATGCCCAATCCGGCAACGCCGCTTCTCCCGAAAAAGAAGAGCGCTGGCGGCCCGCGCTGTTCCTGCAATCGCGTCTGGCTGAAACTGTTCCCGAAATTGGCTTCCCGGATGGAAGCTGGCTTGCGGTAACAGACCCGGAAACAGGATTGAAGCTATCGCAGCATTTCGGCTTCGCCGCTGCCGTTTGGCCCTACGAAAAGGGAAAGGCACCAATGCGCGAAGACCATCGCGTTGCCGTCAACAGGTATGAGCCAAGTCCGTTGCATCTGATCACGACCAGCTCTCTTGACCATCTCTCCAACCTCATAGGGACGGAGAAAGTTCACAGCAAACGCTTTCGCCCGACGATCGTGCTGAGAACACATGGTGACGCTGAGTTTCGTGAGAAGGCGTGGATTGGCCAGCGTCTACAAATCGGGGCCCATATTGCTGCTTTGGCATCCGAGGAAACNAAAAGATGCGGATTAACGCTGATCGCCCAGCCGGAAATCACAGAGAACCCTGAAATTCTCCGTACCATTCTTCGCCAGAACCGACGCAATTTCGGCATATACGGGTCTATCGAAACCGCTGGTGTCGTTGCCATCGGTGACAGCGTTCACCTGATCGACACCTGATCAGGCGACTTCGAGTGCCGGAGTTGCGATGGTTTCCAATATGGCCTGCGAGACCGTGTATCCGATATCGCGAGCGCTGGTGATGCCCTGGACGAACGGAAGTTTGTGCAGCAGGAATGCAATCGAACCGCAATAGAGCTGGTTGGTCAGATTGTCATGGAAGATCGGCCTGAACTTATCGTCCAGATCGATACCACCGGTCCGCACGAACTGATCGTCAACACTCACCATTGAAGACGCTGTCGTGGTCGTCGCCTTGAGAACGACACCCTGNTTTTTCAGAGTCGGGAATGGGATATCACGCGCCGACAGCGTGTGCTGGCCGGTGGCATCGATGAAGGCATAGAACTGAAGGCTATTGCCGTTGCTGTGAACGACAGCGCCCCGTTCGACGGCCTTGTTGTCGATATCGCTCTCATTGCCCAGCGCCAGAATGTCGAGTTTACCGGCGCGATGAAGCGCCAGCAGGCGGCGGATCGACGCGTGCGGAACGGTGGCGTAATCGTCAACGAAGACCGTCTTGAAATATGTATGAAAGCGTTCGAGGTCTTTTTCGTTCAGATGCGGGATAGCTAAGGCGATGACTTCATGCATGCGCNAAATGGCATAGCGCCATTCCACCGTATATTTACGCACCTTGTTGGCTTCAGCTTCAGCCAGATTGCGCGCCGCCCATGCGAAAGGCGGTGTGGTTTCGCGATCATGGAAATACGCCTTGGCGATGGTCTCCACGGTCAGCTGCGAAAGGCCGATATGTGAGGCGTACTCAGGATCGCAAAACACCAGCTCGGCCTTGAACAGTTCAAATACCGCATTCAGCAGATCATGACGGCGTGTGGCGATCAGATTCTGGATGGCTGTTTCCGTGCAAAACTGGAGCGGTCTGTAGGGAATTTCGCCATAGAAATCCGCCTCCGGCAAGACGCCCTTTCGCGACATCATCGTTACATGCAGACCTTCCGTGTCAGGAAGAGCGTGATATTGCAGATCACCCTGCTCATCGAGGAGGAATGAGCCATGCGCGGTGGCAACTGTGATCAAAGCGTCGATACCGCTCAAGGACGTGCCTAAAATGCCGACCTTGCAAGGCTTGATCGATTTCAGCACCGGCGCTGGCCAANGGGATACGTAATAGCCAGGCTTGATCTCGGTCGTCTCAGGNAAATCGTGACCGGTTGCCATGACCACGTGATCGAAAGCAAACTCCAGACTTTCGCCATCCGGTGCTTTCACGCTCAGGCGAATGTCTGTCGGTCTTAGCTCGATGTCGGCTACGCGGTGCGATGCCTTCACCTCAATCGTGTGGCCGTTGGATCTGCCGATATTCAGAAGCTGCAAAAACTGCGCGTACAGGAACTCGCCCAGAACAACGCGTGGATAAAACTCACGCTCGTCTATGCTGGCACGCTCTACGCCAAAACGTTGCAGTTCCTCATCCGTCTGGCGCAAAAGCCATTGCATCAGGGTCTCGCAGACGGGCGGCAACTCGATACTTGCGATATTGGAAAGCATGGCACGGTCGTTGAGCGCCGGATGATAAGGTGTCCCTTTGCCCGGATCCGATTCACTTTCAAAAACAGTGATGGAAAGTGGTTCGGATTTTCCGACCAAGCCCTTCAACGTGTATATTCCCGTTGGGCCAGAGCCGATGATGGCAATTTTAGGTGTCATATGCAGAATAAACCCCGTGACGCAGCGCCGACTGACGCCTGTTACAAACCGGAAGACACCTTCGAAGTTCCCTCGATAGAGGCGATGGACATGAGATAATCTTTATTCGAAAGAGAGGTTGCAATGGTGAACATAGATCGTTCGAACTCGTTTCCTGTTTTATGAGAACATCCAGCGATCCACTCCTCGCGTCCCTGCCTCCCGGTTTTGGCGCGGTCGTCATTGGTGCAAGCGGCGGCATCGGCTCCGCGCTGTGCCAGCATTTGCAACGGGAGCCCCATGTCGGCAAAGTCTTTCCGCTGTCGCGCAGCGAAGGGCAGATCGATCTTCTGGATGAAACCAGCATCGAGAAAGCCGCACAACAGCTCCAGGGCAAATCTATCCAGCTTGTGATCTGCGCAACGGGGGTGCTCGACGTGGACGGACATCCCCCGGAAAAATCTCTGAAGCAGGTGGACCCGGACATCATGCTGCGGGAATTCAGCATCAATGCCGTCGGTCCCGCACTGATCGCCAAACATTTTCTGCCTTTACTGGATCGCAAGGAGCGAAGCATCGTCGCGTTTCTGTCGGCGCGTGTCGGCTCCATCGGGGATAACAGGCTGGGCGGGTGGATTTCCTATCGCGCTTCGAAAGCGGCCCTCAACCAGATCGTCCGCACCACCGCGATTGAATATGCAAGAACGCATCCCGATATGGTGCTGACGGCGATCCATCCGGGGACCGTCAGAACGAATTTGTCGAAGCCTTACGCCGGTGGTCACCGCACTGTTTCGCCAGACGAAGCGGCGGCCTCCATTCTCAGCACGCTGAATACGCTCCGCCCCGACGCATCAGGCGGTTTCATTGCCTATGACGGCAGCGCAATCCCCTGGTAGAAACAGACCTCCGCAATAGCGACAATCTCGAAAAAGCAGGCGAGTAAATTTCAGCATGAACTTCAACAACCTGACCACCGCAGGATTGATCGCGCTGGGGGCTCTGCTCAGCCTACCGANTTTTGCGACGCAGGCAGCAGTGGGTGCAGAGGATGACGAGGCAGCGTGCCTTTATGAGCGAAGCCGGGGCGCGCACAACATCTGCATCCGCAAGAGTTCGTTCAATACCGATCTGTGCCGGACAATGGCGCGTTTTGCCGAAGAAAATAATGTCCCGCCTGCCTTCTTCGCGCGTCTGATCTGGCGCGAAAGCCTCTTTCGTGCAGAGGCCTTGAGCTTCAAGGGCGCGGAAGGCATAGCCCAGTTCATGCCCGCAACCGCCAAAAGCCGCGGTTTGGTCAACAGCTTCGACGTAATCGACGCTCTGGAGGCATCCGCATCCTATTTGAAGGAACTGGAAGGGCGCTTCGGAAACTTCGGTTTTGCTGCAGCAGCTTACAATGCCGGTGAGAACGGGCTTGCCCGTTTCCTCACAAATGGGCGCCTGCCGACAGAAACGCGTGACTATGTGNTTGCCATCACAGGGCATACCATCGAAACATGGCGTGACGCCCCACCGGGGATCGCTGCACCCGAACTTGACGATACCCTGCCGTTTCAGGATGCGTGTCTGGCACTTGCCGAAACGCGGCGCATGCAGGAACCGGTTTTCAGCGGCTCCGCAGACTGGGCTCCCTGGGGTGTCCAGCTTGCGGCGCATTACCGTCCAGCGGTCGTGGAAACATTGTTTACGAGAGCGATCAGCCGGCTGCCGTCTCCCATCAACGAGGAGCGCGCCTTGATCGTTCGGCAGCGCGGCGGCAACTTCGGAAACCGCCCGCGCTACGCGGCAAGGATAGGGCGGGAAACACGCGCCGAAGCCAACCTTCTGTGTGAGCAGATCAGAACTGCAAAGGTTGCCTGCACGGTTTTGCGGAATCGGTAAGCCACCGGCGTCTTGGCCGTTTCAAAAGATTGCACGAACGGAACTTCACCGCCGGACGTTGCTTTTTTCCTATTTAGCAACGCAAGGAGGTATGACCTGCAACCACAGGTCATCAAGACCTGTTTTCGTTACGGAATCTTCTCAAAACTGTCGCAAGGCCGTCATCTGACCGCTTCATACGCGCCTTTGAAAAGGAGCGCAAAATGCAGCCTCAGTCACTTACACTCTCTGGAATTGGTAAGGGTTTCGGAGCCGATGACGTGCTCAAGGGCATCGATCTGTCCATTCGTCCCGGCGAATTTTTGTCGCTGGTCGGCATGTCGGGTTGCGGCAAGTCCACCTTGCTCCGGATCATCGCTGGTCTCGAAGCTGCGGATCGCGGCACTGTTTCAATCGGCAGCCGTGATGTTACGGATGTCGATCCGGCGGATCGAAACCTCGCCATGGTTTTTCAGTCCTACGCGCTTTATCCTCATATGAGTGTCTACGACAATATCGCGACTCCACTGAGAATGCGTCGCCTCTCCTTCTGGGCAAGGTTGCCGCTGGTGGGACGCATGGCCGCAAACGCCGAAACGTTGCGTGACATCGACGCTGCGGTAAAGGATGCAGTCGAGGTGCTTCAGATCGGCCATCTGCTCGACCGTCGCCCGGCACAACTGTCCGGTGGCCAGCGCCAGCGCGTGGCCCTTGCGCGTGCACTGGTGCGTTCGCCGGCTGCATTTCTGATGGATGAGCCGCTATCGAACCTCGATGCCAAGCTGCGCGCGCATATGCGTGGAGAACTGACCAGCCTGCACGACCGCCTTGGCGCGACCTTCGTTTACGTCACGCATGACCAGATCGAGGCGATGACCATGTCCGACCGGATCGCCCTGATGTCGGAAGGCCGCATCGAGCAACTGGGCACGCCGGATGAGCTTTATCAACAGCCCGCGACACTGACGGTTGCCCGCTTCATCGGAACACCGTCGATCAATCTGTTGCCGGTGGAAATCGGAGCATCTGGCGAGATCGTGATGTTTGGACGAAAGCTTGGGCTTGGAGCGCACAGCGTTGCGGCAGGTCCGGCCACTCTCGGCATCCGTGCCGAAGATATCTTCCCATCTGCGGAAGGCATTGAAGCACGTATTGTTCGGACCGAAACGCAAGGGGCTGACCGCTACGTCATTCTTCAACTGATCGACGACACCTCCATCAACCTCATCATGCGCCAGAGGGCCGGTGACACCCTCAATGCCGACGATGACGGCAAGGTTCGGCTGGGATTTACAAAGACACATGTGCATTTGTTCGGCGCTGACGAGAAACGCTGCGAAGTGATGTTGCAAGAGCAGGTGCCGGCGTGAGTGCGGTTGTTCCAGTCTCTGCGGCCCTGTCAGACGAAAAATTGAAAAGCTCATCGACAGCGCGTCGCATGGCGCGGCGTGGTATTTTCTTCGTTCTTCCGGCAGTCCTGTTGCTGCTGGCGATCTATATCATTCCGATGATCGTGCTTGCCGTCTTCTCGGTCACGGATTACCAACTGGGCGCGATTTCTACGAATTTTGTTGGTCTGGCAAATTTCCACAAGGCATTCAGCGACCCCGTCTTTCTGCGCGCCATGGCCAATACCGTGCTCTATGCCGTCATCGTTATTCCCGTTGGTGTCTTCCTCGCTCTCGGCATTGCACTACTGGTTTATAACCGCAAGCGCAGCCGCGCCTTCTGGGAAATCGCCTACTTCCTGCCTGTCACCGCGACACTTGTCGCCATGGCAACCGTGTTTCAGTTCCTGCTGCATCCCTCCCTTGGCCCGGTCAATGCGGCCATCAAATGGATGGGATTTGAGCCCGTGGGCTTTCTTTCAAACCCTTCCCTGCTCATTCCGACGATGGCCATTATCGGCATCTGGCAGGTTCTCGGCTTCAACATGGTTCTGTTTCTGGCCGGTTTGACAGCTATTCCCAAGGACTTGCATGAGGCAATCCGGCTGGACGGCGCAAAGAACCCGATCGACCGCTTTTTCAAGGTGACGTGGCCGATGCTGGGACCAACGACAATGTTCGTCGTCGTCACCACGTCGATTTCCGCCTTCAAGGTTTTCGAGACCGTGGCGGTTCTGACAAAGGGGCGGTCCGGGTCGGAAGTGCTTTTGTTTGCACTTTATCTCGAAGGTTTCGAATACTCCAACACGGGTTACGCAGCAGCCCTGACGCTGANTTTTCTGGCAATCGTTCTGGTTCTTTCAATCGGCCAGACGGTGCATATGGACCGGAAGGTGCATTATTGATGGTCGCTCTTCGCAAATATCTGCCGCACCTCATTCTGGCCGTTGGCGCATTCGTGATGCTGCTACCGNTTTACTGGATGTTCCTGACGTCGATCCGTTCGCCGGCGGAAATCTTCAGCGTATCGCTGTGGCCGATACCGGAGAAATTCGCGGCCATCGATAACTACACGCGCGCGGCCAGCCAGGTGCCGATGTTGCGCTTCATGCTGAACGGCGTGATCGTCTGTTTCGGCATTCTCATCGTTCAGGTGCTGACGGCGGTTCCCGCCGCCTATGCGCTGGCAAAACTTCGTTTTCCCGGTCGCAAACTGTTGCTGACGCTGGTGATTGCGGCACTCTGCGTACCGATCCAGGCGCTCGCCCTGCCGCTGTTCGTCGGTTTGGCGAAGGCGCAATTGCTGAACACCTATTTCGCAATGATGATGCCGTTTCTGCTTTCGGTCTTTGCGATCTTCCTGTTCAACCAGTCCTTCCGCAGCTACCCCAACGAGGTCATAGAAGCGGCCCGCATGGATGGTTTTTCGGAGCTGGAAATCTGCTGGCGTCTGGTGCTGCGCGGCTCTTTGCCATCGCTTGCAGCGTTTTCGGTCTTCTCGCTGGTGGCGCACTGGAACGACCTCTACTGGCCGATGATCGTCGTCACCGATACCAATCTTGCCCCGCCGCCGCTTGGAATGCTGNTTTTTGCCGACGTCGAGTCCGGCGCGAACTACGGCGCGCTGATGGCGGGAGCGACGATCATCACGGCACCCATGGTCATCTGCTTCCNTTTGGCCAGACGGCATTTCATCGCAGGCATCACCATGACCGGCGTGAAGTAACTTCCCTCTCCTTCCTCCCAACAGCACCTCTGGAGAACGACATGNAAATCAACCGACGGACCGCACTTGGCGGCCTGGCCCTTAGCATCGCTCTTGCCGGCGTTTCAACGCCGAGCTTTGCTGCCGACGTAACCCTCAACGTCCTTTACAATCTGCCGGGCTTCACGAAATTCCATCAGCCGCTGGCCGATGAATTCATGAAGAACAACCCAGACATCAAGATCAACTTTCTGGCTCCGGCACCGGGCTATAATGACGGCCAGCAGCAGGTGCTGCGCGCTGCCGTGACCGGCAATCTGCCGGATGTCTATTTCTCCGGTTACAATCTGACGGCAGAACTGGTGCATGCACTCGTTCCGCGCAAGCAGATCACAGACCTGGCGCCGTTCATCGAAGCCGAAGGCGGTCAGTCCTTCCTCGACAAAAACTACACGCCGAACATGGCGGCACTGGGCAAGATCGACGGCAAGCAGTACGGCCTGCCCGTCAACGCCTCATCGCCAATCATCTACGTCAATGCCGAACTGGTGCGCAAAGCAGGTGGTGATCCTGCCAACATGCCGAAGACCTTCGACGGCTTGATTGCGCTTGCCAGCAAAATCCACCAGCAGGATACCAAAGTCTCTGGAATGGGCTACGACATCAACCTGTGGCCGGATGACTGGCTGTGGCAGGCGTTGATCACCCAGCAGGGCGGCAAGCTGGTGGATGAAGCAACCAAGACTGTCGGCTTCAACAACGAAATCGGCCTCAACGCCCTCAAGCTCACCCGTCGTTTCGTCACCGAAGGCGGCCAGAACCTGTTAGATTGGGACCAGTCCCGTCAGCAATTCGGTGCTGGCCTGACAGGCTTCATCTTCTCCACGCCTGCGCATGTTCAAACCATCGAAGCACTGGTTGGCGACCGTTTCGAGCTGAAGACCTCGACCTTCCCGCTCGACAACCCGGNAAAGGGTGGCGTACCGACAGGCGGCAACTCGGCTGTGATGTTGACGCAGGACAAGGCCAAGCAGGATGCTGCCTGGAAATACATGAAGTGGATCACCGGTCCTGAAGCCCAGAACGTTATCGTTCGCATCACCGGCTACCTGCCAACCAACAAGCTCGCCATCGGCCCCGATTTTCTGGCACCGTATTATGCCGAGCATCCAAATGTGAAGACCGCTTCGTTGCAGGCAGAGCGTTCGCTTCCATGGGCTGGATATCCGGGCGGTGACTCCGTTCGCATCTGGCGCACCCAGCGCGACATCATCGGCACCGTGATGCGCGGCGAAGTGACACCGGAAGACGGCCTGAAGCAGATTGTCGAGCAGACCAACGGCTTGATGAAGTAAACGACGACATTGATTAATGGCTGCGGGGAGTGNCCCCGCAGCCAACCCTATTGCCTGAAAGCTCCGCCATGNAAATCATCCAGATCACCGATACGCACCTCATGCTTTCCGGCCAGTCCGTGAACGGCGTCGATCCTGAAAAGCAGTTGCGTGCCGCTGTGACCGACATTCTCGACAAGCACATGGACACGGATCTGCTGGTCATGACGGGTGATCTCTGCAATTTCNGGGACCCGGAGGCCTATGACATTCTTCGCGATATTCTTGCGTCCGTCCCATTCGACGTGCGGCTGATGCTGGGTAACCATGACGACCGACCGAATTTCCGGGTCGCCTTTCCAGAGCATCCCCATGACGAAAACGGCTTCATCCAGTCTTTTATGGATACGGATTTCGGACGTCTGATCTTCCTAGACAGCCACGAAGCTGGCGTCATCGGTGGCATATATGGCGAAGACCGCATGGCGTTTCTTGCAGATGCGCTGGAAAATGCTGGCAATCTGCCGGTAACGGNTTTCATCCATCATCCGCCGATGGACTGCGGCATTGCCCACTTCGAGAAGATCGGGATGCACGATGACGGTGCTGTCATGCGTAAGCTTGCGACCCATAAGGGTGGCATTCGGCATATCGTGTTCGGCCATATTCATGTGCCGTTAGCCGGCACAAGTGCAGAAGGCATCGCCTTCAGTTCGGGCCAGGCATGCGCCCATCGCTTCATTACCGACCTGACCAGCCCTATGCCTTTCTGGACCGGCGGCAATCCATGCTACCGCATCATCACGCTCGATGCACAGGGCTTTCGGGCCTACGGCATTGAAGTGGGTGAGGTGGTGACGGGGCAGGCACCGGTCTGCGACGGGCCTTAACTTAAACCTTGCTGCGCATACTGGCGCGGTACTGCTTAGGCCGCATGGCAAAACGCTCCGAGAATGCTTGATAAAAGCGGGAAATCGAGCCAAATCCGGACTCAAAAGCCACATCCGTAATCGGGAGATCGGTTGCAATCAGCAGGGACTGGGCCGTGTCGAGACGGTGGCGGATAATGGCCTGGTTGATGGTCATGCCGACAGCACGCTTGAACACCGACATGGCGTAGTTGGGGTGCAGNCCCGCATCTCTGCCGACATCTTCGGAGGAAATCTCGCTCAGTGCATTTTCCGCGATGTAGCGCAGCATGCGCTCCACATGCTCCATGCGTTCACTGTCATTGGCGCCGAGGCTCGCTATGGCCGAGCCTTCTTCGCGCAGATCGCGCCAGCCATCACGCTCGATGCGAAGCACGCGCGCGCTCAATTCGTTGCGCACGATCTCAATGAGACCTTCTTCACCAGAGCGCAACTCATCACGCCATCGCTGAAATATATCCTGGTCGTAGGAGCGCAGTTCCAGCGCTTCGATCATGGCGCCACGAAACACCGCATCCCTGAAACGGGTCAGGCTGGCAAGACCAAGAAAGAACGACATGGGAATGTAAAGGCAGACGAAGGCCGTCCCTTCCGCACGCTCGATCACCTGATGTGGAATCATACCCCAGAACAGGCACAGTCGCCCCTTGCCAATGGAAAGCTCGCGCCCGTCGAACCAATAGGTCATCTGCCCTTCGAGAACGAAATTCAGCTCCACTTGACTGTGCATGTGCGGCCCGGCCATGACCTGCACCAATGATGTTTCGCCAGCGCAAAAGCGGTGATCGCCGAAGACAACCAGCGGATGCCGTGGGTCGTGCTCTGGATGCACCGGCACGGATTCATCGCGCCGGGCAAGCTGTATGGACACCATAATCTTAGAATCCTAGAGAAACTATCCGGAATTTCGGTAGCTTATTGCGGGTTTCGGTCAGATGTTCAAGCCGAACTTGGATTTGGCTTGGGAGGGCGTGCTTATGGTTCACATTCTCCACGGCGACATGTCACGGTCATAGGGAGGAAAACATGACCCTTTTTAAAAGCCTCAGCGGAGTTGCCTTGTCGGCAGCGCTGTTCTCATCTGCCTTCGCGGGCGAGATCACCATCAATTCCGACCACTCGGACCCTGTGCCGAAGAAGGCCATGGAAGAGCTGATCGCCGACTTCCAGAAGGCCAATCCTGACGTGACAGTGAAGTGGAACAACTTCGATCACGAAGGCTACAAGTCTGCCATTCGCAATTTCCTGACCGCAGATGCCCCTGACGTCGTTGCATGGTAT
Organism: Agrobacterium bohemicum; assembly: GCF_002896715.1. Taxonomy (GTDB): domain Bacteria; phylum Pseudomonadota; class Alphaproteobacteria; order Rhizobiales; family Rhizobiaceae; genus Agrobacterium; species Agrobacterium bohemicum. The sequence goes on from NZ_PGEL01000020.1 coordinate 46,693, forward strand.
GCAGGCAACCGCATGGAGCCTTTCGTCAAGGCTGGTCTCTTTGAAGACGTGACGGATGTCTGGACTGCGAACAGTCTGGAAGACCAGTTGAAGTCCGCGTCTCCTTCCATGACAATCGACGGCAAGAAATGGGGCGTTCCCTACACCTACTATCAATGGGGCATCTACTACCGCAAAGACATTTTCCAGAGCCAAAGCATCACGCCGCCCAAGACGTGGGACGAGCTTCTGGCTGCATCGAGGAAGCTGAAAGACGCTGGCATCACGCCGTTCACCATCGGCACCAAGGCACTGTGGCCAACGGCTGGATGGTTCGACTATCTCGACCTGCGCATCAACGGCTATGATTTCCACATGGAGCTGACATCGGGCAAGGTCCCCTATACGGACCCGCGCGTGAAGGCCGTGTTCGAGAAATGGGCCGAGCTGGTCAAGCCGGGCTATTTCATTGNAAACCATGCCGCTATCGACTGGCAGGATGCCGTTCCGCAGTTGGTGCAAGGCAAGGCAGCCATGTATCTGATGGGCAATTTTGCCGTTGCCACATTCAAAAACGGTGGACTGAAAGAAGAGCAGATCGGCTTCCTGCCCTTCCCGGAAATCACCGCTGGTCTTCCCGTGGCCGAGGAAGCGCCAACCGATACGTTCCACATTCCAAAGGGCGCGAACAACAAGGACGATGCGAAGAAATTCCTCGCCTATGTCGCATCACCGCAAGCGCAGACGAAAATGAACGCGACGATGGGTCAGCTGTCCGTCAACAACAAGGCGGAAAAGCCCACGGACCCGTTCCTCGAGGCTGGCTTCGACATGCTCTCCAAGGCAACTGCCATCGCACAGTTCTATGATCGCGATGCGCAGGCGGAAATGGCCAAGGCCGGTATGGAAGGCTTCCAGGAATTCATGGTCAAGCCCGACAAGATCGACGCCATTCTGGCACGTCTCGAAAAAGTCCGCGCCCGCGTCTATAAATAATAACCCTTCCTCCCAGCTCCGGGTGCCGTAAGAGGCACTGCCCAGGCACCCGGCCGCTTTCTTATATATATTTTCCCAAAGGTGCCGCCGTGAGCAACGCCGTTTCACCACCGCCCAGTTTCTGGAAACGCAATCAGCAAAAACTAGCCCCCTGGCTCTTTCTCGCCCCCGGCTTGTTGATGTTTGTCCTTTATGTTCTGGTGCCAATTTTCCAATCCATCTGGATCAGTTTTCATGACTGGGACGGAATGGGTGAGATGAGCTGGGTTGGCTTTGGCAATTATGCCGAGCTGCTTCAGGACGACACATTCTATGTCTCGCTNAAAAACAACATCATCTGGCTGGTGCTGTATCTCCTGTCCATTCCGGCAGGCTTGGCAGTGGCGTTGTTTCTGAACCAGAATGTGCGCGGCATCCGTCTCTATAAATCGCTGTTCTTTTTCCCCTTCGTCATCAGTCAGGTCGTCGTCGGCTTGATGTTCACCTGGTTCTACGCACCGGATTTCGGGCTGTTTTCCAAGCTTCTGGAACGGCTGACCGGCCAGCAGATCGCGATCCTCGCCGACGAAAACTACGTGACCTACGGCATCATCGTTGCTGGCCTCTGGCCCCAGACAGCCTATTGTATGATCCNTTATCTGACGGGCCTCAACAACATCAATCCCGAGCAGGTGGAAGCCGCGCGCATGGATGGCGCCAAGGGTTTCAAACTGTTGTGGAACATCATTCTGCCGCAGCTGGCGCCCGCAACCTTCATCGCCATGGTCGTCACCGTCATCGGCTCGCTGCGCTCCTTCGACCTCGTCTCCGTCATGACCGCTGGCGGTCCCTATGGCTCCAGCTCGGTGCTCTCCTANTTCATGTATGAACAGGCGCTGTCGGAATACGGCTTCCGCATGGGCTATGGCGCAGCCATCGCCGTGGTCCTGTTCCTCATCATGATGATTTTCATTACGCTCTTCATCGTGCGCATGCTGAGCCAGGAAAGGAATTCCTGATGTTCCCCGCACCCATTCAGACAGCCTCACCCCTCATTCGCTGGGGCTACAAGATCATACTGCCGATTGCGCTCATTCTCTGGCTTTTGCCATTGATCGGCGTGGCGATCACATCCGTCAGACCGGCAGGTGATTTTGCCGCCGGCAATTACTTCGGCATTCCCTCGGGCTTTGCCGGCGTTGAGAACTACACGGCAGTCTTCCGGGATTCGCCCATTGGGCTCTATATTCTGAACTCGTTCAAGGTCACGATCCCGACCGTCATCGGCGCTGTTGCACTGTCCTGCCTCACCGGCTTTGCGCTGGCAGTCTACAAGTTCAAGGCCAACCTGCTGCTGTTCTTCATGTTCGTGGCTGGCAACTTCATTCCGTTCCAGATCCTGATGGTGCCGGTGCGTGACATGACGTTGCGGGCCGGTCTTTACGATACGACCATGGGCCTTGTGCTGTTCCACGTCGCGTTCCAGACCGGGTTCTGCACCCTGTTCATGCGCAATTTCATCAAGGGGCTCCCCTTTGCGCTGATCGAATCCGCGCGTGTTGAAGGCGTGTCGGAATGGAAGATTTTCCGCCATATCGTGCTGCCGCTGATGCGCCCGGCCATTGCGGCGCTCTCCGTCCTCGTCTTCACCTTCGTGTGGAATGATTATTTCTGGGCCACGGTTCTGGTGCAGGGACAGCACGCCATGCCGGTGACCGCCGGTCTCTATTCTCTGAACGGACAATGGGTTGCCGCCTGGCATCTGGTTTCGGCAGGCTCGCTGGTTGCGGCTCTGCCGCCCGTTGCCATGTTCTTCATCATGCNAAAGCACTTCATTGCCGGACTGACACTGGGAGCGACCAAGGGATGAGCCATATCATCACAATCGGCAAAGGAAGCTTCACGCTGAACCTTCGCCTGCCCGAACTCGGCATGCCCGAAATCCTGTCCTTTGCAACAGCGGCAACCTCTGTCGATCCGCTGTTTGACATCGAGCGTTCCAGCCGGGTGAACGGCATGGACGTGGCTGTGCCCACCTCGGTGCTGCTGCCAACGGGTGGAATGGGCTTTTTCGGCTGGCCTGCCATTTCAGGCCACCGGCAGGGGCGTGATTTCACGCTGCAGTTCGGCGCGTGGAAGGTGGAAACCGCAGGACATGCGACGATCCTGCGCGGCCATGATGACGTGGTGAAAATCGATATTGCGATCACCCTGACCGAGCATGTGTCCGGCCTGATCTCCATGTCCACATCGCTGACCAACCGTGGAGACACCGACTACCAGCTGGACCGCTGCATGGCGGCCACCTTTGCGTCTTCGGCGGGTGAAACGGAATTGACCACCTTTACCGGCATGTGGGGACGTGAGTTCCAGACCCGCAAGGAAGTTCTCTGCAACGGCATCTGGTCTCAGGAAAGCCGTCGCGGGCGCACATCACATGATCGNTTTCCGATGATCTTTGTCGAAACCGCTGGGCAGCGTTTCGGCGTGACACTCGGATGGAGCGGCAACCACCATGTTGTTATTGACCGCACGGATGATGGCCAGCGGCTGATCCATTTGGGTGAACTGTTCGAGCCGGGTGAAGTCATTCTCCCACCTGGCGAAACCTACCAGAGCCCCGTTGCCTATGCCGGGCCGGATACTGAGGCATTTCACGCCTTCGTGCGCGGTGAGCTTCTGGACTGGCCCGGTGGCAAAATGGCTCCGCGTCCGGTGACGCTGAACACCTGGGAAGGCAACTACTTCGACCACAAGATGGACTCTCTGAAGGCGCAGGCAACAGCTGCGGCAGAGATCGGCATCGAACGCTTCGTGCTGGATGATGGCTGGTTCGGCAAGCGCGATGACGACACCACAAGCCTCGGCGACTGGGATATCGATGCCCGCAAATATCCTAAAGGGCTGAAGCCGCTGGTGGACCACGTGACCGGCCTTGGCATGCAGTTCGGCATCTGGTTCGAGCCTGAAATGATCAACCCGGTATCGGAGCTTTACAAGAAGCACCCGGATTGGGCCTTGCAGATCGATGGTCGTCCGCTGCTGCAATCGCGCACCCAGCTTGTGCTTGATCTGACACGGCAAGAGGTTTCCGACTACCTGTTTGCCAAGATCGACGCTGTCCTTGCCAACCATGCCGTTTCCTATGTGAAGTGGGACATGAACCGCGACCTGACCCATGCGGGCGGGCGTGATGGCAAGGCGAAGATTTCGGCTCAGACCCGCGCCGTCTATGCGCTGATGGACCGCGTGCGCGCGGCGCATCCGACTGTCGAAATCGAAAGCTGCGCCTCCGGCGGTGGCCGCATCGATTTCGGTGCCTTGGCCCGCACCCACCGGGTCTGGACATCGGATTGCACCGACGCTCTGGAACGGCTGGAAATCCAGCGCGGCGCATCGCTGTTCGTGCCGCCGGAAATTCTCGGCAGCCACATTTCCGCGTCGCCCAACCATCAGACGGGCCGCCGCCATACGCTGGCGTTTCGGGGGCTGGTGGCCATGGCTTACCATCTGGGCGTCGAGCTCAATCCGCTGGAATTGACGAACGAGGAACGCAGCGAGCTGAAACTCTACATCGAAACCTACAAGCGGCTTCGTGCCCTGCTGCATGCGCCGGGGGCGAATTTTCAGGCAGAGCCTGTGGACGGACGTTACGTCTGGGGTGCAGCAAGTGCCGACAAGATCGTCGTTATCGTCGCGCAGGGGCCGCAGATGGTGGGCGAGCAACCGGCACCGCTCAAACTGCCTGCCAGCGTGACCAAGCTGGGCGGCACATGGAAAATCACAAATTCACTTCCGGCAAAGCCGGAATTCATTCGCATCTCCGAGGGCCAGACAAAGCTGCTCTCCGGCGATATCAGCTTCGAGCTTTCCAGCGTGGGCCTTACAGGCCTGCCATTGCCGATGCTGAAACCGGAAAGCGCGCTGCTCCTCGAACTGGAACCTGTCAAGGGAGGCAAGATCAATGGCTGACGTAAGCCTGCGCAACGTCAAGAAAGAGTTTGGCGCTCTCAGCGTCATCAAGGGCGTCGATCTCGACGTGAAGGATGGCGAATTCTGCGTCTTTGTTGGCCCCTCCGGCTGCGGGAAATCCACGCTGTTGCGGATGATTGCCGGTCTGGAGCAGATCACCTCCGGTGCCCTTTCCATTGGCGGCAAGGACATGACCAAGATTGGACCCTCGGAACGGGGCGTGGCCATGGNTTTCCAGTCCTATGCACTTTATCCGCATATGACCGTCGCTGAAAACATCGGCTTTGGACTTCGCATGACCGGCCATTCCAAGGAGATGATTGCAGAGCGCACGGCGCATGCGGCCAAACTGTTGCAGCTTGAACCGCTGCTTCAGCGCAAGCCGGGCCAGCTTTCCGGCGGCCAGCGCCAGCGTGTGGCCATTGGCCGTGCCATTGTTCGCAACCCGGAAGTCTTCCTTTTCGATGAGCCGCTGTCCAACCTCGATGCGGCCCTGCGCGTGCAGATGCGCGGCGAGCTTTCTAAGCTGCACAAGGATCTGAAAGCAACGATGATCTATGTGACCCATGACCAGGTGGAAGCCATGACGATGGCCGACAAGATCGTGGTTCTGTCTGCGGGCAAGATCGAGCAGGTTGGAACGCCGCTTGAGCTTTACCACCGTCCGGCAAATCTCTTCGTGGCTGGCTTCATNGGCTCGCCGAAGATGAATGTGCTGAAAGTACCCGCGAAGAGCCAGAGCGGCNAAATCAGTCTGACCCTGCCCGGCAACGTGCCACTTACCCTTGACGGTCCTGCTGGTGCCTCGTTGGCAGGCGCATCTGTTGGCATCCGNCCCGAGCACATGAGTGCCACTGGCGAGGGCGACGTGGTGCTGGAAGGCACGGTGCGGCTTGCGGAATATCTCGGCTCGGAAACGCTGTTCTTCGTGGAACTGGCGGATGGCTCGGAAATCTCCGTCAAGGCGGATGGTCTGGCCAGTGCCAAACCGGGCGATACGCTGAAACTCGGCATCAATGCCAAGGCATGCCACGTCTTTGACGAGCAAGGCCATGCCATCATCAATGGGGATTTGACGCGATAATGCTGGGCGTATGTTATTATCCAGAGCACTGGGACGAAAGCCGTTGGGCTGAAGACGCACGCCGCATGCGCGAGCTTGGCATTTCCTTTGTGCGCATTGGTGAATTTGCCTGGTCGCGGCTTGAGCCTGCGCGTGGGGAATTCGATTTCGGCTGGCTGGACCGGGGGATGGACGTGCTCCATGCCGCTGGCCTCAAGGTTGTGCTGGGAACGCCCACCGCCACGCCACCCAAATGGCTGGTGGATGAGCATCCCGATATTCTGCCCTATGACGAAGACGGCAAGGTGCGCGGCTTTGGCTCGCGTCGGCATTACACCTTTTCGTCTCAAACATGGTGGCGGGAAAGCGCACGCATTGTCGAGATTATTGCGCAGCGTTATGGCGCACATCCCGGCCTCGTCGGCTGGCAGACGGACAACGAATATGGTTGCCACGACACCACCGCATCCTGGGGTCCAGAAGATCTCAAGCATTTCAAGCAATGGCTGCGCCTGCGCTATCAGTCGCCGGAACAGCTGAACGAAGCCTGGGGTTCGGTCTTCTGGTCGATGGAACTGAAGAGTTTCGATGATGTTTCGCTACCGAACCTTACAGTCACCGAAACCAACCCGGCAACCCGCCTCGATTTCTGGCGGTTCCAGTCCGATCAGGTTGCGGCCTATGACAAGATGCAATGCGATATCATTCGGAAGCACTCGCCAAACCGCTGGATCACCCATAATTTCATGGGTTTCGTCTCGGATTTCGACCACTTCAAGGTCGGAGACAATCTCGATCTTGCATCCTGGGACAGCTATCCAATCGGCTTTGTCGAGAAGTTTCCCTTCACCGAAGAAGAGCGCAACTGCTGGGCGCAGACCTCGCATCCCGATATCGCGCCCTACCATCACGACCTCTACCGCAGCGTCGGCAAGGGTCGCTTCTGGGTGATGGAGCAGCAACCCGGCCCGGTGAACTGGGCACCGTGGAACCCGGTGCCGAAGCCCGGCATGGTGAGGCTATGGACATGGGAAGCGCTGGCACACGGGGCTGAGGTCGTCAGCTATTTCCGCTGGCGGCAAGCGCCCTTTGCGCAGGAACAGATGCATGCGGGCCTGAACATGTCAGGTCTGGATGAGCTTTCTCCCGGCGGGCTGGAAGCACAGCAGGTTGGCAAGGAACTCGAGAGCTTCGGCAGCCTGCCGGAAAGCGGCAGGGCGCAGGTCGCACTTGTCTTCGATTACCAGAGCTACTGGACGACAATGATTCAGCCGCAGGCAAAAGACTTCCGTTACGAGGAGCTTTGCTTCCGCTGGTATGAAAGCCTGCGCCGTCTCGGTCTGGATATCGACTTCGTGCGCCCGGGCGATTCGCTCGAAGGCTACGCACTTGTGGTCGTTCCCTGCATGACGGAAGTCGATGTAGCAGCGGAAGCTGCTCTTGCCGGGGCAACAGGGCAAATCCTCATCGGTGCACGCACCGGATCGCGAGACCGCAACTTCGTCATTCCTAAGAATCTGCCGCCGGGACCGTTGGGTGAGCGCACCGGCAACCGTGTCACACAGGTCTCCACCCTGCGACCCGGTCTTTCCGACGCGGTGTCTGGCGAGGTAACCGGCGCTGCCATTCGCTGGCGTGAAACGGTGCAGACGTCTGCCACAGTGGTCGCACGCTTTGCCAATGGCGACCCGGCGCTGACGGNAAAGGGCAATATGCTGTATCTGGCGTGCTGGGCAGACGAGACATTGCTGAGCAACGTGCTGGCGCTGGTGGCTGCAAAGGCTGGTCTTAAAACCATGCCGTTGCCGGATTACATTCGCATACGCCGACGCGGTAATCTGACGTTCGCCTTCAATTACGGTACTGAAACCTGGACCGTGCCGGATGGCGCAAGGCTAGTGCTTGGCAAAAACGTGCTGGAACCACAAGCCGTGTCGGTCTGGAAAGATTAGGCTTCTCCGTCAAAAACGGGGCTGCATTCGATCGTGCAGCCCCTTCTATTTTAAGCTGATTTCAATCGCAGCAGCCTCAAGGCATTGAGCGTTACCAGAACAGTTGCACCCGTGTCGGCCAGAATGGCGGGCCAGAGGCCGGTGAGGCCTATGACTGTCGTCACCAGAAACACCAGCTTCAGGCCCAGCGACATCGCGATATTCTGATGAATATTGCGCATGGTGCGTTTGGACAAATCGACCATATTGGCGATATCGGCGACACGCCCGTGCAGGACGGCGGCGTCTGCCGTTTCCAAGGCGACATCCGTTCCGCCACCCATGGCAATGCCGATATCGGCAGCGGCAAGCGCTGGTGCATCGTTGATACCATCTCCGACCTTGCCGACAACGAAGCCCTGGGCTTTCATCTCTCCGACGATCCGCTGCTTGTCCTCTGGCATCAACTCGGCGCGAACCTCGATGCCGAGGGTTTGACCGATGGCATCCGCGGTGCGTTTGTTATCGCCCGTCAGCATGACGATCTTTATGCCCCTGTCTTTCAGCAAGGACAGGCCGGACATGGCATCGGCACGCGGCTCGTCACGCATGGCGATGGCACCGGCGAGTTTTCCGCCGACCAGCAGAACGGAAACCGTTTTACCCTCATCGTTCAATGCGGCAATTGTCGTGAGATGCCGGTCTGGAATGGCCACTCTCTCGGCGGCAGCGCGGGGGGAGCCCAGAAATATCTCCTGCCCCTCCACGACGGCGGTAACGCCTTTGCCGCCCAGTGCTTTTGCGTCTTGCGCGGCAGGGACGAGGACGCCATCTTTCTCGGCCTTGGCGAGAATGGCGAGTGCAAGCGGGTGGCTCGAACCCGTTTCCAGTGCTGCGGCGAGGCGTAGAACATCCGTTTCAGCTAAATCGAATGGCAGGATATCCGTGACCTTCGGCTTTCCTTCCGTCAACGTCCCGGTCTTGTCCAGCGCAATGGCGGTAAGTTTTCCAAGCCCTTCAAGAACCGCCCCGCCCTTCATCAACAGCCCGCGACGGGCACCAGCAGACAGGGAAGCGGCAATGGCAGCTGGTGTGGAAATGACCAGCGCGCAGGGGCAGCCGATCAACAGAATGGCCAGCCCCTTATNAATCCACTCATTCCAGTCCGCCCCCATGATGACGGGTGGCACAATGGCAACCAACGCTGCGACAAGCACCACTGAAGGAGTGTAATATTTGGAGAAACGGTCGATAAAGCGCTCGGTCGGCGCCTTTTTCTCCTGCGCCTCCTCCACCAGCTTCACGACGCGAGCGATAGTATTGTCTTGCGCTGCCGCCGTGACCCGGACGCGAAGGGCCGCGTTACCATTGACCGTACCGGCAAAGACGACATCGTCCACACCCTTGTTCACCGGCACGCTTTCGCCCGTGACTGGTGCTTCATCGATACTGCTATCACCCGAAACGATCACACCGTCAGCCGAGATACGGTCGCCCGGACGCACGAGGATAATGGCGCCGACGGCAAGCGTTTCGGCCGGCACTTCTCGTGTCTTGCCAGCGTCTTCCAACAATGCCGTCTTGGGAACGAGCGCGGCAAGCGATTTGATGCTGTCTCTGGCTTTCCCGGCAGCCACGCCCTCCAGCAACTCCCCGACAAGAAACAGGAAGACGACGGCGGCCGCTTCTTCGGTTGCATTGATGACGAGAGCGCCAAGCGCCGCAATCGTCATCAGCANTTCTATGGNAAACGGCGTGCCGGCAAATGCAGCCATGATCGCGCGGCGCGCAATCGGCACCAGACCCACGAGCATAGCAAGTGCAAAGGCGTAGATTTGAATAGCGGGAAACAGATGCCCGACACCATAGGCAACGACCAGCGCTACGCCTGCCAGAATAGTCGTTTTACCCNTTTTGCNTTTCCACCAGGCTCCACTGTTCGGCGCGTGGTCATGACCATGCAAACCTTCAACAACCACCGCAGCGCCGACGTCCTGAGAGGTGTGACCGTGACCGTGGTCGTGGTGATGTTCATGGTCATCCGTGCAGCAGGAACCCTGGTGGTGGGATGCTTCCGGTTTGCCGGAAACGCCCGCTGAAAGCTGCGCGGCCTCGTAACCCAGGCTGGTCACCTTTTTCCCGATAGCGATTAGGTCACTTTTCTCATCATGACTGACAGTCATCGTGCCTGCGGTGACGGAGACGGAAACGTCTTCCACTCCTGGCATGCGCCGCACAGCGGTATCGATCTTGGAAGCGCAGGACGCGCAATCCATACCTTCGACGCGAAATCTTGTCTGCAACGACGTTCTCATCTGACATTCCTCTCGGTTATGAGGGATGTCTTACGACCTCTAGCAACTAGAGGTGCAAGGCTAAAAACCTGCNTTTTTTGGTGCTAGGTCATGATGAACCATATGCGCGGCACCACAGCTGGAAATCTGCCGAAAAGCAGATCGCCTGCGTCAAACATCAAACCTTGAAAACGCAAATGCGCCCCGTCAGGGCGCANTTTCTTTTGGTCTGCCTGTAAAAGCGGCGACCAATATCAGTTCGGATAACGCGATGCGTACCATGCCTTGAACAGCGCATACTGGTTTTCAAGCTGGCGGCGCTGGGATGCGCTGAGTTCATCCGTCTCATTGAAGTGCAAGCTGTACTCAGCGTCACCATTCAGCACCATCAGATACTTGTAATGGAGCACCAGATCCGGACCCTCATCATAGGCAGAGAGTACAGTCAGTGCTTCCTCGAGCTCCCGTGCGTCACNGCGCGCCGTAGCGTCACCCTTTGCCGCCTTTTCGCACAGGGAAACGAGGTGCAATACTTCCTTTGGCAGCGCGTTGCCAATGCCCGTGATGGCACCGCCTGCGCCGCAATTTACGAAGCCATGGTAGACGCCGGTATCCACTCCGATCATCAGTGTCAGATCATCATCACCAGCAGTGATGTTTTCGGCAGCATAGGTCATATCCGCCTTGCCACCGAATTCCTTGAAGCCGATGAGGTTCGCGTAACGCGACCGAAGATCGAAAAACAGCTCGGCGCGTGTTGCAAAGCCATAATAGGGGCTGTTGTAGATGACAGCTGGAAGGCCATCAGCGGCCTCCAGAATGGCTGAAAAATGCGCCTTCTGGGCCGAGGACGACGAACCACGAGACAGAACCCGCGGGATGACCATCAGGCCCTTGGCACCAACCTTGGCGGCATGCGCGGCGTGGCTGACAGCAGACTTCGTGTTGATGGCACCGGTGCCGACAATGACGGGAATGCCCGCGTCAGTCAGACGCTTTACGCCTTCCTGGCGCTCTTCATCCGTCAAAAGCGGCCAGTCACCCATCGAACCGCAATAGACGACAGCGGACATGCCAGCCGCGATCAGGTCCTTGCCCNTTTTGACAAGTCCATCAAAATCAGGCGTTCGGTCCGCATTGCATGGCGTCATAAGCGCGGGAATGCAGCCGGTNAAAATCGTATCTGCCATGTCTGAAACCTCATTTTTCTTTAGGGGCGTAATGACCCGTCTCAATCATTGCCCGATGATTATCACGGCGCTTACTACTTGTCGACAAATAAAATACAAGAATTTTCGCGGGTGCGATGTGTGTGACCGTGGGGAGTCGATCCGTGTCGATTAAAACGTCAGAGCGGCAAATCCACGCTCTGGCGGGTATCGGCGGCAATGTATGAGCGAATTTGCTGCACGATCTGATCGGCGTGCGCAACGGCAATCTGGTCCGACTTCCCGACATCCCGCTCAATAATCGCCCGGATCATATCCTCATGTTCGGTAACATAGTGGCGTGGCAAGACATCGTTGAATGACGAATAATAAAGTCGCAGGATGCGGCGTCCCTCATCAAGCAAACGGGTGAAAAGCTCCGTGTAGTGCCGGTTGCGACCAGCCCAGGCGATTGCGAGGTGAAAGTCCCGGTTGGTGGAAATCATGGCAAGAACATCGCGCTCGTTTACCGCCGTCTCGAACGACTTCTGAAACGCCCTGATGGTGACGATATCGTCTTTGGTGTGGTTTGCAGCAGCAAGCCGTGTTGTCACGCGGTACATTAGTGTCAGCGCATCAAAAAATTCGGGAAGACCGAGAAAATCGATTTGCGACACGATGGTTGCGCGGTTTGTCAAAGTGGTGATCAGCCCGTCGGCCGAGAGTTTGACCAGAGCCTCACGGATGGGCGTTCTGGAAAGCTCGAAACGGTCGGAAAGCTGAACTTCATCGATCGGACTTCCGGGCGCAAGCTTGAGTTCGATGATCTCGTTGCGCAAGGTCTCATAGACCGTGGCGACGCCAAATCCTCGGCGATGCGTCTGCTTTTCCCTGTCATCCAGCTTTTGANTTTCAATCATCGCGCACAACCCCACAACCATATCGATATGTTCGTGTACGATATTCAGCGGGATAACGAAATGCCTCTGTAAGGACTGTCGCTCTTGCGGGCTATCAAGCCGCTTCCATACGTTTTATGCGCCTGGAAGTGAATGCTCCGGGGTCAAAACCGGCATGGNAAATGTAAACCGCGTTTCTACGTGGTCGGAGTGAACGGCGATGGCCCCATTATGCGCCTTGGCAATTTCCGAGGCGATGTAGAGCCCGAGACCAAGCCCTTCCATGCTGGGGCGCAGATCACCTCTGCGAAATGGCTGAAACAGCTTATCAAACGTTTCGACAGGAATTGGCGTGCCGACATTGCTGACAGAAATGTGCAGATGGCCATCCCCGACGTAACCTTTGATCGTGACAGGGCCGTCCGTGATGCCGTGTGTCAAGGCATTCGACACGAGATTGGAGAACATCTGGGCTATCCGCAAACGGTCGATGAACAGCGGCTTGGAAATGTCGAAATCGACCTCGATGCTTCTATCGGGATGTGCAACGAGAAGTTCATCAATGACGTGGGACAATGTGGTCGCAACGTCGTGCTCGGCAATATCAAGAGAAATACCGCCGCCCAGCCTCGCCCGTGCCAGATCCATGACGTTGTCGACCAGTCCGCCCATGCGGGCAATGCTGGACCTCATCAGCTTCAGTATCAGCGGGCTGCGCTCGGTCCAGCCTTCTTTCAAGAGGCGGGATGTACCCGCGTCTACAGCAGCAATAGGATTGCGCAGGTCATGGCCGAGAACCGCGATGAACTGCTCGCGAAGCTCCGACACCTGCCGCTCACGCTCAAGCATATCCTGTGTCAGTTTCAGCCTTTCATCTGCATCCAGATGATGGCCGATCAATTCGGCAAAAAGCCGGAAGGCACCCAGAACCTGCGGATTATTGACCTTGGCAGGGTTGGGATCGATCGCACATAACGAGCCAAAGAACTGGCCGTTGGACAGTATGATCGGTACTGAAATATAGCTCCGAAGGCCATAGATCCGCGGCGTATGATGATCTTTGTAAAGAGGATCGGTCGCGGAATCGTCGAAGACGACGGCTTCGCGGTGATCACGGATTTCATTGCACAATGTACTTTCAACCGGCAGTTCATCGCCAGGCTTCAGGCCAAACCCAACGTGATCGAGCGACTGGCAGGTAACCCATCGGTCTTTCGTTACCCTGGTAACAGCGGCAAAACCCATGCCGGTCATACGAAGCACGACGTCCAGAATAGTGGGAACCGCGGCGATGCCGCCTACCCTCTCGATGTCTTTCGAAAAATCGCTTTGGTCGCCTGAAAAATCCGGCAGAAGGCTGCGTGCCTGCGCCAGATCACTCGATAGCGCACCAATCAAATCCACGGTTTCAAAGGCAGACGTGGCGGCACTGGCCAGTGCCTCGAGGACATCGATCTCCCATTGGGTCGGCTCATAGACATAAGACCAGTAAGCGCCGATTGCGCCGATGGGATTGTTTGCGCCCACCGGCGCCATAACCAAAGCCTTGACGAAGGTGTCGGCGTAAAGGTCGTGCGGGATACGTTCATCNTTTACGATGTCCGGAATCACAGCCGTCTTCCGGTTCATCATCGCCCAGCCGCTGATGCATGCGGCAGCCGGAAATCTCTTCCCTTTCCAAAGAGGACCAACGGCATCCTCTTCGACATAGTGGCAGAGGTCGTTATCCCGACGGATAATGGCGATGCCCTGACATCCCATGAGCGCGCGGGCCGATGCGCGAACAGCCTCGATGACGTCGTCCTGTGTCCTTGCGCCTGCAATTCTTGCAGTTGCCTCGGTCAAGCTGGAAAGCGACGTCAACGGGATCGATGAGAAGTCACGCAATGCCATGTCGGTCGTCTTTCCCGGACTATGGCCGTGTTGCAACAGAGATTAGCACCTTTGCACATGTACACGAATAGAGCAAATGCATGATATTGCAGGTCCATTCGTGACAGAGATGCGGCCGTTGCCCTATTGCGTGACAGGCTCCTGCCGTTTGGACTTCCATAACGATTTCAGGAAGTCTGAGAAACGCTCTACCTCCACGAATATCACCGGCGTCATGAAAAGCGTCAAAATCTGGCTGACGATAAGTCCTCCGACCACGGCAATACCGAGCGGTTGACGAAGCTCCGAGCTCGCGCCCGTTCCCAAAGCGATGGGAAGAGCACCGAAAAGCGCGCAGAATGTCGTCATCATGATCGGACGGAGGCGCCGCACGGCTGCTTCGTGGATAGCCTCCAGCGTTGGCATTTTCTCATCGCGTTGCAAGGTCAAGGCAACATCGATCATCATGATCGCATTCTTCTTGACGATACCTATCAGCATCAGCAATCCGATCAGCGCGATGATGGACAGGTCAAAGCCGAACAGCTTGAGGGTGAGCAGCGCGCCAAACGCCGCCGATGGCAGGCCGGACAGGATGGTCAACGGATGCAGGAAGCTTTCATAGAACACGCCCAGCACGATGTAGATGGTAAGGATCGCCGCGCCGATGAGCAGGCCGGTGCTATCACTGGTCTGTTTGAATATCTGCGCGGCACCGGCGAGACTGGTTGTTACAGTCGAGGGAAGCTGTATCTGCTGCTTGATTTGATCCAGCTGCTCCGTCGTGGTGCCCAGCGCTACGCCTGCTGGAAGGTTGAACGACAGGGTAACAGCTGTCAGCTGTCCGGTCTGGTTGACGGTAACTGGACCGGAGACGCGCGTTANTTTTGCGAAGCTCAACAGCGGAACGAGCGTTCCGGATGTCGAGCCGACTTTGAGCGCACCCAGCGTCTGCTCGTTCCATTCCAACGACTGATCATATTCGAGAATGACGTCATAGCTGTTGCCGGTCGTCTGGATTTGCGTTGCGACATAGCTGCCGAACGCTGCTTCCAGCGTCGTGCGCAAGGCCTGTGATGTCACGCCGAGGCTGTTTGCTCTATCGTGATCGACCTCGATGTGGGCCTGAAGCGCACTGTCCTGCAAGTCGGATGCGACATCGACGAAATGCGCGCTATCTGCCCGCATGGCGTCTCCGAGTGTCTGAGACCATTGCCGCGCAGCGGACGCATCGATGGATTGCAGCACGACCTGATAAAGGCTCTGGGTGCTTCTTCCGCCAAACCGCAGACTTTGCTGCGGAGTGATGAATGTTTTCAGACCGGCAATGCTGGATAACGAGTGCCGCAACGTACCCAGCGTCACGTCAAGCGCCGGCCTGTCGTCGGCGGGTTTCAACTGCACCAGAAGCGTACCTGAGTTCAGCGCCGAACCGCCAGGGCCGGAACCCAGCGTGGAGGTGACGTGGGCCACGGCGGGATCGGCCGACAGGATATCTGCGGCCTTCGTCTGAAGCGCGTTCATCGCCTTATAGGATATGTCCTGCCGAGCCTGCGTCGAAACCGTCAACAGGCCAATGTCTTCGGTCGGAAAGAAGCTGCGGGCGAGGCTCGAGAACATCCAGCCGGAACCGATCAAGGTGAGAACGAACAGAATTATGACAACGAAGCGGTGCGCAAGGCACCAGCCGACCGATCGGCCATAGGCATCCGTTGCCCGGTCGAACAACGTCTTTTTCGGGTTCTCTGGCGCCTCGTGGTGTGGCAACCGTGCGGCCAACATGGGCGTAACCGTAAGCGAAACGACAGCAGACGACATGATGGCAAGCGTGACGACCACGCCGAATTCGTTCAGCACGCGTCCAACGATACCGCCCATCAGGAGGATCGGCAAAAAGACGGCGACCAGCGAGATCGACATCGAGATGATAGTGCCGGTGACTTCGCTGCTGCCTTCAATGGCTGCCTGAAACGGCGGCATGCCCTCTTCGACTTTGCGGACGATATTTTCCAGCATCACGATGGCATCATCCACCACCAGACCGACTGAAAGTGTCAATCCGAGCAGGGAGATGTTGTCGATCGAAAATCCGAGCGCATACATCGCACCCAATGTGGCAACCAGAGACAATGGTACGGCAAGGCCTGGAATGAGCGTGGCCCATATCTGACGCAGGAAGAGATAGATGACCAGGATCACCAAGCCGAGTGTCACCATAAGCGTCACTTCGACGTCGGCAACCGCGGCACGGATGGAGACCGACGCATCGTTGACGACATTGATGTGCATATTCCCGGGCAAGCCCGCCTGCAACTCCGGAAGTTTCGCCTTGATGGCATCAACGACGGCCACGGTATTTGCGCCCGGCTGACGCTGCACGGCCAGGACAATGGCTGGCGTACCATCCAGCCAGCTGCCCTGATTGACGACTTCCACACTGTCCTTGACTGTGGCGACATCCTGAAGGCGGACGGCCCGGCCATTTGGATTAGCGATAATCAACGTGCGAAACGCAGCCGCGTTGGTACGTTGTGTGGATGCATCCAACGTCAATGCTTGCGACGAATTTTGCAGGGTGCCAATCGGTGATTGATTGTTCGCGGCAGCCAGCGTCGTTGAAAGACTATCGAGCGACAAGCCACGGCTGGACAGTTTCGACGGATCGACCTCCACGCGCACGGCATAGGTCTTGGCACCGAAAATCTGCGCCTGCGCTACGCCTGAGATAGTGGATAAGGCAGGTGAAATGACATTCTCGGCCAGATCATCCATCTTCGTCAGTTCGGCACCGTCGCTGGTGAGCGCGAGAATGATCACCGCAGCGTCAGCGGGGTTAGCCTTACGATAGCTCGGCGGCGACGTCATATTGTCAGGCAATTGCCTTTGAGCGCGCGCAATGGCCGCCTGGACGTCCGCGGCTGCGGCATCGATGTTTCGTGACAGATTAAACTGGATCGTGATCTGTGTGTTGCCGAGCGAAGAGCTGGCCGTGATCGTATCGATACCAGCAATGGTCTCGAATTGTTTGATAAGGGGCGTCGCGACCGAACTCGCCATGGTGTCAGGCGCTGCGCCCGCAAGCTGTGCGTTCACATTGATAGTCGGGAAGTCTGCCTGAGGTAGTGCTGCAACTGGCAGGTTTTTGTAGGCAGATGCACCGGCGATCAGCACGCCGATGATGAGAAGGATCGTGGCAACCGGCCGACGGATGAAAATCTCGGAAATGTTCATGGCGCAGTACCGGCGATGGCGTCAGCTTTCGGAGCGGCTTCATGTGTTTGTTCAGCGACGGTCACATGACTGCCATTCGTCAGGCTGGCCTGCCCTTCGACAACGACCGCCTCGCCATCTGCCAAGCCTTGCGAGAGACCGGCTATCTTGCCGTCACTGAGGGCCAGCGTCACCTTGCGCAATTCAACCGTATTGTCGGGATGGACGACATAAGAAACATATCCATCGCCACGAGGCTGAAGTGCAACAAGAGGAACCGTCACCAGATTATCGATTTTACCCGCATTGACCGTGACATTCAAAGATTGGCCGGGCCAGAACGTTTCGGCTTCATTGTCTAGACGGACACGCAGTTTGAACGTCCCGGACGCGGAATCGATCGTGTTGTCGATGAAGACGATGTCACCAGACCCGGACATTTTTTCGGTCTGCCCCTGGGTTGGATACACATCTGCCGTCAGACTTTTATTGGAAAGGTTCGTACGAACGAGATCGATATCCGGTTCCGGCAAGGTAAATTCGGCGTAGACCGGCTTCATCTGCGTCAACATCACGACATTGGCGCCAGGAGCCACATATGCGCCTCGCGACAAAAGGACAGCACCCAGTTTGCCATCAAAGGGCGCATGGATTTGGGTTTGCGACAGCACAACATTGTCGGCCGCAAGATTTGCCTTGTCGACGGAAACAGTAGCAGCAGCCTGTTTGGCCGTCGCGGTGGCATCACTGAATTGCTGCTGGGTGTCGACGCCTGATTTACTCAGGCTTTCCACTCGGCCAAGTGTCGCATTCGCAGCATCCAGCACCGATTGATCCTTGGCCAGTTGCGCTTCGTCGCGCTCGATATTCGCCTTGATCGTTCGGTCATCCAGTTGCACCAGCAGATCGCCCGCCTTGACCTCCGCACCATCGCTTGCCAGCACATTTGCAACAATGCCGGAAATAGGGCTCGTCAGTGCGGTCTGCGCTACGGGAACGATCGAGCCGATCGTCTGGCGCAAGACCGGCATCGATGCCGTCCTGGCAACCGCCACCTTTACCGCTGAAACACGCGCGCCAGCCTGTCCGCCACCGCCCCGTTTGCCGCCGCCCTTGGACTGACCCTCTGCCGCAGCATGGGTATCCGACGTCTTGACCGAGGTCTGGCTTGCCCATGCAGGAAGATACGATTCCACTGTTTCGCGATTGATGAACAGCACGGCGGAAATGGCAGCGATCAGCACGACTGTAATGACATATTTCATGCGGAAGTCCTTTGGACAGCTTAGCAAATGCGCGACAGGCTAATCGATACACTTCACGGTCGGAGTATATTCCTGGTAGAACAGCGAATGATAAAGTCAGTGAACGTGTATCTTCAGAGTCGTATTATGCAAACGAAATGGGTTGTATCGATAGGGCTGTAGAGAACGGGTCTCTAGCATCCCTCTAAACCACTTAACGCGCCAAATACTCAAAACGGAAGATGATGGAAGATTAAATTGCTGTAATATTTGAGATATTCGTNAAAAAGCAATGACTGTTCTATCTGACAATTTGCGATTTCATACCAAAAACAGCTCTATTGGGTGAGCTTGAATTCCAGCATGATGTTTCTTTGCAGGAAAGAATGATTGTCGTCCGAAACAAGAATGACGTGTGTCGAGCCATCCGGACCGGCGATGACATCGATACCCTCCATATTGTCGATCTGGTTTGAAAGATCGGCTTTCATGAGAACTTCACCATCAACGACAGCGCCGGGTTTGATGGCATCGACAGAAATACGACGGATGCGCATTCCTATACCCTCGGCCAGATTGAAGCGGCGTTCCAGCAACAGCAGATCGCCGTTGGGCAAAAAGGCTCCGTCTGTTACCGAAAAGGAGCTGTCATGGGCGACGGCAAAAATTCCCTTGCGCGGTCCTTCGAGGACAGCTGCAAAGAGGTGTCCATCCTTGTCGAAGCTCCCCTCCGCGACGATCACCATAGCCCCCTTGAGAGGCCCGTCGATGGGCGAGAGCACAAGCGTCTCTATTCCGGCGTTGCGACGAAACTCCTCAATCGGGATGAGGACCGGCAATTGCCCTACAGGCTTTGCAGTTGCGAGATCTTTTCGGGCGAATATTTCGATCCGCGGCCAACGCTCGTAGCTGACGAAGGCTTGACCGGCGCGGAGCGCCAGTCCTTCCGCGTCCATATCCATCTTGCGTTTCGCCTCGTGGCCATTTTCATCCAGCATGGTGTCGATGCGGACATCTGAAATGCCAGACAACACATCGGATGGGTTGCGATCTATGGCGCCAGTGAGCCAGTGGCCGGTGTCCAGCACCGCAAGAAAATGACGGCCATCCGGTAGAAAACGAATGCTGGAGATTGCGCCAAAAAGCGGTTCGGGAGAATGCATGATCAGCCCGCCGACGAATTCCAGCTTGCCGAACCGTTTCTCTTCTGAACCGACTTTGAACGTGGGTATCTGACGCGCGCTGACAGGCACATCGACTGTGGACGCAGCCATGGTGGAGGGCGCTAGTGTGCCCGTCAGAACGAGCGCTGCACCAAGAGCCCGTTTCATGATCCGAATGGCAGCAGCAAAAAACTGCCTAGCTGGCACGGCGTGCCCTGCCGGAACGGCGTGGCGCGCTGCTGGTGTCCTCGAAAAGGGCTGCCAGTTGTTCGGTCATCGCGCCCGCCAGTTCGTCAGCGTCCACGATTGTCACGGCGCGACGATAATAGCGCGTCACATCGTGGCCGATGCCGATGGCAAGCAGTTCGACCGATGACTTCGTTTCGATCTGCTCGATGACGGCGCGCAGATGCCGCTCCAGATAATTGCCGGGATTGACCGAAAGCGTGGAATCATCCACCGGCGCACCGTCGGAGATCATCATCATGATCTTGCGCTGTTCGGGACGATTGATGAGGCGATTATGCGCCCACATCAGCGCTTCACCGTCGATATTTTCTTTCAGCAGGCCTTCACGCATCATCAGGCCGAGGTTCCGGCGCGAGCGACGCCATGGGGCGTCTGCCGATTTGTAGATGATGTGGCGCAGATCATTGAGGCGCCCCGGAGATGGTGGCTTGCCACCGGCCAGCCACTGCTCGCGCGATTGCCCACCCTTCCAGGCCTTCGTCGTAAAGCCGAGAATCTCCACCTTCACGCCAGAACGCTCCAGCGTGCGCGCAAGAATATCGGCGCAGGTGGCGGCAACGGTAATCGGGCGGCCGCGCATGGAGCCGGAATTATCGATGACCAACGAAACGACCGTATCGCGGAACTTGGTGTCACGCTCCTTCTTGAAGGACAATGGCTGCATCGGATCGATGACGAGGCGCACAAGACGTGCCGGGTCGAGGTATCCCTCCTCCAGATCGAAATCCCAGGAACGGTTCTGCTGCGCCATCAGGCGGCGTTGCAGCCGGTTGGCCAAGCGTCCGACCGCACCCTGCAAGTGAGCAAGCTGCTTGTCGAGGAAGGCGCGGAGACGGTCCAGTTCGGCTTCGTCGCAAAGCTCCTCGGCCGAAATTTCTTCGTCGAACTCCTGTGTGAAGATGCGGTAATCCACCTTCTCATTGAAGTCATCGAAAGGGCTGTTGGGACGGCGGGTTTCGCCGGGAGTTTCGGAGTCCTCATCGAGATCGTCGGACATTTCGTCTTCAGACATCTCGGCGCCGTCCATCTCGCCGTCTTCCATCTGCTCCTGAGAAGCTTCGCTCTCTTCGGCAGGGGCGGCATCTGAACCGGCCTCTTCCTCGATCTGCTCTTCCTGCGTCTCGTTGCTGGCAGGCTGATCTTCTTCGGAATCCGTCTCCTGGCTTTCGTCCTGATCCTCGTCGTCGCCAAAATCCTCCGCCATCTGCATGGAAGTCAGCATCTTACGGACGAGCCTGGAAAATGCCTTTTGGTCGTCCATGACCTTCGACAGGTCCTGAAGATCGGCAGATGCCTTTTCCTCGATGAAAGAACGCCACAAATCCAGAACCTTGCCGGCACTCTGGGGCGGCTTTTCACCCGTCAGCCTTTCGCGCACCATCATCGCCACCGCTTCGGAAAGCGGTGCGTCTTCCTGCGTATCGATGTTGACGAAATTCGCCTTGGCATATTTCTCGGTGTTCATCGCCCGGATGTTGGACGCCATGCCGGCCATGCGCCGTGCGCCGATGGATTCGACGCGGGCCTGTTCCACCGCATCGAAGATGAGACGGGCATCCGGCTCTTGAGGCGACATGGTGGCGTGGACATCGCTATTGTGACAGGCAAGCCGCAATGCCATGGAATCACCCAGACCACGGGTGACAGCAATTTCCTGTGCGGTCGGCTTCCTGGAAATTTCCGGCAGGCGCATACGCTCACCGGTAAGGCCCGGCCGCTCATTGGCGAACACGACTTCGACCTGCGCATCGCCTGCAACGGAGCGCACGCATCCTGTGATGGCCTGACGCAAAGGTTCGGAATCGATTACCGCCCCGGATTTGGGTCTCACATTGTCGCCACGGCCTGCCATTGTCTTTCCTGTCGATCCTGAACGCCACCCTTATCACCAAGGCTAAAGGGTGGCTTTTTCAACGCGTCNGTGATGCCTTCCGGAAAAACCGGAAAATATCAGGCGCTGAGAACGATGTTCGCAGCACTTTCTTTCAACTCAACGCCGAATGCGCGCTGATAATGTTCGGCCACCAGCGTCCGCTCAAGCTCATCGCACTTGTTGAGGAAGGTAACGCGGAAAGCAAAAGCGATATCGCCGAAGATATCGGCATTTTCTGCCCAGGTGATGACTGTGCGCGGGCTCATGACCGTAGAGAGATCACCGTTGACGAAGGCCGAACGAGTCAGGTCGGCCACACGCACCATCTTCGATGCTGTTTCGCGGCCCTTGGCGTTATCGAGGCTCTTCACCTTGGCGACGACGATGGCAACTTCCTGCTCGTGTGGTAGATAGTTCAGCGTTGTCACGACAGACCAACGGTCCATCTGCGCCTGGTTGATCTGCTGCGTGCCATGGTAAAGACCGGTCGTATCACCAAGACCAACCGTATTGGCAGTCGCGAAAATACGGAAGGCAGGGTGCGGGCGGATGACGCGGCTCTGGTCAAGCAAAGTCAAACGGCCGGAGGATTCCAGCACACGCTGAATAACGAACATCACGTCCGGGCGACCGGCATCATACTCATCGNAAACCAATGCCACATTGTGCTGGTAAGCCCAGGGCAGAATGCCGTCCTTGAATTCCGTGACCTGTTTGCCGTCTTTCAGAACGATGGCGTCCTTGCCGACGAGGTCGATACGGCTGACGTGGCTGTCGAGATTGACGCGCACGCAAGGCCAGTTCAGCCGCGCGGCCACCTGTTCGATATGGGTAGATTTGCCGGTGCCGTGGAAGCCGGACACCATGACGCGTCGGTTGTGAGCAAAGCCGGCTAGAATGGCGAGCGTGGTGTCACGGTCAAACAGGTAGTCGGGGTCTAGGTCCGGCACATAAGCGTCGCCCTGCGAATAGGCGGGCACACGAAGGTCCGCATCGATACCGAAAACATCGCGCACAGACACAGTCGTATCCGGCAGGTTGGTAATATCCAGGTCAATTTTGCTCATAACGTCTCCAAGGCNGGTAGCAGCCACCCGGCCACATATCTATCAGGCGATCACAGGAAAGGGCTTAGCAGAAACCAGATTGCTTTAACAATTGGTACGCTTGAATAACAGCACGAAAACGCTCTTCCGAACCACGATCACCACCATTAGCATCAGGATGATGNTTTTTGACAAGCTCTTTATAGCTCTTTTTGATCTCTTCTTGCTTGGCATTTGCAGAAAGTCCGAGCGTATCGAAAGCTTTTTGTTCCAGCGTCTTCAGCTTGCGGCTCTGCGCATAACGCGGGCCGCCGCTACGTCCCTGACCTGTAAAGCCGAAAGGATCACGGATGCGCGCATTGGTCGCGCCAGCAGAACCCGAGCGCAATGTGGAGTGCAACGGACTGTCGCCAGCGGTCTTGTTCACCCCGACCGTCCATGTTGGGCGGTGGCCGGTAATGGCTTCTTTCTGATACCGGGCAATCTCGCTATCTGAGAGACCCAAGAAATAATTATAGCCTTTGTTATAGTCTTTCACATGCTCGAAACAAAACATGAAGAACTGCCCCTCGGCGTTACGGCCGACAGGTGCGCGGTGAACGCCCGGTTTTTCGCATCCGTCCCACTGGCAGGCTGGAGCTTTGATCTCCGGCTCCGGCTCCCNTTTGCGACGCGTGCGAATACGGTCGAAATATTTCGAATCCAATTTCATGGTAACCTGATTATGGTGCGCGAGAATGCGCACGACAAGAATTGACAAATCGGAATGTTACAGGCTCTTAGAGAGCCCTTTTTCAGAGGCAATAACGATTTGGAGACCGAACAGATGTCCTTGCGCCAGAGCATTGAAAACAAGCTCAAAGAGACGNTTTTACCGGTCAGGTTGAACGTTATCGACGAGAGTCATTTACACGCTGGCCATCAGCCCGACATGACCGGAACGGATGAGACGCACATGCGTGTTCAGATAGTGTCGGAAAGCTTTTCCGGCAAGTCACGAGTGGATCGTCACCGCGCGATCAATGCCCTGTTGAAGCCGGAACTGGATGCCGGACTTCACGCGCTCGCAATAGATGTCGCAGCACCGGGCGAAGCCACACGTTTCTGACCTGATCCAGTTAGCCGGGGTGTTTTTCGGTCAGGAAGGACTGCACCTCGGAGGAGGCAACGTCATCGGCGACGAATGATTGCCCGATGCCGTGGGTCAGGATGAAGGTAAGTTTGCCGCCCTTTACCTTCTTGTCCTGCGCAATCGCCGCCATCAATGTTTCCACCGGTGGCAATTCGCCGGGAATGTCTTTCATCGTCGTCGGCAGGCCCACGGCCCTCAGATGCGCCTCGACACGGGCGGCATCATCTGGGCTCGCTAGATTGAGGCGGGCTGAAAACTGGTGCGCCAACACCATGCCGATAGCCACGCCTTCGCCATGCACCAGACGCTTGCTGTCATATTCCGTTGCTGCTTCCAGCGCGTGACCGAATGTGTGGCCAAGATTGAGAAGCGCACGAACACCATGCTCTTTCTCGTCCGCGACGACCACATCCGCTTTCGCCTGACAACTGGTGGCAATGGCTTTGATACGGGCAGGGCCGCCCTTGACGACATCCGGCCAATTGTTTTCCAGCCACTCGAAAAACTCCGGCTTGTCGATAAGTCCGTATTTGACGACTTCAGCATAACCGGCACGAAATTCGCGTGGGCTCAAAGTATCCAGCACTGCGGTATCTGCCAGAACGAGATCGGCCTGGTGAAAAACGCCGAGAAGATTTTTGCCGTATCGCGAGTTGATGCCGGTCTTGCCGCCGACGGATGAATCCACCTGTGCTAGAAGCGATGTCGGTATCTGCACAAAGCGAACACCGCGGCGCACGATCCCCGCCGCAAAGCCTGCGAGATCGCCAATCACACCGCCACCCAGCGCAATCACGGCATCGTTACGCTCTACGCGGGCAGCCAGAACGGTGTCGCAAACCGTCATCAGATGTTCGAAGCTCTTGGTCTTTTCACCGGCAGGAAGGGTGAGAGACACAGCCTCGATACCGTCGGTCTGAAGGCCGTCCATCAGGGCTTCTAGGTAAAGAGGTGCCACATGCTCATCTGTTATGATGGCGGCGCGCTTGCCCTTGAGACGGGAGGAAATCTCACCGCCGGCACGCGCCACCAGACCGGGGCCGATCAGAATATCATAGGCACGATCACCAAGCGGCACATGGACGAGGTGTTCTTCGGTCTGGCTGGGAAGAGATGTCATAAGATCAGGCCTTCTGTTCCGCACCAACGATGGCTTCGAGTACCTCGTTCACGATGATTTCCTTGCGGACATCGCGTGACTCGATCGTTATGTCGGCTTCTTCATAAATCGGATGACGACGCTCCATCAGTTCCATCAACGTCGCCTTCGGGTTCTCGGTTTTCAGCAAAGGACGGTTGTCGCGCTTGTTGACGCGCTCCCACAGCACCTCGATGTCGGCTTTCAGCCACATGGAGAGACCGCCACGCTTAATGTGCCGACGTGTGCTTTCGTTCACGAAGGCGCCGCCGCCTGTGGAGACCACCTTCGGTCCGCCGCGAAGCAGGCGCTTGATCACCCGCTTTTCCAGCGCGCGAAACTCGTCTTCGCCATAGGACGCGAAAAGCTCTGGAATCGTCATGCGCGATACGCGCTCGATTTCGATATCCGTATCAACAAAAGGAATTTTAAGGTGTTGCGCGACCAGCCTGCCGATTGCGGACTTGCCCGCACCCATCAATCCCACGAAAACGAGGTTTCGTCGTCCAAGCTTTGCCCGCGCTCTTTCACCGATCGTTTTTTCACCCAATCCAGGATGAAAATTTGTGTTGGTTTCACTCATGAATGATGGCCCGTTTGGGATCGGTATCTGCAAATGTTTACGAAGCGTCAAGCCAAATTGCGGCTTATAGAAAGAGAATCGCCCGAAAGACGCGCCTTACGTTTAAAGCAGCAGCCTTGTCCTTGCTTCAAGCGCGTCTCATATAAGACCTGAGACGTGTACCGGAGTTTCCATGCCAACCCTTTTTCGCTTCATCTTTGTCCTGGCGGCCATTGCGGGTATCATTTATGGCAGCATGGTTTCGCTCGTGTCGCTGGTCCAGCCGAGAGAGCGGGAGGTCACCGTGCGCATTCCCTCCGAGCGTCTGAACCCCACCCCCTGATCTAACGAAAGCGCATCGATGGCTGGTCAGGACGCCGCAAGGCTGGAAAGTTTTCTGGAAATGATGAGCGCCGAACGCGGCGCTGCGGNAAACACACTGTCGTCCTATGAGCGCGATCTGACCGACCTGACGGACTTCCTGCGAGAACGCAATACCGCGATATCGGAGGCGACGACGGAAGACCTTTCAGCCTATCTTGGGCATCTCTCAACGCAAGGATTTGCAGCGTCCTCGCAAGCGCGGCGCCTGTCCTCAACACGCCAATTCTACAAGTTTCTCTACACCGAAGGGCTGCGAGGCGACGACCCCACCGGCATACTGGACGCACCGAAAAAAGGTCGCTCCCTTCCCAAAATCATGAGCGTGTCAGATGTCACGAAGCTTCTGGCACAGGCGCAGACGGAAGCCGAAACGGAAGGGGCCGGGCAAGTTGCCCGCATCCGAATGCATCTGTTGCTGGAGCTCCTCTACGCCACCGGCATGCGTGTCAGCGAACTGGTTTCGCTTCCGGCCACGGTTTTACGCCATGAAGGCCGCTTCCTGATGATCCGTGGCAAGGGCAACAAGGACCGGATGGTTCTGCTTTCGCGGGCCGCCATGGAAGCTATGGAGACCTATGACAAAGCCAGAAAAGCGCTCGTCCGGGGGCAGTCAGAAAGCCCATGGTTGTTTCCTTCCAATGGCAAGGAAGGACATCTGCCGCGTCAGGTTTTTGCCCGCGACCTGAAAGATATCGCGATCAGGGCGGGTCTTTCACCTTCGGCAATTTCACCGCACATCATGCGTCATGCCTTTGCCAGCCACCTGTTACAAAATGGTGCCGACCTGCGTGCGGTGCAGGAACTGCTTGGTCATTCGGACATTTCCACGACACAAATCTATACACATGTGCTGGAAGAAAGGCTTCAAGAGCTGGTACAAACGCACCACCCTCTTGCCAAACAGGCCAAAAACCTTGAATAGAGCGATCGGAACCGCCGGGACCACCCGGTCAAACCTTGCGCAAAACGATCGGAAACGGATCTCATGCACAACTACCTCGACTTCGAAAAACCTATCTCGGACCTTGAAGGCAAGATTCTGGAGCTAAAGAAGCTCGCCGCCGAAGACGAGAGCATAGATACCTCGGAGGAGATTTCGCGTCTTGAATCCCGCGTCAGGGACTCGATGCAGGACATTTACTCCAAGCTGAACGCCTGGCNAAAAACGCAGGTCGCGCGTCACCCGCAGCGTCCGCATTTCGTTGATTATGCCAAACAGCTGTTCACAGACTTCACACCGCTGGCTGGCGACCGCAAGTTTGCCGAAGATGCTGCAATCCAGGCGGGTCTCGGCCGGTTCAACGGACAGCCTGTCGCCATCATCGGCCAGGNAAAGGGTAGCGATACCAAGTCGCGCCTGAAGCACAATTTCGGCAGTCCGCGTCCAGAAGGATACCGCAAGGCGATCCGCGTTCTGGAACTGGCCGATCGTTTCTCGCTGCCCGTTATTACACTGATCGACACCGCTGGCGNCTATCCCGGCGTCGGAGCCGAAGAACGTGGCCAGGCGGAAGCTATCGCCCGTTCGACGGAAATGTGCCTCAATGCCAAGGTTCCGATTATATCCGTCGTGATCGGTGAGGGCGGTTCAGGCGGCGCTATCGCTATCGCCACCGGCAACCGCGTCTACATGCTGGAACATGCCATTTACTCTGTGATCTCACCGGAAGGTGCGGCTTCCATTCTGTGGCGCGATTCGACACGCGCCAAGGAAGCAGCCACCAATATGCGCATCACCTCCGACGATCTTAAGTCACTTGGCGTTATCGATGCGATCATTCCGGAACCTCTCGGCGGTGCGCATCGCGACCCGGCAACGGTGATCGAGGCGACCGGCAAGACTATTGAAGCGGCGATGAAAGAACTCGTTCCGCTGTCTGGCAGCCAATTGCGCGCTGAACGACGTCAAAAATTCCTCGACATCGGTCGCAGCCTTTAAAAAAAGCCAGCAGCAAAATAAGGAAGCCCACCAGTGACATGCCGGTGGGCTTTTTCTTGGCCGATACCGAGCGCTACGGTTCGCGCGGATCGCCTCGCGTCTTCAGCGCTTTCTGCGATTAAAGTGAACAACTTAACCAATAACACCACAACATCTTGCATATAGCCGTGATGCTCGAGTACTTACGAAATAACTTAAAAGCTACGGGGTCTGGGGTGGCGAAACTATCTTCGTTCGTTCGTCGAACAATGATCATGTTCGGTTTGGGTATCGCAGTGCTTCTTGGCATGGTTGCGACCTCCCTTTGGCTCGTCCAGGCAAACAACAAATATTCGCAGGAAACAGCTGAGCTGCGCCGTTTAAGGGCATCGATCCTCGACGTCCTAACCACTATTCAGGATGCCGAAACCGGACAGCGTGGTTACCTTCTGACCAGCGACGAGCGTTATCTGGTTCCCTACCGGGAAGCACTGAAAGCGCTCGGTGACATCAAGCTACAGCTGGTTGAGCGCATTGGCAGCCGCCCGGAATATGTCGCCGACCTGCCAAAGCTGCAATCCAATCTCGATGCCAAGATGGCCGAACTCGGTCGCGCCGTTCAGTTGATGAACGACAATCGTGCACCAGAAGCAATCGAACTTGTGCGTAGCGATACCGGCCTTACCTATATGCGAGAGATACGCGACACGCTCGCTCGCTATCAGGAAACAACCGACAGCCGGTTGCGCATCATCGTGGCCGACCAGCTATCGGCTGCGGAAAATCTGCGCTGGGTTACGATTTGCGGTGCGATTGCTATCTTGGCGGTGCTGGGTGGCGCGCTGGCACTGATCGGGAAATATATTCAAGAGCTCATGCGGTCTCGCGAAGAGGTGGACGAGCTGAACAAGGGGCTGGAAGAACGCGTTGACGAGCGCACCAGAGATCTTGTCCGCGCCAATCAGGAAATCCAGAAGTTTGCCTATATCGTAACCCATGATTTGCGTGCGCCTCTCGTCAATATCATGGGGTTCTTGTCGGAGTTCGACACATCGCTGAAACCTGTGCAGGCTTTCGTACTGGCGGACGGCAAGCCCCTGTCCGAAAACGAAGTGCGTGAGGCCAAGCTGGCAGTGGAAGAAGATTTGCCCGAGGCCATGCGCTTCATTCGGTCTTCGACCCGCAAGATGGACCAGCTGATCAACGCCATTCTCAAAATCTCGCGTGACGGACGCCGGAAGCTGCAGGCCGAAAAAGTCGATCTCAAGGACCTCCTCATGACGGCTGGCGCCAGCGTCCAGCATCAGGTCAGCGCTGTCGATGGCAAGATCGATCTCGATGTTCAGAGTTTCACGATCATTACCGACCGTATCTCGCTCGACCAGATCCTCGGCAATCTCTTCGACAATGCCGTCAAGTACCAGATGCCGGGAAGACCGCTGGAACTGACCGCCCGTATTCTGCCGCAAGGACGTGGCATCGTACGCGTCGATGTCAGCGATAACGGACGCGGCATTGCCGCAGATGATCTGGAGCGTATTTTTGAACTGTTCCGCCGCGCGGGAGAACAGGACCAGCAGGGCGAAGGCATAGGTCTTGCCCATGTGCGGTCGCTCATCAGGAATCTAGGTGGAGATATTACGGTTGCGTCTGAACTTGGGAAAGGAAGCACCTTTCACCTGACACTGCCGACCGATCTGCGGAAAATCACACGAGGGAACGACGTATGAAAGCAACAGGACAAGAAGTCACGATCGTCATGATCGAAGACGACGAAGGCCATGCGCGCCTGATAGAAAAGAACGTGCGTCGTGCCGGCGTCAACAATGAAATCGTTCCTTTCACCCTTGGTCACAAGGCTCTGGATTTCATCCTCGGACCTGAGCGGGACGGGCTTGTCAGCAAAGACCGCTATCTCTTGATCTTGCTGGACCTCAATCTGCCGGACACCTCAGGCATAAAGATTCTCGAACAGATCAAGAGCAATGAATACACAAAACGTCTTCCAGTTGTGGTATTGACGACAACCGACGACGAAACCGAGATCCAGAAATGCTACGATCTCGGCGCAAATGTTTATATTACCAAGCCGGTGGACTATGAGGGTTTTGCTACGGCCATTCGAAACCTTGGCCTTTTCNTTTCCGTAATACAGGTTCCATGAAAGCTTAATGACGTTGCGAATACTTTATGTTGATGACGACCCAACGCTCGCAAAGCTTGCGCAGCGCGTGCTTGGTCGGCATGACATGACGGTGGTTCACGCCGCCTCCGTGGCTGTAGGTCTTGAAGAATTCAAGGCGAACAGCTTCGATGCGGTGGTTCTCGATCATTANTTTCNAAATGGTACCGGTCTGCAGTTTTTATCCGGCATCGGCGAAGCGCATCGAAACATACCCGTTCTCTATGTGACCGGCGCTAGCGAAGCGCAGGTCGCCATCGACGCTCTGAAGGCGGGTGCTGCCGATTACGTTATCAAGAATGTTGGCGACGACTTCTTTCCGCNTTTGCTCAATTCTATCCAGCAGGCCCTCGACAATTTCCAGCTTCGGCGGGAAAAAGAAGAGGCCGAGCGGCAATTGTTGCAGGCAAAAGAACGCGCAGAGCTGATGGCAAAGGAGATGAACCACCGGATCGCCAACAGCCTGTCGCTTGTCTCTGCCATGATCCGCATGCAGTTGAATGCCGTGGCAACCGAGGAAGCCCGCACCGCCCTCCTCGAAACACAAAGCCGGATTTCCGCGATTGCTGGCGTCCATCGCAGTTTGTACACAGCCTATAATGTCGGGGAAGTCGAACTCGATTCCTATCTTTCGTCCATCATTCACGACCTTGCCCGATCCGCGCGCGACAGCGAAAAACTGCGCATTTCGACGGACATGGATACCATAAAGGCCTCTCCGGATCAGGCCGTCGCATTGGGGGTTATCGTCACCGAACTGACCACCAATGCGCTGAAATACGCCTATCCCGGCGGCGCGGGCGACATTCGTATTTCATTGNAAACACACGACAACATCGTTCGACTTATCGTTGAAGACGATGGCATCGGCATCGATGGAGCCACCTCGCCGAAGGGAACCGGGCTCGGTACACGACTGATCACCGCCATGGCGCAAAGCCTACGAGCAACCGTCAGCCAGTCCGCCACACCATCATCGCAGGGCGCATCCATCTGCGTGCAATGGGAAGAAGACGGCTCTCCCCAATAAGCCTCCAAGCGCTTTATTCGTCGCTGACTGTAATCAAATTGTCATGGACGAGGGGCATTTTGCCGACCGTTGACGCCGTCTTTTTCACAAACTCACTTTTGCACCAAAATGAAT
This sequence comes from Agrobacterium bohemicum, assembly GCF_002896715.1. Classification (GTDB taxonomy): domain Bacteria; phylum Pseudomonadota; class Alphaproteobacteria; order Rhizobiales; family Rhizobiaceae; genus Agrobacterium; species Agrobacterium bohemicum. Next base: position 78,071 of record NZ_PGEL01000020.1, read on the forward strand.
GAGGATGCTGCCATGACCAATCCGGGCGCTCGNTTTCCATTGCTCCGCTCCACCCTGCTGGCATCTCTGACAGCATTTGGCATGACCTCACATGCGCAGGCTTTCGATACACCGGAACCCTCGGGCATTGGCTTCAAGATCGGAGTACCGGNCCCGCCCGCCCCATATCCGTTACCCGTTACGCAAAACTATCACAACCAGACCAGCAAGAATGCCAAGGGTGAAGCCGTCAATGCTTATGATGACAAAGACAATCCGGTCATCGAAATTCTCTCCGGCTTTAAACGCATCTGGACGCTGGGTGATGAAAAATGGGCGGGTGGCGGCGCCAACGGCGATGGCCCGACGGATTACAGCAAGGTCAAAATCCTCAATCCAGACATCTGGACTGAGAACATGCGCTATGTTCTGTCCGTCACCGGCAGGAACCGCACTGATGCTGACGCTCTCAATGCCTATTTGAACGACCGTCGCTCGCAGGGTTATAGCGTGATCGAAGGTCTGGGACCATTGGCGGCATGGTACCGCGAAGGCGCTGGCGCAACCACGACCATCAACCACACGCTTGAAGACTTCAACGTCAATGACGTCATCACCAAGCGAGAGGACGACAAGGGTACAGACTCAGGCTCGTCGGATTCCGAATTAAAGGACTTTGTTGCCTTCATGAAATTGATGCGTGGTCCCGAAGGCTCGACCTCGCCATCGAAATATTTCTATTCGACGCCACGTCCCTGGCGCATGAGCGCGAAGGGCGAAGTTATCGAAACCGGCACCGAAACCATTGGCGACAAGACATTTGAACGTTACGAAACCGAGCCAGATGTCACCGTGCCCGCCTTGAGATATGCGCGTGAAAATCGCGGCCGCGGCAAGGATGGCGGCTTTCCAAGTGGCCACACCAATGCAGCCTATCTTGCCGCTATCGCCTATGCTTACGCCGTGCCCGAGCGCTTCTCGGAACTGCTGACAAAAGCATCGGAGCTTGGCGACACACGGATCGTGGCGGGCATGCACTCGCCGCTCGATGTAATCGGCGGACGGATCACCGCCACGGCCATAGCTGCTGCCGTCCTGCAAGACCCCAAGGTAGCCGATGCGAAGAGGGCGGCGCATGAAGAGGTACAGGCCTATTTGACCCGACGCTTACCACAGGGACAGACATTGCAGGCTTTTGCCCATAGCGCAGACAAGTCTACCGACCGCTTTGCCGACGCGGCGACGAACAGAGCTGATTTCCGCACGCGCATGACCTATTCGTTCAGCAGGGACATGGCTGCACCACGCGCTGCGATGGTGGTGCCTGACGGTGCCGAGGTGTTGCTTGAAACCCGCCTGCCCTATCTCGATGCCTCACAACGACGTGCGGTCCTCTTCTCCACCGGTATCGAATCCGGCTATNCCCTGCTGGATGACAGCCAGGGCTGGGGCCGGATCAATCTCGTTGCGGCCGCAGCAGGTTACGGCGCCTTCGACGGCGATGTGACTGTGACGATGGATGCTGCCGCTGGCGGATTCAATGCGCGTGACCGCTGGGCAAACGACATTTCCGGACCGGGNCGTCTTGCAAAAGCGGGTAGCGGTGTTCTGGAACTCGTCGGCGCAAACAGCTACTCCGGCGGTACCGCGATAAGGGATGGGATGCTCGTCGCAGCTTCGAGCACGGCACTTGGCACCGGCAGCGTCTTGGTTTCCGGCGGCACCCTGCATCTTGCCGCGCAGCAAGGCATCAATATCGATGGAGACTATAGCCAGACGGGTGGCATTCTTCTTGTCGATGCGAAAAATGGTCCGCTTCACATCAAAGGCAAAGCTGCGATCAAGGGTGCGGTCTTAAAGTTGACCTTCGGCGGCCAAACTCCGGCTTCGGGTTCGAAAATCGAGGTTTTGACGGCGAACAGCATCAACGGCTCTTTTGCCTCGATTGAAACCGATGGTGTGAAGGTGCGACCAGTCTACACCGGCACCGCACTTTCGGTAATCGTGGAGTAACACATATCACCTTCTGCGAAGGCGCGGCCTAATGTGCCCGCGCCCCTTCACAATGGTCCCGACTTGCGTTAGAAGCCGCAACCGTAATCCGGTCGCAGCCCACCCGGTCAAAACAAGGGATCCAAAATATGNAAACCATCGTCATCTGCTCCGGCGGATTGGACTCCGTTTCGCTTGCGCATAAAATTGCAGCCGAAAACGAACTCGTTGCTCTGGTCTCCTTCGATTACGGCCAGCGCCACAAGAAGGAACTGGACTTTGCAGCCCTCTGTGCAAGCCGCCTTGCGGTGCCGCACCACATTATCGATATCAGGACTATCGGTGCACATCTGACAGGGTCAGCACTGACAGATGATGTCGCGGTGCCGGATGGCCATTATGCGGAAGAAACGATGCGCTCGACCGTCGTGCCGAACCGCAACGCCATCATGCTGACGATCGCATTCGGGCTGGCCGCCGCACAGCAGGCGGATGCCGTGGCCATTGCCGTTCATGGTGGTGATCACTTCATCTATCCCGACTGCCGACCAGGTTTCATAGACAGTTTCAACGATATGCAGCGCCACGCTCTGGATGGTTATGCCAGCGTCAAACTCTATGCCCCCTATGTCGCGGGCTCCAAAGCCGACATCGTGACTGATGGTGCCAGCCACGATACGCCCTTTGCCGAAACATGGTCCTGCTACAAGGGTGGAATGCGCCACTGTGGACGCTGCGGTACCTGCGTGGAGCGCCGCGAGGCGTTTCATCTGGCAGGGGTCAACGACCCCACGGACTATGAAGACCCGGACTTCTGGCTTGCAGCCACCAGCGCCTACGCTGCGCAGGAGGTGAACTGATGTTTCGCATCACCAAGGAATTCCATTTCTCGGCATCGCACCAGTTGACGGGACTTCCCGCAGATCATCAATGCGCGCGGCTACATGGTCATAATTATATCGTTGAAGTCGAGCTTTCCGGCGAGACGTTGAACGAGCACGGCTTTGTGCGCGACTATCAGGAGCTATCGCCGCTGAAGCACTACATCGATGATCGCTTCGACCATCGGCACCTCAATGATGTGCTGGGACACGACATGGTCACGGCTGAACGTCTTGCCAAGCATTTCTATGACTGGTGCAAGGAACGTCTGCCAGAAACCAGCGCGGTCCGTGTCAGCGAGACGGCGAAGACATGGGCCGAATATCGGNCCCTGCGCCAGCCATGAGCAGCACGAAGGACATACCCATCCGCATCAGCGAAATCTTCGGTCCGACCATTCAGGGTGAGGGTCTGCTGATCGGCGTTCCCACGGTTTTCGTGCGTACCGGGGGCTGCGACTATCGCTGCTCGTGGTGCGATACGCTCCACGCGGTGGACAGCCAATATCGCGATGACTGGAAGCCGATGTCCGTCGATGCCATCTGGCAGGATGTCACAGCGCTCTCGGGCGGCAAGCCTCTGACCGTGTCCCTGTCCGGCGGCAATCCAGCCATACAGCCGCTGGGCGGATTGATCGATAAAGGGCATGCCGAGGGCTATCGTTTCGCGCTGGAAACTCAAGGCAGCATTGCCAAGCGCTGGTTTGCCGATCTCGACTACCTTATCCTCAGCCCCAAGCCACCGTCCAGCGGGATGCAGACGGACTGGGAAGCCTTTGAAAGCTGTCTTGCGGCAGCAGGGAAAGGTCCGCATATTGCTCTGAAGGTCGTGATTTTTGACGATGCGGATTACGCCTATGCGAAGAATGCCGCCGCGCGCTTTCCCGATTTGCCGGTCTATCTCCAGCCAGGCAACCATACGCCTCCGCCACCGGATGATGACGATGCTGTCGTTGATATCGACGGCGTGATGAACCGAATGTTATGGCTGGTGGATAAGGTCAGCGCCGATCACTGGTTTAATGTTCGCGTGCTGCCGCAACTACACGTGTTGCTGTGGGGCAATAAACGCGGCGTCTGAGAACGCATTACACTTTGCGAATATGAAACTTGTGCCCAGTGTCCGTTGCGACGGCTGACAGCAGAACATGTCCGTCCTGTCTGCACATGTGCGAAATATCGATGAAGGCCAGAGGGTCGGTGGTTTCGACCCAGAGTTCCTCGCCCGCTTTCATGCTCGATAATTTCTTGCGACTTTTCNAAACAGGAAGGGGGCATTTCAGCCCCCTCAGATCGTAGATATCGGCGACGGGCAAGGTCATTGCTTGGCCCAGAACTTCCAGAACGGTTTCTTCTGGGCATCGTCAGGCTGTGGTGGCGCGGAGAAGGCCAGCGGGTTAAGCGCTGGAACAGGAATGCTCTGTGCGGCGGCAGTCTGTTGCTGGTTGGGAGCCACCGGCGCTGCCACGACCATAACCGTCGGCGCTACACGGGCAGCAGCCGGTTGTTGCGTTCCAACCGTCGCCGCAGTCGTCGCGCCGGGGTTCGATGCAGATGCCATGGCCGTCGCTGCCTGTCCGGAAATACCCTTGGCCGCCTTCTTTTCCATCAGGGCGGCAAATTCGGTTTCCTTCATCAGCTTGCCAGCCTTGAGAGCAGACCCTGTCGGCGCATAGGCAGGCTCACGGCCCTTGCGCTTTGCCGCAACCAGCGCTTTGCGCTCGGCTTCGCTTGGGTCGTACCAGACCATTCCATCCAGCTTATTGGTCGCCTTGGCATAAGCGACATCATAGGTCTTGGCGTAGCTTTGAAGCGCGCTGGCAAGCGCCGGCGGCGTACTCANTTTCGGACATGCAGCGCCAGCATTGAACTGACCGCCTTCAGCCTGCTGATTGAAGACGTATTTCTTTTCGCAGACATTGACCTCTGGTGGGCGCTTGGTGACTTCGAAATTGTCGTAGCCAACCTTCAGCATCTTCCAGAATTCAGAATGCTCGCTTTTACGGTGGCGTGCCATGNTTTCCGCCGACATGCGGAACGGCAGCGCCTGAAGCTGCACCGTCTTTTGACCGCCCTTAAAGGCATCGCGCGCAAAGCCGTAAATCTCCAGCACCTGCGCGTCGGTCATCGAGTAGCAACCCGACGACGAGCATGCACCATGGATCATCAGATTGGTGCCGCTGCGGCCGTTGGCCTGATCATAACGGTTGGGAAAGCCGGTGTTGATGGCAAGGTAGTAGTTGGAATTCGGGTTCAGATGCCCCGGCGTCAGATTATAGAAACCCTCGGGCGCCTGCCGATCGCCTTCCTTGACCTTTGGGCCCAGCTTTCCAGACCATGCACAGATGTCATAAGACGCGATGACATCGAAGCGATTGTCGCGCTTGGCCTTCCAGATTTCGAGCTTACCCTCTTCCTTGNAAATACGGATCATGATCGGCGCATTGCGATCCATATTCTTCTTGTCCATCTCAGCCAGAATGGACGCGGAAAGCGGGTAATCAACCTTGTTCTTGACATGCGAAACATCACGCTCGACTGTCTCGAGCGTATCGTTGCAGCCTGCGAGCATAAATGCGGTGCAGGCAAGAAGCGCAATATGTCTCAAACGCATGGCGTTTCACCGGTTTGCAGGAAGTGACACGGTGGTAAAATATTTCCGGTTTGAATACAAGTCTGGCGACTTGGGATCAAAAGGCTATTTTCGGCAGAGATTTCCCGGCAAGCGTCCATCGTGTCATCGGCTTCATCAAAAATTCTTGGCGCCTGTTATAGCTTACAAAGCCTTAATACATCGCTACCTGGGCTATAAAGGAAGCGGCTTGCGGCACGCTGGAACTCCATTATATTCTCTATATGTTTGATCTCTTTACCACTTATTGGCCGCATATACTGGCGACACTGTCGATTATCATGGGAGCAAGTGCTGCTATCCACGCGACCATGACCAAACAGGAAGTGCGCACTGCACTGGGTTGGGTCGGTGTCATTCTGCTTTCGCCTTTCGTGGGTGCCGCAATCTATGCCGTTGCCGGTATAAACCGTATCCGCCGCAGTTCTCTTGGCCAACAGCGCTCTTTGATGCACGGAACCATCATGGACCGCGTCGCCCTTTTCGATACCGATGATGATCTGGTGATCGCCCGGTTCGGCCGTCGTTTCCTAGCCATGAAAAACGTAGGCGATCGGGTGACACGCAATGCCTTGACCACAGGAAACACCATTGAGCCACTATCCTCTGGCGACGAAGCTTACACGGCGATGGTTGAGGCCATATCCAATGCCAAGCGATCCATTGTTCTGGAGACCTATATCTTCGATCAGGACATGATCGGACAGCGCTTCGTGGAGGCTTTGTCAGACGCGCAAAACCGCGGTGTCGAGGTACGCGTGCTGGTCGATGCAGTCGGAGCCCGCTACTCTGTTCCCAGCATCCTGCCGGCCCTCAAAAAGGTTGGCATCAAGGCGGCCGTCTTCAATGGCAATGTTATCGTCGGCCTGCGCTTGCCCTACGCGAACTTGCGCACACACCGCAAGATTTTGGTTGTCGATGGCCGAACAGCCTTTACCGGTGGCATGAATATTCGCGAAGGCTTTACGCAGGAGTTTTCCGGCGACAGACACTCACGCGATACGCATTTCAGGGTAACCGGCCCGCTCGTTGCCGACCTTTTCACAGTTGCCGCCGAAGACTGGCGATTTACGACGCGTGAGTTGCTGGATGGCCCTGTCTGGGATGTTACGCTACCCGAAGGTGACCCCGGCTCTCCGGTACTTGGCCGCGTGGTGCCATCCGGGCCGGACAACAGCATCGAAACCAGCCATAAAATGCTGATGGGGGCGTTTTCCATCGCACGGTCGTCCATCCGCATCATGTCCCCCTATTTCCTGCCAGACAGAGAGCTGATTTCAGCACTGACGACGGCTGCCAGACGCGGGGTGCAGGTCGATATTATCGTGCCCGCAAACAACAATCTGACCCTTGTCGACCACGCAATGACGGCGCAATTCGACCAGATGCTGAAAAGCTATTGTCGGATCTGGCGGGCGACAGGCCCTTTCAATCACTCGAAGCTGCTGGTGATCGATGACCGCTGGTCCTATGTCGGCTCGTCCAATCTCGATCCCCGCTCATTGAGATTGAACTTTGAGGTGGACATAGAAGTTATCGATGAAGGCTTTGCAAATTCCATATCCGAACGCTTCGCGGCGGCGATGGAAACTGCAAGGCAAGTGAAGCTGGAAGAGTTGCGCGCGCGGCCATTCCTGCTACGGCNTTTCGAAAGGGTCCTATGGCTTGCGTCGCCATATCTATAACATGCGTTACAAGACGTCTGGATGCGGCAGCGCCGACGACTAAGCAAATTGGAATTGGGTTCGGTGATGCCAGATNAAAAAACGATACGAGCGAAGCCCGAGAGCCTGTCGTCCGTTCTGGTGAACTCTTTTCGCAACCGCNAAAAACGTCCAACCGGTAGTGACCCGTGCGGGGAAAACGGCTTTCCTGTCATTGCTTCCTATAATGTTCACAAATGTGTGGGTCGAGACCGCAAATTCGACCCGGATCGCACAAGCCATGTCATTCAGGAAATCGGCGCGGACATAATCGCCCTCCAGGAAGCAGACAGCCGTTTTGGAGAACGCACAGGCTTGCTCGACCTGATCCGGCTGGAGCGGGAGTGTGGTCTGTCACCTGTTCCCGTCGCCGCCGGTACAAAGGCGCATGGCTGGCACGGCAACGTCGTTTTGTTCAAGGAAGGTGCCGTTCGTGATGTGCATCCGCTGAAGCTACCGGGGCTTGAGCCACGCGGCGCGTTGGTGGTTGAGCTGGAATTGAAACAGGGTGGCACGCTGCGCATCATCGCCGCCCATTTCGGACTGCTGCGGCACTCGCGGGCGCAACAGGCAAAGGCTCTGGTAGAACTACTGGATGAAAGAGACAAACAGCCGACCATTCTGCTGGGAGATCTCAATGAATGGCGGCTGGGCAATGGCTCTTCGCTCAATACGTTTCGCGATGCCTTTGGAACATTGCCGCCCGCCGTTCCCAGCTTTCCCGCAGGTATGCCTGTGTTGGCCCTCGATCGGATTATCTCCAACCGCACGGGGTTGATCGACAATGTCACAGCGCATAACAGCGCCTTGTCTCGCGTCGCCTCAGATCATCTGCCGCTGAAGGCCACCGTGAGGACGGATATTCTGACACATGAGCCTGCAGCCTGAAATGGCGGACACCTTGGGAGTATCCGCCATTTTTTGTTTAACGTAGCAGCGCCTGCGCTTCCTCAATACCCAAAGCCGCTGGCTGGGTGCAGGTTGTGCTCAACTCGATGAAGCGGCCTTCTTCACCAGATTTCAGGATGGCCGTCATGACATCGATACCGTGTAGCGAGCGATCCAGCGAGCAACGGGCGTCGCGGCCCTCGATCAGCGCGAGTGCCATGTCGGCAAGACCGGCGGTGCGATAATTCGCGCGCGGGCCCTGCGGGCTTTCCTGATTGGCAATGCCAAATGGATGCTCCCAGTTTTCCAGCGGCTTGATATCCTTGTCTCGACCACTGGCTTCCACGACACCGCCGAAGAAGTTGGGATCCGGCACATAGATCGAGCCATCGGTGCCATAAAGCTCCATATTGGCGTGGCGGTGCGACCATACATCCCAGCTGGCCGACAACGTGATCGTCGCCCCGTTTACGAATTCCAGCAAAGCATGGATGTTCGTCGGTGTTTCCACGGGGATCGTCTGGCCGTTCAGCGGCTGGCTGGTCACTGTACGGGTGGGGTTTGCCATGGAGGTCAAAGCGCCAACGCGTTTGACCGGGCCGATGAGGTTGATGAGATTGGCGATGTAGTACGGCCCCAAATCCAGGATTGGTCCGCCACCTTCAAGGAAGAAGAAGCCGGGATTGGGATGCCACATTTCCATTCCGGGGCTCATAACGTGGCATGTGCCTGATGTGATACGCCCGATGCCGCCTTCATCGATGTATTTGCGGGCGAGTTGGTGCGCANCGCCCAGGAACGTATCAGGCGCGCAACCGACAGCCAGANTTTTTTTCGTGGCGAGACGCCGCAGTTCCTCGCCCTCCTCAAGGGTCAGGACAAGGGGTTTTTCCGAGTAGACGTGTTTACCAGCCTCGAGAATGGCTTTCGAAACGGAAAAATGCGCTGCCGGAATGGTGAGGTTCACAACCACATCGATTTCGTCGTTTTGAAGCAACTCTTCGATGGACTGAGCNTTTACATCATACTCTTCGGCTCTCAATTCCGCCGCGCTGCGGTTGAGATCGGCGCAGGCGAGAACTTTCAATCCTCTGAAGAGCGGTGAGAGGGAAAAATAGGTCGTTGAAATATTGCCGCATCCAATGATGCCGACGCCAAGTTCCTTGGCCATGTCTGAAACTCCAGATTGGTGAATTAATACGTATTGAAGGATGCGATGGAACGCGTGATCAGTTGGTCTACATCTTTGGGATTATCGTGCTCGACCACGTAATATTTGACGGCAGTCTTCTTCAGCACGTCCACAAGCCCCTTCCAATCCACGGTTCCTTGACCGACATCTGCCCAACCGTCCTCGTCGGTATTTTCACCCGCTGGTGCGATATCCTTGACATGCACTGCGGTGATGCGGCTGGCATAGCGCTCGATCCACTCGAACGGATCAGCTTTTCCGCGGATGATCCAGGCGATGTCTGCTTCCCATTCCAGCTCAGGTCCACCGGCAAAAATCTGATCCTGCGGCGTGGAGCCGTCGTCCAGCTTTACGAATTCGAAATCATGGTTGTGCCAACCAAATGCAAGGCCCGCATCACGAAAAGGCTTGGCAGCGTCTTGTAGGCGCTTGCCGAAGGAAAGCCAGCCCGCGGCATCGCTTGGACGCTGATCGGGCAAGAGATAGGGGCAATAGATCGCCTGAATGCCCAGAATTTTCGCGATGTTGAGCGCTTTCTGTGGCTCTCCTTCCAGCATATCGAGACCGAAATGTCCTGTCGGCATGGTCAGATTGTTCGCATCGAGATCGCTGCGCAGTGCCTTCAAGGCTGCATCGTCCATCGCGCCATAAATGCCGCCGAACCCTTCGACGTGGGCATATCCCGCCGCCGATAATTTCTTTAAAACATCCGAAAGGGGCGGAAAATTGCGGGCGCTATAGAGTTGGAAACCGAGTTTCGTCATGTGTCTCTCCTGACATTGGGACTGTGTCCGGTGGAAATGTGTTTGTGTTCAGATGCGATCTTCTGTTGCCGCATCGAAAAGCGAGGCCATCGACATATCGAAGGCGAGTTTGACCTTGGTGCCAGGTGCAAAGCGTCTATGGCCGCCGACACGAACTGACAGTGTATGTCCGGCAAGCTTCAGCCAGATCAGGTTATCCGCACCCATCGGTTCTTCGATATCGACGACAGCATCGTGGATTTCGCCGCTGGTGATATCGCTATCGACCCGCACATGTTCCGGCCTTACGCCAAGCACAGCCGAGGTGCCCGGATTGAGTGCAGACGAAGCGTCATATCCATCCAGCGTGAAGCTGACGCCGTTGGTGACGAAAAGAACTTTACCGTCCTTTTCAACCAGTTCGCCGCGCAGGAAGTTCATCGAAGGTGAACCGATGAAACCCGCCACAAAAAGGTTTTTCGGCTTGTTGTAGATCGAGATCGGATCATCCAACTGCTGAATGACACCGCNTTTCATGATCGCGATCCGGTCTGCCAGCGTCAGCGCCTCGATCTGGTCGTGCGTGACATAGATCATTGTGTTTTTCAGCGCCTGATGAAGCCGCTTGATTTCCACGCGCAGTTCAGAACGCAACTTGGCGTCGAGGTTGGAGAGGGGTTCATCGAACAGGAATACATCGACGTCTCGTACCAGCGCACGTCCAATGGCCACACGCTGCCGTTGGCCGCCGGAAAGTTCTGCGGGTTTGCGTTTCAACAGCGGTTCGATCTGGAGAATACCGGCGGCGCGCTTGACGCGCTTGTCGATTTCTTCCTTCGGAACTTTGGCGACCTGCAAACCGAAGGACAGGTTCTTTTCCACCGTCATCTGTGGGTAGAGGGCGTAAGACTGGAACACCATGCCGATGCCGCGATCTTTCGGCTCTTCCCAGGTGACGTTTCTGTCCTTGATGAAGATTTGTCCGTCGGTCGGTTCCAGCAAACCGGCGATGCAATTGAGCAAAGTGGACTTCCCACAACCGGACGAGCCGAGAAGGACGAGGAACTCCCCTTCATAAATATCGAGGTTGAGGTCTGAGAGCACGTTGACCGCGCCAAATGACAGGGACAGGTCGCGAATGGAGACGCTTTTATTCATGAAGCTTAACCCTTGACTGCGCCTGCGGCGATGCCGCGGACAAAAAGTCTACCTGAAACGAAATAGACGAACAGCGGAACGGCACCGGTCAGTAGGGTGGCCGCCATATTGACGTTGTATTCCTTCACGCCCTGAACCGAGTTGACGATATTGTTGAGCTGAACCGTCATCGGATAATATTCCGGTCTTGTGAACACGACGCCGAAGAGAAAGTCGTTCCAGATGCCCGTGACCTGCAGGATCATCGCCACCACGAAAATCGGTAGCGACATGGGCGCCATGATGCGGAAATAGATTTGCCAGAAATTCGCACCATCGATACGCGCCGCTTTGAACAACTCCTCCGGCAGTCCGGCGAAGTAGTTACGAAACAGCAGGGTAAGAATCGGCATGCCGAAAATGGTGTGAACGATGATGAGGCCGGTCAATGTTCCGTAGACACCCAATTCGCGCAGCACGATCACGATCGGATAAATCATGACCTGATAGGGAATGAAGGCTCCGATGATGAGAATGGAAAAGAAAAACTCAGAGCCTTTGAACTTCCAGTTGGCCAGCGCATAGCCGCTGACGGAAGCAATCAGGATCGACACGAAGGTCGATGGGATCATGATGCGCACCGAGTTCCAGAAACCGCGAGAAAGACCATCGCAGTTCAAACCCGTGCAGGCATTGGACCACGCCTTGACCCAAGGCTCGAAGGTAATTTCCATCGGCGGGGCAAAAATGTTGCCCATGCGAATTTCGGGCATGCCTTTCAGCGATGTCACTATCATCACGTAAAGCGGCAGCAGGTAATAGAGCGCGGCGACGAACAGGCTGCCGTAGAGGATGATATTACGTCGGGATATGCGCTTGCGCGGCTTGCGTCCGCGTGGGCCGCCAAGTTGAGAGGACACGGGGTCCACTCCGGCAGCGACCGTATTGAGCGTCGAAATATTAGCCACGTTTGCGCCCTCCGAATTCGAGATAGGCCCATGGGACGACGATGATGGCGACGGTGAGCAACATCATCGTGGACGCTGCAAAGCCCTGCCCCAGATTCTGTGCCTGAAACATGTAGTCATAGACATATTTCGCAGGGACTTCGGAGGCGATGCCGGGTCCACCGCTGGTCTGTGCCACGACCAGATCGTAGACCTTGACGATACCACTGGCGATAATCACGAGCGTGGTGATGAAAACCGGGCGCATCATGGGAATGACGATGAGAATATAGGTCTTCCACATCGGGATACCGTCAACCCGCGAGGCCTTCCAGATGTCCTCATCGATACCGCGCAGACCCGCGAGCATAAGGCACATGACGAGACCCGTTCCCTGCCAGAGTGCCGCAATCAGGATGCCATAAATGACGAAATCCGAATTATAGAGCGGGTCGAATGTAAAGCTTTCCCAGCCAAGGGACCGAACGACGGCTTGGATGCCGAATTCCGGGTTCAACAGCCACTGCCAAACAAGGCCGGTAACGATGAAAGACAAAGCGNAAGGATAAAGGAAAATGGTTCTGAAGGTATTTTCAAAACGGANTTTCTGATCCATCAGCGCTGCCAGCACAAAGCCGATCACTAGGCTGNAAATCAGAGAAAGAATGCCGTATATGGCCAGATTCTGGATCGAGATGATCCAGCGAGGCGCGGCCCAAAGGCGCTCATATTGCTCGAAACCGATGAAGGTTGCACGCGGCAAGAGCTTCGAATTGGTGAAGGAATAAACGACTGTCCAGATCGTTCCGCCCATGAAGATGACCATCGCGGTCAGGATCATAGGGATAGATGCAATCTTTGAATTCAGATTGCGGAATAGCTGGTTTGGACGACCAGAATGGCTTTTCACTGCCATGCCCCACTCCTTATCAATCGTAGAGGTTGATCGTGCCGCGGGTAGCCTTGAAAGCATATCCCGCCGCACAGTTTCCAGACGCGCCAATGCGCTCCATGTCTGGCAAGGAGGTGCCTGCGGCGGCATGTTAAACCACCGCACACAGGCAAGCTATCAGTCAGCGGAACCGATGATATCAGCGAAGCGCTTCTGCGCAGCTTCAGCCGTCAGAGATGAATTGGCGAAGAATTCCGCCATCAAATCTTCCTTCTGCNTTTGCGTATCGGCGGAAATGAGCTGATCCGTGCTTGTCAGGGCGTTGCCCTTGGCGAGAATCGCCAGACCCTTTTTCATGCAGTCATTAGCCGTGCCTAAGTCGACATCGCCTCTGATGGGAAGCGAGCCCTTCTTCAGGTTGAATGCAAGCTGGGTTTTGGGATCAACGATCACTTCGGCAAGAACTTCCTGCGCCTTCGACTTCGCATCGTCTTTCAGCAGTGGGAAATAAAACGCATCACCGCCCGTGGTCAGATATTCGTTCAGACCCAGGCCCGGAAGGCAGGTGTAGTCGGTTCCTGCTTTCATGTTGGCAAGCTGAAACTCGCCTTGCGCCCAGTCACCCATGACCTGACCACCCGCCTTGCCGGTGATGACCATGTTGGTCGCCTGGTTCCAGTCCTGAACATTCGAGCCCTTGGCAAGCTTGCGCGCTTCATCGGCAGCAGCGAAAATCTTCTGCATGTCAGGGCCCGCCGCAACCTCGGCGTCCTTGTCCTTATAGACCTTTTCGTAAAGGTCCTTGCCGCCCATCGAAATGACCAGCGTATCGAACAGACCATTCGCCTGCCATGCTTGCCCACCGAGAGCCAAAGGCTGTATTCCGGCTTTCTGAAGCGCTGGGCCAGCCGCGATGAACTCGGTCCAGTTTTTCGGAACTTCTACGCCAGCGGTCTTGAAAGCGGCGTTGGAAAGCCACAGCCATTGCCATGAGTGAATATTGACGGGCGCACAGTATANTTTACCGTCTATTGTGCAGCTGTCGAGCAAGCTTGCTGGCTTGATGACGTCTTTCCATTTGCCTTTTTCAGCGACATCCGTGAGATCCCGCATCAATCCAGATTGCGCAAGCTCTTCTGCTTGACGACCGTGATTGAACTGCGTGGCGCCCATCGGGTCACCACCGGTTATGCGGCTGATCATGATTGGGCGGGCAGTGCCGCCTGAGCCAGCTATCGCACCATCCACCCACTTATTTCCGGTTGCATCAAACGCCTTGGCTAGCTCTCCCACCGCAGCAGCTTCACTGCCCGATGTCCACCAGTGCGTCACTTCCAAGTCAGTGGCCCCCGCAATACCTGCAGGTAACATGACACCGGCCGCCAAGGCAGCCAAAATAGAACGTATGCGCATGAGTCTCCTCCCTCACTGAAACGTTGCCGTAAAAGCCTATGCGAAACATCCTGGTTCTGCAACAGCATCAGCCNAAAAAAATAAAAATCNAAATAAACCTTTTATTTCAATGATTTGTCCGATTTAAAAATTACGGCGTGAGGGGCATTACCGTAAAATACAATCTGTCGGCACCAAGACAGCCGTTTAATGGTTTCAACCACCTACAATCAGGGNAAATATGCTTCAGAGTCATGTGGCGGTATGATCATGACACACAAGTGTTCCAACGTTCATGGCGCAGCGAACTCGACCAAAATCAAACGTAGACACCTGCAACATGAACATAAAATATGTATCTAAGGTAGTAAAAATATTGTCATTGCAGAAAAACAGCATATTACCACAGTTTAATCACAACTCTTAAAATACCACCACTAATCGCAACCGTGATTAACCGTGCCTTAACCACTACACCCCTACAAATAGTCGAATATGATGAACAGCTACGAGACATAACGATTAATCGTTGGATTGTACCGTTATCGTGCCGGGTCGCATGAAGCCTGCCCGAACTTCAAAAAATGAATGGATTTGGATCGCTTTCTTGCTTTTGCAAAGACGGCGTTGTCATGGCTGTGTCTGAACACCACGGAAGTTCGAAAGCTGTTCGTGCAGCAATCGACAAACACCTTGGTGTTTTCAGCGGCAACGCCGTGCTCGTGCGCCGCAACATAGCCAGACAGGCACAAATCTCCAAAACATACATCGATGCGGAAATGTCAGACAGCACTGGCGGATTCAGCGTCGCAAGACACGTGACGGGCGATTTTCGCTGGCCAGAATTCAAGACAGCCGGGAAGTAGGAACTGATGACGCCAGAAATACTCAATTTGCCTCCCTCGCTCTCCATACGCGGAATCGCGACCGTGCATGAGAGCCTGCTTGACGCGCTTCAGATGCATAAAGCCGTCACTATCGACATTCCCTCAGATGCCCATACCGATTTGAGCTTCATCCAGCTCATCGAAGCCTCGAGGGTCTATGCACGTGCGAACGGCAAGTACATCACCCTCACGAAACCAGCCTCACCAGGTGTCGTCGATACCCTTCGCCGGGGCGGGTTTCTCACGAATATGGACGAGGCCTCTCGCCTCTTCTGGCTGCATGGAAAGGAAATTCAATGAGCGCCAATATTCTTACCGTCGATGACTCTGCCAGCATCAGAATGACGACCAAAATCGCACTGACAAATGCAGGTTATCACGTGACGGAAGCGGTCGATGGCGCGGATGGACTGACGAAGGCGAAGGCCGGTTCTTTCGATATTATCGTCACCGATCTGAACATGCCGAACATGAACGGCCTGGAAATGATCGAAGCCTTGAGGCAGTCGCCAGCCCATACCGGCATACCCATCATATTCCTGACCACGGAATCAGACGCGGACATGAAGGCTCGGGCGAAAGCCGCAGGCGCGACGGGTTGGGTCACCAAGCCTTTCGATCCTGNAAACCTCGTCAAAATCGTTAAAAAGGTTCTTGGTAGATGAACATACTGGACCCCATTCAGGTTTTCAGAACAGAGGCAGCCGAGCTTTTCGAACAGATCGAAAGCGGCTTGCTGGACCTGTTGCATGACCTGTCCAACCAAGGACAGATCGACGCCGTGTTTCGCGGCCTGCATACCCTCAAGGGGTCCGGAGCCATGTTTGGTTTCGAAGCCTTGGCCGCCTTCACCCACCACTGTGAAACCGCGTTCGACCGCGTCCGCAAGGGTGAAGTTCCCGCCAGTAGCGAACTGATCGCGGCAGTGCTCGAGGCGCAGGACCACATGCGCCGCCTCGTTGATAATCCGGCCACGGCTTTTCCAGAAACAGGCGATCGCCTGCTGGCAAAATTACAAGCCGCAGTCGGTTCAGACGGCGCAGCCGTCCCTCACAAGGGCCAAACTGTCGCCGCGACAAAAGCGGATGAGCCCTCTACCGCAACGTGGCAAATCAATTTCAGCCTGCCTGCAAACTCCATGGCAAACGGCACGAACCCATTGGGGCTTCTGGATGAGTTGGCGGAACTTGGCGATTGCGCCATTACCGTGAATACGAGCGCGATTCCCTCGCTTGATCTCATCGACCCAACCAATCTGTACCTTTCCTGGGCGATCACGCTGACGACGGATCAACCACGCTCGGCCATCGATGACGNTTTCATCTTCGTCATGGACGACATGGAAATAGACGTCNAAAAAATCTCGAGCGAGCCAGCGCCCGCAACCGAAATCGTCCAGCCGCTGGCACCGGTCGAGGAAGCAGCCAAGGCAAATACCGCAGCCCAGGCAAATACCGATGGCAAACAGAACAGGAGTGCGGAAAATGTTCGCGTTCCTGCCGAGCGTCTTGACGAATTGATGGATCGTGTCGGAGAGCTGGTGATCGCTCAATCGCGGCTTTCCCAGTTGGCCAATACGAGTGTCGATATCCAGCTTCGCTCGGTTTCTGAAGATGTTGAGCGCCTTTCCGGTGAACTTCGCGACACCATGATGGTGCTTCGCATGGTGCCGATCTCGCAATTGTTCAGTCGTTTTCGCCGCCTCGTCCACGACCTTGCCCGCGAAACCGGAAAGCAGATCGAACTTCTGACCGAAGGGGAAAGCACCGAGGTCGACAAGGTCGTGATCGAACGTCTGGCCGACCCTCTCGTGCACCTCGTCCGAAATTCCTGCGACCACGGGCTGGAAACGCCCGAAGAACGTGTCGCCGCTGGCAAAAATCCAGCGGGTCAGGTCACACTGGTGGCCCGCCAGTCTGGCGGCGACGTCACCATTACCATCCGTGATGACGGTCGTGGCATCGACCGCGACAGGGTGCGAGCGAAGGCTGAATCATCAGGTCTTGTTGCTGCTGGCGCAACCTTGTCCGATCAGGAACTTCTACAGATGATTTTCGAGCCGGGTTTCTCCACGGCAGCGCAGGTCACAAACCTCTCAGGCCGAGGCGTCGGCATGGATGTCGTGAAAAAGACGATAGAGGGATTGCGCGGCACCATCAACGTCAGCAGCACACCTGGTGCCGGTTCCGAGATAACGCTAGCCATCCCGCTGACACTGGCCATCATCGATGGTCTTTTGGTGCGGGTCGGTTCTGGCTGCTATGTCATTCCCCTGTCGGCAGTGGAAGAATGCCTTGAGCTGACGCCTGAAAACGACATGAAATCCCGCGGCCGCTCTTTCATCTCGCTGCGCGAAAGTCTCGTTCCCTTTATTCGCCTTCGTGAGCTGTTCCATACCGGCACGACGCCTGACCAGTTCCAGAAAGTCGTCGTTATTTCAACGGGTTCAGAGCGCGTTGGCCTCGTTGTCGATCAGATCATCGGAGACCACCAGACGGTGATCAAGGCGATGTCGAAACTGCATCACGACGTTGCAACATTCTCCGGTGCGACCATTCTCGGTGACGGCAGTGTCGCCCTCATCCTCGATGTCGGACACCTCGTGACCGCAGGACAGCAGCAGGAGGCGCAGATGCGTATTGCCGGATGAACCAGCCTAGATTGAAACAGCCAGAAGAGCTCTGGGGCTCTCAAGAGGATCTCGAGGTTCTCACCTTCAGCATCGAGGGCGAAACCTTTGCCATCGAAGCCGTTCAGGTTCAGGAAATCCTGGATCTTTTGCCAGAAACCGCGGTGCCTGGCAGCAAGCCATTTGTGGCCAGTGTCATCAACTTTCGCGGCAAAGTCATTCCGTTGGCGGATATTCGCCTGGCCTTTGGCATGGGTGCTGCGGAAAAAACAATCGATAGCCGCATCATCGTCATCGAGCTTCCGCTTGATGGTGAGCGAACATTGGTCGGCCTTCGCACCGATAAGGTCTACGAGGTTACAACCTTTTCCAGAACGGCGAGCGAGCAGCCTCCGAGCGTTGGAATGCGGTGGCGTNCCGACTACATCAAATGCCTCGTCAAACGCGGCAGCGAGTTCGTCATTCTTCCGAATCTCAATGCAATCTTCACCTCACAGCCGGACACATCCGTGAAAGGCACTTCCCGCAACAACGTCATCGACCTCTCTAAGGAATTCTAAAATGCGATTTACCATTAAAATGAAGCTAGCTGTCGCATTCGGATTCCTGATCTTGATGCTTGCAGGAACAGCCGGATACGGCATTTACAGCCTCGGCTTGGCCAAGGACGCAATGGACGAGGTGGTGGACGGCACCGTTGTTCGTCTGGACAAGACACACCAGATAAATGCGCTGTCACTTTCGACCGTACGCTCCCAGAAAAACCTCATTCTGGCGACGTCGNCCCAGGAAGTTCAAAAGCACATCGCCGCCAGCGACGAAACGCGGACGGAAATGAACAAGATGATCGCCGACATGGCGGCCACAGCCAGCCCCCAGACGCGCAACTACTGGATAGAGCTACAGGCAATTACCAAAGCGTTCGAAAACAGTGACGACCGCGTTCGCGAATATATCCAAGAAGGCAACGCATCTGCCGCGTCCACCTATTCGTCGGGAGACGGTCGCGTGTCCGCAAATGCTCTGACGCAGAAGCTCGATCAGGGCGTCGAGATGAACCGCGCACGTCTTGAAGAAGCCAAAGTCTCCACCACTGCCGACTACGAGCAAACGCGCATGCTGCTGGTTTGCGCATCGATCGCCTCAGTTGTCATTGCCGTGTTCACGGCTCTTTGGATTGCTCTCGGCATCAGCAGCGGCTTGCGTAAGATCTTGGTCGTTGCGGAAGCCGTTTCGATCGGTGACCTCAACCAGGATGTCGAGATCAAAACGAACGACGAAATCAAGGACCTGGTGACGCGCATCAACGTCATGACTGGAAACCTGCGCAACACCGCAGGCGTGGCGAACGAAATTGCCGATGGTAATCTGACAATCACGCCGACGCCACTATCCGACAAGGATACGCTGGGTATTGCCTTGCAGCGCATGGTCGAGCGTCTTCGCGGCGTTGTTGCCGATGCGCTGACCGCCGCCGATAATGTCTCTTCCGGTAGCCAGGAACTGTCCGCAAGCTCGGAACAGCTTTCGCAAGGTGCCACCGAGCAGGCCTCTTCTGCCGAAGNAGCATCTGCTTCGATGGAACAGATGGCAGCCAACATCAAGCAGAACGCCGATAACGCCGCACAGACCGAAAAAATCGCACGCCAGTCCTCCAAGGATGCGGAAGCCAGTGGCGAGGCTGTCGGTCGTGCAGTTACCGCCATGCGGACCATCGCCGAGAAGATTTCTATTGTTCAGGAAATCGCTCGCCAGACAGACCTTCTCGCATTGAACGCCGCCGTTGAAGCCGNCCGCGCNGGTGAACATGGCAAGGGCTTCGCCGTCGTCGCATCTGAAGTTCGCAAACTTGCAGAACGTAGCCAGGCTGCGGCAGCCGAAATCTCGTCTCTGTCGGGTGTTACGGTACAGGTTGCGACCGAAGCTGGCGAAATGTTGAACCGCCTCGTTCCAGATATCCGCAAGACAGCGGAACTGGTTTCGGAAATCTCTGCCGCATGCCGTGAGCAGGATATTGGCGCCAGCCAGATCAATGAGGCGATCCAGCAACTGGACCTCGTGACCCAGCAGAACTCAGGCGCTTCCGAAGAGATGTCGGCCACCTCCGAGGAATTGGCAGCCCAGGCTGAAGAGCTTCAGGCGAGCATCGCCTTCTTTAGAGTGGAGCGCGGCAATACAAGCCCAGGACCGAGAGCCCAGGCTCAAACACNGGCGNCCGCCCCTGCACCTCGACCTGCTGCAAAACCAGCTGCTCCAGTGCGCCGCCCGACACAGGACCACTCCATTCATTCACAACAGGCACGCGCAAAGGGTTTCGCGCTTGATATGTCGATGGGTGGCCCGGATGCCAACGACGCGGACTTCCGCGAAAGCGCCTAACAATCAAAAGACATAGGCTTGGGGAAGATTTTCCCCAAGCCCGTCATATGGATGCGACGATGATTGTCCCGCATTTTATCGCGAAAAGTGAATGCATCACTCCAAGCGCGATTCAGGGGTAGCGAATACCCTTAACGCCCATCACTTCGAGCGCTATTCTTAAAGGACATATCATGCGGTTCACGATCAAACTGAAACTTGGCCTGATCTTTGGTCTACTTGTCCTCCTCATGGCGGCATGTGCTGTCTTCGGCATTAATGGCTTGCGGGAAATGGATGGACTGAAGGACAGCATGATTAGCGGTCCCATCCATCAGGACGATGTTGCCAATGACATCGCCGGCGCATTCGACGGTCTTGGTTTGGCCGAGAGTGACCTGCTTCTTTCGACATCGCCTGAGCGTATGCNAAATGCGTTGGTAATGATCGAAACCGAGCGTAAGAACTTCACAGAAGCCCTCGCAACTGGCGAGCAAAGTGCGTCGGAAGAGTTCAAACCAAAGTGGGCAGAAATTCGCAGTTTTTGGGGTAATTTTATAGCCCTTCAGGATCGCGTCATCAATCTGGTGAAATCCAATAATCGTGAGCAGGCGCTAGAACTCAATCAGAACGACGGAACAGTCGCATCTGAAAAGCTCGATGCTATGACGGNAAACCTCGCCGTCTTGACGGAAGAGGGTATCGGGGCTTCCGACAAGGCCAGCGAAGCTGCTTATAACAGCACGTTCACGACGCTGTTGAGCCTAGCTATTGTGGCCGCCATTATCTCTTTGATTTCTGCCGTTTTGATTTCGATCTCCATCAGCCGTGGCCTCAACAAGGCAATCGTTTCCGTTCGAAATGTCTCCGAAGGCAATCTGACGACCATGGCCGCTGTCACGACGCGCGACGAAATCGGCACACTTCTCGAGCATGTGAACACGATGATCGAACGCCTTCGCGGCGTGGTGTCGGACTCGATTTCCGCTGCAGAAAACGTCTCGTCGGGAAGCCAGGAACTGTCCGCCAGTTCCGAGCAGGTCTCACAGGGTGCGACGGAACAGGCATCTTCGACAGAAGAAGCATCCGCTTCGATGGAACAGATGGCTGCAAACATCCGCCAGAACGCTGAAAATGCCGCACAGACGGAAAAGATCGCCCGCCAGTCTTCTACCGATGCCGAAGCCAGTGGCGCTGCCGTTGGCCGGGCTGTGATTGCCATGCGCACCATTGCCGAAAAGATTTCCATCGTTCAGGAAATCGCACGTCAGACAGACCTTCTCGCCCTCAACGCCGCTGTCGAAGCAGCCCGTGCAGGCGAACATGGCAAGGGCTTTGCGGTGGTCGCATCTGAAGTGCGCAAACTTGCCGAACGCAGCCAGTCCGCTGCGGCTGAAATCAGCTCCATGTCCAGCGAAACCGTAAAGGCCGCCGCCGATGCGGGCGAAATGTTGAACCGCCTGGTCCCCGATATCCGAAAGACGGCAGAACTGGTGGCCGAAATTTCAGCCGCTTGCCGCGAGCAGGATATCGGCGCCAACCAGATCAACGAAGCTATCCAGCAGCTCGACAAGGTGACGCAGCAGAATACCAGCGCATCCGAGGAAATGTCTGCAACGTCGGAAGAGCTGGCAGCACAGGCTGAAGAGTTGCAGGCAAGCATCGCCTTCTTCAAGGTTGACCGCCCCTCGATTGCGTCCCGCGCGCAGCCACAGCCTCAAAATTCGCACCGTCCAATCCATAAACCCGCGCCAGCATCAAGAACGGCGAACCGCAAACAGAGCGACAATTCGATCGGTGGCCAGCANGCACGTGCAAAAGGCTTCACACTTGATCTTTCCATGGGTGGACCGGACGCGGACGACCAGGATTTCCGTCATTCCGCATGATGTCCACACGCTATCCGGCGCGGGAGGGTTTTATGCCCATCCGCGCCGGATCATTCCGGCACGGCAATTGAACAGCGCAACTTGACGAATATGCCCAGGACTTTGGAGAAAACGTAAATGGCGAGCCCATCCACTCAAACTCAATACGTAACTTTTAGTCTTGGTGAGGAAGTCTTCGCCGTGCCCGTGGATGTCGTCCGCGAAATTCTCGATCACGAAGACGCATTTAAAATTCCTCACGGGCCAGACTATCTTCTCGGTCTGCGCGACGTTCGCGGTCAGGGCGTTCCCGTCATCGATCTTCGTCTGCGTCTGGGCATGTCCNAAACGATCAAGACGCCCCACACCCGGATACTGGTTCTCGACATTCCGTTCGGTGAAAAGGCGCTAGCCTTGGGCTTGGTTGCCGACAAGGTTTTCGAGGTGACGCCGTTCAATCTCGACCAAATCGAAACCGCACCTGATATCGGCATACGCTGGAATTCCAGCTACATCGCAGGCGTCGTTCGTCGTGAGGGAGACTTTGTCGTCATTATCGATCTTGCACAGCTGTTTTCAGGCGAAGCAAGCGATCTTGCCAAGGTCAATGCCGGACCGATGCGCGCCGCGTGAAAGGAATCCAAGAGTTGAGTACTGCTGTAAGCGTAAATTTCGACGACAGCCTGAACACACGCGATTTTCGGGAACTCTCCAGTTTCATCTACGACTACTGCGGCATCAAAATGCCGGAAACAAAGCGGTCCATGCTGGAGGGCAGGTTGCGCAAGCGTTTACGTGCGACAGGGCACCCGACATTCGGTTCCTATTGCGACTATCTGTTTCGCCACGGCGGAATCGAAACGGAAGCGATATTTCTGATTGACGTTGTCACCACCAACAAGACCGACTTCTTTCGGGAGCCTAACCACTTCGATTTCATGGCCAAATCCGCCCTTCCTGCCTTGGCGAAAAAAGGCTTTGGACGCGTTCGCGCATGGAGCTCGGCATGCTCGACAGGTGCAGAGCCTTACACTATGGCGATGATCATGGCCGACGCCGCTGAAAAAGGCGTGATTTCCGATTTCAACATTCTTGCAACTGACCTGTCCACCGAAGTTCTGGCGAAAGCGCATAGCGGTATCTATCCCCGGGACCTCGTGGACCCCGTGCCGCCGGAATTCAAGCGTAAATATGTGATGCAAGCCAAAGAAAAGCACCGGAACGATGTGCGCATTGCCGCCAAGCTTCGTTCCAAGGTCGGTTTTGCGAGAATGAATCTGATGAACCCGACCTACGAAATCGGCGATCCGGTTCACATTCTGNTTTGCCGAAACGTTCTGATCTATTTCGACAAGAAAACGCAGACCCACGTTTTGAGCCAGCTTTGTAAATGCCTTGTGCCCGGCGGCTATCNTTTGATAGGCCATTCGGAGACGGTGACCGGAATTGACCTGCCCATCAAACAGGTTGCCAACACAANTTTCATGAAACAATAGTCACATATATGACCAAGNAAACACGTGTTCTTATCGTCGATGATTCCGCCAGCGTCCGGCAAACGCTGACCGCGATTCTTCAGGCAGACCCAGACATCGAAGTGATAGGCGCGGCTTCCGATCCCTTCATGGCCGCTCGCAAGATACAGGAAGACCTGCCCGACGTCATAACACTCGATGTTGAAATGCCGCGGATGGATGGCATTACGTTCCTGCGCNAAATCATGTCGCAGCACCCCATTCCGGTGGTCATGTGTTCATCACTCACAGAGGCTGGCTCGGAAACCTTGCTTCAGGCGCTCGAGGCGGGTGCTGTCGACATTATCCTCAAGCCGCGCATTGGCGCTGCCGACCATCTGGCAGAATCCGCCCAACGGATTTGCGAAGTCGTCAAAAGTGCTGCCCACGCCCGCGTCAAAGGCATGAAGACACCTTCGCGCCACGCAATTCCCAACGCGCCACAGGCAAAGTTGACCGCAGACGTCATTCTGCCGCCCCCTTCTGGCAGGGCAATGGCGCGCACGACGGNAATGGTGGTTTGCGTTGGCGCATCGACTGGTGGCACCGAGGCCTTACGTGAGATGCTGGAACGGCTACCGGCCAACGCGCCGGGCATGGTCATCGTGCAGCATATGCCGGAGAAATTCACGGCGGCTTTTGCACGGCGTCTCAACTCGCTCTGCGATGTTGAGATCAAGGAAGCAGAAGACGGTGATACCGTCTTGCGCGGGCATGTGCTGATCGCCCCCGGTGACAAGCACACGCTGCTGGAGCGTCAGGGCGCACGATATTATGTTTCTGTCCGCACCGGCCCCCTCGTCTCCCGTCACCGTCCGTCCGTCGACGTGTTGTTTCGTTCGGCAGCACGTGCGGCGGGATCAAATGCCATGGGTGTGATTATGACCGGAATGGGCGACGATGGTGCGCGCGGAATGCTGGAAATGCATCAGGCTGGCGCATTGACAATCGCTCAGGACGAGGCCTCTTCCGTCGTCTTCGGCATGCCCAAAGAGGCCATTGCCCATGGTGGCGTCGATAAGACAGTGCCGTTGGACCAGATTGCCCGTGAAATCCTGAACGAAGACCGCCGTCGCTAGGAGCGAAATCGCCTGACATCTTTAAGAAAGCATTAATCATAATGGTTAATGATTGGCACGCGCCATGATCTCGGCGTATCGAGCAGACGATGACCGTCTCAGCTTTTATCGGATCAATCATGGCGGTCATCACATTCGCAAACACCAAAGGCGGCGCGGGCAAGACGACAGCAGTTCTGTTGCTCGCATCGGAACTGGTGCGGCGCGGATTGACGGTGTGCGTGATCGATACGGATCCTCAGCGCTGGCTTTCCAAGTGGCGCGAAGCCGCCGATCATCGTGTCGATCTATCCGTCATCACCTATGTTTCGGCATCCAGCTTGCAGCAGCATGTGCTGAACAATCGCTGCAAGTTCGACCACGTCATCATTGATCTACCGGGCGCCCAATCACCGCTTCTGGCAACGGCCGTCGGGCTTTCAAATCATGTCATGATACCTGTGCAGGGCAGCACCATGGATGCGCAGGGTGCTGCGCAGGTCCTCGAACTGCTGCGCTATCTGGATGATCGGGCATCCATCNAAATCCCTCATTCCGTCGTGCTTTCACGTGTCAATTCCATGGTGACGACGCGTGCACTGCTGGCTGCCAAAGCCCTTCTGGCAAAACGCAATGTGCATGTGCTGGATACGCCGATCATCGAACGCGCCGCCTTCCGCGACATGTTCGATTTCGGTGGTTATCTGCACATGATGAACCCGTCGCAGGTCAGCAATCTGGATAAGGCTTTGCAAAATGCGAACGTATATGCCGACGAAGTTCTAAGGCTTTTGCCAGCGCAGTCCGTCGCAAGATATTCAACGGCCGCTTAAAGTACGGACGACAACATCCCCGTCTTCCACTCGGATACCGGGGATGTCATTTGCAACACAGAACACACGTTCAACCGGATCATGGTCTCAGTTTGCGAGCCATATCCTCTAGTGGGCCATGCGGTGGGGGACCATGCCGCGGGCCAAGCGATTCAGTCTGCCCATCCTGGCGAACGAGATAGCTGGCATGCACGAAACCATCGTCAAAGCGNCCCTGTATGGTAACGGCCTCATTGGTGGTGACCAGCTTGCCATCTTCGCCACCTGGACCTGTCTCGATCAGGGCTTTTCCACTGTCGTCCTGCAGCACGAACTTGTTGCCGTAAATCTCGGCGACCGTGCCTTTGATCGTGACAAGGCTGGACGGTGGCATGGCCGAGATCGCAACCGGTGTGATCGGTGCCATCTCCGGCGTTGGCCGCACCAGCTTCATGGCACCGGCGCCACCTGCTGCACCGACCGCAAGTGCAACGACTGCCGCGAGAACCGGCAGCGCAAAACGGCGGCGGTGCTTGTGTGGTGGATGGGCCGGTGCCGAAGCAGGATCGGTGTGCTCGTGGGTCTGATTTTCAGTATTCATTTCAGTGCTCCTTTTGAATGACAAGCACAAACTAACTCAACCATACCCACACCCTGCTGAACCTTCCTGTTCAGTTTGAGTTAAGCTGATATCCATAAGTTTCTGGCATTTCTTCCATTTGAAAGTCCCCTCATGCGCGTGTTGCTCGTAGAAGATGATGCAGATCTCGGCAGCAGGATAGCCAGCGCACTTCGGCTCGAAAACTTCGTCGTCGATATAGCCCGCGACGGCGAAGATGCCCTGCACGCCGGACTGACGGAGTTGTTCGACGTTGCCATTCTCGACCTCGGTCTGCCGAAAATCGACGGCATCTCGGTTCTGAAAGGCTGGCGAGAGAGCGAGCGCAACCTGCCCGTTCTGGTTCTGACAGCCCGCGATGGATGGCCGGACAAGGTCGCAAGCTTCAAGGCGGGTGCGGATGATTTTCTGCCCAAGCCATTCAAGGTCGAAGAACTGGTGCTCAGGCTTCGGGCGCTGGTGCGCCGCGCTGCTGGCTACGCCTCGGCAAGGCTGAATTGCGGGCCTCTTGTTTTCGATGCGCAACTGGGCACGTTTGAACTTGATGGTCTTCCCTTGAAGCTGACGGCTCTGGAATGGCGCGTTCTGTCCTGCTTGATCCTGCGAAAGGAAACCGTGGTGGACCGGCGCGAACTCAACGAACGCGTTTATGAAGGAGACGCGGAAGTGGACTCCAATTCCATGGAGGTCATCATCGCCCGGCTGCGCNAAAAGATAGGAGCCGAGCGGATCGAAACCGTTAGAGGGCGTGGCTATATGCTAACGGCTGCGGTGACGTCGTGAAGCCGATGAAACTGCGCGCCCCGAAATCGCTGGCGAGACGACTGCTATTGNTTTCAGGGTTCTTCGTCACCGCAGCGCTTGTTGTCGCGTCCGTCATCCNTTGGCTGGCGCTTAAGAATGTCGTGCGTGAACAAATAGACCAGCGTCTGGACACGCAAATAGGCGCACTCGCAAATGCCGTGCAGCCACTTGCGAGTGGCCAGCTTTCACTTTCCACACCGATGGATGCTCCTCCGTTTGATCGGAGCGGATCAGGATGGTACTGGCAGATCGATTCAAATGGACACCGTCTGACGTCTGGCTCACTCGCGCAAAGCGCCATAGACGCTCCGNCCCCCCGTCAGAGCTTGAAGCACATGCTGACGGGCATGGCGTCACCCGGAGAAGCCCGAGATGAACACGGGAAAACGCTCTATACCCGCCAGATAACACGCAGCATCAACGGCACCATGATGACCATCACAGCAACGGCACCCTCCGGCGCGTTGATCGACCCGGCGGTCAGAGCATTGTCATGGCTGATACCCTGCATGCTGTTACTGGGCATCGTTCTATTGTTCGGGACGCTGTGGCAAATTCGGTTTGGCTTGCGCCCACTTGGAACGATGGTCGCGGATATCGATGCCATCAACCGTGGCGAACTGGCGCGCCTGCCACCACAACTCTCTCCAGAGCTTTCTCCGCTATCGACCAAGACGAACGCTCTCCTCGCGGCAAACGAAGAGCGCCTTATCGCCACGCGCATGCAATTTGCCAATCTCGCACACGGGCTTAAAACCCCGGTCGCGAGCCTTTTACTGGCCTTGAATGATAGCAATGATCCAGACGGCACTTTGCGAGATCTCGGCCAACGTATCGATCACAGGATCAAGCACCACCTAAGCTCAACGCGCCAGGCCATGGCGACGAGCGGGAGCACGGCAAGCGCCAACGTAGCCGATACCGTCACGAATTTGCACTTGGCAATCAGCTCCATCCATGCGGAAAAGACTGTCCGGTTCGAGACCGTCATCGACAGCGAATTGAGGGTCGCCTGCGACGATAACGACCTTGAAGAAATGTTGGGAAACCTGATCGAAAACGCCTTCAAGTGGACATCCTCCACCGTAAAGGTGACTGCTGTAAGAGACAAAGCGACCCTGCGCATTACTATCGAGGACGACGGACCGGGCATCCCTGTCGATCGGATGGAGGCGGTTTTGCTTCCGGGCGTCAGAGAAGACGAGCGCATCTCTGGCACTGGCTTCGGACTGACCATCACCAACGAACTCGCCGAACTCGATAGCGGTTCTCTCACACTGGAACGCAATTCTCCGCAGGGCTTAAGAGCGATCCTCGTTCTGCCTGCGGCGATACCCTCTCGGTCATCGACGGCTTGAACCAGCGTTCAGAATTCACCGCTTCCGTTTCAACTCGTCCTGCTGAATACCGAAGTGATCTATAATCATATCGACGTTCCGGCGGTGTGACTTGAAATAGACGTCGAACAGATCCCCGACGAGCGGCACGCTGCCGACGACAGCATCCAGGCCAATATTACCCACCATGCGCGCAAGCTTGTCACGCGGAACGCCAAGGCGGCGGGCTTCGTTGACGATATACAAACCAACCATCGCCCCAGCACCATCTCCAACAAGCGGCATCAGACCTAGGATGGAGTCGGCACCAAAACGGATGCGCGTACCCGGTATTCCGATAGCCGTATCCATCAGGCGAGCAATGCCGGACAGCCGACGCAATCTCCGAATGCGCTCCGCACTATCGGTGAAATCGCTTGCTGTCCCTGTTGCAGCGCCATCTGCATTCCAAGTTTTTGCGGCCATGATGCACTCCAACCCGAGAGATAAAAGTATTTACGCTATAAATGAATGGGGACGCGGACGGTTGCGTTCAAGGGATACCGCGCAGATGGTAGGGGACCAATGAATGCACACGGCCCGTCAACTGGGGCCGTGTTAACAGAAACCCCACAGCATTTCAGCCTGCTGAAACGCGGATCGCGCCCGCCTCGCCCAGACTGCGTTGTACAGCCGCGACATCGTTGGCGGAAATATCGGCGGACACTTCGATTTCGCCAGCAAGCGGTGCGTCTTGCCGCGCATTATCGTTGGCGGACACATCACCTCCAGACTGCGAAACACCAACTGTGTTCTCAGCCGTTGTGGATTGGATGAAGATGTCAGATCGCGATATCCCGTGTTGCTGAACCAGATGCTCAACCGCAAGGTCTGCCGCCGCACGCGTTTCGAAAAGCGCTTTCATTGTCGTTGTGCTGTCGTCGGCCATAGGTTTCTCCTGNTTTGAGTATCAATATAGGCATACTCACTCGAGACCGGAGAGTTCCGTTCGACGCCGCACGAAAGAGCGACAGCACTGGAAATTTGCATAAAAGCTGGTATGTTCTCTTTTTGTTTCGATTTCACCTTGAGGGGAGGCGTTAGGAGATGGATGTCATGGCCCAGCCTCCGGTTCGAAAAATTATTCACGTTGATATGGATGCCTTCTACGCATCGGTGGAACAGCGGGATAATCCTGCCCTTCGAGGCCTGCCGTTGGCCGTTGGCGGGTCGGCAGCGCGCGGTGTCGTGGCTGCGGCAAGTTACGAGGCCAGAACTTTCGGTGTGCATTCGGCAATGCCTTCAGTGACTGCAAAGCGCAAGTGCCCAGATTTGATTTTCGTGCCGCCTCGCTTCGACGTCTACCGGCAGGTTTCGCATCAAATCCGTGAAATCTTTGCCGAATATACGCCATTGATCGAACCGCTTTCGCTGGACGAGGCTTATCTTGATGTGACTGAAAACCTGAAAGGCATGGAAATCGCGACCGAGATCGCGCTTGAAATTCGTGCAAAGATCAAGGTCGTCACAGGTCTCAATGCCTCAGCTGGCATCTCCTACAACAAGTTTCTTGCCAAGATGGCGAGCGACCTGAACAAGCCTAACGGTCAGGCTGTTATTACGCCTAAAAACGGGCCAGGCTTTGTCGAGTCTCTTGCCGTCAAGAAATTCCATGGCGTTGGGCCAGCGACGGCTGAGCGGATGAAAAATCACGGCATCGAAACCGGCCTTGATCTGAAGTCGAAACCATTGAGCTTTTTGCAGCAGCATTTCGGCAAGTCTGGCGCATATTTCTACGGCATCGCCCGTGGCATCGACGAACGACAGGTGAAAGCCGACCGTATCCGCAAATCGGTGGGCGCCGAAGACACGTTCGCTGAGGATATCGGTGATCTCGATCGAGCCAAAGCGGAGCTAAAACCACTGGTAGAAAAAGTGCGGCGCTATTGCGAGGCGCATGATATCGCCGCAAAAACGGTCACCGTTAAAATCAAATACTCCGATTTCAGCCAGGCGACACGCAGCAAGACAGTATCCGAACCGATTTCCGATGCCGGGATTATCACGGAGATCGCAGAGGTTCTGCTGGCGTCCGTGTTTCCATTCAAGCGTTCAGTGAGGCTTCTGGGCGTTACCCTTTCCTCACTCAACAGCCAGCAAACATTCCAAGAGCCGCAGCTTGCTCTCAAACTATGATTANTTTTTCGGGAACAACAGGTGTCACTTGCTGTTCGCTCAGGAGTGCAGACAAATCCTCGCGAAACAGCTCAAAGGAGACACGTGATGACACCGCAAAAAGACGTTAAGGGTTCTGTGGAAGACATTCACGACGATGCCAAAGGGCAATATACCAAAGGTTTGAAGCACAGCGATAATAATGGAGTGGACAGCGCCAAGCCGCGGGTGATTACCGGATCAGACGATGCGACCATGCATAAAACGCCTCCCGGAAAGAAACCGATCAAGAAAGAATGGGATGTGAATTATGATGAGCGGGAGACGAACGAGGGAGATTTTCGCGGATAACTCGCTAAATCTCCCTGTTTCCCAATCGCTGAATCAATGCCTGCGCGTCGATCCAAACGCGAATCCGAGCAAAGCAGCGAGGCCGAGTGATGCAATTGGGTGTTGATCTATGAGACGCCGCGCTGATCGAACAGTCTTTTCGGGCGCTGCCACAAGGTTGGTCGAGAGCGTGTCGCCTGCACGGTATGAAAGGCTTTCCACTTCTCCGCGTATGGCCTTCAGTTCATCAGTCACAGAACTGCCAAACCCGGCGTCCCTCTCCGCCACATACCTCAAAGCATCCTCGACCAGCGGCGCATCGGGCTTGGACGCAAAATCCGTTTCATCAGCCGGAACAACACCTGGATCGGTGTAAAGCGATGTCTCTGGATCGGCGAAGGGAGTGCTTGGTGTCTGGGGACCGGTCATGTTCTTGATGAGCTCCTTGGNTTTCCATACTAACCTGGGTCTAGCTCGTATGTTCCTGCCCAGTGAAGATTACTCNAAATNAAAGATATAAATGACATAATGTTATATCNTTTGAATTGCACCTCTCGCGTTGCTGTGAGATGGTCGATCGGGAGCGGGGCCGCCCTTAACAGGATCTTAGATGTTATACTTGGAGGCTGAGGCTCGTCCCCTGCATGACATAATCCGATTTCTCGTTATGGAATTCCTTGATCGATGCCTGAAGTCCGCTCACCTACCCCGCTTTATCATAGGATTTATGCGGTCATGCGCGAACGCATCGTAAAGGGTTATTATCCCAGCGACGCACCGGTCCCCAGCGAAGCGGAATTGGCAGAAAGCTTTTCGGTCAGCCGGATTACCATTCGCAAGGCGATGGAGATGTTGACGGCGGAAGGGCTGGTGACACGAACGCGGGGACGAGGCACCTATATCACCGACCGCACCAAAGAAAACAAATTGAACCGTGTCGTCGTTTCCAACATCAACAGCCTGTTCAGCTACCTCAATGCAGTGGGGAAGAGCACACGGCTGAAGGTTGTCAGCCTTGATGTTGGAGAAGCACCGCCACGGATTTGCGAACAGATGGGCGTGTTGCCCACCACGGAACTGGTTCGCGCCGTTCGGGTGCGTTCACTGGACCGCCGCCCCTATTCGCTATCGACAGCCTATCTGCTGCCGGAAATCGGCGAGACGTTGAACCGGCAGGATTTGGCAACGACCAATATGATCGATCTTGTGCAAAAAGCTGGTGCAGTCGTTGNAAAGGTAGAACAAACATTGACGGCGACGCTTGCCGACGACTATGCCGCCAAACACTTGGAAATACCCATCGGCGCTCCATTGATGCTGGTTAACCGTTTGTTTTTCAACTCAGAATTAAAGCCTTTTTACGCGGCTGAAATCTTTTATCGTGCTGATCGTTACGAATACCGTGTCTCGCTAAAGCGCGAAGACGGNAAAGATTTCTCGCTGGGTAATTGAGGCTTTTTGTTCGGAGCAGTGACCTAGTTACCTTTCGATGCCCCTTCTGCAAGAGCTCCTGCTTTCATCATCGCGTGTAACATATCCAAGCGTGGCTCCACCGGTGGTGGATAGACATCTCTGCCATGGGTCAAGCCGAGAGCGAGGAAGGTCTCGACCAGCTTGTATGTCAGCGGACCGGGATTGACGACCGGAACCGGCAGGTTTGCGGCGAGATATTCGCCAGCCTGATGCATGGTCGTTGATCCCAGGCAGATGACCTCCGCGCCATCCTCCTCGATGCAGCGCATGGCTAAATCGCGCATACGGGGGAACACGCTGTCTTCCTTGCCGCCCAGCAGGTTGGAGAAATCCGGCGGCTGATCGAAGCTGCGCACAGAGGCGCACTGGCGGTCGAAACCATATTCACGGATGGCCTTGCGGTATCGCGGCAGTGCCGGGTCCCATTGCGCCAGCACCGAGAATTTTCCACCAAGCGTCAGCGCATAGAGCATTGAGGCCTTGCCCGCACCGATGACGGGGACGGAGAGGACAGAGCGGAGCATGACCATGCCGCTATCCGACATCGTGTCGATGCAGACAGCATCGAAACCCTCGTCTTGCGCGTTGCACCCGGCCTCGAAAATGGCGAGATCCATCAGTCCCCAATCATGCGGCGACATGAAGGACGTCGGGCCGCAGGTCACGGGGCGATAGGTTAGTTCCCAGTCCGCAGGCAGCGGCACATATTGCGACTGCGCTTGGCGATTGCGCACGCCTTCTTCGTCCAGTGCGAAGGGAACGATGACGAGAATGCGGGTCATTGATTACCCTCCAGATAGGCCGCACCGGCAGCGCCGATGGCGCGGATCATGTCGTGCTTTGGCGTAAGCGGTGTTAGCCATGTCGCCTTGCTGTGGGTGAGATTCAGATCGAGTGCGATGGACGCAAGCTTGTAGGTGAGTGGACCAGGGTTGATGACGGGAACGCCGATGCGAGCAGAGAGCCAGGAATGCGCTTCATGCATGGTGGTGGAGCCGAGGATCAGAACCTGCGCACCGTCCTCCTCAACGCATTTTTTCGCGGCGCCCAGCAGAAGTGGAAATACCTCGTCTTCCTTGCCGGAAAGCAGGCTCATATTATCAGGGGTGACGCCAATCGAGCGCATAGACGCGCATTTATGTTCCATGCCAAGCTCGCCCAGCGTCTTGGTGTAGAGCATTTTCCAGCGATCCCACATCATCAGGATCGAGAACTTGTCACCCAGCATCTGCGCCAGCAGCATGGAATGGCGGCCCGGCGCAATCACTGGGATGATGAGGACGGAGCGCAGCATCGACATGCCGCTATCGGACATTGTGTCGATGCAGACGGCATCAAAGCCTTCCTTCTCAGCATCGAGACCGGCATCGAGGATCGAGAAGTCGGCGAGCGCCATGTCGTGCTGGCTGGAATAGTTCTTTGGCCCAACCCGCACCGAGCGATAGTGAAACGCGACGCCGGGACCAAGATCGACCGCCTTCATCTGCGCTTGTCGGCGGGCGATATCGTCTTCGCCCATGGGAAACGGTACGATGACCATAACCTTCTTCATGACGTCCTCCTCTTGTTTTTCAGCTTTCAGCAGCAATTCGGGCAGCCGTGATGCCAGCCAACCGGCCAAAGCTGGTCGCTGTCAAAAGACCGTTTCCGGAGAGATAGCCGTAATTGGAATCGCCAGAGACGCCGCGCGCAGCACCGCCGCCTGCCAGCAGGTTTGGTAAGGGCGTTCCATCTTCGCGCAGCACACGGGCCTCGGCATCAATGACCAGACCACCTTGAGTGTGGAACAGCGCGCCGTTGACCTTCACCGCATAATAGGGCGCAACCAGAACCTGATCCTGGGTAAAGCTGCGACCGAAACGGTCTGGCTCGCCGGTGCGTGCGCAGCTTTCGATGGCCTCCAACTCCTCACGGATGGCGGCAAGCGGAAGACCCGTGACAGATGCCAGTTCCTCTAGATTATTGGCCGTTTTGACGGCACCCAACTTGCGGATCTCGCGGTAGTCGTAAAAGCCGATTGCGGCCTCTTCACCCCTGGCATCATAAATGTCCCAGGCAATATTGTGGGGCTGGGCGGCGACTTCTGCGGCGTGTTCGGAATAACCGCGAATCTCGTTGGAAAAGCGCTGGCCTTGCGTGTTGAGAAGAATGCCACCCATCGTGATGACGGCCCATGTCAACGGCAAGGCATGCGGATGAGCGACCGATCCATGGCCCTGATAGGCTGCCATGTCGGCGACTGCAGCGCCGATCTCCAGCCCCCACTTTACTGCGTCCCCGGTGTTGGAGAGGTGGCCGCAACACTCGGCATCGGCAATTTCCGGAATGTATTTCTGCACCAGCGCGACGTCTCCTGCAAAGCCACAGGAAGCGAGAACAAGCGCTTTGCAGCCCAGCATTTCCAGTGCACCATCAGGCCGGCGGAAGCGAACGCCGGTGACGCGGCCGCTGGCATCCACATAAAGGTCTTCTACAGACGCGCCGGTCATCAAATCGATATCGGAGTTAGACAAGGCGGCGAGAAGAGACTGCTCCAGATCGGCACCAGTTCGGCTTCTCGGTCCATGCATGCGAAGCCGCGAATGGCCGGGATAGATGAACCCCGTGACCAGTTCGAACTCCACCTTATGCGTGTCCATCAACCAGTCGATCATCGGACCTGCGGCTTTTGCAGCAACCAGCGCCATATCATGGGGTGTGTGGTCATGGGTTTTGGCGACGATGTCTTGAGCGAAGAGTTCGGGGCTGTCCTCGATGCCCGCTTCCTTCTGCAAACGGGTGCACGGTGCCGGAATGAGACCGGCAGACAGCGAGGTAGAGCCCGTCGGGTTCTCGTCACGTTCCAGCACCATGACATCTTGACCCGCATCATGGGCGGCAAGGGCTGCGACCAGACCGCAGGCCCCTGCCCCGACGACCACGACAGGTACTTCAAAATCGAACGTCACGCCTTCGGCTTGTAGCACTGCCATGGCTCAAATCTCCTGCTCAATAGGTGGTACGGTTTGCGTCCGGTGTGCCGTAGCGGGCTTCCAGCTCCTGAATTTCAGGCATCCGCGCCATATCGAAAAACTCCTTGAAGTTCATGACGTTGGGCGCGACAGACGCGATGGTCTCTTCGGTCTTTAAAACCTGAAGCGTCTTGCGCGCCGCTTCGCAGGCAGAAAGCAGCAGCCAGTTAGGGTNAATGATAAGCTTGAAGCCCAACGCTTCGATTTCAGAGCGGGTCAGGAAGGGTGTCTTGCCCGAGGTCGCCATGTTGTAGAGCAGCGGAATGCCGGGAAAGCGCGGTGCAATATGGGCCAAGTCATCTGGGACGGGGCTTTCGATGAAGATGACATCGGCGCCTGCCTCACGATACATTTCCGCACGGTCAAATGCAGCGTTTCGGCCATGCAGCGCAAGCGCATCCGTGCGGGCAATGACAACGAAGTTCTCGTCAACACGGGCATCCACTGCAGCCTTGACCTTGGCCACCATATCTTCGGCTGACACAATCTGTTTGCCCGCGAGGTGCCCGCAGCGCTTCGGCAAGACCTGATCTTCAAGATGGACCGCAGCCACACCGCCACGTTCGTAGAGCTGAATGGCACGCCGCACATTGAGTGGGCCGCCAAAGCCATTATCGGCATCGGCAATCAGGGGGATGTCGGAGGCGTCGGCGATGCGGGTGGCGTTATCGACCATCTCGGTCATGGTCAGAAGACCCACATCCGGATAGCCAAGGCGTGTGGCAGAGGTGCCAGCACCCGTCATATACATGGCGTCGAAACCGGCTTCTGTGACAAGGCGGGCGTACATAGCATCGACGACACCGGGAGCCATGAGGGCTCGTTCGCCTGCGAGCAACTGCCGCAGACGTTGGGTACGTGTTAGGGACATTGTATTCTCCATTCTCCGTAAATTGGCTGCGCCCTGGCGCGTGTTGTCCAGGGCGACTTTTCACATTCCGAGATAGGCCTGGCGCAACTGCGGATCGGCCAGCAACGTTGCGGCTTCTCCCTGCATGACGAAGCGGCCCTGCTCAATGACATAGGCGCGCTTGGCAACACTCAACGACTGCATGACGTTCTGCTCGACCAGCAGCACGGCAACGCCGTCTGCATTGATCTTTGTGATCAGCCCGAACATCTCCTCCACCATGATCGGCGAAAGGCCGAGAGACGGCTCATCGAGAATGAGCAGTTCCGGCTCCGACATAAGCCCACGCCCAATCGCCAACATCTGCTGTTCACCGCCAGACAGAGTTCCCGCCAGTTGGTTCATTCTTTCCCGCAATCTTGGNAAAATCTCGCAGATCTTCTCGAAGTTCTGCCTGGTGNTTTTGCCTGCACGGCGAAACGCGCCAAGTTTGAGATTTTCGCCCACCGAGAGGTTCGGGNAAACCTTTCGCCCCTCGGGCACATGGGCAATGCCGAGCGCTACGATATCGCGTGCATTCTTACCGGTTATCGTCACGCCCTTGAAGGAGATAGATCCGGCGCTGGGCTTGATGAAGCCGGAAATGACATTGTTGAGCGTGGTCTTGCCCACGCCGTTCGAACCAAGGAGAGCGACGATTTCGCCATTGTTGACGCTCATGTCGATGCCTTGTAGGACGCTCATCGATCCGTAGCCTGCGCGGATACCCTTGATATCAAGCATGGNTTTCCTCCTGCAAGTGCGCGGCCGCACCGTGGCCGAGATAGGCTTCCACCACGGACGGATCCTTGACGAGTTCGCGTGGTGTTCCGTGGGCAATCATCTTGCCCTGGTTCAGCACATAGGCCGTTTCGGCAAGCTGCATGACGGCCTGCATGACATGTTCGATCATGAGGAACGTGTGACCCTCTTCGCGGATTGTTCTGATGATGCCGACGATCTCGGTGATCTCTGATGGGATCAGCCCCGCCATGACCTCATCTAGCAGCAGAAATTTCGCACCGGTTGCAAGCGCACGCGCAAGCTCCAGCCTCTTGCGTCCCGCAATGGTGAGCGAGGAAGCGGGACGATCAAGCATTGCGCCCATGCCCAGCCGCTTGCCCACATCCCGTGCCACGGCCATGGCTTCGCGCCGATCGTGGTGGTGAAGATAGGCACCCACCGCGATGTTTTCCTGCACCGTCAGCCCGGCAAAGGGCTGGACGATCTGGAACGTACGGATCATTCCGAGCGCACAGATGCTATGCGGCGCCAGGCCGGTAATATCCTTGCCCTGAAAGCGGACTGTGCCTTCATCCGCCTTAGTGAAACCGGCAATCATGGTGAAGCAAGTTGTCTTGCCCGCACCATTCGGCCCAAGCAGGCCAACGATTGAACCCTCGGGCACATCGAGCGAGGCGTCTGTGACGGCTCTCAAGCCGCCGAAGCTTTTGGAAAGATTACGAACTTCAAGCATTGTCGTCCTCCTTCNTTTTGAAGGTGCCGAGCTTGCTAGTAAGCCCAACAAGACCGTTTGGCAGGAAGCGCAGGGCGCAGATCAGCACAATCGCATAAAGCACGAAGTTCAGGCCGGGCGCGTTGGGCAGCAGATGTTTCGCGCCTTCGCCGAGAAGATGCAGACCGAGTGTGCCGAGAAGCGGACCCCAGATGGTGCCAGCACCGCCAATAATCGGCCCGATCAGAGCTTCGATAGAGACCGCGCTGCCATAGACAACGTTGCTATCGATGAAGAGCCAGAGCTGGAGATAAAGCACACCGGCCAGACCACCGAAGGCGCCTGATATCGCCATGGCCTGCACCTTGATCTTGTAGGTGTCGATACCAAGCGCGCGTGCGGCATCTTCATTTTCCCTGACAGCAATGAGATAGGCACCGAAACGTGAGTATTTGATGAGGGCCGTTAGCGCCATGACCAGTGCCACCACAACGAGAAGGGCGGTGTAGGCGATGGCACGGTCGTTGAATTGCAGATTGGCCACGCCGGGGTCCAGCTTCAATTGCAGCCCGCTACCGCCGCCCGTAAAATCGAAGGACGATGCGCAGATGCGCAGCACTTCAGCAAAGGCCAGGGTGACGAGCGCGAAATAGGAGCCCTTCAGGCCATAGCGGAACGCCAAGGCTCCGATGAAGGCACCCATGGCGGCACCTGCAAGAATGCCCACGCCGAAGCCAACCCAGGCGTTTACACCATACTGAACTTGAAGGATCGCGGACGCATAGGCCCCGGTACCGTAAAGTGCGGCATGACCGAAGGACGAAAGGCCACCGAAACCACCGGTGATGTTCCAGGAGAGAGCGACGACCGCGACGATTAGCGCGTTAATAGTAAAGCCCATCCAGACTGGCGACGACGCGAAATAGACCCCGAAGAGATAAGCGAGAGCAGCGGCAATAAGGGCAATCTGCCCGATAGATTGAGGTCTCATGTCTTTGCCCTCCCAAGAAGCCCTGATGGTTTGAAGAGAAGGATGAAGATGAAGGCGAGAAAGATGCCGATCTGGCCGAGGCTTTCGCCCAGAAAGAGTCCGCACAGCGATTCGATGACGCCGAGCAGCAGGCCCGCGACCAAGGCACCCAGAAGGCTACCCATTCCGCCCAGCACCACCGTCGTGAAGGCGACCAGCACGAAGGTGTAGCCGACCTGCGGGGTGATGTAGAAGGTTGGCAACAACAGGCAGGCGGCAAGTGCTACGCAGGCGGTGCCGATGCCAAAACAGACGGCATAGGTATGATTGACGTCGATACCGACGAGTTCGGCCCCGCGCTTTTCGATGGCAACGGCGCGAATGGCAGAGCCGGTGCGGGTATAGGCCATGAAACACCACAGCAGCGGCGCGACGGTAAGGGCTGCACCAAAGGCGATGACGCGACCAAGCGGCAGATAAGCGCCCAGCACCTCAACGGTGTCATAGGCATAGGCGATATCTGCCGTGCGCGTATTGGACGTCCAGAAGTAGAGTGCCAGATTGTCGATAATCATCGATACGGCAAGCGTAATGAGAAGCACGTTCTGTTCCGAGCCGCTGCTCATCGGCGCAATCAGAAAACGCTGCAACAAGTATCCCAGCGCGAAAAAGGCCGGAAGAACAAGGGGAATGGCGAGATACGGATCAACGCCGAAATAGGAGTACAGGAAATAGACGGCGTAGAGCGCCAGCATCAACAGGCTGCCATGCGCAAAGTTGATGATGTGGAGCACGCCATAGATGAGGGTCAGGCCCAGCGCCACAAGCGCATAGATGGCTCCCATCATCAGGCCGCTCAACACGGCAGGTAAGATCAGACTTGACATCANGGCTCGCCTCTCTGTCGTTTGAAGAGCGCCCCCAGGACCATGGGGTCATGGGGGCGAGGCCGTGTCAGTTCTTGGCAGGGATCGGGAAGACCGCCTCTGCGGTGGCGTATTCTTTCGGGAAGACCAGCTCGATCTTTTCGCCACGGATTTGGGTGTTGACGGGCCGTGAATTGACATTGTCCCCATTGACGAACTTCGTCGGTCCATAGGGCATGATCGACTGGTCAAAGGTGGAGGCCGACAAGGCTTCGATCATCTTCTGACGATCGGCAGACCCGCTGCGCTCCAGGGCATCGGCGATGACCTGTATCGTCGCGTAGGAAACCATNACGTCGTAGGTCATATCGAGCTTTGCAGCGGCTACGCTGGCGGCCAGTGCTTTGGACAGTTCCTTGGAAGGATCGTACCAATGATTGCAATCCATGACATATTGCGCGACCGCATTGTTTTCACGAACGAACTTGATGTTGGATGCGGCGCCGCCAAGGATGGAATAGATCGCCTTCAGCTCCACACGCTGCTGGTTCAGCGCACGTGCCATCAGCGTGTATTCATTGATGTAGTTGGAAGGAATGAGGATATCGGCCTTGGATGCCTTCACGCGCAGCGCGATGTTGGAAAAGTCGCGCTGGGGCGTCGGATGTGAGATCGTCTCGACAACCTCGATACCCTGCTTAGGCAGTTGCTCGGCAAGGATTTTCGCCATGTTGGAGCCGAAAGGCCCATCTTCATGAACAATGGCTGCGGTCTTGACCGCGTTGCCGGTGCCTTCATTGAGAAGCTTGAGGTTTTCAAGCGCGACACTGGTGCATTTGTTGACGCCCGGCGTGAAGCGGAACACATTTGGCAAACCGCGCTGGACAACGGTTTCGGCCGTGCCGATGGAGAAGACCTGAGCCAGTTTATACTTTGCAGCCGCCTGCGAAGAGGCAAGTCCAAGCGCAGATGCTGTCGCGCCTGTGAAGGCGCAGGCATCGGCCTGAATGAGGGTATCGACGGCGGAAGCGGCGGCTTCCGGGCGGCTTTGTGCGTCGACCACCACGAGTTCAATCTTGGCGCCGCCCATGCTCTTGATGCCGCCTGCTGCATTGATCGCTTCTGCGGCGAACTTTGCACCGGCCGCACTCTGTGTACCGTTATAGGCAAGATTGCCGGTCAGCGGCTCGATGACGCCGACCTTTACGGTTGGCGGCGTCTGCGCACGCAGGATGGAGGGTGCGGCCAGGCCGACCGCCAGCGCTCCCGATACTTTTNAAAGGTCACGTCTTTCGATTTTGAATGTCATTTTTTATGCTCCCAGTTTTTTATGAGACGGCAAAAGAAACTCGCTGGTCCGCCCGTCAACGGTCCAGCCAGGAATGCGACGCCATTCGATCNTTTTCGAAGGCGGTGATCTGCTCCATGAAGGTGAATGTCATTTCGATCTCATCGAGACCGCCTAGGATGCAGTCGCGCGCGAAGTGATCAATGGCGATGGGATGGATGCCAAGATGACCCGGCAAGACAAGCTCCGCAGCTTCCAGATCAACTGAGACCTCGGCGGCGGGGAAGCGCGTGAGATAGTCCGCCAGCGCTTCGCAGTGTTCCGCGGCCAAACGGACTGGCACTAACCCGNTTTTCAGTGCGTTGTTGAAGAAAATATCACCAAAACTAGGGCCGATGACCGCCCTTACGCCGTGATCCACCAGAGCGTAAACGGCACCCTCGCGAGATGAACCGCAGCCGAAATTGTCTTCGACAAGCAGGATCGTCGCGGCATCGGCACCGGGTCTGTTCAGCGGAAATGAAGGGTCGATTTCCCCATGCTCATCACGACGGATGTCATGAAACAGGAACTGGCCGTAGCCCTGCGCGCGGTCAGCTTTCAAGAAGCGTCCGGGAATAATCTGATCCGTGTCGCAGTTG
The DNA here is from genome assembly GCF_002896715.1 of Agrobacterium bohemicum. GTDB lineage: Bacteria > Pseudomonadota > Alphaproteobacteria > Rhizobiales > Rhizobiaceae > Agrobacterium > Agrobacterium bohemicum. The sequence continues at coordinate 119,413 of NZ_PGEL01000020.1, forward strand.
ACGCCGGGGATCGCAATTGCCGTGGATGTTTCACGTGTGAATGCTTTCATCATCCCGCCCTCACATCTTTCTGACATCGGTCAGACAGCCGCTGATGGCAGCGGCAGCCGCCATGGCTGGGCTGACCAGATGGGTGCGTGCGCCCGGACCCTGACGGCCGACGAAATTGCGGTTTGAGGTGGATGCGCAACGCTCACCGGGGCCAACCACATCGCCGTTCATTGCCGCACACATGGAACAGCCGGACTCGCGCCATTCGAAGCCTGCCTCACGGAAGATACGCGCAATGCCCTCGGCTTCCGCCTGCTCTTTCACCCGTGTCNAGCCTGGCACGACGATGGCCGGGATCACGGCCTTGCGGCCCTTGAGTATGGAGGCCGCAGCCCGTAAATCCTCGATCCGGCTGTTGGTGCAGGAACCGATGAAAACCTTGTCCAGTTTCAAGCCATCCAGAGGCGTGCCGGGGGCGATCTCCATATATTCCAGTGATTTCGTCGCGGCCTTGCGCCTGTCGGAGCTTTCGAAACTTGCAGGATCGGGAACGCGGCCATTGATGGAAACGGCATCTTCCGGGCTAGTACCCCACGTCACCATGGGCGCGATATCCGCACCATCCATTCTCACTTCCACGTCGAAGAACGCGTCACTATCGCTGGCGAGCGTGCGCCAGTGGGCGACCGCACCGTCCCATTCTTGTTCCGATGGCGCGAAATGACGGCCTCGGACATAGGTAAATGTCGTTTCATCCGCTGCGACCATGCCGAAGCGGGCTGCGGCTTCAATCGACATGTTGCACAGCGTCAGCCGCCCTTCGATGGAGAGATCCCTCACCACTTGTCCGGCAAATTCGATGGCATGACCACCGGCACCGGCGGCACCGATTTTCGCAATAAGTACCAGCATCACGTCTTTGGCCGTCACGCCCTGCCCCAGCACGCCATCGATCGTGACCCGCATTGTCTTGGGGCGCGACTGCCACAGCGTTTGCGTGGCCAGCACATGGGCATTTTCGGATTGGCCGATGCCGAATGCAATAGCACCAAGCGCCCCTTGCGTAGACGTATGGCTATCAGAACAGACGATGGTCAGCCCTGGCAGCGTAATGCCCTGTTCCGGCGCCACAACATGGACAATACCCTGCTCACGGCTGGACAGGCCGAAATGGCGCATCCCGCCCCACTCCATGTTCTGATCGAAAGTATCGATCATGTGAGCGATAGCAGGGCTTGCCGCATCGCTCGACGTGCGGCCGAGCGTCGGCACGTAATGATCGGCCACACCGAAAATCTGTTGCGGACGCCGCGGCTTCAGGCCGCGCCGCTTTAGATCAGCGAAGGCATGAAAGCTGCCTTCGTGGATCATGTCGCGATCAATGTAGAGCAGCGACGGGCCTGCAGGATGGCGCAATATTTCATGCTCATCCCAGATCTTGCCCAACATTGTGCGCGGTGCGACTGCTTGCGCCATGACCTTGTCTTTCTGTTGTCAGTTCCACGTTCGGCTTTAGCCAGCAGCACGAAAGGCCGCGCAGATGTCCCCCGCGGGCGCGTTCCACACGCCTTCATGCGACAGAATGTAGTCGAGTGCTTCGCGCAGGTATTCGACGCGGTACGGCATGCCCGACACCCAGCTATGCAGCGGCAGGCTCATGACGCGACCGCCATATTCCGCGCTCTCGCGGTAAAGAACGTCGAACCGGTCCTTGACCTGCTGCACCCATTCCGCTTCCGAGTGGAAATACTCGTCGGCAACCACGCGGTCGTCCGTTTCGTAGGCCATAGGCATGGCCAGCAACGAACCGTTGCGGGTTTGCATCTCGTAAGGAAGGTCGTCATTTGCCCAATCAAGGCTGTAGGCGATGCCGTTCTTCGCCAGAAGATCAGGCGTATTAAAGCCCTGTGCACGGCCAGGCGAGAGCCAGCCTTCAACCTTCTGCCCGCTTGCGTTGCGCAGCAGGCTCAAGGCCTCGGCAATGATGGCGTTTTCTTCCTCCTCACCCAGCCCGGAGTGATGGACCTTGCCCATATCCAGTCCATGGGCGATGATTTCATGGCCGCCTCTGACCACAGCCTCGATCAGCGCCGGATAACGCGCGGCAATCACGCCATTGATCGCGAAGCTGGTTTCTAGTTCTTTTTCGGCAAGAAGCTTGAGGACGCGGAAAATGCCGATGCGATTGCCGTAGTCGCGGTTCGTGTAATAGCGAAAATCCGGGTAAGGCATGGACAATGCGCCCGGCGCCTTGAAAGGCTTGGACGGCATATCCAGTGGAAAATGTTGGACATGGGTGACGATGGACAGCGCAATGCGCGCACCATCTGGCCAGGCAATCGGCTTGCGAGAGAAAAGATCGCTCCACTCATAGCGGTCATGGTCCATGCCGTAACGACGGGCGGGATAGTTGAGATAGTCTTCAGGCATAGACATCAGCGCGCACCCTTCCCGGAATTGTGGGTAGCCATCGCGGCACTCATGGCGTCATAAGCGCCGGCGGCGTGATAGGCGGCGGCGATTTCGCGGCCAGTCGTCTGCCACACGCCGTCGTGCCCCGCGATGTATTCGATGGCTTCGGCAAAAGCGTCGATACGATGCGGTTGGCCGACGAGGTAAGGGTGCAGTGGAATGCACATGACCGTGCCGCTGTCATCGCCTTCCTTGTAAAGCTGATCGAACTGCCGCTTGATAATTTCGCCGTAATGGCGCGGCGTGACCTTCTGGCTGTTGTAAACGATGACGTCATTCATCTCGAGCGAGTACGGCATGGAGATGAGCTTGCCTGTGTTGACCTTGACCGGCATTGGCTGGTCGTCGTGGAACATGTCGCAGGTATATTGAATGCCCGCTTCCGACAGGATATCCATCGTCCAGAAATTGTTGGACAATGCTGGTGAGAGCCATCCCGCCAGTTCCTGCCCTGTGTGTTTGCGCACCGTATCGAAGGCATCACGGATAACAGCGCGCTCCTGCTCGATGTCGAGATTATAGACATAGCGTGTGTTGTAGATGCCGTGGGNAAAGAACTCCCATCCGCGATCGGCACAGGCCTTGATGATTTCCSGATGGTGATCGCACAGCGCAACATTAAGCGAGACGGAACCACGAAACCCAGCCTTGTCCATCGCTGCCATCATCCGCTGCCAACCGGCACGGTTGCCGTAATCGCGGTGGGAATATTGCAAAACATCCGGGTTTGGCCGCGCCCACGGCGTGCGGGTTGGATTGTTGGGCGGATTGTATTCGTAAAACTCGATATTCGGCGCGATCCAGACGGCGATCTTCTTGTTGCCGGGCCAGACAATCTTGGGGCGGTTGGGCCAGGGCAGGTAATCGTACAGCCCCATATCCGACTTCATCGCGGCATCTTCAGCGGCCATCTCAGCGAACCTCCGGCTGATAGGCCTCGTACCAGGCAATCGCATCCGCAACCGGGATCACATCGCCATACTTGACCGAAATATCGTAGAGATTGGCGAAATGCGGGCTCTCATGCTTGTCCGCCACACATTCCTCGGGAACGATGACCCGGTAGCCGCGCGAGATTGCATCCACTACGCAAGCGCGAACACAGCCGGATGTTGAACCACCGGTCAAAACAACCGTGTCGCATTGGTGCCAAACCATCAGCGACTGGAGGTTGGTTTCATGGAACGGGGACGCCATGCGCTTGTTCATGACAATGTCCTTGACATGATCGATCTCTAAGCGCGGATCGAACTCGGCCCTGCGAGAACCGACCTTGATGTTTTGCAGGGAGTCCGGCGTGTTGGTACGTGTACCCCAAACACCGCAGTCCTCGCCCGATTCCATGTAGGCCACATAGGTCCACGTCACCGGCAGACCCTTGCTGCGAGCTAGATTGGACAGCGTGTTTATGTACTCGAGCTGCCGAGGATCGGTTTCGTAAGCGGAGACGAACTCGCCGAGCGACGTGTAGGCGCATTGCAGGTCGATGTTGATCAGCATCGGCCTGCTGCCGAACCCAAATCGTTTGCGCGTGGGATTAGCCTTGGCCAGCTCGTACAGTTGACGGGCGGTAAGCGATGACATTTCCATAGACAACCTCCTGTACACCCCGCCACTTCGCACGGCCCGACTTACAGGCCGCTTCCTCAGCAAAGAGGACGCTTTATTCTTTCTATTGTTATCACTTTATATCATTTGTAAAGCCACTTTTCGAAGGCCACAGGCCTCTTTTTAGGAAGCGCTTTTTGCGTGGGCAGATGCCTCTTATTCAGCAGAATAAGTGCCGATAAATTCAGCATTCACAGACAGATAGACGGAAGCACGTCCGACGCCCTCTTAGCTCCAGCCACGGGTCGACGATACAGAATTGCCCATTTGCTTGCGAACGAAACAGTGCCGCCACCGCTTTTCGGGCGGTGGCGGCAGAAAGATTGCATGACTATTTCAGATGAAAAATTCCGGTGTCTTTTTGGTGGAAAACACCCTCAAATATCCTTAAGGTTGATCCCGCCATTGAGGCTACCAATCAAAGTCGCGCTGGCATCATTGACACCAATTACTGTCACCGGGATGTCGTGCGCGTTGAAACGATCGACCACCTTGTCGAGCGCGGCAACGGCGGTGATGTCCCAGAAATGGGCTTGCGTCACGTCGATCAGGACGTTCATGCCGTTAGCCTCTTCAATATCAAAGGCCTCCACGAAAACATCTGCCGATGCGAAGAATACCTGTCCCGAAACCCGGTACGTCAAACACCGCGTATCGTCGTTTCTTTCCATCTTGACCTGCAATAAGCGAGCAACCTTGAAGGTGAAGAACACGCCGCTGAGAAGGACGCCGACCGCAACACCGAGAGCAAGATTGGCGCTCAATACGGTGACGAGAACTGTGACAAGCATGACAACGCTCGACATCTTGGGATGAATGACGAGTGTTTTTAGGGATGACCAGTCGAACGTATCGATTGACACCATAACCATGATAGCAACCAGCGCTGCCACAGGAACCTGCGAAACCCAGGGTTTCAAGAGAACCATCAGAACGAGAAGGAAGGCGCCCGCAAAAAGGGTCGAAAAGCGACCGCGACCGCCATATTTGACGTTGCTAACCGTCTGGCCAATCATGCCGCAACCGGCGATTCCTCCAAACAGGCTTGCGGCAGTATTGGCGATACCGAGACCGGTACATTCCCGGTTCTTGGAGCTGGGTGTTCCCGTGAGATCGTCAACCACGCTCGCCGTCATCATGGATTCGAGCAGGCCGACCATTGCGATGGCAAGCGCTGGTCCCGCAATGATTTTAAGCGTTTCCAAGGTCAGCGGTACGGCCGGCCAACCGAAGATCGGAAGGCTATCCGGCAGCTTTCCCAGATCTGCGATTGTCATGACCGGGAGTTGCAGCGATATGGATGCGGCCGTCAGAACAAGAATGCAGATCAAGGGTGAAGGGATAGCCTTGGTCAGCAAAGGGAGGACATAGATGATGACGAGCCCGGCAGCCAGCATGCCGTAGGCCAGCCAATCGCCGCCAATGATATGTGGAAGCTGAGCCCCNAAAATAAGGATCGCCAAGGCATTGACGAAACCTGTCCGGACGGACTTTGAAACAAAACGCATCAGAACCCCGAGACGGAGCAGTCCGAACAGGATTTGCAGTATGCCAGCAAGCAAACCCGCAGCGAACAGATACGCCAGCCCGTGCGCGTGAACCAGCGGGGCAGCGACAAGCGCGACGGAACCGGCAGCAGCCGAGATCATCGCAGGGCGACCGCCCGTGAAAGCGATGACAATGCCAATGATAAAGGAGGCGAACAGACCGACCTGTGGATCGACACCTGCGACGAAAGAAAAGGCGATGACTTCCGGTATCAGCGCGAATGTTGCGACCGCTCCGGCGAGCATTTCTCGAGTTGGGTTGGCGGACCAATCCCGGCGAATAGAATTAAATTGCATATGATGAAGTCCCGCAAGGCATGCGAATGCGCTTTTNAAAGCGATCANTTGAAAAGGCATGCAGTTATTGCGTTGTCTGGCGGATCGGCGGCCAGAAGAGCCACCCGGAATCTCACCGGGTCCGTGGTGATGCCCCTTAAATATCGAATATATTCGGGGATGCAATATCTTATCGACAAAGACCCCGCCCAATTATTCATCCGATAGGCGCTTAACGCAAATTGCTACAAACCAAGTGAAACGAAAATACAATGAAAACTCTTATGCGGTCAGGAACCTCGATAATGGTACAGATCAAAGAACGGCGAGAGGAGTTAAAATTGACACATGGGGAGCACTCCGCCCACGATGACATGGATGCCGGGATCTATATCTGGTCCCTTTCAGACGATCATCCTTCAACTATTAAAACTGGTGGTTGATTTACGTCAGGGAAACCGCCAACCCCTCCTCACATGACACTGGACACAAGCTGCGGGTCGTTTGCGACCTCTAGCGAGCGGTCGAACCAGGCCCAGTTGTCTTTGTCGTTGCGTTTCATGCGATAGAGCGCCTGATCTGCCGCGTGTAGCAGCATCTCCAGATCTTCCGCATGATGCGGGTATAGGCTGGCACCTACCGTTGCACCCACCTTGATCGTCTGACCGTGAACCATGAAAGGCGCGGTGAACGCATCCGATATTCTCTGACATATCTTCTCGGCAGCGGTCTGATCTTCTAGGTCGGTGAGCAGAATGGCGAACTCGTCTCCGCCCATTCTCACCACAGTATCGTCGTNACGAACGGATTGGCGAAGCCGGGTCGCTACNTTTTTCAGTATCTCATCACCGGCGGCATGACCAAAGTAATCATTCACAGGTTTGAAGTTATCGAGATCTATCATTAAAAGCGCGGCCATGACGGGTGGACGCCGCGTATCNTTTTTCGCCACCTCTGCATCCCATTTTTCCTGAAGAACGCGTCTGTTGGCTAGTCCCGTCAACGGGTCTTCATAGGCGATGCAACGGAGTGCGTTTTCGGCAAGCTTTTGTGACGACAGGNTTTCGAACGTTGCGATGCACAATTGNAAATCATGCAGGACAATTCCCCTGTGAAGCACAGGCACGGTCTCGCCGTCATCATGCCTGACCTTTATCTCGAACGGCTCGATTTCCGTTATTCCACTGCCTTCGGGACTCCTGAGCTGCTCCCAACGCTGCCGCGCCTGCTTGCGTTCTGCTTCGTCGATATAGGTCTCGTCGATCCAGTCATCCACGGTAGCAAAGCGGCCATTCTGATAGCCGAACGTCCTTGTGAAGGCGCGATTGACGAACCGTATATCACCATCGGGCAGCGAGGCCCACGACAGCGGTATAGGCAATGCATCAAGGATCATCAGAAGTTCGTCGTCAAGCCTGTGCGTGCCGCTGACCATCCGCTCNAAAACATGTTTCATTTCATCGCCCTTTCTTAGGGGTCAATCCAAGAGACTTCGCGAAACAACAAATTGCATCAAACGGAGATTTATCCGGCCAATAGAACCACAGGACGCTGGCGCGCGATCAACCAATCCAACAGTGCTTCACTTCGGACGGGGCGCGATAGCCAATAACCCTGGATTTCGTCACATCCTAATACCTCCAGCAGGTTTGCAGCCTCCTGGGTCTCCACGCCCTCGGCGACAACGCGGTACCCCAGGCTGTGGGAAAGATCGATCATCGAGCGCACAAGCACGCGCTCACGATTTCCGNTTTCCATCTCGGCCACGAAGGAACGGTCGATCTTGACAACGTCTGCCGGTAGTTTCTGCAGATAGGCAAGGCTGCTGTAGCCGGTTCCGAAATCATCGATGGCGAGTTGCACGCCCGCCGTCTTCAACTGATTGAGGAGACCAAATGCACCTTCGGTCTCTTTCATCATCACCGTTTCCGTCAGTTCCAGTTCGATCTGGTTAGGCTCGACATCAAACAGTACAAGCTTTGACATCAGTCTCTCGAAAAAGTCGCCTTCCTCCAGATTGAGGGCCAAGAGGTTGAGAGAAAGCTTGAAGCGCAGACCTCTCTTACCCCATACCGAAATGTGCGATATCGCTTTGTGCATGACCCAATCGGTCAATTCGCGGGCGAAAGCAGACGCCTCAACAACGGGAATGAATTCGACCGGCGAGATTGGACCCAAGACGGGATGGTCCCATCGCAGCAGGGCTTCCGCGCTGCGGATTTCACCGGTTGCGACATCCAAACGAGGTTGGAATACCAACGATAATTGATCCGACGCGGCCAGTGCCGAGCGAAAATCCTGCAGGATTCTGAAATTGCGTCTGTGACGCAAATCCATCGCCGGGGAAAACAGCTCGATTTTCGCTGAACTTTCGCGCGCGTCCTGAACCGCACTTTGCAGGGATCTGAGGATATCTTCCGGCAACATCGTTTGCGGATCGTAGGAGACCATGCCTATCGCTGGCGTCATCGAAATTTGAGTATCGCTGTCGCCTTCGATTTCGCACAGCAAACCCTTGAGCAAAATCATATAGCTTTCGACATCCGAATTGTCAGGGGCAAAGAACGCAAACTGCGTTGGCCCTACATGATAGGGCGTAGCGTTGGGTCCGACATGCTCTGTCAAAAGACTGGAAACGGCATGGATGACAGTATCGAAATGTGATGGGCCGAGGACCCGTGACAGTCGCTCAAATTGCTCTGTCTGCGCGAGATCCAGCAAGCTGATGATGCGTTCGCCGACATCAGCACGCAAAGCGGAATCAGTAAGATCATTCATGAGCTGGAAACGGTTGGGAAGGCCGCTGCAAGGTTCGATGCGTCCGAGTGCGTGCGTCAATTCCACCTGGTCCATGACCATTGCGGCAAGATCGCACAATGTTGCCATTTCTTTATCGGTGACGTCGCGCGGTTCCGTTCCCAGCACGCAGAGCGCACCCAACGCATAACCATCCGCCGTCACCAAAGGAGCACCCGCGTAAAACCGGATGCCGGCACAGCCGAGGGTACTGTCGACATAACAGTCATCCTGCTGAAAATCGCGGATGACGAATGGTTTTTTCGTCTCCGCGACATTAGCGCAAGGCGCCTTTTCTCGGGGAATTTCGTTATGATCGACACCGACCTTGGACTTGAACCACTGCCGGTTGACATCGGTCAGCGACACCGCCGCAATCGGAAGTCCAAAAATGTCGGCTGCAAGCCGTGTGATCCGATCAAAATTTTCACTTGGGAGTGTATCGAGCAACCGCAAACTCTTAAGGCTTGAAAGGCGTGCTATCTCGTTATGCATAGTNAAATCCATGACCACGCACTCGTACGTTCGCGGCACACAAGTTCGGGTTCGGGTCATTTTCAATGCAGCGGTGTCGATGGCTTGGAACCCACTCCGGGGTAAACGCAACCTGACAGTGTTAAGGCATCATGCCCAAGCCATTTCACGGTTCTTCTTGAAATTGTTCTACGCGATAATAATTGAATCATACATAAATCGTTCCCTGAGAGTTCTTTGCATGGTTAGGGAACCGTAACCGCAATCGGGAAAATGCCGATGGTACATTTTGCCTTGATCCCGGGTCTGCTCGCTGAACACCAAACGAGCAGACCGGTTGTGAACGAATTGATGTCAGGCGACTTCCGGTAACCCGCTAATCAGCTTGTCCAGCGTTATCGGGTAGTCTCGCACACGGACGCCGGAGGCGTTGTAGATAGCATTCGCAATAGCGGCAGAGACACCACATAGGCCAAGCTCACCGACACCCTTGGACTTCATGGGCGACGACATCGGATCGGTCTCGTCCAGAAAGATGACGTCCTGGTGTGGAATATCGGCATGAACGGGCACCTCATAGCCTGCGAGATCGTGATTGACGAAGAAGCCCCGTTTTTTATCCACCGCCAACTCTTCTGACAGCGCGCCACCGGCCCCCATGGTCATCGCACCGATAACTTGGCTTCGCGCGGTAATGGGGTTGAGGATTCGCCCTGCCGCGCAGACCGCCAACATTCGGCGGATGCGCGTTTCGCCAGTCGCGATATCGACACCCACCTCTACNAAATGCGCGCCGAAGGTGGATTGCTGATGGGTCTTGGCGAGATCGCCCCACTCCATCTTGTCTTCACCGACCAGACCATCTGCACCCGCGGCTTCGGCCAGAGGAACGCTTCGGTTTCCTGACTTGACCACACCATCCTCGAAAACGGCGTCTTCGGAATTGAACCCGACTTTTTGGGCAATTGCTTCCCGGAGTTTGACGCAAGCGGCATAAACACCCGACGTGGAAGAGTTTGCTCCAAACTGCCCGCCCGACCCCGCAGAGATCGGGAAACGGGAATCGCCAAGTTCAACGGCGACCTTGTCGACGGTCACGCCCATCATTTCGGCGGCGGTTTGCGCAATGATCGTATAGCTTCCCGTGCCAATGTCCGTCATATCCGTCTGCACCGTGATAATGCCATCCTTGCCAAGAACGACGCGTGCAGCCGATGGAAGCACGAGGTTGTCACGGAACGCTGCGCCAACCCCCATGCCGATGAGCCAGTTGCCTTCGCGTTTGGAAGCAACCTTCGGCCGGTTGCTCCAGCCGAAACGTTCTGCGCCCAGTTTGAGACAGCCAATGAGATCACGATGGGNAAAGGGGCGATCACGANTTTCGGGATCGACTTGGGTATCATTGAGGATACGGAATTCGATGGGGTCGATACCGAGCTTTTCTGCCATCTCGTCCACGGCAATCTCAAGTGCCATCAAACCTGGAGCTTCGCCGGGAGCACGCATCGCGTTACCTTCGGGCAAGTCCAGTTTTGCCAGACGCATAGCAGTCATGCGGTTGGCACCCGCATATAGCAGGCGTGTCTGGTTGACGGCGGTTTCCGGCGCTCCATCCGGAAGATTGCCAGACCAGCTTTCATGCGCAATTGCGGTGATCTTGCCGTCCTTGCCACAGCCAATACGAATACGCTGGATGGTGGCTGGCCGGTGCGTCGTATTGTTGATCATCAGCGGACGAGGCAGTGCTACCTTGACCGGACGGTGAACCTGCTTCGCGCCAAGCGCGGCAAGCACCGCATCGACACGAAGAAACAGCTTACCGCCAAATCCCCCGCCGATGAATGGCGACATAAGGTGGATCTTATCCTTATCGACACCAAGGGTTGTCGCAAGGTCGGAGCGCCACCAGTCGATCATCTGGCTGGACGTCCATACCGTCACCTCGTCTCCGTTCCACGCAGCGATGGAAGCATGCGGCTCCATCATCGCGTGTGACTGATCCGGCGTGGTGTAGGTCTGGTCCAAGGTGACTGGAGCCGCACGGAACGCGCTGTCGAAATCTCCCGCAGAGCTGTCAGGCTTTTGGGATTCGTCCGGTTTTTCCGCCGATCCCTTCTCTGCCGCCAAATCGAAAACACCTTTTTCTTCCGTGTATTCGACCCTGACGAGAGAAGACGCAGCACGTGCCTGCTCGAACGTCTCAGCGATCACAAGAGCGATAGCCTGATGGTAATGCTGGATTTCATCACCACCGAACAAGTTGGCGGTATTATACTCGCCTTTTTCGAGCTTGCCCGCATCCAGAGTCGTGATGACACCGAGAACGCCGGGTGCCGCCTTGGCGGTGGATACGTCCATGGACTTGATCTTGCCTTTGGCAATCGCAGAACCGATCGGATAACCGTAAGCATATTTGTTATCCGGGTCGTGCCATTCATATGCATAGATTGCGCGGCCCGTCGTCTTGAGTTCACCGTCGATGCGGTGAATGGGCTTGCCAACGACTTTGAGACGATCGATGGGGTTGGTGGTGGCTGGCTTATCGAACTTCATCGTTCAACCCCTTGCTTCTGAAAGGACGGCACCGAGCGTACGCTCGACAAGTGCGACCTTGAACCGGTTCTGTTCCGTCGGATGGGCATCTGCGAGAATGCCATTTGCTGCAGCACGCGCGCCTTTTGGAAGGTCCGCTTCTGCCGCTTCAACACGCCATGGCTTGTGCGCAACACCACCCACTGCAACATGGCCGGTGCCATCAGGCTGAATAATCGCACCAACCGAAATCAACGCAAACGCATAGGAAGCTCTATCCCTCACCTTTCGGTAGATTTGCTTTCCACCAACGGGTGGGGGAAGAACAACCGCAGTGATAAACTCACCGGGTTCGAGAACGGTTTCGATATGAGGGGTGTCGCCGGGTAGGCGATAGAAATCGGCAATAGGTATCGATCGACGCTTCGCATCTGACTTTACTGTCTCAACCGTGGCGTCGAGCGCACGCATGGCAATTGCCATATCGCTTGGATGGGTGGCTATGCAGGTTTCACTAACGCCGACAATAGCATGTTGTCTGCTGAACCCGCCAATTGCAGAGCAGCCACTGCCAGGTTGTCGCTTGTTGCAGGGTTGATTGGTGTCGTNAAAGTATGGACAGCGCGTGCGTTGCAAAAGATTTCCAGCCGTCGTTGCCTTATTGCGAAGCTGGCCGGAAGCGCCAGCGACAAGGGCGCGGGACAGCAGACCGTAATCTTTCCGCACAGTAGTGTGCGCGGCAAGGTCCGTATTTCTTACCATTGCACCGATACGCAAGCCGCCATCGGACGTGGCTTCGATTGTGTCCAGGCCTAAGCCGTTGACGTCAATCAGATGTGTCGGCGTCTCGATCTCGAGTTTCATAAGGTCCAGTAGATTGGTGCCGCCAGCGATAAATTTCGCCTGTGCATTCGTTGCTGCGGTGCTGGCTGCGGCTTCAACCGATGATGCACGTTCATAAGTGAAGGCCTTCATGCTCTGATNCCCCCGACTTCGGAAATGGCATCGAGAATGTTGGAATAGGCTCCGCATCGACAGAGGTTACCGCTCATACGTTCACGGACTTCTGTTGCCGTGAGTTGTGCGTGAGAATTGAGATCTTTGGTAACGTGGCTTGGGATGTTGGCTTTGATCTCTTCGAGCACGGCCACGGACGAACAGATTTGTCCCGGCGTGCAATAACCGCACTGAAATCCGTCATGTTTGACGAAAGCCGCCTGCATAGGATGAAGTTTGCCGGGCTGGCCTAGACCCTCAATGGTCGTGACGTCGTCACCATCGTGCATGACAGCAAGAGACAGACAAGAATTGATGCGGCGCCCATCCACCATAACCGTACAGGCACCGCACTGGCCATGATCACAGCCCTTTTTCGTGCCTGTGAGGTGGAGATGTTCGCGCAATGCGTCGAGCAAGGTGGTGCGATTGTCTATCTCAAGGTGGTGGTTTTCACCGTTCACGGTGAGTTCAATTTTTGAGGTATACGTCATTTGGCTCCCNNGGGACTGCGCTGCCGCGCTGCTAGCGGCACCTGTGGCTGCGATTGTTGCAACCGAGGTGATAAGTAAATTTCGTCTAGAAAGTTCCAGCTGGCCACTATCGTGCATATTTGGCTCCACTTGTGTGGTTGAGGTGCCAAGCTAACCATGTGAACGGGGAAAAGTGCCGTGACGAACGAAAAGTTGATAGTCTAGTATTCACTGCGCTCTCAGGATACGCGGTCCGGCTACATAAATTCTTGTGTGTTGAGAGTGGCATGTCGTCTTGTGCATCCCGCCCAACAGAGTACACTCTGCATCCGCACGGATGGCCTTCGAACAGCATGCTCACCTCCTATANTTTTTCATTATTTCTTGTTGGCGTCGTGGCCCAACCCGGCACGAACGTTGACATCCTGGGCCGTGAAGCANGGGGGGACTACGTCCAGTCGCAGGCAACTCTTAGCTTGACACCTAAGTTTGCCGCTTTTCAATGTAGCAGTATTGCCGACTTATCCGCATCCAGCAGGCCTGTATTTACCGAGACGAACAATGGCGAGTGGGAGTGTAGTTCCATGCTCGAATATTCGGAAACAGGCCATACTCCTTCTCTTTTCATTCAGATACGCGGCATTGAACCGGGTGTGTGGAGCAGCTTTAGAGTGAAGCTGAATTTCGGATCGCTGCTTTCGCGACAGGTTCTTGGCGCGCGCGCCGCAAACCTCATTCATCTTTTGGTCGGAACGAACACCCCTCTCCGGGACTTAGAGGGTGTGCTGGCGAGCGGACGCGAGTTGGAGATCACATTCGACGATGTGACGTTAAAATACCGACAGGAACGCCTTGACCCCAATCGCTTCAACCTCTTCGGAAGTAAAAAATTGAGCCCGCAGAAAAGCGCGCCAAATCCGGAGTGAACGCAATCGGCGCTGCCAGTAAAAACCTGCCGCAATCGAGAAATGGAGATGAGTTTGAAAACGACCGGTCACGATCAAACGAATGATCCCTTGAGCCGCGCTGAGCACTGGAAAAAAAGTGGCCGCAAGGTCGCTGTCGCAACGGTTATCGAGACTTGGGGATCGGCACCGAGGCCCGTTGGCAGCCATCTGGTCATAGACTCGGATGGTCACTTCGAAGGCTCTGTTTCAGGAGGATGCGTTGAAGGTGCGGTTCTCTCTGCCGCAATCGATGTCATCGAAAACGGTGTGCCACAGATGCTTGAATTTGGCGTGGCAGACGCAACGGCGTGGTCTGTGGGCCTGTCATGCGGTGGTCGCATTCGCATCTACGTCGAAAGACTTCAGTAATGGATACTGCGAGCCTCGAGAAACTAAACCATTTCCGTCTCGCACGGGTACCGGTAGCGCTGGTTACCGATATTCAAAGCGGCATCAGCATTGTCGTTTCAGACAAAACTTCAGTTCACGGCGATCTCGGCGAAGCGATCGCCGCCGCGCTTCATTCTGGAAAGTCCGGCAACGTCACAATCGAAGATATCACGTACTTCATCAACGTATATCTCCCCCGGCCGCGCATCCTCATCATCGGTGCCGTTCATATCAGTCAGGCACTTCTGCCCATGGCAAAACTCGCTGGCTTCGACGTCACCATCATCGATCCACGCACGGCATTCGCGACAGCAGAACGTTTTGCGAATGCCGATCTGATCGCGGATTGGCCCGAAGACGTTTTGCAAATCAGGCCGCTGGACCCGCATACCGCGCTTGTTGCTCTGACGCATGATCCGAAGATAGACGATTTCCCCTTGACTGAAGCTTTGCGATCGCGGTGCTTTTATGTCGGTGCGCTCGGCAGTCGAAAATCCCATCAAGCGCGTCTGCAGCGCTTGCAAGATCAGGGCATCGATGAGGCTCAGCTTGCGCTCATTCACGGACCAATCGGACTTAATATCGGTGCAGCAAGCCCCGCCGAAATTGCCGTTTCCATTCTGGCAGAGATCATCAGCACGATGCGGTCTGGTGCCCGCGTTCGGTCCCTGTCAAGTGGTTGACGCGCTGACAAACACGCCACCCGCCGCTGCCACCTCTTCCAGCGTATCGACATCAAGTTCGGCAGCGCGTCCAATTTCAATATTTATGACGGGCAAGGTAGAGGACTTGATCAAGTGGCGTGCTCCGACATCTCCCTGCACTTCCAAAACAGCATCTCGCAACGAACGTGGCAAGATAACAGGGTTTCCAGGTTTCCCATCGGACACGGCCCGCACGATTGAAATCGCACCGGCGTCTTGGAACGCCTTGATCATCCGATCCAAATGCTCAGTCGTGATATCGGGCATGTCCGCCAACATCACCATAATCCCGTCAGCATCTTGAGCCTCGGTTGCGACAAAGCCTACCCCGATTGAACTTGCCATCCCCAAAGCAAAGTCTGGATTTACAACCATCTGGACTTCAATGCCGGACAAGATGTTGCGCTGCTCTGCATGCCCGTGCCCCAAGACGACCGTGACAGATATGGCCTCACTGTCTACCGCAGCCGTCACCATTCGGCGCAGAAGCGGCACCCCGTCAAACTCTGCAAGGAGCTTGTGAAAGCCATCCTTGCCGGTGCGGCTGGACATCCCAGCCGCCAATAGAATGATCGCAACGGTCATCAGGTCTTCCCATTCTTGGAGGCAGACTGCGTTGGCAGCTCAAAGGGTCGCCAACAGTCGGTTGTTCAGAACGCCCGCTGAGGCCTGCTGCATAGCAACTTTCTTCTCGATAGCCTCAATCACCGTCTCAGTGAAATCTACCTTTGTAAGATCACGAATGTGGGCCAAACCACCAGGTGAAAAGACGTTCACTTCCAAAATTTTATCGCCGACGATGTCCAGACCGACGAGAAACATGCCGTCCTCGACAAGCTTGGGGCGCATCATCTCCGCTAGTGCTAGCACCTCGTCAGAAACCTCAACTGCCTCCGCTGTACCACTGGCATGAATATTGGAGCGCAAATCTCCCTCTGCCGGAACGCGACGAAGCGCAGCATAACTACCGTCGCGCATCAATGGCTCACCGTTCATCATGAAAAAGCGGATGTCACCGCCTTTCGCAGCAGGGAGATAAGCCTGGGCGATGAGGTAGCCCTCTACGCTGATGGCCTCAAAAATCTGGTTGAGATTGGCTTCCTTGCTGGAACTGATTTTAAAGACGTTCTTTCCGCCAGATCCCTGCAAAGGCTTGACGATGACGCCCTTGGGGTGACCATCTGCGAAAGCTCTGATCTCCTCGACATTGCGCGAGATCAACGTCGTTGGACGAACGATTTCGGGAAAACCCTGGAAATATAGCTTGTTTTGCGCCAGAGCCAGACCTTCCGGATCGTTCAAGACGACAACGCCGCGCTGTTCTGCAAGGCGACCGAACAATATCCCCGAGTGAACAGCCCATGGCCGTGCAGTTTGATCCAGCGAAGGATCATTGCGCAGCATCAGCGCGTCGATATCTTCGACATCCATCGTTTTCCGCTCGGCTTTCTTATCCTGCAAGACCGCATGGAAATTCTCGATCTTCTTGTACTTCTGGCGTGGCAATACCAAGCCATGAACCACAAGACTGTCATCTTGCCTTAGTGTGAAATCCCCCGGAGTAAGATAGACCACCTCATGACCGCGATTCAGTGCGGCCATTGCCAGCAACCCCGTCGCAAAGGTCGGTTGCTCGCCCTCGATTGAATTGACGAAAAATGCAAGACGCATGCGTCCCTCCCTTATAACGTTGCCATTTCTGCTATCGATAAACCTGATCTTATTTTTTCCAGCCGCTCACTTGCCTTCGCTGGCGAAAGAAATGCTGGGCGTATCCCAGGGGGGTGAAGAAGGCCGCGAAGCGCAAGCTCCTGCATGACAGGGAAATGTGCCGCAGAAATTTTGCCCATCCAGAACGGATCGAGCGCACCACCTTTTCTTAAATGACTTTGAATCTCGACAAGGCCGCGAAGATAGATCGCATCCTTGGATAACCCTCCGCCCCTGTATATGCGCAGCACCATATTGAACGCATTGGCGTCCTCAAAACCGTGTTTGTGCGTCATTATACGAAACGTATCGACGAAACTCGCTCCGTCCAGCATGGCGGCACAGCCAACCACACGGGCTGCGATAAGACGCAACCTGTCTCTCGTCATGCCGCCGGAAAGATGCTCTGCCAGCACCGCCAGACCTTCCTGAACACCTTCGTAGCCAGAAAGGCCAGTGCGAAAGAGACGAAGACCCTGCGCGGAGCCATTGAAATATGTCAGCAAATGGACGCCTATCTCGTGATGCAAAAGCGCATCGAGGCGTCTACGTTCCATAACAGTGTGGCGGGATACCAATAGCTTTTCACCCGTCACCATCAAACCTGGTGGAAGGTCGTCTCTAATTTCGACCCGCGCCTTGAATTCGGGATTTTCTTCGCGGTAGGCATCCACCATTTCCCGCGCCTTCTTCGTCACCTCGTAACAATCCACCATGGCGATTTCACCAGCTTCATCGTGACGGGTGCAGCGGGCCAAGACATCTTCTGCAAGCGATATCAGCGGTGGCTCCACCGAGCCATACAAGGCACGGCTGAAGTCCGTGAACTGGCGCAGATGCAGATGCGCCAGCATCGTCAGTTGAAGGTCGATCTCCTGCTGNTTTTCACGGTAAAGATGATAGAGAACCGGATCTTCAAGATGATCGAAGGCAACGGAATAAAGCTTCCGCTTCTGCTCCTCAACATCGACGCCAAGCGGTCGATAAAGGAAATGTGGTGCATATTGCGAATTGCCTTCATTGAATTCAGCAAAGGCTTTTCGTGCATTTATCGGCGTAACGGACAACAAAAAGTCGAACGAGGCTGCAATCTCGTCTATCGAACGATCGGCACGACGCACAGCATCCACGAATGCTTTTCGACCGAGCGCACGGTGAGACGTAATTTTGAACGCATCGGACTGACTTGAGAACGCCGAAAAGGCACGCAATCCAGCATCGAACAGATCGGCGATCATCGTTTCGCGAAGGCCTGGATAGTCCGCCCCAGATTCAGGTTGACGGTAGATCGGCGCGAAACGCACGCTGATGCATGGGAACTCTAGCCCTGCTGCTTTCAGTTTGGCAACATGATCATCAGTTTCATCAGGACGGGTAATGCGCGGTGTGCGGAACCTGATGTCCGCATCGCAAATTGCTTTGATAAATACCCGTTTTGCGTCCTGCGTCGCGGGTTCCGAGGTTGCCGAAACAGCAACTTCGTAATGCGGCAGAAACGGAGAATCGTCAGCAAGAAGAACATCATGCTCAAGCTCTCCAACATCGAGCACGATAAAGGTCCCGAAGCGNTTTTGCATCTCCGAACCGACCACCTTCAGGATTGGCACAGCTTCCGAAATGTTGGACGCGATGAGATAGGAAGCATGAGCTGAAGCAATATCTCGGGCAGCCAGCTTTTTAGAACCGTTGGTCAAATGCAGGCAAAGGAATGGCAGTGAACGATCCACATGAAGGCGGCCATCAGCCCCTATATCCTGGCGGATTGCTTTGCCCTCCGCCAAACAATCCTTAATATCTTCCAATACATCAAACAGAATTGAAGGCTTTCTAGCATCAGACGCTGTCATTGTCGGGTCCTCAGCAATTCTTCCAGCACCGGCTCCAACGCCGTAATCGAATCGCGGATATCCTGAATGACTTTTGTGTCCGGTTGCCCCGTCCACTCATCCATGAAGANTTTTTTGAACTCGATGGCTATCGCACAGCCGTTTTTAGGGAAATGCTCATGGATGAACCGGGTCTGCTCTCCCTTGCCCTGAAACGCCACATTCTCGCGCACGTCCAACCGCCGACCTCCAATGCTTGCATGACTGAAGTGATCGATAACGGTATCAACGACATCCGCCCAACGGCCTCTGTCCATTGATGATGTCCCAATGTTGATATCCGGAGCCTTGTGTTGTTCCGTCGGTGAAGCGTCGGCACCGCCTCGTCTGTGGTTATAGCTGTGCACATCCAAAACAATAAAGGCGCCATGGCGTTGTTCGATCGCCGCCAGCATTTGCCGCAACATCGCATAATAATCATCGTGNAAAGCAAGCGAACCATGTAGCACCGGCTCGGGCGGACGCTTGATCCAAACGTCCAGTCCCCACGATTGTTCGGGCACAAGATAAATCGCTTGATTCCTTGCACGATTAAGATCGATCTCGAAGCGAGATTGATGCACCACGATCTGATTAGCGAGGCCCGCAATCATTTCCGCCGTGAAAGGGTCTTCTTCCCGCAATCTCTCTTCATCTGACAGAGCCATGAGCGGTAGCACGTCGTCACGAGTGGCGTGGCCGTCATGAATGGCCGTTCCAACAACGGCAGACAATCCGCGCTCCACAGACCAGAACCGCCTGTTCATGTCATTATTCGCAGCCGCCACGCTCGGTCCCGCCGGTTATTCGTAAACCGCAAACAGCGGAACTGTAAATTTTGTTCCGATTTGATTACCCGTGTGAAAAAGCACCCAGGTGCCAGCATGGATGTCGCATCGAGNAAATCGNAAACTTGTGCAAGCACTACCTCATCAGACATTTAACCCTTGCAAACCAAAGGATTGCTGGTTATGAGAACGCCCGCACGATCCTCACAGTTCGTGCCCGCGGAGAGGTGGCAGAGTGGTCGAATGCACCGCACTCGAAATGCGGCATACCTGCAAGGGTATCGTGGGTTCAAATCCCACCCTCTCCGCCATCGTGAACCTTGGGTGACAAGGCTTCATCATACAGAGGTTATTAGTCATCCCCCGGCACTTCCTCCTATGAGCCGGNTTTCCTCTTAATATCTGTATCATGCACTTTCTTCGCCGCTACCTTTACAACCGATCAAGTAGTTCTGTCTTTTTCGCTGCAAATTCTTCGTCCGAAATTATACCTTTCGAGCGCAGACCTGCGAGCCGTTCAATCTTGCTGATGATATCGTCTTGATCAAAAGCTGTCGGACCGGAGACAACACTCATGCTTGGAGGCGTCATAGACGGAACTGGTATCGGTTGAACCTGAATGGGAACCGGTCTCTGCGTGTCTTGCGGCGTCTCAGGGCTGTCGGCTGTGGTTATTATATCGAGATCAGCCACACGGACGAGACCGTGCTGAGATGTAAAGGTTAGTGACTGGTCGCCGCTCTGCTGTTGGGAAAAGCCGCCAATGTTGTGGTCCTTAGTATCGTAAACGGTGATCTGTCCGTTTACATCGATGGCCAGCCGACGGCTTGCGGGAAAGAACGCGTAACGAAGATTGTTCTGGGCACCAGTCGACGAAGCCTGTCCGAGATGTTGTGGCCAAGAACTGCTGTGCGAACTTGACTGGTAGAAAAAGCTGCTACCGTCTCCCTGGCTCTGGGACTGATGAGACCGATCTATTTTCGGGCCGGACAGTTTGCCCGACCTTATGTAATCGGCTATCTCGGAGCAGACCATATCAACCCGGTGCTTCAGGCCATTGTTGAACATGTCGCCGACCATGATCATGCCGCCGCTCGACCATTGCCCCATTCCACCAAGTTCGGGGTGATTGAACTGTGCCTGATTGGTATGGCCTGCAATCAACGCCATTGTGAGATGTTCGATGACGCCTTGGCTGACGCCGTGTCGCTGGGATAAGCCATCGACAATGCTCTGTTCCTTAGTATCCCTGATCACAAGCTGCGCTCCATTGGTTCGGAATTGTCTTATTACATTTGCGAAGCCATGAAGATAGGCGCTGCACAACTCTGTGCGACATCGATAGACATAGTTGGTGCAAGCCTCTCGAGTCTAAAAGCGCCGGAGTAATCCTTGGTATCCCTCGCGTGAGCTCCAATATCTATTGGAGATCCAGATGGCACAATCAGAAATCNAAAGACGCTGGCAAGGGCAGGTTCGCCTCCGTGGAATGAAGCCGCGTTGCAAATCACTCGATAGCAAGCTCGAAGCCGAGAAATGGGGGCGCAATCCTGAGTCACGTCCTTGAGGTCGCAATCCGCGATTGCGGCCTGCCGCTGTCAAAGAATGTCGTAGATCACGTTCGGGCGCTGAACAGAGTACAGATTGCCCANTTTCAGACGATCACTGGTACGCAAACGTGGTTATGTAATCTACAACCGCTNCCTCGAGAACACTGACCGCCACTGACGTAGGTTTAATACAAATTTGCAATCGGCTAGACGCAACACCCCCATGTGCCGGTTGGCTTCGGGCACACTGCAAGTCGCGGTTCGCTATCAACCCACACATATGAGAGAATGATCAGCAGTTCTAAACCTCACAAAACAAACGTGCGGCCTGAGGATCGAAATTTAGGCGAATGTGATCTCCACGACTGAGACCTGAAATGGCTTCATTTCCGAATGGTAGTCGGACAGCCAATTTTTTACCTGATGTCGTTTCGGTCATGACATGGATGTTGCTGCCGAGAAACGTGATATCACTGACCGTGGCCGCGATGCCGGTTGTTTGCTCGTTATCCNTTGAAAGGCGAATGCGTTCCGGCCGCAGCATCAAAGATGCCCTGCTACCCGAAACGGCATCANCGTGCACNGGGATGTTATCGAATACCATGCCATCTCCAAGTGAGACCGTCGCCTGCCCATCAGACGCTGACAAAAGATCGCAGGCGATGAAATCGCTATCTCCGATAAACTCTGCAACGAAGCGTGTGCGAGGATTGGCGTAGAGTTGCGACCCTGTACCGATCTGATCAATCACACCTTTCGAGAATACGGCGATCCGATCGGAGAGGCGCAGGGCTTCCTCCTGGTCATGAGTCACATACAGAATTGTGACCTCGGTCTGCTGGTGAATGCGGCGTATCTCATACTGAATTTCCTCGCGCAGTTTTTTGTCGAGCGCAGAAAGCGGTTCGTCCATCAACAAAACGGGCGGATCGTAAGCCAGAGCGCGCGCAAGTGCGACGCGCTGCTGCTGTCCGCCGGACATTTGGGCCGGTTTGCGATCCTCGAAACCTTCCAGCCGCACCAGCCGCAGCATTTCCTTGACCTTGGCATCGATCGTAGCTTTCGGCAGACGGCGGACTTTCAAAGGGAAAGCAATATTTTCACCGACGGAGAGATGCGGAAACAGGGTGTAGCGTTGAAACACCATACCGATGTTGCGCTTGTGCGAGGGCGTGGACAGGAGGGACTTGCCGTCCAGTAAAATGTCGCCGGCCGTTGGGTCTTCAAAGCCTGCCAGAATATACAGCGTGGTGCTCTTGCCGGATCCGGAAGGTCCGAGAAAGGTCAGGAACTCGCCACGCTCGACCTGTAAATCGACGTTCTGTACGGCCGTGACGGGCCCGTACTGCTTCTTGATTCCTTTGATCTCCAGGAACGGTCTCGTCATGATTTCAGTCCCTTGCGCACAAGCGCAAACAGCGCCATCAAAATTACGGTGAGAAGAATAAGAAGTGTGGAGGCAGCCGCCANGACGGGGGTCAGGTCCTGCCGCAGCGTCGACCAGACCTTGACCGGCAAGGTTTGCAGCGTCGGACTGGACATAAAGATCGCCACCACGACCTCATCCCACGAGGTCAGAAACGAGAAGATCGCTGCCGAAAAGAAACCATGGCTGATCGAGGGAAGCGTGACCCTGATCTTTGCTTCAAGCGGCGAGGCACCGCACAGAACGGCCGCATCTTCGATCGACTTATCGAAACCCTCAAGCGCCTTGGTGATCGACAGAATGGAGAATGGCAGTGCTAGAACAAGATGCGATATGAGGAACCCGAGCGTCGTGCCGTTAAGGCCGATCTGCAGAAAGAATGCGTAGAGAGCGACGGCCAGCACCACGACCGGCAGGATCATAGGCGTGAGGAACAAAGCTCTCAACGCCTCTCGGAACATGAACTTGCCACGCACAAGACCGAAGGAGGTGACGAGGCCGAGCAGCACTGACAGGACTGTGACCATGGCGGCGATCTTGAAGCTGGTCCAAGCGGACTCGAGCCAACGCGGATCGGCGAAGAAATTGGCATACCATTTCAGCGTCCAACCCGGCGGCGGAAAGATCAGCCATTGCGAGGAACCGAACGATAAGGCCGCAATGAACAGGATAGGGAGCAACAGAAATGCTGCTGTGAGCAGCGTTACGCCGAGCAACGCATATTTCCACCAGCCGAGCCGTGAGAAATTCAGAAGCATCAGCGATCTCCCGAGCGTTGATCACCGAAGAAGCGAAGCTGCACAGCGTAGAGCGCGAGCGTTACCACCAGCAGCACCAGTGCCGCCGCGCCACCCATGCCCCAGTTGACCAGGGACTGCACGAATTGCGCGATGAGTTCCGCCAGCATCATGTTGGACGTGCCACCAAGCAAAGCGGGCGTGACGAAATAGCCCAGCGACATGACGAAAACCATCAATGCGCCTGCGGCCATTCCGGGTATTGTCAGCGGGAAAAGCACCCGCACCAAGGCCTGGCCGCGTGTCGCCCCGCAAAGGGCGGCGGCCTGCAAGATCGCCGGATCGATTTTGCGGATGACGCCGTAAAGCGGTAGAATGATGAAGGGCAGCATGATGTAGGTCATGCCGATGGTGACACCGACCAGATTATTGACCAAAGCCAAGGGCTTGTCGATCAACCCCATGCCGATCAACATCTTGTTGATAAGACCCGTTCGCTGCAGCAGGACCATCCACGCATAGGTACGGGCCAGAAGGTTGGTCCACATCGATAAAAGTNAAATGGCAAAAATGACCGAGGCGAGCCTGCTGGGCATGATTGCCAGCGCCCACGCCACCGGAAAGCCGATGAGCAACGATATGAATGTCACCACCGCCGACACGAGGAAGGTGTTGACGAAGATTTTAAGGTAAGTGGACGATCCCAGCAGCGCGACATAATTCGAGAGACCAAGCTGTGGCTCTGTGACACTGCGCAGCAACAGGGCGACAACAGGCACGACGAAGAACAGCATGAGGAAGACGAGCGCAGGCAACGTCCATCGCATGCCGCTCGGCCTCCTATATTGCGCAGGCGCATTCATCGTTGAAGGCTCTGTCGATGATGACATGAAATTTTTCCCTCAGGCTCTGAAAGGATCGCAGGAACGAGATGCGATGCTGCAACCGTCACTTAGCCGGCTGCAGCATTTCACAAAGCCAATCTTATTTGGCCTGCCATGCGTACCAGCGCTCGCCAATGGCGTCGCGGTTATCGGCCCAGTATTTCATATCGGCATTGACCTGACTTGCCTTCTGTTGATCAGGCAGCGTCTTGGCAACCTCCGGGTCCATCAGCTTGGCAGCGTCCACATTGATCGGAGCGTAACCGGTGGCCGTGGCCATATCGGCCTGCGCCTGTGCGGATGTGGCCAGCGCGATGAATTGCATGGCTGCATCCTTGTTCTTGGCGCCTTTCGGTACAACGAGCGAATCCGCTGCGGTGATGTTTTGCTCCCAGGATGTCTCGGCGTTGACGCCGCTGCTCTTGAGTGCCGTCATACGCCCGTTCCAGACACTGCCNAATGGGGCTTCAGCGGATGCCAGAAGCTGCTGCGACTGCGCGCCGCCGGACCACCAGACGATATCCAACTTGATGGTGTCGAGCTTCTTGAATGCGCGGTCAAGATCAAGCGGATAGAGCTTGTCAGCGGGAACGCCATCCGCCAGAAGCGCGGCTTCGATAACGCCAGGGGCCGACCACTTGTAGAATGTCCGCTTGCCGGGGAANTTTGCCGTATCGAACAGGTCCGCCCACGTCTTGGGGCAAGTATCGACTGCATCGGCGTTGCACCCGATGACGAAGGAATAATAGAAGCTGCCGACGGAATAATCTGTGACGAAGCGTGGATCGAGCTTGGATTTGTCGATGACGGAGAAGTCGAGCTTTTCGAGCATGCCGCCTTTTCCTGCCTGGGCGGCATAATCGCCCTCGACATCGACCACATCCCAGGTCACGCCTTTGGCTTCCACCATGGCTTTGATCTTGCCATAATCCGTCGGTCCGTCCTGCAGCACCTTGATGCCGGNTTTTTCGGTGAATTTATCGGCCCAAGCGGACTTCTGCGCATCCTGCGTCGTTCCGNCCCAGCTGGAAAAGACGATATCAGCGGCGAAAACCGGTGCCGATGCGGACACCGTTGCGGTAAAAGCCGCTAATGCGAATGTGANTTTCATGTTCCCGTACTCCTTGTTTTAATAGAGCTTTTTATGCGTTGCTTGTTTTTATGCTTATGCCTTTGGCGCGCTGCCTCCAAAGGGAGAAAAACGGGCTGGTTTCATGATCTTGNTTTCCCCGACCTCGATCAAATCGCGAATTCTAGAACCTCAAAATAGGCGGGTATTGCCCCGTTCTTCGGTCTGTAGGTGCGGATTTCATNAAACATCGGGGTCACCGCATCACGAAGGGATCNGGGATTGGATCATCCGACGTCCGCAGCCAGATGGTTTTGGTGCGGGTATAATCCATAACCGCCGCCATACCGCCTTCGCGCCCGTGTCCAGACAGGCCAAACCCGCCGAACGGCGCAATGGGAGAAACGGCGCGGTAGGTGTTGACCCAGACGACACCAGCGCGAATACCCTTCATCAGACGATGCGCACGGGTCAGGTTCTGCGTGAAGATGCCGGATGCGAGACCAAAAACTGTATCGTTGGCAAGGCGCAGAGCTTCTTGCTCCGTCTCGAAGGACACCACCGAAAGAACCGGGCCAAAAAACTCGTTGACCAGCGATGGCGAAGCAACGCCGTCACAATCGAGGATCGTCGGTTGGTAATAAAACCCATCACCATCGAGCGCTTTGCCCCCTGTCACAAGAACAGCACCGGCGTCGAGCGAGCGAGCAACGAGATCAATGATGCCTTTGCGCTGACGACTTGTGGCAAGAGGCCCAACTTCGGTCGCCATATCCAGTGGGGCACCAATACGGATGGCCTCAGCCNTTTGCTTCAGCAAAGCGACAAAACGGTCCTTGATGCTTCTCTCGACGATCAATCGCGAACCGGCAACGCAGCTTTGCCCGGTCGCCGCGAAAATACCGGCAACTTGCGCATTGGCCGCACTTTCAAGATCGGCATCGGCAAAGACGATGAAGGGCGATTTGCCACCCAGTTCCAGCGAGGTCGAGGCGAGGNTTTCAGCTGAGTTGCGCACCACATGGCGCGCCGTTTCCGGGCCACCAGTGAAGGCAACATGCGCGACCTTCGGATGACGCCCAAGCGCCGAACCGCAAGATGGGCCAAAGCCGTTCAGAATGTTGACGACACCCGCAGGAAACCCTGCCTCATGAATGAGCCGCGCCAGTTCCAGAAGCGGTGCCGGGCCATCCTCGGACGCCTTGACCACCATGGTGCAACCGGCTGCCAGTGCCGGACCAATTTTGACCGCCGACAGAAACAACTGGCTGTTCCATGGCACGACCATGGCGACCACACCCACCGGTTCGCGCCGCAGCCAGACATCCATGTCCGGCTTGTCGATCGGCAGATAGGAGCCTTCGATCTTGTCAGCAAGGCCCGCATAATAACGATAATAATCAGCCACGTAAGCGATCTGGGCCGAGGTCTCGCGGATGATTTTTCCGGTGTCGCGTGTTTCCAGCTCTGCCAGTTTCTGCGCATTGGCAGCCACCAGATCAGCCAGCTTATACAGCAGCTTGCCGCGTTGCGTGGCGGTAAGTTTAGGCCAGGGGCCGTCGTAAAGCGCAGTGTATGCGGCAGAAACGGCGCGGTCGACATCTGCTTCGCGGGCCTCCGGCATTGTTGCCCATGGCTTTCCCGTCGAAGGGTCAAGACTATCGAAGCGTGCCTCGCCTTCGAGAAACTGTCCATCGATGTAATACTGGAAGTGCTGCATGGTCTACTCCGCGAACGCTGGCATGACCTCAGCCATGAAGCGCTCAAGCGATGCTTTCTTTCGCTCAAAGCTCATGCCGGTGTCGATCCAGAAGGAATATTCGTCGTAACCCATGGCCTCATAGGTCTTCAAACGCGCAATGACATCATCGGCATTGCCGACGACATTGTTCTGGCGCATCGAGTTTGCGGATATCATCTCGTTTGCGGCGATCACGTCATCTGGAATGCGCTCGATCAGACCCTGGGTGACAGGCTTTTCGTTTTTAAACCAGGCGAAGAAGTAATTGTAATAGACGCTCAATTCATGGGCCGCGAGCGCAATGTCTTCCTCATCCGAACCCACATATGTGTGCCGCAACAGCATGATCTTTGGACGTTTGATGTCGGGATGCGCGGCGCAGGCGTCGTTGAAACGTGACATCAGCGTAGTGACTTCATCGTCACCCTGCCACAGCGGCGTCACCTGCACATTGCAGCCATTGGCGATGGCAAATTCATGGGAGTTAGGATCACGCGCTGCAACCCAAATTGGTGGGTAAGGCTCCTGCAGGGGCTTTGGTGCGGAAGTCGTGGCCGGAAACTTGAAGAACTCGCCGTCATGGGCATAGTCGCCATCCCATATGCCTTTGACGGCGGGGATCAGTTCACGCATGCGCTGGCCAGCGCCCCAGGCATCCAGACCCGGCGACAAGCGCTCATATTCAAAGGAATAGGCACCACGCGCAATACCGATATCCAGCCTGCCATCGCAGATGATGTCGGTCATGGCGGCTTCGCCAGCCAGCTTGATCGGGTGCCAGAAGGGCGCGATCACAGTGCCTGTACCGAGCCTGACATTCTTCGTACGACGCGCCAGATCGGCAATCGTGACGAATGGATTTGGAGCAATGGTAAAGTCCATGCCGTGATGCTCGCCGGTCCAGATGGCATGCATGCCGCCCTTATCGGCAATTTCGCAAAGCGCCACGAATTCTTCGTAGAGAGCCTTGTGGTTTTGGCTTGGATCAAGGCGTTCCATATGGACGAAAAGGGNAAATTTCACGGTTAGACGCCCTTCATGTTGATGGAGTGAACGCGTCCAACCGTTTCGTTGCCGACATAGACCCCGAAGTTACCCAGCGAACTTTCCATCGCGAAACGATTGACGATATCGGCCGTGGCGGCCGTGTTGAATGTCAGGCCCGACAGGCTGGAGGGCGAAAAGAACCGTCCTTCGTTCGGTACGCCTTCGGAAGCAAAAGCACGGTAGACAATATGCTGGCGACGTTCGGCCTTGTCTTCAAAAACGGAATATAGAAAGCCGATTGTGATGCTGAGACCCGTTAGTTCTTTGAGATAGGCGGCCAGCACGAGCGTCGGATCACCATNCGTGCTGTGGCAGGTTGGCAGTGACAGTGTTTCGGTGCCTAGCAATAATACGTCGCCATCGCTTTCGAGAACGGCACTAATTTCCAATGCGCCCTCGCTTGCCGCTGAAACTGCCTTGCCCGCCAGTTGCGGCGTGAAATAGCCCCCGCGTGCATAACCCAAACCGTTGCGGCCACTGTTGGTGAAGGCTGTAATCTGCCCAAGAAGAATGACGTGGTCGCCCGCTTCCAGCACGTTTTCCATCGTGCACTCGAACCACGCCGCCACATCATCGNAAACAGGGCAACCTTTGGGGCCATCGCTCCACGACACCGCCGCGAAACGATCCTCGACAGGCCGGGCGAAGGTGTTGGAAACATCCTTCTGCGTTTCAGAGAGAATGTTGACGGCGAAAGTTTTCGTATTTGTCATAACTGCGAAATTGCGGGAGGTGCGTGCAAGACAGACGAGCAGCATCGGCGGATCTAGCGAGACCGACGTGAACGAGTTGGCCGTAAAACCGATCGGCTTGCCATNCGAATTTCGGGTGGTAACAACCGTAACGCCGGTTGGAAAAGCGCCGAAAGCATCTCTCAATGCGCGGGGATCAATGGTATCCGGCATCATTTCGGCTCCTCTGTTTCAAGCCACTCTGCAAGCAGGCCATTCACGGCATGGGGTGCAGTCAGATTGACCATATGCCGATGCCCCTCCACGATCTTCGCCCAACCATTCGGCGTTATCTCCGCCATCTGATGCGCCATGTCTGGTGTCGAATTCGGATCGTGAGAGCCGGTCAAAAACAGCGCCGGGCAGCGAACATCGCGCCAATGGTCTGCATAAGTCTCGTCGCCGCCCGCAAAGGCGGTATAGGCAACGCCGTAACCTTGCGGATCAACCTGGCTTAACCAGTTGCGCGTGAGTTCACGCGCATGCAAGCTCTCGGCATCGTCGCCAAACCAGCGCTTCAGCGGCCCTTCGCGATCAATACCAACAGTGCCGATCGATGCAGCCCGCGCCATGACAGCAGCTTTCGCTTCCGGGTCCCGTCGATAGACACCGTTGAGGTAGGCAACCCGCTTGATGCGCTGACTGAGCGTGGCGGCAGCACCTCCGGCGATCAACGCGCCCATGGAGTGACCGGCAACGTTGGCTTTCTCGATTTTCATCTCGTCCAGAAACCGGCCAAACCAAACAACGAAGTCTTCAAGTGTGCTTCCGTCAGGCAGTCTTTCGCTTTCGCCATGGCCGGGCATATCAACCGCGATCACGCGGTGCGTCTTCGCAAAAATCCCAATCTGCGGAGCCCATGCCTCCAACCGCATACCCACGCCGTGGATCAGGACCAACGGCTCGCCAGAACCCGCCTCGACATAAGAGACGCCGCCATCGGTATGCAAACGCTGAAACTGTGGCGGCTGCGATATGTTGTCAGGCGAAACGGTGGGGCTGGTGTGCATGGCGGCGACCGATCTCAAACGCCTGCGGGATTGGCGACATCGTTACCCAGATCTTTCAGATCCTGATAACGGTCTCCGATGCGATGATGCGGGCGTCCACCGACAGATGCCCCCAGAGCAACGACGATCTCGTCTGCGGCTGGCGCATCGGGAATGGCGGTGTGAATAGTCAGGTAGTGGGAGCGACGACCCTCATCATTCTTGTCCATCAGCGGGATCATGATCGGCGCATTGGCGGGACCGCGCGTGTTGCAGAAGGCAAGATAGGATTTGGCCCCGACTGCATTGCGGTAATGATTGCCGAAGCGCAGCGTGTGAATGAGCGCCGAGGCATGTTCGATTTCACCATCGAGACCAACAACCGCCGCCTTGCCGTAACCTTCTACCGCTTCGCCCGAACCAACAGCGTCGATAATCATGCGCGTCAACAACTCGCCAAGCACCGGCGCGAGTGCGTGAATTTCGGGTTTCAGGTCCTCGACAAAGCCACGACCAGCCCATGGGTTCTTCACGACGGCGAAGGCGGAATAGAGTTTCAACGGGATCGGCGCCGCCTTCCCACCCTCGATCAAGGCGGTCTCAACCTGCAAAATCGTCTTGCGGATTTGAATGGTCATGCTCGGCCCTCAATTGAATATGAGGTTATGGTATGCCATAATATAGAGCTGTCAATAGACTTTCTGCCAACGATATATGATCGTCAGTAGATCATTATTTAATCGAATTAAATCAACTGCTTAAAGGGATAACATAAGCCGGAAACGTGGACACACACGTCACCGGTCGCATCTCGGCGTCGCGCGTAAAAATGCGTTTGGTAAGCTTATCTGAATTGAACGGACGAGGAGATTATACGCGAGGAACGGGTGACTGCGCGGAAAGGACAGCTTCGGCAATGGCCGATGCGCTGGCAACATGCTTCATTGCTGCCTGGTAAGCCGCCTCTCCATCACCCTTGCGGATGGCCTCGATGATCTTTTCCATCTGCGCGGGGCCATCGATATTGCGGCTCTCCGTCTTAATTGTCATTGAGCGCAGATGGTTGATACGGACCGTCAGCAGATTGACGATGCCCCACGCCACCGTGCGCTCCACACTGCTGAACAGTGTCTGATAGAATGCAGATGTATGCGTGAGAACGCCCTGCATGTCCTTGTCATGATAAGACTGGCGGATGCCGTGCAGCGATTTTTCCAGCGCAGCGACGATGGCGGGGTCGTTACGTTCGGCGCACAAACGTGCGGCCATGCCTTCCAGCGCACCGCGGATTTCATAGATTTGACGCGCCTCGTTCAGGTCCAGTTGCGCGACGATCGGCCCTTTGTTTGGAAGGTTGGCAACCAGCCCTTCGGATTCCAGATGTCGCAAGACTTCGCGCACGATGGTTCTGCTGACGCCAAGCTGGGCGCAGAGATCACGCTCCACCAAACGATCCCCCGGACGGAAGTGACCGCTGACGATAGCTTCCCGTACCTTCTCGAGTGCTAGTTCGCGCAACGTTTTTGCCGGACGCTCCACCTTGATTGTCGAGCCCTGCNAAATCGTATTCATTACCCGCTCCCTGTACTGAGACGCCTTCTGACGCACAACCGAATTGCTAAATAGCGACTCAGATAGGCAGCATAATATTATGGCGTACCAAATACATATCGGCGGGACATCTGTTTTGCAACTCCCTCAGACATGTGTACAGAGCCGCGGGCTACCCCATACGCTCTGAAGCATAGGAGCCAGGGCTCGGGGGAAAGACGATGGTTCGGTTGCCATTGATGAAGGTACGACGGTGAATATGCGCATGAATGGCACGCGCCAGCACCTGCGCCTCCACATCCCGGCCAAGCGACACATAATCATCAGGGCTTTGCGCGTGGGTAACGCGCACCGTATCCTGCTCGATGATCGGNCCCTCATCTAGATCGGCAGTTACGTAATGCGCTGTCGCACCAATCAGCTTTACGCCGCGTTGATACGCCTGCTTGTAGGGGTTTGCGCCCTTGAAGCTGGGCAGGAAGGAATGGTGGATGTTGATGATCTTGCCGGACATTTCGGTGCACATGCGGTCCGAGAGGATCTGCATGTAACGTGCCAGCACGATCAGTTCGGTGCCGGTGCTTTCCACCAGATCCATGATCTTTGCTTCGGCTTGCGGCTTGTTCTCCTTTGTCACGGGAATATGGTAGAAAGGAATATCGTGATTGACCACGACTTTCTGGTAGTCAAAATGGTTGGACACGACACCGACAATATCTATCGGCAGTGCACCGATCTTCCAGCGGTATAGCAGATCGTTGAGGCAATGGCCGAAGCGCGAGACCATCAACAACACTTTCATACGCTGCGTCGCGTCGTGGATCTCTGCATCCATCTGAAACTCTTGCGAGATCGGCTTCAAGCCTTCAGCGAGTTGCTTGAGAGTGGCGCCGGTCTGCGACNAAAAACTGATGCGCATGAAGAAGCGATTTGTATCCAGATCATCGAACTGGGAGCTGTCAATGATGTTGCAACCGAGCTTCGCCAGATAACCGGACAGTGCTGCAACAATACCGCGTGTCGATGTGCAGGTGACTGTCAGAATGAATTTCGTCATCGGGCGATCTCTTTTGGAAAGGCGATAAAAAGCCCCGGACGATAGCGCGGGGCTGAGCTATAAGGCGGCACCTAGACATCCAGCGTCGTGTCATGTTCCCATGATGTGAACTGGGAACAATATGTATTCCACTCGCCCTGTTTGAGTTTCAGATAAGCGCTCGAGAACTCTGTTCCCATGGCCTGCTGCAACTCGGTGTCCTTCTCGTATTCGCGAAGGGCGTCCAGCAGGTTCAAAGGCAACTTGGGCGCATCGGTAATCGTATGACCGTCGCGGTACATATCGATGTTGTGATGCGGCCCGGGATCGGCGCTGGTGCGAATGCCGGACAGGCCTGCGGCAATGATGATTGCCTGCAACAGATAAGGATTGACCGCGCCATCCGGCAGACGAAGTTCGAAACGACCAGGACCCGGCACGCGCACCATGTGGGTGCGGTTATTACCTGTCCAGGTCACCGTGTTCGGTGCCCATGTCGCCCCCGAGATCGTGCGCGGTGCATTGATGCGCTTGTAGGAATTGACGGTGGGATTGGTGACAGCCGCCAAAGCAGACGCGTGTTTCATGATCCCGCCGAGGAACGTGCGGCCCTGCGCCGAGAGGCCGAAATCCATCCCCTTGTCAGCGAATGCGTTGACCTTGCCATCCGTATCCCACACAGAGATATGGGCGTGGCAGCCATTGCCGGTCAGGCCTTTGAAGGGCTTGGGCATGAAGGTGGCGCGCAACCCGTGTTTTTCGGCAACGGATTTGACCATGAACTTGAAGAAGGAATGCTTATCGGCGGTTTGAAGCGCGTCGTCATATTCCCAGTTCATCTCGAACTGGCCGTTGGCATCCTCATGGTCGTTCTGGTAGGGCTTCCAGCCAAGCTCCAGCATGTAATCGCAGATTTCGGCGATGACATCATAGCGGCGCATCACCGCCTGTTGGTCGTAGCAAGGCTTTTCTGCGGTATCGAACTCGTCTGATANTTTCGAGCCATCCTGCGAAATCAGGAAGAATTCAGGTTCGACGCCGGTTTTAACGCGCAGCCCTTTTCCAGCCGCTTCTGCGATCAGTTTCTTCAAGAGAACGCGCGGGGCCTGTTCGACCGGCTTGTCTTCCATCACACAATCGGCAGCGACCCAGGCAACGTCNTTTTTCCACGGCAGTTGGATGACGGAGGATGGATCTGGAACGGCGNAAAGATCGGGATGGGCGGGCGTCAGATCAAGCCAGGTGGCAAAACCCGCAAAACCGGCACCGTTTTCCTGCATATCGGCAATGGCTTCGGCCGGAACCAGCTTTGCCCGCTGGCCACCGAAGAGGTCGGTAAAACTGATCATAAAATATTTGACGCCGNTTTCGGAGGCATATTGCGAGAGATCCAGTGTCACTTTGTTCCCCNTTTTGGATATCAGACACTCATCGTCAACAAGCCGCATCCTCCCAAACGCGGCCTGCTATTGCGTAAGGGGGCTTAAAAGCCACCCTTGCCAGGGTACCAGTTGGTGCCAGCCAACGGAATTTGCGCCATTGCGGCGGCTTCCATGGTCAGCGCGCAGAGGTCTTCCGGCTCCAGATTATGCAGATGGTTCTTGCCGCAGGCGCGCGCGATTGTCTGGGCTTCCAGCGTCATGACCTTGAGATAGTTGGCAAGACGCCGACCGGCAGCGATAGGCTCCAGACGCGCAGCAAGTTCCGGATCCTGCGTGGTGATGCCAGCCGGGTCTTTGCCTTCGTGCCAGTCATCATACGCGCCAGCCGTGGTGCCAAGCTTCTGGTATTCTTCTTCCCACTTCGGGTCATTATCACCCAGCGCCACAAGTGCAGCCGTTCCGATGGCAACCGCATCTGCACCCAGCGCCAGAGCTTTCGCCACATCCGCACCGGAGCGGATGCCGCCTGAAACAATCAGTTGCACCTTGCGGTGCATACCCAGATCTTGAAGCGCCTGAACGGCAGGGCGAATACAGGCAAGTGTCGGCATGNCGACATTTTCGATGAACACATCCTGCGTTGCAGCCGTGCCGCCCTGCATACCATCCAGCACCACCACATCGGCACCGGCTTTGACGGCGAGGGCTGTGTCGTAATAAGGGCGAGCGCCGCCGACCTTGATGTAGATCGGCTTTTCCCAATCGGTGATTTCGCGCAGTTCGAGTATTTTGATTTCCAGATCGTCCGGGCCGGTCCAATCCGGGTGACGGCAGGCCGAGCGCTGGTCGATGCCCTTCGGCAGGTTGCGCATATTGGCGACACGGTCGGAAATCTTCTGACCCAGAAGCATGCCGCCGCCGCCCGGTTTAGCACCTTGGCCGACCACCACTTCAATAGCATCGGCGCGGCGCAAATCCTTCGGGTTCATGCCGTAACGCGATGGCAGATACTGGTAGACCAGCGTCTGGCTGTGACCGCGCTCCTCATCCGTCATGCCGCCATCGCCCGTGGTGGTGGATGTGCCCGCCAGCGTCGCGCCGCGACCCAGCGCTTCCTTGGCATTACCCGAGAGAGCGCCGAAGGACATGCCAGCGATGGTGATGGGTGNTTTCAGGTGGATTGGCTTCTTGGCAAAACGCGTGCCGAGAACGACGGAGGTATCGCATTTTTCGCGGTAACCTTCGAGCGGATAGCGCGAGATCGAGGCCCCGAGAAACAGCAGATCATCGAAGTGCGGAACCTTCCGCTTGGTGCCACCTCCCCGGATATCATAGATGCCGGTGGCGGCGGCACGGCGGATTTCGGCCAGCGTCGCATCATCGAATGTCGCGGATTTGCGCGGCGGGGTGTGGGGATTGTGATAGCTCATGAAATGTCCCTCGCCTTAATACGCGTCGGCGTTATCGATGTTGAAATTGTAGAGCGTGCGGGCAGAGCCATACCGTTTGAACTCTTCGGGCTTCACATCTGTGACACCAGCCTTTTCCAAAAGCTCCGCCAGCTTCGCCAGATGCTTGGGCTTCATCTGCTTTTCGATGCAATCGGACCCAAGGCTCTTGACGGTACCGCGCACAAAGAGCTTGGCCTCATACAGGCTGTCGCCCAGCGCATCGCCCGCATCGCCAAGAACGACGAGGTTGCCTGACTGACCCATGAAGGCTGACATATGGCCAACATTCCCGTGCACGACGATATCGATGCCTTTCATCGAAATGGCGCAACGCGACGCCGCATTGCCCTTTATGACCAAGAGACCGCCACGACCCGTGGCCCCGGCATATTGGCTGGCATCGCCTTCGATGATGACAGTGCCGGACATCATATTTTCGGCAACGCCGGGACCAGCAGAGCCATGAACGGTGACGGTGCCGCCATCATTCATACCGGCGCAATAATAACCGACCGAACCACGCACTTCGACGGTGACGGGTGCGTCGATACCAACAGCGACCGAATGGCTGCCACGCGGATTGATGACTTCAAATTCTGTGTCATTCGCGCCTTTGGACAAGGCATGCAGCGCACTGTTGAGTTCACGCAAGGGCGTGGTGGAGAGATCGAAAACTGGCATGGTGTGAACTTTCTCGATATGGGCTTGTCTCAGGCGGCCTTGTCGTGATCCCAGAAATAGACGGTGGCCGGTTCCGGCTCCCAGACGCGCGCGGTTTCGATGCCCGGCAGATTGACCAGTGCGCGATATTCCGAACCGAAGGCGACATATTGATCCGTCTCGGCCATGACCGCAGGCTTGCAGGCGATGGGATCTCGCACAACACCGAAGCCGGATTTGGTGCCGACGACGAAGGTGAAGAAACCATCCAGATCCTCCAGAGCACCGGTCAGCGCCTCACCCAGATCCTTGCCCTTGGCCATTTCTGCCGTCAGGTACGCGGCGGCAACTTCCGAGTCGTTCTGCGTCTCGAAAGTCATGCCTTCACGCACCAGCTCGCGGCGCAGATTGTTGTGGTTGGACAGCGAACCATTGTGCACCAGGCACTGGTCAGCACCGGTCGAAAACGGATGCGCGCCAAGCGTAGTGACGGCAGATTCGGTCGCCATGCGGGTGTGGCCGATACCATGCGTCCCGCCCATGGAGCGCACGTCGAAGCGAGCAACAACATCCTTCGGCAGACCGGTTTCCTTATAGATTTCGACACTATCACCAGAACCCATGATGCGGATATTAGGCCGTATTTCAGACAGCACTGAGCGGACGGATGAAAGTTTGGCGGCGGCAATCTCGACCACAGCGTGGGTGCTCTTCACGATAACCGTGGCATCAATGCCAGCCGCGGCAAGATCGGCGTCCAGACCGCCAAAATCCACATCCGGCTGCGCTGACTGCAACGTCACCTTGGCCTTGCCAGATGCCGGTGCGCCATAGATCGCGATGCCAGCTGAGTCCGGCCCACGGTCCGTCATGGTGATGAGCATATCCGACAGCAATTCCCCAAGCTGCGGCTCGAGGCTTTTGTCTTTCAGAAACAATCCAACAATACCACACATGGCCAGCGTCTCCATTCTTCGATGGAGGAATTGCTAGCATAGAGCATTTCACATATCAACTATGAAGAATAATATTTTCTTCTAAGGCAATTTATTTCGCTTTGTTCTGCGGATAGGAAATGATTGAGATGTAACGCGCGGGCAGTTTCACAAGCTGTTCCGGGCCATGCGGCGCGTCGGCATCGAAGAACAGGCTATCGCCGGGTTGCATGGCGTAGAGACTTTCCGAGTGGCGATAGACCACCTCTCCCTCCAGCATGTAGAGAAACTCCATGCCCTCGTGCTGGAACGTAGGAAAGACATCCGAATCCGTCGTCAGCGTGATCAGATAGGGTTCGACGGTGACGCCGCTGCTGTTGTTATCGATATGGCCCAACAGGCTGTATTGATGGCCCGCACGCGTGCCGCGCCGCTCCAGATTAACGCCTTCGCCTGCCTTTACAAAAGTCGCACTGCGCGCTTCTTCGAAGCCGCGNAAAAATGCCGTCAGCGGTACACCGAGCGCGCGAGACAGCGTCTGAAGCGTTGTCAGCGATGGCGAGATATTGCCGTTTTCGATCTTGGACAGCATGCCGACAGACACGCCTGTTGCGGCGGCAAGATCTGTCACTGTGATGCCGAGCTTCTTGCGATAGGTACGCACCTCGTGGCCTATTGCCATTTCAAGATTGTTTCCGCGTGGCTCTTTTACGGCGTGCGGGTCCTGTGACAACGCCGCTCCTGAATCATCATTCGCTTCGATTTTCGCCATATTCACCTCTCGAAATTATCCTGAGAGGAATATTCCATTAATCAGCAGGAAACTTCAAACGAAAAGCACCCGGTGATTTGCCGAGCACATCTTTGCAAGCACGCGATAAATGGCTAGCACTCGAAAAGCCGGTAGCGAAGGCGATTTCCGAAATGGAAAGAGCGCTTTGCTCCAACAGGTTCTGGGCATGACGCAGGCGAATGAGGCGATAGGTTTCCAGAAAGCTTTTGCCAAGATGTTCGGTGAAGAGCCTGTCAAGATGACGGACGCTGACGCCTGCCAATTGCGCAAGCGTAGCGCGGTCCATAGGTTGCTCGATGGTCGCTTCCANTTTTTCCAGCACGGTCAACAAGGCAGGATGGTGGGTGCCGAAGCGTTGCGCTGTCGATCCACGCTGTGGCGCACCTGGTTCGGCAATGGCCGTATGCAGATACCAGTCGCTGACCCGGCGCGCAAAATGCGAGCCCATACGTTGTGAAATCATGGCATGCATCATATCGAGAGGCGCGATGCCGCCGCCGCAGGTGACCCTGTCGCCATCGATGAAGTAACGCGCTTGACGCGGGTTAAGATGTGGGAACGCCTCTTTGAAGACGCCCGCGTGTTCCCAGTGAATTGTAAAATCGCGGTTTTCCAGCAAACCGGCAGCGGCCAGAACATACGCACCGCTGGAAATTGCCCCGATCCGTACGCCTTGCCGCGCAAGCTTTCGCAAAGCGGCATAGAGACCACCACGATCGTCCCAATCCGCACGGTCACCACCCGCGCAAACGAACACCGTGTGACAGGCACTGCCATGCGCCATCAGATCATGACATTCGACACTTAGACCTGATGAACAGTGCACGGGTTGCCCGTTGGCAGACAAGGCTATTGGCTCGTAGAGCGTTAATGCTGCGATCAAATTAGCGGCTCGTAAAGGTTCGGTTGCGGATGCGAAGGACATCAGCGCGAAATTCGGCATCAATACGAAACCGATGCGTTGCAGCGTGGGAGTATCAGACCGTGACATGGCCTATATCTATCTGAAAACGTCTCNTTTGTGCAATCCGTATTGGTAATCGGAGCCTACACTTGCGGCAACATTTTCGAGAGATGCGGCAATCACATGCGTTATTCGGCTCTTTCCCTGTTTTTAAACGGACTTCGCGGCAACAAGACATGGTCGCCCGCGTGGCGGCAACCGGAACCGAAACCGCATTACGACGTCGTCATCGTTGGCGGCGGCGGGCATGGTCTGGCGACAGCCTATTATCTTGCCAAGGAATTCGGCATCACCAATGTCGCGGTTCTGGAAAAGGGCTATATCGGCTCTGGCAATGTCGGGCGCAACACCACGATCATTCGCTCCAACTACCTGCTGCAAGGCAACAACCCGTTCTACGAGTTATCGATGAAGCTTTGGGAAGGTCTCGAGCAGGATTTCAATTTCAACGCAATGGTCAGCCAACGCGGCGTGTTGAACCTGTTCCATTCGGACGCGCAGCGCGATGCCTATACCAGACGTGGCAATGCCATGCGGCTACACGGTGTCGACGCCGATCTGCTGGACAAGGCGGCGGTGCAAAAGATGCTGCCTTTTCTCGATTATAATAACGCCCGATTCCCGATACAGGGCGGCCTGCTGCAAAAGCGTGGTGGCACGGTACGCCACGATGCGGTCGCCTGGGGCTATGCCCGCNGGGCCGACATGCGCGGTGTCGACATCATCCAGAATTGCGAAGTCACCGGTATCCGCCGCGAAAATGGCAAAGTCACCGGCGTCGAAACCACGAAGGGCTTTATCGGCTGCGGCAAGTTGGGCCTTGCGGCCGCTGGCAACTCATCCCGCGTGGCTGAAATGGCGGGACTAAAGCTTCCGATTGAGAGCCATGTGCTTCAGGCGTTCGTCTCCGAAGGGCTGAAGCCGTTCATCAATGGCGTCGTGACCTTTGGTGCTGGCCACTTCTACGTATCGCAGTCCGACAAGGGCGGCCTCGTTTTCGGTGGCGATATCGATGGCTACAATTCCTATGCCCAGCGCGGCAATCTGGCGACCGTGGAACATGTGGCGGAAGCCGGAAAAGCCATGATCCCGTCTCTTTCGCGCGTGCGCGTTCTGCGGTCCTGGGGCGGCATCATGGATATGTCGATGGATGGATCACCGATCATCGACCGCACGCATCTCGATAATCTCTATCTCAATGCGGGCTGGTGCTATGGCGGGTTCAAGGCGACACCAGCTTCCGGGTTCTGTTTCGCCCATCTTCTGGCGCGCGGAACCCCGCAGGAAACAGCCACGGCGTTCCGGCTGGATCGTTTCGCCCGCGGTTTCATGCTGGATGAAAAAGGCCAGGGTGCCCAGCCCAATCTTCACTGACAGTGCAGCACAAGGAATAGCCTGATATGGCCAGTCTCGTCCCCTGCCCGCATTGCGGTGCAAGACCCAAGGAAGAATTCACCATCAAGGGTGCAGCCCTTGCCCGCCCGGCCCCAGATGCCGGAACGGATGTGTGGATGGATTACGTCTATTTACGCGACAACCCGCGTGGTGCTTATGAGGAGTACTGGCACCACACATCAGGCTGCCGCCGCTGGCTGGTGGTAACGCGTAACACGGCGACCCATGACATCGNAAATAGCCGCGACGTGGCACTCGCCCAGGCAACGGATATCCGCCCATGACATCCTATCGTTTGCAGACCGGCGGGCTGATCGACCGCCAGACCACCGTGTCGTTTACCTTCGACGGCAAGCGCATGCTGGGTCTCGAAGGCGATAGCCTCGCCTCTGCCCTGCTGGCCAACGGGCGGCAACTGGTTGGCCGCAGTTTCAAATATCACCGCCCACGCGGCATCCTGACGGCANGGTCCGCAGAGCCGAATGCGTTGATGACAATCGGTCGCGGCGGTCGTACCGAAGCCAACACCCGCGCCACGATGCAGGAACTTTATCAAGGACTGGAAGCTAAAAGCCAAAGCCGCTGGCCATCGCTTGACTACGACATCGGCGCGTTGAACAGTCTGCTCTCACCTTTCCTCGGTGCAGGTTTCTACTACAAGACGTTCATGTGGCCAGCGCCACTTTGGGNAAAGCTCTACGAACCCTTCATCCGCAAGGCGGCGGGCTTGGGAAAAGCAACGTACGAAGCAGACCCGGACACATACGAGAAATGCTGGGCCCATTGCGATCTACTGATTATCGGCTCCGGTCCCACAGGCATCGCGGCGGCGCTGACCGCCGGTCGCTCCGGAGCGCGCGTCATTCTGGTAGACGAGCATTCCTTGGCTGGCGGCTCGCTTCTGTCTGAAACTGCCACAATTGGCAATGCGGCAGCGCCCACCTTCGTTAAGCAATCTATGGACGAACTCAATTCGCTGCCCAACGTTCAGGTTCTCACACGCACAACGGCCTTCGGCTGGTATGACGGCAACGTCTTCGGCGCGGTGGAACGGGTTCAGAAGCATATCTCTTTTCCGAATCCAGCGTTGCCCATAGAGCGCCTCTGGCGCATCGTTACGAAAAAAGCCCTACTTGTCAGCGGTGCGGAGGAACGCCCGCTGGTCTTTGGCGGCAACGATACACCCGGCGTGATGATGGCGACAGCCATGCGCACCTATCTCAACCGCTATGGTGTTGCGCCCGGCAAAGAGATCGCGATCTTCACCACCAATGACAGCGGCTACGCGCTGGCGAATGATCTTGAAACGTGCGGAATTTTGCCCGTCGCTATCATCGATTCAAGGCCGGAGGGACACTGTGCCTATGCGGGCAAAGCGCGTCTCATCAAGGGTGCCTATGTGTCCGATGCCCATGGCGGCAAGGCACTTTCCTCCATCAGTGTTTTCAAGAATGGCATCGCAGAGACGATCAAGGTGGACGCGTTGGCTATGTCAGGTGGNTTTTCGCCCATTATCCATCTCGCCTGCCATCGTGGCGGCAAACCTATCTGGTCGGACCAACAGCCAGCCTTTCTCGCACCGCAGGGCCTGAAAGGTATTGAGCTTGCAGGTGCCGTCGCCACCACTGCCGGCATCGCCGCTTGCTTTGAAGAGGGCACAAATCGCGCAGCTTCACTTGTCGAGGAACTCGGCTTCAAGACGTCACCCGTATCATTCGGCACAATCGAAGGCGATACCGTTTCGCCTGCGGCCAAACCCGTCTGGAACATTCCCGGCATCAAAGGCAAAGCCTTCGTCGATTATCAGAACGATGTGCACCGCAAGGATTTGGGCCTCGCCGTTCAGGAAGGTTACGGCCATGTGGAACTGGCCAAGCGTTATACCACCAACGGTATGGCGACGGATCAGGGTAAGCTTTCAAACGTCAACGCCATCGGCCTTCTGGCTGAAGCCCAGGGTGTCTCCCCGGCAGAGGTTGGCACGACAACATTCAGGCCGTTCTACACGCCGGTATCATTCGGCGCGCTAACCGGCGTGTACCATGGCGAACATTTTCAGCCCGTGCGCAAATCGCCGTTGCATGGCTGGGCGAAGAAGAATGGTGCAACCTTTGTCGAGACAGGTTTGTGGTACCGCTCTTCCTGGTTCCCGCGCCATGGTGAAACGACCTGGCGGGAAAGCGTCGATCGCGAAGTGCGTAATGTGCGCCTGAACGCTGGCTTGTGTGATGTGTCCATGCTGGGCAAGATTGAGATCTGCGGCAAGGATGCGGCGGAATTCCTCAACCGTGTCTATTCGAATGCCTTCCTGAAGCTACCAGTTGGCAAAGCACGCTATGGCCTCATGCTGCGCGAAGACGGCGTGATCTATGATGATGGCACGACAAGCCGTCTTTCGGAAGAACGCTTTTTCATGACGACCACCACCGCTTACGCCGCCGGCGTCATGAACCACCTTGAATTCTGCGCACAAGCCCTCTGGCCAAACCTCGACGTCCACTTGGCGTCATCGACGGACCAGTGGGCGCAAATGGCCATCGCCGGACCCAAAGCCCGTCTCATTCTCCAGACCATTGTCGATGAAGACATTTCCAACGACGCTTTCCCGTTCTTGGGTGCACGGGACGTGTCTCTGTTTAGCGGCCAGCTTCACGGGCGCTTGTTCCGGATTTCCTTCTCAGGTGAACTGGCGTTCGAACTCGCCGTCCCGGCAGGTTACGGTGAAAGTGTGGCAGATGCGCTGATGGAAGCAGGTGGCGAACATGGTATCCAGCCATATGGCGTCGAGGCGCTGAGTGTGTTGCGTATCGAAAAAGGCCATGTCACCCACAATGAAATTAATGGAACGGTGGTGCCTGCCGATCTCGGTTTCGGCAAAATGGTCTCCTCCACCAAGGCGGATTTCATCGGCAAGGCAATGGTCGAGCGCGANGGCCTCACATCACCGGAGCGACCGGAGCTCGTCGGCGTTATCCCGCTTGATCCGAATACATCATTCCGCAGCGGCTCACACATTCTGGAAGAGAATGCAGCTGCAACGCTTGNAAATGACCAGGGTTATGTCACCTCCAGCGCGTTCTCTCCGCATGTAGGATGCACGATCGGCCTTGCACTCGTTAAGCGCGGTTCTAAGCGCCACGGCGAGGAGGTGATGATCTGGAACGGTATCCGCAACGAATTCACACCCGGACGCCTGTGCAACCCTGTCTTTGTCGATCCNAAAAACGAGAAGCTTCATGTCTGACTTTCGCCTCGTCTCAAAGCCAGCACTTGCAGATCGCAAGCCGATAGTTGGTGAACGTATCTCAATGGAGGTGCTTCCTGAAGGTCACGTCATTCTCGTCATGGGNAAACCAGGTACCACCAACGCTGAGACCCAGCTGGCCTCTCTTTCAGAACGCCAGCCAAACGCCGTGCGCGCAGCTGGGCCGGGCCAATGGTTTATTGTTGGCGACCACCCCAAGACCCAGAGGGAAATCGAAGCGCTCTTCACAGGACTAGGCGCGGATATTTACGGCGTCGATCAAAGTGCTGGCCGTGTGCGTATTCTTGTGCAAGGCACAATGGTCGAGCGCGTTCTCAGCAAGGGAACATCGGTCGATCTGGCCCCAACCAGCTTTCCAGTTGGCAGTGCAACCGTCACCTTGATGGGACACATCGCC
Organism: Agrobacterium bohemicum; assembly: GCF_002896715.1. Classification (GTDB taxonomy): domain Bacteria; phylum Pseudomonadota; class Alphaproteobacteria; order Rhizobiales; family Rhizobiaceae; genus Agrobacterium; species Agrobacterium bohemicum. The sequence goes on from NZ_PGEL01000020.1 coordinate 162,985, forward strand.
ACGCATATGACAAGGACCAGCATGTTCGCCTTTGAACTCATGGTACTCAGAGGCTTCGCAGAAAGTCTTTGGGATGACCTTGTGGCGATGTGCAGAGAATTCGCTTAACTCTGCGCTAATGGATTCGAGTCGGCACGCGCATGCGATGTCGGAGACCGACGATAAACAACGTCCAGACATCAACCACCTTTTCGTTGCTGTGCTATATCGCCACGACAGAACCCACTTCGCTTTGCATGCGCCAAGTGATCCCAGTAAAGTTCTTTGTGCACGAAACCACAGTCAGTACTGGGTCAATCCGAAGGTCTGTCTTTCACTGAATGACGAACGTTGATCGGGNAAAGCACCCGGTATCAAAAGTGATACCGGGTGCTTTGAGAACTCAATCGAGACGGTGCGAGTCTCAGGCGGCCTTGATCAGGTCCCCATGAGGATCAAGCACATATTTGGTCGCCGCTCCCTGATCGAAACTGTCATACCCCTGTGCGGCCTCATCCAGCGGGATGATCTTGGCGTTGACGATGTCGGCAATCGGAAGACGGTCGTGCAGTATGGCTTGCATCAGTTGACGATTGTACTTGAGGACTGGCGTCTGACCGGTATGGAACGACTGTGCCTTCGCCCAGCCAAGGCCAAAGCGTAGCGACAAGCTTCCCTGCTTGGCAGCGGCGTCCACGGCGCCTGGATCTTCGGTGACGTAAAGGCCGGGAATTCCGATAGAGCCAGCAGCTCTCGTGATTTCCATCATCTGGTTCAGCACGATAGCCGGCTGCTCACCGCCACCGTGTCCTCGGGCCTCGAAGCCAACGGCATCGATCGCGCTATCCACCTCGTTTGTACCGACCACCTGCGCGATCATGTCGCCCAAACGGTCGCTCTGCGACAAGTCGATAGGCTCGAAACCGACCTTGGCTGCATGCGCAAGGCGATCCTTGTTGAAATCGCCAATCATAACAACCGCAGCACCGAGGATGCGTGCAGACGCTGCGGCGGCAAGACCAACGGGGCCAGCACCAGCGACATAGACGGTTGACCCGACCCCGACACCTGCTTTGACTGCGCCATGGAAGCCAGTCGGCAGGATATCGGAAAGCATGGTAAGATCACGTATCTTCGACATTGCCCGATCGCGGTCGGGAAATTTCAGAAGATTGAAATCCGCATAGGGGATGGTGACATAGCGGGCCTGCCCGCCGATCCAGCCGCCCATATCGACATAGCCATACGCACCGCCAGCCCGCGACGGATTAACGGTCAGGCAAACACCGGTGTCCTGGGACTTGCAGCAACGGCATCGCCCGCATGCGACGTTGAAGGGAACCGAAACGATGTCACCGATCTCGAGCATCTCGACGTCGAGGCCCTTCTCGATCACCTCGCCGGTAATCTCGTGGCCAAGAACAAGGCCCGGCATCGCGGTGGTGCGACCGCGGACCATGTGCTGGTCAGATCCGCAGATATTGGTCGAAATAACCTTAAGGATGACGCCGTGCTCGATACGGCGACCATCGGGCGCCTCAAGCTTCGGATCATCGATATCGCGGACTTCCACTTTTCCCGGCTTCAGATAAACGACGCCACGGTTCCTGCTCATTTCAATCTCCTCCTTGTCGATGCTGCGGTCACGATGATCAACTGGCTTGACCAAACCTCGCCACTCCTCTGACAATGTTTGATCTTCACTTCTTCCCATGCACATTGATGGGCATACGCATCCCATTCAGAAGACCAGAGTGAGACATCAGATGTGGCAGGGATTGCGACAGATTCAATGTGCTACACGACATGCGATCGTTGATACGCCACATCCTGCAAAGTGGGCAGACAACTTCTGTAACTATCCTCAGCAGAGGACCTCCGCTCAACTTGGATATTCTACACCAATAACGGCGAGCGCTGGCAGTCATTCAGCGATACGGAGCCTGCAACATGATTTGTTCGGATATCGTGATGAATGATTGACAATAAAGCGNTTTTTGCAATTATAAAGATAACAACTTTATAAGGTAAAAATTATGTTGGCCATTCTTGCGGACGATTTGACCGGCGCGCTTGATTCGGCAGCCCCTTTCGCTTCGCGTGGCCTTCATGCATACATCGCGCTGGATTTAAAGACTGTTCCCGACATCGTCGCAGATAAGCCGGATGTGATTTCGATAAATCTTAACACCCGTGAGATCGGCGCCGACGATGCAAGGATAGCAACCGCGGCCGCAATTCGTTTGTTGCCGACCGGGACGCGCCTGTTCAAGAAGGTCGACTCGCGACTTAAGGGTAATATTGTTGCTGAACTCGATGCTATCCCCTACTCCCGCGCACTCGCCGCACCCGCTATTCCGGCGTTCGACCGTATTGTCGAGGCAGGTCACGTCACAGGTCACGGTATTGAAAAGCCGATATCGATAGCAGATCGCTTCGGTTCGCATTTCGCCCGTATCAATGCGCCTGACACGGGGACGCAGGCCGACATGGAAGAGGCGCTCGCTGCCGCCGAACGCGATGGCATAGACCTTTTGATCGGCGCGCGCGGCCTTGCCGATGCCCTTGCCTGCCGCATGACCAAGGGCGCGTCTTCGCAACTGGTGATGATCCCCGCCGGCCGCGCTACATTTGTCATTGGTTCACGCGATCCGATTACACTTGTCCAGATAGACGCACTTCGCTCTGCCATGAACTTGCATTACGTGGCCGCGCCGAATGGTCATTCAGAAGATGCGATAGGCCCGGACGTCGCGCTGACCTTGATACAAGCAACACCGGGTACTCGGGACGTAAACCCGCTAGCGGTCGCAGAGGCTCTTGGCGATAGCCTTAGAGACAGCCTGTCGCGGCACTTCGACACGTTGCTTCTTTCGGGTGGCGCCACGGCTGATGCCGTTATGCGCAGCCTTGGTGTGTCACGGCTTCATCTGCACGGTGAATGCCTGCCGGGGCTCGGCGTCGCCTCGGCAAATGGGCGCACCATCATTGCCAAATCAGGCGGGTTCGGGCATCCAGATACCCTCAAGATAGTTGCAGACATGGTTCTGCGAAAGGCAAGTTGATATATGGGACTGGAAGCCGGAATCGCTCGTAAAGGCCTTGCCGACATCGTGTTCGAGCGCATGCTGCGCGCTATTAAATCAGGCGCCTATAATTCTGACGAACGTCTGCCCACCGAACACGAACTCGCCGCTGAGTTTGAGGTCTCGCGCCCTGTTATTCGCGAAGCGCTCAAGCGTCTGCGCGATCAGGGCCTGATCTATTCGCGCCGCNGCGCGGGTAGTTTTGTGCGCTCCGTCGGACTTCGGCAGCCACTTGGCTTCGGCCAGTTGGAAAATGTCGCCGATCTGTTGAATTGCTACGAGTTTCGCCTGACGCTTGAGCCTGCAGCAGCAGCGGCAGCAGCCAGCCGCCATGACGCCGACAGCCTGAAAGCCATCAGGCAGGCACTTGAACTGCTCCGCGATGCCACGAATAGGCAATCGCACCGTGAGGACGCCGACTTTCAGTTTCACCTGGCCATAGCCCGCGCTGCCCAGAACACTTATTTCTCCACTGCAATGGAAGCACTGAAAGACCACATTGCGGTCGGCATGAAATTCCACGGTGCGTCTATCCGTCGTGAAGCCACAGGCCTGACCCGTGTCTTCGCTGAACATGAGGCTATTGCCAAAGCAATTGCCGATGGCCAAGAGGACGATGCGAGAAGGCTAATGTTCGAGCATCTTCAGGGATCGCGCGGACGGCTTTTTCAAGCCTCGCAGAAATAGGCCGATCAAACCAAAAAGGCAGCACATATGCGCTGCCTTTTCCTGCTGTACTGACGTTGCTTAGAAACTGGCCTTGTAGACGTCGAGGACGTCATCGACGCTCATATCTGCCGGATTATTGTCCATCAAACGACGGATGGCATGCGCATCGGCAGCGTAGCGCGACAAATCAGCCTCGGTCGCACCATGTTTCGCAAGTGACATCTCGATCCCGAGATCGGAACAGAAGCCACGAGCGCTGTCTTGCAACTGTGTCTGCGACAGACCAGCCCCAAGACCGAGCGCTTCGGCAACTTCCGCCGTTTTGGCCGAAACGACGGGCTGATTGAAAGCAAGCACATGCGGGAACACGATTGCATTGGCCAATCCGTGTGGGAGGTGCAGCAGCGTTCCAAGCGGATAGGCGATGGCATGACCTGCCGCCGTGTTGACGGGTCCAAGGCAGATCCCGCCGTAATAGGAAGCCAGCATCAACCCTTCGCGTGCTTCCCGATCCGACCCGTCACGCACCGCGCGACCCAGAAATTTACCGACGAGGTGAAACCCCATGCGGGCAAAGCCATCGATCATCGGATGCGAGCGTTTGCTGGTGAAGGATTCGACGCAATGCGCCATGGCATCCACGCCCGTTGCGGCCGTTACCGCAGGAGGTACCGAATAGGTCAGTTCGGGATCGAGCACGGCGAGATCGGCAATCAGATGCGGGCTTTCGACCGCGATCTTGTTGCCCTTGACTGGATCGGTGATCAGCGAGCGGATGCCCGCTTCCGAGCCGGTGCCAGCCGTGGTGGCAATCTGCGCCAGCCGGGTTCGGCGGCCCGCCACTTTGTTAGGGCCTGCGACATCGGCAAGCGTCTGTTCGCCATCCCACAGGGCGGCGACCAGCTTGGCCACATCCATCACCGAACCGCCGCCGAGACCGATGACGAGATCAGGTTTGGCCACGCGTGCCGCTGCCAGCGCTGCATCGAGCGTGGATATCTCAGGCTCGCCCGGAATGGCGTCGAACAAGGCGACTTTGCCAGGCAGTTTCATACGGTCAACGAAGCTGCCGGTGATCGGCGAGGCAATGACCAGCGTCGAGGAGACCTCTCCGACCCAGTTGGCGACGTCGCCGATTGTTCCGGCACCGACGATCAGCCGCTTTGGCTGATGCAGGGTGATGATGGGAGTGCTCGTCATGCCTGCGCTCCCTTGGAAGCGCCGCCAGCCACGAGCTTGCGGGCGTATGCAATGGCGGACAGCATGTTGCCGTGATTGGCGATGCCCTTGCCAGCGATGTCGAAGGCCGTTCCGTGATCGACAGAGGTGCGGTCGATGGTGAGATCCACGGAAACGTTCACCGCCGTATCGAAGGCGACAAGCTTGATCGGGATATGCCCCTGATCGTGATACTGTGCTACGACGAGATCGAAGCCACCGGAATAGGCGCGGTGGAACACCGTGTCGGCGGAAATCGGACCATAAGCATCAATGCCTTCGGCGCGAGCGGCGGCAACGGCGGGCGCGATCTGATCGTCATCCTCCGTGCCGAAAAGGCCGTTTTCACCGCAATGCGGGTTAATCCCGGCAACCGCAATGCGCGGGCGCTCGTAACCGGTGCGTTTCAGGTGGTCGTTGCCAGCCTTGATGGTCGCCAGAACCCGCTCGGTCGTGGCGCGACGGATTGCTTCCTGCAATGACACATGGGTGGAAACATGGATGACCTTCAGTTTTTCCGAGGCCAGCAGCATATAGGCCGCGGCTGATTTGGTCAGGCTGCGCAGCATGCCGGTGTGGCCATCATAGTGGTGGCCAGCAAGATTAAGCGCCTCCTTGTTGATCGGCGCAGTCACGATGCAGCCGATCGATCCAGCCTCAGCATCGCGCACTGCTTTTTCGATAAAGCGGAAAGCCGCATCACCGGCAACAGGCGACAGTTGACCCCAGGCCAACGGCGCACCTTCGATCGGCAGATCGACCACATAGGGCGCCAGATCAATATCGACATTCAGCGCCTTGCGTGCCGCTTCCAGTGTTGGCAGGTTACCGTAGATGCGCGTGGCGGCGCGATCCGCCTCATCCATTTCGGCCAGCGCCCGCACCGTGATTTCCGGTCCGACACCGCAGGGGTCACCCATGGTGATACCAATGATATTGCTCATGATTTATCTCCCGTCTTCCGCACGTGCCCAGCCCGGAGCCAGACGAACATATTTGATAGCGCGCCGATAATAGGTGTAGGCTATGTGGAGACTGCCATCGGCTCCCTCAAGCAGCCACGGATAGGACATTTCCTTGTTGTGACCGTCAATGGAGTTATTCGAAAGGCAGGTACCGGGACCATCTTCGATGGTGATCCGCTGCGGAAAGCTTTTTGCGCCATCTTCTGAAATGCAGACCGTGATTGGTGCACGCGGCACACCCCAGATCGGCACGCAGCCACCATCGGGGTTGGCATCAGGCCGGTCGTCATCCTCGCCCAACTCATCATAGAGTGAGGCGCGGCGGTCGCTCGACACGGCGGCATTGGTTGGATTGCAGATCATCGCGATACGGCCATCGTTTAAACGGATCGCGGCAATGGACGAATTGTTGTTGGGCACATCGGTCGCCTGGGGCGCCGACCATGTGCGACCGCCATCGGCACTTTCCGTGCGATAGACGAAATCGGCCTGACGACGGCGGAACACCGCAGCCAGCTTTTCGTCGCCAATCACCAAGGGACTCATATGCACGCAGCCTGTGGACTGGTCGATATCCTCCAGACGCCAGGTCTTGCCGCCATCTTCGGAAATGCCGACCGCAGCGCGGTCATGGCTGCCGTTCCATTTCTGGCCCGGACGCTGGATGCAACGGAAGATCGGCAAAAGCCATGCGCCGTCCGCCCGAACTATCAGTGGCGCACGAACGAAGCAGCCACGCGGCAGGTCGAGATAACGTCCCTCACCCGCCGTCAGTCTGGTCGGGTCCGAGGCGTGGCGCGAAACCTCCGCCATCCGGATACAGCATTCATCCTGATTGCCTGATGGCTGCGACGTATGGAACAGCAACAGCGTGTTGCCGGGCGCTGCAAACAGCACCGGGTTCTGCTCGGAATGATCAGGATCGAAACTCAGCCGCTGCGGCTCGCCCCATTTATTGGACCCCGCTGCCAGAACCGACGCGAAGATGGAAATATCCGATTTTCCCTCCAGCGTACCGCCAAACCAAGCGCAGATGAGCGCGCCATCATCGGTCAGGTGCAGGAAGGATGCGTGGTTCTGAATCATCGGCGAGGCCAGCACGGCCTCATGTCGTCCTTTTCCGGCAGCTTCAACTTTGCCGGTCATGACGGTTGCAATCTGCTCAGGCGTCATCACGGTCTCCTCTTACAGCTACGAAAATCACAAAAATCATAAAGTTGTCAAGTTTGNAAAGTATGGAAACTTGCTATTTTTGACGTAATCAATATCAATATCTATATGAAATATAACATATTTATCCGTATGAATTTTTCACAAAATGACGGCAATGAATATTTAATTTGACAAACTTGCAAGGAAATCCGATGGTCTGCGCCAGCCCACTTATGGCGACATCAAGAGAACGAGGTATCTCTGGTGGCGCATAGGGCTTCAAGGAGGAATGCATTCAAACCGCGTCGCATCGATGCCGTCGCGAGGTGAGTAATAAGCGGTGCGATCTGCACCTATAGGGAGGAGAATGACATGAAAACCTCACATCNTTTCGGAGCCATTCTGGGTTCCGTTCTCGTACTCAGCACCGGCATCGCACCGGTCAAGGCCGCGTCGACGGATATCAAGATCGTTCTGCCTGAAGAGGCCGACCTGCTCGAGCCCTGCATGGCGACACGCTCCAATATCGGGCGCGTCATCATGGAAAATGTCAGCGAAACGCTGACCGAGCTCGACGTGCGTGGCAAACAGGGTGTCATGCCCCGCCTTGCCGAAAAATGGGAACAGACCGGCGATGGCGCCTGGCGTTTTCACCTGCGTCAGGGCGTCAAATTCTCCGACGGCAAGACCTTTGGTGCCAAGGATGTCAAATACAGCTTCGACCGCATTTTCAGCGACAAGAACATCTGCGAGTCGCGCCGTTATTTCGGCGGCATGAAGTTTGACGTTAAAGTCGTTGACGACAACACCATCGATTTCAAGGTCGATCCGGTTCAGCCGATCCTGCCGCTGCTGCTCTCCCTCGTCACCATTGTTCCGGATGGAACGCCGCTGGCATTCGTGCGCGAGCCTATCGGCACCGGCCCCTACAAGCTGTCCAACTGGACGCCGGGCCAGCAGATCGTTCTCGATGCCCGTGACGATTATTGGGGCAAGAAGCCCGCCGTCACCAAGGCCACATATCTATTCCGTGCCGATCCAGCCGTTCGCGCCGCCATGGTTCAAGCCGGTGAAGCTGGTCTCGCTCCGTCGATTTCCCAGGTGGATGCGACCAACGACAAGACGGACTTCTCCTATCTCGACAGCGAAACGGTGTATCTGCGCCTCGATGGCAATATCGCGCCGCTCAACGATGTCCGCGTTCGCAAGGCGCTGAACCTTGCCATCGACCGGCAGGCGTTTATCGGCACGCTCGTTCCGCAGGACGCCGTTCTCGCAACTGCCTTGGTGCCGCCGACGACGCTTGGATGGAACCCGGACGTCAAGGTTTTCCCTTACGATCCCGATCAGGCAAAGAAGCTGCTTGAAGAAGCCAAGGCCGCTGGCGTTCCGGTCGACACCCCGATCACCATCATTGCGCGCACAGCCAATTTCCCGAATGTGACGGAAATCATGGAAGCCGTGCAGGCGCAGTTGCAGGACGTTGGTTTCAAGGTCGAGCTGCGCTTCGTCGAAGTCGCCGAGCATGAGGTCTATTACTCGAAGCCGTTCAAGGAAGGCCGTGGTCCGCAGATCGTTGCTGCCATGCACGACAATTCCAAGGGCGACCCATCGTTTACGATGTTCTTCAAGTACGATACCAACGGCACACAGTCGGGCTTTTCCGACAAGACCGTGGATGACCTGATCGCCCGCGCATCTGCCGCGACCGGTGACGAACGCGCAAAACTCTGGTCACAGCTGATCGCCTATGTCCATGACGATCTGGTTGCCGATGTCCTCCTGTTCCACATGGTCGGTTACTCCCGTGTGTCGGAACGTCTGGACTTCAAGCCCACCATCGCCACCAACTCCATGCTGCAGCTCTCGGAGATTGGCTTCAAAAAGTAAGCCCTGAAGACACCATCCTGCCAGCCTTGATCGGGTCACGGTCATGTGGGCAGGATGGAAATTCCTCCTTGAACAGAGGTCAGAGCGGCACGTCATCATTTGCCGCTCTGCCGATCCAACCAGAGGGCGTTTGATCGTCCTGTCGACGTGAAGTGGACGGCGAAACCTTTGCCGGCCATTCCAGCTAGATCGAGGTCTCAATGCTCAGATTCATCCGCAAACGCGCCCTCGCCAGCCTTATCTCGCTGATAGGGCTTCTGGTCATGGTGNTTTTTCTGTCCCGTCTGACCGGTGACCCTGCGTCATTGTTTCTTCCCGTCGAAGCCTCCGCTCAGATGAAAGCCGAGTTTCGTGCCCTGCACGGGCTGGACCAGCCGCTTCTTGTGCAGTTCGTCCAATACGTCGGCAATGTCATGACGGGCGATCTCGGCGAGAGCTTGCGTAAGGCCCGCCCTGCCCTAGACGTGGTGCTCGAGGCTTTCACTTGGACGTTGTGGCTTGCCGTCATCACCATGACCTTGGTGACCATCTGCGCCATCGTCGTCGGGTCGCTCGCCGCATTCCGCACCGGCGGTTTCTTCGACCGCTTCTCCTCGATGGTCTCGCTGATCGGCGCATCGGTGCCTGACTTCTGGCTGGCCATCGTCGCCATCGTCGTGTTCGCCATCCAGCTTTCCTGGCTGCCCACCTCCGGTACCGGCACGTTGTCCCACTGGATTTTGCCGATCGGCGTGCTGTTCGTGCGCCCCTTCGGCATCATCGTGCAGGTCGTACGCGGATCGATGATCTCGGCGCTGTCGTCTGCTTACGTCAAGACAGCGTGCGCCAAGGGCGTGAAATCCGGCCCGATCATCTTCATTCACGCGCTGCGCAATGCGATGCTGCCCGTCATCACCGTCATCGGAGACCAGGCCGCGAGCCTTCTCAATGGCGCTGTCGTTATCGAGACGATCTTCGGTTTCCCCGGCGTTGGCAAGCTGATGATCGACAGCATTCTGCAGCGTGACTTCAACGTCGTGCTGGCGGCAATCCTCCTCACCGCTTTCGCCATCTTCCTCATGAACCTCGTGATCGACCTTGCCTATGCGCTGCTCGATCCGCGCATCCGCTACTGAGGATCGATATGACCATGGCCATTCAATCCCCCAACACCGCCGATAACAGCAGCGCAAAAGAACCCGTCACTGAAGAAGCCAGCGCCATCGTGCGCATGGCACGCATGCTCTGGGCAGACAAGTTTGCGCTCTGTGCCGCGATCTTTCTCATCCTTGTGATCATCCTCGCAATTATCGGCCCGACCCTGCTCAACGAACTCGCGACCAAACAGAACCTGCGTGGCCGTAACCTCGCGCCGTTCGATTTCAGCCGCGAATGGTTCATGTGGCTCGGTGCCGATGCGCTGGGGCGGCCGCTGTGGCCACGCATCATTGTTGCAACGCAGAACACCATCATGGTCGCCGCCGGGGCAGTCTTCATATCTGCCGTCGTTGGCACGCTGCTGGGCCTGATCGCAGGCTTTTCGTCACAGCGCACCAGCCAGATCATCATGCGCCTTGCCGACGTCATCATGTCGTTCCCCTCGCTGCTTGTCGCAGTAATCGTGCTCTACATTCTGGGTTCTTCGATCCTCAACCTGATGCTGGTTCTGTCGATTACGCGTATCCCCGTCTATCTCCGTACCACGCGCGCCGAGGTGATGGAGATCCGCAGTCGTATGTTCGTGCAGGCGGCACGTGTCATGGGCGCGTCGTCCAAGCGCATCCTGTTCCGCCACATCCTGCCCGTCGTTCTGCCAACGCTCACGACCCTGGCGACGCTGGATTTCGCCTATGTCATGCTGGCGGAAAGTGCCTTATCCTTCCTCGGCATCGGCATTCAGCCGCCTGAGATCACCTGGGGTCTGATGATCAGTCAGGGCCGTCAGTATCTCACCAATGCCTGGTGGCTGTCCTTCTGGCCGGGTCTGGCAATCATCCTCACCACGCTATCACTCAACCTTCTGTCCAACTGGCTGCGTATTGCGCTCGACCCCGTCCAGCGTTGGCGCCTGGAAATGAAAGGACCGAAAAATGGCTGATCATTTGCTGGAGGTCTGCAACCTCTCGGTGGACTTCTATACCGCTACCGGAACTGTCAAAGCTGTGCGCAACATCTCGTACCATCTGGACCGTGGCGAAACGCTCGCCATTCTGGGTGAGAGCGGTTCTGGCAAGTCGGTTTCATCCTCTGCGATCATGAACCTGATCGACATGCCGCCCGGCAAGATTTCGTCTGGCGAAATCCTGCTCAACGGCAAGGACCTTTTGAAGATGAGTGCGGAGGACCGCCGGGCCGTCAATGGCCGCCTCATCGCCATGANTTTTCAGGACCCGCTCAGCCACTTGAACCCGGTCTACACGGTCGGCTGGCAGATGCGCGAAGCGCTAAGAACGCACGGTATCGATAACCGCCAAGCCCAGGCCGAAGCCTTGCGTCTGTTCAAACGGGTGGCCCTACCGGAGCCTGAAAAGGCGCTCGACAAATATCCACACGAATTTTCCGGTGGCCAGCGACAGCGCGTGATGATCGCCATGGCGCTGGCGTTGAAACCCGACCTGCTGATCGCGGACGAACCGACCACAGCGCTCGACGTCACGGTGCAAGCGGAGGTTCTGGCGCTGCTCAAGGAACTGCAACGCGAAACCGGCATGGGTGTTCTGATCATCACCCACGATCTCGGCGTCGTGTCGGAAGTCGCTGACCGTGTGGTCGTCATGGNAAAAGGCGTGCTGGTCGAAAGTGGCACCGTTCGCGAAGTCTACCGCAATCCACAGCACCCCTATACCAAGAAACTGATCGCAGCAGCCCCCGGCAAGGGTCAATTGCACGAGCCTTCTACCGATGGCGAGCCGATCCTGAAGGTTCGGGATGCCCGCAAGTCCTATGGCGGTTTCGAAGCACTGAAGGGCATTTCCTTTGATCTGAAGGCCGGCGAAACGGTTGCTGTCGTCGGTGAAAGCGGTTCTGGAAAATCCACCCTCGCCCGCATTCTGTTGCGCCTCGATGACCCGGATAGCGGCACGGCGCATTGGAAAGGCCAAGACCTTTTTGCGCTTTCGCCGGGCGATCTCTTCAAACTGCGCCGCGACCTGCAAATGGTGTTTCAGGACCCGACCCAATCGCTCAATCCGCGCATGACGGTTTACCAGTTGATATCCGAGGCCTGGGTCATTCACCCGGAGATTCTGCCCAAGGCGAACTGGCGCGCACGCGCCGCAGAATTGCTAGATCAAGTCGGGCTGTCGCCCGAACATATGGGCCGCTACCCGCATCAGTTCTCCGGTGGCCAGCGTCAGCGTATCGCCATTGCTCGCGCGCTTGCGCTGGAGCCGCAACTGATCGTTTGTGACGAGGCCGTTTCGGCGCTCGACGTATCGGTGCAGGCGCAGGTGGTGAGGCTGCTCGACAAGCTGAGCCGAGAGATGGGAATTGCCTTCATCTTCATCGCTCACGACCTGCCTCTGGTGCGCGANTTTGCAGACTACGTCATGGTCATGCAGAAAGGTGAGGTGGTCGAGTTCGGCACAGTTGCGCAAGTCTTCAACAATCCACAGCAGCGCTACACACGAGCCCTGATTTCCGCCACCCTCGACCCTGACCCGGACGTCCAGGCGGCCAACCGGAATGCTCGCCTCGCCAGCGTTTCCTGATTGAATGACCGGAGTATAGATGATGACCAGAAAAGCGTCCGTCGCGATCGTGACCTGCTTTAACGATGACGAGACTATCAATTACGACGCCACCCGCGCGCAGGTTCGCCGTCAAGTGGTTGCCGGCAACAACATCATGTGCGCTGGCACCAATGGCGATTTCACCGCGCTCACTCATTCCGNAAAAATCCGGCTTTTGGAAGAAGTGGTCGATGAAGTCGACGGTAAGGTCGATGTCATCGTCAATGCCGGTATGCCCGCGACTTTCGAGACGCTGCAGCTTGCCAAGGAATTCGACCGCATCGGCGTCAAGGGCATTGCCGTCATCACACCATTCTTCATAGCCTGCACGCAGGATGGTCTGGTTCGCCACTTTTCGACGGTGGCAGATGCGGTGAACACGCCGGTCTATCTCTATGACATTCCAGCGCGCACCCAGAACCACATCGAACCCGAAACGGCGCGAAAACTGGCGGCCCATGGCAATATTGCCGGGATCAAGGATTCCGGCGGGGCGCAGGAGACATTGGAGGCTTACTTGCAGGTCTCAAAGGAGGTCAATGGATTCGAGGTCTATTCCGGCCCTGATCATCTCGTCCTCTGGGCACTGCNAAATGGAGCCGCGGGCTGCATCTCCGGTCTCGGCAACGCGATGCCCGACGTTCTTGCCGGTATCGTCAATGGTTTCAATTCTGGAGACATTGCGGAAGCGGAACGTCAACAGTCCGTTTACACCGCCTTCCGCACGGACCTCTATGCCCACGGTTTTCCTCCGGCGATGGTCAAACGCGCGCTCTATTTGCAGGACGCGTCTGTCGGCGCAAGTCGCCAGCCCGCATTGATGCCCAATACCGAACAGGACGATAAGATCAGAGACATCCTCAGAAAATACGATCTTTTGACCGTACGTGCCGCTTGAGTATTGCTTGACGGGGGTAATGGATCAACCGTGTGCGGGAGCCATGCACCCCCTGCCGCNGGGATGCGGGTGCCGCAATTGAGGGGGCGACCGGGCCGGTGGAGGCAACGCCCAATACCTTGATGACTTGTCGNTTTGCAGTTGATGGTAAGGCCCTGATTGATCACCTTGAGCAGCGCGGTTCACGATTGGCCACTATCTGATGTCTAGNTTTTTTACNAAATCAGCAGTCTCATGGGCGTGAATGCATGTGAAACGGATCAGTTCATCGAAGTGGCACTGCATCTTGCGGATGGCTTCCGCGTTGTTGAGAACAAGATACATGCCGCCCACGAAAAGCGCTGCCCGTTGCGAGCCAAAGATGGTGTAGGGCACGGAAAAACGTTCTTTTTCATTGAACAGAAACAGTCTGAATGACGGATAGAGTTCGCTGATCAATGCAGACATGTGCTGGAGTTGCTCTGCACGTATGTGGGGATCCAATCCGCTCCACATGCCGTGCCCATGTGCAAATGCCTCCAGAGTTTCGCGAGGCATGCACACTTCCATGTCGGTGCCAGGCTGCCGGTTGTAGTCGAGACGAAAGGCCGTTTCGCTGACCTGCGCCATAACACTTTGATGCGCACCCATCGCTTCGAAAGCGATAATCTCAGGCGTGCGCAGAAGATCAGGAATGCGTGCAGGCACATAGCGGATTTTAGAGCCTGTCGCTTCCGCATGCCATTTCATCAAAAGCGTATCGGTGTAATCCGCCCCGCCTTCCTCGATCTCGAAGCTTGGTCGCAGTTCACCCATCAAGCCCTGATCGTGGGAAAGGCCAAGCAGCCAGTCGAGCGAAACCGAGTGGCGCTCGGCAATATTCAGGAGCGTTTCTACGCGCGGAAGCCGTGCGGAATCACCGGAGAGCAGCTGCGAAAGCGCTGATCGATCGATGCCAATCGCAGCAGCNAAGGATGACTGGCTTTCCCCGGCCCGCTCCACCAACTGAATCAGGCGGGCCCGGAACAGGTCCGCAAGGGTTCTTTTGTCCACTTTTCACCTGTTTGTTTATAATTATCATCATATTCCTTAAATTGTGATCAGAATCAACAATTGGTCATCATAAACTCGTTGTGCATAGCAAAAGCGGATGCGACTCTGCCTGTATCGGGGCATCAAGAGCATGAAATGACAGACATATTTCCAAATCCGGCTGCGCCAGCAATCCGCTTGCGCGGCGCAAAAAAACGTTACCGAATTGAATGGCCGACAATAGCGCTCCTAGCCGCCTGTTATGGTTTGTGGATCTGCGCAGGGTATCTGCTATACCCGACACTTCCCTTCATTTCACTCATGCTGATGGGCATAGCGGTGGCGCTGCACTCCTCGCTTCAACATGAAGTTCTGCACGGACACCCAACTCGTAATGCTCGCCTCAACGAAGCATTCGTANTTTTGCCCATTGGTANTTTTTACCCCTACCGCAGCTACAAGCGCACGCATCTGCAGCACCACGCCGATGAGCGTTTGACCGATCCTTTCGACGATCCAGAAAGCTATTACCGGGCGATGGGCGATTGGAAGAAGATGCCATCGTTTCTGAAAATTCTTCTTGGCTGGAACAACACCTTCATCGGCCGTTTGATCATCGGCCCGCCGCTGATGGTGGTTGGTTTCACGCTCGCCGAATGGCGCNAAATTACACATGGGGACCGCCGGGTCATCCATGCCTGGACCTTGCATCTGGCCGGCCTGATCCCGACATTGCTGGTCATATCTTTTGTTTTCGGTATTCCGATCTGGCTTTATGTGAGCGTCGCCGCCTATCTCGGTGTCTCCATCATCGCCATCCGCTCCTATTGCGAACATCAATGGTCCGAGCAGCCGGATGGGCGAACGATCATCGTCGAAAATTCCATTCTGGCGCCGCTGTTCCTCTACAACAACCTGCATTTCGTACATCACAAAATGCCCAATGCCGCATGGTACAAATTGCCATCGCTTTACAGCGCAAGACGGGCCGAGTGGCAAAAGATGAACGACGGATACGTGTTTCATAATTATTTCGAGGTTTTCCGTGCCTTTGCTTTTAATGCCAAGGAGCCGGTGGCGCACCCGGCATTGAGACTGACTGACGCGGTTTCACGAACGTCACCCATATTACCTGTGGCTGACGATATTCCGGCCTATGTAGCTCGAGAATAGAACGAAACGGGATATTCTAACGTGACATGGATTGCCGCACTGCCGATGTATGACTGGCCTGAACTGCGCAACGAAACCGATGCGCTTTGGGAAGATATGCGCAGCCGATTTCTCCACAACGGTATCGATGCGCCTCAAAATCTCATCAGACGCAATGGCGATATGCCGCCCGTTCCCGGCGGCATTTGTGGAGTGGACGGAACCGTCATCGCCGCAGATCCTGCAACGCTTGATCCCGATGACTTTGATCTGGCCGTTCTGTGGCGTCATCCCGACCTGCTGATTTCAAGTACCTGCTGGGGACCAATGGGACATGGCCTGCAAGATCATGTTCAGGTGATCGGACAGAGCGATTATGATGGCATTGAAGGTGGCGAAGGTGAGTTCTACTCCAGCGCCGTCATTGCCCGTAAAGCTGATGGCGGAGAGGCTACTGCCCCTTCACTGGATGGCAAGGCATTGCTGCCACTGGATTTCTTTCACCAGNAAACAATGGCATTCAACGAGCGCCAGTCCTTGTCCGGTTACCTCAGCCTCAAGCGCGATCTCGAGACAGCGGGCGAAAGCCTTGGTTTGTTTGGTAGTCTGCTGGAAACAGGCGCACACCGTTGCTCGATGATATCGCTGGCTGAAGGCCGGGCCGATGTTGCTGCCATCGATTGCAAATCCTGGATGCTCGCGCAGAAATATGAACCTGCCGCGCAAGATCTTCAGGTCATTGGTTGGACTGCTCAACGCAAAGGATTGCCTTTCATCCGCGCCAAGGGACTTGATCTCCCATTCGATATGTAACGTCCATGCCGCGTGAATCCTGATCGCATCAAGCCGGTGGAGCATGCTCACGTAGCAACATCCTGGCTATCTCGATATCCAAGGAAAGTGGTCTGTCGTCCGCGTAAGTCTGGAGGTGTTTTCGAAGCGCATCGTAGAGCGCATTCGTTCCAGCCGCCCGCTCTGCAACGCTTTCGAGGAAATCATGTGCCTGCACTCCGGCCATCCATTCGATGGCCAGAATATATTCGGCATTGTCGAGAAGCGCGAGTAGCTTGTTGGCCGCGGCGGTGGGATGAGCCAGAAAATCCTCTTGCAAACCCGATGTCAGACCGCCATCGGTGGAAGCTGGCGAGGCGAGGCGTCGGTTGTCTGCGACAAGGGCTGCGGCTGTGTACTGCGCGATCATGAAACCGGAATGGCTTCCGGCATCGGTGGCAAGAAAGGGCGGCAAGCCACTCACAAGAGGATTGATCAACCTGTCTATGCGGCGTTCACTCATTGCGGCAATCTGCGCTATAGCGATTGCGAGACTATCCGCTGCCTGACCAAGTGCAGGCGCAACAGCATGGGCCTCCGACGCGACAATGGGATGCTCAGGTGTCCCGAGGATCGCGGGATTGTCTGTAACGGAGGCAAGTTCGCGGTCAACGATGGATGCGCAGACATCGAAGACATCGCGCGCGGCACCATGTGCATGCGGAACTGCCCGCAAGCTCAACGCATCCTGCGTTCGCCTGCCCTGTGCCACCGCAATCAAACCGCTACCATGAAGGCGGGACCGAATTGATGCACCGACGGTCGCGATACCCTTCGAANGGCGCAGTGCCAAAATGGTCTCATCAAAAGCCCCAATCTGACAACCCGCCGCTTCAAGCGTCAACGCCGCAATAGCGTCCGCCCAGTCGAGCAGATGGATGGCGCGAGCGAGCGCCACGCTCGATAGGCCCGTAGCACAGGCGGTCCCGTTGACTAGGCTCAACCCCTCCTTGGCACCCAACACCAGCGGTTTAAGACCCATCGCGTCCAAGGCCTCTCGACCACTGAGCGTGCGACCACTGAGTTGAGCGCGGCCCTCGCCGATCAGGACAAGTGCGATATGTGCGTTATGCGTCAAATAGCCTGCCGAGCCGCGCGACGGCACGTGGGGAATGCAGTCGTGCTCCAGCAGCATTGTCAGATGCGAAACGATTTCGCGCCGGACGCCAGAATGGCCGTGGGCAAAATTGGCAACCTGCGCGGCGATGATAGCTCGTACTTCACGAGCGTCCAGCAGTGGACCGACACCGCAGGCATGACTGAGGACGATGGAGTGTGAAAGTTGGCCTTGAACCGTGCGATCAACCACCGTATCCGATAAAGCGCCCACACCGGTATTGATACCGTAGGCACGGACACCGCTCGCAATGATGTTGTCCACGATTAGGCTTGCCAGATCGATTCTTGAATAGGCTGCCTCCGAGAGGGAAAGCACCTCACCTTCGCTGATGCGCGCAACGGCGCGCCAGTCCAGCCCGTTATCCAGAAGAACGGTCATGAGGTTTTCCTAGCGGATGCTGACGGCAATGCGAGAGGCGGCAGGACGNTTTCCATTTTTGAAACCTGTGAGATCGGCGGGTGTTAGCCCAAGCATCAATTGCTGCTGTAAAGTCGATAACGACTGCCAGGATAAAGGAGACGAACGGAGGAGACGACGCCCTTGGCCGACCACGTGCGACGACGCACGAGCAGGCAGGGTTCCGTTTTGGAGATCGCCAGAAGCTTGCATTCCCAAGCCTGCGCGCCAACTGCCTCGATATGCTGCTCCGCCCTGACGAAGGGTGCTACTTCGGTCAGATATCCGTTCGGCGTAACGTGGCTGAAATCCTGATTTATGTAATCGGGCACGCAGTCGGGATTGACAAAACGATCTTCGATTTGCACCGGAATGCCATCTTCGGCATGCACGATGATGGAATGCACGGCAAGACTGCTGGCTGGCAGGGCAAGCGCGTCGGCCAAGTCAGCATTACAGGTCTCTGTCTGAAGAAGAATGACTCGTGCGCTGTAAACACCGCCGTTCCGGCGGATCTCGTCGGCAATATTGGGAACACTTTGAAACTGCGATGTCAGNTTTTTTGTGGCGACGAACGAGCCTTTACCCCGCACTCGCACCACAAGCCCTTCATCGGCGAGTTCACGCAAAGCCCGGTTGGCCGTCATCCGGCTGACACCAAGAATTTCAACCAGTTCGTTCTCGGAGGCAACGCGCTGGCCAATCTTCCACTCACCAGTTTCGATGCGGCTACGGACATAGTCTTTCAGTTTGACATAAAGCGGCGCAGCGTAACCTTCCTCGCCCTGCCCGTCATCGGCATTCTTATGTACCAGTGGCATCATTTCCTCGGAGAGTTTCTGTGCCGCGATCCATCGTCATGAGCTCACCCATATTCNAAATCAGTGGACAAGGGCGCGGCGAGTGTCGCGCCCTTGTCTATGATCAATTCAGTTTGTGTTCGGTAAGCCAGTCACCAGCCACGACATCGAAGCTGTCATGGTTGGCCAGACGACCGTTCATGACGACGAGATCCTTGGTTGTCAGCGCGGCAGAAACAGCATCGAGCGTCTTTGTCACGACGTCGCTGACTTTCGGTGTGGCAATGACAGGAACGATGTTCTGAGCAGGAAAGAGGTTCTTGACGTCATCCAAAACGACGAGATCGTTTGCGGCGATGGCAGGATCGGTCGAGAACAGGTTTGCTGCCTGCACCTGACCGTTAACCAGTGCAGATAATGTCAGCGGACCGCCAACGTCGAGCGACTTGAACGACTGGAATTCAAGACCGTATAGTTCCTTCAGGCCAATGATACCTTCCTTGCGTGTCTTCCATTCCGGCGGGCCGCCAAGCACCAGTTCCGAAGCAACGGGCGCGAGATCGGCAATCGTCTTCAGCTTGTATTTCTCGGCTGTAGCACGCGTCACGGCAACGCTGTCAGAATCCTGTGCGGCGGACGGTGTAAGCATCGACACACCCTTCGGCAAGGCTGCCTTAAGGGCCGCCGCCACATCGGCTGGCGAATGGGCTGTCGCATTCTTGTCGAGATAGCTCATTGTCGCACCGGCATATTCCGGTAGAAGATCGATCGATCCGTCAAGCAGCGCCGGAATGTAAACCTCGCGGCTACCGATGTTTAACTTCGTCTCGACCGCAATCCCCTTGGCGACCAGCGCCTTGGCGTAAATCGTTGCCAGAAGCTGGCTCTCCGGGAAGTCGGCGGAACCGACGATAATTGTCTTCGTATCGGTTCGCGCAGCGGTGGGTTCTGCCAGCGGATTACTTTGGGCAAACACCGAAGCGGCAGAAAGGGCCATGAGCGCGAACGCGCCAGCGGCGGTGGAAATCTTGAATGCCATGCGAGCTTCTCCTTTGAGGTTGAATAATCGTTGGGCTAGAAAAACATGCTATTCTAAGAATGATTCCGTTTAAGACGGCGCGTCAGACCGGGCGAAACGGTGAACCGCGATATGATTCCGATTACGAGATCGACGGTCAGCGCCAGAACCCCAACGAGAACAGCACCGGCTGCCATCTGGTAATAATCGTTCTGCGCCCGTCCATCGATGATCAACCGACCAAGCCCACCGAGGGAGACATAAGCGGCAATCGTGGCTGTCGAAATGATCTGGAGCGTGGCGCTGCGCAGGCCGGAGAAGATCAGCGGCAGCGCGCACGGTAGCTCGACGTCGAACAGGATATCCAGAGGACGTTTTCCCATGCCGCGTGCAGCATCTACCGCTGCCGGGTCGACAGCCGCAATACCGGCATAACTCCCGGTCATGATCGGCGGCACGGACAGAAGGACAAGGACGATCAGGCTCGGTACGATAAAGGCCATATCAGACGCGAAGACAGGACCGAACAGGATCACGAGTAAAGCGATAAGGCCGAGGCTTGGAAGCGAGCGCAAGACATTTGCCAGACCGGCGATGAAAACGACGCCACGCCGGGTGTGCCCGACATAAAGCCCGACCGGTAAGCCGATCAGACAGGCCAACAGGAGTGCGGCAGAACTGTAAGCCAGGTGCTGGACGACCAGAACGATAATACCATCCGATCCCGTCCAGTGTGCAGGGTCTGTGAACCAGTCAATCATCGCTCCGCACTCCTCGGCTGCCAGGGTGTCAGGCGGTGCGCGATGAACAAAACCAGCCCATCCAGAACAGCTGCTAGAACAATGCAAAGAACGATGCCTGCAATGATGGGCGTCAGGAACCGCAACTGAAGCCCTTGCGTAAAGAGGAGGCCAAGCTGCGGCGTACCGACGAGCGCCGCCACGGAGACGATACTGACATTGGACACAACGGCGACACGCAGTCCGGCGGCAATGACCGGAACCGCGAGCGGCAGTTCCACGAGCAGCAAGCGCGCCGCGCGGCGATAACCCATGGCATTGGCTGCCTGAAGGACATCTGGAGATACCGAATCCAGGCCATCGTTTACAGTGCGCACGAGAAGCGCCAGCGCGTAGACCGTCAAAGCGACGACGACATTCAACGGATCGAGGATTCGCGTTCCAAGGACAAGCGGCAGGAGAACGAACAGCGCGAGCGACGGAACTGTATAAAGAAGCCCGGCGGCACCCAACAGTGTAGAGCGAAACAAACCGGCGCGCTGCGCAAGCCAGCCGAGCGGCAACGCGAGAAGGAGACCGATAACAACCGGGATGACGGAGAGGCCGAGATGCCAGACGAAGAGTTCGAAAATCCGTCCGGATTCACGGTAGAGCCAATCGAACCTCATGGCTGCCCTCCGAATCGCCCGACGCGCGCAGCATCGATGGCGGCAACCACGTCGGCGAGTGTCACTGTGCCTATAAATTCACCCGATGATCCCACGACTACGNCCCGGCCNGAAGGGGAACTGAGCGCGGCGTCGAGCACATGCCGTAAACTGCTGCCTTCCGGCGCCAGAGTTCCACTGAGATTGATGTCTCCATCCCGCAGCGGCTGCTTCAAACCCTGTGCATCGGCCCATCCGATGGGACGCTTTTCGGTATCTGTCACCAGAACCCAGCGATCAATCGCAACGCTGCGAAGGGCTTCCGGCGTCGTACCGAGCAACGCTGTCGGTTCCGCGCCAAGGGGGACTGTCGCGTGGAATTCGGCGAAACTCAGAAAGCGATAACCCCTATCCCGACCTATAAAATCTGCAACAAAGGCATCGGCCGGACGCGCCAGAAGCTCCTGAGGCGTGGCGATCTGCGCAAGCGTACCGCCCGAGCGCAACACCGCCACCTTATCGCCCAGCTTCAAGGCTTCGTCGATGTCATGGGTTACCATGATGATCGTCTTGCCCATCTCACGCTGCAAACGAAGAAACTCGTCCTGCAATTGAGAGCGAACGACCGGATCAACCGCGCTAAACGGTTCATCCATCAGCATGAACTTGGGATCTGAGGCAAGTGCGCGTGCAACGCCGACACGTTGCTGCTGGCCGCCAGAGAGCTGCCATGGATAGCGATCAGCGAAAGCGGACGTCAGCCCGACGCGCTCAAGAAGCTCATGCGCCGTGCGAAGAGCTTTCTGCTTAGGCGCACCGTTGAGGCGTGCAGTGGTCGCGATATTCTGTACGACTGTTCGATGCGGGAACAGGCCTGCGTGCTGGATAACATAGCCAATCCGACGCCGCAGCACGGCAACATCCATGCTCTCGGTCGGTTCTCCGTCAAGAAGGATGTACCCGGAGGTTTGTGTGATCAACCTGTTGATCATCCGCAACGACGTCGTCTTGCCACAGCCTGAAGGACCAACGAATACAGTCAGCTTTCCTTTCGGCGCTTCGAGAGACAAGCCGCTTACCGCCTTGGCCGCGCCCGGATATTGCTTGGTGACATTGTCGAAGACGATCATGCAATCTCTCCTCTCGTCAGGGGCCACCTCGAATTTCGTCGGCCACCTCACTCAATAAGTTGTCTATACAATCACATGAAAACAAGCTCCACAAGACGTTGGATTAAATTATTTGCGNTTTGCAAATTGATGAATATTTGTGCGCGGAAATTCCATGATGCTGATCGGAGCCCCAAGCTTTTGCGAATATCAGTCTCGATCTGCTACTGCGCGGCACTATTTTTCTCGCACTTGAATTGGGGAAGCGACTGTATTTTGNTTTTGCGANTTTTCCTCAGACTACGTCTCGAAACACAACAGCAGGAACGTGTTGCTCGAAAAACTTCGAGACTGATGGGGTCCGCGGCGAGCATGAGCGGCCCTGAAGGGAAGACATGGACCAGTTTTCACAATTATGGGGGCTCGAAAACGTGAGGTTTCGGGAACGGTGCCATGCCTGCACCCTCCGCGGCCTGCTTGTTAGCGCCACACCACGATTCGCAAATCGAAGACATAATATTCCGACTGAGGATTAAATCCGCAACGGAGGTGTTCTGTTGAATGAGGTTACTTATTCAACAATGGAGCAACTGCGGTGAGATATACTCATTATGCTATTTTTCTCGCTATAACGCTGGCATGCGCGCCCGCGTTAGCCGATCCACTTTCTTCCGCCGCCGGGCGCTATAAAATCGACCCGGCGTCTCATATCGGGNTTTCTATCGAGCAAGTTGCGGGGCCGGGAATAAAGGGTACCATTCAGGATATAACGGGGCGGTTTGACATTGATGCCGACCAGCCAGCAAAGTCCTATGTGGAGATCAGCCTCAACCCCGCCAGCGTTAAGACGGGGCAGGCGCGGGTCGAGAGCTTTTTGACGTCAAGTGCGGTGTTCAATATTGCCGCCTATCCTCAGATCACATTCCGCTCCAAGAGCGTCGTTCAGGACGGTCCTCGTAGCGCGCTCGTTGAAGGAATTCTTACGGCACGCGGTGTTTCGAGACCGGAGACATTCTACGCCACATTCATGGACCAGAAAACCGGATCGGTCACCTTCCATGTCACCGGAAACATTCCGCGCTTGCCTTATGGTATGGGCATCGGTGTGCCGCTGTACTCTAACACCGTTGCGTTCGACATGGACCTGAAAGGCGTAAGATAAGTCGCGATATAAAATGTGTCAGAAAAATCAGCGCGGCGGGATTAAACGCCAATGGCTGGTGTTCTGGTCATTATCGGACATCCTGTCCGACTCGTCTTTCTCTTCAAAGGACTATGTCATGCGTGCACATCATCTTCTTATCGCAGGTCTCGTAACACTTGCCACCGGCACTGCCGCCCTTGCCGAACCCTATGCGGGCGGCGCGGTTGTCGAAACAGAAACGGCGCAGGGCACGATCATGACCGACGCTCACGGAATGACCCTCTACACGTTCGACAAGGGCACCGATGGCGCATCTGCCTGCTATGATGCCTGTGCGAAGAAATGGCCGCCGCTTGCAGCCACGAAGACGGACAAGGCCGATGGCGATTACAAGCCGATCGCGCGCAAGGATGGTACCATGCAGTGGTCCCATGAGGGAAAACCGCTCTATCTCTGGCAGATGGATAAAAAGCCGGGCGATGTCACCGGCAATGGCGTCGGCGGCGTGTGGCATATAGCTAAGGAATAGCAATCATGCCAGATTTTCTGGATGAGATGACAAAGAGCGTTCCGGCCCTTCGACGTTACGCGAATGCGCTCACGCACAATCGCGATACCGCTGACGATCTCGTCCAGGATTGCCTGGAAAGAGCTATCCGCAAACAGGCGCTCTGGCGGCCCGATGGTCCATTGCGGCCGTGGCTCTACCGCGTGCTGATCAATGTCTGGCGCAACAACCTGCGCAGCCGCAGTCGGCGGCCCGCGCAGGTGCCGATTGACGATGTTGCAGACCAGCTGTTCGTACCGGCCGCCCAGACCGGCCGCGTAGCGCTTGCGGAAATGGCGCGCGCTATCGAAACGCTGTCCGCTGAACATCGTGAGGCACTTCTCCTCGTCGTGGTCGAAGGCTTCAGTTATGCAGAGGCGGCGCAGGTACTCGAAATTCCGTTGGGAACACTCATGTCACGATTGGGTAGAGCCCGCTCTTCCCTTGCCCGAATGACCCAAGAAGACCAGCCCAATCTCAAGGTGATAAAATGACCGGCAGCCAGCCGCAGATAACCGAAGCGGATCTCATTTCTTATGTCGATGGTCGACTTGATGACCAACGCCGCAATGCCGTTACGGCCTATCTAGATTCCAATCCCGCAGATGCACGCAAGGTGAAGGCGTGGCTGGAGCAAAATGCAGCCCTCACGGCGCTTTATGGCCGTCTCGACGAAGGCGCGTTGCCCGCCAATCTCGATATCGCGCGGATGGAGCGTCGGGTGCGATCGGAGCGTGCTCACTGGCGCAATCTGGCAGCAGCATCGATACTTGTTCTGGCTATTGGACTGACTGCGGGCTGGTTCGGGCATGGGTTCATACAGCGAAACGATGAAGAAACCCGTTCCATCATTACCGCCGCCGCACAGGCGCATAGTTTGTTTGCGAGCGAGATTCTACATCCTGTCGAGGTCCGGGCAAACGCCGAAGATTCATCAAACTTGCNAAAATGGCTGATGAAAAGGCTGGATCGGAAGTTCAACATTCCAGACCTTGAAAGTCACGGCCTGCAGCTGGTAGGGGGACGAGTGTTGCCAAGCTCGACCGGGGCTGCGGCCCAGCTCATGTATGAGGACGCGACCGGACAGCGCGTAACGCTCTATATCGTTCCGGCCTCTGATTCCGAAGATACCGCGATGCGCCGCACAAACGTGGGTGCACTCGAAACAGTCTCATGGGACGACGAAACCATACGTTGCTCACTGGTGGGCAATCTCGANCCCAAGCGCATGGATGCCATTGCCAAAGAAATGTATCAGCAGTTGAGCTAGCCAATGAACAATCTTGATGTGTCTTCCTCCACCACACCCACCGATGAAAAACGCTGGCAAAGCTCTGCGAAAAACTATGGCTTGATAGCGATCANTTTCCATTGGACAATTGCGCTTCTGTTCATCGCACAGCTTGCGCTTGGATACTTAATGAGTGGCGATGACGTCGATCCTGCACTTCAGTTCAACCTGTTCCAGTATCACAAGTCTGTCGGGTTTGTTGTGCTGGCGCTCGCGATACCGCGCGTTATATGGTCTGTGTTGAGCAGGAAGCCGCATCCTCCCGCTGGTTCGGGTAGGGCGGCAAATATCGGTGCGCGCGTCACTCACGCCTTACTTTTATGTCTTACCGTGGCGGTGCCCCTTGCCGGTTGGGCTGTTGCTTCTACATCTCCGCTCCAGATCCCCCGCTACGTTTTCGATATTGTTGTTGTCCCCGGGTTGCCACTCGAAATATCTGATAAATCTGAGGCCTTGTGGACCGGTGTCCACGAAACTCTGGCGTATCTGGCAGCGGCAATTGTCCTTCTTCATGTCGCTGCTGCGTTGTGGCATCACTTCATCCTCAAGGACAGAATCTTCCGCCGCATGACACCAAGTCGTCCGGAGNAAAAATAGAGGCCTCTTNAAAAATCCGCCGGAGAATAACGTGAAGCACAAAGGCGACGGCGATCGAGGCTGGCAGCGTCGGTACCCAGACCAAAATAATCGGCGGCACCGATTGTGACTATGGCCACGACCTGGACAATCTGTGGCAAAGATCACTTTGAACAATCANTTTCCTGAGTTCAAATGTCCCGTCGAAACAAGCGAAAAACCGCTCTAGAAAGACGTGGCTGACAGGATCACTCTCCACCTGTCCACACGCTTCAAGCGCGCGTCCCAGATCAAGATAAAAGTCGCTACGATCCGGCGGGATATCCTGGAGCGCTAATTCTCCGCCTGCGCGGAGAATGTAATAATCCTCCATCATGATACGAAACGGTTGCGACACCACGCTCGACCATTTTTCCATAACTGACGACAGTTCTGCATACCCGATGAAAAGATGCGATATCGGTTGATCGAGATAGATAATGAGATTTGGTGGCCAGTCGTTCGGGCAATGTTTCGTCGCGACCAGATGCAATAGGTGCAAACGCAGGAACTCTGAGTAAGTCGAACAGGCAAGTAACGGCGTGCTGATGGGGTTATTNAAATCAACAATCTGATTTTCATAGGCGGNAAATCCGATATCNAATCCCTTGGTTTCTTTCAAATGCACCGTGTCGGGATACACGACACCGTTTTCGATCGTGACGATGATATATCCACCCGGATAGGCGACANGGGATGGTACCGCGAGGTTTATCAGACTATTGAGCTCAATGCGNCCCGCCACATGCATGTGGCCACTGAAATGCCATCGGAGCCCCGCCTCTGCCAGTCGCTGGCTGCTCTTTAGCGAAGGCATACGCTCATGCCAGTCCGGGGTGCAGGCGCAACGCACAGTCTCACCCTCACCCGTCAGAGCGAGTGGAAGGGCTGGATAATGCGAAAATGCGAGAAGTGTCTTGCCCGTGCGAATAGCGCGTTCTGCCACGTCAGATATCCATGTCAGGATATAGGGGCGTTCTTCCAATATGTGATCCCAGGCAGCATCGGAACGGACCTGCCACGTGCCGTTGACCCTGTGGAAGACGTTGGCGTCCAGCATCAAAAGCCACAGTCCATCTTGAGGCTCGATGAGATAAGACGCGTCCAGGCACGTTGCATCGCTGCGTTGACGCCGTTGATGTTCCTGGCCACTACAATTGACGAAAGGCGTCTCCCAGTGTCCTACTCCCTCGGGCCGCCCGACGCCATAATAGGCCATGGATTTCATCGCGTGATCCGTCGACATTCCCAGCATTCCGGCTTGGATAACGGCCGGTGTTTTCGCGCGCTCATCGCTCGTTACCAGGAGAGGGTCGTGCCCATCGGCCTTCGTCAACCACTTGGCCTGATGGCGCGGCTCTGGACCGAAACAATCGTGATTTCCAAAGGTCACGAAAAACCGCATGCCATGGCTGTTTTCGTATAAAGACAGAACCTTTTTCAACGCCGCAACGGCATCCATCTGACCATCGTCGGAATAGTCACCGAGAAGAACGACATCGCGGATGCCACGCCTGACAATATCGTCAAGCACGGCAATGAACGCAGCATGGCTTTCATTGAAAACACGCGTTGAGGCCATCGTGTCGGCAAGTGTTCGCAGGGCTACCTCGCCGCTCGCTTCTTCCAGCATGCCGTAACCGCCGTAAAGATCGTGCAGGTGAGCGTCCGCAACGACTGCGATTTGCATCAGGCAGCTTCTCCACGCAATTCGCGTCGGGCGGCGTCAAACAAATCCGGACGATCAAGGTTGATGTAGTCAACACCAGCCTTTGCGATCTCGCGGTGAATAGCCGGATCATCACCGCCATAATAGGTCATGACCTCGAGACCTGCCTTGCCGCACGCTTCCAATATGCCGGGGCGACGCATCTGCTCTACGGTAATTTCAATGATCGACGCGTGGTGAACGGCACCGGCCAACGACGGTGATTTCGCGATGTTGAGCGTCATCATTTTGCGGAATTCCGGGGCAATAAGTTGAAGGTCGCGCCGCATTTCTTCGGNAAACGAGAAGTAGAACGTGTCACGCACCATGCCGAGGTCACGCACCAGCGCCACCACCTTGGCGGGATCGCAATATTTCAACTCGATATAGACGCCAGCGCGACCGCGAAGATGTTCCAGATAAGCATCGAGCCGTGGGACGATGGCGCCCTTGAAATCGTCTCCGAACCAGCTTCCGGCATCAAGTGCATCGATTTCTGTGGACCAGACGTGGCCAAGCGAGCCGGTGGCGTTGGTGGTGCGGTCCAGCGTTTCATCATGNAAAACATAGAGTACGCCGTCGGCGCTCTCTCGCACATCAAGCTCGATATAGTCTGCACCGTGCTCTATCGCGAGGTCGGCGGCAGCAAAGGTATTTTCCGGCGCAAAGTGGTTGGCACCGCGATGGGATACGATCTTGGTCACGAGAAAATCCTGTCAGTTTGCTGGCTCGAGCGTTCTCGCCCGGATANTTTGATGCGATACATGGGCGTGTAGATTGGTGATGCGATTGCCCGATACGTCGAAGAGAAGCGTGATGTCCGACTTGCAGGAGATTCCGACGGCATCACCGGGCGCGTGCCGCACCGCCTCTCCATATTCCAAAGCGTGGATGGGGCCTGCAAGAGTATCGATGGTATAGAACACCTCCCGACCCATTGGCTCAACGGTAGCGATCTGACCCTTCAATGCCGCTTCTGCATCCGAGATGAGACTGATGTCTTCCGGCCGCAAACCGAACGTCACCTCACCATCATATTGAACGTTGAGGTCGAGCGATGTCTCACCCAGCCGCAGGCGGCGACCGGCCGCTTTCCCTTTAATCCGGTTCATGGGCGGCGTACCAATAAAGCCAGCCACAAACAGATTGTTGGGACGACGATAGAGATCATCCGGCGTGCCGATTTGCGCGATCTCGCCATTGTTCATGCAGATGATCCGGTCCGCCATGGTCATCGCTTCGATCTGGTCATGGGTCACGATCAGCGTGGTGAAACCCAGTCGTTTCTGAATGCTTTTCAGCTCCGCACGCATGGTAATCCGCAAGGTGGCGTCGAGGTTAGACAGCGGCTCATCCAGCAGAAGGATATTCGGCTCTTTCACCAACGCCCGGGCAAGTGCCACACGCTGCTGCTGACCACCAGACAGTTGCGACGGGCGTCGGTCCAGCAGCGCACTGATCTGAACGAGGCTTGCCGCCTCCTCCACCCGCTTTGCGACTTCTGGCTTGTCAATGGTTTTGAAGCGCAGGGGAAAGGCGATGTTTTCCCTCACGGTCAGGTTCGGATAGAGCGCGTAGGACTGAAAGACGATACCGACATTGCGATCGCGCGCGTCGACACTGTTGACGTTGTGGCCATCGAAAGCGATCTGTCCTGCGGTGGGGGCGTAAAGGCCTGCAAGAAGAAACAGCGTCGTGGATTTTCCGCAACCGGATGGCCCAAGAATTGCGACGAACTCCCCGTCTTCGATGGTCAGGTTCATCGGTTTCAGAACCTGGGTCTCTCCCCAGTTCTTGGTGAGTTTATCGAGAGTGATCTTGGCCATGGCAATTATCCCTTGATCCCGCCAAAGCTCATCTGGGTGATGTACTTCTGCGTGAAAGTGTAGAGGAGCAGCACAGGCAGTAGATAAATGATGCCGACGGCGGCGATCATGCCGTAGTCTGCGCCCATATTGTCCTGTGCGACGAAGAAGAGGTAGAGGCTCATTGTCATCTGACNTTTGTCGATGAGCAGCGTCTGGACGAAGACATATTCCTCCCAGCCCTTCAGGAATGTGAAAGTGGCAACCGCGATCAAGCCGCCGCTGACCTGCGGGAGCACGATCATGCGAAACGCCTGGGAGCGGGTGGCACCGTCCGTCACAGCGCTCATTTCGATGTCCCAGGGGACGTTATCGAAAAAGCTCTTGAGCACGAAAATGGCGAATGGCAGTTCCAACGCGCTCAGCACCATCACCACGCCCGCGAGATTATTGAGCAGGCCCATATAGTGAAGCTGGATGAAAATCGCGACGGTCAGCGCCAGTGCCGGAAAGGCATGCAACATCAACAGACCACGCAGAAAGGTCTCGCGACCGGCGAAGGCGAAGCGCGACAGGGCATAGGCCGCCGGCGTCGCCACGAGCGTGACGATAACTGTCTGGCTGACAGCGAACACGACGGAGCTTCCGAATGCCGACCATATGGAAGGCATCAGGTCCANTTTGGTGGTGCCGGTGCCAGCAATATCGCGGTTCCAAAGGAAGCGATAATTATCGAGCGTCATGTGCGGGAGCAGAAAAATCGTCACCAGAATGACAACAACCAAGCAGAGTGCTGCCCATGAAAGGGCCGGTTTGCGCAAACGCTCTGCCAGAAGTGCAAGTGCGATTGCGCCGAGATAAGAAACGCCCGCAATGGCAGATGTGCGCCAAAGAACGATCCGGCTGACCGCTTCGTCAGACAACGTCAGCGACTTTACCAGCAACCAAAGGTAAGGCAGCAGAACCGGCACAGAAACAATCGTCAGGNAAAGAATGATAGCCGACAGAAAACCCGCTCTGTGGACTGCACCCCGGCGTTCGAGGCTGACCCAGTCAGCAGAGGAAACGGCCTTGGTCTGAATGAGTGTCATCACAACACCTCTATCTTTGGAGCCGCAAAAGTTGAGCTCATGTTGGTGACGCGCCAGTGCAGCAACGTGACGACAACCCCGATAACCATAAAGCCCAGCGCCAGCGCTGCACCGTAAGAATAAGCGCCGTTTTCAAAGGCGCGGCGATAGATGTAGAGGGCATAGGGCGTGGAATCGTAAACCGGTCCACCACCCGTGATGAGCAGAATATATTCAAAAGTCGTCATCAGCGACAGCGCCTGATAGATGGAGATCAGCCGTATCGGTTGCGAGAGTGCGGGAGCCACGACATGCCGCAAGACGCCCCATTCACTGGCCCCATCGACACGCGCCGCATTGGCAAGATGGGAAGGGATGGAGCGGATCGACGAAGTCAGAATGACCATGGCNAAAGATGCACCAACGACGCCATTTGCCAGAATGATGAGGAACAGCGGAAAATCGTTGCGCAGATTTATCGGCGGCAGACCGAACGTGCCTGTGACTTGATTGAGCAAGCCCGAAGGTGACGGATCGGCAATCCATATCCACAAGATACCATAGAGCACGGCCGGGCTCATGCGCGGCAACAGCCACAGGCCGCGGAAAAAATTGCCGAGCTTGTCGGGTATTGCTGTTGATGTCATCGCCAATAGCGCACCGAGGCCGATATTGAAAATGAACAGGGTCGCGGTGACATAGATAAGCGTTGTCAGCAGAACCATTGGCATGCGCGCATCGCGTTGAACGATGCGTTCGAAATTCTGGAACGTAAAGTGGCCGACGCGCAGGTTAGCGCCCATATCGGTAAAGGCGATGACCGCATTGACAACGATCGGCGCTAGAAAAAATACGGCAAGCAACGCGATGGCTGGCGCGAGATAAAGCATAGGCCGGGCCGGACGGCGTGGTCGAAGCTGGAATTGGGACATTGTCGTGGACCAGTGAAAACAAAGGTGCCGCCCGGTAACAGCCGGGCGGCAGGGAGAAGATGCGGGATCAGTTGCTGGCCGAGTCGCGGATTTC
Source organism: Agrobacterium bohemicum (assembly GCF_002896715.1). Taxonomy (GTDB): domain Bacteria; phylum Pseudomonadota; class Alphaproteobacteria; order Rhizobiales; family Rhizobiaceae; genus Agrobacterium; species Agrobacterium bohemicum. The sequence continues at coordinate 194,582 of NZ_PGEL01000020.1, forward strand.
GATGTCCTTGCCGAACTGCAGTTCGAGCTCATCGGAAATGAAGTCAACAGCCTGGGCCGCCGTCATCTTACCGGTCTCAACCGCCTGCAAGCCGCTGAACAATACCTTGTTGTAGCTGCCGAACTGCGTATGATTAGGCACGAATTGGGCATGCTCCATCATTGGCGAGGCGGCGGACAAAACCCAGTTGTCCTTGTATTTCGGCATCGCTGTCTGTGCGTTGCTGATAGCCGTGTGGAAAGACGTCACGGCATGTTCGTTGTTGAAGTATGGCAATGTCGCAAGCGCTACGAGATCGGCGGCGATGTCGGCATTCTTGCTTTTGGCGTTGACCGTGTAGAGCAGCGGATGAGAAAGGTTAGCGGGCTTCCCACCCNTTTCAGCGGCAGGTGCAGGAATCCAGCCGATCTTGTGGAAATAGCCTTCCTTATCGTTTGGCCACGTCGCACCATTCTTTTCACCCACCTGCCAGGCTACCGCCCAGACACCCTGATGGAAGATGAAAGCCTTTTCCTGCTTGAAGGCACCCTGAATAGCCTCCCAGCTCATGGCCGTGTTATCGACAGGGGTAACGCCTTCCTTGGCATTGCGCTCATACCAGCTCAATGCCTTGGTCATCTCGGCCTTGGGNNAAACCAGCTTACCGGNTTTCTCATCCATGAACTTCACGCCATAGGACTGAAAGACCATCAGGTAATCAATACCGACATTGGGGCGGTGCAGCATGCCGTATTGCGCAGCTTTGCCATCAACCACCTCTTTTGAAAGCGCCGTCAAATCATCAAGCGTAAACTCACCCGCTTCGACTTTGGCAGGCAGGCCCTCGATAAAGGCTTCATCCTTGCCGATTTTGCGCAGCATGTCCTTGTTGTAGAAGAACATACGGATTTCAGCGTCTTGAGGAACGCCATAAATCTTGCCGTCCTTGGCCTTGGCCGAATTCCACAGCACCGGCAGGATATCGCCGTAAACCCAAGGCGCAGCGGCAATCCGCTCATCCATCGGCAAGGCGTAACCGTCTTCAGCAAACTGGCCGATCCACTCGTGAGCTACCACGTAGATATCCGGACCCTGACCAACGGNAAATGCCTTCAAGGTTTCCAGTGCCAGATCGTCCCAGCCCTTAACAGCACTGTTGTTGGCTTCAATGACGATGCGCTTGTCAACGCCTGCGGACTTGAACTGCTCGTTCATGATCTTTGCCGCACCTTCAATGTTGGTGATGCGGCCCGGCGCTGTCTTATCGGCGAGTGTCGAGAGCTTGATGGTGATGTCTTCTGCATGCGCAGCGCTTGCGACGAGCGCAGACATCGCCGCGGAAGAAAGGAGAGCCAGAAATTTGTTCATGGAGAATAATCCGATTGAAAGTGATTATTTAATTAAGTTGCTTAAGTAATAGATTTATGACATCGCGTTTTTAATTATCCGAAGGACGTCACGGTGCTAAAACGACATTCGCCCCTGGTCGGTATTGGCAATACGCAGGCCGCGGTGATCAATCATCTTCGCCGCAAGGGTGTGGCTTCACGTGCGGAGATCGCTGAGTTTTGCGGCGTTACACCGGCAGCCGTGAGCATGATGACCCGCGACCTGATCAAGCGGGGCATTATCATCGAAGGTGCAAGGCGCCACGGCGGGCGTGGCGCACCTCACATCGATCTGATGCTTCAAGGCAATGTCGGCTACGCCCTTGGCGTCCATGCCAACCACTATTCTCTAACCCTGACCTTGCTCGATTTTTGCGGCGAACGAATTGGTGAACATCATCTGGACGGGCCATACGAGGCATTCCGCAACGTTGAGAAAACTATAAATGACAGCAAGGCCAGTCTTCTTGCGTCGTACGATGTCGACGAAAACCTGCTGCTTGGTGCAGGCGTGGCAATGCCGACGCGCTTTCGTCAGGGTGCAACNAAACTCGATCTTGCCGACGAAGTGATTGCCTGGGCGGGGCCCGATCTCGCTTCGTCTCTGCGCGAAACGCTTGGTTGNCCCGTGATCATTGAAAATGACGCAAACGCAGCGGCCGTCGGCGAACTTGCCTTGGGAAACGCCGCCGGACACGACAANTTTGCATATTTGTATCTGGCGGAAGGCATTGGCAGCGGTCTCGTCATCGGCGGCGAACTTTATCGTGGTAATCTGGGAAATGCTGGCGACGTCGGCGCGCTTCGCCCACGGGGCCTCTCACGGCCCTCATTCGCCGATTTAGCGGCCTGGTGCGAGACCTCTGTTGGGACCATACCGACAGGCCGCTCCCCGGACCAATGGGGTATCTATCTTGNAAACCACGCAAGCGTGTTGGACGCGTGGCTTGAACGGGCAGGACCTGAAACCGCCCGTCTCGCCTTCATGATTACATCCGTTTTGGCACCTTCGGCGATCTTCATCGGCGGCACTCTCCCGCGCCTCGTTCGCCGACGGCTTGCATACTGGCTCGATTTTAACAGAAGCAGGCCTTTCGAGGGAGCACGGGTTCTTCAGCCAAGCATTTTAATCCCTGAAATCGAGGCCACAGATACAGTGGCGTTCGGTGCCGCAGCGATGATCCTGCACGGGTTGCCCAACTCCCCTTGATGACGTTCGGCTTACCAGCATCGTCCGACACCCAAATATCATTGGCGACGCGCATATAACGACTNAAAGATGAGTCAAAGAACTCCAACACCCCTCTATGCGACGTTTAACTACGGTGTTTTCCAGGTCTTCAACAACATCTCCACGAACTTCTCAGCGGCTGGCGACAAGGTGCTACTTCTTCTTTGAACAATGCCGATCGTTCGAGAAACAACAGGCTCGACAATTGGTCGCGACACCAAGAAAGGGTGTTCCTCTTGCGGGGTTGCCAGCCGGGGCAACACTGAAATGCCTAAACCCGCTTCGACAAGACCCAAAGACGTATTGAGGTGGGTCACCTCGTATGTCCAATTCAGCTTTAGATTGTGTCTCGCCAGCGCGCCATCAAGCAAGGTTCTGTTACCGCTTGAGCGATCCACGACCACAAGCGGATACTCTTCAAGCTGATTCCACTGGATCGACTCGAACCTCGCCAGTGGATGATCNTTTCTCATTGCAAGAACAAATGGGTCGTCAATAAGTGGCTCGAAAGAAAGATCCGGGTCCGAGTTGCCCATGAGATTGATCCCGAATTCAACCTCGCCTCGCGCTACGGCTTGCAGCCCGTCATTGGCTGTGAGATCTCGGATACGAAGCCTTATATGAGGATATTGCTCACTAAATGTTTTGATGACGGTCGGAAGGAAGTAGAAGGCCGCCGTTGGCACGCAGGCCATCGTAATCAACCCACGACGCTGCGTCCCCTCTTTCATCGCAAATAGCGACCCATCGAACTCCTCCAGCATTCGCCTCACAAGCGGCATTACCTCTTGGCCCATGGCCGTCGGCGCTACGTGTCGCGTCGTGCGTTCCAGCAAGGGTGCCCCAATGGATTGTTCAAGCTTTTGGATACGTCGTGTCAAAGCGGGCTGAGATAGATGGAGCGCGTCCGCCGCCCTATGGAAACTCTCAAGTTCAACCACAGCTTGAAATGCACGCAAATCCAGAATTTCGCAATTGATGCTCATATCGCAATAAACCTCCAAAACATTGCATTTAACAAATAAGGTTATCTTCCTCATATTGCAACAACTCGATGGATTGATCCATCAAATGCAAGATTGAGGCGACCATGAACGACCTTCNAAAGATACCTTGTGTACTGATGCGCGGCGGAACGTCTCGTGGGCCGNTTTTTTTGGCATCGGACCTTCCCCGTGATCAAGCTCAGAAGGATGCAACACTTTTATCGATTATGGGTTCTGGACATCCCCTTCAGATCGACGGCATCGGTGGCGGAAATCCTGTCACCTCGAAGGTTGCCATCATCGGTCGGTCTAAAGTTGAGGGCGCGGACATCGACTACCTATTTGCTCAGGTCCGCACAGACCGGCAATATGTCGACTACTCGCCCAATTGCGGCAACATGCTGGCTGCCGTCGGTCCCTTTGCAATCGAAGCAGGGTTGGTTCAGGGACAAGGGACAGATACACTTGTTCGCATCCACAACGTGAACACCGGTAAGTTGATCGAGGCCAAGGTGCCCACCCACGGCAATGAAGTCATCTATCTCGGTGATGCCTCAATTGATGGTGTCCCTGGTTTGGCCGCTCCGATCGCGCTGACTTTCATGGATGCCGCAGGCGCCAAAACCGGCAAACTGTTGCCAACGGGTAAGGCCATCGACATCATTGATGGCGTGGCTGTGACAGTGATCGACTGCGCGATGCCGATGGTGCTCATCCGCGCTATCGATCTGGGTTTGACGGGCTATGAAGACCCTCAAGCTCTCACTGNAAACCGTGAATTGATAGCACGCTTGGCCCGCATACGCATCAAGGCAGGTCAACTCATGGGCATGGGAGACGTGACCGACATGGTTATCCCGAAGCCAGTTCTGATATCTCCAGCCCGTAAAGGCGGAACGCTGTCAGTGCGGTATTTCATGCCCAGCGAATGCCATCCTGCTCTCGCAACGACCGGTGCTGTCGGCATTGCAACAGCTGCAGTGACAGATGGAACAATAGCGTTCGAAGATGCAGGCAAGCTCACTGTACCGACCCAGATTCAGATCGAGCATCCAGCAGGTCGTCTCGATGTTCAGCTGGAGATGAGAAACGGTACGATTACGGCTGGCCTCGTGAGGACGGCCCGCCGACTTTTTGAAGGATACGTTTTCGCAAAACCCAATACGGCGATCGAAAACGCAGCTTAAAAGACGCCACATTGGCAAAACAACAAAGACAACCGGGAGGAGACCCCTATGCGTAAATACCTGTTAGCAGCGACGGCGCTTTGTGCACTTGCAGCATCCGCGAATGCCGAGTCAGTCAGAATGAGTGTCGGATCGTATAATCTCAACAACCTGCCTTTCCCTGTGGCTGCAAGCCTCGGCTATTACAAGGACGAAGGTCTGGACGTTACCACCGAGAACTTTGCCCAAGGCGGCTCCAAGGTCCTCCAGGCTCTTGTTGCTGGTTCAACAGATGTGGCAGTCGGCTTCTATGACCATACGATCCAGATGCAGTCGCAAAACAAACATGTTGTCGGCTTCGTGATGCTGGCACGCAACTCCGGGTTGGTTCTTGCTGGAACCAACGACACGGACTTCGACCCTGCAAAGCCCGAGACAATCAAAGGCAAGAAAGTCGGTATCACTTCACCCGGTTCGTCGTCTGACTTCTTCATTCGTTATTACCTGAAGCAACACAATCTGAGTGAAGACGATATTTCCATCATTGGCGTTGGTTCCGGTGCAGCAGCCGTGGCCGCTTTGCAGCAGGGGAAAATCGACCTGCTGGTAAACTATGACCCGGCGGCCACGATTGTCGTTGAGCGCGGATTGGGCAAAATTCTGATCGACGCACGTAGCGACCAAGGAGCGAAGGACGTCTACGGCGGCATCTATCCAACATCCGTTCTTTACGCGACACAGGAATACATCGACGCAAATCCCGAAGTAGTTCAGAAAGTGACCAACGCCACCGTCAGGGCCTTGCACTGGATGAAGGCGCACTCAGCCGAAGAGATTGTCGAGAAGCTTCCTGACGACTTCGTGTCTGGCGACAAGCAGACCTATATCAAGGCTGTGGAAGCTGCGAAGGCGATCTTCTCGGAAGACGGCAAGTTCGTTCCCGGCGATCTGGAAACACCCCTGATGGNTTTGAAAAGCTTCAACGATGCGGTCGCCAAGGCCACAATCGACCTCAACACCACCTATACCAACACGTTCGTCGAGGCCACGGCTTCGAAGCCCGCACAGTGAGGGCTTGTCAATGTCTTCGACAATTAGAAAGTTAACGCCAGTGGCAGATGCTCAAGCCAAATCAATGGTGGCAATTGACGACGTCACGATGGCGTTTGGTTCCTTTGTTGCCGTTCAGGACGTCAATCTCAAGGTCGGCGATGGAGAATTCCTCTCCATCGTCGGGCCGACCGGTTGCGGCAAATCGACCATCCTCAATGCAATCGCGGGCTTGCTGAAGCCCGCGAAAGGTGCCGTTTCTATCGACGGCGCAGCTGTCAACGGCGTTCAAAACAACATCGGGTATCTGTTCCAGCAGGATGCTCTTCTTCCCTGGAAAACCGCGTATCAGAATGTCGAGTTGGGTCTCATGTTCANGGGCGTCCCAGAGGCAGAACGGCGCGGCAAGGTGCTGGCATGGCTGGAGAAAGTAGGTCTGAAAGGCTTTGAAACACGCTTTCCGCATCAATTGTCCGGTGGTCAGCGCAAGCGCGTGCAGATGGCCCAAGCCCTCATAACTGAGCCAAAGGTCATCTTGATGGATGAGCCGTTCTCGGCGCTGGACATCCACACCAGACACCTCATGCAAAACGAGCTTCTGAGGCTTTGGCAGGAAGACCGCCGGGCCGTCGTCATGATCACCCATGACCTCGAAGAAGCCATTGCTCTGGGTGATCGTGTCGTGGTGCTCGCAGCCGGTCCGAAAAGCCGCGTTATCGAGAGTTTCCCTGTCGATCTGGAGCGTCCGCGCAACGTCGCAGAAATCAAACTCGATCCGAAATTCATGACCCTGTACCGCGACATTTGGGCATCCCTACGCGGCGAAGTGGAGAAAAGCTATGCACGCCATTAACATTCGCCTCATTCAGGTCGCGCTTCTTGTTGTCCTGCTGGGCGGTTGGCAGCTTGGCGTTACGACAGCGGTGATCGATCGGTTCTTCTTTCCCGCCCCATTCGACATCGTCAAACAGGTCGTCACATGGATAGCTGACGCCGGTTTCTACAAGCATGTGGGAATAACACTGAGCGAGACTGTTCTGGGTTATCTCATTGGTACAGGCCTCGGTGTCGCGGCAGGCGTATGGCTTGGGCTAAGCCCGTTTGTCGCCCGCGTGCTCGATCCCTTCATCAAGGCTGTCAATGCAATTCCACGCGTTGTTCTGGCTCCGATCTTCGTTCTCTGGTTGGGATTGGGCCTCTGGTCGAAGGTAGCACTTGCGGTTACGCTCGTATTCTTCGTCACCTTCTTCAACGCCATGCAGGGCGTCAAAGAAGTAAACCCGGTCGTTCTATCGAACGCTCGTATCCTCGGCGCAAAACGTTCCGACCTTCTGCGCCATGTGTACTTCCCTGCTGCGGCAAGCTGGATTTTGTCTTCGCTTCGCACCTCGGTCGGCTTTGCAGTCGTCGGTGCAATCATCGGCGAATATCTCGGCGCATCGGCTGGCCTCGGCTACCTCATCGCACGCTCGGAAGGTAACTTCGACGCAGTGGGCGTGTTTGCAGGCATCATCATCCTGGCAATCTTTGTTCTCCTCATAGATCTTGTACTCGATGTTGTTGAGAAGAAATTGATCACTTGGCGACCCAATGCGGGCGAAGAGCGCCCTGCTTAAGGTAATTAAGACATCGAATTTGAAAACGGGGCGGTCAGTTGACCGCCTCNTTTTTTGCGTTGACGCTTAGTGGCAACTCAAAACAGTGCACTTCTTGAAAACGAAACGCCCACCACAGCAGACGGCGTGGTGGCGTTTACAATCATTCACACACCTGATGGCGTAAGATCGCAATCGATCCGTACGCCCTGTAGCTGTTATCAAAACTCCTCCCAGCACTGTTATGTAGCTGCACTACCGGACACAGCTCTCGCTACCGTGGCTATGCAACCATGTCTCAGAACAGTACATCAGAAAAACCAACCATTATTCAGTTGGAAATACGATGGAATCCATCGCCAATTAAATTGACTTAATTTATCATATTTATTAGAGCAGCGGCATCTCAACCCTTGGATCTTTATTATGAAATCATTTATTAGCGGTCTTGCTGCGTTGCTCTCGGNTTTCGTAGTAGCCTCCCCCGTCATGGCAGAAATGAAGACGATAACCGACGTGATCGGGCGTGAAGTTAAGGTTGACCTTCCGGCGAAGCGTGTCGTTCTGGGCTTTTATTTCGAGGACTACATGGCAGTCGGTGGCGAAAAAGCCTACGATTCCGTCGTCGGGATTTCCAGAGAAGCATGGGTTGGGAAAGTTCCGGCCAACTGGAAGATGCACGTGGCGCACCGGCCGTCGCTCGCTGATATAACGGATGTCGGCGAAGTGGACACGCAGACCTTCTCCGTCGAAAAAGTCCTGAGCTTGAACCCTGATCTCGTAATTCTTGCGGACTGGCAGTTCAAGGCACTGGGGCTTGATGCCGAGCGGCTGGTAAAACAAGGCATTCCTGTCGTCGTCGTCGATTATAACGCTCAGACGGTTGAGCGTCACGTCGCGTCCACCAGGCTATTCGGCCAACTGACGGGACAGGATCAGCGCGGCAACGAGATCGCCGACCTCTATCAGGGTGCGATGAAGGATATTGCGGATCGCGTCGCCAAGTCAGGCAAGCCAAAACCGAAAGTATATGTGGAGTTTGGCAACAAGGGCCCGGCGGAATACTCCTTTACCTACGGCAAGAATATGTGGGGCGCGATGTCCACCCTGGCAGGTGGCGACAACATTGCTGCACCTTTCGTGGAGTGGTGGGGTCCTATCAATCCAGAGCAGGTTCTGGTGGCGAAACCGGACGTTATTTTTATTTCGGGACGTGAAGACAACAAGAACCCGACAGCGATGCCTATGGGCCCGGGCGTAAAAGAGGCGGATGCGCGNAAAAACTTGAAAGCCTTCGAGACACGCCAAGGCTGGAGTGAGTTGCCCGCTATCAAGAACGGCAAGCTCTTCGGCGTCTATCAGGGTGGATCGCGCACGCTATCGGATTTCGCGCTGGTCCAGTATATCGCCAAGCAGCTTTATCCAGAGCAGTTCGGGGATGTTGACCCAATCGCGAACTACCTTGGCTACTACAAAAAGTATCTGCCTGTAACACCCGAAGGCACCTTCGCCATCGCCGTTACCGAGTAACGGAGAGGCAACAATTTGCGAACGCCTCTCACTGGGCGTTCGCTTTCACGACAAGCTCTGCACGACAGGTATTTCATGACAATTGCTGCCCGCAACGCTGAGGCTATTGGTGAGCACAGGCTGCGCGAGCGNCGCCGCTGGCGGATCGTTTTGATCTTTTTCATCCTCATGGCGATCAGCCTTGTACTTGACATAGCAACGGGGCCATCGATGCTCTCTCCGTCCGAGGTCGTACGATCCTTGACCGGTATTGGCGTGCGAGAAACGATGACCGATTCGATCGTGCGTGGTTTGCGCCTGCCAATGGCGCTGATGGCACTCTGTGTTGGTGCAGCACTGGGTGCAGGTGGCGCACAGATGCAGACATTGCTCAATAACCCGATGGCAAGTCCCTACACTCTGGGTATGGCGGCGGCGGCAGGCTTCGGCGCGGCTCTTGTGCTGGCTGTGGGCGGGCTTGGAATCGATGCGATGATCGCGGTTCCCTTGGGGGCATTTGTCTTCGCCATGCTGGCGGCACTCTTCCTGTTCTTCCTTGCCTCCATGCGTCAGATCGCAACAGAAACGATTATCCTTGGCGGCATAGCGCTTCTGTTTCNTTTTCAATCGCTCCTTTCACTTATTCAGTTTCTGTCTTCGCCGGAGCTGTCTCAACAAATCCTGTTCTGGCTGTTCGGCAGTCTCAGCAAGGCAACCTGGCCGACGGTAACCCTCACAGCCGCCGTGACCGCGATCTGCTGCGTGCTGTTGATGGCGGATTGCTGGAAACTGACTGCGCTCAGAATGGGAGAAATGCGAGCCGCAAGCCTGGGCGTGAATGTTCGTTTGTTGCGCATGAAAGTGCTCATCATCGTCGCCATCATGACTGCAACGGCGACGAGCTTCGTCGGTGTCATCGGCTTTATCGGATTGGTCGCGCCGCACATAGCCCGCATGACCGTCGGCGAAGACCAGCGGTTCTTTCTACCCATGTCGATCTTAAGCGGTGCTTTGATGTTATCGGCTGCGTCGATCCTGTCGAAATCCATCGTTCCGGGGGCTCTCTTCCCCGTCGGGATCGTCACGGCGATTGTGGGTGTGCCGTTCCTCCTATGGCTCATCTTTGCTCCGAAGAGGCGCAGCCGATGATGATCCTTGAGGAGGTGTCGATAGAGCGTGGCGGTCAGGCAGTCGTACAGCAACTCAGCGCGCGGCTGGCAGCGGGACAAGTTCATGCCGTAATCGGTCCGAATGGCACCGGCAAAACAACTTTGTTGCGCGCCATGTTTGGAGACTTGCCACTGGCCAATGGCTCCATACGTGTCGGTGATCGTACTCTGCGTGCAGGAGAAAAGAACCGCAAGCTTGTCAAAAACTGGCGCGATACGTTTGCTTATATGCCGCAGGATACCACGGTCGATATTGCGCTCAGCGTACTCGAAGTCGTTGCACTCGGACGGTCCGGTCAATTGTCCCTGCATATTGACGATGAAACGTTGGACGTCGCGATGACACTACTTCATCAAGCGGGAATAGGACACCTTGCAAACCGGGATATATCCTCCCTCAGCGGTGGCCAACGGCAGATGGCACTCTTCGCGCAGGTCCTGATGCGTGACCCGCAAACGATGTTGCTGGATGAGCCAGTCAGTGCACTGGATCTCAGACATCAAGTCGGTCTGCTGGACCTGGTGCGACAAGAAACCCGGAGTAATGGCTGGGTGACTGTGGTCGTGTTGCACGACCTGAACCTTGCATGCCAATACGCCGATAATCTTCTGGTCATATCGGAAGGTAGGTTGAGGCAAAGCGGCGCGCCCAGAGATATCGTCACACCAGAGCTTATTTCAAATACCTACGGCATAGCGGTGGAAGTGCTGCGCGACCGCCGCGGAAACCCGGTTATTCAGCCAACAGGTGAGGATATCGATCGCCATGACGTGGCTGCGTCCGGCAATCAAAAACCATCTCATATGGGCGCTGCATAGAACCACCCAGCGAGCGGCAACACTTTCAGACAATCGTAATCATTGCATTACGAGCACGAAAAGCGATGCTGCCAATGCTGGCACTGTCACAACAATACCAANTTTCATGAAAGCCCAGGCTCCAAGCTTCAGACCTTCGCGACGAAGTGCGTTGAGCCAAAGTATCGTGGCAAGCGATCCCGTGATGGAAATGTTGGGCCCGAGATCAACGCCTATCAAAATCGCGCCAGCAATCTTGTCAGATACATGCGCCAACTGGATCGCACTTCCGGCGACCAGGCCAGCCGGCAGGTTGTTCACGAGGTTGGTCGTCAAAGCCACCGCCGCACCTGCGCCCGCAGCAGTCCAGGTTGGAGATGTCGACGCTTGTTGAGAGAGATATTGCGCAAGCTGGTCTATCAGCCCGGTCTGGCTCAACGCCTCGACAACGACGAACAACCCGGCAACGAGGGGCAGTACACTCCAGGAGACACCCTTCAACGTCTCAACAAAGCTACCCCGGTTGATCAAAAGCACCGTAGCCGTGGCAAGGCTGCCAGCGATAAATGTCGGAAGACCCAAATCCATGTGCAGGGCCGAAGCACCCAGAAGGATCACCGCCGTACCACACAAAGCAAAACCGGCGAGCTTGGCGCTCGATGAAATGGGAGCTGACTGCATATTGGAGGCGACGCTATCGGCACGAATGACAGAACGCTGCGTCCAGTACAGCGCGGCAAAGGTCACGAGGATAGACACGATCGAAGGCAGACCGAACGTCGCAAGCCAACGCGACAGTGGCGGCATCTCTCCACCGCCAAAAATCACCAGATTGGCAGGATTGGAGATGGGAAGGACGAAGCTGGCGGCATTTGCGATGAAGGCGCAGATGAGGAGATAGGGCATCGGGTCTTTGACCTTTGCCGTCCGGCAGGCTGCGTAAACCGCAGGCGTCAGTACGACCGCCGTCGCATCGTTCGAAAGGAACACAGTGACGATCACACCAACAACATAGATCAGAACAAAAAGACGTTTAGGCGAACCCTTGGCATGGGTCGTTGCGACCATGGCCAGCCAGTCAAACAGCCCTTCCCGCCGTGCAAGCTCTGACAACAGCATCATGCCGATCAGAAACAGATAGACGTCCGTGCCCTTAGTAATGCCGACCCAGGCATCGGCAGGACCGATGAGACCGAAACCGACAAGCAAAAGCGCACCGAGAACCGCCCATATCGCTTCCGGCCAGGCAAAAGGTCGCGTAATGACACCGAGCGCGGTCAAGCCGGCGATACTCCAGGTCCAGGTCAATGCGTTCATGATATTTCCAACTGAGNTTTCGAGCGATGGACAGCCTGACGGTCCATTTCATCCATATCGTTCTTTCGTGGCAGAGCAACAATATTGCAGCCTGGAAAGCGTTCCGATGACACNAAACATTTGGAGAAATCCATGGGGAGTGCCGATATGGTACTCGTCCAGACGATGCNAAAGCCGGCGAGATTTCACCGTCCAGAGAAGTAGCTATTATCGGCGGTAGATTTACCGGCCTCAATGCGGCTCTAGGTGCTGTCGATCATCAGATATCGATCGTCCGCGCCCATGAACAGGCAGCCACCGGAAAAGGGGGCAAGGATCAGGCGCTGGGGCGTTCCCGAGGCGGACTGACGACCAAGATTCATATGCTGACCAATGCGTTGGGCCGACCGTTGCGTTTCATCGTCACCGCAGGTCAGGTAAGCGACATCACCCGAGCGCCAGCTCTTCTGGAGGGGCAAAGCGGCGGTGCTGTTCTGGCTGACAAAGCCTATGACAGTAACGCTTTGCGCGAGATGATTGCCAGTATGGGAGCCAAGGCAATCATCCCATCAAAACGCTCGCGCAAGGTCATCATTCCACACGATGAACTCGCATACATATATCGCAACCGCATCGAGCGGTGCTTCAATCGAATGAAGCACTTCCGCAGATTTGCAACGCGCTACGACCGAAGAACAATACACTTCGAGGGGCTCGTCTATCTCGTCCCCGCAATGATCTGGCTGCGGTGAATGTCGATTCGTCCTAGTTATTTCAATTTTCTTCGGTTGAGAGATTGTCATGCCAAAGCAATTTCTTGGCACGGTTTTAATAAGATGGGCTAGTGTCTTATGATCGTGTCCCAGGACGTGGTGTAGCTGGGTTTCATAGCCATCGGTGTTTTCCGGTAGGGTCGGGTTGCTTATAACC
>NZ_PGEL01000016.1 GCF_002896715.1 Agrobacterium bohemicum
ACTACGCCATGCTGGACGAACCAGCCATGGCCGCATAACTTAAACGAAATGGCCTCCGGCAAACCCGGCGCGGTTCACTCGGCAACTTTGCGCCACACCGGACATTCCTCGAAGGGTCTCTGGTCGCCTCACAATCCCAACGGTGGCGGTACAAGAGGCAGTCGATTTTGCGACAGCCGTCACGCGCATTCGAAGATATCGCACACCTATTTCTAGACAGTAGTACGCCAGCGGCGGCTCAAACGACAGCAGCTTGGACGATCACACGATCCTTCTGGCGTTCCGTCACCAACAAGCGCAGGGCGCGTTGCGTTCGCAACGGTTCCGTGTTCTCGATAGTGCGGGCCAACATCAAATCTTCTCGGTTAGCCCACGCCCACAGACATATTAGCCGCTTGTCGGTGGCGATCCGCTGAAGAGCGTCCAAAGCGAGGCGATCTAAGGCTCGAATTCCCTCGTGCAGCAATGGTTCGTCGGTGGTATCGTCCAGAACATAGTAGTCACCCTCGTCGACGAGATGCCCATGGGTCGTGAGTCCGACCAGAACGCCCCGCGCTCGGGTTGAATTCGCTCGTCCGAGCCAAGCAAACAGCTCGAAGGGGTTGATCCTGAGCATTAGGAGCGCTTTGACGATGCGTACGGACACAAGGTTATCCATGTCTGTGTTCGACTTGCGCATTACACGCTCGAATGGCACGGGATCGCCGCCGTTGAACCAATTCATCGCGACGCTGCAGAACAAGGCGCGCAGAGCATCCTGCTCTTCTCGCGGCCAGCGCCAGAGCCCAAGTCGCATAGCGCCTTCCATTGGAAAGTAGTCATCGTCAAAGTTCAGGAATGTTAGTTCCAGCCCACGGGGCAGCCAATGCAGGAATGTGTCGCGGCCGNCGGAGCAGTTAGGATGCTCGAAGTAGATTTGCCCGAAGCTTTCGAGGGTGGCGCGACGCGGATCGCCCGCACTTCGTGTTCGTGCCTCGTCATCTACCGCGAAGCACTGGCGGCACCAATCCCATCGCGGACGATAGCCGGAGAAAGCCGCGTGGAGCTGAGAGAGACAGCTATCGACATCGGGAGGATTGAGGTCGAAGCGATACAGGGTTTGCTCGGCCTGATGGTCTGATTGGCGACGAGTTTTCTTCAACGAGAGGCTCCCTAAGGCAAAACGGTTTAAGCCATGAAGCGATGAAACATAGATTTGTCCTCTGGCAGCCCGCATTGTCCATATTCTGCAGATGATTGCTCAAAAGCGAGGTGATCGCAAGCGGCGCCGTCGCAGGCGAGCTGAACGCTTCCCACCATGTCCACTCTGGGCCAAGTGCTGTCTTCGCAGCTTTGCGCCAACAGCGGACGTCTTCAGCCATCGGTGACACCAACAACGCTGTCATTCTGTCAAATTCTATGAACCTTTCAAAACGCAGGAGAGGCAGGTGGAATGTCTTCTGAAGACTGGTATGACGAGGGCTGGGAGACCGGAGGCAAGAGTAATGACCAGAGAAGAGATGCTTACCTATTCTCAAGCGGTGTGCGATGGCCTTCGTGAGGACGAAGACGGTGTGCGCCGGGAGGTTCTTACACACGCGGGAAGCCGATGGTCGCTCGGCGTCATACATACCCTCGGTGTCTATGGCAGGCTTCGGCACGCAGATATCGGAAAACGAATGCACGGCGTCACGCAGCGAATGCTCACCCGAACGCTCCGCCAACTTGAAAGAGATGGTCTCGTCACTCGCCACGATCTCGTTGAGATGCCGCCTCGGGTTGAATACGAACTAACAGAACTAGGGATGGGTCTTCTCATCCGAATGGTTCCGCTGTGGACATGGGTCGTGGAGAATTCCGGCGAGTTTCTCAAGGCACGAGAGGATTACGATTCCTGCCCGCCAGAAAAACCTTCCTGGCAGACATTTTGACGAACAAGCGTTGCGTCGAAATGGAGGAAAGCACGCCCGCATTCTAGCGTATGCGGATCGCAGCGTGACTTGGGGGCATTCTCGGACCACGCTCCCAAGTCACTGTTTCCTGTCCATGATGGCTGCGGGCGATCTCACTTGCCGCAAAGATTCGTCTCGATCCAATCGGACACAGCCGTCACTTTGACGCCTTGGCTTACGTTGAACGTGTTAGCTTTGTCCCACGCCATGCCGCGCCCAATACCAAAGGCTGCTCGGTACTTCCGCATCATGTTCTNGGGGTCGTTTGCTAATTCCTCCATCAGAACCGGGACAGTCCATTCGGACCGGCTGAAGGGGCGGTTCAAACCTACTTCCAGTTTGTCTGCGAGTTCACCGTAGGTGATAGTATCCCCGGCAAGGAAGACGATCTCGTTGCTAATGGTCGGCTCGTAGAAGACGATTTCAGCGGTGAGAGCACCAATGTCGTCGGGTGTGGTCAGCGTGACAGCAGTGTCGTAGCTGCCGAGGGCGTTGACTGTGTGCGTCTGCAGATCAACGACGCCGAAATCCGGTTCGAAGAGATAGCTCATGAACATGCCGGTGGAGATGATGACCCACTCAGTCTTGCTCTGGGAGCGAAGGAGTTCCCGGACATCAAGCTGAGCGTCGAAAATGTCCTGCGGGCCGNCGCGTCCGATCGCTTCGAAATCGACGCCGAATTGCCAAGGGAAATAGCGTGGAATCCCGGATTGCAACGCCGCCTTGGCAAGCTTCATCGGTGTATTAATCCCAGCCGCATAGCCAGCGCAGCCGATGACGGTGTCGTACCTCGAGNAAAGAGACGCCAGTTCGTCGATTGAGCTCTTCACCAAATCACCTTCGACGATCTCGATACCAAGGTCTCCGATTTCAGCGATGTCGCGCTGCTTCGCCGGCACATCAGATACAACGGCACTTGCGCGCAGAAAAACGCTGATCTTCGCGCCCTCGACGTCCTTGGCGCGAAGAGCCAGGTTGCGCAGAACGGGCATGCCGAGTTCCCCGGCCCCCAGGACAAGAATGTTCCGAGACTTCACGGTGGAGGCTGTTGTGTTCATCGATTTGAATCCTTCAAAATCCTGTGTTGCCGCTATTTGGCAAGTCAGGCCAACGAAGAAAAGAAGGTACACGGATGATACTGCAGCGAATCAGAAGAACGGCAATGCCATAATCGGCTGTCCGCTTTGGGCCGAGGCTGTGTGAAAACACCAGCGCAACCCATGGGATTTCCTAATCGAGCTTGGTCTGGTGGAATTGGCTGGATTTTGTGTTTGTTGGGTGCTGTAAGGCGTCGGAGACAGGCCTGAAGGTTGGTGTGGCGGTTTTTGCGGCCCAAAATGGCGTTCAGTTGCCGCCTCAAGCGGCCATGGCTGTAATGAGCGCTCCTGCACCAATCATATTGATCATACGTTTGATGTTATAGGCCAATACGTGTAGCGCCATCTCCGTTCGGACGTTGTTCAGCCTGCGCATCTGGAAATGGGTTGATCCCATCCATGCTTTAATGGTTCCGAACGGATGCTCGACCGTGCATCGTCGGGCGCGCATGAGGTTCGGGTTCTTTTCCATCCGGGAATACATAGCGTCGATCAGATGCTCGTGTTCCCAGCGCGTGATCCGCCGTTCCTTGCCTGTTGTGCATTGTGCCTTGAGAGGGCATGACGGACAATCGGTGCGCCAGTAACGCCGAAGCATCAGACCCTTTTCCTCCGTTGTATACCTGTATGCCAAGGCCTTTCCGGCAGGGCAAACATATGTATCGGCGCTACCGTCGTAGACGAAGTCAGCCTTTACGAACATGCCNTTTTTGCGGTTGTTCGACGTCTCTGGCCTCGGCACTGTTGCAGTGATCCCGGCCTCATGGCAGCTAAGCAGTTCTGCTCCATTGAAGTAACCACGGTCGGCGATGGCATCGAGCTCATCGAGCTTCAATGTTTCCATTGCCGCTTTGGCCATGGGCCCCAGTTGCGATCTATCATTGCCGATATTAGTGACCTCGTGCGTGACGATGAGATGCGTCTCTACATCGACTGCCGTCTGCACGTTGTAGCCCACCACACCCGTGCCTTTGCCATGTGTCGCCATGGATCGAGCGTCTGGATCGGTCAGCGAAATCTGGCCGTCTGGTACATCCTTCAGCGTTTCTGCTATTCCTTCCAACCGACGGACTTCCTGTTGAACACGAGCGAGCTTCTCCTTCAGCCGTGTGACCTTGCGCAGCGTCGCCTCGGATTGCTCTAGCGTGTCGGCCCTTCCCATCTCCTCTAAATATCGCGAAGCGCTTGCTTCTAGGTGGCTGATCCGTAGTTCGATTTTGCCGGAAGTGAAATTGCGATCCCTATTGTTAACGGCTTTGAACTTGCTGCCATCAATCGCAACATTGCCACCACTCAACACACCGATCTGACGGCATAGTTCAACAAACCTGGCGCAGGCCTTACGGATTGGCGGACCATTGTCTCTGCGGAAATCGGCTATGGTTTTGTGATCCGGAACCAATCGCCCGGTCAGCCACATGGCCTCAACATTGCGCCCGGCTTCACGTTCAAGCCGTCGGCTTGAGGGGATGCGGTTCAGGTAGCCGTAGATGAAAAGCTTCAGCAACATCGAAGGGTGGTAACAGGGCCGTCCGGTTTGCGCAGGTGACATCCGGCAGAAACCCGCGCCGACCAGGTCCATGGCATCGACGAATGCATCGATCACTCGAACGGGGTGATCTTCGTCGATCCAATCCTCAAGGCGATCTGGAAAAAGCGTAGCCTGATCACGACTGATGCCTTCGATATAGCCTGACATTGCCACCTCCGATCGACGAAAATGATTCTACCTCNAAACCGGGNTTTTACACAGCCTCGGCCAACAGCAGACTTCATCCGCGTCTTTGCGCTCATTAACTTCATGGCATCAGAATCATCAATCTGGCTTTGAATGGGACCGCTGGCTATGGCGATCCGATGTCGCCTGTGACCTGTCAATCAATCGTTAGTCCGTGAGGTTTGGGGCGATATAAACCGAGCTCCGCAGTTGTCCACCCCGCCGACGCACATCCGATCGCAGGCACCCACGACAACGCGGCGCACGCGAGATACTGGTGCCGATGCCTTGAACCGCCGAACCGTCTTCTCTCGGTCTAGTTCGGTGTAAACCCCGCAGGCCCTGCATTCGACGGCGATGATCGGCCCCTTGATCGATCGTAATGTTGGTTCCTGATCCATGCTTCCCTTGGTTGTCTGAAAAAAGTCCAATCGGACCGGTCACTTAGCAACGCCTGTTAGAGTCCTGATTCATCTCGGNTTTCTCGTGATGACAAATGCACGTCATCTAAAATACCCGATTCTACCGACTTGACTCTGTCTATTGAACGGAACAGAAAGAGAACGTCAATCATTTTTGGGAATGAATTCCTGCCAAACTCGAGCCGAAGGAGGTCCGTGAATGAGAACGTATGCCCGGTCTCCAGGTCTCATCGACGACCTGCGCGAACAGATCGCCAAGCTCGAAGGCGGGTCCGCGAAAAAGGCGGAATGCCTACCGTTCGGAGTTCCCGAGATCGACGGCAAGCTTCCCGGCGGGGGACTGGCTTTCGGCGCGCTCCACGAGTTCGCTGGCGGCGGTGCGGGAACGGTGGACGGCGCGGCTGCCGCGCTGATGGTGGCCGGGATCGCCGCGAGGACAAAGGGGAAAATCCTCTGGTGCCTGAGCAGGCCCGACCTGTTCGCCCCGTCTATATCGCAGGCGGGCCTTCATCCCGACCGCGTCATCTACGTCNAGGCGGACAAGGAAGAGGATGTCCTGGCCTCCTTCGAAGAGGGTTTGAGCTTCGGCGGCCTCGGGGCGGTCGTGGGTGAAATCGTCCGGTTGCCGATGACCGCTTCGAGACGGCTTCAATTGGCCGCCGAGAAGTCGGGAACCATGGGTCTCGCTCTCAGACGGTGGAGACGGCAGACCGAAGCCAACGACTACGGCCAGCCGACCGCATCGGTGACGAGGTGGCGGATAAGCCAGTTGCCTTCGGAAGGCATCCCGGTTGCGGGCGTTGGGAGGCCGAGATGGCTGGCGGAGTTGATGAGATCGCGTGCGGGCGAGTGTGCAGAGTTTTGCGTTGGAGCATGTGATGGCAAGGGTCGTCTCTCTATATTTCCCCCGATGGCCTACGGATCGGATACGGAGGGCAGGGGCCGACGGCACACCGCCTCCTGACAAGCCGATGGTGGTGATATCCCGGTCAGGGTCCAGGCGGACCGTCTGCGCAGCCGATGATGCCGCGCGAAAGCTCGGTCTGCGCATCGGCATGCCCGCGAGCAAGGCCCAGGCGCTGGTCGCCGATCTCGCCATGTACGATGCAGACCCGGTCGGCGATCTGGCCGCGCTCGACAAGATGGCGCTCTGGATGCTCCGGCAATACAGCCCGGTCGTCGCCGTGGACGGCACGGACGGCATCGTCATCGACACGGAGGGTGCCGATCATCTTCAGGGTGGCGAAGAACTCATGGTGTCGGGGATGGTCAATCGCCTCCGTGGTGTCGGCGTGGTGACGCGAGCGGCCGTGGCGGACACGTGGGGCGC
This sequence comes from Agrobacterium bohemicum, assembly GCF_002896715.1. Classification (GTDB taxonomy): domain Bacteria; phylum Pseudomonadota; class Alphaproteobacteria; order Rhizobiales; family Rhizobiaceae; genus Agrobacterium; species Agrobacterium bohemicum. Next base: position 6,498 of record NZ_PGEL01000016.1, read on the forward strand.
GGCGCACGCGATCGCCAGATGCACCTCAGCCGAATGGACGGTCGTTCCCGTGTCCGAGACGACGAAGGCCGTCCTGGGCCTTCCTATCGTCTGTTTGCGACTCGCACCCGAAACGGTGAACAGCCTGCGGGTTCTCGGGATCGAGACCGTCGGCCAATTGTCGGCCATGCCACGAGCGCCGTTGACCCTGCGCTTCGGCCCGGAGGTCGGGAGGCGGCTGGACCAATTGTTTGGTCGTGCGGCCGAGCCGATAGAACCCATACGGTCCCCCGAGATCGTGGAAGTACACCGCCCGTTCGCCGAGCCGATCGGGGCCGCTGAGACGATAGCGAAATACGTCGGCCGCCTTGTCGGGCAGCTTTGCTCCGAGCTGGAGACCCGCGGCCTCGGTGTCCGCCGTTGCGACCTGATCGTCCACCGCGTCGACAATACGATACAGGCGATCAGAGCTGGCCTCGCGAAACCCGTCCGTGACGACAAGAGACTGACGCGTCTGCTGACCGACAGGATCGAGAAGATCGATCCGGGCTTCGGTATCGAGAAGCTGTCGCTCGTCGCGACATGGGCGGAGCCTCTGGTCGAAAGGCAGCAGTCGTCGTCCCTGATCGAGGAGACGGTCGTCGACGTGACACCGCTGGTCGATATCCTCGGAAACCGCGGACACCGCATCTACAGGATGACCCCGGTCGCCGGCGATGTCCCCGAACGGAGCTTCCAGCGTATCGGTCCCATGTCGGAAGAGAAGGGCGTCGATTGGCCGTCGAACTGGCCGCGACCAAGCAGGCTCCTCGCGCGTCCCGAAGAGATCGAGGTCCTGGCGGTCCTCCCGGATAGCCCTCCAAGAACGATGACATGGCGTGGTAAGCGTCGTCGGATCGTGCGTGGTGACGGACCGGAGCGCGTCTTCGGGGAATGGTGGTTGCGGGATGCCGAGTTCCACGCCGTCCGGGATTACTACGTCGTCGAGGACGACAGCGGCGAGCGCTTCTGGGTCTACCGCGCAGGCGACGGCGTGGACACGACGACCGGGTCGCATCGCTGGTTCATACACGGGATATTCGGTTGATGAGATACATCGAACTCCAGACAACGACGCACTTCTCGTTTCTGCGCGGAGCGTCCAGCGCCGACGAGCTTTTCGCCGCCGCGGCGGAACTCGGTATCGAAGCGCTCGGTATCGTGGACAGGAATTCACTGTCGGGGATCGTGCGGGCATGGGAGGCATCGAAAGCGACGGGCGTGCGCCTGATCGTCGGATGCCGCCTGGATTTAACCGACGGCATGGCGATCCTGGTTTATCCGACAGACAGGGCTGCTTACGCCCGTCTTTGCCGTCTCCTGTCGCTGGGCAAGTCCCGTGGCGGCAAGGCGAAGTGTATTCTGGATTTCAGCGATGTCAGCCTTTACGCGGAGGGCATGATCGGCATCCTGATCCCAGACGAAGCCGACGAGACGTGTGCAATCCAGCTTCGCAGGATGTCGGAGCTTTTCGGAGCCCGGGCCTATGTCAGCCTGTGCCTCAGACGACGCCCGAACGACAAGCTCCGCATCTATAACCTCTCGAACATGGCCGTCAGACACCGCGTCCGCACGGTCGTCACGAATGACGCGCTTTTCCACGAGCCGGGCCGTCGGCAGCTACAGGACATCGTCACCTGCATCCGCCATAACAAAACGATCGACGACATCGGGTTCAACCGTGAACGCCACGCGGATCGTTATCTCAAGCACGCCAGGGAAATGCACCGACTGTTCGATGCTTATCCGGAGGCGCTCGCCCGCACGGTCGAAATCGCGAAGCGCTGCACGTTCTCCCTCAGCGAACTCGAGTACCAGTATCCGTCAGAGGCTATCATTCCCGGTCTGGGGGTTCAGGCCACCCTGGAGAAGTTTACCTGGGAGGGAGCGGCGGATCGTTATCCCGAGGGCGTGCCGGAAACCGTTGTGNAAACAATCCGGCACGAGCTCCAGCTCATCGAGACGATGAAGTACGCCCCGTATTTCCTGACCGTCTTCAATATCGTGCGTTTCGCGCGGTCCAAAGGCATCTTGTGCCAAGGCCGCGGTTCAGCGGCAAACTCCGCCGTCTGCTACGTCCTCGGGGTCACGAGCATTGACCCAGAGACCAACGACCTCCTGTTCGAACGGTTTGTTAGCCAGGAACGTGCCGAGCCGCCGGACATCGACGTCGATTTCGAGCACGAGCGGCGGGAAGAGGTCATCCAGTGGATTTACGACACCTACGGCCGCACCAAGGCTGCCCTGTGTTCGGCGGTCACGCGCTACCGCGCCAAGGGCGCACTCCGTGACGTAGGCAAGGCTCTGGGGTTGCCCGAGGACATGATCCGTCAGCTGTCGTCAGGGGTCTGGGGCTGGAGCAAGGAGGGGGTCTCCGAGAAGGAGGTCAAGGACAACAACCTGAACCTGAGTGATCGAAGACTCCGACTGGCGCTCGAACTCGCGCAGCAGCTCATGGGCGCGCCTCGACATCTGAGCCAGCACCCCGGTGGTTTCGTCCTGACGAACGACCGCCTGGACGAGCTGGTGCCGATCGAGCCGTCCGCCATGGACAATCGCCAGATCATCGAATGGGACAAAGACGACGTCGAAGCACTCAAGATGATGAAGGTCGACATTCTCGCGCTCGGCATGCTGACCTGCATGTCGAAGGCGTTTGCGCTCATTAGGGAACACAAGAACGACGTGATCGATCTCGCGAATATCAAGCAGGAAGACAATGCGACCTACGCGATGATCCGGAAAGCCGACACGCTCGGGACGTTCCAGGTCGAGTCCCGTGCACAGATGGCGATGTTGCCGAGACTCAAGCCGCGCACGTTTTACGACCTCGTCATCCAGGTCGCGATCGTGCGCCCGGGGCCGATCCAGGGAGACATGGTCCATCCGTATCTGCGTCGCCGCGAGGGCAGGGAGGCCGTCGATTACCCGACCCCGGAGCTGGAGGCGGTCCTCGGCAAAACCCTTGGCGTTCCGCNTTTCCAGGAAAGCGCGATGAGGGTGGCTATGGTCTGCGCGGGGTTTACTGCGGGCGAGGCCGACCAGCTCAGAAAGTCCATGGCGACCTTCAAGTTCACTGGCGGGGTCTCCCGGTTTAAGACCAAGCTCGTCGACGGAATGGTCCGCAACGGCTACACGCCCGAGTTCGCGGAAAAGACGTTTTCACAGTTGGAAGGGTTCGGTTCCTATGGCTTTCCCGAAAGCCATGCCGCGTCGTTCGCGCTCATCTCCTATGCCTCCTGCTATCTCAAATGCCATTTCCCCGACGTGTTCTGTGCCGCCCTTTTGAACTCTCAACCGATGGGTTTCTACGCACCCGCCCAGATCGTCGCGGATGCCCGCGCGCACGGTGTCGAAATCCGGCCTGTCTGTGTGAATGCCAGCCGATGGGACTGCACGATTGAGGCCATTCCCGGTACCGAGCGCCATGCGGTTCGACTTGGGATGCGGATGGTGAAGGGGCTGGCCATGCGCGATGCTGCCCGCATTGTCGTCGCTCGGGCGGACCAACCGTTCATCTCCGCCGACGATGTCTGGCGGCGGTCGGGAGTGCCGACGGAAGCCCTGCTACAGCTTGCCGAGGCGGATGCCTTCAGGCCGTCGCTGAAGCTTGAGCGACGGGATGCGCTCTGGGCGCTCAAGGCACTGCGCAACGACCCGCTGCCACTGTTTGCGGCGGCCGCCGAGCGTGAAGCCGAGACGGTCCCGGAAATGGTCGAACCGGAGGTTTCACTTGTCCCAATGGTCGAAGGCCGACAGGTGGTCGAGGATTACGGACACACGGGTCTGACGCTACGGGATCACCCGATGAGCTTCCTGCGAGAAGACCTGAGGCGGAAGAACATCGTCACCTGCGCGGAGGCGACGAGCCAGCACGACAGCAAGTGGCTCTGGACCGCGGGCATCGTGCTGGTACGCCAGAAGCCGGGCAGCGCGAAGGGGGTGATGTTCGCGACGATCGAGGACGAGACTGGAGTTGTGAACGTCGTGATCTGGCCGAGCCTGTTCGAACGCCAGCGGCGGGTCGTCCTGTCGGCTTCGATGTTGGGGGTGAACGGGAAGATTCAGCGGGAAGGCGATGTCGTCCATCTGGTCGCTCAACGTCTGTTTGACTTCTCCCGCGACCTCAGCAGCCTCGGTGAACGCGACACGGCGTTCCCGTTGCAACACGGGCGCGGCGACGAGTTTTCGAGGGGCGGCGGTCCTGATCCCAGAGGCAACCAGAAGCCTGCCGTTCCAGCGAGGGACATCTTCATACCGGACCTCCATATCGATACGTTGAAGGTGAAGGCGCGGAATTTCCTGTGAGCAAGGTCGGGACGGCTTCTAGATGGCGCTGAGAAGATAGCCAAGGTTTCGCCATGGCTATCCCCGTTCGTTTTCAGTCGGGCGGATTTTGTTGCCGCCCTATCGAGTTCAGGAAAGCTTCGCTGCGATTTTCGCGACGTGAGCGCCCTGGAATTTGGCAGCGTCTAGTTCGACCTGCGACGGCATGCGAGAACCGTCGCCGTCCGTAATCGTGGACGCTCCATATGGCGAGCCGCCCTTAACTTCCTCGACGCCCATTTGCCCCTGGAATGCGTAGGGAAGTCCCACGACCACCATGCCGTGGTGTAGGAGTGTTGGAATGAAGCCGAGGATAGTGGATTCCTGCCCGCCGTGCTGTGTGGCCGACGACGTAAACACCGATCCGACTTTGCCGACCAGCTTCCCCTGCGCCCACAGGCCACCTGTCTGGTCCCAGAAGTTGCGCATCTGGGAGGCAACGGTTCCAAAACGAGTCCCGCAACCGATTATGATTGCGTCGTACTCAGTCAGCTCATCGGCAGTAGCGATCGGGGCTTGCTGATCGAGCTTGAAGTGCGAAGACTTCGCGACGTCTTCAGGTACGAGTTCAGGAACCCGTTTAACGACAGCCTCGGAGCCTGCGGAACGCACACCCTCGGCGACGGCGTTTGCCATCGTTTCGATGTGACCATACGCGGAATAGTAGAGAACTAGGACCTTGGACATTTGATTTCCCTTCAAAAAGAATGGCTGTGCACTAATATGGATACAGATGTTTGTGGCTACTTCTAGCCACCTCAACGGAGACACATCGTTCAATTTACAAGCGCGCGAGGACGGTTTCTCTACAGGCGGCGGTCTCGCCCCCTAAGACAACCTGAAGAATTCGGCCCCAGCGAGAAACATGTCCATACCGCACCTGCACATCGACATGCTGAAGCTGAAGGCGCGGAACTTCCAGTGATGGAGAGCCTTAAGCTTCACGTTGCCGAGATGACATGCTTATGTAGCCCACGCTTAAATTCGGGAGATCACGATGTGCAACTTGTATACTGTCCGCACGTCAGCTGGCGAGGTTGCCGCCCATTTCCGCGCACCGAACACTTTGCAAACCAACGCGCCTGAGGATGTCTATCCTGGGACACCTGGGATGGTGGTGACGGGAAAAGATGGCCTGAGAGAGCTTCGCTCGATGACATGGGGATTTCCCTTGCGTCTTAAAACGATGAAGCCGGATGCNAAACCGAGGCCCGTGAACAATGTAGCGGACATGACAAAAGGGATGTGGATCGGCCTTGCCCGAAAGCCCGAATGGCGGTGCCTGATCCCCGTTACGCATTTCGCGGAGGCCGAAGGCGAAAAGGGCCGGATGACACGGACATGGTTTTCGCATCGGGACGACCCGATATTCGCGTGGGCAGGCATATGGCGCGTGAGTGACGAGTGGGGTCCCGTTTACAGCGGCGTGATGACCGACGCGAACGCTGCGATCCAGCCCGTCCATCATCGGATGCCAGTACTGCTTCAGAGCGACGAATATGAGCAGTGGCTCCACGGAAGCTTTGATGAAGCGCTTGCGATCCAGAAACGGACGTTTCCGCCTGAGCTGATCGTGGTGAACCGTACCGACGAACTGTGGGCGAGGAAAAAGGCGAGTTCGGAGAGTCCGACGCTTCTGTAGGCAGTATGTTCTGGGAGCTGGGAAACCTTCGGAAAAGTGATTTCATACAGGATTAGGGTTGTCATCCTCAGGCATATCAGGAACAAACCGCCGTCCCGTTGCTTTAGGGTTCATCGAAACCGCAGAATTCGAACAGCTCGTTAAACCCATCGCCCTTGTCGTAGATGACGAGCCGCTCATTCTGCTTGACACGGCGGATATGATTTCGGACGAGGGATACTCAGTAGTGGAAGCGTCCACGGCCGATCAGGCGTTTGCGTTCCTCGACAGACATTCATCGCTCCAGCTTCTTTTCACCGACGTTCAGATGCCCGGCGACCTGGACGGCTTCGGTCTGGCGCGCATTGTCGCGGAGCGCTGGCCGCACATCCGCGTCGTGATCGCGTCCGGGGCGATCGTTCCCGGTCCGGGCGACCTTTCGGGCAACGCGAAGTTCATAGGCAAACCGTTTACGGCAGAACTCGTCCATAAAACACTGTTAGAGCATGGNTTTAGCAAACAAGACCCTGATGCCTCCATTTAGCACATAGGCGGAAGCTTTAGAATTCCACTCTCTGGGTCACGTCTTTACGACAGTTTGGAGCGCAGATTTCAGGTAACGCTCCGTAAGTGCATTACCACTCTGCCGGGCGAGCGCGATGGCCGCGGAAATATGGCCTTCGATCCCTGCCTCTGTCTCGTGGATTTCCATGTCTTCGGTAGGAATCACAATCCCGGAGTACGTGACTGGCAAACCGTTTTCATCGCGCGAACAGGAACCGATGCTGACGAGGGACTTGTACTGTCCGCTAGGGCAACGAATACGATAAGACGTAACGGCNGGCGGTCCGCCCAGCAAGACACTATGGATGCGCTCGGCCAGGCGCGCGCGATCATCTTCGACGATCAGAGAAAGAATGAATTCCACCGCGACCCCTTGGACGAGGTCATCGTCACCTATCTCGTAAAACTCCCCGAACGTCTCGTCGGCGGTAATTATATTCTCAGGGATCGACCACGAGTAAAACGCCACTTTTCGCATCAAGCGGTTTAACAGCTTCGTTTCTTTAACATCTGTCTGCATACGGCCCCACGTCCCGGCACGTTTCCTTCACCCTGACAAAAGCTAGAATCTGCAAATCCGAAAAACAAGACACAAAGCTAAAAGTTGACGCCTTTATTCGTTTCCTCTAATGATTGCCTATCGATCTTTTGCTTGTTGAACTTCGGTTACCGCGCTTCCCCTGCGTCTCGACGAACTTTTCTTTCAAACTATCGTTATGCTTCTCGCGAGGCCTTCAGGCCTTGCGCACTGACAACGACGTATTGAAAGGGTTCATCATGGCCACAGGCACAGTAAAATGGTTTAACGCCACCAAGGGCTTCGGCTTCATCCAGCCTGACAACGGCGGCGAAGACGCCTTCGTCCATATCTCGGCGGTCGAACGCGCAGGAATGCGCGAAATCGTCGAAGGACAGAAGCTGAGCTACGAGCTCGAGCGTGACAAGAAGTCGGGCAAGATGTCGGCGACGAACCTTCAGTCCGCATGATTTTTGACTGCTTCCGCTTTGACCACGGACGTACTGGCATCGCAGGAGCAGCATTTTTGAAAGGCCGGACAATCGTCCGGCCTTTTTCAGTTTAAAATAACCTTTGGAGGGCCTCATGTCCCAGAGCAAATCTCGTGAACACGCCGAACTCGCCTTCAGCGATGTGCAATCCCAGTTTTTCGGCCGCGGAAATGCAGTCGAAGAGATCGACCACGTGACCAGATCGCGTGAGGNAAAAACCTCTCGCCTACGTGAAGCGCGGCTTGCAAAAGAGGAAGAGGATCGTTTGATAGCGGCCACCAAGCCCGCAGTCAAAACTCGCAAAAAGGCTTGAGCCACGTAGGTTGTCATCAGCGGCGCGATTCGCTGGCGGAACGAGTATTTCTGTTGTTGAGGTGGTGTCTAAATGCCGACACGATGGTCATGATTTCCTGTGTCACCGACTTGTTCCGCTGTCCAAAACGCCTAGATTGTAGAAAAATATCTACGGCGGAACTGATTTGACTCATTCAGAGACTTTGCCATGGCTCGTCGGCGGCGGCGACACCGGAAACGCGATCCGAAAATACGATTGGACAAATAATCCGGTTGGATTTCCCGCGAACTGGCCTGAAAGCCTCAGGACGTTGGTCGGCGTAATGCTCAGCAGCAAGCAGCCCATGTTCCTTGCATGGGGTGAAGAGCGGCGCATGTTCTACAATGACGGATACGCCGAGATGCTCCAGAGCCGCCACCCTGCGGCGATGGGCGAGAGGCTCGACGTAGTCTGGAGCGACATCATGGACGATGTCGGTCCGCTCATCGAAGACTGCTACCGTGGCAAGCCGACATACATGGACGACATCGTCCTTTATATGACAAGACAGGGGGAACCGACCGAAACCCACTTTGCGTTCGCATACACTCCAGTGTTGGCAGTCGATGGCTCTGTAATTGGCGTCTTTTGCACGACGACCGAGACGACGGAGCGGGTAAAGGCGGAGCGCGCTCGTGCGCACGCTGAACAGGAACGCGTCCTCCTGGACCGGAAACTGCTCGCCGCCGCCGAAGGCGAACGAGACCGCTTGTTCGAAATGTCCCGCGACCTCTTCGGCGTCGCTACGTTTGACGGAATGCTAAAGACGATCAATCCGGCCTGGTCCCGCCAGCTCGAGCGGTCGCATGAAGCTCTGCTCGCGACGCCGTTCGCCGAAATTATCCATCCCGATGACCTTCCCACAACTGGCGATACGGTTGCCGCCCTCCAATCGGGCAAGCCAGTCCACCAGTTCCTCGTCCGCCTTCTAAAGGCAGATGGCACGGCGGTTCCGTTTGCGTGGTCCGCTGTTCCTGACCCGACCCCCGGAAGCAACAGTTTCTATACCGTTGGTCGAGACATCTCCGAACAGGTGGCTGCGGAAGCCGACCTCAAAATCGCTCAGGACGCGCTTCGGCAAGCCCAGAAGATGGAGTCGATCGGCCAACTGACGGGCGGCATTGCACACGATTTCAACAACCTTTTAGGCGGCATCAGCGGTAGTCTCGAGATGCTTCAGAAGCGATTGTCTCAGGGACGGTACACAGAGGTCGACAAGTACATCGACGGAGCACAGGGAGCGGCCAAGAGGGCAGCCGCACTGACGCATCGGCTTCTGGCGTTCTCCCGCCGTCAAACGCTCGATCCAAAGCCTACCGACGTAAAGATTCTCGTAGATGGCTTGTCTGATCTGGTGGCGCGCACAGTCGGTCCTCAAATCGAGATGAAGGTCATCGCGCCCGACGATCTCTGGCTCACTTTGGTCGANCCCAATCAGCTAGAGAACGCGCTCCTGAACCTGTGCATCAACGCCAGGGACGCAATGCCGGACGGCGGGAAGCTGTCCATCGAATTATCGAACCACACATTCAGGGGAAGGGCGGCGACTGAGCGAAGCCTGTCACCCGGAAACTATCTGTCGGTCTGCGTGATCGACACGGGTTCCGGCATGACCGACGAAGTGCGAGCGCGCGCAGTGGACCCGTTTTTTACGACCAAGCCACTTGGCCAGGGAACGGGTCTCGGNTTGAGCATGATCTATGGCTTCGTAAGCCAGTCCGGCGGGCAAATCCGTATCGATTCAGAAGTCGGCAAAGGAACCACGATCTGCCTTTACCTTCCCCGGTTTGAGGGCGAGTGCGAAATAGACGATGCCGTGGAAACCGGGCCGTCAGTCGCGATCAAAGGCAAGGAGACCGTCCTGGTGATCGACGACGAGCCGTCGATCCGTATGCTGGCCGTCGATGTACTCGAAGAACTCGGGTACCGAACGCTCGAGGCGGGCGATGGTCCTTCCGGATTGACGATTCTCCAGCAGTTTCCCGAGGTAGAACTCCTCGTCACGGACGTGGGCCTTCCCGGCGGCATGAACGGCCGCCAAGTGGCCGACGCCGCCCGCGCCGTGAAGCCGTCGCTCAAGGTCCTGTTCATAACCGGATACGCCGAAACGTCCGTCTGGAAAGAAGGCAGTCCGGAGAAGGGCATGCAGGTTCTCACCAAGCCGTTCTCCGTAGACAGTCTGACGCAGAAGGTCGGCGAACTGCTCGACCGCTAGTAACGGATCGACGACAGTAATCGGACCGATGATCGTCGGGCTGCTCTTCCACGAATCCTTTGGACAGGACGATCCCACGCCCCTGACCTAGAGGCGCTTGCAATTCAGCATTCCGAGGTCGTTCTACTCGCCTACCAGAGCTCGTCTACCAACGTTGCGCCGGTCTGTCAGGGCTGTCACGCTTGAACAACGTAACTAGGTGGCATGGACGATGACTATGGTGGACGACATCGTGAACAACCCGACGGAGATAATGATTTCGGTCATGCATCTGCAGGAGGAAGCTGGACTCATGCGAGGACTCGCCAGCTTTATCCGGAGAAATGACGAAACAATCCGGAAACAGGCTTCCCAAGGGCAGTTAGCAAGGTCCGTAGCGACACTTCAACGTGCCGAAGTGGCGTTTGAACTCGAACGAGCCCATGGTTCGGGGTCTCTCTTAAAGCTAGGACACCCTTTCGTCCGTTTGCTGATTTCGACGCGGGTTGTTGACGTCAGAAATATCGTCGAAGCAGTGCCTCCGTCGGCGGTTCCTAACTCCGTCCTGGCGGCTTGAGAGAAGCGGTCATCCTCGGCAGGTCCAGCAGAAGCGTAACATCTCCCCGTAGCCGCGAGAGGGGCAGGGACACCCCTTGTCGACACTGGGTCGCACCGTCAGACCCATCCACCCCATATTCTGTCACTTGTCAGCGGGCAATAAGGAGTTGAGTGCCGAAATCAAGTAACGTTCGGTCAGATCGCGCTTGCTGTTCCGGGCCAAATCGATCGCCGCTGAAATCTGTGACTCGAGTTGCACATCTTCCACCGCATTGCCGAAATTTTCCTCGACGAGCACGACCCCGGTGTAAATAGACGGGTCGCCGTTTGCGTCTTTCGAACACGAGCCCATGCTCAGAAGAGCTTTCGTGCAGCCGCTTGGACAAAAGATTCCGTATGACGAAACGAACGACTGCCCGCCAAGGATGACGTCATGAATTCGAGCAGCCAACCGGGGACGGTCCTGGTCGACGATCCTGGCGAGAATTTTTTCGACAGGTAATCCATGCGCCAGTTCTCTCTCGTCGATCTCGTAAATGTCCGAATATGCCTTGTCGGCCGTCAGAATATTCGTTTGAAGCGACCACGAATAAAAGCCGGCACCGCGCATCGAGTGTTCGATCAGNTTTTTTCTTGGATTTCCCATGCCTGTCTTGTCCTGTGTCCTCTCGCTAATCGTGCCAAGACGCGATAGCCGACCATGAGGGTGATTGCGTGGCGCAATCGCCCGTCACGGACGGCTATCGTATGGCTCGTACCACAATGGACATTTACTCGACGTTACCGAACGTCACCGTGGATCGGCGACAGCCACGTATACCACCGTATGGCCGTCATACCGAGGCTCGAACCATCGGCCCTCGCAGTCTCGGTAGCTGATGCCGCTCACCACCACCGTCACGCATTCCGGCGGTAGGGTGGCGAGCACCGTTCCCACGACGATAGCTGACGCGGTCGCCGCGGTCCAGGCAACGCCCGGCCTCCAATAGCCGGGCCAGTACGGGGCCGGAGGTGGTAGTGGCGGAAGGGGACGCGGGATCGGAGGATGTGGCAACGGTCCGGGTGGGTGCGGGCCGGGGCCTGGATGCGGACCGGGCAATGGCGGGTGAGGATGGAGTCCGGACGGATGCGGCACGGGGTGCGGCCCCGGCCGCGGGTGTATCACGTGCGGTGGATGCTGCGCGGGATGAAAGCGCGGCTGCATATGGGTCGGCGCGTTGAAGTGGTGCATGCCGCCCGCGTGCATTCCACCTCCGCCGAAGTTCATACGGGGGCCTCTTCCGCCGAAGCCGCCTCGAGCCTCTGCCGTCTGCGGGATGATGATCGCGGCGGCAAGAAGGGCGGTTAAAACGATACCGGGCTTTTTCATCGGCTTGCCTCCTTCAGAAAGCGTATCNTTTCGGAGCCGTCTTCCGGCTTGTACTGGAAGACGTCGTCGGCGATTTCCGCGTTTTCGGTCCACTCGAGCACGGTCGTGATGCGAGGTCTGGTCATGTCGTCGCGGTCGACGAGCGAAACCTTCAGCGGCAACGCTCCGCCCTCGGTGGCGATCCAAATCTCGGCGTCCTGATCCTGACCTCTGAAGGCCCAGTGATCCGTTTCCTTGCCGTCGATGGTGGCATGACCGACGAGGAAACCCTCCCTGATCAGATCGGTCGGCGCATCCGGAGTACCCCACGCGAAGAGATCGGCGAGCGGGAACGCGAGATCGTATTTCTGGGCGGCCTGTTCCAATGTCTCTTTGATGGTCGCGGGCGCGGGCACCTGCGCATAGATTTTCTGGTCAGGCGAGGCATAGACCATGGTCTTGCCGTCATAGACGAGTTCGCCGTGGACCACGTCCGAAGCCAGGTCGATGCGAAGGCGGTCCGGGCGCTTCACCTCGTAGGTCGCCACGCTTCCGATTTCGAGCTTCTGGTCTGTATCCAGCACGATCTCGGACGTGGTTCGGGCGGTGATCTTGAACGACTGCAGCGACTGGAGGTGTTCTCCCATCGCCTTGAGGGCCTCGACGGACCCCGGTTCGATGCGCGGCTCTTCTGGCCCCCGGTCCTGGGCGACTGACGATGTCGTCATGAACACCGCAGCAAGAGCCGCGGTGGCAGAGAGACGTATAGTTCCTGTTCTGGACATCGCTTGCGTTCTCCTCCTCGGTTGAAAGATGCTCCGACGCTAGGATGTAAAGGGACGACCTCAAAGGACGTTACAGTTACGGTAACGTAACGGGGGTCGGTCCCGGTCTCACGTCGGTGCCGCCGACGCGGCTTTCGCCTCCAGGAGACGCGCCGCCGACAACGCGGCAGCCTGTTTTTCGTCTCCGCCGACCTGGACCGTCGGCTGAGCGAATTCGATGCCGTTTTCCTGAAACGCCGCCCGGATCATCAGGTTGGCACGGCGACGGATCATGGACTGGAGTCCGCTTGGGCGCAGCGTCATCCCGAAACTGAGAACCATCCCGTAGTCGCCGAACTCCTCCACGCCCTTCATCTTCAGAGGTTCGATAAACAGAGCCGAGAATTCGGGGTCCTCGGCGAGCGTGGCACCGATCTTCTTGGTGAGCTTGCGTGCCTTCTCGACATCGGCATCGTAGCTAACGGAGACCCGAAACTTCACGACACCCCAGTCACGGCTCATGTTCTCCACCGCGCCGAGTTCTCCGAATGGAACGGTATAGACGGGACCGCGGTGGTGGCGCAGACGGACCGATCTCAGGCTGAAACCTTCGACCGTGCCTTTGTAGCTCTTTGCCTGAATGTATTCTCCGACCCGGAAAGCGTCGTCCAGCATGTAGAAAACGCCGCTGATGACATCCTTCACCAGCGTCTGGGAACCGAAACCGAGCGCGACACCGAACACGCCCGCACCCGCGATGAGAGGGCCTATCTCGACCCCGAGTTCTGCGAGCACGATCAGACCCGTGACGACGGCGACCATCACCGCCAGCACGTTGCGGAAGATCGGTAAGAGTGTCCGCAGTCGCCCCTGGCGGGCAAGGTCGTTCGCGTCACCGACCGGGCTCGATACCAGAAGCCTGCGGTCGATCCACGATTTGGCCATGTGCCAGACAAGGTCGGCCAGCAGCAGGACGACGACGCTTTTAAGTAATCCGTACGAGAAGGCTGCAACGCGAGGATCGCTGCGGACGAGAGAGTTGGGGTCGAACCGCCAGACCATCGCCAGCCACGCCACCGCGCAGATGATCACCGCGCCGCGGCTTCCACGGATGAAAAGAACGCGCCTGGTCTCATCGGTATTTTCAGGGATAAGGCCCGCGACCGTCTGCCCGACCAACCGGAGCGAGGACGGGAGTGCCATCGCGTAGACCGCCAGCCAGAACAGACCGTGCAGGCCGACGCACCAGAGCGCCCATACCGCGATGTATGCCAGGCAAAGTGCGACGCGCCGACGGACCGTCACGCCTCGCGACAGCATCGTAAACGTCAGTATCATGAGAAGGAGGATCGCCGACGTACNAAACCAGACAGCAGCCGATGTCGCCGGATCAACGGATAAAGGCCGTCCGAGCGATGCGAAGGTGATCCCGGCGATCGCCACGCCCAGGAACATTTTCGACCGTCGCTTCGATGACGGCATCATGGTCGTTGACGCGTCTAGAAGAACGCAGATCAGGCGGTACGCTATAACCCCGATCAGGGAGACCAAGAGGATGATGCGTGGGAGAGGGGGCCAGTCGAAGGCAAAGAAGACGAGCGCCATTGCGGCGGTGAATATACCGATCGCCAGCAGGCGGTCGCTAATCCGGCTATCGGGTCTTGCCTTTGNAAAGAGTTTCTCGGCGACGAGGCCTACTGCAACAAGGCCCAGGAAGATCACAAAGACTGGAAGGCCACCGTACGCCAGCGCTTGCGCCCTGGCCTCTTGCGCCACTGCGCGGATTTCTGCGGGTATTCTCGGGATGGCGTGGAGCATGCGGTCGAGCCGATCGCGCGTTGCCGTTTCCCACTCGGCCAGACCACCGCCTGCCGTGGCCGTTTGCGAACTGGCTTGAGGAGCCTGTTGCAGCCATGATCTGACCTCCGGGTCCTGCNAAAGCCTGACCAGGTCGTCGACCTTTTGCGGGCGAGGGCCATCCTGCGCCTGCACGGGACCGGACATCATGACGAGTAACAATAGCCCGGCCAACCACTTCATACGAGCGTCCCCTCGGTTAGTTTTCGAATGCGAAGACCTTCTTCCAGTCCGCCTTCATGTCGACCACCAACCAGTTACGGCGCTTGGCCTCATCGAGCGCCTTGTCCAGCTTGCCAATGGCACTGTCGCGGTCGTAGGCGACTTCACGGGCACCGTCGGTGTGGTGGACGATCATCGCGAAACCGGGACCCTTGGCTGCTGTCACCCAGCGGAGCATCTCGTAGTCGCCGTCGGAATTGCCAGCGACGAAAATAGGTTTTCTGCCAATGAACGTGTTGATGCCCGATGGCTTGCCCTTGCCGTCGTCCACGAAATCGATCTTGGGCAAGCGTCTCAACACGGGTACGTCGCCGACGATCGCGTACTCGGTCGTGATCGTGCTGCCGACAACCTGTTCGGGCGGGATACCGTACATCTTCTCGGTCATCGGCCGCATGAACTCCACGCCGCCGCCCGAGACGATGTAAGTCTTGAAGCCGTTGTCGCGCAGATAGTCTAGAAGTTCGCGCATCGGCAAAAAGGTCATTTCATCATATGGCTTGCCCGTCTTGGGATGCTTCGCCGTCGCGAACCAGTCGGTCACGATCTTCGAGAACTGGTCGGTGGTCATGCCCGCATGGGTTTTCATGGCAAGATCGACCATTCCCTTCTCGCCGCTTTTCAGCGCGCCCATCGGATCACCTGCGAGGATCGACTTGTACGGCTCCTCGGTCTTCCATTCGGGGTGCTGCGGGGCGAGCGTCTTGACGCGGTCGAGCATGAAGCCGAACTGGAAGTAGATCGGCTGCTCGGACCAGAGGGTCCCGTCGTTGTCGAACACGGCGATCCTGTCGTACGGCGCGACGTACCCGTCTCCGCCCTCCGTTACAGTCGCCTTGACGAATTCAACGATGCGGGTCTTCGCGGCGGTGTCGTTCCACGAGGGTAGGACCTCTTGCGCACTCGCAGGTCGGATCAGGCCACTTAGCAACAGGACGACCGCGACCGCGACTGCGGCGAAGATGGGTTCTTGTGCGAACGTTGGTTTTCTCATCTCGGTGCTCCTTCTTGGATCGGCCGCTTCACGCAACGGAATCCGACATGGCTGGTGGACGTGTCTTCCTGTTCCGCGTGGCGGGCGGCAGGGCGATAGCGGCGGCAGTAGTTCGGCGCGCAGAGATGGGAACCGCCCTTGAGCACTCTTCTCGCGATCCTGATTGCAGGCTGCCGGGGATCGTAACTCGCCTCTGTCAGGTCGNCGCGCGGATTGTTGGGGACGCAGCACGAGCGCTTCGCGGGTTCTGGGTGGTGGGTAGACCAGAAATCGCTGGTCCACTCCCAGACGTTGCCGATCATGTCGTAAAGGCCCAGCGCATTCGGCGGGAGGGAACGGACGGGTGAGGTGCGCTCATGGCCCTTTGGCTTGGTGGAATGGGTCGGAAACGTGCCGAGCCAGGTGTTCGCCATGGCGACCCCGCCGGGCATGAACTCATNCCCCCATGCGAATTCGGACTCATCGACACCGCCCTTGGCGGCCATTTCCCACTCCGCCTCCGTCGGAAGCGACATTCCTGCCCAGATGGCATAGGCGAGAGCGTCTGCATAGGCGACGTGGACGACAGGATGGTCCAGCTTGCCGCGTAAATCGCTGAGCCCGCCGAGCGGCCGTCGCCATGTCGCACCGAACTTGAACACCCACCATTGCGCGATATCCGAACCGCTTATCGACTTGGGTTGCGTGAACACGAGAGAGCCGGGTTTCAGCATTTCCGGTTTCGCACCGGGATAGTCTTTCGGGTCGGGGGCCTTCTCCGCTACGGTGACGTGACCCGTTGCCTCGACGAACGCTTTGAACTGCCTGTTGGTGACGGGGGTCTCCGATATCCAGAAACCATCGACCTTCACGAGATGGGCAGGCGCCTCCTCCGGGTAGTGACTGTCCGATCCCATCGTGAAGGTGCGACCGGGAACCCAAACCAGGCTGCTGTCGCCGCGCAGTTCCGTCGTGTCCTCGAATGCCAAAGCCATCTTTGCCTCCAGAGCTGGAGACCAGACCTTATCCAACGCGCTATTTGAGGAAAGAATGTTACCGTTACAATGGGGGTAACAATGAGGTCTTTGCTGTCGGGTTCAGCTCCGGCAGCGCGCCCTTAGCGACGACGCGCGTCTGTTTGGGAAGTTTGACCGCGAGGGCCAAAGCTCTCCGATCCAAAGTGACGTCTTGCGACCGGAACAGTCTTCGGTCGAGAATGGTGGTCTGTGCAGTCAGAACGGGATTGGCCTGCGCTTCCACCCAGTCGGAAAGCGTCGGGTAGCCCAAGCTGCCGCTCCAGTCCTGAAGCGCACGGTAGATCGCGAACTCGCCACCATATGTGATGATAGCGCGTAGGCGTTTCAGCCGTCGCCTCGGGGTATTCCAACGCTTTTCACGCAGCCGTTTCGCCCAGGCACCGATGGCGGATGATCTACGTTGGATGAACACCAAGATGACCAGACCGAGCGCGCTTGCCAGAAGTGCCACAAGCCACCATCGCCGCTCGCTCTTGCCGGAAGCCGTTACGTTCTCCTCGAGTTTGGGTGCGATGCGTTCGGCCTCCACCTCTTGCCTGGCAATGACGACATCGGTGGCGGGAAGCGTTGTTGTCGACACGGCTCCGCCGTCGACATCGAACCAGGGGTAGGAAACTTCCGGAAGCGAAAATCGGCCTTCGCTTGTTGTCATGTAAACCACGGTCTGTGTGCGGGTGCTTCCGGTTTCCTCACTGCGACCCATGCCACGTCGCACGACCCCGTCGCCGAGAACCGGAGGCTTGAGATACTGTGTGACACCGTCTGGCTTGCCGAAATCCACGGGCGGAATGAGCATCGCCTGCGTGTCTTCCGCGAAAACGACGACCGTTCGCGATAAGGCATCGCCTGCCTTTAGCGTCGACGCATCACGGTCGAACGACTGCGAGATGGATAGGTCCTTCGCTGCAAAGGGGACTGCGCTGGCGGACGGACCATTGGCGACTTCGAAAGTCGGAAGTTTGACTTGTACCACGACCTTCACGGGTGTTCCGTTTGCAGAGTAACCGAGATCGATCCCGATGTCCGGCAGGGAGAAGGAGCCCGCCTTTTCCGGAACGACCGCGTAGCTCCTCCGAATGCCTGAATACTGCACCCCGTCAATCGTCTGGACCATGTTCTGCGCGCTGCCGTCGGGGAGCGTCACGAGCGCGTCCAGGGCGTCGAACAGCGGAAACTGCGGTGGCGATGTAAAGAAGTCAGGGGCGAAGACCTCAACGACGACATGCACCTGCTGGCCGGGCACAATCGGCTTTGCTTCCAGTATCGAAGCCCGACCAAAGGGTTCGCTTGCCTGCGCCTGCATGCTTGTGAACATTATGAACAGGACGACGACCAGCTTCACTTCCCCAACCTCCCGGCCTCGATGGAGAATTTCCGTGCCATCAGGTCCGTCGGACTGACGACGATGTTCTTCATCCACATCTCCGAGGTCTGCTCGGCTACGTTCATCGTGCCTTCCTTGCCCTGTTTTCCCTTTTCGTCGAACTGAACGCTGTCGGGGGCTTCGCTCGGCTGTTCCGGCTGCTCCTCCTGCTTCGCCTTCTGGGCTTTGAGAAGCTGCTGCGCGATATCGAGATTGGCTATAGCATCCTCCCAGTCTTTCCGCTCCTTGAGGGCATTTTCATAACAACCCACCGCCTCCTCGAACTTGCCGAGCTCGAGAAACGCGTTGCCTTGATTGTACCAGCTTTCGGGACTTTCCACGGCGGCAAGGGCATCGACGGCCTCCTGGAACTTGCCAGCCCGGTAGAATGCCACACCTTTCCACAAGGGATTGGCGAAAAGACCAGACGCGCGCTCGAACTCTCCGCGCTCAAAGGCCAGCCGTCCTTGCTGGTCACCCGTGAACCACATGTCGGTCAGCCCATCCGCGTGGCTGGATCGCGGTGACGACATGTTCAACGCGAGAACGGCGACACCGATTTTAACGACCCAGCCTCGGCGGAAAGAGAAAGCCATTGCAACGGCGAGCGGCCCGACGAGCCACCAGCCGAGATCAACCCAGTGGCCATCCGATGTCGCCTGCTTCTGCGCGAAGTTGGAGCGGATGCGTTGCACGACCCAGCGGATATCCGCATCGTCGTCCGTCACTGTTGCAACATCTGCGCTCGCTTCCTTCCCGACGGTCTGAAGAGCTTGGATGTCCAGCTTCGAAAACAGGCGTGATCCAGACGAATTCTGGACGAAGCTGCCGTCATCCATCTTGACCGGGCCGCCCTCTGCGGTCCCGACCCCGAGAATGACGATGCCGTTGGTACTTGATTTCATCGCGTCCAAAGCTGACGCTTCCACACCGTCAGTCAGCATGAGGATGGTGCCGACCGTGCCCTCCGTCTTGAGGAGATTGTCCGAGAGCCGCAGTGCCGCTGGCGTGTCCTTGCCTGGTTTCGGCATGATGCGGGTTGCCAGTGCCTCTGAGTATGTCGCGAGCAGCTCCGCATCTTCCGTTGGCGGAACGACCAGGTGCGCGGTCCCGGCATAGGCGACGATGGCCGTGCGGGCACCCTGACGGGCATTGACTACGTCTCTGATCTTGAGCTTCGCACGCTCAAGCCGCGACGGCGTGACATCGATCGCATCCATTGTATCCGAGAGATCGACGGCGATCACCAGCGTTGCGGCATCTGTGACAAAGGGTGGTGGCTCCCGCTTCCAAGTGGGACCTGAAGCGCTCATGACGGCGGCGATCAGCATCGTCGNCGTCATGAGCGGCGGAAGAACCCTTGCGCTTGCCGTGCCCTCCACGATGAGATTGTCGAGCAGGTGCGGTGCTATCATCACCTTCCATCGGTCACGCATATTCTGTGATCGCCTCGCGAGCAGCAGTAACGCAGCAGGCAGCAACAGGAGGAGGAGCAACCATGGCCGGAGGAAATGAAAGTCTGAGATCATGACGGCGACCTCCGCCTCAGCATACCTGCGGCACCTGCGATCGCGTAGTAGCCGGACAGAACCGCGATGGCACCCAGCAGAGGGAACTGGTACAGGTCCACCCTTGGTCGCCACGAGAGAACCTTCTGGTTCTCCGGCGTAATCCGGTCGAGTTCCTCGTAGATCGCAGCCAGTTGAGCCTGATCCCCACCGAAGAAATACCTGCCTCCCGTCGTGCTCGCGATCTTCTCCAGAGTGGATGTATCGAGTTTGTCCTCGCCCGTGGCCGCAGGGTCTCCGATCCCTACGGTGTGCACGATCACGCCTTTAGACTTGGCGATTCCCGCTGCCTTCAATGGCGGCATGCGGCTGGCGGTGTCGTTGCCGTCGGTCAGCACGATCAGGACCTTTTCAGAAACGCTCGTCTGGTCGAACATCTTGATGGCCAGTCCGAGCGCATCGCCGAGCGACGTTCTAGGTCCCGCCATTCCCGGCAGGGCATCCATGATCATCGTCTCGACCAGCGCATGATCCATGGTGAAGGGTGACAACGGGTANGGGGCATCCCCGAAGGCAACGAGACCGATGCGGTCTCCCGATCGCTCCTTGACGAAAGTCGTGACGACCTGTCTCACCGCCTCGACGCGAGCCAAGGTCATACCGTCGGCAGACGGAAAGTCCTTCACATCCATGGACTGCGAAAGGTCGAGTGCCAGCAGGAGGTCACGTTGCGGTTCCAGCTTCTCGATAGGGGGCTCCACATATTGGGGACGGGCGAGCGCGAGAACCACGAGGCACCACGCCACTGTTTCACACAGGAGCTGGAGTCGGCTACGACGTGCAACCACGGACCCGTCGGTGGGACGAACCCCGGCCGCCGCTGCGACCTGCGAGAAAAACGGAAGGCGTATGGACGCAGAGCTTTCCCTGTGAGGAGGGAGCAACCACCAGACCAGCAACGGTGCGGGTAGGGCAAGAAGCAGCCATGGGTGATCAAGCTGATACATCGTGGCTCTCGATCCATGACCGTGTTGCGACAATCACGTCGGTACCGACCCGCGAAGGCAGACCCGCGACAACATGCCGGCCGTGATATTCGAAATCGTCCAGAAGCCATTCGAGAGCATGGGTGTCGGTGGAGCCATTATCCTTGAGGAACGCGACCCAGTCTTCGTTCGACAGGGACGCAACCTCGCTACGCGGCCATGCCGCCAGGGCTGTCCGCTTCACCAGCTCCCCGAGTTGACGGAAACCGTCGCTTCGGGTCGCTGGCTGTTCGAGGAGTCGCCGGATGGGTTCCAGCATTGCTAGAGCCTCGCGGCGATAGGCGTTGGCGCGGTATCGGCTGGTCCATCGCAAGGCTGCGATGACGATCCCGACCGTAAGGACCGCAGCCACCAAGACCCAGCCCCACGTCTGCGGCAGCCATGAAACTGGTTCGGGCAAAACGATGTCGCGCAACGACAGAAGCGCCGTCTGCAACGCGGGGTCTGGNTTTGAAGGCTCCAAATCAGCGCCTCCTTTGCCGCCAGGCGGACTGCTCGAGAAGGTGCCGAAGCTGTGGAGCGGTTTCCTCTGCCGCCGAGACGGGCAGCATCGGGAGGCCGAGTTCGTTTTGCCAGGCGAGCAATTCCCGTCCGCGATTGCGTGCGAAGACGCCGATCGACGAGCGGATACTTGCGGTTCTCAACGTCAGTTCAGCCTGGGCGCCACCACCGCTGACGACAACATCGCCTGTGTCAGGAAGGTCGAGGAGAAAGGGGTCGTAGACGAGGAGACAGATCACGTCGTTCCGGGAGGACAGTCTCAGGAGGAGGTCGCGGGTGCGCGGGGTATGGCCTTCGAAGTCGGAAATTACGACAACGAGGTGGTCGTGATGCGCGATGTTGGCGACGGTCTCGAGCACCGCATCCAACCGACCTTTTTCTGGTGACGCGTCCGCGTCAGCCTTGAGAGCCGCGTTCTTGGCAGCGATCCGGTCGGCAAAGGCGATGACCGCGTTGCGGCTTCGGTGTGGCTTTATTTGCTCTATGTCCGTGTCACCCAGCACGAAACCACCGACCCTGTCACCCGAGCCCAGTATCCGCCAGGCGCATAGCATGGCCGCTTCCGCGGCCGACACAGACTTCATGGAGCGGCGGCTGCCGAAGAACATGTTGATGCGCTGGTCAACGACGATGAGGGCAGGGCGCTCTTTCTCCTCGGAATAGACCCGCACGACGGGCCGCGTCGTCCTTGCCGTGACGCGCCAGTCGATCGACCGGATGTCGTCTCCCGGCAGGTAGTTGCGCAGTTCCTCGAAGGTCAGACCGCGTCCGCGCATCGCCGAATTCAAGCGTCCGGCCAGTTGCTGATGGCTGCTCGCTTTCTGGATAAAGTTCAGGTCGCGGGCCCGGGTTTCGAGTCTCACCAAGTCATCGGTCGTGACGTGGACACCGTTGGTCATGACACTGCCACCAATTGTACGATACGGTCGATAACCTGGTCGGGCGTGGTGTTCGACGCATGCGCCTCGTACGACAGAATCAGCCTGTGGCGGAAAACCCCGTGGACGATCGCCTTCACGTCGTCGGGTGTGACGTAGTCGCGGCCTTTTAGCCATGCATACGCTCTTGAGACTTTGTCGAGGCCGATGANCCCGCGCNGGCTGACACCGACTTGCAGAAGCTTTGCCAGTTCCTTGTCGTAACGGTCCGGGTAGCGCGTGGCGAAGACAAGGTCGACCATGTATTTCTCGACCGGGTCCGAGACCGCGACCGAGCCGATCTCTTTACGCGCGTCGAAGACTGCCTGCGGGTCGAGCTTGTCAGGCTGGGATGGCCTGGAACCGCCGTGGGCCTCGTTTTCCTCATCGCGGTTGAGGCGCATGATCGCAGCTTCAGACTGTTCGTCTGGATAGCCGACTTCGACATGCATCAGGAAACGATCGAGCTGCGCTTCGGGCANGGGATAGGTGCCTTCCTGCTCGATCGGGTTCTGTGTGGCCATCACCATGAATAGATCGGGGAGCGGATAGCTCTTGCCTCCCACCGTGACCTGATGTTCTTCCATGGCCTCCAGCAGTGCCGACTGCACCTTTGCAGGCGCGCGGTTGATTTCGTCTGCGAGGATGAGGTTTGCGAAGATCGGACCCTGCTGAAACTTGAACTCGCCTTTGCCAGCCTCGGAGAAGTAGATTTCGGACCCCGTGATGTCCGCNGGGAGAAGGTCGGGTGTGAACTGGACACGGGACAGTTCCGCATCGAGGTTCTTTGCAAGGCTTTTGATCGCCCTGGTCTTGGCGAGGCCCGGCAGCCCTTCGACGAGCAGATGGCCGTTGGCAAGCAATCCAAGCAGAAGCCGCTCCACCATCTGGTCCTGGCCAATGATGGATTGACCGATGCGCTTGCCGAGGTCGAGGATGTCGTCGCGGGCAGCCATGAGTGTCTCTTCGATCAGGAGGGAGGAGGAGCGCTCCATCGGAGCGCTCCCTGCGGATTCTACTTCTCGATGCCTCTGTCTTTGAAGGACTGGTCGATCGCCTTGTCGACCTGGGCGCGAACGCCTTCGATGTTGAAGCTGGCAACACGCTGGCTTGGCGGGTATTTCACGAAGGTTTCGAGGAAGGCTGCTCCTTGCAACTGGCCTTTCACGAGGAGGTAGTCGTTTCGAACCAGCCAGTCGTTGTACTGGTCGGAAACGATGTCGGCCCGCTCGTAAGGGTCCATGCGCAAATTGAAGAGTTTTGGAATTCTCCAGGTGACAAGAGGATTCTGCCATACCGCAAAACCGCCTGGTGCCAATTGCTCCTTGAAGACCACCTTCCAGTCATCGTATCTGGTCGCGACCAGATCGCCGTCGTCGTCGAAGTAGTAGAAGTCCTTGCGAGCGCTTTTGTCGGACTTGCCCGTGATGTAGTCTAGCTGATTGTAGCCATCCAGATGGTTCTTGAATGTCGTACTGGTCCCTGCGGGCTGCCATCCGGTGAGAAGACGTGACTTTACATCTGTGTCGCCAGCGGCCGCCAGAAGTGTGGGAAACCAGTCGAGGCCGGAGATCATCTGGTTCGATACCTGTCCGGCGGCGATGTGACCAGGCCAACGGATCATAGCGGGTACGCGGAAAGCGCCTTCCCAGTTCGTATCTTTCTCGCTTCGGAAGGGCGTCGTCGCGGCATCCGGCCAGGAGAACTGGTTAGGGCCATTATCGGTCGTGTAAACAACGATCGTGTTGTCAGCGATGCCGAGGTCGTCGAGAGCTTTCAGCAGCTTTCCGACGTCGCCGTCGTGCTCGATCATCCCGTCGCCATATTCATTGCCCGGCATTCCGCTCTGACCACGCATGGACTCGCGGACATGGGTGAAGAGATGCATGCGGGTTGTGTTCATCCAGGTGAAGAACGGTTTGTTCTGCTTGGCCTGCCTGCCCATGAAGTCGATTGCCGCCGCGGTCGTCTCGTCGTCGATCGTCTCCATGCGTTTGATGGTTAGAGGGCCAGTGTCCTCGACCTTGCCATCGGCGGATGCCTTGATGACACCTCGAGGGTTGTAAGCCTTGAGAAACTCCTGATCATCCTTGGGCCAGTAAGGTGCCTCAGGCTCTTCCTCCGCATTGAGGTGATAGAGGTTTCCAAGAAATTCATCGAAACCATGGTTCGTCGGGAGGTATTCATCCCTGTCGCCAAGGTGGTTCTTTCCGAACTGCCCCGTCGCGTAACCCAACGGTTTCAAAGCCTGTGCGATCGTGATGTCGCTGGGCTGGAGACCGACCGGAGCGCCCGGAGCCCCTACCTTGCACAGACCCGTACGCAGGCAGGCTTGACCAGTGATGAACGTCGATCTTCCCGCCGTGCACGAATTCTCCGCGTAATAGTCGGTGAACATCATGCCCGCCTTGGCGATGCTGTCGATGTTCGGGGTCTTGTAGCCGACCACGCCAAATGAATAGGCGCTGATGTTTGTCTGGCCGATATCGTCACCGAAGATAACGAGGATATTCGGCTTGGTGGATGTTTCCGCGGCCGGAGGTACGGTGGTTGTCGGCGCTGGTTGCTGTGCATAGGCAAAAGGTGCGATGGCGACGGAGGATACGGTCATCGCGACCGCAGCAGTTGCCGCCAGAAGTCTTAGGTAGACGGGCATACTCATGTCAGGATTCCTTTCTTCTTGCGAAGGGATGGCATCGGAACTGGGTTTGTCGTTCCCGGGGAATACTGCGCGAGGGGTGGTGGCGAGGTAAGCGTGTTACAGTAACAACGCAGGCCGCCGAGGGTAACAATCGCGCCTCCAGGCCTTATTGAGTCAAGGGTGAGGTCGATCCGTCGCCTGTCAGGTCGGATTCCACCTCGCTCCCGGTTGGTTGCCTGTTTCTGATAGGCTGTTCGGCGATCCTGAGCGGGGCCGACACGGTGGCACCCGCCACGCGCCCAACAGTCCGTGCTGTTCCGCCCACAACCGCTGCGACACCCTGGCCGAGCGAAACATTGCTATCCGTGAGGGTCTGGCCCGTCATCAGTCGTTGGCCGATGAGCTGGACGATCTCGGGACTTTCCGCAAANTTTCCATGATGAAGACTGTCGTTCGTTTTCACCTTTGTCAGGTCGATAGCGGTGATGTCCGCTTTCTCGAGCCGTGAGCGATATGGCTCAGCGGAAGGGTCGATGGCCCCCAGGCGGGACACGTTCCCGGTGATGAAGCTGGAGGCGGCCAATGCCCGGTCGTCCTGCGAAACGAAGATGGTGAACTTGGGTTTGGGGTCGCCCATCTCGACGAACTGCTTGGCAAAGACCTGGATATCGATATCGGGCGATGCAAGGATGACGTTCTTGATCTTTGAGTTCACATGCCCGTCACGGATACCCATCTGTCGCAATGACTCAACTGCGAGCCACGTTCCCATCGAGTGTGCCAGGATCGTAATGTCCTTCACCGCCGGATCGGACGCTAGTACGCGAAGCGATTGCTCGAACGCGGTTCTTGAGTAATTGGTGCTTTCCTTGTCGTATTCGTAACCCGTGAGTTCCGCTCTCGAGGGCCATGTAAAAAGTATGGGAGTTGCCTGCATTCCGCTGTCGTGGACGATCTGTGCGAGACGGAACACGCTGTCTTCGTAGCGGTTGTTGAAGCCGTGGACGAAGACGAGGGCATGTCCGCCCTCGATATGCTGGCGAAACCACGTTCGACCGTCGGCAACCGAATTGATTGGGTTGACCCTCGTGACGGCAAATTCCGTCGCTGGGTCCGGTGGAAGGCGCTTTGGCCACTGAACCTCGCCAACGGTCCTCCTTTCCGGAATGGATACGGCCACATCGGTGAGGTAGGGTTTCGAGCTCCGCTCCCCGTTGAACAGGGTCGAAGGATCACCTGAGGGTTGCCGCGTGGTTGCGACGAGCATGTCCACGCGCACGGNTTTTGTCGCTCGTTGTGAAATCGCGATCGGCTGCATCACTCCGGTCGGATGCCCGCAACCGGAAAGGAAAACCAAAAGCAACGGGGCTGTCAGATGTCGAACCGTGCGGTGCATGCGGGGCACCTACTGGGCCGCGATGTTCGTTGGTTTGGTAATCGCAAGCGGCATGGAGATGCTCAGGTAGACTGCGTCGCCCTCCGCGCGGTTTTCTGCCGCGAATTCGTGGAAGTATTTGATGCGGGCGGAGATGGGCAGTTCACCCGCCTTGAAGTTCCATCCGATCGTCGCGCCGATCGCTGCGACCTCTCCCTTGAAGTCGCTGGTTGCTCCTGCTCCACTGTCCCCTGTGACCTGATTGTAATAATAGCCGATGAGTCCGGCATCGAACTGCTCATTGAAATGCTGGACGGCGGCCCACTCGAAATGGAATTCGTTGCCCGTCCGATAGTCGGTCGCCGAATTCTCGGCATTAAAGGTCATGCCGACGACGGCAGACAGGTCGAGGCCGACGGCCGGGTCCAGCCATGTCACGCCCGCCGACACGTCCGCGCCCCAGTGATGAAACGCGATGTTGGAAATCTCGCCTTCCTGGTAGTNCCCGATCNGGACGTTGACGAGGACACCCGTCTGCCAGTGGAAGTTGCCTTCCTCCCATCCGAGCAGACCGCCGACAACGGGGTCACCAACCGTAAAAACAGGGTCGGAGACCGAGCCTGACGCGGTGCCGCCGAGAGGCCCCGAAAGGGTCAAATCCGCTTTCGTTTTCTTCCAGCCAATCGGGAGCGTTGCCGTCAATCCGAGATGCCCGCCCAGAACCTCTTCCGGAAGCACCCACAGCACGGTCGGGACATCGATGACCGCTGACCCGTCCACGCCCACTGCAAGGCGGCCACCTGACGGCAGCGCCCGGCCTCCGCCAAGCTCGCCGGAATAGATGTAGATATCGTTGGAAAAGAACACCCCAGGTGGTGGCGTTATCGCCGCGGCGGGGCCTTTCGAGCCGAGAAGGTAGAAGCCCGCACCCCCTTCCGCGGCGTGGCCCACACTGGGAACGATGGACATCGCCATCAAACTCGCGAAAATAGCAGAGATCGCGATTGTGAGGTAGGTCGGCTGAGTTTGCATGAGGAGGCCCTTGAACTTTAACCAATCCGTCATCGCGGAAGATGAGTAAGGAAGTCTATTCGGACCGCCGAAACAACAATGTTACTGTTACATTGGGTCGTGGGCGGCAAATTCGGATGAGGTCAGCCCCGTCTCGCGTATGCCCACCCGCAGGGCCTGTTCCAGATCGCGATCATAGCGCGCTCCCGTCAACATCGACGAGATCACCCGTTCCAGGTCTGGATGCTGCATTCGCGCCACGGCGATCTCCTTTCTCATGTTGGCCTTGTCGCCCATCCGGGCAACGGCCGCCAGCTTCAGGATGGCGATCGGAGTGTCGGCGGTCGGAACCTGTCTCGCGAGAAATACCGCCTCGGCGTACTGCCCCTGCCGATACGCGTCGAGGATCATGACGAAGCTCGCGTCTCGCAGGGTCTCGCCCGAGAGTTCGACCGCTTCCCGCGCGAGCTTGACCCCTTCTTCCCAGTGCCCGCTCAGGAAGACGGCGATTGCGAGCTTGGCGCGAAGGTCTGCATTCTCGGGGTTGAGCACGATTCCGCGACGTCCCGCGGCAATCGACATGTCGTTCTGCCCGACTTGATACAGCGTTGCCATCTGCGCGAGCGCGGNCCGCGCGGAGTTAGGGGACACGACGGCCGAGCGATTGGCGAGTTCAAGGCTGCGGGCGGATAAACTCGTGTCGCCGGTGGCACGGCCTGTCCAGAGGTAAACGCGTGCGAGCGTCGCCATCGCATCCGCATCGCCTGGGTCGACCGCGATAGTCGCTTCGAGGCAGAGACGTGCGGTTTTCAATCCGTCGTAACTTCGCTGATCGACCGCCGCTTCCCCTCTGAGAACGCAGAGGTTTCCTGTGGTCGAGAGAGGAAGTTGTTGACGGAGTTCAGTTGCGTTCACCACGCCGACCGGGCCTGCGATCTTGCGCGAAACCGCATGGATGAGTTCTGTTAAATCCTTGGATTTCACCCCGCCGCCGAGGGGCCTGCGGTCTTCGTTCGTCCAAATCGTTTCTCCTGTCGCGTGATCGGAAACACGAGACCGGAGATAGATGCCTTCATTGTCCTCCGAGTATCGAACGGAGACATCATATGCGGACTGCTCGACCGCCGGAAAATTCGCTACCTGGCTTACAGGCGAGGTTTTGAGCCTGACCGTACCGAAGCGCATCATTGAAGAAGCCAGTGTTTCGGACAACATATGAGCTTCCGGACTTCCCGAGGAATCCGCAAAGGTCATTTCAACGACAGGCCTGTCCGTGTCTCTGTGTGGCGGAGCGACGAATTGGTAGGCGATGTAGCATACGGCGACGATCGCCATTGAAGCGAGGAAGGCACTGAAAGTACGGTTCANGGGCATCGCCCGACGGTCCGGGGACGGTCCACTCATTACGGCGGGAGGGACAACGTCGTCATCAGCCACGCAGTATTCTTCTTCCTCAACGCACGGCGCGTGTCCGCGGGAGGTAAAGACGGGAATGTAACGTCCTCGGGCGATATCAAGCCTGACACCGTCTTCGTCGCAAATCTGTTCGTAATATTTCGCAAGGGCTTCCCGCAGCCGTGTCGCCTCGATCCTGACGATCGGATCGGAGGAGGGGTCGAATGTCGTCGGTCTGTTGAATACGTCGATTGCGATCGAATAAGCCTTTACAGCCTGGCTTCGTCCTTCGAAAAGAGCATCGCATATGTACTTGAGAAAGGCCCTGTGCCTCTCGGAAGCATGGAAGCGAGGGTCCGATAGAAGTCGCTCAGCCTCAGCCCTGGCATCTTTGTCGGTAATCGCACCTGCAATGAATTCGCCATTGGCTGTCATCGGTGACTGCGCCCCATCCGCAGTTTATAAGATTTTTCGAATATGCTCAATTTTTCATCTGCTGGGCAACTGCGAAATATGACCTAGCGTTTCGATATCTATGTGTCTGAGCCGGGAGTTTCAGAGCGTGGTTGCAACCTTGCTGCGCGGCAGCGCTGTTCCACGTCCGTCTCGAGGTCCCTGCAGACTGCCTGATATTCCGCCACCAAGCCGAATTCACCGGGCAACGGTCGTACGACGAGACGTTCCAGTGTGTCCGTCGCGTCGTCGTAGGCTTCGCACAGAGCGACGAATGGGTCGTCTTGCGGCCATAGTATACGGAGTTCGTCACGTCGTGACGGCAGCCGCATCATCAGCTTGAAAAGGCCGCGTCGGGCCCGGTTTATGGAGGACCCCATATCGTCGGTGCTCCCGTTCGAAAGTGACGGTATCGATCACTCCTCTATATCGTCCACGCTCCGAGCCGAAACGCGACAGTGTTACTGTAACAGCGAAAAGGCCTGTCTTGATGTAACCGTTACAACCTATTCTTCGATGGAAGTTCATGGTGCATTGCCCTGAAAACGGAGGCATCAATGCGACGAGAACTTGTAGGAGCCACGGCGCTTGCGCTGGCGTTCGCGTCAGCCGCGCGTGGACAGGAAGCACACGAATCCGTCAACGATGCGAACAATCCCCTGACCCCGNAAATCACCATCAATCTGCAGGACTACTTCATCCCGTCCTTCGTCGACACGCCGGGCGACCCGCACGCCAACCAGTTCCTGTTAAGGGGACTGGTTCCCTCCGACATGTTCGGCACGCCCCAGCTTCTGCGGTTCACGCTTCCCATCGCGACATCGCCCGATGTCCCGTCCGGCTATGTCGCGGGTCTCGGCGATCTGACGCTGATGGACATCTTTATCCTCCCGAAAAAGGGTGACGTGACCTTCGGCGCGGGACCTCTGGTCGTTCTGCCGACCGCGACGGACGATTCTCTCGGAAGCGGGNAATGGCAGGTCGGCGGTGCGGGCATCGTCGTCGCTCCGCAGAAGTGGGGACTGCTCGGTGGCCTCGTCACCTATCAGACATCCTTCGCCGGGTCCGACGAGCGCGAGGACGTGAACCTGTTCACCTTCCAGCCGATCCTCAACGTGAACCTTTCGGACGGATGGTATCTGCGATCGTCCGCGACCTGGAACTTCAATCTCGAGAGCGGCGCGTCTTACGTTCCGATCGGCGCCGGCATCGGCAAGGTCTTTCAGCTCGACAAGGGGGTGACGCTGAACGCTTTCATTGAGCCCCAATACACCGTCTGGAGCGAAGGCGGTGGTGCGCCGCGCTGGCAGATTTTCGCAGGCATCAATTTTCAGTTCCCTGTCGGTCGCTGACAGATAAGACATCGGAGATTTCAATGCACAAGTTCGCACTGGCCGCTTTCCTGCTTTGCTCTACCGCAGGAGTCGCGGCATCGTACACTCCTGAAGAACTCGCTTCCCGAACGATCGAGCGGAGGGCGGTCGAAGCAGTCATCTGGGGGATTCCCGCAGTCAACTACGACCTTATGCTCCAGGAAATGTTGACCAAAACGGAAGGAAAACCCAACCAGGTTCTTTACTGGTCCAAACCTCTCGACTGGCACAACCAGACGCTGACACCCAATCCCGACGCGATCTATCTAATGGCTTTCANCGACACGAAGGAAGGTCCCGTCGTCATCGAGGTTCCTCCTGCAGAAGGCGGTTCCCTTAACGGCAATATCGTCAACGTCTGGCAGATGGCCCTGGAGGACGCAGGCTTGTCTGGGGCCGACCAGGGCAAAGGCGGAAAATATCTCGTCCTGCCGCCCGGCTACAAGGACCAGGTGCCCGAGGGCTATATCCCGCTGCAGTCCGACACCTTCGGCGGTTACGCGCTGCTGCGGTCTAACCTTGCCAGTCACTCGGATGCCGACGTCACAAAGTCGGTCGCCTATGCCAAGCAGATCAAAGTCTATCCGTTGTCACAGGCGGCCAGCCCTCCGGAGACTGTCTTCACCGATGCCGGGGGTGTCGTGTTCGATTCCACCATCAAATACGACGCGAGTTTCTTCCGGTCCTTGGATCGCGTCGTCCAGAGCGAACCCTGGCTCGCGCGGGACAAGGCCATGATCGACCAGCTAAAGTCCCTCGGCATCGAAAAAGGCGAGGCGTTCTTGCCCTCGGCGTCCGTCACGACGCACTTGGAAGCAGGCGTGAAAGAGGGGCAGGAGTGGCTCGAGGGCAGATACGAAAGCGGACAAATCCCGTTCTACGACGGCAGCCGTTGGAACTTCGCCGGGAGTCCCGAACTCGTGAAGAGCGCCCAGGCGGGCTACGATGAAGCCGAGTCGTACCCTGTCGATCTAAGGGGCGTTGCATACAGTTACGCGTTCGTCGGATTGAAGCGGATGGGGACAGGGCAGTTCTATCTGATATCCATCAAGGATAAGGACGGAAACAGCTTCGACGGCGGAAAGACCTACGAGCTAAACGTTCCCGCGGATGTCCCGGTGCAGCAATACTGGTCGCTGACGGCGTATGACCGCCAGACCCACGCGCTGATCCGGAACGTGGACCGCGCCAGCAGGTCCTCGCAGATCGCCGACCTCGAGAAGAACGCCGACGGCACGGTTTCCATCTTCGTCGGACCGAAAGCTCCGGAAGGCAAGGAAGCCAACTGGATACCGACTGATCCGAAACGGGAGTTCGAGCTGATGTTCCGCCTGTACGCCCCCACGAAAGCCTTGTTCGACAAGACGTGGGTTCTTCCGGATGTGGGACCGGTCGCCAAGTAACGTCCGATATAAAACGATAGAGGGAACAACATGTCGACCACAAGGCTACTAGCGTCGTGCTTAACTTTTCTTATGGCGGGACCCGCGTCCGCACAGGACAGCGGGTCTCTTAACGGGCCAATCGAAACCCGCATAGGTCGGATAGAACTGCGGGGCGGTTACCCGGATGCGGAATCCGTCCGGAAGATATACGACGAGATCGACTTCCAACGTGCGTCCCAGGCATATATCTGGGCCACCCCGATTGTCTCGATGGAAGCGCTTCGGGTGGCCAACAAGCGCGACTGGGGCGTTGATTACAATGATGTCGGACTGGTCGATGGATATACCANCCCCGCCGTCGGCGCGCTGACCGGAAACAACACGACTATCTACGCGGGCATCTTCACCGACCTCGGGCGTGACGGACCTGTGGTGATCGAATCACCCGTCGGTGTCTACGGTGTCATTGACGACTTCTGGCAACGTCCCGTCGTAGAGGTCGGACCGTTCGGCCCCGACAAGGGAAAGGGCGGAAAGTTCCTGCTTCTGCCTCCCGGCTATACGGGGGCAATTCCGGACGGATATCTTCCCGCGCGGTCGAAAACCAACCAGAACTTTTTCATCGGTCGGTCCTTCGTCAAGAACGGCGACATCCAGACTGCTATTGACACGTTGGCGGGCCTGAAGGTCTATCCGCTGTCCAATGCGGACAAGCCACCGGAGACGAGGGTGATCAAAGCCGGAAGCAAGCCAATGGCTTCCATTCCCCCAGGCGGTTTCGACTACTGGAACCTGCTCTCGGCTGTCTTGAACAAGGAGACGGTCGAAGACCGCGACCGCTTCTTCCACGCGATGCTCAAACCACTTGGCTTTGAAAAGGGAAAGCCGTTCGCACCGGACACCCGACAGAAGGCTATCCTGACGGATGCTGCGCAGGTCGGCTTCCTCATGGCGCAGACAACGAGCATGGCTCCTCGCTTGGCAAACGCCTCTTCCTATCCTGGAACCCATTGGGAGTGGGTGCTGACCCTCAGGCCTGACCAGGAAGCGGCGGGATACGCCGAACTCGACGAGCGCACGGACTATACTTTCGAAGCGATCACGGTGGCCGACGGGATGATAAAGCAGATACCGAACGCCGGCTCGCAGTATATGAGCGCGGCAAAGGACAAGAGCGGCGAATGGCTGAATGGCAGCAGGTCATACACGCTCCACGTTCCCGCGGATGTCCCGGCCAAGGAGTTCTGGGCAGTCACCGTCTACGACGCGATGACAAGGTCGATGATCAAGACCGAGACGATGAAGGCGGGTGTCTCCAGTCTCGACAAACTCGTGCCTAACGCCGATGGATCGATTGACGTACATTTCGGACCGAAGCCGCCGGAAAACGACGTCAACTGGGTCAGGACATTGCCGGATCGTGGCTGGTTTGCATATTTTCGGTGGTACGGGCCAACCGAGAAGTTCTTCGACAAGAGCTGGGCTTTACCCGATATCGCGCTTCAGCCTTAGCGCCTGGCAAGAACATTCGACAGCATCGGAAGGTTCATCGACCGTGAACGCCGCATGATGCGGATCAAGCGGGTGCCCGAAGTAACTCTCGAAAATTCAGTCAGTGTACCTGAATCTCGTCGATAAGCGCGTCTATAAGACGGTAATCCTCGAGTGCCTCGGAGGCCAAATCGGCATTGTCGATACCGAGAGCTTCCATGATCTTGACCAGCGGGCTAGGCCGAATAGAATCTCCGGGATTGTCCCACTCAGGGGTATTTTGGGGGCCGAGGATTTTCTTTGTTTTTGTAGCAACTGCCACTGNCCGCNGGCGCTTAAAATCAGCATTAGATGAACCGATTTCACATCGCCAATCGATACGCCGTATTTGGAGAGTCTTCTTCGAGTTCGGTCGGAACGACTTCATCCGCGAGCNGGGTCATGCCCGTGCGAATTTCTTCCGCGTACCACCACATCGCGTCACGCGGCATGCGTGCTCGCCGAAGCGGCTCCATTTCCGTAAAGATGAACCTGCGCCGATAAGCGCTTGGGCTTTCGACAAGAAAGAACGGCTTCATGCGCTCCGAGCCCAAGAACCATGGCATTCTGAGGAAGCGTGCGGGTTGGTCTGTCCAGCTAGGTGCTGGACCTAGCCTCCACCTGCGGGAGAGATGTTCGCCAATTGCGCCGACGAGTGCGTCGAAACGTTCGTCACCCGTCAAGTCGGGTGCATCAAAGAGCATATCCCGCCTCCGCCGACTGGAAGGATCGAGATAAAACCCATCAAGGAAACTAGCAAGGTGGTAACGAAACTCGCTACCCGTCTCAAGGTGCGAGTGGACNGCCGCGGCCAGCGATCCAGGTCGGACTTGCTGAATTGGCACCATTATACTCATCTACAAGACCCTTTATCTTCGCGCTCATTCGTCCGGACACGGTTGGAAGCACGATTCCCGGAATATTAGGATAGCACTGCTCCATGAGATCAACAATCTTCTCGTAGGTATTGATCCCCGTGAGCTTCATGAGCGCCACTGCATCCGTAGAGTCGGTTAGGTTTTTGTCGTCGTCAGGTGCGCGGTTGGCAAGCACCTTCATCGCCAGTAGGTACTCAGGCGCTGGTGTAAAAATCCGTAGCCCTAGAGCCGATCCATCTCTTGGATAATCCTGAAATTGAAGAAGGTGCGGTTGAGGGTTCCCGCNGGGTGGGGCGAATTGCTTAGCTGCCTGGTTCATCCATCCATCAGGCAGACGCTTGCGCCGAGTGACGGAATCTACGATCTTCCTCGCCTGTTCTTGATGATTGAGATAGACGGCATCGACGTCCTCGGATGCCGCACGAATGTCTGAAGCCAGAACGAGGCACGATCCACCGTAAACGGCCATGTCCAACACGATTCCGCGTTGCGATGCCATTTCCGCGATCGCATCGAAAGCATCTTCGATCGTTTGTTTGTCAAGTTTCCTGTCGGCTGGCATTCGTTGTCTCCTAATTTAAATCTATTTAAGTTCATCGGCGACAGCCAGTCAAATACCTGATTTTCCTTAGCTCGTGTGAATAGTCGAAGCGATCGAACCACGCCACTCATCTTAGTGTGGCGACGGTATGGTCAGGATCACAGGCATCGGACAACGCTGACCAGTGCCGCGCTACTCTGGCGAGGTTCCTTAGTGTCGCGTGTTCTCCACGGAACTGAACACGATGTATTCGCGTGGACATCGGGTGGACGGGACATTGTGGCCGGGTGGGACCACGCGGCTTTCTCCGCCCGCCGTGCAACGAGGATACCGACAACGCTGATGTTTCGTCAGACTATTGTTAACCATGCTTCACGAATGTGCACCAATCCGGGGCACGAAATGTCTCGGTTGAGCCCTGACGGACTATGCACGGCTGAATTTTTCCGTATTGAGAAAGGACTGACCGAAGGAGCCAGGCATGAACTTGATAGGCATACGAGCAAAGTGATCGATCCGACGGGAAACCGTCTGGATAACCACCGTATGTCGTCGATATGTTCACGCCCAAGGAGCGCTCCATGCANTTTGCACGTCAGGTTTCCAAACACATCGCGCTTCAAAAAGCGGGCCTCGGCTTTCTGAGCATGCCCGCGATCAAGAACCCGCGTACATTTGGGCATGCCAACCGCCTCTCGGAAAACGGCACAGCCGATGCCGGGGAAAGCGGAATAACGCGGAATCGTCGTAGGAACGACGCCTGAAACTATCTTCTGGAACGAGCCGGTAGCCGAACGCGCTGTTCGAAAGCCGCCAGCCACCCACGCTAAAACCCTTCGTGGCTTCTCGGTGTTCAACGACGTCGTCGTCTATCACGAGAGCGATCTCGAACGCCGGGTGTCGAAGGTCCTCCAGCTCCGCAAAGACATCAAGGCCATCTACTCCCAGTACCCGGTGCTTCTGTACCGTGATGCCGACGGAGTCATGCGCGAACACGTCTGCGACTTCTGCGTTGTATTCGACAACGACGAGACCGTCGCCATTGCGGTGAAGCACGCCCGCAAGTCGGATGTGATGGCGGACCTTTTGAAGCGTATCAAGGCGGAAGGCTTTCTTCGCAAGAACCGGAACGGCTCGACGACGCCAGGCGCGGTGCACGACATCCACCTTATGACCGAGCGCGAGGCGACATACGGTGCCTACGAGAACGCTGAACGCATCATGCGCGCTCGTCGCATGCGTATCGATGCCGAGTACGACCGAGCCTACGAGGACGTACAGAAGTTCCACGGGCGGTTTCGCTTCGGGGAACTTCTCCGAGGGTGCGAGGACCGAGCCAAGCGACGGACCGCAATTTTGCTCTTGATCGACGATCGCGTCGTCCTGACGGAGACACCCGCTAGAATCGACGACCTCACCATGCTGACGGTCCGCCGATAACCCCACACACATCACCCGACTGCTGATCGCCCAACAAAGGAGCCTGCGATGCCGACCGACCTTATCATGCCTAAAGTCTTCAACCACGCCATCGTCAAGATGCGCCATGCCGATCGCTTCAGCGAAGGCGAGGTCAACTGGAAGCCCAAGAAACGGGACGTGGACGGCTGGACGTTCAGCAACGAGACGAACGTGAACGACGAACAGTTCATCTCGCACGGAGATGTCTACACGAGGCTCGTGAGCGGTGCCGCGAAGATTCGCCACGGCTACAACGCACCGGAAAACCAGCGACTGCGGGCGATCTTTGGTGAAGACACGACGATCGACAGTATCACCGGAAAGCGTCGGCCGCTGGCGCTGTTCCGTGAGAAGCTCATCGAGCGCTTCGATGCCGAGCGCCGTGTGCTCGGCAAGAAGCCCCGCTGGTCGAAAAGGAATTCGACGATAAGCTCAGCGCCTGGCGGAAGGAAATCCTCTGCGAAATGCTGGGCCTCGACGACGCGGTCACCAATGAAGATGGTCCGCGCGCCGATGAGATGATCGTGGTTGAGGCCTTCCCCAAGCCATCCATCAAGACGTTCCGTCGAGACTACAAGCGTTACCACGCCTGTGGTGGAGATGTCCTCGGTATCGTCCATCGTCACCATGGACCGGGCTTGCACATGCGAAAGGTGGACGCGGACTCGGTGGCGTTCGCCCATAAAGAGGCGCTGAACTACATGACGGACCGGAAGCCCTCGATGGCTCAGTCCTACCGCGATTACGTCGCCGCGCTTGCAAAGGTGAACGCCGAGCGAACCGTGCCGCTCCTGAAGGTCACCAGACACAAGTTCGAATCGATTATTTCCAGGTTCGACGCGTTTGATAAA
Organism: Agrobacterium bohemicum; assembly: GCF_002896715.1. Classification (GTDB taxonomy): domain Bacteria; phylum Pseudomonadota; class Alphaproteobacteria; order Rhizobiales; family Rhizobiaceae; genus Agrobacterium; species Agrobacterium bohemicum. The sequence goes on from NZ_PGEL01000016.1 coordinate 43,551, forward strand.
TGGGACGGCCGTCACGGACGCGCCTCGGCGCTCAAGCGGTTCGGGATGGTCAAGCGCGGCATCAATGCTTTGGTGGGTGAGCGTATCGAGATCGACTTCTGGAACGTCGATCTCATGACCTTGTTCGTCGAAACCGGGATGTGGGACATCCTGCCGTCTTCTTACAAGGAGGCTGTCGTCGGCAAGCGTATCTGGTTCGTGGCGGCGATCGACGTGGCCACGCGCTACATCCTGGCGTTTCGTGCGAGCTTGAATCCCAACGCGGTTTCGGCGGCTGCGGCCATCCGCATGATCATGTCCGACAAGCGCCACATCTCCGATTTCGTCGGGGCCGAAACACCCTGGATCGGATTGGTCCAGCCTCGTGACATTTTCAGTGACAACGGCAAGGAGTTCGCCAACGAGGTGGTGGAGGGCATCATGCGTGCCGCCAAGATTACCTTTAATCGTCCCCAGGCCGGAAATCCCAAGGCGCGTCCCTTCATCGAAAGCCTGTTCCATTCGATCGGCCCACTGATCGCGGCGTACTTCACGGGCAGGACCTTCGGTTCGGTTGCCGAAAAGGGCGACTACAATCCCGAGCACCAGATCAGCCTGCAGGTCGACGAGATGATCCGTCTCTTCACCTTCGCCATCTGCGACATCTACCACAACAAGCCCCACAGCGGCCTTGGTGGCGGTACGCCGCACAATGCCTGGACGCGAGCTGTTCAGGAGGACGGGATCGAGTTTCCGAGCCAGGACCCGGAGCAGATGCTCCACATCTTCGGCGTAAAGTTCAAACGGCACATCGGCCAGTACGGTATCCCGTTCATGGGAATTCCGTACGGCAACGAGGAGCTTCACCGCCAGCGGACGAAGGTTGACCAGATGGAGTACGAGATCAAGGCCGATCCCGAAAACCTGGAGCACATCGCGGTTCGCGGCGACAAGGGCTGGTTTGTCGTGAAAAACCTCGTCGGTATCGGACGCGATCTTTCCCTCGCGGAATGGATTGTGGCGCGACGCGAAATTCGTGCCCAGCACGCATCCGAAGCGGAGGCGGGACTGGCGGCGATGTACCGCGCCATCAATCGCCTCCGCGAGACCGGGGTAGCGGCGGCGCTTCGCGCCAATCTGACACCGCGTAACTTCACCGCGGAACATTACAAGGTTGCCGAGTCCGAGCTGTTCGGTGCCTGGAAGGCAGTGCAGTCGGCTGACACCCCCTCCGTAACGTCGTCGTTCGCGCTTCCAGACGACCCGCTCCGCGACGGTTCTATCGCCCCGACCACCGCAGTGCCATCGTTCCACGCCGAGCGCGAGAGGGACGCGAGGAAGAAGAAGCGCGAGGTCGCCATCGTCGCGAAAACGCCAGCCGAAGAGACTGCATCTGTCGATACGACCGACAACTATTACGAGGAGTACTGAATATGGTTGCCATGAACATCGGAGTTGAAGACAACGGCGGCAAGAAGCCGGACGTTTACGACTACATCGAAAATCCGGGCGACAAGATGTTGATGCCTCTGCTGCGGGAGATGGTCGACAACGTCGAACTTTGCCGTCGCGGTGTCGGCTCGCGACNGCGCGCCCTGTTCCTGTTGGGTGGATCGGGCACCGGAAAGTCGACGGCGTTGGAGCACCATTTCCTCCATATGCCCGAATTCCAGCCGCAGGTGAACGAATATGGCGAGGAGGTGCGTCCGCTTCTGAGCCTGGAGGCACCCAAGCCCTGTGGGCCGAAGGATTTCGCAGTGGCGATCCTCGATGCCATCGGAGTTCCGTCGAAGGCGAGGCAGACGGAAGCCGAACTCTATGCGACTGTGAAGACCCAGTTCCGTGAGCGCGGGATCATCTACCTGCACGTTGACGAAGCCCAGCATCTACGCCGTCACACGAGCAGCAAGGCGATCCTCGATGTTCAGGACCGCATCAAGTCTCTGATGCAGATCGCCGACTGGCCATTGCATCTTATCNTTTCGGGAGTGCCGGACCTAGCAGATTTGCTGAAGGGCGGCGACGGCCAGGTTAAGAACCGCTCGATGATCATGCGCTTCGTACCTTTGAGCCTGCCCAAGAACCGGGCGGACATCCAGCGAATTCTTACCGACATCGTCGAAGCCAAATTCGGCCTGGTGCTTCCCGACGAACTCCGCACCGATGATTTCCTCGGGCGGCTGTGCTGGGCTAACAGCGGCTGCTTCGGCGAGATCGTTACGGCAATCCAAGGGGCGTGCTCCCTGGCTAGGAGCAAGGGCAAGGACACCGTCGATCTGCGCGCTTTCGTCTTCAACTACTCACGTACCAGCGGGTGCCTGCCGAGCGACAACATCTACGCCGCGGCCCGATGGAGTGAAATCGATCCCGCGAACTCTGTCGCCGATCTGTGGACCCCTGAAAAGAAGGGACGTGAGTGATGGTTCTGCCTGTAATCCTCGACCATTACGCCGACGAGACTGCAATCGATTTCGTCGCCCGTCTTGCCGCAGCGAACGGATTTGCGTCATTGCGGTCGTTCCTCGGTCATACGGATGTGACCGCAAAGGCCATCGTTCAAGGTGAGGCCGACGCACTGTCGATGGTCAGCGATTGGTCGGGCGTCGCCGTGTCATGCCTTAAGACACTGGCGGTCGTGGGTTCCGGGGCGGGTGGCAATTGGCAGATGGGTCGAGCGACCCTGAGCAAGGACATGCGACCTGGTCGGACGCACCGATTCTGCGCATGTTGCATCCTCGAGGATAGAAGAATGATGTCGGGACGTCTGGTGTCCCGCGCGTATCGCCGAGCGTGGTGGAGCGTACGAGGGATCGAAGGGTGCCACGTGCACGATTGCGCGTTACTCGAGGTGTCGGTGGATTCCGAGGATGATATCCACGACTTTCCTCGATTTGTACGAGACAACATTGCACATATCGAGGGGGTGGCTGCGGCGCCCCTCCCAAGGCGACAGCCGGCGCTCGACCGATACCTTCGCGAGCGGGTGTTCAAGGACGGCGGAGCCAGCTTCCTGGACGCGCTCGACGTCCACGTGGCTGCCGAGTTCTCACGCTACCTGGGTGATTTCTTGGTTCTCCACGATATCCGGGATCAAATGCCTGAAGGCAGAAGCGTAAATGAATGGGGTTTCCTGCTCGCGTCCAAAGGAGAGCCCGCGATCCGTGCGTTGATTTCTGATGTGATCAAGCAAAACCCACCTAACAAACGGCGGGTCGAGACTGTGCTTGGACCCATGACACGATGGCTCCGCCGCAACCTCTCGAAGGCGGTTTACGTACCGATTGCCGACTTGATCCAAGATATTCTCGAGCGAAATATGCCGTTTGGCCCAGGTGAGACAATCTTTAAACCTGTAGAGGTTCGCCATCTATATTGTGTGAATACCGCGCATGCGGACTTCGGGATGCACAAGGATCGGATCAAGGCGTTGATCCAAGAGAATATTCCAGGGTTCCAGCATGACCTTCCGACGTCTCAAGCGTATTTCGATGCAACTTTGGGTGCGCAGATTCTAAGAGCGGCATCGGAAACCCTTACAAGCAAGGAGGCGGCAGTCGTCCTTGGCCTGACCGAGGCCAGGATGGATGATGTCTTGAAACTGAATATCATCGAATGTGTTGAAAAACGCTCAGACGATACTCGCCCTTACACGCGAATCCGCGAGGCTGACCTGAGAGGTTTTGAGCGCAAGTTCGGCGCAAACATGACCGCGGTGCAGACCCACGACGGAACGATTTCCATCGTTGAAGCCTGTCAGGCTTGGCACCTCTCTTTCCAACACGTAGCGTCCATGATCTTCAGCGGAACCGTCAGGTCTTACCTGCAGCAGGGAGATGAGCCGTTCTTCTCCCGGATTCGCGTTGACCATGATGGTTTCAAACCTGATGTAAGCCCCATGGCCGGTGGTGATGAACACTGGATGCGAACGAAAGAAGTCGAGCGTGTTCTCGGGACAACCACCGCTACGGTTAGCTTGCTGATTGAACTTGGCTACCTGCACGTCAGAAGCGCCCGTCGTGAAACAGGTAAAACAGTCAAACTGGTTGAACGCCAGTCTGTTCTAGACTTCGAAAGATATTATGTCTCTCTGTCCCAAATTGCCAGGTCGAGGCAAGGCTATAGAGCAACGATCNAAAATGAACTCGACTTAGCTGGGATCGCGCCGATTTTTGAGCCGACAGGTTTCATTGCGCGCTTTTACCGCAAGTCGGACCTCTCCCAAATCGGGTAACGTCGACCCCAAAGCCGAGTATGATTTCCCAGCTCGAAACCCGCTCCGGCGGGNTTTTTTTATGTCCGAATCCTAAATGTGCCCAGTTCAAACGCAGCAGAATGACCCGATGNTTTCAGGAGCACTTAAAATTCGTCAATCTTTTCAGTGCAAATTACGCGAAGATGGACAAACCNAAACCGCGTAATCAGTCGTGATAAAAGCCCGAAATCTGGAACGTCAATGAACGTTCAGCACATGGGCGTGATTGCTTGCGATCATGAATGATTCGCGCGCTGTTTCCAGATCACATTTGCCCACTAATGCATCAAGGCAGTTTTGTCTCGCCTGTGTGTATTCCGGGCCGTGGTCGTTGGGCCAGCGGTACATGAGCATATCCAGAGCGATCAACGGGCTGTAGATTTCCAGCGCCGCACAAAGTGGCAAATGGATCGCGACAGGCTTGATCCACTCGGCGTGGTGGCAGGGTTCTGTTCTATGAATTAGCATGGGGTTCCTCCTTCCCATAGTTCTCCTCACGAACCCGAAATTCACGCATTAGTTCCCGTTCACGAAAAAAGTGAACGGGTTANGGGTTCCTTTTTTCCAAGATGAATGGAAGATGAACGAATAAATGAACCGGAGATGAACGAAAATACGACTTAGACGTTGTATACTAACAACCGAGGAGATCCGATAATGTTCAATATGTCTGGAATACAGGAAAGCTTTTTTGGCGATCGTATGGCCGGTGTTTGCCAGGCGATAACGTCAGCTCTGGCATTCGAGTCGGGCCTCGAGAAGTCGAGTATTTCGGCATCGGTCGAGAACGATGTGATCTATCTTGAAGGCACAGCTGATTCTGTAGAAGCCATTGATATTGCTATCAATCTCGCTTCTTCTATTTCGAATTGCCGAATTCTGAGCCACGTCGAGCCTTGCTACTGAGGTGACGTTTTGATGCCGGGCGGCGGACGCCCGGCCAAGCACTATTGGTTGATATTCCCAATCTGTGCGCTGCGAACCGTGTCGCCGGTTTTAATCCCAAAACTCTTCGCTGATCCCCCGTTCAGTTCCAGAACGTAACGCACCGCACCACGCGAACTGATGATTGATTCGGAGTGCGGAACCGCACCTGCGTGGATATGTTCGATCTTTCCAGCTTTGGAAATGAACAGCATGTCGAGCGGAATGAGCGTGTTTCTCATCCACATCGTTACTTCGCGATCCATCTTGAAATCGAACAGCATGCCGTTGGTTTGGCCCATCGACTTCCTGTGCATCAGTCCTTGCTGACGCTGAGCATCCGTCGTCGCGAGTTCGACGGTGAATTCGTGTTTCTTGCCATCTAAGGTCTGAATCGTTAGTGGTTCCGAGGAGAAAGTTTCCTCTGCCGAAAGCGGCGTGATAGCCGCAACNAAAAACGTGAGCGCAGCAACTGCACTCACGATGTTTCTGGACAGCAGATTTCCGATCATCAGTGCGCCATTCCGATAGGGGTAGGATTATCCGGATGGATTTCTGCGGCCATCAATCCTTTATCGCCATCGCCGAAACGCACGAGAACGACCTGGCCCGGGCGCAACTCCGCCAACCCGAAGCGGCGGAGCGTTTCCATATGGATAAAAATGTCCTCCGTGCCTTCCCCGCGTGTGAGAAAGCCGAAGCCCTTGGTGCGATTGAACCATTTTACGATGGCACGTTCCAGTCCACTGGACGGCGTTACCTGCACGTGGGTTCGGACGGGTGGCAGCTGCGATGGGTGAACCGCTGTCGACTGGTCCATGGAAAGAACACGGAAGGTCTGGTAACCGCGATCCCGACGCTGGATGAGCGCCACGATGCGTGTGCCCTCGAGAATTGTCTGGTAGCCATCGCGGCGCAGGCAGGAGACGTGTAGAAGAACATCCTGCAGGCCGTTATCAGGTACGATGAAGCCGAAACCCTTGGCTACGTCAAACCATTTCACAACACCGGTGATTTCGATCAGGTCGACTGCATCGCCCGAAAAATCTTCGAAATCGACAACGCTTTTCGACGACGTTCTGTCCGACATTTCCACCCAGCCCCTCTACGCACGCACCATTACGGTCAACTGATTCCCTGAAGATAGATTAACATCTTGGTAACGGTTTCGCGCAAGCCCTAGTTTTTGATTTATCCACCTGCTTTTATGTCTTTGGGCTTGCTCAGGGCTGACTTACCTGCCGTAACGGCAAGATTAAAACGAGAAGGAGAAGTACATGCGATATCTGCACACTATGGTTCGGGTAAAGGACCTCGAAAAATCCCTGCATTTTTATGGGACAGTCTTTGGCCTGGAAGAAGTCCGCCGCATCGAAAATGAAAAAGGCCGCTTCACCCTCGTTTTTCTGGCTGCAACCGATGATGTTGCGTCAGCCCGCGACAACAAGGCGCCGTGCCTTGAGCTGACATATAATTGGGACGCGGAAGACTATGCGGGTGGCCGCAACTTTGGCCATCTTGCCTATGAGGTCGATGATATCTATGAGACCTGTGCCAAACTTCACGAAAGCGGCGTCGTCATCAACCGTCCTCCGCGTGACGGACATATGGCATTTGTGCGCTCGCCAGATGGCATCTCCATCGAGATATTGCAGAAAGGCGCAAGCCTTGCACCAGCCGAACCGTGGATATCCATGGAGAATACCGGCTCCTGGTAAGGTGATTCTCCCTCTTTAAGGGGGGCAAACACAACGGCGCTGGCGTTGCTGGCCTGGCAGGTTTCGTCAATGGACGAATATGCCTATCCAGTTTCGGCAGCGCTGTGCTAGAGGGTTGGTCGAGTTTAAACGCATTTGCGGAGGCTTTGCCTTGAAAAACCTCAATGGCAATTCGGCATATTTGGCTAAGGGCTATCTCGCTGCAGCCGTTATTCTGGCGCTATCCGGCTGCGTTTCGGCAGTCTCTGAAGACAAGAATGCGTCTGTGGCGCCGATGCCGGCGGCTACCGCGCCATCTGCGGTTGCTTCCGCGGCACAGGCTGGCGCCCCAGTGCAGGGCCAGCGTAATGGCTACGTCGATCCCGCAATGGTTTCGGGATCTAATTCGACTGCGGCACAACACACTGCCGCCGCTGCAGCCCCAGGTCAGGCAACACAGCAGGTCAATGGACAGACACCGCAGATTTCCGGGCTATCGACACAGCCGACGGGTATATCGGCCAGTTCTCTAAGTATTTACGCAAATTCTGCCTCGGGGGTGGCTCCTGCTGCTAGTGCTGCAACGGCAAGCGTCCCGGCCTACGCGCCATCGCCCAAAATTGTTCCTGCGCTGAACAGCGTTTACTCAGCACCGGTAACCCCACCTCAGCCATCCACCAATCCCGTTACTGCGCAAGCCGGTGAGCAGCATTCTGCGAGCGGTGTTTCTCCTGCAGTTTCAGGGACAGCGCAGGCGATGGCGAACACTGCTGCGCCGACAAAGCCGAGCCTTCCCGCGGATACGACCGCCGTTCCAATCGCTGCGTTTTTTGCCACCGCTGCGAAGAAACGAGGCTCTGGCAGTGCCGCGGGGTTGACCCAGATTGCAGCCTTGCCGGTTTCTGCGCAGCAGGCCACAGGCATCGCTCTCAACGGTCGCCAGACGATGTCCGACGAGTTTGATGATACCCATGTCGAAGAAGACGACAAGCCTGCGGGGCTGATGAAGCTTGCTTCGCTGTCTGGCCTTAGCCGCATCGCGCCCAATGGGCTGTTGGTGCAGACAGAACAGGTTAATGTCGGTTGTTTCAAGCCGGAGCTGATCAAGCGAATCAAGGAAGTCGAAACGCATTATGGGCGGCCCGCAACAGTGACGTCCGGATATCGCCCGCCCAGGGCGACAACGCAAGGTTCCAAGCACTATACCTGCGATGCGGCCGACATTCAGGTCAGCGGCGTTTCCAAGTGGGACTTGGCAAATTATTTGCGTTCCATACCGGATAGGGGTGGCGTGGGCACCTACTGCCATACAGAATCGGTTCATATGGATTTGGGTGAGCCACGCGACTGGAACTGGCGTTGCCGCAGAACCTCTAAGAGCCTCTAAAATTAACTTATCAAACGCAAAAACGNCCCGCATGGAAATAGCNGGGCGTTTGTATCTCTTGCCTATTCAATGTTCGATATTAGCCAACGGCTATATAGATTACGGCGTTGCCGGAGCCGGAGTTGATGGCGCAGGTGTTGCCGGTGCTGGGGTAGCAGGAGCCGGTGTGGCCGGTGCTGGTGCAGGTGTTGACGGTTGAGTCGTAGTTGCTGGCGGTGGGCTGGCTGGCGTCCCGGTCGTGCTCGTGGTGCTGGTACCCGTCATAAAGTAGGCAATCGCCATAACCACGACGATGCCCGCAATCACGATAGTAATCGTACGGTTGTTCATAAGTGCCTCCTCCAATTTGTTCAAAGCCGTTAATCGGCTGAACTCATCATACATAACAATGTGGTATCAGCATGTTTGGTTTCAACTAGAGGGATTATTTGCTTTAACAAATGCCTAGGCGCGCAACTCAAAGCAGGATGAACGGGCGTAACAATGACGCTCTCGCTACGTTTGTCGAAGTCAGTAGTCTTATAAGGGGAAGTTGGAAGTGGTGAGAGGCGTGGGACTCGAACCCACGACCCGCGCATTAAAAGTCAGCGCGACCTATCTGTAAGATATTGATTCTANTTTTTTATTTCGAGTTTGATTTTCAGTGTGCGTAAAAATGTGCGTGTGAGTGTGCGGCTTCTACGTATAGCTGCTAGCTTCTGTAACTAAATGTGATCTGTGATTTTTAAAGAAATATATGAACCAGTCGTCAATCCACTCTTCGTAGATATAGTAAAGCGGGAAGGCCTGAGACATCATCCGTTATAGTGGTCGCATGCTCAGAGATGGTCGTATTCGCCACGCGTTGTGAGGTAGGATTGTCTAATCCAACAATTGCCTCGACGTAAAATGGGCGACCTATTCCGNTTTTCATCTCTATGATCGCGTTTTCAACAGCCATTTTCGCAATCCCTTGCCCCTGATGTGACGGCGGCACCGCATAGCCGATGTTGAAACAGAGAGTGCCATCTCTTAGACCGACCACAACAAACATAACGAGTATTGTTAGCGTCTGTCCCTCGACCTTTACAAAGCTAATACGACGTTTCCCGTTGGGCTCGTCCACGCACATCGACATAGAAGGATCGAACTTGCAAATCATCAAAGGGATATTGCCCTTGCTGAAGGCTTCTTGAAAAAGCTCAAGAGCGTCTGATGGATTCGTGATCTGAGGCAATTGTTTTACCCTTAATCGGTCAAGTGTTGACTGCTTCGGATGAGCCATTATTGCCGCCGATTGCAGCCAAGGGGAAAGATGCGTTTATATCTGTAACTAAATCCTCAATTGCCTTTGATATTCTGGTATCGCGTGCTGTCAGACTGCGAAGGCGAACGAGCTCCATCTCATTCCAGAAAGAGCAAATGGCCGATGCAAAGTCTTTAAGATGGATTTGCATAATCTCAAGCGGCGCTTCATTCGAAAATTTGTTGGCAAGTGGAAACAGCTCAGGATTGNTTTTTCGCAAGTGTTGGAGTGCATATCCATCCCCATGGCGTGCCGCATTTCCCAAACGGTTTAACGTGTTCAAGGCATAATAGGACTTGAATCGTTTTAACTCGACTCCCCTCAGTTCCTCAAAAAGTTTTTCCAGATCGTCCCACTTCGGGCCCTTTGATCTTTCGGCAAATTTCTTGTCGTTGGGCTTCAGTTCACTTGCAGATTGACGGAGATAGTTTCTGAATTGGCGTTNCCAGAGCGATTGCATTCCCAAGCTGAAGGCAAGTAAGGTCTCTCGCTTTACATTTTGCAGATCTGAAACACCAAAAATGGCGTACGCATCGCCTAGGGCCTCGTACTCTTCAATCTTGNTTTCAATTGAGAGAATGGCGGGACCAATCACGTGTTTCAGATAATCAGTGATAGTTCTAGTGTTCGCGTATTTGCTAATATCTGCTCCGCAATTCGTCCAAGTAAATTCTTCACCGATATTCATCATGCTTTGCGCTGCCATTTTCCTAGAGGCTGATGGTTCGGTCGAACTCTTGACCTTTAGCCAGAATGCGCAAAACCACGACTTCATTGTCTTCTACGACAAAAGCCACGCTGGCGCTGCGCTCAAACCCAATAATACGCAGCCCCGCGCGCGTCTCGTCACGAACCGTGCCGCGTTCTGGAAAGACGTTCAACGAACTTACAAACCCACTGATACGGTCAATATATGTGTCGGCAGTGACGTTAGAATTGGACCTGTCCACGATGTTAGCGTGCATCAACACGAGGTCGGTCTGCGCCTCGGGCGACAAGCGCACGGCATAATACTTCATTTAGCGGCGGCCTTCGCCTTTGGCGATCCGCGCCCGGACTTGCGCCATGCCTTCATCGAGGGAAACCGCCCGTGTAGGATCTGCTTTATGAGCATCGTAGGCAGGGGCAACTTCGTCCCGCAGCCAGCGCTCCACGGCGGCGTCACGCGCGGCGAGTGTGCGCAGTCCGTCGCGGATAACTTCACTTTCGGTAGCGTACTCGCCAGAGGCGACCTTGGACTTGACCATTTCGGCCATGTCGATGGGGAGGGTGATACTTAATGATTGCGTGGTGCGCATGGTCGTCACTTTCGTTTCTACCTATTTATAACACGCGACACGATTTAATCCTACACTTTCCTGACGGTGCGATGAATGGAAATCTGGGGCTCGATTTATGGAAGCAACATACAACAATCGCCAAAACGGTGGCAAGGTCGTACAGGATGAAGGAAGGCGCGAAGTGTTCACGTCTTCCTCTAAGGCTTCCGGTTCGTTGCCTAATATTCCTCAGCCAGCATGACCGTGAGAACCCGCTTTGTGACAGCAGGGTTAGCGGGATCGTCCGAACCGAATTGCACGCTCAGGTCATAGTAGTCGATTTTCCAAAAGACCTTATGCCCATCGACAGTCACCGCGCCGAAATCATGCTCACCATGGGGGTCATTGTCGGGTGTGAAGGCGTTAAAGTCTTGGACGCCTTCAACGATGTGGGATTGCGTCGCATCCGCAAGGCTTTGAATGCCGGAGGTCAGCAACACGGTGCCGGTGAGCCACGTAGTCCGGAACACGTCATTCAGTTCACGGATGCGGGTGGTTTGGATTGTTGTCATAGGATTGTCCCTTCACTTGATTTGAAATGGACAGAGAAACAAGACCCCGTCCTGCTTCCCGGAGCCGCGTGAGCGGTGGGGCTGGAAGGGGACAACAGGGATTCGCGGGGAACCGGCTGCACGCAATGCAGCGCAGCGTAATGGAGGAAGCTGGGCGGAAAACCTGTTTGGGGAAGAGAAGGGGCGAAGCCACTCGGNCCCCACACAGCGAAATATCGCGCGGGCACCGCGACCCTTTTCAGTTGCGCAATTAAGTCGTTAAAACCAGCCTCACACATATTGACCGTTACTGGAAGCCGGAAAGGAGGCAGCCAACTACCGAATTCGCTTGTTCGCAACTACAATGAAAAGGGACGGCCCGCTCCTACCGTCCAGTTACCCAACCCCCAATTGATATAGGGGAAGTGAGGGCGCTTGTGTGTGGGCTGCCAACAGCCATTAAGGGTAAAGCGGAGCGCCGACGTCAGTATACCTCACGGCTGCGCTTCGCGTCCAGTTCCTTCCCCAGATCAAACTTATCGCCCCAGGCAGTAAACCAGTGATCGTTAGCCGACTGAACGGATGCAAGGCCTACGGCATCCAGTCCGAAGATCAACCCGATGGTATCTTTGGTAACTGCGTTAATGTAGGGACAGACGACAAGATCAAGCAGCATGATCAGCGTCTCAGCATCGTTTGGGCAATGTGCCTTCATGTATTCGAGCTTCGCGATGATATGCGCCTCAACAAAGGCTTTCAACTTTCCGTATCTGACCTTGTCCTTGATATATGCCAGCAGGATCGTGATCGAAAAGTGGTTCATGAATCCAGTGGGTCTAATATAATTCCCCGTATCCNTTTCCTCCTTGATGAGGAAGTGCTGGAGAAGCACCGACACGGGCAGCCAGTATTCGCGACCAATCTGTGACAGGGAAATGAGCAGGTATAGGCTCTCGACTTCACGATGAACACTCATCGTANTTTTTTCGAGTTGCTGCATTACGTTGTCGTGGACGTACTTGAACAGGAGGTGCTTCTGCTCGTAGGGAAGCCCCTGAACATGTAGAAACTCCACCGAAGCCGTGATCATACGGCAAAGTCGGATGGTGTGGTTGACCTTCGGGCTTGCCGAGTATGCAAAGAATGCGAACTCCATAATTGCCAGTAAGGCATTAGAAAGATGCTTGCGGTCACGGTCCGTTTTGTTGCTTGTAATGTACGCCTCGAACAGCTTCTCGAGCTTGTTCTCGATAATGGCGAACGTATAATTTAGCAGATCGCCGTAGGTGACGCCCGCCTCTTTGATAGCCGCTTTGTACCTGATGATCAGACGGTTCGCGTTTATGGCGCATACCAGCTTCTGCTTCGGCGGCTTGGAAGCGTCGGCCAGAGGCTCCTCCTCGCAAATCGGATTCACCTCGCCGTTCAAAAGGATCGAAATCCGCTCTTTGGCAATTGTGATCTCGGTGATGATAGGCTTCTTGTAATGCTTGATCTTTGCCGTATTGATACTGAGCTTCTTGGCCTTTAGAATTTGCTGAAGGGTCTCGAAAATTTTGAGCTGCGTGGAATCTTCGTTGTAGAAAACAAAGAAATCATCGACATATCGGAAAATTTCGTAATCGACTTTGTGAGTAAGATTCGCTCCTTCAGCCAACTGTGTGATCAATTCAGCATCGACAGATTGCAAAATGATCTCGGCAAAAATCCTTGNAAACTCAGGACCAATGACGATGCCGTTGGTCTCTTTATGGTTGAGATCCTGCATCAGGGCATCAAAGCGCCCGCCGAACGTTGCCTTCGAATCATCAAGATGGAACTTTGTCTGGTCCTTGCCCAGAAGAGCCCATGGCAGAGAGTGAGTGTATATGCTGTCAAAGCATTTGTTCACGTCGATTTGCACCATCGCATCATACNTTTTTTCACTGCGGTGATATTTGTAAGACTCGAAGAAGCGATGGATGTTGCGGTACTTCCGGTAAACGAAATAAGAGCCGAGTTGCTCGTATTCCCGATCCTCCTCCTCCAGCCCGGCGACGCCATCTAGGCGTTCTTCATGAAGCTTGTCCTTGAAGTATGCGTAGCGTGACACCGATACCGGACGACGGATCGAAAACTCGCTGACAGACGTATGATAGATAATAAGCGCGCTATGCGTTGCGTAGAAGCTCGCCACCGCGACCTGATTGCGCGGATGAATAACGCTTAATGTACGACCATCTAGGTTGTGAGATACGCGAAAATTAAATGGTATAGTTGCCATCTTGCATTTGCCGATGGGCACTGAGCGGCGCGTTTTCAGTTTGCCCCATTCGGTCACGACAGTGGTCGTGATCGCAAAAGTGGTATCGATCCCGAACAGCAGCCGCATAGTTCGATCAAGGGCGTCAGTTCCGCATACCCAGCGCAGCTGCTTGTTTTCGATCTCGACGCTGTTGTCCCGAAGAAAGCGGTAAAAGCCTCGATTGGAAAAAGTCGGCGGCACCTCGAATGGCAGCATATCCGTCAGCACGGATCGCTGTTTTCGGTGGGTGAGCGAGACGCGTCGCTTAGCCATGTTTCCAAGCCCTTACGATCATCTGCAACTCTCTCGTACTGAAATTATGATATCTGCGTTGCTCGAAGCCGGTGGTGAATTTGAGCTTTTTCAATTGTTTTTGCAGACTGGTGCTTTTCAGCGTGCCGATATGTACCTTTAGCTCATTGTCAAGCTGACCGAAACTCGACAAGTCGGTGACGACCGAGTTGTTGAAATAAATGCCGGTAGCCGCTTGCGATTTGCTGTTTGAGAGGCGCGTGTTACCCGTCAAAAACTTTATGCGACCCACTAGCTCTCGGTACGCGATCCTCGGGCTGATGGGCCTTTCCTGCCAGTAGGCGTCAAACGCAGCTTTCATGCGCGTGCGATATTTATCCACCTTCGCTGCGCTCGGGCCAATCTCGAGCTTTCCGCCTTTCGGGCTAAAACTATAACCGAGATACTCGAAATCCTTGGGATTGGAATCTGCGATCGCGACCTCAAACGTCTTTGTCGTATTGTGCGTGAGGGAGTTGTCATCGAAGATGGCGATAGTACGGTCTTTGTAGGAACCGAGGCTTGTGCCTGCGGGCGGTCGTGCGAATACAGCCACGATGTCATCGACGAACCGGCAATATAAAACTAATCCGGGGATCGCCTTTATGGCCTTGTCGACCGGTCGAAGATACAGCTCTGCTAAATATGCGCTGATCCCGACGCCCCTCGGTACGCCGGTCACGGTGCCAGAAACCTTGCCGTAGGAGTCTAGCACCTGCTTGATGTATTTCTTCGAGGCGGGACTTAATAGCTGGTCCCGGTCCAGTTTCTCGACCAGTCGCTTACGGTCGATGCTCTCATAGAATGATGAAATATCGGTACGGACCAGCTCGAACGGAAAGCTGCTACAGAGCATATCACGAAGCTGACAGACCAAGTCATGACGGTTCGCCTGCTTCACGCCATAGATGCGATGGATGTTACGCTGGAGTTGCTTGATGACGAAAAACGTCGCTGGCTCCGCGTCGATGCAGAAAACCGGCTTCCCTCCCGGCCCAGTCTTCTGGGAGAGGTCGATCTTGAAATTGGGCTTCAGTACCTTCAGGCTGATCTCATCCATGAGATCATCGATCGCTGTAGATTTGGCGTTCTTGAGTTCCGCCAATTCTGCTTTCAAAGCCAGCATCGTCGCTTCAAATACATCGGTCGCCATTGTCAATCCGAGCGCACGGTGTCCGCGGATGTCCTTCACTTTCTCGCGAATCGCGAGTGTGTGATTCTCGAGTGTTGGGAAATACCGGGTCGCCAGATCGAGCCCCTTGCGGTTCTCAGCATCGTAGATGCGTCGGAAGTTCTCCGCAGTGAACATCTGATCAAGCATTATTTGCGACTCATCCCATTTTATATCAGTCCGTAGTTACACGCGATAATGTGCGAAGTGGTGTCGAATCGCAACGTTGAGATGAGATATGTTGCCGCGACACTGTCTGCTAACTGGGCACATCGGAAGGTAAAGGCGAAAAGCTGCCTGTTACACCAAAGTTACATGAACCTGGCAATGGCGGGTGAAATTCACGTAACTGTTTGGAAAATTTGGTGCGCCCAAAGAGATTCGAACTCCTGACCCTCAGATTCGTAGCGGCTACATTTCGAAATATTCGAAATATAAAATGACAACAAGTGCATGTTATTACGTCATTTTATCAATATGATCACTCGTCATTACTTCACATTCTGCGTTACATGAACTATAAATCCGTTACATGGAAGTTACATGAAATGCCGAAATTGTTCTTAACCGACTCGTTTGTTTTTGGGTCATCGTGTCCTGCCGGAAAGGATCAAGAAATCTTCTGGGATTACCCCGTCGGGGAGGATGGTGTCATCCGTAATGGCTCCTTGTCGGGGCTGGGCTTGCGGGTCACGGCGCTTGGAAACAAGACATTCGTGCATGCCTATGNTTTCAACCNAAAGCGGCATCGGAAAGCGCTGGGATCGACCGTCGTCCTGAACGTAGCGTCCGCAAGATTGGCGGTGATAGACCGCGAACAACGGCTGAAAGCTGGCGAAAACCCTGACCTTGATGNAAATGATCCACGCCGCATTCACCTCATGACTGTCCGCGAAGCGATAGACCGTTATTGGGAGAGCCACGTCTCCGGTTTGTCGGACGGCTACAAGCATTCATTTGTCATGCTGATGGCGAAGTGGCTCCGCCGCGTCCCGACNGTCGCGACCAAAAGGGGCAAGAACATTCGGAACTACACCGATCTCGGCACGATGTTCTTGGATAGGCCCTTATCCACAATCAAACCATTGGACATCGAGCGTTACCAGAAACAGTTTACCTCACCGTACGTTTACAACACAGCGCTCCGGCACGTTTTGGCACTGTTTAATTGGGCCATCCGCATGCAACTGGTGGATATGCGCAATCCTGCCCACCCGCTGNAAAAGCGCAAAGTCATTCGCCAGCGGCGGGATTACTCGATGGAGCAAATTCGCCAAATCACCGCGCATATCNTTTACCCTGNTTTCGATGCCGTACCCGACATCAAGGACTTGAGCGGTATCGCGAAACGCGATGAGGCTCTCGTCAAAGCCCATATCGTTACAGCCAATGACCAGATGGCAGAGCTGTGCAATTACATGGGCGTCCNTTTCCTTACTATGGCTCGCCCTAGTGATCTCGCGAACGCCGAATTTGCGCATTTCGATCTGGACCAGCTTATCTGGAACAAGCACAACACCAAAGGCATCAAGTTGTCGCGTTCTCTCTACGAATACGCTTACCGCACAGTGCCGATCCACAGCAAGGTGGCGACAATGGTCCGGGCCCAGCGGGATCGTTGGCCCGGTAGCAATCTTGTGTTCCCGTCACATTCTGATCCATCAAAGCCACGCGACAATTTCCGCAAGGGACTGGCGCGGTTTAAGGCGTTACCGGGTGTGCCCGACCACTTCCAACTTTACGACCTCAAACGCATCGCAATTTCGCTGATGCTGACGGGGCAGGGGGTGTCCCGCGAAGCGGTCTCCCACTACGTCGATCACAAGGGCAATCTTGAGACGACGATGATCTACGACCTCGGGCTTGTCGATCCGCTCCGACCTGTAACCCAGCGCCTTGGCGAACTGGCAGGCATTTAAGCAGGATCATTTCAACGGGAGGGAGGCTCGACCAAACTGGTATCCGTCGCCCTAATGCCTCATAAGGAAAGGATCGGCATATGGAACCCCTTCGTGCGATTGTGCTTTCAGATATCCAACTGAACGACATGCTACGGGAGGCGGCACGACAGGGCGTAGCCTTAGCTGTGGCCGAATTGCGTAAGGACCTTCACCAGTCACCGGACGATGTCACTTTGCAGAGACTGAGGACATACCTCACAAACCCAGCGTCAATCCCGAACCCGAACGACTGCTGGGCGCACAGCGGTATCATCCGCCAGATCGAGTCCACGCCTCGCGGTAAACCNAAATCATCGGCATGGTTCATGAAATTCCAGCGAGAGACCGGACTTGCCAGTTGCTACACCCGTCCAAGCCCTGCCTATGGCCGCCGCCGCGAATGGTCGTTTGCCGATATCCGGCTGGCGTGGGGGGCATACTACCGTCGACGGTAATTGAAGTGCGCGCTGCAATGTTAGCGATATCGNCTGAAAGATTCAGCCGTACACGCTTATCCGCGAGATGTTCTCTTTCCCTCACTTACAACTTGTGGGTATTGTCCAGATAAAGGGAACAATGCGTGTAGTGGGTTGGGGACATGGGGTTATTTCGTANTTTAGTACGGGCATTTTTCGGGAGGAAAAGGCGCTCGTCTTCATGGAAGAAACAATCGCATCCGGTTGTGATTGTGACTCGCCCAACTCCGCAGCAGAATGCGACCCCACATTCAATTGTTGTTCCGCTAGCGCCAGTCGATACCATTCTGCAAGGGCCGTGCTGGGTTGTTGATGGCGACACGATTGTCATCGATAGCCGCCATATTCGACTTGCTGGGATCGATGCTCCCGAACTCGACCATCCCTATGGCAAACAAGCCAAATGGGCGCTGGTTAAGCTCTGCAAGGGACAAACCATCACCGCCCGGATCAGGCCGGAATTGTCGTACGACCGAGTTGTCGCGGAATTTTTCTTGTCGGATGGCCGTGATCTGGCGGCTGAAATGGTCAGCGCTGGCATGGCGCTGGACTGGCCCAAATTCTCAGGCGGGAAATATAGGCATCTCGAAACAGCGGATGCACGNAAAAAACTTTGGCGTGCCGATGCGCGTCAGCGCGGCAAACTGCGCTTGCAGAAAGATAGTTAGGCCACCCGGCATTATGTGGCGCTTTGCGAAACTGCCGCCGTCGGAGCACTGGTTGGGAAACAATAATGAACCGAAATGAGTATCAGCGTGATGTGTGCGCCCGGAGTGGCGAAGCGCTCAACGTCCCGTTTAATCCCGACGTCACGATTGGCGACTGGAAGCCGCAACCGTCCGAGTGCCATCAGAACGTCGATTACTATGTGCAACATCACCGTGGATATGTGGCAGTCANGGGATGGCTACTCCNTTTGGTGTTTGGCGAGCAAAAGCAATACACCCCGCACTCTGTCGTACGGTGCCCAGAGGGCAACTTATTCGACATCACGCCCGTCAGAGGTCAGACACCCGTACACCGATGGTTTATTACCCACGTTGAAAACGAGCAATTATTCCATTCAATGAGTCAACCGAACTATCCGATTCAATGCCTCGGCTGCACGGTCGCGCCGCCTTTGAGCTTTGAACAGCTGTGCCAGATGCAAGATGTAGAGACAGCTTCTCATCGGCGCGATTGTTGATAACGAAAAACCGTCCCCTCCTGATTACGTGTTCAGGAGAGGACGGCCCACTCTCTGACCTTCGGGTACTTCCTACGTTCCGAAGCGCAGGAAGTGTCTAAACCCTATCGTGGCCGAAGAAGTCTGGCTGTCATATCTGTGCCAGAATTGCATAACCGTGCCATCAAATAACAGACAACCCACAGCGGCAGTGCAGATCTGCATATTGCCACGCCTAGACCGAACATTAAGGCTGCTGGTCAATTCGCATGGAGGCCAAAATGCGCAAAGACCAGATCCCAGAATTCGTAGACGAGATTATCGCGACAGGATGCCCCATATGTGCGGTGGGACATGACACCTATGTATTTGGGGAGATCGACGTACTGGATGAAGACTTTGACCGCGTGGTGAGAGAGGTTCAGGAAATCTGTGACAACTACGGCGAACGCGATCACTTGCGGTTGGAAATTGCCGCTTATCTCCGTTCTATTGGTCGTGTCTTCGATTTGCCGGAAGAGACCGTTCATTAACGGGGTTCGGAACGACGTTGGTGAGGGGAGGCCCGCAGACTCGGCGTTGGGCGGAGTGAAATAGTCAAAATTTGATGACGAGGTCGGCTCTCACAACTATTTGGGGAGAACCGTGTGCTTTACACAGTAAACTGTTGTTCAGTCTTAACTTCCTTTATACTGTCAAAAAGGAAGGGGGAACTTATGGCAACTTTTATCAGCGACTATTTCGGTGTGGACGCGGAGGTTTTTGAGGATTACGGCGCTTTAAACATCTCAGTTGTAAATGACCTGCCGCTCTTCATCGATCCCTTTCTGCTTTTTCATAGCGACCGACCTGAATATGTAGAATTACATGAAGCGATAATCAATTATCTTGTCTTTCTGCGCGACCGTGCCGCAGCGGGCCCTGTTAACGAGGGCGAATTGCGAAACTGGTACTGTTTCAAAGAGGTAAAACAAAACTGGCTGGGGTTCTCAGTTTCAGGAAATGGTGGCGCTGGTCTCGGGATGGAGTTCGCGCGCAATCTTCATGCAAACCTAAACGTTATTTTTCCAAATTTCGGGCAAGAGCAGATTACCGAAAGTAGTCACTTGGAAAAGGTCTGCCTGGTTTCTGATGGCGTAGGCCGGGACAATATCAGCGANTTTACCACGAATTTGATCAAAGATTTTCTTTGCNAATACACCCAAACCTTTGCTGCTGCCCATTTACCTCCAGAAGCCGTACGTGAAGTTTGGGTTGAGCGCGCTCGGTTCAACTACGACACCGAAGCCTGGTCGCGTGCGAAATACAGGCTGCCGGTGGTGAACGGTGACTATGTAATACTTACGCCCAAGGATATGCTGACCCGAGATGAGAACTGGATCAACAAAGAGGATCTGATCGACGGGTTCGAGAACATTCCTACCGCGATCCCTGACGTGCAATTGCGCTCATCTGTGTTTAACTATTTCGAGACCGCGCTGAAACGCCGTCCCAAACAACCCGGAAAGAAACAACCCGAGCCCACGCAGAAAGAGCGTGCTCAGGCTGCGGTCGCAACAATGCGGCAGTTCCCCGAAATCATTGATTATTACATCCGGCTTAAGGAGCAAAATGGCGACAACGCTTCAGATGTGAGCGCGGAAAAGGTCATGGCAATCGAGTACATGTTCATTGAACAACTGCGTGCCTTGCAAGCATCTCTTGTCGCAAACACAAAGTTCTATGAAATTGGCAAGTCGACATATGAGGAGGCTCATGCGCGCCTCGCGTACCTGAAAGATGTCATCGAGAACAAAGGCGGTCACCGTTTCTTCTATAACGACAAGGGCGTGCCAATCGAGCGAGAAAAGGACCTGCACGTTCTTTATCGATTGGTCTGGTTTGGGACGCCTTCCGANTTTGGTGCCGAAGCCAACGATGGTCGCGGACCGGTTGATTTCNAAATAAGCCGAGGGACAGAGAAGACCCTCGTAGAGATGAAGCTCGCTAAGAACACGAAGCTTGCCAAGAATCTTCAAAATCAGGTCGAGATTTATCAGAAGGCCAGCGACGCCAAGACAGGTATCAAAGCCATCATCTATTTCACTACCTCAGAGTTAGCTAAAGTCAGGGGTATTTTGAAGGATCTCAAATTGACGAACAGTCCCGATGTAGTTTTGATTGATGCACGGCGAGACAACAAGCCGTCAGCTTCCAAAGCCGCATAGTCGACAGTTCCGGAGCGCTGTTCCCCACCCTTCAATATAATGCAGGGCGACTATTTTTAGTTACCGCCGATATCGCGCAAAAGGTGGGTCTTAGGCCTCAGTTTTGTAATTTATCGTTTCGGCCAGCAGTCCACATCCTCTACGCAGGTGTTTTGATAGGTGAGCCGCTCCAACTGTTCATTGGTCAGTTGGGTCAGGCATTGCGCCAGGACGGACGGATACATCGAACCGTTCTCAACGGTGGAAGACTGCAAGGCGCACCAGTTCTCCTTATAAGCGACCCACGCCCGCTGCGCATCGCGGAGACGGGTGGCCGCCTCCGGTGTGAGCTTTTTACGTAGACTATCATAGGTGGCCTGCAATTGACTGTCGGCTTGCTTGTACAGCGTGCCATAGCATTCATTGATGGCCCGCTGGTTGGCGGCGTCGCCACATACGCCTTGCGCATTGGCAGCCCCGGCTGGGCATACCAATGCCNAAATCATCATAACTCTTCGTACCACCAAGGCTGTGCCTCCTGTTCACCGTCCGAGGCTGTAAACCACATCGCCACCGTTGCGGGACTTGATCTTTGCGGCCTTGCCGTTGGTGAGACGGTAGATACCGTCGGCTGTCGCAACCGTAGCAAACCCTTTATGGGCACGCACGTCCGCACTCTGCGTAAAAACTGCCAACGCTTTCGTGACTGTCTTGGCCTGCTGCGTGAAAATTGTCAGGCTGGTGCCGCCGTTACCGCCACTACGGGACACGACCTTGCCATCGGCAACGCACGTGGCTTCGTCGCCATTCAGAACGTAGTCATCATCGCCGTCATGGTCGATATCGACCACCGTCAGGTAGTCGTCCGNAAACACTGCCTCGGCAGTATCACCACATGCCTTGCGCCATGCCAGAAAAGCTTGCGCCACAGCGGAGGGCATCCCCTCCATGGAGCGTTGCTCGGTGGGAACCGGTGCCACACGGACGCTCTCACTTGAGCAAGCCAGCGCCTTGTCCTCAAAATGGCAACGGGTCAGTCCCTCCGGCAACGGCACGCGGAACAGGGTGGCCTTGTCGGTCGTGCGGAAGCACATCGCGGTCAGCGGCTCGGTGGCGGTGGCGAGGAAGTTGAACTCCCAGCGCCCGTCGNTTTTATCCGGTGTGAACACCTGCGGCGGCTCGTGCTTGCCAACCTCTATGAACGCATGGTGGACCGGAATACCGCACGCGTTGGCTATGGCAACCGATTGCGCAGCCGCCGCTGGTGCGGTCAACAAGGAGCCGCACAACAGAGTAAGTATGCAAAGATTCTTGTTCATCGCGGCCTCATATTCGGAGCAGATGTGGGAGGAGCGATTATAGCTTTGGTGCTGTCGCACGTTCACTGACGCTGTCTTCAAGAATCTTCTGAGTTGCCGCCTTCAGAAAAGCCCGGTATTTCTCCTCCGCTTGTTGGGATGCGGCAAGGTCGCTGAGGACCGTATCCATGCGATCAGAGATGGACAACTTCAGTCGGACGTCCACCGCGACTTTGCCATTTCCTTCGCAATAGGTCTGGCTCCATGCAAATTCTTCCACTGGCTGTCCATTGCGGTACGCCCAGCATTGGANTTTGGTCATGTCNAAATTAGTGCCTGTCGTCGGGGCTGGATATTTTTCCCGTAGAGCATTTGCGACGTCCTCCGGCTTGGGTATGTCTGCCGAACTCTTCGCGTTTCGATAGTCGATATAGCGTATGATCTCTAGGAGCTTGCCACCAGCTTGCACCGGCGCGAACTTTAGATAGACCGTTTCTAAGGGATTAGCAGACGTGAAGCGCCTCGCGCCGGTGTCTTTCTCGATGCACACTTTAAACCGCTGAAAAGGCGTCGTGGGGAATGTGCAGTCGGTACCGCCTTCTTTCCCTTGATACTTATACCCAGCGTTTTTTAGCACACTTCTCGTGGTTTCTTCGTCCATTCCGGGTCGCAGGCCGAGAACATCAANTTTTTCAGGCAGTTCAGAGAAAGTGATCTCGTAGTTGGGGATGACCACGTCCACCGGTGTTGGATCGGCGAGGGCAGGTGAGGAAAGGCATGCGAGTGCAAGTACGGTAACAGGGTGAAAACGACGCATGCCACGCATGAACGGCTCCAAGTTAATGCCTGCTACGCGGGATGCGTGCGGTACGGAGCCTTTTGACTATCAAAAATCACGATTTTTGACGGTTGCCAGATCAAGCACGGTCCCTGCGGCCCCAAGTAGAAAAACCGAGAGTTTTCAGTAGTTCTAAAATAGAGGTTCAGTTACAAATTGTGAATCTGCCCTACTTGCATAAGTCGTGATTTGTGACGCGTGCAATTTGGGATTAAACCTAATTGATATAAAGTATTTATCAGCATGGCTTTGCCCACTGTCCCCGTAAAATTGCCTTGCAAGGTGCGGTCATGATTTACGGCTATGCACGCGTCTCCACCGAAGCCCAGGATTTGGCCTACCAGCTTGAACGGCTCAGAAAGGCCGGGTGCGAGTGCGTGTTCCATGAAAAGCGTAGCGGTAAAAACACCACCGACAGGCCAGAGCTACACAGGCTTTTGGTAACACTGAAAGCTGGCGATACCTTGCTTGCTACAGTTGGTGATCGCGTCGCGCGTGATCCCCTTGATATGCTGCTTATTCTTAATACCGTTAGAAATGCAGGGGCCACCTTGCGATTATTAGATGAGGCGTTTGTCGATACGTTTTCGGAGACGGATGATCTTATCGCATACGTCTATGGCTGGGCTGCTCGCCAGCATCGCCTTAAAATCCTCTATAACACCGCTGCTGGTCGGGAGCGTGCCAAGCAGCGCGGTGTCAAGTTTGGCCGACCGCGAAAACTTGGACCAAAAGAACGTGAAATGGTTGCCGCGCGTCGGGCTAAAGGGGAACCGTGTGGACGTATTGCAAGGGCGTTTGGCGTGAGTGAAAGTACCATCCACAGAATCACGTGATTTCCGCGATAAAACTAGAACGTGTCTACTGGGAGGATTAACGCTGGGCATTTTGGACGAAGTGAATGAGACCCGTATTGATGCCAGCTTGCTGGTGGAAGCCAACGCTGCCCACGCTGCCTTACCTGNAAAAGATAGGCAGGATGGAACGGCAACAGCGCTAGCTTTCTCCAGATTGCTGGATAATAAGCCCGTTTCCGGTAAAGAGCGCCGTGCGTTACTAAGGGCTATCCAGTTCCGCCTTGAGGCGTTGGCGCGACTGGAAATGCACGGTCACTCTCAGTTGGGGGCGTGGACGCTACCAAGTACAGACAAAGATGCGATTTATGGAAGTGAACTGTTATTTGAGGCTGCGGCGCAAGAACCGCTTGTTGAGATCAACGATGAAGCTCACTTTAATTCCGAGAGTTTTTTCTCCCGCTTGCTTGCCCTGTCAGAGGCAAAAGGCAGCGCGTAGGTGCTCTCAGGCTATTTCACTCGATTTCCGAGACGATTTATATGACCGATGAACGTGATCCCTCCAAAAAAACCTTTAAGCTTTCAGATGTTATAAACACGTTTGAAGGGGAGGGGCGCGTGAGCCCAATGGCGAAGGCGATGGGACTTCATTCCACCTCGGAAGGCCTGGTGAATCTATTTGCGCGAAAGGAAGAAGAACGCGCGCGTATGGCTGCGATGATCGCTTCCACAGGCAGCATACGGCAGATTCATGAGGATATAGACGCGCAGCGGAGGCGAATTGGTGAGTTCACAGCCTCTCAGAAGCCAAAAGTTGTGAAATCTCACGCCCCTGCGCTTGTGACGCCGAAGATTCCACCTAATCCAATTTTGGAGACGAACCGTAAACTCAAGGACATTGAGTCAAAGTTTGAGGATATGCTTGATGTCATGGGCGGCGCTGCCAAAATAGCCACCGATATTCAGTCGCATGCCGTCCAGTTCCTAGACAAATTCGACAAGGCGTCGGAACAGACTGATCATGCCGCTAAAAGTGCTATTCGTATTGCTGTCTTCGCCATCGTGATTTCGGTCGTAACGCAGTTTATACCGATGGGCGTTGGTTACGTCTGGCCTGACCAAACGCTTCCATCGCTCGAAAAACTTACGCACCACATCGTTGCCACCCAAGAGGCAAGCCGTGCGGAGACCAAACGGATCGTTGAGGAGCTTCGATTAAACGACCAGCGCATGGCAGAAGAGATTGTTAAAGTCTTGAACCGGCGTGACGAGGAAGCTGCACGTTTGTTGGAGGCGGTCAGAAAGTTGGCTGAAAGACCGCAGTGAGCCTGACAAGGCAATGGCCGAATTCAACTTGTGTTTTTAACATTGCTTACTCGCAATGCGGGCCTTGATTTCAATGAAGACCAACTGCGCCCACAGCCTTTTTTGCACGCGATGATCGGCAGTTTCAGCGGCGATATCGACACCCTCACGGACGAAATCCGACGCGTAATTTAGCCTCGCGTGATTCCGCATTACCTATAATGCCGGTGTGCTCTATCGTACGATGGTTACTATAGGCCATTTTCGATAATGCAGATCACGCCGGAGGTTGAGCTCCCAGGATCATGGTTCCCGATCATTTTGTTGCCATCGAGCGGCCACTTCTTGCGAGTGACGGAGTTTTTGACGTTTCCGCCAATCGTGATGACAAACTTATCATGAACTTCCGTCACGA
The DNA here is from genome assembly GCF_002896715.1 of Agrobacterium bohemicum. Lineage (GTDB taxonomy): Bacteria > Pseudomonadota > Alphaproteobacteria > Rhizobiales > Rhizobiaceae > Agrobacterium > Agrobacterium bohemicum. The sequence goes on from NZ_PGEL01000016.1 coordinate 69,048, forward strand.
TATCGCAGTGAGCTTCATACTGACCAGCGGCAACGTACGATTTGTAGGTGTCAAAGTTCGGATCAATAGATGGTTTACGTTCACATGCGATGAGATCACCGAGTTTGGGAGTGTACGTTTTATGGCGGCGAGCGATGAATTCCTCAGTCGGTTTCGTTTTCTTGGCTTGCTCCAACGCTTTAACGATGTAGACGGAATGGGAGGGGGCGTATGAAAANTTTTTATCTGCGCCTGCAACGCTCATAACATATGAAATAAATGCGGCAGACCAAGGCTGATTTTTATTAGAGGAGACGTTTCCGTTTTTGTCGAACTTAACTCCTGAGCGACCATTGTATCCAGCCCATGAAGAGTAGGGCGGATGTTTCGCTAGTTTAGTCCAATATTCCCCAACGCGTTTGAAAACAGAGCTCTCATATTCTTTCTTTGCTCCATCTCCGAAATACGCACATTCATCTGCGGCCACTTGAATTAGTTGATTCACGAATGCTGATGGCATATTTCAACTCCNTTTTAGATAAGTTTGTCGAGGATCGGCATCGCCGACGTCACGTTCTTCAAACGTTCAATAATTGGGTCATTGCCTTTCATCGCAGACTTGCGGTCTGCAAGCCCATTCGTTCCGCCGTTCCAAGCTTTAACGAAACCTACAAAGTTGCCCTCATCGGCGTATTTCTCCAGCTGCTTCCAGTCGTAGAAGGCTGCAATAATCGCGGGCTGGTTCTCTGGAAGAGTGGCTAGCTCGGGGGTTTCTACTAGGTTAAGCCCACATCTTTTTCCAACTTGTTTGTAGCCATCGCGACCGGTGATTTGCGGTGCTCCGCGGCCTATGTACCGTGACCCATCGCTCGTGTTAGGTCTGTTGCCCATGCGGTTTCCGTATATGTCGTCAAATGCTTTCTTCTGCCATCCCAGCCCATAACCGTATTTTGCGACAACATCTGCCGCTGATGAAAAACGGTTGTCCCATACCTCTGCCATCCGTTTGGCAGAGTAGTTTATATTCTCAGTCAGATTTTTAACGGTGAAGCCGCCGCATTCGTGCTCGACATTAGCTAAAGTATAGGCAAGGCGCGTTCGGNTTTCAGTAATCCCAACCTTTTGTAGAGGGGTAGGGTTTTCTACCAATGCGTCGATATACAATTGAGGAGCTTTGGGAAAGAGTTCATTCCAGTCGGATCGCGTTACTTGAAGCATATAATGTCTCCAATTTAAAGCAGTGATGGTACAATCTACCACCTATACATGGCAGCTTTCGCTACGATGATTAATTTGAAATCCAGACCTCTAGAGTTCCTGTGTCGACGAGAGAAACTTGCTTTACCGCCAACGGAACAGATGCGATCCGTGATGCCGATATAGCTTTTGCCAAGGCCTCAGCCGCAGCTTTGTCTTCACCAGTTTTGTATCGTATCTCGTTTATTCCTGCGGCTGATCTGATGCGCTCACCACTATCACTTTGTACTCTCCAGCCACCTGCTTTAAGCGCTGCATTCAAGTCTTGAATACTTTCGCGTGTAATAAGGCCAGCAAATTGGATAAATACTTTGTAATTTGAGGAAGTAACACCTGCGTTATTTCCCGATATAACCTGTGGAANTTCANTTTTAGAATCAATAGCTTGGCTATTGAGTTCAGCGACGCGGTCTTCAATGACGTTGCATCTCTCCCNAAACCTTACCAAGCAATACGTTGGGTTAATAATACCCTGATCTCTAAACAACGCCGACACTACAAAACATACTGCGACGACACAAAAGCAAACAGTCAATGTGTATCCAATGATATATTTTGTTACCCTATCATCAATAATATTAGCGATGATTATCAGGACTGTTCCAATCCCGATTATATAAGCTGCCACAAGAATTGATGTTTTTATATCAATATTAAAGTTCGTAATAATAGATATAGCAGCGAATATTGCTATAGCTGAAACTATTATAGTTGAAGCACTTTTGTTGAGTTTTGTGAGCTGAGATATAGCAGCTATAGGTGATATCGTGGCCATCTGCGTTTCCTGAACGGAGAAAAATATGCGCTACTGACATCGTAAGCAACGCTTCGCGATGAAATCATNAAAAATCGGATAGTTATGTATTAATCCCCTAGGTTAACCATGATATATTTGGTATTATCAGGTTGCAAGTGGAAAAATTAAAATCTCTTCTGAGTAGANTTTTTTAATCAAATCTAGCCGGGTAATTTCAATTTTTACTCACAATTTTGAAGTGCTTCGATGCCTAGCTTTCAAGCCTTTTCTTAATCTGCGTCCGTAACCTTTTCGTGCACTTAGGGCATAACCGTTTAGGGGCACGATGCTAATATTGACGCTAAGTGCTTTCGCCTTAGCTAGAGCATTGACCTCGGACCATGGCTGAATCAGGCACCAGCTCGCCTAGTGACAATACGTGCAGATAATTCGTGCTGCGCTTCAGACCGCTCTCTACGGGACGTATAGTCCTTGTAGAGCTCAGTGTGACCAACGCGCCCTGAACGCGGCGGCAGCCCACGCCGACGGTAATGCTTCGATGGCGGTCCAGCCGTAGAAGCTGATGCACAGCGTGTCCGGCTGGCTTCACGAGCCGGTGGATTGCACGGCACGCAGGCTCCAGCCGGTCGACGTTGGTGTCGTTGGCAATGGTGCGGCCCTGCCGGTCACGGTAGTTGCAGATATACGGCGGGTCGGTGAGGACGAAGTCCACCGACGCGGCGGGTAATCCGGCCATGACGGCAATGCAGTCGCCATGGATGACCGTGTTTTCGGGAACAGCCACCTCGGGGAAGACGAGGTGGCCATCACGGACGCCGTAGTTGGCGGGGCGCATTAGCTGCGCCCCTTGCGGTTACGTGTTTCCGTGGCCTTGGCGCTGCGGATTACGATGCGTCCGTTGAGCGGCACGGCATGCAGGGTCATGTTGAGACCGTCGCCGTCGGGGTGCTGCCATGCGGCTCCGATTTTGGTCCAGAAGGCTTTGTCGCCTTCGCCGTCCACCACGTAAACGTCATGGGTCGGGCGGAGGGTGGTTTTAGGTTGGCTCATGTCAGGTTCTCCCGTTGGTTTACGGTCACGTCCTTCGCGACCGGTCGGGGTGTCTCAAGGCCCTGATAAGGGGCAGGCTGCAATGGAGGGTCCGGCTGAGGCTCCCTTGGGATACGGCTGGATGCCTTGCGGCCTGACCCGCAGGGACTAACCACGACCAATACCGGTCGCGGGCGTGATCGTGCCAATGGGAGGCACATGAAAGCCAATCGCCACCTTCCGTTCCCGCCACAGGACAGGGGGAAGCGCGAAGCACCGTCACGAGCCTCCCGTCGCCCGCATTCTCGCCGGAACGGAGCAGGCGGAACGCGTACCATGCAATCTCTTGGGCAGATGGCCCGATCAGCCCCGTGACCTCCGGTGTTCGGCCAGCCTGTGCTCGGGAGACCGCTTGCGGCGGCACACGGCTGGAGGGTTACCGGAAACGGGGCAGGGTCCCATCGTCTGCCGAAGAGATTGCATGGTGCGCGTGCAGGCAGCGGAGTGAAAAGGCGAGACCGGTCGGATGTGCAACATCCGACATGCGGGCGGCGGGCGGTTCGTCACTCGCCAATTTATTGGGGAGTGACGAACCGCAGCCAAACCCACGGCAGCCGCTATCTTCACGCAAAGGTTTCCACATGACCCGCAAATGAGCGCGGTTTAACGCTCCGCTTCGCTGATCANTTTCAGCGCACACCGCTGGAAATTACAAACCGGGTGCGTTCATTATCCCGCTAGATCACGCCTAACGCTGATCCATCTACCTCACCGTTTCCCCAGCAAAAAGGAGGGCATCATGCATGCTCATTATATTCGCGCGCCGCCGCAGCGGTACCTACTCCCGACACCCGTTCACATGCGAACCCGTGCCGGTGCCCAGCAGGGCAAACCACGCAGGCCAGCCATCCGGCTGGCTCGGGAGGCTTTTACCGACGAAAGGACATGACTGACGCATTCCGGCTTCTGCCGCGAATGACCTTCGCGGGATGACGACTTCCAAGGAATCGCCATCAGCCATCAACACTCACCGCCANTTTTGTGGAGGAGAACAAGATGGATAACTTAACTATGGACCTCGTGCGTCTGAGCCAGCGTAACCGTGATGGCTCGTATGGCACCCAGACCAACCGCCGGCGCGGCCTGACCGCTATGGCGAATGACCTTGACGATCTCGGCTATAAGCTGCCATCGGCCGCGTCGCTGAAACCGAAACATATTCAAGCGCTGGTGGAGAAGTGGCTCGATGCCGACACCACTGATGCCAGTATTCGTAACAGGCTTACTTGGCTGCGCTGGTGGGCGGAGAAGATCAACAAACCGAACGTCGTCAACCGTGACAACGCCGCCTATGGCGTCGGGGAGCGTGGCGAAATCACCCGCAACCGCGCCCAGACACTTGACCCGGCAAAGTTCAAAGCGATTGAATGCCCGTACATCCAAGCCTCACTGCTGCTGCAATCGGCATTCGGCCTGCGCCGCGAAGAGGCGATGAAGTTCCAGCCGCTGACAGCGATACGCGGCGAGTACATCTCGCTGCAAGGCAGCTGGACCAAAGGGGGCAGGGCTCGCACCGTGCCAATTACCACGCTGGAACAGCGCCAGGTTCTCCAGCACGTCATGAAACTCATGCCCGGTCGCGGCTCGCTGATACCGGCACACCTCAGCTACATCGAACACCTCAAGCGGTTTGAATACCAGACCCTCAAGGTGAACCTGCGGAATACGCACGGTCTGCGCCATGCGTATGCGCAAAAGCGCTACGTGGCACTGAGCGGACAGGTATGCCCGCTGGCAGGTGGCAAGAACTGGGCAACCATGACCCAGACTGAGCGCGAAGCCGACCGCGCCGCGCGTCGGCAGATTTCTGCCGAACTGGGCCATGGCCGTCTCAAGATCACCGATATCTATCTGGGGAGTGCATTCTGATGAAACGTTCCGACGGCAATGTTCTGATGGCCATGAACCACCGCGCCCAGTACGCCAAGAAACTGTTCAACCCCGCCACCATCGCCACGGCTATCGACGCCGTGGCGGCGGAGGGCCATCGCCAGTATCGCGTGGTGCAGGAGATACCATTCGATCTGTCCGGCACCGCCGCGGCCCGTGCGCTTGAGATGTGGTTGGATCAAGAGAAATTCAGCTATACGTGGCCGCCACGGTTTTTGGAGCAGGATGCGTTCAGGCCTTCGATTGCGACGGAGCATCCGGAGTTAGTGGTATTATGGTAAGTTGAGTAGTTCCCTAAGAAAATCGGCCGAACTGACTAAGTTTCTTCTCTGTGATTTCTTAAGGCTTAAGATTTTGTCTTGCTTGAATATCAGCGATTCTTCTTCCATAAGTTGTTTATCAGATTCCATGCGGGTGAGATNAAAGATGAGCAGGCCACCGAGAGAAACGTCACCGCAGCAAGCATCCACTGGAAAGGCCGAGTTGGAGTTGCTGAAAATGCAAGCAGAGGCGATGAAGAGACAAGCTGAAGCTACGATTGAGCAATCAAGATCCATTGACAGGCAGACAAATTTTTCATTTTTACTTAAAGANTTTGAAAAAGTATACGATGTTTACCTGTACTCACATAGCGAACGGTCGGAATCTATCAAAATGTTTCTTACGTTGTTGACGGTTCCTTTCGTTTCTCTTTCTATTTTTGGATGGGCAACTAGAATAAATCCAGCCGACAACACACTTGAAGCGCTGATTAAGAGCTTTCCCAACTGGGTGTTTTGGCTTTTCTTACTGGTTGGAGCGGCTGGTTTGGTCCCGTTTCACCGGTTTGTCGCTGCTCATTGTAATTCTTACNAAATGATGAGGTACATGAACAACTATCGCCTTCTGTANTTTCAGTTCTTGAAGGATGATATCAATGATCTCAAGTGGAGATCTGTTATTGAGAAAGATCCTAGGCACCCTAAGGCCACATTAAACCTTCATTGGACGTCAANTTTTTCTGTAATAGTCTGCGCTACGAATACATTGTACATGTGTATTGGAGTATATTACTCTGATGGAGCGCAATCTTCATGGACATATATTGCNTTTAGTGTTTTTATTAGCATAATATTGCATGGGCTTATCGTATGGAGTGAAATTAAAACGGCAGATTTGGATAGACTCAAGATATTCCACGTGCCTGTCGATGCGTTGCTTAAGAATATTGATAATGAAGTAAAATAGCATGATTTTATTGNAAAACAGCGAAATAGGTCAGGTTTGGCTGGAGTATATTCAGTCTGTGCTTAGTAACGGTGAATGGGNTTTTGATAACCGCGAGGAAATATTTGAGACCACATCGATATGTTTCACAATATCAGAATTTGATGATGTTAATGGCATTTTATCACGCCATTCTCNAAAAAAAATAATCGAATTATACACAAGGAAAATGTTTTCAACGGAAATTATTGAAGAATTAAATTCGACATATGGGGATCGATTTTTCAACAATATTGGAGTTAATCAATTTGAATTGGCGGTCAAAAAGTTAAAAGAGAACAAATACGCNAAATCAGTTTTCATTCCTTTAGTTGTACCCAATGATCCCGGCCCGAGGATACCCTGTTTAAGTGCGGTGCAAGTGGCCATCAGGCATGGCGAGTTGGTGATGTTCGCAACATTTAGATCTCAAAATGTATTTAACTCCTACGGGAATTTCTTGGGATTGAAAGAACTCTCCGTGCGATTTGCCACCGAGCTCAACGTTGCTAGCGGTCCAATAAATTTCTTTGTTAATTTCCCACATATATATCGAAGCGATGTTCCTCGTTGCCAAGGCATTATCTCTGCCGAGACAACTGGAGATAAAACTTAAGGTTATTCCTGCTCGATCTTTTCAATTTGAGTTTCGATCGCTAGTCTGCTCAAGTCAGGCCGGGGCAGTCATATGGGCAAATACGATCCATTCGGAGGATGGCAGCGCGATATCGCGTCCTTCTTCAACTGGGGCAAATGGGGCTTCAAAGCAGGACGTCATCTTAAAGCCCGTTCCGCACGGAAACGGGTTGAGCAACTCTACGGTCCCGAAGTAGCCGATGCCGTCGAAGCTGCTGTCACCTCAGGCCGCGATCCCAAGCCCATCATCGAACGCGCCAAACGCGATCTTGCTGCCCGCGAAGAACGCGAGCGCCAACTTGCCGACCCAACACCGCTGTATGGCTCCGCCTGCTGGCCAACCTCTGACGATCTCAAACGCCTCCTGCGCGACCGCGCCGCCTTCAACGACCCATGTTCCATTTTGCTCGGCACNTTCACCGACGAACGCCAAACCTCACCTGCTGGGTTCGTCCACTGGGATGGCGACGGCCATCTGCTGACCATTGCCCGTACACGGACGGGCAAGGCACTAACCACGATCATTCCGAACCTCCTGCGCTATCAGGGAAGCTGCGTGGTGCTCGACCCCAAGGGAGAACTGTTCGAGGAAACGTCCAAGTGGCGCAGCACCCTAGGCCCGGTGTACCGGATCGCCCCGCTCGATGCCGGTTCCGGTAAACCTGTCCACCGGTTCGACCCGCTCAGCCGGGTCAAACGCGAGTCCGACGCCCGCGCTATCGCTATGCAACTCTTTCCCCACGATTCAAAGGCCCCGTCGTTCTTTATGGACGACGCCGTCGGAATCATGACCGGCATGATTATGTACGTCCGGTTCAAGGCTCCACCACATCGCCAGACCATGGCGACGGTGTGCCAGATGGCGATGCTGAAGGGGCAGGCGCTGCTCAACGTAGCCCGCGATATGCTCACGTTCCCGCCGTCGAAGGACGCGGGCACAATCATCCTCGAAAAGAACTCCCAGACCAGCCTCAAAACCCTACAAGACAGCCTGTCGAGCAAGCTCTACGAATGGAAAGACGCGGATATTCAGCGAAGCGTCAGTGGTAACGACGTAAGCTTCGAAAACCTCAAGGATCAGACCGCCACGGTCTACATCGAAATCCCGTTCAACATGATGACGACGTTTTCAGGCTACCTGCGTGTAGTCTTGAAAGCCGCCCTCGATGCCATGCTGGTGAATCCGCGCCAGCCGGACATACCGGTACTCTTCGTCCTCGATGAGTTCTTAAGTCTTGGCTCCTTTCCCGAATACCGCGACGCGATCCACACCCATGCGGGGGCAGGGGTCCGCTTGTGGTTTTTTCTCCAGAACATCTACTCAATCGAACAACATTATCCGAACAACAGCTGGCGTCCGTTCCTGAACTGCGCGGTCAAGCAGTTCTTCGGCATCAATGACGACGATACCGCCAGAATGGTCAGCGGCTATCTCGGTCACAAGACCCATGCGATCCGCACCACCAGCAGCAATACCAACGTGTCATCGCATCTGGGCGGCTGGAGCGGTGACGCTTCGACCAACAGCGGGNTTTCCATGACGGAGGGCATCCAGTTCCTTGGTCGTCCGCTGCTGACCAGCGACGAGATCAAGGAACTACTCGGGGAATGGCAGGGCGACGGCTGGCGCTACGGCATTACCGACATCGCGGGCAAACGCCCGTTCAAGACGCAACTCGTGATCCACGAGAAAAGCGAAGCATGCAGGCAAAGGGTGGGAATGCAAACGCCATAGGGGGCAGTCATGACAGGGGACGTGGACGTTCGTCGCATACGCAATAGCAGTTTTTTGACGTGGGTCGGGCTGGTGCTGGGCAGTTGGGTTGGACTGCTCTGGGGCAGTCTTTTGTTTATGCCGGTCGGCGCGGGATTTGGCATTGCAGCAGCCAGTGCCATGGGCGGCTACATCGCGGTGCCGCTGTGGGGTACGTTCTGGGGTCTGACCGGCCTGAGTGGTCAGCGTAATAAGGCATTACGTGATCTCGGCATTAAGGNTTTGCCTGATGACGACCCGCTAACCCAGCGGGTTGGGGCTCTCGCGGCGCGACTGGGCCTCACCACTCGCCCGTGGGTGGCGATCATGCCGCACAACAATGCCTTTGCTATCGGTGCGACGCGCAACAGCGCCATGGTGGTGCTTGGGCAACCATTGATCAACACCCTGACCGATGCCGAGCTTGATGCCATCATCGGTCATGAACTTGGCCACATCGCCACCAATGACATGCGGCGCATGGGGCTGGCCCGTTCATTCCAGAACGCCTTGGTCTGGTATTTTGGATTCTCGCGCACCCTTCAACGTTGGGTCCGCTGGATACTAACGTGGATGTCGGAATTCCTGATCCTTGCGATGTCGCGCAGGCGCGAATACTGGGCCGACGCCGTAGGTGCGGCGCTGACCAGCAAAGAGGACATGATTTCAGCGCTCGAAAAACTTCACCACAAGCCACGCCTCAGTTCCTACGAGCGGCACCATGCCCGGCTCATGATTCATGGTGTCGATAGCTCGGTGTTCTCCACGCATCCCAATTTTCTTCAGCGAAAGCGGGCGCTCGAAAAGGAAAAGTATCTGCGGTTCGTAAAAAAGCCGGTGGTGGCGGAGGAGGTGTTGGCAGCCCCGGTGACGTTGCCGCTGGTGGCGGAGATGGCTTATGTAAATTCGAAATAGAATTAGAAAGTGCAGTTGCTTTTACACCGACAAGGTCTTCAGCGAGACGGGGAGCGTCAATGAACTGGAAACTTAAGAGTCTGATGTTTGTATTTCTCGTTTCAACGCAAAGTGCCGTTCGCTCTGAGGTTTTCCGTCTCGAAACGATTGTTTACCAAGAGGACCAATCGTGTAAGTACACGTTGTCACGACCAGATTGGCAACACAGCATCAAAGACCTACTTCGTGACATACTGAATATAAATATTCAGTATGTCCGACTCGAGCCCCAGCGAATGCTAGTTACAAACCTAGGAAACGGTAATGCAGTGAAGTTCAAAACAAAATACAGGGGGATGTCTGGTGATGATAATAATGAGATTTACGAGATTATTGAAATTGAAGGAATGGCTATCCTTGGTAAAGACGGCATATTTATAAAAGTCACGAATACAAATCATGTGACTAAGCCCTATCTGTCGGGTAAATTTATTACCTGCGAACCTGTTTCAGTTCCTCATGACGCAAGATTGACATTGGAAGACATGNAAAAGATGGAAACAAACAGAGTGCGCGAATTTGAACGTAAATCCGCTGGAGCTTTGGACGAGGCTACCGGATTTATGCTGAAACGGGCGGCCGATACGACTGGATCAGCAAAACATCTAATTAAGTCGAGGATTGATGCCTATGTTGAAGAGACCAAAACGCATCGCGAAAAAGGCCTCAAATCCAAAGATACCTCGGCCCTCGAATGGTCAAACCACAGGGCGATTGAAGCTCAGTATAATTGCAACATTCTCTTTGGTGGTGATTGTTAGCGCATGCTTTGGGCCAGCTTATGCTATTTCTCAAGATAAGATGATATGTATGACGCAAGAGTATTGGTTCGCAAAACTTGGGCCCGCAGAAAAAGATATCTACGAAGAAATATCGAAAAAATGTCAACTGAGCGATGAGCGATCAATGGAGATCGACGAGTTCATCGATACGGCGACGGCAACTGTTGAAGGCGGCGGCGATGAGNTTTTTGCAGCTGTCTACGGACAAGAACAAGCAATTTTATTTAGGGACGTGACGCGGGAGACCTTGCGTTTCATGCAAGCTGTCGACGCTCACGTTATAAGAAATGCACCTATCGAATAAAGTGATCACCTGAAAGAAAGTCGTTTGAAGTCATTTACAGTGATTTCAGAATATACCGAGCAACGAAAGCGAGCGGCAACAGCACCCATTGATCGGAAAGGCGGAGCGCCGGATGAAGACCTGTTTGTATTGTAGTGAAGAAAAGGCAGAGAAGGAGTTTTCTGACGAGCATATCTGGCCAAATGCCCTTGGAGGCGANTTTTTACCCAAAGATATCTGGAGAACAGACGAGGTTTGCCAGCGATGCAACAGTATAAGCGGTTTGTTTGTGGACGGGGAGTTTATCCGTGGGTGGATCGGACAAGCGGAACGGTCACAAGGCTCACTGGAATATCTGGCCGGTNAAAAAGCTGTAGCGCCAATACCCTTGGACTATTTGGGACCTCTTCAAGGCATTCCGGTTCCTGTCGGACATATCGCGGATTATTGGGCAGGTCCGTGCGGCGCGAATATTATCCATATTCGTCCAGACGACGGTAATCCCAACTGGACCACTTACTCAGGTGGTAATCCGATTATCAAGAAAGGCTCGGGCGGAAGAGCATACATTGCGCTCACCTCCGAAGAACCGTTCTGGATCATGGTGAGCCTTGAATCCTTCCGCCATCACTTCGATAAAGCTGAGCGTTACGTGGTGAATGCCAATATTTCACCCGACTGGGGAATCGGCGTTCCCGATCCGGAAAACACCGTTCAAGCCGAAGATATGAAGACCGTAGATGCGGTCGATAGGAAAGGCCGTGCTGGAGAGAAGCTGCACCTCCGACCGGCTGTAGCAATTGACACGGGTGGACGTATGCTCGCCAAACTTGGCTTGGCGGTGGGATATAAGCTGCTAGGTGATGCGTTCCTGGCCACAGAGTATGCAAGCCATCTGCGGGCGGCGATGCGGGAAGGGGACTTTGAAAAGCGACGGGCTATTCCCGTGCGAGGTTCATCGTTCCTAAAATCTCCGAACAATCCCGAAGTAAATAAAGCGTTAAGCTGGCCGGGGGCATGGGTCCTGATGATCAATGTCATCGCCGACAAACTCTCGCTGAGTGTGATCTCCCCTTCGGGTCGTTCGATGACAGTACTCGTCAGCGATGAGAAATCGCTTTTAGGTCGCCTCGACGCAAAATACGCCGACGGGGTAGTTTGGATCACCGTGGTGGCGGCGAAGAAAGCGGTCGGCCCCTTCGCGCTTCCTGACTACATCACCCACAAGCTCAACGTTGCCTCTCTTCAGGAACTTGAAGACCTAGAAGCGATGCGCGGCGATCCGGCCATGCTGCCGCCGTGCAAGTAAAAAGAGATCATCTAGCTCTAGGGAGCGGCTATGTCGCGACTTTTTCGGTCCAATCGAACAGAGTGTCGTCATCGCCGCTCAGAGGTGTCTCAACACGGTAATGAAGCGATTGGTTGGGCTGTTCGNAAATGGTGACTGGGCGAGTCATCCGGCACTTGTCTACGATAGCTTGGGCGGGATCACGCTCTCCGAAAAAGCCGATCAGCCTGTGTGAGCGGTTCCACTCTAACGCCCATACCCACGTCTCAGCGGTAGGGTGTTTGCGTGTCATTGCTTTGAAAAATCCGTCTGCGGTGATGCAATGAAACCTGNAATCCCAATCATTAATTTCCGTCATCAACTGGCGCATGACCGCATTTCCCCAGTCTTCCCACCTCACCATCTGGACGGGATGATATCCATGAAGCCAATAGCCACCGACCTGCGATTCCGTTTTGTAGGTCTGGAGGTAGAAGAACGCCATCAGCTGAAGCCTTGCCAGTTCAAAGGCGCGTGGTAATTCGATTTNGGGGGGCGAGGTAAACGCGANTTTCAGATTAATACCGGGGCCTAGGCTACCGTTTAAGTTGACGGTTTCCCGGCTTTGGCTGATTGGCTTGCGCGTTCTCCGGCTTATGGAATTTTCCGCACGTCGTCTTGCCTCTTCGATGGCAGGTAGATCGTCATGGGAGTGGCGGCCTGTGACATCAGGCGCAAGGGTGATAGCGGCAATATCGTCCTCAAGATCGGCTTTCTTATTGTTGCAGGCGCGGCAGGCGTTGACGATAAGATTGAACTGAGCGTTGAACTTGCCTTTGGGAACGAAACGTCGCCCGATCACATGGTCTTTGGTCCGGTTCAGGCCCGATAGCATCTCGCCGCAATACACGCAGCGGATATTTTTGAGTACGACGGCACGATTGGCCGGGAACGTGCGCATGTCTTGGTTCANTTTTTGAAGATTAGCCCCTCTTGATTTGAGGAGCTAGTCTAAAACAGTGTTCGATGTGGCGATCCTCACTTCTGCTGGGGAAGATTTACCTCCTTGCGTTGTGGAAAGATATTGTCCAGCAAACTCTAATGTTGAGTGTTCCCGTCGGATACGAGATGATGCCCATGCCTACACAGCAGGAAAGCAGCGTGCCTTGAAACTTCCCGATATAAACTTCAGAAATATCCGCAAACACCGAAGCTCCCAGAACGATGGGTTTGAGGAACTCACTCGTCAGCTTGTGTTGGCTGATCCACCTGAAAATTACTCGTCCATCGAGAATCGTGGTCCTGGCGCAGACGGCGGCGTCGAAATTGCCGTGAAGTTTTCGGATGGGCGTGTGTGGGGCTGGCAGAGCAAATACTTCCCTGATGGATTTGGGGCATCAGAGGTAACACAACTCAAAAAATCATTCAGATCTGCACTAACTCANTTTCCTCAGTTGGAACGCTATTACGTTGCTATTCCACGAAATCTGTCAGGTTCTGCTGAGGGTGNAAACGATACTCAGACGAAACAGTGGATCAATTTCAAAAAATGGAGCCAACAAGAATCTAATAAAAGAGGGCGGTCAGTTTCGATAGAGCTTTGGGATGAAACCTACTTCGTCAGTAAGCTGCAACGGAATGAAGCGCGTTACTCCGGAATGCGGTTGTATTGGTTTGACGAAAATTCCTTTGACAAGCAGTGGTTTGAAAACCAACTGAGTAAATCGCGCGATTACATTGGTAAGCGGTATCGCCCTGACGATCACGTTGATGTCGGCATTAACAAAAAATTGCAAATACTGCGACGCCACCATAGCGTTCGGGACCGTCTTACCTCTGTATCTAAAAACTTAATTGACGCGAGCATCGCGCTCCGTGACATCATGGGGACGGGCAGTGGCGCGGAGCCGCTACGCGAACATTGCGACAAGATCCAAGCTGAAGTGGAGCGAATTCTCGCGCTTTTGCAGGCCCTTAATGTAGACAACCTGTACGCCTGCGATTTGTCTGAGTGTCTCGATGACGTCCAGACGATAGACCGGGCTATGCCTGCTTACCAAGCGCTCCTTCAAGCCCGATTTGAGAGAATTGACGTTATCACCCCTAAAACGGACGAAACAAACTCTGTGTATGTTTATTCTAGTGCAGTTAGGAGTGCCATAAATGACGTCGCAGGATATTTGAGGAACGCCAGCCTTGTTTTTTCTGTTTCAGATCGAAAAATCCTTGGGCAACCAGCGCTGCTAGTGGAGGGGGACGCCGGAGCTGGTAAATCGCATTTAGTAGCGAAAGAGGTCGAATCTCACATCAGAGATGGTAATCCCGCTCTGTTTATACCAGCAAGAACACTGGACCACGGCGACAGACCCGAACAGGAGATCCTGAGATATCTCGATATCGCGGATATAAGATTTGAAACGTTTCTGGCGGCGCTCGATAGCGCAGCGCTCGCTGCCGGTGGGCCTGCGTTACTGATTATCGATGGCATCAATGAAAGCTTGAATGCTGCGGGCTGGCAGGCTGGTATTCCGGCACTGTATGGCCAGCTCAGAAAATTTGAGCGGCTAGCANTTTGTATCACCGTGCGTTCTTCTTATCACGACTTATGCATTCGGTCCGATGTGGATATTCCAAGGGTCTTCCACTATGGATTTAGAGGCCATTTGGGAGAGGCAGCTAAAGAATATTTGGATCGCCATGGCATTGAACGGTTTTCCGCTCCAGTTTTCGGCCTGAATGAGCTTCTTTTAAGTCCACTGTTTTTATCGACAGCTGTTGATTTCCTCAAATCATCCGCGCAAACTTCGTTCCCCCGAGGAATGGATTCTATTGCCAAAATTATCTCGTTTTGGCTCAAAGCCGTCGAGAAAAATCTCGTTGAAAAGCGATTTGACAGACTTTCATTGAACGACGGAAAAATCTCCAATGCCTTGAACAAAATAGCGGCAGAGATGGCTTCGACGGGAAGCGAATATCTGGCTTACGAGGTTGCAGCTAAACTCTGTGAAGACGCCATAAACCTAGGTCCGCCAGCAAAAGAAAGCGACAGGTTCATCTCCCGTCTTATCGATGAGGGCGTGCTTTTAGATTCTCCGTCGCGGGATGCAGAAAGTGGGAAACGGATTTCCTTCGGTTTCCAGAAGTTTAGCGACTTCTTTGTCGCTGAAGCTATTTTGCGAGATTGCNAAACTCCCGGTCAACTCGCCGAGGCGCTGNAAAATGGCGGGACATACGAATATGTTTTTTCGGAAGACCGCATCCATGAGTTTGCAGGGTTAAGGGTTGCTCTTCTCGCGTTGACGCCGATCCTCTGGCAAGTTGAGCTCCTCGACCTTGATGACAACTTCATGGAAGCCGTTGATGTATCGGTTGAAGACTTTCTTGCGTCCCTTCTCTGGCGACGTGGTGAGGCTATCACTGAGCGAACTGTCGAGCTCCTGGAGTCGCAACGCAAACCAGTTCATGGTGATGAACAGGTTATTGATGATACGCAGTGGTTTACTCTACTCCTTGCAATGGCAACTCTGCCCAATAGTCCCATTAATGCTGCATACTTGAAGCAAGAGCTTGCATCCCTAACGCTTGGTGAAAGGGACGCAAGCTGGTCGGTTTATTTGGTTGGCAAGAGCGAGACGTACGAGGATGACTGGTCAGTCGTGCAGCAACTGATAGATTGGGCGTGGGTCGCCCCCAAAATATCCGTCGAGTTGAGTAAGATTCATCTGGCCGCCACCGCATTGGCGTTGATGACTTCGACTACAGACAGACAATTGCGTGATTGTGCGACGAAAGCGCTTGCTAGTCTGCTTACGAAATATCCAGAGGAAATTCCTGCGCTTATAAACGAGTTTGAAACGTGGGACGATGCTTACGTGCGGGAGCGAGTTCTTGCCGCTGCCTCGGCCGGTGTCCTTTATTGCGAGGATAAGGCTTTAATAAAAGAAGCGGCAATTGCAGTCGACAATATGGTGTTCACTAGAATGCCGGTTGAACGGCATGCATGGACGAGGCGTTATGCGCAGATCATTGTGGATCACGCTGTGTTCAATAGCGCGGGTATCGATGATAAAGTGGTTGCGAGGGCGGCACCACCTTATGCTTCAGAGCCAATTAAAGATTGGCCTAGACTCGAAGACGTCGTGGAGCAGAGGGAGACAGCGCGATCAATTTTCGGTTCGGTCATCGGCTTCGTTCCAGCCCGGTTTGACGGAAGAGCGCCTACCATGGCAGGCGATTTTGGCCGTTATACGATGGGAGGAATCTCCAGCAGCTTTTCGCAAGAAGTTCGTAGAGGCACTCCGCCCCCAACGCGGGAGCAGGAAATTTCCGNTTTTTGGGAGCAAGTGGACGCACTTNGGGAGTCAGCCACGGCCCTGCACACTGAGATAGCGGACGTTTCCAGCCTGATTACAGAGACACGCTTCTCGGATTTGTTGGCGTCGGTAGATCCCGAAAACGCAGGCAAGGAAGACGTTGATAGCGCCAAGGACTTCGAGACGAGACTTACAGAGTTACAGCAAGAGCTTGTTGCCAAATTGCCCGAGCACTTGCGGGTCGAGNTTTATCGTATTAAGCCGTTAAACCGCTACGGTGNAAAAGGTATTCGTAAATTTTCACTATTGGAGGCTCAATACTGGGTATTCAAACGCACGTTGGAATTGGGGTGGAATCGAGCTCTGCATGAAAACGTTGAGAGGGAATCACTCGCANTTTCAGATGGAAGACGCGATCATCGTGTCGAACGAATTGGCAAGAAATATCAGCATATTGCCTACGGCGAACTAGTTGGCTATCTAGCGGATTATCACTGGTATGTGAATTGGGATCAAGAGCCAACTATTCTGGCGTGCCTAGAATCGTTCCAAAACGCGGATATTGATCCAACCTATTTTAGCGGCAGTTACAGTAGGCCAGTGGAAACATTTATGCCTGACGGCTTTGTGGTACCACCGATGGCGTTTGTGGTGGATACACCGAAACGAAATATGAATTGGACGNAAACACTCGATGATATTCCCGACCTAACGCAATATCTTGTCCAATCTGATCCGGAAGGAACACTTTGGGCGATGCAACGCTGCCATTGCAGAAGCCAAAACTACATGCGTGGGTTTGAAGTAGAGGAGCCCTTTCGAAGTGCTCAGTATGGCGTAGAGTTAATTTTGGTGAAACGTTTTGATCTGGACAAACTAGCTAATTTGACGACCGATGAGATCAGCGAAAATAACAGTGACGTCTTTGACCATGGCTCGACAGATTTTCACCTCTGGGCTCAATTGAGTTACAAGCATCAAGCATCTCCGCCCGTCTTATCTTTGGAGTATCAGGCAGCGGACTTTCAGTTTGCAAGGCCGAAAAAAGCGTTCTCACCCAAATACACAGAGTTTGACCACAGCGGGGTACGTGACGAGCCCGACTTCATTGCGCCTCATCCAGCCATATTAGGCTATATGAAATTAAAACCTAAGAACGGGTGGTCATCCGTTTTCGTGACGCAGGATGAGAAGCCAGCNTTTGCAGACAAGCCAAATCAGGGTGATAACGCTGCGTGCTTCCGCCTCGATATTATCGAAAAATTTGCAGAAGATCATGATTTAAAAGTTGCTTGGCGTGTCTGGGTGGAGAAAGACGGCGGGTTGGGAACACACAGAGCGGGGCCAGATCATAAGCAGTTCGCGAGAAACGACTATATCGGGTANTTTTTCCGGGATGGTGACGAATGGCAAGGCGATCTCGTCCGATTTAGAGATTGAGTGACTGCTCCCATGTATCACCGATTGCGGTCTTGTTCACGTTGCCGCTCTTCCGGACCACTCTTTGTGGGTTGTCTGTTATCCACTTCTAGCCAATCAAGATGGNTTTCCCACCGTTCCAGCGTCGCTTCATCCTGCGCTGGAGCGGGATCACCAAGCCAGTCCAGCAAGTTTTCAGGTGCCAGCCTGTAGTTCAGCGCGTCATCCTCACTGATTTCGCGGCTGTTCAGCCGCTCAACCTCATCGCATGCGGCATGGGGAACGCCGTTCGGCGCTAAAGTCACGGGAAGGTCTTCCCGTTCGACTTCGTCAAGCATCCGCCGTTCGGCTGATGCAAGCTCGCGCGGATGGATAGGTGATCCGTCCGGGTCGGGCACTGGCAGGTCGCGGTCATCATGGTTCGGAGTCATGCTTTCCCTTTCTCGCTGGCGCTGCCTGCGGGCACGCCGTTCCTCTCGGTCCGGCCCGCGATGCTGGCCCGGTGTGCGGTCAAGCTTGCGCTTGGCGTAACTGCGGCTGTCGATGGCGGCACTCACACCCGCCTTGGTCAAGGCGGCGTTGGCAACCCGCTCCCACGTCACCCGTGCTTCACTGATAAACTGCCGCCCGTCGGCACTGCGGATTTTCGGGCCAAAGCCCTCCGACGTAATAACGCGGGTGGTCAGCAGGATATGGATATGGGGATTGTGCTGGGTGCCATCGTCATGAATGGCGAAATCCGCGACAAAGCCCTGCGCGGTGTAGGCGTCAGCCATCGCGTGGGCAATGCCCAGCCACGCGGAGCGCGGCAGTTCACGGGGCAGGGCGAATTCTATTTCCTTGGCCAGCCGCGCATCGTGGCGCTTTTCGGCCAGTTCGACCGCGTTCCATAAACGCGACCGGTCGGCCATCCAGTCGGGTGCGCCAACAGGCAGGCGGATGCTGCTGGTGATCACGTCGCGGCGTCCACCGAAGTCCGACAGCCGTTCTTCCGCTTCGTTGGGTAACACTTCCCCAGCGCGGTACGCGGCGGCAGCGACGACGGAGCGTCCGTCGCTCCGGCTGATATTTTTGACATTCAGGTGATAGATAGCCAATTCACCTTGCTCCGGCACGGACGGGGGTTCAGGGGGTGTCCCCCTGACGCACTTGCCGGTTTTCTCCAGTTCGTCTTACGGCTGGTTAGAAAACCGTGCATCGCATCACCACCTCTTCAATGCGTACACATGGTGATGCGTAGGTGCGCTGTTACGCATTGATACATGCAGCCCGCAAATGTTCAAGCTGGTTACGCCTCGGCAGTAACCGCCTTCACCTTTCTACGCACGTTGATAGCCTTGGCATCCAGCGTGTTCTTTAGATGTACCGCATAGTGCTTCTCGATCATCTCCACGCTTGTCCGGCAATTTTTGGCGATCTGGTAAATGTCGGCACCTTCCAGCAGCCGCAGGCAGATATAGGTATGGCGCAGGCTGTAAGCCGAACGCCGGTTGCCCTCGCGGTCGGTCTTGAGTTCGCAGTCAGTCAGAACCTTGTTGAACTGTTTCTTGTGATCCTGCGGAAACACCAGATCGGTTGGCTTGGGCGCATTGCGCTTCACCAGCCGCTCAAACGGATGCACAGCGCCCGTGGTGCTCTTGCAGTAACCAAACCCACGTTTGCCGCGCACTTCGATCAACAGGATGCGCTCGCCGTTATCTGGGTCGGTCTCGAACGTTACGTCACGGTATTCCAGGCGGTTGGCCTCATCGGGCCGTAAGCCGGTATTGGCCATGAACAGGATGTAGTCATGCATCTGCGCAAGTGGATATTCCCAAGGCATTCCCTTGGCGGTTTTAATGCGCTCGCGGGTATGCGTGTAAAGCCGCTTGTATTCTTCGGGTGAAAACCACGCGCGGTGGCTGATCTTGCCGGACGCGCGATACGGCGCGGAAAAGTCGGGGAGGTGGCTGATCCAGTCGTGCCGCAGCGCGGTTTTCATAACCTGCCGGAGGGTGACGGTCTCATGGTGCAGGGTAGCGCGTGAGGGCACCTTGCCGGTCTCTGGATGAGGCACCAGNCGCATAACGCGGAATTCCTGTACCTTGCCCGCCGTGATGGTGCTGAGGCCGAGCTTCCCAAAGAAGGGGATGAGGTGATTGTCCAGCCGCGCTTGATGGTCTTTGACGTATTTTGGGTTGCGCTCGCCTTTGGTCAGCGGCACGTATTCGGTCATGAACTGCTTGGCGGCGTCGGCAAACGTCCGTTCCATCTTCAACTGGCCGATACGGCTTTTGCCGCGCAGTTCAAGATACCAGTCTTCGGCAAACTCTTTGGCCAGTGCCAGACTGTCGGTTTTGGAGCTGACCCGCCACTCTCGGCCTTCGAGGTATGTGGAGCATTGCCACAGCGAACTGTTGGCGCGGCGATAGACGCGAACCTTATCGCCAAGAATGGAATGTGAGGTCATTTAATCCTCTCAAACTGTGCGAGACATGTGTGAGAGTGATTCTAGCCCGTTCTCGGCCGTTATCAAGATGTAAGTTTTTGAATTTGTTGGTGAGAGGCGTGGGACTCGAACCCACGACCCGCGCATTAAAAGTGCGCTGCTCTACCAGCTGAGCTAGCCTCTCTCACCATATCGTTCCGCGTATCCCTCTGACACATAAACACAAAAGCTGTGTCAAATTCAGTTGCTTCAAAAGCCGGGCTGCGTGTTCCTCTGCGGCGGTGAAGCGCCCTTTGGAAGTGCGCGGAACATAGGTAGAGGCACGTCTGCGGTCAACCCATAAAAACGCGAATATTTCTCGTTCCCGCANTTTTTTGTCGCGAGCGCNAAAAGGTGATTGGTCGTAAGGGGTTGGCCGCGTTAAATGCGTTTCGAAATGTAGCGGAGTCAGTCCTTGTCCATCGCAGATATCTCTCNTTTTACAGCGCTTCTGGCCGGTGCACTCTCGTTTTTGTCGCCCTGCGTGCTGCCATTGGTGCCGCCCTATCTGTGCTACATGGCGGGCATCTCCGTGGAGCAGTTCCGGGATGAGCGATTTGAGGCAAAGCCGCAAGTTCGACGAGCGGTGATGTTTGCTGCACTGTTTTTTACGCTCGGATTCGCGACGGTGTTCGTGGCGTTGGGCGCAGGTGCGTCCAGTATCGGCATGGTGCTGCGCCAGAACCTGGATATCCTCGCCAAGATCGGCGGCTTCATCATCATTCTCATGGGGCTTAATTTCCTCGGCGTGTTCCGCATCGGGCTATTTTCACGCGAGGCTCGGTTTCAGAGCGGCGGCAAGCCAGCGACACTGTCGGGGGCGTATGTCATGGGCCTCGCCTTTGCCTTTGGCTGGACGCCGTGCATCGGGCCTGTCCTCGGTGCCATTCTGGGTGTGGCGGCTGCGAGAGATACGGTGGGGGAAGGGGCGATGTTGCTCGCCGTCTATTCCGCCGGGCTTGCCATTCCATTCTGGATCGCGGCCGTATTTTCGGGAAGCTTCATGCGGTTCCTGGCCCGCTTTCGTCGTCATCTCGGCGTGGTGGAAAAAGCGATGGGTGTGCTTCTCATCCTGACGGGGATAGCCTTTATGTCCGGTTTCATCACCAATGTCGCAATCTGGTTTCAGGAAAGCTTTCCAATACTTATGCAAATCGGTTAAAGCACTTATGGCATTACAAGCGGTGAGGGGGAGCCATGGCTGAGATCGCCGGATTGCTGTTTCCGTTTTTCGGACTGATCTTGATCGGCTATCTCGCCGGGCGCATTACCAAGCAGCCTGCCGAAGCGCTTGGCTGGCTGAACACTTTCATCATTTATGCGGCTCTGCCGGCGTTGTTTTTCAAGCTGGTTGCCAAGACGCCCGTCGATCAGCTGGCGCGCATGGATTTCGTTGGCCTTAGCCTTTTGGCGACGTACTCCATTTTTACGCTGCTCTTCGTGATCGGCTATTTGGTCTGCCGCAACAGCCTGGCTGATACCACGATTCAAAGCTTCGCCGGCAGTTACGGTAACATCGGTTATATGGGGCCGGGCCTTGCACTTCTGGCCTTCGGAGAGCGCGCCGCCGTTCCTGTTGCGCTGATCGTTTGTCTTGAGAATGCCATGCATTTCGTGACGGCCCCGGCGTTGATGGCGATTGCCGGGGGAGACAAACGACCGCCGCTGACGCTGGCGGGCGATGTGACGCGCAAGGTTCTGACCCATCCGTTCATTCTATCTGTCATCGCGGGNTTTCTCGCCGCCGTCATCGGCTGGCAGCCACCTCAACCGGTGCAGCAACTGGTGGACTATCTGTCGCAATCGGCAGCACCCTGCGCTCTGTTTGCCATGGGTGTGACGCTGGCTTTGCGCCCGCTGAAAAGAGTACCGGTTGAAATCAGCTATATCGTTCCTGCGAAGCTCATTCTGCACCCGCTGCTGGCCTATTTCATTCTGTCGTCCTTCGGCTCTTTCGATCCGATATGGGTTTCAACGGCGGTGCTGCTGGCCGCACTGCCGACCGCCACGAATGTCTTCGTCATCGGCCAGCAATATGGGGTTTGGCAGGAACGCGCGTCGGCAACGATTCTTGTGACCACAGGCCTTTCGGTTTTCACCGTCTCCTTGGTGCTTTATCTCATCCGTTCCATGAGCGTCTGAGGCTGCCGNAAATCATCGAGGGCAGGGCTTTGATGCCGCGGCCTGGCTCGATGCCTTCCCGCATGACCAGACCCCGCAAAGGCCCGACGCTGGAGAGAACATGCAGGCCCGCTGCGCGCGCCATCTGTACGGGCAGAAGGCTTGATAGCAGCGAGCGGTTCAGAAGATCGACGCTGAGCGTCCGGCTGACGACATCTGCGCGGCGGCGACGGTCGAATGTCGAGCCTGCATCACCGGGTATCGTCTTGCCCGTCAGCGTGCCGAGAAGTTCGGTCAACACGATGATATCTCGCAGGCTGAGGTTCAGGCCCTGGGCACCGATCGGCGGAAAACCGTGGCCGGATTCACCGACCAGCGCCACGCGGCCCTTGCCGTAACGATGCGCGGTCATGCTGGAAAGCGGCCACGTCTGCACGTCATCGGAGACTTTCACGTTACCGAGCATGGACTGCATGCGGTCCTCGATGCGGCGGCTGAGGTCTTCCAATGGAAGGATGGTGATTTCGGCGGCCTGCTGCGGTGTTACCACCCAGACAAGACTGGAACGGTTGCCGGGCAGAGGCACTTGCGTGAAAGGCCCCGTTTGTGTGTGAAATTCCGTGGAAACATTGCCATGAGGGCGGCTATGCTCGAAGTTCAGCACCATGGCGGTCTGTGGATAGGACCACGAGCGCACGCCGATCTTCGCGGCTTCGCGCACCTTCGACTTTTTGCCATCTGCACCGACCAGGAAACTTGCGGAAATCTGCTCGCCATCTTCAAGGGTGACGGTCGCCTCGCGTTCTGTGATTTCTATCGCGTCAGCGACGCCGTCGATAACAGTGATGTTATTTTCTTGCGCGACTGCCTCGCTTAACACCGTCAGGAGCGTGTGATTGGCCATGTTCCATCCAAAGGCGGGCAGGCCGATTTCTGACGAGCGGAAAGCCACCGTTGGCGCGCGCAGCAAACGGTCCGTGCCATCGATGATCTGCATGGTGGAAAGCTTGGCCGCGGATGGCTCGATCCGTGACCAGAGGCCAAGGCGATCCAGAAAACGAATGGACTGGTCCATCAAGGCCGTGGTGCGATGATCCGTCTTATCGGATATAGGCGCTATCAGCGCGACGCTGCGGCCTGAACGGGCGAGTGCGATGGCGGCGATCTGACCTGCAAGTCCTGCACCCACGATGGCAATCTCGAAGTTTCTCATCGTCCTGTCCAATCCAGCNTTTACCTTCAACACCTAATACGCGTTCCAACATAGAAGTTCGGACGTGCCGAATCCAGAACCCATCTGTGTCGCAATCGTCATGAGGACGAAGTAAAATGCATATTAGCATCAGGATAAGCTTTCGCGCATGGTTGCAAACAGCGATAAATGGCCGCATACCGGACTGGACGTAGTGGATAAAACACGAGGCGCCTGCGCTGACTATGAAGATATTCAAATACAAGCGTGTGCCTTACGCTGAAATACGCGCATTTTCCGTCCATATTCTCACCGCCTCAGGCTCGTTTCTGGCATTTCTGGGCGTGGTCGCGGCGGCAGAGCATCGCTTTGTGGATATGTTTTGGTGGCTCGGGCTTGCGCTTCTGGTTGACGGCATCGATGGTCCGATTGCACGAAAAGTGCGGGTCAAAGAGGTTTTGCCCAACTGGTCCGGCGATACGCTGGACAATATCATCGACTACGTGACCTATGTTCTTCTGCCTGCTTTCGCCCTTTATCAAAGCGGTATGATCGGCGAGCCATGGTCATTCGTGGCTGCTGGCATGATCGTCGTTTCCAGTGCGATTTATTATGCTGACATGGGCATGNAAACGGATGAATACTTCTTCTCTGGCTTCCCCGTCGTGTGGAATATGCTCGTCTTTACGCTCTTCGTCATCGATGCCAGTGCGACGACCGCAATGATCATCGTTACGATTTCCGTTGTCCTGACCTTCTTGCCGATCAACTTCCTGCATCCCGTGCGGGTGAAGCGCTTGCGGCCGCTCAACATGACTATTTTCCTTATCTGGTGCGCATTGGGCGGGTATTCTCTCCTTCTGCACTTCACTACGCCAGATTGGGTGGTGGCAGGCGTCGTTATTACCAGCATCTACCTTTACTGCGTCGGTGGCGTTATGCAGTTGCTGCCGTCACTGGGTGGAAAAACCCCGTCTTGNAAACAGTCGTTCAAAACTGTGGTTTTGAATGCGTTTTCAGTTGTACAGAGCCGTAAAACGGGTATCTAGTATCAATTAAGGGCACTGCCCAAATTTAGTGCATGACTATCGGCTCAGTCGTTCAACACTTCGAAGAAAGTGCGGCGGCGGGTTGGNAAAGGGGAACAGGTGACGGGATCGGTGACGTCTGAGGCCTTGCCTCTATTGTCCGTTCGCCAGCTGACCAAGCTGTTTGGAACATTCGGCGCTTGCAATGCGATCGATCTCGATATTGCACCCGGTGAAATTCATGCGCNTTTGGGTGAGAATGGTGCTGGCAAATCCACTCTGGTCAAGATGCTTTTTGGCGTGCTGGAGCCATCGGCAGGTGATATCCTGTGGAAGGGCGAGCCGGTTCGCATCGGTTCCCCAGGCGAGGCGCGTCGGCTCGGCATCGGCATGGNTTTCCAGCATTTTTCGTTGTTCGAAGCGCTGACGGTTGCCGAAAACATCGCGCTGTCGCTCGACCCGAAAATCTCGCTGAAAGAGATTGCCCGTGAGGCAGAAGCGTTGTCCAAGGCCTATGGCTTGCCGCTTGACCCTTACGCTCATGTCGCCGATCTTTCGGTGGGCGAGCGTCAGCGTATCGAAATCGTCCGCGCCCTGCTGCAAAACCCTCAACTTATTATTCTGGACGAGCCGACCTCCGTGCTGACGCCACAGGAAGCGGACCGGTTGTTTGAAACACTGGCGAAGCTGAAGGCCGAGGGCCGCTCGGTTCTTTACATCAGTCACCGGCTGGAAGAGGTGCAACGCATCTGCGACCGCGCCACGGTTCTGCGTCATGGCGAAGTCACGGGCGCCTGCGATCCCCGCAAGGAAACACCGTCTTCGCTAGCGCGCATGATGGTGGGTTCCGATGTCGCTGGCATTGAGCGCGATGACACCGGTACAACCGGTGACGTGAGTGTGGAAGTGATCGGTCTCTCCGTTGCAGCCCGCACGCCCTTTGCCGTTTCTCTCAAAGACATCTCCATGAAGGTCCGCGCTGGCGAGGTTCTGGCCATTGCCGGTGTTGCCGGTAACGGGCAGGGGGAATTGTTCGACGCTCTCTCCGGCGAATATCCGGTGGCNAAGGATGACTCGATTTTCCTGCGTGGCAAGCCTGTCGGTCGCATGGGTATCAATGGTCGCCGCCTGCTGGGTGCCGGTTTCGTGCCCGAAGAGCGCCACGGCCACGCCGCCGTGCCGACCATGACACTGTCTGACAATCTGCTTCTGGCCCGCTGTCGCTCCGACAGAAAAGCCTTCCTCAGCGCTGGGGTTCTAAAGGTCATCCGCAGTTCCACCATCAAGAATGCCGCCAAGCGTATTTCAGCCGCCATGGATGTTCGCAAAAGCGGGGATGATCCGCTGGCGGGTTCGCTTTCGGGTGGAAACCTGCAAAAATTCATCGTCGGTCGTGAGTTGGATCGCCAGCCGTCGGTGCTGGTCGTCAACCAGCCGACCTGGGGCGTGGATGCGGGTGCCGCCAGCCGTATCCGTCAGGCGCTGGTCGATCTTGCCAAGGCAGGTTCGGCTGTCATCGTCATCAGTCAGGATCTGGATGAAATCTTTGAAGTGGCCTCCAGCATTGCCGTTATTTCCGATGGGCGTTTGTCGCAATCCTATCCGGCGGGCGAAATGACGCGTGAAAAGATCGGACTTCTGATGGGCGGTCTTGACGCTGGACATGCGGAGGCTCAAGCCCATGCGCATTGAACTCGAGAAACGGACCGGCGTCTCAAACATTTTCGCCTTTCTGTCGCCCTTACTGGCGCTTTTCCTGACGCTTGTCTTCGGCGCCATCATGTTTGCGCTGCTGGGCAAGAACCCGTTCAGCGCGCTCTACAGTTTCTTCATCGATCCGCTGCTGGAAGTCTGGTCATTGCATGAGCTGGCAATCAAGGCCGCGCCGCTGATCCTCATCGCGGTTGGCCTGTCGATCTGCTATCGCTCCAACAATTGGAATATCGGTGCCGAAGGGCAATTCACCACCGGCGCGATCACGGGCTCCATTTTGCCGGTTCTGTATCCTGAATGGCAATCGCCGATGATCCTGCCGCTGATGCTGATCATGGGGGCCATGGGTGGAGCGCTTTATGCGGGCATTCCGGCGCTGCTGAAAACGCGTTTCAACACGAATGAAATTCTGACCAGCCTGATGCTGGTCTATGTCGCCCAGCTGTTCCTTGACTGGCTGGTGCGCGGCATTTGGCGTGATCCGGCTGGCTATAATTTCCCGCAGACGACGCCGTTCAACGAAAGCGCCGTGCTGCCTGAGCTTCTCGAATCCGGTCGCGCCCATTGGGGCATCGTCTTTGCCATCATCGCCGCCATCGCGCTGTGGTTCATGATGCGCTTCATGCTCAAGGGATTTCAGGTGACCGTGCTTGGCCAGTCTCCAAGGGCAGGGCGCTTTGCCGGTTTCTCTTCACGCGGCATGGTGTGGTTTTCGCTGGTTCTGTCCGGCGCCATGGCGGGGCTTGCGGGCATTTCGGAAGTCTCAGGCTCCATCGGCCATTTGCAGCCTTCGATTTCGCCTGGTTACGGCTTTACCGCTATCATCGTCGCGTTTCTCGGTCGCTTGAACCCGCTCGGCATCATCGCATCCGGCTTCGTGCTGGCGCTGACCTATCTTGGTGGCGAGGCAGCGCAACTGTCTATCGGTGTATCCGACAAGGTCACACGTGTGTTTCAGGGGTTGATGCTGTTCTTCGTGCTCTCCTGCGATACGCTGATCATCTACAAGATACGGGTCCGTTTCGGGCGCGGCAGCAACATCGAAGGAGCCGCATGATGGATATGTTTCAGGCGATCCTTCTGACCGTCATTACCGCTGCAACGCCGCTGGTCATCGCCGCTCTCGGCGAGCTGGTGACGGAGCGTGCAGGCGTGCTGAACCTCGGTGTCGAGGGCATGATGATCATGGGTGCCGTCTGCGCCTTTGCTGCCGCCCATCTTACCGGTTCTCCCTATATCGGCATCGTCGCCGGTATCGCATCCGGTGCTGTCTTCTCGCTGCTGTTCGGTTTCCTGACGCTGACGCTGGTGACGAACCAGGTGGCGACGGGGCTTGCGCTGACGCTTCTGGGTCTCGGTGTGTCCGGCATGTTGGGTGAAAGCTTCGTCGGCCTTCCCGGCGTCAAGCTGCCGCCTATCGTCTTTCCGATGCTGTCCGAAATTCCCGTTATTGGACCTGCGCNTTTCCGGCAGGATCTGANTTTTTACATGTCGATTGCGCTGGTCATCGGTATTGGCTGGTTTCTGTTCAAGAGCCGCGCGGGCCTCAAAATCCGTGCCATTGGCGATAATCACGGCTCCGCCCATGCGCTGGGCATCAACGTCATCCGCACGCGCTACCTTGCCGTCATGTTCGGAGGTGCCTGCGCGGGGCTGGCCGGGGCGCAGCTGTCCTTGGTCTACACGCCGCAATGGGTGGAAAACATGTCGGCCGGACGCGGCTGGATTGCGCTGGCGCTGGTGGTGTTTGCCTCCTGGCGGCCATGGCGGGTTCTGGCGGGCGGCTACCTCTTTGGGGCCGTCACCATCGGCCAGCTGCACGCGCAGGCTTTCGGCATCGGCGTACCGTCCCAACTTCTTTCAGCAATGCCTTACATAGCGACTATTGTGGTCCTCATCATCATCTCCCATAATCGTCGCACAACGCTGATCAACACACCGGCATCGCTCGGCAAACCGTTCGTTCCGGATCGCTAAAAACAAAATCAAACCTAACCAATCAGGGGTAAAAATGAAGAAACTTATCATCGCACTGGCCGCCTCGGCCGCCGCCATCGTCGGCGTGGTTCCCGCAGCCCAAGCCGCAGACGCCAAGAAGGTCTGCTTCGTTTATGTCGGCACCAAGACTGATGGCGGCTGGACGCAGGCGCACGATATCGGCCGTCAGGAATTGCAGACGCATTTCGGCGACAAGATCGAAACGCCTTTCCTCGAAAGCGTTCCAGAGGGACCAGATGCCGAGCGCGCAATCGAGCGCATGGCCCGTTCCGGCTGTGAACTGATCTACACGACGTCGTTCGGCTTCATGGACGCGACGGTAAAGGTTGCCCAGAAATTCCCGAAGGTGAAGTTCGAACACGCAACCGGCTTCAAGAACGCCGAGAACCTCGCCACCTACAATTCGCGCTTCTACGAAGGCCGCTACATTCAGGGCCAGATCGCAGCCAAGATGTCGAAGAAGGGTGTCGCCGGTTACATTGCGTCCTTCCCGATCCCTGAAGTGGTCATGGGCATCGACGCCTTCGTTCTGGGCGCGCAGTCGGTTAACCCGGAATTCAAGGTCAAGGTCGTATGGGCCAACACATGGTTCGACCCCGGCAAGGAAGCCGATGCTGCCAAGGCGCTGATCGACCAGGGCGTCGATATTCTGACCCAGCACACCGACACCACCGCTCCGATGCAGGTTGCTGCCGAGCGCGGCATCAAGGCCTTCGGTCAGGCATCCGACATGATCAAGGCTGGCCCAACCACGCAAATGACGGCAATTGTCGATACTTGGGGCGCTTATTACATCAAGCGCACACAGGCGCTTCTCGATGGCACATGGAAGTCAGAATCGATATGGGACGGCCTGAAAGACGGCATTCTCACCATGGCGCCTTACACCAACATGCCTGATGACGTGAAGAAGATGGCTGAGGAAACCGAAGCCAAGATCAAGTCCGGCGAGTTGCACCCCTTCACCGGCCCGATCAAGAAGCAGGATGGCTCCGAGTGGCTGAAGGCTGGCGAAAAGGCTGAAGACAAGGTCCTTCTCGGCCTGAACTTCTACGTCGCAGGCGTGGACGACAAGCTGCCGCAGTAAGCAGTTCGCTTGCTCTCCGTCGTCATCCTCGGGCTTGTCCCGAGGATCTACCTAGGTCTCCTGAATTGCAACGTGGTAGATGTCCGGGACATCGTCGGACTTGATCCGGGGACCAAGCATGACGACCGTGGAGTTTCACCAATTCAAGCCGCGCCCGTAAACAGGCGCGACTTTTCATATCCCGCTCACGGCAGGTTTCCTGCTGTCACGCAATTTCCATGGTTTCTTTATTCTCGAGCGTTTATAGCGTGGCGAAACAGTCTGCCGTTTGATTGGCGGCCAAATGAACGATCAAGTCGGAGATATCAATGGAACGCAGTTGCCTCGCCGTCATTCTCGCCGCTGGTGAAAGCACACGCATGAAATCGTCCATGTCGAAGGTGCTGCATCCTGTCGCTGGCCGGGCAATGATTGCGCATGTGATGCAGGCTGTCGCGGGCGCAGGCGTCAGTTCTGCTGCACTCGTCGTCGGCCGTGATGCGGACAAGGTGGCGGATGCGGCGCGGAGTGCTGGCGTCAGCGTTGAGCCGTATCTTCAGAAAGAACGTCTGGGCACCGGCAACGCCGTTCTGGCGGCGCGCGCGGCTATAGAAAGCGGTTACGACGATATTTTGGTCGCCTATGGCGACGTGCCGCTTCTGACATCCGAAACACTCAACAAGGCGCGTCAGGCGCTGACTGACAATGTCGATGTCGTGGTCATCGGTTTCCATACCGATAAGCCGGCCGGTTACGGCCGTCTGCTTGTTGAGAACGGCGAACTCGTTGCGATCAGAGAAGAGAAGGATGCGACGGAGGAAGAGCGCAAGGTTACCTGGTGCAACAGCGGCCTGATGGCGATCAATGGCCGCCGGGCGCTCGATTTGCTCTCTCGCATCGGCAACAACAACGCCAAGGGCGAATATTATCTGACGGATATCGTTGAAGTCGCCCGTTCGCTGGGCGGCAAGGCAGTTGCCATCGATGCGCCTGAGACAGAATTGACCGGCTGCAACAATCGCGCTGAACTGGCTTATATCGAAAAGCTCTGGCAGGAGCGCGCGCGCCATCAGTTCATGATTGACGGTGTGTCGATGATCGCGCCGGAAACCGTGTTTCTATCCTGGGATACAAAGATAGGTCAGGATGCATTGATTGAGCCCCACGTGGTGATCGGGCCGGGTGTGACCATCGAATCCGGTGCTGTCATCCACGCATTTTCGCATCTCGAAGGTGCGCATGTGAGCGGTGGCGCGACCGTTGGTCCCTACGCACGGCTGCGCCCAGGTGCAAATCTGGCCGCCAATTCCAAGGTCGGCAATTTCTGCGAGGTCAAGAAGGCCGAGATCGGCGAGGGGGCCAAGGTCAATCACCTCACCTATATCGGCGACGCCTTCATAGGAGCTGGCAGCAACATCGGGGCAGGGACGATTACCTGCAATTATGATGGTATCAACAAGCATGAAACGCGCATTGGCAAGAATGCCTTTGTCGGCTCCAATTCATCGCTGGTCGCACCTGTTGCGATTGGTGACGACGCCTATGTCGCGTCCGGTAGCGTCATTACCGAAGATGTACCCGCAGGTGCTTTGGCTTTCGGTCGCGCGCGGCAAGAGACAAAGGAGGGGCGAGCCGAGGCTTTGCGCGCCCGTGCGCAGGCCATCAAGGACGCCAGAAAAAAGTCCTGAGATCGTAACGGATAGACACTGAAAGTGACTGCAACCGCAATTGCAGATTTCGCGGAAATCGCTAGGACTTCCGCTAGCTAAAATGTTTTGGAGAAGTGCATGTGCGGCATAGTTGGAATTGTTGGAACGCAGCCGGTTGCGGAGCGCCTTGTGGAAGCGCTGAAGCGTCTGGAATATCGGGGTTACGACTCCGCTGGCGTCGCAACGATTCATAATGGCGCACTCGCCCGCCGCCGTGCCGAAGGCAAGCTTTTCAATCTGGAAAAGAAGCTGTTCGATGAGCCCCTATCAGGCCTGACCGGCATCGCCCACACCCGCTGGGCGACCCATGGCGTTCCCAATGAAACCAATGCCCACCCGCATTTCGTGGATGGCGTCGCTGTCGTTCACAATGGCATCATCGAAAATTTCTCAGAATTGCGCGACGAATTGACGGCGGAAGGTGCCGTCTTCACCACGCAGACGGACACGGAAGTCGTAGCGCAGTTGCTGGCGAAATTTACGCGCGAAGGGCTTGGTCACCGCGCCGCCATGCTGGCGATGCTCAACCGCGTGACCGGTGCCTATGCGCTGGGCGTGATCTTTCAGGATGATCCTGACACGCTGTTGTCTGCCCGTTCCGGCCCGCCGCTCGCTATCGGTTATGGAAAGGGTGAAATGTTCCTAGGGTCAGACGCCATCGCTCTGTCGCCCTTCACCAATGAAATCACCTATCTGGTCGACGGCGACTGCGCCATCCTGACGCGCGATGGCGTGGAGATCATTGATTTCGCCGGCAATCCAGTCGAGCGTCAGCGTCAGATTTCGCAGGCAACGGCGTATGTCGTGGACAAGGGCAACCACCGCCACTTCATGGAGAAGGAAATCTACGAGCAGCCGGAGGTGATCTCTCACGCGCTTAGCCATTATATCGATTTCGCTGAGAAACGCGTGAAGGATGCCGACCCTGCCATCGACTTCGCCAAACTGACAGGCCTTGCCATTTCCGCCTGCGGCACGGCCTATCTTTCCGGCCTCATCGGCAAATACTGGTTCGAGCGTTATGCGCGTCTGCCGGTTGAGATCGATGTCGCTTCGGAATTCCGCTACCGCGAAATGCCGCTTCTGCCCACGCAGGCTGCAATTTTCATTTCTCAGTCCGGCGAAACCGCTGATACGCTGGCATCGCTGCGCTATTGCCAGGAAAACGGCCTGAAGATCGGCACCGTCGTCAATGTGCGCGAATCCACCATGGCGCGTGCGTCGGATGCGGTGTTCCCGATTCTTGCCGGTCCCGAAATCGGTGTGGCCTCCACCAAGGCCTTCACCTGCCAGCTCGCGGTTCTCGCATCGCTCGCCATTGCCGCTGGCAAGGCGCGCGGCACATTGACGGTTGAGCAGGAAACGGACCTTGTTCGCCACCTGATCGAAATGCCACGCATGATGAGCGAAGTTCTGAACACCATCCAGCCACAGATCGAAACCCTGTCGCGCGATCTTTCCCGCTTCAAGGACGTGCTCTATCTCGGGCGCGGCACCAGCTATCCGCTGGCGCTGGAAGGCGCGCTCAAGCTCAAGGAAATCTCCTATATCCACGCCGAAGGTTATGCCGCTGGTGAGTTGAAGCATGGGCCTATCGCGCTGATCGACGAGAACATGCCTGTTATCGTGATCGCGCCGCATGACCGCNTTTTCGNAAAGACCGTTTCCAACATGCAGGAAGTCGCGGCACGCGGCGGCAAGATCATCTTCATCACGGACGAGAAGGGTGCTAGCGCCTCCAAGCTCGAAACCATGGCAACAATCGTTCTTCCGAACGTGGACGAGATTATCGCGCCCATGGTCTTCTCACTGCCGATCCAGCTTCTGGCCTACCACACCGCCGTTTTCATGGGGACGGATGTGGACCAGCCGCGCAATCTGGCAAAGTCGGTGACGGTGGAGTAAAATCCGCGGTCACGACCGCGCCAGATACCGCTCGATAAGCCGTGGCGATAACGCACTTGCGAACAGGATTTTGTATCGCAGTGCACATCGGCTCGATAATTCACTTGAAAGGCGGAACGCGTTTCGCCACTGTCCGTTTCAAGAAAGTCTTCATCTCTGAAGTTTCTCGAATTTATGCGGATTCATGACCGAAATCCCTGTCAAAATCTCCTTCGCAACCCGCTTGCGCAACAGCTTCCTGACCGGCGTGCTCATCCTTGCGCCCGTCACGATCACCATGTGGTTGGTCTGGACATTTCTGCAATGGGTGGACAGTTGGGTTAAGCCCTATATCCCGGCGCGTTACGATCCTGAGCAATATTTCGATGTCGCCATTCCGGGTTTCGGCCTTCTGGTGGCTGTCATCGGCATCACGCTGATCGGTTTTCTCGGTAACAACCTCATCGGCAAATGGATCGTGGGCGTCGGCGAGTCCGTTCTGAACCACATGCCGTTTGTGCGGCCGATCTATAAAAGCATCAAGCAGCTGTTCGAATCCGTTCTGAAAGAGCATTCCAGTTCCTTCNAAAAAGTAGGCCTCATCGAGTTTCCGTCACCCGGCACATGGGCGATGGNTTTCGTTGCATCTGACGCCACCGGCGAGATGGCCTACCGCTTCAACGAGATCGGCCAGGAAATGGTCGCGGTCTTCCTTCCGCCGACGCCGGTTCCGACGGCGGGCTTTCTGTTGTTTGTGCCNAAAGATAAAATCATCATGCTGGACATGTCGCCGGAAGACGGGGCAAAGCTTTTGATTTCAGGCGGCCTCGTCGCACCGGANTTTACGCCGAAGACCGCAGTCGAGCCGGTGCCTGATCAATCGTCGTCATAGACTTCCGTCGATGTCGACGTTGAATGGAACACCGGTACAAAAACGCGCATATAGACGAACTTTACGCTCCAGCCTTCTTCCAGCGCTTTTGCCCAGGCTTTTTTGCGATCCGGTTTTTTGAAGTTTTTGCCAATTGCCTTCTTCTCGCTTTTCGCGAAGGTTTCCGGCAGCAGCAGGTTGTCAGGAGAGCAAAGGGCGTAGCCCTTGCAGAAAGCTGCGGGCGGTAGGGGCATGTCATTCATGATGGGTCAGCCTGCATGGAGGAAACGGATCGCTTCGTCGCGGCGATGGAGATAGAGCAGGGTTCTGAGGTTGCGGCCACGGTCGCTCACCAGTTCCGCGTCGCGTTCTATGATGTAGGCCGCATCCTTGCGGGCGATTTCCAGAAGGTCGGCATGGGCTTCGAGACTGGCGATGCGGAAGCCCGGTGTGCCGGACTGGCGGGTGCCAAGAAGCTCACCTTCGCCGCGCAGCTTCAGGTCTTCTTCGGCAATCAGGAAGCCGTCCTCGCTGTCGCGTAGAATGGAAAGGCGCGCTTTGCCGGTTTCGCTAAGCGGTCCCTTGTAGAGCAGAATGCAGGTGGATGCCTCCTCGCCACGCCCCACGCGTCCCCGCAACTGATGAAGCTGGGCGAGGCCGAAATTCTCGGCATGTTCGATAACCATGATCGTCGCATCCGGCACGTCGACGCCCACTTCGACCACAGTGGTCGCCACCAGCAGGCGGGTCTCGCCGGTCTTGAAGGCCAGCATTGCTGCGTCCTTCTCGGGCCCGCTCATACGGCCATGAATGAGGCCTATGTCTGCGCCCAGTGACTTCGACAGAACGGCGTGACGTTCCTCCGCCGACATGAGATCGGATTCCTCCGATTCCTCTACGAGAGGGCAGATCCAGTAGGCTTTCTTGCCTTCGGAAAGAGCACTTCGCAGCCGTGCGACGATATCGCCGATGCGCTCGGTTGGAATGGTTACCGTCGTGATCGGTTTGCGGCCCGCCGGTTTTTCAGTGAGCTTTGAAACGTCCATGTCTCCGAAGGCGGCCAGAACCAGCGTGCGGGGAATGGGCGTTGCCGTCATGACCAGCATATGCGGAGAGATGCCCTTGGCGGTCAGCCGCAGGCGTTGATGCACACCGAAACGATGCTGCTCATCCACCACCGCCAGTACGAGGTTCTTGTAGCTGACGCTATCCTGAAACAGCGCATGCGTGCCGATCACGATCTGTGCCTCACCGGATGCGATGCGGTCTTCGATGTCGCGGCGTTCCTTGCCCTTGGTGCGGCCTGTCAGAACCGCGCAGGAAATGCCAGCCGCTGTGGCGAATTTTGAGATCGTCGCGAAATGCTGGCGGGCCAGAATTTCGGTCGGTGCCATTAGCACGGCCTGACCGCCAGCCTCCACGGCGGTGGCCATGGCCATCAATGCCACCAGCGTCTTGCCCGCGCCGACATCGCCTTGCAGCAGGCGCAACATGCGGTCTTCGCCCGCCATGTCGGTCAGAATGTCCTTCACCGCAGCGCTTTGGCTCGCCGTTAAAGAAAATGGCAGGTTCTCCAGAATTTTGGCGGCAAACTCGCCTTTGGCGCGGATTGGTCGGCCGGTGACCTTGCGCAGCCTCTGGCGCACCAGCGCCAAGGAAAGCTGACCGGCCAAAAATTCGTCATAGGCGAGGCGTCGGCGTGCAGGGGCCTGTGGGTCGATATCGGCAACGTCGCGTGGATCATGCAGATCGCGAAAGGCATCGGCCACATGCGGAAAGCTCTCACGCGCCGCAAGTGCTTCGTCGATCCATTCTGGAAAGACCGGCANTTTAGTGAGCGCACCATCGATCGCGCGTCTCAGGACCTTGGGCGAAAGCCCTGCGGTCAACGGATAGACTGGCTCAACCAGCGGCAGGTTCTCCGCCTCCGAGACCTTCACCATGAAGTCTGGGTGCACCATGGAGGCACGACCGTTGAACCAGTCGATCTTACCGCTGACCATCACCTCTTCGTCCACCGGCAGTGCTTTGGACAGCCAATCGCCTTTGGCACGGAAGAAGGTCAGCGCCAGTTCGCCGGTCTCATCATGCAGGNAAACACGGTAAGGGGCAGAGCGATTGCCCGGCGGTGCTGGTTGGTGGCGGTCCACGCGTCCCTGAATGGTGACGATGGCGCCCTGTGGCGCGAGCGCAATGCCCGGGCGGTTGCGACGGTCTATGATGTTGTAAGGCGCGTGGAAGAGGAGGTCGATGACACGGCTTTCCTCGGCGCTTTCCCGGCCCAAAAGCTTCGCCAGCAAATCGGCAAGCTTCGGCCCTACGCCGGTCAGCGTGGCGACGGTTGCAAATAGCGGATCGAGGAGGGCGGGGCGCATGGCGAGCAAAATCGTGGAAGGGCGTGCGCAATGCAAGAGCGGCGGGGCGATAAACTCGGTTTATCACCGGCAGTTTTTGGCATGTGCGGCAATATTTCGATAAAAACCGGTTCCCAATCGTTCCTGTCCTGTTCTATAGGAAAGGCCAAGTCAACAAACAGGTGAATGCGATGACAGGACTGGTGCGCACAAGCGCTGACCTCGATCCGAGGCGCAGGCGGATTCTTTATCGGTGCTGGCATCGCGGCATCAGGGAAATGGACCTTGTTCTCGGCCAGTTCGCGGAGGAGAACATTGCGGACCTTTCGGAAGAGCAATTGGACGAGCTTGAAATCATCATGGACGAGGAAGATCAGGACCTCGTGCAGATGGTAACGGGTGCGCAGGCTATCCCTGNAAAATTCCAGACGCCGTTGTTCCACACGATCATCTCCTACCGCCCGGATTTCGATCTGGTCACTGCGCAGAATGGACACAGCTCNAAATGATAGCCGGATTCGATGTCAGGCTGGTGGCATCGGCCGATACGCCGTTGACCATTGGAAATGTGCCGACCGGCACGGAAGCGTTTCTTCTGGCTGATCTGGCGCGACAGGGCACGCCTGTTGCCTATGTGCTGTCCGATGGCCAGCGCGTGGCCGATCTGGAGCAGATGCTCGGCTTCGTTGCGCCTGACATCCCCGTTCTGTCATTGCCCGCCTGGGATTGCCTGCCTTACGACCGTGTGTCGCCCAGCGCGCATGTATCGGCTCGCCGTCTTGCCACCCTGTCCGGTCTCATCCACCATCAGAAAAAACCGCATGCTGCCATCGTTCTTGTTACCGTAAATGCCATGCTTCAAAAGATGGCACCGCGCGATGTCATCGAGAGCCTCGCTTTCTCGGCCAAGCCCGGCAACCAGATCCGTATGGAAGACATTGCTGCCCGGCTGGAGCGCAATGGTTTCGACCGCGTGGCGACGGTGCGCGAAGTGGGTGAATTTGCCCTGCGCGGTGGCATTCTCGACGTGTTCGTTCCCGGGACGGAAGAGCCGGTGCGGCTGGATTTCTTCGGGGACACGCTGGAAAGCATCCGCACCTTCGATCCCGCCAGCCAGCGCACCATTGGTCAGGCTCGGTCGCTCGACCTTAGCCCGATGAGCGAAGTGACGCTGACGCCGGATACGATCAGCCGCTTCCGCAAGAACTATCTGTCGATGTTCGGCGCTGCGACGCGGGACGATGCGCTGTATCAGGCCGTATCCGAGGGCCGCCGTTATGCCGGCATGGAGCACTGGCTACCCCTGNTTTACGAAAAGCTGGAAACGGCCTTCGATTATCTCAAGGGTTTCCGCATCGTCACCGACCACACAGCCCGCGAAGCCGCCGTTGAGCGCTCCAAGCTGGTGCATGATTATTTCGACGCGCGCCAAACCTCCGGCCAGACAAAGGGCGCAACGCAGGGCGCACCTTACAAGCCTGTACCGCCCAGCCAGATTTATCTTGGCGGCAAGAGCTTTGACGAGGCGTTGAATGCCGTCAACGCGGTGCGCCTGACACCCTTCAACGAGCAGGATTCGAAAGACAAGCCGGTCGCCACGCTGGACGCCCATGTCGGTCCGCGCTGGGCAAAGTCGCAGACGGAGAGTGAGAGCGAAGAGCGCGTCAATGTGTTCACGCNTGCCGTCAAGCATATCGCGGAGCGCCGCTCCAAGGGCTGGAAGGTTCTGATCACCGGCTGGTCTGAGGGCTCGCTCGACCGCATGTTGCAGGTGCTGAACGAGCACGGGCTTGAGAATATCAAGACCATCCAGTCGTTCAAAGAGATTGAAAAGCTTGGCAAGGGCGAGGCCGCTGCTGCGGTTCTGAGCCTCGAAGCGGGTTTCGAAACCGGCAATCTTGCCGTCATCGGCGAGCAGGATATTCTCGGAGACCGCATGGTGCGCCAATCCAAGCGTCGCAAGCGCGGTGCGGATTTCATCTCTGAAGTCGCCGGTCTGGACGAGGGTTCGCTGGTCGTCCACGCCGAACATGGTATCGGTCGCTTCGTCGGTCTTCGCACCATCGAGGCGGCGGGTGCGCCGCGTGATTGCCTTGAGTTACATTACGCCGATGAGGCCAAGCTTTTCCTGCCGGTCGAAAACATCGATCTTCTTTCGCGTTACGGCTCGGATGCGGCGGAAGCCAATCTTGACAAGCTGGGTGGCGGCGCATGGCAGATGCGCAAGGCCAAGCTCAAAAAGCGCCTGCTGGATATGGCGGGCGATCTCATCCGTATTGCAGCCGCGCGCATGGTGCGCCACGCGCCGACGCTTATTGCGCCCGATGGCCTTTACGACGAATTTGCCGCCCGTTTCCCCTATGACGAGACGGAAGACCAGCAGAATGCAATCGATTCCGTTCGCGACGATCTGGGTGCAGGTCGCCCGATGGATCGCCTGATCTGCGGTGACGTTGGTTTCGGCAAGACGGAAGTGGCGCTGCGCGCCGCGTTCCTCGCTGCCATGAACGGCGTTCAGGTAGCCGTTGTCGTGCCGACCACACTGTTGGCACGCCAGCATTTCCGCACCTTCTCCGAACGCTTCCGTGGCTTGCCGATTCGCGTTCAGCAGGCGTCGCGCCTCGTCGGCGCTAAAGAGTTGGCGCTGACGAAGAAGGAAGTGGCCGAAGGCAAGACGGATATCGTCGTCGGCACGCATGCGCTGCTCGGTGCTGGCATCAATTTCGCCAATCTCGGCCTTCTCATCATCGATGAGGAGCAGCATTTTGGCGTGAAGCATAAAGAGCGTCTGAAAGAACTGAAGAGCGACGTGCATGTGCTGACGCTTTCGGCCACGCCCATTCCGCGTACTCTTCAGCTTGCGATGACCGGCGTTCGCGAGTTGTCGCTGATCACCACTGCGCCGGTGGACCGCATGGCGGTGCGCACCTTCATCTCGCCATTCGATGCGCTGGTCATCCGCGAAACGTTGATGCGTGAGCATTATCGCGGCGGCCAGAGTTTTTATGTCTGCCCACGTCTTGCCGATCTCGCCGATATCCACGCCTTCCTGCAATCGGATGTGCCGGAATTGAAAGTAGCGGTGGCCCACGGCCAGATGGCGGCGGGCGAGCTGGAAGACATCATGAACGCCTTCTATGACGGCAAATATGATGTGCTGCTCTCTACCACCATCGTGGAATCCGGGCTGGACGTGCCGACGGCCAATACGCTGATCGTCCACCGTGCCGACATGTTTGGCTTGGCGCAGCTCTATCAGTTGCGTGGTCGCGTGGGCCGCTCCAAGGTTCGCGCTTTCGCGCTGTTCACGCTGCCGGTCAACAAGGTGCTGACAACGATGGCTGAGCGCCGTTTGAAGGTGCTGCAATCACTCGATACGCTGGGCGCCGGTTTCCAGCTTGCCAGCCACGATCTGGATATTCGCGGCGCGGGCAATCTGCTGGGTGAAGAGCAGTCCGGCCACATCAAGGAAGTCGGCTTCGAGCTTTACCAGCAAATGCTGGAGGAGGCCGTGGCCGAAGTGAAGGGTGAGGACGATGTCATCGACACCGGCTGGTCGCCGCAAATCTCGGTCGGCACATCGGTCATGATCCCGGAAAATTATGTGCCCGATCTGCATCTGCGCATGGGTCTTTACCGCCGCCTTGGCGAGTTGACCGATCTGAACGAAATCGATGGCTTCGGTGCCGAAATGATCGACCGCTTCGGTCCGTTGCCGAAGGAAGTGCAGCACTTGCTCAAGATCGTCTACGTCAAGTCGCTGTGCAGAACCGCCAATGTCGAAAAGCTGGATGCTGGCCCGAAAGGCGTCGTCGTGCAGTTCCGCAACAAGGAATTCACTAACCCGGCAGCACTGGTCGGCTATATCGCCAAGCAGGGCTCCATGGCCAAGATCCGGCCTGACCACAGCGTGTTCCTGACCCGTGATCTGCCGACGCCGGAGAAGCGTCTGGCGGGGGCTGCCATGGTGATGACGCAGCTGGCAGAACTGGCGAAATCCTGACGAATAAAGGGTCGCCGTTTCTTACGGCGATTTAATCAAACGGACATCTGGCCGTAGGATTGAGAGGCATAGTCTTGGCTTTATCGGCTCGGCATTTTTCGCCGACAGCCGTTGAACGAAGGAGCAGGACTATGTTGACCACCATGAACAGGTTCGTCACCGCTGGTCTGGTTGCTTTGACAATTGCGGGCACCACAATTGCCACCACCAGTCAGGCAGAAGCACGTAACAATTTCGGGCGCGGATTGGCTGCCGGTATTGCCGGAACAATCGTCGGAGGTGCGCTTATCGCTGGGGCATCTCACCACTATTACGGCTCGCCCGGGTATGGTTACACACCGGTTTACAGTCAACCGGTTTACGGCCCGC
The DNA here is from genome assembly GCF_002896715.1 of Agrobacterium bohemicum. Taxonomy (GTDB): domain Bacteria; phylum Pseudomonadota; class Alphaproteobacteria; order Rhizobiales; family Rhizobiaceae; genus Agrobacterium; species Agrobacterium bohemicum. Next base: position 109,447 of record NZ_PGEL01000016.1, read on the forward strand.
CGGTCGCCTATGAACCCGTTTATCCTCGCTGCCATCTTGCATGGCGTCAGGATGGCTACGGCGACATGTATCGAGTGCGTGTCTGCGATTGATGTGTGCCGAGGGCGGGCTGATCAGTCCGCCTTTTCCCCATTGCTCTCCGGAGTCATTGCGATGGCAACATTCTGGTCTGCCGCCGCAATCGACGTTGGCAACGTAACGTGTCTTTGCCGCTCACGGATGAGCGTGATCAGCCCTGAACCGATGATGAGGGCAATGCCAACCAGCATCCAGCCATCGACGTGATCGCCGAAAATCAGATAACCGAACAGGATGGCCCACAGCATCTGACTATATTGAGTGGGTCCGATCACTGCCGCAGGCGCGTATTTCGCCGCATACATGATAAGCACATTAGCGAGAGCACCGAGTAGCCCGTAACCGGCCAGAAACATCCATTGTTCGGCATTGGGTGGCGTAAAGGACGATGTCATCGCCACGCCGCAAATCACCAGCGTTCCAAGCAAGCCCGCACCATAAAGTGAGATATTCNTTTCCGATGGCCCCATGGCGCGGAAGATGACGATGGAAATCGCACCGCACAGACCCGCAACGATGGCTGCGAAATGGCCGGTCGAGAGCTCGCGGAAACCGGGTCTCAGAATCACCAGCACGCCAGCAAAGCCGATGATGACGGCAGACCAGCGCTTTATGCCGACCTGCTCCTTCAGAAACAGGACAGACATAATGGTGACGAAGGCAGGCAGCAGAAAGATGAGCGCGAAGGCTTCGGCCATCGAGAGATGGGTGAAAGCGGTGACCGAGGTGATGGCACCGAGGCCGGATGTCACGAAACGCAGCAGCCATAGGGGGCGGTTGGTGGTGCGGACGATATCGCGCCAGTCGTCATTGCGCTTGCGAATGAAGGGCAGGGCGCAGAGCCCGAACAATGCGCCGAAGAAGGCAGACTGAATGGGCGATAATTGCCCTTCTATGAGCTTCACGCTCGCATCGCTCCAAGCGTAAGCCGCAAAGGCTGCAAATGCGAGCNAAAATGCCCTTCAACGTGCTATCGGACACAGAAACACCAAGCTATTAGGGGCCGGAAATCGACAGCGATATTGCGCTGCCAATCAGTTCATTGCCCTATGCTCTTCCAGCTTCAATCTGGCAATATCCCGCAATGCATTAATCAGTACTTCCTTGCTCTGCGCACCGCTGACCGCATATTTCTGGTCGAGGATGAAGAAGGGAACACCGGCAACGCCCATTTGCTGAGCGGCATCGATTTCCGCGACAATCGTCTCTTTGTCGGCATCGGAGCTGAGCAGCTTGGTGACCACATCCCGGTTCATTCCGGCTTTTTCACCGATATCAGCCAGCACGGCGTGATCGCCAATGTTGAGGCCTTCTTCGAAATTGGCGCGGAACAGTTCGTTTACGACCTTGTCCTGAAACTCACGACCTTCCGCATGTGCCCACAGCGACAGACGGTGTGCATCCAGCGTGTTCGGACCGACTTTGATGGCGTCGAAGTTAAAGTTGATGCCGACTTCCTTGCCAAGCTGTGTCAGCATTTCATGCGCCTGCTCGACCTTTTCCTTGCCACCGAGCTTCTTTTCCAACTCGGCCTTCTGATCGACGCCCTCTGACGGGTAATCCGGGTTGAGGCGGTAGGGACGCCAGTTCACGTCGACGCTGACTTCATCCATAACTTCAGCCAGTGCGAGATCGAGNCGCGCCTTTCCTAGGTAGCACCAGGGGCAAACCATGTCCGAGACGACGTCGATAACAATACGCTGCATGGTGCTTCCTTTCAGAATTTGAATACCTGCCCCATCTAGGGGCGTTGCCGACCATGCGCAAGACGTTACCAAAAGAGAACCGTGTGGGCGTTCACTGAACGCGAGCATCCCACCATGTCTGTTTCTGGTTGCCGACCATTGGTGTTATCTCCGGGCGGGCAATATATTTCCAGCGGGCCACCCACTGCGCGCCGATGTGATACAGCGGAATAATATAATGCCCGGCCGTCAGCAGCCGGTCATAGGCCCGTACCGCCGCCTGAAAATCCTCCGTGGAACGTGCCTGCNAAAGCGCCTCCAGCATGCGGTCCACATCAGGGTCGGCAACGCCTGCATAGTTGAAGCTGCCGTTGGCATCACGTGAGGCTGATCCCCAACGGTTCAACTGTTCGGCACCCGGTGAAAGGGAGGATGGCAGTGAGCGGATGATCATGTCGTATTCGAAGCTGTTTGAGCGCGCCTGATATTGCCCGTCATCCACCGAGCGGATGGCCATGTCGACGCCGATCAGCCGCAGCGAACGTTGGTAGGCAAGTGCGATCCGTTCCTGCGCCGGGTTCTGTGTCATGATCTCGAACGAGAGCTGGCGGCCTTGCGCGTTCGTCATCTTGCCGTTCTTGATCGTATAGCCACCGTCTTTCAGCGTATCGACAGCCAGTTTCAAAACGGTGCGGTCAGCACCTGAACCATCGGTAACCGGCATGGCGTAGGTGCCGGCCAACAGTTCTGGCGGCAGCTTCTTGGCTGCATCGCCAAGCAGGGCGAGCTCTCGTGCATCGGCGGCATTGCCGAAAGCGCCGAGCGGCGAGTTCTGGTAGTAGCTCTGCGTGCGTTTGAACGATCCGCCCATGATGTTGCGATTCATCCATTCNAAATCGAGCGCGAAAGACAGGCCTTCACGCACCTTTTCATTCGCGAAAATGGATTTTCTGGTGTTGAAGACGAGGCCGAACATGCCCGATGGCATTCGTGGTTCGAAAATGTCTCTCGCGATGTCGCCGCGATGCACTGCCGGGAAATTATAGGCCTGTCCCCAATGGGACGTGTCGGCAGATCCGTTGATGGCATCTCCTTCGGGGTAGATGTCGATATCGCCCTTCTTGAAGGCCTCGAACATGGTGGTGACCTGAAGGAAATAGAGAATGCTGATTTCGTCGTAATTGTCGAAGCCGACCTTCGATGGCACATCCTTGCCCCAGTAATCAGGGTCCCGCTCCCATATGACCCGCTCTCCGGGACGCAAGGATTTGATTCGGTATGGACCAGAGCCGACAACCGGGCCCAGACCGCTCTGTTCGAAGGTAGCGGGGTCGATGGCGTGTTTCGGCAGGATCGGCGTCGAGGAAGCGAGAATCAGCGGCGTTTCGCGGTTGGCATTTTCGTTGAAGGTGAAGCGAACGCCATGCTCGCCGATCTTCTCCANTTTTGCCACCCCGTTCAGGCGGCTGTTGAATGGCGGGCGGCCTTTGTCCTTCAGAAGATTGAAGGTGAAGATCACATCTTCTGGCGTGACCGGTTGCCCGTCCTGCCANTTTGCCTTGGGGTTGAGGTTGAACTGAATGTATGTGCGGTCGTCGTCCCACTCGGCGGTTTCCGCAAGCAGACCGTAGAGCGAGAACGGTTCGTCGCCGGAGCGCTGCATCAGCGGCTCATACAAGAGATTGCCGAATTCCGGGTCCCAGACACCGCGTGCCGTTGTGCGCATGCCCTTCAAAATGAAGGGATTTAGGCTGTCAAAGGTGCCGACTACACCGTAGGAAACGCGACCGCCTTTTTTCACGTCAGGGTTCACATAGGGGAAGCTCTTGTAATCTGCGGGCAGGGCAGGTGTCCCATGCATCGAAATTCCATGAAGAGGTTCCGCCAGCGCCAGACCTGAAAAAAGAAGGGCGGGGATGAACGCCAAAAGGCTTCGCATGTTAATGTCCTGTCGCATTCTGGCTATCTAATCACGGTATGTCGCTTTGACGCGAGACCGCTCGCCTTGTATTGATTCCCGCGCGAATGTATCACACACGACTATGGCAGGCATCGGACGACGGAAAACTTGTCGGCCTTCAACAAAAAGTCAAAGAAGTGCTGGATATCGCGCCCAGCGGGATGTAACAGAGTTGCCGAAACAGTCGGGTCACGCATTTGCCTCATTTAAAAGACAGTGGAACGGGCAGACGGATACCGGTGATGTTAAGCAGTTCGTACCGTTCTGCTTCACATAAAAATTTAGGAGACGGAACTGTTATGATGCCAACCGCAAACACAATCACCCGCGCAGCCTTGGCTGCTGTTGTTGTTTCTCTGGGTGCCGTGTCTGCACCTGTCGTGTCGCAGGCCCAGCAGGCGGCTGCCGGAGGCGCTGGCGCACCACCGCTCGGCTGGTTCAAGACATGCAGCAAGCAGGAAGACAATGATGTTTGCGTCGTGCAGAACGTTGTTCTCGCGCAGAACGGCCAGATGATCACGGCTGTCGGCCTCATCAGCGTCGAAGGCAAGGTCAACCGCAAGCTGCTTCAGGTTTCCGTACCAACGGCGCGTCTTCTGCCACCCGGCGTGATGATGCAGATCGATGGTGCCAAGGGCCAGAAGCTGGATTACGCTGTTTGCCTTCCAGACAAGTGCACGGCTGAAGTACCTCTGACGGATGCGATGATTGCCAGCATGAAGAAGGGCACGGAGATCGTGTTCACCTCCATCAACTTCCGTCGCGCGCCAAACCCGATTAAGATTGCCCTGTCCGGCTTCACCGGTGCTTATGATGGCCAGCCTATCACGCAGTCCCAGCTTGCAGAAAGCCAGCGTTCGTTGCAGGAAGGCATGCAGAAGAAGGCTGAAGAAGCTCGCAAGAAGCTCGAAGCCGCTCAGGACGCTGCAAAGTCCAAGCCTGCAAACTAATCATTCAGACAATAAAAAACCGGCTTGAAATTTCAGGCCGGNTTTTTGTTGTCTATATGTTCGTTCAGTAGATCAATGCGTCATTGCTGACTTCGCCCGCAGCTCACCATTGGGAGTGGTGTCGAATATGCGGGAAATATTGGGGTTGCGAAGCGGCTGGTCACTCTCGTCATGAACGAGGTTCTGCTCCGACACGTAGGCGACATACTCGGTGTCATCGTTTTCTGCCAGCAGGTGATAAAACGGCTGGTCGCGATCCGGGCGTATGTCCTGCGGAATGGCGTTCCACCACTCTTCGGTGTTTGCATATTCCGGGTCCACGTCGAATACCACACCGCGGAACGGAAACACCTTGTGACGAACAACCTCGCCAATGGTAAATTTTGCGTCTCTTTGTTTCATGGCATGCACATCCTTTCCCAACACAATTTGGGGTCTGAATGGAAAATATCAAGATATTTGGTGTCGATCCCGCATTTTCTTCAGTCACTCGGCAATAGGCTAAGCAAAAAGAAAGGCGCCCCGAAAGGCGCCTTTTTTGTTTTCTCGATCAAGCCGAGTAGTACATGTCGAATTCGACAGGATGCGGTGTCATTTCGAAGCGCATGACTTCATGCATCTTCAGTTCGATGAAGGCATCGATCTGGTCGTCATCGAAGACGCCGCCAGCGGTCAGGAACTTGCGATCCTTGTCGAGGCTGTCGAGTGCTTCACGCAACGAACCGCACACCGTTGGAATCTTCTTTAGTTCCTTCGGCGGCAGATCGTAGAGATCCTTGTCCATCGGCTTGCCAGGATGGATCTTGTTCTTGATGCCATCAAGGCCAGCCATCAGCATCGCGGCAAAGCCGAGATAAGGGTTCTGGGCTGGGTCAGGGAAGCGGACTTCGACGCGCTTTGCCTTCGGGTTGGAGCCGAAAGGAATGCGGCACGAGGCAGAGCGGTTGCGGGCGGAGTAGGCCAGCAGAACCGGTGCTTCGTAGCCTGGCACCAGACGCTTATAGGAGTTGGTCGTCGGGTTGGTGAAGGCGTTGATTGCCTTGGCATGCTTGATGATGCCGCCGATGTAGTACAGGCAGCTCTCGGACAGGCCTGCATATTCATCACCAGCGAAGGTCGGCTTGCCGCCCTTCCAGATGGACTGGTGAACGTGCATGCCCGAACCGTTATCGCCGAAGATTGGCTTTGGCATGAAGGTTGCTGTCTTGCCGTAGGCGTTGGCCACCTGATGCACGACATATTTGTAGATCTGCATCTTGTCGGCGTTGCGCACCAGCGTGTCGAACTTCACACCTAGCTCATGCTGTGCGGCTGCGACTTCGTGGTGATGCTTTTCAACGACAACGCCCATTTCGCCGAGCACGGTCAGCATTTCGGAGCGCATGTCCTGGAGGCTGTCGACTGGCGGAACTGGGAAATAGCCGCCCTTGACGCGGGGACGGTGGCCAAGGTTGCCGGTTTCATAGTCGGTGTCGTCGTTGGACGGCAGCTCGGACGAATCCAGCTTGAAGCCGGTGTTGTATGGATCGGCCTTGTACTTCACGTCATCGAAGACGAAAAATTCAGGCTCGGGGCCGACGAAGATCGTATCGCCGATACCGGATGCCTTGAGATAGGCTTCGGCCTTCTTGGCGGTGCCGCGTGGGTCGCGATTGTAGGCTTCGCCCGAGACAGGGTCGAGAATGTCACAGAGAATGACCATTGTGGACTGGGCGAAAAACGGGTCCATGTGAACGGTTGCCGTGTCTGGCATCAGCACCATGTCTGACTCGTTGATGGCCTTCCAGCCGCCGATGGAGGAGCCATCGAACATGACGCCATCGGCGAACATGTCTTCATCCACGCAGGCAATGTCCATCGTGACATGCTGCAGCTTGCCCTTGGGGTCGGTAAAGCGCAGGTCTACGAACTTGACGTCGTTGTCCTTGATCTGCTTCAGAATATCGTTTGCGGTCGTCATTTGAAACTTTTCCTTGAGTGTTTTGATAACAAGGTGAAGCCCCGGCTTTCCCGGGTTCAGTCTTTTTATATGGCGTCGACGCCTGTTTCACCCGTACGGATACGAATGACTTCTTCGACGTTGGAAACAAAAATCTTTCCGTCGCCGATACGGCCTGTCTGGGCCGCGTTGCGAATGGCCTCAATCACGGCATCCGCATTTTCATCCGCGAGCACGACTTCGACTTTTACCTTCGGCAGAAAGTCTACGACATATTCTGCGCCGCGATAGAGTTCCGTATGGCCTTTTTGACGACCAAAGCCCTTAGCTTCCGTAACCGTTATTCCCTGAAGTCCGACTTCCTGAAGGGCTTCCTTCACTTCGTCGAGCTTGAAAGGCTTAATGATCGCTTCGATCNTTTTCATGAGAAAATATCTCTCCGCTTATTCCGTTAAAGCGGTCAGTTCCGCTCTGTCACAAGAATGCACGTATCGTGCCAGATCGGAAGCCGCTTTGAATAAAAAAACTTCGAAAAATGGTTGTGCGAAGCTAATTTTGGCACGTCTTCCCCTGTTTTCGTGAACTNAAATAGCGTTCTGATGAACAGGCACGATGANTTTTTCACGANTTTGCCAAATCTCCAACCTGCTCTCATGGCGCATGGTCACGGATATGAGTGGCTANTTTTTGCTCATTTGACCTTATTTTATGCACTTCGTTATGCCTAATTTTGCGTCGATTGCCTTTTGTAAGATTTTGCGCTGAATTGCCTTCATGACATTCACCACCAGACACGCTTTGATTGACCCTATCGCGATGAATCGCATCGACACTGCTGCAGAAAAAAGCGGCATTTCCATCGCGTCGCTGATGGAGCGAGCGGGACAGGCGGTTGCCGCATCCGCGCTCAAACATTATCCACAGGCCATCCGTTATGTTGCCCTTTGTGGCATCGGCAAAAATGGCGGTGACGGGTTCGTGGCGGCGCGGGCTTTGTTGGAGAGCAGTGCCGATGTTGCCGTTTACGTGTTTGGCGATGTGGCAAAGCTGAAAGGCGTCGCAAAGCAGGCTTTCGACGCGTTGGAGATATCCTCGGAGCCGCTTGATCACTACCGTCCACAAGCTGGCGACGTGGTGATCGACGCCATTTTCGGCGCGGGCCTGTCTCGCGATGTCCCTGATGGTGTGGACGCCGTGATCGACAGAGTCGAGACCGCCGGCATTCCCGTTATCGCCATCGATCTGCCGTCCGGGCTTTGCGGACGGCGCGGTGTTCCGCTCGGGCGCGCATTTCATTCACAGGTTACCGTGACATTCATGGCGCGCAAGCCGGGTCATGTTTTGATGCCGGGCCGCACGCTCTGCGGCTCAGTCGAAGTTTTCGATATCGGCATTCCGCATCGAATTCTGAGAGAGTATTGCGGGTTGATCGTTGAAAATCATCCTGCCCAATGGATGGATGCCTTCTCCAAACGCGACGAAGACACCCACAAGTTCAAGCGGGGACACCTGACGGTGTTTTCCGGCCCCTCTCATGCAACAGGCGCGGCGCGGATGGCGGCGATTGCAGGTTTTCGCGCCGGTGCAGGTATCGTTACGATCGCAGCGCCGCATGAGGCAATACCAGTCCTTTCAACAACGCTCACGGCCGTCATGGTATCGGCCATGGACAGCGAAGAGCAGTTGTTAGCTTGGCGAGATGATAAGCGGCACGGCACATATGTTCTCGGTCCGGGCTTCGGTGATGTCGAAAAGGCGCGTGGTTTCGTTTCACTTTTGAAAGACAAAGCTCTCGTACTGGATGCCGATGGTATCACCGCATTTAGGGATCGGCCGCAGCAGCTTTTCGATCTGTTTGCCAGCGATGCTCCACGCATTCTCACGCCACATGAGGGCGAATTTGGTCGTTTGTTTCCAGAAATCGCGGCAGATTCGAACCTCAGCAAAGTCGAAAAAGCGCAGGCCGCTGCGGCGCTCAGCAACGCCGTCATCGTTTATAAGGGTGCAGATACGGTGATAGCTGCGCCTGATGGACGCGCGGCGGTGAACGCCAATGCTCCGTCGTACCTCGCCACTGCCGGTTCAGGGGATGTGCTGGCAGGCATTGCGGGTGGTTTTCTGGCGCAGCACGTTCCAGCCTTTGAAGCGGCCGCTGCCGCTGTATGGCTGCATGGGNAAATCGCGCGGGAACTTGGGCCTGGAATGACCGCCGAAGATCTGGCTGCGGCGGTTCGTCCTTTTCAACCTTAATGGACGGGCTTTCCCTGGCTGGGGACGGCAGCGGCCATGCGTGATGCGCTCATCACCAGTTTGCGCTCCGCACGTTCCTGTTGCGGAGTGCGATTGTAGATTTCGCGATAACACTTCGAGAAGTGCGAAGCTGAAACGAAACCGCATGCAACGGCCACTTCCACCACGGGCATGGCGGATTGCACCAGCAAATGACGCGCCCGGTCCAGCCGGATTTCCAGATAGTAACGGGCAGGAGAGCGCCCCATCTCCTGACGGAAAAGCCGCTCCACCTGTCGGCGTGAAAGGTCCGCGTCATCTGCGATGTCGAGCAGGGACAGCGGTTCGGATAGATTGCTTTCCATCAGTTCGATGATTGAGAGAACCTTGTCGTTCTGCACGCCAAGACGGGCGCGCAGCGGCAGGCGCTGTCGGTCCTGCGGGTTACGCACCCGGTCCGTCAGTTGCTGTTCGCACACACGGTTGACGAGGTTTTCACCGAAATCCTGGCCAATCAGATTGAGCATCATGTCCAGGGAGGCGGTGCCTCCGGCGCAGGTGTAGATGTTGCCATCGACCTCGTAGAGGTCGGCATAGACTTCGACCTGCGGGAAGGCTTCGGAAAAGCCCGGCAGGTTTTCCCAATGGATCGCACAGCGCTTGCCATTCAGCAGGCCTGCCTGGGCCAGCACATGTGCGCCCGTACAGAGGCTGCCGACGGCAATGCCGCGATTGTTGGCCTCACGCAGCCAGGCATTGACCGACTTGTTGCTGTATTGCTCGATGTCGATACCGGAACAGATCAGCACCATGCTGGGTCGGTTCTCACCGCTGACATATTTTCGCTCATCCGCGAGAGACGTACTGGCGTCCAGTGCGATGCCGTTGGAAGAGGCGACCTTCTGGCCATCGACGGATGCGAGCCGCCATTCGTAAGCGGGATAGCCCAGCATTCGGTTAGCAATTCGAAGCGTTTCTACCGCAGCCGCGAAGGGCAGCATAGTGAACTGCGGAACCATNAAAAAAACAACGAGACGCTTCTTAGGAGGAGTTTTGCTCACGGCGACCATGCTCCATTGCGGAAACACAATTCCTTGCTTGGAAATGTTCCGCTGTATATCTCATTTACGACGGTTTCGGAGCAAGATACGACGTTGATGTTCTGCTGTCAAAGAAACGTGAGCGTGCGCTGCTTTTGATATACGTCAATTCAGTTGCGGCTAAACAAGGTCGCATCTATGAGCTAAAACTGATGTTTTGCATTTTATTAATATTGTTTTCAATTTTTAAGCGCAGCCTCTGAGCGATATTGCCGATTGCGCGTTCTGTTGACGTAACGGAAGAGGCGGACATCTTGATATCGCCGCTCCTTCATTCGTTTCGGAAACGCGGTTCGTGCAAGCGGGATGCGTTTCCTGTCCGGTGCCTTTAAGCGGAGTATTGCGTATGCATGAAGCTGGCCTGACCGTACTGGTCGTAGAAGACGAACCGATCATCAGATTTGCGCTGACGGATGCTCTGGAAGAAGCGGGTTATACCGTTCTGGAAGCGTCGAACGTGTTGGAGGCGGTCGCCATCATCGGCAAGGTGCCACATATTTCCGCCGTTATAACCGACATCGATATGCCAGGCGGGTTGTCTGGCCTAGATCTGATCCGCATGCTCGAAACATGTCAGGAGCATATTCCAGTCATCGTCACTTCCGGGGGACATGCGCCAGACGCGCTGGATTTGCCGGATGACGTCCGCTTCTTCAGCAAACCCTACCACTTCGACGATATCTTCTTTGCTCTTCGCGCTGCCATTTCCAGCAAAGCAAAAACAAGGAAAAAGCGCAGCATCCTCGTAGCGGGAATGCAGTTCAGCCAGCCTTGAAACGCNAAAAACGCCGGAGTTTCCTCCGGCGTTTTTTGTTTTGATGCTGTCTCAAGCGGCGCGCAGCAAGACGAGGCTGCGGCCTTCGGCGGTGTAGATTTCCCCGTTGGCAATATTGTTGGTGGTTGCCTGCGGGTCTGCGGTCGTCAGTTCCGTCATCCAGCCATGGTCGGCGTCAGGCAGTTTGAACTCGACGGCACCGTCATATGGATTGAACAGGATCAAGACGTCTTGCCACTCCTCTGCGTCATCCTGTTTGTCACGCGTCAGGCGCAGGCCGAGCGACGTGCTGCCAAGATCCTCCCACTGTTCCTTAGTCTGTTCGCCGCCGCCTGGGTTGAGCCATGTTGCGTGTGTGCCGTCACGCCAGTTCTCACGTCTGAGGATCGAATGCGCCTGACGCAACTCGATCAGCCTGGTGGTGAAGGCTCGCAACGTTTCCGCGCTGTCGGGCAAGTTTTCCCAATGAACCCAACTCAGATCGCTGTCCTGGCAATAGCCGTTGTTGTTGCCCATCTGGCTGCGGCCGAACTCATCGCCTGCCAGCAGCATCGGCGTGCCATGTGAAAGCAATAGAGTAGCAAGGAAATTGCGCTTCTGACGATCGCGTACGGCGTTGATATTGTCGTCGTCGGTCGGGCCTTCGACACCATAGTTGAAACTACGGTTGTCACCGTGGCCGTCCTTGTTGTCCTCGCCGTTCGCATCGTTATGCTTCTCATTGTAGGAGACGAGGTCGTTCAGGGTGAAGCCGTCATGCGCGGTAATAAAGTTCACGCTCGACCATGGTCGGCGGCCGCGGAGATCGTAAACATCGCCGGAACCCAACACACGAGCGGCGAAATCACCGGCAGTGCCGTCCTCGTCCTTCCAGTATTCGCGCACCGTATCGCGGTACTTGTCGTTCCATTCCGCCCAACCGGGAGGAAAGCCGCCGACCTGATAACCGCCGGGTCCGATGTCCCATNGCTCGCCAACCAGTTTCAACTTGGAAAGAACAGGGTCCTGACCGACAGCATCGAAAAAGCCGCTACGCTGATCGAAGCCTTCCGGCTCACGGCCAAGAATAGTGCCGAGATCGAAGCGGAAGCCATCAATATGCATATCCTCGGCCCAGTACCGTAGAGAGTCCGTCACCAGTTGAAGGACACGCGGGTGGGAGGTGTTGACCGTATTACCGGTGCCGGTGTCGTTTATGTAATAACGCGGCTTGTCCGGCATGGTGCGGTAATAGGAGAAGTTGTCGATACCCTTGAACGAAAGGGTTGGTCCAAGCTCGTTGCCTTCAGCGGTGTGGTTATAGACCACGTCGAGAATGACCTCGATACCGCCATCATGGAAGGCCCGCACCATATCGCGGAAGCCAGCCATGCCCTTGGGACCATAATAGCGTGATGCGGGAGAGAAGAAGCCGAGCGAGTTATAACCCCAGAAGTTCTTCAGGCCNTTTTCCAGCAGGTGCGAATCGTCTGGGAAAGAATGGATCGGCAGAAGTTCGACGGAGGTTACGCCGAGGCTCTTGATGTAATCCACGATGTCCTTGTGGCCGAGACCCTCATAGGTGCCACGCAAACTCTCTGGCACGGATGGGTGCAGCTTGGTGAAGCCCTTGACGTGAGTCTCGTAGAAAATCGTCTTGGACCACGAAACGTCAGGCTTTTTGTCGTTGCCCCAATCATAGTCGTTGGGATCGATAACACGGCACTTCGGCATCTTGGCGGCGCTGTCGCTCTCATCGAAGGAGAGGTCTTTGTCTTCGGCGTCCAGCTTGTAGCCGAACTGTTCGGTTCCCCATTCAATGTCTCCAACAAGTTCGCGTGCGTAGGGGTCGACCAGCAATTTGTTGGGATTGAAGCGGTGACCGTTCTCCGGGTCGTAGGGGCCGTGAACGCGATATCCATAGAGCGCACCGGGTTTCAGGCCGGGAATATAGCCATGCCAGATTTCATTGGTGAACTCCGGCAACGTTATACGCTCAATCTCGTTCTTTCCGCTATCGTCAAAGAGGCACAGTTCGACCCGTTCCGCATGGGCACTGAAAATTGCNAAATTAACGCCGTCATCGTCGAAATTCGCACCGAGACGGGTGAAGTCGCCGGGTAAAATGCTGGAACCGAACTGGGCCATGGATATCCTCGTGCTTGATTGGGGCAGGGGGAAATGTGGTGGCAGGGTATTTGTTCCGCAGTGCNAAAAAATGGCTCGCCAAGATCAGATCTCGCGAGCCATACTTCCTATAGGATGCAGCGATCAGTTCTTTTCGATACGCATGCGCTTGTTGTCGCTTGATGGCCATCCAATATCCTTCAATGTGTCCGTGGGTAAGGCTTCAAGGGCGCGCAGAGACTGTCTCTTACGCCATGACAAAAGTGCATCATTGCCAAGTCTTGCGAGCCAGGATGGCCATTGCAGGAGATGAAGCCGTGACCGAAGCGGCCTTTGGCTGAACTGGGTTATCGTGGTCATTTCGAACTCCTTCATGTTCCACGTTTTGTTTCAGACAAAATGGATATGCGCTCGGATTGATCATCAATCAAATAAATGAATTTAATGCATTCAATCGAAATCGGTGATGTTTCATGCGCACTCATTCGGTGTCTGTCTGGAAATAATGAGAGATCGTTGACATTCAATCAAACGAAATGATATCGATCTATTGATCAGAAAAATTGAAGGCATGTCTCATGACAGTTTCTTTCCGCCAGCCGCTGCCTTTGTTGGACAACGACATCCTGCGAACCTTTGTCGCGATTGCCGAGACCGGCAACTTCTCCACCGCTGCCGAGGTGGTGTTTCGAACGCCATCGGCAGTTTCCATGCAGATCAAGAAGCTTGAGGAGCAGTTGAAGACGACGCTCTTCCTGCGTGATGCGCGCTCTGTGACACTGACGGCGCATGGCGAGACCCTGCTTACCTATGCGCGGCGAATGATCGCGCTCTCCAATGAAGCGGTAGCGCGGTTCGTTATGCCGGAACTTTCCGGTGTCGTACGTCTCGGAGCACCGGAGGATATTGGTGAACGTGGTTTGCTGCCCGGTATCCTCAAGCGATTTGCCGAGGTTTTTCCCGCCATCATGGTTGATGTCACCATCGATAACAGTTCGCAGCTCTACAAGCGCATGGATGAAGGGCGGCTTGATCTGGCGCTCGTCAACTGTGCGTCCTTGCCGCTGCGCGACACTGGCGAAGTGCTGATGCGGGAACGACTTGTCTGGGCGGGTGCGAAATGCGGCACCGCGCATTTGCGGGATCCCTTGCCGATCTCCATCTGGGAAGATGGCTGCATCTGGCGCTCCGAAGCGATCAATTCGCTGGAAAAACAAAATCGTCGTTTTCGTGTGGCGTATCTCAGTGGGCATACAATGGCGCAAAAAGCGGCGATCGAGGCTGATCTCGCCATTGCTCCGCTGCCGCGATCCTATGTGCAGAACGGCATGGTCATTTTGAGTGAAAAGGACGGCTTGCCGGAGCTTGGTTGTTTCGACATTCGGCTTATTTTGGCGGACAAGCCAACTCGTCCGGTTCAGGCCGTGGCAGACAGCATTCGCAATGCCTTCAGGGATGTCGCGCAGGCTTTGTAATCGCGCCATATTANTTTTTTGGTGCGATGCGGAACCGGTTTTAATCTTCTGCGTTTTCTGCGCGCTATTTAGATGATCGCTTGCGCTGAGTGCGCGGGCATTAAGGGGAGTTTCAATATGTCCACACGTTTCTTCGCAGCCACCGCCGCTGTTCTTATCGCCCTAGTTTCCCTGAGCTCTTGCGGTAACACGATCCGCGGCGTTGGCAAGGATGTGGCAGGCACTGTGAATGGCACACAGGATGCCGGACGAAGCGTCGATCGTGCAGCGCGCCGTTAAGCGCTGAAACTAAACGTTTTCAAAATTTGCNAAAAGCCGGCGATATACTCGTCGGCNTTTTTATGGTCGCCACATTTTTAGAGCCATTTTTCTGAAACCAGTGATCCGGTCCTCTAAGGCCTTATTCTCGTCTTCCTCCAGCGATTTACATTTTTGAAAAATAGATCGATTCGCCACGAGGCACGATGCGCAAGCTGATTAGATACCTGCTACCGTTTTTAGTCTCGACAAGCGCGAGTGCAGCGGGACTGCCAGATTTCTGTCAGGCTATGGAGCATATGGGCGGGCGCTACACGGTTTGCAGCTTCGATCCGGCGAAGAGCAATATCCGGCTTTATCAGTGGAATCACGTTAGCGGGAAGCCATACGGTTCGTTCGAAGCTCTGTCTTCTGCGCTCTGGAGGCAGCACAGCTTCGTGACCTTTGCCATGAATGGCGGCATGTACCACCGGGATTTGTCTCCCGTCGGTCTTCATATCGAAAACGGTGTCGAGACCAATGCCATCAGCACCGGTGGCGGCTNGGGCAATTTCCATATGCAGCCCAATGGCGTCTTCTTCATGGAGGGCNAAAAAGCGGGCGTGCTGGAAACCAGCGCCTATCTCAATGCCAACATGAAGCCGGANTTTGCCACGCAGTCCGGCCCGATGCTGGTCATTGATGGAAAGCTTCATCCGAGATTTCTGCCGGAAAGCGATAGTTTGAACACCCGCAACGGCGTTGGCGTTTCGGGCGATGGTATCGTGCATTTCGCAATTTCGGAAAATGCCGTTCGTTTCTACGATTTCGCTACGCTGTTCCGCGATCGGCTGCATACACAAAACGCGCTTTATCTCGATGGCAGCATTTCCAGCGTCGATATACCCGCCGCCAAGCGGCGGGACTGGTGGCACCCCATGGGGCCGATCATCGCTGTGGTCGATAGGGTGCCTGATTAAGTCGACGTTAGATCGGTGCCTTCGGGTAGGCCTTTTCCAATCCACCTGATTTCGTCAGTCCCGCCCGAAACGCGGCGAAAGCTGCGTGCTGGCTACTTTTAGAGACTTCGTGAAGGCGGATCTGGACGCGGGCAGGTGCATTATTGCCGAACCATTCGCCACATTTTTCAAGCTTGAGGGCGTTGAGGAACCGCGCCTGCGATTGCTGGTCCAGAAACAGGTGCAGGCCTTGCAGCAGATTTTCTTCCTGCAGCGCATTTTCCAACAGCAGCTTCAGCCAAGCCTGATCTTCTTCAGTCATGGTGGCAATTTTCGACGCGACCGTTTCGCGGTCAGGAAAAGATGAAGGCGTGGCCTGCATGATGTGTCACCGTTTATGGGAGTTTACGTTCGTCCAATATGCACGATGCCGGATAATCCAGTTGCTGAGTGTGTTCAATATGACTGACAATCTATCCGTCCAAAACGCTGCCCTTGCGGTGGTTTATACACACCTGGCTGCTTCATGATGAACAAATTCATCCCGTCTTTACACTTTGGTCCNAAATGAGACGCATGTGAGGGCTGCCCTGTTTCGAAATGGGCATGTAAGTCGTTGTTTTTTATTATACCTATGCAGTGAGTGAATGGCAGGTGGGCAAATACGCCTTGCTTTAGCCGTTTTTTGCAATTGCGTTTGTCACAAGTTTTTAATAAATGGTCACCCACTGGCCGACGCATGAACGGCCCGAGAGTAACACGCTGGAGTAATCATGGACGAAACCGCACAGAAATCCTGCTGGGCCGTAACATTTCGCGCACTTGCAGGNTTTGCCGCTTTTCTCGCATTGACCTACGTTTTTGGTAGCCCGTAAAAATCTCTCTTTGAANTTTCAGATATTGCAGCACGGTTTTTCCCAGAAACCGTGCTGTTTTCGTTTGTAACGCCCGCATGTCGCAGTCGATGTAGTCCATGCCTATTTTGACATGGCGGNTTTTTCCGGTTCGGCTAGACTGGTCCAATACGTCTATACATAGGGCAGGCAGATATGTTTCTTTCGGTTTTCGATGTGTTCAAGATCGGTATTGGTCCTTCCAGTTCGCATACGATGGGACCGATGTCGGCTGCCAACCGGTTTCTCGAGACAATTCTGTCGGACGATTGGCCGAGGCCATCAGGCGCCGTCGTGGCATCCATCAATGTCAGTCTGCACGGCTCTCTTGCCNTTACCGGCATTGGGCACGGCTCTGGTCGCGCGGTGGTGCTGGGGCTGAACGGGGAGCGGCCCGATCTGGTCGATCCTGATGCGATGGATCGCATCGTTGCCGATGTCGAAACAACCGGCCGGGTTTCGCCGCCAGGTCATCCACCTTATGTTTTTCGACCTGCTGAAGATCTGATCTTCGACAAGAAGAACCCGCTGCCTGGCCATGCCAATGGCATGACTTTTTCGGCCTTTGACAAGCAGGGCCGGATGCTGCTCACACGCATCTATTATTCGGTCGGTGGCGGTTTCGTGGTAACGGACACCGAGCTTGAGGCGATGCGCCAGCGCGGTAAAACCGTCGATAACGGACCGAAGGTTCCCTATCCCTTTGCCAATGCCAATCAGATGCTTGAGATGGCTGAACGTTCAGGCCGCACGATCGCCCAAATGAAACGCGCCAATGAAGAGACGGTCATCACCCGTCAGGAACTGGACGAGCGGCTTGACCAGATATGGGAAGCGATGAACGGCTGCATTGAGCGCGGTCTCAAAGGCGAAGGCATCATGCCCGGCGGTCTCAATGTCAAACGTCGTGCACGCTCCATCCATGACAAGCTGAATGCCGAATGGCGCAGCAACCGGCTCAATCCGCTTCTGGCGAATGATTGGCTCAGCGTCTACGCCATGGCGGTCAATGAAGAGAATGCCTCCGGCGGTCGCGTGGTGACGGCCCCCACCAATGGGGCAGCAGGCGTGGTGCCGGCGACTGTTCGCTACTTCCGCCATTTTCATGACGATGCGACAGTTGACGACGTCAGAGACTTCTTACTGACGGCTGCGGCCATCGGCGGCATCATCAAGCATAATGCTTCTATTTCCGGCGCAGAGGTCGGCTGTCAGGGGGAGGTTGGGTCGGCAGCGGCCATGGCGGCTGCGGGTTTGGCGGCGGTCATGGGCGGTTCTCCCGCTCAAATCGAGAATGCCGCTGAAATTGCGCTCGAACACCACCTCGGCATGACGTGCGATCCCATTGCGGGTCTGGTTCAGGTGCCGTGCATCGAGCGCAACGCGCTTGGCGCGGTCAAGGCTGTAACGGCTGCATCGCTTGCGCTGAAAGGGAACGGCGAGCATTTCGTGCCCTTGGATGCCTGCATCGAAACTATGCGCCAGACCGGCAACGACATGAGTGAGAAATACAAGGAAACCTCCACAGGCGGCCTTGCCGTTAATGTGGTGGAATGCTGAATATCACAACTTATCAATGCTTGACGCAAGAGCCGAAACCGCCTTGATAGGCCGCATGTCTCTAAATCTTATCAAGCTTTGCGTTGGCGCTGACTCCATCGAGGATTTGCGGGAGTGGGTTTCCCGACGCGCCCTCACGGCGATTGCAGCGGGTCTGGAACCGCATAGCGTCCACACCACTCGCATGTTTCCAAAACGCGCAGAAGAGTTGCTGGATGGCGGCTCGCTCTATTGGGTCATCAAGGGCCAGGTGCAGGCGCGTCAAACGCTTCTTGATGTTCGCTCGTTCAAGGGGGAAGACGGTATCAGCCGTTGCGACCTGGTGCTTGGGCCGGAGGTAATCGAAACCTCGCCTGCGCCCAAACGTCCCTTTCAGGGCTGGCGCTACCTGAAGACGGAGGAAGCCCCGCGCGATCTTGGCGGATCTGGGATGTCCGACGATCTGCCGTCCGATCTGCGTCGCGAACTGGCTGAACTGGGCTTGCTCTAAAGCGCGTCGCGTAAAAGTGTACAGCGATTTTGCGAAAACGACATTCGTAAAAAAAGNAAAAAAGAGCCGGTCCGGGGCAACGGAACCGGCTCCAGGCGCGGTTTGGTCCAACGGGGTGAACTGACCGGCCATAAGCATGCGTTGAGAATGGGCTACTTATCCAATCTCACTTATTGATTGATACCGGCCACTGCGTTCACAGCGCGACCATCCTGTATCTTGACCCAGCGGCCCGGATTGGCGGCGTCCTGACGTTTCAGGTAGGTATATTCCGTCTCGGACCAGTCCATGACCTTGTTGCGCAGGTTATCGAGAATGAAGTCGCCACGGTCTGTCCGGACTGTGAGAACCGCGTGGCCCGAGCCATTCGGCTGAAGAACGACAGTGATCAGCAGGTCGGATGGTGAGATGCCCTTGTTCATCAGCATTTTGCGCTTCAGCAGAACGTAATCCTCGCAATCGCCGACTGTCGTCGGGTAGGCCCAGCGTTCTTCAACGCCGTAAATTTCCATATCTGTCATTGGTGTGATCGTGGTGTTGACCGTGTAGTTCACGTCCAGGATCATCTTCCAGNTTTCTTCCGTCAGTCTCAGCGGGCCTCTGTCGGCAGAAGTCGGCTGGCACTCGCTCTGATATGTCTGGCAGAATTCATAGTGACCAATCGGCGGGTTGGCCTTGCCCATGATGCGCATTGCTGCGGCTGGCGATGCTTCTGCTTGTCCCGCAAATGCACCGGCGATCAATGTTGCGATCAAAAATCCGAAACGGCTGANTTTTTTCATTTCTTGTCTCCCCGTTGTGAGGAGAAGAATGCCAGCGATATTTTGACCGCGCGCAAATAACGGCGCTCAAATTCGATGTTAAATTTAGGAAAAACAGCGCTTTATTTAAACTAGTTTTGATCTGTATTTGAGGAAAATTTGATTAGAATTTTATCGTTTCGATTAGAAATTTCAATCTTAATTTCCTCTAAGTTATTGTAAAAGTTGTGTTTATGGAGCATACTGGTTAATGGCTCTATGCCAATTTGAGGGGTGGTGGCACGTTTAAACTATTCTTTGACTATACTTCGTCGCCCCTATATGTGATTTCTATGCGTCAAAATCAATCAACGGATGTANTTTTCCACCTTTGATTGCCTTATTTGTGCCGTTTCGAAGCTATTTTTTCTGCTANTTTCCGAAAATATTTTCATTTTCCCACAATGGCACAGGTTGTTTGCGGGTTTTCGTATGCTGATTCAGGAAAGAACTGTGCATGAGCCTTGGTCTGAGGCCAGTTGAAGGCACNAAAAAAACCGGCTAACGCTTGGCGCTGCCGGCTATATTGAGCGAAAATTTTGGAGTGTCAGAGAAACTCGATCAGCGCATCGCGTGACTGGACGGAATCGAATTCGATGGCGACACCTTCCATGAAATGGCGAACGATGCGGCCAGCCATGTTGCCAAGGCGCACATTCGTGCCCATCGCCGGGCGGACATCGATCTCGACAGCGGCGCCTGAAAGCGAAAGGTCGATGATGCGGCATTGGGTCATATTGCCATCGCTCAGCATGAGATCGGCAATCGGGTTGCGCGGTGTCAGTCGGTCATGGCGGCGATCTTCCGGCAGGCCGAGAGCCTGACGTTTGGCGACCCACGCCAATTGCGCGGCCAGTTTCTCACGCTTGCGTTCGGTCGCCATGATGGCAATGGTGAAGCCATCGGCCGTCAGCGCTTTGACGATGCCTTCGATACGCCCGATATGCTGGAGATAGGCAATGATGCGATCACCANTTCTGGGGCGAACGAAACATGTGATGCGAGCCGTCTCGGCGGTCATTTCATTTGCGGTGCAATCATATTCTTCCTGAGAAGGCACCATCAACCGGCCCGACAGGCCAACGGAAACGACCTCGACAGAGTTCGGCTCCGAAGAGACACGAGCAGCGTAAGCGACAGTGGTTGACCGAGATGAGAACATGAGTGGCACATGAAGAGGAATGATCTCTCTCATGTACAATGGTCAAGTTAACAGACCGTTCTTTGGTCAGCGACGAATACTCGCATTTATTCTCAACNAAAAACGGATCGGTGGAGTGAAGCGCAAGATTCCGTTTGGTTGAACAGCCCGTAAGACGTCGGCGTTTCCAGCAGCCTGCTTCGGATCAGTTCGAGCGGTTGGAAGGGTTGGCCGAAATCCGCGAGCGGCGGGTCGGATACGAGAGCCCCAAGCAGGCGTGAAGGGAAATGCTCCTCGGCCTCCAGCGGCAAGAGCAGCATTTCGAACTCCTGGCTCGTGTGGCCGCTCACGCTTTCTGCGTAGAGGTCGAAAATAACAGGTCGTTCGTGTTGGAGCACGCCATTGGCAATGCGACATGCTTCAAGGGCCGCATCTGGTTGCCACATCTCTGAAAAGGGCGTGTTACGCAATTCGCGGGAGAAAAGATTGTAAAGGCGCGTACCGGTCAGGCGAAAGATCGGTGCGTCATCGCCAAGATCGGTCAGCACGAAAAGGTCGGGCAGTGCTTGACGAATTTGCGAAGGATCGATCTCACCGCGCAAAGGTGCGGGTCGATCACCTCTTATGTCGTTCCAATAGGAGTAAATCTCCCGGCTTGCATTCGTCTTCATGACATGGTCTCCGTCCCGCAGGGCACCTGTTCCAATTCGAAACAGATGCCGCGTTCATTTGCGGTGCTGAAGATGTCCTTGCGATTTTCATGCCACGCGCTCGGTCATCACAATTCCTGGAGGCTTCATTGGTTGCAGCTGTGACGTTTCGTCGGAGCTTCTTTTTCCGGTAGCGTTACTATATTGCTCGCAAGAGAACATGCGGAACGCGACGGTAAGGAAAATCGGCCAATGACGGACAACCAGGGTGAGATACCACAGGCGAATGATGCAGCGCCGCCGGAGGTCCGTCGGAAAACGCCGGTTTTCAACCTGCCTGGCGCGCTCGTGGCCGTTATCTGCCTGTTAGTCGCGGTCCATGTCATCTCGACTTACGTGCTGTCCGATGAAGGCTATGGCTGGTTTATCTTCACCTTCGGCTTCATCCCTTTGCGCTATGCCACGCCCTTGTCGCAGCAGGGAATGGAATGGCTCTGGACGCCTGTCACCTATTCATTTTTACATNGGGGCATAGAGCATATCCNTTTCAACGGGTTATGGCTGATGGCGTTTGGCGCACCTGTTCTGCGCCGGATCGGCACATTGCGTTTCACTTTGCTCTGGTGTGTGTCTGCCGCTGTTGCGGCCTTCGGGCACGCATTCCTCCATTGGGGGGATGCCACCGTGCTGATCGGTGCATCCGGTGTGGTGTCGGCGCTGATGGGAGCGGCGTGCCGTTTCGTGTTTCCAGCGCATGGCGGGGGCTACCATCCGG
Organism: Agrobacterium bohemicum; assembly: GCF_002896715.1. GTDB lineage: Bacteria > Pseudomonadota > Alphaproteobacteria > Rhizobiales > Rhizobiaceae > Agrobacterium > Agrobacterium bohemicum. Next base: position 131,249 of record NZ_PGEL01000016.1, read on the forward strand.
CCATCGGACACCTGCTGCCGAGGCAAAGTATTCTTCAATCCCTGTCCAATCGCACCGTCCTCATCTTCACTCTGATGTGGTTGTTCGGCAATCTGCTCATTGCTTTCGGCATTCCGCTTATGGGGGATGTCGGTGGCGAGGTTGCCTGGGACGCCCATATTTTTGGTTTCCTGCTCGGTTTCCTGTTCTTCGGCCTGTTTGATCGCNAAATCGTCATTCGCGGCTGAGAATTTGCGGTCGTCTTAATCGATTGAAGCTTTTCAGCCCACGGAAATTCATTGCTTTCCATAATCTCGTGGCGCACCATCAGCGTGTAAATGAACCATCTGCGTGGTGGAGGAGACCTTCCGCGTGGTGTGGAGATCAGCCGGACAGGAGGAAATATGGCGATATTTGTGAAAGAACTGCTCGACCTCAAAGGACGTGAGGTCGTGACGGTCAGGCCGGATTTGTCGCTCGGAGACGCCGCGATCACCCTGCATGAGCATCGTATCGGTGCTGTCGTCGTCACCGATGAAGCCGGTGCCATTCTTGGCATCTTCACAGAACGCGACATGGTCAAGGCCATCGCCGCCCATGCGTCCGCAGCTTTGCAAACCAAGGTTTCGGATGTCATGACGCAGAACGTCACCCGCTGTCATGAGGGATCAAGCACTGATGATCTCATGGAACTCATGACCGGCGGTCGTTTTCGGCATTTGCCGGTGGAGGCGGATGGCCGGTTGGTTGGCATCATCTCTATCGGTGACGTCGTTAAGGCACGCATCAGCGAAATCGAGGCCGAAGCGGAGCATATCAAGGCGTATATTGCCGGATAGGCGACCTCACGTCAGGTCTGAAAAACCTGCTGCATGCGCTGTAGCTCCGGTATTCTGGAGCGCGTTTCCTCGTATCCGCGCTCTATCGATTCGGCGGCGCGGTGAAACTCTGACAGCCCAATATGGTTGATGCGCGGATGCAACGTCAGGTCCGGCGGGTCGCCCGCCAGCTTGGCACGCGAAATTCTGTCCTGAATAATGTTGAAGGCCTGCACCATGACGCCGGGCAACCCAATGCGCGATGACGGATCGGTTGGTGCCTTGACCGTGGTTTCCTGGTTGCAAGCACCCGCGCTGTGTTTGACAACGGCAGAACGGCCAAAAATATCGTAGTTGAGGTTCACCGCCACCACCAATGTCTGTTCGTAGGCACGGCAGACGGAAACGGGAACCGGGTTGACCAGGGCGCCATCTATCAGGGTTCTGCCATTGCAGCGAACCGGCTCGAAAATGCCGGGTAGTGCGTAGGAAGCGCGAAGGGCCGTGATCAGATCGCCCTGATGCACCCATACTTCATGGCCGTTTTTAAGCTCTGTCGCGACTGCGATGAAAGGGTGTTCGAGATCTTCGATGTTGAGGCCGACGAGGTGTTCCTGCATGCGTTTGGTGAGCCGCATGCCACCAAACAAGCCGCCGCCGCCAATCGTCAGGTCCAGCAGGCCCGCGATACGGCGCATCGTGAGAGACCGTGCAAATTCCTCGAGTTCGTCCAGTTTGCCTGCGAGATAGCATCCACCGACCAAAGCGCCGATGGAAGTACCTGCGATCATGCCGANTTTGACGCCAGCCTCATCGAGTGCCCGCNAAACGCCGATATGGGCCCATCCGCGTGCCGCACCACCACCGAGTGCAAGTGCGATACGGTTGGCAGGAATTCGAGGTACCGGGGCAGGTGCTTGCTGCTCGATCTTTTCCAAACTCGCCGTTGCCGCCGGATTTTCCCGATTCAGTCCCCAACCCAACATCTCTGTCCACTCCCAAGCAGATGCACGAAGCGCCATTCTAACGCGCAAATCCTATAATATTCGTAGCAAAAGGGGACAGGACGAAAAAGATCAGTCNTTTGTGGGGAGATTTCCGGGCAAACCATAGGTTTTTGCTGGGTCGAAGTGCCTGATATCGTCCGTAATCGTCGTCACCGCCCTGTCGCCGTCCAGAGTGACGGTGCGATNAAAGCAGGAGCGTCGGCCCGTGTGGCAAGTCGCATCGTGGCCAGCCACGGAGACTTTCAGCCAAACAGCGTCCTGATCGCAATCCGTGCGGATTTCCTGCACTGTCTGGAGATTGCCTGACGTCTCGCCCTTTTTCCAAATCTTGTCGCGAGAGCGGCTGTAATAATGTGCAATGCCGGTTTCGAGTGTCAACGACAGAGCTTGCGCATTCATATGCGCCACCATCAACAATTCGCCGTCCTTCACATCCGTGACCACTGCGGTGACGAGGCCATGTGCATCGAACTTGGGCGAGAACGAACCAGCCGATTCGAGTGTTTCCTTATCCGCAGGGGCGGGGGGAAATGTGGACGACATGGAAACCTCCATTGCAGCAATGTTCCGAAAGCTTAAATAGCTTTCGAGCATTCAGATTCATGAGTAGACTTGGAGCATTGGAGGCGAGGCGGNTTTCCGCCATCGCTCTTTAGACATGGTGCTGGAATCAGCGGCTGTAGACCATGGTCATGAACCGTGCCTGCTGGGCAGGTTCTGTTTTGAACGTGCCGGTGAAACTGGTCGTCAGTGTCGTTGAACCCTGCTTGCGAACACCGCGCATGGACATGCACATATGTTCGGCATCGATCAGCACAGCTACGCCGCGTGGCTTCAATGTCGTTTCGATCGCGGTCGCAATCTGCGCCGTCATGGTTTCCTGCGTCTGCAAGCGGCGACCATAGATTTCAACGACACGTGCAATCTTGGACAGGCCCAGCACGCGGCCCGCTGGCAGGTACGCGACATGCGCCTTGCCGACGATGGGAACCATGTGGTGTTCGCAATGCGAATGGAACGGGATATCCCGCACCAGAATGATGTCGTCGTAACCGCCGACTTCCTCGAAGGTCGTGCCAAGCACGTCAGTGGCGTCAAGGTCATATCCGCTGAAGAGTTCGCGGTAGGATTTCGCGACGCGCTTCGGTGTGTCGAGCAGACCTTCGCGGTTGGGATTATCACCTGCCCAGCGTAACAGAACGCGCACGGCATCCTCGGCTTCAGCCTGGGTGGGACGCACACCGGCTGTGCCGTTTTGTGTGCCAGCACCGGGAAAATTCTTCACGATTGCATCCATCTCTTGGTCTCCCGGCGCGGTTCAAGGCCACACCTGAACGTAGGTTACGGTCTAATCACATAAGCCCGCGCCTGCTATCTGGTTGTTTTCAGGCAATTTGGCAAGTCTGTCGTCGTTTTTTCGGTGTTGGATGATTAATATCACCGCACCTTGATGACGTCGGTGTCCCATAACATATAATGATGACACCGCGCAGAACAGCCTTACAAGAGGTGACGCAGTGTTTGAAAAATCAATCCTGCGCGGATGGGCGATCAGATGGACGATATTTACAACAATCGCATCCTGGAATTCGCGGGCAATATTCCGCTGACGGGGGATATGCCGGATGCTGATGCCAGTGCGCAGAAGCACTCGAAACTGTGCGGCTCGAAGGTCAAGGTTTACATCAAGCTGACAGATGGCGTGGTGACGAATTTTTCCCATGAAGTGCGGGCTTGCGCCTTGGGGCAGGCTTCATCATCCATCATGGCCAGTCACGTCATTGGCGCCAGCAGTGCCGAAATCCAGCAGGCGCGCACGGATATGTTGTCGATGCTGACGTCAGGCGGCGAAGGCCCGGTTGGACGTTTCGAGGATATGCGCATCTTGAGGCCCGTTAAGGATTACAAAGCCCGTCACGCTTCCACGATGCTGACCTTTGACGCGATCTGCGACTGTCTCGACCAGATCGAGGCAGGTCAGCGCGTGTCGGCCTGAGACGTGTGCGAAAAATCAGACTGCGGGAACACGCGCAGGCACTCCCGCAATTGGTCCGGGCCTTTCAGGAAAACGCCGGGTCGTCTGCTTGGAATGGGCTTCATCCGCTTTTACCAGCTTGTGTTTTCCGGCTTCATCGGTAATTCCTGCCGCCACATCCCAACCTGCTCCGAATATGGTTATGAGGCCTTTGCCCGCCATGGCTTTTGGGCAGGTGGCTGGATGACACTGTTTCGCGTTGCGCGCTGCGGCCCGGGCGGTACCAGCGGGCTTGATCCGGTGGTGGAGAGTCTGGCTTCCCGGCAGAAGTGGTATTTGCCCTGGCGGTATTTCCGCCGTTCATCGCCAAGTTGAGCGAAGCGTCTTTACCCATCAAACGAACACGTTTAAAAAGCCGCCTCGACAGGTCATGAACGGCTTGTCGCTGCACATGAAACCACCCGCATTCGTTGGCGGGACTGGACAGGAGAATTATAATGTCTGAAGCCGTTTCCCTTACATTTCCCGATGGCTCCGTTCGCCAGTACCCGGTCNGCACGACGGGACGCGATGTTGCCGAATCCATTTCCAAGTCGCTTGCAAAGAAGGCCGTCGCGATTGCGCTGGATGGCACTGTGCGCGACCTTTCCGACAGCATAGTCGATGGCAAGATCGAGATCGTCACCCGTGATGACAGCAGAGCGCTTGAACTGATCCGCCACGACGCAGCCCATGTGATGGCAGAGGCCGTGCAGGAACTGTGGCCCGGCACGCAGGTGACGATCGGCCCCGTCATCGAAAACGGCTTCTACTACGACTTCGCCAAGAACGAGCCCTTCACGCCGGAAGATCTGCCGAAGATCGAAAAGAAGATGAAGGAAATCATCGGTCGCTCCAAGCCGTTTACACGCGAAATCTGGTCTCGTGAAAAGGCCAAGGAAGTCTTTTCCGCCAAGGGCGAGAACTACAAGATCGAGTTGATCGATGCCATTCCCGAAGGTCAGGACCTGAAAATTTACTATCAGGGCGACTGGTTCGACCTTTGCCGTGGCCCGCACATGGCCAATACGGGACAGATCGGCACGGCTTTCAAGTTGATGAAGGTTGCCGGTGCCTATTGGCGCGGCGATAGCAACAACCCGATGCTGACACGCATCTACGGCACCGCATGGGCCACGCAGGAAGAGCTGGATCAGTACCTCCACATTTTGGCCGAAGCTGAAAAGCGCGATCACCGTAAGCTGGGTCGCGAAATGGACCTGTTCCATTTCCAGGAAGAAGGCCCAGGCGTGGTTTTCTGGCACGGCAAGGGCTGGCGCATGTTCCAGACTTTGACGAGCTATATGCGCCGCAACCTCGAAGGCACCTATCAGGAAGTCAACGCGCCGCAGGTGCTGGATGCGTCCCTTTGGGAAACATCGGGTCACTGGGGTTGGTACCAGGAAAATATGTTCGCCGTGAAATCGGCCTACGCCTTCACCCATCCGAAGGACGAGGAAGCGGATAACCGCGTCTTCGCTTTGAAGCCGATGAACTGCCCCGGCCACGTTCAAATCTTCAAGCATGGGTTGAAGTCTTACCGCGAACTACCTGTCCGCCTTGCAGAATTCGGCAACGTCCATCGCTATGAAGCCTCCGGCGCGCTGCACGGTCTGATGCGCGTTCGCGGCTTCACGCAGGACGACGCGCACGTCTTCTGCACGGAAGAGCAGATGGCGGCGGAGTGCCTGCGCATCAACGATCTTATTCTGTCGGTCTACAAGGACTTCGGCTTCGAGGAAATCGTCGTCAAGCTGTCCACGCGCCCTGAAAAGCGCGTCGGTTCCGACGAGGTCTGGGATCGCGCCGAAAGCGTCATGACCGACGTTCTGAAATCTATCGAAGAAAAGTCCGAAGGCCGCATCAAGACCGACATTCTGCCGGGCGAGGGCGCGTTCTACGGTCCTAAGTTCGAGTACACGCTGAAAGACGCCATCGGTCGCGAATGGCAGTGCGGCACCACGCAGGTGGACTTCAACCTGCCGGAACGCTTCGGTGCCTTCTATATCGACCAAGCCTCTGAAAAGCGCCAGCCAGTGATGATCCACCGCGCCATCTGCGGCTCGATGGAGCGTTTCCTCGGTATTCTCATCGAGAACTTCGCCGGTCACATGCCGCTGTGGTTTGCACCGCAGCAGGTCGTCGTCGCCACGATCACCTCCGATGCTGACGATTACGGTCGTGAAGTCGCGGAAGCCCTTCGAGATGCCGGGCTGTCCGTCGAAACCGATTTCCGCAACGAGAAGATCAACTACAAGGTCCGCGAACACTCGGTCACAAAGGTCCCTGTCATCATCGTCTGCGGCAAAAAGGAAGCCGAAGAACGCACCGTCAACATCCGCCGCTTGGGCTCGCAGGCCCAGACATCCTACGCGCTGGACGAAGCGATTGCGAACCTCGTGGATGAAGCGACACCACCGGACGTGAAGCGCAAGCGTACGGCGAAAGCTGCTAAGGCGAAAGCCGCGTAAGCTGAGCCAAATACCCACTCTCCGTCGTCATCCTCGGGCTTGTCCCGAGGATCTGCCGCCGTTAAATTTGGGGTTATGTGGTTAGATCCTCGGTACAAGACCGAGGATGACGGCGGTGGAGGGCGGAGACTGAGACCGCCTAAAGCTTACTCAAAATCGCCTGTCGTCTCTTCCGGGGCCTGGTCCTTCATCAGCACTTCCACGTCTGAATCGCTACCGGCGGCCACTTTGAACGTGCGTTGGTAGACCTTGTCTTTGTTGCGAGCGATGGCGGTGTATTCGCCGTCGGCAAGCACCATGGTGGAGAAGGCGCTGACGCTTTCGTTGACGATGTCGCCGGAGCCGGTCAAAACCGACCATGCTGTGTCAGCAATGGCTTCGCCGCCGTGTTCGGATACGAGTTTAAGCGTTACCTGTGCGGCATGGTGCTGGAGCGTTGCTTCCGTCAGTTTGCCCGCTTCAACCTGAATATCAGCGCGCACGACGGCGTTGATGCCGCCATATTCGGATACGACATGGTAAGTCCCCGCATTAAGACGAATGACCGTGTTGGGCTTGACATCTGACATCACCAGGCGGCGCTCGCCGTCTTCCTGGGTATCTGAGGAATAGACCGAAAATTTGAGCTGGTTGGGGGAAATACGCTTGTCGGTTCCGGCCACGGCATTCAGGACGAAGCCGCCAGCATCAAGGATCAGCACCTGCTTTTCGATCTTGCCGCTGACGGGAATGTTGAGCTTCTTGGTCACGCCTGCGCGACCGAAGGACACGTTGACGAAATAGTCGCCGGGAGACAGGTGGAACTCGGCCGAGCCGCCATCGGAGCTTGCCAGCAACGGCAGCTTTCCATCCGGGCCGGGCATTGGGCTGAACACGCGCCAGGCAAGTCCCTCCATCATAGGCTGACCGTCATTGGTCAGCTTTGCTTCCATGACGATATCGCGCGATGTTGTTTTCTCGGTGTCAGGTGCGGAAGGTGCGGTGAAGGCATTCAGCTTCGGCATCTTCNGGGTGCCACCCAGTTGTTTGAAATCCTTGAAGGCATCTTGCGCAAACGCGACGTCATGCGGAAGCACGGCCGATACGAGCGCCGCGAAAAGGCCTGCCGCAATTTTGATGGACGTCATTTTACTCAACCGGATTGACTTCTTGTTTTTCTGGCACCACTTCAAGCCCAACGCGGTGGCGATTTCAAGGCCCATAATTTCATATGTACGAGAATGGAACGGTTCTGAGATGAAAGATAATATTACCCTCCTAGACTACCTGAAGGTTCGCCGTTCCACCCCGGCGTTGCAACTGGCAGAACCGGGGCCGGACCGGGCAGAACTTGAAGATATCCTGCGCCTGACCGTGCGTGTGCCAGACCATGGAAAGCTCTCACCGTGGCGCTTCATCGTTTACCGCGGCGATGAGCGCAAGCGGTTGGGGGAGGTGGCTTTGAAGCTGTCGCTTCAGAAAACACCAGACCTTGGTGCGGACCAGCAGGAGGTGGAGCGCACACGCTTTACCCGCGCGCCAGTTGTCATTGCAGTGGTCAGCACAGCAGCACCTCATGCCAAAATTCCCGAGTGGGAGCAGATCATGTCAGCGGGCGCTGTCTGCCTCAATATGTTGATGGCTGCCAATGCCCATGGATATGCGGCCAACTGGCTGTCGGAGTGGGTATCTTTCGATGAAGACATCTGGCCGGAACTTGGCGTAAAGTCTGGTGAAAAGATTGCCGGCTTTATCCACATCGGTTCCACGACATTCCCGCCCATCGAGCGTCCGCGTCCCGAACTTGCCGATGTCGTAACATGGGTGGGTGGTGACTGATGTTCTACACCACCGATACNAATCGTCACGGCCTGTCTCACGACCCGTTCAAGGCCATCGTTTCGCCGCGCCCCATTGGCTGGATCGGATCGAAGGGCCGTGATGGCTCTCTCAACCTAGCGCCATATTCGTTCTTCAACGCGGTATCAGATACGCCGAAGTTGATCATGTTCTCCTCCAGCGGCCATAAGCACAGCGTGCGTAATGTCGAGGAAAGCGGTGTCTTTACCGCGAATCTCGTCAGCCGCCACCTCGTAGATCAGATGAACGCATCGTCTGCTGCCGTGGACTACGGAGTGAATGAATTCGAGATCGCCGGGCTCACGCCAAAGCCGGGTAAGGTGGTTGATGCGCCATATGTTGCCGAAGCCTTTGCCGCGCTGGAGTGCAGGGTGACGCAAATCCTTCGTCCGGTCGATGTCGAAGGCACCGAGGCCAACACGTGGGTCGTTTTCGGACAGGTCGTGGGCATCCATATCGATGAAACCGTGATCGACAATGGCCGGATAGACATGGGTCGCGCACGCCCGGTGGCCCGCATGGGCTATATGGATTATTGCGATGGCGGCGCCGACGNTTTCCAACTCGTGCGACCGGGAACACGTTGATCTCGCTTATGTCCATCAGGTTAATTTGTATGGTGAACCAAACGTAAACCTTTTGCTCCTAGTGTCGGCTTCGGTTGGCAGGGTCGAGATTCGTGCGCGAATCGGTCCCGCTGAAACCGCCGGCATTGTCTGTTGTGGGGCGCAGGGTGATCGTAAAAGCATTTTTTCGTTGGTCTGAAAAAGCCGGGTCGACCGACAGGTCGAAGGCGGCCGCTACGCTTGCCAAAGCCTACCTGCAATCTTCCTTGCCTCAGGATCGTCACGACAGCGCGTATGACGCGATGACCTATCTGCTGGATGATCCCTCGCCGAAGGTGCGGCTCGCTCTTGCCGGTTCCCTTGCCTATTCAGAAGACGCGCCACGACATATCATCNTTTCTCTGGCGCAGGACCAGCCCGAAATTGCCTGCCTCGTCATCATCAACTCGCCGGTGTTGCGGGACACTGATCTGGTGGATCTCATCGGCAATGGCACACCTATTACGCGGGCAATGATTGCAGCGCGGCCGTTTCTTGAGACTGGCGCCTGCGCTGCCCTTGCCGAGATCGGTGAAATTCTCGAAATTTCGGTTCTGCTTGAAAATCGCAGCGCCTACATCACGCCATTCACATTACGCCGTATAGCCGATCGCCATGCGCAGGACGCAGAGATCAGAGATCTGCTGCTCCAACGCGACGATTTGCCTGCGGACGTCCGATACGCCATCGTCGGGCATGTTGGTGCGGCATTGGCGGCATCAAATCTGGTCTGCTATGCCATGACACCCCACCGTGCGCGGGACATAATTCGTGACGCGTCCGAGACCGCAACGGTGCTGATTGCCGGTGACGTCACAGGCGAATCCATGCCTGTGCTTGTTGAGCATTTGCGGGTTGGCGGCGATCTGACGCCAGCGTTCTTGATGAACACGCTTTGCTCCGGCAAGCTGGATTTCTTTGCGCAGGCCATCTCCAATCTGTCAGGGCTAGGAGAGCAGCAGGTCCGCTCCATTCTTGCGACCGGGCGACACCACGCACTGAAGGCACTGTTTCAATCCACAGGTCTATTCGGCGCAGTACTCGATATATTCATGGAGGCGACGCAATTGTGGCGCAATGCTTCCGATGGCCCCTATGCCAACCCCGTTGCAGAACTGTCGTCAGGATTGCTGGCCAAGTTTGCACATGTCGATGGCGATGCGACAATGCGTGAGCTTCTGCATATGGTCGAGAAGCTGCAGATCACCCAGCAGCGACAGCGCGCCCGTTCTCTTGCCAATGATCTGGTGGCGGAAGCGGCTTGAGCCTTACTTGGTAAAACGCCGGGCAATCCACGAGTAGCTGTCTTCCACCATGCGCACGGGCTTGCCCAGCACTTCCTTGACGCCTTCCGTGGAAGGCAGGATTTTGCGAACGCGACCGATGGCACGCTGCGTCAGGCTTTGCTCTTCCTGGGGTGCGAGTGCGGGCGCAACGTCTGACGTATCAGGCGTAGTCGTATCAGCCTTGGCAGTTGCCGTCCCGTCCTTCGGTGTCTCCGGCGTCTGGCATACCGCGACGACGACCGGATAGGATGCGTTGGCAAAATTCCCAAGCTGTTTTTCCGATTCGGCATCGCACAGCTCGATGCTGGTCCAGCGCTGCTGTAGCGTGGCTATATGCTGGCAATCGGTCGCGCTATCGTCGCAGCCGAGAATGGTCATTAAAACAAGCGCTGTTCTCATTGTCGCTCTGTTGCCTCTGGCCGGAGAGATGTCTTACAAACGGCAATGATCTAGCGGAATTACAGTCTTATTGCGACCTTGCGTTTCGCATTCGCAAAAATAAACGGGAACAGCATGTCAGTCACCATTACGCTTGAAACACCGCGCCAACCGGAGATCGGTCGGCTGCTGGAAATGTCAGATGCTTACGCTGCGTCGCTCTATCCTGCGGAGAGCAATCATCTGGTTGATATCCACACGCTTGAACAGCCGAATGTCTCGTTTTTCGCGGCGAGAAATGATGGTGAGATCGTTGGTTGCTGCGCACTTGTCGAGGCGGGTGACGGGACGGCGGAAATCAAACGTATGTTCGTAGATCCGCAGGCGCGTGGCTTGAAAATCGGCAAGCTGATGCTGGAGGCGCTGGTTGAACTCGGGCGGCAACGCGGCGTCAAAGCCATTCGTCTCGAGACAGGCATCAGTCAACCGGAAGCAATCGGCCTTTATCATAAGGCTGGATTTGAGGATATCGAACCATTCCCGCCTTACAAGCCAGATCCGCTCAGCATGTTCATGGAGTTGAAGCTCTAGGTCGCAGTTTTTCTTAACGGTGGAGGTTCATCGATCGCCACCGAGGTTTCGATCATTTCGGCTTCAATCGCGGAGATCTCAACTTCGCGCACCCATTCCCGCCACACCGCAACCAGCAGCGCCATGAGAACCGGCCCAATGAACAGGCCGAGGAAGCCCATGGTTTTCACGCCGCCGACCAGTCCGAAGAACGTGGGCAGGAACGGCAGCTTGATGGGCCCGCCCACGAGGCGCGGTCGGATGGTCTTGTCCACGATGAAAAGCTCTATCGAGCCCCACGCCAAGAGAGCAATGCCTGCGGTAAGGGAACCGCTGGCCATGAGATAGACCGAGACAAGTGTGAAGGATAGCGGCGCACCGCCGGGAATGAGTGCCATAACCCCGGTCAATACACCCAGCGTGACGGGTGAGGGGACGCCGGCGATCCAGTAGGCGATGCCCAGAATGATGCCTTCCCCGATGGCAATCAGCGTCATGCCTGTGACCGTGGAGCTGATCGTTGCCGGAACGACGCGGGAAATGCGTTCCCAGCGGGTTGGCAGAATGCGTTCTCCGACCAGATCGATCTGGCGCGCGAAGCTGACACCATTGCGATACACGAAAAACAGCGCGATCAGCATGAAGAGAAGGGTCAGAATAAGATGAAAGGCGCCGTTTCCGGCCGCCACGATGGCGCGGTAGATGTTGCCGATATTGGCGCCGCTGACGAGCTGTATGACTTCACCGATTGCCCCMNGGGTGCCGATATAGCGGACCCATTGTTCGCTCATCCACGCTCCTACGCCGGGTAGGGCGGCAATCCAGGCTGGCACGGGAGCGCCGGTTTTGTTGACCTCTACGGCCCAGCCGAACCACTCCCGAACTTCGCTTGCGGTGTAGGAGGCGGCGATGAAGATGGGTACGATCAGGAATGCGATGATGAGAAGCAGCGCGATGGTGGCGCCAACGGTCGTGTTGCCGCCGACGCGCCTTAGAAGTTCACGATAGATTGGCCAGCTGGCGAAACCGATAACGAGTGCAGCCAGAACCGGCACCAGAAAGCCGTAGAAAAAATAGATACCTGCGGCGACAATGAGAAACAGAAGCCAGCGCGCTGCGGAAATCGAAGGCACGAGCGCGGTGCGGGAATGGGAGGCCGGCCCGAGCCATCTCGGCTCTGTGCCTTTTCTATGATTGTCGATTTTCGTCAAAACAGCGTCTCTTTCGCATTCCCTGGACGGATTGTAGTCTGTCATCATTTAGTGGACAGTTTGCAACATATTACATCACCATTTCGTTTTTATAGTGTTCGCTGGTGTTATCGGGATATTTTCCTAAAAATAACGCAATGTGCCTTGGCCTCTCAAAACAAATATGAGACTTGGAGGCTGATTTGCAAATTTACGGCGGCTTCACGCCGTTATGGACAAAAACATGCTTCGCCGTTTCTTCTCCTACTATCGTCCCTACAGGGGACTGTTCATTCTTGATTTCTCCTGCGCGGTGTTGTCAGGCCTTCTGGAACTCGGTTTTCCCATGGCGGTGAAGGTGTTCGTGGATGTGCTGATGCCGGCGGGCGACTGGCCGCTCATCATGGCGGCATCCATTGGCCTTTTGGTGATTTACGTCCTGAACACGGGACTGATGGCGACGGTCACCTATTGGGGACATATGCTGGGCATTAATATCGAAACGGATATGCGCAGGCATGCGTTCGACCATCTGCAAAAGCTTTCCTTTCGGTTCTTCGATAATCAGAAAACGGGCCATCTGGTAGGACGTCTCACCAAGGATCTCGAAGAAATAGGCGAAGTGGCACACCATGGACCCGAAGACCTGTTCATTGCCGTGATGACCTTCATCGGCGCGTTTTTGCTGATGCTATCGGTGAATGTGCCACTGGCGCTGATCACAGCCGCCGTCGTGCCTGTCACCGCGTGGGTGACCAGCCGTTATGGCGGACGGATGACCAATAATTTTCGCGCGCTCTACGGACGTGTGGGCGCATTCAACGCCCGTATCGAGGAGAATGTCGGCGGTATGCGCGTTGTGCAGGCGTTTGCAAATGAAGACCACGAGCGAACGTTGTTTGATAAGGACAACCAAAATTATCGCCAGACGAAGCTCGCCGCCTACAAGATCATGGCTGCCAGCACATCGTTGAGTTACATGAGTATGCGTCTTACGCAGATGATCATCATGATCTGCGGCGCATGGTTCGTGCTGAAAGGTGACCTGACAAGTGGCGGGTTTATTGGCTTCCTCTTGCTGGTCAACGTCTTTTTCCGCCCAGTGGAGAAGATCAATTCGGTCATCGAAACCTACCCCAAGGGCATTGCCGGTTTTCGGCGCTTTACCGAACTGATCGATACCGATCCTGATATCGCCGATGCCCCCGATGCTGTCGAGGCACCGGCCCTGCGCGGCGAAATCGCCTACCAGTCGGTCAGTTTCGGCTATAGCGACGGAAAGCAGGTTCTCCGCAATATCGACCTCACCATCAAGGCGGGTGAAACGGTCGCTTTTGTTGGTCCATCCGGTGCGGGGAAAACAACGCTCTGCTCGCTGCTGCCGCGTTTTTACGAGGTGACGGGCGGCGCGATCAGTATCGATGGTATCGATATCAGGCAGATGACATTGGCATCGCTGCGCAGCCAGATCGGCATCGTCCAGCAGGACGTTTTTCTGTTTGGCGGCACCATTCGTGAAAATATCGAATATGGCCGTCTCGGTGCTGATGAGGCGGACATATGGGAGGCTGCCCGTCGCGCCAGACTGGACGCGGTGATCAAAGACATGCCTGAAGGCATGGACACAGTCATTGGCGAGCGGGGCGTGAAGCTTTCAGGCGGTCAGAAGCAGCGCATGGCCATTGCCCGCATGTTCCTGAAAAATCCACCGATTCTCATTCTCGATGAGGCAACCTCTGCGCTTGATACCGAAACGGAAAGAGCTATCCAGCAGTCGCTCGCGGAATTGGCCAAAGGTCGCACGACGCTTGTCATCGCACACAGACTGGCGACTATCCGCGATGCGTCTCGTATCGTCGTGGTTGATGTGAGCGGTATCGTTGAAACGGGCGATCATCAGGCGCTGTTAGCCAAAAAGGGACCTTACAGTCGGCTGTATGAAGCCCAGTTTGGTGCGCAATTGTCGGATTGATTTGATCTGATTATTGCTGCACTGGCGTGTCTATCGTCGGGNTTTCCTGCGGCTTGCCAGGATGTGAGGTAACCAGATACGTTACTGCAACGGCACCGGCGGCGATGATCAGGACGACGATGATCAGCATTGTGAACGTCCAAGGGCTGGATTTGCGGCGCGACCACACGACCCTTTTGCCCTTCAATCGATCCTTGTTTTTATCATTGTGATATTCCGGCCCGAGATTTTCGGTATTGGACATGGCATCCCCCGNTTTCCAATCTTGTCTAGGGCAACGCATAGCCAGTACAGAAGTTCATTTGGGTGGCCTTGCCCCGCTGGATGTCGCGGGTCATGGTGGCAAAGAAGTGCCGAGACGATTGCATGATGGAGGACTAAGGTGATTGCCAATCCACGCGCTTTGCTGGAGGAGCTGNTTTTCGCGGCAGTCAAGGCGGCTGATCCCTATGAGGCTATCCTGAGACACCTGCCAGAGCGACCGAAAGGGCGCACCATCGTCATCGGCGCGGGCAAGGCGGCTAGCCAGATGGCGCAAGCATTCGAACGCGCATGGCAGTACCCGTTCGACGGTCTCGTCGTGGCGCGGCACGGCCCGGTCGCAGACTGCCACCGCACCAAAGTGTTGCAATCTGCCCATCCCGTACCCGACGAGGCCGGGCTCAACGCGGCGCAGGCGCTGATGCAGCATGTTCAAGGGCTGACCTCGGATGATCTGGTGATAGCGCTGATCTCCGGTGGCGGTTCGGCACTCTTGCCCGCACCGCCGGATGGTTTCATGCTGGCCGACGAGATCGCGCTCAATGAAGCGTTACTGGCATCCGGTGCGCCTATTTCCGCGATGAATGTGGTGCGCAAGCATTTTTCCCGCATCAAGGGCGGCAGACTCGCGGCACTCGCGCATCCCGCCCGTGTCGTCACGCTGGTGGTATCAGATGTCCCCGGCGACAACCCCGCATTCGTTGCATCTGGCCCGACTGTGCCGGATGGAAGCGATGCTGAGGAAGCTTTGCACACTATCCTCGCTTACCGAATGGATTTGCCGGNAAAGATCGTCGACAGCATCCGGCAGGCGGCGGCGCCGAACCCGGCAGACGTTGCTTTCACCGGAAACGAGGTGCACGTCATCGCGTCGTCACGGGTGTCGCTGAACGCCGCGGCAGAACTTGCTCGGCAGCGGGGCATTCACCCTCTCATCCTGTCCGACACCATTGAGGGTGAAGCGAAGGATATCGGTCGCATGCATGCNGCGCTCGCGCGGGAATTTGTCGGGAATGGCATGTTCGACAAGCCGCTATTGCTGCTTTCCGGCGGAGAAACCACAGTGACGATCGGCAACAGTCGTTATGGCAAAGGTGGGCGTAACGCCGAATTTTTGCTGTCTGCTGCGCTCGATCTACAGGGAATCGCTGGCGTCACTGCGCTTGCGGCAGATACGGATGGCATCGACGGTTCGGAAAATAACGCAGGCGCGTTCTGCGATGGTGACAGCATCACCCGCATTCGCGCCGCAGGCGGCGATGCCCGCGCATTTCTGGCAGGCCACGACGCATGGTCGGCGTTCGATCTTGCAGGCGACCTCTTCGTACCCGGCCCGACAGGAACGAATGTCAATGATTTCAGGGCGTTTCTCCTGGAGTGATCCGGTAGACAGCGCGACGAACATATCACATCAGGAAAGTCGCTCATGACGAACATTCTCAACTTCAAGCCAGACGGAGACCTCGCCGCGGTACAGCCGGAAGACGGTGCACCAGCACCCGACCGGCTGATTTCAGGCAATCCGGAATTCACCACATGGAACATCGAGGAAGCTACCGGCGGCATCTACGCAGGAATCTGGCAGTCCACTCCCGGCAAATGGCGCGTCGAATATGACGAATGGGAATACTTCAACATCCTCGAAGGCCACTCGATCCTGACTGAAGACGGTAGCAACCCCATCCATCTCAAGGCTGGAGACCGCCACATCATTCGCCCCGGTTTTAAAGGCACTTGGGAAGTTGTGGAGATGACGCGCAAGGATTATGTGGTGAGGCTGTAGTCAGCGCAAGATGCGCTTCACCAGACCAAATCCAGCCGCTCCAACCCGTGGAAATGATAGACATCCTTCACCTTTGGCTGTTGCGCTATGCGTAGGCCGGGCAGGCGTTTGAATAGCAGCGGCAGCACGATGTTGAGTTCAAGCCTTGCCAGTGGTGCGCCGATGCAGAAGTGGATGCCGGCGCCGAAGGACAGGTTTGGGGCTTCCGCGCGATCCGGTTTGAAGGTGAGTGGATTGGTGAANTTTTGCGGATCGAGATTGGCGGCGGCGAGGATGAGGCTGACTTTGTCGCCGCGTTTGAATTCGATGCCATCAATCTCAACCGGCTCCAGCGCCCAGCGTTGAAAGATGTGAACCGGCGCACCGATGCGAAGCGTTTCTTCCACCGTGCGCTCGGTCGATTTTTCGTCCTGAAACAGCGGGGCAGGGTCAGTCCCGCTTTCGAGGATGACGCGGACGGAATTGCCGATCTGGTGAACCGTGGCCTCGTGCCCGGCATTGAGCAGAACGATGGTGGTCGAAATCAATTCGTCGTTGGTGAGGTACTGGCCTTTATGCTCCGTGTGGATCATGTGGCTGAGCAGGTCATCTTTCGGCTCCGCGCGCCGCTCTACAATCACGCTGCGGACGTAATCCGCAAATTCCTTCGCGGCGATGTCGGCTGCCAGTTCATCGTCGCGGGTGCGCTTAAACATATACATGCCGACATAGGCATGTGACCATTTCAGCAGTTGCGGGCCCATTTCGTCGGGAATGCCGATCATCCGCGCAATCATCGTCACCGGAATGATATCGGCAAATGATGACAGCAACTCCGTCTTGTCGTCTTTTTCGAAACGGTCGATTAGTCCATTTGCCAGTGTTTCGATTTCCGGTTTCATTTTCTCGACATGGCGAGAGACGAAGGCGCGGTTTACCAGCGTCCGCAGCCGCGTGTGTTCCGGCGGCTCTATCTCCAGCAGCGAATGTCGCTCGGCCGCATCNAAATGACGGACGTGTTCCAAAGGCTGCGGCAGGCCTAGCTCCTCGCGGGTCGCGACATGAAGAATCTGTCGACCGAAGCGGCGATCACGCAGCAGCGCATTCACATGGTCATAGCCGGTAAAGAACCATTGCTTCTGCTCTTCCCAGAAAAAGGTGGGACAGTGCGCATGCAACGCCGCGTAGACGGCGTTGGGGTCGCTGTAGAAAGCGGGATTGCGGGCGTCGAGCGAAACTGAGCGTTTATCGGCATCGATATAAAGGAAATCAGGCACGTTTTTCATGCCCGATCTCTAGCGCAAACCTACCCTTCACGGAAGCGATTCTATTCGCCGACGGCGACACCTTCGCGGCGCGGATCGGCACTGCCGACGAGGCCGTTGGCGGTGATTTCGATGGCGTGCAGACCGGAGTTCATCTCGCCCGGCTTCACCTCGTAACCCATTGCTTTCAGCGGCTCTGCGAACNTTTCCGCATCCGTCCCGGCTTCGATGTCGTAGGTGCCGAAACGGTTGATGAGGTGCGGTTGCGCCACGANTTTTTCGACCGGCATGCCCCAGTCGATATAGGCAATCAGCGCCTGTGCGACATAGCCGATGATCTGGCTGCCACCGGGAGAGCCGATAGCCATCAGCGGCTTTCCATCCTTCATCACGATTGTCGGGGCCATGGATGAGCGTGGACGCTTGCCGGGTTCCACGCGGTTGGCCACCGGCAGCCCGCCGTCATGGGTCTTGAAGGAGAAATCGGTCAGCTCGTTGTTCAGCAAAAAGCCGTTGGTCATCAGGCGCGAACCGAAGCCGCCTTCGATGGTGGTCGTCATGGAGAGGACATTGCCTTGCTTGTCCACGATGACGAAATGGCTGGTGGATGGCATTTCCAGCGCCGGGCCACGACCGAACATCAGGGCGTGATCCCATGTCGGCTCGCCCGCCTTGACGGCATCTGCGGGTAACGCCTTGTCTCCATCCAACAGGTATGCGCGGGTGGCGAGATACTCCTTCGTCAGCAGACCCTTTATTGGCAGGGGCATGAAATCCGGGTCTGCCAGATAGCGTTCGCGGTCCGCAAAGGCCAGACGTTGCGCATCACCGATCAGGCGCCAGCTCTCTACATTGTCAGGCCCCAGTGCCTTGATGTCGAAGTTTTCGACAACGCCGAGTATCTGACCCACGGCGACAGCACCGGAGGAGGGCGGTCCCATGCCGCAAATATCGAGTGCGCGGTATTTGGCGCAGACCGGTTCGCGTTCTTTCGTGCGATAGTTGGCCAGATCGGCGAGAGACAGGACGCCGGGATTTCTACTTGCTTCTCGAACGGTTTTGACAATCGCCTCGGCAATCGGCCCGGTATAAAACGCATCCGCGCCCTTCGTCGCAATCGTGTTCAGCGTTTGCGCATAAGCGGGGTTCTTGAGAACTGCGCCAGCCTTCAGCGGTGCGCCGTCAGCATCGTAGAAATACCCACGCGCTCCTTCATATTTCTTCAGCCTGTCTCCGTCCGATGCAATCAAGTATGCAAGGCGGGGTGAGACTTGAAAGCCTTCTTTCGCAAGCTTTTCAGCAGGGCTGAAGAGATCGGCCCAGGGTTTGCTCCCGTATTTCTTGTGCACATCGGAAAGCAATCGTACCGTTCCTGGCGTGCCGACGGAGCGCCCGCCAATCACGGCGTCCAGAAACTTCAGCGGCTGGCCGCTTTCATCGAGGAACAGCTTCGGTGTTGCTTCCATTGGCGCGGTTTCGCGCCCGTCGAATGTGGTGATCTTGTTTGCGGCGGCATTGTAATAAACGAGGAAGCTGCCACCACCAAGGCCGGAGCTTTGAGGCTCGACCAGCCCCAGAACGGTCTGCACCGCAACCATGGCATCGATGGCATTGCCGCCATCGGCGATCACCTTCCGGCCAGCCTCGGCAGCCAGCGGGTTAGCGGAGGCGACCATGTAGTTTTTCGTCTCTACACGGGCAGCGGTGGTCGTGCCTGTCGCCTTTTCCNGGGCTATCGTGTCTGATGCCTGCTGGGCCTGAACTGACCCTGCAAACACTGTCGCGGATAACAGAAGTCTGGTGAAAAACCTGACATGCATGACGAAACCTCCAACGCTTGCGCAGATGCCATGATGGGATCGCAAGCACATCGAGGTCAAGTCGTGGTTTTATCGATTGGCGATATGGGTAATGCGCGTAAGCGCTGCTACCTGACGATCGGCATTGTTGTCGCAGGGGTCTTCGTCTCGGTCGTCTGCGGGTATCACGATGTTGATAGACCCCTCACGGATGACTGTCCGGTTGCGGCCTTCTTTCTTGGCACCATACAAGGCGCGGTCGGACATCGTCAGCATCGCATCAAGATCGGCATCGGTGGCTTGTTGGCAAAAAACACCAGCGCTGACGGTTGCGAAGAACCGTTCTGTATCCGNAAAAAGTGCGAGACGGCTGAAACGGATGCGGATCGCTTCTGCAAGAATTGCAGCCTTCGATGGATCATCCGTCTCGATCAGGCATGCGAATTCCTCGCCGCCCATGCGGATCAACACACCTTGCCCTTCAACGATTTGACCGGTTTGGGCGCAGAACTGAACCAGTACATCGTCTCCACACTGGTGGCCGTACTTGTCATTGATGATTTTGAAGTGGTCGATATCGAACAATATCACGGCGATATGTTGCGAGGTGCCGCTGAGTTTGGCCTTTAACATGTCGAATGCATTGGCCATTCCGCGACGGTTCAAGGTTCCCGTTAGATGATCGGTCATGGCGAGGTGGTGCAGGCGGCGTTCGGTGTCTTCCATGAACATTTTTACGCTGATCGTCAGAAGCACGATGAAGCCGAAGGAGCCAGCTATCGCAACAGGTGCCGTCAGCGGCACGACTTGTCCGGTTGCCAGATTGTAGGGAATTACCAGCGACGCGGTTATCGCCCCCATGAAAGCCTGGACGATCAGTCCGCCGATAAGCACTTTTCGTGTTTTCGATATGTATTCGTTCGACATCACCAGAACGCCGGCTAGCATGAAATAACCGACCGCGGCACAGATGTGATAGAGAATGATCCGGGCTTCCATGCTGTCTCGAACCGGCGGGACGAACATGAAGGCAATCCAGATGAGTGCGGGAATAGCGATCCAGCCGTCGATCTTGCGGTCTTCGAGTTTTAAAAGACCAGCAAGCCAGAAACCGAATGCGGACAGCGCAATGGCATTGCCGACTTGGATTGACAGGACGTTGGGTATTTCTCCGCGCAGCAACACGAGAATGGCTCCGACGCCCACGAGCGCGAAACCGGAAGCGAAGCATAGATGATANTTTTTCGACGGATTATGCAGCCACAGAACCGCCAGAACGGCGGCGATGGTCAATGTTTGCATGGACCAGATAAGCATGCCTGNTTTAGCGTCTAGCAATGCAGTATCCCCGTCTGTCGCCGCGTGATGCGTTCACACATGCGCTCATCGTTCGGCGCTCATGATTTCCGCGTGAATAAAACCTATGGCGTCATGGAGAAGCAAATCGGTCGGGCAACATTATCGACATTCAATCCCTAAGAAGTCGTTTCTACTTTACCTTACGAAAGGTTTCGTCGTGTATATTTTGGCTGATTTTAAGAATTAGTTGACCAACATCCCGTTTCGCCGTTGATGACGGAAGCGAACGTATCAATTCGTGTGGCGTCATTTCGAGCGGCCTAGTATGGCGGCCTAGGAAATTTGCCGGGACGTCATTAAGGATATACGCCGTCGAGCCTTGAAGAACGGTGTCATCACACTCTATGTAGTGAGTAGACGAATTGAATTGATTCCGGGTGCTGATGCGTCCGGGTAAGAGTTGACAAAGGACGGACATGACAAATCCAGTTGATACCGCCATGGCTCTGGTGCCGATGGTTGTGGAGCAGACCAATCGCGGCGAACGGTCCTATGACATTTACTCACGCCTTCTGAAGGAACGCATCATCTTCCTGACCGGCCCGGTAGAAGATCACATGGCGTCGCTGGTTTGCGCACAGCTGCTGTTTCTGGAATCGGAAAATCCGAAAAAGGAAATCGCGCTCTACATCAACTCACCAGGTGGCGTCGTAACCGCCGGCATGGCGATCTATGACACGATGCAGTTTATCCGTCCGGCCGTTTCCACGCTGTGCGTTGGTCAGGCTGCGTCCATGGGCTCGCTGCTTCTCGCCGCTGGCGAAAAGGGCATGCGTTTCTGCACGCCAAATGCACGCATCATGGTTCACCAGCCGTCCGGCNGCTTCCAGGGCCAGGCATCGGACATCGAGCGTCATGCGCGCGATATCATCAAGATGAAGCGCCGCCTCAATGAAGTCTACGTGAAGCACACAGGTCGTACTCTTGACGAAGTTGNAAACACGCTGGACCGTGACCACTTTATGGACGCGGACGAGGCAAAGAACTGGGGCGTCGTCGACAAAATCCTGACGTCGCGTCAGGAAATGGAAGGCGCAATCGCCAGCTAAGCGTTTCGACTATGACAGTTGTTTGACCCCTCGAAGTGNAAATCGGGGGTTTAAACCACNAAATAAAGCGCTAATAGTAGATATTAAGGCTGTGTTGAATTTTTATGACGTAGCTTTGAGTCGCCTCGAAAAATCCGCTTTGGGTTGATGACNGGGCGAATGACGAATAAAACCGAAGCGATAGTCGCTTTGGTGGCTGAAGGGGAATTCGTTGCCGCCGTTTCAGGTTCAGAATCTGATGCGGTTAGTGCCCCGGGAACGAAGCCGATACGAAAGCTTATGGGAAGCGGACGTGTTGGCAGACGGTAAGTTGACCGCGATCCGCCTGGCGGACCAGCGGCGTGCTGGAAGGAAAGTGATATGAGCAAAGTCAGCGGCAGCAACGGCGGCGACTCTAAGAATACACTCTATTGTTCATTCTGCGGCAAGAGCCAGCACGAAGTCCGGAAACTCATTGCCGGACCGACAGTGTTCATCTGCGATGAATGCGTCGAATTGTGCATGGACATCATCCGCGAGGAGAACAAGACCTCGATGGTGAAGTCTCGCGAGGGTGTTCCTACCCCGCAGGATATCATCAAGATTCTTGACGAGTATGTTATCGGCCAGAAGCAGGCAAAGAAAATCCTGTCCGTGGCTGTTCACAACCATTACAAGCGCCTTGCGCATGCGTCGAAGAACAACGAAATCGAATTGGCGAAGTCGAACATCATGCTGGTTGGACCAACTGGCTGCGGCAAGACCTATCTTGCCCAGACGCTGGCCCGTATCATCGACGTTCCTTTCACCATGGCCGATGCAACAACGCTGACCGAAGCCGGTTACGTGGGCGAGGATGTCGAAAACATCATCCTCAAGCTGCTCCAGTCTGCCGATTATAACGTTGAACGCGCCCAGCGCGGCATCGTCTATATCGACGAAGTGGACAAGATTTCCCGCAAGTCGGACAACCCGTCCATCACGCGTGACGTGTCGGGCGAGGGCGTTCAGCAGGCGCTTCTGAAGATCATGGAAGGCACGGTTGCATCCGTTCCTCCACAGGGTGGCCGCAAGCATCCGCAACAGGAATTCCTGCAGGTGGATACGACCAACATCCTGTTCATCTGCGGCGGTGCGTTCGCCGGTCTCGACAAGATCATTTCTGCCCGCGGCGAAAAGACCTCCATTGGTTTTGGCGCAACGGTGAAGGCGGAAGACGATCGTCGTGTGGGCGAAGTGCTGCGTGAGCTGGAGCCGGAAGATCTCGTCAAGTTCGGCCTCATCCCGGAGTTCATCGGTCGTCTGCCAGTTCTGGCAACGCTCGAAGATTTGGATGAAGATGCGCTGATCCAGATTCTTTCGGAGCCGAAGAATGCTCTGATCAAGCAGTACCAGCGCCTGTTCGAAATGGAAGATGTCGAACTGACATTCCAGGGCGATGCGCTGCGTGAAATCGCGCGCAGAGCGATCACTCGCAAGACCGGTGCACGCGGACTGCGTTCGATCATGGNAAAAATCCTGCTNGACACGATGTTCGAACTGCCAACTTTGGATGGCGTTCGCGAAGTGGTCATCTCCGACGAAGTGGTGAGCGGTGCTGCGCGTCCGCTGTACATCTATGCGGATCGTCAGGAAGAAAAAGCCAACGTTTCGGCATAGGCTTCACACGCACGTTGTTGAAATGCAAAGGCCCACCGCAAGTGGGCCTTTTTGCGTGTTATGCACGGGAAAGGTCGCATTATGGCGTTGTGATCTGATTTTGCGTTTGGTGCGGATTGCGCTTTCCTGATAAAGTTTTAGAAGTGATTTGCAGCGCGATATGACGTTTTTTTGAATGTTGCTGCTTTTTCCGATTCGGTGTGGCGGGCGNAAAAAACGGAAAATATAAAGCGTATTGTTGCGTGTAGCGTATTTGAAGTTTTATCCCGTCCAGGACGGAAGGGTATCTGCTCTTGTGACTTGAAAATGACGGTGGCGAACTCCACTTTCAGTCACGACAAAGAATATGCCGGAAACTCCCACAGATAGTCCGGCAAGTGTCTCTCCCAAGAGAGGCCATTGAAAGGAAATGATATGACGAACATTACGTCTGCTGCATCTGGCGGTACATATCCCGTACTCCCTCTGCGCGACATTGTCGTTTTCCCGCACATGATCGTTCCGCTGTTCGTCGGGCGGGAGAAGTCCATCCGTGCGCTGGAAGAAGTCATGGGCTCTGACAGGCAGATCATGCTGGTCACACAGATCAACGCCAGCGATGATGATCCAGACACATCCGCCATCCACAAGGTCGGTACCGTTGCCAACGTTCTGCAGCTCCTGAAGCTTCCCGATGGGACGGTCAAGGTTTTGGTTGAAGGCAAAGGCCGCGCCAAGATCGAAGAATATACAGATCGCGAAGATTTCTACGAAGCCACAGCCGTGTTGCTGGATGAGCCCGAAGAAGATCCGGTCGAGAACGAGGCTTTGTCTCGCTCAGTGGTTTCTGAGTTCGAAAGCTATGTGAAGCTCAACAAGAAGATTTCCCCGGAAGTCGTTGGCGCTGCTGGACAAATCGATGATTATTCCAAGCTCGCCGATACGGTTGCATCGCACCTGTCCATCAAGATCACCGAAAAGCAGGAAATGCTCGAAACGGTGAGCGTGAAGCAGCGTCTCGAGAAGGCTCTCGGCTTCATGGAAGGCGAGATTTCCGTTCTGCAGGTGGAAAAGCGTATCCGCTCGCGCGTCAAGCGACAGATGGAAAAGACCCAGCGCGAATATTACCTCAACGAGCAGATGAAGGCGATCCAGAAGGAACTCGGCGACGGCGAAGATGGCCGTGACGAGATGGCCGAACTGGAAGAGCGCATCGCAAAGACCAAGCTCTCCAAGGAAGCCAAGGAAAAGGCCGACGCGGAGATGAAGAAGCTGCGCCAGATGAGCCCTATGTCTGCGGAAGCGACAGTGGTGCGCAACTATCTGGATTGGCTGGTTGGTCTGCCATGGGGCAAGAAATCCAAGATCAAGACAGACCTGAACGCCGCTGAGGCCGTTCTTGAGCTGGATCATTTCGGCCTCGACAAAGTCAAGGAACGCATTGTCGAATATCTGGCTGTGCAGGCCCGTGCGTCGAAAATTCGCGGCCCGATCCTTTGCCTCGTTGGTCCTCCAGGCGTTGGCAAGACCTCGCTTGCGAAGTCTATCGCCAAGGCAACGGGACGTGAATACGTGCGTATGGCGCTCGGCGGCGTCCGCGATGAGGCGGAAATCCGCGGCCATCGCCGGACCTACATCGGTTCCATGCCGGGCAAGATCGTTCAGTCGATGAAGAAGGCCAAGAAGTCCAATCCGCTCTTCCTGCTTGATGAAATCGACAAGATGGGCCAGGATTTCCGTGGCGATCCGTCATCTGCTCTGCTGGAGGTATTGGATCCGGAACAGAACTCCACATTCATGGACCACTATCTCGAAGTGGAATATGACCTGTCGGACGTGATGTTCGTCACCACCGCCAACACGCTGAACATTCCAGGCCCGTTAATGGACCGTATGGAAGTGATCCGCATCGCGGGTTACACGGAAGACGAAAAGCGCGAAATTGCCAAGCGTCACCTGCTGCCCAAGGCAATTAAGGAACACGCGTTGCGCCCGGAAGAGTTTTCCGTCAGCGACGATGCCCTGATGGCCATCAGCCAGCAATATACCCGTGAAGCCGGTGTTCGTAGCTTTGAGCGTGAGTTGATGAAACTCGCTCGCAAGGCCGTGACCGAAATCATCAAGGGTAAGTCGACGTCCGTTGCTGTTACCGCTGCAAACATCAACGATTACCTGGGCGTTCCAAGGTATCGTCACGGCGAAGCCGAGGGCGAAGATCAGGTTGGTGTCGTCACCGGTCTGGCATGGACGGAAGTTGGCGGCGAATTGCTGACAATCGAAGGTGTCATGATGCCGGGCAAGGGTCGTATGACCGTGACCGGTAACCTGAAGGAAGTGATGAAGGAATCCATTTCGGCAGCGGCGTCTTACGTTCGCTCGCGCGCCGTGGATTTCGGGATCGAACCGCCTCGTTTCGACAAGTCGGACATCCACGTTCACGTTCCCGAAGGTGCAACTCCGAAGGATGGTCCCTCCGCAGGTGTGGCCATGGCAACCGCCATCGTTTCGATCATGACCGGTATTCCGGTGGATAAGAATGTCGCGATGACAGGCGAAATTACCCTTCGCGGACGCGTTCTGCCCATCGGCGGTCTGAAGGAAAAGCTGTTGGCGGCTCTTCGCGGCGGCATCAAGAAGGTGCTGATCCCGGAAGAGAACGCCAAGGACTTGGCCGAGATTCCTGACAACGTAAAGAACGGTATGGAAATCATCCCGGTCTCCCGTATGGGTGAAGTTCTCAAACATGCGCTGGTGCGTATGCCGGAGCCGATCGAATGGGATGGGAGCATTGAGACGCCGGTTATTGCAACCGTTGAAGGCGTCGATGATACCGGTCAGACAATCGCGCATTGATAAACGACCGTTGATCGTGATGCTAAATTAGCACNAAATCGTTGAAAGGCTGGCAGAAATGCCAGCCTTTTTTGTGAAAAGAACTCTAGACCCCTTGTTTTTCAGGTCATTCCGGCGCTTTTGGGTGGCGGTGCGCGAATAGATAAGTATTCTGCGCCGATCCAATTTGAGTCGTTTCAAACCATTGAAAGGGGTGGAAACATGAACAAGAATGAGCTCGTTTCTGCAGTTGCCGAAAAGGCTGGTCTTACGAAGGCTGATGCCGCATCTGCGGTCGACGCAGTTTTCGAAACTGTACAGAACGAACTGAAGAGCGGTGGCGATATTCGTCTCGCTGGCTTCGGCAGCTTTACCGTTAGCCGTCGCGAAGCTTCCAAGGGTCGTAACCCCTCCACGGGTGCAGAAGTCGATATTCCGGCTCGCAACGTGCCAAAGTTCTCCGCAGGCAAGGGCCTGAAGGAAGCTGTTAACTCCTAAGTTTCAAAAGGCTGTTTGTCCGCGGCGGGCGAACGGTCTTGAGGTCTACGAGGAAACATTCGGCTGTTTGCGCAGTTTTGCGAAATAACGCCGAAGAAATGCAAAGGGCCCGGCTTCAAGCCGGGCTTTTTGTTTATCAGCATGTTCTCATTGTCATTTGCCTGTCACGTCCATGTCGCAAAAGCCCTCATATGCANTTTTCCAATGCACTGAAGGGGACACCATGACATTTCGTTTTTCGAGTGCTGCGCTGACTGCGGCGCTTTGCGCCTCCGTAGCCTTTCCTGCCGCCGCAGAGCAGGTCTTCAATCGTATCGCTTCTTTTCCCGTGGCCCTGAACCTTCCTTCCGACAAGGAAGAGAAGACGGTGACGTCTGCGGAGATTATCGCGGCCAGTGAAGACGGCAACACGCTGATTTATTCGGATAGCCCACTCGGCGGCATCGGCTTCATCGACATTAGCGATGCCAAGGCACCGAAAGCGCTGGGTGCATTGATGATGGACGGCGAGCCAACCTCGGTTGCGGTATCCGGAGGAAAAGTTTTGGCGGGCGTCAACACGTCTGAAAGCTTCGTGAAACCGTCCGGCAAGCTGGTCACTGTGGACATTGCCACGAAAAAGATCGAGGCAAGTTGTGAATTGGGCGGACAGCCGGACTCCGTTGCGGTTTCGCCGGACAAGAGCTTCATGGCAATTGCCATCGNAAACGAGCGGGATGAAGAGGTTAATGGCGGTGCGATTCCACAGATGCCAGCAGGTTTCCTCGTCACCATCGGCCTGAAGGATGGTGCACCGGATTGCTCGACGCTGAAGAAGATCGACGTGACCGGGCTTGCCGAAATTGCGCCGGAAGATCCTGAGCCGGAATTCGTTTCCATCAATGCCAACGGTGAGATTGCCCTGACGCTTCAGGAAAACAACCATATCGTCATCATCAATGGTAAAAGCGGGAAGGTAACGAACCATTTTTCCGCCGGTACGGTTGATTTGACGGGCATCGATACCAAAACAGATGGTCAGCTNAAATTCACCGATAAGCAGGATGCCCGCAAACGCGAGCCGGATGCCGTGAAATGGCTGGACAATGACCGCATTGTCATCGCCAACGAAGGCGACTGGGAAGGCGGCTCACGCGGCTTCACAATTTTCGACAAAACCGGCAAGCTTGTCTACGAGGCAGGCTCATCCTTCGAGCATGCTGTTGCGGCCATCGGCCACTATCCTGAAAAACGCTCCAAGGCCAAGGGCATCGAGCCTGAAGGTCTGGAAGTAGCGACATTCGGCAGCGATAAGTATGTCTTTGTTCTGGCCGAGCGCGCCTCTGTTGTGGGTGTTTACAAGGACACAGGCGGCGAGCCGCAGTTGATGCAGATTCTTCCTTCGGGCATTTCCCCTGAAGGAGCAGTCGCCATTCCATCGCGCAACCTCCTCGTCACGGCAAACGAAGCTGATCTCGTAGCAGACGGTGCAGCGCGCTCGCACGTCATGATCTATGAACGTTCGGAAGGGAAGGCGGCTTACCCGCAGCTGACGTCCGCGACTGTCGACGGTGCACCCATCGGTTGGGGCGCACTGTCCGGCCTCGTTGGAGATCCGGNAAAAGAAGGCATTCTCTATGCCATCTCCGACTCGGTCTATGGCAACCAGCCTTCGATCTACACCATCGACGCCAACCAGAAGCCTGCACTCATCACAAGCGTCCTGCGCGTGAAGCGTGATGGTCAGCCAGCGCAGAAGCTGGATATGGAAGGCATTACGCTGGATGGTAAGGGTGGCTTCTGGGTCGCGTCGGAGGGCAACAGCGAAAAGCTAGTCCCGCATGCGCTCTACAACGTCAATGCCAAGGGCGAGATCAAGACCGAAATCGCTCTTCCGAAAGAGCTGCTGGAAGGCGAAACCCGCTTTGGCTTCGAAGGCGTCACCATGATCGGCAAGGGCGATGACGCCACGCTGTGGATGGCCGTTCAGCGCGAATGGGGCAAGAACGAAAAAGGCATGGTCAAGCTGGTATCCTACAATCTGAAGTCCAAGGAGTGGGGCGCCGTGCACTACCCGCTGGACAAGACCAAGGATGGTTGGGTCGGTCTTTCAGAAATCACCGCCCACGGCGACAATGTCTACATTGTAGAGCGTGACAACCTGATTGGCGACAAGGCAAAGATCAAGAAGCTTTACAGCGTCGCGATTGAGGACCTGAAGCCAGGCAAAATCGGTGGCGAGCTGCCGCTGGTCAAGAAGACCGAAGTTCACGATTTCCTGCCAGACTTGAAGGCCCAGACAAACGGTTACGTTGTCGACAAGCTTGAAGGTTTTGCCTTCGACAAGTCCGGCAAGGCCTTTGCTGTGACCGACAATGACGGTGTTGACGACTCGTCTGGTGAGACTCTGTTCTTCCCGGTCGATCTGAAGGGTACGAACTGATTATGCTCTCTCTCCGTCATGCCGAGTGAACTTCGGGGTGACGGAGCGTGGAGCTGCCATCTAACAAAAGCCGGGCGTCATCACTGACGCCCGGCNTTTTTCATCACGAGCTCTTTAATCGAAGACTAGACGTCCTTCAAAGCATATTGCTCCAGCGCGTCCCGATTGATCTCAATGCCGAGCCCCGGTCCATCCGGTATTTGAACCACGCCATCGACATGATCCAGCGGGCTGGTCAGCACGGCTTGGCGATACGGGTTTTCCGTGCGGTCGAACTCCAGTATCGGCGGACGCGGAGCGCGCCGGGCTGGGTCTGGCGGCAGGTAGGCCATGAATTGCAAGGCGGCGGCAATGGCCACGCCGGTTCCCCAGACATGCGGAACGACGCGAACGCCATAGAGCGTTGCGAGGTCGGTGATGCGTTTGGTTTCGGNAAAGCCGCCGCTGCCTGCAAGATCGGGCTGGAGAATGTCCACAGCACGGCTTTCCAGCGGGGCGCGCATGCCGTAACGCCCGTGCCAGGTTTCGCCGCCGGCAACGGGAATGGGCTGACCGGCGCGAACAGCCTGATAGGCCTCCAATTGCTCCGGCACCACAGGCTCTTCGAACCAGTCGATGCCGAGTGGTGCCAGCGTGTTGCCCACTTCTACCGCTTCCAGCGCATCATAGCCGTGGTTGGCGTCGATCATGATCCGCACGTCCGGGCCGACCGCTTCGCGTGCGGCTTTTATGACAGCGATGTCTTCCGCCACATCGAAACCGATCTTGATCTTCACGGCATGGAAGCCTTGGCCAGCATAACCGGCAACTTCTGCCGCGACGTCGGAGACCGCGTCCACACCGTCCTTGCGAAAGGAGCCGGTTGCGTAGGCTTTGACGCTTTCGCGGAAGCGACCGCCCAGCAGCCGAGATATCGACGTGCCGAAACGCTTGCCCTTGATATCCCAAAGCGCGATGTCGATACCGCTGAGCGCTGTCATCGTCAGTCCGCGCTGGCCCTGATCTCTGAGGACGTTGTAGAGCTGATGCCAGATGATCTCGATATCGAGCGGGTCTTTACCCAGGAGGTGAGGCGTATAGGCTGCCACCACGGCCGCGTTCGGCTTTGCCGGGCCGAGGCATTCGCCCCAACCCACGGTTCCGTCGTCGCATATGATCTCCACAAGGCAATGGATACGCCTGTCGAAGCGCATGGACGCGCTTTCAAAGGCATGAGCCAGCTTGTAGTCGAGCAGATGAGTGCGGACCGCTTCTATTTTCATGGCTTGTAAGGTCCAATCAACGCGTCCAGCATGCCCACTTCCTCTTCTGTGATGTCGGTAAGAGGCGCACGAACCGGGCCAGCATCGAACCCGACTAGACGCACCCCGGCCTTGATGGCGGAAACGGCATAACCCTTCTGGCGGTTACGAATATCCATGAACGGATAGAAGAAGTCGATCAGAATACGGTCCGTCGTTGCTCTGTCGCCTGCGCGTAGCGCCTTGTAAAACTCCTGAGCAAGCGCCGGCACAAAGTTGAACACGGCAGACGAATAGGTGGTCACGCCAGCACCCAGATAGGCATCGGCAAACAGTTCAGCTGTCGGCATGCCGCCGAGGTAGGTCAGGCGCTCGCCAACCGTTGCGGTGATTTTCCGCACCAGACCGATGTCGCCTGAGCCATCCTTGAAGCCGACAAGGTTGGGGCAATTGTCGCACAGCTTCTGCAGCGTTTCAGCCGTGAGAATGGAATTGTCACGGTTGTAGACCATCACACCAATAGATATGGAATCGCAGACCGCTTTGATATGGGCGTAAAGACCAGCCTGGGACGCATCCATAAGGTAATGCGGCAGAAGAAGAATACCATCCGCACCCGCTTTTTCAGCACTTTGGGCAATCTGCACAGCAATCTTGGTGCCGTAACCGCAACCGGACACAATCGGAACAGAGCCAGCAGCAGACTTCGCGGCCTTGACCACCGTCGCGACTTCCTCAGGCGCCAAAGAGAAAAATTCGCCCGTGCCACCAGCTGCAAACAAGACACTTGCGTCGAAGCCTGACAGCCAGTTGACGTGATCCAGATATGGCTTTTCGTTAAATTCGCCATCGGTGCTGAAGGGGGTGACGGGGAAAGAAAGAAGGCCCGCACCAAGTGCAACCTTGAGTTCCTGGGGGTCCATAGCCATAAATTTTGTATCTCCAATTGTTCGTTGTGGCGATAATATTCGAGATATTATCTTCGTCAAGAACTTATAATACAAGTTGGCTCAATTTAGAGATGAATTCTGGAGGGAAGCGCAGCGCGTAGCTCATCGAGTGAGCTCTGAATCGCAGTCGCAGCGAATTGCTTAACGTCACGGTATGTCCTTGAAATCCACCGTCATCCTAACGTAGAGATAAGATAACAGATGATTTTATGTATGACCACGCAGCACGCGTCCTTTACGCGTCGGGGTGGCGATGGAGGACACATGCTGAAAACCTTGTTGTTGACGGGCGCTGCCGGTGGCGTTGGCAAGGCTATTCGTCCCTTGCTGAAGGATGTCGCTGAAAACGTCGTACTATCCGATATGGTGGATATGGCGGATTTGGCCTCACACGAAACATTCGTAAAGTGCGACCTGTCGAACCGCGCTGAAGTGGACGAGGCTGTGGCTGGTGTCGATGGTATCATCCACTTGGGTGGTATCTCCGTGGAGAGGCCTTTCGAACTTATTCTCAAGGGCAATATCGAAGGTGTCTACAATCTTTATGAGGCGGCGCGTCACAATGGCCAGCCGCGCATCANTTTCGCCAGCTCCAATCATACGATCGGATTTTATCGCCGAGACGAAAAAATCGACAGCACATCGCCGGTCCGGCCGGATTCTCTCTACGGCGTTTCGAAATGCTTCGGTGAAAATATGGCGAGCTTCTATTTCGATAAATTCGGCCAGGAGACATTGTCGGTGCGGATAGGCTCACTGACGCAAAAACCGCAGACCACACGCATGCTGGCGACGTGGTTAAGCGCAGGTGATTTCGTCTCTCTGTGCGTGCGCGGGTTCGAAGCCCCGCGTCTTGGCCACGCCGTTGTTTATGGCGCATCCGACAATCCGGAGCGCTGGTGGGACAATGGCAATACGGCCTTCCTGGGTTGGCAACCACAGGATAGCTCGGCGAAGTGGCGCGNCGAGATACTTGCTCAGGCGGGCAAAGAGGATCCAAAGGATCCAGCCCACATCTACCAAGGCGGTGGGTTCACCACCTTCGGTCATCCGGCGGATGAATGATGTAACAGTTTGAGGCGGGGTGGGATCGGAGTACGTGTCTACTTCTGCTTGTCCTGCTTCTCCGAGTCGTACTGTACCCAGCGNAAAAAGAAGTAGATTGGCAGCGCGATCAGCGCCAGCGTGACGATCGAGTTCGCAGTCATGGTTCATCCCATTAAAACGCGACTTCATCATGAAGCCGACGTGATGATTATGCGCGATAATTTATTGAGAAATATTGAATCTAACGGGTGAATTCATGGGTTCCGAGTGGGTGTTTTGTCCCGAAGTAGCGCATCAGGGCGCAAAATAGGGACTAGCGTTAAGAAAGCGTTACTCTGGTTGAGCGGCGCCATCATGTTTTTAACAGCAGGATCGATGGCAACGTCTCCCGCTCCATCAGTCGCAGAAAGAAGTAACCGATGCCCGCTGTTCCCAGGAGCAAGCCGGGCGCTTCACCCCGCTGATGAACACCGCAGGGAAGCGGAAGCTCAGTGTCGAGATAGGTGTCCATGATGTAGTGACCGACCTGATCGGCATGTACCGCGACATCTTCACGGTTCAATTGCACACCAGCGGATAAAACGAAATCTGCCGTGCCAGCAAGGCCGTGGCACAAGCAAAGGTCCATGGTCTGCGGTGCCGCGGGCGTCGTTAGCAGGCGGGATGCATCCTGAAGCGCGATGTTGACTTCGTCCCGCGCTATTTCATCGGCTGGCAGAAGCTCCATCAGGCGCAGTCGTGAAAGGCCGATACCCGCCGAGCCATTGCACCATGTGCAGTTGCAGGTCGGCGGAAGTGCCGCGGCACCTGATGTTATGGTGTCGATGCGAAAATCCGGCCATCCCTCCTGTGAGGCGTCGAACCAGCTTCGCTCGTAACGCAACGCTTCCTCTGCGCCGTGCAAAAGCGCTTCGTTGCCACTGACGGCGTGAGCTTCCAGAAGTGCCGTCGCCATGCCTGAGACACCATGTGCGTAGCCCAGGAGATTGCGATGCTTGGGCATGAGAGATGGCCACGAAAGGCCGTTGGTATCAAGCACACCGGCCACGAGCAATTTTTCGGCATGGTGTATCGCTGCATTCGTCAGTTCTGGCCGCGCGTAGCGCTTGCCGAGATGGATGAGCGCGGGGATAGCACTGGCACATCCTGCAATCACGTCGGTCGCTTCATCGGGGAAGGCTTGGCCAGCGTGATGTTCGGCCAACGCCAACCCTTGCTCCACCCATTGCGGCCGATCCAGCGCGCCGCCGATTTCACACAGCATATAGGCCGCACCAAGGCTGCCTGTGTAAAAACCTCTCTGCGGAGGGCTGTCGAGATCAGGCAACCGGGCCTGCACCTGTCGCACTGCGCCGTCGATCGTGGCGATAAGGCGGGGCGAGGGCGCATGCACTGCAAGCCGTCCCAGNAAAAGCGCAATACCGGCGACGCCATCGTAGAGCGAGACGGAAGCTGTGCGGTAAGCCGCCGTCGCGTTGCCGTCCGCCACCGTCATTGCCCAGCCCATCCACGTGCAGCGGCCATCGTCCCACAGCGCATCGCGGCACAATTGTGCGCCGATGCGGGTGGCCGCCTCAAGAAAACGGCTCTTGTTCTGCGTGATGTGTGCCGAGGGGAATGTCATCGAATTCATCTTGGAAAATCCTTTCACGCCAACACGGCATAGATGTCATTATTGCCAGCGCTGAGATGCGGCGTGGAAAGCGAAAGGCCCGATTCGCAAAAGCGGTGCTTTAGATGCTCAAGCCTTGTCTGTGCGTTCTGGGTGCCTGCAGCCCAAGCGCTGACGATTGCGTCTGCCATCAGCATCGCCCGCACCTGGCCGAAACTCATCCCGAAACCGGGGTCGTCTGCACCCCCGATGCCGCCGACAAGTGACTTCGAGAAGAGTGGCACGTCTGGTTCGAGGTCCGGTGCCGCATCGTTGAAGAAATCCCGTAGCAACGACAGCGCNAAGGGTAGATGCCGACGTGCGAGATAAAAGACTGTGCTATCCGTGCGGTCATAGGCGGCAGGTTCCAGAAGCGTTTTGGCCCGAAACGGCATCGCATAATTGTTGAGAAGCCCGGCAATCTGCGCCATCAGAGGTGCCACGGTTGCTGCCCGTGTGTTCAGGTAGAGACGTGCCAAGGCGGCGTCGTCATGGTCCGAATGCGGTGCGTGGCCGGTGATATGGTAGAAGCCTGACTGCAGTTGTGATGACGCCAGCGGCAGGAGAACCGAGACCATGGAGTTTGCCTGCACTGGCCCTTGATATGCCAGTGTAAAGGCGCCCGGAAACACGTGGCGGCAACACTCCCCCTTGCGAACATGCACCGAACCGTTGGAATCGGTTTTGTACACCTGCCATTGCGTTGACCATCGGGAGCCCTCGGGAAAGAGGGTGCGTAGCTGCGACAGAAGATCGAGGTCTACAGGTGCCGGAAGCGGGCCGGGCGGGTCGAGGTGGAAAGGACGGGCATAAGCGGCATCATAAAGCGCTGGCCACAGAGCTTCCGACAAGAGCGCAGTTACGGGACGTGCGGTTGCAGTGGCTGCGATAGGCGGCAGCGTCGCGACTGGCCGGTTGCCGATCTGAAATTGAGACAAGCCAATAATCTTTACGGCATCGAGAATGCCCAAGAGT
Organism: Agrobacterium bohemicum; assembly: GCF_002896715.1. Taxonomy (GTDB): domain Bacteria; phylum Pseudomonadota; class Alphaproteobacteria; order Rhizobiales; family Rhizobiaceae; genus Agrobacterium; species Agrobacterium bohemicum. The sequence continues at coordinate 166,106 of NZ_PGEL01000016.1, forward strand.
GATGATTGCAAAGGGGCGGGCAGGGTATCGTGGCTGGTTTGCGCGGGCAGCATGTGTTGAGTTGCGTTCATGGTCACGCTCCAATCTCGTCAAGGGCAAACAACTGGTCTATAGCGCTGCGTGGATCGTTGAAGATGCTTGCCGCCGCGCGGATGGCGAGAAGGGCCGATGCAGAGATTTCTGGCGTCGATTGGGCGATCTCGTAGGCGGTGAGAACGAGGCGGGCGGCTGCAAATCTTGCGCAGCGCTCCTTTGCAAGCGCCTGTTGTTCCCGCGTCATGGAAAAGGCTGCTGTGTAGGCTCGCCAGAAGGCTTTACAGCATGCCTGCGCTCGCGCGGTCTCATCAGCGGTTGCAGGCCCCATCGCCTGGCCTTGCGCGGAGTAGCGCCCGACGATGACCGGTTGGATGAAACTTGCCAGAACGCAGGCTACATCCCAGGCTGCGTCCCCTAAGTCGGCCAGTTCCCAGTCGATCAGCTGAACGGTGGCGCGGCCATCGCCATTTGGTTTTTGCGAAACGAGGAAATTTTCCCACTTCAGATCGCCGTGGATCAGGCATGTGCGTCTCCATTCGGCCTGAAGACACATCAGATGCGCCTTCAATTCCGGTTCTTGACGTAAAGTTGCCAGAACACCGCGCGCACCGCCGCTCATATTCGGAATCATCGCTTCGCCGAATTCGGAAAAATTGAGAATCCAGGGCGGCTGTGCCGGAAACGTACCCTGTCTCGATGGCTCTTTGAGGATGTCGGGCGACTGGGCGTGGCAGGTGGCCAGAAGTGTTCCCAACTGTGCCGCTATGTCTTCCACAGCGCCACGGATGCTGGCGGCCTGCATCTGGTAAAATGTGAGACTTTGAGAATGCGGTACCAGTTCGACTGCCAGAAGATGCCGGTTTCCATCATAGTGACGAAGCCTTGGCATCAGCGTCTTGAGGCCCGCTGCCGCTGCGTCTTTTTCAGCCAGCGCGTAAAGGGTCGCCTCTCGCTGCACCGACTGGGTGGTTTCAACGGCCATGAGGGGGATTTGTTTGACGAAGACGCCGGAACCGTCTTTGCGGAAAACCTTGAAATTCCGGTTACGCCGCCCGGCTTCCAAGATCGTGATGTCATCGGCGAGAAGGTCTGCTGCGGACAATACGCTTCGGTCAATCAGATATGGCACGAGTGTGCCGCTGGTCAGATACATTGTGTCCCCCAAGGCCGGATAAATGCGTTGCTTGAAATCATGCGGGCATCGAACCGTAATCCCGGCTCAAAACGAGCCCACCGGCCGCACGCGGCCGATGAGCAGAACTTGCATCACTTTGAAATGTGACGAAGTCTAAGCGTTCCCGTTACTGCCCAGTGCAATGCATATGGGTCGGGTTGCAGACAGTCGCGAACGTTCCGCATCCGATGGACGTCGGAGGCGTCACCGTTGCCTGTGGGGCCGCTGCCGCGCCATTGCAGACGATTGGAATGCCCGTGGAGCAGACCGGGGTGATGTTGGTGATTTGGCAAATCGGCGTCAGCGTCAGGTTCTGCTGTTGCTGATTGTTATTCGGCTGCGGACCTGTGCAATGCATATGGGTCGGGTTGCAGATGGTCGCCAAAGTTCCGCATCCGATTGAGGTCGGAGGCGTCACTGTTGCCTGTGGGGCCGCCGCCGCGCCGTTGCAGACAATTGGAATGCCCGTAGAGCAAATCGGCGTGATGTTTGTGATCTGGCAAACTGGCGTCAGCGTCAGGTTCTGCTGCTGCTGATGTGCCTGCGCCTGCGGTGCTGCTGCCGCACCATTGCAGACGATTGGAATGCCTGTCGAGCAAATCGGCGTGATGTTGGTGATCTGGCAAACTGGCGTCAGCGTCAGGTTCTGCTGCTGCTGATGTGCCTGCGCCTGCGGTGCTGCTGCCGCACCATTGCAGACGATTGGAATGCCTGTCGAGCAAATCGGCGTGATGTTGGTGATCTGGCAAACTGGCGTCAGCGTCAGGTTCTGCTGCTGCTGAGGAGCCTGCGCCTGCGGAGCCGCTGCCGCGCCGTTGCAGACGATTGGAATGCCCGTMGAGCAAATCGGCGTGATGTTTGTGATCTGGCAAACTGGCGTCAGCGTCAGGTTCTGCTGCTGCTGATGTGCCTGCGCCTGCGGTGCTGCTGCCGCACCATTGCAGACGATTGGAATGCCTGTCGAGCAAATCGGCGTGATGTTGGTGATCTGGCAAACTGGCGTCAGCGTCAGGTTCTGCTGCTGCTGAGGAGCCTGCGCCTGCGGAGCCGCTGCCGCGCCGTTGCAGACGATTGGAATGCCCGTCGAGCAAATCGGCGTGATGTTTGTGATCTGGCAAACTGGCGTCAGCGTCAGGTTCTGCTGCTGCTGATGTGCCTGCGCCTGCGGTGCTGCTGCCGCACCATTGCAGACAATTGGAATGCCCGTAGAGCAAATCGGCGTGATGTTTGTGATCTGGCAAACTGGCGTCAGCGTCAGGTTCTGCTGCTGCTGAGGAGCCTGNCCCTGCGGTGCTGCTGCCGCACCATTGCAGACAATTGGAATGCCTGTCGAGCAAACCGGGGTGATGTTGGTGATCTGGCAAATTGGCGTCAGCGTCACATTCTGTTGCTGCTGCTGGTCAGCCGTCTCTGGCGGCATGACAGTGAGTGTGGCGCAATGCCAGTACGCCGTTGGACCTACGGGTGTGCCTTGCTGCTGATCTGCGCCAGATGGTGGCTGGCAATATTGCACGGCTGTCTGGCAACCCAGCATGCTTGTTGGCTGGCAATGCCAATAGGCCGTTGGGCCTACAGTGTTTTGCNGGGGGGCTGGTTGGCAACCCCAGAATGAAGTGATGGTCATCGATCAATTCCCGAATTCATAGTTGAAGGGAGCTTTGTGACTTGTCTGGAGAGTACGGCCAGTTACGAGCAACCACCGGTAATTGCTTGAGCTAAGGCTAACTCGCCTTTGACGAGAAAATTCCTATTGTACTTTTTAAAGTTGTGCAATTNAAAAATACATGCATAACGGGTTAAAAGTAAATTCATATTCGGATTACGTGCATGAGCAATCTGTTGAATTGGCCGTAAATCCGGGCTTTTAAGTCACTCAACTGCGTCAAGGAAAAGAGCCATGACCTCAGATACAACCGCAAATCCTGATGAGAACTCTGGTGGCCCAGGCCAGCCTTCAAGCCGCTTCATCATTTCGCATCGCATGGCCCCTTATCGTGATGGCCGCGCGCGACGCTCCGCAAAGGGCAATTTCAGTGAGCGCTTACTGCGCTCCCTGGGTGGCGCGATGGATATCGTCAGCGACAATGGAATGGAGCGAGATGACGTTCGGCGTGTCCTCGTCATTCACGCGGATGAAGAGGAGTTGCTGGCGAAAACGCGCGATCTTTCTCCTGACACGATTGTAGAGCGGGAGGCCTTGCGTTGGCCGGCGTCTCTGCGGCTGGCGCCTTGGGGCAGTCCTCCGGCTGAAACCATCTGCACCGCGATGAATGCAGCCAGTACGGCGACGACGAGCCAGCCAGTCTTTACCCTCACGATAACCTCGGCTGGATCGCCGCTCGCCAACACTCTGGTGGAACTCAGCCTCATCCCGCTGTCGCCGCAGCCGGGCCAACCGGCTGGTAGTAGCGCGAGTGCGACGACCGATGCACGGGGTGTTGCCACCCTGCCGTTCGACCAGGCTCAATGGTATCCCGTCACGGCGCAGATTTCACCACATGGAAGCGCTTGGTCGGGCATGCTTGTTCACCCCTCATCGGGCGGGGGTATCGATCTCGACAGTCTTCCGACATCAGGACCTTTAGGCTGGTGGCATCAGCTTGCCGGTATCAGCGTGTTTGATCCGCTTGCNGGGGCGGGCATTCGTGTCGGCGTTATTGATTCGGGATTGGGGCCGCACCCTTATCTCAGCCATGTCGTTGCTGCCGGTGCCTTTGTCGATGGCGGCTTTCAGTCCGGCCCACAGGCGACAGCCGACATTCTGTGGCACGGTACGCACGTGTCAGGCCTCATCGCAGCCCGCCCGCCAGTCGATGGCAGGGATTTCGCCGGGCTCGCACCTGGTGCGGATGTTTTCACCGCGCGTGTGTTTGCGCCGGGCCGAGGTGCCAACCAGGGTGATATCGCAGCTGCAATCGATGCCATGGCCAATGCCCATGAGGTGGATCTTATCAATCTCAGTCTCGGCGGCGACCCGTCGGCAATCGAATATGATGCCGTACTCTCGGCCTACAGCCGAGGTTCGCTATGTATCTGCGCTGCGGGCAACAATTTCGGCCAACCCGTGCTGGCACCGGCAAGCTATCCGCTGTCTGTCGCGGTTTCGGCGGTCACCAGGCCCGGAACCTATCCTGTCAGCAATCTCGCCAACTTCACCCGACCGCAATCGACAGACCGCTACGGCAGCGGAGGGCTTTTCCTGCCGACCTATTCTAACTTTGGAAAACAGGTCGCGGTCACGGCGGCGGGATCGGCCGTTATTTCCACCATTCCGGCAGATGAGGGCGAGCCTGCTCCTTATGCCGATATGTCGGGTACATCGATGGCAACCCCGGTTACCACCGGCGCTCTCGCCGTGATGTTGTCGCGTGATACCATCTATNAAAGTCTGCAACGAACATCTGCGCGTGCCAAATACGCAAGAGCAAAGCTGGAAGGTGCGGCCCTCTCCATAGGCCTTGCGCAGTCCTATCAGGGAGATGGTCTCAGCCGCGCCGTGTGAGGGGTGCCGACCCCAACGAACGCAACGGCTCATTCGATTTATAACGAGTCGAATGAGCCGGTTCATGTCATACTGAAGTGCGTATGGGAGAACCACATGACTGAACCGGAAAAAACCTACACCGCTACATTCCGCCACAATGCCCGCCAGCCGCAGGACTGGCAGAAAACCCTGTCGCGTATACCTGGCCTAACCCTCATCTCCGCCACCGGCCGTCACGCCAGAATCAAAGGCACCCTCGAAGCCATCGCTAAACTGGGCGATGATGTCATCGTGGAAGAGGAACTGCCTCGCTATTTGTGACGGATAAAAGCAAGCTGCAATAATTTTTATTGCCACATCCGGGAGTGCAGTGCTGTTTTATGGGATTTTGTAGGAATGGTGGGCGATGACGGACTCGAACCGCCGACATCCTCGGTGTAAACGAGGCGCTCTACCAACTGAGCTAATCGCCCTTCGCGTCCTGCGGAACATGTCCGCCGCGTCGGTGGCCGTGATGTATTGGTATCGGNAAAAAACCGCAAGAGCTTTTGTGAAGTTTTTTTGNTTTTTTCGTTTTTTGTCAGTGCTGGCGGTTTTAATTTGTGGCGATTGGTCTTTTCCACAGGCGACAGCCGGGGAGGGCAGGTTCGCTGTGACAGAGTGCCCTTTTATGAGATCGCACCGCTCGATTGCAGACCAATGCGAAGCCGATTCTGTAAATCTCTCGCTCTATCGTTCTGACATTTAGCGTAAATTCGTGTTTTCTTTTCGTCGCAAGCGCTGTGGATAAATTCCAGCTTCACCGAGCAGAAAAAAGTCCAAATAAGAAAGTGCCGGGAAACCGGCGCTTCTTGCGTCTTTGCGAAACCAAAATGCTCAAGCTTATTCTTTTGTCGTGAAAGCTGCTTGACACCCCAACACGAACGTCTTAGTTAGCCGCTCAACGAACAGCCGAGGCGAGTTCGTAAGGCGGGTCTAGGCCAGTCTTTAGTAGGAATGTGCGGGTGTAGCTCAGTTGGTTAGAGTGCCGGCCTGTCACGCCGGAGGTCGCGGGTTCGAGCCCCGTCACTCGCGCCATTCCTTCCTCGAAAACGACGGATCGCATGATCCGAAATAATGCGCGGGTGTAGCTCAGTTGGTTAGAGTGCCGGCCTGTCACGCCGGAGGTCGCGGGTTCGAGCCCCGTCACTCGCGCCATTTTCTTCTCATTGCAGAAGCAAATGTTCTCCTTTCAAATCGCGCTCATTGCGTAAAAATCCCCAAAGTCTAGNTTTCACAAGTCAATATGTCGTGTTTTCTGCGCGACTTGTCGCCGCGCTCTGCAGTAAACTATGGCTGCCAAGCACCTCTTTGGCATCGTTTCAGCCGGTTGATTTCTTGCGTGTTTGAGTCATGTTTTTCGAGTCGTTTTGGTCGGCTTCAAGCCGTTTTGAAGCGCGAAAATATGCGACAATTTGGTAGCGGCTGATCCGGTCTGATTGCTTATANTTTTTAATGACTTAGTGTGATGAATCCTGGTGTTTGCGAAGTTGTGTGCATATAATAGTGGCTGCTCCAAGTCACGTTTGGATCGAAATGACACTTAATCTCTTGCAGAGCGCGCTTGGCTGGGATAACCACTGCGGCGTTGCAACATAATTTTCGACCCTGCGGATTCTCGTTTCCAAAGGGGTATGCTCGACGCTCGGTCGAGTAAGGAAGAGACAATGACTGAACTCCTCAGTTCCTACATTCCGATCGCAATCTTCATTGGTATCGCGCTTGTCATCGGTCTGGCGCTGTTGATTGCGCCTTTTGCCGTTGCCTACAAGAATCCCGACCCTGAAAAGCTGTCCGCCTTCGAGTGCGGCTTCAATGCGTTCGACGACGCGCGCATGAAGTTCGACATTCGCTTCTATCTGGTGTCGATTCTGTTCATCATCTTCGATCTCGAAGTCGCGTTCCTTTTCCCATGGGCTGTGTCCTTCGGTGAAATAGGCTGGTTCGGCTTCTGGTCGATGATGGTGTTCCTCGGCGTTCTCACCATCGGCTTTATCTACGAATGGAAGAAGGGGGCACTGGAATGGGCGTAGTTCATAACGACACGACGCTGGTCGCACCGAAGCCCAAGGGCATCGTCGATCCGTCCACCGGCAAGCCGGTTGGCAGCGATGACGCCTANTTTACCGAGATCAACGACGAACTCGCGGATAAGGGCTTTCTGGTCACGACGACCGATGACCTGATCACCTNGGCGCGCACGGGCTCTTTGATGTGGATGCAGTTCGGTCTTGCCTGCTGCGCCGTCGAAGGTCTGATGCAGGCCTCCGGCCCGCGTTACGACATGGAACGTTTCGGCGTTGCGCCGCGCGCTTCACCGCGCCAATCGGACGTCATGATCGTTGCGGGTACGCTCACCAACAAGATGGCGCCTGCGCTTCGCAAGGTCTATGACCAGATGCCGGAGCCGCGTTATGTCATCTCGATGGGTTCCTGCGCCAATGGCGGCGGTTATTACCACTATTCCTACGCCGTTGTTCGCGGTTGCGACCGTGTGGTTCCCGTCGATATCTACGTGCCGGGCTGTCCCCCCACGGCGGAAGCACTGCTTTACGGCGTGCTTTTGCTGCAGAAGAAAATCCGGCGTACCGGCACGATCGAGCGTTAAGGGCAGAGGACTTATAAATGAGCGAAGCTCTCAACGATCTCTCGGCCTATGTGAATGAAGTGCGCGGTTCCCTTCTGGAATCGTCCGTCATTGCCTATGGCGAACTGACGCTGAACACGACGCCTGNAAACATCATCGCGCTTTTGACGTTCCTGCGCGATGACGTCCAGTGTGGTTTCGTCAATATCATCGATATCTGTGGTGTGGACTGGCCGAGCCGTGAGAAGCGGTTCGATGTCGTTTATCACCTGTTGTCGCCGCGCCAGAACCTGCGTGTCCGCATCAAGCTTCAGGCAGCCGAGGACGAAGCAGTACCATCCGCGACGTCCGTTTTTGTCGGCGCGGAATGGTTCGAGCGCGAAGCCTGGGATATGTATGGCATTCCATTCGAAGGCCATTCCGACCTGCGTCGCATTCTGACGGACTACGGCTTTGAGGGTCATCCACTGCGCAAGGATTTCCCGGTCACGGGCTTTGTGGAAGTGCGCTATGATGACGTGCTCAAGCGGGTTCTTTACGAGCCGGTCGAACTGAAACAGGAATTCCGCAATTTCGACTTTCTCTCCCCTTGGGAAGGAACAGACTATGTTCTTCCGGGCGATGAAAAGGCCAAGCCATGAGTGAAGCTACCGCCACAGAGCAGGGGCAATGTCTTTGCGGTGCCGTTCGCTTCGNAGCGACGTTTGGTGCCCGTGAAGTCGGCATTTGCCATTGCTCCATGTGCCGTCGCTGGTCCGGCGGTGTGTTTCTTGCCGTCGAATGCCAAAGCGTTGCAGTAGAGAATGATACACATCTCGGCGTTTATTCGTCTTCAGAATGGGGCGAGCGTTGCTTTTGTACGGTTTGCGGTAGTACGGTGATGTGGCGCTCAAAGGACGGCGCGCATCACGCCGTATCCGTCCAGTCGTTTGAAAACCCATCTAGCTTCCGTTTCGCATCGCAAATCTTCATCGACGAAAAGCCGACAAATTATTCGTTCGCCGAGGACACGAAAAACATGACCGGCCCCGAATTCATCGCCATGATCACGTCGGCGGAGCAGCACTGATGACTGAACATAATGTTCGCAATTTTACGATCAACTTTGGCCCGGAACATCCGTCTGCGCACGGCGTTTTGCGTCTCGTCCTTGAACTCGACGGCGAAGTCGTGGAGCGCGTCGATCCGCATATCGGCCTGTTGCACCGCGGCACCGAGAAGCTGATCGAGACGAAGACCTATCTTCAGGCTCTGCCATACTTTGACCGCCTCGATTACGTTGCGCCGATGAACCAGGAGCATGCGTTCTCGCTGGCCGTGGAAAAGCTGCTGGGTCTTGAGATTCCGATGCGTGGTCAGTTGATCCGCGTTCTTTTCTCGGAAATCGGCCGTATCCTGTCGCACATCATGAACGTCACGACGCAGGCCATGGACGTTGGCGCTATGACGCCGCCGGTCTGGGGCTTCGAAGAGCGTGAAAAGCTAATGGTATTTTACGAGCGCGCTTCTGGTGCCCGTCTGCACGCTGCCTATTTCCGCCCGGGTGGTGTCCATCAGGACCTGCCACCGGAGCTGGTTGATGATATCGGCAAGTGGTGCGATCCGTTCATCACCTTCCTCGACAACGTTGAAGGCCTCTTGACCGACAACCGCATCTACAAGCAGCGCAACGTCGATATCGGCGTCGTCTCGTTGGAAGATGCGTTCGCCTGGGGCTTTACCGGCGTGATGGTTCGCGGTTCGGGTGCTGCGTGGGACTTGCGCCGTGCGCAGCCTTACGAGTGCTATTCCGATCTCGAATTCGATATTCCCGTTGGCAAGAATGGCGACTGCTACGACCGTTATCTGATCCGCATGCAGGAAATGCGTGAATCGATCAAGATCATGAAGCAGTGCGTGGAGCTCTTGCAGGGCAAGCACCGCATCGGCGCCGTTTCGTCGCTCGATGGCAAGGTCGTTCCGCCGAAGCGTGGCGAGATGAAGCGTTCGATGGAAGCCTTGATTCACCACTTCAAGCTCTACACCGAAGGGTATCACGTACCGGCTGGTGAAGTTTACGCAGCCGTCGAAGCTCCGAAGGGCGAGTTTGGCGTCTACGTGGTCGCTGATGGTTCGAACAAGCCTTACCGCTGCAAGATTCGCGCTCCTGGTTTTGCGCATCTGGCGGCCATGGATTACCTTTGCAAAGGCCATCAGCTTGCCGACGTGACGGCTGTTCTCGGCTCTCTGGACATCGTGTTCGGGGAGGTTGACCGCTAATGCGATTGCCGCTGGCCATATCGGCTTTTATTGCCGCGACGGCACCCGTATTCGCCCAGACGGCGGATGAGGGTGTATCGTTGCAGGCAAGCGGCGGTTCATCATCTGTCAAGCAACTTCTGTCACAGGGATACGAGATAAAATCCTCGCTTCCCAATGGCGGAAAATTCATTGTGTTCATGCAAAAAGACAAAACGGCCTATGCCTGCGAATTCGTCACGGTGACGAAATCGCGGTGCGAGTCGTTAAACTGATGGGGCGTGAGGAAGTATGTCCGTTCGTCGACTAGCCGAAGATCAGGTTCAGCCCACGGGTTTCGCGTTTAACGCGGACAATACCGCATGGGCGGAAAAAACGATCCAGAAGTATCCTGAAGGGCGTCAGCAATCTGCGGTCATTCCGCTGTTGATGCGCGCGCAGGAGCAGGACGGCTGGGTCACCCGCGCCTGTATCGAGAAGATCGCCGACATGCTGGATATGGCCTATATCCGCGTGCTCGAAGTTGCGACCTTCTATACGCAGTTCCAGCTGAAGCCAGTTGGCACCAAGGCACATATTCAGGTCTGTGGTACCACGCCCTGCATGTTGCGCGGTTCCGAAGCGCTGATGGAAGTCTGTCGCCACAAGATCCACCATGACCCGTTGACACCCAACGAGAGCGGTACGCTGTCATGGGAAGAGGTGGAATGTCAGGGTGCCTGCGTCAACGCGCCGATGGTCATCATCTTCAAGGATGCCTATGAGGATTTGACGCCAGAGCGTCTGGAAGAAATCATCGACACGTTCGAGGCGGGGAAGGGTGACACCGTCAAGCCGGGCCCGCAGATCGACCGTCATTTGTCAGCCCCGATCGGTCCCCTCACGACGTTGACGGAAGAGACAAAGCCGGATCGCTCCAATCTCGACAAGCCAGCCGAAGCGCCTGCCGCGGCGGCTCCAGCAGCGGCACCTGCGCCATCAGAAGCTGCAAAGCCGAAGACGACGGCAGCTGAGTCCGACGCGAAGCTGAAGACACCGGTCACCGATCCCAAGGCGTCCGAAAGCAACGCCAAGGATGCTGCAAAAGAAGGGTCTGGCGAGACGAAAACCTCGCCCAAGCCATCGCTGGAAGACAAGAACCGTCCTGCCAAGATCGAGCGCCCCGCAAAGGCCGATGATCTGAAGCTAATTTCTGGCGTTGGCCCGAAAATCGAAGCGACGCTCAACGAGCTCGGCATCTTCACCTACATGCAGGTTGCTGGCTGGTCCGCCGAGGAGCGCGAGTGGGTCGATGGTTATCTGAATTTCAAGGGTCGTATCGATCGCGATGATTGGGTACGTCAGGCCGAGGCGCTCGCCAAGGGTGGCGAAGCGGAATACATCAGGGTCTTCGGCAAGAAGCCGCGGTAAAGAGGTCAAGCATGTTAAAAGATCAGGATCGCATCTTTACCAATCTCTACGGCCTCAAAGACACGTCTCTGAAGGGCGTGTTGGCGCGCGGTCATTGGGATGGCACAAAGCAGATCATCGAAAAGGGTCGTGACTGGATCATCAACGAAATGAAGGCATCCGGCCTTCGTGGTCGTGGTGGTGCAGGCTTTCCGACAGGCCTCAAATGGTCCTTCATGCCGAAGGAAAGCGATGGCCGTCCGCATTACCTCGTCGTCAATGCCGACGAATCAGAGCCCGGTACCTGCAAGGACCGCGAAATCCTGCGCCACGATCCGCACACGCTGATCGAAGGCTGCGTAATCGCCGGTTTCGCCATGAGCGCGCACACGGCTTATATTTACGTTCGCGGTGAATATATGCGCGAACGCGAAGCGCTTCAGGCCGCGATCGACGAATGCTATGACGCCGGTCTGCTGGGCAAGAACAACAAGAACGGCTGGGATTTCGATATCTACGTTCACCACGGCGCAGGTGCTTATATCTGCGGCGAGGAAACAGCGCTTCTCGAAAGCCTCGAAGGCAAGAAGGGCCAACCGCGCCTCAAGCCTCCGTTCCCGGCCAATATGGGCCTCTATGGCTGCCCGACGACCGTTAACAATGTCGAGTCCATTGCCGTGGCGCCGACCATCCTGCGTCGCGGTGCATCGTGGTTCTCCTCCATCGGTCGCCCAAACAATGTCGGCACCAAGCTGTTCATGGTCTCGGGCCATGTCGAGCGCCCGTGTACATTCGAAGACGCGCTGGGTCTGTCGTTCAAGGAACTGATCGAGCGCCACTGTGGCGGCATTCGTGGCGGCTGGGATAATCTGCTCGGCGTCATTCCAGGCGGCGCGTCGTGCCCCATCGTTCGCGGTGAGGACATGAAGGACGCCATCATGGATTTCGATGGTATGCGCGAAGTGAAGTCTTCGTTCGGGACCGGCGGCATGATCGTCATGGACAAGTCCACCGACGTCATCAAGGCTATTGCCCGTATCGCGGCCTTCTTCAAGCATGAGAGCTGCGGCCAGTGCACGCCATGCCGCGAAGGCACGGGCTGGATGTGGCGCGTGCTGGAACGCATGGTAAAGGGCAACGCGCAGAAGCGCGAAATCGATATGCTGTTCGAAGTGACGAAGCAGATTGAAGGTCATACCATCTGCGCGCTGGGAGATGCCGCTGCATGGCCTGTTCAGGCGCTGATCCGCAATTTCCGTCCGGAAATCGAAAAGCGGATCGACGAATATACCTACAGAGCCATGGATGATGGCGCTGTGCTTGAGGCCGCCGAGTAACACCGGCCAAAGTAACACCTCGANGGTGTTGCGANGGGCGGGGATCGGGTGTACCGGTCCCTTACATCGTTAAAGCATTTGGCGCTTTTGAGTCTAAGCCGAATGCCATCAGGATTTGTTGCGGAACGCATGAGACTGTGCGGGACGGACAGGCAACAGGACGTAAGTAGGACCATGACAAAGCTCAAGGTTGACGGTAAAGAGATCGAAGTTCCGGATCATTTCACGCTGTTGCAGGCGTGCGAGGAGGCTGGTGCCGAAGTTCCGCGGTTTTGTTTCCACGAGCGTTTGTCGGTCGCGGGTAACTGCCGCATGTGTCTCATCGAGGTAAAGGGCGGACCGCCCAAGCCTGCCGCATCCTGCGCCATGGGCGTTCGTGATATTCGTGGCGGCCCGAACGGTGAATTGCCGGAAGTTTTCACCAACACGCCAATGGTCAAAAAGGCCCGCGAAGGCGTGATGGAATTCCTGCTCATCAACCATCCGCTCGATTGTCCCATCTGCGACCAGGGTGGCGAATGCGACCTTCAGGACCAGGCGATGGCTTTCGGTATTCCGGGTTCGCGCTATTCTGAAAACAAGCGCGCCGTTGAAGACAAATACATCGGACCGCTCGTCAAGACGGTCATGAACCGCTGCATTCACTGCACACGCTGCGTCCGCTTCACCACCGAAGTTGCCGGCATTTCCGAACTTGGCCTGATCGGTCGCGGCGAAGATGCTGAAATCACGACCTATCTCGAGCAGGCAATGACATCCGAGCTTCAGGGCAACGTCGTTGATCTCTGCCCGGTCGGTGCGCTGACGTCGAAGCCCTTTGCCTTCACGGCGCGTCCATGGGAACTCGGCAAGACTGAAACCATCGACGTGATGGATGCGCTCGGTTCGGCCATTCGCGTCGATACCCGTGGCCGTGAAGTCATGCGCGTCATGCCACGTGTCAACGAAGCCATCAACGAAGAGTGGATTTCCGACAAGAGCCGCTTCATCTGGGATGGCCTCAAGACCCAGCGTCTTGACAAGCCTTACGTCCGCAAGGATGGCCGCTTGCAGCCCGCAACTTGGGGCGAGGCTTTCGGCGCTATCAAGGCGGCCGTTTCATCGACTTCAGGTGAGAAAATTGGCGCTATCGCTGGCGATCTGGCCTCCGTCGAAGAAATGTTCGCATTGAAGTCGCTGCTCGCATCGCTGGGTTCGACAAATGTCGATTGCCGCCAGGATGGCGCAGCGCTTGATCCATCGCTCGGTCGCGCCAGCTACCTTTTCAACGCCACCATCGAAGGCATCGAACATGCCGACGCGTTGCTCATCATCGGCTCCAATCCACGCTACGAAGCTTCCGTACTCAACGCACGCATTCGCAAGCGCTGGCGCCGTGGTGGCTTCCCGATCGCTGTTATCGGTGAAGCGAGCGAGCTTCGTTACGACTATGAATATCTCGGCTCCGGCACCGACACGCTGTCCGATCTGGTCTCCGGTTCGCACAGCTTCATCGNAAAGCTGAAGGCTGCCAAGAACCCGATGATCATCGTCGGGCAGGGCGCTTTGTCGCGTGAAGACGGTGCGGCTGTTCTGTCTGCTGCTGCAAAGCTCGCAGTTTCCGTCGGCGTCGTGTCGCCCGAGTGGAACGGCTTCTCCGTTCTGCACACGGCTGCTGCCCGCGTCGGTGGTCTAGATATTGGCTTTGTTCCGGCAGACAAGGCGGCCAACGCTGCTTCCATCGCCGCATCTTCCGACGTTCNTTTCCTGCTGGGTGCAGACGAGATCGATCTGTCTGCGAAGACTGCNAAACTGACCGTTTATATCGGTTCGCATGGTGATGCTGGCGCAATGGCGGCGGACGTCATCCTGCCGGGTGCTGCCTATACCGAAAAGTCGGGTATCTGGGTCAACACCGAGGGACGCGTTCAGATGGGCAACCGCGCCGGTTTTGCACCGGGCGAAGCCCGCGAAGACTGGGCGATCCTGCGTGCACTGTCGGACGTTCTCGGCCACAAGCTGCCGTTCGACTCGCTGTCTGCACTGCGTGCCCAGCTTTACATCGCGCATCCGCACTTTGCTGATGCCGACGAGATTGCCGTGGCCGACGTGGCTGGCATCGAAGCGCTGGCGACTAAAGCTGGCACCCTGAACAAGGCGGGCTTTGCATCGCCGGTTAAGGATTTTTATTTGACGAACCCGATTGCGAGAGCGTCCGCCGTCATGGCCGAATGTTCCGCATTGGCCCGCAACAACTTCAAGGCTGCGGCAGAGTAAGGGTAGGGGACTATGGAATCGTTTTTCTGGAGCTACGTCTGGCCAGCGCTGATTATTGTCGGCCAGTCTCTGCTTCTTCTCGTTTTGTTGCTGGTGTCGATCGCCTTCCTTCTGCTTGCCGACCGTAAGATCTGGGCGGCCGTTCAGCTGCGCCGTGGTCCCAACGTCGTTGGTCCCTTCGGTCTCTTCCAGTCGTTTGCCGACCTTTTGAAGTTCATTCTGAAAGAGCCGGTCATTCCATCCGGTGCCAACAAGGCCGTGTTCCTGCTGGCTCCGCTGGTTGCCGTGACTTTGGCTCTGGCAACTTATGCCGTCATCCCGTTTGCGGATGGCTGGGTGATTGCCAACATCAATGTCGGCATTCTCTATATCTTCGCGATCTCGTCGCTTGAAGTCTACGGCATCATCATGGGTGGCTGGGCTTCGAACTCGAAGTACCCGTTCCTCGGCGCACTTCGTTCTGCGGCGCAGATGGTGTCCTACGAAGTCTCCATTGGCCTCGTCATCGTTACGGTCCTGCTCTGCGTTGGTTCTCTGAACCTGACGGATATCGTCAATGCGCAGCATTCGGGTATCGGCACGTCGCTTGGGCTTCCGGCATCGTTCCTGGATTGGCACTGGTTGCCGCTCTTCCCGATGTTCATCGTCTTCTTCATCTCGGCGCTGGCTGAAACCAACCGTCCACCGTTCGATCTGCCGGAAGCGGAATCGGAACTTGTGGCCGGTCACATGGTGGAGTATGGCTCCACTCCGTACATGATGTTCATGTTGGGCGAATATGCTGCCATCGTTCTGATGTGCTGCCTGACGACCATCCTGTTCCTGGGCGGCTGGCTTCCCATCGTGGATGTCTGGTTCCTGAACTGGGTGCCGGGTATCATCTGGTTCATCCTGAAGGGCGGCATGGTCTTCTTCATGTTCGGCTTAGTGAAGGCATTCGTTCCACGTTACCGCTATGACCAGTTGATGCGTCTTGGCTGGAAGGTTTTCCTTCCTCTGTCGCTCGCCATGGTCGTGATTGTTGCATTCGTACTCAAGCTGACGGCGGGGGCATAAGATGTCCGCAGTCCTCGCTTGTAGATTTGGAGGTTGAGATGGCCAGTCTTTCACAAGCCGTCAATTCACTGTTCCTCAAGGAATTCGTTGGCGCCTTCTTCCTGACGATGCGCCACTTCTTCAAACAGAAGGCAACGGTGAACTACCCNTTCGAGAAGGGTCCAGTCAGCCCGCGTTTCCGTGGTGAGCACGCATTGCGCCGCTACCCCAACGGCGAAGAGCGCTGCATTGCCTGCAAGCTGTGCGAAGCGATCTGTCCTGCCCAGGCCATCACCATCGAAGCCGGCCCACGCCGCAACGATGGCACGCGCCGCACGGTTCGTTACGATATCGACATGGTAAAGTGCATCTATTGTGGCTTCTGCCAGGAAGCATGCCCGGTCGATGCCATCGTTGAAGGTCCGAACTTCGAATTTGCGACGGAAACCCGCGAGGAGCTGTATTTCGACAAGCAGCGGCTTCTCGATAATGGCGACCGTTGGGAACGTGAAATCGCTCGCAACCTTGCTCTGGATGCGCCTTATCGTTAAGGCAGCATGGTTCCTTCGGAGCGCTGCTTCGGAGTGGGTAAAACAGTCACTGCCTGTCGGTTATCGCTGACGGGAATGAAACGGGCATGCGGCTTCAGGGTCGCGTTTGTCCGGTGAGGACAAAAAGGCACCAACATGGGTCTGCACGCTGTATTCTTTTACATCTTCGCCTTCGTCGCCGTGGCGTCTGCGTTTATGGTCATCGCATCGAAGAACCCCGTTCACTCGGTGCTGTTCCTCATTCTGACATTTTTCAACGCGGCGGCTCTCTTCCTGCTGACGGGTGCCGAATTCCTCGCCATGATCCTTCTGGTGGTTTATGTCGGCGCTGTGGCGGTGCTGTTCCTTTTCGTCGTGATGATGCTGGATGTTGATTTTGCCGAATTGCGTTCGGGTGTGTTGCAATATGCGCCGGTCGGCGCTCTCATCGGCATCATTCTGGCGGCAGAACTGATCATCGTCGTCGGTGGTAGCGTGCTGAACCCGGTGGCTGCGAAGTCGATCACCATGCCGATCCCGAACCCGGCGGAGCGCGCCAATACTGCAGCGCTGGGTGACGTGCTCTATACCAATTACATTTACTTCTTCCAGCTTGCCGGTCTGATACTACTGGTGGCCATGATCGGCGCCATCGTGCTGACCTTGCGTCACCGCACCGATATCAAGCGACAGGACATTGCAACGCAGGTCGCCCGCGATCCGAAGACCGCCGTCACGACGGTCAAGGTCAAGCCGGGTCAGGGCATCTAAGGCGCGAACGGATCCAAGGAACATAATATTATGGAAATCGGTCTTTCCCATTACCTCACGGTCAGCGCGGTCCTCTTCACGATCGGCATCTTCGGTATCTTTCTCAACCGTAAGAACGTCATCGTTATCCTGATGTCGATTGAACTTATCCTGCTTGCGGTCAATCTCAACATGGTGGCGTTCTCGTCGTTCCTCAACGATATCGTCGGTCAGGTCTTCGCTCTGTTCATTCTGACTGTTGCGGCTGCGGAAGCTGCCATCGGTCTTGCAATACTCGTTGTCTTCTATCGCAACCGCGGATCGATTGCCGTGGAAGACGTCAATATGATGAAGGGCTGATAAGGCTATGATCTACAAAGCTATCGTCTTTCTTCCGCTGATCGGCTTCCTGATCGCTGGCCTTTTTGGTCGCTCCATCGGTGCCAAAGCCTCGGAATATGTCACCACCGGCCTGATGATCATCGTTGCGATCCTGTCCTGGGTGGTCTTCATCAACGTGGCGCTTCTCAGCCACGAGCCTGGTGAAGTCATCAAGGTTACCGTGCTGCGTTGGATCCAGTCCGGCGGCATCGATGTCGAATGGGCCTTCCGTATCGATACGCTGACGGCCGTCATGTTCGTCGTCGTCAACACCGTGTCGACACTGGTTCATCTGTACTCCATCGGGTACATGCATCACGATCCGCATCGTCCGCGCTTTTTCGCCTACCTGTCGCTCTTTACCTTCGCCATGCTCATGCTGGTGACATCCGACAACCTGTTGCAGATGTTCTTTGGTTGGGAAGGCGTGGGTCTGGCGTCCTATCTGCTGATCGGCTTCTGGTACAAGAAACCATCTGCCTCTGCTGCCGCCATGAAGGCCTTTATCGTCAACCGCGTTGGTGACTTCGGCTTCATCCTCGGCATCTCCGGACTGTTCGTTCTGTTCGGCTCAGTCAATTTCGAAACGATCTTCGCAGCTGCTGGGACCTATCTGCCTGCCGACGGCGCAGCATCGACGGACGTCGTCATCAACCTGTTCGGCATGCAACTGGACAAGGCGCATGCGCTGACCGGCGTTTGCCTGCTGCTGTTCATGGGCTCCATGGGTAAATCGGCGCAGTTCCTGCTCCACACCTGGCTGCCGGACGCGATGGAAGGCCCGACGCCTGTGTCGGCCCTCATTCACGCGGCCACCATGGTCACGGCTGGTGTATTTCTTGTCGCACGCATGTCACCGATCTTTGAACTGTCGCCGGATGCCTTGACCTTTGTGACGCTGATTGGCGCGATCACGGCCTTCTTTGCGGCGACTGTCGGTCTGGTTCAGAACGATATCAAGCGCGTTATCGCTTATTCGACCTGTTCGCAGCTCGGTTACATGTTTGTGGCGCTTGGCGTCGGTGCTTATGGTGCCGCCGTGTTCCACCTCTTCACGCACGCGTTCTTCAAGGCGCTGCTGTTCCTTTGCGCCGGTTCGGTCATTCACGCCGTGGATGGTGAGCAGGACATGCGTCACATGGGCGGTCTGCGCAAGCACATCCCGATCACATTCTGGACCATGACCGTCGGTACGTTGGCACTGACAGGCGTGGGTATTCCAGGCACGATGATTGGCTTTGCAGGCTTCTTCTCGAAGGACGTGATCATCGAATCCGCTTATGCCTCGCACAATGCGGTTGCCGGTTTCGCCTTCACGCTTCTGGTCATCGCGGCACTGTTCACCAGCTTCTATTCCTGGCGCCTCGCGTTCCTGACCTTCTTCGGCAAGCCGCGTGCGTCAGCTGATGTCATGCACCACGTCCATGAATCGCCGATGGTCATGCTGATCCCGCTTTTCGTTCTGACTGTTGGTGCCGTCTTGGCTGGCGTCGTGTTCGAGGGGCATTTCTTCGGTGAAGAATATGCGGAATTCTGGAAGGGCGCACTGTTTACGCTTCCATCCAACGAAATTCTCGAAGAGTTCCACCACGTTCCATTGTGGGTCAAGTGGAGCCCATTCTTCGCCATGGCTCTTGGTTTCGTGACCGCATGGTACTTCTATATCAAGTCGCCCGAGACGCCGAAGCGTCTGGCCGAGACCCATCGTGGCCTCTACCAGTTCCTGCTGAACAAATGGTACTTCGACGAACTCTACGACTTCCTGTTTGTTCGCTCCGCAAAGGCGCTTGGCCGCTTCCTGTGGAAAAAGGGCGACGTGGCGGTTATCGACCACTATGGACCCAACGGTATTGCTGCGCGCGTGGCTGATGTGACCAACCGCGTCGTTCGTCTGCAGTCCGGTTACCTCTATCATTATGCCTTTGCGATGCTGATCGGTATTGCCGGGCTTGTCACCTGGATGATGCTCGGGAGTGCCCTGTGATGACCGATTGGCCTATTCTTTCAACGGTCACCTTTCTGCCGCTGGTCGGCGTGGTGCTTTTGCTTCTGACAAATGAAAACGGCCCCTTCGGGCGCCGTAACATTCTCAACGTATCGCTGCTGACGACGGTCTTCACTTTCGTGCTGTCCCTCTTCATCTGGATCGGTTTCGACAATTCGAACCCGGGTTTCCAGATGGTCGNAAAGCATGCCTGGTTCGGCAAGATCGCCGCCTATCATCTGGGCGTCGACGGCATCTCCATGCTGTTCGTCATTTTGACGACGTTCCTGATGCCGTTCTGCGTGCTGGCCAGCTGGAATTCCATCGAGAAGCGCCTCAAGGAATACATGATCGCCTTCCTTCTCCTGGAAGTCGTCATGGTCGGCGTGTTCGTCGCGCTCGACACTGTTCTCTTCTACGTCTTCTTTGAAGCCACACTCATTCCGATGTTCATCATCATCGGCGTGTGGGGCGGGAAGGATCGCGTCTACGCCTCCTACAAATTCTTCCTCTACACGCTGCTCGGTTCGGTTCTGACGATGCTCGCCATCATGGCGATGTACTGGCAGGCTGGCACGACTGATATGACGGAACTTTTGAAGCACGGCTTCCCGGCAGGCATGCAGACGTGGCTATGGCTTGCCTGCTTTGCTGCCTTTGCGGTCAAGATGCCGATGTGGCCTGTTCACACCTGGTTGCCCGATGCCCACGTTCAGGCACCGACGGCAGGCTCGGTCATTCTGGCTGGCGTCATGCTGAAGCTTGGTGGTTACGGTTTCATCCGTTTCTCGCTCTCGATGTTCCCAATTGCATCGGACCACTTTGCGCCATTCGTCTTTACGCTGTCGGTCATTGCCATCATCTACACCTCGCTGGTCGCGATGATGCAGGATGACATCAAGAAGCTGATCGCCTATTCCTCTGTCGCTCATATGGGCTACGTGACCATGGGTATCTTTGCCGCCAATGTTCAGGGCGTGCAGGGTGCGATCTTCCAGATGCTGTCGCACGGCATTGTCTCTGGCGCGCTCTTCCTCTGCGTTGGCGTCATCTATGACCGTCTGCATACTCGCGAGATTTCCGCTTACGGCGGTCTCGTCAACAATATGCCGAAATATGCTGTCGCCTTCATGGTCTTCACCATGGCCAATGTCGGTTTGCCCGGCACATCCGGTTTCGTCGGTGAATTCCTGACGATCGTCGGCGTGTTCCGCGCCAACACCTGGGCCGCGCTATTTGCGGCAACAGGCGTCATTCTTTCCGCCTCCTATGCATTGTGGCTTTATCGCCGGGTCATTTTCGGTGCGCTGGAAAAGGAAAGCCTGAAGTCCCTGCTTGATCTTTCGACACGTGNAAAGATCATTCTCTACCCGCTGGTGGCGCTGACGATTTTCTTCGGCGTCTATCCGGCGCCGGTTTTCGATGCTACGGCAGCGTCGGTGGACCTTTTGATCAATAATTATACGGCCGCATTGCAGGCAGCGCAGAATGTTGCGCTTTCTCTGAACTGACGACAGGACCCGTAGGACATGACCGCTGAAATTCTTTTTGCCAGTCTGCGCATCGCGACGCCCGAGCTGATCCTTGCGGTCGGCGCCTTGGCGCTGCTCATGATTGGGGTCTTCTCCGGGGACAAGTCGACCAATACGGTCATGGGTCTTTCCGTGGCTCTTCTGGTCGTCGTCGGTCTTTGGATCATCTTTGCACCGGCAACGGGTGAAGCCTTCGGCGGCGTTTACGTCGCAGATGCTTTCGGCAACTTCATGAAGGTGTTGGCGCTGATCGGTGCCATTGTCGCCATGATACTGTCCGTCGGCCATGGNCGCGTCGAGCCGATCGGTCGTTTCGAGTATCCGGTGTTGCTGGTTCTGGCCACGCTCGGCATTCTTCTGATGATCTCGGCCAACAACCTGATTTCGCTCTACATGGCGCTGGAGCTTCAGTCGCTGGCGCTCTACGTCATCTGCGCCATCAACCGCGAAAGCCTGCGCTCCACGGAAGCCGGTTTGAAATATTTCGTTCTCGGCGCTCTGTCTTCGGGCATGCTGCTTTACGGCATGTCGCTGGTTTACGGTTTTACCGGCAACACCGGCTTCAACGAAATCGCAACCGTTCTGGCGTCCGAGACCCGTTCCCTCGGCCTCGTGTTCGGTCTGGTCTTCGTACTGGCAGGTCTGGCGTTCAAAATTTCCGCAGTGCCGTTCCA
Organism: Agrobacterium bohemicum; assembly: GCF_002896715.1. Taxonomy (GTDB): domain Bacteria; phylum Pseudomonadota; class Alphaproteobacteria; order Rhizobiales; family Rhizobiaceae; genus Agrobacterium; species Agrobacterium bohemicum. The sequence goes on from NZ_PGEL01000016.1 coordinate 187,532, forward strand.
CATGTGGACTCCCGACGTTTATGAAGGTGCGCCAACGACCGTTACGGCATTCCTGGCCGCGGNCCCCAAGGTCGGTGCCATGGCGATCTTTGTTCGTATCGTCGTTGACGCGTTTCAGCCGGTCTTTGCCGATTGGCAGCAAATCGTCGTCTTCATCTCGATTGCATCCATGCTGCTCGGTGCTTTTGCCGCCATCGGCCAGAAGAACATCAAGCGCCTGATGGCCTATTCTTCGATTAGCCACATGGGTTACGCCCTGGTCGGTCTGGCTGCCGGTACACAAGCTGGCGTTTCGGGCGTGTTGATCTACATGGCCGTTTACATGGGAATGACGCTCGGCACCTTCGCCTGCATCCTAGCCATGCGCCGCAAGGACGTAGGTAATGTCGAAAGCGTTGACGATCTCGCCGGTCTGGCGTCCAGCAATCCATTTATGGCGCTGATTTTGACGGCAATGATGTTCTCGCTGGCTGGTATTCCGCCGTTGGCTGGCTTCTTCGGCAAGTACTACGTTTTCCTTGCCGCCATCGAAGCCAAGCTTTATCCGCTCGCTGTCATCGGTGTTATTGCCTCGGTCGTTGGTGCTTATTACTACCTTCGCATCGTCAAGATCATGTGGTTCGATGACGCAAAGGACGGTGGATTTGAAAAGGCGTCTGGCGAATTGCGTATCGTTTACGCGCTGTCCGGCCTCTTCGTCGTTGCCTTCATCGTCTTCGGTGGTGCATTGGGCAATGCGGTTGATGCCGCAGCTAAGACGTTCTTTTGAGTGAGACTTTGCATAGACCGGGCCTGACGTCATTGGATGACTTCCGGCACGAGGCTTTGATGGAAACCTCCTCCACCAATGTCGAATGCTTTGATCGTGCAAGGGCAGGTGACCCAGGTTGTCTTTGGGTCACTGCCGTCAGGCAGACCGGCGGGCGCGGTCGTCGTGGCAGGCCTTGGGTTTCGGAACCCGGCAACCTTTATGCCTCTCTTCTTTTGATCGATCCTGCGCCGATGGAAAGCATCGGCGCTCTGCCACTTGCCTTTGCGCTCGCGGTTTACCGTGCTGTCGGTGCGGTTTTGCCGCCAGATGGTGCGCCGCTTGAGATCAAGTGGCCGAATGATATTCTCATCGGGCGCAAAAAGACCTGCGGCATTCTCATGGAGGCCGAGACCTTGGCGGATGGACGCGCAGCGCTGGTCATCGGCATTGGAATCAACATCGCCCATATGCCCGACAATCCTGCTTACCCGGTCACTAGACTGGGCGAACATGGTGCATCCTGTGGTCCTGACGAACTTTTTGCGCATCTGTTTCGTGAGACAGCCCACGTTCTTGGGCTGTGGAATCGCGGGCAGGGCGTGGCGGAAATCGTTCGTTTGTGGCGTTCCGCCGCCTGCGGCATAGGCGAGCCGATTTCGGTCAATCTGCCCAACCAGTCTATTCGCGGGCGTTTTGCTGGAATTGATGATAATGGTTTCCTGCTGCTGGAGGAAGACGATGGCCCCTTGCGCTCCATCGCTGCCGGTGACGTATTTTTCGGCTGAACCGCACGGTGCGTAGACCGCGCCGACGTTCGCCACTCGAATCTGGAGCATGTCTGCTGCTCGGTAAATGCAGGACGCCCTTTCAGCCACGCATCGGCTGAGTGGGTCGGATGATGNAAACCGGTGCTTATCGCTTCACCCGCGCGCGTTTAGAAGGCGAGGCGGTAGCGACCATGATTGGACAAAACACGCAATGACGACAAAAGACGAATTTGTATTCCTGCCGCTCGGTGGTGTTGGCGAAATTGGCATGAACCTGGCGCTTTATGGCTACGGTCCTGCGGCCAAGCGCGAATGGATCATGGTAGACTGCGGCGTGACCTTCGCCGGTCTCGACCTGCCGGGCATCGATCTTGTGCTGCCCGATATCAGTTTCATTGAAGCACAGCGCGGAAACCTCAAAGCCATCATTATAACCCACGCGCATGAAGACCATTACGGCGCGCTGAATGATCTATGGCCCAGCCTGAAAGTACCGGTCTATGCGTCCGGCTTCACCGCTGGCATGCTGGATGCCAAGCGTAATTACGAAGGCANCCGCGCGGAAATTCCGATCACGCCATTCAAGGCGGGTGACCGCATCAATGTCGGCCCGTTCGAAATCGAAGCCATCGGCGTCAACCACTCTATCCCCGAACCCATGTCGCTGGTCATCCGCACTCCGCTCGGCAATGCCGTTCACACGGGCGACTGGAAGATCGATCATGCGCCATCGCTCGGACCTTTCACCGATGAAGCGCGTTTCCGCGCCGTCGGCGAAGAAGGCGTGCTGGCGATGATGTGCGACAGCACCAATGCGCTTCGTGATGGCGTTTCGCCGTCTGAAGAACAGGTGTCGGAAGGTCTTCGCCAGATCATTGNAAATGCCGAGGGACGTGTGGCCATCACCACGTTTTCCTCCAATGTCGGACGCATTCGCTCCATCGCGCAGGCTGCGGAACGCGCAGGTCGTGAAGTTTTGCTGTTGGGTAGCTCGTTGAAGCGCGTGGTCAACGTCTCGCAGGACCTCGGCATCATGGAAGGCATCAAGCCGTTTCTGGCCGAAGACGAATATGGCTACATCCCCCGCAACAAGGTCGTCGTCATCCTCACCGGCTCGCAGGGCGAATCGCGCGCCGCGCTCGCCAAGCTGTCGCGTGACGAAATGCGCAATGTTGCGCTCGCCTCCGGCGATACGGTGGTGTTTTCGTCCCGCGCTATTCCCGGCAATGAAAAGGCCATTCAGGACATCAAGAACGGCCTGATCGAGCAGGGCATTCACATCATTACTGATAATGAAGCGCTGGTTCACGTTTCCGGTCATCCGCGTCGCAGCGAACTTCTTCAGATGTATGAGTGGGTGAAGCCACAAATTCTGGTTCCCGTGCATGGCGAAGCCGCGCATCTGGTAGGGCAAAAGCTACTCGCCGAGCAGGCTGGCATCGGGCAGGTTCCGAAGGTCCGCAACGGCAACATCCTGCGCCTGGCGCCGGGGCCAGCCGAAGTCATCGACGATGCACCGCATGGCCGCGTCTTCAAGGACGGTCGCCTCTTGGGTGATTTCGAGGAAATGGGTATTGGCGACCGCCGCAAGCTGTCCTTTGCTGGCCACGTTTCGATCAATGTCCTGCTCGACAGCCGGTTCGATTTCCAGGGCGATCCCGATGTCGTGCCGTTCGGTCTGCCGGAGTTCGATGACGAAGGCGAAGCCATGGAAGACACGCTCTATGACGCCGTGCTCAGCGCTGTCGAAAGCATTCCGCGCGCCCGTCGCAAGGACTTGAACGTTGTCAGGGAATCCATCCGCCGCGCCGTCCGTGCCACGGCCAATCAGGTCTGGGGCAAGAAGCCTATCGTGACTGTCTTCGTGACGAAGGTGTAACGTCGAATATGCAGGTCGAGGCGCAGGGCGCTTCGACCGCCGTTTTCGGGAGGAAAGCATGCTCGGTCGTATCAACCACGTGGCACTTGCCGTGCCGGATCTGGCAGCGGCCGTCGCAACCTACCGCGATACCTTGGGTGCTGATGTCTCTCAGCCTCAGGCTTTGCCGGAACATGGCGTGACGGTGGTGTTCATCGAACTGCCCAACACGAAGGTGGAATTGTTGGAACCGCTTGGTGAAGATTCACCGATTGCCGCCTTCCTGGAAAAGAACCCCTCCGGCGGCATGCACCACATTTGTTATGAAGTGGACGACATCATCGTTGCGCGCGACCACTTGAAACAACAGGGGGCGAGGGTGCTGGGGAGTGGCGAACTGAAAACCGGCGCGCATGGCAAGCCAGTGATGTTTCTCCATCCGAAAGATTTCTTCGGTACTCTGATAGAGATTGAACAGGTCTGAGTCGGCCTTAGGCGCGTGGCTCGTTCACGACGACAATATGAGAGGTTTAAGATATGCCGTGGCTTTCGGCTTTTGCCGTCTTTTTCATCGTCTGGTGGACGGTGCTGTTCATTGTCCTGCCGATTGGTCTGCGCACGCAATCCGAAGATGGAAATGTGGCGCTTGGAACTGTCGCCAGCGCGCCATCGCGGTTCAGCGGTGGCAAGATCGTGTTGCTGACGACGCTGATTTCACTGCTCATCTGTGGCGCTTGGTATCTGACAACGTGGTATTTTGGTTTCACCATGGATGATCTGCCGCGCATCATTCCAGTTTACGACTGATTTCGTCATTCAACTGTCATCTGCCCACGCCATAGAGGGAGCGCACTGTTGTTATGGACGCACCCGACACGTTGACTGACGCGATTAAGTCGAAATCTGCTTCGCGCTTCAGGTCTGGTGAGCTTAAGGCNAAAAAAAACAAGGCATTTCAGCCTTGTTCTTTAGTTTCGCGTGATCTGTAACCGTTACCGGGGCTGCGCTAGAGCGCGCCTAAGATCTCATCCTCCCAAGACTGACCGCGAAAATGACAAGAATTTAAACTTCCTGCCTCTTTTGTGAGCCNAAACTAGCTCAATCATAGGCAGTTGTCATTAGANTTTTTGCATTTTTGTTACAGTCGGCAGAAAATTCCTCCTGAAGCGATATGTCGCACCTTAGCGGCAATAATATTCCTCCTGTAACCGTTCAGGGGCGAAAGTCGTCTCACAAATTCGCCGCAGAAGTGCCACGAAGCACAATTTTACCTGATTGCAACATGGTGGCAGACCTTCGGTGCCCTCAGAATTCCGTCCTGNAAAGAATCGATAGCGCATCGGTGCCATCAACATGGCAAGGCGTTTGAGAGCGGGTTTCTTTCTGATGCGGAAACCGCTATGTACGGCGCAAATGTCCCTTTATTCCGGCGATTCCCGTGTCAAATCGGTGTTTCGCCACAGAATGGAAACCACCATGCGTCTTAGCCGTTACTTTTTGCCCATCCTCAAGGAAAATCCCAAGGAAGCGGAAATCGTCTCGCATCGCCTCATGCTGCGTGCAGGCATGGTGCGTCAGCAGAGCCAGGGCATTTATTCCTGGTTGCCGCTGGGCAAACGCGTATTGGATAAGGTCAACAAGATCGTCCGTGAAGAGCAGGATCGCTCCGGCGCGATCGAGCNTTTGATGCCAACGCTTCAGACTGCCGAGCTTTGGCAGGAAAGCGGTCGTTATGACGATTATGGCAAGGAAATGCTGCGTATCAAGGATCGTCAGGACCGCCAGATGCTCTATGGTCCGACCAATGAAGAGATGATCACAGACATCTTCCGGTCCTATGTAAAGTCATACAAGAGCCTGCCGCTGAACCTCTATCACATTCAGCTCAAGTTCCGTGACGAGGTACGCCCGCGTTTCGGCACCATGCGCTCGCGTGAATTCCTGATGAAGGATGCCTATTCCTTCGATCTGACCAAGGAAGACGCTATCCACTCCTATAACAAGATGTTCACCGCCTATCTGCGCACCTTCTCGCGTCTCGGTCTGCGGGCCATTCCCATGCGCGCCGATACCGGCCCAATCGGTGGCAATCACAGTCATGAATTCATCATTCTGGCGGATACCGGTGAATCGGAAGTGTTCTGCCACAAGAGCTTCCTGGATCGCGGCATTCCCTCCGACGCCACTGATTTCGATGATGTCGCAGGACTTCAGGGCATTTTCGATGAGTGGACGACCGATTATGCCGCCACATCTGAAATGCACGATGAAGCTGCATTCGACGCGATCCCCGAGGGCGAGCGCCTCTCTGCGCGCGGTATCGAAGTCGGTCACATCTTCTATTTCGGCACGAAATATTCCGAGCCGATGGGTGCCAAGGTTCAGGGACCGGATGGCAAGGAACACCTTGTCCACATGGGTTCCTATGGCATTGGACCCACGCGCCTTGTTCCCGCCATCATTGAAGCATCGCATGATGAGAACGGAATCATCTGGCCGGACTCGGTTGCGCCTTTCGACGTTGTCATCATCAACATGAAGGCTGGTGATGCTGCCTGTGATGCGGCTTGTGNAAAGCTGTATTACTCGTTGTCCAACGCGGGCAAGGATGTTCTCTACGACGACACGGACGACCGCGCGGGCCAGAAGTTTGCGACGGCCGATCTCATCGGCGTACCGGTGCAGATCATCGTTGGTCCACGCAGCGTCGCTGCTGGCGAGGTCGAAGTGAAGAACCGCAAGACCGGCGCGCGTGAAACCGTGACCGTTGAAGCCGCAATGAACAAGGTGCTTGGCTGAAAAGCCGACAAGGAGACGACATGGCNAAAGCCGAGGCTGATAGTGGTGCAGGCTCACCCGTAAAGGGAAAGTCCGCCCGGCCATTTTCGGCCTTCGAGCGCATGGTGGCGTGGCGCTACCTGCGCTCGCGCCGCAAGGAAGCGTTCATTTCCGTCATCGCAGGTTTTTCCTTCGTCGGCATCATGCTCGGCGTTGCGACGCTGATCATCGTGATGGCTGTGATGAACGGTTTCCGCACGGAGCTGATTTCCCGCATTCTCGGCATCAACGGCCACATGATCGTGCAGCCGATCGATTCACCGCTGAAAGATTATGACGCTCTGGCGAAGAGGTTCGCTGGTGTTCCCGGCGTTACCATGGCGCTGCCACTGGTAGAGGGTCAGACACTTGCCTCCGGTCGCGGTGGTGCGGGCAGCGGCGCGCTGGTGCGCGGCGTTCGTGCCGAAGATATGGAGAAGATCAAGGAAGTCTCCGGTAACATCAAGGCAGGCGATCTGGTCGGCTTCATGTCAGGGCAGGGCGTTCTCGTCGGCTCGCGCCTCGCATCTCAGCTTGGTGTAACGGCGGGTGACCAGATTACATTGATATCACCGGAAGGTGACGTGACGCCGATGGGTGTCAATCCGCGTGTGAAATCCTATACGATCTCAGGCGTCTTCGAAATTGGCATGTCTGAATATGATGCGTCGATGATCTATATGCCGCTTTCGGAAGCGCAACTTTATTTCAACAATGAAGGCATCGTACAGTCCATCGAGCTGTTCGTGACTCACCCGGACAATGTGGATGGCATCAGGCCTCTGGTGGAAGCGGCGGCTGAACGGCAGATTTACATCACCGATTGGCGACAGCGAAACCAGACCTTCTTCTCCGCCTTGCAGGTGGAGCGCAACGTCATGTTCATGATCCTGACGCTGATCGTGCTGGTGGCGGCACTGAACATCATCTCGGGCCTGATCATGCTGGTCAAGGACAAGGGCAGCGATATCGCCANTTTGCGCACCATGGGTGCCAGCGGCGGCTCCATCATGCGTATTTTCTTCATGACGGGCGCTGCGATTGGCATGGTCGGCACCTTTGCGGGCGTCGGACTTGGGGTGCTCGTCTGTCTCAATGTGGAATCGATCCGGCAGTTCTTCTCATGGATTTCAGGGACGGTTCTGTTCGATCCGCAGCTCTATTTCCTCAGCCAGCTTCCGGCGGAAATGCAGCTGAGCGAAACGCTGACCGTCGTTGGCATGGCGCTGACCTTGTCCTTCCTGGCAACGATCTTTCCGGCATGGCGGGCGTCCAAGCTCGATCCTGTGCAAGCCCTGCGTTACGAATAAGGACTGCTTCACACCATGGCAAAGAAAACAGCGTTGCGGCTTTCCGGCGTGGAACGGACCTACGGTCAGGGCGAAACAAGCCTTTCCATTTTGAAAAATGCCGATCTTGAACTGAGAAGCGGTGAAATTGTCGCTCTCGTTGCGCCGTCTGGCACGGGTAAATCCACCTTGCTGCATCTCGCAGGTCTGCTGGAGCACCCAGACGCCGGCGAGGTGTTCATCAATGGTCGCTCGTGTGGCAATCTGTCTGATGAGGAGCGCACCTCCATTCGCGGTAGCGATATCGGTTTCGTCTACCAGTTCCACCATCTGCTGCCGGAGTTCACGGCGCTCGNAAACATTATGATGCCGCAGCTGATTTCCGGTCTGCCGCATGCTGAAGCAAAAGAGCGCGCGGCGGCGCTCCTCGACTACATGCGTATCGGTCACCGTGGCGACCACCGTCCGTCAGAACTATCCGGCGGTGAACAGCAACGCGTGGCTATTGCCCGCGCCGTGGCCAACGCGCCGCTTCTGCTGTTGGCTGATGAGCCGACCGGCAATCTCGACCCTGAGACGGCATCCTACGTCTTCGGCGCTCTGGAAGCGCTTGTTCGCCAGTCCGGCCTTGCCGCCCTGATCGCAACCCATAACCACGAACTCGCGGGCCGCATGGATCGTCGTGTGACCTTGAGTGAAGGCAAGATCGTGGAGTTCTGATCCACCACCGCCAACACTGGAATTCTGACCCATGTCATCCATCAGCCCCGTGCAGCATCTGCTGCGCGGGGNTTTGTCATTGGAGGCAATGGCTTGCTCCATCGTGCCCGGAACCGCATCGATTCTCCGTGCGTTGACAAGACAGCATCCTAAAAAAAGCCGTTGACAACGAAACAAAATGAGAACAAAGTTAGAACATAAAGAGTATGGAGAGACAAATGACCGACATCATCCGTGACATCGCAGCCTTCGCTTCCATCGCAGTTTTCGTCGCCAGCTTCTCGGTAATCCTCACTTCCATGTGACAGGCATCCGTCATTTCAAAGTGAAATGACCGTGTAAACTACCTCAGGGCAGTGGACATTGCCTTCAGGAAATCCGAAAATCCCGATGACTCAGAATGACGGGATGACGGTGATGGGCAAGATTTTGGTAAGCGGCGACATGGCCGCCAAAGAACTGAAAACGCCCGGCTTCGTTCACCTTCGTGTGCACTCTGCCTATTCGCTTCTCGAGGGCGCTTTGCCCTTGNAAAAAATCATGGCGAAGGCTGTCGCTGACAGTCAGCCCGCCATTGCAATCACCGATACCAACAATCTTTTCATCGCGCTGGAGTTTTCCGAAAAAGCGCGGGATGAAGGCTTGCAGCCGATCATCGGCTGCCAGATGTCCATCGATATGCAGGACGCTTCAGATGATAAGCGTGGGCATAACAATCTTTCAAAGCTGCCATCCATCGTTGTGCTGGCCGCAAATGCTGAAGGGTATGAGCGGCTTGTGGACCTGATCAGTCGCGCCTATCTTGATGGCGAAGACACGGGTCCCTCGGTCTGCATCACCAGGAGCTGGCTGGAAGAGGGCGATAATACCGGTCTCATCGTGTTGAGCGGTGCGTCCACCGGCCCTATCGATATGGCGCTGAGGGAAGGTCATACCGCGCAGGCAACCAGACGGCTTCTTGCGCTGAAAGAACTGTTCGGCGACCGGCTCTATATCGAGCTTCAGCGTCAGGGCAATTTCGACCGTGGACACGAACGCCGCATGGTAACGCTGGCTTACGAGCACGACGTTCCACTTGTAGCGACCAACGAAGCGTTCTTCCCGACCCGCGCAGATTACGATGCTCATGATGCGTTGATGGCCGTGGCTCACAACGCCATCGTTTCCGATGACAGCCGTTTTCGCCTGACGCCCGATCACTATCTCNAAAGCCGTGACGAGATGATGGCGCTGTTTGCCGACATTCCTGAAGCGCTGGAAAACACCATTGAGATCGCCCAGCGTTGCTCCTACGTGCTGAAAAAGCGTGGTCCCATCCTGCCACGCTTCACCGGCGCCAGCGAAGACCCCGATGAGGCCGACCGCGCCGAAGGACTGGAGTTGCGCAGACAGGCCGTGGAAGGTTTGGACCAGCGGCTTGCAGCACTTGGCATGGCGCCGGGCTATACCGAACAGGAATATCGCGACCGGCTGGATTTCGAACTCGGCGTCATCGAGCGCATGAAGTTTCCCGGCTACTTCCTCATCGTTGCGGACTTCATCAAATGGGCGAAGAATCAGGATATACCCGTCGGCCCTGGCCGTGGTTCCGGTGCGGGGTCGCTCGTCGCCTACGCCTTGACCATCACCGATGTCGATCCGCTGCGCTTCTCCTTGCTGTTCGAGCGCTTCCTCAATCCGGAACGCGTATCGATGCCCGACTTCGATATCGACTTCTGTCAGGATCGCCGCGAAGAGGTGATCCGCTATGTGCAAAAGAAGTATGGTCGCGAGCAGGTGGCGCAGATCATCACCTTCGGTTCGTTGCAGGCGCGTGCCGCGCTGCGCGATGTGGGGCGTGTGCTGGAAATGCCCTACGGGCAGGTGGACCGCATCTGCAAGCTGGTGCCGAACAACCCTGCCAACCCGACGACGTTGTCCAAGGCCATCGAAGAAGAGCCGCGTTTTCAAGAGGAGGCTGACAAGGAGCCGGTCGTTGCCCGTCTTCTGGATATCGCCCAGAAGATCGAAGGCCTCTATCGTCACGCATCCACCCACGCCGCCGGTATCGTCATTGGTGACCGGCCGCTGTCCAAGCTTGTGCCGATGTATCGAGACCCGCGCTCGGATATGCCAGTCACCCAGTTCAATATGAAATGGGTGGAAAGCGCGGGGCTGGTGAAGTTCGACTTTCTCGGACTGAAAACGCTGACCGTTTTGAAAGTGGCGGTGGATTTCGTCGCAAGGCGCGGCGTTGCAGTCGATCTGGCGGCTATTCCGCTGGAGGATGAGNAAACCTACGAGATGCTGTCGCGCGGCGAAACCATCGGCGTGTTCCAGGTGGAAAGTGCTGGCATGCGCAAGGCGCTTATTGGCATGCGCCCGGACTGCATCGAGGACATCATTGCGCTCGTCGCGCTGTATCGTCCGGGTCCGATGGAGAACATTCCGGTCTACAACGCCCGTAAACATGGCGAGGAGGAGATCGAGTCGATCCANCCGACCATCGATCATCTGCTGAAGGAAACGCAGGGCGTTATCGTCTATCAGGAACAGGTGATGCAGATCGCCCAGGTTCTCTCTGGCTATTCGCTCGGCGAAGCCGATCTTCTGCGCCGCGCCATGGGTAAGAAGATCAAGGAGGAGATGGACCAACAGCGCGAGCGTTTCGTGGAAGGTGCGATGCGCAACGACGTGTCGAAAGCGCAGTCCAACACCATTTTCGACCTGCTGGCCAAGTTCGCGAATTACGGCTTCAATAAGTCTCACGCCGCTGCCTACGCTATCGTCTCTTATCAGACAGCCTATATGAAGGCGCATTTCCCGGTGGAGTTCCTGGCGGCGTCGATGACGCTGGATATGGCCAATACCGAAAAGGTCAACGACTTCCGTCAGGATGCGGGTCGGATGGGCATTGAGATCGTCGCGCCCTCGGTGCAGACGTCGCACCGCCGTTTCGAACCCGGCGAAAACCGCATCTATTACTCGCTGGCAGCGCTGAAGGGTGTTGGCGAAGGCGCGGTTGATCACATCGTCGAAGCGCGCGGCGAAACACCTTTCGCCAGCCTTGAAGATTTCTGCTTGCGGATCGATNCGAAGCAGATCAACCGTCGCGTTTTGGAAAGCCTCATCAATGCCGGTGCGTTTGATTGTTTTGGCAAGGATCGCGCCGAACTGATCGGCGGGCTGGACCGCATCATCGGCTACGCGCAGCTGGCGCAAAGCCGCCGGGTCAGTGGGCAGCACGACATGTTCGGTTCCGGTGGAGCTAGCGGCCCGGNAAAGCTTGTGCTTCCTGCCTACCAGCCCTGGCTGGCGTCAGAAAAGTTGCTGCGGGAATATCAGGTGCTCGGTTTCTATCTCACGGCCCATCCGCTCGATACCTACCGCGCTGTGCTTGATAAGCTGCGCGTGCAGAACATTGCCGATTTTACCGCAGCGGTGAAACAGGGTGCTACCGCTGGCCGTCTGGCGGGCACTGTTACCGGTAAGCAGGAACGCAAGACGAGAACCGGCAACAAGATGGGTATCATCACCTTCTCGGATGCGTCCGGCCAATATGAGGCTGTGCTGNTTTCCGAAGGTCTTGCCCAGTATCGTGATCTGCTGGAAGTCGGGAAATCGCTGGTCGTTACCGTTCAGGCGGAAGAGCGCCCAGAAGGCATCGGCCTTCGCATCCAGACTGCCCAATCGCTGGAGGAAAAATCTGTCCAGATGCAAAAGGCGCTCCGCGTCTATATCCGCGATTCCAGCCCACTCAAAACGCTGGTCCACCACCTCAACAGAGGTGATGGTTCGGTCTATTTTGTCGTCATAAAAGACGATGGACAGCGCGAAATCGAAGTTGAACTGCCTGGGAAATACCGCATCTCGCCAGAGATCGGTGCAGCTTTCCGCTCTGCCGCCGGTGTCATCGACGTCGAGCTTATCTGATTTCTCTCAGGGTCTTGCTGCGGTTTTTTCTACCGGTTTCAGAACAGGCTGTTGGTCGGATAGGCATTGCTGCCTCGGTCGCTGAAACCGTGGCGGGAAAGGCATGCTCTGAGGGCTGCATTGTAGATGTATGGTGTTGCTTCCAGCGCGCCATATTGTGGCATGCCAGCTTCATAGGTGCAGTTCGTCAGCGCCCGGTCGTAAACTTCGAGAATGATCGGGTCGCTTGTGACGTCCGGTCCGGCGTACACGCGGTAGTTCTGAGGTGCTTCTGCTGCCGACACGCAGGCAAGTCCGAAAATAGCTGCCGCAATATGTTTGATGTTCATCTCGAGCCACTTTCTATTGGTGATTGTCGATCGNAAACGTCCGGCAATCGTTCAGGTTCCAGAAAGCAATGAAACAAGGATCGCCGCAACAGCGGCGGGAGACTCATTGCTCCACGCCGCGTTTTAAAATATTTGGTGTATAGCTTGATCTCAGCTTGCCTGGTCCGCTCTATCTGCGGAGAATGCGACGTCTCGTTGCGCTTCAAGGGCGGTCAGCCGTTGGTGCAAAGCATTTGAAATCGAATCATACGCGGTGCTGCCAAGCGGAAGACGAAGCGCTGGTTTGTCGCTATCGGCAGCCTCTATAATCGCCGCCACGGTGCGTCCGGCATCGCCTTTCAGCACAAAATTTCCGTCGCTTATGGCGCGGCGTACCGCACCTGCTGGTGTGTCGTCATAGACGCTCATCGGCTCTGCGTGCACCAGCGCTGCACCGAAATTGGTAGCGGTCGGCCCAGGTTCTGCGAGGATAAAGTCAATTCCGAAAGGCGCGACTTCCTGCGCCACGGCTTCGACAAATCCTTCGATGCCCCATTTCGTGGCGTGGTAAGCGCGATCGTGTCCCGCAGCGTGGTGTAGCTTATGACATCCACGGCGTATTCCGGGCTTGGCCGGATGATTGTCAGCGTG
>NZ_PGEL01000019.1 GCF_002896715.1 Agrobacterium bohemicum
AGATGGCTTCCCCTCGGCAGTTCATCAGAGCTAAATCAACCTAGCCGACCTGTCCGGTGAAATGGGGTGCACTCCACTCTTTAAGGGCGTCAATCAGCTGTGTCNTTTCCCGATTACTCAGGGTCTGGAGATCGACGCCCAGGCCNTTTTTTAGCAGTTCGTTGGCCTTCTTCAACAGATCATGCTCGAGTTGCAACTGACGGACATCGCGTTGGAGGACTTCGAGCTGTCGCTCAAGTTCCTCGCGTTCGGGCGCCGGCGCAGAGGTTTTGCGGCGTTTCATGGATGAAGGAGCCTCATGACCGAGTAACTGATTTCTCCAGTTGTACAACGTCGGCCTGCAGACGCCCAGCCGGTCGGCTACTCGTTGGGCACTTTCCTCTCCACTGCAAAGCTCCATGATACCAACCTGCTTCAAAGTCTCCGAATAGGCCGGACGCCACGATCGACCGACCATGGAAGCTCTCGCCTCTGGGAACGCTTCTCGACCCCATACGGTCAAGGTTCCTCGGCCGGGATAACCCAGTGCTCGCATTGTCGCAGAGATACAGCGATCGTGGGTCTGGTAATGCTCAAGCGCCGCCTGCTTCTGATCCTCGGAATATTTCGGCATTCGAACCGGATAGCAAACGCACAGATCAAAACGCTGCTCGTACTCACGGTACCAGCCCTTCAAAGCATTTTTGGTCGGATAACCCAACTGGCGAATGGTTGCCTTAACCCGCTTGCCAAGCCTGATGTAAAGCTCAACGGCTCGAAGTCTGTCTGCGTAGGAATACATGAACTACCTCCTGGTGGTCCAAGTTTTCGTCCGCATCCCCACGGGGTCAACATTCCAAGCCGATTGACAATTGGCATCTCGGACAAGCTCGCCAATGAAAACGTTGGTCAGGTTCATGTGAGAAAAATGCCGGACGCATTTGNTTTTTCCAAGGGTCGGCAAGCCCCCCCTACAACACGCCCGGCATGTTTTGCGGCTGGGTGACATCACAGGGCAAGGGGTTCGTTGCGACCCATGAAGAGATTTATGAAATTACGCTGTGACGCTCTATAATGACGTCAATTTACCTGATCCCCGCAAGTTTCGCTGGCTCGATGCGAAATCCCAGCTTTTCCGACACCTCATTTGCCGCGGTGAGCAAACTCGTCAGATAGCTGTTCCGATTTCGCAGGCCATCTTCACGGGGGGTAACGAGGCAGAGCGTTGCGATACAAGCGCCATCCGCCTGGTGGATCGGCACCGCNAAACAGTGCGTGAAGTTTTCGACTTCGCTGTTGAAGGTAAAGAAACCGTCCCGGCTGGCTTGGCGGACCTGGGCGATGAAGTCGGCAGGCTCCATCCGGCTTCCATTTGGCAGAATGAAGTCTTCTTGGGGAATGAGGCCGAGGATTTGCTGGTCACTCAGATGCGATACCAGAAGACGGCCGGATGCAGTCCAGACGATCGATACCAATTCACCGATATTGGAAGAAATGCGGAACGGGCGGCTGCCCTCCCGCATCATAGCGACCGTGTACTTCTTTCCTTCGAGGACGCACATCTGAGCGGTCTCTCTTGTTTCTTCGGCAAGATGCACGAGCATGCGTTCACACTCACGCATGAGATCAAACTGCTCGGCATATGCGGTTCCGAGGAAATAGAGGCGGCGACCGAGATTAACGCGGCCATCGCCTCCTTGGTAATCGAGCATGCCGTGGCTGAGCAGAAGATTGACGAGTTCATAGACCGAAGAGCGCGGTGCGCCGATTTCCGAGGCTATCTCATTGGGGCGCATGGACTGTCGTTTGACACGCAGAAATTCGAGAATTTCAAATGCGCGATCCAGTCCCCGAGTGCGTCGCGACGCCGTTTCGCCTACAGTCTCTGCCATGCCACTCTCCAAATCGATGTCACCCGCGATCAGCCCGATAGGCGACGCAATCGACCTCCACTTTGCAATCGACCATCATACGTGACTGAACACAAGCGCGTCCTGGCGGGTTTTCGCCGAAGTATTCCGCATAGACGCCGTTGAAGCTCCAGAAATCCCGGGGATCATCGAGCCACACACCAACGCGGACCACATCTTCGATGCCGTAACCGGCTTCATGAAGGATGGCAATGAGGNTTTCGATGGCTTTCCGGGTTTCCGAAACGATGCCACCGAGAACGATTTCGCCGTTCTCCATCGGCACCTGACCAGACACATAAAGCCAGCCACCAGCTTCAACGGCCCGCGCAAAAGGAAGCGGCTGTCCACCCGCACCAGTTTCACCAGCACCGTAACGTTTGATCGTCATAATATTCTCTCTTTTCTTTTAGTTGAAGCTGGACGTTTTAAGAAATTCAGCAAGCCGCTCAGTCTTCGGCCTGACGAACATCTCTTTCGGGTCGCCCTCCTCGCAGATGACGCCCTGATTCATAAAGATCACCCGGCTGGAAACTTCATAGGCAAACCGCATTTCGTGGGTAACGAGCAGCATGCTCATACCATCGGCGGCAAGACCTTTTATGACCTGCAGCACTTCACCAACCAACTCCGGGTCCAGGGCTGATGTCACCTCGTCGAAGAGCATCAGTTGCGGTGCCATGGCAATAGCACGCGCAATTGCGACGCGCTGCTGCTGACCACCGGATAGTTGCCCGGGATAATGACCGCCACGTGTCGCAAGCCCTACGCGGTCCAACCACTTTTCGCCGATGATACCTGCCTCATCGCGGCTCATCNTTTTGACCTTTATGAGGCCAAGCATGACGTTTTGAAGTGCCGTCAAATGCGGGAACAAATTGAACTGCTGGAAAGCCATGCCGGTCATTGCCCGCTGGCGAGCAATTTCCTTCTCGCCCTTGCGCACACGCTTTGCACCGTTTTGTTCATATCCGATCTCTTCACCAGCGAGCCTGATCTGCCCACCTTGAAACTCTTCCAGCATGTTGATGCAGCGAAGCATCGTCGTCTTGCCGGATCCGGAAGAGCCAATGATGGAGATCACGTCTCCCTTGTGCATGGTGCAGTCGATGCCTTTCAGCACCTCAAGAGTGCCGTACCGTTTGCGTAAATCGCTGATTTCGAGAAGTACATTGCTCATGACAATCGGCCTTAGGACGCGACAGTGGTCTTGCGTTCGACATATTTGCCGAAGCGCTCGATGCTGTAGTTGATAACGAAGTAGAGAAGACCCGCGAAAAAATAGAACTGCAGGCTCATGAAGTTGCGCGAAATGATTTCCTGCGTACGAAGCAGAAGCTCAGCGACGCCAATAACGGAAAGGAGCGTGGAAGCCTTGACCATCTCAGCAGCGGTGTTGACCCAGGCCGGGAGGAATTGACGCAACGCTTGGGGCCAAAGGACATAGGCAAATGTCTGGCCGAATGTCAGGCCAATGGCCTTGGCGGCCTCGGTTTGGCCTTTCGGCACCGCTTGAAGGCCGCCGCGAACAATTTCTCCGACATGCGACGAGCNAAAAATGGCAAGCGCCAGAACACCTGCCTGGAAAGGCCCGAGCTCTATACCAATGCCGGAAAGCATGTAGTAACTCGCCAGAATCAGGACGAGAACCGGCGTGCCACGAACGACATCGGTGTAAACCCGCACAATGAAACGTAGCAGGCGGTTGCCGTAAACCAGCGACAGACCAACGAAAACTCCGAGAATTGAGCCAGCGACGATCGACAGTAACGAAATCGATACAGTCACACCCAGCCCTTTCAGGATGACGTTTCGGGCCAGCCATATCTGGTCAAAGAATGCGTAAAAACTGTTCATGGCACTACCTTGGAACCATCAGGCGTCGCTCGGCCACACGCATCAGTGCGGCGAGGACGGAGCAAGTGGCGACGTAAAGACCAGATACGACGATCCATGTCTCGATGACCCGGAACGTTTCGACGTTAATCTTGCGCGCCTCGAATGTAAGCTCCGGCACCGCGATTGCGGCGGCCAGAGACGTATCCTTGAATAGCGAGATCACCGTGGAAGAAAGCGAGGGGAGCACATTTCGAAACATCAGAGGTGCGATGATGGATGTCCGGATCTGCATCGGTGTCAGACCAATGGCGAGGCCCGCTTCCGTCAATCCCTTGGGGATGGAGAGCAGGCCAGCGCGAAAGACTTCCGCCAGATAAGCCCCCGAATAGATCGCGAGTACCGCCACGAAACTCTGAATCTTGCCGAGCCTCAAGCCAAGTTGAGGCAGAGCAAAATAAGCAAAAAGCACCAACACTAGAATTGGCAGGTTGCGGATGATCGTGACATAGATCGCAGCAGGCGCCTTTATCCATCGACTTTTTGAAACAAGAGCAAATGCGACCAGCAAGCCGATGAGAGCCCCGATCAGGATCGAACCGAAAGCCAGACCCAGGCTGATCAGCAATCCTTCCAGAAGCTGATCAAAGCTGCGCCACACGGCCGCAAAGTTGAGCGAGTAGCCCATTGAAACGTCCTGCACTAGGATAGGAAGAGGACAAAGGGGAAGCCCCTTTGTCCCGATGATAAGCGAACAGACTTACTTGTATTCGACTGGAAAACCGATTTGTGGCGGTGGCAGGTCCTTGCCAAACCAAGTCTTGTAGGACTTGGCGTAGAAATCAAACTCCACGCCGGTCATGGCTTCATGCAGCGCAGTGTTGACAAAGTTCAGCCAGTCCTGGTCTCCACGCTTGACGCCGCAGGCATAGGTTTGCGGGTTCCAGCCGTAACCGGCATCTTTATAGCGGCCCTGATTTTGCGTCATGTACCAAGCGAGAGACGACTGGTCGGTTGCAGCCGCATCAGAACGACCGGATTCCAGCGCCTGATAAATCAGGTCAACAGAATCGTACTGATCGACCGTTGCATCCGGCAGGGCAGCATGAACCATAGCTTCAGCATAGACGTTCTGAAGCACGGAAATTGTGACGGATGAACCTGCGGCCTTCAGTGCGGCATAGTCGGCATATTTGCCATCCGCCTTCAGCATAAGTCCCACGCCTTCGCGGTAGTAAGGAATCGTAAACGCGATCTGCTGCGCGCGTTCACCGGTCACGGTCATGAACTGGCAGGTGATATCGACCTTATTCGTGGTGATGTTCGGAATACGGGCGTCAGACGATTGATTGACGTATTCGATTTTGTCCGCATCGCCAAACAAAGCTTTTGCGACGATGCGCCCCATGTCGACATCGAAACCTTGCAGCTTGTCATCGGCGCTTTTGAAGTGCCATGGCGCATTGGTGCTACCGGTGCCAAGCACGAGGTGGCCACGAGCAAGGACCTCATCAAGCTTACTGCCGTCAGCAAGAACAGGCGTGGAAAGAAAGGTAGCGGCGATCAGCGACATGACGCCAGCACGGAAGGAAATGGTCATTGCGTTCCCCTGAGAATTGAGCGCTTATTATTTAATCCAATATACTGGACATCCGTCCGTTTTATCGGATTGACATATCAAGTCTTATAGATGAAGACTTGTCAATAGCCACCGCTCAAAATTGGTGCAGCGCCACAGAGGTGGTGATTTCTTTTGCAATGCATCACTCCTGTTGAGGTTAAAATGCCTTTTACGCCTAAAGAACTGGCCGCCATCAGCACCCCCGCCGTGCTCATCGATCTCGATATTGCCAATCGCAACGTTGAGAGGTTTCAGAGGTATGCAGATGCCCATGAATTGAACGTGCGCCCACACATCAAGACGCATAAGCTTCCGGAGGTTGCGCAGATGCAACTGAGCGCAGGTGCCATTGGCATCACCTGCCAAAAAGTTTCGGAAGCCGAAGCCATGGTCTCGGGCAACTCGAAGATTGATGATGTTCTCATCACCTACAACATCGTTGGTGAGGACAAACTCGAAAGCTTGAGAGAGCTTGCGAAACGCATCACACTTTCGGTCGTGGCCGATAGTAAAACCGTAGTGGATGGGTTATCGCAGACGTTTAACAAAGAGCCGCAACCTCTTACTGTGCTTGTGGAATCCGATACTGGGGCACAACGCTGTGGCGTGCTTAGCCCAGACGCTGCACAAGATTTGGCAACGTATATCGATGCAGCACCCGGCCTGCTCTTTGGTGGCCTTATGACCTATCCGCCAGCGGGGCAAGAGGCCTCGGTGGAGGCTTTCATGAAAGAAGCCAAAACCCGTATCGAGGCCCGCGGCATTCCAGTTCCAGTGGTCACGTCAGGAGGCACTCCCTCCATGATGCACGCGGCAGAAGCTGTTGTGACAACCGAATATCGTCCGGGAACTTACGTCTATAACGACCGATCCTTGGTCGCACGGGGCGCCTGTGAATGGGATGATTGCGCGTTGAATGTCCTCGCCACGGTGGTCTCTGTCCCGACACCGAACCGTGCGATTATCGATGCCGGCTCCAAAGCCCTGACCTCCGATCTTCTTGGCCTTACAGGCTACGGCCATGTGGTTGGACGTGATGACATCACAATAGATCAGCTCTCTGAAGAGCACGGACGCCTGATCAGCGCCGAGCCGATTGGCCTCGTCGTTGGCGACAGAATCAGGATCGTGCCGAACCACGCCTGTGTCGTCACGAACCTAGTCGATACCGTTATCGTCAAAGGCCATGGCCGAGCCGTGCCGGAAACGTTGCCAGTCACAGCGCGCGGAAAGATCATCTAATCATAGGAAGAGAAGCGATCACTTTCGGCAACTGACGTGAGGCCATTGTGATCGCCCATGCCGGAACTCGAAAATCGATAACTCAATGAGCGGACGAGAGGTCTGGANTTTTTTTGAAAACCATTTGACTAAATAAAAACCCAGTGTCACTCTCCTGTCATTCGGGGGCTTCTGACATGGCATTGCGTGGCACCAATCAAGAATCGGGAAGGCCGTATAATCGACGGATCGTGCTGGAATCGATCCGGTTACGTGGGCCAACGACACGGAGCGACATTGCCGACAGAGTTGGCCTGACCGTACAGACCGTCTCCACCATCGTTCGTGAACTGGAAGAGCACGACCTCATCCTCTCGGTGAAAGAGGAGCCAAAAGGACGTGGTATTCCACCCTCGACGCTCACCATAAATCCCGACGGCGGCCTTGCCGTTGGTATCCACCTCACTCCGCTGTTCATCGAGGCTGCGCTCGTCAATCTTCTGGGCGACGTCGTTGAAAGTCGCCATCGTCATGCGACAAAACCGACGCCGGACGAGGCCTTTGCGCTGATCGGCGAAATGGTGGCGGAGCTCAAAGCAGATATGCGCGGCGGCAGACTACTGGGTGCGGGTCTTGCCCTTCCCGGTCCGTTCGACGTGGAATCCATGAGCTTCGTTGGCCCCACAACGATGACCGGGTGGAAGAATGTCGATATTCGTCAGCGCCTTGCCGACGCGACGGGTCTGCCATCCTTCATCGAGAATGATATGGCCGCAGCAGCACTTGGTGAGCAGCTTTACGGTCTGGGGCAACAGCTTTCGGATTATTATTACCTGTTTTTTAGTGTCGGCCTTGGTGGCGCCATGATGCATGACGGCTTGGTCATGCGCGGAGCCTGGGGCAATGCGGGTGAAATCGGCCACATTCCCGCCGTGCCGGACGGTGAGCCATGTCCCTGCGGCAACCACGGGTGCCTCGAACGGTACCTTTCTCTGGATGCCTTCAATAGGCGGGGTCTGCCCGAAGCAGACTGGGTTCGCGAGATCGCGCCGATCTTCCGCAATGCGATCCGGACCATCGNAAACCTGTTCGACCCCGAGACCGTTGTTCTCGGTGGTTTAGCGCCACAACCGCTGATCGACCAGCTGGTAACGCTGGTCGAAGGCCTTAACAATTCCGTGTCTGTCCGCCCGAACCGCTCCTACCCACGCGTCGTCATCGCCAGTGATTGCCAACACTCCGCACTTCGCGGTGCTGCGGCACTTGCTGTCTTTGGCGCGCTGTCACCACGATACGGCCAAATGTTCGAAACTTGNAAAACAGGGGAATGCCGAATGACTGAGAAGCTGCTTGTTCTCGACAATATTCGCATGAGCTTCGGAGCGATCGAAGCCCTCAAGGGCATCAGTTTCTCGATTGGCAAAGGCGAGGTCGTGGCGCTTCTCGGTGACAACGGTGCGGGGAAATCGACGCTGGTGAAGATCANTTCCGGTGGCCTTAAGCCAACCTCCGGTCGGATGCTGTTCGAAGGCAAAGAGTATAACGCGACGACACCGGCACAGGCCAAGGCGGCCGGCATCGAAACCGTCTACCAGGACCTGTCGCTCTGCACCAATGTCGATGTTGTCGGCAACTTCTTCATGGGCCGCGAGATCACTCGCAAGATCGCGGGAATACCCTTTCTCGACGAGCGCGCGATGGAAGAGATTACCACCAAGGCGCTGACGAGTGCCGGCACCCGCATTCCCTCCATGCGTACCAAGGTGGAGCATCTGTCCGGCGGCCAGAGACAGGCCATCGAGCTCAATCGCTTTGTGCATTGGGGCGGCAAGCTTGTTTTGCTGGATGAACCCTTTGCAGCCCTTGGCGTAGAACAGACCCGGCGCGGGCTGGATATGATCCGCCACGTGGCCAACCAGGGCATCGGCGTCGTCATCATAACGCATATCATGCAGCAAGCCTTTCAAGTCGCAGATCGCATCGTTGTCATCCGCCACGGCGTTGTCGCAGGGGATGTCGCGCGCGACAATACAAGCCCGGATGCAGTGATCGAAATGATCACAGGGCAAACACTCACCGGTGCCGGACCGGTGGGATAATAATGAAAAGGGGTCCGGCTCAAACTGGAGAGAACGATCATGAAGCGAATAGGATTANTTTTGCTGAGCGTATTGGTGCTCGGCCTGTCCATGCTCACGACTGCAAACGCTCAAAGTAAAGGGACAGTCTATTATCTCGTCCCCACCTTGCTCGATGAATTCCAGACCGGGTCCGTCAGCGCACTGGAACTGTTTCTAAAACAGACCGGTTACGAGATGAAAACGCTCAATGCCGACAACAAGACCGACGCCCAGCAATCACAGATGAACGACGTCATTGCACTGAAACCTGCGGCCATCATTCTTGCTGCCGTCGATTTCAATGCGCTGAAGCCCTCCATCGAAGCAGCACGGGCTGCCGGTATTCCGGTTGCCGAATTCGACCGTCAGATCACATCGACCAAATCCGACTTCACCTCCGTCGCCGGTACCATAGAGATCGGCCATGTGGCGGGCGACCAGGCGCAGGCGATGCTGAAAGCCAAAAACGGTGACGTGAAGGGCAAAATCCTTCAGGTGCTCGGCGATCCCGGCGATCCCTATACCCT
Source organism: Agrobacterium bohemicum (assembly GCF_002896715.1). Lineage (GTDB taxonomy): Bacteria > Pseudomonadota > Alphaproteobacteria > Rhizobiales > Rhizobiaceae > Agrobacterium > Agrobacterium bohemicum. The sequence continues at coordinate 9,215 of NZ_PGEL01000019.1, forward strand.
CGACATCCAGAAGGGCTTCGAGGAGAAAATGAAGGCCTTCCCGGATGTCACCATAATCTCGGTGCCAGCTCTAATGTGGGAAGCCAGCAATGCAGGTACAATCGTCTCCGACCAGATGCTGGCCAATCCCGATATCGACCTGANTTTCCTGCATGCTGCCCACCTGTCGGTGGCAGCGGTTGCCTCCCTTGAAGCGGCTGGTAAAAAGCCGGGCGACGTGATGATGATGAGTTCCAACGGCGCGCCCGTCGGGCTCGACCTTATCCGTAAGGGCTGGCTGAATGCCGAAGTCGAACAACCGCTCTATGCGCAGGCAGCCGCTATTGCCATGTTCATGGACAAGATCGTCGGCAAGCAGGAAATTAAGGCTGGAGACTATGATGTGCTTGGTCTCAAGGGCGTCGTTACAGGCGAAACCTGGGGTCCCAACATCAAGATCCCTGGCTCCGCGATTACCAAGGAGAATGTCGACAACCCAGCCTTCTGGGGTAACCTGAAGCCGCCGACATCGAAAATCGAATCCGTCAAGTAAAGATGGATTTTCCGTCCGGGGTCTGCGGACCCCGGCCTCCTCCCCCTCCCATCTCGGATTGGCCGTATGACGCCTCGTACCCGCACAACTCTTGAATTCGTGCTGGACAATCTTGTCTGGTTCATGCTCATCCTCGTGCTTGCCCTGNTTTCGGCGCTGATCCCGAATTANTTTCAGCTCGGCATTTTCACCAACATCATNGAAGCTTCGAGCGTACTCGGCGTGATGTCGATCGGGCTGGCACTGGTCATCATCACTGGCCATATGGACCTGTCCGTGGAGTCGGTGGCGGCTCTGTCTGCCATGGCCGTCGGTATCCTTTTTTGCTCGGCTGGCATCGGGCTTGGCATCAAGCTGTCGCCGGAGTGGCTGATGGTTCCGGTCTCCCTGCTGATTGCGTGTGCCATTGGGGCGCTGATCGGTTTTCTCAACGGTGTCCTCATCGTCAAGCTGAAGATGAGCGCCTTCATCATCACCCTCGCCTCTTTCATATGGGTGCGCGGTATCGTGCTGGCCGTCTCCGGCGGCAGGTCCGCGCAGGATCTCGCACCCTCCATCCGGGTGTTCGCCATAGAACGCTTCCTCGGCATTCCGCTTTCCGCCTGGATCGCGATTGCCTGCTTCGTCGTCTTTTCGGTTCTCATGTCGAAGACGCCGTTCGGGCGGCATCTCGTGATGATCGGCGGCAATGAAACGGCGACGTTCCGGGCCGGCATCCGCGTCACCCGCAACCTTATCCTTGCCTTCGTTATGGCTGGTGCCATCGCCGGTCTTGCGGGCTGGCTGCTTGCAATACGTACCTCGGGCGCAACGGCTAATCTGGGCGTAGGGCTGCTGTTCAATGCTTTTGCCGCCGTCGTCATCGGCGGTGTCAGTCTTAAAGGTGGCGTCGGGTCACTTCCGGGTGTCTATGCAGGCGTACTGCTGCTCTCCTCCATCAATACGGCCATCAATCTGATGGGCCTCCCCGCAAATTACACCCAGGTCATCCATGGCTTTCTGGTGCTTGCGGCCGTTCTTCTCGATACCTTCAAACAAAAACTCCGCCAGAGGCTCGCATGACAGACCGACTGAAAGACAAAGCGGCGCTGGTCATTGGTGCGTCCCGCGGTATCGGCAAGGCGATTGCATTGCGCTTCCGTGAAGAAGGTGCAAGCGTTGTCGTTTCGGATTTCGAAACCGAGGAAGGCAGGGCAACAGCGGACGAACTCGGTGCGGATTTCATCCAGACCGACATTTCCAAGTTGGACGACGCAATTGCTGCGGTCTCTCACACGCTGGAACGTTATGGCAGGCTCGATATCATTGTACAGAATGCCGGTATTTATCCCTGGCAACTGATCGAGAACACCAGTCCCGACGACTGGGACCGGGTGATGGCCGTCAACCTGCGGGGTTGCTTCAATGCTGCAAGAGCGGCGTTGACACCGATGAAGGCGCAAGGATCGGGACGCATTCTCTTCACCTCTTCCATCACCGGTCCACATGTCACGAGCCCTGGCCATGGCCACTATGCCGCAACGAAGGCGGGCATCAACGGCTTTATCCGTTCCGCGGCGCTGGAGTTTTCGTCTTACGGAATCACCGTCAACGGCGTCGAACCGGGCAACATCCTGACTGAAGCCATGCAGCTTCATCGCAGTCCAGCATTCATCAAAAACATGGNAAACTCCGTTCCACTTGGCCGGCTGGGTTCACCCCGGGATGTGGCCAATGCTTTCCNTTTCCTGGCCTCGGACGAAGCGGCCTATATTACCGGCACCACAATCGTCGTTGATGGCGGCCAGTTGCTGCCGGAAGGTGCCGATTTTCGTGTCCTGCCACCCTGAAATCTTCGGACGGAGACCTGCGTCGAGCAACCTCCAGCCACTCTCTCAAGCGCTCGATCGAGGGTATTCTTTCGGGTCCACTCTTCGCAAGGAAACCGCAGCCTTAACCAAGTCTGCCAAGCAATAACCAGCGCCCCATGAAATTGTTCAAGACTCTCAATGAAGCCTATATGAATGCTTGATATTCCGCTGAGTATGGTGACGAAACAAGCGCCTGGATGGCGATCGTTCACACCAAGGCCCTCCATCAAGCGGCACNGGGATGTACTTCGCCATTNAATGGTAACACGATCAAGCGAAGAAGGAGAAGGAAACAGCGGATGGTTAGCGCCCATTGCCCAGCCAGCGGACCTCTAACACTCAATGCGCCCTCGACGCTATCTTGCCGATGATATCGGCTTGGCTCATTCATTAGACGAGATGTAAGCCTTAACTCACTGCAAAGATCGTAAATACTGAACCTGCATACTACGTGCAAAGGATGACGTGTTGTGGCCATTTTTAAACAATCAGCGGGTAAACGCCGTCGCCATGTGACCCTAAACACGCTGGTCTCAACGCAACGAAAGAGCCGACTTTTCTGAGCCGTTCAATATCGGCTTCATTTCTCTCGCTGCGGACACCGCTTCATCANTTTCTCAATCGATGCACCGTCACCACCGAAACGATCCAGAACCTCGATGGCTTTTGGTAAACTCAGCGCATAGATTTCCTGAAGCTTCTCTACCGTATACTGCTTGCTCTTCTTCTGGCTCATTTCGCATTCTCCTTACCGCATACAAATGCGATCGATCAGCGATGCGTTCCGGCCACACGCCCTGTCAAATTTAACCCGCAATCTTTGGGCTGGCGTCAACAGTCTCAGTGACTGAACATCNTTTACAGCCATAGCAAAGAGCACTGACTTGACGAGTGAGGCGATATTAAACACGCGCCGCGGCAATTCGAGCATCAGATCCTTGGCGATCCCTTGACTCCCTGCATCGTAAGAACATAATAGGAACATCCGTCAGAAATGCGGGCTCCATCGATCAACGCGAACAGTCAGAAATGGAACGTAAACTCATGCGTCACAGGCTCAATGAGGCCGATGTTGCCGACTATATTCTAGATTACCACAACGGCGATGCGAAGGCCGCGATCAAGGCGATGCAAGACGAGATCGAACATCTGCAACACCAGTTGAGCCTCGCTGTTGTTGCGATGGGTCGGGGCTATACCAGGGGTTGGGCTCCCGGCGAGACGCGTGATGGTCAATGAGGCCTTGCCAGCGCTGTAGCCGCCTGCTTGCCTGGCTCTGGCTGTGTTCTGTTGTCGACAGCGAAGCGGCAAAGCAGCAGGACTGAAGACTGGATCAACCAATCCGCTCCTTCGCAATTTTCATGCTTCGACGTTCCCAACTCACAAGCACAAGGCTCGCCGCGACGATGAGGATTGCGCCGATGAAGACGTTTATTGCCGGTACTTCCGTCCAGATGACGTAACCATAGATGAAGGCCCAGATCAGGCCGGTATATTCCACCGGCGCGAGTGAGGATGCGGGCGCGTATCTGAACCCTTCATAGAGAAGATATTGCCCGATTGTTGAGACGAGCCCGACCCCGATCATGAGAAGCCAGCCCTGCGCATCCGGGTTTTTCCAGAGCCAGGGCAAGGACAGTGCGCAGGCGATGCCGAACAATGCGCTGGTGGCATACATCTGCGTCAATGTCGTTTCGCTTCTGCTGACGAGGCGAATGAGAATGGTGCTCCACGCCCAGCAGAAGCCCGCGATGATGCAGAGTGTTGCGGGGAGCCAGTTTGGGGAGTTGGCTGGATTGGCAGCTATGACGACACCGACGAAACCAACCGCACAGGCTATCCAGCGACCTGCGCCGACTTTCTCCTTCAGCACGAAGATGGAGAGCACCATGACCATGATGGGTGCGGAGAAATAGAGCGTGGTGAGTTCCGCCAACCCCAGATATCGCGCGGAGCTGTAGAACAGCATCCATGCGGTGAGCATGAGTGCGGCGCGAATAACGACGGTGCCGCGATATTTGCTCTTGAGGATGGATGGGTGGCGGTAGCGATATGCCAGTAGGCCGGTAATCAGAACGATGACGGCGCTTCGCACAAAGAGGATTTGCGGAACCTCGTAGCTTTCGACAAGCCATTTGACGAGCGCATCCTGAAGAGCAAAACAGGAGTAGCCCATGGCCGCCAGCCCGATGCCGAAAAGCGGCCTTGCTTCCAATGATCCTGCCATGCACTTCACCATGATACTGCTGATGATCTGTACTAGCCGAGTCCCTTGTTACGATCTATCAAATTACGGCAGCGTATTTCGGAACGTTCGGTTGATGAGCTGGTCAAGGCAATCAGAGTTCAGGAGCTGATGTCGCGGCTTTGCCAGACAATCGACGTCAAGATCCTAGTGTCCTCACATCGAAGGGCAATGGCCCTGAATTTGAATTGATTCCCAGTGGCGAGACGTAAACGGGTTTCGAATCGAAGAGGGTGCTGAAAACAGTAGGGCGGGCGTCTATCTCGCAAATAGATCACCCAACCGGAACCCTATCGGATACCTAGCACACCTGCCCCAGAGGCAATTACTACGAGACGTCGCGGTTTCCGACCAGGGATACCCTTGTCCCGCTATCGAGAACAATGTGCAGGTCCCGGATCATACCAGCAGCCAGAAGAAACGTATCACGAACCTGATTGTCATCGCGCCAGCCCCGCTCGACCGAAAGAGCAGTTGTGTGAATATCAAGAACGATATCGCGGCCGGGGCCTGCGGGCAGGCCCACAGCCTCTCGCAAATCCGCGATCGTCGCGACGGCACGCTCCAGCATCCGGCGCTTCTGGAACGCATCGAGGCGCTCCATGCGATTGGCATCTCGAACAAGTTTGCCAATAAAATCCGTTGTCAGGCTCATCCCTAAAAAATGCCGCACGCCTGCGTTTTTTCAAGTCCAGACATCGGNAAAAACATCAAAGCACGCGGTTTCGATTGGTCTGTGATCCAACGGCATCATCGGACAACGCCGATCTATCGTCCAAGGCCATGAACGGCCCCAAACATCACCCCGTCACTGTCTTGAGAGCAAGACGCCAAGAGCAGGACTAGCCACCCGTTTGAGACGCTTTTTCATTCGCATTCTCTGCGAGTTTTGTCAGGTGCTCTTCGCAAACCTGTTTGACCCGTTCAAGCAGATGCGCGGTCCGTTCCCCGAGCCAGACAAGCGCCTCTTCGCTGATCTCGAAATGCTTCGAATACCTTGCCTTCACATAGGCCTCGTTGATCGTGTTGAACCAGGCCCGCTCGCGGTGTTGGTCGCGCGGAAAGGCTTCCACCAAGCGAAGATCCTGCTCCTCAGCCATCGAGCGCAAAAACTTGATGTTGTGCGATGGCGGCCCGTAATTAGTCAGAGTGAGCAGAACGCAGGAGTAAGCCTGTTCCAAAGACTGGTGCAAGCTGAACGCCGCTAAGTTTTTCCACACATCATCACCATCCTTCCACATGCCCCATTGAAGGCCCGCAGTCATGTGGAACGCGTTAGCCTCAGCGTACCGCTGAGCAAAATGCTCCCGCGCCACCCGCAGCCGTGCCTCTGCGGTCAGCGGCTTGGGCTCCACCAGGGGTTCATCATCCAGTTCGTAAAGAACGATCCCGTCTCTGCGGATATCCGAGAAGAAGTAATGGCCTTCCTTCAACTGCGTGTTCACCTCGCGCAGCGAGTGCACGATGAACTGTGCCGGCGTTTCGATAAAACTATCCCGGATCAAACGGTCGGCGGCCTTGTACCAATATTCGGCAAAGTCGGTCAGCTTGCGATTGTTGACGATGACGAGCAGATCAAAGTCAGAGCGATACCCCTTCATCGTGTGCGGCTCGTCGACAAACGTACCGCGGGCGTAAGAACCGAACAGGATGATTTTCAGAATGCGTCCGCGCTTTTTGAAGTCGGCTGTTCCCTCGCCCAGCGCATCCTCGAATTCCTCGTGCAGGATTTCCAGCGCACGGGCGAGTTCACGTTGCTTGCGCGGCGGGATATGATCGAGGGAAGACTTCATCATGGTAGCACGTTCTTGTTCGCTGGCGGTATCGGCGTCGACTCTCTTAAAGCTGGTCCGCAAAACCTGACACAGTTCAACCGAAACAACAACTGCAGGAAAGGCCCCTAGGCCGTTGACACACATTGCACAAAGGCACTCGGCGGAGTTGACCAGCCTTCGTCTGCGACGCTGCTTTCAGGTCTCGTCCGGCTGGCCTGCCCGTCATTGCTTCCTCATCAGTCGTGGCTGTGCCCAGCCTTCCCGCCATCCGTCCCAGCGTTTGGTCATTCAACGCAAACCGGTGAACGAGCGCCATGGTGACGTGGCCTGCGATCAGAACCGACAGGCCCCATGCCAACAGACTGTGAAGACGATCGGCCGGTGCCATCATCCATGACACCTCCACCCCGCTTGCCGGGATCCACGGCTCCCACCCCTTGCCGCTGCCATAGGCCCGCAACAGCGCCAGGGCCGGAATGCCAAACATCAGAAGATAGAGGCTGGCGTGAACAACAACGGCCGCATGACCGGCAATGGTTGTCGATTGCACCGGGCGACGGTTGCGATTGACGGTCCACCAGATGGCGCGAATGACGACAAGCACGATGACCAAAAGGCCAACGGTGCCATGGCCGGGTCCAAGCGACGTGACCGTCCTGACCCACTCCCTATCCCCGAACAATCGCCACGTCAGGATGACGACAAACTGCCAGATCNAAAGGTGGGCGCTGGATCGATCAACACTGTGGAATGCCGCAGAGGCCGCCGAGACACGCTGCGATGCCCGTGTTGCCCGCGAGTTCGAAATCGCCCTTCCCCATGAGTTGAGCAGCGACGATCGCCTGTCGCTGACGCGTGCCTTTGCCCAGGATCTCGCCAACCGCTATGGTACCGCCGTCGACTTCGCCATCCATGCCGCAGGGCAAAAGCGACATTCGCAATATCCATGCCCATGTGATGATGACCACGCGGGTGGTGACACCAACAGGCCTTGGCGAAAAAAGCCTGATCGAGCGCGAGAACAAATGGCTGATCACCCATGAGCTGCCGACGTCGCACCTGCAGATGCGCGATATCCGCCAGATGTTCGAACAGCATGCCAACCGCCATCTGATGCGGGCAGGCCTTGATGTGCGTGTCGATCATCGCTCGCATCTGGAGCGTGGCCTGTCGATTGAGCCAACCGAACATATGGGCGTGCATGCCAGCCAGATGATGCGACGCGGACTGGATGTTGAGCGAAGCCGGATCGAGGAACAAGCTGCGAAACGAAACGCTAACATCATCCGGCGCAAACCGGACGAGGTTCTCAAACTCATCACCGACGAAAAGAGCGTGTTTACCCGTCATGGCGTCACGCCAGCTGGTCGAACTGCAAGCCGAGCAACACGATGAACTGGCGCGCTGTTNGACCCGCGAGATGATCGAAACCGAACATACGATGGCGGCCAGCGCGSTGCGGATGGCAGACAGACACAGCCATGGYRYCAGACCTGAAACCGTTGATCATGCGCTCGATCGTCAGGACGCGCTCCTGAACGGTCCTGGTCTCAGCCACGAGCAGCGTGCGGCCGTGCGCCACATCACATCTTCACAGCAGATCGCAGCCGTGATCGGTTTTGCCGGTGCTGGCAAATCCACCATGCTGGCGGCAGCCCGCGACGCCTGGGAGCACCAAGGGTTTACCGTTCATGGCGGCGCCCTTGYCGGAAAGGCAGCSGAAGGTTTGACGCAATCATCCGGCATTGCGGCACGCACATTGGCGTCATGGGAATACGGCTGGAACAAAGGCAAAGGCGAGCTTGGTCATAGTGATATCTTCGTCATCGACGAGGCCGGTATGGTCGGCAGTCGCCAGCTCGCACGGATCGTGTCGCAGGTCGAAAAGCGCGGTGCCAAGCTCGTTCTGGTTGGCGATCACGAGCAGCTTCAGGAGATCCGTGCAGGCTCGCCGCGAAGTCCGTTTTCCTCTCAGCGCCCACGACCCCAGATAGCTTGCATCACCACGGACGAGGATCGCCAGCAGCCTCTGCGGCATCCAACCTGTCTTACGGCACTCATCACCCAACAAACCGTCCTAGAAAAGATCCGCTGATGCCGCAACGCGCTCCTAGGTAAACAATCCCCGGCTACGGGCCTTCACTTCAAGCAGGGACGATGCCCAAAGTTACAACGTTATCTCAATCGATGCACCTAACATCCGTAACTATCCCGTCATGGAGACCTAAAGATTCAGAACTTGNAAAAATACGTAACTGTAATGTTTGCTGAACAGAGCTAACTTGAACGAACCAGCGTTTTCAAATAGAGAGTACTTCTGAAAACTCATAATGGTCCCGATGCAAGTGTGGTATTGATGATGGATGGTGAAGGTAGAAAGCCGACAGTGCAGATGCTTTCTTCAAAAAAAATTTGGGACTACGCCGCCCGGCCAATTACATTTATGCGGCCTCAATACACCGCCAAATCAGGTTGGCATGAGCATGTCCCTTTTGCATTCTGGCTGACCGATGTTCACCGACCTCAATGTATTGTTGAGCTAGGTTGCCACTATGGCGTCTCATATTTCGCTTTTTGCCAAGCTGTCCAAGAAATCGGCCTTGATGCTAGATGCTACGGTGTTGATACATGGAAAGGCGATGAGCACGCGGGTGTCTACGACGAGTCGGTTTTCCGAGAAGTGGAAGCACACAACAATGCTCAGTACTCCGGTTTTTCACGGCTTGTTAGAAGTACGTTTGACCAGGCACTAGAGCATTTTTCTGACGGCCAGATAGATCTCCTCCACATCGATGGCCACCACTCGTTTGACTCTGNTTTACATGACTTCAATAGCTGGCTACCCAAATTATCTGACCGAGCAGTAGTTATAATGCATGACACCAATGTGCGCGAACGCGGTTTCGGTGTATATCAGCTTTTCGAGGAACTCCGGCGCCGATACCCGGGGTTTGCCTTTCTACACGGCCATGGACTAGGCATCTTAGGTACGGGCTCAGATTACGGCGAAGGTATNAAAAAGCTATTCAGTATAGATGGAAGTGAGGATCGACTAGCTTTCCAAGAACTTTTTTCTCGGATGGGTCGCTCTTGCGCCGATGCTTATTGGGCAAAACAGCGTGACATCGAGCTCGCTGAAGAAAAGAAATTATCGGAAGGTTACAAGAATACAATCGATCGGTTTTGGAAAGAGATTGAAGAAGGTGAAGCTCAACTACAACTTGAACGGAAAGAGCGCGAGAGGGTCAGCACGACCATATCGGAACTAGTAAAGAGTTCGGAAATAGTCCGCCAGTCCTTGATCGAAAAGAAACTAGAATTAGAACGAAAATGCAGCGAACATGCAGATGCAGTGGATATCACGTTGAAACTGGGGAAACGTCTGGAAGCTTTCGTTCTATTGCAGAAACAGTTAGAAGAGCAACTGAGTCAGACCAAAGCTGACGCCGAGCGCAAAAATTTGGATTCTAAACAAGCTGATGAGACACGACTACGTGTCGAAACCGAAATTTCTCAACTGCGTAAACGATTCAACGAATTAGAATCTCGCTGCCGCGAACACATTGCGGAAATAGTTAAGCTCAGTGAAATGCTGCTGGTACGTGATAATGTCCTAGCTGGCTCGAAGATATTGNAAAAAGAAGCTCTTTTGTTAATCGGGAAGCACGTACAGTCGATGTTAGGTAAACCGTCTTTGCCAATTGTTGACCGATGGCGTGAAAAACGTCTAGCACGACGCTTGGCAAAACTAGGGCTTTTCAATTCACGGTGGTATTTAGAGTGTTATGAAGATGTCGCGAAGGCTGGCATCGATCCAGCAATTCATTACGTCCGACACGGGAGCAAAGAAGGGCGCAGTCCTGTTAATAACCTAGATGAGATTTTCGGGTCTTTCATGCCAAGTGACCCCTGAGACAAAGCGTCAACCGTGGGAATCCCGTTTAATGATTTCGAGAAATTCCGATTCNTTTGCGCAGGATATTTTGACAATCAAGACTTCTGACCTTTTCGATGAAGATTGGTACGTNAAAAACTATACCGATGTTGCAATTTTGAAAATGGACCCAGTCGAGCACTATATATGGCTCGGGGCAAAAATTGGGCGCAATCCTTCATTGCGCTTCAGTACCAATACTTATTTATCGGAATACGACGATGTTTTCAACGCGTCCATAAACCCATTGGTCCACTACATTAAATGGGGGAAGCAGGAAGGGCGTGTCGCTTTTGACGTGAAGACATCTACNAAACCATCAGAGGGAGCGGAAAGGTTAGCGGCCGAGGTTGCCACTCTTAAGAAAAACCTAAGCGCGACAACTAATAGTCCCCTCGTTCTCTACGAGAGTCACAACCTTAAGATGCAGGGCGCACCGAGTAGTTTATTTGAAATTGCTTCTGGTGTGCATCGTCGTGGGACATATCAAGCTGTATTATCCTCTAATACACCGGGGCCTCTCTCTACGTCTTATACTAGCGTTGGCATCNAAACTATTGTTCATTCGATATCGCNAAATCGTATGAAAGATATTGATACCTACGACAATTGGCTTTCTCGTCTAACAGACCATTACAGGTTATTAGGCCCTGCTATCTGCCATATCAACACGCTACAGAACTTCCATTCCGTAATTGCTGCTAAACGGGCGGGTTGCGCCGTGTTATGGAATATCCGGGAGAGCGAACCACCAGAATCATACTATGATTATCTTCCTAGCCACGTTCGAGAGTTGGCATATTCAGCCTTCGATCACGCAGATGCAGTTGTTTTTGTTGCCAATTCAACTAGGCATATGTGGGAGAAGCACTGGGCACGGCCCACGAAGGCTTTTACAATCCACAATGGAATAAGCATGGATCGTATGATGAGTCCTCTGTACGGTACAAGTCGCTCCAATTTACGCACCTCTTACGGGATAAGAGAGACAGACATAGTCATCCTAAGTGTGGGCACAGTGTGTCCTCGTAAAGGCCAAAAAGATCTGTTGTACGCACTTAGGAAGCTTGGCACAGATACTTTGTCCAAAACAGTCGTTGCTATCGTGGGCTTAAATAAATCGGAATATGCTAGCGAGGTACGCGACGGCTTTAATAATCTCCAAGATGTCAGTGGATTAAGATTTATTGCAGTTGATGAAACGGAGGACGAAAGTGAAAGGAGATTTCTATCGGAGCTGTATCTTTGTGGAGATATGCTTGCATTTTGCTCTAGAGTTGAAAGCTANCCACGTGTCATTATCGAAGCATTAGAATTCGGATTGCCCATTGTCTCTACACCATGTTTCGGTGTTAGGGAGCAACTCGAAGATGGCATTAGCGGGCTGTTTTATCAGGAGGGTGAGATCGACGTCTTGGCTAGACACCTGCAAGAGATGATTAGAAATAAGCAATTTAGGTTAAAACTCTCAGAAGGAGGTCGGCGTCGGCTAATGATGCTTAACTCATATGACGAGATGCTGGACGCTTATGAGCGAATCTACGATACCATCATTTGATAAAACACGGGCGAGCCATGTTCGCGCGCAAAATCGTTACAGGAGTAACATGCTAACTAAAGTCGTCAATACCCTTTCGATTCTGGTGGTTTCCCGTTCTGCAGAGAACATGTCGAGACTGATGGCGACCTTGGAACAAAATGAAATACAAGCGCCATATGAAGTCATATGCTCGTGGAATGGCTCTGATGAAGAAGCCAAAGAGATAGATGTATGCGAAGGTCAAAACTTTTCGCTGTATATTCAGCGGCCATATAATTTCGCTCAGAACAATAATTTTGTTGCTGCGAAGGCCAGTGGTGAGTACGTTCTCTTTATAAACGACGATTTGGTTCCGGACAAAGGGGCCATAGCGAAGGCCTTGTTGGCTGTTAAGCAGCAGACTGTTGGAATCGTAGGTATCAATCTCCGCTACTCAGATCACCGGCTGCAGCACGCCGGAGTTTTCTTTCATGATGATGGNAAACCTTACCATCGCTTTAAGCATAAAATTGAGTGGCATAATGCGATCGTAGCACAAGATATGTTTGTGCCTTCAGTCACAGGCGCTTTCATTATGATGCGTCGGGCTGAGTTCGATCAACTTAAATTTGACGAAAATTTTAAGGTTTGTGGCGAGGACATTGCTCTCTGCCTTAGTTATAGACAGAAGTTCCAGCGAGAGATCCTATATCTCGCGGCCGCAACAGCGCTCCATTTCGAAAATGTTACCCGCAAAAAATTTGGTGAAACGAAAACTCCCGACGATGATATGGCGAGAATTATAGCTTACTCAAAACGTACTCTCGCNAATGGTAAGCCTATCACTGACGTGCGCCGTCCAAATATTCGTATAGTTACGGAACCGCCGGGTTGGATAATGCATCGAAAAGCGGAGGAAATCGCAAAATACATGGGCACCGCGAGGATTAATCAAGATTTCCCAGAAGCAGATATCCATTACTATGTAAACTACGGTTATTTTAATCGTAGGCCCGATTCAGGTATAGTAGTAGCAAACTTCACGCACTACGATCCTGATCATTTGGGAGAGAAATTCATTTCCGTGGCGAAAGAAGTAGACCATTGCATAGCGGTTTCAGAGGAGACAGCGAAGGTTTTGACAGGATTTGGCATTCCGCGATCAAAAATCACTGTTATTCGGGTCGGCGCGGATAGGAGTTTTCAACCCAAGCTCACGGTAGGCGTTGTGGGGCGTGTTTATCCTGGGCGCAGAAAGGGTGAAGATATCATCNAACAATTGTTGGATGACTCCGACTTGATGGAGCAGGTTCAGGTTGTAGCCTCGAAAGAGGGTTGGGGAGCACCTGTCTGGTCTTTTGCCCATATCGCCGACTTCTACAGAGCTATAGANTTTTTGCTCGTTCCAAGTCGTCTGGAGGGAGGACCAGTTCCATTTATGGAGGCTCTCGCTTGCGGTACAATGGCGATAGCCCCAGAGGTTGGTGTCGTACCAGAGTTTCCGCACGTGTCCTACCCAACGGGTGATGTCCAAACACTAAGAGAAACTCTTTTACAACTCGCTTCCGAGCATATTCGGCAGCGTAGTTTTCTAACCGCCAAAATGCAGGGTCTAGACTGGGAAGGTTGGGCGATGAATCATGATAAGCNTTTCCGTGCTCTTGTTCTGGATAGATGACGATGAATGATCAGCAGAATATTGAAGATAATTCCGTCCTAACTGGATCCCTTAACAATGCGAAAGAGGTATTCAGAGAAGCGGCTAGGAACATCGGCGCTAGATGGTCGTACGGTGATATCAAACGAGATTCCGATCCTACGTTAGCCATAAATCGTATAGGCAATGGGTATTTTGTCCCTAACTTCACTCCGAAGTTTAAGGTAAGGCGCGATGCCGTGTTCTTTTTGATTGGCTCGTGCTTTGCGCGCGAACTCGAGATACCACTGCTGAAAATGAAAAGAGATGTTCCGAGTCGGCTGGAAGATATTGAAGGCAATCCCTTGTTTCTTCATAAAAACGGGGTTTCAATTCACCAATATTTCAACCGTTATAATGTCCCATCAATCGCTGAAGAAGTGGNAAACATTAGCTCTAGAGTAGGATGTACCCTTGAAGATAAATTGATATATGAATCAGCTGATGGACAGTATGATGATCTTCATTATACTCCTGCTGCTGTCGCTNGGGATATGGTCACGATTTTAGAGAGGCGCAAGTGGCTCTGGAAAAGGCTATCCGAAGGGTATGCTCGTGCAGATGTTGTTGTTTTGACCTTAGGGCTTTCCGAAGCTTGGTTCGATACGAAGTCTGGNAAATATCTTAACGTTGTTTCGTCACCTCAAATGCTCCGCCGCTACAGCGATGATCTGCAGATACGGTTCATCGGTTTCACGGAGGCACAACGTTACCTCGGTCCTGCAATTGACCGATTGAGGAAAGACGGTAAGAAAGTGGTACTTACTGTATCTCCAGTGCCACTGCAAAACACCTTTCTCGGAGAGGACATCGTGATCGCAAACCATGCTTCCAAATCGAACTTGCGTGCCTTGGCCGTCGAGGTAGCTCAGAACAATGAGGACGTTGATTATTTCCCCAGTTTCGAAATGGTTCANTTTTCAGATAAATCGATGGCTTGGAAGTCTGACGGGAGACATGTGCAAATGGGGATGATTGAGGCGATAACTTCGAAGGCGCTTAGCTCTTACCTCCAGCAATAGATCCAACTTGGGGCCATTCACTCATTGTCCGGCACGAGCATCACGGCACCAGCCAAATCGCAATGGTGGATGAATCCCGCTGCGTTGAGCAACCGATAAAACCTTTGCACCAGGCTCCATCGCCTCAGCGTAAGCGGCAAGCTGATACCGTTCAGCGCGCCTAATTCCACGGCATGAGCGCATCGAGATTGACGTGCCCCCAATAAATTAGGCCATTTTGAACTGGAANTTTCCACTTATGATCCCGGTTGGGAAGAGGAGAATTCAATGAAGGCGTCCAAGTTTTCGGAAGCGCAGATCGCATTTGTGTTGAAGCAGGCGGAGGATGGAATACCGATCGGTGAGGTTTGCCGCAAGGCAGGCAGTTCGGATGCGACGTTCTACAATTGGCGTAAAAAATACGCGGGCCTGATCCCCTCGGAGATGAAGCGACTGCGGCAGCTTGAGGAGGAGAATGCCGAGCTGAAGCGGATTGTGGCGGATCTCTCACTGGACAAGGCAATTGACATAACCTACGTTCCGATGGCTCGCGGTTTTGTCTATCTCTGTGCCGGCGTGGACTGGTTCAACCGCAGGGTTCTGTCGTGGCGGCTGTCGATCACGACGGAAGCAGCTTTCTGTATCGCAGTAGTCGAGGAAGCGCTGGCCCGTTATGGCAAACCCGACATATTCAATACTGACCAGGGATCGCAGTTCACCTCGATGGACTTCACGGCAGTGTTGAAGAAAGCCGAAATCGCCATCTCGATGGATGGCAAGCGCGCTTGGCGGGACAATGTCTTCGTGGAACGCCTTTGGCGTTCGATCAAATACGAGGAGGTCTACCTCCACGCCTGCAAGACCGTGTCCGAAGCCCGCGTCGGCATTGGCCGATATCTGACCTTCTACAATAGCCGACGCCCACATTCATCCCTTGACCGGCAGACGCCGGATCAGGCCTACTTCAACGCGCTGGCACCTATGATGGTGGCAGCATAATCGAGGCGGAAATCCACTTAACGAAACGCCCGAAACTGTTCAGACAAACCGAACCAGCTCTCTTCTCGCTTGAACCGAAACACCATTACACTGTGGGACTAAACGAATAGCTAAAATATACTCACGCATCTATCAACTTGAGCAGGGATCGGCCATATGCAGTCTTCGNAAACATGTTCCCATATTCACGAACCTGCTCTCGAGTAATCCAGCCGTTCATATACGCTATTTCCTCAATACACGCGACGCTCGTCCCCTGCCGATGCTGGATAGTTCGTACGAATTCCGAAGCTTCCAACAGGCTATCGTGAGTGCCAGTATCCAACCACGCAAAGCCACGCGACATACGCTCAACGAATAGCTCGCCCNTTTCCATATAAAGTCGGTTCAGGTCGGTAATTTCATACTCGCCACGTGCAGACGGCTGCATGGTGCGCGCATATTCGACGACTTTGCTGTCGTAAAAATACAGGCCGGTGACAGCCATACGCGATTTGGGTGACGTTGGTTTCTCTTCCAACGACAAAGCTCGCCCGTCCGCATCAAGCTCGACCACGCCATACCTTTCGGGATCATCCACTTCATATGCAAAGACCGTCGCACCCGCCTTGCGGTGGCTTGCCTGTGCGAGCAGCCCCTGAAGGCCGGCCCCGAAAAAGATGTTGTCGCCAAGAACCAATGCGACGTTGTCGTCACCGATAAATTCAGCACCCAATGTAAACGCTTGCGCCAGTCCGTCTGGTTTGGGTTGTACGACATAAGAGAAGCTCAGTCCCCAACCAGAACCATCGCTGAACAAACGCTTGTAGCTGTCGATATACTCTGGAGAAGATATGATCAATATATCGCGAATGCCAGCTAGCATCAAAACAGATAACGGATAATAAATCATCGGCTTGTCATAAACGGGAATGAGTTGCTTATTGACGGCCAGTGTCGCTGGATGAAGCCGTGTACCGCTGCCGCCGGCAAGTATGATGCCCTTCATTTATTGTCTCCTGAAATTTCATTGGCACGCGATGTTTGGATTATCCGGGCAACTGTTTTTCGCGTAGAGCTTCGCCACTGCGGGAGGGAGACACCATAAATATCTAGGAGCTTTCCGCAGTTCAGGCGCGAGTTGGTTGGCCTTTTTGCAGGAGTAGGGTAATCACTTGAAGGAATTCTGTTCACCCCAGCAGACGGACCGCCCATCTCAGCGGAGGCTCTGAAAATTTCTTCGGCAAAATCGGCCCAACTGGCCTCGCCGGTCGCCGTCATATGGNAAATCCCTCGTAGTCCAGGGTCGGTTGAGGCAATAAGGCTGCGGGAGACCGCAAAGACTGCTCCGGCAATATCGAGCGCGGATGTGGGGTTTCCGAACTGGTCGTCGACCACGTTGACGACGTCACGGCCCTCGCCCACTCGGAGCATTGTCTTCAGGAAANTTTTTCCGAATGGACTGTAAACCCAGGCGGTACGCAGTATTGCATAATTGTCCGTCGCCGCCGCCACAGCCTTTTCGCCGAACAGTTTGCTTGCACCGTAAACGCCCAACGGCGATACCGCATCGAACTCTCTATATGGTGTTCTTTTAGCGCCATCGAAGACATAGTCTGTCGAGATATGCACGATCGGTATGTCGAGCTTTGCCGCCGCCTCTGCAAGAGCCGATGGTCCGTCTCCGTTGACAACGTGCGCAAACGCACTCTCGCTCTCCGCCTGGTCTACAGCGGTGTAAGCAGCGGCGGATATTATGAGATCAGGTTTGACCTCCATCACCGCACTGGTGACGGTTTCCGGTCTTCCGAGATCAAGCTTCGGTCTGCCTACAGCAATGATCTTCACCGAAGCATCGCTTGCCGCTTGTTGAATGAGCGACTGTGCGACCTGACCATCCAGCCCGGTGACAAGATAGCGTTTGACATTCATGCCGCGGCTCCTGAGGGTAAAAGACCCAGCCGCTCACCCTTGTATCGCTGCCGTAAGGGTGACCACCACCATTCGTTTTCGAGATACCATTTAACTGTTTTCTCGATCCCTGTGTCGAAGTTTTCGACGGCTTTCCAGCACAATTCTTGCTCGAGTTTTGTTGCATCGATTGCATAGCGTGCATCATGTCCGGGCCGATCTTCAACACATTTAATCAATCTGGAATGTGGGCCATGTTCAGGGCGAAACTCATCCATCAGCGTGCAAATGCGGTTGACTACATCTATGTTTCGCTGCTCGTTTCTGCCGCCCACATTGTAGGTTTCGCCAACACGTCCGCGCTCTGCGATGAGATCCAAAGCTTTGGCATGATCTTCAACAAACAGCCAGTCACGTATGTTGCTCCCGCTACCATAAACAGGCAGAGATTTACCCTCCATCGCATTGATGATCATGAGCGGAATGAGCTTTTCCGGGAAATGGAATGGTCCATAATTATTCGAGCAGTTGGATATCACAACTGGCAAGCCATACGTCCTCTCCCACGCTTTCGCGAGATGGTCAGACGCCGCCTTTGTGGCAGAGTAGGGCGAACTGGGATCATATGGCGTGGATTCGGTAAATAGGCCTTCCTTTCCCAATGAACCGTAGACTTCATCAGTTGAAATGTGAAGGAAACGAAATGTCTCTTTGGCACGGCTGTCTAAAGATTGCCAATAAGCACGCGCGCATTCGAGCATGTTGAAAGTGCCAAGCACATTTGTTTCAACNAAATCTTTGGCACCCGTGATAGACCTGTCAACATGGCTTTCGGCTGCCAAGTGCATGATGCGATCTGGTCTGAAGTCCGACATTGCTTGTGTTATCGCTGTCTTGTCGCAGACATCTGCATTTTCGAAACGATATAGCGGATTATCATTCACTGACACCATAGACGTAAGGGTCCCGGCGTAGGTCAACTTGTCAATGCTCAACACATCAAAGCGCTTATCGTTGACGAGATGCCTTACTACCGCAGACCCTATAAAACCTGCACCACCGGTAACTAGTACGCGCATTTACTCAAATCTCCCGATTTATTTTGTCGCTCTAGAGGAAATTGGTCTCCAACTCAGCCAGCAGTGGTTGCTTTTTATCTCTTTCAGAAAGAACTACGTCACCGCCAGCAACTGGCCAATTGATGTTCAGCGCCGGATCGTTCCAAAGCAAGCCGCGATCACAATCGGGCGCGTAGTAGGCAGTCACCTTGTAACTGATGACAGTATCTGGTTCTAATGTGCNAAATCCATGAGCAAATCCANGGGGGATCCATAGCTGATGAGCATTATCAGCTGTTAGTTCCGCGCACACGTAGTGACCGTAGGTTGGAGAGCTTCTTCTAATATCAACCGCAACGTCCAAGAGAGCACCTGCAGCGCAAGTAACCAACTTTCCTTGTGCGTGCGGCTCGAGCTGAAAATGCAGCCCTCGGATCGTCCCAGCTTCCGCAGAAAACGAGCGATTTTCCTGAACAAATACGAAATTCCCGATATTGAGTTGAAACCACTCTGAGCGAAAAGTTTCCATAAAGTAGCCTCGGGTATCACCGAAACGAGTTGGCTTTAAGAGCACTACGTCCGAAATGTTCAAGGGGTCGTACTGCATTGCGTGCCTTTCTTCTTAACGAGTTCCTTCTTCAACCATAGGCGTTATTTCAGTGCAACGCCAAAACCCAACTTCAGGCCTAAAGCTCGACCGAAAATCATATTGGTCGACTATATAAGCATCTTTACCATTCAGGACGCCCGCGCTGGACACAGCTGACTCTAGGCCGAAAACAAAAACGGTTCTCAATCAGTGCGGACAAATGTTTCCTGTGGCAGTCGACCAAACTCCTTCTGAACAGTCGAACTGTCAGGCGAATTCGGGGCGGCGCAAGTATCAAACATTATTGAAACGATAACAATGTTGTATCAGCCCACCTAGCATGTTAAACGCCGTCAAGAAACCAAACAGAGGGCCCAAGCATGAGCGGAGTTGAAGAAGAAAACATTCTCGCCCGGCACAAAAACAAGTGGGACGTGTTAGCAAAGGAAAACGACCGCTACTACGTACGCTCGGTACATCATGAGCAATCAGATGAGGAATACGAAGCAAGCGGCNAAAAAAACGTCGAGGAGCATATTCTTAACGATCCGATTCTCATGGCTAAGCTCGGCTGCCTTGCAGAAAAAAACGTTCTAGAAATTGGCTGCGGTTCGGGTCGTATAACTCGAACTCTCTCTAAGCATTTTATGAACGTTGCAGCGCTGGATATTTCGAGGACAATGCTTGAGAAGGCGCGCTACTTCGTAAACGAAGAAAATGTGATATTTTTGGAAAGCAATGGTGAAGATGTGCCTTTGTTTCCTGCTAGCGTTGATTTCGCATTCTCGTTCATCGTCTACCAGCACTTCCCAACGAAAGAAGCGATCCTTCATTCGTTTCGCCAAGTTGCCCGCTCATTGAAACCAGGCGGCGTGTTTAAGGTACAGGTTCGCGGGATTGCCAATCCGGATCCAAAACACTGGGCTTGGGGTCCTCATTTCACTAAAGAAGACGGTCTAGCCCTCGCCAATTCGGCCGGACTTAAAGTTATAGAACTGCGAGGAGAAGGTTCTCAATATTTCTGGATGTTGCTCGAAAAGAGCTGAATTCCAGCGGTCATCTC
Source organism: Agrobacterium bohemicum (assembly GCF_002896715.1). GTDB lineage: Bacteria > Pseudomonadota > Alphaproteobacteria > Rhizobiales > Rhizobiaceae > Agrobacterium > Agrobacterium bohemicum. The sequence continues at coordinate 29,366 of NZ_PGEL01000019.1, forward strand.
TGAAAGGTAACAAGAAGAGAGATCTACATGCACGACACTGCGCTTGAAAACTCAAAATANTTTTTCGAAACTTACACACCCGGACGCTCAAACCTGAAGATTATCGAAATTGGCTCGCAGAACGTTAATGGAACCATCCGGGTTAATGCACCAGCTGATTCTGAGTATATCGGACTCGATTTCGTTGAAGGAAGGGGTGTAGATGTTGTTATTGACGATCCCTACGTTCTTCCTGTCGAGGATGAGTTCGCCGACGTAGTCGTGTCATCCTCGTGNTTTGAGCACTCAGAGTTCTTCTGGCTGTCGTTCAACGAAGCGTTGAGAATATTGAAGTCCGACGGATTATTATATATCAACGTCCCATCNAATGGTGGATTTCACCGATATCCAGTGGATTGTTGGCGATTTTATCCCGACAGCGGCATAGCCCTCCAAAACTGGGCTCGCCGTTGTGGCTACAATGCCGCTCTACTGGAATCTTTCATTACATTGAGGAAGAAGGACCAGTGGAATGATTTCGTAGCTGTCTATGTTAAAAATGAAGCTTACGTACCTAACTATCCAGAACGGATCCACCTTCGACGGGACGACTACTTGAATGCTCGTACTTATGGATCGAATAGCTTTACCAACCCATCAGATCTTACCGAAGATCAGATTATTGCAATACGTCGATTGGAGCGGTTGGGAGAAATTTCCAAGATAGCCTCGCCTCAGATATCATCCCGTTACTAGGAGTAAACTTATTGGCTTCAATTGCGATGTNAAATTGACGTATTCTGAGTGGATTAAATTTCCGGCAGTAAACAAATGCCAATCCCGATTCTCCGACCCGTCCGTTACGAAGGAATTTCTGGATGATCTCACAGTGTTTGAATGAATAGCCCTGCGTTTCGTAGACACCTCGGTAATCCACCCGCAAATTAACGTGCTTCAAAAGTAGAATTTTCTCGGGCAGAAGCCTTCGTCAAAACGTTCAAGCGTGATTACGTCACGGTCAACTCCATTCCGGACGCNAAAACGGTAATCGCCCAACTGCCAATGTGGTTCGAGCATTACAACACGCTTCACCCTCACAAAGCTTTGGGATAGCGGTCGCAACGGATACTTTTGGGCTCTTTGCTGGTCACTATATCGGATCAGGAACTTCTGTTCGTTCGGGCCTTAAAAACACGAGTTGGAATCGAAAGCGACGGAACGGAACTCCCCTTGAGGTAACCCGGATTTATGGTGGGGTCCTGAAAAACCTCAGTCCTGTGAAGCCGACGTAGGCTAGCTTGTTCAATTTCAAATCTTTTCCTATTAGGCCCGTGCGTATCTTCTCCACGAGAGGCCGATTCATGATGATACAGCGACGCGAACGGAGTCCAAACTGCTTTAAAACCTTTTCTGTACGCACGTATGCAATAGTCGACATCGTTATAAGCAACCGCGAAGTTTTCTTCGTCAAACCGACCTACTAAGTCAAGACAATTTCGAGAGATCAGCATTGCCGCTCCAGTAACGCAAACAACAGAGTTTCGTACATGTAGCCGATTCATCGGACCGCCAAAATTCTCAGGCTTGTTAATATACCAATGACCTGCGAGCCCTCCGAACCCAACGATCACCCCTGCGTGCTGTATGGACCCGTTGGGATACAGAAGTTTCGCCCCAACTATTCCCACGCCCTCAAACCGAAGGCAAGAAACCATCTCTTTTAACCAGCTAGACTCACGTACCTCTATATCATTATTGAGCAATAGTACGCACTCGCCTTGGGCAAGATCTAACCCGCAATTCACGGATCTAGAAAAGTTAAAAGCCTCGTGTCTATGAGAAACCCGAAATTTTTCCCCAGATTGCTGATANTTTTTATAAAGCTCCAGCACTCGGGAATCGGTGGTACCATTGTCGACAACTATAACTTCAAAATTGGGATAGGAGGTCTCTTCAAAAATCCCTCGCAACACACATTCTAAAAGTTCATAACTATCCCTGCTAGGAATAATGATAGAGACTTTCGGCCAGTCGCCAACGTTGTCGTAGGTTAGGTCTATGCGGTGTAGGCTAGCCGTTAACGCCGGCTGAACTTGAATCACGTGCCCGCTTCTTAGAAAACTATCGCACAGAGCTTTTCGAGCTGCGTTAGTCGCTTTTTCGATGAAGCGTTGAGAATACGAGCCCTTTGTACGACGCCACCAGTACGCTGGGAACGGTAGATGATAGACCTTGCTACGGTCGAGATCCTCCAAGTATCGCNAAAGCAGGTCATAATCTTGAGATCCATCTAAGGACTGATTGAAGAGCCCGAGATCAAGAANTTTTTGCCGACGATATATAGAGAAATGGTTTATATAGTTCATACCTGAGAGTAGAACTGGATCGTAAGCCGGCTTCAACATCAGGCCCTGCGGCTCTAACCTCTCGCTGACAACGGCCTCGTCCGTATAGAGAAACTCTACGTCAGAATTTTCTAGCAGAGCACTAAGAATAATTTTGAACGCATGCGGCGCAATTACGTCATCATGATCCAGAAAAGTTACCCAGAGACCCGAGGCTTGAATTACGCCAGCATTTGTTGCTGCGGCGATTCCGCCGTTGATATCGCTAATCAGAACTTTAATGTTCTGCTCGTGAGATAAGCTTTGGTAAAATGCCAAGGTCTCGGTCGAAGTCGATCCGTCGTCACTAAGAATTAACTCGGCTCCCATGGAACCCTGCGACATAAACGAACCTACCAAATCTTCCAAGTGCCTCTTAGGGGCATTGTAGACTGGCACAACAACGCTCAGCCACACATTTCCANGGGGGGAGGGCTCGGGCTCTAACTGCGCAAGTTGATAAATAGAATCTAGGTAATCGCTCACCTCATAGGATACGGATTTTGGGAGACGTGGTANTTTGAGCCAAAATCGAGGAAGAGGTTTGACATTCCATAGCTCGCCATCTTCACTGTACCCTCGAACCCGAACAAGGTGCTCGGCTTCTTCTCGGGTTTTCGAAGCAGCAACTGAGAACAAAAAATCACACGGTTGTGTCGCCGGGTCAAAACGAAGTGACTTATTGACGCCAACGATCCCAACGTCGACGATAATTGCAACTTTCCGCGTAGATTTATATGGTAACGAATCCTCTTCTCGATATCCGTGTCCTCTATTCAAGTACAGCCTAGGTTCCAAAGCTTCGCTGCACGAAGAAAGAAAGATGATTAGAAATGGAGATCTTATATATCCAAAACTAATTTCGAAGCTAGGGTCCTCACCTGTACTAATCCAATGATCAGGGTTCGACCCCGCTATCGCCAGGTCAGCGTTTTGGATAANTTTCAATTTCATTTAAGTTAGTTTTCCAACATTCTCATCCGAAGCGATCTTTCCAGAGCAAGTCCCGCAGCAAGCGCTGTAACCCCGAACCAAACTACGTATTGTTTGTCGAGAACTCGGCTATTATATCCTAAATAATAGGCTTCTCTCATCCACTCAACCAAGTGAAACACAGGATTCCAGGACAGAACGTACGTGACCGGTTCAGGCATAGTCTGCACAACAAAAAGGGTACCGGAAGAAATATAAACTACAATCATTGTGAGAGCATAGATTGTTGCGAACAACGGGAGAAACATCACAATGACTCCTGCCAGAAAGCCCATGCCGACCGCAAGCAAAATCGACGCCCCGTATGCCTCAACAGCCAGAAATGGATCGATAGGAAAAGGATCGTCTCCGAGGGCTACTAGCGTTAAAAACATAAGCCCCAACGTTATGAATGCAGCAATCACTTCGAGCACGCTTCGCGCCAGCATAATGTCCAATACAGTAACAACTGGGAACGCCAACATCGGTCGATTGAGAACCAGCGAAAGTGACATAAATCTCGATATGTACATAAAAGCTAAGGTAGGTATAAGCCCTGTGGCNAAAAAAACATTCAAACTCTCACCGTANGGGGCGCGNCGACCCATAGCGCTGTAGATCAGCAATAGAATCAACATATGTGCAAGCGGCCAAAGAGAAACTACTAGNAAACCAAGGCCATGATCGAAAAACCTTGATCTCATATCTCTGAGGATCACTGCATTCATCACGTTCCGNTTTTCTAAAATCGCACTTAAAACTGTGGACCGTGGAGTATTCTTAGTCCTACCCATCGCACTCGTACCTATTCAAACAACAGCTCTTTTGGGATTTAGAAGTCGAGTAAATCGTGAAGCACCACCAGTGCGACTGCTCCATTGTAAATTCCTCATAAGATCAATCCGCAAGTCGGCTTCTCACTAAATAGGAAATTCCAATCGCACCACCCCAAGACAAAACGCTGCCGATGACGACGACAATGAACCATAATCCCGATTTGGGATAAGTTGCCTTATCAGGCACCCTTGGGTCGAGGAAGCTCTCGAGGTACATCAGTTGCTGTTGGCTTGTGAATCTGACCTGTTCCAACGTTTTGGCGCTTGAAGCAAACTGAAGTTCAGAAAGGTTCTGCGCTAGTTGTAGTTGAGCTAACTCCTGTGAAACATCCGCCAGATTCGGCTCACCGCTAGCCAACTTCCTCCCAGCAAGCTGCCTCTTCAGGTCTTCGACTTGTTTTTCTGTGCTTTCTATTTCCCGCTTTAAAACCTTCATTTGCGGCGCGGAAATTGACACATTCGAGAGTTGGGCTTCCATTCGCCCCTGAAGTTGAAGCCTTCTCCCCTCGAGATTGACAATAAGTTGATTTACCAAATCGGCGCTGCTTTCCACCGATATTAATGAATTTCTATTGCGAGCACTTGTTATACCCGCGCGTGCACCCTCAAGCTGTGCAGCGGCGTGCTTTAGATTTTCCTCTGCGGTACTAATAACATCTTTCCAAATTCGAACATTAACATCATTCACAACGGCTTCCGATGCAGAAAGCACATGTTGCAAAATCAAAGAGGCATCATAAGCCGTGAAGGCCCTCACCTTCACAGAAACGATCCCGCTTCCAGGGCTGACGGAAACTTTCGTCATACGCCTCCAATATTCGGTCATCTCCTCAATACTGGCGTTGCGTTGCAACCGTGCCCACAAATCTATATGCTCGTTTCCGAAAATTTCCTTGACGCTTACACCTCTAGTTTCAAGAGCCTTGACCATTTCGTAGCTCTGGATGTAATTAACGACGATCATCGTATCCTGAGCAATTTTTGCAGATGGTATTCCTGTAACGCTAGCCAGTTGGTCTTTACCCAATGCAGACGTCGAAGAACGAACGGTGAAACGCGCCTCAGACTCGAATTGATCTGACGCNAAATAACCGAGATATATCGCTGAAGACGCAATCGGCNAAAAAAGAAGTCCAAACGTCAAACAGATAAAAAGTGAGTAAAATAATCTGTCTGCAACGCGGGGCCGTAGACCTACCGCTTTGAACAAGACGCTTCGTGAAGAAGTACTAAACCGAAGTTTTCTCGCTGAGAATGCGAGTTCTTTAGACACTTGTTTGCTGGCAGCCAGACCTTTCAGTCTCTGTTGCTCCATTCTCCCGCCCTGATGTGGCGTGTCGGTCATTCTGCTGCTTCCCGATCTACCGCTCGATGGCGGAACTTCTATCGATTGAGTCTATAGTACGCTTCTATCGCGTGTTCGACGTCATCATAAAATATCATCCTGCCGTCAACGAGTAAGTAACATTTGTCGCAGTAGCTGTGGATAGTGCTCATTCCGTGCGAAATCATGATCAAGTCAGAATTCTTACGTCGACTTTCAAATTCGTCCTTGCACCTCTGCTGAAATCTAGCGTCACCGACCGCAGTGATTTCATCAACTAGGTAACAGTCGAATTCGATTGCCATAGAAAGGCCAAAAGCTAACCGAGCAGCCATACCGGAAGAGTAGGTTCGAAATGGCGCATTTATGTAATCACCCAGTTCCGCAAAATCCTCCACGAAACTGGATACTCGNTTTACANTTTCACCGTACGCCCTAGCAACAAAGTTAAGGTTCTCTTTACCAGTCATCTGACCACTAAAACCACCAGCAAATCCGAGCGGCCAAGACACGCGTAGATCNTTTTTTATGACGCCAGAGTTCGGCAAAATGGTTCCCGCAATCATCTTCATTGTGGTCGATTTTCCGGCACCGTTAACACCAAGTATCCCATAAGAATGACCGGACTTAAATTCAAGGCTGACANCCTGCAGAATTACTTTCTTGTGGCTCTTAGTCTTGAAATATTTGGAAACGTTCTCAAATTTGATCATTTCAGTGCCTGTGATCTTCTACAGACGCATAGGCGAGAAGAAGAGTTGACCAGAGGACCAGCAGACCAATAAATATCAGGAGAGGAGAAGCTATACGACGAGGATAAAGGGCTTCCTCTGGAAGAGAGGGCCTCACAAAAATGGTTAAGTAAACCCCTTTGCGCGCACTAGCAGCCAATGCCTGATCATAATTTCGACGAGAGGATTCATAAAGTCGCTCTGCGACCATTCTATCTGTTTCTAGTCCAGTAAACTTGCCCATAATATTCGATAGAGAACTACCTTCGCTTCCCGTTAGTCCACCACGCAATTCCGAAATCTGCTGATTTAAACTGTCTCTTGAAAGAGCAAGTTGCCTGTAACTAGGCGAGTCAGTACCTGCAGACTGCTGAAGCACAAATAACTTATCCTCAATACCAAGTTTACGTGTCAAAAGATCGGACAAAAGCGCTCCAGTCTGCTGTGCTTGGGCCGTTGGGCTAAAAANCCCAATCTCCTGCTGAAAACTCTGGAGGTTCGTCAGCGATTTGCGGTAAAGACTGTTAGTGCGATCCACTTCCTTTCTAAACCCAGCAAGCATGTCAGAGCGTGCGCGATCTGAAAGCTCATTAACCAATTGCTCACTCTCGTTTAAGAGGGCATCGGCCAGTGTCACCGCGTCTAAAGGAACAAACGCTCGAACTGAAATGGTAACTATTCCAGACGGCCCGTCAACGTAAGCAGAAACATGTTTACTCCAATATTGGAGAAATTCCTCTTGGCTACCTTCAGCATCGAAACGTGAATAGTAATCGACATTATCATACTGNAAAATTCGTCTATAGTCGACTTCACCATCCAACCGCCTTAATATTTCTGATGACTGTATAAAACTGGTCACTATATATGCGTCTTGACCTGAAGCATTCATGCTGACCGAACCAGTATCAACCGAAGCGCTAGCTCCATCATCCACCACTGATCTAACCGCGAACCTCGCTTCAGCAACAAATTGGTCAGAAGCAATGAAAGTAAAGTAAAGTAGCCCAATGAAACTTGGTACAAGTACAAGAATGCNAAATGAAATTATTTTCCATGGTGGCGCTCCAGGAACCTCATTCTCGGCATACTTTGGCGCAATCCGTTCTTTGGTTTTAAATGCCAGATANTTTTTTTTGTTACCGTAGAATGTGAGCCAACGGTTACGTTTCTCGTTTGTCTCCAGCTTGACGTCCGGCGTCAGCGTTTCTGCATCTGAAGTCGTCAGTGTTTTCATACGAATCTCTATAACATCGTTAAGTGTGTCTCTTGATCGCTTCTCGTAGATAGTGGTCCAGAATAAGGTCTTCCTCAATAAACGTTTCGGCAACGGGAAACGTGCGCAGTCGATCCGCTAATTTCTCCAAAGCAGGGTGAATGGCCGATATGGGAATATTTTCCTCTTTAACACCCAAGAGCTCGCTTAAAGATCGTTGATAATGCCGGTGGTATCCATATCCAACAATTGTAAATCGGGACATCAGGTTAATCGCAGCCGCAACATCTCGCCTCGTTACACGTTGCTCAAGTGACGTTGATACCAACTGTTTTGTAACCGGAGAAGACAAGCCCTCACGCACTCTATCANCCCCCGTTTTTAACGCCTGAATTATCGCTCGGTCATCATCAAGGTTGACATCAGAAAAATGCTCGGCGACGGGAGCAAGATTTAATTTGTCTCGATCACCAAGAAACGTAATCTGCCCGCGAGACAAGCCTTTCAGGGTAAGCAATCTACAAGCCATTTCATAGTAAGGCTCAGAGAAACTAGCCGCAACTTCNAATCCNTTATCAAGAAATTCTTCGTAATTTCTCAGAAACAGTCGACCACTAATGAATATAGATTCCACGGCATTCAGGTGGAAAGCCTGCAATGTCGTCTCATGGCCGAAACGTTCTACGGCTGATATGGCGTATTGGAAGAGCTCTCCACAGTACGAATCCAGCTTAGGTTGCGGTACTATACTCATATCAAGACGTAACAGCTTCATGTTACGTACATCGTCCGCGACCCGTCTGTAGATAAGTAAGCCGGTTTTCGCGTCTCTAATGGTCAGTCGACTTTGACTTTCTATATCCTCGATCATCGNTTTATCGATTACAAAGCCCACCAAACCTGTTTCATGTCGGCCGGACTGCTTGACGGCCAACCGCTCGTGGATGCAAGGGAGAAACAATTCGGTTCCGTCGTCCTTGGTTACCACAATAGACGCGGTCTCGGAGAACCCATCTGGGATCATATACCCTTCAACAATATCGCCGCGATCAAACTCGAGATTGAATAGCACTGCTGGTCCTTTATGAAGAACGCGGAACTACACGCGGCGCGCTAGCAAGGAAAAACACGGNCCCCCAGGATNGGTCGGATCCTCAGCTTGAATGGTGACAGAATTGTAACCGATGTGCCGTATTAGCTCAATTATTTCGTTCTTTTCCAACCAGTAGTGGCGATCCTTCATTCCCCCACAAAATGACGCATTCTCTTGCGCACTTTGGTAACTCCGCTCGAAATAACGCATCTCCATGCCGGCCACATCACGCACCTCAACGCGCCCACTAAAAGGTGCGCGGCGTACATCTGCTCTGGGCATTTCTTCCTCGTGAAAATAGTGCGTCCAGATAAATACTGCATCAACCCGTAAAGCCAAAAGGCGTAAGAATTCGCCCGGGTCTGGCATATGATATAGAACACCTGATGCAAGCCCGAAATCGTATCGCTGATCGTAGGTCGTCAGCCACTCCTTTATATCCCCAAGATGGAACGCGGCCTTATCGATATTGAGTATCTCNTTTGTCACGAGGCAACGGAAATAGCACGATTTATTCGCCTCAATCGCATCGATCCTTGCAGGTCTTTGCTGATTCAAAATGTAGGTGTGCATACCTTCTAGCGGTCCAACTTCGAGTACCCGTTTCCCCTCTATCGAACCATATGCCGCCAGAGCGTCCTTAATCCGTCCATCAACAAATAGCGGAGTGCTCCCACCTCNGACACCGCTTTCTGGCGGAAAGGCCGATGTCCAACCCGGAATAGCATCAACCGCATTTTGCGAGGTCGGAAGACGGTCTTCATATTCAGCAAATGACTCATCCATCTGCGCAACACGCAGCGATTGGCCTTTTGCAGTGAACCGATTTAAAAGCCGCAGCGAGACTTTCCATACCTTTTTCTTCAGGAGAGCCAGTTGTTCAGAGTGTAACCAGATATCTCTCAAAATTAATCCTCGAATGTCATCTGTGGGAAGTTCAACTGATTAAAGGCAGCATAGTCCTATTGATCAACGACGTAATTTGTCAGCCATAATTGGATTGCCGTGTAGCTGGTTTGCTAGACAAACGCTACGGGAATAAACCACCAACAGCTTTGGGAAATTTTGTCCGGTTAGGGCTTGGCTTCAATGGAGCAGGNAAATTCACATTCCGATTTAGTACCCTATCCGCTATTGCTTTTGCACCAGCGTCGGCACCTTTCCGGGAGTAGAAATTGCCCCGCACCTGCACCGCAGCTGCCAACAAACGAACAAAAGCTGAAACGAGCACGCCATTTGGCTTGTCCGGCGCATTCCAGAACTCATCCAACGTCTTTTGGTCACTCAAGCCAGGAACATCATAGATCGCTCCCCCGAGAACTTTAGTAGGAACACCATACATCAACCCAGGTAGCGCAGCGGATGAATTCACAGTGACAATACCCGTCGCATCCTTCATCNAAACTGCCAGATCACCACCCTCGATGTAAGTTACTCGATCCNTTATCTCACATTTAAGGCTGAGCTCTTCGATAAGCTTCCTCCACGAAATAAGCCCATTGTCCAACGGATGCAGTTTGATGATCAAGCGGTGTGAGGTGTTCGCATGTCTTGCGAAAGATGTTATAACTTCAGAAATCGCATCCCGCTGGCTCTTAAAGCGCGAGTGGGCGCGTAGTTGATAATCTGTCTCGAGCTGTAACGGATATACAAAGCGAGGGTGCAAACTGCTTACCAGGTCTCTCACTTTTCTACCTGCGTCTCTCTCCCTGCTCNTTTGAGTGGCCAAGCGAACTATCCATCCAGCATATTCCGCCAGCGGGTGAAATATCCCGTGAAATCTGTATCGTGGATAGAGAAATCCCAGAAAGACAGACGGCAGATAATAGGTCAGATCAGCCAGCGCCTCGCTTAGGAACGTGTGCGAATATTTCCGCGTCCAGTCCGGCTCGGGTAAATCTGCGGCTGCTTTGAAGATCACGTCCGGATCGTTCGGAAACCGAGAATTGGATGACATGCCATCCAGTTCAACGGTCACCCAGTCAGGCCTCAGATAGCCCATCTCGATAACGACGACTTCGAGACCACGTTCCTTGGCCGCGCGCACTGCCTCCTTATGGTAGGGACGCTCTTCGCCAAGCAGGATGATGGTGCCGATGTTACGATCGTCCATGAACGACCGGATATAGCTGCCCCACTTTTCGAGGCTGCCGCGGTAATTGGATGCCCCGCCACGCCGCCAAAAAATCTGGTCTCCGACGTTGAGATTGATGCGATAGCACGCCCGGCCTGCGCGGGTGAGATGCTGTGCAATCTTTGCAAATAGAGGCGAGGAAGGGCCTTGTAGAAATAGGAATGCCCTTTCGCTGCTCATTTAAACCGCTCCTTATAGAGATGGGCATGCCACAGGAGTGTTTCGAACAGGGTCCATGGCGCTTCAATGCGTGAGGGCGTAGACTTGTGCTGTTCTTGCTTGGCTTTTGCCAATGGAACGATAAAATAATCCGTTCTTGGATCTGGGAAAGGGTCGGCGTAGCGTTTCAGCAGCGGGGCATGATCACCATAGAACGCAAGCCATACAGGACGGTCGTACTTGTCCAGTTCATCTATCAGATAAGCCAAGGCCTCGTCCGCTTTGCGCAGGAGCTCTTTATAGATATCGACCGGGTCGGTCAGCTCCTCGCATCGACCTGGCTCCCACGGTCCGTGATTTGCCATGGACGCTACAAAAAGCAACGCGGATTGCCTTTTGTCGACCTTGTCTGCAATATGCNAAACTTTCTGGGTCAGACGCATATCGGAAACATAGGCGCCATCTCTCTCCAGGACATGATCGAAATCATCCAGCATCGTCATTTCGCTGAAGCCGAGTATCGGCATGGCTTTGTGCCGCAGAAAAAATGTCCGGTCATAGGGGTGTATGAAATGGGTGAGCCAACCGGCCTTGCGTAATTTGTTTGGCCAGACGACGTCGGCATAATGGGACGCCCTAAGATAGGGGTAGCTGGCATCGGCGTGTACGTCGGCAGGCTGAAGACCGCTCAGGACGGCGAATTCGGTACGAAGCGTGTAACCACCCTCAAACACCGTGGTCATACGCCCCCATTGCGCCGCACGCTCCTTTAATAAATCGATGGTCGGCAACTCAATATCCTGATCGCCCGAATTTCTGAGATCCATGAAGGACTCGGATTGCCAGACAATCAACAACGGCGCGTCGTGGTTCGGCTCACCGAGCATGTCGTGGATGACGCTTTGCAAGCCTTGGGCGATCTCCTCGATGATAGCGTCGCGTTTCATACCAAGCCACATCATGAAATGATAGCTGACGGAGGAGAACGTCCCGAAGCGGGTTGTATTGGATTTCACGTTGAGTGTCGTCAAGAGCCGCTGCGAAACCGTGGCCGCCAGATGTCCGACAGGTTTTACAAACAGTAGCAGAACAGACAAAGTTGGAACAAGGATGCCAACCATGATCCAAAGTGGCGTGTAGCTCTCCGGAATGATGGCTGGTTCAAAAACCATGAAAAGCGCTGTTACGCCAAAGACATAACCGAGTGCGATGATCCAAAACACGATATTGAGATTGGTGGCATAAAAGATCGACTTGTATTTGAAAACGTCCACCACCAGTGCAATATCTGAAAACACCAGCGGTTCGCGAATGAAGATGTATTTCGCGCGCGAAATGCCCGTGAAGATCACNAAAAAACTGATCGTACCTAGGCAGCAATAGAGTGGCCGCCAGGAGATGGCNAAAAAGATCGAGAACACGAAAAGAATGATCGGCAGCCGCATGACATGCTCGACCAGCACCCGTCCCCAGCCATGCGGCAGGCGACTTTGCCGTCTTGCCGACTGTGGCATTGCAAATGGATCTGTCAAATAAACGACAAGCGCAGCGACGATGAATGAGGCGGCTGTCAGCGTGATCGGATGATCATCATGTATAAACATATCCATGAAGCCCTGTTAAACTAAGGTGTCAGGCGCGCAAGCCGCCAGAACATGACCGGCTTTATGAAGGCCGAAAAACACGATAAAAGTTTCAACGTGAGGCCAAAATGGACCTGTCGTTTTCCTCTTTCCGTACCATCCACCAGCAATTGCGCCACCGCCTGCGGCTTCCAGGGACGCACTGCCCCCATCAGGACCTGGGCCGCTGGCGGACGAAGGCCGATTTCACGCTCATATTGTGGCGTCAATGTATCCGGCGGGTAGCAGATTGAGACCGACACACCATAACTCTGGGCTTCGAGCCTCAACGCTTCTGCAAAACCTGTGAGCGCCGACTTCGACGCGCAGTAAGCGCTATAGGCCGGAATCCCAATGAGGGCTGCACCGGACGATATCAGCATGATACGCCCGCCTCGCCTTTGTCTCATTCCGGCAAGGACGGCTCTAACGGCGTAGACAGTGCCAAAGAAATTTACAGCCAGCTGGGCGTCAAAAATGTCCGAAGACTGTGCGTCGAAAAACTGTGGCTCGACTCGGCCAGCCGAAGTGACCAACACATCACATGGTCCATGTGCGGCTTCCGCAGCGATAACGGCTGCACGCATTTCAGTCTCGTTGCAGACATCGACGGTAACAAGAAGGATAGCATCCTGAGTTGCCGTATTGGCCTTGAGTAGCTCCTCGCGGGCGTCTTGCAGAATATCGGCCCTGCGTGCCATCAAGGAAACTCGATACCCTTTGGCAAGATATATACGGGCGACTTCAAGCCCTATCCCGCTTGATCCGCCTGTTATGATGAGGTGAGCCATAAATTCGTTTCCAAAGCTGTCGCGTCCCTACATGAAGAGCTTTGCGACCTGCTGCATATCGAGAGAACTTAAACCGACATTTCGTTGCGTCAAATCCTGCAATATTTCATCCGTCAGTTTTACAGCCTGCGCAATCTGCTCGGGCGTGTGGTCGCTCGTCAAGAAAAACCGAAGGCGGGCCATGCCTTCCTGCACAGCAGGATAGATGATGGGCAGCGCGTTGATACCCGCTTTCAGAAGATCGTTCGACAGTTGTACGGCGCGCAGGGAATCACCCACGATCACCGGTACCACAGAGTAGCCTTCGCTAGGCCCGGTATCGAGGCCCGCCTGCTGGGCAAGCTGGAGAAAAAATTTACCGTTTCGACGGAGTGACGCCACGCGTTCCGGTTCGTTTTCCAGAACTAGAAGGCTTGCATGCGCCGCACTTGCCAATGCCGGGGCAAGTCCAACACTGTAAACGAAGCCACCAGCCTGCGCCTTCAATATCTCGATCAGTGGAAGACTTCCGGCAATATAGCCGCCGCAACTAGAAGCCGTTTTAGACAAGGTACCCATCCAGATATCGACGCTGGAAGAGTCTATGCCAAAATGCTCGAACGTGCCTCGGCCCGTCTCACCCAGAACTCCAAGCGCGTGAGCTTCATCTACCATCAGCCAGAAGCCAAATTTTGACCTCAAGCGGACCAATTCCGGAAGATTGGCGATATCACCATCCATCGAATACACACCTTCGACGATCACGAGAATGCGGTCGAAATCTCCTTCGATACTGGACAGGATTTTCTCTAGATCTGCAGGATCGTTATGCCGGAAGAAACGACGTGACGCACCTGAGAGTTTGACGCCTGACAGAACGCTGTTGTGGATCAGCTCGTCGTGGATGACGAGGTCTTTTGGACCGACGACGCAACTGATAATGGTGGAATTGGTAAGGTATCCGCTCACAAAACATACAGCAGCCTCTGTGCCATAGACGGACGCGAGCTTCTGCTCGAGAATGGCATGCAAGGGCCGCTCGCCCGCAACAAGGCGGCTGGCAGATGCGGAAATTCCGTAAGCACTGATGGCGACCGTGGCTGCCTTCAGGACTTCAGGATGTGTATTTGCACTAATATAGTCATAGGATGCGAAGTTGATAAGCTCCCGACCATCTATCCGGGTGGTCGCACCTGCGGCACCCTGGTGGGACCGGTAAAACGGGTTATCGACACCCGCGAGATCGCTGATCGCTTTTTGCGCGATGATTTTCTTGTATTCCGGCAGTTCATCGAAGCGCTTCGGCAGCTTTACGCGCTCGGGCGAGCGTCGGTTGATGCGTGCCATGCGGTTCTGACCCGTCGCGCTCTGACGCTCGCGTAGCACACCGACAAAGGCAGACTCAGACGTCTCATCAAGCCGATCGTTTTGATCTTTGTTGTCAACCATTGTGACCGATCTTCCTGTCCGAGACTGCCGCCGTATGTTTATCGGTGAGCTGTTCCATCAGCGATGTGCCGGTCACAGCATCGTCTGCGTCATCGGAATTATCATTGGCGGTCACTTTTTCATACAGCTTTTGTACGATGTCACCAACGGTCGCACCGTCCCCCATGCCTGACAGCGGGATATCGATGCCTGTTTTCTGTTGGAAACCAACGCCCAGTTCCATCGCCATGAGACTGTCCAGACCGATGTCCTTCAACACCTTTTCGGCTTTGACACTATCTTCCGCAACTTTGAGGATCGCCGCAATTTCTCCTGCGAGGAAGCCATGCAAAATGGCATGCGCTTCTTCATCCGACTTGCCAGCCACCAGCGCGGCCAGGTCGATCTGATCACCGTCGCCGCCGGAGGTCCCGCCTGCGGCGTTGCGTGGAATGGCGGAAAAGAGCGGTTGCGATGTAATCGGCAGTGCCGAGGCGCTGGTCCAGTCCAATTCCGCGATCATGACCGCAGCCTGATCGACCGCGCCCGTATCATTCACAATGACGCGTTCGACAAAGCCAAGGGCGCCGCGCGCCTTGAGGGCTGTTTTTCCGAGACGGCGAGACAGGATATCGCTGACATTGGTGTTGCGCGTCAAAAAGCCGACATCGCCGATCGCGCCAAATCCAATAGCAAGTGCAGGCAGCCCGGCACGCCGACGTCCGCGCGCCAGACCTTCGAGATAACCGTTTGCAGCGACGTAGTTGCCCTGACCGGGATTGCCGATCATCGTTGTCGCTGACGAGAAGAGAAGAAAGAGGTCAAGCTCGTCCGAGCGCGTCATACGATCAAGATTGCTGGCGCCAATTGCCTTGACCTCGATCACGGCGCGATTTTTCTCGCGGTCGAGGTTGGAAATCAGTCCGTCATTCAGCACCATGGCAGCATGAACGACGCCTTTGAGAGGACCGTATGACCGCAACTCTGTCAGTAATGAATTTAACGACGCTTCAACGGTCACATCACATGCGTGAACGGTGGCCTTAATGCCGGATGGTTTCCAGGCGGCAATGGCATCCAACGTTTCACGATCTGCGACACCACCGCGCGTGCAGAGCGCGACATGGTTGGCACCACGGCTGACGAGCCATTTTGCTGTTTCGAGACCGAACCCGCCGATACCGCCGACGACAAGATAAACACCGGACGACAGCTTGAGCACCTCATTAGAGAACAGCTGCACATGATCCTGGCCCTGAACAGGCGGGCGCACAACGATCTTGCCGATGTGACCTGCATTCTGCATCAGACGGAACGCAGCACCCGTCTCATCATAATTGAAGGCGCGATAGGGCAACGGCGTGAGTTTTCGTTCCGAAAACAATGTCCCGATTTCGGCAAAAATACGACGTGTCAGGTCAGGGGCTTTGACAAGCAACTGGTCGGCATCGATCCCGAAATAGGAGATGTTACGGCGAAATGGCCGCAGCGCGAGCTTACGGTCCGAATAGTAGTCGCGTTTGCCGAGTTCCAGAAAACGACCGAATGGCTTGACGAGTTCGAAACTGCGCTCCATCGCCTCGGCAAAGAGAGAATTCAGCACAAGCTCAACACCCTCCCCGTCCGTCACACGCAGGACGTCGCCCACGAAAGCAAGCGAGCGTGAATCGAACACATGGTCCGCACCAAGCAACGTAAGGAACCGGCGCTTCTCCACGGTACCGGCCGTTGCAATGACTTTGGCGCCTTTGAGCTTGGCAATCTGCAACGCGGCGAGACCAACGCCGCCGGCTGCACCATGGATCAGGATCGTCTCACCCTGGCGGACACGACCCAGTTCCACCATCGCGTAATATGCCGTCAGAAAAGCGACGGGAACCGTGGCCGCTGCGGCAAGATCGATACCATGCGGCACCTTAGTAACGCCGTCACGGGCAACGACCATATGTGTAGAGAAGGCCTTGGGACCAATACCCATCACGTCATCGCCGATGGAAAGATCGGTCACGGCCGAGCCAATAGCCACGACCGTGCCAGCCATTTCCATTCCGATAGTGGCACCGGCNAAACCATCTTCCAGCGCCTCTTCAGGCAGGAGACCCATCGACCACATTACGTCGCGGAAGTTCAGCCCGGTTGCAGCGACTTTGACGACGATTTCATCTGCGCCGGGAACAGGAACCTTGTCTTGGGTCCAGACGATGCTATCGACGCGCCCGCTGGTTTGTTGCTGAATGGTCGCCGCTTCAAACATTGCCGTTTTCCTGGCAGCATCGGAAACATAGCTTGGCACAGCGCGGACCACCGACAACAGACCGGTCCTTGCGCTGCATACCCACTCCCGCTCAGGACCACCGTAGGCCAGCAGAGACATGACAGCGTCCGACGTCTGCGACGGAGAAAGCGCCGCATCCAACAGGAAGATATCGAGTTCTTCATATTCGNTTTGCAGCACTCTGACGAATGTCCACAAGCCACTTGCATCGGGATCGGACTGATCGGATGCGGCAGGCGATCCGCCAGCCGCGACGACGACCAAACGGACACGCGCACTGCCTTGTCTACGCAAATGAGCGCGTGCTGCTTCCGCAAAGGCGCTCAGTGTTAAAACGGCATCCTGAAGGCCTGCCGCATTAGGGTCTCCTGTGGGAAGAGCAAATATGACAGCAAGCGGATAGGAAAGGCTTGCTGCAAACAGCTGGTCGAATGCTGCGCGCGCTTCGTCGGGCGGGCAGAGCAGAGGTTTTGAGAAACCACCGGACAGGACAGGGCTATCGCCTTCGCTGTGTGTTACCTCGAACACCGATGCGAAAGAGGAGGCGCCGACATGGCCTGTAGCAGCTTTGGTGAATGTCGCAGCCTGTACCAGCAGCAATCCACCCTCGACAGAGTCAGACTGCGCGACAGTAGGCGTACGAAACCCACACTCTTTGAGAAGGTCTTCCCACTGGGTGGTGGATGCAAACAGGCCGGTCGGGAATTCTGCGGTCGTGCTGCCGGAAAACCAGTTTTCCGTGAGGCCGAAAACGAAATCGGACAGAGCCGACGATGAGGTTTCTGCGATCGCGACGCGACCGGCACTGGATGCGGCGGTGCGCAAAACGTCTTTCAAGCCGCTATTCTGACGGAAGTGCCCGTAGAGAGAACCGCTGGCGCTGACGACAACATCCGCCCGATCCAGTTGCGACACGTCATCNGGGGCGAGGCAGTCGACAGACGGATTGCGTTCAAACCCGATTTCAAGCGTGCGCCGCAGATGGTCGGAGGGTTCGACGATGACGAGACGAGCGGCCTTGAGGGCAGCAATATCCGCGAGGCGGTTGCTGAACGCCGTGGAGACGGCACCGGCTTCGACAATCGTGAAGCCATCACCCGGCAGAACATCCGCCAGAGCAGCATGCACCGCATCGATCACCAGCNTTTCGCGACGCCGTCCGAGCGCTGTGTGGTGGCGCACATGGTCGAGGGTCGCGTCACTGAGGAAGGACAACGACTGGACCGGCTCGGAATGCGAGCCTTTTGCCAGGCGCTTGAGCGATTCTCGATAAGCGTTGTTGATCAACACGGTTTCGGCAACGCGTTCTGGGAAACGATGGTAGATTTCGTTCAACAGATCGTTGAGTGGTGGCAGGCCGCTATCAGCCTGGATGGTCCAACCCGTATCGACGAATTGTGCAATTGCAGCATCTTCCAGAGTGTACAAGCTGCTGGAAAGGAAACATTGGAATTCGGTATCACCCGGCAGCGATGACAAGAAAACTGTCTGGTCTTTGCCCGCTAAGAAAAGAGCGATATCGTGACAAGCGCGTTGAACAGCCGCGTCCAGAAGCAGCGTTGCCTCATCCGCCGGCGCCTGGGTCACTTTGGCGAAAAGGCTCGCAGGCAAGGCAGCAACCGCTTGGGACGACGTGTCAGACGAAATCTGCTGTCTTGCAACGGCCTCATAATGGAAAGCGACCGTATCGAGCGTGCTGTGCTGACGCAGCCAGGTACGACGGAAGCGGCAATCGTCCAATGCGGTAACAAGTGTGCCGTCTTCAGCCAAGAGTTCGATACGCGCCTTCAAGCTGTTTGCGCTGAACCTCTGTATCTGGATGATGGCACTGACGATTGGCTGACCGGAGGACGCCGTTCGGACCGTTCCAAACCGCACTGGAATATAAGGCGCGCCATCAATTTCGCCTGTCAGGGTGCCGAACAGTGCGACCAGTCCGTGGAAGGCGGCATCGGTCGATACCGGGTCCATGCCGTAGGTGAGGTATGGATGCACCGGGGAAGCTGCTGGCCGCAGATTGACCAAGATATGCCGGTCACCAAAAACCTCGGCTCGCTCCAGAAGCTGGAAGCACGGTGCGTAGTCCAGACCAAATCGTCGCGCCGTTTCATAAGCTTCCGCAGCGAGAATTGCGTCTGCCTTGCCAAGTGGAACGACATTGAGTTCAGCCTTACGGGAAAGGCCCACGGAACGTCGACTGCGTGCTGTCGCATGGATCGTCCACCCGTCTTCACTCATATATTCGCGAGACGCGATCTCAATCATCCCGGTTTCCGGGGATATCCGGGTCAGAAGCTCTGCCATCCGGTTATCACGCAGTTCGAGCGGTCTGAAAATCTCCAGATTGGTAATTTCCACCTCTGGCGTGCCATAATAACCCCTCGCCGCTTGCACGGCGATTTCGATGAATGCACTTCCCGGCATGATGGATTTCCCATCCACGACATGCCCGGCCAGATCAGGAAAGAGTAGTGCGTCGATATGGNTTTTCCACACAGACGCATTTGGATCGGTGCGCCATCCCAGCAAGGTGTATGGGCCATCGGCGCCATCACGACCGAACACATTGATAGCGTCCGACGTCATATTCGCTCGATAGGTTGCGTTCTCGAACGGCAATGGCGGCAAATCGATGCCGGTGATGCCTCGTGAGCGCCCGTCGACTTCCGCAACCTTTATCCCATGGGAAATACCGCGAAGCGCCGACCGTTCAACCGGATCGATACCATCTGCCAGCCCCGGACGAGCAAGCGTCGGCAAAACTACGGCCGAGGCTGAAAGCTGTTTGGCGGTTTCGGTGACGTAGGCCGACAGAATCGGACGCGGAGAAATCTCCATGAAGACATTACACCCGGCTTCGAGCGCTACATTTACAGCCGTCTCGAATGCAATGGGTTCTCGAACGTTGCGCCACCAATACCTGGCATCCAGTTGCTCTCCACCGATCTCCGCACCGGTGACTGTGGAAATGAATGTCGTGTGTCCGCCCTGAGGCGTAAGCGACGGGATTTCCTGAAGAAAGGCATCTCGTTCTCCGTCGATCACGGGATGGTGGAACGGGTAATTTATATCGAGAATGTGCACGGCATTGCGCGTCGCCTGCGCGGCGGCCTTGAAGCCTTTGATCTCCTCGACCGGACCGGAAATCGTCACCGAATTATGGGCATTTGTGGCTGCGACCATGATATTATGCAGGCCGTGACGCTGCGCAAAGGTCACGGCTGCCGCCTCCGACATCACCACTGCCGCCATCGTGCCCATGCCAGCCAAAGCATGCTGATGCTTGGATCGAATTGATACAACAGTCGTCGCATCTTCGGCACTTAGGATACCGGCGGCATAAGCGGCCGCGACTTCACCTACGGAGTGACCGAAGACGAGATCGGGTTTTACTCCAAAGCTGACCAAGCAATCGGTCAGCGCTGCCTGCACCGCAAAAAGCAAAGGCTGCGCGACGCGCGTATCCCGCAAATGCTGATCAAGGTCATCTGCNAAAAGAAGCGTAGCGATGTCGATCCCAGCGCGCTCAGCGAACAAGTGGCTAAAATGATCAAACCTACTTTTGAACTCGCTGTTCTCGCGATAGGCATCAACGCCCATTCCAGCCCACTGCGAGCCATTCCCGGCATAGACGAATGCCGTTTTGACTGCTTTGCCTGGAACTTCGCCCATCTGCGAGTGGGCCTCGCGCCCATCATACAGATAGGACGACACGGCGTTGGCGATGTCATCGGCACTGTTACCGGCCGCGACGAACCTGTGTTTCAGCATTGAGCGATTGCGTGTTGCAGAAATAATATCTGCTTTTTCTGCATCGGACGATACCGCAAATCGGGCGTCATATTCTTCCAGCAACTTGTGAAGAGCGGACTGCGTGTGCGCAGACAGAGTGAACGTTCCGCCGTCATTTGCGACATTTGCCTTTTCAACTGACGCTGGGTCCGAGATGACGACGTGAACGTTGGTGCCACCAAACCCGAATGAATTGACGCCAGCAAGACGTCGAGCGCCGGTTCGCGCGAGCGCCTGTCCCGACCGATTGACTTCAACGTTCAGATCAACGAAATCAACATTTTCATTGAGGTTTTCGGCATGAAGAGATGCTGGCAAATAGTTATTTTCTAGAGACAAAACTGCTTTAATCAGTCCTAGGACACCTGATGCAGGTTCTGCATGACCGATATTGGACTTGATTGAACCAATGAGCAGCGGCTGCGACCGAACCTTACCCAGAACCGAGCCAATAGCCCAAAGCTCGGCGGGATCGCCAACCTTCGTGCCGGTTCCATGACCTTCGATAAAAGCAAGAGCGTCCGGATCTATCCCTTTGTCATTATATATGGAGCGCAAAAGCTGTGCTTGCGCTTCGCGCGATGGCAGGGAAATACCGTTCGTGCGACCAGAAGAATTCATTCCCGACGCTACCAGTGTGGCACGGCTTCTGCTTGCATCGCTCAAGGTGCGGTCTGTGCGGCGCAGGACAACAGCGCCCGCGCCTTCTGCGCGCACGTAACCTTCGCCGTTTTCACCGTAAGCGCGGCAAAGTCCTTCCGAGGACAGCATGCGGGCTTGCGAAAAGCCGATAAATGAGAAGGGGTGGAGCAACAGATTGACGCCGCCGACAATCGCCGTATCGATTTCACCGTCACATAAAGCACGCTCAGCCTGATGCAGCGCAACTAGCGATGACGAACAAGCTGTATCGATCGTCATACTCGGACCATTTAGTCCGAGGATATGTGAAATTCTGTTGGAGATGATGGATAGCGTGTTGCCCGTCATGAAATGCGGGCCGCCAGACGCTGGATCTTCAACCTGGAGATTGCCATTGTCGAGCGAAGACGCGCCGATATAGACACCGACACGTTCTCTTTGCAGATCGGACTGTGAAACGGATGCATCTTCCAGCGCACGCCACACAGTCTGAAGAAGTAGCCGTTGCTGCGGATCCATATAGGATGCTTCACGTGCCGAGATGCCAAAAACAGCTGGATCAAAATCGTAAACATCTGCCAGAACGCCCGCAGAGAACGTATATGACTTGCCCGGGATGCCGCGCGACGGATGCCAGAAACGCGCCTTGGCCCAACGCTCGTTCGGTATAGCGCTGACGGCACAGACTTCCTGGCGCAGAAGCTCGAAAAGCTCCTCAACATTTTTTGCGGATGGCGCCACACAAGCGCGCCCCAGAATCTCAACCGTCATGCGTTACCACTATTCAATCTTTAACAGCGTGACCAATCTTGCTCAAATGACGATCACGCGATCCACATGTGTATCTTAATCGCCACCACAGGTTCCGGTTCAACAAAAAGCTGTTGGTCCGAACAGAGAAAATGTTAGCAAATCACCCGAACATCGAATACTCCTGCGACCAAGATAGTCTCATGTCAAATATTCTGGTTGCAGAAAAGNTTTTTTATGGACTGTCGGTATGCGTGCCAGTCATCTTTAACACTTTGTTGCTACTTGATGGGTGCGTGCGAATTTGCGTGACGGAGTGACTGTGAAGAAGGCTGGTTTTTTAATGATTGGGCTGGGCCTTACCTCGTGCAACAATTTGCCTGGTGACGGCCCCCTCGCATCAGATGTTGTGGAACAGTCCAGGCAGTCGATCAATCAAACTGGGCAGCGGCAGAACGTTGTCTTCGACATTGTCGACATCGACGTGAATTCGGCTACGCTCATTTCTGCCTTTGACGGAAAGTTACTGCAAAGCAGATTTGGGATTGGCGGCTCCGTTAAGCGTCCCGTCATTGGTATCGGCGATCAGCTGNAAATCACCATATTCGAAGCAGGGTCGGACGGGTTGTTTTCTACCGGCGACTCCAAGCAGACGACATTGGACATCGTCGTTCAGCCAGACGGAAAGGCCGCTATACCCTATGTTGGTCTGGTTACTTTCGCTGGCNAAACATTGGAACAAGCTCGCCAGACCATTCTTGCATCCTTGAAAAGCAAGGCCGTTGAACCTGATGTCATCATTAACAGCGCTGCGACGGCGTCCCGCAATGTCACAGTCTCGGGTGCGGTCAATAGCCCTGCTGTAGTCCCATTGAATCTGGTTGCAGAGACAATCATGGAAGTTATTGCAAAGGCAGGAGGCCCGAGCGCTCAACCCTATGAGAGTTACGTGACGCTGACCCGACAGGGCAAGACCGGGACGGTTTTGTTAAAAACTCTTCTCCAAAATCCGCGTGAGAATGTCTATCTCCAGCCTGGCGACCAGATTTTCGTGACACGTGAACCGCGGACCTTCACTGTACTCGGCTCCGTAAAAAGCAATAGCCGAATTGAATTCGGCGCCAATGACCTGAATTTGCTGGAAGCCGTCGCTTTGGCAGGCGGGGGATCGGCTGACACCAGCGACATGAAGGGCTATTTCGTATTCCGTTATGAAGAACCCGACATCGTCATGGATCTCCTAGGAGCGCAGCGTTTCAACCAACTGGTGGGCAGGGGTATGCGTCCGGATAAACTGGGACGCTACCCAATCGTCTATCGTTTCGACATGACCAAGGCTGGCAGCATGCTGACGGGTCAGAANTTTGATATCAAGGCGAGAGACGTCATATATGCGTCTCGTCATCCATCTGTCGATTTCACCCGATTTGTTACAATCGTCGGGCAGCCTATTGGCATAGTGTCAGGAGGCGCTGGCGTTTACAAAAACTTTAAGTGACTGACCAAGAGAATCATCCCGCTATTCAGCGTCTGGTCTCGGGGCGGACAGGNTTTCATCCATATACGAATGAAAGGCCCATGCCGGAAACGGCGGGATCCCCATCTTGTTGTACCCAGCGTCAGTGAGGTAAAAGTGTCTCACACCATCGCGCTCACGGTAGCGCATGTAGCCCATGTTCATCCCCACATTAATTGCTGGCGTCATGTAGGCTCTCCATGCGATAGCGTGCGCAGGTACACTCTCAGCGCCTGCGTCGTACAACAGCAACAATACGGCTCTCAAGTCATCACCCGTCCATATTGTCTAGCAAAGTCAAAAGCACATCCTAATTGACNAAATCGAGANTTTATTTCGGGAGCGAGTGGTGATGTGACTGTCGTTCCCCAGTCTTGGCGTTAAAGCTTTGCGGTTGCCAGATGTTGATAATCAGGTGGGAAACGACAAACAAACATGTGGCATGAAATGAAAGAACCAGACATTTCGTTGACCGCAAATAACTCCAAAACACCTTATGCCCTTGGCGACATGCCGGTTTCCATCAAAATTGATGCTGCAGGGACCGGGAAAAAACGCGCTTGTCTTGTGAAACTTCACAGGAAAAATCGCATTCCTGAGGTAGTCACCAGATCTGTTCTGCTAGATGAGCAGGGGCGTGGGACGTTCTTCGGCTGGATGCCAGTCGATCTCGAAGCCATTTCCTTACATCTGCCCGACAGCGTTGACAGTCGTGTAACGTTCTCTGCGCGACCGATGAACTATCTTGAGATGGTAATGCGCCTTGCGTGCCACTCGCCGAAAACGATGTGGCAAGCTCTTCGTCTCCTTCAGCGACGAAATATCAGAGGTTTCCAGTTTCGGATTGTTCGTCTTTGCGACAGTTTAAACGAGCCATCCTACCAAAATTGGCGCCAGGTCAATGATATCTCCGGAAAAATGCCCGACTTCAGCAACTGGCTGGAAAGGCCGAACGTCGTCGTCTCCATCATTGGCGATCCAGGGATGGTGGCGAAAACACGCGATTCACTTGCAGCTCAGACATATCCTGACATTCAAGAAGTTCCCGTCGGTCCCGGCGACGGCGATTTCATACTTCNAAACCCAAATTGCTTCTGGATCCGCCTGACTGCTGGAATGGAACTGAGTGCCGACGCCGTCGAGCGGCTTGTTAAGCCCCTCGTCCACGACCCTGGCATAGTCGCTGTTTATTGTGACGAAGACAGAATTGATACGGACGGAAAACGTGTCGACCCATTTTTTAAACCCGCATGGAACCCGCCCTTGGCTCAATCGGGATGGCTTGCACCAGATGGTGCGGCCATCCGTGTAAAGGCTTTGGCTGATATACCCGATTTCGAAAGCATGGATGCGGCCACTTTGCTGTTGGCTGCGTCACACTATGGTAAGATTGGTCACTTGCCTGCCCCCTTGCTTCACCGACGAGACCGGAGGCAGCCTGCCAAAANTTTCTCAGCTGCGTCTCCTGCTGCACCGTCCAAGGTCAGCGTCATTATTCCAACCCGCGATCGGGCAGATCTCCTCTCTGTTTGCCTTGCCGGACTGTTTGAAAAAACAAGAAACGATGGTCTGGACGTTATTGTGATCGACAATGACAGTTGCCAGCCGGATACGTTGCAGCTATTTGCCCGATATGAGAACGCTGGCCTCATTCGGCGCATTCCACTTCCGGGCCCGTTCAACTTCGCGAAAGCCTGCAACATCGGTGTGAACGCGGCAGAACATGACCACATTCTATTACTGAACAACGATGTCGACCCATTGCACCCCGAATGGCTGGACCGGATGATCGTAGAACTTTATGATGGGCGTGTCGGCGCCTGTGGTCCCCTCCTCCTGTTTCGTGATGGTTTCGTACAGCACGCAGGGGTGACACTGGGAGCAGGATCGGTTGCACGCCACAGCTTTCATTTCCGCGACCCTGATGGTGATGAAGACTGCGGGCTTATTTCTCAAAGGCGTGAGATCAGCGCCGTTACCGCCGCATGTCTGTTGACCCGAAAATACCTGTGGATGAACGTCGGCGGAATGAACGAGGGCAAGCTATCCGTGGCCTTCAATGATGTTGATTACTGCCTGAAGCTCGGTGTCTCCGGGNAAAAAATAATCTGGACACCTCATGCGCGTCTGACGCACCTTGAATCGGTTTCGCGTCTCGCAGACGATACGCCTGAAAAACAAAGGCGCTTTGCTGCGGAGGAACAGTATATGCATGAAGAGTGGAGCGAGGTCCTTTTAAACGATCCCCAATACAACCCGAATTTCTCCCTTGCAGCTGGTGATCATGTGCTCGACGTCTTACCCCGAAGTCTTGATGTCAGAACACCAGACATCTGGCGCAATGCCAGTGCCCTTGAACCGGGGCAAAAAGCACCTTCCTTTTAAGTCAACTGCTGTTGCTAAGCCTTATGGCGATCGAACGAGAACTAATGGTACCTTCATCCTGGCGTAACTATCTTACAAAGCTGCTCCCCCATCCTAGCCTTCGCAAAGGAGCGGGGAATGCCTCACGCAAACCAGTTCGCCGGATTTATTTGTTTGGCCGCCATCCCAACCCGACCGCAGACTACTATTTTGAAGGACGATTTGCAGATAGGCCCCAACTTCCTTACATCTTGGTGGATATCAGAGACTGCGACCTTTCCACGCTAAATCCGGACGGCGCACTCATCATCATATGCCGCTATGCCTCTACCAGCGNTTTGAAATGGATAGAGATTAATCAGGGTAGCATTGCAGGCGTCGTGCTGTTTCTGGATGACAGTATACCCGCGATCATCACGGGCGATGATGCGGCCCTGTCTTACCGTCTTTTTCTGTATTATAGGGCCCTCTACCCTCTCAGACGGCTAAACGCCCTTCTTGACGCGATTTGGGTGTCAACACCGACGCTCGGCAACACAATGCTGCAGGTCGCGCCCATCGTTGTACCTCCAGNCCCCCCTGCTCGGCTATGGGAGGTGACAGAGCCAAGAGAAGACGAAGGCAACATTTGCATCGCGTACCATGCGACAGGTGTTCATTATTCAGAGCATCTTTTCCTTCATCCGATTATTAAAGCGATACTCGCACAGCGCCCCCAAGCAAGATTTGAAGTTTTTGCTGGCAAACATGCAGCTAAAATTTGGAGGAATATGGAGCGTGTTGTTGTTCGATCACCGGTCGGTTGGAGCGAGTACCTGGAAGAGTCTTCAAAACGCTCGATCGACATCATGCTCGTTCCGCTTACACCGTCGCTCGTCAACGACTGCAGGTCACCAACGAAGCGGATCGATGTAACCAGGTTTGGCGCCGCAGGCGTATTCTCCATATCCAGGGCATATGGAGGGCGGGAGAATGCTCCCGAGATACTCCTGCCTTACGAAGCCGCGGCCTGGACGGAGAGTATAATCGAATTGATAGATGACACAGATCTAAGAGCAAAGGCGGCTGCGGCAACGCGGGCCAAAGTCGCAGCCATGCAATCAGCAGCGGATGAGCATGAAATTGAGCGACTATTGCGATTGTAAGGCGTTGCCCAGCTCAGTTACCTGGACGTGGTCCCCTGTGCTCGTCGCAGGCGGGCCCAAAACCAAAATCTATGACTTTGAAGCGCGCACGCTGGAATACATGCCTGTGCTTCTAAATTCACTCGGGTTGATGCCGTATAGCCGTCGAAAAACCTTCGAGAAATAATTAGGGTCTTCGAATCCACATAGTACAGACACCTCCTTGATGGGCATGTTTGCCGCCGTGGTGAGAAGTTTTGCCGCCCGTCGTAGCCGCTTTTGCAGAACACATTCAGCAGGCGGCACGCCCTCATTTGCAGCAAAAATGCGGGAAAAATGTGCACGGCTAAGACCCGCCACGGCTGCGAGCTCATTGACTGACAGGTTTTTGTCCAGATGGCTGTCGATGTGACTCAGCACCTGTTGCATCGTGCGGTACTCGCCGCCGAAAGAAGGATGGGAGCCGAAGACGTCATCGTAAAGCACCATCGCGGCTTCATAGGCAGCGGCAGAAGCACTGCCTGGGGTTTCAGCGCCGTTGACCAGCCTTGAACAGCATGAGGCAAGATGATCGATTGTTTCTGGCTTCAACCTGATGACTGGACCGGTTACGGAGAGAACTGCCTGGTGGATGCGCAACGCTTCTTGCCCGTTCATGGATATCCAGAAGAACTCCCATCGCCCATCTTCCTCCAGCCAGTAGCGATGGTTGTGGGGCATGAGCAGAAGCAGGGTCTCACCAGGTCCAATGCGGTAGGTGCTGTTCTCATATCGCAGGTTTCCTTGACCACTTATGCAATATTGCAGGACAGTAAAAGGTGTCTGCCCGCGCCTTCTACCATCCCAGTCATAGCCGCCACCCTGGCGGATTTCATAGCCGCTGCTGGTGGGCATCGTGTGCAATGTTTGCCTGCCACGGGGCAACGAAACAGTCCGCATAACAGGTCCTTGATCGATCAAATCCTGCAGCACAAAATTACCCATAAAAGCATAATCCTTCTCTGGCCCTTGCGATTTTTATCAGCATAATCCCGCCTCAAGGAGAGGATCAAGGGGAGTATACCGAAGGAGAATCCATATTATTCGGCGAGTTCCCGANTTTTTCTCCATTTTCTCGTGATTGAATTCCCTACCCTACTTTCGCATTCTTTTCGCAAACGAAGGTGCCAACATGAGTTTCNAAATCGCTATCATTGGTGCAGGAAGTGTCGGCTTTACCAAAAAACTGTTCACCGATCTCTTGTGCGTACCGGAATTTCGCGATGTGGAAGTCGCGCTGACCGATATCAGCCAACATAATCTCGATATGATCAAAGCGATCCTTGATCGTGTCGTGGAAGCCAACGGGCTTCCCGTAAAGGTCACCGCAACAACCGAGCGTCGCCGCGCGTTGGAAGGCGCGAAATATGTCATCAGCTGTGTGCGGGTCGGCGGCCTTGAAGCCTACGCGGACGATATTCGCATCCCGCTGAAATACGGGATCGACCAATGTGTCGGCGATACAATCTGCGCAGGTGGCATCCTGTATGGGCAACGCAACATTCCGGTCATCTTGGATTTCTGCAAGGACATTCGCGAGGTCGCTGCACCAGATGCCAGGTTCCTGAACTATGCCAACCCCATGGCCATGAACACCTGGGCAGCGATTGAATATGGCAAGGTCGATACGGTTGGCCTGTGCCACGGCGTTCAGCATGGCGCCGAGCAGATTGCAGAGGTGCTGGGTGCTCAGTCTGTTTCTGAACTGGATTACATCTGCTCAGGCATCAACCACCAGACATGGTTTATTGATCTGAAGCTCAATGGTCGCAAGATCGGTAAGGATGAGTTGATTGCCGGGTTTGAAGCCCATCCGGTTTTCTCGCAGCAGGAAAAGCTGCGCATCGATGTGTTGAAACGATTTGGTGTTTACTCCACGGAAAGCAACGGTCACCTCTCGGAATATCTGCCATGGTATCGCAAACGCCCGGACGAAATCGCCCGTTGGATCGATATGTCCGACTGGATTCACGGAGAAACCGGCGGTTATCTGCGGCACTCGACAGAGACCCGAAATTGGTTCGAAACGGAATTTCCGCAGTTCCTGGAATCGGCATCGAAGCTTCTCGATCCAACTAAGCGTTCAAACGAACATGCCAGCCATATTCTTGAGGCGCTGGAAACAGGGCGTGTGTATCGCGGCCATTTCAATGTCAAAAACAATGGCATTATCACCAACCTGCCGCAGGATGCCATCATCGAATCGCCCGGGTTCGTGGATCGTTTCGGCATCAACATGGTCTCCGGCATCACGATCCCGGAAGCCTGTGCGGCGACATGCATGGCGTCGATCAGCGTTCAACGCATGTCGGTTCATGCAGCTGTCACTGGGGATATCGACCTTCTGAAACTTGCTGTTCTCCATGANCCCTTGGTGGGTGCGGTATCGACACCGGAAGAGGTGTGGCAGATGGTCGACGNAATGGTGATCGCGCAGGCGCGCTGGTTGCCACAATACGCGCATGCCGTACCGGCAGCGAAGGATCGTCTTTCCAGATCCACTGTCAAAACGAGCGATTGGACGGGCGCTGCAAGGCGTCATGTCAGATCGATTGAGGAATTGCGCGCCGAGAAAGCAGCACTGAAAAAAGCAGTTTGATTTATCTGCGGCAGCATCGACGCGAGGAGGCATCGGTACTGACCGTTTTCCGGGAAGCAAAGGGACAGGCGTGCCTGGTCGCGCCATTGGGAGGAGATAACGATGCAACATCCACACAGGAATTTCTTGAGTGCTTGCCTTGCTTTCGGCGTTTCGCTGATCGCACTGAATGCGCATGCATTTCAAACATCGGCACCACCTGAACCAGCGAAATTTCCCGCCGAAGGAAAGATAAAATATGTGGAGCGTGACTCCATTTTGGAGTTCAAGGCGTTACCCAACTACTCGGAGCCTGATTGGGTCTCTGAAAAATTCGAAAAGACCGGCAAGCTCCCACCGCTCAAAGACAGACTGCCGGACGAACCATTGGTCTACAAGACGGGAAATATGCCGGATGGGACAGGTGTTTACGGCGATACTCTGCGCCACGTCGTTGGTGGACGTCCCGAAGGCTGGAATTACATGGCCGGCCAGACACAGGGCTGGGGCGGCATCGATATAGCGTTGTCGGAATGCCTGACACGCACCGCACCATTGTTTCAGGTAGATGCCAAAGACACAGAGCCGCTGCCCAATCTAGCTAAAAGCTGGGAGTGGTCGCAGGATGGTCACAAGCTGACGATGCACTTGATCAAAGGCGCCAAATGGTCTGATGGGGTACCCTTCACAGCAGAAGACATCATGTTTTACTGGGAAGATGGTGTGATAGACCCAAATGTGTCGCCGCTTGGTGGGGGTGCGTCGCCGGAAGCTTTTGGAGAGGGTACGACCCTTACCAAGATCGATGATTACACGGTCGAATGGACGTTCAAGAGCGCCTTTCCTAAGCAGTATCTCTATACAATGGCCTATCCGAACTTCTGCCCGGGGCCAGCACATATTCTAAAGCCGCAACACCCTAAATATTCGAAAAACACCTATAATCAGTTCAAGAATGCCTTCCCGCCCGAATATATGAACATGCCGGTCATGGGTGCGTGGGCGCCGGTGTCATACCGACCGGATGACCTAATCGTCCTGCGTCGCAACCCTTATTACTGGAAAGTCGATGAAAAGGGCCAGCAACTGCCCTATGTCGATGAAATTCACTACAAGCTTTCCACTTGGGCTGATCGCGATGTGCAGGCTGTGGCCGGATCTGGCGATTTCTCCAACCTGGAACAGCCGGNAAACTTCGTGGCTGCGCTCAAGCGTGCTGCCGACGAAAACGCGCCGGCAAGACTTGCCTTTGGCCCGCGTCTGATCGGCTATAACCTACAAATGAACTTCTCAGCCAATGGCTGGGGTTCGCCCGACGAACGGGAACAGGCCATTCGTGAACTGAACCGCAATCAGGATTTCCGTGAGGCAGTGACGTCGGCTATTGATCGCAAGGCTGTCGGCGATTCGCTGGTCAAAGGTCCGTTTACCGCGATTTATCCCGGGGGCATTTCATCCGGCACCAGCTTTTACGACCGCAACTCGACTGTCTATTATCCCTACGACCTTGAAGGCGCAAAGGCCGCTCTCGCAAAGATTGGGCTGAAGGACACGGACGGCGATGGGTTCGTGAACTTCCCGGCAGGCACGGCTGGCGGCAAAAACGTCAAGATCGTTCTGCTCGTCAACAATACCTACACGACAGACAAGAGCCTTGCAGAAGGTCTGGTTGGCCAGATGGCAAAGTTAGGTCTGCGCGTGGTACTTAATTCTCTCGATGGCAACCAGCGAGATGCCGCGCATTATGGCGGCCGGTTCGATTGGCTGGTTCGCCGCAATACGACCGAACTCGCTTCTGTGGTGCAAAACACCGAGCAGCTTGCACCGGTTGGTCCGCGCACCAGTTGGAACCACCGCGCGCCGGAAGGCAAGCAAGTCGACATGATGCCTTTTGAAAAAGAAATGGTCGATCTCGTCAACCGCTTCATTGCCTCTCAGGATAATGCCGAGCGGGCCGCTCTGATGAAGCAATATCAGAAGGTCTACACACAGAACCTCTATACGATTGGCCTGACCGAGTATCCCGGAGCGCTGATCATCAACAAGCGTTTCTCTAATGTACCGCAGGGAACACCGATCTTCATGTTCAACTGGGCGGAAGACGCTGTCATGCGCGAACGCCTTTNGGTCGCGACCAATAAACAGGGCAAATACGAGCTATTTCCCCAACAACTGCCCGGCAAGCCCGGTGATAAAGGCCCCATCAACTAGCTCCCTCCCGGAGACACCATGACCGGTCGCGCGTGAAGCGCGGCCGGCGGGAGAAAAGGCGGAACCGATCATAAGCCGGGCCCGCAATGCAGGGAGATATTTTATTATGCTCAGGTTCTTTTTTGTTCGCCTCGGCTCAGCCATACCCGTGATGCTGATCCTCAGTATCGTGACATTCGCTATCATCCAGGCGCCGCCTGGCGACTATGCGGACTATATTCGCTCACAGCTGATGAATCAGGGTGGTGCGTCGTTTGAACAGGCCCAAGCGCAGGCGCAGGCGTACCGGGTCGAACACGGTCTCGATAAGCCTATCGTGGTACAATATTTCAACTGGATTGGCGGAATCGTTACCCGCGGTGACTTTGGTTACAGCTTTTACTACAACAAGCCGGTAGCGGAGGTCGTCGGCGAACGCCTGCCGCGGACGCTGCTTTTAGCACTCGTCTGCCATCTCCTGGCGTCGATACTTGGCATCACCTTCGGGGTATTGGCTGCGACACGGCAATATTCGTGGGTCGATAATATCCTGTCTGCCATCGCATTTCTGGGCATGACGATCCCTCGCTTTCTGATGGCGTTGATCATGGTCTACCTGATGGTCTTCCACTTCAACGTCGCTGAAATCGGTAGTTTCNTTTCACCCCAATATGGTGGTGCGCCTTGGTCCTGGGCAAAGTTCGTTGATCTGGTTAGCCATGTCTGGCCGGTTGTTGCCATTGCCACCTTCGGAGGGCTGGCCTACAACATGCGCGTGATGCGCGGCAATCTGCTGGATACGCTTAATGCGCAATATGTCGAAACNGCGCGCGCCAAGGGGCTGTCGGAAGGCGCGGTCATTATGCGCCACGCCGTGCCAAACGCGCTGCATCCGCTCGTCATGTATCAGGGTGTCGTGTTGCCCTATATGCTGACCGGCGAAATTGAAACGGCCATCATCTTCGCGCTGCCAACCGTTGGTCCCGCCATTGTTGGCTCCATGGCCGTGGGCGATGTCTACGTCACCGCCACCTTCATGATGGTGCTTGCCGCGACTCTCATTATTGGGAACATCATCGCAGATATCTTGCTCGCTCTTCTCGATCCGCGTGTGCGCGAAATAGGGAGGGCGTGAGATGGTTGCCGTGCATAGTTCAACGAGCCAGGAACAGGTCATCAACGTTGCAGAACAGCGTGCAAACGAAACGTATACGGCACTGGTCTGGCGCCGATTACGGCGCTCCTTCACTGGCATGGTCGGCTTGGCACTTGTCGTTCTCCTCATCCTCATCGCCATCTTCGCCGANTTTTTTGCGCCTGCAGATCCAAGAGAAACCGGGGCCAGTTTCANCCCCCCACAAAGCATCAGCTTCAAGGAAAAAGATGGGACTTTCAGCATCTGGCCGCGCGTCTATGCGATGGCAGAAACGGAAGAGCTCGACCCGGTCACATTCCAGCCCATCGTCGGACCGAATTACGATAACCCACATTATCTCGGTTTTTTCGTCAAAGGTGCGCCGTACAATCTCTTCGGCCTGTTTCCCACGGAGCGTCATTTCTTCGGTTCTGTGGACGGCCAAACGGTCCATTTTCTGGGAACGGACAAGTTTGGCCGCGATGTCTTGTCGCGCGCCATTCACGGCTCGCGGATTTCTCTCGCCATCGCGCTGAGCGTCGTTTTTATCGTGACCGTCATCGGCACCAGTGTCGGCTTGATATCTGGCTATTTCGGCGGCGCGGTGGATGCGTGGGTACAGCGCTTTGTCGACATCGTCCTCGCTTTCCCGCAATTGCCGCTGTATCTGGCGCTGACATCGCTCATTCCTGTCACCGCCCCGACAAACGTGTTTCTGACCTTCGTCGTGGTTGTTATGTCGGCGCTTGGCTGGGCACAGATGTCCCGTGAAGTCCGTGGTAAAACAATGGCGCTTGCGCGGATCGATTATGTACGGGCCGCCATGGCGATCGGCGCGACAGACCGGCGCATCATCTTTCAGCACATTCTGCCCAATGTGATGAGCCACGTCATCGTTGCCGTTACGCTGCATATTCCAAGTGTCGTCCTCCTGGAATCCTTCCTTGGCTTCCTTGGNTTTGCCGTCAAACCTCCACTGATTTCGTGGGGACTGATGTTGCAGGATACGGCAACCTATTCGGTCATCGGTTCGTATCCGTGGATATTGGCGCCCGTCGGTTTCGTCCTTGTGACTGTCTTTGCCTTCAACGCGCTGGGCGACGGCCTACGCGATGCTGTTGATCCCTATTGAGAGAGGAGACTGGAATGGTTACGTCCTCGTTGGCATCTTTCGCGCCTGATGAACGCTTCGACCATGCATCACGCCAGGATGCGCCTATCATCGATGCGCGCAATATCGCGGTCAATTTCAAAGTCGAGCACGGCACCGTAGATGCTGTTAAAGGCGTATCCTTCCAACTCTATCGCGGCGAAACCATCGCCATCGTCGGGGAATCTGGTTCCGGAAAATCCGTCACGGCGCGGACCGTCATGGGACTTTTGTCGAAACGTGCTGTCGTTTCAAGTGCAGCCTCTGTGTCTTATGACGGCNAAAACATTCTAAAGTTACCGGAGCGGGCACGCAGGGCAATGCGTGGCAACCGTCTGGCGATGATCTTTCAAGAGCCGATGAGTTCGCTCAACCCGATCTACACAATTGGTAGCCAAATCGTTGAAGCAATCCGCGTTCACAACAGAATGGGCCGCAAGCAAGCTGAAGCGCGTGCGCTGGAACTGCTCAAACAAGTTCATATTCCAGATCCGGAAGCGCGGCTGAAGCAATATCCGCATCAACTATCCGGCGGCCAGCGTCAACGTGTGATGATCGCGATGGCCTTGTCGAACGACCCTGACGTCCTGATTGCTGACGAGCCAACGACGGCATTGGATGTGACGGTGCAGGCACAAATCCTCAACCTCGTTAGAGAGTTACAGCAAGCACGCGGCATGGCCGTCGTTCTCATCACGCACGATCTGACCATCGTTCGGAAANTTTCCGATTATGNTTACGTCATGCAGCATGGCGAGGTGCGGGAGCACAATACCACGGAAGAGATCTTCACCAACCCGCGGCACGCCTACACAAAGAAGCTTCTCAATTCCGAGCCACAAGGACACGCTCACCCCCTGCCCTCCGGCTCCACAATGTTGCTGGAAGCTAATGACGTGCGCGTGTCCTTCATGTTGCGCCATGGCGGTTTGTTCAAACCGCAACTGAGGGAACTTATTGCTGTCGATAGCCTAGGGTTGACGCTGCGCAGACACGAAACGCTTGGGATTGTGGGAGAGTCAGGGTCGGGAAAGACGACCTTCGGACAATCATTGCTCCGGCTGAATGAACCCGAGGGTGGTCGCATTCTGTTTGACAATGAACCGATCCATGGNAAATCACGTGCGCAAATGCGCCCCTTACGGTCGCGCATGCAAGTTGTGTTTCAGGACCCATTTTCATCTCTCAATCCTCGTATGACCATCGGCCAGATCATCGAGGAAGGACTTGTCGTCAACGGGTTGGGAGCGAACAAGGCGGAGCGGCTGGAGCGGGTCTGCGATGCGCTGAACGCCTCCGGAATGCCAACCAATATTCTCTCACGTTTTCCTCATGAGTTTTCTGGCGGCCAGCGCCAGCGAATCGCGATTGCACGTGCCATTGCGCTAGAGCCGGAATTCATCCTGCTGGATGAACCGACATCGGCGCTCGACCTTTCGGTTCAGTCCCAGATCATCGCCCTGCTGCGCAAGCTACAGGATGAGAAAGGCCTGAGTTACCTGTTTATCTCGCATGATCTGAAAGTGGTGCGCGCACTCTGCCATCGCGTCATCGTCATGCAAAACGGTCGGATTGTGGAGGAAGGACCAGTGGAAGACGTACTGGCAAATCCCCAGACCGCCTACACGCAACGGCTCGTTAAAGCCGCATTCGAAATCGCCTGAATTGCTATCGGAGACAGAGATGACAAAAGACCCAAGGATCACCTTTATCGGCGCTGGATCAACGGTGTTTATGNAAAACATCATCGGCGATGTGCTTCAACGCCCTGCTCTTTCCGGTGCGAAGATTGCACTCATGGACATCAACCCGCAACGGTTGGAAGAAAGCGCAATTGTCGCCAACAAGCTGATTTCAACGTTGGGCGCAAAAGCGACCGTTGAAACCCATACAGATCAACGCAAGGCGCTCAGCGGCGCGGATTTTGTCGTTGTCGCATTCCAGATCGGCGGGTACGAGCCTTGCACGGTAACAGACTTTGAACTGCCCAAGAAATATGGCCTGCGACAGACCATTGCAGATACGCTCGGTGTGGGCGGTATCATGCGCGGCTTACGTACCGTGCCGCATTTATGGAAGATTTGCGAGGACATGCTTGCCGTCTGCCCCCATGCGATCATGCTGCAATATGTAAATCCGATGGCGATCAATACCTGGGCGATTGCTGNAAAATACCCGACAATCCGTCAGGTCGGGCTTTGCCATTCTGTGCAGGGAACGGCCATGGAATTGGCAGAAGACCTTGAAATTCCCTACGACGAGATTCGCTATCGCTCTGCCGGTATCAACCACATGGCATTCTTTCTGGAATTTGAACATCGCCAGCCAGACGGCAGCTACCGTAATCTCTATCCGGACCTTTTTCGCGCCTACCGCGAAGGCCGCGCACCGAAACCCGGCTGGAATCCACGATGCGTCAACAAGGTGCGTTATGAGATGCTGACCCGGCTTGGCTACTTCGTGACCGAGAGCTCCGAGCATTTTGCTGAGTACACGCCCTATTTTATCAAGGAAGGGCGCGACGATCTTATAAAAAAGTTCGGCATTCCTCTGGATGAGTACCCAAAACGCTGCATTGAACAGATCGAAAAGTGGAGGGGCCAAACCACGACCTACCGTTCTGCAGATAAGATAGAGGTCAAGAAGTCGAAGGAATATGCGTCATCGATTATCAACTCGGTATGGACCGGTGAGCCGTCGGTCATCTATGGCAACCTGCGCAATAATGGCTGCATCACGTCGCTGCCAGCCAACTGTGCGGCAGAGGTACCCTGCCTTGTCGACCACAACGGCATTCAGCCAACCTTCATTGGCGACCTCCCACCGCAACTGACGGCACTGATGCGCACCAACATCAACGTGCAGGAACTGACCGTCGCTGCACTGATGACCGAGAACAGGGAACATATTTTCCACGCGGCCATGCTGGACCCGCATACTGCGGCTGAACTGGACCTCGATCAGATTTGGTCACTGGTCGACGAACTGCTCGTTGCACATCGCGACTGGTTGCCTGAGTGGACAAGTGGGAAGGGAAAGATGCGCGCTGCCTAGTAAGGCTCGTTAAAGCAAGAATTGTTTACTGATAGTGTTGATCATCTGTGCGATGCAGGTGAGCAGGCTCCAATCTGGAGACGGCGACTTCTCGCCGTCTCCAGATCAGGTCAAATCAATCGAGCAGTT
The DNA here is from genome assembly GCF_002896715.1 of Agrobacterium bohemicum. Lineage (GTDB taxonomy): Bacteria > Pseudomonadota > Alphaproteobacteria > Rhizobiales > Rhizobiaceae > Agrobacterium > Agrobacterium bohemicum. The sequence goes on from NZ_PGEL01000019.1 coordinate 66,752, forward strand.
CTGCAGTCACCTTACGGCGGTCAGTCACGCGTTTTTCCATATGGTGGCCAATTGGCAGTTGTTGGCCCGCGACGAATACGAGCGGGAGCAGCTTCTCGGTGGAATCCGCGACGTCCAAGGCGCTGGCAAGCTGACCAGTCCATACATCGCCACGGGATATCGCCTCGCGCCAAATAGGGACGCCTAGGCCTCCTCGCTCAAAAGCCCACCGACTCCAAGAAGTCGCTCCACCGTGTCATGCTCCCCGGCAAGCGCCTTTGGCGTTCCGCTCCAGGCCAACCTGCCGCGTTCGAGAATGATCACCTGCTCGGCGAAGTCCAGCGCGCTCTGGATGCGTTGTTCGACCAGAAGGATCGTCATGTCGCCCGTCTTGGCAAGATCGGTGAAGGCCAGCATCAGTTCCTCGCAAATGACCGGAGCCAGCCCTTCCAGCGGTTCGTCCAGCAGGAGAACTGACGGGCGGCCGAGGATGGAGCGGGCGGTGGACAACATTTGCTGCTCGCCCCCCGACAACTGGTTGCCAAGATTGCGACGCCGCTCCTTGAGGCGCGGAAACATCTGGTAAGCCTCTTCCAACGCCGATTTCGGCCGTCCTTTCAGGCCAACGAACAGGNTTTCCTCGACAGTGAGCGTCGGAAACACGCAACGCGCCTGCGGCACATAACCGAGGCCCGCATGAGCTCTCGAAGCGCTCGGTGACGTCGTGATGTCCGTGCCGCCAAGCCGGATGCGTCCGTCGTATCGTTTGGTCTGGCCGGCGAATGTGGCGAGCAAGGTCGTTTTGCCCATACCGTTTCGGCCAAGCACGGCAAAGCGCTGGCCAGCAGGAACGGAGAAGGAGACGTTTTCCAGCACCTTCGTCTGGCCGTATCCGGCGGAGAGGTTTTCGACCTCAAGCGATGTGGCTGGCATCGGCATAGCTCCCTAGATACGCTTCCCGCACGCGGGCATCCTTGGTGACATCGACTGGCAGGCCGTCAAAGATGACGGCTCCCGCCGCCAGAACGATGACCCGNTTTGCAAACCGGAAGACCAGATCCATGTCGTGCTCGATCATCAGCACCGCGAGATCTGCGGGCAAGTCCGCAAGGGCATGTTCGATACGGCCGGTGTCACTTTGCGGCACGCCGGCGGCCGGTTCGTCGAGAAGCAGGACTTTCGGTTTTAACGCGAGTGCCATGGCAAGTTCCAGCAGGCGCTGCTGTCCGTAGGCAATCTCACTGACCCGGCGGTGCGCAAGATCGGCGAGACCGAGCTTTCCGAGCAGTGCCGAGACTTCAGCCATGACATCGGGCATCGTCAGNAAATTGCCGAACAAGCGGGTCGCGTGGCCGTCACGCTGCAGCACTGCAAGCGCCACATGTTCGGCAGGCGTCATGTCCTGGAAGAGCCGGGTGACCTGAAAGGAGCGCACGAGACCACGCCTGACGCGGCCCGTCGGGCCAATTTTCGTAACGGTCTCACCATTGAGTCGAACATCTCCCGAGTTCGGCTGCAGATTGCCAGTGACGAGATTGACGAAGGTGGTCTTACCCGCGCCATTCGGTCCGATCAGGGCGACACGGTCGCCCGGCATCATGGAAAGCGAAACGTTGTCGGTGACCGTCAGGCCACCAAACGTCTTTTTAAGATTGTTGACCTCGAAAACCGCGCTCATGGCTTCGCCTCCCTGCGACGCGAAACGTAGTTGGCGGCAGTTCCGTAAAGCCCCTTCGGGGCGAACAGGACGACGGCGATGAGCAACGCGCCGACCATCGTCAGCCAGTGAAAGGGGTTAGCGGCCGAAACGTAATCCTCAAACAGCATGAAGATCAGCGTTCCAGTCAAGGCACCGAACAGCGACCCGGTCCCGCCAAGCACCAGCATGACCAGCGCCTCCGCTGACTGCGTGAAGGATAGCGTATCGAGCGCAACGACCTGCGTCGAGATGGCATTCAACGCACCGCCGAGCCCCGCCACAGCGCCTGAGATGACATACATCCTGATCAGTACGGAGCTAGGAGACGCGCCCATCGCGCGTATTCGCAGAGTATCCTGGCGAACACCGCGGCTGAGCATACCGAAAGGCGAGCGAACGAGTATCCTCAGAAGAACAAATACGATCAACAGAAGGACCACACCGAAAACATAGCCCGTCTGACCGTAGAGGTCGAACTCGAACATGCCGAAAACAGGGTCGGGTGCGATGCCCGCAAGCCCGTCACTNCCCCCGGTCCAGGATGACATCTTGTTGGCAAGCTCGTGAAACAGGTGGATAAGTGCGATCGACAAGACGAGTTGCGGCAATCCGTGGGCGCGGAGCATGATCGCACCGCAAAGCAGGCCGGAAACGGCACCGCCGACGAGACCGGCCAATGTCATCAGTAACGGATCATTGATACCGTAATGGGCTGAAAGGATACCGGCGGCATAAGCACCCGATCCAAACAGCGCGGCATGGCCAAGTGTTGCTACGCCGCAATATCCGGTAACGAGATCGAGCGCCAGCACGAGAAACGCGATCGCGAGGATACGCGTGAGCAGCGCCAGATTGTCTGGGAACAGCAGATAGCCGATTACGGCCGCAACCACGATCACGGTGATGCCGATCAGGTCGCGCACCAGAGCGCTGCGTGTTTTGGCGCCTAGGAAGATGTCGTTGTTCACGTTGGAGGTCATTGCAACAGTCTCCTTCATCATTTCGCTCTTCCGGCAAGGNCGCGCGGAAACACGCAGATGATCGCGATCACCGCGAGGTAGAAGAAGAACTCGCCGAATTCCGGCATCAGGTAGCGCCCGGTCGTGTCGATCGCGCCCAACAGCAGACAGGCCGCGAGTGCGCCGGGAATGGATCCTGCACCGCCTACGGAGACGACGACAAGGAACGTCACCATATAGCGAAGCGCATAATAGGGCTCGACCGGCAAAAGCTCCGCACCGACGACCCCGCCGAATGCTGCGAGACCCACCGCGATGGCGAAGCTCATGGCGTAAATGATCTCGGTGCGGACACCAAGTGCGGCGGCCATAGCGGCGTCATCCACAGACGCCCGTACCTTGACCCCGAAATTGGTCCTTTCGATTGCAAACCAAAGACCGAGCGCCACGACGAGGCCGCAGACGATAGCAAAGAGACGGTGGACGGAAATGCTACGAAAGCCGAGGTCGGCGGCACCTTGCAGCGGGCCAGCCAGCGGGATGGTCTTCAGCGTCGGTCCCATGACATAGTTGGCAATGCCGATGACACAAAAGGTGATGCCAATCGTCATCAGAACCTGCGTTAATTCANGGGCGCCATAGATGCGGCGGTAGAGAAACCGCTCGATCGGGATGGCGATGATGATCGTAAGCACGACAGCCGCTATCACTGCGACGGAATATCCGAGACCGAGATCGCGCGCCACATAGGACGCGATGTAACCGCCGATCATGGCGAAGGCGCCATGTGCCAGATTGACGACGCGCATCAATCCCATCGTCACCGAAAGGCCGATGGAAATGACGAACAGCACCATGCCATAGGCAAGGGCATCAATGGCTATGCTGAAGACTGTCTGCATGAATTAATCCTGCTCAAATCGGCGGGTCATGGACCCACCGATGCTTCGAGGTTTTTCTTGAGGCTTACTTCACGGCTGCAAGGCCTGGATCGCCCTGCTTTTCGAAGGTGCGGATTTCCTTGTTCATATACGTGCCGTCGTCAGCCTTCACGACTTCGCGAAGGTAAATGTTCTGGGTAATGTGCCGGCTTTCCGGATCGATCGATACAGGTCCGCGCNGGCTGGTCCAAGATAATCCCTTGACGGCTTCGACAGCCTTTTCCGCGTCTTGCTTGCCGCCGGTCGCCTCGATCATCTTGTAAATGACATGCATACCATCGAACGCGCCGACTGCTGGGAAGGAAAGCTCCGCCTTGTTGCCGATCGCCTTGGTGGCCGCTTCGACGAACGCCTTGTTTTCTGGCGAGTCATGCGAAACCGCGTAGTGGAACGTGGTCTGGATTCCGAGTGCCGCATCACCGAGCGCCGGCAGATCGGATTCCTGCGTCAAGTCACCGGGCGCGAAGAACCTCACGCCAGCGGTTTTCAGGCCGTTGTCGTTATAGGCCTTGACGAAGCCAAGCGTGGTTGGGCCGGATGGAAGGAAGGCGAAGACGCCGTCTGCGCCAGAATCCTTGATGCGCTGCATGATCGGGCTGAAATCATTGGTGGTGAGCGGCATGCGGATGGACTGTACGACCTCGCCGCCAGCCTTCACGAAGCCCGCTTTAAACGCATTTTCTGCGTCGATGCCCGGACCGTAATCGCTGACCACGGAGATCATCTTCTTGACGCCAGCCTCGAAAGCCACGGTCGCAATAGGGGTAGACGTCTGCCAGGTGGTGAAGGACGTGCGTACGACAAGCGGGCTGGTCTTCATGATCGCAGAGGTCGCGGCATTCATGATGACCATCGGCACCTTTGCCTGCTTCAGTATGGGTGTCACCGCCATGGCATCCGGGGTGAAGTAGAACCCGGCGAGATATTGCACCTTCTCCTTGACGACCAGTTCCTGGCCAAGCGCCTTGGACTGGGCCGGATCTGCCTGCGGCACATCGCGATAGATGATCTCGACCGTGTCATCGCCGATCTTGTTGCCATTGATCGCCATATACGCATCGATCCCGGCTTTGAAGTTCTTTCCCTGCAAGGCAAACGGACCTGAGAACGGCCCTACCACCCCAATCTTGATAACCTCTGCATAAGCCGTGCCGCTGAGTGCCACGGCCGCAATGGCCGCGATAATGANTTTCCTCATGATTTATTCCTCCCTTTGTGGTGCGCACCTCCCTGGCTTTGCACCGTTTCAAATTGCATTTTTAACGCGTAACTCTGGTCTGCACACCATATCGACAGTCGGTCAGTACGGCAGACCCACATAATTTTCGGCGAGAGCTGTGGATGCTGCTTGCGAATGCGTGAGATAATCGAGTTCGGCTTCCTGGATTTTTTGGTCGAAATCGCCCGTACCGGGNAAACGATGCATCATGGTGGTCATCCACCATGAAAACCGCACGGCCTTCCACGCTCTGGCAAGAGCCTTTTCCGAGTAGGTATCAAGTCCAGCGTCCGAATGATCACTGAAATGCTCTCTCAAGCCATTGAAGAGATAGTGCACGTCGCTGGCGGCAAGGTTCAGGCCCTTTGCGCCGGTAGGCGGCACGATATGGGCCGCGTCTCCCACAAGAAACAGAGTACCGAACCGCATTGGTTCAGCAACGAAGGATCGCAGTGGTGCAATCGATTTTTCGAAGGATGGAGCGGTCAGCAGTGCTTGCGCGTGATGGACCGGAAGGCGGCGCCTCAATTCATCCCAGAACCGGTCGTCGCTCCAATCTTCGATCTTTTCGTCCAAGGGACACTGGAGATAATAGCGGCTGCGGGTTTCGGAGCGCATGGAACAGAGCGCGAATCCCCGCGGATGGTTTGCATAGACCAGTTCATGGCTGACCGGCGCGACATCGGCCAGAACACCCAGCCACCCGAAGGGATAGATCTTTTCGAATATCTTGATTGCGTCCGGTGGCACCGCCTTACGGCTTGCACCGTGGAAGCCATCGCATCCGGCGATGAAGTCACAATCCAGCCGGTGGGTCGTGCCGTCCTTTTCGTAGCTTACGGACGGAGACGCCGTTTCGAAACCGTGCAGTTGCACCTTGGAGGCGTCATAGATAGTTAACGCCCCGCCAGCTTCGCGACAATCCATCAGGTCGCGGGTAACCTCGGTCTGGCCGTATACCATAACGCGCTTGCCGCCCGTGAGTTTCGCTAGGTCGATCCGGTGGTCGCGGCCATCGAATGCGAGCGAAAAACCGTCATGTGGAAGCCCTTCAGCATGCATCCGAGCACCGGCTTTTGCCTTGTCGAGAAGTTCGACCGTGCCTTCTTCCAGCACGCCAGCGCGCACACGGCCGAGAATATACTCTTTCGACACACGATCGAGAATGACGTTATCGATGCCTGCCTCACTCAGAAGCTGACCGAGCAGAAGTCCGGATGGACCTGAACCGATGATGGCAACCTGGGTTCTCAATGCTTTCCTCCCGATTGCAGTTGATGTTTCAAGTGTGATGAGCTTCGACCGTGTCGGCAATGGACATATCAGCCGGATGCTTGCACAATCTGAACATTCAGATTGGAGGCAAATGTGATGCAGTCCGTTCCCACATATATGCTCTACGGCGAGAATACGCGCAAAGAGCCTGATTTCTGGGTGCATTGCGAAACGATTGAGTCTCGGAGCAGCCGTCATGCCTGGGAAATCCGGCTTCACCGACATGACTCCTTCTTTCAGATATTGTACCTCAAAAGCGGGTCCGGCGACGCGGTACTCGACGATCGGATTGTACCGATTCCCCCGTCCTCCGTCGTCAGCGTACCAGCCGGTTTCAATCACGGATTTCGCTTCTCGCGCGATGTGAAGGGCTTCGTTCTGACGATTCTCAATACACATCTGGGCCACGGGCATGTCGAACACGGCGGACTGCTTTTGGTACCGCAGGTCACGCGGCTCGACATCGGTCAGGCCGACGGGGCCTATGTAGCGCAGACACTGACGCGGCTTGAGGATGAGTTCAACAATCGTCGCCCCGGTCGCGGCAACCTTATGGCCGCTTACATCTCTTCGACATTACAACTGCTGACGCGAATTTCATCTGCGCAGGATGCAAGACCACCATTCGCCGCAGACAAGCGACGTCGCATCGACGCGCTTCGCGCGCTTATCCACCAGCATTTCCGCGCCCATAAGCCGGTCGCCTTCTATGCGGAAGCGTTGGACGTGTCGCTCACCCATCTCAATCGCATCGTTCGCTCGGCACTGGGATGCACGGCACACGACCTGATTGCGGAAAAACTGATGGAGCAGGCAAAGGCGCAACTGCTGNTTTCAACAGCGCCCGTCAGCGAGGTCGCAGCTCATCTGGGCTTTGCCGATCCGGCCTATTTCTCCCGCTTCTTCGTGAGCCGGGCTGGCGAACCACCCCGCGTCTGGCGGCTTCGGGAACAGGCACGTCTCGATAATAGTTNAAATGCCAAATCACCGGACAGTGAGGAGACTTCATGTAACGTGGCATTGCGACCGACCCTTCAACGGCTAAGGGCGAAAGATAAGGATGTGGAACATGCAGCGCGAGCGCGCCCCGAGCGCCAGGCATGAATGTGTTGGCCGAGTACCGCGTCTTGAACCTCTTTCCAGCGCGTGAGGCTGCCATTGAACTCAGTTCCAAGGTAACTGGCTGGAAATTTTTCGGGCCCCTCCTGAGCATCGTGAAGTACGCGTAGAATAGGAACCGCAGCTTCCGTTATCGCCTACGTTGCGACGTAAGGCGTACCGTTGATCACCAATTCGCGCGTCCCAGCAATTCTGCCCAAGGCCCATTTTCTGGAAACTCTATCAGACGACGGGCCGCTGCGTCGCGATCCGACGAGGCAAACGCAAACCACATAATCTTCACGACTTTCGCGCCACCGCTTTAAACCGCGTCGCCGCTCGGCGCTCCTGAAAATGGCCCCTAACTTCATCATCCGACATATCCGGCCGAGTGTCATTGAGCGCTTCCAGCACCTTGGCACGGAACCAAGTATCGTAAGCTTCGCTGCCTGACAGAAGTTCGAGCGGCAGAGCTCCCTCGTTGGCCGTCCATGTTGGCAATAGACGAACCTCGTCCCACACCATAAGCCCATACACGTGCAACCAATACGGAGCTTCTCAGATACTTCGGTCGAGGCTCTGGGGACGAGAGTGGAGCGGACATGAGGCATCATCGTCAATGGACGGATGCGTTTTTCAAGAGCGTAGCGCGTATGAATGGCGTTTGGGCATATCGTGGCACTCTAGCCAGAGATCGGTCATCGCCCTTCGCGAGTTGTCCTCGCGAAGGGTCGAAGGCTCCTCCCCGAGAAAGTGAATTACCATTCTAAGGATCGGAGGCTCCTTCGCCGCTCGTCATGAGAAACGCATGGACGTGTGGGCCAGATGCGGGTTCGGCTATCAGATACCTTGGCCGCCCGACACCTCGATGCGCTGGGCATTGATCCAGCGATTGCTTTCTTTAAGGAGGCTGGCAATCATCGGGCCGATGTCATCGGCAACCCCGACACGGCCGAGCGCCGTCATGTCAGCAAAGAGCTTGTTGAAGGCAGGTGTGTCGCGCACGGCACCGCCGAAGAAATCGGTTTCGATAGCGCCGGGAGCGACCGTGTTGACCGCGATGCCACGGCTGCCAAGTTCCTTGGCCATATAGATGCTGAGAACCTCGACCGCACCCTTCACTGCAGAATAAGCGGACCAGCCGGGAGCCGAAACGCGGGTCAGGCCGGAGGACAGGTTGACGATACGACCCCCGTCGGCCAGCAGCGGCAACAGCTTCTGCGTCAAGAAGAAGACACCCTTGAAGTGGACATCAACGAGGCGATCGAACTGCTCTTCCGTGGTGTCGCTTATGAGCGCGTAGTCGCCGTGACCGGCGTTGTTGACGAGCGCATCGAAGCTGTCGCGCTGCCAGACATTGACAAGCGTGGCGCGCAGCGTTCCCGCAAATGCGTCGAATGTGGCTACATTGCCAGCGTCGAGCTGAAGAGCAACCGCCTTGCGGCCGATGGCGTTGATTTCTGCGACGACAGTGTCGGCATCGTCCGAGCGGCTGTGATAGGTGACGATAACATCACCGCCGCCACGTGCAACGCTGAGGGCAGTATTGCGTCCGAGACCACGGCTACTGCCGGTGATGAGGGTAATCTTGGTCATGATATGTGTCCTTCGTGGCGGCCACTTTATTGTGGCGTGAACGATTTATCGCTGCGAACAAGGACGCGGTGTTGCCAAAAAATCGCCAAGTCTTGCCTAATCCTCCAACAGGACTAGGCGGCAGCAGAGTGGATGGCATATGGTCGCCACATGGAAACGCTATTCGATACAGTCCGCCGGTATGCCGACGCAAATGCCACCCCGGTCGGCATTGCTCCAACGCCGATCGCCGGCCTGTCAACCGTCAGAGCAACGGCACGCAGCGGCCTTGTTCACGACATATCGCGACCGCTGGTCTGTCTTGTCTTGCAGGGCGCAAAGCAGGTGACGATGGGAACGCAACAATATGCGTTTGCAGCCGGAGACACGCTCTTGATCACAGCCAACGTGCCGACTGTGAGCCAAATCACCCGTGCCAGCATCGCCTCACCTTATTACTCGCTGGTGATGGAGCTCGACCCTGCCATCATTGCCGAGCTTGCCGTGGAAATGCGTGTCGTTCTGGTGGGAGACCAAGTACCCGTGAAGGTCGGCCCCACGGACGAGGAAGTATCAGACGCAGCCTTGCGGCTTATGCGCTTGCTTGAGCGTCCCTCATCTCGTCCCGTGCTTCAGAAACAACTGATGCGCGAGATGCACTATTGGTTGCTGGCTGGGAGCCACGGTGACGCGATCCGCCGTCTCGGCATGATCGGAAGCCACGTCGAACGGGTGGCCCGCGCCGTCGCAGTACTGCGCAACGAATTCGCCGAGGCAATCGCCGTGGAACGTTTGGCATCGATCTCCGGGATGGGAATATCCTCTTTTCACCGTCATTTCCGGGACGTAACCTCTCTGTCTCCGCTTCAGTTTCAGAAACATCTTCGTCTTATCGAAGCCCGCAGACTGATGATGTCCGAGGGTGCGTCGGCAAGCATGGCTGCTTTCACGGTGGGATATGAGAGCGTGCCTCAATTCACGCGAGAATACGGTCGTCTGTTCGGCCAATCACCGATGCGGGACACTAAGGGACTGTCCTCGATAGCCTAAAGGGCGCTAATCTGTTTTAGAATACCGGGCCCTTCGAACGGCAGCACGCCCACTTGGCCCCTTGTGGTGCTCGCGGTCGACTGGCCGAAAATGGGATGCGTCGGGCTGTCGTCTCCAGCACCGCTCTGCCAGCGCGACAGTTCCTGTCCCCTCGGCCACAAGTTGACGTCTCCGGCTTACGACCATNGGCAACCTGACTGATGAACGAGTCATACCCGCGAACTCGACACCCCATATGCGCNAAATGAAATTGCGGTCGGCAAGGCTACTGGTGAAGAGCAAGATCGAGGGCAAGGCGTTGCCGAAGCGCAAGAAGGTCGAGGCCTCTAAGCCAAACGATCTGCTTGCCGCGCTTCGCGAGAGCGCTGGCTTGATGAAGGCTGCTGAGAAGCCGAAACGAACGGCGGCTAACGCGAATGCCGGAGCGAGCAAGCAGCGCGCAACACGTGGGGCGGCGAAGTTCACGTCTTCCAAGACTGCGCAACAGCGCAAGGCCGAATATGGAGACGTATCATGGCACCTCGACTATACTGCAAAGGCTATTTGAAACTGTCGCTGGTCACCTGTCCGGTGCACATGATGCCCGCAACGTTAGAATCGGAAAAGGTCCGTTTCCAAACGCTCAACAAGGAAACGGGCAGTCGCGTCGTGTCGCAATACATCGACCCGTGACAGGCAGACCTGTCAAGGACGAGAACGATGCGAAGGGATATGCGCATGGTGAGAACGACTACGTCATACTCACGGACGACGACCTCTGCAACGTTGCGCTCGACACGGTCAACACAATAGATATCCAGAAATTCGCTCCGGCTGAATCCATAGAATGGGTCTACCTGGAGAAGCCCTACTACCTTACGCCGGACGACGCGGTGGGTTACGAGGCCTTCGCCGTCACCGACAAGGCGTAAGCATCTCGAAGCTCATCATCGGGCCTCGTGAAAAGGTGATCGTCCTCGAGCCGCGCGACGGTGGCATCGTCTGTGGTCGCTTCGCTTCGGCGACGAGGTTCGGCCCCGAAGAGACGTATTTGGAAGATATAGACGACGACCCTGATCTGATCCCGCTTGCCCAAAAGCTGATCAAGCAGAAGACGGCAAGGTGGTCGCCGAACATGGTAAGCGACCCCATTCAGGAAAGCTTGCTCAAGTTGATCGCCGAAAAGAAGAAAGCACTCAAACATAAGAAAGCCTCGAAGGGCAAGAAATTAGAAGCCGCCGAGCCAAAGTCCAACGTGATCAACATCATGGACGCGCTGCGCAAGTCGGTCGCAGACGAGCTCAAGAGCCGGAAATCAGGCTGACTTGATCATTAGTTTCGCATACATCCNAAAAACAGAGGTGTCAGCGACTGCCGTTATCAAGATAAGGCATTCTGAAGAAATCGCGCCGCAGTGTCCGCCCCACTCATTGAGATCGTGTGCCCCACTCCAGGCTCGATCTCCAGTTCCACCGAGAACCCGGCCGCTCGTAACTGTCCGGCCGCCATCGTTGAAGCGACAGATGGTATAGTGCGGTCATCGGCACCATGTACAAGGAGCACAGGGGTCCGGTTGCTTTCTGGCAAGATGGATGTGGGAGGCATAAGGCCCGAGAACGCGACCACAGCGCCTACGCTCCAACGGCCAGACGCGACACCATCCAAAACCATGATTGCGCCTTGTGACACACCCACGAATGCAATGTCATGAAGTCGGTTTTCGAAGCCTTCCTGTGTGATCACGTCGCGGATCTTCCGGTCGAAACCCTCTCGTGCCTCGCGTATTCGACCAGGATCTAGCTGCATGCCATCAACTTTGAACCACAGATGGCCGCCGTACCCATTACGATATGGCGCATCCGGAGTCGCGAATACCGCTGTGGGCAGCCGAGCACTCCACGACGATGCCAAAGGTGCGAGCTGCTGGCCGGACGCGCCGATGCCGTGCAGAAAGACGATAAGGTACGATGCTGACATTTGATCTCGGTTTGAAACAAACGGAGGGCGCTCAACCCATCATGGGGGCGCCCTCGTCACCCGCGACAGCAAACGCGCAACCATCATGGTTGCTGCAGGCTACCGACATGTGGGTGGTAGTCCCTAAATGAATACCGCCCACGTANTTTTCAAGGTTACATCGACTTTGCGGTCGTTTCCATCCACGCGCGGTGTCGAAGCTCGTCCTGATGGGCGGTCAGGAAGAATGCTTTCGTGCTCGGAATGGCGTCCTCGTGTTTTGACGCACGCTCGTATGCGGTTACCGTGTCATCCTCGTTCGTCTTCATGGCTTTGAGGGTAGCGGAATCACCGAAGAGATCTGCAAGAGCGATCTTACCCGTCGTCAGCATCTGCTTCATGTCGCCTTCCGCAGGAGGTTCGATACCGATCTCTAAAGCGATCTCGTTGAGAACAGCCACGTGCTGGAGATGATCCTGCTTGAATTCATCAATCTTCGCAGCCAGCGACTTGTCGTCAAGCCGTTCGATACAGGAGTCATATGCAGCGATAGCATCATGTTCGAGATAGAGCAGATCCTTGACCAGCTTCTCGATGCTTCCTTCGTTACCAACCATGGTGACCATAAATTCTTCTCCTCGTTAATGTGGAAGCCTAGTAACCAACCGATTCCGCGAATGTTCCCGATCCGGAGCCGCTCTGTTGGCGGAGTGGCCCGTGACGCGGACGCATCGGAGCGAACTCGTTCGGATCGCGAAGAAATCCCACATCACCAGCGCTTGGGGCGCGATGCATCGCGCGTGGCGACATGAACGAGGACTGCGGTTGACAGGAGGATGCTGGATACCAACACCGCAATCGACAGCAATCCCCCGNTTGATATCTCAGCCTTTGCAGTGAGGCCTGAATCCTTAGGGAGCGACAGCGATACCTCTGCCCGCTGGCGGTCACTGAGAAAGGTTGGCCTAGCATCGATGCCATCTGCCTGATTGGAAGGTGCCTTTTCCTTATGTCTCATCCCTTGCTCTCCTGGTCTGCCTCGGCCTTGGTCGGCGAGTTGCAACTCAGAAACTCAGCGAGAGATGGTGACGTTCCGCAGTTCTTGACCAACATTACGATGACGTTGTCTGCGGCTGTTGTTGCGCCCTCTTATCCCAGCTCACAAACATCGAAGTACAGACTTACTCGGCGAACAACTTCGAGAGCCCCAAAGGCAACTCTCTTGGGACCTGGTTCTCGCACCTTCCGGTCTTGCTGCGCTTCCTCCACGCATTGGGGCTCACGGACCATGTTCTCTCCGCAGCCGTCCCGAGCCCAAGGAATTTGCGCTTTTCGGCGTTGCCAGCCTATATGAGTGGCTCGCGACTTAACTCGGTTCTGGAGGTCTGCGGTTTGTCCACGGTCTCTGCCGCAGCGACCTCTCTGTGCTTTTGCTGCTTTGGAGGCTGTGGCTGCGATGACACCGATGATCGACCAACATGTCTGTTGAGGTCGAGCCTTTGCTGCATCTGAACTTCTACAGAGGCCGTTAAACAGGCAGCTTCTTGAGGATCAGCAGCCTGTTCCCCGGCGAGAACGCGATGATCNTTTCCTGTTCCAAGGCACTCAACACCTCCATGATCTCATTTCGAGTGAAGCCAGCGTCGCCCAGAGGTAAACAGAGGTCCAAAAAATTGATCGTCTTTTCCGGCTTCGCNTTTAATGCGCGCATTCTGCTCAGCAGGGCTGCTTCGATGTCATTGAATCGGCTCATCTCGGCATCCTAGACTTACTGGGCGCAATTGTCTGCACAACGAACCAACCAGAGAGCCCACAATAGAAGTTGCCGTTGTCTCAGACAAAGCGAGGGCGCTCAACCCGTGGTCAGGGAAGCCCGTCACGTAGCCCGACGGAACATACGGTGACGTCGCGATGGGAAGCGGGAACCGTAGAAGCTGGGGCGTGCCGAACATGGACGATCATCGCGAAACCGTGACCCTTGGCTGCGGTGACCAGCGCAGCATCTCGTAGTCGCCATCGGAGTTGCCAGCTACGAAGATCGACTTTCTGCCGATGAACGCGTTCGCCCGCGTTCTTGAGGCCGTCTGTCGAGGGACGGTCGACGGGGTACCATCCGTCGGGCGTGTGCTTCTGCCACTCGCCGTTTTCGCGACGATAGACGTTCCCGTGTCGTCCGGCATAGATGTCGCCACCTTTGCCTGCGGCGACGAAGCCACGGTCTCCCGAAGAATTGCGCCAGCGCAGTACGGCTGCGTTCTGGGTTGATCCGCCACTGACCTGGCAGGGCACCGGGCGAAGTCATGGATCAATAAAAACTCCTGGGCCTGGCGAGCAAATCCCCGATGCATCGCAGGCGGTCCGCCAGGCACGACTTCGGACCCTGCTGCCGATCTTCCGCAACGTCCTCGCTGTTGGGGTCGCGGTCGTTGCTGGTCTGATCGTCCTCTCGGAACTGAGCGTCGAAATCGGACCGCTGATCGCGGGTGCTGGAATCCTTGGAGTGGGGCTTGGCTTTGGCTCGCAGACGCTGGTGAAGGACGTGATCGCCGGGATCTTCTACATGCTCGACGATGCGTACCGGGTTGGAGAGTACATCCAGGTGNAAAGCTACAAGGGAACAGTGGAAGGATTCAGCCTTCGCTCGGTACGCTTGCGTCACCACCGCGGCCCGGTATACACGGTATCGTTCGGAGAACTTGGCGCCGTTCAGAGTGGTGACTGGGGCATCGTGAAGTTCCGCATTTCCGTCAGCTACGATGCGGACGTTGAAAAGGCCAGAAAGCTCACCAAGAAGATCGGAGCCGCCCTCGCTGACGAACCAGAATTTTCGGTCCTGTTTATCGAGCCCCTGNAAATGAAGGGGGTCGAGGAGTTCGGTGACTCCGGCATGGTGCTGAGCTTCGGCATGATGCTGCGCCCGAGCGGCCTTCAGTCGATGATCCGCCGCCGCGCCAACCTCATGATCCGTGAGGCGTTCAAGGAGAACGGGATCGAGTTCGCAACTCCTTCGGTGCAGGTTGGCAGTGATGACCGGGACGGCGCGAGCCGCCTCGACCGCTGCAGCCATCCGCGCCAAACAGGGCACGGCTCCTGCTGCAGAAGTCTAGTACCTTGTATGCCCCCGCTCTTCAGCTAGCCTATCTGATAGCGTTTTCCGGTTCCGAACGTGCCATCATGACAAGCGTCTTGATATCAATACCTTGTCATCGTGTTTAGACGGTAAAGCCGGATAATTCACTTTGGCATTGAAACGGGAAGTGGGTCGGATAAAGATGGAAGATGTNAAAAATGCGCTTATAGCGCTTAAGGTGGCGCATGAATCTGCTCGGGCAGCAAGGCGAGACACGCTTGCATATCTAATTGAGGTGGCGCTCCAACAAGCTGAATATGAAATCTTGCAGGAAGAAAAAAAGCAGGCGCGGCATTGAACAAGATCGAAAACAAACCGAGGCGCAAGCGCCCGATATGGCCGTGGCTGGTATTGCTGGCTTTCACACTGTTTGCGATCTACGCGTACCTCCAGATCACGTCGGCCCTCGACGACATGATGCGGACGTGGCGGGATCTCGTCCAACTGTTCTGGTTAATCATCCCAGATAGGAAGCCTTAAGCCATAAACAAAACCCGTCGGTGAGCGGGCTAGGTTGGAACTGGTGCGCGCACTGAATACATTTCGCGCTTGCCGTCAGAGCTGCATGGCAAAAGTAAACGCTAGGTAGATGGCTACAGAAGACAACGCCGGCGGAGCAGGTAATTCAGGCTCAACCTCAAAGCCTAAAGACAATCCAGCACCCGCCAACCGCCACGCTTCCAGTTTCAGGAACTATCCGGCGTCGATTTCGCTTACCAATACTGAATTTCAAAGGAAGGTAGCATCGAAGTGTCCGAAGCCAGAGTACGCGTCATCGATCTCGAAACGGGAGGCAATGGTCCACACGACGTTTGCGAGATCGGCTGGCAGGATGTCGTCATCGACGGGTCTGGAAAGTGGGAGGTTAGCGGCGAGCGCGGTGCACTGTTCGTGAACCCGGGTCGCCCGATTTCACCCGACACCATGGCCATCCATCACATCCTGGATACCGATGTTGCGAATGCGCCGTACTGGAAGGAAATAGCATCGACTGTTCTTCGTCCACTTGGCCACATTGATGCCTTGGCAGCGCATCGAGCGGCCTTCGAGCAAAGATACTGCACGCCGCGGTTTACAGGCGGAACGCCCTGGATTTGCACCTGGAAATGCGCCTTGCGTGTCTGGCCAATGCTTCCCCGANTTTCCAACCAGATGCTGCGTTATCAACGAATGCCAACCGGGCTGGTGCACGAGGTCGGGTTACCCGCGCATAGAGCCATGCCAGACGCCTATGTTACGGCTCATCATCTCCGAGACATGTTGAACGAAACCTCGCTTGACGATTGCCTTGCATGGAGCACCGAGCCGGGTCTTCTGCCGCGCGTACCTGCAGGATCAGATCGCGGAAAATCCTGGGATCGTATCAGCACCGAAATGCTCAACGCGTTCATTACTGATCGGGATTTGGACGTGCGCTTCAGCGCACAGACTGAACTGGCCCGTCGTCGTGAAGGCAAACCGTCTCAGGATTCGGAGCCAGCGCAAGGGACACTTGGATTCAAATGAGTGAGAAGTATCTGAACACGGACGATGGTCGATATTTTGTCGTCAGAGGAAGGTTGTGGCGTCGAAGTAACCCTGGTCTGGACGAGATCACACATACGGCATTGGTGCAGGAACTGATGGCAGCTCGGAGGACCGTTCGGGACGAAAAGACATCTTCACCAGCAATGGCAGAAGCACGCNAAAGAGTGGATGCGGCAAAGGTTGCGCTCGGCGAACGCGGTCCTGTCTGGTGGGATGATGGGGCGCCGGATTTCAACCGATATTTGGCGAAGAATACTCCATACGCTACATGGTTTGCACAGTTGAAAATGGACTGAAGTGGTGGTGCCGTCCGCAGCAAGCGGGTACATCGAAAGCTCTAGAATGGATACGTATCCAAAATCATGCAGCTTTTGCCAAAAGGTCTTGCGTCTTGGTCGGGACAGCCAGTCCCTCGAAACGGGGTTTGGCAAATACATAGCCTTGAATAAGCGATACGCCAAGATCACGAAGGACCTTCAGTTCTTCCACCGTTTCCACACCTTCACATAGTGGCACGATCGATAGTTCTTCAAGCATCCCCAGTGTATGTTTGACGATTGTCCGTTTGACGCGATCGATATCGATGCCCCGGATCATCTCCATGTCCAACTTGACGATGTCGGGCTGGAAGTGCGTGAGCAGAGCCAGTCCCGCGTATCCGGCGCCAAAATCATCGATGGCGGTTTTGAAGCCCATATCCCGATAGGTGCGAAGAATGTTTAGGACATGCTTTGTGTCAAGTTGCTCACTTTCGGTGAACTCAAATATGATGCGATCGACCGGAAAGCCGGTTTTCATTGCTGTGGCGAGCGTCAAACGTATACAGGCGCGGGGCTCGTAGACGGCGTTCGGCATAAAATTGATCGACAGTTTCACGTTGTCATTCGGATCGTAGAGCTTGGACGCTAACTCGATCGCCTTGACCCGACATTGCTGGTCGAAAGCATAGCGATTGTCATCCTTGACCTGATTTAGAATGGACCCTGCACCCTCGCCAGCAAGGCCCCGTACAAGTGCCTCGTGTGCGAATATGGTGCCACTGTTGACATCTACTATTGGCTGGAATGCCATCGAGAACGGCAATTCGAAAGCTTCGCCATCACGGCATCCACTACATTGGTTCGGCATCTTCCATCCTTACGGTCAAGGTCCGATTATTACCTGGTGAGTGATTAATCTTCCCTTGCAAAACTCCTTGAATCGCAAATTTGAATGGATTGGTAATCCGCCTTTTCCGCAGCTGCTTTTAAAGCTTGTCAATCCAATGAGAGCTGAACCCGTATGTGCACCACCCTTATTTTCGTTCGCTGAGATCATCTGTCGTTGTTTGGTCTTGAATAATTCGATCCGGCAGTGGTGAGCCCGACGATCGTGATGACGCTGAGGGCAGTCATGATCACCCTGCCTGCACCTAAGGTCGCTCAAACTGCGCTCCCAGCGCCGTAAAACAAATATAGCCAGGCGGTTACCGTAATCACTTTTGGAGTATCCGACATGGCCTGCGANCCGGCCGGCAGGAATTAAGCTAGGCATCATGAGGCACATGGCCACATTTCACGGATGTTGCGAGATTATATTGCCCCGAATTTATAACAGCGATGTTCTCAAAGGTGCATTTTTGCTCCCTTTATGATCTTGTCTACTGCTTTCTTGTCAGCTCGAAGAGCGAGACCTACCAGTTTCGCTTCGTCTGGGCCGAATTTAGCGAACATCTCCCTGTTGGCGGCGTCGTGACCTGTCGCAAACATTTCCTCAATATAGGCGGAAGTTTTAACGTCTCGGTCGAGAGCTCGCTTAAGGATATTACGCAGCGTCTCCTGATCCGCCGCCAGAACCACGATCGGCTGGACCGTCATTGGATTATAGACATGACCAGCCGCATCCCGATATGGTTCGCCGATGAGGGTTGGTGTCTGGGCAACGATGCCGCTCGTCAGGAAAGCGGTGACGTTCAGCTTCTGCCAGGTTGCGAGGTCATCGCGGATAACGATTGCGATCTTGGTGTCAAACATGCGGTTGAACTCCGTCCGGGGTATTGAGGGAAAAGAAGATATAGCTGCAAGTAGGCGGGGCGGTCTTGAACGTTCGTGCAAAGTCGGATTTGCTGACAGCATGCTTGTTGCCGCGCCTTTCCACGGTGTAGAGCGGATCGAAGCCCGGTTTCATGGCAACGCGTTCTCGCCGCATCGGCACGACACTTATGCACTCGGTCTGACATTGCACGGCGTACAGACCTTCCGATATCGCGGCACCAAGCGTTTCAGCAGCCCCGGCAATGTCATAGTGCTGCATCCGGACGAGTTGCATGATGGTGCTGCAGGTACCGAGGACGGGTTGATCTATCGCATGATCTATCTGCCACCCAACCTCATTAGCGCTGCTGATGGGTACCGCCACGCTCTGCCGTTTGTTACCGACCCTGTGGTTGCCGATGTACGCCTCTGGCAGGCACTAGCGGAAATTCTTGCCGATCTGAGCGAGGAGCCGAGTGACCTGATTATGGACGACGTGGTGATGCGGCTGGCATCGGATCTTTCTCGTCAGGCCGGTGCACCACCAATGGCAATCGCCAAGTCAGCTCGAACCGCTGTGCTGCGTGCCCGTGACTTTATCGAAGATCATTGCAGCGACATCGTGCGCTCTGAAGTGCTGGAGATTGCATCCGGGCTGGACCGTTACGAACTGTCCCGACAGTTCCGCCGCTTGCTGGGCACCAGCCCGCATCGATACCTCATCATGCGCAGGCTCGAACTGGCGAAACTGTCTATCGTGGGTGGGAAAGGTTTAGCGCAGTCGGCGGCAGATGCGGGCTTTGCTGACCAAGCACATTTTACCCGCCATTTTCGCAAAACCTTCGGCATGACACCCGGTCGCTGGCTGACGATGGCCTCCACAAGTTCTGGCTAATTTCGAAACCCAAATTTCGGTTATGGGACGGCGGGCGGATAGTATCCGCCCACTTGAGAATTAGACGATGCCGATTGCTGGATAATCCGTATAACCTTCAGCACCACCGCCTGCATNAAAAAGAGCAGATCTCACGTCATTGAGCGGAGCCCCGGTCTTGAGGCGCTGCACAAGATCGGGATTGGCGAGTGCCATGACGCCAAGTGCCTCAATATCGGCAAGTCCCGCTGAGACATCGGCACCGATCTGTTGACGAGAACGACCGGGGCGGTTGAGGACCAGGGGGCCTCCAAAGGAGCGGCGGACATCTTCCAGCAAAGGATCGTTGCGAGCATAAAGAATATGAAGATAAGCCAAGCCCAACGTGCCGAGTTCGACCGCCAGATAGCGGTATAGATCGTCGTTGTCCTGACCTTCGGCTATTCCCCCCGTCGCAACACCCGGTGAAAGGCGAATGGCGGTTTTCTGCGGGCCGATGGCGTCGACGACCGCGCGCACGACATCAATAGCAAAGCGCGCCCGGTTTTTCATCGTGCCGCCGTATTCATCGGTGCGATGGTTGCTGTCCGGTGCGAGGAACTGGTGTACCAGATACCCGTTCGCGCCGTGGATTTCGACACCATCTGCACCGGCATCAATCGCCCGCTTTGCGGCATATGCGAGATCCGCAATTGTCTGCTGGACTTCCTCTGTCTCCAGTGCGCGAGGTTGGGGCACCGGCTGCATCCCGCTCATAGTGAACATGGAATCGCCGGAAGCGATTGCGGAGGGTGCGACGGGCTGGCGATGGTGTGGCGTGTTGTCGGGGTGAGACCGTCTGCCGACATGCATGAGCTGGATGAACAGGCGCCCGTCTGCCGCATGGACGGCATCGGCAACCTTCCGCCAGCCAGCGACATGCGCGTCAGTATAGATACCCGGGGTTGCCAGATAGCCCTGCCCGTCCTCGGACGGCTGTGTTCCTTCGCTGATCAGTAGCCCGAGCGATGCGCGCTGTGCATAATATTCCGGCGCGAGGTCCCCGGGTGTTCCGTCAGGCTTGGCGCGGCTGCGGGTCATCGGTGCCATGGCGAGACGATGCGGCAGGGTAATCCCGCCAAGTGTTATCGGGCTCCAGAGATTGGTCATCATACTTCTCCTGTGNAAAGGGTCTGCAGGTGGAAGGATTGGTCGCTGGCGAGTTTTTCGCCAGCTCGCAGGTGATGCATCGGTGTGATTTCGGCTGCCAGTTGGCTCCTCAGCGAGCGGAAACAAGGNTTTTTGCNAAATCGCGGTAGCTGTGCAGAGGGCGTTTGAGCAGGTCTACGAGCCGCTCGACGTCACCTTTGTTCGGGATCATGCCATCGGTCACATAGCGTTCAGCCATCAGACGCATCTCGTAGGCGGTCCATTTCGGCATGAAGCTCGCCATGTTCTGCTCGAAACCGCTCGGATCATCGCCACCATAGGTGACTGGCCGACCGAGAAGTTCAGACCAGATTGAAGCGATTTGCAGTCCAGTCAGCGTGTCAGGCCCAACGAGATTGATTGTTTCCACTGGCAAGATACCGGGTGCCTCATCACGACGGATCAACTCAATGGCCGCCACTTCTGCAATATCGCGGGCGTCGACCATAGCAACGCCCTTAGTGCCAATCGGCATGGGATAGACGCCGTGGTTGATGACAACGTCCTTGATCATGACTTCATTGTCGATGAAGTAGGTCGGGCGCAGGATAGTGGCGCTGAAGCCCATCTCGCTCAGCATCCGTTCGCCACCTGCTTTCACGGCAAAATGCGGCACATTGACTGAGCTATCGGCATTGAATACCGATAGATAAACGACGCGTTCTACACCTGCCTCACGGGCAATGTTGAGAGTGATGATCGCCTGCGTGAACTCATCGCCGGTGACGGCACTAAGAAGGAAAAGGGTGCGAATACCCTTAAAGGCAGCTCGCAAAGCGTCAAGATCGAGCAATTCGCCTTCTACGATCTCAACATCCGTCGGAAAATTCGCTTTGGCCGCATCGCGTGTCAACACGCGGACTTCGGCGCTCCGTTGAATAAGCTGGTGTACCACGTGACGACCAACACGGCCGGTGGCACCTATAACGAGAATGGTCATGGATAGTACTCCTTGATGAGCCGCTGGGGCCGTGTTTGAGAAGACATCCCGAAATTAAGTGATCCACATCGCTTCCAATAGTCGCTATATCTGGACCCATCGTCTCACAGGTGGAACACATGGATCTTCTCGCACTGGCTGATTTCAACCTTGTTGCCCGCCATGGCGGGTTCGGAAAAGCGGCGCGCACGGCAGGTCGGCCTAAGGCCACTTTGTCCCGACGCGTAGCCGATCTTGAGGCGAGCCTGGGCCTGCGGCTCTTTGAGCGCGGCACACGGGACCTGAAGTTGACTGAAGAAGGTCGAGCTTTGTTCGAGCGGACGACGCAACTGCTGACGGAGCTGGAAGAGACGACAACGGCCATCGCATTAGGGGGTCAATCGCCGCGTGGACGTTTGCGCATCAGCGCGCCGCTTATGTTTTCGCAGGCGGCCCTGGGAAAGCTCGCGGCAGGCTTCGTGCTTAAATATCCAGAGATGCGGGTCGAAATCGTGGTGGAAGATCGCGCCGTGGATATGATCGAGGAGGCTTACGATCTCGTCATCCGCGTTAATCCTCAACCCGATGTGAATCTCGTTGGTCGGGCTTTTCTACGTGACCGACAGGTGGTAGTCGCGGCCCCCGCCCTCGCCTGGCCCGAACGGGATAACACAGTGCCGTCAGTGGTTCGCAGCTTAGTCGGCAGGCCAGACATCTGGAATGTGGTGACGGCGTCCGGGCCTGCAAAGCTTGCGACAACGCAGGTGCTTGGTATGTCATCGAACACGATGCTGCGGGATGCGGTGTTGATGGGTGCGGGCGTCGCACGGCTACCGCTTTCTCTGGTCAGCAAAGACATCGCCTCCGGTCGTCTCAACTACTGGGGCGATGTCGAAGGCGCAGAAACGGCTCTCTGGGCGCTTTACCCTACCAGGCGTTTATTGAGCATACGGGTTTCCGCCTTCCTCGATTGCCTGAAGCAAGCTTTTCCGCAAGGAACCCCGGAAGAACTCGCTGCCTATTTGAGCTGACGTACAAGCCACGCTCGCAGCGTTGTNAAACCGTAGCCAGATAGGTCGTTGACTTGAAAGTGAGGGCTGAGACCAATAAGCACCGACTGCGCCAATCGGATCGGTGCCATGACAATCGCCTTTACGAACGTGCCAGCATAGAGCTCATATGGAATCCGGTCGTCCTGCCAGATGTCTGGTTTCACGGCAGTCACCTTGTTTATCGTGGACCATCCAGTGATGCAGGCAACGCCTGGAAACTTCTGCCCTTCCACAAGGCTCCGATGGCATCCTCTTCCACGTAGGGACAGAGGTCGCCATCTTTCAATATAATCGCAGTGCCTTCACACTCAATGACCGACCGAGCGGTATCGCGCAGGGTTTCGATTGCAGCCTCGGTTATCTTGGCGCGCGCGATCTTCATGAGCGCTTTGAAGTGCCGCGAGGTCGTTGAAGTTCTGGTCTGTTGACCCATAGACCACCGCCTTTCAGGCACCTGCGGTTGTTTCAACGCTTATTTCNAAAAAATGCTCNTTTTGCATAGCNAAAGCTCTTTGAGTGGCTTTCGGATGTGGCACATCGCCGGCGGTTTGTCANGGGCCGATGGCAAGCTGCCCGAGTGAACCGAGCACCTCTCTTTCGGAGTAGGGTTTTCCGACAAAACCAAGCGGCCTTAGAGGAAGTGCGGCTTCGCGTGTGCGCTCATCGAGATTTCCGCTGACGAACAGCGATGGTATATTCCAGCGCTCCCGCAGTGCCGCTGCTGTCTCGACACCGTTCGTCCCCCGAGCAAGATTGACATCCATGATGGCAACGTCGATCTCGCCGCTCTTCTGTTCGGCGAGCGCGATGGCCTGCTGCATGTACGATGCCTGACCGACGACGTCGTAGCCTGCGTCGAGGAGCATATCCTCTAGATCCATAGCCAGAAGCATTTCATCTTCCACTATCATGATACGTAGAGGCATCAGTTGCGCTCCTTGGGAAAGGTCACCGCAACCTTTTGTTCGGCTGTCCGTGTATGGTAATGAAACTCTCCGTCGATCTGCATCGCCATGCTCTTAACCAGCCTGAACGACAAGTCGGACAGGATTTGTGGACCTCGGCTCGCGTTCGGATCGCGGATTTCCAGTTCCATCAGCCCATCGGAAACCTCACGAAGCGATACGACAACAGGACCATCGTCCTTCGATGCGCTCCTGATTTGCGAACTGAGTAGCTCGTTGAGGATAACCGACAGGGGAATAGCCCGCTCTGTCGGCAACGACAGAGCGTCGGCTTCGACAGTAATCTGTCTTGCCTTCGGTGATGCAGCTATATCCAGGCAAAGCCTGCTGATGTGATCGACCATGTCGACGCTCAGAGAGTTTTCCGATCGGTAGAGCCGCTCATGAACTGAGATGATCGCTCTAACCCGAGAGATGGCTTGGTCGAACGCCTCCATCGCAACGGGGTCTTCAAGCCGCCTCGCCTGCAGACGAAGCGTGCTCACGACAAGCTGGAGACTGTTCTTCACACGGTGATTCACTTCGGAAAGCAACTGCTCCAGAGCCTTGAGAGCGCTGGATAGCTCTTCCTCTCNTTTGCGGTCGGCCGTCACGTCCATCATGACGCCGATCATCCTGACCTTTCCCGTCGATGTCCTGAGCACTTCACCGCGTGATGCAACGTACCTTAAGTCGCCGTCGGGAAGAACAATCCTGTAGTCGAAGTTCATCAAGGTCTGATCGGGGCTGTCGATAGCACTGGATACAACGCCCCGTACGCGCTGAAGGTCCTCAGGTAGCATTCTTGCGAAAAACGGCTCAGCAACTGGCCCGCCGCCGCCGGGAGAAAAACCAAACATCACGTCGACGGAGTGGCTCCGCCGCCAGATATCGGTCTCAGGCTCATACTCCCATGATGCCAGGTCCGCTGCATGTAAAGCTACGCGAAGCCGCGCATCTGCCTCGCGTTGTTTCACGACGCTCTCGGTGACATCCATGGGGTTTTGAATGATATATTGGATCGCCCCGTCCTGCCCGATGACCGGGGTATGCACAGGTGTCCAGAATTTCTGAACGAAGCCGCCCTGTGGTTGCGGGATATCGTATTGGATAACCGCCATCTCGTGCGGCTTACCGGAGGCGATAACGTGTCGGAGTGATACTTCAAGTGGGCCTTGCTCTACGGTTCCCGCTGAATCAGGGTTCTCCGGGAATGCCTCAAGGATGTTGCGACCGACGATGTCGTCTCGGGTTCGCTGTGTAAGCTCCAGATAGGCATCTGATGCGCCGACAATGATCAGGTCGAGATCAAGAACCAAGTACGGCTGCGGCATACCCATGAGGATCGCGGCATAATCTGTCTGGATGCTCGGTATTTTCAAGTGCTTGCCTAACCCCAATCCCCTGAATACGGCAGCGCAGATGCTCTAACAGCCACGGAAACCAAACTGACGATAATCCGTCAAGATCGGCGGCTCTCCATCCGCTATCCCAACTCCCCGACAGCCTAACTCGAAAAGTGGGGAAAGGTTCGACTTCAACCGCCAAAATCCTTCAACGGGCGGAACAAACTCGATCAAACCGCTCTCATTTGTCGTCAACCGAGTTCATTGCTAACTCGTATGATCTTGATATGATCGTACGGTCGATCAAGGAATTGTAGGAGGTACAGCAGATTTAGGAGGCTAGACGCGGGCTGTTGATCTTCAGAGTGACGATCAATCCGTCTTTTGACCAGTCGTGCTCCAGCGTTCCGCCCAGGTGACCTGCCAGTGTCCGGTGAAGGAGCTTGCTCCCGTAGCCGCCAAGACCATCAGGCTTTTGAACCTCAGGTCCGCTACGTTCCGTCCATTGGACTTCAACAACGTCGCCGCTAATCGTTCCCGACACGTCCAGCGTACCCTCAGGCACAGACAATGACCCATACTTCATGGCGTTGGTCGCCAGCTCGTGAACAATCAGAGCCAAACCCGTTGCTGCGTTCTCTCCGACACCCAGTCGAGGAACTGCTACCCTGATTTGCCCGGCGAATGCGCCCTCATCATCATACGGTGCCAGCNAAACCGTGAAGATGTCGCCGAGCAAGGCTGCGTTCCCATGCCCCTGAGGCAACGGGCGCACAAGATCGTGCGCACGACCGAGCGCCGTCAGTCGGTTGGTGAGCTGCTCGGTCATATCTTCCAGCGAAGCGGACGAGCGTGACGTAATCTTCGTGAGCCCTGCCGCGATCGCCAGCAGGTTTTTGACCCGATGGCTCATCTCGCCAGCAAGAAGCTCGTGGCTCTCCTCAGCGTTTTTTCTTCCGGTGACATCCAGGAATATGCCTGTCATCTTCCGATCTTTGATACCTACGTCGCTTCCACGCCCTCTTGCCGAGATCCAGCGAACATCAGGTCCGAGAATAATCCGGAAATCAATTTCGTAGGATCCGACGACAGCTCTGGTTGCGGCAAACGCCGCCCTGACCCGATCGCGGTCTGCGGGATGAATCNTTTCCGAGAGCAGCTCGAAGGAAAGCGGCTCTGCTTTCGTGACGCCCCATAAGGTGTACCCTTGGCGGTCCATCAAGAAATCGTCGCTGTCTACCTGCCAGGACCAGAGCGCAACACCGGCAGCCTCAAGCGCTTCGCGCAGTACGTCTGACGACCAGTCGGAATGTTGCAGGCTATGATCCTTGGTCATAGAATCATGCCCTCTTCCGTGTTTTCACGGCAGGTTTCGTCGAAGCACTTAGGCGATCGTGCTCTTCCTTCGCAAGTCGCGCCTCCCGAAGGCGGGATGTCTTGTCCTCGCGGGACTTTGTCACGTAATCATTTTCTTGGATGGCATGACCGCGGGCAAAGAACTGGGACTGCAGACTGCTGAACGAAACTTCTGCCTTCGCGAGATTTGCTCTGAGACATGTGTGCTCCAATAATTTGTCTGNAAACGAGAAAGGCCGGACGTAAGTCCGGCCTTTCGAAAAACACGCTTCACGCAGTGCCAGTACATCCGTGGTCAAAGCAGAAGCAGTTTGAATTAAGCAGCCTGAAGGTTGCAGGCCGACATCTTGCCCGACTTGTTGTCGCGCTCGAGTTCGTAGCCGATCTTCTGACCTTCCACGATTTCACGCATTCCTGCGCGCTCAACGGCAGAAATGTGGACAAATGCGTCTTCGCCGCCGTTGTCAGGCTGAATGAAGCCGAAGCCCTTTGTGGAATTAAACCATTTTACTGTGCCTGTGGTCATGATAATGAACCCTTTCAAAGCATACGTGTGGTATCGCACGGGATAAATCCGTACGACGATGATAGCGATAGTTTTGAAGGAAAGTTCGTTCAGGCGCGGTGCTAATCGCGCAGTAACCAAAGTTCAGCAAGCNAAAGATCGATAAACCATTGATAGCAGTTGTTTTGACCTTGGTCAACTTTTAGTTTCGTGTCACTCGGATGGCTCGACGTCAACTGAGTGAAAACTCCCTCTTGTACTTTCTGTTGTGGTCGCCGACGGACGTCTGTTGCTGCTCGGCAAGGAACTGCTTGCGTGCCAGCTTGTTATTGGTCCGTACCGAATACGGTACGAGCAAATGCAACGCCCCTCACATCGACAGTTCGATGAGGGGACGGCGGCAGGCGAAGTGGAGATCCCTTATGTCAAACGTGACCAGATCAGATATCGGCGAAAACACAAGCGAAACACGGTTCGGAAAATCTGTCGAAAGTCAGGCCCAAATCCGGGACAGCTCTGTTGTGGCCGAACGCTCCGGCGAANCCCTCAACATTTACCGTCTTGAGCCTACCGCCAGCCCCGACGATCCCAGATGGCAGGGTTTTCAGCCTAACGGACCCGTTACGGTGGCTGCTCGAACGTCCGGCGATGCACGGATTGTCGCATCAAGCCGCGAGGTGGATTTTATGGAAATTGATTCCGCGCCGGCAGAAGATGTCACAACTGCAAACGCAAGCGCATTTCGCGACGAAAAGCTCTACACAGTGATCGAGATCGAACACGGTCGTACAGATATCACCCGAGGTGTCATCGAAGGGATCGTTCGGGTCGATGCTATCAGGCCTCTACAGGACTAGTCGTATACCCCTGCCCTACGTCAGAGTTCGCACCCTTGTGGGTCACGAGTAGCAAATAGTCGCCACCCAACGAGTTGGCAGAGGCAAAGCCGCTGTCATTAGCTTGTGCCGCGGCGTGGCTTCACTCTAAAGGTCTTGCCTGGCCAGCCGCAGGCCAGTCATTGGCCGGTTCTTCAACCGCCACATCCTCCGCAGGATCTGGATCTGTCTCATGGGCGCTTTTGAGGCGGCTGATCGCCTCGATAACCGCGTTGCAGGCATCGTCGCGGCTGACACCATCAACGATGAGTCTGTCGAGTAAATCTTCGAGTTTTAGTCGAAGTTCATTTTTCCAGTTGTCGGTCATTTGTTTCTCCCTCGGTTGGTTGATTTTTCAGAAAGCTCAATCCACACAGGCGCGTGATCGCTACTGTGTTCCCAGCCACGCACGTGTTTGTCGACTTCGGCNTTTGACAGCTTCTCTGTGAGGTCAGGGCTCAACAGAAAGTGGTCAATCCGCAGACCAGCGTCGCGAGCATATGCGTTCCGNAAATATGCCCAGAAGGTGTAGACGCGTTCGGTCGGATGGAGATGCCGTATCGCATCCTTCCAGCCTTGTCCCACCAGATTCGCATAAGCCGCCTTGACCTCGGGCCGAAACAGCGCGTCGTCTATCCAGCGCTCTGGCTTATAAACATCAAGGTCAGTCGGCATGACGTTGAAATCACCCACGAGCGCGACGGGCACTTCAAGCTCCAGCAGCTCCTCCGCATAAGAATGCAGTCTCCGGAACCAGCCTAGCTTGTATTGAAACTTCGGCCCCGGAACTGGATTGCCGTTGGGCAGGTAAAGACATCCAACGATCATGCCGTCAATGATGGCCTCAATGTAACGACTTTGGTCGTCGTCCTGACCGCCCGGCAACCCGCGTCTCGTCTCAAGCGGCTCCTGACTACGTGCAAGGATGGCGACACCATTCCACGATTTTTGGCCTTGCCATATCGCGCCGTAGCCTGCACGTTCCAGCTCTTTGCGAGGAAACTTATTGGAGGGTGCCTTCAGTTCCTGCAGGCAAACGATATCCGGTCGAGCCTCGTCCAGCCAACGAAGCAGAACATCCAGGCGACCATTGATGCCGTTAACATTGTAGGTGGCGATCTTCACAGGCTTGCGTTAGCGCTTGCGATCACCTTTGTCGCCCTCGCCTGATCTCGTATCATTCTTTGCGTCATGGCGCGCATCGGCTGAAAGCGAACGAGAGACATCGACGCTCTCCTTGAACTTCCCGTCTTCATCGCGGCGTACGTAACGCTTGTCAGTGCCGGTATCGATCAATTCGCGCTTGGTCATCACAGATCTCCCTTTTGGTTGCTGTCCCAAGGAAAACGCGCGCTGCTGTCNAAAGATGCATCGAATCAGCGATCTAAGACAGACTCGCAAAACGGGAGGCCAAATGCGCCTAAGTCATTGAAAAACGATTCGTTTTAGCGAGGAACGGTTCGCTCGCTGATTCGGTTGAATCGCGTTGGTTGTGTTAGGAGTGCGCGTATCATGAGTTCCCCGAGGGCAAACTGGAAAGGCTTCATCAAGTTCGGCGACGTGTCCTGCGCGGTGGCGCTTTATACCGCAGCGTCAGCATCGGAACGTATCGCTTTCAACACGCTCAACAGAGCGACCGGAAATCGAGTCAAACGCGAGTTCATTGATGGCGAAACCGGAGACCCCGTCGAACGGGAAGACCAAGTCAGAGGATATGAGACCGAGAACGGACAATACATCGTTCTTGAACCGGAGGAAGTCGCAGCCGCCGTCCCCGATAGCGACAAGACGCTAACGATCGAATCCTTCGTTCCCTGTTCTGACATCGACACCGTGTATTTCGACAAGCCCTATTATCTGACGCCAGACAAGATGGGTACGGAAGCCTATGTTCTGCTTCGCGACGGCATGAAGGAGGCCAAGGTTGCGGCTATCGCACGGACCGTGCTGTTCCGCCGCCTCCGCACCGTCCTCATCCGCCCACATGGCAAGGGCCTCATCGCTTCCACTCTCAACTTCGATTACGAGGTTCGCTCGTCGCAGGAAGCCTTCGAGGATCAGCCGGATGTCAAAAGCGATCCCGAATTGCTCGAGATCGCCGAACTGATCATCGCNAAAAAGAAAGGGCAGCTTCGATGATCGGTATGAGGAGGCTGTAGTAGAACTCGTCAAGGCCAAGATTGANGGGCGGTCGCTTCCAAAGAAGAAAGCTGCACCGGCCGCCAAGGCCGTCGATCTGTTGCAGGCCCTGCGTCAGAGCGCGGGCCTCAACACCAAGAAAACCAAGTCAAAACGGACCGCTGCCAACGCCAACGCTGGCGAAGAAACTGCAAAACCCAAAAAGGCAGCGACCAAAGCAAAGGCGACGGCCGCACCAACCCGTCGCGCTGGTTAAGAGGAGATCATCATGGCTGTCCGCCCATATTGGAAGGGTTACCTGAAGCTCTCCCTCGTCAACTGCGCCGTTCAGATGATGCCCGCGACGTCGGAAAGCGAGAAGGTGCGGTTTCACACGCTCAACCGCGCCACCAACAATCGCGTTGTCAGTCACTATGTGGATTCCGTAACAGGCAAGGACGTGAAGGAAGAGAACGAGGTCAAGGGTTACGAACGTGATGAAAACGACTACGTCATCCTTGAAGACGAAGAGCTCGAAAATGTTGCACTCGATAGCACCCGGACGATTGATATTTCGACGTTCACGAAACGAGACACCATCGAATGGATATGGCTCGATACACCATACTATTTGTCTCCGAATGAAAAAGTCGCGCAGGAGGCCTTCTCCGTGATCCGTGACGCTATGGCGTCGCAGGACATGGTCGGAATTGCGAGGCTGGTGATTTCGCGCCGGGAACGCGCCGTCATGCTGGAGCCGCGCGGCAAAGGAATTGTCTTGTGGACGCTGCGGTATGGGGACGAAGTCAGGGACGAAGACAGCTATTTCGATGGTATCGCCGATGAAGAGCCCGACGCCGACATGATGCCACTTATCCAAAAGTTCATCAAAAAGCAGACGAAGCCATGGGACGCGAAGATGGTCGTGGATCCTGTGCAGGACCGTCTGCTCGACATCATCAAGGCAAAAAGAAACAGCAGAAAAAGCCGACCCGAGGCACGACGAAAGCGCCTGCTTCCCCTCCCAAGCCAAGCAACGTCATCAACATCATGGACGCGCTCAAGAAATCGGTCGCCGCAGAAACACGTGCAAAATAAGGCCCGTCAGGCAGACACCTTCCGGGCTTTGCTCAGCCGCTTTATGGCCTGATCCAGCGACTTGTGGCCCTCACTGTAATCCTGCCAGGCCGTGCTCTGCTTCAAAAGACCCGGCACGGTCCTAACCGTGAAGCGCGTTGGATCGAGGTTAGCCTTGACCTGCGTCCAGGTTAAAGGCATCGACACCGTAGCACCCGGACGTGCTCTTGGAGACAACGGAGCGACAGCCGTCGCCATTCGGTCGTTGCGCAGGTAATCGAGGAATATTCGCCCTTCCCGCTGATTCTTCGCCATTTTGATCAAGTAGAGGTCAGGATTATCCCGCGCCATATCCTGACAGACGTCATGCGCAAACCCCTTCGCTTCGTCCCAGCTCAGCTTCTTCCCCTTGGGCGCGGCGAGCGGCGTTACGACATGCAAACCCTTGCCGCCTGTCGTCTTGCAGAAACTGACAAGGCCCAGTTCTTCCAGCCGGTCGCGGATCTCACGGGCAGCGTCGACAACTGCCGAAAACTCAACATCCGGGCCGGGATCAAGGTCAAAAACGAGTCGACCCGGCACTTCCGGCTGATCCGGTTCGCAGTTCCATGGATGAAGTTCAATTCCGCCGATCTGGGCAATGGCGGCAAGTCCTTCAACGCGATCGATCTGCAGATAGGGCTTCTTGTCACCAAAGACCGTCACGAGTTCCAGAAGGTTCGACGTTCCAGGCATGGCGTGGCGCTGGAAGAACTGTTCGCCACCAATGCCATCAGGGCAACGAAGGATCGAGCATGGCCGACCTTTGATATGATCGATCATCCACGCTCCGACAGCCTCGTGGTACCGGGCGAGGTCAACCTTGGTAACAGGCTTTTTATCAACCGCGTCTGGCCAGAGCGCCTTGTCGGGGCTTGAAATCATAACACCCATGACCTCTTCCTTTGCGCCTCTGCGGGAACGCTCGGGTGGTGGCTTGTCGGTCTCGGGATCAGGGACATCCACATCCGATGGCGTTGCGGGCTCTTCTGCTTCCACCTCCGCAGCAGGCTTGTCTTCCCGCAGCCCCTTGAACGCACCCTGTCGAACCTGACCGTCCGCGGTCCATCCGGCGAATTCGATCTCGGCAACGAGCTCGGGCTTGAGCCAGACGATATCGTCTGACGTCTTCGGTGCCCCTATTCCTGTGAAAGGAGATTTGGCCGTTTCCATCGCTTGAAGCTGCGGCAAAAGTTGTTGGACCGTCTTCGCGCTATACCCTGTACCGACACGCCCGACATAGACGAAGTGCTTGCCGCTGAAGACACCAACCAGCAGCGAACGAAATTTTCCATTGGTCTTAGCATAGGCACCGATGACCACTTCATGACCAGCGCGACATTTGGATTTCGCCCATGTCTTCGTCCGGCCGGACACGTAAGGAGCATCTGCCTCCTTGGACACGATACCTTCGAGCGATAGACGGCATGCTGACTTCAGCACGGCGTCGCCGCCCGTCTCGAAGTGTTCGACAAACCTCAGGCGTGCGTCCTCGCCCGTATCGGACATCAGTGTTTCCAAACGGGATTTGCGCTCCGTCAGGGGAAGCTCTCTCAAATCTTCATCACCGGCAAACAGCAGATCGAACGCGAAATAGACAAGATCGTCGGTCGTCCCCTCAGAAAGCGCGGCCTGCAACGCAGCGAAATCAGGTGCACCTCGTTCGTCAAGGGCACATATCTCACCATCAATGATGCAGTCAGGAAGCGCCGACGCCGCCTCCGCGATCGCAGGCCATTTGGAGGTCCAATCCAGACCTTTGCGGGTCTTCAGCGTCACCTCACCGCCTGTGACACGCATCTGCACCCGGTAGCCGTCGAATTTGATCTCGTGGATCCAGCCTTTGCCCACCGGTGGACGTGTTAGGCTCTCGCAGAGCTGCGGGGCGATAAAGTTCGGCATCGCCGTTTCAGCGTTTGTTGACTTGGCTGCCTTTGGTCGAGCCGCCTTCTTCTTCGGCGACGTCTTCGTGCCAGCCTTGCGCTCCTCGGCGGCAAGACCCTCATTGCTGTCCCACACCGCGTCTGCCTTAACCGTATCGCCTTGCGTCATAAATGGCTTGGGCTTTTTCCCTTTGCCAGCGGCGATTGCCTCCATGGTTCTACCGGAAGCGACGGACGTCAGATTGTCATCCAGTACCGCTGCTCCGTTCTCGTTGACCGCATAATCGTCGCGGTGTTTGATTAGCAGCCAGTTGGTGCGCTTGCCCCCGTCGCGGTCGTTGCGCATCCTCACTAAAACAAAGCTTCCATTCAGTCGTCCACCTTCCAAAGTGAACTTGAAATCACCCCTCGCCAGTGCCTCCTCGGGGGTCTTTTTACCCTCCGGCTCCCAATAGCCGCGATCCCACAGCATAACCGTACCGCCACCATACTGACCCTTCGGTATCGTGCCCTCAAAGTCACCGTAGTCCAGTGGATGGTCTTCGACCTCGACGGCAAGCCGCTTGTCATCAGGATTAAGAGAAGGACCTCTGGTCACAGCCCAGGATTTGAAGACGCCATCGAGCTCAATACGAAGATCGTAATGCAGTCGCGTCGCATCATGCTTCTGAATAACAAAGCGGCGACGGTTGGATGCCTTGACGTCGACCTCTCCGCTCGGCTCTCCCGTCTGCTTGAAATCACGCTTGGATCGGTACTTGCTAAGATTGTCGGCCATGACATCCACCCCTACTCACCAACGCGGGACCGCTTGAGGCAGCGCCCATTGCTCATTCTCATAGACCTCAACGCCTTGGCTCATGGTAAGTTCGAACCAACGGCTCTCAGGGTGAATGATTGTTTAGAGATATGAAAAATGACCTTCCAAATTATCCAGCGACAATATATGTTCCGCATTTGTTCATAACGCTTCCCTTCCACTTTCTGCATCAAGCGAGCTCTTATGGCAGTTGCCTACCTCGAAAAACTGAACGAGCAGCAGCGCAAAGCCGTCGAGCATGGCGTTGGGTTGACTGAGGGCAGCGCGGCCGGGCCGCTGTTGATCATTGCAGGTGCAGGCTCCGGTAAGACCAACACTCTGGCACACCGCGTGGCACATCTCATCGTGAATGGTGCGGATCCGCGCCGTATTCTCCTGATGACCTTTTCGCGTAGAGCCGCCTCGGAAATGGCCCGACGCGTCGAGCGCATCTGCCGGAACGTCCTGGGTGCAAATGCCGGCGTCCTGACGGACGCGTTAGCATGGTCCGGCACGTTCCACGGGATCGGTGCGAGACTGTTGCGGATGTATGCCGAGCAGATCGGTCTCAACCTCGACTTCACCATTCATGACCGTGAGGATAGCGCCGACCTGATCAACCTCGTGCGGCACGAGCTCGGATTTTCCAAGACGGAAAGCCGCTTCCCGACCAAGGGCACCTGTCTCGCGATCTATTCACGCGCAGTCAACTCGCAGACGCCGCTGAACGAGATTCTGAGACAGCACTATCCATGGGTCGCCACTTGGGAAGAACAGTTGAAGGAATTGTTTGGAGCCTATGTCGAGGCCAAGCAAGCACAGAACGTTCTCGATTACGATGACCTTCTGCTCTACTGGGCGCAGATGGTCAGCGATCCCGATCTCGCTGACGATATCGGCAATCGCTTCGATCATGTCATGGTCGACGAATATCAGGATACCAACAAACTCCAGTCGTCTGTTTTGATGGCGCTCAAACCCGGCGGGCGAGGCCTGACCGTCGTTGGCGACGATGCCCAGTCAATCTATTCGTTCCGGGCAGCGACCGTTCGCAACATTCTGGACTTCCCCACATCCTTCAGCCCTGCCGCTGATGTCATCACCCTCGATCGCAACTATCGTTCGACCCAGCCCATTCTGGCGGCAGCCAACGGTGTCATCGAACTGGCGCGCGAGCGTTTCACCAAGAACCTATGGACCGAACGGGAGTCGCTCGAGCGACCCAAACTCGTTACCGTCAAGGACGAAACCGAACAGGCGAACTACATTGTCGAGCAGGTGCTGGCCAATCGCGAAACCGGAATGACGCTCAAGCAGCAGGCTGTTTTGTTTCGCACCTCCAGTCACAGCGGAACGCTCGAAATCGAACTCACCCGTCGAAACATTCCCTTTGTGAAATTCGGTGGCCTGAAGTTTCTCGACAGCGCCCATGTTAAAGACATGCTGGCGGTGTTGCGTTTCGCTCAGAACCCACGCGACCGGGTTGCGGGTTTTCGCCTTTTGCAAATGCTGCCTGGCATTGGACCCAAGAAAGCCGGCACCATTCTCGACACGATCGCGTCCGATCCCGAACCGCTCTTGGCACTTGCTGAAATCCCACCACCACCGAAGACTGGTGAGGACTGGACGTCGTTCGTTCAATTGCTGAGAGGGCTTCGCAAAACGCAGGAAGGCTGGCCGTCGGATATCGCGCAGGCCCGTCTCTGGTACGAACCCAATCTCGACCGCATCCACGAAGATGCCGATACTCGCAAGGCCGACCTCCTGCAACTCGAGCGAATTGCCAGCGGCTATCCNTCGCGCGAACGTTTCCTGACCGAACTGACGCTAGACCCGCCGGATGCCACGAGTGATCAGGCGGGAGTACCGCTACTCGATGAAGACTATCTCATCCTGTCGACCATTCACTCGGCCAANGGGCAGGAATGGCGCTCGGTCTTCATCCTGAACGTTGTCGATGGCTGCATACCGTCAGACCTCGGGACAGGGACGACGCAGGAGCTTGAAGAAGAGCGACGCCTGCTCTATGTCGGCATGACACGAGCCAAAGACAGTCTGGCGCTGATTACGCCGCTACGGTTTTACACGCACGGACAGAGCTTGCAGGGCGATCGGCATGTTTATGCGTCGCGTTCTCGGTTCATCCCAGCGACGCTGCTGCAATATTTTGAAACGATGGCTTGGCCGAAGGTTTCTGCCGCAGTATCTGAACGCAGCGCCCAGCAAATCCGGATTGATGTTGGCGCACGCATGCGCGCGATGTGGAAATAGGGGTGACCGATGTGTTGCTGCGGACGGATTTGACATGGACCAGTTCGCAAAAATCATNCGCGCGGATANTTTTATGGCCTCTACATCTCGTGGNAAATCGTGACAACTTGGAGCGTAGTCGCAAGCATTTCGCGGTTGGAGAATCTGCTGCCGGCCGCGGCGTGGCGACCGACAGTTCCGAACAGGGACTTCGGCGAATATTTGGCCACACCCCTCCTCACTCAACATCCATGACGGCGACAGGCTCCACAGCATGAGTTTGGATCATAGTCGCCTCCAACCGCAAGTCTGGCTGCATTGCTCTTCAACGGGAACCAAAAGCTGCGAATTGGANTTTCTATGTCACACCGCAGGAGGCTGGATATGGACAACGGCACGAGAGCTCAACAAGAGATCGAAGAAACTGACAAAGAGCGAGTCGATGGCCGAGACAACCCTCCCGCCGGACCTCATGCCAAGAGACATTTGACTGACGAAAGCAAGACTCCGGGCACTGGCGCACTTCCCGACCGGAATGATGAAAGCGTTTCTCCAGGCGGTGGTTGAACTTCTATGGGGCGGACACGCCGTTTGGACGTTTAAGCCTTCCGATGTCGTCCCTTCTCCTATGGAGCTGCCTAGCATCCATGTGACATAACAGGCGTATTAGCATCCAGCTCGTGGAGTGTCCGCCGTGCAATGTAGTTACATGGCATTTTGAAAGCGGCAACCCGACATCGGGGCAATTCAAAATTAAGGACGGAACCCAAGGTAGAGCTTGGCAAATCCGACCGGTGGGTGGGACAATGGCACGCCGCAGTCGGACCGATCTGTGGCCGGGAATATTCCATACCGGACAGGATTTGCACAGTCCGAGTTCCTCTTATCCTCCAATGCCACGAAAACGTCAACATTCATTCAGGCATGGTTCACGAGCTGAACTGCTAAATCACGTCATCGCCAACGGAGTGATGTGAGATGCGCAAGATAGTTATGGGCGCGGGAATAATTCTAAGCAGTGTGTTTGCAAACGTGGCCAACGCAATGCCGTCAGTTCAACCATCTGTCCCGTCGGTATCAGTCGTGCNAAAGGTAGACTACGCTTGTGGACGCGGATTCCACCTTTCCCCTCGTGGCTATTGCCGGCCAAATCGACCGCCGCCTGAATATCGAGATCGGTGGGAAGCCAGAAGAGAATGGCGTGATAGACGCGATCGTCGCGAATGGAGAGAACGCCGCGACTTTTATGACCGACGCGAATGGCGTAGGCGAGATGAATATCGTGACTATCGATGGTAATCGTTGAATTTTCTTGTGACTGAAAGGGACATGTTACTACAAATACATCCCCAGCAGTTGCATTATAGAAAATTACTAGCATTAAGGTTGCATTGTTAATTTCAAATGAGCGCGTCGTGTGCCAGCTTGATGCGCTCATATCCAACACGCCCATGCGATGATGTAGGCGCGCTTTATACGCCTCTGGGGAAGCTTATTAGCAATGCGTCGGACCCCTTGGATGGAACAGCGGATCAGATCTTGATGGACGGCATCCTCGGTCTTTTTTGGGGTGCCGCATTATTGGCGCGATATCGGATCACAGCCATCATTGCGGAGGTGCGTTTCGGCGGGGCCGGTAACCCCACGATAGGGGTGGAACGTTGANCCCATCCGATTTGCATAAAAGTGAAATCGCACAGCATGTCAATCTGCACCGACCGGGGTCATTCTTCCGCGCCCAAAGGGCTCAGAGTTCCGCGCATAATCACACATAGCTGGTCGTAATGAGAAATCCGCCTGTGGACTTCCCCTGCCGAGCGCTATGTGGACGTCATGAGCGGGCCTCCTCAATCAGGATTGGGCGTATGCGAGACAGAGTTCTTGTGTGCACTGGCGGTTTCAGGTCTCCGCGCCAAGGCGTTAGCATCCCTGCCTCACCCTCCAATTNGGGGATGCGGCTATAGTTGTTTCTTGCTCTTTTGTGTTCGTCGCCATCATCGGCATCGTTCAAAACAGTGACGACCGAACAATCAGAGGATGCACAACGTGGAATTCCGTATCTTTTTTCGAACCAGTATTATTGCACTGCTCGTCTCGACAGTCGGCGGACATACTGCATGGAGCAAAGATATTTGCTCGGATGCTTACATGACCCNAAAAATCCAGCCCTTCGCCACGCGAGCCCAGAATGCGGTCGGTATCTGCGGCACAGCAAAGGCTGGTATTACGCTGTATAACGAGAGCATTAAGCTTGTAAATCAATGCCTGAGCGATCCGGGTCTGCGCGCATACAAACAGGAACTCGAAAAGCAATTGCGTGATGCGAAAAGCCAGGCAGCGGGATCATGTGGCTGACCGTCTAATCCAAGTACCACATCACCTGACAATACAATCCTACCTCACCAGACAACAGACGTATGTGATGGTTTGACACGCCTTGAGCTTAAGGCATTCACCTACAGGAGAACGAATTGAAGAAACTTCTCATCATTACTTTAGCTGCTGTTTCAATCGGGGCACCAGCCTTTGCGGGAAATTGCGGTTCCCAGACAAACCGCCTGTTCCAGATCAAGAACCAGTTGGATTCGACCCCACGGAACAACCGCGCTGCGTACAGCCAACTCCTCAACGCTTTCAACCAGCAAAAGCAAATCGTTCTGGATTGTAACAGAAACGATGCGAGAAATGCGCGGCAGGATCCATTCTGGTACCGATATCAAAATAGCGGGCGCTGAAACATAACGACATGAAGAGATTTGTGTCGAATTTGGCTCATACGATCGCTTGTTGCACAACCACTGTGTTGAGCGCCGCTAGTTAGAAAGTCTCTCAACGCGTCAATAGCTCGAAAAACTCAGCCCTTCGCTATGCGAGCCTTAGGACGCAACCGTCAGCCGCCGCGCAGCGAAGGTATACTTCGCACCACCAGCCAACGCTGCGTGGCTCAGTCGCCTTAACAGCAGGCGACACGATTGAACAATGTCATCAGCTCCCCCTGACTATGCATATCCGNTTTCTGAAAGATTGTACGCAGCCGGGAGCGGGCAGTTTCAAATGTCACCCCTGTCGCCATCGCAATATCCCTAACGGATGCCCCCGTCATGAGGTGGCGGCAAAACACTTCCTCCGCTGGCGTCAGCCTGAACATTCTCGCGGCTTCGTCAAGTCGTCTCGGTTGCGCAGGGACGGAGAGGTTTCGTGCCTGTATTAGTACCAGAGGTGTAAGCGAAACGAACGCGTTGGATCGCGATCCGGCAACAATCGAGAAATGGACAACCCAACTGCCAGTTTCCGTTGCCGCGACGACGGACGATACGCCCGATGACGCAGAAGCCGCGATATTTGCCACGGCGGCAGGAACTGTCTTCGCAAGCGCTGACTCGCAGAAGGAAAGCCTCCCCTGCCGTTCCGCGATAACGGCTCTTTTGTCCAACGCTAACGCTGCCGCCCCGTTAACGTCGCGTATGCTCATCCGAGCGTCGACAACGATAGCAATGTCGTCGCCCCTGTTTGCCAATGCAGCGCGCGCTATCTGACGGTCAGTCTCCTGCTGAAGGTGGCTGACGCCATTGGCGGTTCGCTTGAGTACACCCTTCAAACGGGACATCACCCATTCTGCGGGCCCATCATANTTTTGCGCGTAGACCGAGGAATAATGGAGCGGAATGCGTAGCGTACTGCATGGGTCAATATCGAGTGACATGCCAGTCGACGCATCGAAATCAGGAACCCGGCGTACGAAGTCGTTATAAAACTCTGTATTTTCGATCTGCTTCACCGGGAAATCGCGCTCGGAAACCGCGCAAGCGCCGTCAGGCAGAACTGACCACACCTTCATCCACGGATTGCAGAACGCGAAATACTGAGCATAAGCCTCTAAGTGATGTGCTTCAATATTCACGGCATCACAGTGTCGCAACTGGCGTTGAACCTGATCTTCACCCAGCACCACGCACGACGAGCCCGGGAACGCCTCCGTCAAGCGCAAAGCGACATTTGACCAGGACGAGCGACCAAACGCAGTTGCTTCAATTTCTTCGGCAACCGTATCTACGANTTTGCGGGTCTTGATTTCGTCCATGGCAAACGTCTGCCTCGATATATTAATCATCAGTTGCTGACGATTTTTAGGCTGAAATAATCAACAGTCACGTGCCAGAACGCCATAATCTTCAACGCTGCCAGATAGGGCGAGTTGTCGCTTGCTCAAGGCAATTGCTCTCGCGTGTTAAACACAAAGAAACAGCCGGCTCTAATCCTGCAGATTTCGCCGCACGCTTGCCGCGTAAAACGCCGATATCAGTGCCAGCCGGACTGGTATCGGCATTATCGTAAAAAGCGTTTAGACCCAATATGAGGTAAACAGGCCAGCGAGAGAGGCTATGACAGCGTCTCCCGCAACCTCACAAAACCCCGCCTAGCTAATATCGTTGCCTATATTCATCCAATCAGAAATTGATCTCAAGCCCATCTTCGCAGAAATCAAACTTGGCAGGTTCAGACTCACTGCCGTCTGCGTAGGCAGCCTTAACCCACTGAGTGCAGCTTTCGCTGTTTGTACT
This sequence comes from Agrobacterium bohemicum, assembly GCF_002896715.1. Lineage (GTDB taxonomy): Bacteria > Pseudomonadota > Alphaproteobacteria > Rhizobiales > Rhizobiaceae > Agrobacterium > Agrobacterium bohemicum. The sequence goes on from NZ_PGEL01000019.1 coordinate 106,938, forward strand.
CTGGTCCCATTCCAAGTTAGCAGTCTTACCGGGATTGATACCGCGGCCGATGTCAAAGTAGCCCCATTCCTTTTTATTCTCCGAAACCNAAACCTTGGTGATTGCCGATCCGGTTGTATTGGTTGCTGTGAACGAATAATCATCCGCCTTTGCGGACGTGATCATCCCAGCAGTACTGAAGGCGACCGCTNAAAAATATAGACCTACATTGAAATTCATTTTGTGATCCTAATCGAGTTGAGCTGCGTAACCATCTCCCATTACTTNAAACGAAAGTCCAACAAATTCGCGTTATATGCTCTCGAAGTAATCTATATTTCAGTGTGGAAAGTGCTTTGTTAAAAACGTCATCAATTCGCGACCGGAAATTGTTCGTTAGTATAGCTATACCGGACGGTAATACCATCAAACCATTACCAACGACCTGAGATAACATCGCCCTAGAATTCGGACAATAACTCGATCGCAAATTAGGGTCAGGACCCAATAACCTGCTTTCCAAAACGGTACCAAAGGTGATTGATTGTCTCTGTTTTAGAGGCGGATATAGTGACTTCGTTTGGTGTTCGGATGCGCAAGGGATCGGATCGCGCCGCGTCTGCGGGGAATAGCGCGTTGATGACCATCGTGTGCTGAGCGGCATTGTTCATGCCCTGCGATCTGATGGCTGTTGGTCCGACTGCGCGCCGGTGTCTACGGACCGAAGAAGAGGCTCTACAATCGGTTCGTCCGATGGTCAGAGCGCGGCATATGGGAACGTATCTTCAGTGCACTTGCCGGGTCCAAAGAAGCACCCGTTCAACCGTTTATCGACAGCTCCTGTATCAAACTGCAACCCGTTATCCTTGGCCTGGGTCGGATGTAATATTTCAATCGGGATTATAAATACACCTATAAGTTTTATTCATTGCAGACGTATTTANTTTGCCAGAATATTCCACTTTCAGTATTCATTTAGACTTGACTATTTTAATCATCTTTGAGATTGCGGATAGGCGTCTGTGGTTGATCTTACGTCAAGATAGCTGGGCGCTGTTAAGGGGGAATGGATCCGTGTCTAGCAGTAGAGCTGTCATTTTGACGCATCATGCAAGTCGATATCTGCAGCAACTATCAAAGCATTGGGCGCACAAATTTGAGACCGAGTTCACGCCTTTCTCATCAAAAATCGCTCTGCCTCTTGGTGAAACGCGTCTAAGTGCAAATGACAAATCCCTCACCATAGAGATCACAGCGCTCAAGAGCGAGGATCTTACAGTTCTAAGGAATGTTGTTCAGAGGCACATCGAGCGCTTCGCCTTTAAGGAAACGCTCGAATTCGATTGGCAACCGCTGAGCTAACTGTGCCAGCGCGGGAACTCGGACATCAATAGAACTTACAGAAACGGGGATGGGATACATGTCAGCGGGGACATTTCGCTTCAGCTTGAACAGCTACATTTGCGCATTGCTTGGAAGCGCGTCGATAATCGCACTACTGCCAGCTTCGGTGCAGGGTCAAGAAGTAAAACGTGAACAGCGAAGATCGACTACGCCGACGGTCTTGGAGACCATTGTTGTCCAGGGGTCGCAGGCCACCGGCACTGTTGGTCAGCCTTCGGCTCCTTTTAGCGGTGGCCAAATATCCACCGAAGCTCGACTCGGAGCCTTAGGCAATCGGCCTATTAAGGACACACCTTTCAGCGTTACGACTTACACCGCGAAACTGATACGCGACCAGCAGGCGCGAACTGTGGCGGACATAACGTTGAATGACCCATCTGTTCGCGCGGACGCGCCAGCCAATAGCGAACGCGATTCCTTTTTCATCCGCGGCTTCTCTGTCGTCAACCTTGATATTCTCTACGATGGACTTCCCTACATCGCCAACCCGCGCCGACATTTTTTGGAGGGTATCGAGCAGGTTCAGGTTCTGAAGGGTCCAAGCAATTTTGTGAACGGCGGCATTGGGCGCGTCGGCGGAACGATCAATCTAGTTCCCAAGCGCGCGGCCGATGAGCCTATGACCCGCCTGACGACAGGATACCGTAGCGATTCACAGCTGTGGACCCATGCTGATGTCAGTCGCCGTTTCGGTGATGGCGGTGAGTGGGGCATTCGAGCCAACGGCTCCTTCACCGGTGGTGAGACAACATTGGATCACAATGACACCNAAATAGGTGTCGCGTCACTNGGGATAGATTATCGTGGCGAAGACTTCCGCGCTTCGCTTGATCTCAATCACTCGACGCAGAATCTGGATTCCCCGACTTCGCTGTTCAATGGAGCGAACGCGTCGCTGGGATCAATCCCTCGCGCGCCGAGCGGAAAGATTAATACAGGCAATCCTTTCGAATATCTCGATAGTTCTTACAACATGGCGGCGGGTAGGATCGAGTACGATGTATTTGNAAATACGACAATCTACGCAGCGGCGGGCGCCAGCCGTTACCGCGAAGACTTTTTGACTTCGTCCTATACAATCTTGAACTCGAACGGCGATGCCGCTGTTTCCTTTGGTTACAACCCTCAAGAAATAATAAGTTATACGGGCGAGACGGGTATTCGATCAAAGTTCGAGACAGGTGAGATCGGTCACTCTCTCAGTATTTCTGCTCAAACCTCATATACCGAGAATAATCGCGCCCATTTGGATCCGCGTCCTGCGTTCCTGGGTTTCCCAACAAATATCACCACGAACATTTACAACCCCGTTTATATTCCCAGTAACTTGGTCAGTACAGTCGGCCTCCCGCGGTCCGGGGATGCGCAAAGGTTTTCGGAGTTAACTTCGACAAGCCTTTCTGTATCTGACACCCTGTCTTTCTTTGATGAGAAAGTTGAAATCACCTTAGGTGGACGCTACCAAAATATGCGCCAGCAAGGCTTCAACCAGCGTCCTGGCAATCCTGCTGCACCTCTTGGAGCGCGAAATTATTTCTACGAAGAGTCCCGCTTCAGCCCCGCCGCCGCCGCCAACATCAAGGTCAATGACAATCTCTCAGTTTACGCGAACTACGTCGAAGCCTTGACAGAAGGCGCAGTCGCGCCCGCGGCGGCAACCGTAAACGCCGGTCAAATATTTCCGCCTATCGTAAACAGGCAGAAAGAGATCGGGTTGAAATACGACACTGGCTCAGCGATGCTAACAGCCGCTTTGTTCGAGATTAGGCAAGCAAGCGGCTTCACAACTGCTGGAGTCTTCGGTGTCAACGGCCTTCAGATCAATCGCGGCCTCGAATTGGCAGCTTATGGCGAACCCGTAGATGGTTTACGCCTGCTAGGCGGCGTCACATTTATGGATGCGGAACTCGCAAAGACCAGCGGTGGAACCTTTGATGGCAACACTGCACCAGGCGTTCCAAAGACTTCGATCAGCCTCTACGGTGAATATGACTTGCCTTGGATCCAGGATTTAACTCTTACCGGACGTTTCATTTATAGTGGAAGCACATATTACGATCAGCGAAACACCCAAAAGGTCGACGGCTGGACAAGGGTTGACCTTGGAACGCGGTACAAGTTCGAGCGTGACAATGGCAAAGCGGTTGAAATCCGGGCGAACGTAGAGAACGTCTTCGACGAGAACTACTGGTCTTCGTCTGCGCGCGGATGGCTTGCAGCAGGTTCGGCACGGACGTTCATGCTTTCTGCATCGTTCGACTTCTAGTCGCTCCGTTTTTGCTCAGAATGAGCAGCACGGCCGCATCCTCCAGATGCGGCCCTTATTCCGAGGTACACTTATGAAAACACTTAGGCTCGCGGCGGTCATCGCCTTTACATCGTTCGCCGCCTTTGCTCAGGCAACAGAGGTACAAACAGCAAGGGGCACGGTATCTATTGGTGAAACTCCTCAGAGAGTAGCCGTCTTCGACATGGCCGCCCTCGACACGCTGGCAAGCATCGGCGTTAAGCCTGCAGGCGTGCCGGAAAAGCTTTATCTGGATGAACTTGAACCCTTGAAACAAGGCGCTGAGATCGTCGGAAATATCTTCGAGCCTGATCTGGAGGCGTTGAGCTCTCTTAGCCCAGACTTGATCATTCTCGGAGGAAGATCATCCACNAAAGTCGATCAGACGGCAGCTGTTGCGACGACGATTGATATGACCATGCTGGGGGACGATCTTCTCGCTCAGGCAAAGGAGCGCTTGGCGACCTATGGTGCGTTGTTCGAGAAGCAAGCCGAGGCACGTGAGGTCGCAGCAAACCTGGACGAGCATGTCCGTGCGGCGCAGGAAGCGGTCAAAGGAAAGGGCAAAGGGCTCATCATTATGACCAACGGTCCCAAGGTTACCGCATACGGTCCAGGATCGCGGTTTGGTTGGGTGCACGCGACGCTCAATCTAGAGTCCGCCGTCCCGGACATAAAGTCGGCGAATCATGGCGAAGCAGTCTCGTTTGAGTTCATTAGCAAAGCAAACCCGGATTGGCTTTTGGTCCTCGACCGCGCCTCAGCGATTGGCTCGGGTGAACAAGGAGCGAAGGCGACCCTCGACAATGAACTTGTGGCTCAGACAACGGCTTGGNAAAAAGGACAAGTTGTCTATTTACCTGCAGCCGAGTTCTACATCGCCGCAGGAGGCGTGCAATCGACGGTTAAGGTCCTCAAGACAATCACCGACGCATTTAACGCTGCCAAATGATCAATGCTGAACGTTGGGCTATGTGGCAGACGACCTCGGTATGCAGCGTCGTCCTTATTGCGCTATCAGTTGCCAGCACTCTCATCGGCGTTTCTGATAGCGGAACCATCGAACTCTTTATGGTCAGCAGGCTTCCGAGAACCTTGGCGGCCATTCTTGTAGGTGCGGGACTGGCTCTGGCCGGTCTCGTCATGCAAACGCTTGCCCGCAATAGCTATGTTGAACCTTCTACGACAGGAACGTCACAGAGCGCTGAACTCGGGGTGCTCTTAGTGACGCTGCTGTGGCCTTCGGCAAGCCTCCTGCTAAAGAGTGTCGTTGCGACTGCGACGGCTCTTGCCGGTACCGCATTGTTTCTCCTGACAGCCCATCGCCTGNCCCCCACCCAACCGTTTCTGGTGCCATTGTTCGGCATCGTCTATGGCGGCGTCATTGGCGCGGCCGTGACCTTCGTCGCCTGGCAGGCAGATCTTCTCCAGTATCTTGCGATCTGGACGAACGGCGAGTTCTCAGGTGTTTTGCGCGGTCGCTATGAATTGCTGTGGATCAGTGGGGCGATGCTGGTCGTCGCCTGGCTCGTGGCGGATCGGCTTACGATCATGGCGCTTGGTCGTGACACAAGCGTTGGGCTGGGAATAAATCATGCCCGAATGCTGCAGCTAGGGCTTGTCATCGTTGCCGTGATTTCTGCGCTCTGTACAGTCATTGTCGGCGGGATTCCATTCGTCGGTCTTGTCGTCCCGAACATCGTCTCGCGGTTGGCAGGCGATAATCTCCGTGGCACCATGCCAATCGTCGCCATGCTGGGTTCAATCCTGGTGTTAGGATGCGACATTCTCGGTCGAACAATAAATTTCCCATATGAGGTCCCGGTAGGAACCGTACTTGGGTGTATCGGCGCCCTGATCNTTTTGTTTCTTCTTTTGTATCGGCCGAAACATGGCTGAGCGGAAACTGCTATTTCTAGGTTTGTTAGCCGTGATCGCGATGATTGTCTATCTCACGATCGGCCTGCGAGGAAACTTCGCTTTTGTCATGAGCCTGCGGGCCACCAAGCTGGTTGCCCTTGTCGAAGTGAGCATTGCGATCGCCGTGTCTACTGTGANTTTCCAGACAGTCACCAACAACCGGATTTTGACCCCGTCCATTATGGGGCTCGATGCACTTTACTTGTTTGGTCAGATGCTACTCATTTTCCNTTTCGGTGGACTTGGATATGCATCGATATCCCCTCACATCAAGTTTGGTGGGGAAGTCGTCCTACTGATGTTGTCAGCCAGTGCGATCCTGCTGCCAATGCNTTTGCGAAGGATCGACATGAGTTTGATGCTGCTTGCTGGGGTCGTTATTGGAATCCTGTTTCGAAGCCTGCAGTCGCTGCTTGCGCGACTAATTGACCCAAATGAATTCGCGATCGCGCAGGGTGCAAGCTTTGCGAATTTCAACGGCATACGCACAGATCTTCTGGCCATTATGACAATTTTGACCATGGCCGGTCTCGTAATTGCCTGGCGATCGCGACACGTGCTCGACATCGTCGCACTGGGACCTGACAGCGCCACCGGCCTCGGAATTTCGTGGGCAAGAACAACCGCATCGCTATTGCTCCTTGTGGTCACGCTTGTTGCGATATCCACGGCTCTGGTTGGTCCGGTCGCGTTTTTCGGCTTGCTTGTGGTTGCCGTTGCAGAGCGCTTCGTCAATACCAGGCGGCACGCCGTTTTGTTGCCGGCCGCCTCACTTATGGCCATCGTCGTTCTCGTAGGAGGACAAACCGTTTTACAACACGGCTTGGGTAACAGTTCGACGTTGGGAGTGGTGATCGACTTTGTTGGAGGTATCGTGTTTCTTTTGCTTCTGATTGCTGGAAGTCGCAAATGATCCATATTGAAAACGTGTCGTTAAGTCATTCGGGAACGGTCATTCTCAAGAATGTTTCGCTGGAAATTCCAAAACACGGGGTGACCGCGCTGATCGGTCCGAATGGAGCTGGTAAATCAACGCTTCTATCGCTTATCTCGCGCCTGCAGTCCCTTCAGTCGGGATCGATCACCATCGACGGTCATCCAATAGGTAATACCAGCAACCACGAGCTGGCNAAAATGATCGCGATCTTGCGGCAAGATTCAGTGGTGACAAGCCGATTACGGGTAAGGGAACTCGTGAGCTTTGGGCGTTTCCCGCATAGCCGCGGTCGCCTAACAGCGAGAGATCGCGATATTGTCGATCAATCAATGAAGCGGTTCGCTCTAGACGATCTTGCCAACCGCTTCATCGACACGCTTTCGGGCGGTCAGAAGCAGAGGGCGCTGGTGGCGATGACATTTGCTCAGGAAACTGACTACATCCTTCTCGATGAGCCACTCAACAATCTCGATATGTACTTTGCTCGAGAACTGATGCTCCACCTGCGCGCGCTGGCGGACGAAGAAAGCAAAACTATTGTCATCGTTCTGCATGACATCAACCAGGCAGCAGCGCACGCCGACAGGATTATTGCGATGAAGGGCGGCGAAGCTGTCGCGGACGGCACACCAAAAGCAATTCTGAACCCAACTACTCTTCGTAACATTTATGGCTTTGACATGCGCGTCGAGGAAATAAATGGAGATCTTGTTGNTTTGCATTACNAATAATGGTCGCAAACTTGCTGCGGCTGCCCTTCATCACGAAACCGTGCCGGGTTGTGTTCGCCGTCGCGATTGGTCACTGGCCGAAAAGGTTGTAAGTGTCGACATAGTTCACCACCGAATTCNGGGAGATCAGCATGTCTGACATAGATTTTGATCGCCGAGCATTGCTTGCTGCTGGCGGCGCCTTTGCGTTGGCCGGGTTCACTGGCCTCGCGATGCCTGCCCGCGCGGCAGGTCTCTCCGCGACACCGTCGATGCGCGGGGGCGCCAACAACTATATGCCTGGCGCGAAGATCGTCGAGCGTATCGGCGGCGGTGGCTTCTGGATGTCGGGCACAGTGCGCCGCGCCGGAGACGGCGCCCCGCTATCGGGCCAGCGGATCCAGATCTGGGCCCATACGACCGAAGGCAGCGAACGCGACTTGCGCAGCCATGGCGCTACGCTAACTGACGCCAATGGCGCGTTTCGGCTGGAAATGCCGCAAATCGTGCCGGCACTCGGTCAAGCACATGCGCACCTCGCCTATGACAGCGGTGAATACGACACCGTGTTTCTCCGCCCCTTGCTGCCGACTCCAAAAGCAGCCATGCTCGAGGCGCATTTCATCCTGCAACCGGTCTGACCCGAACTGATGCGCATGGCCCGTGCACTGCTGATCTGGACAGGCTTCGTGCTTGCGCTCGTCTTGCCACTGATTTTTGCCGCGACGAGCGAATATCTCGCTTGGCGTGACCCGGTCTATATAGCGGCTGGCTTTGCGGGCGTCGTTGCTCTTACCCTCCTGCTGGCGCAACCCTTCCTTGCATGCGGCTGGCTGCCCGGAGTACATCTGCCGTTGAGCCGTCGTGTCCACCGCGCAGTGGGCGTTTTCCTGGTCGCGGCCGTTGTTGTTCACGTCGCTGGCCTGTGGATCACCAGTCCTCCAGACATAATCGACGCGCTACTGTTGCGCTCGCCGACACCGTTTTCTGTCTGGGGGGTCGTTGCCATGTGGGCCCTTTTTGCAGCCGCGCTCCTCTCTCTGATGCGGCGTCGTTTCTCACCGCGTTCCTGGCGCTTCAGTCACACGAGCATCGTCAGCATTGTCGTGCTTGGCAGCGCGGTCCACGCATTTTTGATCGAGGGCACGATGAACACGACGTCGAAGGCCGTGCTTTGCAGTCTCGCCATGATAGCAACCGTGGCCGCGGTAGCAAGCCCGTGGCTGCGTGCAAGAAGGCGCGTTCCAGGCAAGGAATGACCTTCTGGAGCTGATGCGAGTGACAGGCATTCAGTTCCGACCAGGACTGAGAATAGCGACGACATCGCTTCCCGCCAAAATCATAGTCCGAATAGCCCGGCTGCGTCTTACGCGAGAGTTGGCCGAAACTGCGCAGATAGCCGGGCGAAACGGTGNTTTTTGTCGGTTTTGTCAGTGGTCCTGCTTTTTGGGGGCGTGAGGCGACGGAGACTTAGTCCTGCTTCAGCGTCAGCCCACTTGTTGTATCGAAGAGGTGGATGTGTTGCAGCGGCACCGACATACGGATGACTTCGCCGGCAGAGGTCGCGGTCTGCCCCGAAAGATGCAGTGTCACATGGTTGCCGTCACCAAGGCTTCCGTAGAGATAGGATTCCCCGCCAAGTTGTTCTGCTGTGCGCACGGACATGGTCAATGCGCCGTCTGGCGTGGGTTGCACATGGTTGGGGCGGATGCCGAGCGTGACCTGCTGACCGGGCGCGTATGAAAAACCGCTCTGCGGCAGCGGGATCAATTCGCCGGTCGCGATCTTAAGGGACGGCTGACCGTCCGCTACGACTTCGCCGGCAAAGAAGTTCATCTTCGGAGACCCAATGAAGCCTGCCACGAAGAGATTTGCCGGGCCATTATAAAGATCGAGCGGAACGCCGAATTGCTCGAGCTTGCCCGCACGCAGCACGGCGATCTTGTCGGCCATGGTCATCGCTTCGACCTGATCGTGGGTCACGTAGATCATGGTGTTGCCGAGGCGGCGATGCAGACTGGAAATTTCACCGCGCATATCCACGCGCAGTTCCGCATCGAGGTTCGACAGCGGCTCGTCAAACAGGAAGACCCGTGGTTCGCGCACCACGGCGCGTCCGATCGCCACCCGCTGACGCTGGCCGCCCGACAGATCCTTCGGCCGCCTTTCGAGCAGTTGGTCTATCTGCAGCATCTTGGCGACCTGTGAAACCTTTTCGACGATGTCNTTTTTAGGCGTTCCGATGTTTTCGAGGCCGAAAGAGAGATTTTCCCGAACCGTCATATGCGGATAAAGCGCATAGGACTGGAACACCATCGCAAGCCCGCGATCTGCCGCTGGAACCGCGTTTACCACGTCTCCGCCGATGACGATATCGCCACCAGTCAGTTCCTCAAGGCCGGAGATCATGCGCAACAGCGTCGATTTTCCGCAACCGGAAGGACCGACAAAAACGCNAAACTCACCGTGCTTGATATCGAGATCGATCCCCTTGATCACATCGAGAGCACCAAATGTCTTTTTGACCTGACGAAGCTCAATACTTGCCATTGTCCTATTCCCTCCCTTGAGGATTATTTACCGCCGGTCGATGCGATGCCGGTGGCGATGTANTTTTGCAGGAACATGAAGACCAGCGCGATGGGCNAAAGCGTCAGCACCGTCATGGCCAGTAGATTGCTCCATTCCGTCGTCATTTCTCCCTGGAAAGAATTGAGCGCCAGTTGCAGCGTGAAATTGTCGTTACGCGTCAGCACGATAAGTGGCCACAGGAAGTCATTCCAGCGCCACATCACGGCGAGAATGGCCAGCACCGCCAGTGCCGGCGCAGAAAGCGGCAGGATAATGCGCCAGTAGANTTTCCATTCGCTGGCCTTGTCCATGCGTGCGGCATCGAGGATTTCATCCGGAATGGTCAGCATGTACTGGCGCAGCAGGAATACCCCTGTCGGTGTGGCAGCGCCTGGAATGATGACACCCCACAGGCTGTTGATCATGCCGAGCTGGCTGGTGATGAGGAAAAGCGGAACGAGCACCACGGTCTGCGGTATCATCAACGTTCCAACGACGAGTGCCAGAACCACGCCTCTGCCCTTGAAACTGTATTTCGAAAGCGCGAAGGCCGCCATGGAGTTGACGATCAGCATGATGACGGTCGACGTCACGGTGATGAAGGTCGAGTTCCAGAAATATAGCGGAAAGTTGAAACGCTGGAAAAGCTCGGTGTAGTTCTCCGTCGCCAGTGCCACACTCTCGGCCGGACGCAGCTCATTGAACGGCATCTTCATGACTTCGCTTGGTTTTGCCGGGTCCACCACCTGGGCGACCAGCCCGATGCGCCTGATCATGCCGAGCTTGCGGCCTTCCTTGTCGATGAAGGCCGGCAATGGTGCGGCTTGCCCGTCAATGACCACCGTTTCCTGCGCGTAGGGAAGCAGGCGCGGTGGAAACCGCTGGAGATCGGCTTCCGTCTTGAAGGAAGAGAGAACGAGCCAGACCACGGGTCCGAACATCATCAGGACGGCAACACCGAGATAGGCGTAGGACAGCCAGTCGGTCCAGTGCAGTTTGCCGTTTCTGCCGCGTGTGCGGGTTAGAAATGCGCCAATCCTAGCCATCGACTTTGCTCCTGTTGGCCCGGAATTGCAGGGCGGTCAGCACCACGAGAACCACGGCAAGCAGCAGCGAAGCGGCCGCCGCCAGTCCGAAATTGCGCGGCGTTCCGGCAAAACCAGTCTGATAGATGAATTGAATGATGAAGGTCGTCGCGGAACCCGGACCGCCACCGGTGAATGCAAAGACCTCGTCGAAGGTCTGCACGCCCTTGATGAGCGACAGGACGAGAACCACGAGCATCGTCGGGGCGAGAAGCGGCATCGTGATCCGGCGGAAAATCCGCCACGGGCTTGCCCTGTCCAGTTGCGCCGCCTCATAGACATCGCGCGGAATGGCCTGAAGGCCGGCGAGAAGAATGAGCGTGTAAAAGCCCATATGCGCCCACACGGATAGGAATACCGACCATCCAAAGGCAAGATTGGCCTCCAGCAGCCAGTCCACCGAATCGAGGCCGAGTGAATCGAGCGCAGCATTCAGGACGCCGAAACGTTGTAGTATCCACTTCCATATCAACGCCACGACCACCGGTGAAAGCAGCACAGGAAAGAAGAAGACGGCGCGGAAGAAACCGCGCGCCCTGATGTCACGGTTGAGCACGACCGCCGTAATCAGCGAGAAGCCCACCATGAACCCGACCTGCAACACGACGAAGAAAATCGTATTCCAGACGGCGCGCCAGAAAAGATCGCGCTGACAGGAATTGGGATCGAAATAATTCTGGCAGGACAGAAGGACCGAGAAGTTTTCGCCGCCCACAGAGGGGCGTTCCGACAGCAGGATATGTTCGCTGCCGGTCACCGAATAAGCCATATTGAGGATAATCGGCAAGAAAGCGAAGACCGCAAACAACAGGAGATTGGGTGTCAGGAACACCCAGGCGATGCGCCGATGCCCGAGCATTTTCTGCAAGAGGGCGAAAGGCACTTCGATGATACCCATGATGGGCGCGAAAAGTCTGTACATTGATGGGTCCTCCTTCGATCCGGCGCAGCGCGGTAAGGCCGCGCCGGAAGGCGATGGATCACTTCGCCTGTTTCAACGCTTCCTCAAGATCGGTCTTCGCACGCGCCATGGCGTCGTCTACAGAGCTTTCGCCAACAATCGCCTGCGTGACGCGCTGGACTGAGATGTTGAACATCGCACGGTTGTTCTTGTAGCCCTGATAGGCGTAGGCGATCGGGCTGATACCCGGGACCTGATCCAGCCAGGCGTTCATGGCCTTCTGAGTCGCCGGTGTTGCGCCGGTGTAGTCGATAGGCTTTGCGCCGACAGCCTTGTGAGCCGGGACGTTGCGGGTACGGACGGTGAAGTCGAGGTAATTCTCGTCCTGCGCGAGGAAGTTCAGAATATCCGCGACGATCTTCGGGTTCTTGGTCTGTTTGAAGCCCACGATACCCGTTCCGCCCGGCATGCCTGTGCAAGCGGCTGGTCCGCATGGCTGCGACACGACTTCCCAGTCGAAAGCATCCCCGACCTGGCTGTCGAAGCGCGCTGTCTGCCAGCTGCCCGAATAATAATAGACGAGCTGACCGTTGATAAACTCCTGTGCCGCATCGCGGTACGTGTTGCCACCCTGCCCGGCCCAGACGTCACGCGCCATGGTGCCGTCCTTGTTCCAGTCGACGAATTTCTTCACGAAGGTCGTGAAGCCCTCATCGACGAGTATCGGCTTGCCGTCGGCATCGAAAAGTTTCGCGCCGTAGGAAATTGCTGGACCTGCGATACGGTGGCCGGAGCGATCGATCGCCATGGGATACGGTGAGCCGGTGGCCTTCGCCACTTCGTTTGCAACCTTGGCCCAGTCGTCAAGGGTCGCATCCTTGCCGGGAACGGCGACTTTCGCTTGATCGAACAGGGTACGGTTAATGAAGGCACCGGTGATGGTAAGCTGCGTCTGCATACCATAGATGCCCTTGTCGTCGGGGCCACTACGGTACCATTTCAGCACATCGCCGAAATTGTCTTGCCAGTATTTCGCATCCACATAGGGCGTCAGATCGAGATAATAGCGGTTGAGGCCACCAAGGTCGGTGACGGTTGCGAAATCCGGTCCGCTGCCGCCGGCCAGTTGCACCGGCAGGCCTTCGAGAAGCGCCTTGTAAGGTACCACATCCGTGACGATCTTGACGTCGGGATGCTGTTTTTCGTAACGCGACAGGATGTCCTTTAGAACTTCGCAGCCGTTGCCATCATAGGCGCAGGTGAAACGAACTTCCTGTGCTTGGGCAGCGGCGGCAAAAGATGCCGTCCCCAAGGCCAAAGCAAACGCCAGGCTGTATTTTCTGCTCATCTGGTTTCCTCCCTTTAGATGATTATGCCGTAGCGGACGCGCGCGGAGCCCAACCCTTGAATCGCTCATTTTCAGCGGTCAGCGGCAGGCGAACGACCGTGCCTTCCTGGACCGATGTGTAGATGGCGGTCACGAGTTCGATGGACTGTAAGCCGTCCGTAATCGTCACTTCCTTGCCCTCGCGACCCTCCATCGCATTGGCAATCGCCTCGACGAAACCGGTAAAGCCGTTTTCGCCATCTTCCACCGTTGCGAGAACGGCGTCGATCTGATCCTGCGTGGTCGGTGCCCGCGCTGTGAAGTGCCANTTATCTTCCGCCGGACGATAAGGCAGCGTTCCGCTTTCGGCGGTGAAGCCTTCGAAGCAGAACCGGAGACGGGACGTGTCGTCGGCTGCGCCAAGCGTGACAGAGGAAGTGGCGAGTGCACCACTTTTCATGCGGAAGCTGATGGCCGCGCAGTCTTCGGTTTCGATCTTGTTAACTCGTGTATCGGCCATGGCGAAGACCTGCTCCACAGGACCCAGGACATGGCAGAGAAGGTCGTGCGCATGAATGGCGTGACCGAGGATCGCGCCGCCGCACTCACCCTTCCATGTGCCGCGCCATGGAATATCGTAGTAGCTCGCGCCACGGTTCCAGTGCACTTCCGAACTGGCGACGAAGGCCTGTCCGGCCAGCCCGGCATCAATAAGTGCCCGCAGCTGCCGCAAAGCGTGGCCNAAACGATACTGGNAAACGGGGAAAACCTGTCTTCCAGTTTTCTTGACGGATTCCAGCAGTGCACTTGCCTCCTCAAGCGAGCGCACCAGCGGTTTTTCGCAGACAACGTCCTTGCCAGCCGCGTGCGCCTTCAGCGCCACAGGGAAATGCAGATGCGGCGGCAGGCAGATATCGATCAGTGAAATGCTGTCGTCGGCCAAAACTTCGTCGAGGTCGGCCGTTAGGTGAATGGACGACGCTTCTCCTGCAACCGAACGGGCACGTTCCAGATCCAGATCGCAGATGGCCTTGACGGTGAACCGTTCCGGCAGCGCCAGATAACCGCTCAGATGCTGTGCGCCGATGCCGGCGCCGATAATCGCGACGCCTATCATGCTGCCGATCCTTCGGCCTTGGCCTGCGCCTGAAGAGAGAGGTCGCACACCTTGAAGACGTGTTCCTGCGTCATGGCCGTTTCCGTCCGGTTGCGGATATCATCGCACACAAGGGCGAAGTAAGGCAGGCCAGCGTCGGATGCATCGATATATTCGCAGCGGTCGCCGTTCACGAGAATCAGGCGGTCGGTGCCTTCAGTATTGCCGACATCGACATATTTGCGCAGCTCGATGTACCCTTCTGTTCCGAGGATCGTCAAACGGCCATCGCCCCAGGTTGGAAGCGCATCCGGTGTATACCAGTCAACACGGATGTAGCCATGGCCGCGATCGCCACGCAACAGCACTTCGCCGAAATCCTGAAGACCCGGATCGCCCGGATTGGCATAGTTGGCAACCGTGGCTGATACGATTTCAACCTCGGCCGAACCCGTGAAGAACATGAACTGGTCGATCTGGTGGCTGGCAATATCGGTTAGAATGCCGCCGTAAGCCTCACGTTCGAAAAACCATGTCGGGCGAATCTGCCGGTTCAGGCGGTGCGGCCCGACGCCGACCGTCTGAATGACGCGGCCGATGGCGCCCTGTGCGACCAGCTCTGCGGCTTTCGTGACGCTCGGGACTTCGAAGCGCTCTGAAAAATCGACAGTCCAGATTCTCTGGGTCTTGGCAACAGTCTGGCGCAGGCGCTCAAGCTGGTCGAACGTGGTGCAGCCCGGCTTGTCGGACATGACGTCCTTGCCCGCTTCCATGGCGGCGATGGCAAGATCGGCACGCTTGGACGGAATGTCGGCAATGATCACGAGATCTATGCTCTGGTCAGCCAGCAAATCGTCTTTGGAAGCGGCGCGTGGCACATCTGGGAAGCGCTTTACGAAGCCTTCCACGACGTCCGGCTCGCCTTCCGTCCACCAGCCCGCAAATTGTGCGCCGGCATCGAGCATGTTCTGCGCCATGCCGAAAATGTGCCGATGCTCTATGCCGAGAGCCACAAACTTGATTGGTTTACTCATCCTGCAGTTCCACTTCTTTGCCGGTTTTGGCCGAGTTTATGATCGCATCGATCAGTCTGTGAGACAAAAGGGCTGCCTCACCGGTGACGACCGGCGTGCGACCTGAGGAGATGGCGTCCACGAAATCCTCAAAGACGCCCTGATGCCATTCATGCGTAAACGCCATGGGATCCGCACCGCCGCCGGTACCGGATGCGGCACCCCCGAACGTGTCCTGACTGCCATCGCGCCAGTCGACATGCAACAGGCCGGATGCGAGCCGCAGGCTGGCATTATCGAAATGCAGGATAATAGATTCGGGCGCACCGGGAAAACTCGCCGTACTGGCGACCAGCGAACCGACCGCGCCATTTTTAAAACGCAGCCCGGCGGAAACGTAGTCTTCGGTTTCCATTGTGTGGAACCGCGTGGTCGCTGCCATTGCCTGGACGCGATCAACGCCGCCCGTAAGGCTGAGTGCAAGGTCTATTGTATGGATGGCTTGCGATATCAGGACACCGCCGCCATCACGTGCCAGCGTTCCGCGCCCAGGCTCGTCATAATAGGCCTGGGTGCGCCACCACGGCACGGAAATCTCGCAGACGCTGAGCGCACCGAGCGCGCCACTATCGACAAGTTCACGCGCTTTCAGCGATGCAGCCCGCATACGATGCTGGAAGATGATGCCCAGTACAATGCCGGCATCACGACACATCTCGACCAGGTCAACCGCTTCGCGCGTATTGCGCGCGACGGGCTTTTCCAGAAGAATATGTTTACCCGCTCTTGCAAGCGGACCCACAATCTCCGCACGGACGTTCGGCGGCGTGGCGATGATAGCGAAATCGATATCGCTGTCAGCCGCTGCTTCATCTACGCTTGAATATACGAGCACATCTTGGCCGGTATGCCTGGAAGCTTCGGCGGCCAACGCGTTTACGCGGCTGGAACGACCGCCGACGATACCTTTCAAACGTATTTTTTCCGGGCTTGCCGCGCAGGCGAGCACATGTGTCTTGGCGACCATTCCGGCACCCACAATAACGCAGGTTTTGATTTTTTGCATTGGGGATCCTCCTTCCCAGACATGCTGCATTGCATACCGGTATGCCGGTTGTCAACAATCCAGTGTTCCGGTATACCGGTTTTAACCAAAGGCCTTGGAGAGCATATGCCAAAGATCCCGACTAGAGGCGGCACGGTACCGACGATGGAAAGACTGGACTTCAACCGCCCGGTTGTGGACCAGATTTATTCTGCGCTGAAATCTGCCATCCTTTCGCGAGAGTTTTTCCCGGGCCAGGCGGTTTCGGAAAACGAAATCGGGCAATCCTTCAACTCCAGCCGCACTCCTGTGCGCGAAGCGCTCAGCCGCCTGCGCGACGACGGCCTTATCGTTACCCTGCCGAGCCGCGGCACCTATGTCTCGAAATTGTCGGAAAAACACATCCGCAGCGCCCAGTTCATTCGAGAGGCGCTGGAAATTGCGGCGGTTCGCAAACTTTGCCAGACGGGCATTTCAGTCGATTCCAAACAGGAAATCGAACACGCGTTAAGCGGCCAGCGGGTTGCGATGCAGCGCGGTGACAGGAAGTTGTTTCGCGTGCATGACGACCAGTTCCACAGTGCGCTTGCTGCTGCAACCGGCCTCGAAAGGCTGGAAACACTGCTCATCCGTGAAAAGGCCGGCCTGGACCGGCTTCGCGCGCTTGCCATCACCGACGAAGCACATATGAGCGGCTTGCTGACGGAGCACGAGGCCGTTTACGGCGGCCTCACGGCGGGAGACGAAGAGGGCGCAGTGGAAGAACTGCGCAAGCACCTGAGGCGCGTGCTGGGCGTTCTCTCGCAAGTCTTCGACGCCCATCAGGAATATTTCGAATAAGGCCAACCGGCGTGCAATCCAGTTTTCCAAGTAGAGAACAACGACGGCCAACAAATGCGCACTGCTGGCCTCCAGCCCTGCCATCGCCAGCAGTAGTGCTTTACACACAGTTTAGAGCTTCGGGCCGTGCTGGAAAGTGATCTTATTCTTGCCTGCGGCATAGAATACCCATCCTCAAGCCAGACAGCGACGAAGCCCGCACGCTCATCGTCCGACCGATGACAACGGGGTGGGAGTTAATTTGACAGATCGTGAAGGTCAGTAGTGATCGCCTCGTCAACTGCGAACTCCGAAAACCGAACCGCCAGCCCGCCGCGCTCCGGTGTGCACGCAGTCAAGCCGACCAGATAACGAGAAGCCTCTGGAAACGGAGCAAGACGCAGCAGCGGCCACATCCTGCCATCGGACGATGCCTGAATACGCATCGCGCCTTCCTTCAATGTAACCCGAATATAGAAATCCTCGAGGTCTTTGAAAGGCTGGGACACTGACCAGTCCGATTTCCCATCGGTGATGACCGTACTGAGGAAGCGTTCTCCATCGGTAAACTCTACACCCGTCTTAACCCATCGATTTTCGTCAATGCGCACCATAAGACCGGCTTGATCATAGAGAGACCCGAACTCCCCCTGAACGCGGACACGCGCTGTGAATCCATCGTCAACGGGAGTACCGAGGAAATGCCCACTATCGCGTGTAAATCCGTAATGCGTCTTACGCCAGAAATCGGTGTTCGCATCCGTCGTCAGAGTTAGGCCAGTTTTGGTGGCCTCCCACACTGCCGGTTCGTTTAGCCAACTGGCCTCTTTGAGATTAACGTCCACGAGCTATCCTCCGAAATCGCCATCGCCCCACGAACGAGGTCGCTGTTACTGAGACCGATACCCGGCATTATTATCTGCGTAAAGAAAATCGTCTCCGTGTTCGGTAACGTTTGACCAGACACACCGCTCTCAGGCGGGCAGTTTCATCTACTTGCGCAGGCACCTGTCAAACGCACTTGCGGGCACGAAACGGCGCAAAAAATGCAGTCGGCGGCGAGCGGTTTCGTGTTCATCTCAGTAGCTTCCATTTGCATGACGAGGCGGTTAAAGGTGTGAGTTCAGTGTGAGAGTTTATTGCGAACGAAAGCGGGTGAGATCGTATGGCCATTCTGAACAGACCACGAAGCTCAGAGCCCTATCCTGACAGGGATATCGGTTGCCAGGAGGCTTTGGAGCAAGCATTTCTTCTTATTGCTCAAGGTTTAAAACCAGAAGACATCACGGCTGCGGCTGGTGGTACTTTGGTGCCTCAGTTGATGGCGCTAGCTAGGCAGGCAGAAAGCGTGGGCTGGACCCTGGAGGAGGCGGAAGTCGCAATCAGTGATTTGTCACAGAACCTCTTGGACGATATGGCGCAGATGTAGTGCCAGTGCCTCCAGCAATGTCGAAAGGGTTTGCACCTCTGGCTCGACACAGACTGTCCTTGATTTAAACNTTTTTGCCGAAATTATGTGCTATGGAAATTTCATCATCGTCCAGTTGTCGGTGGCGCTGGAGGCATGAGATGGCATCGACACCGACTAATTTNAAAAAAACGCAGAAAAGTGCCTCCTACGAGCCCACGGCTTTTGCNAAAAGGCATGGCATCCGTCTCGAAGATGCCCAGAGAATCCTGGCACTGCACAAAGGTGATCATGACTCCTCGAACAGAGCAGCTCATAATCTAAACGGTCTAAACTGAGTCAGTGTTCACGGTGTTCAACCGAACCATCGGGCCAAATGACGTGTAAAAATCCTTCAACTTAGGCGGCGGCCGCGGGAACGAACTCAGGTCCGTCGGGCGTGACGCATGTCTGCTTTGCCAGATGCTCTTCCAGTATCGACAGAATATCGCCGTCGACGTCCTGCTCGAATTTCCGCGCAAACAGGTTGTGGCTTGCCTTCAGAGCAGCCGCGTCCTCGCGCAGATACGTCCTTGGCCGCAATTTGATGTCGCCATCCGGCACCCAGTCAATCATGCGTAGATCGTCATTGACGATTTCGCCATGCACAGAAGTGTTCATCATAACGGTCTGGAAGAANCCCTCATCCGCAATGAAGGTGTTGCGGTAGAATGCCTTGTAACGGTCGGCCCTGATATCATGGCAGACGAAATTGCAAAATGCCCGGCTGACGATCATCCATTGGTTGCCGATATAAGGTGTGGCCCCATCGAGAAATGGCCGCATCGTCAGGGTCTGCTCGATCTGGCCACCTCGTTCGATGACGAACTCACCAATGCGACGCATTGTGTCCGGCCGAACTTTTTCCTGATCCAGGACTTTGATGTATTCTCGCTTCGGATACGCGAGCAGATGGTCCATGATCTGCGCTTGCGTTTTCAACGGAAAATCCTGGCCGCTCAGATTGATGAAGTGGCTCCAGTTGCCATCCATCGCCAGCAGGTGTTCCATGCCGCGAAGTTCGGCATCCACGAGACTGTAGCCGCCCCACAATGCCGCGTGACCCTCCATCACTTCCGCATTCGAATAGGAGTTCAGAAAGTCGCGAATATCCGCATCCAGCGTTTCACCAGAATTTTTGTCGACATGCACCACATAGCTGTTGCGCGGATCATAGATTGCCTTGAAAAGGCGTTTGAATTGTTTGGGAAAGCGGTGAACAAGGATCAGATATCCGATCATTGGTTGACACCTGATGTCAACGTGCGCAGCAACTGTGAAAGGCCCTGCGATGCGCTGGACGTCGTATGATGTGAGACGTTAGGAATAGGTATCATAATTGGATCCTTTCAGGATCGGGTGCCCGCGATTCACCGAACGATGCATCGCGCCTACCGTCTGGCGACGAAACTATGCGTAGTAATTGGTTGCATGGACGAGCGTCGCGGATGACGCCGACCGGCAAAAGCCATGTCGCGTTGCATCAGCCAGTGAAGTAGATGGAACACCCGATATAGCACCCAACCAGTTTTCAACCGCATGAATTTATGCCATCTGAGCATCCGTACAGGAATATATCCGAACAGAAGTGGGAGCACTTTCAATACGAGAGGTTTGGTCTTTAGCGGAACTTGTCTACACCGGTCGGTATTTGATATGTGCACCCATCGGTCCCGTGAGGCAAAGTTTCCGCAAAAAGTGCAACAGCAGATCGACGTGCAAGGCCAAGCACTCTATGAAGACGGCTCAGACNAATGGTGGGACGTGTTTTCTCGCAGCGAGCGCCGACCAGCATCGCGATTACGATTAACGAAATAAGGAGTATAAATTGAAGGTAGATGTCCGCGATAACAATGTTGAGCAGGCTCTGCGCGTGCTCAAAAAGAGGATGCAGCGCGAGGGGGNTTTCCGCGAAATGCGGCTGCGCGAGCATTTTGAAAAGCCGTCAGTCAAACGAGCCAGAGAAAAAGCAGAAGGCGTACGGCGCGTAAGGAAAATGGCTCGCAAGAAATTGGAGCGCGAAAGCGGGATTGCCGCCCCTAAGAAAACAATCAGACCTGCGCGTTAAGTCTCCTGTGAGATCGCGGTGCCTTTCCTGCCAGCCGTCGTGAAAAACGGTCTGGCAGCATCCAACGTATTGCGGTCAGTGCTGGCCGATCGAGCAAAAAGGCCGGCAACCAAGGTCGCTGATAGCGCAGCCGCAATTGATCGTAGGGTGGACGCGGACGTCACCGCCGTCAACGGCCAGAAAGAAACCCCGATAGGACGAGATGGAACGCCGCACAAACTTTGTGCGGTGGCCGCCTTCTTGGCACGAAGTTAGCTCAGGCTCCTCGATGAAGGGCTCAGCCGTGCGAAGCTTTGATCCGATTATCCTGATCCAACCCGCAATTACTGTTGATAATTGAATGGAAAGACTACGAAATTGACGCCGACGCTTCATCTGCCCAATCGTCCGTTTTCGCTGGCACGCGACGTGATTTCGATCCCTCGCGCTTATTTCTGGTCTCCTCCCATTATCCTCGCACTCGCTGCCTTTCTCCTTTTCTGGGAAGGACCGGGCGTCTACCGCGACTTCCGCATCAGCCAAAACCCGCTGGTCTTGGAAGACGGTAACATCCAGGATGGTCGATGCACGACGCGAAAGGCGATTCTCACCGACTGCAAGGCCCGGCTTGTCTATAACGTCAACGGCCAGACCTACGATACAAAGGTCGAAGTCATGTTCGTCGATTTTCATGTGGGAGACTATGAGACGGCACTGGTCATCTCGGCAGACCATCCCGAACTGGCGACGATAAGCCTTGGCCTCGACAAGCTCTGGAACCGGATCATAACGCTCACACTCTTCTCTCTTGCATTGGGCGGTCTGGGCATCGGCACGATTTTTCTGGCCTTGCGCATTTTAAGGGTTAAGAGCCAGCTGCGCCGACCCGCTTTGCTCAAGGTCGTGCCGGTGGAAATCAGTGCCTTCGACCGCAAACATAATATCCTTTCCGTTACCTATAACGACAAGGTCTCCACAGATAAAACAGGCCGGTCAGCTTACACGCGTATGAAACAGGGTGCCGAGCCCCTGATAGTCGGTGAAGCCAATGGCAAACTTCTTGCCTTGGCTGTCCGGCACGGCAACACGGGGTTGCCCGTGCTTCTTGACGATCGCCTCCAGCGTGTTGCATTGACCGACGACGAGCGGAACGCAGCACTCGCGCCCTTCGCAAATCACGCCAGCATTGACGATACGCCAGTTATCGGTGTGCCGAAAAAGACGATGTCGGCTTGGAAAGGCCTGCAAATTTTCTTCGGAACATTGCTTTTGCTTATAGTTGGCATGTTCGGCTTTTGGCTTTGGTATGTGACGACCTCACCAACCCAGTTTCAATCTCCTGGAATGGACATCAACGATATGATGCCTGCTCCACTGAACCGCTGGGGCTGCGATCAGTTGNAAAAACGCTTTGGCGAAGACCGTGCGCCATTTGGATGCGCCGCAGCAGACCACATGAGCTGGAAATAGTGCCTCAGATTCCGCTGATCGCAACGCAAGAACCGCTAAACGTTTGAGTTTCGGCGGAATTTACGCCGTCACGCCATTTCGTCCCTTGCCGTTCGGGGAGATGACTTAGAAACGAGAAAGCGGGTCAACATGTGCGGTAATCAACACTATTTCACCCTAAGAGGGATGGAGTTCGTGGCTGGACAGCGAGGCTGCTGTTTCATAGCAAAACGTTAGTGGACAACGGACATTTGCCGGGCCAACGCCATGGAAACTTCTCCCGCTTGAACGGGCATCACTTACCAGGTGCGCTCCGAAGTATTGACACGAGTATCAAACCAAACGTCAAGTGGCGCGACGTTCAGCCAGTACCGGGCATCGTGCAATCTGCAACTGCTTCGAAAATTTGCGGCCTTGATCGGACAAATGTTTTCCGCCCCGCTTTCCAGCCTGCCAGAGTCGGCGCCCCGGATCTTACGGCGCTGCGATGGTCCNGGGCGTCGAGGATGACGATGTCAGCCGCCGCGCCCACAGCCAGTCCGTAATCTGCCCTCATAATTCTCGCGGCATGCCCGCCGACCATATGAAAAACCGAGTCTATATCTTCATCGCGGGAAAGCTGCATGACGTTGGCATACAGATTGGCCATGCGTCCGAGCGACGCATCTCCGAACGGGGTGAAGGGATTCATGACGTTGTTGGTCGCGATTGCAGCCTGCACTCCCTCTTTCAGCAAGAGATGTGCGGGCGTAACTCCGCGCGGAATGTTGAACTGCTGATCCCGTCCCATCAGAAACATGTCCGTCGCGGGCAGAACCGTCAGAGCGATTCCGGCAGCGGCGATTTTACGCGCGATAATCGAACGTGCTGCGGGATCAATCGCCGAGAGGTTGGTTACGTGGCCAACCGTCACTCGTCCGCCATAGCCATTCGCATGGGTTGCGTCGATAACGGCCGGTAAATCGGTTCTTGCAGGATCAAGGCTGAAATCCAGATGNAAATCCACGTCGACATTGTGCCTCCTGGCCAGCACAAATATCCGGCTGATATGCTCTACCGGTCGCGGATCGGTGTAGGGACAGCCACCGATCAAATCGGCACCACTTCGCAGAGCCTCGTCCAGCATCTCTTCCGTTTCGGATTCCTGCGTCAGCCCTTCCTGCGCAAAGGCACAAATCTGAATATCTATTGCAAATTTGAACCGTGCACGAACACGCTTGATCGCTTCGAACGACCGCATGCCTGCCCTTGGATCGATCTCGACAAAGGTGCGCATGCGCGTTGTGCCGTGAACGATGGCTTGCCGAACAACGGCAGACGCACGCTCAAAAACATCATCCTCGGAAAATCCAGCCTTGGCTTTTGCCGTTTCGCGCACGGCTTCTTCCAACGTACCGGCACAGATCGTGCAACGCTCCAGAATGCAGGCTTTGTCGAGATGGACATGGCTATCGACAAAGCCGGNAAAAGCACAGTTGCCGT
This sequence comes from Agrobacterium bohemicum, assembly GCF_002896715.1. GTDB lineage: Bacteria > Pseudomonadota > Alphaproteobacteria > Rhizobiales > Rhizobiaceae > Agrobacterium > Agrobacterium bohemicum. The sequence goes on from NZ_PGEL01000019.1 coordinate 130,457, forward strand.
CAATATCCTCTTCAGTCACGGCATCACAGCGGATGTTTGCGGCAATCGCAATGATGCGCCCATCCCTGACTGCAATATCCACCGGCCTTGGCTGATCTGCCAATTGCGCGTTTCTGAGAATGAGATCAGCGGTCATATCAGGCCTCAAATACCTACGGCGCAGCCATCGCTGCGGGGATCATGCGCGCCATCGATCCAGCCGTCAGTGTTGAGCCGGATCACTCCCGCCTGACCGGCCAGCGCGCTCAGTGCGGGAATAGCAATGGTTTCGTGGCCCATGACATGCAAGGCCTCCATAANCCCGTCGCCAACTGAATTCTCTATCTTGAGATTGTCGCGGGTGTCGGAAAAGGTTCGTCCGAGGAGAAACCGTGGTGCGGAAAGCGCGGACAACGGATCGAAGCCGTGGTCTATGAGGCGGCTCAACAGCAGGGTGAGTGTCTGCGGCTGCCCATCTGCGCCTTGGGTACCGTAGAGAAGATGCGGTTTGCCGTCTCGCAAGCCGATACCAGGGTTGAGCGTGTAAAATGGCCTTTTTCCTGGTGCCAGAACATTCGGGCTTGCTGGATCTGTACTGAAGGCAGCTCCGCGANTTTGCCAGAGAATGCCCGTATCGCCCAGCAAGACACCGCTTCCCCAGTCATAATAGGTACTCTGTAAAACGCTGGCGCACCTGCCTTCGTTATCGACTGCGGCGAGGTACACCGTGTCGCCGGTTCGGTGAGTGTCAGGCCAAGGAAGAGCCATATGTCGGTCGATTGCGGCTGCCTTGCGCGATAGAACGGTCTCGTTCAGCCAATAATAGCAAGCCTGCGCTACAAAATCCGGATCGGCAATTGTGCCTCGATCAAGAAAGGCCTGCTTCACCGCCTCTACGCAGAGATGATAGAACTGTGCGGATGACGGGTCCACGTTCGCCATGTCGAAATTCGACAGGACGCCCATAATCCCAAGCGTCGTCACGCCTTGGGAGGGCGGCGGTGGCGCTAGAAGTTCGACGCCGCGATAGACCATGGAGATAGGATCGACCATTCGCGCAGCGGTCTTTTGCATGTCGCCAATGCGGATCGGACTGCGCGCAGCTTCGAGGCCATTTGCAATGCGCTGGGCAAGCTCACCCTCATAAAATTCGCGGTGACCATATTGAGCGATCCGCTCCAGAACGGCGGCCAGTTGCGGTTGGCGCTGAATACCTTGGGTGACAAAGTGTGCCTCGAAACCCGGCCAGCCTGGAATTTCGCTTGCGCGAAATGCATGCCAGTGCTTTTGCGACTGGCTGACCGGAAAACCCTGTGCGGCCAGCTCAATCGCGTCTGCAAGCAGCGTGGCCAGGCTCTCCTTTCCCTGCCAGTTCTCGGACGAGTATCGCAACGCCTCGCCCCAACTATCGACAAGTGCCGCTGTTGTCAGCGCCGATAGCGGGCCGCGTTGCGGGATGGCATCAAGCGGGGGTAAATGTTCGGCCGCCTGACCGATCCCCATGATCGTCTGGCGACGACCGGAGCCATCTGCCAAGACCCAGATTGCATCTCCACCCAGGCCGCAAAAATGCGGATAGAGGACGGTAAGTGCTGCGCCGGCGGCAATCACGGCCTCGATCGCCGTGCCTCCACGCCGCAAGACCTTCGCACCGGCTTCACTCGCCGTGTGATGCGGCGTCGTGACCATGCCCTTAGTCGAGCGGGCCGCTGCGTTTTCCGACTGACGCATAAGTGCTCCTAATCGGATATCGAAATATAGCGACTGAGAATCTCGGTGATATCAGGCCCATCATCCTTCTCGTCCACCTTGGCCCGATCTTCGACGGCATGCAGGTGATGATCCATGATGCGCATAGCGGTTTCAGCATCGAGGTTTTTCAATGCCTCGATCAGCTGGACATGCTCATCGATACCGCATTCGGCAGAATGCGGACGTCCGAAACGGGCGAGAATGAGCGATGAGCGCGAGACGATCTGGCTGATGAAATCAATGAGCAGTTTGGAGCCGGTCAGTTCGGCAAGAAGAATGTGGAATTCGCCTGCAAGCCGGATCGACCTTGGGGACGATGCCTGTAGAGCGCGCTCTTCCTCGCGCACATGACTGATCAAAGCGTCGATACCGTCTCTCGGCATCCGTTTGCACAGGCGGCCTATGACCTCCCGCTCAAGGCAGCGCCTGAGTGCAAAAACTTCCTCCGCCTCTTCCAGAGTCGGCATGGCAACGGCCGCACCGCGATTGGGCTTGATCTCCACCAAGCCATCGGATGCAAGACGCAACAAGGCGTTCCGCGCGCTCGTTCGACTGACACCAAACGTGTCGCCGATGGAGTCCTCCGGCAACTTCGTTCCAGGCTTCAACGCCTGCTCAAGGATGGCGCGGCGAAGAGAAGCATAAATCGCGTCACTTCTGCTGAGATTTGTCGACATAACCTGCCCGTTATCTGATGCAATTTTGATCATATTTCGCACAATTATTGTACAAAATCTATCCCTTTAAATTGCATGCAATTTATTATTGCGTTTGTATCCATACTGAATTAGCCTGAGCTACAGTTTGCAAAAAAGAGCCGAAAAGCCAGTTGCGACAGCGGGTTTCAACAGCACTCACTCCAATTAGCGACCAGGTGTCGAAAAATTGAATGCAATCCGAGGGGATCTATAAATGCAAATTTCCAAAGTTTTAATGGCAGGTGCAGCACTGCTGACACTCGCTATGCCAGCATCTGCGACAACGTTAAAATGGGGCGCTTCCCGCGACATCAGTTCGCTTGACCCATACTCCTATGGCGACAGTTTTGCGCTCGGTGTGCTCAATCACGCCTATGAAGGCTTGATGCGGTATGACCGAAACTTGAAGCTAGAGCCCGCACTTGCGGTTTCGTATGAAATCATCTCGCCCACCACCTGGCGTTTCAAACTGCGCGAAGGTGTGACATTCCACAATGGAGCCGAGTTCACAGCAGACGATGTACAGGCATCGCTTCTGCGTGCGACCAACCCGAAGTCACCGCTGCGTGGCAACATTCCTGCCTATAAGGGCTCACGCGTCATCGATGCCCACACCATTGAAATTGATGTCTCTGCCAATTATCCGCTGCTGCTGAACGACCTGACGACGATTTATATTTTCGATGCGGGTTGGCTGAAGGACAACAATGCCGAGGCGCCGACCGATGTTGGCTCCGGCACCGAGGGCTACGCCACCTACAATGAAAACGGCACCGGCCCCTTCAAGGTGGAAAGCCGCCAGCCGGATGCGNAAACCGTTTTCGTGAAATATGACGGGTGGTGGGACAAGCCCCAGCACAATATAGACCGCATCGAGCTTACGCCGATCGCCTCCAGTGCAACCCGCGTGGCCGCACTTTTGTCCGGCGATATCGATTTTACCGATCANGCACCGGTGCAGGATTTGCCGCGACTTGAAGCGGNCGCCGGGCAGGTCAAGCTTCTTGAAGGGACCGATCTTCGCACAGTGATGATTGGCTTTAGCCAGCGTGACCAGTTGCTGTCGGGAGCGCCCAACCCGATGAAGGATTTGCGCGTCCGTCAGGCGATGCAACTCGCCATTGATCTCGATCTGATCCAGAAACGCGTCATGCGTGGCAAGTCCCGCAATGCTGGCGCCCTCGTCGCACCGCAGATACCCGGATATGATGCGGCACTCGACCAGCCGGTCAAAGCCGATCCCGAGAAGGCAAAGGCACTTCTCAAGGAAGCTGGCGCTGAAGGTTTCGAATTCGAGTTCAACTGCGCAGACACTTTGGTGAACGAAGAGCAGATGTGCCAGGCCGTCGCGTCCATGTGGTCCCGCGTTGGCCTCAAGCCGAAGCTGGATCAAGGCCCCCGCGCAGTACAGACACCAAAACGTTCCGCGGGCAAGGTCGATGTCTACACCCTCGGCTGGGCCACTCTGCCCATGCTGGATGCCTATAGCCTGACATCGCAGGTTCTCCACACCAAGGAAGGTTCTTTTGGAATTTTCAACTGGGGCGGCTGGTCGGACAAGGAATTCGACAAGGTAACGGAAGCATCGGCGGTTGAACTGGACACCACCAAGCGCCTCGCCTTGGAAGCACAGTCGCTGAAGATCGCCAAGGAGCATGCGCTCATGATCCCGCTCCACCAGCAACCGCTGGCTTGGGCGACAAGTGCAAAGATTGCCGACTTCCCCCTGNTTTCCGACAACCTTCCCCGTTTGTGGCTGGTGAAGATGTAATCCGGNCCCCCGCCAACATCCTTGGCGGGGGACCGTTCCTTCATGTCGGCCATATCAAGGACACTTCACCATGCTCGCTTTCCTCATCAAGCGGATCGGCAATGCCGTTCTTGTGATGCTGACGGTCGCTTTCTTTGCCTTCCTTATCTTCCGTTTTCTGGGAGATCCCGTCGAGATGATGGTCAACGAAAGCGCGACCCAGGTTGATCGCGACGAATTGCGCGGACGCCTCGGTCTGAACGATGGCTTCCTCGTCCAATATGTTCGCTTTGTCGCCAATGCGGCGCAGGGCGAGTTTGGGTTGTCCTGGCGCAATCAGCAGTCCGTGCTGGGCCTTATTGCCGAGCGATTTCCGGCCACCTTCGAACTGGTCATCATCGCCACCATCCTGTCGCTCGCCATCGGTATACCGCTGGGTGTTTTCACGGCCATCGGTCGGGGGAAGTGGTGGGCGGAAAGCCTTCAGTTCAGCTCGATCATCGGCGTGTCTTTGCCGAGTTTCCTCGTGGGTATCCTGCTGATCCTGATATTTTCCGTTACGCTCGGCTGGTTACCCGGTTATGGGCGAGGCGACGTGGTGCGCATCGGCTGGTGGTCTACCGGGCTGCTGACGCCTTCTGGCCGTGCCGCCGTCATCCTGCCATCGCTCTCGCTGTCGCNTTTCCAGATAACCCTTGTCATGCGGCTGGTGCGAGCAGAAATGCTGGAGACGCTGCGCGCGGATTTCATCAAATTTGCCCGTGCACGCGGCGTAAGAANGCGCGCCTTGTGGTTTCGCCACGCACTCAAGAACTGTCTGATGCCGGTCGTTACCTTGACAGCCATGCAGGTGGGCAACCTGATTGCCTTTGCACTTGTCACCGAAACGGNTTTCCAGTGGCCGGGCATGGGAATGCTGTTCATGCAGGCTGTTACCTTCGTGGATATCCCCGTCATGGCGGCTTACCTGTGCATCGTATCCTTCATCTTTGTAACGCTGAACACCTTCGTCGATATCGCCTATGCGGTCATCGACCCGCGTCTGCGCGCCGCGTGACAGGAGCATCACCATGACCGCCATCGAACCGACGCACAAAACTCCCAAACCAACCCCATCGCGATTGGCACGGTTGCTGCAATCCGATCTGGGATGGAGCTTTACCCATCATCCATCCGCGATCATTGCTGCAATCATGCTTTTGATGCTGATCGCGTCGGCCTTTCTCGCTCCGCTGTTTACGGTGCAGAACCCCTATGATCTTGCCTCTCTCGATCTGCTGAACGCCGAAATACCACCGATCTGGATGGCCGAGGGACAGTGGCCCTACATCCTCGGCACCGACGTTCAGGGGCGCGACCTGCTGTCGGCCATCCTCTATGGATCGCGCGCCTCCATCATCATCGGTGCTGCCTCCGTGGCCGTATCGCTCGTCATTGGCTCTACGCTTGGATTGATTGCCGGCTACCACGGAAAATGGGCCGATAGCCTGCTGATGCGCGCTGGCGATGTGCTTCTGTCCATGCCGACGATGCTGATCGCCATTCTCGTCTCCGCACTCGCCCGGCAGCTCCTGCCGCCTTACTTACGCGAAGCAGGCGCATCAGGCGTCATCGTTTTTGCGATTTCGCTGTCAGCATGGGTGCAATATGCGCGGACCGTGCGGGCGCAGACCATGGTCGAGCGCAACAAGGAGTATGTGCAGGCGGCCCGGCTGATACGCGTGCCGACATGGCGCATCATGCTGAAACACATCCTTCCCAACACCACCACACCTCTTCTGGTGACAGCCACGCTGAACTTCGGCCTTGGAATCCTGATCGAAGCGACGCTGTCTTTCCTGGGCGTTGGTATGCCGCCGGAGCAGCCATCACTGGGAACGCTGATCCGTATCGGCAATCAATATCTGTTTTCAGGTCTGTGGTGGATCGTCCTTTTCCCCGGCCTCCAGCTCTGTCTGCTCGTTGTCTCCATCAACGTGCTCGGTGACTGGCTGCGCGACGCCCTTAACCCCAAATTACGCTGAGGCATCTGATGACTGATCNTTTGATTACCAATGCAAGACCCATGGGTGGCGCAAAAACCGACATCCTGATCAAGAATGGACGAATTGCCGAGATGGGTGAAAATCTCACCGCAGACGGCATGGCAGTCGAGGATGCGGGTGGCCGTATTGCCATTCCCGGTCTGGTCGATGCCCACACCCATCTCGACAAGTCACTGTTGGGCTATCCATGGTACGTCAACACGGTTGGCCCCCGCCTGATCGACAAGATCGACAATGAGCGGGCAGTGAAGCGTGAATACGGTCTCGACGCCCATGTTCAATCCATGCGGCAGTCGTTGCAGTCTGTAGGTTACGGCACGACGTTGATCCGCACCCATGTCGACATCGACACCGACCAGGGCTTGATCGCACTGGAAGGGGTCATGGAAACGCGGCGTCAGCTTGCGGGCGTCGTCGAAATTGAAATTGTCGCGTTCCCACAATCAGGACTGATGCGTAGGCCCGGCACCGCCGAACTGCTGGACAAGGCCATGCAAATGGGCGCCGATCTGGTTGGCGGGCTCGATCCTTGCGGCATGGATCGCGATCCGAAAGGACATCTCGATACGATCTTCGCCATTGCCGAAAAACACGGAAAGGGCATCGATATCCATCTCCACGAAGGCGGAGAGCTTGGGGCCTTCTCGATGGAGATGATCTTCGAGCGCATCCGTGCCATGGGCATGCAGGGCAAGGTCGCGGTCAGTCACGCATTCTGCCTGGGCCTTCCTGACTGGAATGTCTCGCAAGCACTGATCGACACCTGTGCTGAGCTGGATATTCCCATTTTCACCACAGCGCCGCCATCCCGCGAAGTCCCGTCGCTGAAACGGCTGCATGCTGCGGGTGTTCGCTTCGGGGCCGGTGTCGATGGCTTCCGCGACACATGGGGACCCTATGGCAATGGCGACATGTTGGAACGGGCGATGCTGTTGGGCATGAAAAACAATCTGCGCCGCGATGATGAGCTTGCAATGGCTCTCGACGTCTGCACCACCGGTGGCGCGTTGGCGATGGACCGTTCCGCCCATGCGCTTGAGGTGGGCGGTCGTGGTGACGTCGTGCTTGTCGAAGGTGAAAGCGTCGGCGAAGCCATCGTCACGCATCAACCGCGCAAACTCGTCGTCACGGCGGGCAACATTGTTGCACGCGACGGTGCCAGCCTGAGAGCAAGACCATGACGACTGCTGACTGGCCCATGCTACCTCTCGGCAAACGCCCGCCCGGTCGCTGGGCGCTGGCCGCCCGTTACGTGATTGCCGATCTGCCGGAAGGTAGACGCCTGATCAGCGGCGGCGAAGTGGTCATCGAGAATGACCGCATCATCTGGGTCGGGTCCCGCTTCGAAGGCGAGTTGGCCGCACGTTACGACATGGGTGAAGCCCTCATCGGTCCGGGCTTTGTCGATCTCGATGCCCTGTCCGATCTCGACACGACCGTGCTTGCCATGGACAACCAACCGGGGTGGAAAAAGGGTAGGGTCTGGCCTTCGGATTATGCCGCACGGGCTTATGAGATGTACTCACCAGAGGAGCTGGCTTTCCAGAAGCGTTACGCCTTTGCGCAATTGCTGCTCAACGGCATTACGTCGGCGTTGCCCATCGCGTCGCTTTTCTACCGCGCATGGGGCGAAACGGTCGCCGAATTTGATGCAGCCGCCGCTGCCGCAGAAGAACTCGGCATTCGTGTCTGGCTTGGTCCTGCCTATCGCACAGGCGGTGTCATCCTTGACGAAGCGGGCGTTATGCAGCCGGTCTTTGACGAGGCGCGCGGACTTCAAGAGCTTTCCGACGCAGCGGCTTTTGCTAAAAGGGTTCACGGCACCGGAAATGGTCTGATATCAGGCATGTTCGCCCCGGACCGTGTCGAGACCTGCACGAAGGAACTGCTGCGCCAGACATTTGCCCATGCCAATGATCTGGATATGCCCGTGCGTCTGCATATGGCGCAGGGCGAAATGGAGTTGCAAACTGTCCAACGCCTGCATGGTGCCACAGCGCCGCAATGGCTGGACGGTCTCGGCGTCCTCTCTCCCCGACTGATCGCACCGCATGCGACAGTGGCGACGGACGACGATCTGCAACGTTATGCGGCAAATGGCGTCACCGTCGCCCACTGTCCGCTCGTGTCTGCGCGGCACGGCTCCTCGCTCAAATCCNTTTCCCGACTGAAAGCAAAGGGCATTCGCATCGGCATGGGGACAGATACGGCACCGCCCGACATGGTGTTGAACATGGCCGTTGGCATGATGGCAAACAGGATTGCGGAGGGGCGTGCTGACGCCGGATCGGCCGCCGAGTTCTATGACGCCGCTACCCTTGTCGGTGCCGATGCCGTGAAGCGCTCTGATCTCGGACGCCTTGCTCCCGGCGCAAAGGCCGATATCGCAGTATTCGACATGGCGGACCGGATGATCGCGCCGCGCATCGATCCCATCCAGACACTTGTCTACGGCGCAACCGGTCGCGTCACCCGCGCAACTATCGTCGATGGGCGGGTTTCCATGCGTGACGGACGTGTGGCCGGGATCGATCTCGTCGCCGCACGAAACCAGGCGCAGCAACAATTTGACGGTCTCATCGCGCGCTATCCTGAGCGCACCTACGGCCATCCACCGGTGGAGGAGATTTTCCTGTCAAGTTATCCCTCCCATCAGAGCGAGGTGTCGTCATGAACAGTACTGGTCCCTCCCCGGCTCTCGAGGTCAAAGGTCTTTCTGTCGAATTTCCAACCCGCAGTGGCGTTCTGACTGCGTTGTCCGATGTGTCCCTGACGATTGCCCGGGGCGAGATCCTCGGTGTGGTGGGGGAGTCAGGTGCGGGAAAATCGATGACCGGCATGGCCGTTCTCGGTCTTCTCGAACCGCCCGGTCGCGTCGCGTCCGGCGAAATCCACATTGGTGGAAAACGGACGGATAATCTAAGCGATGACGAGATGGAAAACGTGCGGGGCCGCATGGTGGGCGCCATATTTCAGGACCCGCTGACCTCGCTCAACCCCCTGTTTTCCGTCGGTCAGCAACTCATCGAAACCGTCCGGCTGCATTCGGACAGAAACAGGGCGCAGGCGCGTCTTCACGGCATTCACCTGCTGCAACAGGTGGGCATTCCCGGCGCAGATGAGCGTATTGACCATTATCCGCACCAGTTTTCCGGCGGCATGCGGCAACGCGTGGTGATCGCCCTGGCCCCTGCGGGAAATCCGCAATTGATCATCGCAGATGAACCAACGACGGCGCTCGATGTTTCCATACAGGCGCAGATTACCAGCCTGCTGCGCAAGCTGTGCCGGGAGCAAGGTGCTGGTGTCATGCTGGTCACACACGACATGGGTGTGATTGCCGAGACAGCAGACCGCGTCGCCGTGATGTATGCAGGCCGTATCATCGAGATCGGCACCGTGGAAGATGTCATCGCCCGTCCGAAACATCCTTATACGCAGGGCCTGATGGGTTCGATTCCATCGCTTGGCGCGCGCGTCGAACGCTTGACGCAAATCGATGGTGCCATGCCACGGCTCAATGCCATTCCTACCGGCTGCGCCTTCAATCCGCGCTGTCGCTCGGTCGGACCACGCTGTCTCAAAATCCGCCCGGCACTGATACCCGAAGCACGGGGTGCCGTTGCCTGCCTGCTTCATGACGGAGGTGTTGCATGAGAAGTTCCCAGAACGCCCTTGAGGTCGATCAGTTAACGCGGGTCTTCGATGTTTCGACACCTTGGCTGAACAGGATGATCGAGCGCAAGCCGAAACGTTATCTGCATGCCGTGCAGGATGTCACCTTCATTGTCCAGAAAGGCAAGTGCCTGGCACTGGTCGGCGAGTCCGGATGCGGNAAATCGACGGTAGCGCGGTTGGTAACGGGGCTATACGAGCCAACCGAAGGTGCCATTGTCTTCGCACCGGCAAGCGACGGGAAGCCCATGGAAGCGCAGATGATCTTCCAGGACCCGCATGCAAGCCTCAACCCGCGTTGGCGTGTGGGTGACATCATCGCAGAACCCATCCGTGAGTTCGGCCTTCGCGACAGTCCCGCAGCCGAGAGCGAACGTGTGGCTGACCTTCTAAAGATCGTCGGTCTCTCGCCGGATGACAGCCGACGTTATCCGCATGAGTTTTCCGGTGGTCAGAGGCAGCGCATTTCCATTGCCCGGGCACTGGCCAGCGAGCCGGAATTCCTTGTCTGCGATGAACCCACATCGGCCCTCGATGTCTCCGTTCAAGCACAAATCCTTAATCTAATGCGCAAGCTTCAGGACGAGCTTGGGCTCACCTACTTGTTTATCAGCCATAACCTGGCCGTCGTGCGTCACATGGCAGACCGGATTGCGGTGATGTATCTCGGGCGGATTGTGGAAGAGGCTGATACGGAAGCCCTTTTCGCCAATCCGCAGCATCCCTACACAAAGCTGCTACTTCAGACGATACCGGATGTGGCTTCTCCCAACCGCGACCGCGCACTGATGGGAGGCGAACCGCCCAGCCCGCTCGACCCACCAAAAGGCTGCGCCTTCCACCCGCGCTGTCCTCTTGCGGCGGATATTTGTAGCCGGGATGCCCCGAAATCACGCGAGCGCCAAGGCGGTGGTGTTGTCGCCTGCCACATGGCCCCGCTTTAGGCACCATCANTTCGACGTCGAACACGTTATAAATTGCATGAGGAGTTTTAATAAGTATGACAAAGACTGTCTTCACCAATGCCAAACTGGCGGACGGCCTGCTGAGTGATATCAGTGTCGAGAGCGGACAGATCACATCGATCGAAGCTGCCGGGTCAGATACGGCCTCCGCTTCAGTTATCGACATTGGCGGAGATATGTTTGTGCCGGGATTTGTCGAAGGACATATCCATCTGGATACGAGCTTCTACGGCGATACATGGATGCCGCACCGCCCCTGCACCAACGGCTTTGACGTGCATGAGCGGGTCGCATTTCAGGCGGNAAATATGGCCATCTCTGCACCGATGGACAAACGCGCGCGCGACCAGCTCGATCTCTGCATCGGCAACGGAACGCTGCATATGCGCAGCCACGTCATGGTGGACGGCTCCGTCGGCCTGAAATCGTTGGAGACCATTCTGGCGGTCCGCGAGGATTACAGGGATATCATCGATATCCAGCTCGTCGCTTTTCCCCAGAGCGGCATTTTGAAAAGTCCAGGGACGCCGGAACTCCTCGACGAAGCGATCAAACTTGGCGCAGACCTCGTCGGCGGCCTTGACCCCGCCAGCTTCGACCGTGATGTGAACGGCCATCTCGATGTCGTTTTCGGCGTTGCGGAGAAACATGGCGTGGACATCGATATCCATCTTCATGATGCCGGAAGCATGGGTGCTTTCACCATCGAGGAAATTTGCGCACGAACAGTCGCGCTCGGCATGCAGGGCCATGTCGCGATCAGCCACGCCTATGGGCTTGGCGACCTGCCCCCGGACGCAGCCCGCAAGATTGCCGCGACCATCGCCAAAAGCGGTGTATCGATCATGACAAACGCTCCCGGCAACCACACTTTCCCACCCGTCGCTCTACTGCGCCGAGAAGGCGTCACCGTCTTCAGCGGTAGCGACAACATCCGCGATTCCTGGTGGCCCTATGGCGATGGCGACATGCTTCACCGCGCCGAAATCATCGGCTACCGTTCCGGCTTCTACACCGACGAGGAGCTGCAAGCTGCATTCGACATCGTCACGAGCGAAAGCGCGAAGGCTCTTCGGCTAAACAATTACGGTATTCAGGTTGGCTCAAAAGCTGACTTCGTTACATTTGCCGCCGCCTGTATCCCCGAAGCAGTCGTCGCGTTTCCGAAAAATCGCAAGGTATTCAAAGACGGGAAAATGGTGGCGAATGAGAGTAGAATTATTCGCTGAGTGACAAGATTCCGAAGCGATTGCAACCCAACACTGCTATTGATAGGCCTGATGACGTTTAGTTGCGGGCATGAGATGGTTCGCTGCTGCTAATTACAGCAAAGACGGCAAAATGAATTCTTCTCGAGCGTCTTGACGGAGATGTTTCGATTTCTGATTTTACCGAAGCCTGCAACCTGTCGCGCCGCCACGGGTGGGATTGAAGATGGGGACGGTGATGATCTGGATGCAGCTTAGTTCTGTAATTGCGAGGGTTGTTTTGCAAACAATGCGGAACGTTACAAGGTCCGACCCGTTCACCATTGCATATCTATATCAAAGGGAGAGAACATTGTGAGCATCTTCGGCAAAATTAGAGACGCTATATTTGGAAGTTCAGCCCACGCTGAACAGGCATCGCCATCTGCATCAGCACCAGCGCCTTCCTCTACCCCTGAGACAGCGGTATCGACCGCCCCTCCTGTAGGTGGAACTGGCCAGGCAGTCCCGACAACGTCGGGAGCTTCTGCACCAGTACCATCTTCGTCTGCATCGCAGAAAGTTGACGTCGCGTCCCAGCTTGACGCTGCCGTGAAGAGCAGCGGCCAAAAGCTTGATTGGAAGCATTCCATCGTCGACCTGATGAAAGCTCTCGGAATGGACGCAACGCTTGCAGAACGCAAAGAGCTTGCACACGAGTTGGGATACACAGGTCAAGCCGATGGTTCGGCAGCGATGAACACATGGTTGCACAAGGCGTTGCTCAAGAAGTTGTCTGAGAATGGCGGCAAGGTTCCTGCTGAACTGCTGGACTAATTACTTAGTGGCTCAATCAACAGGAGGCTGGGGCGCAGTTTCGCCCCAGCCTCCTTGCAGCGTGGATTATCGTTATCGCTCATGAGCAGGGCCATCTCCTCGCGGTACCATCTCACAGCCATCGGGCTTCCCGACACGTACGAGCGGTGCTGGTTGAGTGGATTTTGGTTAGGGGGATGACCCGTTGATACGTCTATCTGTTGACTGGCGCATGAACTTCGACACTTTTTCATTTCGGAGTGATCCACTTACACTCCTATAACGTGCTTTCGGCCACCATCTTAAATGTAACTAGGTGGTGTGGCGCGAGATGAAATGGTGGCTCAAATCCAGCCGAAACTGTACATGTTCGGATTTTTCTCGATATACCTCTGGTATTTTCTCCGTTTGTTCGATCGCGATAATGCCACGGGGACTTCTGGATNAAAAAGAAACCACAAGACCAGTGTGTGAGACCTTTTCCGTCCACGCAACACCTCTCAAAGCGATTACAACCAGATATTGACAGAAAATTCTCCGTGCGAAGCATCAGGCNAAAGAATTAGTATGATCATTGCGCATGACTGAAATTCATCATACAGATTTGTAAGGCTACGCTTAGCTGAAATTTCGATTTATGGTGACCGACATGCCAGAAAAGCAAAAACGCAGCAAATCATCCGGGTCGCTTGTTACCAAAGTCAGCGTGAGCCTGAGACAGGCTATCGCGTCCGGCCAATACGGACCCGGAGACCGCTTGCCGAGCGAGATACAAATGACGGAAACTCATGGCGTCAGCCGCACCGTCGTTCGCGAGGCAGTCACGGCTTTGCGTTGTGACGGCTTGGTGGAAGTACGTCAGGGTGCAGGCATATTCGTTCTCAAAACGGCAAAAGACGGCTCGGCGGGAAAAATCGACAAAGCGAGATTATCTTCGGATCTCGAAGTGCTGGAAATTCGAACCCCGCTTGAGATCGAGGCAGCAGGCCTTGCCGCACTTCGCAGGTCCCCGTCACAGGAAGAGGCTATTTTCGAGTGCCACGCGAAAGTGCTGGACTGTCTCGAGAATAATCAGTCGATCCGTGAGGCAGACTTAGCGCTGCATTTTGCAATTGCGGCGGCCACCAACAATCCGCTGTTCACGCAGTTTTTGGAACTGCACGGACCAGCGGCTATTCCGCAGTCCCGTTTCGTTTCAAAGCAGCAGGAGGTCGACCAGACAGCCTATCGACGCCTGATCCACAGGGAGCATGAGACGATTATCGTTGCGATTTCAGACCGCGACGAGCAGGCAGCGAAGCTTGCCATGCAGGAGCATCTGCGCGGCAGCCAGCTTCGCTACCGCGATATGATGCGCGATCTGCGCGGTATCGCTGCAAACTAGCACACATCCACACCCCAAACCTCGAACTGCGTGAGCGCTGGAAACGGCGATGGATCATCAGCCTTTTTAAGATCATGCAAGCGGACCCATTCGACAGTGCGCGCAGGCATGGGAAAAACTTGGGCGGCACCGGATTTGATCAGGGGAATGGTCAGTATATACCCATCTGAAAAGGTCAAGCTGGCCTCGTTCCACCAGGCGTCGTGGGGGAAGTCTGCCCTTAGATACAGCGTGACCTGATCAATCAGCACTGGACGTCCGAATGCCAGATTGAGCGTTGCCGCAGGGTCTTGGTTGATGCCCCAACTGGTATAGGGCCAGAAACCGTGATCCGTATTGGCCTTTTCCCCATCAATGGCGTTGCGGGCAGCAAAGACCGCCTCGCCACGTGTTTCTACATTGGCGCTGGCGTGGGGAAAGAGCATTCTGTTGTCATGATGGTCGAAGGGATTGAAGGCCAGGTTTCGGCGTATAGAAGCCTCCTGCGCGTGAACACGACAGGCTGATATGCGGTGAAGATTTCCAAGGAAGGCCTGCGGCGGGTAGGTCTTGCGCGTCAGCCCGAAGGGGATAGGAAGGGAGAAATCCGTGCCAGCCATGAAGACACGTGCTGGTGGCATGCCGGCGTCGAGGCTGAGGTCGATATGGCCGGATTCTGCCGCTTCGACCATGATCCTGTCCCCTTGCGCATACTCACTGCGATAGACCAGAAAGACCTCGTCGTCAGCACTGGCGTGCGACAGGACCGTGCCTGATGCGTCGACGACTTTGAGTGTGAGCCTCATCGGCATTCTCCCTTAGCGGATAACGAGGTGAAGGCGTTTGCCTTTGAGCGGAATGAGAATGCGGTAAATGGCTTCAGGCCACGACTGGCGTAGGCGCGGATCATCGATCTTGATCGTATCGATGGTGAGGACTTCCGCATTTTCGATATCGATGGAACCGAGGTCACCCAAAACCAACATATCGCCAGTAATACGAGGCTTTTCGACCGTCATGAGTGACAGAACGGCATCGCGCTCGCCCTCGTGATCATCGATGATCTCGACATGTTTGCCACGGATGAGGCGAACGGTTCTGGTGTAGCTTTGGACACCGGCCTCCGGCGGATAAGCACCGGCAAGGTCGAGCGATATTTCGGCGTGCTCTTGCGCAAAATTGACGCAGAAATCGCGGGCCGCAAAGGCCTCGCCATCCTCCTGCATCACACCGCCAAAGCTGGGCAAGTTGTGGAAGGCCGATTGCATGGTCCAGATGTCGTACCGCTGCGGCGAGAAGGTCTTGGCCGTATAGGTTTCCACACCGACATCGATGAGGAAAGGACGTCCGTGCTTGTAAAGCGTGATGCTGCCGACATCATTGTGGTTATGGCTTTCGCCATTGTTGCCGCCCTTGACGGCGAGATCGAAGATATCATCGCGGGCGATGGCGAGCGCTATGCCGGGGTAAAACATATCGACTTTTGCGGGTGGCCTGAAACTAGCCTCGGCCAGTTCACCTTCTCCCAGAGCCGATTGTACGCGATACCAGAGGTTCCATTCATCCTGCATTAGATGCTTGGACGAGCGCTTCCAGCGATCTACGGCGAAGGCCTGGAGCTGAGGTGATGCGACGGCTTTGCCGACGAGATATTCACGAAGGCCGCTGGTTTCGAACCGCGCCGGGGCGTCTGCGAAATTGAAAAACTGGTCGTCTGCCACATGCATATGCCGGATGAATTCGGCCATACTGCGGAGCTTGTTTTCGCGCAGAACTGCGCCCGTCACGCCTGGAGCGGCCTCCTCCAGAACTGCGAGGCCTGTGAATAGGCACAGCGTCGCATGGCCGTAGTAGAGAGCGCCCTCTTCGCATGCTCCATCATCCGCGTAGTCTTTTTGGAAGGCATCGAGACTTTTTAACCCCTGCTCGACAACGGCGCGGCGTGTGACCTGATCGGTGGGCCGCNAAAATGTCGAGAGAAGGACGTTCTGCGTGATCCACGCCGTCCAGTTGTTCATCCGCTCATCGCCATTGCCCATCCACCAGAAGTGGCGCGAGAGATATGGCTTTGTGATGCGCTGATCGATTTCGCTGGATATCCGCGTGGCAAGGATAGTGTCCAGCTGGGGGGCGAGCAGGTGCGAGACCAGCGCCAGATTGGCCGACGTTTCCGCCGCGAAGAGATCGATGACCGGGTTCTGAGGATCGGGAAGCGGGGTGCGTGGACCGCCACGGACATGGGAATTATGCGCGGGCAGCTGCCAGCCGCTTTCCTCGCAGATGAGCCACAAGCCGTCGATAATTTCAGGTAGGAACCGTCCTACGGCTTCGATGCATTCGCCCAGAACCAGCGCGTTCAGCTTGACGCGGCGGGCGAAATAGAGGGCCTCGAAGCGCGAGCGGTTGCCGTTCTGGGTATATTCCATGTAGTCGCTGGCGAGGATGGTGGACCACGGCTCATCAAGGGCCTTCACGGCGGCATTGATGAGCTCTGCGCGGCTGGCCTGCGACGCTGAGTAGCGGATGCGTTCAGCCGTGACATCGGCTGCGAAATCACCCAGCCGATCCGGCAGGAGCTGTATCAACTCTGCAAACACGCCCTCGACCTNCCGCGCGTTCGATGTTCGTTAGGAAAGGCTCCTATCATACGTCTTTTCAAATCTCCAGAGAATTTGTCTGATGTTATGCAAACTTGTTTGACCAATGTAGATTTTGTGCTATCAAAACGGCAGGAGGCATCAGGTGNAAATCTGATCGCAGGAGATGTTGCAGCGGTCTGCGCCGATCATGACGACGGCTGGCCGACAATGGGAGGAATGCCGTGGCCATTGCGACCGCGTCTGACACGCAGGCGGCCCCATACCGCAAAAAGAAGGTACAGATCGTTTCCAAGAGACGACGCCGGATCGAAAATGCGTTGATCGCCTACTCCTTCATTGCCCCGAATTTTCTTGGCTTCGCCATCTTCACGCTCGGCCCCATTCTCTTCGCCTTCGCGCTGGCGTTCATGCATTGGGACGGCTCCAACGCCATGAGTTTTGCGGGGCTGGATAATTTCTGGCGACTGTTTGAAGACAAGGCGTTCATCTCGGCTTTTTGGAACACGATCGTCTATACCGTTGTTTCGGTGCCTGCCACGCTGGCCTGTGCGCTTGGTTTGGCGGTTCTGCTGAACCAGAAAATCTTCGGGCGCGACTTCTTCCGCACCGCCATGTTCTTTCCCTATGTCGCTTCGCTGGTGGCCGTGGCTGTGGTCTGGAACATGATTTTCAACCCCGAAATGGGGCCGGTTAACATGCTGCTCTATACGCTGGGCATGGACCCAGCCGATATGCCTGGCTGGGCGGCGGACCGACATTGGGCGATGGTGACCGTCATACTCTTCGGCATATGGAAGAGCATGGGTTACTATATGGTGATCTATCTTGCCGGGCTTCAGGGCATCAATTCCGAGCTTTACGAGGCGGCCGGTCTGGACGGCGCCAATGCCTGGCAGAAGTTCATCCACGTCACCCTACCGCAGCTGGCACCGACGACGTTTTTCGTGACCGTCATGCTGACCATCCAGTCGTTCAAGGTTTTTGATCAGGTCTATATGATCACCCAAGGCGGTCCCGGCACATCCACGCTTGTTCTGGTCTACCACATCTATAACGAAGCCTTCATTTCCTGGGACCTCGGTTATTCCAGCATGATTGCGCTCGTTCTCTTCTTCCTCGTGCTGGCCGTCACCGTCGTCCAGTTCAAACGGCAGCGGGAGGACTGAAGCGATGCGCATCATGGGCCGAAAAGTCACCGTTGGAACGATCGCCGTCTATGCCACGGTCATTGCGATCACCATCGTCATGCTGCTGCCGTTTGTTTGGATGCTCTCGGCATCACTCAAGCTCAGCCGCGATGTTTTCGCATTTCCCATTGAATGGATACCGGCGCAGCCGCGCTGGGAAAACTACACCGAGATATGGACGAAAATTCCGCTGGCGCTGTTCATCTACAACACGTCCAAGCTTACGATCATCGTCACGATCATGCAGTTGCTGACCTCGAGTTTCGCAGCCTATGCCTTTGCCAAGTTGCACTTTCCCTACAAGAACACGCTGTTCCTCGGCTATATCGCCACCATCGCCATGCCGTGGCAGGTTTATATGGTGCCGCAGTTCCTGTTGATGCGGGAATTCGGCCTTAACAACACCCATCTAGCATTGATCCTGCTGCAGGCCTTCACTGCATTCGGCGTGTTTCTAATGCGGCAGTTCTATATGTCGATACCCAACGAGTTGTGCGAGGCGGCGCGCATTGATGGCATGAACGAGTACCAGATCTGGGCGAAAATCATGTTGCCGCTGTCCAAGCCTGCGCTCTCGACGCTGACGATCTTCACCTTTGTCACGACCTGGAATGATTTTCTCGGGCCAATGATCTACCTGACGAAAACCGAGCTGAAGACCATCCAGATCGGGCTTCGCATGTTCATTTCGCAATATTCGGCGGAATACGGGCTGATCATNGCCGCGTCCGTGGTGGCGTTGATCCCGGTTCTCATCGTTTTCCTGGCGTTGCAACGTTTCTTCGTCGAAGGCGTCGCTTCCTCGGGGATCAAGGGTTGAAACCATGCTGAATTTTACCAACACCCAACCGAACCCGATCACCTCTGCCGAAGTCGATGCGGCGATGGCAACGGCTGTTGAACAGGTGCGGCGCAACCTGCCGGAGTTCACCTACAAAGCGCAAAACCATTCCAGCGTCGGCAATTTTTATCCCGCCGTTGCCAACGACCAGTGGACCGCCGGTTTCTGGCCCGGGCAGATATGGCTTGCCTTCGAGCATACGGGCGACAAGGTGTTTCAGCATGCGGCGCAGATACAGGTACAGAGCTTTCTTCACCGGATCGNAAACCGCATCGAGACAGACCATCACGACATGGGCTTTCTCTATTCACCCTCCTGCATTGCCGCATGGAAATTGGTGGGGGATGAGGATGGACGGCGCGCAGCCTTGATGGCGGCCGATCAGTTGATGGAGCGTTTCCAGCCCGTAGGCCAGTTCATTCAGGCTTGGGGCCGCAAGGGCAATCCGAATGAATATCGCTATATCATCGACTGCCTGCTGAATCTGCCGCTGCTCTATTGGGCCGCCGAGCAGACGGGTCGTGAGGACTATCGCGATGTTGCGCTAGCGCATGCGCGCACCACGCTTGCCCATTCCGTCCGAGCTGACGATTCCACCTATCATACCTTCTACATGAACCCGGACACCGGCGCGCCTGTGCGGGGCGTCACGAAACAGGGCTACAGCGACGAGAGCTATTGGGCGCGTGGGCAAGCCTGGGGCATCGCCGGAATGGCATTTTCCTATCGCTACGAGCGCCTGCCTGCCTATCGCGATGCGTTCGAGCGGTTGCTAGCCTTCTATCTGAAACGCCTGCCCTCCAATCTCGTGCCATACTGGGACCTCGTCTTTACAGAGAAAGACGGCGAGCCGCGCGACAGTTCGGCGGCGGCCATCGTCGCCTGCGGCCTGTTGGAAATGGCCGATCTGGAAGAGCCGGAGAAGGCGGAGCAATATCGCGATCTGGCCCGTCGCATGGTGAAAAGCCTTGTCGATAGCTATTCGGTGAAGGACCCCACGATTTCCAACGGACAGCTTCTGCACGGCACCTATTCGAAGAAAACGCCGCACAACACCTGCCGCGGCGAAGGCGTCGATGAGTGTGTATCCTGGGGCGATTATTATTATCTGGAAGCACTGACGCGACTGCCGCGCAACTGGGCTTCCTACTGGTGAGCGCGTGAGGGACATATGGCAAGCATTTCGCTGAAAAAACTCAACAAGACCTTCGGTGCGCTCAAGGTCGTCCACGATATCGATCTGGAAATTGCCGACAAGGAATTCATCATTCTGGTCGGCCCGTCCGGCTGCGGCAAATCCACGACGTTGCGCATGATTGCCGGGCTGGAGGAGATTTCCGGCGGCGAGCTGCGGATTGGCGACGATGTGATGAATGACGTGCCGTCGAAAGACCGCGACATCGCCATGGTGTTCCAGAACTACGCGCTGTATCCGCATATGACCGTTTACAAGAACATGGCCTTTGGGTTGCAACTGAGAAAAGCACCGCGCGATTTCATCGATGACAAAGTGAAGGAAGCGGCCAATATTCTCGACATCACCCACCTTTTGAACCGCAAGCCGAAAGCGCTTTCCGGCGGGCAGCGGCAGCGTGTGGCGCTGGGACGCGCCATGGTGCGCAACCCGGAGGTCTTTCTTCTCGATGAGCCGCTATCCAATCTGGATGCCAAGCTGCGCGGCACAATGCGGGCAGAAATCAGCAAGCTGCACAAGCGGCTGAATGCGACCTTCATCTATGTGACGCATGACCAGATAGAAGCGATGACGATGGCCGACCGCATTGTGGTAATGAAGGACGGCCACATTCAGCAGGTAGACACGCCACAGCAACTGTACGACCGGCCTATCAATATGTTCGTTGCTGGCTTCATCGGCGCGCCGCAGATGAATATGCTACCGGTGACGTTAAAGCGCGACGGTGAACGTTTCACGGCCGTCTTCGATGGGAAGCCGATGCCTTTGCCTGCCAGCATAGATTCCGAGCGGCTGCGCCCTTATGAAAACAAGGACGTCATTCTCGGCATCCGTCCCGAGAATTTTCACGAGTTTGCACCTGCTGATATCGACGCGGCCAACACAGTGCCCTTCAATGCCACGCTGGAGCTGGCCGAGCCGATGGGGTCGGAGGTTCACCTCAACCTCGTCGCAAGCGGCAAGGCGCTGATCGCGCGCGTGTCGCCGCGTTTCAAGGGCAGACTGGGCGACGATATCACCCTCATTGCCGACCTGACCGGCGCGCAGGTTTTCGACCCGGAAACCGAACGTTCCATTCTCTACTGAACCGCTGGGAGGCGCATGATGCAATGGCTTGAAGGATTATGGACAAGGGAGGGAGCCGGGATCGATAAGGATGCCCCGCGTCCCACCGGCCTTGCCCTGTTCTTCGATATTCTGAAGCGTGAGTGGTGGGAGCTGGTGAAGCTCAACCTGCTGTTCCTGATAGCCAGTTTGCCAGTCGTGACCATTCCTGCGGCAACGCTCGCCATGGCGCGGGTGTCTCGCTCCATCGTATCAGATGAAAACACCTATCTGTTACGCGANTTTATCGAGGCGTTACGGCGCTATGCGTGGCGTGGCACGTTGCTGATGGTGGTGTGCGCAGCAATGACAGCCGCCAGCTTCTATGCCGTCATCACCTATGCNAAAGCGTTGCCGGATATGCTGATCTACAGCCTGCCCTTGGCGATCAGTATCGTCATGACGCTGTTTATCAGCCTGGTATCCGCTTATGCAATTGTACTGACTGTGACGCGCGATCTACCGCCTTTCGGCCTGTTTCGGCAGGCGGCATTGCTGGCGCTGGTGAAGCCGCTTCCGATGCTGGCAGCACTGGCTTTCGTCGCAGCGCTTTGGCTTGCGCACATCCTGTTTTATCCGGTGTCGGTGTTCATGCCTGCCACCATCAACTTTTCGCTTGGCATCTTCACTATGTGCTTTGCAGCACGGCATATCGAGACCTTTGACATCAAAGGGACGCGCTACCGATAAGATCAATAAACAACACAGTCCGGGAGGAAACCGACTATGGAATTCAACACGACACGACGTGCATTCGCTTTGGCCACCGCAGGCATCGGCCTTGCCATGAGTATGGGTGGGGCAGCGTTTGCGCAGAGCGATGCGCCGGTGACCCTGAAATGGGCGCTGTGGGATTTGGATAAAGGTGCCTATTTCAAGCCCCTGATGGATGCCTATAAAGCCAAGCATCCCAATGTAAGTTTCGAGCCTGTCGATCTGGGTTCGCAGGACTACACACAGATGATTTCGACCCAGCTGACAGGCGGTTCGAAAGACATCGACATCGTCACCATCAAGGATGTGCCGGGTTACGCCAACCTCGTACGCGCGGGTAACATAACCGATCTCAGCAGCTACATGAAAGACCAGAAGATCGATCCGGCAGGTTATGGCGGGCTGATCGAGGAACTGACGGTGGATGGCAAGATTTACGCATTGCCGTTCCGCTCCGATTTCTGGATCGTCTATTACAACAAGGATATTTTCGACAAGGCGGGCGTTCCCTACCCCACCAATGACATGACATGGGCGCAGTTCGATGAGATCGCCACGAAACTAAAGGGCGGCATGGGCCAGAACCGAGTCTATGGTGCGCTTCTGCACACATGGCGCTCGACCGTGCAACTGCCCGGCATTCAGGACGGCAAGCAGACTCTGGTCGATGGCAAGTACGAGTTTCTGAAACCCTGGTATGAGCGGGCACTGGCCCTGCNAAAGAGTGGCGCTATCCCGTCATATGCATCGCTGNAAACCTCCAACACCCATTATTCGGCGCTGTTCTTCAACGGTACCATCGGCATGTTGCCAATGGGCACATGGTTCATGGGAACACAGATCGCTAAGGTGAAATCCGGCGAATCCAAAAGCGCCAATTGGGGCATCGTTAAGTTCCCGCATCCCGATGGCGTGGAGGCAGGCACGACGGCGGCGCAAATCTCCGGTCTGTCGGTCAACTCCAATTCGGCACACAAGGAAGCCGCACTTGATTTCATCAAGTTCGTGACCGGCCCCGAAGGTGCGGCAATCGTCGCATCGACCGGCACTTTCCCAGCGCTGAGATCGGACACTGTTGCGCAGACAATCGCAGCGCTTCCAGGCTTTCCGCAGGACCAGAACAGCAAGGATGCGCTGAAAGCTGGCAAGGCCTATCTGGAAATGGCCGTCAATCCCAATGCCGCNAAAATCGAAGTCGTGCTGAACCGCGTCCACGACGCGCTCATGACCGACAACATCTCCATCGATGACGGCATCAAGGATATGGACGACGGCGTAAAAGCCATCAAGTAATTATCAGACGGTCGCGGGTCTCCCGCGACCGTCANTTTTATGACCTGTTTTCGGAAGACATGCCGTGAATCACGATAGCGCCAAGGCCAACCCCCTTTTTCACAATCCGCTGCTGACCAGAGACGATCTTGCAAACGCGGTAATGGATCTGTTCAACCCGCTTCTGCCGTATTTTTCCGAAGGCGGGGCGCGTGTGCGGCTAAGCGCCACGGGTGCGATCTTCGATTACCCGGCAGCGGAATTGGAAGGATTTGCGCGCCCGCTTTGGGGCATCGCTCCGCTGGCGGCAGGAGGCTACGACTTCCCGCACTGGGACCTGTACCGGCGTGGTCTGGCGAATGGTACCAACCCTGATCACGCCGAATATTGGGGCGATATTTCAGATCGCAACCAGCGGCTTGTGGAATTGGCGGCTATTGGTTTTGCGCTGGCCATGGTGCCGCAGCACATCTGGGAGCCCATGAGCGAAGCCGACAAAAAGGTTGTCGCTGCCTATCTGTTGGCAGCGCGCGAACGGGAATTCGTGGATAATAACTGGAAGTTCTTTCGTGTGCTCGTCGATCTTGGTCTGGAGCGGGTGGGCGTTGCTTTCGACACATCGAAGACGCACGCCTATCTCGATGAGTTGGAAGCTTTCGATATCGGCGATGGCTGGTACCGCGATGGACCGGTGCGGCNGGTCGACCACTATGTTCCCTTCGCCATGCATTTCTACGGGCTGATTTATGCGGTCCTTGCCAAGGGCGATGACGCGCGCAAAACCCGGCTGCTTCAGCGCTCCAAGCGCTTCGCCAGCGATATCCGCCACTGGTTCGGGCCGGATGGTGCCTCTCTCGCCTTTGGCCGCAGCCAAACCTATCGCTTTGCCGCGGGCGGCTTCTGGGGTGGGCTTGCGTTTGCCGACCTCGAAGCGCTGCCGTGGTCTCAGGTCAAAGGGTATTATATGCGCCACATCAGATGGTGGGCAAAGCTGCCGATCTGTGATCGCGACGGCGTGTTATCCATCGGTTACGGTTATCCCAACCTGTTGATGAGCGAGAGCTATAACTCCCCTTGCTCGCCCTATTGGGCACTCAAGTTCTTCTTGCCACTGGCACTGCCCAGCGACCATCCATTCTGGGCAGCACAGGAAGCAGAGCCTGAAACTTTTTCCCAGCCGGTGCCGTTGCCGCAACCCGGCATGGTCGCGTTCCACACACCCGGCAATGTTGTCGTTCTCTCCTCGGGCCAACAGCATGACAAGATGCNGGGCGCCCAGGAAAAATACTCGAAATTCGTCTATTCGACACGCTACGCGTTCAACATCGAGGCAGACGACAGGCACTTTCTTGCTGCAAGTTTCGACGGGATGCTGGGCCTATCCGAAGACGGCGTACACTTCCGTGCGCGTGAGACGATGGAAGAGGCTTTGATTGCCAAAGACTGCCTCTACTCGCGCTGGAGACCATGGGCGGACGTCACCATTGAGACGTGGCTTGTGCCACAGAGCCCTTGGCACATCAGGCTGCATCGCATCCGCACCCCGCGTCCCGTGCAGACATCCGAAGGCGGATTTGCCATAGAACGAGCCGATTTCAACCGTGACAAAACAGAAGAGGGGGAAGGCCGCGCCGTCTGTTATGGACAGACCGACACAAGCGCCATCGTCGATCTTTCGACTGACATCCGGCGGGTCGGCCTCTGCCATCAGGCAATCGCCAACACCAATCTCATACATGCCAGAACCCTTGTTCCGCAATTGCGAGGCACAATTGCGTCAGGCGAGACGCTTCTTGTAACGGCCTGCGTGGCGCAACCCGCTAGCAAGGGAGCCGAAGCGTCATTGCACCCATTGCCTGTTACTCCTGATTTATCCGAGTTGGAAGAACTGTTCAGGCGTGAGGCACAGCGGGTTCCGGCCTTTGCCCTCAACGAAAGTCGCGAGGGCTAACGCAGATGACGGACGAACCGCCGATGATGTCCCAAAGGTCGGATCGGCTGAATATCGTGACCTGGGAACGGAAACAGGAGGATATCGACAGTCCCGACCATCAAGCGCGTTTGCAAGGTTTGAAGCACTCTT
The DNA here is from genome assembly GCF_002896715.1 of Agrobacterium bohemicum. GTDB lineage: Bacteria > Pseudomonadota > Alphaproteobacteria > Rhizobiales > Rhizobiaceae > Agrobacterium > Agrobacterium bohemicum. The sequence goes on from NZ_PGEL01000019.1 coordinate 155,683, forward strand.
CCAACGCTCATTTCGGGCCAGGCGTCTACATCGCCGCCAAAGCCGAGGTGCATACGGACAGATTGATAATGGGTGCGCAGTCGTGGATTGCCGGTTACGCAATTGTCCGCGGCGATATTGAACTCGGCGAAAACGTGTCGATTAACCCCTATGCTTGCATTTCTGGAAAGGCCAGGATCGGCAACGGCGTGCGTATCGCCTCCCACGTCAGCATTGTCGGTTTCAACCATGGTTTCGATGATACCGAGACCCCCATCTACCGCCAACCTTTGACCTCGCTGGGCATAGAGATCAGCGACGACGTCTGGATCGGCGCCAATGCAGTCGTTCTCGACGGCGTAAAAATAGGACGTGGAGCGATTATTGCCGCAGGTGCGGTGGTGGCGAAGGACATTCCCGCCATGGCCATAGCGGGCGGCGTTCCCGCCCGGGTTTTGAGATATCGGGGCGAGAAGGCGCACGCTACNAAACAGCAGGAAACCGAGCCCCTGCTACGTGAAGTCGGCGAGGAGATCGCAGGAGACTGGCGGGCCGTCATTCGCTTCCATGAAAAGGGCGGGATCTATCGTTCCGCCGACGCATCGGGAAATGAAGTCGAAAGCGCCAGGAATCTGTGCGATGCCATTGAGATCGCCGCCGCCTTCGGAGAGCAAGGAACCGTCTTCGACGCCGAAAAAACCGTGGCTGACCTTCAGGCGATGCAAGACAACAAAACGGGGCTATTTTTTGCCGCCAAGCACAGCCTTTCTTCGCCGCCGGAACAAGACCCCAATGTCCTCTATAATATTCTGTCAGCTGGATATGCGCTGGAATGTTTCGGTGCAGCCCCCAAGCGCCCAATCGCTTTCGTGGAGAATATGTCTGCCGACGAACTCATTCACCTTCTGGAAAGCCTGCCTTGGCAAAGCCGGGCATGGCACTGTGGTGCTACCGTAGACGCTATCGCTACGGCGCAATATTTCAACAGGCGATATTTCACATCCGGCAAAAACCTCGCCGTTCTTTTCGGCTGGCTGGCAATGAATGCCAATNAAACCACCGGGCTTTGGGGAGAACCAACGACCGCACAGGGTCTGTTGCAACCGGTGAATGGCNTTTACCGGCTCACTCGAGGCTCTTACGCCCAGTTCGGACTGCCCGTCCCCTATCCGCAAGCGGTAATCGATTCCGTTATTGCTAATTACCGCGCCTATGGGACGTTTAATGGTGAGAATTATAACGCCTGCAACCTGCTCGACACGATCCATCCACTTCTTCTGTGTCTGAAACAGACCGATCACCGGCGAGAGGAGGCAAAAGAGATTGCCCGCGACACTGTACGACGGATTGGAAGACATTGGCAAAAGGACCGTGGNTTTCCATTCTCAGAAGGACACTCTCCTGGGCTACAGGGTACAGAAATGTGGATGTCTGTACTTTGGCTCGCGGCGAAGCTCCTCGGCGAAGAGCAACTCCTGCCGTTCAAGCCGATGGGCGTTCATCGGTTTGAACCAGTCGAAACCTTAGCGTGACACCATTTATGATTGAGAGGAAATCGCCTCTGGGCCATGGTGAGGCTTGAAGAGAATTTTCGGTTGGGTGCTACCTGCCGCTAAGTGCATCGATCAGCAACTGACGTAGCTCGTTCATAGGCCACTCACGCGTCGCATTCGTGGGTGTCATACTCGCCGTAAAACCATCAACCTGAAACCGGGTGAGAAGCCGTGCATCATCCGTAACGATATGGATCGGTACGGCTCTCGATGCGCCCGGGCCTGTTATGATGGATGCAGGTTNGTGATCACCGAGGATGATATAGACGGTGCCAGGGCCCTGTCGCGCCATAAAGTCGCCCAGAGTTGCAAGCGAATAATCGATGGTCTGGATATACTGGCTGCGCACCCGGTCGGGATTGGCCCAGACGACGGAAGGAGGATCGCCGCTGGTTGCTTGATCATTGAAAGCCGATCCATCGCCAACCTCGTTCCAATCGATGAGCCTCGGCACAGGCGTCCATGGGGCGTGGCTGGAGATGAGAGCGATTTCCGCCATCACGTTCTCTCCCCGTGCATGGGCAGGCTTTACCGTAAGACGATCAAAGGCGGACAATGTGTATTGGTCCGGCATGGTGACCCAGTTGAAGGGTTTGCCGCGATATTCGAGACCCGACGCCGAAAGGATTTGATCATAGCCGAAATATTCGGCCTCGGGCCAGTCCATGGTAATGGCGGGCATGACGGCGACAGTATGCCAACCAGCCTGAGAGAACAGTCGATTGAAGCTCGGTTGTTGGCTGATCATCAGGCGGTCGTAGCGAGCCTGACTATCCACCCAAAGGCCAGACAGCAATGTGCCGTGCGCCAGCCAACTGAGCCCGCCGACGGTTGGAGAGGTGACCCATCCGCTTGCCGCATGCAGGCCCGCCGCTTCGATCTGCGTTTCGACTGCGGACAAGCGCGATGAGGTCACGCCTGCATATTTCGGGTCTTCGACCGCAGATCGGCCGTAGGATTCCACAAAGATCAAGATGACATCCTTGCCCTTCATGGCCTGAAAGAGGTCGTTTCCATCCCGAGGGCCACGTCCTTTTGCAAGTTCCTGCTCAAAAACCTGCATGTCCGCTACAGAACGGACGACAAGACCAAGTCTCGCCGACAGATATGTGGGCGTTCCAAACTCGACCTGCGGCTTGCCGAGCAAAAGAACAGGCCCGCCGATGGCAAAGATCGCTGCAAAAGCGCCAAGCAGGAAGTGTCGCAGATGTCCGCGGGCCTCAGCCATCCACCGCAGCGATTTGAGAAAGACGGTTGCCACCAGCAGGACGAGGATTATGCCGCCCCCCAGAGCGGCCACGGCTGTGGGCGTCCCTATCGTGCCAGATATGAGATTCCAGCCATCAGCCAGCATTTTTAGATCGAGGTAGGGATTGAACTGCCGCTGAAATGCGCTCTGCACTCCGATATCTGCGATCTTCAGAAAGAGAACCAGAAAGATGAGAAAGGCCGAGAGCAGAATGATGACACGCCTCAACCAGCCGCTAGTCACCAGCACCAGAAGAGCTATAACCGGCCACTCCAATGGCAGGCGCAGGAACGCGCCTACGCCGATTGCATCGGGATGATCTGGCAAGATGAAGGCCAGAAAAGCGGTGGCAGAGAAAAGCACTGCACCGATCACGGCTTTCAAGTTATCGTGTTCTCGAACTGCCCTAANTTTTCCAATCACTCTAATCCGCTCCCCNTTTCCGGACGTATAAATCTGTCAGAAAAACACTCATATTATAAAGGCCCCCGCGCTTGAACAAAATGCGAATAGTCGTGTCCGTCATTACTGTGGCAGTTCTCGTCACGATTATCCTTCGCACGGATTTGACAGCGCTCAACCAATCGCTATCGCGCATTTCATGGGTCGCGGTCGTAAGTTGTCTCGCGCTTGTGCAGGTGCAGATCGTATTTTCTGCCTTGCGTTGGCGCTTCACCTCCCGTCGTCTGGGCCAGAACATTCCGCCACTCAAGGCAATCCGTGAATATTATGTCGCGAGCCTTCTTAACCAGACATTGCCGGGAGGTATGAGCGGTGATGCCGTAAGAGCATGGAGAATGCGGAGCGATGAACCGGGCGGATGGAAACAACCGGCAAAGGCGGTTCTTTTCGAGAGACTGTCGGGGCAGATCGCCCTCTTCATTCTGGCATTGATCGGGCTCGCTGTCTGGCCGATCGTCACAAATGCCAATTTCGGTCAACATAAGCGGCATTACCTTGTTTTTGCCGGAGCACTGATTTCGGTTGCTATAATTATTCTGCTTTGGAAAAAGTGGCGTGGTGCCGCCGGGAGCGCCCTGCGCACGAGCGTTCTGGATGTTTTTGTAAGGCGGAAGGCCTGGCTGTTTCACGCAGTTACGAGCGTCGTCATCCTCTCTGCATATATCGGCGTATTTTTCATTGCGGCCAAAGCTACCGGATCCGACCTGTCCTGGGTCGCCTGTGTAACGATCATCCCNTTTTGCCTCGTGGCAATGCTGATACCGACCGGCTTCGGTGGCTNGGGCACCCGTGAGGCTGCGGCTATGGCTCTCTGGCCGATGCTCGGCGCGGCGTCCGTGGACGGTCTTGCTGCGAGCATTACTTATGGTTGGCTTTCGCTTGCCGGTGCAGCCCCCGGCGTCGTTTTCCTCACTATCGCAGCATTCGAAAAACGGCCATGCCACGCCTGAGGCAGGCCTCACGGAAACGCTACCCGTGCAAGAACATCGCAGTTCGAAACCCGTGAAGACCGGAGGTTGGTGGCGACCGTCACACTGCCATCCACCGGCGTAGCAAATAGAAAATATCTATGGCAAAGGACATGACCAGCATCGCCAGAGCGGCAGCGGCTAAATAGGCAGAAACCGACACTGTGACGGCAGGAACCAAAATCAGGCACAGGGTCGAAACTTGCAACACGCAAACGAACTTGCGGCGCAGCGAGGGTGGAAGATCGCCATTGAGAAACGGCGCAGCCCAGCCTGCGGCGACAAAAAGGTATCGCATCAAACCAATCAGAAGCACCCACGCGCCTGCCTTGTCCAGCATGGCGGCGGCCACTGATAGGATCAGGATGAGGAAGGCATCCACCTCCATGTCGAAACGCGCACCAAGCTCAGATTCCTGCCGATATCGGCGTGCGAGATAACCGTCGATGCCATCCAGCGACAGCGCGAAGACGACGACACCCACCAATATCCACAGAACCGTATCTGCCGTGTGCAGACTTTCGAAACACAGGACCGTGGCGCCCGTCAGGCTGACGAGAGAGGCGCGAAAGGCCGTTACAATATTGGCGTAACCGAACCGGCGGTGGGGATACTTCGGGAGAAGATACACCACGAAACCGAAGATGATGGACAGGGAGACAACGGCAGAGGCCACGAAGTCCCAGCCTAATGCCATTTCCGTACGAACCAGCAATGCAACGACAATCGTGCCCAGCATCAGACAGGCAAGATGCCCCAATGTANTTTGGACAAGAGGTTCTCTACCCTTGAGACTATTGGGCATCACGCCATCGATCAGTGCCATTCATTCACCCCGTCCACGCATTTCACTCGGCCGCAATCAGTGCCTTCAAATCCATGAGATGCCCGGCACGAAGGGTCTTTGTGCGAAGATAGTTCTCGTTTTCTGCAGTCACGGTTCCTGTCACCGGCGTGCGCGCATCCACTTCAATGCCCCCTGCCCTGATCGCACTGATTTTTGTGGGATTGTTGGTATAAACAGCAACCTTTGAAATATTCAGATGCCGAAGCATGGCGATAGCCGCCTCGTATCTCCGGTGATCCGCTGCAAGACCGAGTTCAGCGTCTGCATCGATCGTATCAAGGCCAAGGTGCTGATACCCATATGCACGCATTTTCGCGCCGATACCCGTGCCGCGCCCCTCCTGATCGAGATAAAGCAGAACCCCGCCGCCAGCTTGTTTCAGCAACGCCAATCCATTACGAAGCTGATCCCCGCAATCGCATTTCAGCGACCCGCAAAGATCGCCGGTGACGCATGAGGAGTGGATGCGTATCGGCACGGTACGCGAGACATCCGGCTTGCCAACGACGATGGCGATTTGATCNTTTTGTGCAAGCCCACCCCGGAAAACGATAAATTCGGAATCCCCCAAATCCTTGAGAGGAACGCGTGTACAAACGACTTTTTCAAAGCGTTGGCGAGCAACGTCTGCGCCCTTAAGGCGATCCGCCGATAACGCGCAGCATCCTGCAAAGCTGCCGGGCGAGGTCGAGACATCGGCAAGCACCATAGCCGGGAGAAGAAGCGCGATCCGCGCCAGTTCTGCTGTTTGCGACGCAAGTTCGTCCGCTTCCACCCACTTGGCAGGCCTGTCAGCGCCAAGCACATAGGATAGTGTGGAGGCTTGTTCGAAATTCACGCCAGACAAGGACGTCAATACATCTCCGTTGCCGACTATGCCGAGCCGTGTGGCGCGTGGAGCCGTGAGCAAGAGTGAATGCCGGTTCTCGGTGGCCATGGCGAATTGATCGTAAATCGAGGGCGCGACGGCATCCAGCGCCAGAACGGCCATCTGTCTCTCGCCCGAAGACAAGAGAATGGGGCGACCATAACGAAGCTCCGCGACGGCGCGCTCGACTTCGATCTCAGGTGTGGTGAACTGAAAAGGTGGCTGACTTAAAGACGACATATGACATGCTCTCCCTGGACGTTATTATTCTTTACGGAGAAGATCGTGCGTGGATTTCTCGGGGGCAAAAATTTATTTCGGCATTGCGCACGGAACAAAACGCGCCTCTCGGCAATACGCTCCATTGAAGAACGACTTATGGGATCACGCTTTTGGCATCTTCTACCGGCACCGAAGAACGGCGCAAACAAAAAACAAGTCGGGCACTGTGGATCGAGCATGCAAATCATTGCGCGATAAGGGAAGAGAGCTTGGGGCCGCTCGGTCCCGACGGGGTATTCGTCCGAAGTCTCTACAGCGGCGTCAGTCGGGGCACAGAATCCCTCGTCTTCAACGGAGCCGTGCCGCCTGGCGAATTCGTGCGGATGCGCGGACCTCACATGGGCGGCGACTTTTCGTTTCCGGTGAAATATGGCTATTCCTCCGTCGGGATCGTGGAGTGGGGGCCAGAGGAACTGATAGGCAAAATCGTCTTCTGTCTTCATCCCCATCAGGATTTTTTCATCACGACGAAAAACATGGTTTCCGTACTGCCGGNAAATCTCCCACCCGCCCGCGCCGTGCTGGCGGCAAACATGGAGACTGCGCTCAACATCGTTTGGGATGCTCTCGTCCAGCCAGGCGACCGCGTTGCAGTCTTTGGTGGTGGCGTCGTCGGAACGCTTATTGCAAACCTCGTCAGCCGAATCGCGGGAACGGAGACCGTTCTCGTTGATAGCAACCCCATGCGCCGCACTCACGTGCAAGCCATGGGCATCACCTTCGCGGAGGCGGGTACTCTGGATGGAGAATTCGACGTGCTCATCAATGCTTCGGCATCTGGGGCGGCTCTTGCTGCTGCCATTCAGCATGCGGGAACCGAAGCGCGGATCGTGGAGGCGAGTTGGTACGGTGATAAGCCGATCACCATATCGCTGGGTGGTGCGTTTCATTCCAAGCGACTTTCACTCATCAGCTCACAGGTCGGGTCAATTCCTGCGATGCGCAAGGGACGCTGGAGCTTTTCGCGCCGGATGACAAAAGCGCTTGAACTGCTACGCGACGACCGCCTCGACCATCTGATTTCTGGCGAGACAGCCTTTGCTGATCTAGCAACCGATTATTCACGTATCCTGTCCGGGCAGGACACACTTTGCCATCGCATCCGCTACTAACGAAAGAGACACTATGTTCGCAGTCGAAGTCAGAGACCACATCATGATCGCCCACAGCCTTCCACGACCGGTTTTCGGCCCGGCACAGGGGATGCACGGCGCAACCTTCGTCGTAGATGCGGCCTTCTTCACCAAAGACGTCGATGAGGACAGCCTGGCCGTCGACATCGGGGCAGCGACGACTGTCCTTTCGGAAGTGCTGAAGCCCCTTAATTACCAGAACCTGGACGAACTTAGTATCTTCAAAGGCAAGATCAGCACGACGGAAGTGATCGCGAAGCATATTTTCGATGAGCTTGCCGCTGCGGTTGCCGCGAAGCGTCTTGGTCCCGGCAGCCACCGTATCTCGCGCCTGAAAATAACGCTGCACGAATCGCATGCAGCGCGTGGATGGTATGAGGCCGATCTTTGAAAAAACGCTTCACTTTCGCATATTCCGGAAATCTTGAACTCAAGACCGGGGGATATGGCTATGACCGCGAAGTCATAAAGGGCCTGCGTGACCTCGGCTGGCATATCGACCTTCTGGCGCTCGGAGACGGATTTCCATCACCTTCCGCGGAAACGCTGGAGGAAGCGGAGAAGCGCCTCTCTGCCCTCGAGGACGACGCGCTCGTGATGATCGATGGCCTTGCCTTCGGCGTTATGAATGAGTGGGCAAAACGGGATGCACAGCGCCTGAGGATTATTGCTCTTGTTCACCATCCGCTGGCACTTGAAACCGGATTGAATGAAGAGCAGCAGGACCTCCTGCGCAACAGCGAAAGAGCAGCGCTTGCGGCCACGCGCCATGTCGTAGTGACGTCGCCAATGACCGCGGGCGAGTTGGCGAAGAACTTCGACGTGCCCCCTCATAAAATCACGGTGGCAGTTCCGGGGACCATGAAGCCGCCCGTCCAACGTCAGCAGCAGAACGATATCCCGCAGATCCTTTCGGTCGGCTCTCTCACAAAACGCAAAGGATATGACATCCTGATTGCCGCACTTGAAAAAGTCTCCGATCTTCCCTGGCGGGCAATGATCATCGGAAATCCAACTCTCGACCCGCCTGTCACAGATGCTCTGGCAGAGCAGATCAGGATGGGGAAGCTATCGGATCGCGTTATTCTGGCTGGGGAGTCCGACAATCTCGCTCCCGCTTACGCACAAGCCGACATCTTCGCGCTTGCCAGTCGATATGAGGGTTACGGCATGGTCTTTGCCGAAGCCCTGTCGCATGGTCTGCCGATCGTCGCGTGCAAAGCGGGCGCAGTGCCTGATGTCGTTCCTGAAGATTCTGGCTTTCTGGTTCCGGTAGACGACGTGGACGCGATAGCGGGCGCACTGAGGACGCTGTTAAGCGATCCCCGGGAACGCAAACGACGTGCAACAGCCGCAGCACGCGCTGGTGCACTGTTACCGGCTTGGGCGGACACATCGGAAATCATTTCGAACGCACTGAAAGAATTTGCATGAGTGGCTTTGAGACGAACTGGCTGACACTTCGGGAACCGGCGGACCGCGACGCGCGCGCAGAATCGCTTCTCGAGATGGTCCACGCGCATCTGAGTGCACTTCCACCGCCTCACGTCATCATGGACATCGGGTGCGGCACCGGATCAACCTACCGAACGCTCTCCCCTGCATTACCGGAAGCCGCATGGAAACTTCTTGATTACGAGACTGTCCTGTTGGACGAGGCCAAGCGCGAAATTGGAGCCCGGGACAACATAGAGTTTCACTGTCAGGATCTGAACAAGCTGGACGAAACGCTGTTTGACGATGTTGCTATCGTGACAGCATCAGCCCTTTTTGATCTGTGCTCAGGTCAGTTCTGCAGCCGCTTCGTTGACCTGCTCACTCGGCGCAAGATCGGCCTATACGCTGCTCTTAACTACGATGGCGTCATAGATTGGTCTGTCGATCATCCGCTGGATAAGCAGGTGGTGGCGGATTTCAATCGTCACCAGCAATCCGATAAAGGCTTTGGACCAGCGCTTGGGCCAGACGCTTCCGATCATCTCTCTGCTTTGTGCGAGGCTAGCGGCTTCACTGTGAAAACGGCGTCGAGCCCATGGCGACTTGACCCCGAGACAGCTGAATTACAGAATGAATTTCTGCTCGGCTTCAGCCGTCCGATTCACGAAATCGGAAACATTAGCGATGCTGATTTCNAAGGATGGCTTGACTTCCGTCTGTCACACATTGGCGTAAAGAACAGCGTCTGCACCGTCGGACATACGGATATCCTGGCTCTCCCGCGCACTTGAAGTCGCCCTTGNTTTCAGGCGGCAATCGAAAAGCACATCGCTGCCCAGTGCGTACACCTCCGCCATCGGACGATGTGCATTACAAAGCTCGGCGATCGGGGGCAAGGAAATGCCACATGGTCCAGACCCGATAATCAGGGGTGCGATGGCAACGTGTAGACGGTCGACAAGGTTGGCGTCGATAAAGCGAGCAATCGTTCTTGCTCCACCTTCCACGAGGACTCGCTTCAAACCGCGTTGCGTAAGAGCGTCGAGAATATGGGAGGGGTCTAGCCCGGCTGGCCCGCGCCTGAGCTTTACCACATCAAAATCTCGTGACGTTTGCGCCGCATCATGTCCCTGGATAATGATGACAGGAGCCCCACCATCGTGAAACAGCCCCTCATTCCCTGTCAGTTCGCCGCGACAATCGATGATGACACGGGTCGGGCTTGGACCACTTACCTCGCGGACAGAAAGGCGCGGATTATCGTTCTGGATAGTACCGATCCCAACGATGACCGCATCGACAAGGGCGCGGCAACGGTGGAGATGCGCAAGCCCATCCGGGCCGGATATGTCGCGCGCGTCTCCGCTCGGCGTCGCAACACGACCGTCCAGAGACTGGCCCACCTGCGCCAGCACNAAACCGTCNTTTGCAGACGCGATCGGGCCGTAGAGCGCCAAGGCAGCATCGGCATCTTTTCTGCTAAGGACATCGTTGCCATCACGGATGGAAAGAAGCCGTCTCCAGAGCCCATCAGTGATGTTGAGGTTGCGCATCGACGCTCCTTGTCTAAAGAATACGATATAGCGTGGCGTCCCGGCGTATCAGTCGGTGGAATATTACCGCCACGACGTGTAACGCNAAAAGCCCGAAAACGATCCACGCGCTCCATTCGTGGATGGCGGACAATAAGGGAGCGATCTGCGCAGATTTGCCAAGAGGACTCCAGATCGGCACCAGCCCGAACCATTGCAGTGGAAAGCCGTGGGCATTGGTTGCCAGAAATCCCGACACCGGCATGATGATGAGAAAGATATAGATCAAGCCATGGACCATGTGCGCGGCGATGCGTTCTATGGCTGGCCCCTGGATTGGAGGGGCCGGTGTGTACAGCCGGGCGCCGACCCTCATCAACATGACCCAGAGTATCAGAAATCCGAGACTTTCATGGATGAGATNAAAATCGAGCTTCACCTCGTCCTTTACGAACCCGATCATCAGACCCATCGGCCATGTCAGAAAAACGAGCAGCGCGACGATCCAGTGCAGAACCCGCGAAATTCGACTGTACCTCGCAACATCATATGCCGAATCGTGGGCCATTCTCTTTCTCCTCCGAGAACCTAGCGACGTTCCACCATACCGGTAAATGATACTGTTTACGAAGCAGGAAACTTGAGCCCTCTAGTTGCAGATCGGAACGACGGGGAACGCACCCACTTGCCATTCCATTTGCGCCCGGGAATAAAGGTGAAACATGTTGTATACCGCTGTTGGAGGAACGGATGAAGAAAACTTCGACACTCATGATCGCAGCCGCCGCAGCATTTCTGGGACAAGCTGTGCCTGTCCTCGCGCAAAGCAATGACTTCAATCTCACCTATTACGTCGAGCGAACCTCCGAAGCTGCACTCGACATCGAAACCTGCGGCGCAATTGTTGAAGACGCTGCCGCCAAGGCAGGTTACGAGGCAAATGTACAGCGTTTCCCGGGACAGCTAGTCCTTGTCAGCGGAGGGAAGGAGGGCCAAGGTGTCTTCACCGTTCAATGCATTTCAGTAGAGAAGACGACCGTAAGCGTGGTTCAGGGTATCGACTACCGCAACAAGAAAGCCTCTCTCGGCGAATATGCTGATAAAGTTCAAGCGGCGATCATGGCCGCAAAGAAGTAAACTGGAACATGACCGTGACCCAAGCGACCCCGACCATCGACAGCGTGATTGCTGAAGAAGCATTGCTTCATATTCCGACGTTCCATTATGACTTCGCCTGGACGCTCGGGAGTATCATCCGACAGAAAGCGGCAGAGAAACATTATCCTGTCGCAATCGAGGTTCGTCATGGAAACGACGTCGTGTTCGCCACGCTGCTGCCAGGGGCAACGATCGACAACTTCGGCTGGACCAAACGCAAATGCGCGGTCGTCCATCGCTTTCATCGCAGCTCCCTCAGGGTCAGGCTTGAATCGGCAGCAAAGGGATACGATTTCAACGCGAAGTTCGGGTTGCCAATCACTGAGTACGTCGCCAGTGGTGGTGGGTTTCCGCTGATCCTGCAAGGAAGTACACTTGTCGGCTCAGTTGCCGTCAGCGGACTTCCGGATGTTGAGGACCATGCGCTAATTACGGATGGTCTCAAGATAATGCTGGGCGTTTGAGGACGTGAGCGACATTTGCTCTTTCTGCTTGCATCTAGCCTTACGCCGAAACCTGCCACCTCACTCCAGGCCGCAAGCTCAGAGCTGGCTCGGGAAATATGGAAAGCTAGGAAAAGTAGAATGTCTGCCTGACTTCGCCTGAGATGCCACCTCACTGATCAGAACCCATTCGCCCATTCTCTGCGTCCGAAGGACATGATGCGCCAGAGGTTTTCGACGGGGTTCAGCTTTGGGGATTTCGGCGGGAGTGGTAGGATGGTGATGTTTTCAGGCACGATGAGATTGTTGGACATATGCCAGCCTGCCTGATCCATAGTTAGAATGGCGTGCGCGTTTTCGTCGATACGGCAACCGATTGGTGTTGCGCGTGATGTTTGGGCCGGGCGGCAAGCTTATGATAGCCCATGGGCCGGACTTCACGGTTCAGCGTTTGCTCGCTCACAATACGAAACTCTTCCCAAAGCCATTGAGCCAGATCGCACAGACGCCAGCGAACAACACCGTAGAGATAAGGCATCGGGCCACGCTCGTTTGCCTGCGCCAGAGCCGCACGTTCCTGATCGTTCGGTAATNCCCCCGTTTTTAACGGGGCTCAGCAGTAGAATTCATGCTGCCANTTTCAGTTTTTGCCTCGGCGTGAT
>NZ_PGEL01000015.1 GCF_002896715.1 Agrobacterium bohemicum
ATACGGCAACTGAGTGAGAAAAAACCTGNAATCTTCACTCAAANCCCAAGCCATGACATGCTGGGACCAAACACCTAGGCTCAGGACTCGTTAAATCAAAGCCAGAAGATGACGGCTGCTGCGATGCTATGCTTGAGAAAAAGGTGTGGGCGCATCGATCGTATCGAGTGTGAATTCGCCTCCAGTCCTTGAGCCTGCCAAACATGTTTTCGATCTTGTGGCGCTTTTTGTAGAGCGCCGAATCATGTGAGATTGGCACCTTGCGGTCCGTACTCGCGCGGCGCATCGCGCCACCGTAACCCATGACGCAGATTATGCCGCTCAAAACGAGCCGATCATCAACGCGCGGCACGCCATGGGACAATGGGAAATACGGCTCTATACGGCGCATTTGCGCCTCCGACAAAAGCATCAAATCATTCATCGCACTGTCTCCGTTTGACCCCAATGCATCNAAACAGAGCAAGCCCCGCAAGTTATTTACTAGGTCCTGAGCCTAATTAAGCGTCCTGCCACAGCGCTCCGAGGTCCGGACGGGTCGCGAGATGGGAATTCCGGTTGCGTTCAGGTTCGCGCAAAGCGGGCAACCTCAGTATGTTTCTCCCCGTAGCCGTCATTGATGTTTTGGGAAACCCAAATATAACAGGAAGGCATCTTTCAACGACGATGATGCGCGCGTTCCGTMAAAAAACGCGCTAACTGNTTTTGGAAGATGAGATATGCCGAAACGAAAAGTGCCAGCGGTTGTCAGCACGGGCATCACGGGACTGAACGAAATCTTGCGTGGCGGCCTCCCGGCTTCCAATCTCTATATGCTGCANGGTGCGCCCGGGTCCGGCAAGACGACCGCAGCCTTGCAATTCCTGCGCGCCGGAGTGGAATCAGGAGAGAACTGCATCTATGTCACGCTTTCGCAGACGGCGGCAGAGCTTGAAGCAATTGCTTTTTCTCACGGCTGGACACTGGATGGCATCCGCGTCGAGGAACTGTCCACCTCTGGCTCGGTCGGAGAAGCCGATGACCAGAGCATATTCCTGACCACGGACCTGCGGCTTGACGAGACGCGAAAGGCGATTGAAGCGGCGATTGAAGAATACAAGCCGCGCCGCCTGGTTTACGATTCACTCTTGGAAATCCGCCTGATCACCGGTGACTCCCCAAGGTTTCGTCGGGAACTGATCGGTTTCAAATCCTTTCTGGCAAAGCGCAACGTTGTCGCCCTTCTTCTCGATACCCAGACGCCCGGCTATGATCGTAGCGGGGAAGAAGTAGAAGGACTGGCCCATGGGGTCATCCGTCTCGACAAGGCGCTGGAAGAATACGGCGGCGTGCGACGGCGTGTCGAGATTTCCAAGATGCGCGGTGTTCCTGTCGCCGACGGCTATCACGACATGGCGATCCGGGAAGGCGAGGGCGTCGTTGTCTTTCCTCGTATCATGCCCAACACTGCGTCGGAAAATACCAAGCCACAACTGATAAAGTCGGGTGTCGCAGCGCTTGACGATATGTTTGGTGGCGGCCAGGAAGCGGGAACCACTACACTGGTTATCGGGCAATCGGGTACCGGTAAATCGACCATGTCGTCGCTGTATGCGACCGCAGCGCTTGAACGAGGCGAAAGTGTCGCGCTGTTCCTGTTCGAGGAGCGGTTGGAAACCTTTTTCCGCCGCTCTGAAGGTCTGGGCATGCAGCTTCGGCAGTTCCACAAGGATGGCAAGCTCATTCTGCGTGACTTCAACCCGAACGAAATTTCCCCGGGCGAATTCGGACAGATCGTCCAGGATGCCGTTACCCAAAACAAGGCCCGCGTTGTCGTGATTGATAGCCTGACCGGCTATCTCAACTCGCTGCCGCACCGGGAAAAGGCTGTCCGCGATATTCAGTCGCTGCTGAAGTTCCTTGCCCGTTCCGGCGTGCTGACGATGCTGATCGTTGCCCAACATGGCCTGATCGGTCAAAATGTCGGCATCGATGTCGACGTCAGCTTTCTCGGCGACACCGTCCTCTTGCTGCGGATCATGGAGCACGAAGGCCGTCTGCGCCGCAACATCACGGTTGTCAAAAAACGTCACGGGCCGCATGACCTCAACATCCAGGAACTGCTGATCGAAAGCGGCAGCGTCAGCGTCGTTTCCTACAACCCCCTTCCTGATCCGAAATGAACGAAGCCCTGAGCGAGAGTGAGTTGGACTGGGTGCTCGTTCTTGCCCCCTTTCGCAAGGACGCCGACTACATCGCGGCGTCTTTGCGGGAGCAGAACGTGGCTGTCAGGCNAAACCAGGTTGGCGAGGATCTAACCCATAATTTGTCGCTATCGCCCGGCGTCATCATCATCACCCACGAAGCCTTGAACCCGCCCGCGGTCGCAACCATTGGCGATCATCTCGCATCCCAGCCGGACTGGTCTGAAGTTCCGATCCTTATCCTGCTCGAGAAGGCAGCACAGGTTACTCAAATTCGCAATCAGCTCGAACGGTCCTGGCTAGGTGCCCGTCTCCTGTTCCACACACGCCCGATTGCACGATTGGAGCTGGTGAACAGCGTTCAGACCAATCTTCTCGTTCGGTTGCGCCAAAAGCAAGTGCGTGATGCCATTGAGCGCGAAGTCGAATTGCGGCTTGAGCTCAACCATCGTATCAAAAATATTCTTGCGAGCGTGACCTCGATTTTTCAGATGACACGGCGCAGCGCATCCACGGTTCAAGAACTTGCTGCAGACTTCACAGGCCGCCTTCACGCCCTGTCCAACGTCCATACCGCAGTATTCGAGGCAGGCGGAGAGGAAGTTTCTTTGCCGTCTGTGATCGCCCTAACCGTCGCCCCCTACAATGACGACGAAGTGAGCCGGATCAAAGCCGAAGGTCCGGAGGTGTTCATAAACCGAACCTCTGCCACAACCATCGCACTTTGCCTTCACGAGTTGACGACGAATGCCATCAAGTACGGTGCGTTGTCTCAAAAGGAAGGTCGTGTGGAGGTTATCTGGTCCATTTCGGAGGAAGCAGCGCCGGTCTTTACGATGAACTGGGTCGAGACAGGCGGACCCGAAGTTGTTGAACCGACCCGGCAGGGTTATGGCACGAAGTATGTTCGCTCGGCCCTAGCGTCGTTATTGGGTGCGACGCCCGCCATCACCTTTGATCGGGATGGGCTTCGATGCTACGCTGCGGGTCCTTTGGCACGGCTTCAAATTGGTCATTGAAAGTGACTGATGCGGCGAAACGGCGACCTTTATTGATGTTGCCGCAAAACCGTATGAAACCCACGGATCAATATCGCCCAAGCAGCGTTACCAAGGTTGTGTCCGTATATGAANTTTTTTAGTGAACCACGATGGAGCTTTGGGGATGGGCGACAGCGGCGTAACGGTTCTCGTCGTTGAGGACGAGGTTCTTGTCCGAATGGATATCGTAGAGTCGCTGGAGGACGATGGTTTCGATGTGCTTGAAGCGTCGAACGCAGACGAAGCGATCGTTCTTCTCAATGCGCATCCCGAAGTTCGTTTGATGTTCACCGATATTGATATGCCCGGCAGTATGGATGGTCTAAAGCTCGCAGCTGCAGTTCGAGACCGATGGCCACCAGTGAAGATTATTGTCACGTCCGGTCATCTTCAGATGAGTGACGATATGCTTCCAGTCGTCGGGCGATTTTTCAGCAAGCCTTATGATCCGTCAAACGTTATCCATGCGATACGCGAAATGATCTAACGTAACTGCGTAACCGACTTAGGTGATCTCGTCGGACCGCCATTTGTGTTCAGTCATGAAAGCCGTGATTGAACATGGTCGTTGTCGCTCCAACCGCTGTCGAGCGGCGCGCTAATGATGCAATGGACGCCGCAAACGTCGTAGTTGAGTTCTACGTAGCCTCCGAGTTGGCCAGACGACAGGGCTTCGATCAATCGGGATCCAAAACCCTTTCGGGATGGCGGCGTAACTTGCGGTCCTCCCGTTTCTTTCCAGGAAATAGACAGTTGGGCATCGGAAGATGAGACGTCCCATGACACGGTCACCCTTCCGGAAGACACTCCCAAGGCCCCATANTTTGCAGCATTCGTGGAAAGCTCATGCAGGATAAGTGCGAGCCCCACCACGGCCTTCGGCGAGATGTTCACTTCTGGTCCACTGACGTCGAACTGCTCCGGTGGATAAGGAGATAAAGCCTCGGACACCGCGGTACGAAGGCTGGCGGCCTCCCAGCTTCCGCGCGTGAGCAGGTCATGCGCTCTGGCCAGGCTTTGCAAGCGCGCGTCGAATGCTGTCCTTGCTGTTTCAATGTCCTGTGCGCCGGTAAAAGTCTGTCGGGCTATGGCGGCGACGGTCGCAAGGACGTTCTTGACGCGATGATTTAGTTCACCAATCAGAAGCTCCTGAACGCGCTCTGCTTCTTTTCGCGCTGTGATGTCGCGGGCAATTTTCGACGCGCCGACAATCCTCCCGTCTGCGTCATAGATTGGCGAGACAGTCAGGGAAACGTCTAGGAGCCGTCCGCTTCTGTGCCGTCTGACGGTTTCATGAGTCTCCACCCGTTCGCCTGCCTTTATGCGAGCGATAATACGCGCCTCCTCCTCGACACGGTCATCTGGCACAAGAAGCGTGATTGACCGACCTACAATTTCCTCGGACGAGAAGCCATAGAGCTTCTCGGCTCCAGTATTCCAATCTGTGACCATCATATCGAGGTCGGTGCCGAGGATTGCGGCTTCGGAAGAAGAGACGATAGCCGCCAGGCGTTCGAGCGTCGCCTCGTAGCCGACGCGCTCTGTCGTTTCATTGACGATACACAGGACGGCCAGCACCTGGCCATGGTCATCGGAAACGGGTGAATAGGAGATGTCGAAGTACACCGTTTCGGGGACACCGCGTCGTTCGATATAGAAAGGCCTGTCCTTTGCGACAACGGTCTCGCCGGCGTCCCGCACCTTAAGCAGGAGCGGCTCAAGATCGTCCCAAAGTTCGGCCCAGTTTTCCTTCGCTGGTCGCCCTAGGGCGTTGGGATGCTTGGCACCGATCGTCGGAGCATACGCATCATTATAAATGGCGGTGAAGTCATCGCCGCNAAACAATACGATCTGCGCTCCGGATGGGATTGCGAGATCAACCGCGCATTTCAGCTGGGACGGCCATGACGACATCGGCCCCAGACTGGTGGTTGCCCAGTCGTGGTTGCGGATCATGTTAGCCAACGACACCTGATCGGAGATGACAGGATTATGATTTGCCATTGAACCCCCTCGCTCTTTCAACACATTTGGAGGCTTCCGCTCTTTAAGTCAACGCAAAACTTGCACGAGAAACCACATCGATCGAATGTATTTGTTCATGCAAAACAGGAGGTTAGTGGACGTCGACTACGATGTTAAGACCGGTACGCCCTCGAATGGAGTTCTTGTCAGGCATGACGACTGGAACTCGGATAGCCTGTGCATTGACAGACATTGAGACCTCTTGGTCGCGGTGCTTGGGGGAGCTCTTATCGACCTGTGTCCCCAACGCGACAAACGCCCGCGCAGGTAGAATTGCGTTTACCCCACGTAACGGGCTGCGATTTGCCAAAGACGGGAACTTGTCGGTGACCACGGCCTTACACTTGCGAGCATAATCTTACTTCAAGGGCCGCCACACTGATGCCGTTGCGCACTACCAGAGTGGTCATTCTGTGGAGGNAAAAATGGGTTCGGAAAACAGCGCGAGTGGCTTCGATACAAGGAAATTCCTCGCTGGAATAGCGCGCGGAGTTGCAGGCGCTTTATTGTTCGCCCTGCCTATGTTTATGACGATGGAAATGTGGGAGCTCGGCTTCTATATGGACCGTACCCGGCTTTTGCTTCTGCTGCTGCTGAATGTGCCTTTGTTAATCGTTTTGTCTCGCCGCATGGGGTTTGAGCAGACCTCGGGTTGGCGGCAATCTGCCCGAGACGCCGTCATTGCCTATGCATTGGGGATGGTCGCAAGCACCTTGATCCTCTTGTCCATAGGCGTCTTGCAGGCTGGTCAAACGTCGCATGAGATCGTGGGTATGATTGCTCTGCTGGCAGTTCCGGCGAGCATTGGTGCGATGTTAGGCCGGAGCCAACTGGGCGGCCAGTCCGACGACGATGAAGACACTGAGGATGACGATGATCCGGTTCAAAATCGTGAGACGAGTTATGCAGGCGAGCNTTTTTTGATGGCGGTTGGTGCGCTGTTTTTAAATCTGAACGTGGCACCCACCGAGGAGATGATATTACTGTCATTTAAGATGACGCCTTGGCACGGCCTTGCCATTATCGCGGCGTCGCTGATCCTCATGCATGGATTCGTTTACGCGCTGTCATTTCATGGAAGTCACGATCTCGTGGAGGGAACGCCCAGCTGGCACGCATTCGTGCGCTTCACATTGCCTGGCTATGTGATAGCAGGATCTATCAGCGCATACTGTCTCTGGACATTCCATCGGATTGACGATCTGGGCTCCACGCAGGTGCTTATGGCGATCGTTATCCTGAGTTTCCCCGGTGCTATCGGAGCGTCCGCCGCTCGACTTATCCTCTGAGGGTTTCATGACCAAAACGATTGGCGACAAAAATCTCGAGGCGCAAAATCCTCACTGGCTCGAGTGGCTTACCGGACTGGTATCCGCAGTGATTGTGCTGGCAGTGGTCGGCTGGATCGCNAAAGATGCNTTTAGAGATCAGGACACAACGCCCGACCTTGGCGCAACAGTCGTTACCACTGAACAGCGCAGCAACAAGTTTCAGGTCTTGTTCGAGGTGTCGAATGGTGCAAGCGCAACGGCCTCGCAGGTGACAGTCCACGGCGAAATCCTCGATGGCTCCGATATCGTTGAAAAGGCCAGCACGATACTGGATTATGTTCCGGGAAAATCGAAAGCCCGAGGCGGCCTGANTTTCAAGAATGATCCCACCGGCAGGATCATTCTCAATGTGTCAGCCTTCAACGAGCCTTGAGTGCAGCTTGACATAGGCGCTGATCCGCGCGCATCTTTTGACAGCGATGCGTGCGGTCATAGAAGAGGTTGCCGAGCTGCAAACTACTGACGAGCGCGATCCATATCCAGTAGAGGATACGGCCATTCAAGAACCTGCAAATGAAGGGCCGGCCACAAATCAGGCTCGACCGAACGAATGAGGTGCATGGTCATGCCAGTTTGAGGGCCGCGATCAGCGCCCTAAGGGCTGGTGGCGATTGCCTGCGACCGGGGTGATACAGATAAAACCCCGGATAGCTTGGACACCAGTCCTTCAGGACCTGAACAAGGGTTCCTGCCGCGATCTCGTCAGCCACATCATGCTCCATGATGTAGCCTAGTCCCGCGCCGGCACGAACCGCAGCGGCTGGCAGATCGCCATCATTGGCGATCAAGGGGCCGCTGGTGCGGATATTGATCTCTTTGCCGTCTTTCTCGAATTCCCAAGGCAACAATCCACCGGATGTCGTCAGCCGGTAGCCGATACAGGCGTGCCGTTCGAGGTCATATGGAGTCAGCGGGGGAGGGTAGCGGTCGAAATAGGACGGCGTGCCGACCACCACCGTCCTCAAATCCGGCCCGACCTTGACCGCGACCATGTCCTTGGCGACGGCTTCTCCTAGTCGAATACCGGCATCGAAGCCTGCTGCGACGATATCCGTCAGGCCATCATCGATATTGACCTCAACCCTGACATCCGGATTAGCCAGCAGGAAGGCTGGCAGTTTCGGTAAAAGCACCATGCGCGCCGCATAGGCGAACGTGGTGATACTGACCGTGCCGGAAGGGTTGTCACGCCACTCCGCCAAGGCTTCCAGCCCGCTTTCGATATCGGCGAGCGCCGGATTGAGCGATTCTAGCAACCGCACGCCCGGTTCTGTTGGCGCGACGCTGCGCGTCGTGCGCGACAGAAGCCGCACGCCCAACCGTTCCTCCAGTCCGCGCATCGCATGGCTCAGCGCAGAGGGTGACATGCCGAGAATGGCAGCAGCACGGGTGAAGCTGCGCTCGCGTGCCACTGCAGCAAAGGCAAGCAGATCATTGAGTTCATTTCGTTCCATTGATGCACTGTGCTCACAAGTTCATGTCGCTATCAATGGCTTATCCTCGTGGGCGCCTGTCGTTACATCATGTTGCATGACAAAGATGGAGAATACCTATGAATCTCACCAGTTACCGCACGCTCGGCAAATCCGGCCTGATCGTCAGCCCGTTGGCGCTGGGCACCATGACATTCGGGGCAGAGCGCTGGGGAGCCGGTGACAAAACCTCGCGCGCGCTTTTCGACGCCTATGTCGAAGCAGGCGGCAATTTCATCGATACTGCAGATGTCTATTCCGCGGGCCGTAGCGAGGAAATGCTCGGAGAGTTTGTGTCCGACAGTAGCACGCGTGATCGGTTAGTGATTGCGACCAAATCCGGTTTTCCGCGCGGGCAGGGAACACCTTTATGGGGCGGTAACGGTGCCAAGAACATCCGTATGGGCATAGAAGGCTCGCTAAAGCGGTTGAAAACCGATTACATAGATATGTACTGGATGCATGTGTGGGACCGTACCACACCAGCAGAGGAGGTTCTGCAAACACTGACCGATGCGGTTCGCTCCGGTAAAATCCTGCATTACGGNTTTTCCAACACGCCTGCATGGTATGTGGCAAAAGTCGCGACGCTGGCCGAAGCGCATGGCCTGCCCAAGCCAATCGGATTGCAATACGCCTATTCACTAATCGACCGCGGAGTGGAGTTGGATCTCATTCCGGCTGGCGCCGAATTCGGTTTGGGCATGGTACCATGGAGCCCGCTTGCGGCTGGCCTGCTCACGGGNAAATACGGTCGTGACAAGGTCAGCGACGCCAACCGTGCAACCGCTCTACCAGACAAGACCGGAACTGTGACCGAAGGCGAAAGCGATGGGCGCCTCAACGGTGACAACCCGTTTGGCGGTATGCTGTTCACGGATCGCAACTTTGATATTGTAGATGCTCTTAAGGCTGTAGCATCGCAAGTCGGCCGTTCGCCTGCGGAGGTCGCCCTGGCCTGGCTGGCGAAACGCCCTGGCGTGTCCTCCGTGTTGATCGGCGCAAGCAGGGTAGACCAACTCACCCAGAACATCGCCTCGCTGAATGTGGTGCTGGAGGAAGACCATCTGCAGCGGCTGGTGGAAGCCACCGCGCTACCTGTCCTCAACCCTTATTTTATCTTCCAAATGCCAACTGAAATGGTGTTCGGTGGACAGAAGGTCCTTGGCTGGCAAATGAACTCGAACCGGGGGCCCTAAGTCCTGACACTATTGGGCCTTGGTGAACGAATCTTCAATGTGTGACCTTCCGGTGTATGGAGCCGGAATGAGAATATAGTTAGACTGCGGGAAAAGCGGCAGGTTCAGGGCCCGATCTTGCTACCGGGCCCTGAGCGCATCAGTGATGATGTTCTGGCATATCTTTCAACTGGTCTTTGGTCCATGACGTCACAGCATGGATATCGCCGTCTTCGTCACGCATAAAATCAAGGTCGCTGAGAGCGACTGCAACAGGCTTGGCACCAATTCCGAGAAAGCCGCCGACGTCGATAATGACTTGACTGCCTGCGCCCGCGCCATGGACATGATCGACCTTGCCAACCTTATGGTCATCCGCGCCGTAGACAGTGGCACCTTCCAGGATTTCTGGGGTCAACTCTGTCGTCGATAGGCGAACGTGGTTTGTATGATCCATTGGTTTTCCTCCTTGTTGAATGATTACCTAACGGGATCGAGCACCACAGGTTCCCAAATAAAGCCAAGCTTTGACTAACTCGTTAAGCAAATGGCTCGGCTGCGAGTCACAAGAGAATCCAACGATTACCATCGGTAGTCACGATACTCATGTCGCCCCCGCCACGTGCGTTGGTCATAAAAATCGCGGCGTTCTCTCCATTCGCGACGATCGCGTCTATCACTCCATTCTCTTCTGGCTTCCCACCGATCTCGATATTCAGGCGGCGGTCGATTTGGCCGGCAATAGCCACGAGGGGAAAGGTGGAATCCGCGTCCACAAGCGTAGTCTACCNTTTGCACGACTGATACCGACGGGACAGATGGTTGAACTGACGGCATTGCGTTGGCCACGTTTGCAAACACACTGCTTAGAATTATTCCCGCGCCCATAACTATCTTGCGCATCTCACATCACTCCGTTGGCGATGACGTGATTTAGCAGTTCAACTCGTGAACCATGCCTGAATGAATGTTGACGTTTTCGTGGCATTGAACGGTAAGAAAGAGTTTCGCACGCTCCTCTATAGCGGTGGAACTTCCGTCTCTATACAGTGTCGCGAGCAAGGCAGCGTACGGCCCACAAGGACTTCGGGACAGCTGTTGATCGCGTGTTGGAAGGGCTTGTCGTCCCTCCGATCCTGGTAGTTTGGATCANTTTGAGTAAGCGGATGTCAGGTCATATTTCCGGGTTCTTGACCGACCTGGTGAGGATGAGTTAGTCAGAACCTGCTGATAGGGAGTATATGACCATGGACAGCAGTATCCGGTAATCCGGACTTTCCTTACTGAGGCCACGGCTAAACTAGACGTGGTGCTTCATTTGTCATTACCACCTGAAGGACCAATCATGCCCAGACTGAACGGCAAGACCGCACTCGTGACCGGGGCTGCGCGCGGTATCGGCGCGGCCATTTCGCAAGCCTATGCCGATGAAGGGGCGCACGTCATCGTCACCGACATAGACGAGGAAAAGGGCCGGGCGACTGCGGGCGCAATCGGAGGGACATTCTTTCGTCTTGATGTCTCGTCAGAAGCCGAATGGACGGAAGTCGCCCGTCAATTTCTCACCGTTGATGTGGTCGTCAACAATGCAGGGATAACCGGTTTCGAGGGACCTTTTGAAGGCAATCCGCCTGCCCACGATCCGGAGAATGCAGAACTCGCAGACTGGCGCGCCGTTCATGCCGTTAATCTCGACGGCACCTTCCTCGGCTGCCGCTATGCCATCCGCGCCATGCGAGCAAAGGGTTCGGGCTCTATCATCAACATATCCTCGCGCTCGGGGCTTGTTGGCATTCCCCTGGCTGCAGCCTATGCCTCATCGAAGGCCGCCATTCGGAACCATACCAAGAGTGTCGCCCTTTACTGCGCCAGTCAGGGTCTAAACATTCGTTGCAACTCCATCCATCCTGCCGCTGTCATGACGCCGATGTGGGAACCCATGCTGGGGACCGGATCGCGCAGACCGCGAAGCAGCTATGGTCAAGGATACGCCTATGCAACGCTTTGGTAAGCCAGAAGAGGTGGCTGCACTGGCCGTCTTGCTTGGTTCAGACGAGGCGACCTACATGACCGGTGCGGAACTGACCATAGACGGCGGAATTTTGGCCGGATCAGCCGCAGCGCCCGGGAGTTGAAAATTGGTGCCGTGCTCTGCGGTTGTATCCCTCGTCTGTCTGGTACGGCGAGGAATTTGTCAGTGAGTTCAAAGGGTTTCGCGCTGTCATGCTGGTGCTGGGAGCGCAGGATGTTCAAGGTCCACGCGGACTGACTTGTGCGCGAGCCTGCTTACGAAACAGAATTAACGAAGCAGTCCGTCGACGTCGAACTCTTCCCAGCCGCCAAGCTTCGGGACCGTATCCCTAGAGCTATCTTTTGCCTTCTTGGATTGCTTCGCAGCCTCTTTCTTGAGAGACCGCGTCAGCTTCGCCTGATACGCAGCCCGCTGCCTCTTTTCAGCTTTCGCTTCGGCATCCTCCACCCGCCATTCTTCCACGGCTCCCTTGTCGAGAAGCTCTTCCACCATCTTGGGGTCGAAGACATGGAACGTGATCTGGCGAGCGCGTCCATTCAGTCTGACGGTTCGCGTGCCCGCGCTTGGCAGACGACCGTCGGCAAGCCAACGATGTCGCTCGCTGGTCTTGATGGTCAGGATGTCCTCGATTTCTCGCGGAATGACGGGAAGTGCTTCGGCTTCCGTCATCACTTTCTTAGCGACGGCCGCCGCAACATTGAAGGCAGTCTTTTCACTCGCGGCCATCGCAAGTGTGAGATCCACGCCCTGAAGGGAAATCGANTTTTTCGAGATGGCAGGCAGCCTTGCCTGTATTTCTTGCAGAACGCCCTTCGCGCGAACCGCCGACCCCATCGTTACAGCGGCTGGCAAGCTCCAAGTCCTGATCAGTTCGATGTGANTTTTTTCACGCTTCGGCATGGCAAACAGATGGTGTGTCACCGCTTTCAAGTCAACGAGCATATTTAAGGCTCCCCACGCCGAGCTGTAGTATTTCCATCAAGATGCTCAGGATGAGTTTTACGGTAGGATTGGTCCGGCAGCTTTCTGGCCAGACGTTCGAAAGCAAAATTAGAAAGTACGGGAACCAATTGGCCACAGTTTTACAATGCTGCGAGCGTTGCTTGATCGCCTTCACCTCCGTNAAAAACCTCAAGAGCTTTTTCAAACGACGAACCACTCCGCGCGACGGCTCCAAACAATGTCATGCTGGAATGAAACTTGACGTCATCGGGAGATCCAAGAATGTCATGTGCGCCGAGATCAGGATGGCTAAGCATGGCGTGCGTGCACTCCTCCAAACGCGGCCCCACAATAGAGTGATTCAGGTAGGCTTCGGCCTCTGAAAGTCCCGAAATCGCGTAAAAGCGGGCAGTATCTAACGACCAAGTCCGCGAATTTGGGGGAAGATGAACCACATCCAGTGCGATTCCTTACGGCCGGCACGCAACTCACGCAAGGCTATGCTGTAGACGTCCTGCTGCGCTATGACAAACCGCGCCAGATTGAATCCCATCCGTATTCCTTCCGCTCGCCATATTAGACTGTGGTAGTTTGGCTATCCGTCATCGCTTTCACCCGAGCCATCCCTGAGATCGACTGCCTGAAGCATATCGCCGTAGAACTCTTCCGCATAAAGTCGCTGCCCCCGCTTGCGACGACTGGTGGCACCACTTCAGTCCCTTTCCAACTGTGCAAACCACGCAGCGTGCGATATCTTTGCTCGACGAACTCCGTATGAGGCTGCGCTAGACGCTTGGATCGACACCAACCGGTTCGCCAAGTTCGTAAATAACCGTGTCACCGCCGCGGCCCGTTTGTCGCATCGCCATGGCAAAAGTCGCCAATGCTGCGAGTGGCGTGATCTTGTGATGCAGGACGCCCCGGTGATAGGTGATAATCTGATCAGGCCGTGCAACGAAGGCTTTGAGCGTCGCTACGTCGGGTCCTTCGGTTCCATTCCAGTCACAAACGACGATCAGAGAGGGCGCCATGTCCAGGGGAAGGAAGGTCTGCGCCGAAAAGGGGTGAGCCTCCAATTGCTTGATCACAACAATCTGTTGAGGTGAGGCGATTTTGACGACTTGAAGCACCGGTTTTTGAGCGTCTTCAGTCGCACCGAAAGCGTCTTCAATGAGAAGGGAGCCAACTTCCGTCAGACCGGAAACCAGTCCGTAAGGCGCAAATGTTTCCTGCGTCAAGGGTTGGGGGACAATCGAAATCATGGATTGCTCCGCGTNAAATCAAGTTGAACCTTCATGCTACGTGACCGATCACCTGCCAGTTCGAAGGCTTTTGTTGCTGATGTAAATGGCAAGGTTGCGGAAATGAGTGGNTTTACATTGATCAGGCCCTTGCCCATCAGATCGACAGCTTCAGCGAATTCGGTGTGGAAACGGAACGTGCCACGAAGCTGAAGTTCCTTGGTGACGATGGTGTTGACCGGAAGTGTCATCTCCCCGCCCAGCCCAAGCTGCATGATCACGGCACCGGGTCGCAACGCGTCCAACGCCGATGCAAGTGCGGCCTGGTTGCCCGATGCCTCAAACAATACATCGAACGTTCCTTTTTCCTTGCCGTAAGCTTCAAGCGTCGTGGTGTTCTTAACGACGTTGATGACCTCCTCGGCGCCGANTTTCTTTGCGATCGCCAGGGGTTCGTCAGCCACATCTGTGACCACGATGCGGGCCGCACCGGCAAACCGCGCCACGAGAACGCAGAGCGCGCCAATTGGGCCTGCACCAGTAATCAGTACCTGTTTGCCCAGCAGTGAGCCTGCCTGCTTGGCCGCATGAAGGCAGACGGCCAGAGGTTCAGCCATCGCAGCCTCTCCCATGGACAGGCTGTCGGCAATCGGCACGCATTGCGAAGCATTGACCGTCACTGTTTCACGAAAGCCGCCTTGAATATGGGGAACGCGCATTGCGCTGCCCATGAAACGCATATCGAGGCACTGGTTCTGCATGCCTTCGGCACAGAAGCGGCAGTGTCCACAGGCCCGGCTGGGGTTTACGGCGACGCGCATGCCCGGAACGAGATGCGACACTCCGGTGACAACCTCAGATACGACACCTGCAAACTCGTGGCCGAGCGCCATCGGCTCCAAAACCCTGATCGTTCCGAACCCGCCATGGTGATAATAATGCAGATCCGACCCGCAAATGCCACCTATCGAAACCTGTACTCGCACCTCGTTCGAAGCCAGTTCTGGTTCTTCCACCTCTTCTACACGCAGGTCTTTGGGGGCGTGGATGATGATCCCTCGCATAGTCTTATCTCCTCCCGCTATTCGATGNTTTTTGCTGCGTCACAGCACCGAAAGCATCCCGCCATCGACGTAGATGATCTGGCCATTGACATAGTCCGATGCCGTCGATGCCAGGTAAACGGCGGTTCCCGCCAGTTCCTCTGGCTTGCCCCAGCGTTTCGCGGGTGTGCGGCCTTTGACCCAAGCGTCGAATTCAGGATTGTCGATCAGGGCCTGGTTCATGTCGGTGATCATATAACCGGGTCCGATGGCATTGGCTTGAATGCCGAACTGCGCCCATTCGGCAGCCATGGCGCGGGTCAGCATTTTGATGCCGCCCTTGGCGACCGTATAGGGTGCCACGGTNGCGCGCGCCAGTTCGCTGGTCAGCGAGCCGATATTGATGATCTTGCCGCGGNCGCGCGGGATCATGCGGCGTGCCGCCTCCCGTCCCAGCATGAAAGCGCTGGTCAGGTTGGTGTCGATCACCCGTTGCCAGTCTGCCGTTTCCAGATCGACCATCGGTTTGCGGAACTGAATGCCGGCATTGTTGACGAGAATATCGATGTCTACGCCTTGTGCGTCGAAATCTGCAAAGGCTGCTTTGATGGCCTCTTCCGAGGTGACATCGAAAACGGAAGCGCTGGCCTCATAGCCGTTTGCTGAGAAATCGGCCACGGTGCTGGTGACACGTTCACCGTTGGTGCCGTTGATGATGACATGCGCCCCGGCAGCAGCGAAGCCGTCAGCCATGGCGCGGCCAAGGCCGCGTGAGGAGCCGGTGACGAGCGCGTTGCGCCCTTTGAGATCGNAAAGGGGATTGGTCATGATGGGCCTCACAATGTGCTGCGACGGACGCTGAGGTCCGAGCGTTCATAGACGGCAGGAAGAAGATCAACACCCAGTCCCGGACCTTGCATCGGCAGGACGTAGCCATCCTTGATGACCGGGACATTGTCGACAAGTTCCTTGTACCATCCGGTATAGAAGGCACGCACGGATTCCTGGATCAGCGTGTTTGGCTGGCTGAAGGACGCGTGGATTGCCGCGATGAAGCCGACAGGGCCGATGCAGTCATGCGGGGCGAAGGGGCGGTGATAGGTGTCGGCCAGTGCGGCGATCTTGCGCCCTTCCGTCAGACCGCCGGTCCAGCAGAGATCGGCCATGACGATCTGCATCGCATCGCGGTCCAACATATCCTTGTAGGGAAAACGCGAACCGAGCGTTTCGCTTGCGCAGACCGGAACGGTCGTGGAGCGTGCAAACTCGCTCAGTGCCTGCGGCGAGTTCATGCGGATGGGATCTTCGTACCAGGTCGGCTGATATTGTTCCAGCACGCGCGCGATCTTGATGGCAGTCGGCAGGTTCCACAACGAGTGGAATTCGACCATGATCTCGATCTTATCACCCACCGCCTTGCGGATTTTCTCGAATGGCTCGACAGCCTTCTTCATCTGCTCAGGCGTGATGTGCACGCCGTTGTTCTCAATCGCTGCCGGGTCGAAGGGCCAGATTTTCATGGCGGTAATGCCGCTTTCCAGCAGACTTTCGGCCACGGCGTCCGCCCGGTTCATGAAGCCGTCGAGATCTTCGTAAGGGCCGTTCGCATCGCCAAGGTTCCAGGTGGAAACCGGCTTGATGTTGTGGGATCGGACATATTTGTAACCAGCGCAGGTGTTGTAAACACGCTGCTTGTCGCGGCACAAGCCGCCAAGCATCTGATGGACCGGCTGATCACAGACCTTGCCAAAGATATCCCACAGGCCAATGTCGATAGCCGACGTCGCGCGGGATTCTGCCCCCGTTGATGCCTGCGCCATGGGAAGATTGGTCATTTCCCGGTGCAACGCTTCGATATGTAGTGGGTTTTTGCCTAACAGGCGCATCGCCAATGTGTCGTGGATATGCGCTTCGACGGCTCCCGCACCGTAAAATGTCTCGCCGAGCCCGATGATCCCGGCATCAGTGTGTATGCGAACCCATAGGACATTGGAAAACTCTTCGGNTTTCAGCGTCTCGATCTGCGTGATCTTCACGGTGTTTTCTCCTACCCGCTGCGATGCCGGCCCTGTTGCCAGTTGCACCTCTCCCTTGGGCGGGGACAATAATCTTGCTTGTAATATTTCACAACATGTTTTAAACATTTTTCTAGATGAGCCAAGTTGGCTTTGTCGTGACGGGAGGAAATCGTTCATGGCGAAAAAACGGACGGCTCCATCCTTGGTGGTGGAAGGCGAGACCTTGCCGCGGCGCAACCGCGTGAATTTCTTCGAACTTGCTTACCAGCGCATCGAAGAAATGTTGATCAAGTGCGAGCTGAAGCCCGGCCAGTCCTTGACCGTGCAGGAGTTGCAGGATTTGACCGGTCTGGGCCGGACGCCGGTTCATAATGCCGTCAATCGCCTTGCCGCAGATACGCTTTTTATCATCGTTCCGCGCCATGGCCTGAAGGTTGCCCCGATCGACCTTGCTCGTGAGCGCATGCTGTTGCAATTGCGCGGAGACATGGAGCGTTTTGTCGTCAGACTGGCAATAGAGCGCGCCAGCCTGTCGCATCGCAATCAAATGCTACATATCGAGCGAGCACTGAAGGCGAAACGTGACGAGATCACGCTGGCGGAATTCAATGATATCGATCGGCGGATCGATCAGATTCTGCTGGCTGCCGCAAGCGAACCGTTCCTCGAACACACACTGCGACCCCTCCACACCATCTTTCGTCGCATCGGGTTTATCCATCACACCCATTGCTCGGTGCAGATCGATCTGANCCCGACAATCGATTGCCATCTCGCGGTGCTGAGCGCTGTCGCCAATCGGCACATGGATGCAGCGGTCTCGGCCTCAAACCAGCTCATCGCCTTCGTGGATTCGATGTTCGATACGATGGAATCAGGCTTGGACCCGCGTCTGCTGGATTGCAGTATCGAGCCAATTTTTAGAATTCAGGGGAGGGACTGACGATGCCACGCATCGTGTTTCACGGTGAAAATGCCGCCTGCTTCAGTCATGGNTTTGCCGATCTTGCGCCGCACGACGCGCGGATTATCGTATTGCCGGATGTGCTGGAGACGGACGAGCAGAAGAAGGCTTATGCCACAGCCGACATGATCGTCGGCGTCAAGTTCGATGCCAGCCTTCCGCTACCCGNAAATCTATCGCTGTTCCATGTGCCGGGCGCTGGATATGACGCCGTCAATTTGGAATTGCTGCCCGCAACTGCCCTGGTTTGCAACTGCTTCGGGCATGATCCAGCGATTGCGGAATATGTTTTCGCTGGCATCCTCAACCGTCATGTGCCGCTTGACGACGCTGATGCGAAGCTGCGTCAGGGAAACTGGGCCTATTCATCCGGCTCGCGAGACCGTCTCCATGACGAAATCTGTGGCAAGACGATTGGTCTGCTGGGCTTCGGCCACATCGGCCAGGCCATTGCCCGGCGCGCCAAGGCGTTTGGCATGCAGGTCAGCGTTGCCAATCGCAGCCCCGTTGCGAATTCCGAGATGGTGGACCAATCGTTTACGCTGAATGAACTGGCCGATTTCTGGCCGACGGCTGACTACGTCGTGGTTTCGGTGCCAATGACTCCTTCGACGACCGGGATCGTCAACGCCGACTCCTTCAGCGCAATGAAGCCCGGTGCGGTCATTTTCAACGTCGGTCGCGGCCCGACCATCGATGAGCAGGCGCTTTACGATGCGCTGAATGAAGGGAAGATCGGCGGCGCGGTTATCGACACCTGGTACACCTATCCAGGTCCCGGCAAGCCGATACAATTGCCGTCCAGTCTGCCGTTCCACACGTTGAAAAACCTGATCATGACGCCGCACATGTCGGGATGGACGCATGGCACAGTGCGCCGACGCCAGCAGACGATTGCAGACAATATCGCGCATCGTTTGGCAGGTTCACCCTGCATCAACATCGTCAGAAAGGACAGCTAACGACATCCGGCGGGGAGGCCGGATTCGNAAGGGTGACAAGACCGTAAGCTCAATTAACAAGGGAGAGAGTGATGAGCATTTCCAAATCATTTAAACTGGCAGGTGCCGTGGTTGCGATTTGCGCCAGCATGCTGACAGCCACCGTGACGCATGCGCAAAGTGTCGATGAAATCGTCAAGCGGGGCAAGGTGAAGATCGGCGTGCTGGTGGGCGCTCCACCGTTCGGGTCGGTCGACGCCATGGGCAATGCCATCGGATATGACGCCGATGTTGCGGCGCTGGTCGGCAAATATATGGGTGTCCCGGTCGAGATGGTTCAACTGACACCGCCGTCGCGTATTCCGGCACTCGAGGCGCGTAAGGTCGATTTTCTGGTCGCAACGCTTGCCAAAACCCCGGAGCGTGAAAAAGCCGTTACATTCACCAATCCCTATAGCGCATTCCAGGTCGGCATTTATGCCAGCAAGGATGAGAAAATCACCGACTGGTCAGGTCTGAAGGGCATGATGGTTGGTGTCAACCGTGGCTCCAGCGTCGAACATCAACTGGTTGATCGCGAACGTGAGCTTGGCTTGACAGTTTTGCGTTTCGATGATGACGCGACAACGATGCAGGCCTTGTTCTCGCGTCAGGTCAAGGCTGTTGCCAGCCCTGAAGCGCAATCCAATGCTGCGATGAAGGCGCGCGGCGAAACCACCATCGAAGCGAAGTTCTTTTTCTCCATGCAGCCCAATTCGATGGCTGTTCGAAAGGATGCCGTGGAGCTTCAGCAATGGTTGAACGGCACCATCGAGAAGATGAAAGCCAGCGGCGAACTGGATGCAATCTCCNAAAAATGGGTTGGATCGCCGCTCCCGAAGCTGCCGACTTACTAAGGCGGCTCTGGTGCCGCTTTGGCGGCACCAGAGCTTTCTATGGTAAGTGGCCAGATCAAGGACATAGATCATGAGTTTCACACTTCAGTTCGAACCCGTGTTGGCTGAAACCGACCTGATCTTGAATGGGATCAAGCTAACAATCTTGCTTTCCGCCGGTGCGATCATTCTGGGAACGGCGCTGGCTATTCTGCTCGTCGGGCTTCGCAGCCTGGCTGGTGGCATTCTCGCTTTTTGTGTCGACGCTTATGTCGAGCTTCTCCGCAACACGCCGTTTCTGGTGCAGTTGTTCATGATATTTTTCGGTCTTCCCCTCCTGGGCCTGCGGATGTCGGGTATCGAGGCGGGGCTGCTGGCTATGACGCTGAACCTCTCGGCCTATTCGACAGAAATCATCCGGGCAGGTGTCGATTCCACGCACAAATCCCAGCTTGAGGCAGGCCTTTCACTGGCGCTGAGCAGGCTGCAAGTGTTCCGCTACATCGTACTGAAACCAGCGTTTGCCAAGGTCTGGCCAGCACTGTCCAGTCAGTTCGTACTGATGCTTCTGGCCTCCAGTATTTGCTCTTTCATTTCCGTGCCAGAACTTTCCGGTTCCGCTGCCATCGTGGAGCAGCGCACGTTCCGCAGCTTCGAAAGCTACATCATCGTGACCATTGCCTATTTGGTCATTGCGCTGACATTGAAGCTTGGTTTGATCGGGTTGGGTCACGTTCTCTTCGGCAAACGTGTCAAGCCAGATGTCATTCCCGCAATCGCCACCAAAGGGAGCGCCGCCTGATGACTTCTTTTGGTTGGCCTGAATTTCTTTTTCTGTTGCGCTCGGCTGGTTGGACCGTCGTTTTGACAGCGATTGCTTTCAGCATCGGTGCCGCGTTTGGTGGCGCTATCGCTATCATGCGCCTGGCACAAAACAGCCTACTTCGTGCCATTGCTATCGGTTATATACTTGTTATCCAGTCCATTCCGGTCTTGATGATCTTGTTCATGTCCTATTACGGCCTGACGTTGATCGGCTTCGATATTCCGCCTCTGTTGGCAGCGTCCGCGTCGTTGGCGATTTACGTGTCGGCATATCTGGCAGAGATTTGGCGCGGATCGATCCAGGCGGTCCCGTTTCAGCAATGGGAAGCCTCGGCTTCGCTGGCGCTGACCCGCACTCAGCAATACCGCTATATCATCCTGCCGCAGGCACTGAGGATATCGTTACCGCCAACGGTCGGGTTTCTCGTCCAACTGGTCAAGAACACGTCCATCGTCTCAGTCGTCGGATTTATAGAACTGTCGCGAGCTGGTCAGTTGATCAACAACGCCACCTTCGAGCCGTTCAAAGTCTTCATGGTGGTCGCGCTCATCTACTTCTTCATCTGCTTTCCGCTTTCACGCCTAAGTCGTTATCTTGAAAGGGTTCTCCATGTCGGTCGTAGCCATTGACCAAGTTCACAAGCGTTACGGTGCGCTGGAAGTTCTCAAAGGCGTTTCGATGCGCGTGGAGACCGGGCAGGTCGTCGCACTCATAGGCCGCAGTGGTTCTGGGAAAAGCACCATGTTGCGCTGCATTAACGGGCTGGAGGCGTTCCAGTCTGGAAGCATCCATGCGGCTGGTCATCAGGTAGAGCAGGATCAGGCCAAGTTGCGGGCATTGCGTAAGGACGTCGGTATCGTCTTTCAGAGCTATAACCTGTTTCCACATCTGACTGTTGGCGAAAACATCATGCTTTCGCCACGCATCACCCAGGGGGTGTCGAAAGCAGATGCCGATANTTTAGCCCGAAAGGCACTGGAACGCGTCGGCCTTGCCGATAAATTCGCGGTTTATCCGGAAATGCTGTCGGGCGGTCAGCAGCAGCGCGTGGCCATTGCCCGGTCGCTTGCAATGCGACCGAAGGTCATGCTTTTCGATGAAGTCACATCGGCTCTCGATCCGGAACTGACCGGCGAAGTTCTTCTCGTGATTGAAGAGCTGGCTCGGGAGGGCATGACCATGCTGCTGGTAACCCATGAAATGAATTTCGCTCGCAGCGTCGCGAATATTACGGTCTTCATGCATCAGGGTAAGATCTGGGAAGCAGGTCCTTCAGCCGAATTGTTCGCGAATCCCCAAACGCCGGAGCTTCAGGCATTTCTATCGAACGGTGTGAAGTAAGCGCGCTAATTTCTATTCGGAATTGGACGCTCCAAGGTTTGGCCACCCGCGTTGAAGTAGGATCGACCGGACGTCCTGAAGGGTCGGCGAGACCGGTCTTACGACGAAAATGGCCCGTCTGCGAGGACGCACAATTTGCGGCGAGCCACGACGGTGGACAGGAAAGCCGCTCGTCACCCCAATTAGGAATCCAGATGAGAACAAAATCCGGGCGGTCAATTAAAATGACCTCAGTAATAAATCCTTCNAAACAACATCACGATAAAACCTTATGTCCCGGCGACACGTCACGGTAAATTCTTTCCGGGCTGTTGTAACCTAACGGACGAATTGGGCTTTTCAGTTCCTCGATCGCAGCATTGCGGCGCAAGCCTCTGCGCGCGGGATCGGGTACCGGCACTGCGGCCATCAGTTTCTTGGTGTAGGGGTGTTGCGGGTTGGCGAATATGGATGCTCGTGGGCCGATTTCGACGATTTCGCCGAGATACATGACGGCAACCCGGTGGCTCACCCGCTCTACCACGGCCATATCATGGCTGATGAACAGGAAGGCGATCTTGAACTGCTCCTGAAGATCGAGCAGCAGATTGCACACCTGGGCCTTGATCGACACGTCGAGAGCAGACACGCTTTCATCCGCGATGATGACCTTGGGGTTCAATGCCAGTGCACGCGCAATAGCGATACGCTGACGTTGGCCACCGGAAAATTCATGCGGATAACGATCCATCATCGAGGCCGACAGACCGACACGCTCCAGCAAGTCGGTAGCCAGCTGCTTGGCCTGCGAAGACGACGCGATCTTGTGTTTGATCATCGGTTCGGCCACCGCATAGCCCACCGTCATGCGCGGATTGAGACTGGAGAACGGATCTTGNAAAATCATCTGCACGCTGCGTCGCATGTTGCGCAAGGCCACCGGATCAAGCGTCAGAACATTGAAACCATCCAGCGTGACCTGACCACTGCGAGGTTCTACCAGTCGGGCAATGGAGCGCCCCGTCGTTGATTTACCGCAACCGGATTCGCCAACCAGAGACAGGGTTTCGCCCTGAAACAGATCGAAGGAGACATTCTCCACGGCATGCACAGCACCCGTTGCGCGGCCCAGCAGTCCTGAACAGATATCGAAACGTGTCACGAGGTTCTTGACCGAAAGAACCGGCGTCATGCCGCTCTCGACGGTATTTGACACCTCCTTGGCATCCGAGATTTCGCCGCTTGCCATATCGACACGGGGAAAGCGCAGCGGCCATTTATGCCCCTCCATGGAGCCGAGCTTCGGAACTGCCGCCAGCAACGCGCGGGTATAGGGATGCTGGCCACTGTGAAAGACATCGGCAGTTTCGCCGGTTTCGACCTGATCGCCGCGGAACATCACGATCGTGCGGTCGGCAATCTCGGCAACGACACCCATGTCATGGGTGATGAAGAGAACGGCCATGCCTTCCTCTTCCTGCAACTGCTTGATGAGATCGAGGATCTGGCCCTGGATTGTAACATCGAGCGCGGTCGTCGGTTCGTCGGCAATCAGAAGCTTGGGCCTCGATGCCAGCGCCATGGCGATCATCACCCGCTGTCGCATGCCGCCTGAGAACTGGTGCGGGTACTCATCGAAACGGGTCTGGGCATTGGGAATGCGGACCTTTTCCAACAGCCGGATGGTTTCTGCCCGCGCCTGCGCCTTGTTCATGCCCTTGTGACGGGTCAGCACTTCAGAAATCTGGCGGCCGATGGTGAATACGGGATTGAGCGATGTCATCGGCTCCTGAAAAATCATCGCCACGTCATTGCCGCGCACGGTGCGCATTTCCTTCTCGGAAATCGCGAGAATCTCTCTTTCCCCGAGCAGAACCTTGCCTTCGATACGGCTGGAGTGCTTATCCAGCAACCGCATTATGGAGAGAGAGGTGACGCTCTTGCCCGATCCGCTTTCCCCGACGATGGCAACGGTTTCTCCGGCCTTCACCTCGAATGAAAGGTCACGCACGACACTCTTCCATTCGCCATCCACCATGAAGGAGGTGGTGAGGTTTTGAACCGAAAGGACGGTTTCGCGCGGCGATGTTTTAACGGCTTCGGTCATATCGTTTTCCCCGGCATCATGCTGGTTTCAGCGGCGTCGCGAAGGACGAAGAAGCCACGCCCTTCGCTGCCCGCGCGGCTTCCAAAGTTGCTATTTTTTCATCGATTTCAGTTCTGTCACGCATGCCATGCGGATTGGCGCGTGTCGGCATTGTCTCGGCCACGTACAGATAACGTTCCTGCGCCACGGCATAGAGGCGGCGGAGTTCCACCANGGGATCGGCGTGGTCATCGGTGCGAACGTTGAGCCACGGATAATCCTGATCCCGGTAAACCACTAGTGCCGCCGATTGCCGGCCGCGTTTGTCTCCACCTGCAGCTTCGCCTGCCTCTATGGCGAGAAGCAGACGTTCGGCAAATGGCAGGCCCACAGTGTCCCTGTAGATCCGCATCGTCTGTTCGATCACCTGAGGCCCGGCCAGCATGTTCCCTGCGACGGAGACGTTGTGATCCACCAGATGCCCCGCCCAATCAATGCAGCTTTCTCCGGTGAAAGCTGCATTGTGACCTTCGGCATCGATCATATGCAACTGCCGCTGGGCGCTGCCTTCATCCCGCGAGATGAGGGCATCAATGATCTCTTGCGGCATCTTGCCTTCGGCAAGCTGGGTCAATCCATCCGTGCCATAGGTGGGGTTGATAAAGGCCTGCGTGGCAATCGCGCCAATCTTGCCGCGAATATGCGGAACGAGCGCGCCAACCGCAAAGAAGCGGGTGGCAACGGCAATTCCCAGATGGCCTGTTTCGGGTTCTCGCGCGACGATGGACCAGGTCATGCGATTACCGTCCCACTGCGTAGGCTTGCATCAGGCGTGGAGTGGCGGCAGCCCTCAACAAACCGTCGGCGTCTCGTCGCGCCGCAGTCAGGCGACCAACTGTCCAGGGGTCGGCTGCGGAAATATCATGCCCACGCGTCTTGAGATCGGAAAGTGCTGCCTCGCCAATGCTGCGCTCGATCATGACATTGCCCGGCTGGCGCGTACGCGGATAGAAGGAGCCTGGGAAGTGGGTGGTATGGAACAGCGGCAGGTCGATTGCCTCCTGCAAATTCATGCCNAAATGGGCGTAACGCAGGAAGAAAGACAGCTGCCACTGGTCCTGTTGATCACCGCCTGGCGTTCCGAAGGCCAGCGTCGGCCTTCCCTCAAACAGGGCCAGCGAAGGGGTGAGCGTTGTACGCGGACGCTTGCCGGGTGCCAGAGATGTTGGCAGGCCCGGCTTCATCCAGAACATCTGCGCGCGGGAATTGAGACAGAAGCCAAGACCGGGAATGATAGGCGATGACTGCAACCAGCCACCTGATGGGGTGACGGACACCATGTTGCCGTCACGATCGATGACATCGATATGCACTGTATCGCCGCGCTTTTCGGTCAGGTGTGACATGGTTGGCTCGTAGACGGCACCGATGCCTGCCATCGAATTAAGCATTCCCATGGTGAGATCATGTTGGGTATCGAAACCGGGTATGCGACCNGGGCGCAGGTCCATGGAGGCTTTATCGGTGATCAGCTTGCGGCGTTCGTCATTATATCCGTCCGACAGCAGCGTCTGGGTGGGGATTTGCCCGAAGTCCGGGTCGCCGTAATAAACCTCGCGGTCGGCAAAGGACAGCTTCATCGCTTCGACCACCGTGTGGACGAAGTCCGCGCCTGCGGGGTCCATCGCGCCGATATCGATGCCCTTCAGGATCGCCAGTGACTGGAGCAGCACAGGACCTTGCCCCCATGGACCTGTCTTGGCAATCGTCCAGCCGTGATAATCATAGGTCGTGGGGTCTTCGATGGTCGCCGTCCAATTGGCCATATCCTCGGCGGTCAGCACACCCTTGTGGCGGTTGCCGCTGGCATCCATGACTTCCGCAGTCTTGAGATAGTCGCTGATCGCCTCCGCGACGAAACCCCGATAGAACGCATCACGTGCAGCGTCGATGCCAGCCTCGCGACCGGGCTTGGCCTCAGATTCCGCGATGATGCGTTTCCACGTCTGAGCGAGAACCGGGTTCTTGAAGCTGGAATACGGCTCGGGTGCAAACCCGCCCGGCAACCATGTCTCATAGGAGGTAGGCCATTCCTTCTGGAAGAAATCGGCCAGTCCCTTGATGGTGGCTGCCACGCGCGGCAGCATCGGATGGCCGTTTTCGAGATAGTAGATCGAAGGCTCCAGCACCTCGCGAACGGTCATGGTGCCGTAGTCGCGCAGCATCAGCATCCAGCCATCGAAGGCGCCGGGAATGACGGTTGCAAGCAGGCCATCACCGGGAATGAGATTAATGCCCTCCGCGGTATAATGTTCGATGGTCGCCGCTGCCGGTGCCGTGCCCTGCGCACAGATGACCTCGACCTTGTCTTTCTTTTTCGAGTAGATGATGGCGGGCATATCGCCGCCCGGTCCGTTCAGGTGCGGCTCCATAACCTGCAGGACGAAACCGGTGGCAACGGCGGCGTCAAAGGCATTGCCACCTTTTTCCAGAATGCTCATGCCGACAGCAGAGGCAATCCAGTGCGTTGATGTAACGACGCCGAAAGTACCGAGAATTTCCGGACNGGTGGTGAATGTGGTCATGGTAGTATCCTTTGGAATTCTTAGTTTTCGCGTGGATCGAGCGCATCGCGCAGACCATCGCCAAGCAGATTGAAGCCAATCACGACACAGAAGATCGCGACCCCCGGCCACATCGCCATCCATGGTGCCTGGGTCAGGAAGTTCTTGGCAACGTTGAGCATTGAGCCCCAGCTTGGAGCGGGAGCCTGCTGGCCAAGGCCGAGGAACGAAAGGCTTGCTTCGGCAATGATGGCGGTGGCGACCGTCAGTGTCGCTTGCACGATGATCGGTGGCACGATGTTGGGCAGGATATAACGCAGCATGATATCGCCGTGGCCAAGCCCGATGGAGCGCGCACCCTCGATGTAATCTTCCGTCTTGACGGCGAGCACCTGGGAGCGGGTAAGCCGCACGAAAATGGGCATGGCGGACAGGCCGATGGCGATCATCGCATTCATCAGACTCGGTCCAAGGAAAGCGGCGAGCGCAATCGCCATGATCAGAAACGGCATGGCGAGAAATGCTTCCGTGATGCGTGAAATCACCTGATCGACCCAGCCACCGAAATAACCGGAAATGAGCCCGAAGGGGACGCCCGTCAGAACGGCGATCGCGACCGATATGACGCCCGCCATCAAGGATGCCTGAGCGCCCCAGATCATCCGGGAAAGAACGTCGCGGCCAATATCGTCGGTGCCGAGCCAGTGCGCTGCCGAAGGCGCTTTGCGTATGGCACCCCAGCTCGTGGCGAGCGGATCGGCCAGCGGCAGAAGTGGGGCGGCGATTGCCAGTACGGTGAAGAAGGCAATGATGATGAGACCGGCAATCGCACTGCGATTACGCTTCATCTTCTTCCACGCCCGGTTTTCGCGGGGTTTTGTCTTTGCGGCTGGGGCGACCTGTGCAGACACACTCATATGGCTGCCCTCATGCGTGGATTGAGAAGAACGGTGACGACATCCGCCAGCAGGTTCATGAAGATGAAGCCAACGGCTGTGCACAGCACGACGCCTTGCACCACCGCGTAATCACGGTTGAACACTGCATCAACGATCAGCTTGCCGAATCCGGGGATGGTAAAAATCTGCTCGGTAAGCACTGCACCGGCCAGAAGCTCGCCGAACAGCAGTGCAGTCAATGTAATGACGGGCAAAAGCGCGTTGCGGAACGAATGGCTGAGGACGACTTCACGGGTGGATAATCCCTTGGCACGAGCGGTACGAATGTAATCTGACTTCATCACCGACAGCATGGACGAGCGCGTGTGTCGCATGAGCGTTGCGGCCAGTCCCGTTCCCAAAACGAAGGACGGCATTATCATNGTTTGCAGGGAGCGAACCGGATCAACGAAAATCGACTCGTAGCCCGAAGCCGGTAGCCAGCCGAGTTGAACGGAAACCAGCAGGATCAGCATGATGCCAAGCCAGAAGTTGGGAATGGAAAGCCCCGACAAAGCAACGATGTTGGCGAGGTAATCAATCCACGTGTTCTGCTTCACGGCCGCCAGAATGCCCATTGGCACCCCGATGACGAAGGCNAAAAACATGGACATCAGTGCGAGCTGAATGGTGACAGGCAGCTTCTCAGCCACCAGCTCCAGCACCGGCTGGTTGGTGCGCAAGGATACGCCGAAATCTCCCTGCACCACGGAGCCGAGCCAATAAAAATACTGATACACGACAGGATCGTTCATCCGGTATTTCTCGCGCAGCAGTTCAATCACCGCAGGATCGCGTTCCTCTCCGGCCATGGCGAGAATGGGGTCGCCAGGCAGAAGTTTCTGCAACGAGAAGACAAAAACGGAGATGATCAGCAACGTCGGTATCGCTACCAGCAGCCGCTTGGCGATGTAGATATGCATGAAAGCAAATCCTTATACGGGCAAGGCTTTGGAGTAGGGTTGCGGAATGCGCTGAAGGGCGCATCCCGCACGTGCACAAGGCAGCTTCAGTCAGTCTTCTTGACCCCGGTCAGACGGATCATGCCGTCACCGGATGGCGTGAAGCCGCTGATTTTCTTGGAATAGGCGTAGAGATAGGCCTGATGGCCGAGATAGATCAGCGGCAAATCCTCATCGAGGATTTTGGTGGCGGCGTCGTATTTCGTTTTGCGAACGGCATTGTCCGTCGAGGCACGCGCCTCGTTCAGCAGCTTGTCGACTTCAGGATTGCAATATTTGGTGTCGTTGATACCGCCCTTGCAGGTCACGAACTGGTGGATGTTGCCATCAGGGTCGGAACGGCCGGACCAATCGGAGCGCGACAGAACGTAGTTACCTGCAGTTTGCTCTGACAGCAACGTGGCGAACTCGGTGGCCTTCAGTTTCACATCAAACCCGGCTTCGGCAGCCATGGACTGGATGACCTGCATCGCCTGCGTCTGTGTGGTGTTGTTGGCGTGCTGAAGTTCGATTTCGTATTTGTCGAACCCGGCCTCCTTCATCAACGCCTTTGCCTTTTCAACGTCACGGGCAGGAACTGGTATGTCCTTGTTGTACCATGGGCTGGAAGGCGGCCACGGCTGGTTGCCTGCCATGGCAGTGCCCTCAAAAACCACCTGGTTGATCGCTTCGCGGTCGATTGAAAGGGAGAAGGCCTGACGAAGACGCTTGTCCTTACCGAAAGGGTTGTCTGCCTTGGCGCCATTACCGATGTTTACATATAGCGCCATGTAACCGGGTCCGACGATCTCGCCGTAGTTAAGTTTCGCATCTGCCTTGACGGACGCCACGTCCGACGCAGAAATGCGTTCTGCAAGATCGAGATCGCCCGATTGCAGGTTGGCCAGACGTACCGTTGTATCCGGGATCGGCAGGAACGTGACCGTATCAATGAAAATATTGTCCTTGTTCCAGTAATCGGCGAATTTCTCCAGAACGATACGGTCCTGCTGGATGCGTTCCACAAATTTGAAAGCACCGGAGCACACGGGTTTCGTATTGAACTTGGCGCCCAGCTCCTTACCAGCTGTCGGCGAAATCATCATGCCGGCGCGGTCTGAAAGCTGCGCCAGAAGGCTGGCATCCGGGCTTTTCAGTGTGAACTTGACTTGGTATGGCCCAGTCGCTTCGACCTTGGCAACAGATGCGAGTTCGCTTTTGCGGCGCGATTCCGGCAGCGTCATGTTGCGGTCGATATTGTAAACCACCGCTTCGGCGTTAAACGGCGTGCCATCGTGGAAGACGACGCCTTCACGCAAGTCCATCGTCAACGTGCCGCCATTGTCACCCCAGGCCCATTTGGTGGCCAACTGTGGAATGATGGAGAGATTATTGTCGAGATCGACCAGCTTGTCGCACAGGCTGGTGTAGACGATGCGGCCAACGAATGTGCGCGACTGAGCGGGATCAAGCACATCGGCATCGTCCATCAGGCCAATCCGCAAGTCGGCGGATAGTGCCGATGTTGCCATCAGTGAGCTTACAAAAAGAAGTCCGGAAAGTTTTTTCAGTCGTTTCATGATCTCTGTTCCTCTGGTGATTTTTCAACAAGCCGGTTTTCCGGTCTTTTGTTTTCAAAGTGTGGGCGGCTTTAAGACTTGGTCGTCTCCTCAATGAATGCTGGCTGATCGCTCTGTTCCATCGATGTCTGGCGGATCAGTCGTTCCTGAAGCGTCAGCAGGTGCGTGCGCATGGCCTCTCCGGCCCGCGCAGGATCCCGCGAAGCGATGGCCTCGATGATATCCGTGTGTTGATCGCGCGATTCACGCAGTGTTTTATGCTGCTTGCGAGCGCGTTCGCGCACCGATTGCCAAACCGGGTCCTGACGAACGCGGTTGATGACATCGAAGAGCGAGAGGNAAAGCTGATTGCCAGCCGACTGTGCGATGAGCCGGTGCAGAGAACCGTCCCAAAGCTCGCGCCA
The DNA here is from genome assembly GCF_002896715.1 of Agrobacterium bohemicum. GTDB lineage: Bacteria > Pseudomonadota > Alphaproteobacteria > Rhizobiales > Rhizobiaceae > Agrobacterium > Agrobacterium bohemicum. The sequence continues at coordinate 29,945 of NZ_PGEL01000015.1, forward strand.
ATCCGCATCCGTTCGCTCATAAATCTTGTCGCGCAGATCCCGCATGCGCTCAATATCGGCGTCCTTGGCGCGCAGTGCAGCCAGTTGTGCCAGTTGCGGCTCCAGTCTCAGGCGCACTTCCATGATTTCCATGAAATTGGTTCCGGTCACCAGACTGGCAGCGTGATCGCTCCAGCTGTCCGGCCTCTGGCCCAAGAACGTGCCGGCACCCTGCTTGCGCCAGATTAGCCCTTCAGCCTCAAGAACCTCCAGTGCCCGGCGGATTTCGCGCCGGCCTACACCAAATCGCTCTGAAAGCGCTCGCTCTGTCGGCAATTTCCCATCGGCGGCAAGGGTGGTGACGCGCAACAGTTCACGCAAACGCTCCAAAGCGTAGTTGGAATTCTCAACAGCAATGTCGCCTGGTTTCTCGTTCAATGGTTCGCACCAATTTATGATTGGTTCAATGAAGCTGTTCGCGGACCTTTCGTCAAGCCGCTTTTTTCAGCGATACGCNAAATGATGGAAAATGAGGCAGAAAGGGTGGATTGGATGATATTGGTTCGAGGCCAAACACTATTAGATGCGCTGCCTCTGACACTAAGAGAGCCAATCCGTCGAGCATTAAATAGTGAACAGAGCCAGAGAGCGCGTTCGAAGCGGTACGGACCAATCAGAAGCCGGCGGCCAAATGGAGGGAGCCACCTTTGTCGCTTTTCGCAGGCACAGGCTCCCTCCTGTTGACGATTGCCTTTATGCCTTTCAGCCGACAATCCGCATCAACACGCTCTTCCCTACATCGATGCTGTAAAGCGACGAGAAAACTCGACATTGCTCCAAAGCGAGGCAGGATACAGCGCGTTAGTCTTCTACAACGACGATCTCCGAATTCCAGTTTTCCGGCAGTGGATTGGGTCGCGTGATCTGAATGTCTTCTGTGACGAGATCGGAAACGCCCTTGGCGAAAATTCCGGGAATTCCGTTCGGATAGTCTATCAAGCCAATGATTTTGCCGTCAGGACCAAAGCGCCATGCGTTCACGCGGCCAGCACTTTTATCGCCGATGGGAAAGCGGTCGAAGCGGTCTTCGATGGTTGGGCGAATGTCGTAACACAGACCGGTTTTCAGCGGGCCGGCATGTTGTTTCAAGGAAATCCGGCGCAGGACAACATTGGATATGCCGCCTTGCTGTTCGGCCACCATGTTGATCGCACCTTCCATCGATCCCGAAACGTCCTCTATCAAGATGTTGCTGACGGTACCTGCTGGAAACTCTTCTGGTCTGCGATCAAGAACGTTGATGGTAATCGCTTCACCCGAGCCCCAGAATCCCGCCGGTGTCTCGTGGCAATCCACCAAGATACGTACGAAGCGAATGCCCTCAACCAACCCGCCATCCCGCGAGAAGATTCCAAGTCCCCGATTTGATTTTTCGATGCGGACATCTTCAAACGAAATATTGCGGAATGGCGAAAAGCTTTCTGTTCCCAGTTTCAGTGCGCAGGAACGGCTTTCCACGATGCAGTTTCGAACGGTCACGTTTTCGCATGGTCCGGTCAGCGATCCATCTTCGCGGCGTGTCGTTTTCAGGACGATACCATCGTCGGCGGTTCGGAACGTGCTGTCGAAAATTTGCACGTTGCGGCAACCGTCGATCACTATACCATCGGTGTTGGGCATGCGGCGGTCGTTATCGACTTCGACGCCCTTGACCTCGATATTCTCACAACCGGCAAAATGCATTGTCCACATCGGTGAATCGTGAATGCGTAGACCTTCGATGCGGATGTCGCGGCAATCGTCCAGAACAAGAATGCGCGGGCGATAGCGTGACGCGGTAAGGGTTCCCATATCACCGTCATCACCCTGCGTGTATTTCGTTGAACCTGCACAGAAAATGCGCCCGCCGCCAACAAGCGCCATGTTTTTAGCACCCACCGCCGTCATCATGGCCCTGTCGCTTTCCTCGGCGACTATGGCCACGGTGGTCTGTGCGTAGGCGTCGTAATCAGGGATGAAATGGAGCTNCGCGCCATCTGCGATCTCGATCGTCAGATCGGAGCGCAGACGCACCCCTCCGCACCGGTGAATGCCGGGTTCCAGAATAACATGCAGTGCACCCGCATGGCTATCGAACAGGGCTTGCAACTTATAAGTAATTTCATCGGCTTGGGATGAAATACGAACGACTTCAGACTCTGACATGGGTAACCTGCTGGTTTATGCGACATTCAAGAAGGATGGCCCGCAATCTACGGGCCATTTGATTCAGCAACGGGTTTGAAGGAGTGCTGCGATATAGCCGTAGCAAAATGCGAAAGCGACCTGCTGCTGGTTATCACCTGAAAGCGTTGGCGCGTGGTCGGGCATGACCATGTACTGGTAACCGGTGTCGCGCAGTGCATCGAGAACCGCAGGCATGTCGATGTCGCCGTCTTCAAGGAAGCTCTCACGGAAAGAATAGCGTTTGCCGACGATGTTGCGGAAATGGATGTTCATGATCTTGCCGCGTTCGCCGAACCAACGCGTGATGGCAGGCACCTCGGTGACATCCTCGACCATTTCGCCAAGAGTGCCGATGCAGAAATTCAGGCCATGAACCGGGCTCTCATGCATCTGAACAAAGCGCTTCATTCCTTCCACGGTTCCCAACACGCGTGTCACGCCCATAAAGCCGGGTGGTGTCGCNGGGTCATGCGGATGGCAGGCAAGACGGATATTGACGGACTCGGCGACGGGAACCACACGCGCAAGAAAATAATCCACGCGCTCCCAAATCGTGTCCTCATCGATGGCGCCGATGCCATCAGGGGTAGGTTCGTCAGGGTTTGCCAGATCCAGGCGAAAGGCCTCTGCCATATAACCGCCACGGCCCGGTTCCATCGGCGTGCGTGGAATGCCGATATAGTTGAAGTTATAACGCACTGACGGAATGCCTGCAGCCGCGCAATTCTCGATCAGGCGGCAAATGCCATCGATCTGCTTGTCGCGATCAGGGCCGGCCAGCATGATATCCTTGCATGGCACATCACGATCGACGCGGGTCGATGGCAATGGTAACTGTGTCATGTCGAGTATAAGGCCGAAGCTCTCGATCTTCTCGCGGAAGGCCTCCAATGTTGGGCGATCCCAAGTTCGCCAGTCACCCGGCGGCGTTGCCGAAATGTTGTTTACACCAAGCTGCTTCATAACCCGGTAATCGTCGTCATGGCGTGCGGGAATTTGCGTTCCGAGATACATGTGCGTTCCTCTAATTGACATTCGATGGGCCCGTTATCGGCCCGGATTATAGCACGGCTCTGCCAGCCCCTGATAAGGCAGGTCAACGACGTAGACGTCGCCACCCGGACCTGTGCCGCCCGCTCGAAGCGTGGTGATGAAGGCGGTTTTCAGATCGTTGCCGATGAAACAGATATTCGTCGGGTTTGGGACGTCAATGCGAATTTCAGCATCTATTTTACCATTCGGCGTCATACGCAAAACGCGGCCACTATCGCTGGCTGCGATCCAGTAGCAACCATCCGCATCCATCGCCGCACCGTCCGGGCGACCGCCGAGGGTGACTTTGTCCGCAAACAACCGACCATTGGTAAAGTCACCTGTGGCGGGATCGTAATCATGGACCAACACATAGGGATCGAGAGGGTTCGAATCTGACACATACATGGATGCACCATCCGGGCTCCATGCAAGGCCGTTTTGTGTTCTGAAACGCCCGCCCCGTTCCAGAACTTTCCCGCTGGTCTCTATGCTGAACAGCGTACCGAAGGCTCCGGGGGCAGACGTATCCGGAGCCATGGAGCCGGACCAGAACCGTCCCTGCCGGTCGCACGCGCCGTCATTCATCCGCCAACCGGGTGTGAGATCTGGCCCCGCACCAAACTCAAGTTCTACGACACCATCAACTATAGAAAGCCTGGCAAAGCCGCGCTCTGTGGAAGCTATGAAGCCGCCATCTGCATGGACAGCCAGAGCCCCAACGCGCAGCGGCAAGTCAAACCGTTCGACAACGCCATCGGGGTACGTGACCCGGTACAATGCGGCGCCGGGAGAGTCGACCCATGTCACACGCGCATGTTCCGGCTCCCATACCGGCGTTTCCCCAACGGTGCAGCCTGTCCGGGCTATTCGTTCAGCGGTAAAGTGCGTCGGGTGATGTCCTGTCATGCTTTTTCAATCTGCGCTTAGGTCTCAGGCCGACGGCGTCAGGCGACGTTCGGTTTGCTTGTCAAACAACAGTGCCTTGCCGTCTGCAACGCGCAATGCGATGTCTTCCCCCATGTGAAGGGGACTGCGGCTTTTGGATGAAACAAGGATCTGACCAACCGGGCTGTCGCATATCACGGTCGTATCCGAACCGGTCGTCTCAACAGCGCGAACGGTGGCGGGCAAGGCATCGACGGTATCGTGTGACACCACCTCCAGATATTCGGGTCGGATGCCGACCACCACCTCGCGCCCGGCAAAGGCACTGTAATTACCCGGCACCGGCAACCGACTCTGGCTGTCGCGCAGCGCGAGACTTTTTCCGTCGGCATCGATCGTCGCGTTCATCATATTGATGGCCGGTGAGCCGATGAAGCTTGCCACGAAGATGCTGTCGGGCAAATCGTACAGTTCCAAAGGTGTACCGGCCTGTTCGACGCGGCCATCGCGCAAGACGACGACCTTCTGTCCCATCGTCATGGCCTCGACCTGATCATGCGTGACGTAGACCGACGTCGTGTTCAGGCGGTGATGCAGATCGCGGATTTCACCGCGGACCTGGCTGCGCAGCTTGGCGTCCAGGTTCGAAAGCGGCTCGTCGAAGAGAAAGACAGCAGGGTTGCGCACGATTGCACGGCCCATGGCCACACGCTGGCGCTGACCGCCCGAAAGCTCCTTCGGCAAACGGTCCAGAAGCTTTTCGAGCCCGAGCACCTGCGCCACCTGATCGATCTTCTGATTGATCTCGTCTTTGGGGCGTCGCGCAAGGCGCAAGGCGAAGCTCATGTTTTCGCGCACGGTCATCTGCGGATAGAGCGCGTAACTCTGGAACACCATGGCGATGTCGCGCTGCTTTGGCTCAAGGTCGGTGACATCGCGTCCGCCGATGTGGATTTCGCCATCACTGGCCGTCTCCAACCCGGCGATGATCCGCAACAACGTCGACTTTCCAGAACCACTCGGCCCGATCAACACACAAAACTCGCCCTCGGCGATGTCGATCGACACATCCTTTATGACGTCAACGACACCAAACGACTTGGAAACGCCCCGTAGGGAAACTGCACCCATTTCATTCCTCTTAAGATTGTTTCTGCGCAAGTGGCGCGATTAGCCTTTGACCGCGCCGGCCATAATGCCGCGATTGAATTGTCGCTGAAGCAGAAGATAAACGATGACGCTTGGGGCCATGGCGATGAGTGTCGCCGCAACCAGAATGTTCGGCGTTATCGTGTCATCCACTCTAAGCGAACCCAGTGCCACAGGCAGCGTCATCAGTTCCTTGTCGTTCACCACGATGAGTGGCAACAGGTACTGGTCCCAGATCATGATGAAGCCGAAGATCAGCACGGTTCCAAGTGCCGGACGCACCAGCGGAAGAATGACCCGGTAGAAGATTTGCCACTCGCTGGCACCATCGATGCGCGCCGCTTCTTCCAATTCCATTGGTATCGCACGCATGAACTCGGTCAGCATGAAGATTGNAAACGCCCAACCGACGACCGGCAGGATCATTGCCAGATAGGTATTATAGATCGACACATTGATGATCGGTATTTCTTTCTGCATCACCAGATATAGTGGGATGGCAATCACTTCTTCCGGCAGCATCAACGTGCACAAGATAAGCAGGCTGACGATGGCAGCGCCGCGAAATTTCTTGCGAGCCAGAGCATAGGCAGCCAGCGCACTGACCGTGACTTGCAGACCCGTGCCGACAATCACCACGATTACCGAGTTCATCAGATAGCGCCAGACCTTCATGTCGAAAAGCGCGATCCGGAAGTTCTCCAGCGTCGGGNTTTGCGGGATCAGTGTCAATTGACCGGGTTTCAGGCTGACGCCACTGAAGGCGGTAACCAACGCACCCCAGAAAGGGCCGACAAAGATAACGATCAGGATGGCATAGAGGCCATACCGGGCCAGGTTGAGCAGATGAGAAGTTTTCATCGGACGCCTCTTACGCGGTGAGCTTGGATTTGACCTTCATGTGCAGCAACGTCAGCGCGACGGTAAACAGCAGCAGCATGAACGAGACGGCGGAGGCGTAGCCATAATTCAGTTCTTCGAACCCGACTTTGTAGATATGTGTCATGATNGTTGACGTCGAACCAGCCGGACCGCCACCAGTGGTCGCATAGACCTCGGCGAAAACTCGGAAGCCTCGAATGAAAGACAGCATCAGGACAACTGAAATCGATGGGATGATGCCCGGCAGTGTCACATGCCAAAGCTTGCGCCAGGCACTGGCACCATCGACGCTTGCAGCGTCATAAAGCTCCCGGTTCACGCCAACCAGACCGGCGACAAAAATGACCATGTCATAGGGAGCGCTCTTCCAGGCGCTCATCAGGATCAACACCCAGAGAGCCTGGTTCGGATCGGATAGGAAGCCCTGCGGTTCTATTCCGATAAAGCCGAGAATTGAATTGACGAGGCCGTAATCGGCAGAGTTGAACAGAATGCGCCAGATTTCGGCAATGATGGCTACGCTGGTGATCGCCGGAAGAAAGACTGCTGTTCGGATGATACCGAGATGGCGCGCCGGGCCTTCGAGGGTCAACGCCATGAAGAAGGCGAGAACACAAGCCGAAAGTGTTCCGACGATAACGTAGATGGTCGTGTGGATGACCGCGCTGCGCAGAGCAAGGTCGCTGAAGGCACGATAGAAGTTATCCAGCCCGACCCATTTGCTCTCGGAATAGAACTGCACATCGTAAAACGACATGGAGAAACCCGAGACCATTGGATAGAACTTGAACCATGTGAAGATGATCAACGCTGGTGCAAGAAACAGCCAGGGCGTCATCACGGTGCTTAGACGCCGTTTGGCGGGACGCCGCGCCGTGCCAGACTTGGTCTTGACGCTACCGACAGCGGAAGTTTGGGGCGTAACGGACATGTTGACCTCAGAGACAGTGCTCGTTGCATGCGCCGCAGTTTGTCTACCGCGACGCATGAAAGCTGTTTACTGTTGGGAAGCGGAGAGTGCGTTCTGCCCACTTAACTCGATCTTGACCTGTTCGTTCAGGGCCTTCAGTTCGGTCGGAACATCCGCATCGCACTGTGCTAGAATACGGTTGAAACCTTCACCGGTGACAGTGCGGATAGCCGTCCAGTTCGGAACAGCAGGCATATAGTGGCCGTATTTGTCGAAGGTCTCCTTGAACACCATCCAGCGCGGATCTTGACGAACGGCGTTTNCGTCGACTTTCGTATTTACGGGCAGACGTACGATCGGGGTCCGTCCTGAGCCCTGCGCCATCGCGATTTCCTGACCCTTCGGCGAGACGAGGAACGCCAGGAACTTGTTGGCGGCGTCTTCATCCTTGACGCTTTTCAGCAGATAAGCGCTGGTACCTTCCGAAAGGGAAGCAATACCACCGGGACCAGCAGGCAACATGACGACTTCCGTCTTATCCTTACCCGGCTCCGCATCGATCTGTGGGATGTGATAGGGGCCGGAAACGAAGATGCCAGTCTGGCCGGAACGGAATGTCGGCAGCGTATCGCCCGTCGTGGCGTTGATGGCGCCCGGCTGAGCCAGCTTGTCGCAGATCATACCACGCACATAGGTCAGCGCTTCGGCAACTTGCGGCGTATCGAGCGTTGGCACGAACCCGTCCGGCAACTGCTTGACGTAATCACCGCCCGCCTGCCAGATGAAGCTGCTCATGAACCAACTCGCATAACCACGCGTGGTTGAGCCGGGAATTGCCATGCCGAACGTATCTGCCTTACCGTTGCCATCCGGGTCCTGCTTTGTGAAGGCTTCGGCCAGCTTGCGCACATCGTCCCAGGTCTTTGGCTGCGGCATATTCAGCTTTTCTCGCCAGTCCTTGCGAATAAACATCGCGAAGGACTGAGCCGAGATCGGCACCGAATAAAACTGACCATCGCTGGCCTTCGNCCCATCCCACGCCGATGTAGAGACATCCTGACTGCCGGCGATCTTCGATGGATCGATGGGCTTCAGAATGCCCATCTGGTTCATCTGACCCATGGCAGTCGTATCATTCAAGACGATGTCGGGGAGAGTGCGACCGGCAGCGGCGCGGGCAAGACGTTGCTCGAAGTCGATGCCCGTATTGAAGGTCTCGACCTTGATCCCGCTATCTGCCGTAAACGCATCCGTCAGCGCCTTCAACACGCTGATCGATTCATCCGTTTGCCTAGACCAAACGCTGATGGATTGGGCCTGTGCGCCATGAGCGCCACACAAAACTGCGCAGCCAACGAGCAGAGACTTCAAAGACGTTTTATGCATTCGCACCTCCCACATTTCGCCGATTGAGGCACAGAACGAAATCCGCCCCAAGTTAGATGATGACTTAAGCTAAGTCATAAGATGATACAAGTAATTTATGTGTTTACATACGATGAATTAGGAACTCCTGTAATAGGCTGGCTCACTTTCCTGACTTTTGAGCATCTGCACGGGCGTCACCGTTGCTTCACCTTTGCCCACCTAATTCAAAGCTGGAGGGACAATACTTTTATCGAAGCGCTGACCACGCAAGACATCGCGAACTTCCGGCTATGACCTGTCTACCGAACGATCTGTCGGATCGGGATCAACGACATTGAACCGCACCGGGTTTGCCGGAGGCTCCAACTTCTGAGAGACCTGAAGTCCGCAACCGTGCCATCCGTATGGTGCTGGACCACGAAGCCGAGCATCCATCACGCTGGGCTGCCATTTCATCTATCGCTGCCAAGATTGGCTGCTCGCGAGCCACCCAGCACGAATGGGTGAAGAAGACTGAGGTCGGCGGCAAGCGAGCAGGTCTGCCGAGCTATGTCGCAGAGAAGATGAAGGCTCTTGAGCGGGAGAACCGCGAGCTTCGCTAGGCCAAGAGATTCTGCGTAAAGCCTCTGCCTGTTTCGCGATGGCCCCTTTCGGCGAATGCAGGCATTCGCCTGTCGGGTGCGAGGAGCTCGACCGCCCCTTCAAACGATGATCTCGTTCATTGACGAGCACCGTGGCGTGTTCGGGGTCGATCCGCGCCCGCAGCGATATCAGCCTGAAGATCGAGATACGTCGTGTCTTCGAGCAGAACTTCCGCGTCTATGGCGTGCGCAAGGTCTGGTGGCAATTACAGCGGGAGGGCTTCGACATCGCCCGCTGTACTGTCGCTCGGCTTATGAGGGCAATGGGGCGGCAGGGCATCATTCGCGGCAAACCGATCAGTATGACGATCGGCGATAAGACCGCCCCATGTCCACTCGACCGGGTGAACCGACCCTGCTTTGCACCAGCGCCAAACATGTTGTGGNTTTCAGATTTCACCTATGTGGCAACATGGCATGGCTTCGTCGATGGGGCCGAAGAACGATATTACGCCATGCTGGACGCACCGACCGTGGCCGCATAACTTAAACGAAATAGCCTCCGGCAAACCCGGTGCGGTTCACCTGGGTCGACATCATCAATACTAATCTTTAGTATCGCCCGATCGAAGAAATGTACCGCGACCGCTATCGGAACAACTCTCTTTCCGCAGCAACTGGTCGTAGCCCAGTCGCGCTCGATGCAGGGTGCGAAAGGGTATGCTCGATGCCGCGCAGCTCGGCAAGACCTTTGAGCCGCCCGATTGCAGGATAGCCTGGTTGTGCCCCACGGGTGAGATCATCGAGAATCTCCTGGCCGTGATCCGGGCGCATGNAAATCTCATGGTCGTTCCGACCGGTCGATTTCCGTCGACGCTCTTCGTCGATGAGGGCCGCGACGACTGCCACCATGTCGGTGTCGCCATCAAGATGGTGGTCTTCGAAGAACGAGCAGGGAAAGCCTTGTGCTTCGCGGCTGACGTTGCGCAGATGAGCAAAGTGAATGCGTGGCGCTAGACGCTGCACCATGGCCGGAAGGTCGTTGTCTGGACGAGCCCCTAAAGAGCCTGTGCAGAAGGTAACACCATTGGCGTTTCGGTCGACGGCGTCGAGTATCTTCACATAATCTGCTTCGGTCGAGAGAATGCGCGGCAAGCCGAGTAACGGCCATGGAGGATCATCGCCGTGGGCGCAGAGGCGCATGTCAAGCTCCTCTGCAACCGGAACGACCTCCGATAGGAAAGCAATCAGATTGTCTCGGAGTTTGTCGGCACCAATACTGTCATAGTGGGAGAGTGCATCGCGTAGTTGCTCTACGCTATAGCCATCGGACGAGCCGGGCAGGCCAGCGCCGATATTCGTAGAGAGGGCGGCGATCTTGCCCGGCGACATCATCGCGAAACGCCTCCGCGCGTCCTCGACCAATTGGTCCGGGTAGTCCTCAGTCGCACCCGTACGCAGCAACACATTGATATCGAAGGCTACGAAATCGACGAGGTCGAAACGCATTGCGCGCGCACCGTTGCGGGTTTCCCAACGCAGGTCCGTACGCGTCCAGTCCAGGACCGGCATGAAATTATAACACACAGTCGAAATTTTCGCCCGTGCGAGCCGGCGAAGAGTTACCTTCCAAGCTTCGATATGGGACTTCCAGTCACCGGTCATCGTTTTGATGGCTTCGGAAATTGGAATGCTTTCTACGAGTTCCCACTCTAGGCCACCTGCACGAACCTCATCCTGACGCTTGAGGATTTCGTCCAAACTCCACGCTGTGCCCGTTGGTACATGATGCAGCGCGCTGACAATCCCCTGGGCGNCCGCCTGTGCAGCATCGCGCACACTCACCTTGTCAATCGGGCCAAACCAGCGCCAGATATGTCGCATTCTAAGTTCCTTTATAGGCCAGGGTTAAATGGCGATGCTGGAGAGAGTGTTTGAATGGGCACCTTTGGCAAAAGCTGCGACAGCTCGGATGGGAGATCCCGAACCGCCGGCGATTGGCAGCGGCAAGGTGATTAGGAATGAGAAGACNGGGACGTNCCCGAGCCTAGCGAAATTCTCGCCAATCAGAACACCTGCTTCCAGCATCATATTGTGCGCCGGGAAATCGGTGCTTCCAAAGCAATCGAGCGAGAGGCAATCCGAACCGACGATGCGAACACGGCGGTCGAGAAGATATTGCGAAGCCTCGCGCGACAGGCCCGGCCAGTCGCTGAGAAAGCTTGGGTGATCTCCCGGATCCTCCCAGAAACGATCCCAGCCGAAATGGAAGAAGACCGCATCACCGGCGCGGATTTCGCCATGCTCGGCTTCAAAAGTTTTTATTCGCTCGACGCCTACGGCTTCCCGCGGTCCACAATCGCGGGCATCTATCTTCGTCATTCGGCCGAAGAAGGTCTGCAAAGCAACGCTATCAATTGCAGCCGCACCCTTGACGAAGTGCAGAGGGGCGTCGAAATGCGTGCCGGTGTGCTCGCTCATACTGAGGGAATGATTGCAGGCCAGGTCGCCATGATCATAGCTCTCCACAATTTCGTGACAGAAGAAGGGATGCGATGGCCATACAGGGACGCTTGGAGTGAGCCTATGGGTGAGGTCGACAAGGGTCATTTCTGAGCCGAATGCCCGTGTTAATGTCGCTATATCCATGTCAGGTGACCTTCGGCCGGGGTACGATTGCAACGATCAAGATGATCAGAGCGCCGGTCAGGACAAAGCGAACACCTACTTGCATCTGGAAGGTATTCAGCATTGTGGCCATCAGGTTGAAGAACAGCGCCGCGCCCCAGATACCCACCGCATTGGCTTGCCCGCCAGCGACACTTGTGCCGCCTAGTACAACAACTGCGATGGCCTCAAGAAGATAGGTATCGCCCATGTTGAGTGCCGCGCCGCCGGAAAATCCAGAAAGAAGGAAACCTGTTAGAGCCGCCGAGACTCCGCNAAAGAGATAGGCAAGCAACCGGACCCGCGTTACAGGCACCCCAGCCAGTCGAGCGGCACGCTCACTTTGGCCAATTGCGAGCAACTGCCGGCCCCAGACACTACGGGCGAGGATGAAGGCGACCGCTATAGTGAGGGCGATAACGGCGATCGGCATGACGCGCATGCCACCGATCGACCACAGGGTGAATGCCGAAAGTGCTGCCGGGGGCTTCAGTGTCGCTTCGCCGCCAAGATTGAAGGCCAGCGACTGGAACACAAAACTCCAGGCAAGTGTTGCAATAATTGGCGGCAGACGTAGAAGGCTGATCGCCAGAAAATTAGCAATACCTGCCAGAGCGCCGACTACCATGGCGACGGCCAAGCCCGGAAGGATCATTTCGTTGCTACCGCTCATCACCGACATCGATAGGTAGGCTGCCAACGTTAGAACTGATGGCATGGAAAGGTCGATATTGCCGGGTCCGGACGAAATCACCAGCATCTGGCCGGTTCCGACCACCACGCTGAACGCGGCAAAGGCAAGAGCTGACGACAAGGTCGGCACAGCACTTCCGAGACCGGAGTAAGAGATGGTTACGATCCACATAACAAGTGCTACGATGAATCCGTAAGTCCAGGGTTTCAGGGCATTTCGGCTCATGACTTTTTCTCCGTGAGCAGGACGCGTCCGGCCAAAACAAGGAAAAGTATTCCTCCCTGAGCGCCGATCTGCCACGTCGACGGAACCTGCAGGAAGCTGAGAAGTGATCCTGCGAGAGCAAGCGTCAGAGCGCCGATAACAGTGCCGACCGGGGATACGATGCCGCCGGTAAATACCCCTCCACCGAGAATGACGGCGCCGACGCCCAGAAGCGTGTAAGCCGGGGCGATGTTTGGATCGCCCGAGGTCGTCAGCCCCGTGAGCGTAATGCCTGCGATGATGCCGAGAGCACCCGCTGCCGAGTAGATCGCCGATCGGATGACGGTGATCGACCAGCCGGCGCGCTGAATGGCCCGCGGATTGCCACCTGCACCTCGTAGCACCACACCATATGAAGAACGGCTGATGATGAAATGACCCACGGCAGCGGCCAGAATGGCAAGCAGAACGGGCAGGGGAATAAATGGCGGGCGCCATGCCATGAAACCCAGCAACCAGGGAGGCGCGGTGCCGCCAGGGGCCGGAAGTATCATAACCGCGCTGCCCAGCCATATGAACGACATGCCAAGGGTCACGATGATTGATGGCAATTGTCTGACATGGATCAGCAACCCGACAACGGCATAGACAACAACGCTTCCTAAGTAGATCGCAATCGCCAGCGTGGGTGCCTTGTCCAGATAGAGCGCGGTTACGCAGGTTATAAAGCCCACGAAAGCGCCGATAGACAGGTCGATATCGCCAAGCATGATGACAAGCATTTGTGCCAGCGATGCGAACATCAACGGGACCGCCAGTTTAAACAATAGTGTGAAGCCAAAATAGCTCATCGCCGTTGGCCGGATCCAGAAAATGACGGCGAGCATGATAACGAGGGCAATTGCTGGCAAGCCGATCTGCAACGCCGGTGCCAGACGTTCTCCCAAGCCGCGGTTCTGCCCAGATGGGATGATCTCAACCATTGGCGCCTCCGAACGATGCTTCAAGAACGCGGTTATGGTCGATCTCATCGCTTCGCAACTCTGCAACGGCTTTGCCCTCACGGAAAACGTATAGGCGGTCGCAGTTCTTCAACTCTTCGAATTCTGTTGTGTACCAAATAAAGGTGCGACCGCGTGCGGCCTCTTCACGGATCAACTTGTAGACCTCCTGCTTCGTCCCGACGTCCACACCGCGCATCGGATCGTCCAGCAGGATGACCTGACCATCAGATGCAAGCGCGCGGGCGAAAAGCACCTTTTGTTGATTTCCGCCGCTGAGTGCCAAGATGGGAGTGTCGATCGTCGGAGCCTTAACCTTCAACCGTTTCGACCATGTTTCGGCAAGCGCGCGTGCTGCCGGACTGGAAATGATGCCACCTTTCTGGAGCGCATTGAGACTGCGGATGGTTAGATTATCGGCAATCGACCAGAGCGGCATGATGCCCTCGACACCGCGATCACCCGCCACAAAGGCTACCGGAATCTTTCTCATGGCCATATAGATGGCGCGCAGCCGCTCGCGTTGACCGTGACCGTCCAGGCCTGCAAATCCTATGATCTCGCCTACGGCAGCCCTGATCGGGAAATCTGCTTCGTCGATACCCGTATGATCGACCACAATTCTATCTTGAATTTCACTTCTGGCCACCATCGCTCTCTCGCCGGGCACTTCGATATTTCCCATCATGCCGACCAGTTTAGAGCGCGTCAGACCGGACGCCGGGCGGTCTGCGACAATCGCGCCATCCATCATCACCACTACGCGGTTGCAGACGTCGAGAATTTCGTTGAGCCGGTGTGTGATCAGGATGCAGGCGACACCGCGCGCAGATGCCATTCGAATGTAGGTCAGCAGCTGTTCCGCTGGCTTGTGGCCCAAAGCCGAAGTCGGCTCGTCGAGAATGACACAGCGGACATGGCCTTGGGTTTCGGTAAAGGCGCGGGCGATCTCGACCATCTGTCTCTCACCAATCGAAAGATCACCGATCTTTGCGTCCACGTCGATTCCATGCCCTGGAAAAATATCGTCCAATGCTTGTGTGACAAGCGCGCGCGCTTTACGCCGCCACGCAAAGCCGCACAGACTGCGGTGGACGATCCTCGTGTTTTCCGTTGCCGATAGATTTGCGCAAAGCGAGAGCTCCTGAAAAACGCAACGCAAACCGTTAGTCTTGGCTTCGGAAGTTCCCCAACGGTCGACGGCGTGCCCATCGTAAACGAACGTTCCCTCCGTCCTTTGGAAGGCACCTGACAGCACGTTCATCAAGGTCGACTTGCCAGCACCATTATGGCCGACCAGCCCCAGGACTTCACCTTTGGAAAGGGTGAAGTCTACGNCGACCAACGCGTGGACTGCACCGAAGCTCTTGCGGACCCCGCGGGCCTCAATAAGAAGGCCCGCGGCGGTGTCTGCGGCAGCTGGGAGGAAAGCCATCGTTTTGTTGCCTTACTTGGGAGCCGGAACCAGTGGAAGAGGCTCCTTTTTCACGTTTGCATCGATGATTTTAGCGACCAGTTCTTGCGGATAGTCGGCATTGACAACGCCGCCATCCGGCACCGTTTTTAGCCAGGCATCGAGATCAGTTTGCTGGATCTGTAGCAACGGCACTTCGATAAATTTTGGCATTTTCTTGCCGGCCAGCAGTTGCTGCGCGACCCAGAAGGCAACCTGGGAGACGGAAGGGGTTGCACCGAGCGAGAACGTTTCATAGCCATTTGCATCGTGCTCTTGTTTCCAGAGCGCAAGCTCGTCCTGTCTGTTGCCCATGATGATAATCGGCAACTGGCGACCAGCAGCTTTGAAAGCCTGTGCTGCGCCGTAGCCATCACCGCCCTGGGTCAGGACACCATCTATCTGCGGCAGGGACGGCAGGATGCCGGACACTTCTTTCTGTGCCACTGTTGCCGTCCACTGGCCATAGACTTCACCAACCTTCTTATAGTTGGGGTGGGCCTGGAAAGCTTTCTTGACGCCTTCATTCAACCGCTTGTCGAAGCCGTCTCCTGCCATCCCGCGGATTTCGAGAATATTCGCAGGTTTGTTACCAAGTTTGCTGGAAATGTAGTCCATTTCCGCCTTGGCATAGGAATCCAAATTGTAATCCACGACATAGGCGCACGGTTCGGTCACGCCGCTGGCAAAAGCAACCACCACAATCCCCGCATCACAGGCGTCTTTGATTGCACCGTTCAGGGCAGTATCAGAACCGGCCNAAACAATGATGGCGTCGTAGCCTTGCAGGATAAGGTTCTGGATTTGTGATGCCTGCTCCGTGACGGAATTATTGGAACTGACCACTGTGGTGCCAGCGATTTTCTTCTCGCCCACAGCCTTGGCGCCCATTGCTTCGAAACTCTTGATCATGACCTGGCGAAATGAATTGCCGGCATAAGAATTGCTGAATGCAATCTTTTTTCCGCTTGTGTCTGTGGTAGCCACGCCATCTTGAGCAGCGGACGCACCCGAAAGCATTGCGCCGGTCATGAGCGACAACGCAACGGTTTTAACGATTCCGAATTTCATGATTCATATTCCTCCCTGAGTCAGATCAAGGCGCTATCGGCCTCAGCTGAACGCTGCCCGAAATTTATCGGCAAGCGTTCCTCTCCATCCCGTGCTCCCGNAAACAATTAAATACTACCATGGCAGTATGTCAACACAGTTATAGATTGTCGGCGAATTATATGCGATTCAGAGTATGCAAAGCCTATTTAATAAGCGGAGATTCAATTTTGGGACGTCGACCGAATCGAGGAGCGGCCAAGGCCTCAAGTCCAGAAATACAGGCGCGATCGGTGCTGCAGGCCATAAACCCTCGCCAACCAATCGCGGCGCAAATCTATGAGCAATTGAGGCGTGCCATCACTTCCCTGTCGATGCTCCCGTCTGAGGCGCTGAGCGAGAAGGAGCTATCTTTGCAATTGGGTGTAAGCCGCACGCCGGTTCGTGAGGCGCTAATTCGTCTAGCAGACGAAGGGCTCATCGATATTTTTCCGCAACGTGGAAGTTTCGTTGCACCTATTCGTCTCCGCGATGTCGAGGAAGCCCAATTCATCAGGGAATCTCTGGAAGTCGCGGTGGCCAAGCGCCTATCCGCGGGATGTTCTTCTCGTTTCCTCGCCGAAGTCAAAAGCAATCTCTCTGATCAAGAGAAAGCCGTCAGCGCTGAAGCCTTGGATCTTTTTCTTGAACTGGATGAAGCGTTTCACAGGAGTTTTTGCGAAGAGGCTGGCTTGTCGAAGAGCTGGCGCGTGATCCAGACTGTAAAGTTGCAGATGGATCGTGTGCGATATTTGAGCCTTCCCGATCTTGGGCATCTGCGGGCATTATTGGTACAACACCGATCGATTGTCGATGCGATAGAATCGGGGGATGCCGAACTTGCGGGAGCCGCGATGGCTCTGCATCTGAAGGAAGTACTAAAAACCGCACAAAAGCTCAGCGAACAAAGGCGCGATCTCGTCGAACACTAAACGCGTGCCAAGATCAATGAATGAATATTTGAATGATAATGCGCCGTCGAGGGTTGGTCCACTGTAGACCCAGCAGAACACTTCCCGAGGAAGGTACTATGCTGCCCGGTAGGTGGTAACTCCGCAGGTCGCTTTGCTTTCCTGTTCGTTCAGATGATCAGGGGCGAGACATGCTGTCGGCCATCCTCTATGGCCTCCGCATAAGCCTGATCGTGGGCTGGGTTCTGCCGCGCTCGCTTTTATCATAGGCACCGCGTTCGGCCTGACAGCCGCATATGTCGGTGGACGGATTGAAAACGCAATGATGCGGCTTGTCGATCTCCAGCTGTCCTTTCCAACGATCCTTTCTGCGCCGATGATCCTTGCACTTTTCGGCAAAAGCGTTGGCAATGTCGTCGTTGCAATCGTTCTGGTGGAACGGGCGACCTATGCTCGCACGGCCCGTGGCGCTACCTTGACCGACTTCGCCGGGAATATGTAGAAGCGGCGCGGTCGCTACGTTTGCCGCATCGCAACATCCTGTTCCGCCAATTGCTGCCGAACGGTCTATCGCCGCTGGTCGTACTGCTGACGATGCAGGTCGCACGTGCGATCACTCTTGAGGCAACGCTGAGCTTCCTTGGTCTTGGTGTCCCTGTGACAGAGCCGTCACTCGGGCTTTTGATCGCCATCCCCCGCGACCTTGCACGATCTGCTAATCAGTAGTTCGGGTGTCTATCATCAGCCAGTAAGTCCGGGCAGCAATACGAAGAATATATCTGAGCGCGGACAGCGGAACTCTCGATCTCGCTTATTCTGGCTCAGTCCCGCAATCTTGTCGAAGAAGCCGACAGTGTGAGGATGGTGGCTGGCAGGTCGGCGTCGGCAGGGACATCAGAGGCGCAAATCTTGGATTTTCGGTCCCGGGACCTCGGCGGGTAGGTAGCCCTCATTGGTTTGGCGCTGGGTATGAATGTCATCGATCACAACAAAACCCGCTCGTGGCATTGCTGGAATCGCCACGCCTTTCTCGTCATGCTCGCCTTCGCAATTATGGCTGTGGTTCAGATATCGTGCCAATAAGCTTGCCCAACGGCGTGTAAAACCCGCCTACGTCATCGCATGGTCATGTTGGAGACGAGCGCATCAAGCTGCCGCGCGACGCACTCATTTGAAACCAAAAAGGCAACTGTAATGCTAGGCAGTCACCATGACGCGGAGACCTGTTTGCCGGAGATTTCATCACAAACGAGACATTATGCTTTGCCGTCAGTCCGGTTCTTCTGATGCGGCCAGTACCGCGTCCAATAGACCAGGAAACCGCTCGTCCATCTCTTCACGACGCAGTTCATTCAGATGCGCTGGTCCATCCGTGCGGGTGAATACCAGACCGCCCTCTCTCAAAACTTTAAAGTGGTGAGACATGCTGGATTTGGGTCGTCCGCCATCCAGCGCGGAACATGTGGCCTGTCCCTCGCTTGACAGCTGACGCACGACGCCTAGCCGTACAGGGTCGCTGAGCGCATAGAGCACCTGAGTGAGTGTCACGTCTTTAAGGGCGGGATGTGGAATGGCGCGCATGAATCAACCTAGCATCAGACGATATTATTTGATAGTTCGATTGTAATCGAACAATCAAATATTTATATGAATATTCCTAATTATCAGTTGGAGCTTCCATGTCATCCTTATTTACCCCCTTCAAACTCAAAGACGTAACGTTGCGAAACCGCATAGTCGTGTCACCCATGTGCCAATATTCGGCCGAGGACGGCATTATCAATGATTGGCATCACGTTCATCTGGCCGGACTCGCGCGGGGCGGAGCAGGCTTGGTGGTTGCCGAGGCGACTGCAGTATCACCGGAAGGCCGTATCACGCCCGGATGCGCTGGCATTTGGAGTGATGAACAGATCGAGCCTTGGAAAAAGGCGGTGAATTTAATGAAGGCTGCAGGTGCTGTTCCGGGGATTCAGATCGGACATGCCGGCCGCAAAGCGAGCGCCAACCGCCCATGGGAAGGCGACGACCATATCTCTGCTTCTGATCCGCGTGGCTGGGAAACATTGGCACCATCAGCCATTGCGTTCGGAGGAAACCTTGGCAAGGTGCCGCAGGCGATGACCCTTGCCGATATAGAGCGGATCAAGGCAGACTTCGTCGCTGCTACGAAGCGGGCGCTGGAAGCCGGCTTTGAATGGCTTGAGCTTCATTTTGCCCATGGTTATCTTGGACAGAGTTTCTTTTCGACCTGGTCAAACAAGCGCACAGACAACTACGGCGGTGACTTTGACGGGCGAGCCAGATTTCTGCTCGAAACGCTGGCTGCTGTTCGAGATGTCTGGCCCGAACACCTGCCGCTTGCCGCACGCTTCGGCGTAACCGAATTCGATGGATCGGATGATCTGGAAGAGGGAATCGAGATGGTTCGTCGCTTCAAGGCTGGGGGCCTCGACATTGTCGATGTCAGCATTGGTTTCTCCACGTCGACCGCCAATATTCCCTGGGGCCCCGCTTTCATGGCACCCATCGCTCAGCGGGTACGGCGCGAGGCTGGACTTCCTGCCACGACAAGTTGGTTCATCAGCGAGCCAAAGCAAGCCGATGCACTGATCGCGGACGATTTCGTAGACATGGTCTCGCTCGGTCGCCCGCTGCTTGCTAACAGCCATTGGCCATATCATGCGGCGCTTGAACTCGGCATCGACAAGCCGTCCTGGACACTTCCCGCACCATATGCTCATTGGCTAGAACGCCACAGAACAGCCTGAATCCGAAGGATTAATCGCAGGTATTGGCCACCGCTGTCGATAAAACCGCGGTGGCTGCTGCACTTCTGGCATGGAAGTTGATCGACAGTAAAACGATGGCGTTCATGCAACGTATGGGCCAACGCTTTTGCGGACAAGATACGATCAGCGGTTCCCGACGGACCGAGATTATACTCATACAGAATCCAAGGGTTTTTAAAATCGAATATAAGTTATTAATATAACGGTTATCCTACATCNTTTTATAAAATTAAATCACAATAATTATTGGGATATGCAAAGGAATTTGTGTTCGAAGGTCCCATGCGATGAAGNAAAAACTCTGTATAGCGCCACACTATATTGCTCTGAGATACAGAGGCATGATCAGAGATAGAGGTGGAAATTTTGCAATGCTCGCGGCGTTGATGACACCAATCCTCCTTGTGATCGCCGGTGGTGCTGTGGATGTCATGGGTGCGTTGACCGAAAAGCAGCACTTGCAAGAGAAGCTTGACGCAGGCGTTTTGTCCGCAGCAACAAAAACGACACCTCAAGCGCAACGAACCGAAATTGAGAATTTTCTGAGCGATCTTGTTTCTGAAGACGATCAGGCGATCAATTTGCAGGATTCCGTCTCTGTGGCATCAAATTCAGACGGAAGTGTCACTGGTAATTTTCATGCCAATTTCAAACCGTCATTTCTTCCCCTCATCGGCATGAACACGATGCCGATTTCCGTGTCGTCGACGGCTATTGCGCCAAAGTCCAAAGCTTCCGGTGCCTGCATCTATGTTCTTGGAAACAAAAATCAGGCAGTGCTGATCAACTCGGGTGCCCGGATAAAAGCGGAAAATTGCGGCATCGACGTACAGTCAGTCAGCAACCCAGCTTTCATCATGAACAGTGGATCAACCATTGATACCACGCGGTTTTGCGTTAAAGGCACGCAGTACATCAAGAATGGCGGCACTTTGACAAACTTGCAGGTTGGTTGCAATGCGTCGACCGACCCCTACGCAGGTAAACTTGCAGAGCCGAAACTACCGACAGCCTGTACAGACAGTGGCACCAAGGACGGCCAGATTCAGTCTATCAAGCCTGGCATGCATTGCGATCTGACATTCAATGGCAGTCCAACTATTACATTCGAACCTGGGCTTCATATTATCAAGGGACGTATGATCATCAACAGTAACTCGACGGTTACTGCTAATGGTGTGACGTTTTATTTCCCAGATGTCGACAGCGAGATACGCGCCAATGGCGGCCTTTCCTTCAAAGCGTCGGCACCCACAAGTGGTGCCTACAAAGGCGTGTTGATGTTTGAGAAAACCAGCAACGTCGCTGTCGGTTCCGATACGCGTCAGTACANTTTCAACGGTTCAAACGGCGAAATATTGGAGGGCATCATCTACCTTCCGAACCGCGACGTCACATACAACTCCACGACCAATCAAGCCAACAAGATTTCGTTGGTTGTGAATACGATGATCGTCAACTCGGCCAATTGGAATCTTAAACCCTATGATGGTTTGGACAGTGGAGTGAAAACGGCGTCACGGCTTGTAAAATAGGACGAAGATCACCTCTCAGTCACCTTCAAACTCAAAGGCGGTATTCCTCTTTTCGCAGAAGTTATCTACAACGCGCGACAGCAGGGTGGACCAGACATATTTGGTAGGCGCCAGCCGAACAATGATAGGAGAGTAGAGTGAACGGACCTGATGTAGCAGATGTGACAGATCGAATTTATGAATCACTCAATACCGATAATGCTGACATCGATGGTCTTATCGCAACGCTTAAGGCAGCATTGGCGCGGGCCGGATTGAAAGAGGCCGTATTCGACCCCGCGAAGCTGGTCCAGAATAACCGTTCTGGCAGAAAGCTCATGCAGGCTTATTTTCGGCAGCGCGGCGTAATTGTAAAATACGTGAACTCGTGATGGCTTTCAGGACGGCTGGTTGGCCGTCCACCGCAATTTGCCCGAGCAGTAGTTTTGTCGTCCAGTATGCTGGGTGACGACTGCTATTTTCGTCCTCTGCTTGAAAAGGGTCCTTGCTTTGAATCCTTTGCTGCATCGGAGAAACCCGCAGGCTTGGTCTTTATCCATGCGACGAATTTCTGCATGGCAGGATCCTCGAGTAGAGCGTCGATGGTGAAGAACGTCTTTGCCAGTTGCCCATCGGTGAAGATGGCGTGTATCTGGCGGTGACAAACATGGTGCAGCACGACGGTCGTCTTGCCACCCTTGCTCTTCGGGATGAGGTGGTGTTTTTCCTTCTGATCATCCGGGACTGTCCGCTCGCATATCGGACAAATCGTCGGCTCTGGTTCGGAATCTGATGAAGCGAACTCATCTCGGATCTTGCGGGCCATTTTGTCCTCGGTCAATTTGACGATTGCGGCTCGTCTGCGGTGTAATTACTCCGCTGACCTTAGCAGCAAATACCATCAGCGCTGGACCGTAGACAAGATAGAAAGTCCGATCAGTTCCAAATGGAGATGGGGGTTGATCCAAGGCGGATTTCAACAGGAAAGTATAAATACGTTGCCGCAGCGCATCGGTTTGGACATAACTGTCTGAAAGAAAACCGCGTTTGTGGATTGAGTGATTTCCAATGGGAAACAAGTCGTTTTGGGTGTGGCTCTTTGTCCTGGCCGTACCTGTANTTTCACTCGTAGCAGTTCAGATCGATACGAATTCCGGAGCCTCGATCGGCGGTGGCGGTTACGATCTTGGACCGTTTCTATATTCCTGGCTGTTGATTATTGTAACCGCTATTTGGTCGCTTTTCACTCTTGCGGTCGCGTTGATTCACCGCGACCGGTCAGCCAAGATGCGGGCCGTGTGCTTGACCGTCATCGGATGTTTCACCCTCATCATCGTTCTGTTTATTTACCGAAAGAATCTTTCCTGAGAATAACGGCCATCGCGTAAAATTCGGAGCCTTTCAACGGCGTACCGACCTCTATCCGATGATGACCAACCGGATCGCATAGGCGACGACGCCGAGAAACAGTACGCTGGCCAGCCAGAGTCCGACGAACCATAATATCCGCTTTGAACGCGAAGACGGCATCAGTGATATCCTTCGTCGGGATCAATTTTGCCGCGAAATACCCAGTATGCATATCCGGTGTAGGCAAGGATGATCGGAACCAGAACGCTTGCCCCGACCAAGAGAAACGCAAGGGAGCTATCCGGTGCCGCAGCTTCCCAGATCGTCAGCGATCCCGGCACGATATAGGGATAGAAGCTGACGCCAAGACCGGCGAAACAGATAACGAAGATGCCGAGTGCTGCCAAGAACGGCTGAAGATGTCTGTCTCTTGTCAATCCCTGCCAAAGTGCGGCTGCACATAGCGCCACGAGCAGCGGCACGAAGGCTGNAAAAAATGCCGTCGGCCAGCCGAACCAGCGCTCGAAATAAACACGGCTGATGAAGGGTGTCCAGATGCTAACGACACCGATGAGGGCAAGTGTGCCGACACCAGACACCATTGCAAGCTTTCGCGCCTGCGCCTGCAAAGCACCGACCGTTTTCAGATTAAGCCATGTCGCACCAAGAAGTGCGTAACCGACGACGACCGCCAGTCCAGTGGTGATGCTGAACGGCGTCAGCCAATCCCACCACCCGCCGGAATAGGCGCGGTTGGTGATCTGGATGCCTTGTATCAGCGCCCCAAGCGCAATTCCCTGCATCATGGCAGCGATTGTCGAGCCGATACAGAAGCCCCAGTCCCACCAAATGCTGCCGCGCGTTGTCCGCCAGCGGAACTCGAACGCAACGCCACGGAAGATCAANCCCAGCAGCATCAGAGTAATAGGCATATAAAGTGCAGGCAGCACCGTGGCATAGGCGACAGGAAAGACTGCCATCAACCCGCCGCCGCCCAGCACCAGCCACGTCTCGTTGCCGTCCCATACCGGAGCGATGGAGTTGGTCATAACGTCGCGGTCATGCCTTCTGGGNAAAAACGGGNAAAGGATGCCTATTCCAAGATCGAAACCATCAAGGATGACATAGGCAAGAACGGCAAAGGCGATGATAGCGGCCCAGATAAACGCAAGATCAAACATCATGACGGACTCCGGAAAGGTCTTGAGTGGGGCCGGGTGTAATGCCGGCTGTTCGCGTCGGAGCGTGATCCAATTCGTGATCTTCAACAAGGACGGGTGTACGGCGCATAAGCCGCAGCAGGTAAAAGACGCCAGCCCCGAAGACGACGAAGTAGACGATGATGAAGGCGAGAAGTGACGCGCCAACGGCAGGTGCGGCAATGGGTGAAAGGCTATCTGACGTACGCAGCAGGCCATAGACCGTATAGGGCTGGCGCCCCACCTCTGTCGTGTACCAGCCCGCAAGTACCGCGATGAANCCCGATGGGCCCATGAGCACCGAAGCCCTGTGCAGCACACGGCTGTCATAGAGACAGCCTTTCCACCGCGCCCAGAGCGACCACAGGCCGACCAGCAGCATCAGCACCCCGAGACCCACCATAATGCGGAAGGTGATGAAGGGAATGAGGGCTTTTGGTCGGTCGTTCTTGCTCCACTCCTTCAGGCCCTTGATCTCGCCATCGAGCGAGTGGGTGAGGATCAGGGAACCGAGTTTGGGAATCTCGACCGCGTATCGCGTTACCTCTGCTTCATCATCGGGAATGCCGAAGAGAATGAGCGGTGCGCCGCGATGGGTCTCATAGTGACCCTCCATGGCAGCAATTTTTGCTGGCTGGTGCTCCAGCGTGTTGATGCCGTGCAGATCGCCCACGAAAATCTGGATCGGGGTGACAAAAGCGGCCATCCACATGGCCATGGNAAACATGACCCGTGCCTGACGGTTGCTTTTATCTCGCAGCAGGTGGTAGGCACCCACGGCGCCGACGCCGAATGCCGTGGTAAGAAACGCGGCCAGAACGGTGTGTACCAGACGATAGGGAAAGGACGGATTGAAGATGATCTTCCACCAGTCCGCAGGCAGAAACTGGCCGTTCTCACCGATGGTGAACCCCTGCGGCGTTTGCATCCAACTGTTGGCGGACAATATCCAGGTGGCGGAAATGAGGGTGCCGAAAGCCACCATGGCAACTGCAAACATATGCAGGCCATCGCCCACGCGTTTGCGCCCGAAAAGGGCAATGCCGAGAAAGCCTGCCTCAAGAAAGAAGGCCGTCAGAACTTCATAACCCATCAGCGGCCCGATGACTGGCCCAACCTTATCGGAGAACACCGCCCAGTTCGTGCCGAACTGGTAGCTCATGACGATGCCGGATACGACCCCCATGCCGAAAGTAATGGCGAAGATGGGTTTCCAGTATTCGAAGAGCTTCAAATAAATGGGATCACGCTTCCACAGCCAGAGCGCATTGAGGACGGCAAGGTAACTCGCGGTGCCGATGGAGAAAGCCGGGAAAATAAAGTGGAATGAGACCGTAAACGCAAACTGTATGCGCGCCAGAAGCTCTACACTAAAACCATCAAACAATTTGACCTCCATCGCGGCACAAGATTGCTTGTCGTTCTATACCTGTTTGTGCCGAGCGACTGCATGCCAAATTAGCGCGTGCCAAAACATCACACGTGTCATTCTGCCGCGTTGGATGACAACGAAGCTTTCACATTTGGAGACAAAGGCTGTTTCTGTCGCCGGACCCTTTTGTTGAGCCGCGGGGGNAAGCGTGACCCGGCATGGGAAATCTCCTCGAGCAGGTCGATCTGGGCAGGAGCAATCCTGGCTTCATGCGAGATGTCCGCATGGCATCGGGCATCCCAATATTAGCCAGCTGGTCCGTGTCGCTGGTCGAAGCTGTGTCTTGGGATGCATTCCTCAGCCTGCAGGGCATTGAGATTAAGCGGAGGATGTTATCTGAGAGAATGCACTTTCAAACATGACGGTGTGGAGGTTTGTCAATGTAGCGCCACTAAGCTGCTATAGTCTGCTGACGCCATCGTCATTCCACATTCGCATCAACATAGTTGGAAAGGTCACGTGATTTGCGTTTATGCAGTCATTATAGTGCCTGTACCGCATGATTGCCGCCTTCAATGCTTCGAGGTAAAACGCCGTGACCTGCATTTCCTTTATGTCTCCAGACGATATCCGTTCAGATTTTTCTCTGGCCATGTCGGCAATGTATCGCGACGAGGTGCCAGCATATGGTACGTTGATGTCTCTCGTCGGCAAGGTGAATGCGGAAACGCTTGGCGCAGATCAGCAACTCAGGGAGCGGCTGGAAGCCACCGATACGCTGGAGCGGATTTCGGAAGAGCGTCACGGCGCCATCCGGCTTGGTACACCAGCTGAACTCCACATGATGCGTCGGGTCTTTGCAGTCATGGGAATGTATCCGGTCGGGTATTACGATCTGTCCACCGCTGGTGTTCCTGTCCATTCTACAGCGTTTCGTCCTGTTGCCGAAAGCAGCCTCAATCGCAATCCCTTCCGCGTTTTCACGTCTCTACTTAGGCTCGACCTGATTGCCGACGAGGCACTGCGTGCGGAGGCTGCGGCGGTTCTGGCATCGCGTAAGATTTTCACGGATGCGGCTGTTGCTCTGGTGGAAAAAGCGGAGAAGAATGGTGGTCTCGATGCTGCGAATGCGGCACGTTTCGTTGAAGAAGTGCTGGAAACATTCCGTTGGCACGATAAGGCCATCGTCGATATCACAATGTACAATCGATTGCTGAATGCGCACCGATTGATTGCTGATGTCGTGTCGTTCAAGGGGCCGCACATCAACCATCTTACGCCGCGCACGCTCGATATCGACAAGGTACAGGCGATGATGCCCGCAGAGGGCATCGCTCCGAAAGCTGTGGTCGAAGGCCCGCCAACACGTCAATGCCCCATCCNTTTGCGCCAGACATCCTTCAAGGCGTTGGAGGAAGCCGTGTCGTTCGTAGGTGCGGATGGCGACTGGCAGGAAGGCTCGCACTCGGCACGTTTCGGCGAAATCGAGCAGCGAGGCATCGCTTTGACGCCGAAGGGGCGGGCTCTATATGACGCTCTGCTCAACGAGACGCGCGCGCGGGTCCGTCCTGCGGCCGATGGTTCGAATTCCGGTGCTTATGAAGCCGCATTGGCAGACGTTTTCAAAGCCTTTCCGGATGACTGGAATGCCATTCGCAAGGCCGGTCTCGGCTATTTCAGCTATTCTCTGACCGCCGCATGCGAGACAGCCAATGTCTCGGCACTTGGCCTCGAAGATGCTATCGAACAGGGCTATGTTCGATTTGATCCTATCGTTTACGAAGACTTCCTGCCCGTCAGTGCTGCGGGCATCTTCCAGTCGAACCTCGGTGACGAGGTTGCGCAGGAATTTGTCGCCAGCCCCAATCAGGTCATGTTCGAGCGGGATCTTGGGGCAGGGGTGCTGGACGAATTCCAGCATTATGCAGGCATCGAACGCGCTTCGCTAGAGGCATGCCTGACAGCCGTGCATAGCGCCGTGGCTGCGGAGTAACGGGTGCTGAGATGACGGAATCCCGACATATCGAAGTGCTGAAGCATATTCTCGGTGATAAGGGTTTGGTGACTGAAGTTTCTGATATGGTGGCCTATGAGACGGGTGCGCGGTATGATCAGGGCCGAGCAGCCTTCATTGCGCGCCCTGTCTCAACGGCTGAGGTCTCGGCGGTGGTTGCCTATTGCGTGAAGAATGGTATCGCGCTGGTGCCGCAGTCCGGCAATACGGGTCTTGTTTCAGGGTCGACACCGGATGGTTCCGGGCAGCAAGGCGTTCTTAGCCTCGACCGGCTGACCGCACCCTATGAGCTTGATCGTGTCAGCCGTACCGTCAAGGNCGGCGCCGGGTTGAGATTGTCCGATCTTAATACGAAACTCGAAAAAAGCGGCCTGTTCTTTCCCATCGATCTCGGGGCTGACCCGCGCCTTGGCGGCATGGTAGCGACCAATACTGGTGGTTCTCGTTTTCTGCGCTACGGCGATGTTCGCCGCAACACGCTGGGTCTCACAGTCGTGCTGGCCGATGAAGCCGGAACGGTGCTGGACCTGTCATCGGCCCTGCGCAAGAACAATACCGGTATCGATTGGAAACAGGNTTTCATTGGTACGTCTGGTGCATTCGGGATCGTCACTGAATGCGTGCTCAATCTTGAGCCCGCGCCTCGACAGACGGCCACTGCACTGCTCGTTCCCGCCTCTCCGGATCAGGTTCCGGACCTTCTGGTGGCCATGGAAGATGCGCTCGGCAGCTATCTCTCGGCCTTCGAGGGCATGTCTGGCAATGCGGTGCGTGCGGCATTGGATCATGTTCCGTCGCTGCGCAATCCGTTCCAGAATGGTGCCGTGCCGGANTTTGTCATTCTAGTGGAAATCTCTCGCTCCAGCGCTTCACGCGAAGGTGAACAGCCGCTGGATGCTGTGTTGGAAGAGGTTTTGGGCGCGATATGGGAGCGGGATGATGCGCCGCTGGCAGATGCATTCGTCGGCCCGCCGCACGAAATATGGGCGCTTCGTCATGCGCTGTCGGAAGGCGTAAAGCACATGGGACGCCTGATTGCTTTCGATCTGTCCTTCCGGCGCGGTGATATCATGCGGTTTCTGGAAAGAATGAAGCTGGAAATGCCCCAAGCCTTTCCGGATATAACCATCTGCGATTTCGGACATATCGGTGATGGCGGCGTACACTTTAATCTCGTAGTCGCTAAAGATGATGTGAGAATGACCGATCCACACTTCGAACACGCGCTGCGTGAGTGGGTCTTTACGGTGGCCGTGGAGGATTTTGGCGGAAGCTTCAGCGCCGAACACGCCCTTGGCCGCAAGAACCAGGACTTTTACGACAAATATACGCCGCAAGAGATTCGCCGTCTGGCGGCGGGCCTTAAGGCGATGACATCGCCCGCACAGCTTGGAACGGTAGATTTCTAACCGCGCGATGATACCGGAATTTTTCAAATAAGGAACGAGCATGATGACGAAGATTGTCGATGTAAAGCAGGAAACGACGAAAATTCTCGATAAGCTTGGCGTGGCACGTAGCGCCTGGAACGATGGTGACATGGCATCTTTCAGCCCTGTTAGCGGTGAAGAAATTGCCTGGCTGAAGACTGTATCAGTTGGCGATGTCGCTGCCATGGTTGAGAAAGCTGATGCGGCGTTCAAGACATGGCGTCTTGTGCCCGCGCCAAAGCGCGGTGAACTGGTGCGTCTGCTGGGCGAAGAGCTGCGCGCGGCCAAGGATGACCTTGGCCGTCTCGTGTCCATCGAAGCGGGCAAGATCACCTCCGAAGGTCTAGGCGAAGTGCAGGAAATGATCGACATCTGCGATTTCGCGGTCGGTCTCTCCCGCCAGCTTTACGGCCTCACGATTGCTACTGAACGTCCCGGCCACCGCATGATGGAAACCTGGCATCCCCTTGGTGTCGTTGGCGTTATCTCCGCCTTTAACTTCCCCGTTGCCGTATGGGCATGGAATGCTGCACTGGCCATTGTCTGCGGCAACTCGGTTGTCTGGAAGCCATCGGAAAAGACTCCGCTGACGGCGCTTGCCGTTCAGGGTATTTTCGAACGCGCTATTGCCCGCTTTGGTGACGCCCCGGAGGGTTTGAGCCAGGTCATCATCGGTGATCGCACCGTTGGCGAAGCCCTTGTCGATCACCGCAAGGTCCCACTCGTTTCGGCAACCGGCTCAACCCGCATGGGTCGTGATGTCGGCCCGCGCCTTGCCAAGCGTTTTGCCCGCGCCATTCTGGAACTGGGCGGCAACAATGCCGGTATCGTCTGCCCCTCTGCCGATCTCGACATGGCGCTGCGCGCTATCGCTTTCGGTGCAATGGGCACGGCCGGACAGCGCTGCACGACGCTGCGCCGTCTGTTCGTGCATGACAGCATTTACGACCAGCTCGTTCCACGCCTGAAGAAGGCCTATGCCTCTGTTTCTATCGGCAACCCCTTGGAAACGTCCGCACTCGTCGGTCCACTGGTCGACAAGGCGGCATTCGATGGCATGCAGAAGGCATTGGAAGAAGCAAAGGCCCATGGTGGTGTTGTTGCCGGTGGCGAGCGCGTGGCTGATGCCGGCAAGGACACAGCTTATTATGTGAAGCCAGCCCTGGTTGAAATGCCGAAGCATGCTGGGCCGGTTCTGGAAGAAACCTTTGCGCCGATACTATACGTCATGAGATACAGCGATTTCGATCAGGCTGTCAGTGATCATAACTCGGTTGTGGCCGGACTTTCATCTTCCATTTTCACCCGTGATCTTCAGGAGGCTGAGCGTTTTCTATCTGTTGATGGTTCAGATTGCGGCATCGCCAATGTCAATATCGGCACATCGGGTGCGGAAATCGGCGGCGCTTTCGGTGGTGAAAAGGAAACGGGCGGCGGTCGCGAGTCAGGTTCGGACGCATGGAAGGCCTATATGCGTCGGGCCACCAACACCGTGAACTACTCCAAGGCACTGCCGTTGGCGCAGGGCGTAACATTCGATATCGAGTAAATCTCAAGGACACGCAGATGAAACCAGACGATGTGGGCTTTCGGCCCGCTTCCCGTATAGCCTCTGTCGGCGTGTCCAAAACCCTTCAAATCGATGTGCGGGCCGCTGTGATGCAAGGATGGCGACGGCGTGCAGATCACTCGTTTAATGGCTGCTTCTGATACACTCCAAGTCTTTACCGACGGCTCCTTCGATGTGAAATCAGGATCCGGCAGGTGGGCATTCATCGTTCTGGAAGATGATCGTTTGGTTCATAGTGCCTGTGGCAACGGTATGGGTCATTCCAATAACACGTTCGAAATTATTGCGGTTTTAGAGGCCTTGCGCTGGTTAGAAGGCTTTGCCGAAAAGCGCGTTACAACACTTTGGACCGACTCATGGCACGTTGTAGAAGGCGCCAGCCATTGGCGCAATATCTGGCGGAACAACGGTTGGAGGCGGATCAATCCGAACATACGAGCTCGGCCCCGCAAGATACCCGACACCGTATTATGGCAGGAGATGGACGGCTTCCTTAACCGCAATCCCAACGTGATTGTGAAGTGGTGCAAGGGACATTCCGGCATTGCAGGAAACGAGCATGCCGACGCGCTGGCCAGGAGCAGATAAGGTTATAGCTCGACAGGAACAACTTCCTTTGCAGACCGGCAGTTTTATGAATAATGGCTTGACGCAGTAGTACCCTTGAAGTGCGCGGAGATAGCGCCAGACTTCAAACAAGCTTTGACGACAGAAAAGGGGAACAGATGAACACTGTTCGGGCAAATCTCGAAATTACTCGTGCCAAAAGTGGGGCTCAGGCTGCTGCCGAGGAGTATTTTACTGGCAAAGTCGAAATCTCGGGCCGTTATCAAGCCGACGCGCCTGCTCGTATTGGTGGAGCGACAGTGTCTTTCCTGGCGGGCGCACGTACCGCCTGGCATACGCATCCTCTCGGACAAACCCTGTTCATCGTGACGGGAACAGGCTGGGTGCAGAAGCAAGACGAAGCGGTGCAGCAGGTCGGTCCGGGAGACGTTGTCTGGATTCCCCCGAATATACGGCACTGGCACGGAGCCTCGAAGGGCGAGCCAATGGTGCATTTTGCCGTGGCTGAAGCCCTCAACGGAAGTTCGGTCACCTGGCTTGAAAAGGTTTCTGACGAGGAATACGACAAGGGCTCAGAGATATGAAATGGGCTGTGGTGTTATGCGAGAGGCCACCGCTTCGTCGGCACGCACCAAGGTCTCATGGGAATCGCTGAGCAGCGACCTATCGAAAGAGGTTGGCTAAATGCTACGGCTGTTATCACAGAACAAAGTCATTACGGATATTGCGCGCCGGCTGCAGCGACGTAAATCGAGTAGAGTGATTTCGTTGCCGTAATGAACAGCCTGTTCTTGCGCGGGCCACCGAAAGTCAGGTTTGCCACGGTTTGCGGGATTTTAATCTTGCCCAGCAGCGTGCCATCCGGTGAAAAGCAGTGTACGCCGTCTCCGGCGCTGGTCCAGAGATTGCCCGCGACATCCAGACGGAAGCCATCCGGCAGGCCATTGTCCAGCGCGCAGAATTCCTTCCCGCCGGTCAGACGCTTGTCATCGATCACATCAAAAACGCGGATGTGGCGTGGACGAGCGATGTCGTGGCTGGAAGAGGAGTCGGCGACGTAAAGCTTGGTCTCATCAGGAGAGAAGGCAAGCCCGTTGGGCTGTCCGAAGTCATCCACCATGATCTCGATTTCACCTGTCGATGGATCGAGCCGGTAGACATTGCGGGTTTGCTGCTCAGGCTCGGATTTGTACCCTTCGTAATCGGAGAGAATGCCATAGGTGGGATCGGTAAACCAGACACTGCCATCGGAACGGACGATGACATCGTTTGGAGAGTTCAGCCGTCTGCCACGATAGCTATCCGCCAGTATGGTGATTGAGCCATCCACCTCCGTGCGCGTCACGCGCCGTGTGCCGTGTTCGCAGGAAACCAGCCTGCCCTGCCGGTCACGTGTGTGGCCATTGGCGAAATTGGATGGTTGGCGAAACACGGAAACGCCGCCTTCTGGCACCCAGCGCATGATTCGCTGGTTGGGAATATCGCTCCACAACAGGCAATTGAGATCCGAGAACCAGACCGGGCCTTCGGCCCAGCGGCAGCCGGAATAAAGCTCTTCCAGCTCGGCATTGCCGACAATCAACTGGCGAAAACGTTCGTCGCGAATTTCATAGAGGGAAGACGTGTCTGTCGGCATGGGCTCGATCCGAAAATTGGGGTTCGCGTTCAGCGCAGCTTTTTGGGGCCGCTTGCAAGAAGAATGACGGAGATGATGATGAGGCCGGTGAGGATTAGGCGGATGCCTGCGCCGAAGCCGTAGGTATTGAGCATGGACACGACGAGGAACATGAACAGCGACGCGNCCCAGATGCCCGGCACATTGGAATCGCCACCCGCAACCGCCGTGCCGCCGATGACCACGACGGCAATCGACATCAGCAAATATTCGGCGCCCATGTTGAGAGCCGCACCGCCGGAGAAGCTGGCCAGCAGATAACCGGCAATGGCGGCCAGCACTGCACAAAGGACATAGGTTATGAACCGTGTACCATCGACCGGTATGCCGGTCATTCTAGCCGCAAATGTGCTTTGGCCGATGGCGGATATCCAGCGTCCGTAGAAGCTGCGGTCGAGGAGCACCCACGCGATGGCCGATAGCAGCAGGGCAACGAGCGCGACGTTGGGAATGCCGAAGGTGCTGGAGATGGCGAAATCGGCCAGCATCTGCGGCGGCTTGATGCGCAGGCCGCGATTGGTCCAGATGGCCGTGGATTGCACGATGAAGCTCATCGACAAGGTAGCGATGATGGGTGGAATGCGCAGAAGCTTGATCAGCGCGTAGTTGCCGATGCCCACCGCGACACCGATGCCGATGGCAACCAGCAGACCCGGCAGGATGAGATGATCGGAAACATCCATGAATTTCAGCGCAACGGTGCCTGACAGAGTCATGGTCGCCGGTACGCAGAGGTCGATATTGCCTGGTCCAAGCGTAATCACAAACATCTGGCCGATGCCGACGATGACCGAGAAGGCCGCAAATGTCAGCGCCGCGTGCGACAGGCCGAAGGAGCTGGCACCGCCGGTAAAGAGAACCGTGATGATCCACACCGCGATGGTGGCGGCAAAAGACCAGATCCACGGCTTCTTCGAAAATCTCTGCAAGGCACTCATTGGTTTTTCTCCCGCTTTTCGAGGCGGTTCAGGAGCAGGCGAAGGCCGAGCACGACGATAAGAATGGCGCCCTGTGCACCGATCTGCCAATCCGGCGAAATGCGCATGAAGGACAGGAACGAACCAGCCAGCGTCAGTGTCAAAGCACCGATGACGGCACCAATAGGCGAGACACGACCTCCAACGAATTCGCCACCGCCAAGAATGACCCCGGCAATCGACAGCAGCGTGTATCGCAGCGCGATATTGGCATCAGCAGAGGTGGTGAGGCCGACAAGCGCTATGCCTGCGAGAACGGCGAACAAACCGGCAAGGGCAAAAGTCGCGGCGCGGATGCCGATAACGGACCAGCCGGAGCGTTCGACGGACCGGAAGTTGCCACCGACGCCGCGCATCAGCACGCCGAATGATGAGCGCATAACGATGTAATGGGCGATAGCCGCGATCACGACGCTGGCAACGATGGCCATGGGGATGAAAGGCGGCTTCGCCGTCATGATCGTGCGAATCCACACAGGTGCTTGACCGCCGGGGGATGGCAGCAACAGAACGGCCAGCCCGCCCCAGACGAAGCTCATGCCCAGGGTAACGACGATGGAGGGAAGCGCGCGGATGTGGATGATCGCGCCCATTGCGGCGTAAACCGCAATCGCGGCTGCGAAAATGAGGATGCCGACCAGCGGCGAACTTTGCAAGAATGTTGCCGTCACGCAGGCGCAGAAACTGACGAAGGTTCCCATGGACAAATCGAGGTCGTTGACCGACATGATCAGCATTTGAGCGATCGTGGCGAGTGCGATGGGAACGGCCAGATTGAACAGCAGGTTGAGGCCCGTATAGCTCATGGTGCGGGGCTGCATGTAGAACACAGCAACCAGCAGCACGGCGAGAGAGGCTGCCGGAATGATGAGGCGCAAGGCGTTGGCGGAAAGCTTCATGCGTGTGCGTCTCCGGAAAAAGATGCAGCAAGCACTGCCTGTTCGTTGATCTGATCGCCTGTCAGTTCGGCCTGGATGATGCCATCGCGAAACACGTAAACGCGGTCACAAAGGCGGATTTCGTCCATTTCGGTCGAGTACCAGATGAAGGTCCGGCCACTGGCCGCTTCGGTTCGCAATATTTCATAGACTTCCTGCTTGGTGCCGATATCGACGCCGCGCATAGGGTCGTCCATCAGAACCGTCTTGGCGGTTGTGGCCAGCGCTCTGGCAAACAGGACCTTCTGCTGGTTGCCGCCTGACAGCGAAAGGATTTTGTTGTCGACATCCGGCGTGCGGATTTCGATGCGCTTCTTCCAGCTTGCGCCGAGTTCGTTTTCCCTGTCGCGATTGACGAGGCCCGCCGGTGAGAAATCCCGCAGCGATGCTATGCTGAGGTTCTTC
Source organism: Agrobacterium bohemicum (assembly GCF_002896715.1). Classification (GTDB taxonomy): domain Bacteria; phylum Pseudomonadota; class Alphaproteobacteria; order Rhizobiales; family Rhizobiaceae; genus Agrobacterium; species Agrobacterium bohemicum. The sequence goes on from NZ_PGEL01000015.1 coordinate 64,782, forward strand.
AGAATGCTCCACAAGGGGAATGTGCCATTGAGACTTCTGTCACCCGCAACGAAGGCGATATCCTGATGCCGCGCGGGAAACCAGCTGCTGTTGCGCGAAAGATAAAGGTCGAGCAATGCTTCCGTCTGGCCATGACCGCCGAGACCGGCAAGCCCGATGATCTCGCCGCGATAGGCTTCGAAGGGTAATCCCCGTCCTTTTCTTGGCGGCATGGACAAGACGGTGGGACCAGCCCTGCGTTCCAATGAACGCTTGCCACCCTGTTCCTTCACGACACTGCCCATAGCTTCAACGAGCGTTTTGTTGGTGAACGCACTAGCAGCACGATCGGCAACTACTTTTCCATCCTTCATCACGACAACGCGGGTGGCGGTGGACAGGATTTCACCGAGAATATGGGATATCAGCAGCACCGCACCGCCATTGCGCACAAAGCGGCGCACGTAATCCATCAGCTGTTCAGCAAGGCCCGCATCGAGCGAGGATGTCGGCTCATCGAGAATCACGAGTTTCGGTTGTTCGTTTACGCCAGCAAAGTTGATGGCAATTTCCACCATCTGCCGTTCGGCGATGGACAGTTCCGAAATCGTCAGATCACAATCGATGCCATGGCCGGGGAATATATCGTCTAGTTTGGTACTGATCATATCAAGCGCGCGGCAGCGCCAGTTGCTGCCCTTCATATCCGGATGCATGACGCGGACGTTTTCGTTAATGGTCAGGTTCGGACAGAGCGACAGCTCTTGAAATACGCAACGCACGCCGCTGGCACGTGCTGCGGCAATGCCATAGGTGCTGGGTTTACCGCCATAGGACACGGAACCCTCATGCGGCGTCAGGCCACCGTTGATAACGTTGACGATGGTGGATTTCCCCGCACCATTGTGGCCAACGAGGCCAAGGCATTCACCAGAGTGGATAACGAGGTCGGTGCCATCCAGCGCCTTCACGGCACCGAACACCACTTTCACGCCACGCGCCGCGACGACTTCCTGTCTCGATACGATTTGATTCATGAGCAGTTACGCCAGTTTTTTGCGGCCGGAGCCACAGCTTCGCATCCATCGCAGTGCCGGTGAACGGCACTGCGATGTCTTGGGAGTGATTAACCCGGCGCTTACTTGGCGGCGGAGATGACCTTCTGTGCGTCTTCCAGGCTGTATTCGACGTTGGCGACGCCACCCTTCTGGGTACCCTTGAGGNTTTCCTCGAGATTGGCCTGATCGATGCGAAGGAACGGGACGGTCAGGTCCTTCTTCACATCCTTGCCGTCTAGAATCTGCTGTGCGACCCAGAAGGCGAGCGTGGAGACGCCGGGTGCGATGGAAACCGACATGGTTTCATAACCGCTGGCATCCTTCTGCTGCTTCCACCACTGCAACTCGTCTTCACGGTTGCCCATGACGATGGTTGGTGTCGGACGCTTTGCGGCGGCAAAAGCCTGTGCCGCACCGTAGCCGTCACCACCCTGCGTGACCACGGCGGCCACTTCCGGAAGGCTCGGCAGAATGCCCGCGACAGCGCGCTGTGCCACATCCTGCGCCCAATCGCCATTCACCGAACCGACAATCTTGAACTGGGTGTTCTTGGCAACGCCGGCTGCAATGCCTGCGTGGATTTCGTCATCCACGGAAACGCCAGCCAGACCACGAATCTCCAGGAGATTGCCACCCTTTGGCATCCTCTTCGCGAGGTAGTCGATCTGGCTTTCGCCCATGGCTTTGAAGTCCACGGCGATGCGCCATGCACAGGGTTCGGTAACAGTGCCGTCGAAAGATACGACGGTAATGCCCGCGTCACACGCTTCCTTGATCGCGCCGTTCAGCGCGGTTGGCGATGCGGCATTGATGACGATGGCATCATAACCTTGTAGAATGAGGTTCTGGATCTGGGCAGCTTGTTCAGTTGCCTGATTTTCTGCTGTGGTAAACGGGTCNGCAGCGGCAACGGTGCCAGCCTTGACCGCGTCCTTGGTGATCTTGTCCCAGCTGGTCAGCATGGCTTGGCGCCATGAATTACCTGCATAATTGTTTGAAAGCGCGATTTTCTTGCCGGATGTATCGGCGTGTGCAGTCATAGGCAACGTCGCACATGCGACAGCAACCGATGCCAGAAGCATCTTCCTGATAGCCATTGATTTTTCCTCCCTAGTGGCCCACCCGTTTCCGGGTAAAGGAACCTTTGCCGCGTCTCCTCGACGTTCAGCTCAGTTTCCCGTTGCACTGAGGCTCCTTTCCCCAGTACTAAACAAGCATGAACGGGAAAGTCTTTGCTGTATAGGCTGTTCCGAGCAATCTGCTTGCGGGTTCCCGCAGAATTTGTGCNGGTTTCCGCAGGACGCAAGCGCTGCTACAGCGCAAGATATGCGCACTGAAGTCTCTTGAGAGATTCAGACCCTATCGCAGACGCTTGGGAGGGCGTCCGCTCATGCTCGACACGCCAAGATCATCGCTGTTTCACCACTATATGGGCATTTCGAGACTGCTGGCCGGGCAGCTTGAATTCAATTCGATCATTCAGGCCGTGGCCACCGAAATCACCCAGATCATTCCGCATGACCATCTGGATGTTTGCATCAAGCTCATCGATGGCAAATATCATATCGCCTATGAAAGCGGCATGGACAGCGCCTGGAGCCAGCAGCCACCCGCGCTTTTGACAGGAAGCCCCATTCGCTCGCTTCTGGCAGGGGAAGTCGATTTCCTGCTGAGCGGCGATGCCTGCTGTGATCCGCGGTTCCATTTCGAGGGTTCGTTCTCCAGCCCGATCATCGAACTCGGTCTTCACAGCCGCCTGCATGTTCCCATGAAGGTCCATGGCGATATAATCGGTGCGCTCAGTTGCTCGTCGCTGGAGGCGGATGCCTATACGATGGAAGATGTGGCCAATGCCCGTGCGGTGGCCGATCTGCTGGCGCCCTATTTCTTCGCCATTCGCGCCGCTGATCAAGCGAAACAATCCGCCATCGTGGAAGCGGAAGCCCATGCCCGCGAAGAAGGGCTGCGGCTGGGTGCGTTGAAACTGACGCAGGCGCTGGAAGCCGAACGTCAGCGCATCGGCATGGATCTGCACGACCAGACGCTGGCCGATCTAACGCGGCTGGCGCGCCGTATGGAGCGAATGACGCACATCCCCGATCTCTCCGGTGAAATGCTGGAGCCGCTGGTGCGCAGTCTCCAGCACTCCATGCAAGACCTGCGGCAGATCATCGAAGAAGCCAAGCCATCCATTCTCCAGCTTTTCGGTGTCGTTCAGGCCATTGNAAACGATCTTGACCGTTCGGTGAGGGATAGTGGTTTGGACATAGGTTGGAGCGTCATCGATGAGACCGAAGGGCGGGTGGAAGCGCTGGAACAGACCGTGGCAACGTCGGTGTTTCGCATCGTGCAAGAAGCCGTCAACAACGCCATCCGTCATGGGCAGCCGCAAAGTATCACAGTGCATATCCGTCATGTCGATGGTCATCTGCGCATAGTGGTCAGCGATGATGGCAGCGGGTTTGGCAAGCAGGCATCCATACACGGCCATGGAATTGGTAATATGAAGACCCGCGCTCGACTGATTTCCGCTCGCTTCGAGATGGGACATAACCGTATGGGTCCGGGAACATTCGTTAGCATCACCTTGCCCGACAGCGCACATATTTTCGAGGAGATGTGAGATGGAAGTTCTGATCGTAGAGGACGACGTTCTTCACCGCTCCTATCTGAATGAAGCCGTGCGTGCAGCACTTCCGGAATGCAATCACGTCATCGAGGCCGAAAACGGCAAGATCGGTGAAAAGCTGGCCCGCGAAAACCGCTCCGCGCACATTGTCATGGATTTGCAGATGGGCGAGCGCAATGGCATCGAGGCCGCCCGGACGATCTGGAAAGAGCGGCCGGATACCCGTATTCTCTTCTGGTCCAACTATTCGGACGAGGCCTATGTGCGGGGTGTTTCCCGGATCGTGCCGGAAGGTGCGGCTTATGGCTATGTTCTCAAATCCGCATCCGATGATCGTCTGCGTCTTGCGCTCCGCAGCATCTTCATCGAGGCGCAATGCGTCATCGACCGTGAAGTGCGCGGCTTGCAGGNAAAAAGCCTTGGCCGCGTCAGAGGTTTCAGCGACTCCGAATATGAAATCCTCATCGACGTCGCGCTTGGCCTGACCGACAAGACGATCGCCCGACGCCGCAACCTGTCGCTGCGAAGTGTCCAGAACAGGCTCCAGAGTCTCTATGAAAAGCTGCATGTCTACCAGACTTCAGGCGAAGACGAGCCGGATGGGCGATATAACCTTCGGACACGCGCTGTGACTGTCGCGTTTTTGAGAAAGCTGCTGAATTACAGCGCGCTGGAACGTGCAGAGCAGGAACTTGCCCAATGGACAGCCGAGCGGTGATGGCAAGGCGTTTTCAGTGCAAGACAACCTGATGGTCTACACCAACCGGATGATGGACAGGGCAGGTGAGTGACAGCCCGATGGTTTTCCGGTGACTTCAGTGGTTAAGTCGTGACATTGGTTTGCCTGCGTTTCACGGGATATGAATTGGGGGCGGAGGGATGTTCAAGAAATGCCGTCGCGGTCGAACATGCCGATTTCAATGGGGGAACCCGATTCTTTAGCTGCAACGACCGAACCCAGCCCTGATTCTNAAAAATAGACAAATTCAAATTTTGATGGGCGGTCTCCAGAGTTTGGCGGAGATAAAGCGTCACGCGTTCCCGTGTGGCATGACGAGTGCGAGATTGGGTTCCCCGACAGGCAACACAGCAATCGGTTTTGAAATGAGCGTACCTCGGGCAAGTGTATGGGTCTCTCTTTTTTGAGGGAAGGCATTATCAACTCACAAGCGACGGTGCAATTGCGTCACCATCGACCATAATACTATGGCGTTCAATATTGACTTATATCAAATACAGTTGTGCGAATTTGTAAAATATCCAATTTATATTATATACTTTAGTTGTGTTTTTAGGCCTGCGTCGCAATTTTGCGACNAAATTCAAATACAGTTTTATTTAATACTAAGATATTTAACTTTAGCGAGCCACCCTGAAAATCTTCAGGCTGCATAATGCGCCGAGAAACAGGAGTGGTATACTGTGCGCGTTCGATCAATTCAGCTAAAAATTGTCCTGCTCGCGGGCGTCTGTGTCGTTGCGGCAAGCAGCGCACTGGTGGGGTATAGCATTATATCCGCCGCAAATAGCAAGGCGTTCGTCGGTGAGAACCTTGATACATTGACGGAAGACAGCACCAAGAACCATCTGAAGACACTTGCACTTGCTCAGGCAGCCTTGATTAAGTCGACGCTTGACCAGGCTTTTGGTTCGGCACGCAACATGGCCCGGATGTTCGAAGTCTCGGCGATGAATGACAAGATGGCCTCAACTTCTGTTGGCGAGCGCCGCACGGAATTCAACGACATTCTCCTCAACGTCCTGAAAGATAATCCAGGGTTCAACGGCACCTACAGCGCCTGGGAGCCCGATGCCCTCGACGGGCAGGACCAACTCTTTCGCGACAAACAGAATGTCGGTTCGGATGCGACCGGTCGTTTCCTGCCCTACTGGACACGGAGCGCCGATGGAAAACTGGCTGTCCAACCCCTTGTCGAATATGACAGTGCAGAGTTGCACCCGAACGGTGTGATGAAGGGCGGATGGTATCTCGGCCCGAAGAGCGGCGCCGGGGAGAGCATCCTCGACCCATTGCCTTATGTCGTTCAAGGCAAGGACGTTTACCTGGCCACCATGTCGGTACCCATCACCATCGGCGGTAAATTCGCTGGTGTTGCCGGGGCCGATTTCGATCTCACCTTTGTCCAGAAGCTTGCGCAGGACGTGAAGGCATCGATCTATGATGGCAAGGCAACGGTCGCCATCGTCAGCTACAAGGGTCTTGTCGTCGCATCCAGTGATCATCCTGATGCCATCGGCAGTCCGTTCGGCCAGACCAGCGCTGCGGCCACATTACAACTTCCCTCGATTCAAGCCGGCCTTGATACCGTCGAGGGAAACTCGGAGACGTTTACGGCTCTTTCGCCGATCGTTATCGGTCGGACGAATACGCCATGGTCGGTCATCATCACAGTGCCGAAATCGGTGGCAATGGCGGAGGCGACGGCCCTCACATCATCGCTGGCAGACCGTAACAACGCTGACACTCTGTTCCAGATTATCGTCGGCATCATCATTGCAGCCAGCGGCATCACGGCGATGTGGTTCGTTGCGCGCAGCATTGCATCTCCCATCAAGCAAATGACGGCCGCAATGGGTCGGCTGGCACAGAGCGACGTCTCCATAGAAGTCCCCAGTCTCGACCGCGTTGACGAAATCGGAGCAATGGCAGCCGCGGTCTCTGTATTCCGTGAAAACGCGATACAGAAAACGGCGATGGAAGAAGAGGCCCAAGCCAATCGTTCCATGAGCGAACGGGATCGCTTGGAGCGGGAAGCGGAAAAGGCGCGCGAGGCGGCGGAATCCCAGTTTGTCGTCGATTCCTTGGCAACCGGACTGCAGCGGCTGGCTGACGGCGACGTCGCCTATCGGATCGTGACGCCCTTCGCGGCACATCTGGATACGTTGCGTCTCGACTTCAACAACTCGCTGACCAAACTGCATGAGGCGCTCCAGGCTGTCATGGAGAATGCCCGCGGCATCGATGGTGGTGCCAATGAAATTCGATCGGCTGCCGATGACCTGGCAAAGCGGACCGAGCAACAGGCGGCCTCCGTTGAAGAAACAGCGGCTGCCCTGGAACAGATCACGACGACGATGCGTGACTCCACAAAGAGGGCGGAAGAGGCAGGTGTTCTTGTCTCACGCACCAGAATTGGTGCGGAAAAGGCTGGCGAAGTGGTGCGCAGCGCTGTGCATGCCATGCATCAGATCGAAAAATCCTCCGGCGAGATCAGCAATATCATCGGTGTAATCGACGAAATCGCCTTTCAGACTAATTTGCTCGCGCTGAATGCCGGCGTGGAAGCTGCTCGTGCAGGCGATGCCGGCAAGGGCTTTGCGGTCGTCGCCCAGGAGGTGCGTGAACTCGCGCAGCGTTCGGCCAACGCTGCCAAGGAAATCAAAGCGCTCATCATCACATCCGGAGAGCAGGTCCGCACGGGTGTTGCCCTTGTCGGCGAAACGGGGAAGTCTCTGGAAGTTATGGTCGGTGAGGTTCAGCAGATCAACAGCCACGTCACTGCCATTGTGGAATCGGCACGCGAGCAGTCGGTCGGCATTCAGGAGATCAACACCGCCGTCAACACCATTGACCAAGGCACGCAGCAGAACGCGGCCATGGTCGAGGAATCCACAGCCGCCAGCCATACCCTTGCCGGCGAAGCAGATGCCCTGAACAGGCTGATCGCACAGTTCAATCTTGGCGGTCAGACAGCAAATCATCAACCAGTGCGGCTAGCGTCGAACAACCCACGCTTGGTCGCATCACCCGCNAAAGCGCTGGGACGCAAGATTGCCAGTGCGTTCGGCACGTCTTCTGAACAATCCTGGAAGGAATTCTGAGCCACTGCCGCCGGACCTTCGTCGGCACGGCGGTATTCGCCTCTATCAGACGGCGGNCCCGCTTTTCAAGAATGCGTGGCCGCCGTATGCAACATGAAACGGCTGTTCTTACCCCAAGGTGAAGGAGATGCTGAAACGTATAGGCAAGATTCAGTTGCGAGCCGGAATGTTTATCGAGGCGGTGGAGGGCTCTTGGCTCGACAGGTCGTTTGCCAGCTGTCGCTACATGTCACGAAACAGTGTCGATAATCCAGATGAAACTCTTAAACGTAGATCACTGTCTCGCAATATGGCCGACGAGGCGGAAAGGGCTGGCGACTGCCGCACCTGCTGCATCAAACACGAATGCCCCGACATTGGTCCCGCTGTTACGCATCCGGGCATCCGCCTTGGTGATATCGCCGGCGAACTGGGCAAGTGAGGCAAAACGGTCATGGCCTAGTCCATCCGACGATTTCAGCGCGGAGATGTCGATAACCCGGACATTCTCGGACTTCGCAGTCTTCTGGATAAAAGGGTCGTTGATGTCGAGTAGTCCAATGCGAGGTCGCTCGCCGCCCACAAAACTTGAAACGCTCAAAGCGCGATCGGTGCCTGACACCAGAACAGTGATCGGAATTGGTAAACGGCCGATATCGCGAAGTTGAGATTGAAAGACATCAACATCAATATCGGCAGCAGCAAGAACAATCTGCAGCTTGGACAGAACATCGTCGTGGCCCTGAAGCTTGAGTTGTCTGGCCACTTCCATGGCAAGAAAACCGCCCATGCTGTGGGCGAAGACGATGACGCGTTTGACCTTGGGCGTCTTGGAAAGCGTCGTTAGAAGACTGTCGAGCTGGGTCCGCGAATACAGAACGGCATCCTTATCGGCCACGTACCCGGTCACACTGGCGGCAGATGGCCAGGNAAACATGACAGGGGCAGCGATCTGGCCAGCGTCCGCTGCCATCTGCGCAGTGCGAAACAGCGCCTCCTGGTAGGAGTAGTTGTAACCGTGGACGAACACGGCCGCAGTCCCATCAAAATTGGCTGAACCGGTAACTTTGGAAACGAGATCGCCATCGCTCAAAGTCTCGCGTTTCGTCACAATGAACTGGCGAGACGGATCTGGCTTGCTTGATGGATATTGGATGGTAGCCCCATCTCTGTTTCGCGGAATAGAAAATGTGAACCGGTCGTAGCTTGTGGTCGCAGCCCTTCCGTTTCCGAAAGAAGCATCTTTCGTTTGCCGGTCACGGTTCGTGACGGCAACGACGCTGACTTCCTTCGCTCGGTCGCTCTTTAATGCAACCGGTTGCAATACCGCCGCTGTGGGACGTGAGGCGCAGCCCGACAAGGCGACCGAAACGACAATCCCTGCGAAAATGGCAGGCGCGCCGCTACGGCATCGTGACGAAAAGAGAAACATGAAGGCCGTGCCTTTTACCGAGGGTGGGAAGAGGGCATTCACTTGCCCTCCATCTTTCAAACTGTTGCTGGTTCCTGCGATACTTCCCTATCTTCAGCGGGTATCCTGAACCACGCCACGTAAAGAGCGGGTAGGAACAGAAGGGTCAGAACCGTTCCAACGACGATGCCACCCATCATGGCATAGGCCATGGGTCCCCAAAAGATTTCACGCGAGATCGGTATGAGGGCGAGGGTTGCTGCAGCAGCTGTCAGCATGATCGGTCTCATACGGTGTTCCGTCGCATCGATAACAGCCCTCCACGGCGGGACCCCTTCCTCACGCAGATGCTCTATCTGGACGACCAAAATCACCGAGTTTCTGATAAGAATACCGATCAGAGCAAGAATACCGAGAATAGCCACAAAGCCCATCGGAGCATTGCTCAGAACCAGAGCGGCAACGACGCCAATCAGTGCAAGCGGAGCGACTGCGAAAACCAGGAACAGCCTACTGAAGTTCTGAAGCTGGAACATCAGGATAGTCGCCATCGCAAACAGCATAAATGGTCCAACCGCAACGATAGGTCCCTGCGAGTCCGCGCTTGATTCAACCGACCCGCCGATTTCTACCTTGTAGCCGGCTGGAAGCGCGGCCGCAAATTTCTCTACGGCCGGTTTCAACTGCTCGACAACAGTTGCAGGTTGAGTAGAGCCGATGACGGCCGCCTTTAAGGTAATGGTTGGAATGCGGTCGCGGCGCGCAATCATCGGCTGCTCAAGTTCGTAACGGAACTTGGCGACGGCCGACAGCGGCACCGACTTCCCGTTTGACCCCGAAAGCTGCAGGTTCTTGAGCGTTTCAATCGATCCACGCTCCACATCCTCGGCACGGCCAATCACATCTATGAGATAGATGTCGTCCCGGATCTGAGTGGTCGATGTTCCCTCGACGACATCGTTTAGTACTGTGGCGATATCCTGAGAGGAAACCCCCAGTTGCCGGGCCTTGTCCTGCAGGACATCGACTTTGACCACTCTTGCAGGCTCGTTCCAGTCATAGGTCATATTCGAAAGTAGAGGATTGGCATTGACGATTGCGCCAAACTGATGGGCCAGATCGCGGACTTTTTGGATATCGGGTCCACTGAGACGATACTGGACGGGCTTGCCGACCGGAGGACCTATATCAAGAAACTTCACGAAGGCGTCCGTGCCAGCGAATGTCTTTGTCAGGTAAGCCTGAAGATCAGCCTTTAGGCGATCTCGCGCTTCCAGATCTTTCGCGACGATGACGACCTGACCAAACCATGCAGACGGGCTCTGAACATCATAGGAAAGAATAAAGCGCGGGGCTCCCTCTCCGACATAGGTCGACCAGTGATCTATATCTGCATTACCGGCCAGCTTTTCCTTTTCGAACTGCGCAATCTGCCTGTCGGTTTCAGCGATGGTGCTGTTTTGAGGCAAGCTCCAGTCGATGATCAATTCGACGCGGTCCGATGTCGGGAAAAATTGTTGTTGCACCAAACCCATACCGCCGAGCGACAATGCGAAAACAACAATGGTCGAGATGATTGTCACCCACCGCCACCGCATCGCCAGAAGAAGCAACCAGGCAAAGGCCCGGGCCACAGGACCCTTCTGTTCATGATGCGATTTCATCGTTTTCGGCAGAATGACCACGCCCAGCAACGGCGTGAACACGACAGCGACGACCCATGACACCACGAGCGACACGGCAATGACAACGAAGAGTGTGAAGGTGAACTCGCCAGCCGCGCTGCTGTTGAGGCCGATCGGAATAAAACCGGCAACCGTGACAAGCGTCCCCGTCAGCATCGGAAAGGCCGTCGAGGTATAGACGTATGTGGCAGCCTTGCGCAGATCGTCGCCGACCTCCAATCTCGACACCATCATTTCGACCGCAATCATTGCATCGTCCACGAGAAGGCCGAGGGCAATGATGAGGGCACCAAGTGAAATTCGCTGCAGCGATATGCCAGTGTATTCCATGAAGACGAAGGTGATGGCAAGAACGAGCGGAATTGAGATCGCAACGACCAGACCGGCGCGAACGCCCAAGCTGATAAAACTGATCGCAAGAACGATGACGATGGCTTCAAAGAGAGCTGTCGTGAAGCCGGAAACGGCCTCATCGACCACCGCGGGCTGGTCCGAAACGCGCTCGACCGTCACGCCAATTGGAAGGTCGGCGACCACACGCTTCATTTCAGCGTCGAGCTCCTCACCGAAATGCAACAGGTTGGATCCTGCAGTCATGCCGATCGCAAGGCCGATCGCAGGTTTTCCCTTGAAACGGAACAGCGCAGACGGCGGATCGACATAGCCCCGTTTGATCGTTGCGACGTCAGTCAGCGGAAAGTAGCGATCATTGACGCGCAGATTGATCGTTTTCAGGCTCTCCTCGGATGCGAATGCACCCCCGACACGGATCGCTATCCGCTCGGGTCCGGCATCGATGAAACCCGATTGCGTCACGGCATTCTGGCTCTGAAGCGTACTGACGATGGATTGCCGATCAAGGCCAAGCGCGGCGATCTTGCGCGTTGNAAACTCGAGATAGACCGCTTCGTCCTGCGCGCCAATGACGTCAATTTTACCCGCATTTTCAACAGTCAGGAGCCGTGCACGGGCATCCTCGACCAGATCGCGTAATTGCCGTTGCGACAAGCCATCGGAGGTGAAAGCATAGATGTTGCCATACACATCACCGAATGTGTCGTTGAAGAAAGGCCCGATCACGCCACTTGGCAGGTCGCCCTTTATATCGTTGATCATGTTGCGGACCCGGACCCAGTTTCCTGCGACGTCCCTGGCCTTCGTTGTCGGCAACAGTTCCACGTAAATCGTTGTCTGCCCGGCCTTCGTTTCGCTGCGCGTATAGTCCAGCGCGTCGAGTTCCTCGAGTTTTTTCTCGATTCGATCGGTGACCTGGTTCGTGACTTCCTCTGCGGATGCTCCAGGCCACTGCGCGTTGATGATCATTGTCTTGATGGTGAAGGACGGGTCCTCTTCACGACCAAGGTTCAAATAGGAGAAAACACCCGCTATCACGAATACGATCATGAAGTACCAGACCAGAGAGCGGTGGTTGAGTGCCCAGTCAGAAAGATTGAACGATTTCACTGGGAAACCTCCTGGTCGATACGAACGGCCTGGCCGTCTTGCAGTTGGTTGACGCCGGCAACCGCGACACGGTCTCCGGGATTGACGCCTGTCGCAACAACGACAGTTCCACCCGGCACGGAAGCCTTGTCGAGCGTCACGTCACGGGATGAAACACGTCCTGCCTTGTCGTCGACGATCCAGACGGAGGTCTTCGACCCGTCGGTCTTGATGGCAGACGACGGGAGACGGATGACTGGCTGAGAATCAACGGTGGCGGTTGCTGTAATGACCGCACCGAGCCTGAGGGCCTCGGGTGGTTGGACAAGGGTCAGCTTCGTGCGTCTGGTGCGAGTGGCATCGTCTGCCTCCGGCGCAACCTCACGTATGAGACCCTGGGCATGCACCGTTGGATCCAACTGGAGGGAGACATCAAAGCTGGTGCCGGACTTGAGAAGCGCGGTCGATTCGGGAACATCGATCACGGCGTCACGTTCCTCAGGCCGCGCGACGGTCACAACGCTCTGTCCTGCCGAAACAACCTGACCAACCTCCGCAGACGTGCCGGTGATCACGCCATCGAACTCAGATAGAATTCTGGAATAACCCAATTGTTCGGAGGCCTTGTCCAGATTGGCCTGTGCCTTGTTAAGGTTGGCCTCTGCCGTCTGGCGTTCCTGTTGCGCAGTTTCGAATGTGGCTTTTGCGGCGGACTGGCGTTCGAAGAGCGTCCGCTGTCTTTGTTCGCTGGTGATCGCATTGGCAAGTTGCGCCTCGGCATTTGCGCGGTCAGACTGCGCGCTTCGTACGGCAAGCTCGAGCGCGAGTGGATCAATCGCGGCAAGAATATCGCCCCTTTTCACCACATCGCCCACCTGAACATTGCGAGCGACGATGCGTCCGAGAATGCGGAACCCAAACTGCGTTTCGAAGCGTGCCGCAACAGTGCCAGGAAGCGTCAGCGTTGCAACGGGTGCAGGCGCGACCACGACGGACAGAACGGGCCGAGGCTTTTCAACTGGCGTGTCCTCCTCTTTCTGGCAGGACACAAGCACGGTGCTGGCCAGCAGGAGCGTCAGTACGCTCTTCAAGTGTTTCATTGTGCGGCTCCTTTATATGCCACCATTTCGCCCGCGGTCAGGAACTTCGTTCCGTTTGCCACGACGATCTCGCCTTCGGACAGGCCGGAGCGAACCGAAAAATGCTCATTGACATAAGTGCCGACCTTGATTTCGCGCAAGGATATCGAGTGATCCTTCTGATCGACGACCCACACGGCGGGACGGCCAGAAATGGATGCCATGGCAGACCACGGCAACTCGATCGTGTCGACGGGCTTGTAATAAGCCGTCGCTACCACCGGGCTTCCAAGACGCACATCGGCGGTAGCATCGAGCGCCAGCTTTATCCGGATGGTTGCCGTCGTCGTATCGATCGTTGGCGAAATCTCGCGGACGGTTGCCTTTATCGGCTCTCCGCCAGACAACATCTTGACATAGATGTCGCCTTGGAGTTCTCCGCCAAGCAGCGTGGCCTCATCGGCATTGATAACAGCATCGCGCGGGCCATCATGGGCAAGTGTAAAGACGAGTTGCGCAGCTTGTGCCACCTGACCCACCTCCGCGTTACGCGCTGTGATGATGCCATCGGCATCAGCCCGAAGTTCCGTCTGGGATAATGCGTCACGGGCGCTATCGACCTGCGCCTGCGCAGACTGGACAGTGCCTTGCCCGGTGAGAAGCGTTTCCTGCGCCTGATCCAGGTCAGCTCTCGTTGTGACACCGGTCGTGAACAAACTCTGCTGACGATCATATGCCTGCTGTGCTTGGGTCTGCTGCGCCTGTGCCGATTGGAGAGTGGCCTGCGCCACCTGTAGATCGGCTTCCTGCTCTTGCGCATCGATCCGGGCCAGAGTCTGACCCGCTTTCACATGCTGGCCCACATCAGCAAGGCGTTCGATGATCTGCCCACTCACGCGGAATGATAGGTCGGATTGTATGCGGGCGTTGATTTCGCCTGTGGTCGATACCGCAGCCGCAATGGGGGTAGACCTGACTTGCACCGTTTCAACTTCTCGAGGAGCTTTCTCCTGCGCTTCTTCCTTGGGTGCACAAGCGTAAAGCCCGCTCATGAGTGATGACGCAAAGGCGTATGTCACTAACCGATTCATGTCTTGCCCCTTGAACTTATATAAAACGGTGATAAATTTGACTTACCTGAAAGTCAATGAAATTCTTTAGATTGCGTGTCGGTGGACGAGCGAATAAGGGTCACAAATGGCAAGACTTACGAGAGCAGAACAAAAAGCACTTCGACCTACCCAGATATTAGAGGCAGCGTTTGAGGAATTTGTTCTACACGGCTTCACCGCAGCGCGCGTTGAAGACATCGCAGATCGTGTTGGAGTGACAAAGGGCACGGTCTATGTCTATTTTTCGACCAAGGAAGAACTGTTCGCTGCGATGATTCAGCACGCAGCCTCGCCGCTGGAGCGTTTTCTGAAAGAATGCAAGAATATTCAGGGAAACTGCGTCGAGCGGCTCCGATCGTTGATACTTCTCGCATATAATGAGATGTCCGGTGACAAGCGGTTACGCGAGCTTTTGCGCTTTGTGGTATCAGAGGGAACACGATTTCCGGATGTGGTTGATAAGCACTATAGCGATTTTATCGAACCTCTCATCATCCATACGCAAGACATCCTTGATGAAGGCATCAAGGCCGGAGAGTTTGCAACGGGACCTAGAGCCAGCGCCCGGGTGATTATCGGCCCTATAGTGGCGATGATCGTTGNAATGATCATACATGGCGATCGTCGGGATCTAAATGTCGACACCTATGTCGCTGCACATGTCGATCTCGTTATCTCATCNTTGGTCGGACGTGGCTGAATGAAAGTCAACGGCGCTCTGACATTCAGAAATGACCGTACATGCAGTGAGGCAGGAGCGCCCTGAGCCACGTCGCAGCGTCCAATCAGATTGGACAAATCATCACTGTTATCGACGAGATTGCATTCCACAACCTTCTTGCCCTTATGCTGGTGTCGAAGCCACGCGTGCCCGTGAAGCGGGTGAGGCACATTTATTAGTTTTAAATGGACATTGTGTGCCGCCCAATAGGAATGCAGGCCCGACCGGCGTTGCTAAGACGGATCGACATTCAGGATTCGTACATAACGTAATCGATGATTCATAGGCGACTATGTTTTGGCGTGAGGTCTGAGAGGTGCTCGGTTTGTCTTAACAGTTTCGGGCTTTTTGCTCAGTGGATTTCCGCCTCGATTATGTTGCCACCATCATCGGTGCCAGCGCGTTGAAGCTGGCCTTATCCGGCGTCTGTCGGTCGAGGGATGAATGCGGGCGTTGGGTATTGTGGAAAGCGGGTAAGCCATCCCACGTAGCGCAGCGTTGAAAGATCGGTCATTTTCGGCATGAATCATGCGGAGAATACTATGAGTGACAATGTGAATTATGGTCGTAGCTTTGATGTTTTAACAGCGGCACCCGTACGGACGGTATCGGATGAGCGCTTACGTTTGAGCAGAATTCAAACATTGCGCTGCAAGCGCGTCATGTTCGCTTTGCCACAGTGGATACTGAGGAGCACCGCTCATTGCTGCCGAACCAGGATCGATTCAATCCAAGAGCGCTTGGGTCAGCGGGTGGGTGGGATCGGCGAGCCCATCAATGACGTTAAAATGGTGCCGATCCGGCTCTATCACCACTTCAGTTTCCGCTCCGAGCCCGATCCAGATATTGGCCAGAAGCGCGTTTTGCCGCAGGAATTCGGAGGTTTCCCGCTCCCCTGCCCAGCAAACAAGGCGTGTGTTGGCCAAAGGTTCGAGAAGCGCAGGGCTCTCGCTGGCAGCCTCTGCCGCATCGATGGCAAGCGTTTCGTTGCGCTTCGTCCGGATCATGGGTCGCAGATCATGGATACCAGAGATCGACACGGNTTTTTCAATGCGGTTAGAAATGGCAGGCGCCAAAGGGGTCGTGGCGCTGATCATCCGTGTAACCAGATGCCCGCCAGCCGAATGGCCGATAAGACGGATAGGTCCCTCAACGCGTTCGGCTGCGGCTGAAACGGCTTTGCCGATAGCGCGGGTGATCTCGGCAATCCTTGCCTGCGGCGCTAACGTATAGCTCGGCACGGCAAAAGCGTAGTTATGTCCGAGAGGACCGGCGGACAGATGAGACCAGAAACTCTTGTCAAGGTTCATCCAGAAGCCGCCATGCACGAAAACGACAAGCCCCTGCGGTTTTGCGTTGGGTAGAAACAGATCGAAGCGTTCTCGCTCGGCATCACCATAGGCAAGATCGAGATGGGCGCGGCCTGCTGCGGCCAAATGCTCACGTGCCTGCCGCGCCGGCTCGACCCACACGCCTGGCCAGTTCTCGGACTTCGGTATGTTGGCCCCGTTGTCGTAAACCCAGGTCCAGTCCTTCACTTTGTATCGCATTGCGTTGTCTGCTTCAGGTTTCAAAAATTCCGGTCTCGCTCGCCACGCGACGGTAGGCTGCACCTGCGGTAAAGCCGCCATCGATGACGAAATCCTCGCCGGTAATGAAGCTGGATGCGTCGGAGGCGAGGAAGAGCACGAGTTCGGCAATCTCTTCCGGTTTTCCGCTGCGCTTCATCGGCGTCATCTCGATCATCGGTTTCAAATGCGGGCTGCTGGCGTTGAGGCCGGTGACCACGAGGCCCGGGCAGACGGCATTGACGCGGATGTTTTTCGAAACCAGCTCCATGGCCGCACTGCGGGTCAGGCCGCGCAGGCCCCACTTGCTGGCAGTGTAAGCCGGGTCGTAATGGCCGGAAAAGCCGCTATTGGAAGAAATGTTGATGATGGAGCCGCCACCGCTTTCGGCCATGCGGTCAGTCACGGCCTGTATGCCGAGGAATGCGCCTGTCAGATTGACCTTCAGCACGCGTTCCCATGCTTCGAGACCCGTCGTCGCAACTGTCGAGCGATTGATGATCCCGGCATTGTTGACGAGAATATCGATGCGGCCTTTCCATTCGGTGGCAAGAGCAACAACGCCAGCCCAGCTTGCTGGGTCTGTCACATCAAGATGGACGAAGCGTGCTTCGAACCCGTCATCCTGCAAGGCCTGCGCCAAGGTGCGGCCTTCGTCGGCCAGAACATCGGCGATGATGACGGCAGCACCCTTGGAGGCGAACAGCCGTGCTTCTGCTTCGCCCTGTCCGCGTGCACCGCCGGTCACGATGGCTAGACGGCCTTTGAGATTGCTCATGGTTAGTCCCTCGCTGCTATGGTCGTCTGGCGCTGCTCGCCCAGACCTTCGATTCCGAGCGTCATGACCTGACCCGTCTGAAGGAAGACGGGTGTTGGCTTGATGCCCATGCCGACGCCCGGCGGAGTGCCGGTGGCGATGACATCACCCGGCATCAGCGTCATGAACTGGCTGATATAGCTGACGAGATGGGCGACACCGAAGATCATGGTGGAGGTGTTGCCGGTCTGGCGGCGCTGGCCGTCCACATCGAGCCAAAGCGACAGGTTTTGTGGATCGGCAACCTCATCACGGGTGACCAGCCATGGGCCGATGGGGCCAAACGTATCGTGGCTTTTGCCCTTGGTCCATTGCCCGCCGCGCTCCGACTGGAAGGCGCGCTCGGACACATCATTGACCACGCAATAACCGGCGACATGGGATAGCGCATCGGCTTCGCTGACATATTTGGCGCGTTTGCCGATGACCACGCCAAGCTCGACCTCCCAGTCTGTCTTGGCGGAGGTGCGGGGAATCTCGACATCGTCATTCGGGCCGACAACCGCTGTCGTTGCCTTCATGAACAGGATCGGCTCGGGTGGCGGCTCCTTGCCGGTCTCCTTGGCGTGATCGGCATAGTTCAGGCCGACGCAGATGAACTTGCCGACATTGCCGACGCAGGCACCCACGCGGTCAGCCGATACGAGCGGCAGGCTTGCGGGATCGATGCTGCGGATGCGGTTTAGAGCCTCATCGCCCAGCATTTCGCCTGCAATGTCGGAGACGATGCCGCAAAGATCGCGCAATGTGCCGTCATCAGCCAGAAGTGCTGGCTTTTCAGCGCCGAGTGCGCCTAGTCTCAACAGTTTCATTCTGCTCTCCTGAAGCCAACCAGAACGCTGTCGTCAACGTCGGGCAGGTTGACCACGATGTTGTCGGGCGTGCGCGTCGTCAGCCAGACCAGTTCCTCTGTGGTGGACATGTTGACTTCGATATGCGGCCAGTTGGGCGGCACGAAGATGAAGTCGCCTTCTTCCATGTCAAGAAACTCCTGCCAGTTCTCGCCGAAATAAATGCGGGCCTTGCCCTTCAGCACGTATCCGCCGGTCTCGGCCTCTCCGTGGTGGTGGGGAAAGGAACGATAGCCGGGATCGTTCGAGACCTTGCCGAACCAGATTTTAGTGGCAGGCGTGTGCTGTGGGCTGACGCCGGATATGCGCACGCAACCGCCGGACTGGCCGGTGCCGGTATCTTCCCGTCCCTTGCGGGTAACCACGGGCATGACTTTGCTGGTCATCGAATTCTCCTCCTCTTTGAACTTGAAATCAGTCCGGCACAACGGCAAGCGACTGGATCTCGATCTTGGCGCGATCTTCCATCAGCGCCACGACCTGCACGGCGGCCATGGGCGGAAAGTGACGACCGATGATCTCACGGTAGACGGCACCGATGTNCCGCATGCNGGATTTGTAGGCTTCGCGATCGGTGAAATACCATGTCATCTGGATGAGATGCTCAGGCTTGGCATTGGCCGCTTCCAGCACGCTGACGATGTTCAAAAGTGTCTGGCGAACCTGATCGACAAAATCGTCGGAATGGAATTGGTAATGCGCATCCCAGCCGATCTGGCCGCCGACCTGAACGATGCGGCCACGGGCGCTGATACCGTTCGAATAGCCGATGGGCTTTGCCCAACCATCGGGTTGGATGATTTCATGCATCATGTCTTGGCTCCAGATAACGTGTCAGGCCTGCGCGAATGTCGTCGGGCCAGGGATGAGATTTATGGTCGGTCAGTGAGGTCATCACGATGCGCTGGCGGACCGTCCAGATGATGTCGCCGCGCACGGTGACAATAGTTTCCAGATCGAGCGATGCGCGACCTATGGAGCGCACATGGACGGCGAAATCCAGCACATCGCCGTAGACGGCGGGTTTCTTGAATTCGAGGTTCATGGTCACGGTCGGCAAGCCCAGTTTGCGCTCGAACATGATTTCTTTCCATGTCACGTCGAAGGACGCGAACATGGCTTCGTTGACGTCGACCAGCATGGACAGATAGGCCGGATGGTAGGCGATCCCGGTCAGATCGCAATCGCCAAAACGCATCGGCTTGGAATGGGTAAAGGGCATATGTCTTCTCGCTTCTTTCTCGCTCAACCAACCATGACTTCGCCGCCGGCAACCGCAATGGCCTGCCCGGTGATGGAACCTGCCCCAGGTGAGGCAAGCCAGAGCACGGTATCGGCCACTTCCTGCGGCTGGATGAGGCGGCCTTGCGGGTTCGACTTGGTGAATTCGGCCAAAGCCTCATCACGGCTGCGGCCGGTCTTTTCTATGATGGTTTCCAGCGAGTGCTGGATGATCGGGGTGTCGGTAAAACCNGGGCAGACGGCGTTGACCGTCACACCCTTCTTGGCCAGTTCCAGCGCTAATGCCCGCGTCATGCCGATGACGCCATGCTTGGCGGCGCAGTAGGCAGAGACATAGGCGTAACCCGTCAAGCCCGCCGTGGAGGCGATGTTGATGATGCGGGCACCGGTGCCATGGCTTTTCAGATCGGCAAGCGCTGCCTGTGTTACGTTGAACACGCCGGTGAGATCGACAGAGAGCACATGGCTCCACATGTCGAGAGACGTCTTCTCGAAGGACGCACTCGGCGCTTCCCCAGCATTGTTGACCAGGATGGAAACAGGCCCGAATGTTGTGTGCGCTGTCTCCATGCCCTTGGCAATCGCGTCGGGCTGGGTGACATCGAAACCATCCAGCACCAGACTGTTACCGCCAATGGCAGCGGCCACATCCTCCAGCGGCTGACGACGACGACCGGCGAGTGTGACCTTGGCCCCGGCCTTGGCCAGCGTCATGGCAATGGCCGCGCCGATGCCGCTTCCGGCACCGGTTACCAACGCATGGTGACCTTCAAGGGTTTGCGTTACCATGACGACCTCACTTTGCCGCCGCTGCGCGGTCGAGATTGGCTTCGTATTGTGCTTTGGCAGACATGTACTGCTTTGGCCACGCCACGGATTTCAGGCCAATCTTGGCGGCTTCGTGCAGAGCCCAGGATGGATCGGCAAGATGCGGACGGGCGACCGCACACAGATCGGCACGGCCTGCGGAGATGATGGAGTTGGCGTGGTCCGCCTCCGAGATCGCGCCAACTGCAATGGTTGGAATGCCGATTTCGTTGCGGATCTTGTCCGAGAACGGCGTCTGGAACAGACGGCCATACACAGGCTTTTCTTCCTTGGAAACCTGACCCGACGAGCAGTCGATCAGATCGGCACCTGCATCCTTGAACATCTGCGCATAGATGGCCGCATCCTCGGGCGTGTTTCCGCCCTCAGCCCAATCATGGCAGGACAGGCGAACCGAGATAGGCTTGTTTTCAGGCCATGCTTCACGAACGGCGGCGAACACCTCCAGTGGATAGCGTGTCATGTTTTCGTGGCTGCCACCATATTCGTCCGTCCGCACATTCGTCAGCGGCGACAGGAAGCTGGAAAGCAGATAGCCGTGGGCGCAGTGCAGTTCCAGCCAATCGGCACCGGTTTCAGCCGCGCGCTTTGTGGCAGCTACGAAGTCGGCCTTGACGCGATCCATGTCGGCCCGGTTCATCGCCTTGGGAACGACGCTCTGTTTCAGATAAGGAAGCGGTGAGGCCGAGAACAAGGGCCATGCCCCTTCCTCAAGCGGCTGGTCGATGCCGTCCCAGGCACGTTTTGTCGCACCTTTTCGTCCGGCATGGCCGATCTGGATGCCGACCTTGGCGTTACTGTTGGCATGGGCGAAGTCCACGAACCGCTTCCAGCCCGCAATCTGCTTGTCGTTCCATAGCCCTAGGCAACCCGGTGTGATACGGGCATCGGGTGATACGCAGGTCATCTCGGCGAAAATCAAGCCAGCCCCACCCATGGCGCGCGCGCCCAGATGCACCATGTGGAAATCATCCAGCACACCATCGGTCGCGGAATACATCGCCATGGGCGACACGACGATGCGGTTGGCAAGCGTGGTGCCGCGCAGCGTATAGGGCGTGAACATCGGCGGCAGGCAGCGCTCTTTCTCCTTGACCTCAAGGCCGGATAGCTGGGCAAACCAGTGTTCGTAACCTTCCAGCCAATCCTTGTCGCGCAGCCGCAGATTTTCGTGGCTGATACGCTGCGAGCGGGTCAGCATTGAATACATGAACTGTTCAGGCGGCAGTGTATCGGCATAACGCTGGCCCACCACTTCGAACCACTCCATGGCATTGCGTGCCGCATTCTGGATGCGGGCCACATCGACGCGGCGAATATCCTCATAGACTTTAAGAACATCTGAAATGCTGTCCTTGCCGTGACCAGCCTTGTTGAACTGGTTGGCCAGCTCGATGGCATCATCGATGGCAAGCTTGGTGCCGGAGCCGATGGCGAAATGGGCTGTGTGAGCCGCATCGCCCATCAGCACGACATGGGAATTGCCGTTGAAATGGCTCCACTTGCCGCAGATCAACCGGGTGAAGTTCAGCCAAGCGCTGCCACGCATGTGGCGCGCATTGGTCATCAGTTCCGAACCATCAAGCGTTTCGGCAAACAGGTCCTGGCAGAAATCGATGGATTGCTGCTGATCCATCTCACCCAGGCCATGCGCCTGATAAGCCTCTTCCGTCGTCTCGATGATGAAGGTCGAGGTGTTCTCGTCGAACTTGTAGATATGCGCCTGAAACCAGCCGTGGTCGGTCTTGCGGAAATCGAAGGTGAAGGCATCGAACAGTTTGTTGGTACCGAGCCAGATGTAACGGTTCGGCCGTACCGCCATATCGGGTTCAAAAATCTCTGCATATTTGTTGCGGATTTTAGAGTTCAGTCCGTCCGACACGATCAGAAGATCAGCATCCGGGTATTCCAGATCGCTTTCCACCTCGGTCTCGAACGTCAGTTCGACGCCCAGCGCTTCGCAGCGCGCCTGCAATATATTCAGCAGCTTCTTGCGGCCGATGCCAACAAAGCCGTGGCCTGTCGTGCGCTGACGCGTTCCTTTGAAAAGGACCTCGATATCATCCCAATGGTTGAACGCCTGCTGGATCTCGTCAGCGCTTTCCTTATCCCAAACCTGCATGGAGGCCATGGTCTGGTCGGAAAACACGACGCCCCAACCAAAGGTGTCATAGGGACGATTACGCTCGACCACGGTGACTTGATGCTCGGGATGTAGCTTCTTCATCAACAGGGCGAAGTACAGTCCTGCGGGACCTCCACCAACACAAACGATACGCATGTGACCCTCCACGGTTTTCGACTAATGCGTCGAGGTAGATGATTTATTTGAAGGTTAAAGTATTTGCGTGAGCGAATTTGTCAACCAATAAAACGTCCCCACCCAATTTGTGTGAGTCGACGCACGGGAATGTCTTAGAACCTGGTCCCTTCGATCAATTGACAGCAATCAGGGCGCGTTCCTACAAACGAGCCGGCGCAACTTTGAGCGTCTACGCGGTTTAATTTTCTTGAAAGGAGATTGATGATCGTTGGATCATACGCGGCATCTTGTGGCGTCTAGAAGATTCGTGATGGAGGGACGTGACTGGACACTAAGGCTCGCGCAGCACGCTTCAAGCGCATGATGGAGATATAGGAATGATTGACAGTCCACCGCTCGCGTTCAACAACATAGTGCCAACACCGGAAAGTGGCTTTGCCTGTGGCCGCGTGAAGTCGATGGCAGCCCGATCCGGTTAGAGCTCATCGCGGGCAGCCACCGATGCAACCATGGCCGAAGAGCCGCTGGGCGACCAAAAATCCCGCACAACGATGTCTGGCGACATCGCACACGATACAGAGGCAATTGGCCTTACTACTCGAAGGCGCTGCCGGAAAGATGATTGCTGGCGGACGCCTTCACTGCGCCGATCTCCAACCACAAGGACGAGATCATCGCTTCATCGACATCGGCCATGATATCGCGCAGCCAGCCTTCGTGGGCAGCGGCCATGGCGATGAACAGATCGGTTCCGGCCGGTGTCAGCTTGGCGACAGTCACGCGCCGATCGCCATCCGGCGTAACACGCTGCACAAAACCATCAGTCTCGAGCCGCTCCACCAGGCCGGTGACATTGCCATTGGTGACCATGGTGCGTTTGGAGAGTTCGCCAAGACGCAAACCATCTTTCTCCCGATACAGCTGTGCCATCAGGTCGAATTGCGGCAGCGTGGCGCTGAATTCAGAGCGAAGGCGCCGGCGGATTTCGGTGGTAATCAGCTTGGTGGTGGAAAGCATGCGCAGCCATAGACGGGTTTCCGGCTTGTTGCGACCATGCGGGCCGTGGACGATCATTTCCAGATCGGCGCTTGCGACCGCGTCTGCTTCCATTGCCTATANCCCGAGATATCGATCCTGCAGGTCCGACGTCAGTTCGCCTGGCACCCCAGACCATGCACTGCGGCCATTTTCTATAATGACGCATCGATCCGCAACTGGCNAAAGCTCCGATAACGTCTTGTCCACTACTAGTATAGACAATCCCTCGGCTTTCAGCAGCTTGATTGCCTTCCAGATGTCCTGGCGGATGACAGGTGCCAGTCCTTCGGTCGCCTCGTCGAGAATCAGCAGTCGCGGGTTGGTCATGAGCGCGCGACCGATTGCCAGCATCTGCTGCTCTCCACCGGATAATGATTTGGCCATCTGGGCATGGCGTTCCTGTAGCCGAGGAAAGAGCTCGTTGACACGTTCCAGTGTCCATTTGCCGGGACGGGAAGCAGCGACAAGATTTTCGTAAACCGTCAGGTTCGGGAAACATCGGCGGCCCTCCGGCACGAGGCCAATGCCGAGCTTGGCCACACGATGCGATGGCAGACGGTCAGTCGATTTATTATCGAAAAAGACACGACCAGTCTTGGGCGGCATAAGGTTGCAGATCGACTTGATCGTCGTCGATTTCCCCATACCATTGCGGCCCATTAGAGCGACGACTTCACCCTCGACCATCCGGAACTCGACGCCGAACAGCGCCTGACTGCTGCCGTAATAGGTTGTGATATCCTGAACATCCAGTAGCATCAGGCGTGATCTCCAAGATAGGCAGTGCGCACGGTGGGATCGCGACGGATCTCTTCCACCGTGCCAGTCGCGATGACCCGGCCATAGACCAGCACCGAAATACGGTCAGCGAGTGCGAAGACAGCATCCATGTCATGCTCGACGAGCAGGATCGGGGCTTCTTGTCGCAGCGAATCTAGAAAGCGGGTCAGCGATTTCGAGCCTTCAGGCCCCATACCCGCCATCGGCTCGTCCAGCAGGAAAGCCTTTGAGCCCAGCGCAAGCGCCATGGCGATCTCAAGCTGTCGACGTTCGCCATGGGAGAGTTCCGCAGACGGAATGCGCGCACGTGCCGTTAGTCCGACACGCTCCAGCATAGCCATGGCTGCATCCATCAAAGTCTTGTCTGCCATGACTGGCTTGAAGAAGCGAAAGCTGGAACCCTGCCGGGCCTGCACCGCCAACATGACATTGCGGAGCGCCGAGAACTCCGGAGCAAGTGACGAGACTTGGAAGGTACGCCCGAGCCCAAGACGGGCACGTTCTGCCACACCGAGGCCGCTGATATCCTGACCGGCAAAGCGGATCGAGCCGCTGTCCTGCCTGAGCGTGCCGCAGATCTGGTGGATTAATGTCGATTTTCCCGCGCCATTCGGACCGATCAGCGCGTGAATCTCGCCAGGACGGAGGTCTATCGTGACACTATCGGTCGCTCTCAGCGCGCCGAAACTCTTGACGAGGTTCGAAATTTCGAGGACGGGCTCAACCATGTCTGGCCTTTCCGGCAAGAAGCCCGAGCAGACCCCCACGGGCAAACAGCACGACGCCGAGCAGGATCAGCCCGAGGAAGAACTGCCAGCGTTCTGTGAAGCCGCCCAGCGTATATTCGAGGATAACGTAAAGTGCGGCACCCGCAAGCGGACCGAACAACCGTCCCGTACCGCCGAGAATGATCAGCACGATCAGTTCCCCGGACATATGCCAAGACAACATGGACGGGCTGACGAAGCGGTTGAGATCGGCAAACAATGCGCCTGCCAACCCTGTGATCATTGCGGAGATTGCAAAACCCGTCAGACGGATACGGTATGGATTGATGCCGACTGTTGCGACGCGCACGTCATTCTGCCGCGCGGATTGCAGGGCAGCGCCAAAACGCGAAGCGCGGATCAACGCAAACAGCCCGATCACGACCATAAGTACCACATAACAGATCAGAAAATAATTCAGCGGCCGCATGGTCATGACGCCGGGCAACTGATTGCGAACTGTCATCGACAACCCGTCCTCGCCGCCATAGGCTGGCCAGGAGATCGCGAAATAATACACCATTTGCGCAAACGCGAGCGTGATCATGATGAAATAGACGCCGGATGTGCGCAGGCTGATTGCGCCGATTGCCAGACCGACCAGCCCCGCGACCGCAACCGCCACGATCCAGACGATCCACATCTGGTTGGTGCCCGAAAGGCCGAACAGGAGTGGGTCGCCTGAGAAACTATGGCTTGCGAGGATCCCCGCCGCATAACCACCGATGCCGAAGAAGGCCGCATGGCCGAAAGAGATCAGGCCACCAAGGCCAAGCGCCAGATTGAGACCCGTTGCCGCCAGCGCCAGTATCGCAATACGGGTTGCGAGCGTGATGTAGAAGGGTTGGCCAAACGCATTTGCCGCNAACGGTACGGCGAGCAGCATGGCGGCCAGAATGAGATTGATGAGGNTTTCACGGTTCAAGATCATCATGTTACGCATGCGCCGCCGGAAAGAGGCCGCGTGGCTTCACGGCAAGGATGAACGCCATCACCACGTAGATCAGCATCGACGCGGCTGCGGCGCCGATCATACCCGCCTGAGCAGGTTCTACGAAAAGCGCCATCAGCTTGGGAAGCAGGAAACGGCCCATCGTATCAACCACGCCGACCAGTAGAGCACCCAACAGCGCACCTTTGATTGAGCCGATACCACCGATGACAATAACAACGAAGGCGAGGATCAGGACCGGTTCGCCCATTCCGACTTGCACCGATTGTAGAGCGCCCACCATGGCACCGGCCAGGCCCGCAAGAGCCGCACCAAGAGCGAAAACGACCGTGTAGAGCGTGCGGATATCGACACCAAGCGCACCGATCATCTCACGATCACTCTCTCCGGCGCGGATACGCATGCCAAGACGGGTCCTTGAGATCAGCATATAGAGACCGAAGGCTACAGCCGCACCGGTTGCAATGATCGCAAGGCGATAGAGCGGATATTGCGCGCCCCCGGGGAGGCTGACGGCACCCTGCAGCAGAGGCGGGATATCAAGATAGAGCGGGAAGGAGCCGAATATCCAGCGTGTTCCTTCGGNAAATATCAGGATCAGCGCGAATGTGGCCAGCACCTGATCGAGGTGATCGCTGTCATACAGCCTGCGGATTACGATGAGCTCAATGATTGCGCCCGCGGCCGCAGCGCAGACCAAGCTGGCGATCAGGCCGATCCAGAATGAGCCGGTCCACGCCGCGACAGTGGCGCATGCGAATGCGCCAACCATGTAGAGCGAGCCGTGAGCAAGGTTGATCAGNCCCATGACGCCGAAGATCAGCGTCAGCCCGGCAGCCATGAGAAACAACATGACGCCGAGCTGGAGGCCATTGAGCAACTGCTCGAGAGCAAGTGCGATGGTCATGTACTACCCTTAGATCTTGCAGTCTTTGGCGTAAGCATCGCCATGATCCGTGAAGATTTTCTCGACCGTCTTGTTGGTCAAAACGCCATCGAGTTTCACCACTTCCGTGAGGTAAATGTCCTGGATCGGATGCTGGTTGGTGTTGAACTTGAACTTTCCGCGCGGCGACTGGATGTCTGCCTTCTTGAGTTCGGCACCGAATGCCTTGGCATCCTTGACGCTTGCCTTGGAGGCTGCCGACAGGATGAGTTGGGCCGCATCATAGGCCTGGACGGCATAGATCGACGGAAGACGGTTATATTCCTTCTTGAAATCGGCCACGAACTTCTTGTTAGCCGGGTTGCCCAGATCCTGCACCCATTGCCCGGACGCCTTTGCGCCGAGAGCGGCATCGCCGATTGCCGGCAGGACGTCCTGACTGAAGGAGAAACCCGGCCCCATGACCGGTATCTTGACGCCCGACTGGGCGAACTGCTTCATGAAAGCGATGCCCATGCCGCCCGGCAGGAAGGTGAAGATGCCATCGGCACCGGAAGCGCGCATCTGGGCGATTTCCGCCGCATAGTCTGTCTGGCCGACCTGAGTATAGATTTCGGCTGCCAGTTCGCCCTTGTAATAACGCTTGAAGCCAGTCAGAGCATCCTTGCCGGCCGGATAGTTCGGCGCCAGGATGAACATCTTCTTGTAGCCCTTGTTGGCGTATTCGCCCATGGCCTCATGAAGATTGTCATTTTGATAGGCAGCATTGAAATAAAGCGCATTGCAGTTCTTGCCAGCAAGTGCTGCGGGGGCCGCGTTAGTCGAAACGTAGAACTTGCCTTGCGCAACTGCACCCGGAACGACGGCCATCAGAAGGTTCGACCAGACGATACCGGTCAATACGTCAACATTGTCGCTCTGAATCATCTTGTCGGCAATCTGGACAGCCAGTTCAGGCTTCTGCGCATCGTCCTCTGTGACGACGGTAATCTCCTTATTGCCGGAATTCTTGATCGCCAGCATGAAGCCGTCGCGGGTATCGATTCCGAGGCCGGCACCTCCGCCGGAAAGCGTGGTGATCATGCCGATCTTGAGCGGCTCGGCAATAGCCAGGCCGGATGTGCCGATGCTCAGCGCCATTGTGGCTGCAGCTAGCATTTTCTTCATGTAACGAACTCCCGTTTGTTGTTGTGTCGTTCCCAGATTCCGGCGGCGGACGAGATTTCCACCGAAGGNTTTTTTATCTTCCACATTTGAGTGGAAGTTTCCATTGCACAGGCACGGCAAATTCCAGCCGTTGTGCAGTATGGGTTATGCAGGCAAATTCTGCTTCAGCCTGAAGCGCTGAATCTTGCCGGATTCCGTCTTCGGAAGACTTTCGGTAAAGACAATTGAGCGTGGATATTTGTAAGGGGCGATCACTGCTTTGACGTGATCCTGCANGGTCTTGACCATCAGTTCGCCACGCTCCGAACCTTTCGTCAGCACCACATGCGCCTCAACGATCGTTCCGCGTGCCTCATCGGATACCCCGATCACGGCGCATTCGAGCACCGCCTCATGTTTAAGCAGCGCTGCTTCCACCTCCGGACCTGCTATGTTGTAGCCAGCCGAGACGATCATGTCATCGGAGCGCGCGGCAAAGTGGAAGTAGCCGTCTTCATCCTGAGTGAAGCTGTCACCGGTCAGGTTCCAGCCGTTGCGGACGTAGTCCTTCTGGCGATCATCGGCGAGATAGCGGCAGCCGATAGGGCCCTTGACCGCCAAGAGCCCCACCTTGCCTCGGGCCACTTCGTTCATATCCTCATCGACAACAATCGCCTCGTAGCCGGTCAGGGGCTTTCCGGTGCAGGAAGGCTTGCTGTCGCCGATGCGGTTGGAGATGAAGATATGTAGCATTTCAGTGGCGCCGATGCCGTCGATGATCGGCTTTCCGGTCTTGCGGACCCATTCCTCGAACACAGGGCCGGGCAATGTTTCGCCGGCAGACACCGCAACGCGCAACGAGGAGAGATCAGCTCCACCATCCATCGCTGCCATCATTGCCCGGTAAGCCGTGGGCGCGGTAAAGCTGATGGTCGCCTTGTAGGTTTCGATGATCTCGATCATCTTCGCCGGGGTTGCGCTTTCTAGCAGCGTAGCCGCTGCACCGAAGCGCAATGGAAAGATCGCCAGCCCTCCAAGGCCGAAGGTAAAAGCAAGCGGCGGAGAACCAACGAAGACGTCGTTGGGCGTCACATCCAATATTTCCTTTGCAAAAGCATCGGCGATGATCAGCAGATCGCGATGGAAATGCATCGTGACTTTTGGAACACCGGTCGATCCGGATGTGAAACCCAGCAGCGCCACATCGTCACGGCCGGTCTTGACCGCCTGATAGCGGACTGATTTTCCGAGCGCCATGCGATCAAGTTCCGCGTCGTGATTGGCCGTACCGTCGAAACCGATCACCAGGGTCGGGTATTTGCTTTCTTTGGCGGCGGTGACCATCTCGTCCATCAGTCGTGTATCGCACAGGCACAGCTGGATTTCGGCTTTTTCGATGGTCTTGATCAGTTCGCCAGCGCGCAGCATCGGCATGGTATTCACCACGATCAGGCCAGCCTTGGTGGCAGCCAGCCAACAGGCAACCATAGCCGGATTGTTGGCAGAGCGGATCAGCACACGATTGCCGGGCTTCAGACCGTAATCATCGGTCAATGCCTGGGCGATCCGGTTGGTCCAGTCGGACAATTCCTTATAGGTGCGGCGCCGACCGTTGCCAATCAAGGCGGTATTGTCTCCAAAGCCACGCTCAACCATACGGTCTGTCAGTTCAACACCAACGTTGAGCCACTCCGGATAATCGAAGCCTTCCAGCTTGATTTCCGGCCATTGGTCAGCCGGCGGCAGATTATCGCGCGCGAATGTATCTTGATGGCCTGTCGGTCCCAGCATTCTTAGTTCCCANTTTTTATCTCGTGGCTTTGTGCCTTTCATGCAGAATTGCACCGCAAAGTTCAGCTTGCAAGAGAGAAATTTGAAGTTTGTAATAATTTTGCAAGAGCCTCTTTTGAGGATGCTTCAAAGCGAGGTCGTCTCGCGGGCAGGTTGTTCGTAGTGGCCTGATAGAAAGCGCAGCTTGAGTGCTATCGCCAAAAGGGTCTCGGTGCTGGGCGACCAATTGTCAGGCGGCGAGCATTGCTCTCACGTGATCGACAAGAACATCGAATGAGNTTTCAAGATTGCTGATCGACATTTCGTAATAGACTAGATGCCATTCAAGAGATCCTAAATGAACGAGCTTTCATCGGCGGCTATCGCTCGCTTGCGGCGTCATTCGGAGTTTCTGGAACTGCCTTAACGCAAATGGTCTGAGGATGACATTAGCTGCGTAGAACAGGCGACTGGCGTGTCCATTTCCCAGTCCTTGAGGGAAAACTATCTCGAAACGGGTGGGTCCGGATTGAAGCAGACTGAGCTTTATTTCACGGCGCACTTCCGTGAAAGCTACGAGGAAGAGGGGGGAACCAGATCATGTTTCAGGGTCCCGAATGGCGCTCAACCTTCACCAAACACTCGTGATTGGCCGAGATAATCTTGTGCGGTTGAATCCTCGATACCTGGTGTTTGAAATCGCGGACGGCAGCAACAGCTTCCTGCTGACGGACGCCGACGGCGCCATCCATTATTAGCCGCTGGCGTTCGATCCCATCAGGCATGGAGACAATGAAGCGAGCGTGGCAACAGAGGCGAACTCGATGTCGGAGTTTATCAGCGACCTTCGGACGCTCGACGAAAGCCTGTAGCGCGTCCATTGAAAGCGGAATCGCGTTGAGGATTCCTTGGCTGCGTCACGTGATGGTGTATCGACGCGATCGGTGGCAACCCGTTTTGGCTTGAGGTAAAAAGTCGGAGTTTTCAGTAAGCCGCATAGAGAGCGAGCCCAGCCTGCCCAGATCGGTCAGGCTGGGCTCGCGACCCGTAGGTCAGAGCACGCTGACGTTCTCAGCCTTCGATTTTCCGGTCTTGCGGTCCTGGCCAACTTCGAAGGTGACCTTGTCACCTTCTCTCAGCGACCCACCTTGTTGCAAAGCAGACACGTGAACGAACACGTCCGTTCCACCATTCTCAGGTGTAATGAAGCCGAATCCCTTGTCATCATTGAAAAATTTAACTGTACCGGTTGGCATAAGAGTTCCNTTTAATGTCATGCAGCCATTTGACCCGCGATAGGCTTTTTACCGCTTGTTTGCCAAACCAGCAACCTCCAACAACACGATAGTTGCATCAAGGNTTTTTGTGGACTGCTGATCGACCACTTGGCCAAGTTGACTGTCCCCTCCAGCGTTTCAATACTCTTCATGACCGCCTCGAAGCCAGGTGGGGTTGCAAAGATCATCATTGCCGACATCCGGTCGTAGTCTACGGTACGTTTCTTGCCTGCTTCTGCGGTTGTCGCCCGTAATGCAAGAAGTTTTGTCCATCTGAACGCGTGATCGAGTGCGGTCTTCTGTCAGGCTTTTGATTGCGGCATTTCGAAAGACCACTTGCAGGTAGAGTGATCTGCGGATCATGTCCAAATATTGACAAGACAAAATCCAGTTTAAATAGCCGAATATCTTGGTGTGCCGTCAGCGACGATTTCCATCTCATGTTTGTTCAGACATATCGTTCGCTCCACCCGTGGCGTCAAAACTCCTCCCAGCTGTCGCCGCTCTTCAATGCCGCGTTGCCATTGAACGCGTGAGCAACTTTGGCTGTCATCTGGCGAGCAGGCGAGGCGACGGGTCGCGAATGAACGTTGGCTGCGGTTGGTAGTCGATGTGTCACGGCTGCAGTCCCGATGTTGAATTGACTTATCAGTTCGAACAGCTGGGCTGCTTCTCTTGAAAGGCTATGGGCCGCAGCACTTGTTTCCTCGACCATCGCAGCANTTTGTTGTGTGCCCTGATCGATTGTGTTCACCGCTGTGTTGATCTCCTTGAGGCCAGTTGCCTGTTCTTTGGAGGCTTCAACAATGGCGCCGACGTTGCCATCTACTCGCACAACCTGGGTTACAATCTGCAGTAGCGCCTTCCCCGTATCACCGACCAATGAGACCCCGCTTTTCACATGCGCGTTCGATGCGTTGATCAGTTCCTTGATCTCTTTTGCAGCCTTGGCCGATCGCTGGGCAAGCTCTCGCACTTCTTGTGCGACGACGGCAAAGCCTTTGCCTGCATCACCTGCGCGAGCAGCTTCGACGCCGGCGTTGAGCGCCAGAAGATTGGTCTGAAAAGCGATCTCATCGATGACGCCGATGATGTTGGCGATCTCGCCTGCCGATTTCTCAATCATGCCCATGGCATCAACCGCTTGGCCAACAATTTTCCCCGAGTGCTCGGCATTTTCTTTGGTTGTGCGAACAAGCTCGCCGGCCTCTTGGGCGCGATGACTGGAGTCCGCCACGGTTGTTGTTATCTCCTCCAGCGCCGCAGCGGTCTCCTCGACGGAAGCGGCCTGTTGTTCAGTACGTTTGGACAGGTCGTTCGAAGCAGACTGAATCTGTTGCGACGAGGCGGCAATGGCGCCCGCGTTCTGGGAGATCGTCTGCAATGTGACCCGAAGCTTGGAAGCTGCCTCGTTGAAGTCCTCTCGCAACTTCTCCAGCGATGGCAGGAAGGGAATCGTAAGGGTCTGCGTTAGGTCGCCTTCCGAGAGAGCCTTGAGGGACCTCGCGAGTTGATCGACGTTGCCTACGCGCGTCGTGACGTCGGTCGCGAACTTGACGACCTTGAACACCTTGTCATTCAAATCGAAGATGGGATTGTACGAAGCTTGGATATACGCCTTTTTGCCACCCTTGCCGATGCGCATAAATTCTTCTGCAATGAACTCGCCACCAGCCAATCTTGTCCAGAAGCGACGATATTCTTCGCTGTTTGTAAAGCTCGGTTCGCAGAACATTGAGTGATGTTTGCCCTGAACCTCTGAGAGTTGATAGCCGAGGGTATTAAGGAAGTTCTCGTTTGCAGTGAGAATGTCGCCCGTTGGTGTGAACTCGATCACAGCCTGAGCACGAGAAATCGCGTCTAGCTTGCCGGCATCTTCGGCACTTTTCAGCTTCTGTTGTGTGATGTCGGTCGCGAATTTTACGACCTTGTAGGGCTTGCCACCGCGAAGTACAGGATTGTACGAGGCCTCGATCCAGACCTCCTTGCCACCTTTTCCAATCCGTTTGTACTGGCGGCGGTCGAACTCTCCACGCGTAAGCTTTGCCCAAAATTCTCTGTAATCGGAAGCCGCGGCCTCAGCAGGATCGACAAATAGACGGTGGTGCTGCCCCGCTATTTCGGACAGCTGATATCCTAGCAAACCACAGAAGTTCTCGTTCGCGGTAATGATCGTACCATCAAGTGTAAACTCGATGGTGGCCTGAGACCTGCTCATCGCTTCGAGAACGGCCTTTGCGTCAGCCCCGGTGCCAAATCCTAGCATGCATTCCTCCAAATTTCTGCTTCAACGGACAAGAGAGGTTGGGACAAGCCACCAGCGCCATCAGTCTTGATAGTACCAANTTTAGGGTAGGGGCGTTGATAGTTAGTAAACNAAACCAAATGACACAGACAATTTGCGTTATGCCCTTTGATGATCACAGGTTGCCGACCGCAAGGCGCCCAAATCTCCACACCTCCTGTTAGCAGCCCAGTGGGTTGCAGCGAAAATCGCCAACGCTTTAATTGTAATTTCCGCAATGGCCACAAAATCTAAGGTTGCCAGTTAACCTTTTGTTAATTGGCAGACCCCAAAACTCAAGTTATCCGGAAACCATGGAATCACGATGCCCGTCAGTCCGATTTCGATTCTCAATCCCAGCGCCCTGGACGCATACACCGATCTGCGGTCTGTCCCCAAGCACAGGCACTTCGGCAGGAATGATATCATCGACCGTCTAAGGTTGGCGGTCCCCTTCGACTACATTTCCATCAGCGGTCTTGATGTGGATCACTACCGGTTCGGACATGGNTTTTCGATCGACACTGACATGCCTCCTGCATTTCTTGAAGCATATGACGCCGACCGCCTTTTTTCAGTCGATCCTTTCATTCTTGTTGCGCAATCATCGACGTCCATCGTGGTTGAAAGAGAGGTCTATGCAGAACACGAGCCGCCGCCGCGGCTAATTTATCTGCAGCGTACGTTCGGGCTTCACAACAGAACCCTGATCCCTGTTATGAGAAATGACGTCATTTACGGTGCAATCTGCCTTGCACGGTCGACGCCGTTTGAGGAGAGTGAATTGAATTTTCTATCGGTCGTTGCGGGATCCATCCACACGGCCGTCACAAAGCCTTTGATGGATCGTTTCGCAGCCGATCAACTTCGTCTCTCAAAAGGCGAGATCGCCTGCCTAGCGCAGGCAAGCCTAGGCCTCACCAGTGAAGCGATCGCCGTGGCGACCGGTTATCAGCCCGATACCGTCAACAGCTACATCAAGTCTGCCGTGAAGAAGCTGGGCGCTATGAACCGCACGCAGGCAATCGCGGAGGCAATCCGTAGACGTCTCATTACCTGATCAGTTTGCCTTGAATCCATGTCCCTTTACAGCAATTTTTGATCGTTTGTGCGCCGCCAGCTATGAGGCGTGATCCTCTGTTTTATTTTTANTTCCGAAAACATGATCCTTTACTTTCATGGCTGGGATGTCGCGCCGAGAATGTGGATCATTTCTAATTATCAGCTTCACGTTTACCTAATATAAGTTCTCGACCCCTATATTAGGGTGTTCGCAGAGATAATTNAAAGAATTGGCATTGAAGCTGATCAGGCTCCGCAAGCGAAGGTGACTAGGCTTCCGCCTCGCTGNCCAAGGGGCATTGGCCGTTCACCCTGTCGACGAGAACAAAGCCTCCTCAACGAGAAATATTTTGCTCGCCCGGTCTGGCAGGTCAGGGCCATCAAGGTACGGGAACTGCATCGAAACGACGAAGCGCATCCGGGCCTCGTGGCGCCTCAATCGAAACGTTCCTATCATCGCTATGACAACGGGAATGATATGTTCCCTGTCTGGACGCAAACCGCATTTTGTGGCGTAGCGCAATCAGGCGTGAAATAGAACAAGTCCATTTCATGCTAATTCACGTAGTAACTNAAATAGGGGATGTAACCTCACAGGAGCTGGTGATGAATTTCTGCAGGCCTTTCCGCGCCGAACTGGTCAATACAAAGGAAATCTGGATTGTGGATGCGGATGGAGCCTTCGTAACCCGATTTCCGCGAACGTCAGACGACATTACGGCCGATTTGAAAAAGGCGGAGATCGTAGCGAAATCCGACAAGGGTGAAGACTTTTGAATACGGCAAGCCATGCGACGGTCCTGTGGGAGCTTAAAATTATAATGTCTGTAATAGTTTGCGTTTGCCGCGTCGCGAGATAAAAATCGAGTGATGGATGATCCATAGTCCGGTCAGGCCAAGGGCAGGGTTCTGGAGGAGTTGTCCCGTTAAAATTCGACGCTAGGCGCATGTAAATGATTGACTCTGCACGAAAGTGTCGAGTCAATCACGCGTTTCTATCCCCNTTCGAGTTTACGATCGATACAGGGTCGCTAACGTTGTTTTTATCCGTTATCGCAAGGCGGAGGTTCGCTTCCGTTCAAGAAATCCCACTGGAACGTATCTCAATTGCAAGCGGGTCCGAATTGTTATCGTATGCCAAGGGCAAACCGGCGAAGCAAAACTGCCGTGCTCAGCTGACTGCTGATCGACCGTTCTGAGGTGCGTCAGCTTTNAAAGGAGACCAGAATGACCAAACGTATCGNTTTCACAGGTGGCACGGGTAAGGCTGGGCGCCATGCCGTTCCAAAGTTGTTGGAAAAGGGCTATTCCGTTCTGAACGTCGATCTGAAGCCCTTGGATCTGCAAGGGGTAAACACGCTGATTGCGGATATCACCGATAGTGGTCAGGTATTCAACGCCCTGACAACGCATTTTGGCTTTGACGGTTTCGAAGAAGGCGCTCCGCCGTCTGCGCCCGATGCCGTCGTGCANTTTGCAGCCATTCCCCGCGTGTTGATTGAGCCTGACAATAAGACCTTCGAAGCGAATGTAGTCGGCACATACAATGTCATCGAAGCAGCTATGAAGCTGGGTGTTCGCAAGGTCATTATCGCCTCGAGCGAGACGACCTACGGTGTCTGTTTTGCAGAGGGGGACAAGGATTTCCACGCATTCCCGTTGGATGAGAACTACGATTCCGACCCGATGGATAGTTATGGCCTATCGAAGCTCGTCAATGAAAAGACGGCGCGCGCTTTTGCCATGCGCTACCAGGCCGACATCTACGCGCTGCGCATAGCCAACGTTATAGAACCACACGAATACTCCAAGTTTCCAGCCTTTCTTGACGATCCAATGTCCCGAAAACGCAATGCATGGAGCTACGTGGACGCGCGCGATCTCGGCAATCTCGTTCACCTCTGCATCGAAAAAGACGGATTGGGATTTCAGGTTTTCAACGCTGTGAATGACACGATCACTGCTGATCTTTCGACCGCCGAATTTCTCGCCAAATACTGCCCTGATACGCCGATCTTGCGGGAAATGGGCAAAGATGAAGCACCGCTTTCCAATCGAAAGGCCCGCGATGTTCTAGGCTTCAAGGAAGAGCATCCATGGAAACAGTATGTCGCAAGATAGCGCATAATCCTTATGCCAACACCAGATGAATGAGACATAGATGGCAGGCTTGGGACCCGAATGTGCCATTATCTCTTTATGTCTTCCAGGCAATCGATGACCACGAAAACATGTGCTGAACGCTTTCAGGCCTGCGGCTCCCGTTCGAGCTGTCCATTCTCGCGTTCTCGGTGACGCAGGCGCGTGTGGCTGTCGGCTGAAATCTTGGGGCTGTCACCTTACGACATTCGACCACTGACAAACGTTAGATGTGACGGCGACCGAGAGTAGACAGCATCGATAACGTCTTTGACTTCGATTAGGCTTTCATCGATGCGGTTCTTGCCGCCTAGCGGGGTGCGGCAAAGGACTACGCGAAGGATGTCCGGTCGAGGACATCTCCGGCGGTGGATCATACGTTGAAGCGCAGGCCGTAAAAGGGCCTGCGCTTCTCTAAACCGTCGTCTAATAAAGTTGGGGTCAAAATATGATCGTTAGACGCCAGCTTTACGCTGCTGCGGCCCGCAGTCCGACGCTCGTTGAACGTCGGGTCACGAACTGCCCCACCATTTGGGCCAGGATTTCAGTTTCATGCACAAGGGTTTGAGATGCGGCGGTTGTCTCCTCGACCATTGCTGCATTCTGCTGAGTGACCTTGTCCATCTCGTCGCCGGCCGTGGAAACCTCCCGCAGACTTACGGCCTGTTCTCTGGCCGCCATCGCAATCTTGTCTATGATAACACTGATGCCGCCGACCTGCTCACAGATGTCCTTGAGTGATGTGCCCGTTTCGTCAACGAGCTTGACGCCTGCTGTCACCTGAGCTGTCGATGTTGAAATCAACCCCTTGATTTCGCGAGCAGCACTTGCAGATCTTTGGGCAAGCTCGCGCACTTCTTGTGCAACGACGGCAAAGCCCTTGCCGGCTTCCCCGGCACGAGCCGCCTCGACACCTGCATTGAGCGCAAGCAAATTCGTCTGGAATGCGATTTCGTCGATGACACCGATGATGTTGCCGATCTTTGTCGATGAATCCTGAATTTCGCTCATCGCGCTGATGGCGCGTTCCACCACCGCTCCGCCGCTTTCCGCGTTTGTCTTGGCGAGCGCGACGGTCTTTTGCGCGTGGCCTGCACCATCGGCAGTACTATTGATCCCGTTGGCCACCTCGCCCAAGGCGGCAACTGTTTCTTCGAGAGAGGCAGCCTGCTGTTCCGTCCGGCGAGCAAGATCGTTGGATGCACTTGATATTTCAGACAACCCCGACCTGATCGTTCCAACGCTGAGTATGACAGCGCCGATCGCTTCTTCCAATGTGGAAACGGCACTATTGAAGTGATCTCTGATACGCTCGTATCGGGAATCGACAGCTCCGATGCGCGCCGTCAGATCACCCTTCGACAGGGCGTCCAGACCGCCGGAAATCTGCCGGAAGGCATACTCCATCGCTTGCGATTCCGTCAAACGCTCGGCTTCACGTTCAAGCCGCAGATTTTCCGCTTGCTGCCTTTCGCGACCTGTCTCGGCCTCGGCGTGGATTCGGGCACGGTCGTTTTCCTGAAACACCTGCAGCGCACCGATCATCTCACCGATTTCGTTGTCGGTTTTCGCCAGCTTCAGATGTGTATCGGGTTCCCCCTTTGCCAGACGCGCCATTGCCTGCGCAACCTGCATCATAGGCCGCGCAACGGAGCGGACCATAAAGAGTGCAATGGCCATAGCCATGACAAGGCTGAACGAACCGGCGCCCCACATCCAGGACCTGCCCTGACTACCCTGGAGTTCCGATTCCGATGCAATTTCGCCTGCGATCTCAACAATGCCGTCGGTGACGCTCTGCGATGTCGACACGACCAGCGACGCCTGCTGATCGAACGACGCCAAATTCGTCTTCATCGAGTCGAAAGTCTGGCCCAGTTGGGAAAGACTGGCAGTCATGTCATTGCCGGTAGTCTTCGCCAGCATTCCACCGAAGACTTCTGCCTTCTTCAGGCCTGCTGTCACTATAGCGGCAGCTTCATCAGAGGGTTGGAGGCGATATCGTTCGACTTGAACCAGAATTTCTTTCAAGACATTGCTGAAGTTGCGTGCAGTGCCGGAAACGATACGCGCCTTAGATCGAGCTTTATCTTTTTCGCTTTTGGAGGCCAGTTCCGTTTCCGCGGATCTACGTAGCACCTCGTCTAGCTTCTGAGAGGCGGTTGAAATCTTAGCGAACAGCGCGAAGTCCTGTGTTGAGGAAAAAGCTGAGCCGTTATCTTTCAAAATGGCGGACTGAATCTCCGCGAAGGTTTTCTCCAAGCTGCTGACGATCGGCTGGATGTCAGGTGTTCCTCCCAGTTTGACAACTTCAGTCAAGCCGGCCTGGGCACGAGCCATCGGTTCTGTTATCTGATCGGCTGATATCTGCCCGCCCTGCACGGAGACTTTCACAAGCGCTAACTCGAGTGCATTGATCCCTTCGCTGAAATTGCCAGCATTCTGCATAAGGACACGGATGGTGTTTAGACTAATCAGCGCATTGTTCGAATTGGTCTCGGCCTGGTTGGCGATATCTTGTGCACTCTTTTCAGTCTGATCAGCCAAGGAAACCATGCTTCCAGTGGCATCACGCAGAGCGATGGCTGNTTTCTGGACAGCATCCTGAGAGGCTCCAAGAGCTCTGACCGCATTTGACATTATAGATATGCCATCTGAGAGCTGCGTGCTTTCTTCTTTTGACAGCGCCAAAGAAGTGAGTGTCGCTTGCGCTGTCTCTAGGGCACTGGCTGCTTGATCAATCCGCTCGGGCTCCTTGCTGACAAGATACTGGATAATGGCACCTTCAGCCTTGTTGGCTCCGATCAGTACCNTTGAAGTATCCACCGTTTGAGACACGGCGCCTGTCAGGTTACCAATACCACGGATCCCGACAACTGCGACCAGCACGACCGATATGAGCAATAAAGCCATCCCGCTCGATGTTCTGAAACCTATGGATTTCACCTTCTGGGATAATTTCATGTTCCAGCCTCTTCCCCGCAGCATAGCGCCGCCCACGCATTCAGCGAACGCTAAGGGAAATGAATAAAAAACTGCTTAAATCCAACAAAGATCGTCTAAAATCAAAGGCGCTGAAAGGTTGAAGCTGTTTGCGCCGAATATCGCTCAAGCATGACGGGATCGTAATTGGCGCGAAATTGAACTGCACCGGGTTTGCCGGAGGTTGTTTGGTCCAAGTTACGCTGCCATAGCTGTTTGCTCCAGCATGCATCATATCGTTCGTCGGCTTCGGCTGGCGGGATATTCCCGCTGGACTCCAGAAAACGCCGGTGATTGAACCGTCCACCCAGTCGGGCGTCGTTGATGATACAGGCCACGCGTAAGGAAGGCGCAGGTTCGGACCTGCGCCTTCCTCNTTTTAGCGGTTATTTTTTGCCCGCCAGACTTCATATCGCTGCTGATACTCGTCCTTGGTGC
The DNA here is from genome assembly GCF_002896715.1 of Agrobacterium bohemicum. Taxonomy (GTDB): domain Bacteria; phylum Pseudomonadota; class Alphaproteobacteria; order Rhizobiales; family Rhizobiaceae; genus Agrobacterium; species Agrobacterium bohemicum. The sequence continues at coordinate 104,811 of NZ_PGEL01000015.1, forward strand.
CAGGATAGAGGCCTATGACGGCCTCGCCGGCCTTTACCTGTTCGAGCACGAAGTCCTCATAGCTTTCCATGCCTGCGCATTCATCGACAAGTTCATCTGCCAAGTGGGCAGGGATGACCATTACACCGTCCCGGTCGCCAACAAGAACGTCTCCGGGAAACACGGCTACATCCCCGCAGGAAATTGGCACGTTGATGTCCAAGGCTTCGTGCAACGTCAGATTGGTCGGTGCCGATGGCTTGGAATAATAGGCTGGCATGTCGAGCGCGCCGATGCCTTCCGCATCGCGAAATCCACCATCGGTAACGACGCCTGCGGCACCGCGCAGCGCAAGGCGAGTGATGAGAATAGAACCAGCGGTCGCTGCGCGCGCATCCTTGCGGCTATCCATGACCAGAACATGGCCCGCCGGGCAGGTTTCGATTGCGACACGTTGCGGGTGGTCGGGATTGCGGAACACGGTGATCGGGTTACGATCCTCACGCGCCGGAATGTAGCGCAAGGTGAATGCCTGGCCCACCATGGTTTCCGCTTTTGGAGCCACCGGTCCCACACCCTGAATGAACTGGTTGCGCAGTCCTCGCTTGAACAAGGCGGTGGCAATCGAAGCCGTCGAGATCNTTTTGTATTTTGCGCGCGTGGCGTCGCTCAGAACATAGTCTGTCATGGTTGGTCCTTCCTCAATAAATATCCGGTTCGCCGGCGGGTCTGCCGAAGTCCGTTTCCAGAAAATCNAAATCGCAGCCCTGATCTGCTTGCGTCACGTGGCGGGAGAACATCCACCCATAGCCGCGTTGATACCGTGGCTCAGGCGCTACCCATTCCGACTTGCGACGCGCAAGCTCGTCGGCATCCACCAGCATGTCGAGGCTGCGGCTGGGTAAATCGAGACGAATGATGTCACCCGTCTTTAGGAGTGCCAGCGGGCCGCCGACATAACTTTCCGGTGAAATATGCAATACGCAGGCACCGTAGGACGTGCCGGACATTCTGGCGTCAGAAATGCGAAGCATATCGCGGTAGCCCTGTTTGATGAGCGCTTTGGGTATGGGCAACATGCCCCATTCCGGAAAACCCGGCCCACCCAGTGGGCCAGCATTGCGCAGCACGAGAACATGGTCAGGTGTCACATCGAGATTTTCGTCATCGATGGCCNTTTTCATTTCAGGATAGCTGTCGAATACCAGTGCCGGACCTTGATGGACATGGAATTTCGGATCGCATGCCGCCGGTTTGATGACGGCACCGTTGGGACACAGATTGCCGCGCACCACCGCCAGTGAGCCTTCATGATAGACCGGGTTGGACAGTGGGCGGATAACATCTTCATTGTAAACCTGCGCGCCTTCCAGGTTCTCTCCCATGGTCTTGCCCGTCACGGTCATGGCAGACAGCTCAAGCCGGTCTTCGATCTGCTTCATCAAGGCTCGTAANCCCCCGGCGTAGAAGAAATCCTCCATCAAATAATCTTTTCCCGACGGGCGGACATTGGCGATAAGAGGGGTGATACGGCCAAGCGCATCGAGATCGTCCAGTGTCAGCTTGACGCCAGCGCGGCGCGCCATAGCAATAAGATGGACGACAGCATTGGTCGAACAGCCGGTCGCCATGGCGACGATAGCGGCATTGCGACAGGCGGCATCCGTGATGATCTGATCCGGTGTCAAATCCTCCCAGACCATTTCGACGATTCGGCGGCCGCAGGATGCTGACATCCGCTGGTGGTTGGCATCCACGGCCGGGATTGATGACGCGCCGGGCAAAGTCAGGCCCATCGCGTCGGCAATGGCGGTCATCGTGCTGGCCGTACCCATCGTCATGCATGTACCGGCAGAGCGGGCAATGCCGCCCTGTACGCCCAGCCATTCCTCGTCTGTTATATTGCCAGCGCGGCGTTCATCCCAGTATTTCCAGGCATCCGAGCCGGAGCCGAGAGTTTTTCCGGCATAATTGCCCCGCAACATGGGTCCGGCAGGCAGGTAAATCATCGGTATTCCTGCCGAGATCGCTCCCATGACGAGGCCGGGCGTCGTCTTGTCGCAACCGCCCATCAACACCACGCCATCCAGCGGATGGGAGCGGATCATCTCTTCCGTCTCCATCGCCAGCATGTTGCGGTAGAGCATCGATGTGGGCTTGGTGAAGCTCTCGTCGACGGATAGCGACGGCATCTGGACCGGGAAACCACCGGCCTGACTGACGCCCCGCTTCACGTCCTGAACGCGCTCCTTGAAATGGGAGTGGCAGGTGTTGAGTTCGGACCATGTATCGAGAATGCCGATGATCGGCTTGTCCCGAAAATCCTCCTCGCCGTAGCCGAGCTGCATCATGCGCGAGCGGTGTCCGAAACTGCGGAGATCGTCGGGGGCGAACCAGCGAGCACTGCGCAGCGTCTCAGGTGTTTTTGTGTGTGTCATGGCANGGGCTTTCCAGAGAATGGGAATAGAGCAACAAGCGGACTACTCTTTCATTCCCCATTTTTGAATGGTGTGACGCTCATGGTTTGAAAACGAGATTTTCGACGATCAGGCCGATGATGATGACGGTCAAAAGCCCCGCAAAGACGGCGGGAATATCGAGCAGGTTGCGATTTTCGAAGATGAACCGGCAAAGGCCGCCTTGTCCCGATAAAACGCCGAAGACGAGTTCGACCGCAATCAGTGTCCGCCAGGCAAATGCCACCGATTTTCAGGCCCGTCAGAATGGATTGAAAAGTAGCCGGGACGAGGATACGCNAAACGTAGGATATGCCTGTGAGACCATGATTGGCCCCCGCCATGCGCAATGTTTTCGATACCCGGAGGAAACCGGAATGGGTGTTGAGCGTAAGCACGGTCAGCCGCGCGGCCAGCAATGCGCCGATGACGTATCCCGTGAACAGGATTTGCAGCGTCGTCCATATCCGGGAGGGCAGGGTCCCATCGACAAAGTGGTCGACAAGCATCACCAGCGTTTCACTCGGTGTCGGAAAGAGCAGCGGATTGTCCAGATAGAAGGCATAGGCCTGCCAGATGATCGCCAGCACTAGTATTAAAGCGATTTTGCGCACTGCGCCGATGCCCCACAGCGTCACCGGCGCACTCAATCTCTGTTCGACCGACTTGATGTCGTCATATTGCCTGATCTCGGCGACATCCGCCGCAAGGATGATGTTTGTCGACAGCATATTTCTATTCCTCGTGACCGGGTCGGAGGAAAGCAGCAAGTTGTGGATATCGTGTTCCAACGTTGCTGCGCTTCCGTCCTCGTGGCTCACCTTGTCGATGACAACATCTGCTTTCTGGCTGCATTGAAGCACTAAAACATCAGTGCATCAACCTGAAATATGTGATGTAGTGAGATTCGATCTGTAAAGTGAGTACAAACGCATGAGTGGTGTGATCAGAGGCAAGCAACTGGATCGGTCGAGACAGGTGGCTTTGCAGGTACACGAAATTCTTCGAGACAGGATTCTCAAACTGGAACTGGTGCCGGGAACGATCCTGTCGCGTGCGTCCTTGCAGATGGAGTTTGGGATCAGCCAGACCCCCGTTCGAGATGCGTTGATGCGGCTGCAGGAAGAGGGTCTGGTGGATGTCTATCCACAATATGCAACGCTTGTCGCCAAGATCGACGTCGATCATGCGAGGCAGGCACAGTTCCTGCGGTTATCGATCGAACTGGAGGCTGTCCGCCGACTGACCGAGGGCGCTCCGAGAGAGACGGCGTTGGAGCTCACAGAAATTCTGACCCGACAAAAGGCTGCGGAATCCCCCGACACCTATGATGTCTTCGACAGTATCGACCGGGAATTCCACAAGAAGCTTTACGAGAAGACCGGAGTTCTCCAGCTCTGGACGAATGTGCGCCGCCAGAGTGTCAATCTTGATCGGTTACGGCGGCTCAACCTGCCTATGCCAGGAAAAATGCAGACCGTGCTCATTGAACACGCGGCGATTGTCGAGGCTATCGCGTCAGGCAGGGCCGAAGATGCGACTGCTGCGTTGCGGACGCATCTCTCCGGCACGCTCTCAGCCGTAGATGCTATCCACGCTAAGTTCCCAACCTTTATGTTCAATTCGTCAGCAGGTTGAACTCTTGGCGAGCTTCCGGTCCGCGCGATCGCTCTTTATAAAGGGCGAAGGCGATGCCACATCCATCGCGTTCCGTGTCAACCGCGACGTAAAAACCAACAGGCCCACATCACATCCGACGCGGGCCTATTGAATTTTCAGATGGAAGTGTGCGCTTACTTTGCGCGGATCGTCTTCAGCTCTGCCAAGATGCCATCAACGATATCAGCGCCGATCTGCTCCTTGTGCTTCTCGTACACGACCATGGACTTCTCTCGGATACGGACTTGTTCTTCAGCTGACAGCTGGTTCACTTCAAGGCCTGCTTCCTTAATCTTTTCCAGCGACTTCTTGTTCAGCTCCGCGATAACCTGGCGTTCGACATCACGGCCGACGATTGCGCATTCACGCAGGGCAGCCTGCTCCTCCGGGGTATAGGTATTGAAGATTGGCTTGGAGAAGAGGAATAGGAACGGTGTGTAGGCGTGATTGGTTTCGGTGATATACTTCTGCACTTCAAAGAATTTCGAGGTGTCGATGGTCACGTAGGGATTTTCCTGCGCATCAATCGCCTTGGTTTCAAGCGCCGAGTAAACTTCACCGAACGCCATCGGGGTAGCGTTTGCCCCTAGATTCTGGAAAGTGTCGAGGAAAATGTTGTTCTGCATGACCCTGACCTTTAGGCCGGAAAAGTCTTCCCACTTCGTCACTGGTCGCTGTGAATTGGAGAGGTTACGGAAGCCGTTTTCCCAGTAGGCCAGGTTGATCAGACCGGCGGCATCGAGCTTCTCGTTCATGTTGTCGCCGAACTTGCCGTCGAGAACCTTATACGCCTCGTCGGGACTGGCGNAAAGGAATGGCAGATCGAAAACGCCGAGTGCTGGAATGATGCCGACCAAGGGTGAGGACGAGGTAACGACAGCTTCTTGGACGCCGGATCGCAGTGCCTGGGTTGCTTGAAGGTCGCCGCCGAGCGCGCCGCCCCAGAAGGCCGTGAGCTTGAGCTTGCCGCCGGACTTCTCATCCAGGCATTGTTGCATGGCCTTTATGCCGTTGCCGACCGGGTGATCAGAGTTTATCCCGTTGGAAACGCGAATGGTTCGGCTATTGAACTCGGCAAAGGCCGGAACCGAGCCCGAGATTGCCATGGCGATGGCGGTCGTCGCAAAAAGTAGCTTCTTCATGATGTATTCCTCCCAGTTTGAGCATTAATTGGCACGGTTTGTGGCGAGAAAGTCAGTACAACCATCTGGCCGGGACGATCACGAGATCGGGAAACAGAACGAGCAGGNAAAGCACGAGCGTTTCCGCGATCAGGAACGGCAGAACGCCGACCGTGACCTTGCCCAGCGGAATTCTCCCAACTCCGCTGACAACGTTTAGAACGACGCCCACGGGCGGCGTGATAAGGCCGATACAGTTGTTCATGATGAACATGACGCCGAAATAGACGGGGTCGATGCCCGCCTGCTTGACGATTGGCATCAGCACCGGCGTCAGAATGAGGATCGTCGGCGTCAAATCCAGAGCTGTACCGACGACCAGGACCAGAACCATGATCGCGAACATAAGCAGGATCGGACGGTCGATCAGCGGCTCGATGTAACCTGCGATTTCGGCGGGTATGTTCGCCGCCGTGATCAGCCACGCAGAGACAAGCGCAGCGCAAACAAGGAACATGATGACCGAGGTCGTTTTGGCCGCGCGCAGTATGACACCTGGCAAGTCGCGGGGCTTGAGTTCGCGATAGATAAACATGCCGACGAAGAGTGCATAGATCGCCGCAATGACCGCCGCCTCAGTGGGGGTGACAACGCCTGCCTTGATGCCGCCGAGAATAATCACGGGCATGCCGAGCGCCCACAATGCGCGGCCTGTGGCTTGTAAACGTTCCTTGCCGGATGTCTTCGGCAGTGCCTCAACCTTGTCCTTGCGTACAACGATTAGCCAGGTAACGACGAGAGAAACACCCATCAGAATGCCGGGAAAGATACCGGCCATGAAGAGTTGGGTGATCGAGACATTGGCAGCAACGCCGAAAACGATGAAGGCCATGGATGGAGGAATGACGGGTGCGATGATGCCACCTGCGGCGATCAGGCCGCCCGAGCGGGGAACGTTGTAGCCTGCCTTGGCCATCATCGGGATGAGGATGGCGGCAAGGGCCGCCGTGTCAGCCGCAGCCGAACCGGAAATTGACGCCATTATGAGGGCGGCAACAATGGCGACGATTCCGAGGCCACCGCGGATATGGCCGACGAGCGCGATTGCAAATTCAATGATACGCTTCGACAGTCCACCGGAATTCATCAGNTCGCCAGCAAGGATGAAAAACGGAATTGCGAGCAATGTGAATGTGTCGGCACCCGCGATCATGTTTTGCGCGATGATCTGGCTGTTGAACATTCCCATGTACCACATGAGGATGACGCCGCAGAACATCAGGGAAAAAGCGACCGGTACGCCGATGGCCATGGCGCCGAGCAAGGAGCCGATGAAGACGAGGAGTGTCATCAGGTGCGCTCCGCCATCTGTTCGATTGACAGATTTTCACCTGTGAAGGCCGCAATTTCGTCTTCGGTGACACCGCCGGTCAGGAGGCGGAAGAGGCGTTCAAGCGAAATCAGCACGCACCCAGCGCCTGTGAAAAATCCAATGCCATAGACCCAGGCCATCGAAAGCCCGGTCACGGGTGCGACCATGCTGGAATTGATCGGAAGCTGGACCCAGGTGCCCCAGNAAAAAATGGCGGAGCACAGGATAATGACCATGTTGGTGAGAATCATGCAGGCGATGCGACCCTTACGCCCTAGCATGGCCACTAAAGATTCCACGCCGAGATGGGAATGTTCACGAAATGCCACCACCGCCCCGATGAAGGTGAGCCAGACGAAAAAGTAGCGCGACATCTCGTCTGATACGTTTATGCCCTGGTTGAAGCCATAACGCAGCACGACATTTCCGAACACCATCAGCGCCATGCCTGCCAGAAGAAGGATCAGCAGGATTTCAAGGAACTTGTAAAATAGATCGTTTAGCTTTTGCATTTTCTCCTCCCCCGACGTCTGTTACAGACGCCCAAGCCGCACTTGTTCCTGACCCGAGCGAGCATGGTGCCATCCGGGTATGGTGATTGCGATCGAGTTACACGAGTTCAGGTATTCCGATGAACGACTGATCGGTTGTATAGTGCTGATACCGGTCATCTTGACTTCGTCACCACGTTTCAGCTGAAGGCTGAGTGTGGTGTATCGTGCAGCCATAAGCGTAAAGCCACCACTCGAAATGTGGTTCGGCACGAGGTCAACGACAGAGACTTTCACCGAATATGACAAGAAAACCCTCCGATTTCTAGCAAGGAGAGCCTCCACTCTCCCAATGTTGTCGGATGTCCGACAACATGATANTGTCTTAGTGCGCCTTTCTGCATCTGTCTAGACGATGGTGGAACTTATCCAAAAAGTGAACGCTCATATATGTTTCAAGGCCCCAAATCCAGATTCAGTCGGCTGGCAGCGCCCTCCAGATGATCAGTCATTGCAGTCTTGGCCTTGTCAGGATCGCCACTCGCAATTGAATCCCTGATCGCCACATGTTCGGCGATTGTTATCTCCACGATCTTTTCAAGCACTGCCGATGCTCGCGCGGCATTGATGGCGATATGCGTTTTCTCGGCAATGAAGCTGATGAACTGAAGAAAATATTCGTTATGGGTTGCTGCAGCGACCGCCTTGTGAAAGGCCAGATCGGCGACGATGCCCTGCTCTGTCCACTTTTCCGCGCCGGTCATCTGTGCCAGGGCCACGTCGAGTTTGGCGATGTCCTCGGGTTTGTGATGAAGTGCGGCCAACCGCGCAGCCTCTATTTCCAAAGCGAACCGGACGTGGAACAGATTGCGGAAGTTTTCACGGTCGTTGAGTTGGCTTGTTCCGATGCGGATTGACTGCCGATGCTGGATCTCCGTTGCGAAGGCACCCACTCCTTGCCGCGACTCTACCAGTCCCTCGTTGCGAAGGTGAGCGATCGCCTCGCGTACAACCGAGCGGCTGACGCCAAATGTTTGCGCCAAGCTATGTTCCGTTGGCAGCTTCTGGCCGGGAAGGATACGGCGTTCGTCAATCTCACGACCGATATCGGCAGCGATGCGCGTCGGTAGGTGCTCACTTCGTTTGATATGGGTGAAATCTGACATGGCAGGTCCCTCTGTTAATCCGGCTCGTCGATAACCGCGCCAAGGTTGATCTGGCAATGGGTATTGAAAAGCAAGTCCGGGTCTATCGCCCGCTTGATCGCGATCAGCAGGCGTCGCTTGGTATCCGATAAGCGTTCCTCGAAGTCTTTGCGTTTCAAGCGACCAATACCGTGTTCAGCGCTGATGCTGCCCTGATATCTGTCGACGACGGCATTGACGACAGTCTTGGCCTTATGGATACGATCATGCCGCTCTTCCGGTGTTGCGCCATTTGGCGGCATTACATTCAGATGCACGTTGCCATCTCCGACATGGCCATATGAAACACTGATACAATCAGGCAGCGCCTGTTTGACAGCGGCTTCGGCATCCGCCACGAACGAGGCGAGCTGTGACAGCGAGACAGAAATATCGGTGCGCATATGGGTGCCGCGCTTGGCTTGGCCCTCATTCATACCTTCACGGATGAGCCAGAGGTTGCGGGCTTGCGAGCTGGATGACGCGATGGTTCCATCGACAACAAGTCCACTCTCCATGACGCCTTCCAGAAAGCGCTGCATCAGGTCGTCGATATCGACCAGACCAGAGCCCGAAATCTCGATCAGGACATAGGCTGGGTAATCGGCACGAAGCGGGATGGGAAGGTCTGGAATTGCCTCCTTCGCCAGCGTGAATGCGAGCGGCGGCAAGAATTCGAAGGCCGACATCAGGTCGCAGCAATCCCGTCGCGCGCGGCGATACAGCGTGATTGCATCTTTCAGCGAATTGAGGGCCAAAAGAGCGGTGGCGGCATGGTCAGGGTATGGCGCAAGTTTGACGGATACAGCTGTGATAATGCCGAGCGTCCCTTCGGCACCGATGAACAATTGCTTGAGATCAACGCCTCTATTGTCCTTGCGCAGAGTTGACAGCCCATCAAAAACGCTGCCGTCCGGCAAGACGACTTCCAGACCAAGCACCAGTTCACGGGTCATGCCGTACCGGAGCACGTTGACGCCGCCGGCATTGGTAGAGACGTTTCCACCAATGTGGCAACTGCCTTGCGCGCCGAGTGCTAGCGGGAAAAACATGCCCKTTTCGGCGATCGCGTCCTTTAACTGTGCCAGAATGCAGCCTGCTTCGACAACGGCGGAAAAATCGTCGGAGTCGATATTGCGGATGCGGGACATCCGCTCAAGGCTGAGAACGATCTGGCTTTCCGGCTCGTCTGGAGTGCCGCCCAGCACCAGCCCGGTGTTGCCGCCCTGCGGCACGATAGAGAGGCCCAGCGTGCGGCAGATTCTGATCGCGGCCTGCACGTCTGCTGTCGACCTTGGCCGAATGACGGCGACCGCGCCACTGGTAACATCGCCATGCCAGTCCGTGCAGTAACGCGCCATATCGTCTGCTTCGGTCAGGACAAGGTCATCACCTAGAGCGGCGCTCAGCGCGTCGCGCTTGTCAGCAATCGATGCTTTTGTCTCTGTCACGCGCTTCTCTCCTGCCGCTAGAACCGGTCAGAACTGTGCTGGCAGTCCCCGGGCCGTATTCGATTTCTAACAGAGCTTGCCGTTAGCTTTTTGCCGATGACAAACTCTTCTGNTTTCAAATCGACTATACAAGGTTATCAGACAACCTTACAAGGTGAGTTGCTCTAGGCTATCGAAGATTGAATGGGAGGAAAGACATGCATGTTCTGATCATCGGAGCGGCTGGTATGGTTGGCCGCAAGCTCACTCAGCGCCTCGTGTTGGAGGGAGAACTGAATGGCACACCAATAAGCGCGCTGACGCTGGTTGATGTAGTCAAGCCTGATGCCCCGGCCGAATTTTTCGGTCGTATCGTTACCCGCGAATGCGATTTCAGTGCCCCTGGCGAAGCAGATGCTCTGATTGGCTCTCGGCCGGACGTTATTTTCCATCTGGCGGCCATCGTTTCCGGTGAAGCAGAGCTCGACTTCGATAAGGGTTACGGGATCAATCTCGACGGAACGCGCTACCTTTTCGATGCGATCCGTGTCGCAAACCAGAACGAAGGTTACTTCCCGCGCGTCGTTTTCACGTCATCGATTGCCGTCGTCGGCGCACCTCTGCCATTTCCGATTCCAGACGACTACCATCTCACGCCCTTGACCAGCTACGGCACCCAGAAGGCGATGAGCGAACTCTTGCTTGCCGATTACAGTCGCCGCGGCTTCTTCGACGGCATCGGCATTCGTCTGCCAACCGTGTGTATCCGCCCGGGCAAGCCAAATAAGGCGGCTTCGGGCTTCTTCTCCAGCATTCTTCGCGAGCCACTCGTCGGCCAGGAGGCGGCTCTGCCTGTGCCAGATGACGTTCGTCATTGGCATACTTCGCCGCGATCTGCTGTTGGTTTTCTGTTGCACGCTACAGGACTTGACCTGTCGAAGCTTGGCTGGCGCCGTAGCCTTGCCATGCCGGGCGTGAGCGCGACCGTCGGCGAGCAGATAGAAGCTTTGAGACGGGTGGCTGGCGAGGATGCGGTCAAGCTCATCCGACGAGAACCAGATGAAATGATCATGNAAATGGTCGCAGGCTGGGCTGCAGGCTTCGAAGCCAAACGCGCTACCGAACTGGGGTTTACTTCGGAGAAGAATTTCGAGGAAATCATCCAGGTTCATATTCAGGATGAACTGGATGCCAAGACCACCTGACCTTGTTCAACAATAGATACTAACTCTGGGTCGATAGGTTACAGCTTACAGGCACAAGAGTAACAATTCTCCATGTTACGATATCGTCAGCGCCCGCAAGCTTTCAGATGGGTATGGTCACTTCACCTGAATGATTATCAAAGCGAAGCTGGCAATCTCCAAATGTGCAGCGAGCGTGCGAACAGGAATCCTGTGGCAATCGCTTGTTGAGCAGTTCCCGAAAGCCATGATGCCGATCTCTTCGATTGTCGCGCCATCCCTGATTGACCTGTGTTCACAGGTGGGCAACAGCGCCGTGCTCATCAAACAATCTGGTCAGACCATTTTGCTGACGAATGATGTTGACCAAGGATCGCAAGCCCGGGTGGCCGTGGCGGCGACTGTCGTAATACACATGGAATGGTTCACCCGGAGAGGCATGGTCAGCCAGAACAACCTTTAAGGTATCATTGCTGATCTCATCCGCGATCCGGGCTTCCAACAGATATGCCAATCCAAGGCCGGCCTTTGCCACCGCTATGGTGGTTGCCGTGTCATTGATGGTGATCGAGCCTGGCACTCGGAGCCTTATATTCTCGGCACCGTCGGACAATTCCCATCTGAATGCCGAATTATCGCCAAGAAGCAGTTGGATGCAGGTGTGCTGGGCCAGTTCTGCAATCGTGTTCGGAGTGCCGCGTTCTCGCAGGTAAGTCGGTGACGCCGCGACCACCCAACGCTGCGGGCCGGTCAGGGCCAACGCCACCATGTCTTCCGGTACGGTATGGCCGTAGCGGAATCCTGCGTCGTATCCCTCAGCAACAATGTCGATCGGGCGGTCCTCCACGACAACTGTTATCCTGACATCCGGGCACTGTAGTGCGAACTCAGGCAGCGCAGGCGCGATCAGGAGATGGGCTGCATCGGCGAATGCGTTGATACGGAGCTCGCCAAACCGGGCGGCTCCGGGTGCTCTGAGCGAGTGCAGCGCCGCGCCAATAACATCAAACCCTTCGATAAGGCGAGATGAGAGTTCCACGCCAAGGTCCGTCGGTGCCACGGCCCGGCTTGTACGGTTCAATAATTTTGCGCCGAGACGTGTTTCGAGGCGTCGCATTGCGTGGCTGGCTGCCGATGGCGTCATGCCAAGCTCAATGGCCGCCGATTTAAAGCTCTGTCTCCTCACGATGGTCGTGAAAAGTCTCAAATCCGCTAAATCGATGCGCTCNAAAAAATCCATGACGTTTATTTTCATCGTTAGAATGAATGTTGTTCATCATAAAACATGCAACTTTGAGCCTGGCAATTGCTATCACAAGTCATGAGAGCTTTGAGGAGGATGTAAGATGTTCAATGGCTTTGTGTTCAACGACCTCAAGGGCAAGCGTGTCCTCGTAACAGGAGGCTCGACGGGAATTGGTGCTGCAGTCGTCGTAGCATTGGCCGCGCAAGGTGCTCGCGTCGCCATCCATTTTAATGAAAGCCGCGAGGCCGCTGCCGCGCTCCAGATTCAGTATTCCGAAAATACGGTCCTTGTTCAGGGAGACCTTGGTGCTCCAGGTATCGGCACAGAGGTCGTTGACGAGGCATCACGTCTTCTCGGAGGTCTCGATGGCATCATCAACAATGCGGGCGGAATGTTGGGGAGAGTTCCGACCACGGAAGCCACTGCCGAGCATTTCGACCGCGTTCTGGACCTGAATGCGAAGTCGCTCTGGGAGGCAAGCGTCGCAGCTCATCGCCATCTCGTTGCATCCGGGGGTGGGTTCATCATCAACACGACGTCGATCGCGGCCAGAAATGGCGGCGGCGGCGGAGCCGTTCTCTACGCGGCGGCCAAAGCCTTCGTCAGCAGTCTGACCCGCGGGCAGGCCAAGGAATTCGTCAATGACGGAATCCGCGTGAATGCTGTCGCGCCCGGACTGATCCAGACACCATTTCATGACCGGTATACGTCGGCGGAAATCATGGCCGCCCAGCGAATGACCATCCCCATGGGACGGGAAGGGACGCCGGAGGAGTGCGTCGGCGCGTTCCTCTTCCTCGCCTCGGAGGCTATGTCCGGATATATTACCGGCCAGGTCATAGAGGTCAACGGCGGACAATTGATGCCATAAGGAGATGAACATGAAGTATAGAGAATTTGGCAGGACGGGACGTTCTGTCTCGGAAATAGGATTCGGTGCCTGGGCGATTGGCGGCTCATGGGGTGATGTATCAGAGGCGGATGCTCGGGCGGCGCTTAACGCTGCCTTGGATGCAGGCACGACATTTATCGACACCGCCGATATTTATGGTGACGGGCGATCCGAGCGGATCATTGCTGATGTGTTAAAGGCACGTGGTGGCGAACGGCCGTTCGTTGCCACCAAGACAGGGCGTCGCCTGTCGCCGCATGCATCAGAGGGCTACAACAAAGATAACTTGACCTCGTTTGTCGATAGGTCTCTTGAGAACCTCGCAACGGATTGCTTGGACCTTGTTCAGCTCCATTGCCCGCCAACGGAGGTGTACTATCGCCCAGATGTTTTCGAAGCCTTGGAATCGCTTATCAAGGTGGGGAAGATCCGAAACTACGGCGTTTCCGTCGAGAAGGTCGAAGAAGGCCTGAAGGCGATCGAATATCCGGGCGTCGCGTCCATCCAGATTATCTACAACATATTCAGGCAGCGTCCGGCCGATCTGTTCTTCCGCGAGGCCAAGCGCAGGGGCGTGGCGGTCATCGTTCGCGTTCCTCTTGCATCTGGTCTGTTGACCGGCAAGATGAATGCCCAGACGACCTTCGCCGCTGATGATCATAGGGCATTTAATCGCAATGGGGAGGCGTTCGACAAGGGTGAGACATTCTCCGGCGTCCCTTACGACGTGGCGCTACAAGTTGTCGAGGATATCCGCAGGCTTGTTCCGGGGGATGTGACAATGGCCCAGTTTGCCTTGCGCTGGATTCTTATGAACGAGGCTGTCAGCACTGTCATACCAGGCGCAAAGAATGCTGATCAGGCCAATGCCAATGCTTTAGGGAGCAGTATTGGGGAAATCTCGCCATCCACCATGGAGGAACTCAAAGCTATCTACGNAAACCGCATTGCTCCTCACGTCCATCAGCTTTGGTGAGCGCTCCAACCAAATATAGGAACTGATCATAAAGCGTTATCAGACAATGCCAGAGCGTTCAGACCGCTCGACTCTGAAAACGTCACGCTTCAAATGTAGTCGTTGACTCTACCCATGAGACCTGCGGGGATTTGCCGGTCTCATGGGGTGTGAGCGAAAGTTTTCAGCGATCCTGGAAGGCTCTTGAGATACACATCGACCGATCTCTCCATGGCAAAGACGTGCCAAGCCACTGCCTTGATCTCCTTATCTGACAATACGTCATCATCCNTTTCGACCATCTGAAAAAGTCTTTCAGTTGCAATGAATTGATGCGCTGCTCTCGCCTTTGCTGTTCTTCGCACGGCGGTTTTTCAGGGTCTGTATATTCCATTAGGTCAAGTCGTCTTTGAATGACCGCGGTACGCACCTCTGGAATACGAAGGGATCGGCTTCACGCCTAAAATAGTTAGCCATCGCAGCGCCCTTTTTTGGGAGCAGTCTGGGGTGATCCCGCACACTGGCGAGATGCTATAATGAATTGATCTGAAAGAAAAAGCGTTGGCTGGGGAGCCTGGATTCTCACATGATTTCAATGGCTTATTGGGTAAGCCCTGAAATTCCCTCTGNTTTCCCATCGCGAGCGACCGTGGATGCCAACTTTGTGCCCTGGCTTTGGGCATCAGTCAACTAGACGACCTATCGGAAATAATTTCCGCTTTCGGATCTCAGGTGAGGCCGCTGTTCAGCGCGTATTAGCCCGACCTGCGATACGTCGGACTTCGCCAGCCGCTGACTTCAAGATGCCCTGAGACAGGGTCTCATCTTTCATAAGACGTGAAAGCATGACCGCACCCACCATAAGGGACAGGATCGCCATGGCCTTGTTGCTGGTTTCCGCGTTCTCTCCTCCACCTACCAAGTTTTCCAGCACATCGAAATGGGCGCGAATTCCGTCCTCGAATGGATGCTTGACCTCTGCACTTTGGCGCGCTGCGTTAGATCCAAAGGACAACCTTCTGAAGGAGCGGACGTTCTCCTTGCGGCCCCAAACCGTCATTCGTCACAGACTGTTTGAAGCATTCAACCAGCGGGTTCTCGGAAATAATTTCCGCTTTCCCGAAGAAGGATATATTGCCGGGGATGGCTGCCCTCCGCCAAATGCGGTCGTTGGCCGCATGCACCTTGATGATGTCTTCGATCCGTGTTGGCTGCTCGGCGCGGTGGGCGGCTTGGCATGGTGTGTCTGGCGTGCAATGTTCGCACGCAAAGCCAGTTCAGACGAAGGATGGGTTTCATGCGCCTCGACAAGCTTTCGCCTAAAGATAAGCCCTACGAAATTGATGGTTTACCTACGCTCTACGGCGGCAAGGGGGCTTGGGTCACAGCGCTACCAATGCCTTTGACTTCAACGTTTCAACACTCGCTTGTCGCTCTACCCCATCCCGGACGTGGCAACGCAGAGTTCGCTGAGCCGGGAGAAGTGCCGGTCATCTTGGAGAACGACGACGGTACGGGTGACGTGCCCAATTCGAACATGATCGCAGCAGCGCGATGGCTGATCGATAACGACGCAGAAGTGGAACAGGCGAACATCGCTACTATTCGATCCTCGCTTGATGAGCTTATCAACATTCAGAAGGGGATTGACGGCGTGACCGACGAGGCTTTTAATGAGACGTGGGAAGAAGCACCGTTGCGCCCGAGAGTCCGCCTTCTCCACATCGCGCTACCAGACGTGGTAGAAAAGCCTTCTTATTTTGGTGTCGAGCTTGCCTGCAATTGGGATACGGAGAACGACTATGGTATAATGTTCCACGGCACGGATGTCGTGAAGTGGCGCGCTGGAGACGTGCCAAACCTGCCTTGGATTGCCCTTCGCCATGCCGAAGGGCGGAGTTAGCTTTGAACGTACAGCACGCAACTTGTTTCCATTGCGGTTGACCCTGTCCTGAGCCCTTCAAAGCGGATGGGCTGAAAAACAACCCAGCTCAAGGCGTTGTTGCGAAATTTGGGATTACGGCGACAGCGCGTCCGCTTTGCGCCATTATCGGTCATCGCATAAATTCAAGGAACACCTATTCTAGGGTATATGGCTTACGTCCTCCGAGCAGAAATGCTTAATACCAGGAATGACAGAACCTACGCCCGAACAGATCGAAAAACTTGCTATCGCCTTTGAGCGCTTCACCCGTCGTTTCAAGGTCGCTGAGGCAGCGGCAGTCATGCNAAACTCGCTCAACCCCCTCGACATTCAGGCGCTTCTTTTTATCGATGAGCATCCCGCGTGTAACCTGGGGGATGTTGCCCGGCACCTTCAGGTCGCTCTGACGACCATGTCGTCTTCGGCCGACCGGCTGGTCCGTCGGGACATGATTGAACGGCAGCGGCCAGAGGCGAACCGCAGGTCGGTGGCTCTGACGATCACGAACGAGGGGCAGCAAGCCGTTGCAGGCTATATCGATGGATATCGAGCCTCCTGCAAAGCGATGCTGCAGGCCCTCGAATCCGTAGACCAAACCGAATTTCTGAGGCTTACCCAACAAATTGCAAAATACGAAGGTTGAATATTACGAATTTCGTAGTATGTCTCTGACATCGAAATGATCAGGGACGTCATCATGACCCACACATCGCCCATTACGCTCGTTACGGGAGCAAACAAGGGTATTGGCCTCGCCATTGCGCGGCAGCTTGGCGCAGCCGGACACACAGTCTGGCTGGGATGCCGAGACATGTCACGGGGCGAGATGGCAGCTTGCGAACTGCGAGGAAACGGCGTTGACGCCCGTGCAGTGCAACTCGATGTCACGGACGATGAGAGCGTTTCCAACGCCGCCAAAATCGTCAAGAGTGCAGTGGGGCATCTCGACGTATTGGTCAACAACGCCGGGCTCATGTTTGGTCCGCCTCCCTCGCTTGCCGAGGAGTCAATTGACGAGATGCAGCGGATGTTCAACACCAACGTATTCGGGGTGATGCGCGTCACTCAAGCCTTTTTGCCGTTGTTGCGCAAATCGAAGGCGGCACGGATCGTAATGATGAGCAGCGGCCTAAGTTCGTTGACGGATGCCTTGGACATGCGGAGCGAAACATGGACGGTCGGTTTCGGCGGATACTGCGCCTCCAAGACTGCGCTGAATATGTTGACCATCAAGCTTGCCAAGGAGCTGGATCGGGAAGGGATCAAAGTGAACGCGGTAGACCCCGGCCTCACATCGAGCGATATGACAGGCAACGGAGTTGGTCATTCGCCTGAAGAAGGCGCTCGCCCTGGAGTCGCTCTTGCAACGACCCACGCATATGGACCGACAGCAGGGTTCTACGCTTGCGCTCCATCAGGCGAACTTGTGCAAAAGAGTTGGTGATACGCATTCAGCGATTATGGGATGCGTGCCCACCGGTTCCGCATCTTAATGTCTCCTCCGGATCGCACGCTGGCTTCCGCATGCGCCAACACCGAACTTCCTCGAAGGGTGTCTGGTCGCCTCACGATCCCAACGGTGGCGGTTCAAGCGGCATTCGATCTTGCGGCAGCCGCCACGCGCATTCGAAGATATCGCACACATATTTCCAGACAGGAAGACGCCAGCGGCGGCTCAAACGACAGCAGCTTTTACGATCACACGATCCTTCTGGCGTTCAGTCGCCGACAGGCGCAGGGCGCGTTGCGTTCGCAACGGTTCCGTATTCTCGATAGTGCGGGCCAACATCAAATCTTCTCGGTGAGCCCAATCCCACAGGCATACCAGCCGCTTGTCTGTGGCGATCCGCTGAAGAGCGTCCAAAGCGAGGCGGTCTAAAGCTCGAATTCCCTCATGCAGCAATGGTTCGTCGGTGGCATCGTCAGTACATAGTAGTCACCTTCTTCGACGAGATGTCCGTGGATCGTGAGTCCGACCAGAACGCCCCGCGCTCGGGTAGAATTCGCTCGTGCCAGCCAGGCAAACAGCTCAAAGGGGTTGATCCTAAGCATTAGGAGCGCTTTGACGATGCGTACGGACACAAGGTCCTCCATGTCCATGCTCGACTTGCGCATCACACGCTCGAATGGCACGGGATTGCCGCCGTTGAACCACTTCATCGCGACGCTACAGAACAAGTTGCGCAGTGCATCCTGTTCCTCTTTCGGCCAGCGCCAGAGCCCAAGTCGCATAGCGCCTTCCATGGGAAAGTAGTCATGGTCAAAGTTCAGGAATGTTAGTTCCAGCCCACGGGGCAGGCAATGCAGGAATGTGTCGCGGCCGCCGGAGCAGTTCGGATGTTCGAAGTAGATTTGCCCGAAGCTTTCCAGGGTGGCGCGACGCGGATCGCCCGCACTTCGTGTTCGTGCCTCTTCATCTACCGTGAAGCACTGGCGGCACCACTCCCATCGCGGACGATAACGGGAGAAAGCCGCGTGGAGCTGAGAGAGACAGCTATCGACATCGGGAGGATGGAGGTCGAAGCGATGCAGGATTTGCTCGGCGTGATGGTCTGATTGGCGACGAGTAATCTTCATCGAGAGGCGTCCCTAAGGCAAACGGTTTAAGCCATGAAGCGTTGAAACATAGATTTGTCTTCTGGCAACCCGCATTGTCCATATTCTGCAGATGATCGCTCNAAAGTAGGGTGACCGCCAGCCGCGTCGTCGCACACGAGTTAAACGCTTCCCACAATGTCGCTCTGGCCAAAAGCAACCATCACAGTGTGAGTAAGTGCGCGCAAAGGAGATTCAAAGCCCTATCGGAGTGTCAACTATAATGGCGAAAGTTCGGATTCTATCAAGACGACGCAATCAGGAAAAATTCTCCAGCACGGCCAGGAACGTATGTCTATCGCCCTGTCCCTCAGTCAATCGTACGCGGCCCTCGATGTCTGCGAGATGATGATCCATCAGNTGTTGCGCCTTGGCCAAATCCTTTGCTTTCAGGGCTTTGACGATCAAGCGGTGGTGATCGGCACCGCAATCGTCCTTGCGCTCTTCCTCGTAGAGAGACATGACAAGGGAAAGGCGGGCAACGATTTTGGAGAGCATCTCCGTCATGACGGCGTTGCAGCCGAGTTCTGCCAGAACGACATGGAACTTGCCGGATAGGACCGTTTTCGACTTTTCGTCGCCATGATGATGGATATGTTCTTCTTCGTCGGTCAGCTTTTCAAGGGCGTCCAGTTGCTCGATGGTGGCGCGGTCCATGACGAGTTCGAGAATGACATGCTCGAGTTTGCGCCGTGCCTCGAACAGGGCTTTTGCTTCCTCGATCCCAGGTTCGGCGACAAAGGTGCCGCGGTTTTTCTTGCGCTCCAGAAGATGGTCGCTCTCCAGCACGCCAAGCGCACCGCGCACGACGGTGCGGCTGACCCCGAAGTGGTCCGCAATCGCGTCCTCGAGAATCTTGACGCCAGGCTTGAGCGCGCCCTCACCAATCGCAGTGGCCAGCGTGACGCGGATGCGCTCGGTGACGTCGTCATTGCCGTTTTCGGCTGTGTCCGCCGAACTGCTGGCCTTCGATGCGACCTTGGCGCTTTGACGTCGCGTCGTATGTTTCATTGTCGTCTCCAGATCGGATCAAGCGATATGATTATTTCCATGATAATATTCCTGCGTATATGCGCTTGATCCTNAAATCCAGTTCGTCCCATGGTTTTTAAAGTTGATGACACACGTCGTCGATAGAATGTGCGAGTCTTAGGCCGCCTGCTGCTTTCTGGATGGCGTCGAAAGTGAAATTCCACTGTCTCGGCAAACCTCTTCGATATGGCGTGCGGAATCCTTGATGAAGGTCACCGCTTCGTTGAAGCCATAAGACTGGTGTTCATAGGTCGGATAGCCGTACTGGCTCGCCTCATAGGTCTCCCAGTTCGGGATTTCCCCGGCTGCCACACGNTTTTCAAATCCGTCCACCAATCCGAGATAGGCTTCCAGTTCCTCCAGCGTCAGGTCGGGATGGCCTGCACGCCAGATGGGGTCGTTGATCTCGATGCATTGGCGGGGATTGGCCTTGCGTGGCTTGTCCTCGACAGAGGCCGCAACCTCAAGGGAGAGGTTCAGGTCGGGATTCGCTTTGGCAAGAATGGGGATGATCGTGGCGAAATCGACGATGCCGCGACCAACCGGGCGGGTCTGGAAATCGAGGCCACCCGTGGCGCGACCAACATAGGCATCCTTGATGTGGGTCTGGCGCACATAGGGGGCGACGCGNTTTGCAGCNAAAACCGGGTGCTCGGCGCGTTGCAGGCCGTTTGCCGTGTCGAACACGACACCCATGCAATCCTCGCCAACCTTTTCGATCAGCCGGAGAATTTCAAACGACGTGATCTCGTCATGGGTTTCCATGTTGAGATGGACGCCGTTTGCGCGCGCGACAGGTGCCAGCTTCAGCAACACCTTTTCGATACCCAGCAACTGCTCGTCCCAGGTCACATCGGTGCGGAAGCGGTCATTGGCCAGCCGTCCGCGATATTCCGATTTGAAGTTGCCGGGCGACACCCAGAGTTCGCGGCAGCCGATGGCCGCACTTGCCTCGATCATGCGGGTGAAGCCCAAGATGACATCGCCGCCGCCGATTGCCCGAAATTCGGTAGCCTCTGCGCTGCAATAGGGGTTGATCTTACCGACGCCCGCTTCGAGGTAAAGGCCAAGCTCATCAGCTTTTGCCCTGATATCGGCCAGTTCGCCCTTGTCCAGCGTCTCGCTCATATCGAGGACCGTGCTGAAAAAGATGCCGCCGAGACCGAGTTCCTTGACGTGTTCGAGGCTCTTGAGTGGTCCGCGTTTTTTCGCTTCGGGCAGTTTCTGTCCGTCGATGCCTAGTCTCATGATCTGCTCCTTGATGTTTCCAGATCGGATTTGCTGCAATGGCATTTCCGTTTGATTGATGGTTGAATCGGCGGCGCGTCAGGTGCGTCGCCGGGTATCTTTCTGCGCACTGGCATCTCGACCTTTTGGCGCGAGGCGCTTTTCCAGAAAATGCTGGCCGATGGATGCGATTGACGTGATGAGGAGGTACCAGAGCGAAGCAACGCACAGCAGTTCGATGACAAGGAAGTTGCGCGCGTAGATAGCCTGCGCCTGGGTCAGCAGGTCCTGCATGCCGATGACGGAAACGATGGCGCTGGCCTTCAACATGCCGATGGCCTGGTTTCCGGTCGAGGGGACGATCAGACGGATCGCCTGCGGCAAGACGACAGTTCGTAGCGTCTGGANGGGCTGCAAGCCCAATGAAGAGGCCGCCTCACGCTGGCCACGGTCGACGGCGGTCAATCCGCCGCGAATGATCTCGCTCATATTGGCAGCTTCGTGCAGGCCTAGTGCCAGAAACCCTGCAAGGGCAGGGGTGACGAGGTCGTTGATCGATATGGAATAGGTGCCGATGCCCACCATCGGAATAAACAGCGCGATGTTGAACCAGAAGAATATCTGGACGATCAGCGGCACGCCACGAAACCACCAGACGAAGGCGACAGCCATCGCTTTCAAAACGATGTTCTGGCTTGTGGCCATGATGGCGACGATGCAGCCAAACGCGGTGCCGAACACCATGGCACCGGCCGTCAGTTGCAGGGTCAGAACGACGCCGTCGAGGATGACAGGATCGACCATATAGCGGGGAATTTCGCCCCATTGAACAGTCTGGTTTCGTGCGACTGTGAGGATGACGAGTGCCAGCGCGAGGATCGCGCTGGTACCTGTTGTGATCTGCCCCCACCGCATCGGCTTGCCGAGCGGAGGTGCGATGGCCATGCTGACGGGTTGAGTGAATAGGGACATGGCTCAATTCACCGGCATGCTGGCGGCGTCGTTGAACTTCACGATCTTCACGGCAAGCGGACCAAGGCCCCATTTCTCCATGATGGCCTTGTAGGCACCGCTATCGACCATGTGCTGAAGCGAGGCGATCACCGTATCTCGTAAATCCGGATTGTCCTTCGATACCAGCATGCCAAGATAGCCGACGGCGAGGCGGACGTCTGGAAGTGCCTGCAGGCCGACGCCCTTGCCAGTCTGGTTTTCGGTCGTATAGACGCTCGTGGCATAACCGTTGACGGTTGCATCGGCGCGACCGGTGCGCACGGCCTGCAACACATCCGGCATTTTCGGGATGGACATGATGTTCATCGGTGTCGTGCATTTCGCCGATGCTGTCTCCACCAGGCGTGCCTGGAACGTGCCGACTGGTACGGCAACCTTCTTTCCGCAGAGGTCTTCCATGCTCTTGATGCCGAGCGGATTGCCCTTGATAGTCATGATTGTCGTGGCGTCAAACATGTAGTCGATGACGTCGACCTGCNTTTCCAGCTCCACATCATCGTTGATGCCGGAGATGGTCATGTCGAAACGCTTGGACAACACGGCTGGCACGATGGCCGCACCTGCGCCGACATTGGTCATCTGAACGTCGATACCTAGAATGACGCCGAGTGCTGCGGCAATATCGGCATCGATCCCGATCAGCTTGCCATCCTCTGATTGAAAGCTGATCGGCGGCGTTAGGTCTGTTGCGACCTTGAGAACTTTCTTGTCCTTGATTGTAGAGGGCAAGCGGTCCGCCAGTTTCTGGTCGAATGCGATCCCCGGCAGTTTGGCGACATCAGCGTTGGGCACCATCTTGATGGCGGGGCCTTCTGCGGCATGGACCGATGTGGCCAGCAGCGCGAACGCGATACCGGTAAGGCCGTTTTTGAGACTTTTCGTGAAGCTTCGCATGCGATCCCCNTTTTGATTTTTATCGGAGTGAATTCACAGGGACAGCGAAGCAATCGGCATGCCAGCTTGATCGACGAATGTTTGGCGCACTGTTTTTAAAGAGTTATTTCTGAATCCGTTAGTTTCAAGATTTTTCGCACATATTTTCGCATGAAAATTCGGAACTTTGATTGTTAAAAATCAGCCATTGTAGCGCTCGATGTCGTGGATTTAAGGCGTGGCTGCCTACATCATTGAATTTGATACGCATTCCGCCATGTGCTCAAATTGTGAGAGGCATGATCNTTTGTGTGTTTTCGATCAATCAACGGCAGATTTTGTACTTTGACGTTGAAATACTGCTTATTGAATAAGCTAAATCTACGGAAAGTGCACATTTTTTAAATTCGAAAATAATTTTGGTTTTATATTATTATAAATATTCGCAATAAATAAAATCATAAATAAATGTTGTTTATCAGTATTTTGAACGGATTTATATGTTGAAAATTTCAAACTGGCACGCAGCTTGCAAATCCCTTGGTATGACAAACACAGAAACCCACATCGCTGATCGATCCCATCTTCGTCTCGTAACAACGAGTACAGGCAAGGTTGACGGCNGGGGGCAACCTAAAGGGATATCAATGGAAGAGGGCTCGAAGGCAGGCGATGGTAAGCAGCTCAGCGTTCGTGGCCTGACCCATAGCTATGGCGGACAGAATGCGATCAGCGATATCTCGTTCGAGGTTGCTGCTGGCGAGATCGTAGCGCTTCTGGGGCCGAGTGGCTGTGGTAAGTCCACGGTGCTGCGGGCAATCGCGGGTTTGATCCAGCCGAAGAGCGGCGTGATCCAGCTTGGTGGCCAGGACCTCGCCCATGTTTCGGCACGTTCTCGCGGCATTGGCATGGTGTTCCAGAATTACGCCCTGTTTCCGCATCTGACGGTCGCTGAGAACATTGCTTATCCCTTGGCCTGCCAGCGGATGCCGAAGACGCAACGCAGGGAACGGGTGGACGAGATGCTCTCGCTCGTGCAGTTGAAGGGTTATGGCAACCGCTTGCCGCGTGAACTGTCCGGCGGCCAGCAGCAGCGCGTGGCGGTTGCCCGTGCCATTGCCGGACGGCCCTCGCTTCTCCTGCTCGACGAACCCTTCGGTGCGCTCGACCGGGCGCTTCGCTTCGATCTGCAGGTCGAACTCCTGCATCTCCAGAAAACACTGGGCATCACGACGCTGATCGTCACCCATGACCAGGAGGAGGCGCAAAGCCTTGCCGGGCGTCTGGTACTGATGAACAAGGGCAATGTCGAGCAGATCGACACGCCTATGGTCGTCTACGACCGGCCGAAGACGCTGTTCGTCAACACCTTCATCGGTCAGGCCAATTTGCTGCGTGGCACGGTGCAGGGTTTAGATGCAGAGGCAACGACCATTGCGCTGACGAACGGCAAGACAATCGTGCTGCCGCGTCGGCTGAACTTCACCGTTGGCTCCAACGTCACCATCACCTTCCGCCCCGAAGATGTTCGTCTTTCCACGAACCCAAGCGACTTTGCGCTGCCAACGCGGTTGACGGTGTCCGTTCCTCTTGGGCCGACGCTCGTCCATGATCTTCTTCTTGAGGACGGCACCGGCCTGCGCGCATCGCAGGTGCGTGGACCGGCCACATTCATTCCCGAGCCGGGAGCACAGCTCTTTGCCGAGATTGACACCACCATGTGTCACGCCTTTCCGAGCGAACCGGAAGCATTCAGTGAATGAACAACAACAATAGAGGTGAACAGATGCAGGACTTTAACATTACACGACGTCATTTTGGATTGCTGGCTGCCGGTGCCGCAGTAGCCGTCGCCGCCCCTTTCGCAGCCCGTGCTGCCGGTGGCACCGCAGTCGCTGCGACCTTTCCGGGCAATTGGGAAGACGGCTATCGCACGGTACTGACGCCGCTCGTCAAGGAGGCCGGTTTCGATTTGACGGTTGCGCCAGCCATGGCGCAGGATCAGCTTGCCAAGGTCATGGCAAGTCCCGGTAACCCGCCTTACGACACGCTGCTGATGTCGCCCGGCCAGATGGCCGTCGCCATCGAGAATGACCTGATCCAGAAAATCGATCCTTCCAAGCTCAAGAACTGGAGCATGCTGGACCCTGCGTTTCAGGGCGAGTATGGCCCGACCGTGACGGTCGAAGTCAATGGCATCGCCTATAACCCGGATCTGGTTCCTGCGCCTAAGGGCTATCGCGACCTGTTCGAAAACCCGGCCTATAGGGGCCTGGTGTCCTGGACCGGTTTCGCCTCCAACACCGGCGTGATGGCTTATACCGAACTCGCCAAGATATTCGGCAAAGGCCCTGATGACATGGAGGCCGTGTTCAAGCTGTTCAAGGACAATCCAGAGCAGATCAAGGGCGTCGTCGCCAGTACGAACCACCAGATGACCTTGTTCCAGCAGGGCGAAATCGCGGTCTTCATGTGCTCGACAGGTAACGTCGCCCGTCTCAAGTCCATGGGCCTCAAGGCCGAATTCGTCCAGCCGGAAACCGGGTCTCCAGCCGCTCCCGTCAACATCCATCTGACCAAGGGCGCGAAGAACCCGGATGCAGCCTATGCCTATATGGATGCCGCCATCTCCAAGGCAGCGCAGGACAAGCTGAAAATGCCGCCGACGGAGATGTTCCCGACCAATAAGGAAGTGGAACTGACGCCCGGCATCGAGGCCTATGTGAAGCGCGAACAGCTTGCGTCTCTGGTCTATCCGGACTGGGCTGCAATCAACAAGAACCGTGCGGAATGGATCCGCCAGTTCGACGCTCTCGTTGCCGGTTGAGGGTTAGACAATGAAAGCGAGCGGTTTCCCATACGTTATCCCGATGCTTTTGCTGTCGGTGGCGTTTTTTGCGACGCCGCTCGCCGTTCTCGTCGGGTTCAGTTTCATAGGTCCTGACGGCGTGTCGCTGCACAATTACGCACGCTTTCTGGGCGATGCGTTCAATTACCGGGTGCTGGTCAACACCGCCACACTCGGTCTCCAGACCATAGCCAGCACGACCTTGCTCGGCATCCCGATAGCACTTCTCTACTGGCACAGCGGCAAGACTGCGCGGCAGGTGATCATCTTCTTGACGCTCATCCCCATGCTCACCAGCAACGTGGTGCGAACCTTTGCGTGGATCGTTATTCTTGGACGACAGGGACCGATCAGCGCGGCCTTCGTGGCGCTTGGGCTTGCGGAGCGACCGTTTACGCTGCTCTCCACCGAACTGGGTCTCGTCATGGCCATGTGCCAGATCGACTTGNCCCTGATCATCCTGCCGCTGATTGCAATCCTGTCGCGCACACCGGTGCAGTTCACCGAGGCTGCGCAGGTGTCTGGTGCAGGGCCATGGCGTATCTTCGTCACGGTTCTCCTGCCAATGATGCTGCCCGGTTTGCTGGCGGGCTGGATCCTCGTCTTTGCCAGCACCAGTGCTTCTTTCGTCACCCAAGCTGTCATCGGCGGTGCGCGCAATGTCTATGTGCCGCAACTGATCTACCGCGAGGTCGGTACGCTGTTCGATTGGTCCATGGCCTCTGCCATCGCCGTCGTCCTGCTTCTGTCGACCGGCATTCTCCTCGTTGCCATGACCATGATTTCCCGTCACCGGAGGCTTGTCGGCCATGCATAATCATCGTGAAAATCCGGTCCCGACCTTCCTCTACAAGGCGTTCGTTTTTGGCTTAGGCAGYCTCAGCCTGATCTATCTCGTGGCACCGATTGTCATTGCGATCACCATGTCGTTCACGTCTGGCCAGACGCTCAAATACCCACCGGAGGGGTTCTCGCTACGCTGGTATGAAGCGCTGATCGATCCTGTCCGTTCAGGTACCGAACATATCGCAGCCGGCAATTCGCTGAAAATCGCGGGCCTCGCAGTGCTGGGATCGTTGCTGTTTGCCGTGCCTGCCACCATCGGCATGGCACGGATGAGACGCCGCACGGTCAATGCGTTAGAGCCGTTTCTGCTCGCACCGCTCGTTCTGCCAAGCCTTGTTTATGGTCTGGCAGCGCTGATCGTGGCGAACTTCGTCGGCTTCCAGCCGTCGCTCTGGCTTACCGTTATCGGCCATGTTGTCGTGTTCGGACCGCTGATGTACAGGGCCGCATCCGTCGTCGCGCAGGGCATCAATCCGTCGCTGGCAGAAGCCTCCACCGTCATGGGCGCGACCTGGTACACGACGTTGAGGCGCGTGATCCTGCCGCTGCTAACGCCCGGCATTCTGGCCGGTGCCTTTCTCGTTTTCATCCAGTCGCTCGACAACGTCTCTGTGTCGCTCTTCCTGGCTGATGCGCAGACGACCGTGCTGCCGCTTCGCATGTTCGCACTGATCGAAGAATCGCTCGATGTCCGCGTCGTGGCAATGTCGGGAATTCTGATCGGACTCACACTCATCGTGATGCTGGTAGCGAGGCGCGTATTGGCGCCGGCACGGCAAGCTGACCAATAAAAATACTCTGGAAGGAATACCAATGAATAGACACGCCACCAAGGCAGGCGACTACCGCATCGGATCGCTGCTGGCCGATTTCCAGCCGGATTTCGACTTTGTCGCACCGCTGCCTTTGCCCGTCGATGAGTTTGAAGACCGCCTACGCCGCATCCGTCGCCAGGCTGTCGAAGCTGGCCATGATGCGCTGATCGTCCACACCGGTGGCGTCGGCTGGTTCCATACCTCGAACGCCTATCTGCGCTACATCTGCGACTGGATGCGCGAGGGCGTGCTGATCATCCCGACGGATTCCGACAAGCCGATGGTGCTCCTGTCCTTCTTCACCCAATCCGTGCTTCTGCCGCCGGGTGGCGAGCCTGTGCTGGTGGAAGACATCTGGCAGATCGGCCCGATAGGTCGCGAATATGCGGACCGTCCGGGCGACAGCGTGATCAAGACCGCTGAGAAATGCGCAGAACTGCTGGCTGGCATGGGCTTGGCGAAGGCGCAGATCGGCCGCATCGGTGATCGCACATCACTCACCTTATGGGCGGCACTCGATGAACTGATGCCGAAGACCAAATTTGTATCTGACAATGCCATTCTCGACCGGATGCAAAAGGTGCGCTCGCCGCGCGAGATCGAAATGTTCCGGGCTGCTGCCCAGCTCGTCAGCATCGCCACGCAAGCGGCCTATCATGTTGCCAAGCCCGGTGTGATCGACCATGAAATTTATGCCGCCTTCACGCAGGCGCAGCTTTCCTCTGGTGGTGAGACGGGTGATGGTTACCAGATCGGCATCAACGAGTTCGGCACCCATTGCGGTAAGCCTTATGGGCATGTCGTGCGTCCGGGCGATCTCATCAATCTCTACGTCTCCAACATTACCTATCGCGGTTACACCGCTCAGACAGCCCGCATGATCGCGGTTGGCGATATCACCAAGCGGCAGGAGGACGTGCTGGCGGCCTGCACCGAGGGCGTCAAACGCGCCGAAAAGCTGATCCGTCCCGGCGCCCTGATGCGTGACGTCAACAACGCGGCCTTCGAGCCGATGATCGAGCGCGGCATGCTTTCCTCACCGGAAGCCCGCACTATGCCTTACAACTGGGCTCCGATGGACGATGGCAGCGCGCGGCTGATCCCACGCCAATATGTGAAGAATATCGACTGGGAAGCGCAGGGCCGTACCCTGATGCACGTTTACCCGGCAACCCATGGCCCACATAACCCCAATCTCGGCCACTCGGTCGGTATGGCTGGTGGGCAGAACAGTTTCAACATCTCGTCTCACAACTATGACCGGATGGAAGAGGGCATGGTGTTCGTGCTGCACACGCAATGGCTTGAGCCGCTGTCGGCAGGCTGTAATGTCGGTGACATGTATGTCGTCACCAAGGACGGGTTTGAGAACCTGTCACGCCACACACCGCTTGAAACCCACCGCATTTCTGCCGAGGNCTGATATGACCGATCACACCCATTTTGACTTCGCCAAACTTAGCGAGCGCGAACGCTACAAAATCCTCATCGGAACCGTCATTCCGCGTCCGATTGCGCTGGTGACGACAGTGAGCAAGGACGGGACACCCAATGCCGGCCCGTTCAGCTTCTTCAATGTGCTGACCCATGATCCAGCCATCGTCGCCATCGGCGTCGAGAACTATTCGGACATGCGCTTCAAGGACACCGCCCGCAATATTCGTGAGACAGGAGAATTCACCGTCCACATTTGCGACAATGCGCTGGTTGACCAGATGGAAATCTGCGCCATCAAGTTCGGTCCCGAAGTGGACGAGATGGAGGAGGCGGGCCTTGCGACCGTCCCCGGCCAGATGGTCTGCAGCCCTCGTATTCTGGCGGCTCCGGCGGCTCTGGAATGCCGCCGCCACACGACCCTTCAGGTCGGCCCGGCCCGCGAAATCATCCTCGGCGAAGTCGTCGGCGTCTTCGTTCGCAGCGATGCTGTCAACACGTCCAACCTTCATATCGACCAGCAGCTTATGGACGCCGTCGGACGCATGGGCGGGCACACCTATACGAGGACGCGTGATCAGTTCGACATCAAGACGCTGACCCCGCAGGAATGGGAAAGACGGAAGGCGGGTGAAAAGTTGGCAGCAGAATGAGCAGCAATCCGTATTTCTCGCAGATTGGCGGCCTTCCGCCGCAGACCCAGATCCTCTCCAGCAAGGCCGTCTTCAACACAGCCTATGCGGTGATCCTGAAGACGGTGATGAGCGACATCGTCACCAGCGTCCTGCCGCATTGGGAGGAACCAGGGCCTGGATTATCGCGCGGCCGCTGAGCGGCTTCGCCGAAACCTTCGCACAGCACATCATGGAGGTCACGCCCGGTGGCGGTAGCGTCAGGCCGGAGCCGGATGCAAGGGCATCGGTGGCGATCTTCGTCGTTGAGGGCGAGGGCACGATTACCTATGACGGGAACGACTATCCAATACGTGCCGGATCGTTTGTCTATTTGCCTGCTGCAGCGAAATGGGCTTTCAGCAACGAGAGCGCTGCGCCGATCCGGTTTCCCTGGGTCCGCAAGGTGTTCAAGGTCGTGGACGGCCTGGAACTGCCGCCAGCCATCTTCATCCATAAAGACGATTGCATAAAGCACGCCATGCCCGATATACTGCGGCTGAGATCGCCCAAGTTATTGAGAAGACACCACTTTTCCCTGCGGGAGATGGTCGCCAATTTGGATAAAAATCGGTCAAAAATGGCTTGCCTAGGAGACCTAGATTCCCACCTGATTTCAAAGGCTTAGAAGAGAAGTCCCTGAAATTCCCTCTGNTTTCCATCGCGAGCGACCGTGGATGCCAGCCGTGGTATTTGACGGATGGTTCCGGACGGCGGCTTAGTTTCGAAAGCTTAGCACTTACATCTAGTCCTCGCGCTTAATTTTTGTGATCTCTACAGATGGNAAAGTTGGATCAGCAAAGCTCTTCCGAAAAGCAGGGCCAAGACTGCCTACTGCGTCGCGGCCGACCTCTAGGAAATGTGGCGCATTTTCCAAGATGGACCTGATCAGAGAGTCGATCTCGAGTATGCGCAGCCTTGCTTCTGGANTTTTTTTAAGGTCAACGGTCGAAGAAACCAAACCACCGTCTATTGAATCCACATTCATAACCGAGCGCAACTCCCGTCTGGCGTCGCTGAATGTGTCCCACGCTTGGCACATCGAGTCTCTGTACATTTCGAGTTGGACGATCTTCTCGTGAACCGAGAATTCCTTTATTGAGAAAAGAAGTGCCAAGTCCTCTGATACAAATTGCCTAGTGGCGTGTTTTGAGGCCTNGGGGGTCTACGGTCCATATAGGTGCTCCGCTTTCGATATCCAGGCGTTTCGACTCCATCTCCCGTTCAATGTGGCCAACTATATTGGCCATGTCCGAATACATTTGA
The DNA here is from genome assembly GCF_002896715.1 of Agrobacterium bohemicum. GTDB lineage: Bacteria > Pseudomonadota > Alphaproteobacteria > Rhizobiales > Rhizobiaceae > Agrobacterium > Agrobacterium bohemicum. The sequence continues at coordinate 135,325 of NZ_PGEL01000015.1, forward strand.
GACGCAGTCTGTAGGAGATTGTAGGCCCTAGCTTTGTTGTTTTTTGATTGTTCGGCCTTGTTGAAATAAATTGTCCCCGCAATCGATATAGCCCCACCTACTACGGCACCCATCAGGGTTGCGATAAAGGTGACAGCGTCGGAGACGGGTGTTGTAATGCTTATCGGGTTCAAGTGAAGTGCTGAACTGCACCCCATTTCGACCGGACAGTCGGCATAAGCAGAAAGGCTCAAGCACAGGCTTGAGGACAGGCTTATGT
>NZ_PGEL01000018.1 GCF_002896715.1 Agrobacterium bohemicum
GTTGCCATCCAACGCCATCAATGATGCACAGGAAAGACATGAAACCTGGGATGATCGCGACCCAGTAGCAGACGTTTAAAGGTTACGGGCAGGTCAATGAAGAGCTAGCCGCCTGCACCCGTCGGCGCGTCCGGCTCCATANTTTCAGGATACTGCACGGTCTCCGGGCTGGGAACTTCGGGCTTCGGCGACAAGGCAAGCCGGACACCGGGGCCACCTGCGGCCGATGTCTGATTGTCATCAATAAATTTCACGCCCGCTTGCTCGAGTGACGTTACAATCTTGCCGATCGTGTCTACCTGGCCACCAAGATCACCCTCGGCAGCTTCCAGTCTTATTATTGTCGACTCGGAAACGCCACATGCGGCAGCCATGTCAGACTGGGACCAATCCAATAACGCTCTAGCAGCCTTGATCTGTGGAATTGATACTTTTTGTATTGCCATCGAACATTCCCTTATTGGTATCGAGATTGCGCTGCGAAACAAGAAGGTACGACATAGTTGCTGCTTCAGTAAACGCAAACGAATGCTTCATCACCCTTATGACCCGCCTGCACGTCGAGCTCAACACTATCAGCGAGCGGACCAGCGAAATGGGTGTAGGCGGTGGACCTGATCACGGAAGGTGAGATGTGGTTCTGCAAGACGTGGTTCGGCACCCCAGAGACATCGCGGGGCGCTTCACGGCCACATCCTTGTCGAAAAACCGCACTCGTCCATTACATTTAGGATGAGGCAAGCCAGTTCCATGCAGGTGCATCGGTTCCTTCAGCTCCCGTTTCGCCAAGTACCTTGGAGAGCCTCACCATCAAAGCGTTTCCCTCGGCGTCAAGTTGTGCAACCAACTCCTCCGTATAAGACACGACCAGATGTTGAGACCTGTCACACGCCCTGGTGATCAAACGAGACAGGGGCGCAAGGAGGCTGGGATGCAGACTGGTTTCAGGCTCGTTGAGCACCATCAGGGAGAGAAGCAGAGAGTTGCCAGGCTTGTACTGTGCCTAGGCGATTTGGTTTCCGGATATCAAATGCTCCTCTCTAACGCCTTGAACGGATTAGAACCGTGGACTCCTTCAGGAGAACCGCAAAATTGCAGCGGAGCGGCGTGACTCAGAGACGCGCGTGCCTGCCTTGTGTTCCGTCATTATGCCGATAATCTAATGGACCTTGAAAGGGTTGCGCTTAATTTTCTGGTCCTCTCAATGCGCCAGAGCTTACTTCAAAATGGATCAGTTCTGTACGGGAAGGTAAAAAGGCGCGGCTCTGTCTCGAAGTGCGACTTCTGCTCGGGATCATCCTTGTTCTCGCAGGTGAACTCAGACCGTTATGCTTCGTCTGGCTATCGTGATGTCCGTTGGACTACTCGAGGCGCTGACCGCCATCTGCATCGAACAGATGGACGGCCGCGGCGTCTGGAATCACCTTGATTACTGCACCGGGTGACAGGGCCACACGCTCGCGAAACACGCCGATGACTTGTGTGTCGCCAAGCCGCATCGTGATCTGCGTTTCGGCGCCCATCGGCTCGACCAGCAAAACTTCCGCCGGTATGCCGGCCGGATCCAGCCTGAGATGTTCGGGCCGGATGCCGAAGATCGCCGGACGGCCAACATGGCGCTGCGCTTCAGCGGGCAACGGCACTGTCAGACCGCCCGTGGCAAAGCCATCCGGGGCGATCGTTCCTTCAAGGAAATTCATCGACGGCGAGCCGATGAAGCCGGCGACGAAACGGTTGGCGGGGCGATCGTAAAGATCGAGCGGCGCACCGATCTGCTCCACCCGCCCGCCGTTGAGGACGACGATGCGGTCGGCCATGGTCATCGCCTCAACCTGGTCGTGGGTGACATAGACGGTAGTGGTCTTCAGCTTCTGGTGCAGCGACTTGATCTCGCCGCGCATGACGACGCGCAGTTTGGCATCAAGGTTCGACAGAGGTTCGTCGAACAGAAAGACCTGCGGATTGCGAACAATCGCCCGCCCCATCGCCACGCGCTGGCGCTGGCCTCCGGACAACTGACGCGGATAGCGCTGAAGCAGGCTTTCGAGGCCGAGAATGCCGGCCGCCCAGTTCACCCGTTCCGTTATCTCGGCCTTGGACCCGCCGCGGTGCTCGAGCGAAAAGCCCATGTTGGTGGCGACCGTCATGTGCGGATAGAGCGCATAGCTTTGGAACACCATGGCGATATCGCGATCCTTTGGATCGAGATCGTTGACGATGCGGCCGCCGATATCGAGCGTGCCGCCGCTAATGGTTTCGAGTCCGGCGATCATCCGAAGCAGGGTGGACTTGCCGCAGCCGGACGGACCGACCAGCACGACGAACTCGCCATCGTTGATACCGAGATCTACACCATGGATGACGTTAACGGAGCCATAGCTCTTGCGGATATTGGAAAGGGTGACCTGAGCCATGATGGGATCCTGTTGTTCAGCCCTTCAGGCCGGTGTGCGCTAGTCCTTCGACGAACTGCTTCTGGGCGATAATGAAAACGATGAGGACGGGCAGCGCCGTCAGCGTGGCGGCGGCGAGCTGGATGTTCCACATCGGNCCCCCATAGGCGTCGGTGTATTGCGTCAGTGCCTGCGGCAGGGTGAACTTGTCGGCACTCGACAGGAACACAATGGGTTCGAGAAACAGGTTCCACGAGTGCAGGAAGGTGAAAATCGCGACCGAGGCGAGCGCCGGCTTTGCCAGCGGCAGCGCGATCTTGCGGAAGATCTTGAAGCGGCCGAGGCCATCGACGCGGGCGGCCTCCTCCAGTTCGGACGGCAGCGTCACGAAGAACTGCCGCATCACGAAGGTGGCGAACACGCTTGGTGCGCCGAAGATCGGCACCAGGATCAGCGGCCAATGGGTGTTGACCATGCCGGCCTTCAAAAACATCTGGAACAGCGGCACGATCGTCACCTCCGAAGGGATCAGCAGGCCGAGCAGGACGATCATGAAGATCGTATCTGCGTAGGGAAATCTGATCCGCGCGAAGGCGTAGCCGGCCATCGACGACACGACCATAGTACCGATTGTGACGACAGCGGCGATATAGGCCGAATTCCAGTACTGCTGGACGAAAGGCTGCAGCTCAAAGACTTTCGAGTATGTCGTCCAGTCGTAGTTCTGCGGGATCAACTGCGGCGGGAAGGCAAAGATGTCGCTGATCGGCTTGATCGACGAGGTGACCATCCACCAGGTCGGAAAGACAAACGGAATAAGCAGCACGCACATCAGGCCGTATAGCGCCACCCGCAGGCGCGGTGAAAGGTCAGNTTTCATAGAACACGATCCTCTTGCGCATCTGCCACTGGGCAAAGGTCAAGACGGCGACGATGACGAAAAGCAGGATGGAGAGCGTCGATCCGTAGCCGAAATAGTGGAACTGGAAGGCCTGCTGGTAAAGATAGTAGACCAGCACCGTGGTCGAGAGGCCGGGGCCGCCCTGGGTGAGCACCGCGATCTGCGCGAAGACCTGCAGCGAACCGACGATGGTGATAATCGAGGTCAAGAGGATGGTCGGGCTGATCAGCGGCAGGGTGATCCGGCGGAACTGCTTGAAGGCCGGTGCGCCATCGATGCGGGCCGCCTCGTAAAGCTCCCTCGGGACGCCCTGCAGGGCGGCGAGGAACAGGATCATGTTGAGCCCGACATTCTTGAACACCTGCACGACGATGACCGAGATCATCGCGGTCACGTCCTCGCGCAGCCAGTTCGGGCCCTCGACGCCGATCATCAGCAGCATGCCGTTGATGCCACCGTTCTTCTGCAGCAGAAAGCCCCAGACGATCGTCCAGGCGACCAGCGAGACCACGACCGGCGAGAAGAACAGCGTGCGGAAGATGGCGATGCCGGCGAGCTTCTGGTTGAGCAGCACGGCGAGCAGGAGCGCCAGCGACATGTTGAGTACGACGAGACCAACCGAGAAGATGGCCGTAGCGCCGAGCACCTCGAGAAGGTTGGTATCTTCAAGCACCATCCGGTAGTTCTGGCTGCCGGTGAAGGTGAACGTGTTGGCCAGCACATTCCACTCATGCAGCGAATACCAGAACACTAGGCCGAGCGGCACCAGCACGAAGGTGATGATGCCGATCAGTTGTGGCGCGATGAACAGGAAGCCGGCGAGGCTGTCGCGCCGCGCGATCGTCCAGAACGGCGGTAGTGCGCCGGTCTTCGACGTTTCATGATGATGCTGCGCAACAGCCATGACGATCTCCTCAGCGCTTCAAGAGCGGGCCGATCTGGCCGCAGATCTTCTGCAGCGTGCCGGGCACGTCCGCTTCCGGGCGCCAGATGGCGTCCAAGTTCGAGCGGACCATCTGCTGGATCTGGGCAAAGCCGCTATGCCCGGGCATCACCTTGCCGGTAGCTATGCCGTTGATCACGACCTTTTCGATCTGCTCTTGGCTCAGCAGCGGATTGGTCTTCTTCAGCACCTCGGCATTCAGCAGCGACTTGCGTGCCGACGGGAAGAACTGGCTGAGCTTCGCCGAGTTTTCCGGGTTGGTCATGTAGGCGACGAACTCCGCCGCAGTCTTGGCATTCTTGCCCGATTGCATGACGCCGATGCCGGCCTGACCGATCAGCGCATACTCCCCGGCCGAACCCTTTGGTAACGGCACGAGATCCCAGGAGAACGGCTTGTCCTTGGGCAGCAGCGAGGCGCGGCTGATCTGCGTGATGGTCATCGCCGCATTGCCGGCGAAGAAGTCGACGGTCTCGCCGGGGCCGGGCATCGCCTTCTTTGTGAAGATGGCGTCGTGGATGAACGACAGGGCGTCCGCCATCGGCTTGTCGGCCATGCTGCAGGTCTTGCCGTCCTCGCTCCAGGGCGAAGCGCCCCAGCCGTTCCAAACTGAAGTCAGATACTGCCAGTTCTGGTAGTTGAAATCGCGCACGACGAGGCCGCCCTTGCCGGATTTCCCGACGGCTGAAGCGGTCGCGATGGCGTTCTCCCAGGTCCATTCGCCGCTGGCGATCATCTCTGCCGGCGTCTTGGCACCGGCGGCCTTAATGACGTCGTTGTTGACGAACATCGCAAATGGCGAAGTCGAGAACGGATAGGCATAGAGCGCGCCATTCTGCGTCCAGCGTTCGGTCGCACCGGCGCTGACTTCCTCGAGATTATAGCCTTTGGCCGCCTTGAGCGTGTCCGTCAGCGGATAGAGCGCTCCCGACTTGACGAAGTCGTAGGCCGAGGTCTCGAAGATCCATGCCATGTCGGGGGCGTTGCCACCGGCAACCTGGGTGGTCAGTGCTGTCGTGTAGGTATCGAACGGCAGTGACTCGAAGGCCACCGTGACGTTCGGATGCTCTTTCTTGAAGCCGGCGGCGATGTCGTTGAACAGTTTCAGATGTGCCTCGTTAGCACTCCAGATGGTCATCCGAAGGTTCACGGCGTCCTGAGCCTGGGCAATGCCGCCCAGCCCCAGAAGACCGAGCGCGAAGACAGTCGATTTCAACGTCAGGTGATAGGGCATTCCCAGTCCTCCTCCAAAGATGGGTTCGAGCTACAGATGGTAGTTTGGCTTAATAGGCCGCGACCTCGGGCCAGCGGATCTCGATGCCCTCGCGGGTCAGTGCTGCCTGGAAATCGTGAAGGTGCTTGTTGTCGGCCTGCACCTGATGCGGCGTCAGGCCCTTTTCGAGACTGAAGGCGGCCAGCATTCCGGCAACCTCGCCGATATTCCATTCGACCGGATGCAGGCGGTAGCAACCGTTGGTGATATGGGTGGTGCCGATGTTCTTGCCGGCCGGGATTAGGTTTTTCATCCGTTGCGGCAGAAGTGCGCCGAGCGGGATTTCAAACGGGCAAGACGGCACGTCTACATAATTGTCGCCGCCGGTTGATGGGTGCAAGTCAATGCGATACATTCCAATGCCGATGCTATCGCGGTATCGCAGGGCTCCTTTGTCACCACGAACGGTGTGGGAAAGGTCCTGCTCAACAATGCGGGTGACAGGCTTGATGCGGCGACTTTCACGAATATAGGGCGCCATGGCGAGGCCGTGCTCTGTGCCGGTGATATCGCCACGCAGGCGCAGGCCGTGAAAACCCTGACCGCCATCGAGGCGCGGCGCTTCCGTCTGCAGCCAGTAGAAGACCGAATAGGACAGATCGGCGGCCGACTTCAGGTGCCGTGCCTTGTCCTCTTCGGAAACGTCGATGATGGTGCCATCCATGTAGTCGATCATCGGCCAGTTCACGAGGCAGATATCAGACGTGTAGAAGCCGGGCGTAAAATTCTTGCGGGCCGCAATGCGACGAAAAATCCAGAGGTTCTCGTCACCGCCACCCTTGCGCTGGTCGGCATCGACGAGAAGCGGATCGTCATCGGGATTGGGTGTGAAGGAGCGGGTCGTGTGCTCCAGGGTGCGCGGATGCGGCGCGGTCAGGCCTAGCATCGGGCCACCCCAGAAATGCGGCTGGTACTGTTTCCAATAGTCGTAGNTTTCCGGCTTGTCGATCGTCTGGTCGCCATCCACGTNGTCGATGGCAAAGCAGATCGACACGGCCTGGACATTGTCCGGCTGCGCTTCTGCCGGGGCACTCGGTTCGCCCGTATCGGACTGGGCCTCGAAGCCCTTCGCGTATTCGGTCCCGGTCATCGGCAGGAGATCGCCAAGTTCGGTCGCATCGATAATGTAATCGGCAAAGATCACGATCTCAGCGCCGCTGTCGCGGTGGCGGACGGTGATCGAACGGACGGTATCGCCGTCAACGTCGGCTGCCACAGGCCGATAGAGCTGCAGTACCGTCAACCGGTCGGCGCCGCGATAGGGTGCGAGCATGCTTTCCATGACGGCAAGGCTGACGCGTGGCTCGGCACAGATGCGGCTGACCCAGCCGGCACCGGGATTGAGATCGCCCCAGGCACGGGCGCCTTCGGTCAGCGGATAGTGATCACGATAAAACTGGCGCACGCCCTGGCGCAGCTTGCGATAGGATCGGGTGATGCCGAACTGCTCGACCCATGTGTGTTCGTCGGACGGCACGGCCTGGCTGGTGAGCTGACCACCGATCCAGTCATATTCCTCCGTCATGATGACGCGTTTGCCTGACCGCGCAGCACCGAGTGCTGCCGCAACCCCACCAAGACCGCCACCCACGACAAGAATATCTGCTCGCATCTCTTTCACGTCATACCATCCGTTTTTTGTGCTGGATCTGAAGGACTAGGTCCTAGTGTCTCTCCCTCGACGGGCTCGCAGGGAAGAAGGATCTGAGTGCCGATGCCGCCGGTCTCGATTCGGGTCACCAGCATGGCTGTGGCCTGCCGGCCCATCTCCTCTCGCGGGATCTCGTAGGAGGTGAAGCGCACCGCGCTGCGTCCGGCGCGGATGTGACTGCCGAGCACGATCATCGACAGATCGCCGGGCACCGAAACTCCACGCTCGCGCGCCAAGATCTCCACCCGGACAGCGTCGGCCAGTTCGATGAAGAAAGCTGCCGTTGCGCCCGAGTGTAAGATCGCATCGAGGATCTCTTCGGCGGGGCGATTGACGGTGGCGATATGTAACGCCTGTTGCGCACCGGTGGCCGAAAGCGCCGCCTGGTATCCGAGCCAGCGGTCGGCAACGGATTCCGCCGGGCCCTGCGGCCCGACGTAGGCCAGTCTCGAATGCCCGAGCAAACAGGCCTTCTCCACCAGCGCGCNGGTGCCGGCGGCATAATCGCCACCGACGTAAGGAACGGGTCCGCCAGCGTCCTCACGTCGGCCGATCGCCACGAATGGATAATCCTCGGCCACAAGACGGGCGAGTTCCGCGCGATCGAATTCGCGCCCGAGAACCAGGCAGCCATCGGCAATGCGCAGTCGGTTGTTTTCTGNAAAGATCTTGCGGTTGTTGCCAACGCCGGCGCTGGTCAGAAGCAACAGGTCGTAGTTCTGCTGCTGCGCTTCTTCCTCGATGCCGAGCAGGAAGGGCGTGAAGAAATCCGCCTGGGCGCTCGGGAAGGCCGGCTCGTACGTGAAGACGCCAAGGATGCGGTTCAGGCCCTTGGCCATCCGCCGGGCAATAGGGTCCGCGACATAACCGGTGGCCCGGATGACCTTCTGGANCCGCTCGCGGGNTTCCGCCGGAATGCGTGCCACAGCCGTTGGCGCACCATTCAGGACAAGCGAGACCGTGGCCTGGCTGACGCCTGCGAGCTTCGCGATGTCGATCTGGGTCAGTCGCTTGGTTGCTGCCACGTTCTTGCTTCCATAAGCCGNAAATCTGCTAATACGTATTAGCTGCTAATGCGCATTAGCAATTTTTGCACATCTTCTGTCAAGAGNAAAAATGAACGACGCAGCCAAGTTCGGCATCGACCAACCCCAGCTTGGAGTAAAAGGGCGCTTTGAAGTGCGACAGAGATGCGCTGGGAAAGGCCTGCTTTGCAACGCGTCTGACGCTCCAGTCGCGGAAAGCCGCGAGAGCACGAAGCCTATCAATCCCGTGCAAGACTTGACACTTCGAATTGCGCGGCAAGCAAACGGTCGGCGGTCACTCGCAATCTTACGGAGAGCAAGTCAGTTCCGGGANTTTCGATATTCAAATAGTGGAGATTTCCGGAAAGTCCCCTAGGTAGCTCAATGATTTCAGTAATCCAGATGCTGGGCCGCCGCCAGANTTTGCATGAAATTTGGNAAAAATTGCATTCACGACCATATGTCGCTATAGTGAGTGCAGGAGCTAACCCATGACGAAGTTACAGGAATTGAAAAAGCATCTGCGGTCCGGCAAGGTCTACCGTCGGGAGGATCTCACCCAATGGTCGTCGTCTGTCGATCGGCATCTTCAGCAGCTGCTGGCAGAAGGATACCTGACCAAGCTATCGACCGGCGTCTATCACCGGCCGAAGCAGACCGCGTTCGGCAAAGCCCCCGCCGAGGATGACGCGCTCGTCGAGGCTTTCCTGAAGGATGACCGTTACCTCGTCACCTCGCCCAATGCCTATAACAGCCTGGGTGTCGGCGCGACGCAGCTCTATAACAAGACCGTCGTCTATAACCATAAGCGCCACGGCAACTTCATGCTGGGCGGCCGAGAGTTCGAGTTCCGCAGAAAGCCAGCCTTCCCCAAAACCCTGACCAAAGAATTCCTGCTGGTCGACCTGGTCAACAATCTCGACCAGCTGGCCGAGGACCGCGATCAGGTGCTGGCCCGCGTGAAGGAACGTGCCCTGCAGGGCAATCGCACCGCCCTCACCCGTGCCGCCAAGGAATACGGCATGGTGCGCACGCGTAAATTCTTCAACACCCTCGCCGCCGACACGCATGCCAGCTGATTTCCTCCATAAGCACAAGGATTTTGCGTCCCTGCTGCGCATCGTCGCTGAGCAGATGAAGGTGCAGCCGGTGCTGGTCGAAAAAGACTACTGGATCATGCATTGCCTGTACGGCCTGCAGCAGTTGGAGATGACGTTCGAGCTGAAGGGAGGCACCTCGCTATCGAAAGGATACCGCATCATCAACCGCNTTTCGGAGGATATCGATATCCGTATCGAACCGCCGAAGGCGATGGAGGTAAAAACCGGCCCTAATCACGACAAGGCGGCGCATCGTGAAAGCCGGAAGGCCTTCTATGACTGGCTGGCCGAGACAATCACGATCGACGGTATCCNAAAGATCGAGCGCGATACCGAATTCGACAACGAGACGTATCGCAGCGGCGGCATCCGCCTCTACTACCCCGAGACGACCGGCACGAAATCGGATCTCAAGGACGGCGTGTTGCTCGAAGCCGGCTTCGACACGGTGGCTCCCAATATCGACAGGGATATCAGCTCCTGGGCCTATGATTACGCGGCATCTCGCGTCGAGCTGATCGATAATCGCGCAATGGCCGTTCCCTGCTACGAGCCCGGCTACACGCTGGTCGAGAAGCTCCAGACCATTTCCACCAAATATCGCAAGCAGCAGGAAACCGGCCAGTTTCCCGCTAATTTCCTGCGGCACTATTACGACGTCTTCTGCCTACTGGACCAGCCGGAAGTGCAAGACTTCATCGGTACAGAAGCCTATCTTGCGCACAAGGACCGACGTTTCCCGAAGGCTGATGATCAGAACATAAGCAGCAATCCCGCTTTCAGCCTTTCCGACCCCGGGACGTTGGGGCTTTACGAGCGCGCATATGAGTGGACCTCGGCTCTCTATTATCATNGCCGGCCCAGCCTGAAAGAGATCCTTGCCCGCATCACCATCTACGCGGAGCGTCTCTAACGAGAGACGTCGCATCCGGCTGATCTTCTCGAAAGTCCACTTATTTACGTGTCCGGGTGGACGCCTTCGCTATGCGGTATTAGGACGAGCTCATACCGCAGATCCGCCGGTGACCGCAGTTAACAAACCAGGATCGACATCTTTGCAAATCGACTATCTTACCTCGCCTTGATAGGAATCGAACCTTTGACACTCTATCTCTGAAACTTGAGAGAGCCACGATTTAAAGCGATAATTTCCTTTCTTTTTTGTTGCCATTTCGTTCTGCACGGCATTTTGGGCTCGACCATTCGGGGTGATTGAAAATTCAAGCCCTCAAAGCATCAACGACAACCTTGAATGCAGGTGAGTTCTGCCGCCTGCTTGGATAGAATAGGTAGTATCCTGTAAACATCGGAGACCAGTCATCAAGGATTTGTGTCAATTGTCCCGACGCGCGCTCTTTTTCAACGAGACTTTCCGGCACATAGGCGATGCCATATCCGGCAACTGCTGCATCAATCATCGCGTATGACGAATTGAACGTCAGTTGCCCCTCAACACGGACCCGGACTTCTCTGCCATCCNTTTCGAACTCCCAAGCGTAAAGGCCACCTGCTCGCGATTGCCGGTGATTGATGCAATCGTGACCCACCAGTTCTTGCGGCGTTAAGGGAAGTGTCCGAGCATCCAGATACCGAGGAGACGCGACTGCGACCAACCGCCAGTCTGGGCCGATGCGAACAGCGATCATGTCCTTGTCCAGGCTTTCACCCAAGCGGACACCTGCATCGAACTTCTCTTCAACGATATTTCGAAACCCATTATCACTGTTCAGCTCGACCTTGATGTCGGGAAACTCGTGCAGCATCGATCGCAGTTTAGGCCACACGACGCTCTCAAGTGCATGATCGGAGAGTGTTATCCTGACCGAACCAGACGGTTTGTCCCGGATCTCCATCAGAGCATCGATCTCGGTTTCGATTTCCTCAATGCGCGGCGCCAGTGATCTAATCAATCTCTCACCGGCTTCCGTCGGAGCGACATTGCGCGTTGTCCGCGTCAGCAGGCGAAGACCCATCCGAGCTTCAAGTTTTTTGATTGTGTGGCTGATGGTTGATTGCGAGGTGCCAAGTTTCGCCGCAGCCTTGGTAAAGCTTCGCTCCTCGGCGACCGCCAGGAACCACAGCATGTCATTGAGATCTTCCCGTTTCATGGTCGCCTCCGCCTTCATTGATTGATGTCATAGATCGATAAGTCCAAGCGAATTGCAATGGCTAATCTTAATACTGAGCCCGACATATAGTGGCGCCATGACACATCAAGCTTACACCTCATCCGACTTCGACAACGGTGACAATGGCGCTGCAACCCCGGTGGCACAGACGTCGCATGAACCCAAAGCAGCCTGGGGAGCCGTCTTTTCAATGGCCTTGTGCGTGGCCGTTTTGATTGCCTCTGAGTTCATGCCGGTGAGCCTCCTCTCACCGGTTGCAAACGAACTGGGCGTGACGGAAGGTCGTGCCGGCCAGGCAATCTCGATCTCCGGGGTGTTTGCTGTCTTGACCAGCATTTTCGTCGCGGGACTGGTGCGCAGGTTCGACAGGCGGATAGTTCTCGCCGCGTTCTCATTGATGCTGGTGCTCTCGGGAGCGATCGTGACGTTCGCTCCTAACTATACCGTCCTGATGGTTGGGCGCGCTATGCTCGGTGTCGCCATCGGCGGGTTCTGGTCGATGTCGACCTCGATCGTCATGCGGCTTGTACCGGAGGATTCCGTCCCCAAGGGCCTTGCCATGCTAAACGCAGGCAATGCGATTGCAGCAACGATATCCGCGCCGCTGGGAAGTTTGCTCGGGAGCTATATCGGCTGGCGCGGCGCATTCTTTACCGTCGTCCCTCTGGCACTTGTCGCACTGGTTTGGCAGTGGATGAGCCTGCCGTCGCTTCCGCCCCGCCGCCACGAGGGTTCGTCGAATGTTTTCAGGCTGCTCACCCGGCCTCAGGTTGCCATCGGCATGATCGCGATCCTGTTGCTGTTCATGGGTCAATTCGCCCTGTTTACATATCTGCGCCCATTTCTGGAAACCGTCACCTCAGTCTCGATATCGACGCTCTCGCTCCTGCTTCNTTTGATGGGTCTGGCAGGCGTCGCCGGAACCACAATCGTCAGCCAACTGCTGCACAAACACCTCTTCCTCATCCTGGGCACGATCCCTCTCATCATGGCGATCCTTGCAGTGGGACTGATCGCGTTCGGATCTTCCCCGATCATAACGGCCGCACTCCTCATTGGCTGGGGCCTGTTCAGCACGGCCGCTCCCGTCGGCTGGGGCACCTGGCTCAGCCGCACCATGCCTGACGATGCGGAGGCAGGCGGCGGGCTTCAAGTCGCAACCATCCAGCTTGCCATTACGCTGGGCGCTTCGATCGGCGGCGTGCTGTTTGATGGCTACGGCTGGTGGACCGCTTTCCTCTTCGCAGCAGGGCTACTTGTTGGCTCGTTCCTGCTCTCCATCGCCGCATCGCGTTTCTCGACACGCCCATAAACTGTCACGGCGGTCATTCCATGCAATGCACCCAAGTGAAATCCAGCTCATCACCATTCAAGGACACATCAAATGATCAACCAAAATCAAGACAACACGATAACGCAGAAAACCACCATCGACCGCCGCAGTCTGCTCAAGATGACAGGCGCTGGCGTCGCTGCCCTAGGGGCGATGTCTANTTTCGACGCAACAATTTCAAAGGCTCAAGACATGTCCAACGGCGCCTCCAATTTCTACACCAGCGATAAGGTGACCCTGCAGAAGGTCACATTCNAAACCCAGTATCAAACAAATGTCGCCGGCAATCTTTTCCTACCTAAGGACCTCGACCAGACGTCGAAGCATCCGACGATCATCGTTGGCCACCCAATGGGTGCGGTCAAGGAACAGAGTGCCAATCTCTACGCCACCAAAATGGCCGAACAGGGTTTTGTCGCGATGTCCATCGATCTGCCGTTCTGGGGCGAAAGCGAAGGACAATCGCGCAATCTGGTTTCTCCGGAAGCCTATGCCGAAGCCTTCAGCGCAGGGGTCGATTTCCTTGGCTCGCATGCCTTCGTTGACCGCACCAATATCGGCGCCATCGGCGTCTGCGGCAGTGGCAGCTTCGTTATCAGTGCGGCCAAGATCGATCCGCGCATCAAGGCAGTCGCGACCGTCAGTATGTACGACATGGGCGCTGCTTTTCGCGATGCATTGAACAAATCGCAAACGGTCGAGCAGCGTAAGCAGTTCATCGCCACTGCCGCAGAACAGCGCTGGGCCGAGGCAGATGGCTCCAATATCCTGTACATCGGTGGCACCACGTTGCAACTGACGGCTGAGACGGATCCAATCCAGCGTGAGTTCTATGACTTCTACCGGACGCCTCGCGGTGAATTCACGCCTGCAGGCGTGGCAAGGGAGACGACGACTAAGCCGACCCTGAGCAGCAGCGTCAAATTCATGAACTTCTATCCGTTCAACGACATTGAGACGATCTCGCGCCCAATGCTGTTCATCTCTGGAGACCAGGCTCATTCGAAGGAATTCAGCCAGGATGCTTACAACCGGGCGTCCGAGCCAAAGGAACTGGTCTGGGTCAAGGGAGCCGGTCACGTCGATCTCTATGACCGTGTCGACCTCATCCCGTTCGACAAGCTGAAAGCCTTCTTCGATCAGCATCTTGCGTAGGCAAATCCATCGCAAGAAGTGGCTATTTGCAACGGGGTTTGCCGCTGGCACTGCCCCGTACCTGCCTCCCTCTCGAAAGGAGATCTGAAATGACCGACAACATCGCCGGCAAGACCATTGTCATCACTGGCGCCTCAAGCGGGATGGGGGCGGCAGCCGCCCGTCACCTTGCCGCCCAGGGCGCAAATGTTGTCCTCGGTGCGCGTCGTGCCGACCGCATCGATACACTTGCCGCCAAAATCATCGATGCTGGTGGCAAGGCCACTTCTGTCACGACCGATGTGACGAGGCAGGATGACCTGCGGACGCTGGTGGACACCGGCGTGGAAACCTACGGACGGATCGACGTGCTCATCAATAATGCGGGCATCATGCCACTCTCTCCGCTGGAGAGGTTGAGGGTTGATGAGTGGGATCAGATGATCGACGTCAATCTCAAGGGTGTTCTCTACGCATCGCCGCAGCACTCCCGCACATGAAAGCCCAGAGATCCGGCCACATCATTAACCTGTCCTCCGTGGCAGGCCACAAGCTTTTCGGCGGCTCGGCTGTGTATTCAGCGACCAAGTTTGCCGTGAGGGCCGTATCCGAGGGGCTACGGCAGGAGATGGCTCCCTACAACATTCGCACCACGATCATATCTCCGGGCGCTGTCAAGACGGAACTCCTCGAACACATTACCGAGAAGGACGTGCAGAAAGCGAACCAGGACTATGTCGGGCAGGTCGGCGTGCCAGCCGAAACCTTCGCCCGGATGGTCGCATTCGCGATCAACGAGCCCGAGGATGTTGCGATCAATGAGATCCNTTTCCGTCCGACCGCTCAGGAACTTTAAACCTTGAGCCGCAGTCCGTCCTAGGGGNCCCGTTCGCGACGGCCCCACAGTCCATGACAGTAATTTAAGGATACCCAGATGAAGAACATTGCCGCAAGCATTGCCATCTCGGCTCTCGCCGCAACAGGAGTGGAAGCCCAGGAAGAGCGCAGAAGGGTTGCTCCTCCAGCCGTCTACACGGTCGCACCAGGGCTTGGTCATTTCACGGATGACGTCCTCTTCGGTGAGGTTTGGGTAAGAACCGACCTTGCGCCTCGCGACCGTAGCCTCGTCACCCTCTCGGCAATTGTGTCTACCGGGAAAAACGAGCAGATCGCTGCACATGTCAGCCGCGCCCTGGATAACGACGTGAAGCCCGGCGAGATCGGTGAGCTCATCACGCATCTAGCGTTCTACTCGGGATGGCCGAATGCAATCTCTGCCGTCACAGAAACAGAGAAGATCTTCGATGAGCGCCAGATTGCACCTTTGAGCAACAGCGAAGCGACACGCATTAAATTGGAAGTCGCAGCCGAGGCCACTCGAAAAGCGACGGTCGATGCTGCCGTTGCGCCGACAGCGGCGGCGCTAGCTGACCTTACTAACCGTGTGCTGTTCGGAGACTTGTGGCAGCGACCAGATCTTTCAGCGCGAGACCGGAGCCTCGTGACGATGGCCGCGCTGATCGCGGTTGGTCAGCCGGAGCAATTGCCGTTCCATGCCAACCGCGCGATGGATAACGGCTTAACGCAGTCAGAAGCTTCCGAAATACTGACACATGTTGCATTCTACTCTGGCTGGCCCAGAGCCATGTCCGCGGTACCTGTCCTAAAAAAGGTTTTTGNAAACAGGAATGGAATTGAAATGAGCGCTCCACAGGCAAACATTACGATCACTCCCGCAGGAAGCAGTGCTGCGCCAGCGCCTGCTGAGTACTTCACAGGCAGCGTCCATATCTCAGCCCGTTATCAAGCCGACGCTCCTGCGCGCATTGGCGGCGCCACGGTTTCCTTCTCGGCTGGTGCTCGCACTGCTTGGCATACACATCCTCTCGGGCAAACTCTGTTCATCGTAAGCGGGCGCGGCTGGGTGCAGAAGGAAGGTGAGCCAATTCAGCAAGTCGGCCCAGGAGACGTTGTCTGGATACCACCGCTGATCCGGCATTGGCATGGGGCCTCACCTAGTGAGCCGATGAGCCATTTCGCGGTTGCCGAAGCGCTCGACGGAAGCGCTGTCACCTGGATGGAGAAGGTGTCCGATGAGGACTACGCCAAGGGCGCCGCTGAGTAGAACCAAACTATCGGCGGCGGGGTGGGTGACCACTCCGCGCATTCGATGCAAAACGAAACGGAGACGATCACGTGCCCAAGACAATATTGGCCTCTGCTGTCGTCGCACTAGGATTGACAGGACCTGTCATGGCTCAAGAAAGCATCCGGATTTCCTCAGCGTGGGGAGAAGTCACCGCTACCCTCGCCGACAACGAAGCCGCCAGATCGCTGGCGCGGATGCTGCCATTGACAATCGAGATGTCCGACCATCTCCGCCAAGAAAAGACGGGAAACCTGCCCTCTGCCCTGCCTGAGCTTACACGACAGCGAGACTTCTCGGTCGGTATGCTCGGCCTCTGGAGTGCCGATCATTTCGTGATCTATTATCGCAGCGGCCGCGTTCCCGCTCCGGGCATTATCATCCTCGGGCAGACCACCGGCGATGTTTCGCTATTCGACCGCCCAGGGCCCATCACTGCAACCCTGGNAAAAACTGATTAGGATATCTCAAGCATCGGACCCGTTTGAAGCAGCTTACCTCAAGCAACAGGCAAAACTGCAGCTGTTGGAGTGTCAATTTCATTTGCGCNAAATGACTGAAGCAATCGTTGCCTTGCTCTTGACTGGATCAGAACCTTCGACCTAAGCCGCCAACTGCGTTCTTGATAGATGNAAATGGGAGTAAGGGTTTGTATCCGACAAAGTCAAAATTTCCGACTCTTCGCGCTTGACCTTCGGACGTCAGCGTCTTTGGATTAACAGCGATGACAGTTCATTGATTTCCGTCACGCCCAACAGCCCCATGTTCCGATGCAGCTCATCTGAAAGAATGCTCACGGCCTTTGCGACACCGGCTTGTCCACCCACCGCTGCTGCGTAGAGAAATGGTCTGCCGACGAAAACGAACTTCGCACCGAGAGCCAGCGCTTTTACGATGTCCGTGCCTCTGCGAAATCCTCCATCGATCATGACAGCTGTCTTAAACCCCACTTTATCCACAATCGCGGGGAGCGCTTTCAGCGGGGCAATAGTACCGTCCAATTGCCTGCCGCCATGGTTGGAGACGATGATCCCGTCTGCTCCACGCTGTACGGCAATGGCCGCATCTTCCGGGTGGAGAATTCCCTTCACGACCAGATTACCGTTCCACCTTTGCCTGATACGGCTAAAATGCTCCCAGCTCNAATGATCTTTCTTGCCGAAGTCACGCATCACGTTCGACGCAATGATCGGTGCACCCCGCGTTGCATAGGAGTTCTCGAAATGGGGAATGCCGTGGTTAAGGATCGTGCGTGCAAATGTGCCGATAGTCCAGGCCGGGTGGGTCAATCCCTGCCAGACGAGACGCACACTCGGTCGAAGCGGTGTCGAGAAGCCTGCGCGAATGTTGTTCTCACGGTTGGCCAAGACGGGGGTATCGACCGTCAACACAAGTGTTTTGTACGCTGCCGAGGCGACGCGGTCAATCAGTGCATCGATCCGATCCGGCTCACCCGGCAGATAGGCTTGAAACCACGATCGTGGCGCAGCCTCGACAATCTCCTCAAGCCGAATCAAGGACGAACCACTCATGACCATGGCAATGCCAGCATCCTGCGCGGCTTTTGCCAGCACGATATCTCCGCGATAGGCCATCAAAGCACTGATGCCCATGGGCGCTATGCCAAAGGGTGAGTTCCATTCTTCACCGAACAGAGTGGTCTGCGTCGATCGGGAAGACGTATTTCTAAGAACGCGGGGCTGGAAAGTCATGCCTCTGAATGCGTCGGCATTCATCTTGAGGGACGCATTCGTTTCGCTTGCACCGGCAATGTACCCGAAAAGTGGCTTTGGCAGGTGCCGCTTTGCCAAACCTTCGAAGTCATCGAGAGACAGGACGCCGCGCAAACGGTGCTTCGCTAGGGAAGGAAAACCGGGAAACATGATTTTAGCTCTTATGGTTATCACGAAAAGGGGAGTGAAAAAGGACGCCTCGCGGCGCCCNTTTTTTTTAGTCTTCGCTCGCCTCGAATGCAGCTTTTCTATTCTTGCGGATGGTCGGCAGGATCAGAGTCAGCAACATCAAACCCGTTACGGCCAGAAGCACTGCACTGATGGGACGCTCGAAGAAGACCAGCCAGTCCCCTTGAGACAGCAGCATCGCGCGGCGCAAGTTCGTTTCCAGCAATGGACCCAGGACGAAACCGAGAAGAAGCGGACCCGGTTCGCATTTTGCTTTGCGCAAGACATAGCCCAGGATACCAAAGAGGATCACCAGTGCGACATCGAAACCGCGATTGCTGACGCTGTAAACACCAACGCAGCAGAACAACAGGATTGCTGGATACATCAGGCGATACGGGATTTGCAGCAGCTTTACCCAAAGCCCGATCAGCGGCAGGTTGATGACAAGCAGCATGGCATTGCCAAGCCACATGGAGGCAACCAGACCCCAGAACAGTTCCGGCTGGTTCTGGATGACCGATGGACCGGGCGTGATGCCGTGAATGGTCATCGCGCCTAGCATCATAGCCATGATGGAATTGGACGGAATACCGAGTGTCAGAAGAGGAATGAACGAGGACTGAGCGCCGGCATTATTGGCAGCTTCGGGGCCAGCAACACCAGCGATGGCACCATGACCGAACTTTTCCGGTGTCTTGGAAATGCGCTTTTCAACAGAATAAGCGCTAAAGGCGCTCAAAGTCGCGCCACCACCCGGCAGAACGCCTAGGATGGTGCCGACCCCAGTGCCGCGCAACACGGCCGCCCAGCTATCCTTGAACTCTTCACGGGTGGGCCAGAGCCTGCCGATTTTGCTTTGCAGCACACCGCGTACTTCCTTTGATTCCAGATTGGTGGCGATTTCGGCGATGCCGAACAGGCCAACCGCGATCACGACGAAATCAATGCCATCATAGAGGTCGGTCGAGCCGAACGTCATGCGGGCAGAGCCGCTGTTGACATCAATACCGACCATGCCCAGCACGAGGCCGAGGCAGACCATACCTATGGCCTTTACGACGGAGCCGTGTGCGAGAATAGTGGCTGCGAGCAAACCGAAGATGCACAGCGCGACATATTCCGCCGGGCCGAAGGAGAGTGCGAAGGACGACAGCGTCGGTCCTGCAACGGCGAGCGCAATGGTCGCAACGGTGCCCGCAAAGAAGGAGCCGAGCGCTGCAATTGCCAGTGCGGCACCCGCCCTGCCCTTTCGCGCCATCTGGTAGCCATCGATTGCGGTTACCACCGCCGAGGCTTCACCAGGCAGATTGACCAGAATGGCTGTGGTGGAGCCACCATATTGAGCGCCGTAGAATATACCTGACAACATGATCAAGGCACCTAGCGGCGGTAGGAAGAAGGTCACCGGCAGAAGAATTGCCACGGTTGCGGTTGGCCCGATACCCGGCAGCACGCCGATTAGGGTTCCCAACAATGCACCGAGGAAACAAAACATCAGATTGGTGGGTGTCAGGGCCTCAGAGAAGCCGAGCATAAGGACGTCGAGAAAAGCCATCGAAATAATCCGATCAAATCAGGAAAGGTCGTCAGAAGGGCCAGATGGGCATCTGAACGCCAAGTCCGTAAACGAAGAGAAGCGCGCCAAGCGTCGTCAGCACCGCAGTCGAGATCAATATCTCCCGCCAGCGTGATTCAGGATCGGCCAGACTTCCCACAACCAGAAGCCAGATGGTTGCGGCGACGAAACCAAAACGCTCTGCTGCAAACGCAAATCCCGCAATGGCCACAACAAGAATGATCAGTGGCTTGGGATTGATTGCATCGAGCGCTTCATGTGGCTTGGAGAGGGCCTTGATCAGAACAACTGCACCGATCAGCGCGATGATGGTGCACAGGGACTTCGGTAGAAAACCCGGTCCCATCATTGCTGGGCTGCCGTATGTCAAGTCGCGCCCGGCCCAAAGGCCAAGCGCTCCCAGAAATATCAGCACACCGCCAGCAAGAATGTCGGGAAAATCCCGATTATTGGCTGTGGGCTTCATGCTCATTGCTGCACCCAAGGTGTTGTATCCCAGATTTTCTGGAAACGAGCCAAGCGGTTCGGCATTTCCNTTTCCCAGTCTGGACCGCTGAGATAAGCCAATGGCAGGGCCATTTGCTTTGCCTGCTTCTGGAACTCGGGATTATCAAGCGTTGCCTTGACAGCAGCGGCGAAACGGTCGGAGATTTCGGCTGGTACTTCACGCGGTGCCGCAATGCCGCGCTCGGACGTCATCTCGACATTGAAACCGGACTCGATAGCCGTTGGTACTTCCGGAAGTTGAGGCGAACGTTCCTTGCCGAAAGTGTTGATCATCCTGAGGCCGGATGTGTCATTTCCACCGAACTCGCTAACATTCAGACCACCGCCGGTTACCTGAGAACCGAGGATCGCCGTGCGGGTCTCGCCAGCGCCGTTGAATGGAATGTGGGTGATGGTCGTGCCGGTTTCCGAGCCCAGAATGATGATGGCAAGATGATCGTCAGTGCCGATGCCGGATGAACCGAAGGATACTGCGCCGGGCTTTGCTTTGGCAGCAGCAACGAACTCGGCGATGGTCTTGATTTCAGATGCGGCAGGAACGACGATAGCCGCTGGATCATCTACGATGCGGGCAATTGGCTTGATGGTCTTTGGATCATAACCAAGCTTTCTTTGAACCTGCATGGATAGGAAGCCAGGCGTATTGATGTAGGAGAATGTGTAGCCATCCGGCTTGGCCTTCGCCAATGCAGTATAAGCAATTTCGCCAGAGGCACCTGGACGGTTTTCGATGACGATGTCAGCGCCGAGTTCCTTTTCAAGAAAGGGCTGCATGGCACGCGCCATGACGTCGGTGCTTCCGCCGGGTGCAAAAGCAACGATCATCTGAATTGGACGATCCTTCGGCCATTCTGCGTGAGCCGAACCAATCGTTGCCAGCAAAGCGCTGGCTACCAAAGCTGCTGTTCTCATCATATTCATCGATATGCTCCTCCCAAGGAACGCTATGCGGGCCCGGCACCCGCTCTAAAACTAGCCGGGATGTCCTCCAAGCGCAGTGCTGAGCTTGCGCGCGGCAACGCGGAGAATTTCGAGATTTTTCGATACGGCCTCTTCGGTGAAGCGTGACGGTGGGCCGGTTAAAGCCAGAGACCCAAACAGGGTCTGACCTTCACGGTAAACAGGCACAGCGATACTGGCGACCTGCGGATCACGTTCACCCATGCTGACATGAAAGCCCTGCGCGCGAATGTCGTCGTAAATCTTTCCACTCGTGCCAGTGAAGGCTAGAATGACGCGACCTGGCGCGCCACGATCTAGCGGCATGGCATCGCCAACGCGGGCGGAGTGGCGGATGGATTGCGTGGAATCGTGCCGGTGAAGGCAGACGCGGACATCGCCCTCTTTGACGTAAACCGCAGCGCTCTCACCGCTCTCCTCGCTGATCTGGGCGAGCAAAGGCTCGACCACAGCCGATGATTTAAATGTGGATTGATAAAGGCCACCGAGACGGACGAGCTTCGGCCCCAGCCGCCAGCTGGCGTCATCGTTTCGAACAAGCATTGAGGATTTAGCAAGCGAGCGAGCAATGCGCAGCACAGTTGATTTGTCGAGCTCGGTACGACGCGCGAGCTCACCCAGCGTCAACGCATAGTCAACGTCTGTAAAAGCTTCCAGCATCGAAACAGCGCGCTCTACGGCTGCAACACCTGAAGAATTGCCTGGCATTGGTTTAACCTCCCACAAAAAGATATTGTACTAGGTACAACACCTTTTCATTTAGTACAATAACCGATAATGAGGATTCGTCAACCGTCGCTCGTTCGCGAGGCGACGCACCGAAATTCGGGAGGTTTTAGTGAACGAAATCAATGTAGTGGACACTGCCGCAAGCCCATCAGACGCGGGTGCAAAAAGCCTCAAGGTTCTCGTCACANGGGCGCAATTGGCACCCGAGGCAACAGAACTTCTCACAAAAAATGGAATCGAGACGATTTACGCGGACGGCTATAGCGGTTCAGACAACTTAGCCAATATCGCCAAGACAAATGCGGTGGATGCCATCCTCGTTCGTCAGGGCCAGATCAACGATCAGGTCATATCAGCATCCAAACAGCTTCGCGTCATCGCAAAACACGGCAGTGGTGTCGATAATATCGATCTCGACGCTGCAACATCGCACAACATTCCAGTTCTGCGGGCGCTTGCTGCAAACGCACAGTCGGTCGCAGAACTTGCCATCACCCTGTCAGTCACGCTGATGAAAGACATCGGCACCTTGAGCGACACTGTCAAACGAGGTGCATGGCCAAAGACCAAATATGTTGGGCGGGACCTTGCCGGGGCAAAATTTGGAATCATCGGCTTCGGCGAAATCGGCCGCAGAACAGCCAAGCTTGCCCAAGGGCTTGGCATGGAAACCATCGCCTATGACCCGTTTGCGGATGATGCCGACGGTACGCGTGTGAGCCGTGATCTTTCCGAAGTTCTCGCGCAAAGCGATATTGTCAGCCTGCATTGCCCGTTGTCACCGCAGACACATCATCTCATCAACGCCGGCCGTTTCAAGGCGATGAAACCTACGGCTTTCATCGTCAACACATCACGTGGCGCCGTGATCGATGAGGCAGCGCTATTGGAAGCTTTNAAAAATGGTGGCATCGCCGGTGCCGCACTCGACAGTTTCGAGCAGGAGCCGCCATCGCCAGATCACCCTTTCTGGGCTTTGCCAAACCTCATCGCCACCCCTCACGTGGGTGGGGCGAGCCGCTCAGCGTTGCGCAACATGGCCCTGCAAAGCGCGCAGCACATCGTCGATGTCCTGACTGGCACTCCGTTTGATCGCCGCGCACTGGCAAACCAAAACCTCGACCAGAACTAACCACCCAACACGAAACGGAGGATTAAACATGTTAGGTTTCAGAGTATGCAAGCGTAAGCAGGCCGTCAGCGCAGATTGGGTCGAAAAATTCAGAACCCTCCCCGTCGCTAATGTCAGCGATGTCATGTCGCGCATGACGGCGGGCGGTGCGCCGCTGCGTCCGTTCTACACCGGCCCGAGAATGGTCGGCGCCGCTGTAACAGTCAAAGCCCGTCCTGGCGACAATCTGATGGTTCACAAAGCGCTCGATATTGCCGAGCCAGGCGACATTGTCGTCGTTGACGCAGGCGGCGACCTGAGCAATGCAATCATCGGCGAATTGATGGTCGCCCACGCGGCCCAACGCGGCCTTGGTGGCATCGTCATATTCGGTGCCATTCGCGACAGCGAAGAACTCCTCGAAGGCTCTTTCCCTGTTTTCGCGGCAGGCGTCACCCACCGCGGACCTTACAAGGATGGCCCAGGCGAAGTGAACGTCCCCATCGCCATCAACGGTATGGTCATCGAGCCAGGCGACCTCATCTGCGGTGACGCCGACGGCCTCTTGTCTGTCCCGCTTGCGTCGGCGGAAACCGTATTCGAAGCCGCATCCAAAAAGCACGCAGCAGAGACGAAGCAGATGGAAAATATCAAGCTTGGGAAGAACGATCGCGCTTGGGTCGATGCGTCTCTCGAGCGGCTTGGCTGCGTCATCGAAGATTGNAAACTATGAGGCGTGGAAATATCCACGCCTCAGCCGCTGCGAGTTATTTTCCCCTTGAACAAATGCGAACCGTCGACACTTCGATTACGCACAGGCGTACCCTCGACCAGAGCCATTGCTGCTCGCCGCCTTCTCTTCGTCGGCCTCGCTTTCATCAAGCCGCCTCATGGAAACGGCGAGTTTTTGATCTGCCTCACTGATAAAATTTTTAGCGTGCCAGGGGTGAAGTTGCGACCTTCTTGTTGATCGCGTTGATCAGCGCCCCGTCAACCGCGAATGGCGCAAATCCGGTTTGAACTCAACACTCTGACGTTCCCTGGACAGGAGAAGGAACTGCGGTGAGCGTGGTTGTGTGCCTTGCCCGCCATCTGCGCGGAGTCACTTTCTCCCAATTTTTGAATGAACGGTAGAAAGAGCCCGAGTCGTTGTAGCCAAGTAAAAAGGCCACTTCCTCGATCGTGATTGATGCATCCNAAAGAAGAGACCTGCTCAGCTCTTGTCTTGCTTCGTCAAGCAGCGCTCGGAATGTTGTCCCTCCATCGCCTATCCGTCGCTGTAACGTCCTTTCACTAAAACCCAGTTCCTGCGCGACGTCGGCAATATCTGGACGACCGCTGGCGAGCCGCCGCTTTAGGACAAGTTTGATGTGTTCGGTCACGCTGCCCCACGCTTGGATGTCTCCAAGGGCCGCAGTGAGCGCCGGGGTCATTATCGAAAGCATTTCAGGGTTGTACCCCACGAACGGGAGATCCAGATCCGCGGATTTCAGAACAAGTCTGTCGCGGTTAGAACCGAAGCGGATGGGACAACCAAAGAACTGTTCGTGCGTGGCTGTCGGCAGGCCTTTCCGTGCATATTCTACGACCACTGGGACGATGCGCTGCCCGGTGCCACGTCGGCCTAGTTCAAGTAACATCGCCAGGCTCGCATCAACCGACAGGGCTGGCTCCGGCTCTGTTCCAGATGGCCAGTCAGTTACCAGCGAAACGATGCCACCCCCGTCTTCAAACCGCATTTTGTCGGGACTGCATGCTCGCTTGAAACGCGCGATCCGCTCCAGGCCGTCACGGTAACTGGCAGCAAAAGATGCCGCCAGAAACGCAAGCTTATGGTTCGCGGTGCTGGTGTTCTCAACCAAACGAATACTGATGGCTGGGTCCTCTGACAGAACCTCGATCGCTTTCCATACAGCAAAAAGCTGCATCGTACTGATCACCGCTGTCTCGTCCAGATACAGCATGGATGGTAGTTTCGCGTGGCGCAGGACCGCAGACGGGCGCAGCCCCATGTTTTCGATTCCGCTCCAGAATGGACGCGGAAGCCTGCACCGATCCNGGGGGACCATCAATCTAACGACCATGCACGACTCTCTCTCNTTTCCTGGGCGACCTTCCGGCGATACTACCTGTCCGCCATGGTGAGTAAGTGACCGACAGCCTAACTCTAAATACAATGGCGTCGTTTGCAAGTTTTTTGGCGGCGTATGCCTTTGTGCTCGGGTCGATTTCTTCATACGATACATCCACCATTGAAGGAGATTTATCGTTGACCATCACATTCTACACCAACCCAAATTCAAGGGGACGCATGGTTCGCTGGATGCTCGAAGAAGTCGGAGCAGACTATGAGACCGTCGTTCTAGATTATCTAAAGACCAGTACCGACGACCAGTGGGGCGGGGCGGCCCTTGAAAAGCCAGCCGCAACTGAGACGGACAGTGAGCAGGCCCGANTTTTTAGAGAGATCAATCCAATCGGAAAAATACCAGCGATCGAGCACAACGCACGCGTCATCAGTGAGAGCGGAGCGATCATCACCTATCTTGCCGATGTCTTTCCACTCGCGGCCCTCACCCCCACGGATGATGAAAGAGCCGACTACCATCGGTGGATGTTCTTCACCGCTGGCCCCATCGAGCAGGCCGTGACCAACAAACGCGCTGGCTTCGTCCCGCTTCCGGAACAGGAATTCTTTTTCGGCCATGGCAGCTACGAGCGCACGTTGGATCAACTTGAGTACGCAGTAACGAGGCATCCCTTCATTGCTGGTGGAAGGTTCACCGCTGCGGATGTGTATGTTGGTTCACATATAGGATGGGGTCTGGGACTAGGCACGATACCACCACGCGAGGCCTTCGTGAAATATGCTGGTAACCTTGTAGCCCGGGATGCCTACAAGCGGGCAGTTGAACTCGACAACGCGTTGCTTCAAGCGGGTTGAGGCCATTATCTTTCTGGTGCTGGTCGGAAAAACGACGTTTGCCACGACCTGACNAAATTCTAGGCCGAGCACTCGCTCGGCCTTTTTGCTGACTGCGATCTAGCCGACGACCCGTCCGGCCACNAAAAATGCCTGATCCCAGACGATCGCACCACCGAAAGCTTGGTGTTCCTTTTCGAGTCGTTGCGCAAGTGTATCGACCTGTACTTCCCCTTCCGTGCTGACGCCACGCTTGACCAATCTGGGTAGCATGACGCGCATAAGTGTAGGCAGAAAGGAAGGCTGGTCAGGCTCAATGAGAACGACTTCGCTGTAGGCCTGAATAATCGAAAGACCGTGTGCGCGCATCTTTTCGTCGAGGTTCTTGCCGAGAGTGACATCGCCGCCCTCAGCCGCGACCGTGTCCCATGTCCAGTCGTAAAGCTGTCGATGTAAGGTAAGAGCTGGATGATCAAAGGGCACGTTACGGCGTGCATGCTCTTGAAATGCCAGCACCGCACCGGGTTTTGCCAATCCGACCAGACGGGAAAGCGTTGCCGACGTGTCCGGCAAATACATGAGGATGCGGCGTCCAACGATGACGTCAAATCTGCCAAGCTCGGGCAGATCGCGGGAGAGATCGACAGCACGATAGTCGATGGGTGCCGCGTCTGGGTCTTTGCTTATGGCGCAGGCGGCCTTCAACGCGGACTGGTTGCTGTCTATTGCGATGATCTCCCCTGAAGGGCCGGCCAATCTTGCCACGAATCGACTCAGATCGCCGTTTCCACAGCCGACATCAAGGACCCGTGATCCACTAGCGATGCCCAAGCTGTCAAAGAAACGGGGGCTTTCGGAATTTGCGGGGTTCATTGCCGCTGCAGAATCTGTATGTAACATCATTACGTTCTACTCGGAGCGCGCTTCATCGGCAAGCGGAGCGTTGCTCAATGTTAAGGCGATCTATGATACGGCTTCCCAGTCGTCGACGTTGCCGGACGATCGCTTCGTGCTATGACAACCGTTACAGGAGGTGGCATTAACACATAATGCGAAAACCTGTCGGCCTTGGGAGAGCACAGATGAAGATGATCGGAATTCTCGGCGGCATGTCCGTGGCGTCTACGCAGATTTACTACCGGGAACTGGCCAGGCTCACGAGAGACAGGCTGGGCGGTCTGCATTCCCCGGAATTGCTCATCCGCTCCGTGGACTTCGACAGGATAGCGAAGCTCCAGGCTGCGTCCGACTGGGTAACCGCCGGACAAGTGTTGAACGCAGAGGCCCGTGCGCTGGAACGTGGTGGAGCACAATTGCTNCTGCTTGCGACAAACACCATGCACAAAGTGGCTGATCAAATCGTCGAGGGAATCGAGATGCCGCTACTGCATATCGCCGACGCCACAGCAGATATCATCGCAAGCCGGGGGCTGCAACGTCCCGGCTTAATGGCAACCGCCTTCACTATGGAGCAGTCGTTTTATATCGACCGCCTCAAAGCCAAGGACTTGATCCCGCTCGTCCCGAACGCGGAAGACCGTGCCGAAACTCACCGTATCATCTATGAAGAACTCTGCCGTGACGTGATCAAGGACGACAGCCGAACCATCTTCGAAACCATCGCCAAGCGACTGGTGGCGAGAGGCTGWGACTGCCTCATCCTCGGATGCACCGAGATCGGGATGCTTTTAAGCCAGGAAAACGTTTCAGTCCCTGTATTTGATACTACCTTGATCCATTGCGAGGCTGCGCTGTCTGCTGCGCTCACGTAAACCGCGTCTCCGGCTGAGCGCACGAAGTGCTCCTGGATCGAGATGGTTTATCTGATTTCAGCACCGCGCCTTCATGGGTCCGGAGCTATGGCGCCAGTTGTTATTACTATTATCGTCGGGCCGGTGCTCTGATTTCCGAGTTTGTCAAATCAGACACGGGCGGTATGCTGAACATGCTTTTATATTCACGGCTAAACAGTGAAGGACTGACATATCCTACAGAAAAGGCCACGCTTGAAACGCTGGCGCCACCCGCGGACAGCAGTTGCCGTGCTTCCAGAAGACGCATCTGACGCTGGAAAGCCAGAGGGCTATGGCCGGTGACTGGTTTGAAATGCCTATGAAACGAGGTCAAACTCATTCCCGCGATTTCCGCCGGCTCGGCCACGACAAAGGGTTTGTCCGCATTCTCACAAAGCCAGTCGGCTGCTATCTTGATCCTACGCGAGCGATTATCACGCTGGCCCAGTTGGCGGAGGGTATGGGCGGCCCCGGTGCGCCACGCACGGTCGAGCAGGGAGCAGCTATAGCAGTCCGACTGGCGACGCTCTTCTGGATGGGTCCGACCGGCGGCTTCTACCACGACAATGAAGGGCCCAACATTGCGCCATACGACTGGTGAGAGATGTCGATGCCACAACCTGATTTTAGAAGGAGCGCAGTCGAGGTTGATCCTTTCGTAAACCTTGTAGAGGCTGTCGCCATAGGGCATCGTTGGCAATTAAAGACCTGACGTCCTTAACGGAAGCGGAGCGAGTTCCGCTTCTGTTAAGCTAGAGTCTCCATGGCTCTCAATTGATGCGCCTGCTTTCTTCCCCACGTCGGGCATTTCAGATCAACCCTCAGCAAATCTGCAACCTGCCCGCCTTGGGAGAGCACACGTGAAGACGGTCGGAATTGTCGGCGGCATGATCCATTGCAAGGCCGCGTTGTCCGCTGCGCTCACATCGGCCGCGTCTCCCGGCAAGCGCAAGAAGTGCTCTCGGATCAAAAATTTCACTCTGACCTCGTCTCGGTGCCTGCCCTCCCGGGTGCAGCACTCCACAACGCGGCGCTCGCCATGATTGCCGCAAATGATATGAGCGCTGTAGCGCTCCCGGCGTAATCCAAAACCGCTCCGAACAGCGGCGCACCAGCGGTTTGGCCAAGCGCCAGAACAAGAAACGGAATTCCAAGACCGAGCGCCGGGCGATCTGCGTATAAGACGATCCCCCACATCAGGAGCGTGCCCGTAGCGACAATGTAAGCCACGCCGAACAGTCCCATAACTGGAAAGCCTATTGGCGTGAAAACCGTTGCACCCACCAGACCGAGCAGACTGAGCGCCATGCACGACACCGACAAGCGGTGAGCGAAACGTATCCCGAGGTAGTCAGTTAAAAGGCCTGTCGCTGCACCGACCGATCCGCCCATGCCAAGCGCTATCCATGCCCACGCAATGGAGCTGTCGGAGAATCCCAGTTCATCGCGCATAAGATTTGCGCCGAAGGTCCAGACTGCAGTGCTAGCGCTGCCGGCGAGAAAAGCGCTGATGCAAAGCCGCCCTGCCCCTTTGCGAACCATATGCTTAATCGACCACGTGCCGTAAGCATTGGCCTTGGTTGCAGTGGTTGTGGGCATTGCAAACCAGAGCCACACTGTCACAACTGCGCCTATCGTGGCGAAAACCGTGTAGAGCTCCCGCCACCCTCCCGGAAACGCCAGGACTGCGACACCCGACAGAATAATGCCGGCCGCAGTGCCTGAGTTGATCACACCGTTCGCACGCGGCCTATTGCCTTCGTCCAAGCTTCCAGAAACCGCGACAGCAAGCGGAGGTGATGTTAGACCCGTGCTCAACCCAGCAAGGGCGACTGCGAGACCAAGTTGCCAGACCGTTTGAGAAATCGATACCAAGCCCATTCCCAATGTGGCCGTCAAGCCTGCTAATCCTGCGATGCGCCGCTCGCCCATAGGCATTTCGAAGACAAGAGCGATTGCAATCCCGACGCAGTACGCGGCAAAGGCTCCACCGCCGATCCACCCCGCGGCTGCGGCATTGAGGACAAGGTCGTCACGGATATAGGGGAGTTGAAGACCATAAGCGAAGCGGGCTAGCCCATAACTCAGCGCCGTCAGGGAAAAGGCAGCGGCAAGGAAGTTTGCGTGTCCCCTCATTTCAAACGCTCCTTTGCGACTGCTACGAGATCAAGCGCCGCGCGCCTAGCCGACCTGATCGGATCGCCGTCAAAAACGCTCGCGGCTGCAGTGGCCCCCTCGAACAGAAGCCATACCTGATTGGTTAGCTCCGTATCTGCACTGCCGATGCAGACCTCTACGCGCCTACCGATCTCTTCGCGAAATTCTCGTTTCTGTTGCTGGACAAGGGCGGCTATCGCCTCGTTAGCACCAGCATACTCGCTGTAAGCGCGAAGCAGCATGCATCCCCTCGCACCGTGCTCGACCATCCATTGCTCCTGGGTGTCGAAGAGAAACCCGATCGGATCGTCCGCTGCTTGCCAGTCTTCAAGCCGCGCCATGAAAGCGAGATGGCGCTTTTCGAGAACAGCAGTGACGAGCCCGTCACGTGATCCGAAATGCTTATATAGCGTTCGGGTAGAAGCCCCTGAAGGAGCAAGAATGGTGTCTACGCCGACGCTATGAAATCCATTTTCGTCGAAGACCCGCTCAGCAGCGGTGATAATATCAGTTCGTTTTTCCATGCTAACAAATATACAACGATCGTTGTACATCACAAGGAGCTGTCACCACTCCTCACATTCATCTAATATCTTTGGTGGTAATCATGGGGACCGCCGCATTGTTGAGTGCTGTACCGAGGAATGCAGTAACTGAGACAAGGTCAGACTTAACTCCGTTGCGCCGTGTGGTGGTACCGCGCCTACTTCGAGACAAGATTGTGGGCATAAATCCGCCCTATAACCAGCCGTACGTGCGATATTTGGCCCTTCATGGTCATGGTAGAAGCGCCCGGTCAGACCCATCCAGTCGAGCGTCGCCAATCGGACTGCAATTGCCGCTCCCGGTTCGACTGTGCGGGGCGCACCGGGGCCGCCCATATGCTGGGACACGGACTCATTAAGTGAGGCGATCCATATCCTTACCGCTGCAAGCTTGAGTGCTGCGAGGTAGTTGTCTACTCGCCAGTCATATCGCGTGGCCGGGCCGCGCATCTTTTTGATGCGGTTGAGGAAACGCTCAACGAGGTCGCGCTGGCGGTATACCCATCGGCTGAAGGCAAAGTTCTGTTTTCGATCGGCCTTTGCGGGGATGTTCGCCCAACATTTCCGTTTCTGACGAAGGTCCTGATAGCGTCGTTGTCGTAAACCTTGTCGGCGAGCAGGGTTGCTCCAAGCTTCACGTCACTCGGCAGCTTTTCGGCCATGGGTGCATCGGTGGCCTGACCGGCGGCAAGCTCCAGTCGGATCGGTCGGCCATCGGCTTCAACAAGCGCGTGGATGTTTGTTGTCAGGCAGCCACGCGAACGCCCCATGCAAGGCCATGCTGATGAAGGCTAATGGAGGAGGAATCGATCATCACGATGTCTCCATCGTAGCGCTTTGAAACCGCATCAAGAAGGCGATCCCAGACGCCAGCCTTGCGCCAACGCGAGAACCGATTGTAAAGCGTCGTGCGCGTACCATAGCGTTCCGGCACATCTCGCCACGACGAACCCGTTCTGAAACGCCACAAAAAGCTGCTCCGGCAGGGTAGGTTAGTCTGGGTCACTGAATATCGGAGCGAAAAGGCCGAACTGGCGCTCGACCTTTCAACTCATTTAGATCAAATATCAGATAGACTGAAGGTTGGTCGCTGAGTTTTTGCCAGACTTCTTGTCGCGCTCCAATTCGTAGCTGAGCTTCTGTCCTTCGACAATTTCGCGCATACCGGCGCGCTCAACAGCAGAAATGTGGACGAACGCATCTTCTCCGCCATTATCCGGCTGGATGAAACCGAAACCCTTTGTGGCATTGAACCATTTTACTGTTCCTGTGGCCATGATGAACCCTTTCAAGATTTTCAGACGNCCCAACGTGGGGATCTCACGGTCGTGGTAACGAGAACCACGCCAAGAAGTTCAACAAGACTGGTTAAGACCTCTCAGAGAGCTAACCGAATGCGGCATATACCGACCCAAAAAAGCGGCGACGGGTGGCACATTAAAACTGCCCGCGCGCCGCAGGGGGCGAAAATGAGGCCTGTCTCTAAAACATTCCCGATAATCTCAGATGGTTGCAGAAAGAGTAAAGCAGGACGTCGACTGCCTAACTTCCACTCTCCGAGTGGTCTTCAACAGGATTGGACTTGCCGCGAATGTATTTGCGATGCGGCACGCCGGACCAGAGCGTTCACTTACGGTTGCGATATCTTATGCCCGAACAGATATCCATAAACCATACCAATCAAGCCACCACCGGCAATATTGCCGAGTGTTGCAGCTGAGATGTTACTGACGATCGAAGATATGGTGAGCGTGGATATCCCAACTTGGCGTTCGTCGATCAAATACGCGTAGGGCAGCAAGTACATGTTTGCCACTGAGTGCTCGAAGCCGGCCGCGACGAAGACTGTGACGGGAAGGAGGAGCCCCATCAGNTTTTCAGTGACATTCTCGCCCGCCAATGCGAACCACACCCCAAGACAAACAAGAATATTTGCAATGACGCCGCTCGCAAAAACGGTGACAAAGTTTTTAGCGGCTTTTGCGGTTGCAAGCTCGATGGCGGCAGCGCCAACTGAACCATCCCCTGCTTCGTGCAATCGTGCGGCATACACGACCAAAGCGAGCGCAATCGAGCCGATGAAGTTCGCGAGATAGGCAATTAGGAGCGCGCGAATTGCAACCTTCGCAGAAACATTGCCAAATAGTACTGGGCCAGCAAACAGCGTGTTGCCGGTAAATAGTTCAGCACCAGCGATCACCACCGCTGCCAGTCCGAGAGAGAAGACCAGTCCCGCTAGGATCTGGGCTGCCCCAAACGGCATGTCAGCAGCGCCCGCCAGCGCTACTGTCGCAGCGACACCACCCAAGCCAATGTATATTCCTGCCAACACGCCCAGGATCGCGATGTGTTTTACCGGCTGCCCTGCCTTCGTGGCCAACGCCTCGAAAATGGTTTCGGTCAATTCTACAGGCTTCGGAAACGTGCTCATGCCGGGGCGATCCTAACCGGGATGGACTTTGCCGCAGGCGTCTTGCTCTCCACATCGTGCTGCCACAATGGAATGAGCGAATTGCATTCGGGGAAATAGCCCGCGCAGCTCCCGGGTGGCAGATCGTAATCGATGAGTTGCATGCCCGTCAGCACGCGCACAATTCCGTCGTCCACGGCCGTGGTGATGCTCGCCAACCCATGCTTCGCAATGCCCAATCGCACACGATCATCCGCATTGATCATCAGGACCATGCGCGATTTGTGGATGCCGCGCAGCCGGTCGTCATAGCCATAGACGGTGGTGTTGAACTGATCGTTGGAACGCAAGGTGATCAGGCTCAGTACGTTGCGATCTTCCCCCGTTGAGAAACCTGAATAGAGGGCCTTCGGCAGCTTGAAGTTCGCCTTGCCGGTGTCTGTCTCCCATGTCCGGTGTCTGGCGGCCACGGGACGCGGGAAACCGCCGGGAATATCAAGGCGCTTGTTGAAGTTCTTGAAGGGCTCAGGGAACGTGGCTTCTATCGCATCTCTTACCCGGCTGTAGTCACCAACCCATTCATCCCATGGAACCTTTGGATTGGGCGTCAGGGTATGCTTTGCGATCTCGGCGACAATCCAAGGTTCCGATCGCAGACCTTCGGCAGCAGGCTTGTATTTGCCGCGTGATGCATGAATGCAGGTGGTCGAATCCTCGATTGTGACGATCTGCGGTCCAGTCTCCTGCTCATCGATTTCCGTTCTCACCAGTGTGGGCNAAAGATACGCCGTTGTGCCAGTTATCAAATGGCTTCTGTTGAGCTTCGTTGCAATCTGTACGGAAAGATCAAGCCCGCGCCATTTCTCCTCCATCAAGGTCCGCTCGGGAATAGCGCGTACGAAATTTCCGCCCAGGCCGATGAAGGCTTTGATGCTGCCGTCGATGATGCCCTCACAGGCCTCCACCGTGTTGACCCCATCCTTGCGTGGTGGCTCGAAGCCATATTGCTCGCCCAGCAGGTCCAGCGGAACCAGCTTGGTCTTTTCGGATATGCCGACCGTTCTCTGGCCCTGCACGTTGGAATGTCCGCGCACGGGACAGATCCCAGCGCCGGGTCTGCCGATATTGCCGCGCATGAGCAGAAGATTGATCAGCATCTGAACGTTGCTGATACCATAACGATGCTGGGTAAGACCCATTCCATAGATCGCTATGACATTGCGAGCCTGAGAATAGGTCTTCGCCGCAGCCTCGATGGAGGATTGGCTGAGGCCGGATGTGGCAAGAATATCGCACCACGGCATGGCCCGAACATAGNTTTCAAACTCGGCCAGCCCATGGGTGTGCTCTTCGATAAACGCAACATCGAGGATATGCGGTCTTCCCTCTGCAATAGCTTGGTCATCCCATTCGAACAGACACTTGGCCATCCCGACCATAGCGGCGATATCACCGCCTGCGCTGACCTGATAATACTGCGTGGCAATATCGGTCGGCTTGTTGGTCAGCATCTGGCCGGGACGCTGCGGATTGACGAATTCTCGCCAGCCACGCTCTTTCAACGGATTGAACACCACAACCGGTGCGCCGCGTTCCCGCACCTCCTGCAAGCTGTGCAACAGCCTTGGCGCATTGGTGCCAACGTTCTGCCCGAATGACAGAATGCAATCGGTATGCTGGTAGTCTTCTAGCNAAACGGTGCCGACAGGGGTTCCAATGCTCTGCGGCAACGCAACGGACGTCGTTTCGTGGCACATGTTG
The DNA here is from genome assembly GCF_002896715.1 of Agrobacterium bohemicum. Taxonomy (GTDB): domain Bacteria; phylum Pseudomonadota; class Alphaproteobacteria; order Rhizobiales; family Rhizobiaceae; genus Agrobacterium; species Agrobacterium bohemicum. The sequence goes on from NZ_PGEL01000018.1 coordinate 34,405, forward strand.
GAACTGTCGGGCAAATTGTTGTTACCGTAGAGGCGCGCCAGCAACTGGTACATATAGGAGGTTTCAAGCGATGCCCGCCCTGACGCATAGAAGACGACAGATTCTGGATCATAGCCTTTGAGTTTAAGGCCAATATCCGCAAATGCTTCCGACCAGGCAACCTCCCGATATTTGTCGGTCGCTGCATCGTAACGCATAGGGTGCGTCAAACGTCCCTCANTTTCCAAGTCATAATCGGCCCACTCAAGCAGTTCGGTAACCGTGTGTTTGGAGAAGAATTCGGGCGTCGCGCGCTTGGCGGTAAGGTCCCAAAACGTCGCTTTGGCACCGTTTTCACAAAACTCCGCCAGATGCGGTTTGCCCGGCTTGGCCCAGGCACAGCTGGTACATGCGTACCCACCCTTTTTGTTATGATCAGTCATCAAGCCGGGAGCCGCTCTTATGGCCTTCTGCGTTACGGCGTTCTTGACAACGGATTTGATCGATCCCCAACCGCCCGTTGGCATGTCGTATTGGACATATTTGACTTTTTTCACCGGTCACCTATTTCTGCTATGAGGCAGGGCACTGAGGTCAGCTCCCTATGCCGTTATCTTTCTGATCCCACTGTGTTTGACGAATTTCTGAAAGCTTTCTGAACCTGATGACACTCATCTGATACGGAAATTCTCACAACAACCGCCCCGCTCTGAAGCTCTCTATTGATCTCTTCCTGCNAAAAAATTACTCGACATGAGAGATCCAAGTATACCGACAGCCGCCACGCCAATGCACCANTTACGCGCCTTACAATGCTGCCCACTTCCGGGACTTCGCTCTTCTCGGTGCTTGGATGCCGCAAAGGCAGCGATGCCGGCTAACAAGCGAAAATGGAGATATCCCGGCATCAATCCGAGGCCTCATATGAGACATTTTCTACTTCCTTGATTACAATCCCCGGTTACTAAATTNAAAAAATAGATGATCGTTCCAGAATGATGCGATCACTGGCTGTAACTAAAGCGTGAAATAGGAAATCAGGAACTGGTCGTACCGGCGCGCGTTTCTTTGTTCAAGGTGGACCAACTCGCGCCGTTTATTGAACAGGAATCAAAATATTGCCGAGCACGCTTGACCCCTATTGCGGCCCAGCTCCAACACTCCAAAGTGCACTATCCTCATGGAACTTTGATCCAGTTCTAGTCGCTTGTCTCGCAGTTGTTGCAGTGACGCTTCATTATCTCGCAACGCGCCCTAAGGCATTAAAGACGGGCTTGCTTCTCCTCTTATTGATTGTCGCATTTGTCTCGCCGCTTTGCGCCATGACAAGCGCCCTATTCTCGGTGAGACTTGCCCACCATATTCTTATCGGCTCGGTCATTGCGCCACTTATCGTCACGATCTGTCTTCAGACAAAGCTATGGCCGCCAAAAATTCCCGTGGAGGCTATCTTTGTCCTGCACACCGCGATCTACTGGGTTTGGCATTTGCCGTTTGGATATGCTTTCACCCTATCAGGCACATGGCAATATTGGCTGATGCAAATCGCGCTCATCGTCGTATCCCTCCTGCTATGGCAAGCTTTGCTGGCGCGCAGCACATCAGTGATGGCAACCGCTGGCCTCGCACTGGGCACCATGGTGCAAATGGGTTTCCTCGGCGCAATCCTGACATTCGCACCGACTCCGCTTTTCGACGCACATTTCGCAAGCACGCAGGCCTTCGGGCTGTCACCGCTTGAGGATCAACAGCTGGCGGGTGTGCTGATGTGGACATTGGGGTTTGCGCCATACGCGATCGTCGTTCTGTGGTGCGCGCGCACCCGTCTGCTCCTTCCTCGCCTAGCAAAGCAGTAGCGCGATGGTATTCGTCAAATTCCTGCACATCATGGCCATTTCTGTGTGGGCAGCCGGGCTTGTCAGCCTACCGGGCCTCTACGTGCAGCGCGCGCACATCGTGAAGGACAATGATCTCTATCGACTTCAGAAGATCGTCCGTTTCTCTTACGTTCGCGTTCTTTCGCCCGCAGCTTTCGTCGCAATTGCGACAGGGACCGGTCTTATTTTTCTCCAATATCCGTTCAGTGCTTGGTTTTCCATGAAGCTCGCACTTGTCGGCATCATGGTCGTTATCCACGTCATGACCGGGCTCGTCATCATCCGGCTTTTCAAGGATGGCGAAGTTTATCCCGTATGGCGCTTTGTCTCCGTTACCATAGCGAGCGGCGTGGTGGTGGGCGGTATTTTCTTTCTGGTTCTGGCGCGACCGGAAGCACCTTTCTCTCTGCCATCAGGATGGGCAGAGCCAGGCGCACTCAAGCGGATCGTCTCGCAGATCAGTCCTTGGGAGATACCATGAGGCCGATGCCATGATCGAAGATCAATTTGCCACCATGCCATCCTGCCAGTCCGGTGAGAACGGATGCCAGAAGCGAGAGACCCAGCCCGTGCGGAAGAACCGCGATGCTTTCGGTTACACGTCCGCCCCAGTTGGCACCGGCAACGGCAATCAGAGACATTGCGGCAATACCATGCGCCCAGCTGGCCACGCGTGCGCGGATACCCGAAACCAGCAGCAGTTCCGCAGTACCGATCAATCCGGNCCCGATGCCGCTGAAAAAAGCGCCACCCGATGCCCACAGTGCCGCCCTCGTCCAGAAACTGTCGCCGTTCCACCAGAACATGACGTCCGCTGCCAAAGTGGCAATCACCAGTGCGATGGGAAAATGCACCGTCATGGCGTGAAGGGGATGACCAGCCACCGCAACAGCGGAGTTGGTGGTCTTCTCTTCCACTTTGGAGATCACTGGGTTCGACTTCTCTGTTTCTGGCATCCATCGGCTCCTGTTTGGCTATCAACACGGCGATCCACTTTCCGGTTCCGGCCTTTGATCCCGTTGGGTCTGGCGGGCGCCATGCTTTCTGGTTGTCAAGGCGACCTCTCAGCGCTCGATCCCGCCGGGCCTTCAACGGCAGCNTTTGCNAAACTTTGGTGGGCGATGCTGGCAGGTTCGGTCATCATCTTCGCGCTCGTCATGGTCCTGCTCGTCACCGTCCTAATGGCGCGGGGGCGTTTTAAATCCATCGATCCCAAGCGCTGGATCGTACTGGGCGGCATCATCATGCCCATTCCCATCCTCATCGCTTTGTTGGGCCATGCCTTCTATCATGGTGAGAGAATGTTCGGCGCCAATACACCGCGCCCTGCGGTCACGATTTCGGCAACATCGCGGATGTGGAGCTGGGAGTTCGCCTATCAGGCCGACGGCAGGCGGGTGGTCTCCCGAGACCTTCTGCACATTCCAGTGGGTCTGCCAGTGNAAATCGATACGACCAGCGTCGATGTCATACACAGTTTCTGGGTGCCACGGCTTGGCGGCAAGATCGATTCCATTCCCGGTCAGGTCAACACGATCACGCTGCTCGCAGATATCGAAGGCACATTCGGCGGAGTCTGTTCGGAATATTGCGGGGAAGGCCATGCGGGCATGAACTTCCGTGTCCAGGCCCATAACGAAACCGACTTTGNAAACGTATTGAGGAAGTTAGCCCAGTGATGGACCGATCCATACCCACTCAGAAGCTGTCTCCAATCGCCTTGCACAGGCAGCTTGATGCGATCTGGGATGCCGGTTCGGGCATCAAGCGATTTGCCGCAGTCAATCACAATGTCATCGGCAAACGTTTCATGGTAACGGCGTTGGTGTTTTTCGCAATCGGCGGGTTTCTGGGCATGCTGATCCGCACGCAACTGGCGACGGCCTCCAACGGGTTCATGGATGCTGCGCAATATGCGCAGGTCTTCACCATGCACGGGACCATCATGATGTTCCTGNTTGCGATCCCGNTTTTCGAAGGCCTGTCCATGTATCTTCTGCCGAAGATGCTGGGTGCGCGCGACCTGGCCTTTCCCAGATTATCCGCTTATGGATACTGGTGTTACCTCTTCGGCGGCTCGATGCTGATCTTCGCCCTCGTCACGGGCATTGCCCCGGATGGCGGCTGGTTTATGTACACGCCGCTCTCCTCATCCAAATACAGCCCCGGTATCAATGCGGATATATGGTTGCTGGGCATCACCTTCGTGGAGATTTCCGCAATCAGTGCCGCAATCGAAATCGTGATCACGATCGTTCGCATGCGTGCACCGGGAATGTCACTGGTGCGAATGCCGATCTTTGCCTGGTACATGCTCGTGGTCGGCGGCATGATGCTCGTCGGGTTTCCACCCCTCATCCTCGGTTCGATTCTGCTGGAAGCGGAACGCGCCTTCGACCTGCCGTTCTTTGATCCCGACCGAGGCGGAGATCCGCTTTTGTGGCAGCATCTCTTCTGGTTATTTGGACACCCGGAGGTCTACATCATCTTTCTGCCGGCCGCAGGCGCGCTGTCCACCATCATTCCGGTGCTTGCGAGAGCGACGCTAACCGGCTACGAAATCATTATCGCCGCGCTGATGGCCATGGCCTTTTTGTCCTTCGGGCTATGGGTGCATCACATGTACACCGTCGGCATTCCTCATGTCGCCCTGTCGTTTTTCTCGGCCGCCAGTGCACTCGTCGCCATTCCCACATCGATCCAGATTTTCGCCTGGCTTGCGACGCTTGCGCAGGGACGCCCGCAGTTGAATGTGCCGATGCTGAATGTCATCGGCTTCTTCGTCGTCTTCGTCATGGGTGGTTTGACCGGCGTGATGCTGGCCATGGTCCCGTTCGACCAGCAAGCGCATGACACCCATTTCGTGGTGGCGCATCTGCATTACGTGTTGGTGGGCGGCTTTCTGTTTCCGATGCTTGCGGGTCTTTATTACTGGATACCCCACATCAGCGGACGTCAGCCCGCGCAGCATCTGTCGCATGCGGCATTCTGGATGATCTTTGTCGGGTTCAACCTGACGTTCTTCATGATGCATCTGACTGGTCTGCTGGGCATGCCGCGCAGAATTTATGCATACCCTGAGGGTTCACCGTGGGAGTGGTTGAACCTGCTCTCTTCCTTTGGCAGCTTCATCATGGCCATGGGCTTCGTGCTCGTTGCACTCGACATGGTGTTGATCTTCATCTTCGGAAAGCCCTTCCGACGCAATCCCTGGAAAGCGGGTACGCTTGAGTGGGCCATGCCCACACCTCCCCCGTCCTACAGTTTCGCGTCGATCCCTCACATTTCCGAACGGGCCGACAATCTGCCGATCGACAAGCTTGCGGCGGAACTAGCCGCAGGCAAGGGCTATCTGGGGTTTTCACGCAATGGATGGATGGAAACGCTAGGGATCGATGCCATCTCCGGCGAGCCCAATCAAATCATCCTTCTGCCGAGACCGACCTACCTGNCCTTGTTCACAGCGATCGCCACTGGTGGGGTCTTCGTATCGCTTCTGCTGAAGCTCTATCCGGTTGCGGTAATTTTCGGCCTGGCAACGCTGGGGCTGTTCCTGCTCTGGACTAGAAACCCGGATGCCAAGACAGACCGTGGCCCCCTCGCAGCCTCCAGCGACTGTCGCCTTCCGTTGCATTTTGAAAGCCTGGAGGCGCCGACCATTCTGGCAATGCGTCTGGTGCTCGTTGCCAATGCCACGCTGTTTGCATCGCTGTTGTTCGGCGGCCTCTTCTTGTGGGTCTCGAACCTTGGTCCGAGGCCAAAGACCGACCTGGTATCCACCGCGGGTGATGCATTGATTATACCCCTTGCCATCTTCGCAGCATGCGCAGGCGCGGCATCGGGCTTGAAAAAGGGGCTGTATCGTCCGATGTTTCTCGCATCGCTCATCGCCTATGGTCTGGCAGCGACGCTGTTGCTGGTGGAATTGCACGGACGTTCTACCATCGCCACGTCTACGGCCCTCAACGCCGTCGAATTCGCAGTCTCATGCTATCTGGCTTTCCACCTTGGCCTTGGTCTGGTCTTTGCCGGCTTTGGCCTGTGGCGCACGGGCGAATATATTTCCGATGCGCGTCAGAACGATCTACGGATCAGCTCTCTCTGGCACGGTTACTGTTTAGGCATTGTCCTCATCGCGTGGCTGTATCCACATCTCCTCACCACCCTGCCGCCGGGAGGATAAGCCATCCGATATCGTCTGATATCCCTTATTCTGGGGCCATTCATCTTGTGGAGCATCTATTTCATCACGCTCTACGGCGTTCATGCCGTGGGATGCAAAGCGAACTGGAATACTGCTTTTCTAGTCGGCATTCCCATGTTGAGACTGATACTTGTCGCAATCCTAGCGGCGTCGGCCATTCTGTCAGTGGCGATGTATGTGCTGGCCCGACGAAAAGAGGCTGACCATTTGGCGATCGTGAAGATCGGACGCTACTGTGCGGCCGCAGGTCTCTTCTCGACCATGATCATATTTCCAGGCGTTTTGTGGCTGGATTTGTGTTGAACGCCGCTCTAGGCTTCACACAGTAAGGTGCCCGCTATCCTCACGCAGCGGGCACCCTTATTCATACATTAGCCATTGGGTTTTATAACCACTTTGACGCAACCATCCGTCTTGTCGCGGAACGTCTTGTAGGCCTCTGGTCCTTCTTCGAGCCCGATACGGTGCGTAATCAGGAAAGAAGGATCGANTTTGCCGTCGACAATCAACTGCATAAGAGGTTCCAGATAGCGTTGGACATGCGTTTGGCCTGTCTTCAACGTCAGCCCCTTGCCTACCAGGGCGCCTAGCGGTGCAGGGACTGCCGGACCGACGAACACACCCGGAAGAGACACGGTGCCGCCGGGCCTGCACGCGAGGATCGCCTGACTCAGCGCATAAGGCCGCTCCGTGGAGGTCAGCTTGGTTTGAAGGGTTTCCATAATCCCACCAGCACCATGACTTTCCATCCCGACAGCTTCGATTACGGCGTCAGGTCCCAGACCATTCGTCATATCGAGAATGCGCTCTTGCAGACTTTCGTCTGAATAGTCGAGCGTTTCCGCCCCGGATTGCCGTGCGAGGGCCAAACGTTCAGGGATTGTATCTATCGCAATCACCCGTTCCGCTCCCAGAAGGAAAGCCGACTTGATGGCAAATAGCCCAACAGGACCACATCCAAACACGGCAATGGTCTGGCCCTGCTTGATGTCGCAATTCTCGGCAGCCATATAACCGGTCGGAAAGATGTCGGAGAGAAACAGCACTTGTTCGTCAGTGAGACCGTCTGGAACAACGATCGGGCCGACATCGGCATAGGGAACACGAAGGTACTGTGCCTGTCCACCTGGAAAGCGACCATACATCTCGGAATATCCGAACAGTCCGGCAGTTGGGTAACCAATCTGTTTTGCTTGCATCGCTCCGTTGGGATTGGAGCGCTCGCACAGCGAGAACTGGCCCCACTTACACTGACGGCATTCTCCACAAGAGATGGTGAAGGGCACAACCACGCGGTCACCAACTTTCAGTTTCGAAATGCCCCGACCTACCTCGACCACCTCGCCCATTGTCTCATGACCCATTACGTCACCCGCGTGCATTCCGGGGACAAAACCGCCATAAAGATGGAGATCCGATCCGCAGATCGCGCAACTGGTGACCCTGATGATGACGTCTCTGTCATGCTGGATGGTCGGATCATCGACTTCCTCACAGCGGATATCACCACTGCCATGCCATGTTAGAGCTTTCACGTTCTATCCTCCAATTTGTGCATCATCGTATTCGTAATCATGGCTGGCTGCCTCCGCCCCCTGCGCCGTAAACCTGCTCGGCGGAAAAACTTGCGCCATTGTCGGCAAGATGGACATAGATTGCTGCAAGGTCGGCCGGCCGTTTTGTTCCAGATGGTCTCATTCAAGAACTCGACTGATTGTCGAGAGTTCCCAGCCGAGGACTGTGCACGGCAATGGTCGGCCTCAGGACTTTGGCCACCAAGCGATTTGCAGATCACGAATTCTCCCAAAAATGAATAATATGGGGCATGATTTGGATCGCATGCGAGCCTTTGTGCGTGTTGCAAAGAACGGCAGTTCTCAGAACAGGTCCGGAAACTCGCCGTCGGGTATTCGATGGTCCCAAGCCCTATCAACGCGCTTGAAAGGGGCGGTTAGCATGTCTTTTCTTGGTCGAACCACCCGATGCGTCACCCTGACCAAGGAAGGTAGCCGATACTGCCGGCAGATCCTGCTGCTCGAAGAGCAGGCTCGCGAAGAGGCCAAAATATGCCGAGTGGTTACCTGCCAGCGCCATTGGCATATCCGGCGGCACCTGGCGTCATGTATGTCGCGCATGATCTTCGCATTTCAAGACAGGCATCAAGATGTCTGGATCGACCTCAATTTCACTGACCAAAGCATTGATCTTGCCTGCGACGGTGTGACGTCGCGTCGCGGCTTAGCGGTGACGTTTTTTGACGCCGGGAGCTTTACAGGTAAAAGCTAAGGTCTTGACTCTTCATTCTGCCTTGGCAACGTACAATGATACCTCACCCGCCCGGCGACCGGATATGACTGAACCCGAATCTAGTGCCCGTTTTACGATGCGAAAAAACGCGAGCGATCCCTACTGGACTATCTTTGACGCAGTGACTGCGGCACCCGCCATTGTCAACGACGTTCCAATCATCGCACTTGAGGAAGACGAAACAGAGGATATGGCTTCTCTGTTGAATGCACAGCAGATTAGGGCGCAGACGGATATATAACATGACAGAAGATCGACCAAATGCGCCAACGATCTCGAAACTCAAGTACGCATACCTAAATGTAGGAATCCTTTCGTCGGAGGAACTTCGATCAATTTTGGGAGAAGCAATCCAAGCCCTCCGAGAGGCTGATGCTGCACCGGTTCTCCAAAAGCTTGCCGACGTGATCGAAGGGAAAGACGAGTCCGCGGGTTGAGGCACTGCATTGGTTACTATGTAAAAAATTGTGTGATTAAGTTTGCCAAGGTTGAAAAGAAAGTGACTTCTACGGTTGGAGGAATACTCGCGGTACACACCTTTCGCGAGATAGGAGCGATCAAGATTCCAACATAGGGTTTCAGCAGACAAACAGGCGGCGAACCAATGATATGAATTCTTCATCGACAGGGGCAAAAGCCAATGAAAACTCTCCGTGTTACGCTTCTTGTATCCTGCGGAACGGCTTTGGTGACCTGCTCGACTGGGCACGAAGTTACCAATCGTCGCTGCGATCCTGCAGCGGCCCGATCACTCATAGGAGAACCCAGGCAGAGCGACGAGGAAGCGAGGCAACGAACTGGGGCGACCATCGTGCGCCAGATCGCGCCAGGCCAGCCCGTCACGCATGATTCCCGAGATAACAGGTTAACTCTGGAGACTGACCTAGCCACAGGCCGCGTTATCCGGGCCACCTGCGGGTGAACCAGAGTAATGCCCTGGCCGCGAGGGTCGCAGCCTGTCATCGAGAGAAAGAGCCGGGGCTCTCAGGATGTCGGTTGGGCGTCGAAGCTGTAGACTTGAAGCAGGATCGTTGGTCCAATCTGTGTTTCGGAGTTAGGTGTGACCCCACCATCGGCGTTGAACGTTGACACCGTCAAACCAAACGCCGCGCAAGCCAATCAGTATTTCACGCTGCGCAACCAGGAGTCATTCTTACGCACCTAAAGGGGTCGAACTTTAATGCTGAAGCAACTTGAAAGGAACCGAACCGGCGACTGGGTTGGTCATATGGCTTAATTGTATGNAAATACATCAGAGGCGCCGCAGCACTGAAATGTCGGGATTTTGCAAAGTCAAAATGACCAACCTCTTCTACTTGCCTCTTCAACACGCGACCCTCGCTCCGGCAATTTAGCCGCCGGCTGGAGCGGCTGCGCCGGGTTGTGAGGGTAGGAAGGGGCGGGTCATCTGCCCCCTTGGCTTTAGCTTCCTCGATTCACGGCAGGGCAAGTCTGCTTTGCGCCGATACTGTTGAAAACTCCAGCAGGCGGCTTTTCCTTTGGGCTCACTGAAATAATATCGCGCATGACAAGCTCCCTCAGCACGTCAGACGTAAAGTGGTCTCATCTCTCCCGCCGCGTCAGAAAACTATACCTGACGATACGGTAAGACGCGCCCTTTCCGATGCTCAGGGAGCTTTTCAACAGTACCCGCCACAAGCGGACATGGCCGATCTGACGGAGAGGATCGCCGCAGTGCGGCGATTTTCAGGCGGTGACAATCATTTGACCGCAGAGTTACCACCGTCCGCGTACAGTGATGAACCCATAACAAAACTCGACATGGAACTTGCGAGGAAGAGGGCAGCATTCGCGATCTCCTCGGGTTGTGCGATGCGTTTCATTGCATGCAGCCCGGCCGCCCACGCCTTCTGGCTTTCGTCACCAGCCATAGGAGTATCCACCCCGCCTGGTAGTAAAGCGTTCGCCCTGATGCCGTGGCCGCCGTAATCCGCGGTGATACCTTTCACCAAGCCCATTAAGCCCGCTTTGGCAGCGGCATAAACCGCCATGCCGGGAAGCCCTACGCTCGTACCGACGAAGCTCGATGTAAAAATGATGCTGCCGCCTCCCGCCTGAAGCATTGCGGGAATTTGAAAGCGACTCGCAAGGAAGGCAGAGGTCAGCGTCGTTGAGATGGTATCCTGCCATTCCGGCAACTCGACCTCAGCCAAGGGCTTAACGGGACCAACGGACGCCGCATTGTTGAAGGCGATGTCTAAGCCTCCGAAGGACTGATAGGCCTCTGTGACCAGCCTTGCATGCGTCTCCGGCAGGCCGACATCGCCTGCAACTGCAACAGCCCGTCCCCCACCAGCACGAATACTGCCCAAAACATGATCGAGCGCCGTACTGTTTCTTCCGTTGAGCACAACAGCCGCACCTTCGGCGCTGAAAAGTAACGCGGCGGCGCGGCCGATACCTGATGATGCACCCGTGATTATAGCTACCTTGTCTTTAAGCAAACCCATTCGTGGCCTCCATTGTTGAAGGCCGAGCGATACAGAAGCACGGACGCTTGACGCCACCCGTTTCATGCGAAATCGAAGTACTGCAGATTGTCCGGGCTTGGCCGCGTGAAATGCGTAGCCTGTGAAGACCGGTTCGGGCCGAACAGAGGTGTCGGTCGCTCTGCGCCGATACCCGTTATTGAATGGATTGCAGAATTTCGGGATCTCCGGCAACGTGGCAGCCAGGTTACTGGCTTAGTAGGGTGTTATAGAGCGAACTTGGACAAACTCATGGGTGCTTCTACCACCTTGAGTTCCCATCAGGGGTGAGTAGCGGCCCGCACTGTGGCAGAGTGAGGTCGCTAGAAAACTCTCTCGAGGCCAATCATGCCAATGACAGCAGATCACACTCAAGCACACACCGCTACCCCAGCGATCTTTGGCGCAATATTCGTCTCGTTGGAATTCTTATGTTCATTTGCAAGCGGCGTGGCCACGACTGTTCGTCCAGCCAATAATGGCTGGTCCTGCATGGTGTAGCTAATGCGCAATGTAGGAGACAGGGCCTCAAGACGACGGTTTGCAAACTCTTATACGCGGGTTGGATACCGCATTTCCGTGTGTACGCCTGGGGCTGCTTCTATCTGAGCACGGGCATCGACGTAGTCGGCCACTTAATTCCATCGAAGATTNCCCGACCGGGGCCCTGCCTCCAACATTGAGCATCAGCAGATGATCGATCTTGCCTCCTCTTTCCAATGCGCGCGATATGCGGTGCTTGCACGATGTAGCCTTGCCAGGTTGACTGCGTCGCGCCGGTTCGTCTTCACCCGATCACCAGGTCGCTTTGGTATCAGGGACGGTGCGACCACCACGCAGTCGTGACCCATCCCGGTAAGCTGACGGTACTCGTCATGCCGGTCGCTTCGCAAAACTGATAGACCCTTAATTTCCGGAAAGGCCCGATCATGCTGCCTCCACGCAAGCAACCAGCGACAATGCACATCGGTATTCGTGTACCCTGCAACTTAGCAAGCGGCCGACGAAGCGGCCCTGCTTGGTGTTAAGGCAGCCATCTGCAGAAGCGCCGTAACTTCTGATCGGGCTATTGGGCGCGACATCAAAAACCCTTGGATGTTATCGCAGCCCAATGATTTCAGTGCATCTCTCTGCTGGTTGGTTTCAACCCCTTCGGCCGTTGTCTGTAGCCCGTTGGCACGCGCCATCTTGATGATCGCTTCGACAATCGCGCTGTTCCGGCCCTCGCCCATCCCGGCGATAAACGACTTGTCGATCTTGAGCCTGTCGACAGTCACGTTCTGAACCCTTGAGAACGAAGAGTACCCGGTGCCNAAATCGTCGATTGCAAACCTTACCCCTGCCCCTCTCAGCATCGCGATGTTTCGCTCAGTATCCTCCTCACTATTAATGGCCAAGCTCTCTGTTATCTCGATTTCCAATCGAGCCGGTTCGATCCCCCATTTGGCCAGGCTAGAGAGAACCCGCAGTGGGTAGCCAGCGGAAGCGAGTTCGGAGGTGGATGCATTCACGGCTACACTGATTGAAGGGAACACCGCGATCAGGCTGCAGGCGTCCTCCAAAACGTGAGCTCCAATCTTGTTAACGAGGCCGATCTCTTCCGCGAGCNGGATGAACACATCGGGACCAATAGGGCCTAGCTCTGGGTGTTTCCAGCGCGCCAAAGCCTCGAGCGAGCACGGCCCCGCGCTGTCAGCAAAGTAGACCGGCTGATAGACAACCTCAATCTGCGTCCCCGTTGCCAACGCCTCGCGAAGGTCATGCTCCAGTTTTCGGCGGGTGCGGAGGAGTTCGTCCATATGGGCGCCAAACACCGCATATGTATTTCGCCCCGCTGCTTTTGCGTGATAGAGCGCGATATCCGCCTGCCTCGTCAGTTCGACAGCATCTACATTCGCACCTGTCGCAATCGCCACACCGACACTCGCACCAATGGAGCCATAGGCCCCGTCGATTTCAAATGGCTCGCGCAGGCCCACGACTATTTTTTCTGCAATGGCAGCGACGTCGTCCGCCTTCATCCNTTCGAGGAAGACCGTGAACTCGTCACCTCCAATCCGCCCAATGAGAGCGTCCGGAAGAATGTCCCGCATTCGCACAGCAACTAAGGAAATGAGTTTGTCCCCTGTTGGATGTCCAAAGGTATCGTTGACCCCCTTGAACCGGTCGAGGTCAATAAAAAGCACGCTCAATAGGTCCTCAGGCAATGCCTTTTGTAGCCTTGCCTCGAGCTCACTGTTAAAATGTGTCCTATTTGCCAGTCCCGTCAAACTGTCACGCAATGCCAGATGTTGGAGCTCCTGCCGATTGGAATTCAGCTTGACCGAGCGTCTCCAGATTGCATCTCCAGCCAAGCTTGCGGCGATGAATATGCCAGTGACAGCAAGTCCGATGACGGCGAGGGTTGCCTGCAAAACCCTTCTTCCCGGCTCAAATGGATGCCAGTTAAAGTACCCTATCACCTTTCCGGACTTCGAGGTGAGAGCGATATGGGAGTGGCGCTTGTCGCGCGGCATCTCCGTTGTGAACTGGATCTCAGCGAACTGGTATTCGTTACCTANTTCAGATGGGAAGTCTCGATCCAGAAACCGCACCGCAACATGCTGGTTTTCTTCGCCCGCCTGCTGTTCGATCTCACCTGTGTCAGACATAATCGGTTTGACACTGACCACAGCAGGTCGTTTCCCTACATAGGTCAGATCACTCTCGCCAATTGACAGGACCTTGTCCGAAATGCCCTCTTGGTCTCCAGCGGCCAGCCGCTCGCGCAGCCGTTCTGCCAGCGGACTGTAAGCCAAGCGAAGGTCTTCTGATGACGCCGTGCTGGCTGATTTTGAAATATACTGGTAGATAGGAAGCCCATTGGCGGAAAGTACGACGGCGGCATCATGGCTGAAGTAGGTGTTCATCCACCGCCCAAGGTTCACGTCAAGCCAATCCTGATCACGGTCCTTCGTTTTGATCACCGCGTCGTCCCACACGGTGGCACTCTCTTGATCATGAGCGACAGAAGATCGAATTTTTGAAACGATGAGGGTGGCTAGACCCTTCTGCCGTTCCGCAGCAACCTCGTCAATTTCGGCGGCAGACCAGTAAAGGGTGCCGAGTAGCATCGCTCCAACCAAAGCGGACACGCTTGCCGGGAGCCCCCATTTCGCGAACCATTGTGACTGCCTAATCATGCGCCATCTGCCTTTTCGTTGGACAAAGCGTACAGCATCTGGGTTAAGGCTGAGGGAATGGACAGAGTTAACGATCCTCTTTTCCTTCACTACAAATCACCAGCTTACCTAGCGTGCAATGAGCGTCGTAGTCGAGGTGCTGTCCACGTTTGTGGTTGAGGTCAATGCGGATCGCAACATCCTTCATCTCATGGGGATAGCTTCCAACGGGAGGGCGAGTGCACGCGCCTTGCGCTGTGATCTGCCAAATCCGAACCAATATACTGTCGTAGCCAACCGGCTTGAACTGAATCGATTCGACGGCAACGATCGGGGAATAGAATGTCAAAGTGTCATCCGGCTTCCAAGGTTGACCCCTTTCGACGCAGAAGGGTGACCCCATATGCTACGCAGCATGGTCCGGAAGTGTATCAATTTTTGCTGNCCCGCCNGGGTCATCCTTCGGTGCCTATGGCGGTGTCAAATGGCTCGCCGAAACACAATCGTCCACGAGACGTCGGAAACGCCTAAAGAAGCGACCGCGCTTTTGGGCATCAGAGGAATAGGACCAGAGTTCGCTACGATACTTTACACGGAAGGCTTGTTCCGACACTTCGACAATCGGCGGCAAATCGCATCCTATGCGGGCCTTGCGCCCTCCCCTTGGCAAAGCGGCAACGTCAATCGCGAACAAGGGGTCTCGCAAGCGGGAAATCCGCGATTGCAGGCAAGGATGGTCAAGCTCGCCTGGCTATGGCTGCGCCACCAACCGAGATCAACTTTAACGCCGTGGTTTAAGGAACGCGTTGCACGTAACGCCGGCCGCCTAAAAACGCCGATGATCGTGGCGCTTGCTCGTAAGTTGCTGGTTGCACTCTGGAAGTACGTGAACTCCTGCGTCGTAATCGAAGGTGCAATCATGNAAAACGCCTGAAACACAAACTGCGCCGAAACACAGTTTCTAATCCTCANGGCCTGATCAGTCCTGACGGATCCAGGTGAACGGACCGGCTATCCNTTTGGCTTTAAACGCCGACCTTGAGTTTGGCCCCGTTCTCCTGAGCCCGTGCCCGTCGAAAGCTGGATAATGGTGCAGCCGCGTGAGAGCGGCGACCGGATGTGATGTATAGGCCCAAGAACCGGGCCGGTAATTGCTATGGGCTCAGACCGTGGATCCGCCGACGAAGGAGTAATTCGATGCCACGCGAATGAACAATTGACAAAATTCCTGATGTGAAAGGATACGTACCATCGACCTGCTATTACTTCGGATGCGAGCTGGCAGACAGACGCGGCAGATCAAGCACCTGATTCATTTGGAAATGTCCGGAAGGGGGTCNAAAGGAGAATGTCCGCTCCTCTCCCTTGGGCAATGGAAGCGGACATTATGCTCTGAATAAAGCAACCTATGACGGGCCTTGCGGTCATTTCGAAACGGCAACGACAACCTTTCCCTTGGCGCGCCCAGTTTCGACATAGGCCACGGCGTCCGCCGTCTGCGCGAATGGAAACACCTTGTCCACGACAGGGCGGATCACACCCGCGTCGATCAGCTTGGCGATCTCTCCCAGTTGCTGTCCATCCGCGCGCATGAACAGGAAGGAATAGTCGACGCCGCGGCTCTTTGCCTTCTTCAGGATGCTGCGGCTGAGCATCCGCATGACGAAGCGGAAGAATAGGTTCAGCTTCAGCGTCTTGGCAAACGATACATCCGGTGGTCCGGAAATGGAGATCAGCTTACCGCCCGGCTTCACCACGTTCACCGACTTTGCCAGCGTCTCGGCGTTCTGGCTATTGAGCACGAGATCGTAGCCGGACAGTACCTGCTCGAAGTCCTGCTTTTTGTAGTCGATCACCACATCAGCGCCGAGGCATTTCACAAGCTCGATATTCGCCGAACTGGTGGTGGTCGCAACTGTCGCGCCGAGATGTTTGGCAAGCTGGATTGCAAATGTGCCGACGCCACCAGAACCTGCCTGAACGAACACCTTCTGGCCAGGCTTGACCTTGCCCACCTCGACGAGCGCCTGCCAGACGGTCAGTCCGACGAGCGGGATCGAAGCGGCCTGCTCCATGGAGAGGCTTGTCGGCTTCAGCGCGAGGTCTGCGGCATCGACCGCAATCATTTCTGCAAAGGTGCCGACCCGACCGTCACGGGGACGAGCGTACACCTCGTCACCAGCCTTGAACTGCCGGACATTGGCGCCAGCCCTAAGAACCGTTCCGGCCAGATCGTGACCGAGAATGAAGGGCGGGCGATAGGGCAGGAACAGCTTGAACTCGCCGTCACGCACCTTTGAATCCAGAAGGTTGATCGCGGTGGCCTGGATGCGAACCAGCACATCATTGGCGCCGATGACCGGATCAGGCATGTTGGCCAGCCGCAGCGGGGCCTTTTTCTTGTATTTGTCGACGACGAAGGCTTTCACGGGTTCTCTCCGGGGTAAAACGTTATCAGGGTCAGGCAGCCAGGAAAGCCAGGGCGTTCGGCACGAACTCAGCATGGTATTGGAAGATGTCACCATGGCCGGCATCCGGGTAGATGACGAGTTCAGCATGCGGAAGGCGTCGCGCCATATCGCGGCTGTTGGACGTCGGCACCATGATATCATGATGCCCGTTGGCCACGAGAACGGGAATACGAATGCGTCCTAGATTCTGCGGTGGCCGACGCCCCCATGCCTTGATCGCGGCAAGCTGGCGGAGGAACGCGCGGGGTGTCGGGTTCTTATCGCGATCGAGCGGTCGCTCCTTCAACCGTTCCAGAAAGTCCTTCGCTGCCCGACGCCCATTTGAGGTCGAGGTGAAGAACAGGTAGGTCTTGGGGTCGCGCAGGGTCAGCATGCCCTTTAAGATCAGCGGCCACGAGACGGCGCCCACCTTTGCAATGCTGGCTCCACCCGCAGGACCCGTTCCCGTCAGGATCAGTTTGCGCACCAGGTTGGGAGCCTTAAGCGCAATGTCCTGGGCCACAAAGCCACCCAGCGAGAAGCCCAATACGTCAACCGCAGTGAAGCCTAGTTTGCCAACGACGGCGATTACGTCGCGGGCCATCTCTTCGATGGTGAGAGGAGCCCTTCCATCAGAAAGGCCAATCCCCCGATAGTCCAGCGCGATGATGTGATGAGAGACAGCAAGTCCATCAACGATCTGCGGGTCGAAATTGTCCGGCACCGCACCCCAGTGATTGAGCAGAACCAGCGGGACACCTCCGCGTGGGCCGAGCTCACGATAGGCGCGGATGTTGTCAACGGCGACGAAGCGGTTAGGAGCGTCGCAGT
Organism: Agrobacterium bohemicum; assembly: GCF_002896715.1. Taxonomy (GTDB): domain Bacteria; phylum Pseudomonadota; class Alphaproteobacteria; order Rhizobiales; family Rhizobiaceae; genus Agrobacterium; species Agrobacterium bohemicum. Next base: position 51,703 of record NZ_PGEL01000018.1, read on the forward strand.
AGCGGGGTGGCGATGTCGTCCTGACGGATGTGACTGTCATGATGGCTTGCTGTTTACCGGTGTTGGGGCAGATTGAGGGACGTTGGGTCCTCAGGCGATGTTGAACTGCTTGCGCAAAATGCGATCGAACAACGCGCGTGGCAGGAACCGTCTGGCAAACGCCGTCTGTCTAGCATCCTTGCCCGAGGGGTAGCGGAGCTTTGACTTCCTGGCCTGCGCCGCCGCAACAATGGTCGCTGCGACGTCATCTGCCGTGTCGCCACCTGCCATAGCTTTGGCAAACGCAGCCTGATACCGGGCGAATGTGTCGCGATAGGCCGCGACAGGACGATCGCCCTGCGGGGAATTGGCTTCGATAGACGTCTTTGTCGCCCATGGCTCGATCACCGCGACACGGATGCCGAATGGTCGCACCTCATGGTCCAGGGATTCGGAATAGCCCTCGATTGCGTGCTTGCTAGCCGTATAGTGCGCACCGAAGGGGCCGGGAATGAGCCCGACAACCGAGCCGATGTTGAGGATTCGCCCATTGCCCTGCTGGCGCATGATCGGGAGGACCTCGTTCGTGACCCGAACGACGCCCAGGAAATTGGTGTCGAACAGTGCCCTAACCTGCTCGATTGAGCTTTCCTCTGCAGCGCCGGAGATGGCATAGCCGGCATTGTTGACCAACAGGTCGATGCGACCGAGTTCAACATGTGCAAACGCCACGGCCGCAGCCACGGAAGCGTCCGAGGTGACGTCACAGGCGACCATGCGGATACCGTCGCGTACCTCGCCGGGTGCCACCTTGCGGCTCGTGCCGATCACCCAGTAACCGGCCCGGCTGAGCGCCAAAGCCGCCGCCTTGCCGATGCCGCTTGAGACACCGGTCACGAATGCAGTCTTCTGTCCTTTTGATGCGAAGGTTGCCATAGCATTGTTCTCGATCTGGCTTGCGACATCAGTCCGCACAGCCTTGGGAATTGTCAGGGGTTAATGGTGATCTGCATGATAGGGCCCGCACCGAGGTACGGCGCCAGTGATGGCTCAATTGTCGGACGTTGTTTCGGNAAAGCGGGGATAGTCGGTATAACCCGCAGCGCTGCCACCGAAGATTTTAGCCGCGTTCACTTCCGCCAATGGCGCACCGCTCTGTAGCCGTTCCACCAGGTCCGGATTGGCAATGAACGGACGCCCGAAAGCGATGAGATCCGCCCTGCCATCGGCCAGATGCGACGTCGCAAGCTCGAGATCAAAGCCATTGTTGGCGATGTAGGTTCTGCTGAAGCGGCGGCGCAGCGAACCATAATCAAAGGGTGCGACGTCGCGGGGTCCGCCGGTAGCACCTTCGACGACATGAATGTAGGCGATACCGAGAGCATCGAGTTTATCGACAATGTAATCGTACTGCGTCTGGGGATCACTGCAGGAAATACCGTTGGCGGGCGAGACCGGCGAAATCCGGATCCCGGTGCGTTCGGGTCCGATCTCCTGCGCCACCGCAGCGGTCACCTCAAGCATCANGCGCGCGCGGTTTTCCACGGAGCCGCCATAGGTATCTGTACGCATATTGGCACCGTCCTTGGCGAACTGCTCGAGCAAATAACCGTTGGCCCCGTGAACTTCGACCCCATCAAAACCCGCCTCGATGGAATTGGCGGCGGCCTTGCGGAAATCATCGACGATTCCAGCGAGTTCTTCCAGCTCAAGCGCGCGAGGCTCCGAAACATCGACGAAGCCGTTGTTGACGAATGNTTTGACTTCCGCCCGGATTGCAGATGGCGCGACTGGTGCGCCACCATTGGGCTGAAGGTTGACATGGCTGATCCGCCCGACATGCCAGAGCTGCAGGACGATCCGCCCGCCCTTCTTGTGCACGGCGGCGGTGACCNTTTTCCAGCCATCGATCTGCGCCTGGGTATAGATACCGGGCGTGTCCTGGTAGCCTTGTCCCTGCTGCGAAATTTGAGTGGCTTCGGAGATGATCAGTCCGGCCGAAGCCCGCTGGGCGTAATACCCGGCGGTCAGCTCGCCGGGCACGAAGCCAGCGCCGGCGCGATTGCGGGTGAGCGGCGCCATGACGATGCGGTTTGCAAGCGTGATTGCGCCTAAGCTGGTGGGTTGGAAGAGTGTGGTCTTGGTCATGATATCACTGTGATGTTTCTCTGGATCGGTGTGGATTCATCGACGTCGGAAAGCTCACGCCGGCGTCCGATAGCGTTCAGCGGGAACTGCATTGACGAGATTGCCGAGCATGGCTTTGCGCGCGCCATCAAGCGCGTCCCACTGGCCGCCGTCGTGCAGCGGAGGGATGGTCACCGGTTCGCGACGGTCGAAGCCGACGAGAGCGGCATCAACCAGATCGCCCACTTCCATGACATTGCTCATTGCGCTCACGTCNGCGCCGACGTGATCCCAGATCTCGGTGCGGGTCGTCGCGGGAAGAACGGCCTGGATGTAGACACCCTTGGATCCGAGCTCATGGGCAAGTCCCTGGGACAGAAACAGGACAAAGGCCTTGGTCGCGCCATAAACGGTCATGCCGAATTCGGGGGCGAGGCCGACGACCGAACCGATATTCACGATCGAGCCTTCCCCTGCCTTGGCAAGACGGGGAGCAATCGCGCTGGAAAGCCTGACGAGTGCGGTTGCGTTAAGCCCAACGAGCTTGGTCATGTCATCGACGCTCTGGTCGACGAAGCTTCCACCTATCGCCGTTCCGGCATTGTTGACAAGTATGCCGATCCGGGCGTCGTCGCGCAGCCTGGTCTCGACCTTGGCCAAGTCCTCAGACTTGGTGAGATCGGCAGGAAGGATGTCGATTGCGACGCCGGTTTCGTCGCGCAGACGGCTTGCAAGCGCCTCCATGCGCACAACGTCTCGGGCGACGAGCACGAGATCATGTCCGCGGCGTGCGAACCGTTCGGCATAGGTCGCGCCAATCCCTGTGGAGGCGCCGGTGATCAAGACTAAGGGAATCTGAGTCATTTTGGATTGCTCTTTTCTACGGTTGACCCTATATTCATGACGATCATCATGATTGTGTTTAAATATGACGGCCATCATGTAAATGTCAATGGCCAGCTCGGAGAATTTTGAAGATGAAAGTCAGTCGAGAACAGATGGCGGAAAACCGTCGCCGGATTCTGGACGTCGCAAGCCACTTGTTTAAGGACAGGGGGTTCGATGCGGTCAGCGTCGCTGAGGTCATGAAGGCCGCCGGTATGACCCATGGCGGCTTCTATGGCCACTTCACATCGAAGGACGATCTTGTCGCGCAGACGTTGGCGCATGCGCTTGCGGCAGACAGTTTTGGGGACGGCGAGTTCAGTGGCTTCGTCCGCTCCTATCTGGCGCCTCGCCACCGGGACAATCCCGGCAATGGTTGTCCGACCGCAGGCCTCGCCGCGGCCATTCGCCATCAGACGCCTGCAGCGAAAGCAGTCATGGCCAAGGGACTGCGCACCCAGATCGCTCGTATTCAGAAAGCGCTTCCAGACCAAGGCTCAGCAGACGCCCGCCGTGCAGCGATCGGAAGCTGGGCAGCGATGGTCGGAGCCGTCATTCTAGCCAGGGCGGTCGATGATCCTGAATTGTCGGACGAGGTTCTGGAGCAGACGCGGGCATGGATCGACACGCAGGTGGAGTAGGAGCATCCGCGAAGGCGCATTTGCAGCGCCTGTTGGCGTATGGATATCNTTTGTCAGATGAACCAGCTCGCTGTCGATCTAGATAGGGGGCAGAACAAGAGCAGTCCGAAATCGTACGCTCTCATGATCGTCATGGAGGTAAAGTCGCATAGAGTTGCAGCACCGACTCTACGCCAATGTTGTAGAATTTCAACCTGACAGGTGTGCCGCGATCCGATCGGTCGACGATTGATCATGCTCTCATCCGCGGATTGGCTACCGCATTTCCCATGTTCGTCGCGGGCCTTCCTCTGTCTAAGTACGGGCATAAGCCGAAGCTCGCCCCAACGTACGGCGAGGATTTCACATCATGCCTGGATTTCGCGGCACGCCGGTCAGGTTGTTATGTCTCTCTGAAGTCTCTCCAGCCTGGTTTCTCTTATGCGAAGTGAGTGTGGCGGCTTACATCCCAAACGAAACCCGCCAACTCGCGAGCTATAGCGGTGATGATTTTCGGTTGCGGCTTGCCTGCGGCCGAAAGCCGGCGATCCCGTTGGCACAGTCGAGCCTGGGCCTTCCAGCCGATAGCTTTGATCTCCTCCGGAAGGTCCTCGACCCTCATCCGGTAGCGGTGCTCCTCTCGGGCAGGCAAACGATAGGACCAGGCCGCTTCAACAAGCATGGCGCGTGCCTCGGCATTGCCAGTTTTCGTAATCGCCCCACGCCGCGTTCGCGATCCGCTCGATGCTTCAGAAGGAACCAGCCCAAGCCACCCCATGAGATGCTTTGGCGTTTGGAACCGAGTGAGGTCACCGATCTCGGTAACAAGCGTCGCTGCAATCACCAGACCGACGCCACGCAAGGCTTGCAGGGACTTCACAAGCGGCGCCATTGACCAACCTGTCATTGCTTCCCGAAGCATTTGGTCCAAACGATCGCATCTGGCCTGTGCCTCTTCAATGCACCTGATGCCCTCACCGAAAACGAACTGCTGCTGAGGTGAGCCAAAAGCCTGCTCTCCCAGCCATCGCCAATGCGAACGAGTCCAGTTCGTCTTTCCAGGAAACTTGCGTCCATGCCGTAGCAGGAAGCCCAGCAGCATCTGCCTGGCTGCCACCAGATCACCTTTCGCTTGTCGGCGGGCTCTGACCACATCACGCATCGCCTCATGGCTTTCATCTGGAACCCAAATCGCTGTCAGTTCGCCGGCGCGCAGCAACCGCGCGAGCGTAACGGCGTCTCGCCTATCGTTCTTGATCCGGTCACCGGGCTTCTTCGGCATCATCGACGGAGCGATCACATCGCAGGGAGCGCCGAGTTGTCGAAGTTGCCGGTAGATCCCGTACCCGCATCCGCCAGCCTCATAGCAAAAGTGGAGTTCGACTTCGGCGAGGTGGAGCCTGTCAAAGAGGCGTCGGATAGATTCGGCTGTATTTGGGATGGTGCCGTNAAAGAGTACCTCGCCGTTGCGGGTCGCATCGGCAATAGCGACCGCGACTGTTTCCTTATGCACGTCGAGGCCAATGAACTTCATCTGCGTCATCGTCAATCTCCTGGTTGGTAGCATGGACAGCTCCTATGCTACCAAACCGCTCCCAGCACTGGGAGGGAATGACGGTCATTGGGTCTAAGGCAGAACGGAGCATGAACAATGCCGTAGATTAGATCTTGTGCATTGGATTTCTGTGGATTGCCATCGACATGCGCTAGTTTTGGTTTCTCTGTCCGGCCCGACTCGACAACGCTCAGCGCAGATTCGTCATGGATGGAGTCGAGCAATGGCAAGGCGCAGGCTTCTCAAAGATCAAGATCATCGAAAGCTTGTCGACATACCAGTCGACGAGGACAGCCTGATCCAACACTATTCGTTGTCATTGGCGGATCGCCTGGAGATCGGACTGCGGAGACTAAATTCTAAGAGGCTCGGCTTAGCCATTCAGCTATGCATGATGCGATACCCGGGTCGAGTGCTCGGGGCAGAAGAAATTCCGGTACGCGCCATGATTAAATATGTTGCTGATCAGATCTGAGCCGCCCCGGAAGCATTTTCGCTCGATGCACGCCGTGAAGAAACCCGTCAAAAGGCCATAGATTGCAGAACCCTCTCGCACGATGAAAGGACGTTGAGTGTTTATCGGGTGTGCATCCCTACGAACCAGACAGACTGCTGAAGACTGCATATGCCGTCCCAGCCGATAACAGCAGCGCTGAGCATGCCAGCAGCCCGTCTCGTGCTATGAGCGACAATCCGATGAGAGCGACCGCCGCCATTNGGAGGGTACTTGCAAACGGGATAAGTTCAAGAAGGGGTACAGTTGCGCAGAGGAGAATGATCAGCGCCGCGAGNCCCTGTAGAAAGGGTGATTTCGTTGCCCACTCCATCCGCGGCCAGACAATTTTGTCGATCCAGTGCGATGCTGGTACGATCTTCTCAAGTCCACTCTTGAGCTGCGATCCACTGATCGTCCTTCGCTCGAGNCACTGGGGAAGCCAAAGGTGCTTTCGCCCCAGCAATATCTGGACTGCGAAGGAAGCGATGATAATGGCAATGACGCTTGGGAGGCCCGGAATTCCACCGATCGGGCTTATCTCAATTATGGCCGGGATCGTCAGAAAAGGCCCAAAACTTCGTTCGCCCACTGTTTCCCTTATGTGATGGATCGTTGGTTTGTCACAGTCGCTGGCAAGGGCATACAAATCTCGGAGAAGAGCTCCGAGGTTCTGCTGTCGTTGATCAGCGTGAGCGGGGGACGTCATGTTCCGTTTCCACAATCTGAGCGCTCAATGCCGAGCAAAGACGTTGGCTGTCTTGCACAGGGCGACCTCACTGCTCACCTGGGTATTGATTTCCTCGCAGGAGGTTGGCGAGATGCGCCGTGTTCCGTACCAGCATTTCGACCATTGTCGTTACAGTGTCGGGCGTTTCCTCGAGATCAGCGAAGTTTGTGGATCCCATTGCCTCACCCACCCAATAGGCGACGGCGTTTGCCGGAATCGTGAAGCCGACATCATTCAATGCCTGGAAAACTTCGGCAGTTACGTGATGGGCACCGTCTTCATTGCCAACGACAGCCACAGCGGCAACTTTGCCGTAAGAAACCATTCGACCTTGGTCATCGGTCTCTTCTAAAAAAGCATCCATACGTTCAAGCGCACGCTTTGTTACGCTGCTGGGCTGCCCAAGCCATATAGGAGTGCCGATGAGAAGGATATCTGCGCTCAGTATCTTGGTCCTTATTGCGGGCCACGCATCTCCCTCACCTTCATCAGATGTCACACCGGGTTTGACATCATGATCTGCCAGCCAAACTGTTTCTGTCACTGCATCGAAAGATTTGAATTCCTTCACTATGAGGTCAAGCATCCTAGCGGTCGACGATGTCTCTGTTGATGACGATGTCTTGAGAGTGCCGTTGAGGGCAAGAACCTTCAGTGCCATATCTACCTCCGAAAGATTGTGGACGGTCAGCAGTCTGTGCATAGACGCGGGGGNCTGATGAGCCGAACAACTGGCATCCCAACCATGCGCTGCGTCTTTGGTTCCCAAAACATCGACGCGGCGTCTCAAGGGATCACTCGTCGCAGGGAGTAAACTCCGGCTCCGGCCATCTGATGCCGATGACCGTAAATCGCCCAGATGCGCCTGCGGGAAAAACTCACATTCATGTCGCCAGGTGAATGATGCATTGAATGAACATTATTCCGATGTCCCGTGAGTTACTAAATTCCATAATCGGAAGTCTTCGGTTTTTGATCATTGCTTCAGAGTTGCATGCTGCAGGGTACGATTATCGCCTCTCCCGATTCTTCAGGAACTTTGCTGACAGTAAACGGTTGGAAGGCCTGCCAGTTAGGCTTTTGTCTATATAAGATCGAGCAGCACCAATGTATGAGAAACGGGATATATGGATTAGCGCACGCGCATACGCACTCTGGGAAGAAAACGGGCGAACAGACGGGGGCGACCGCGAACACTGGTTTCAAGCCATCCAAGAATACGAGCTTATGATCCAAACCCAGGCATCCCCTGACGGCTCGGAAATACTGGCCAGCCGAAAACACGACAGTAGAAATTAGCCCGTGGATCAAACTCGTCAGAACGAACGTGGGTCGAGAACGTCGATATTTTTGTAAAGCCGTGAGGCACCCCGGCTTTCCCTTCCGACTAACGAATCGGTAGAAAGGAACCAATCATTGGATACCGCTCTGTTGGTTGGATACCTTGCCTCCATCTGTTCGGTGTCAAGCTTTGTCCCGCAAGTCTGCAAAGTTGTTAAGACCAACGATACTCGAGCGATTTCGACGGGCATGTACTGTCTCACAGTTGCAGGCTTTGCACTTTGGACAACATTCGGCATCATGCGCGCCGAATGGCCGATTATCCTCACAAATTCAGCCTGTTTTCTGTTGTCGCTGGTCATACTCGTGAAAAAGCTAAAGCCGTAAGAGGCGCGCTTGTCTGCCCAATTTTAGTCAAGGACTGCAAGTCAAACAGACCGAAGGTGCCTTTAAAGAATAAGANCCAAGCTTGGGAAGCGGTCAATTTAACTGCCGTCATTCTGGTTCTCGAAAGCGGGAACTGGCGGTTGCCCCCTGTCTCGCCACTCGGCTGATAAAGAAAAAATCCCCGATCAGGGAACCTATATGAAACAGCTAGGTTTGGCACGCATTCAGCAAGGAGGAGAAAAATGCCGGTTGCCGCATGGGGAGAGCCCGTTCAAATCAGTATGCCCGTCAGTGGACGTCAGACAGTCCAGGGGCCGTTCGCAGCGTTGANTTTTTTGCTCGACGAGTGGCCTGACCTGCGAGGTCCGGCATATGTACGTGCTCGCAGCATCTGTCGTGCCGCGATCGCTGGCAGGACGTCCCCAGAGGAAGCTCGCGAGACCTTCTTGCGGGCAGCCAGTGAAGCCAATCTGCTTCACTGAGCATGATCAGGTGATGTCCGCAATCGAGACAAAATCCAGTTGCGACCGTCTCTAACAAAGGAGGTATATAAATGGCAAAAGGCGATCCAACGGACGGTGCTGCCGGAACCACCGATCAGTCTCCCCGGTGGGAAGGGCCGGTTGAGAACAGGCCGCGCGGTTATTTGCCCCCGGACGATGACCCCGACGAAGATCGAGACGCGATGGGAGAAAACAACGCCCACCCAGAGAAAACAAAAATTTCCGATGCGCTTAAGACGCGGGACGACGAGTAGATGAATCAGTCGAGATGGGCACTGATCGCCTCCGCTTTCTGACACAAGAAGTGGGCACGGCGAAACATATTGCACGAGCCAACACATGAGATAGGAACGATCGTTCTCACGGCATGTGTTATTTGGTCACATTCCGGCGCAGTCCAAGAGCTGCGTTCCGGGCCAGAGCCGCTTGTAATGTGCGCGCCGGTTAGGCCCATTATGAGAGCCGCACTCTCTGGAACAGACGATCGAACGTTCCGCTTGGACGCACAGTCCATCAGATACTATTCCGCCAGTGGGGTTATGAGGCTCTGATCNTTTCGGCAATATGGAGCACCGGCTTCGGATTGACAACGTAACGGCCTGATCCCCAGGCGGTGGAGATCGCCTGTTTGGCATCAACGGAAATGCCGGAACTCTCAATGCTTCACTTGTCGCCGAATCTGTATGCCTGAAACAGGACCGTTAGTTTCATCGCGTTGTTGGCAGCGTTCTGGTGCATATTGTGTATCATCCCGTCACCTCACAGCACGTGCGGATCTTTGTCTCGGCGCCAACGCCACGCAGCGATCGAGTTTGTTTCCGACGCTATCAGATCGTGTTTCTCGGCAAAAGCAGCAAAAAAGCCGCGCGCCGTCTCGGCTTCGATTTCACCGCGTAGCGCGGCACTGCATGCCTTAAGCGCGACTGAGTGCGCGCTATTCCTCTGTGACGGTGGCCATTCCACAAGATGTCGGTAAGCGTCCATCACGCTTCGAACCTCAGCCGGAAAGCCGAGGCCCACCATAATGGAAACGGGTTGTCTGAACATATCGGGTTTCATCGTTCTCTCCTTCCCTACCCGGAATGGTGATGGGTGCCGTTGCGACGGCACCCTCTTGTTGAGCCGACAATGAAGATTAAGCGGCCTTTTGAGCTTCGATCTGCGCCGGAGCGGCCGATGTCAGCGCGGGTGCGCTTTCGATGGAGATCTTGCGCGGTTTTAGTTCCTCGGGGATCTCACGAACAAGATCGATGGACAGAAGACCGTTGGCCAGATCCGCTCCGTTCACCCTGACATGGTCGGCAAGCTCGAAGCGGTGCTCAAACGGACGCCCGGCAATGCCGCGATGCAGGTAACCATCATTTACTGCCTCCTGCTTCCTGCCCGTGACGGTCAGTAGGTTGGACTGAAAAGTGATGTCGAGGTCGTCCTTCGCAAAACCTGCCACAGCAACAGAGATCCGGTAGCTGTCATCGCCAGTCTTGACGATGTCATAGGGCGGCCAGTCGCTGATTGAGTGGGCGCGCTGGGCANTTTCCAGAAGGTTGAAGACCCGATCGAAACCAACGCTCGATCGGNAAAGAGGTGCGTAGTCGTAAGATGTTGCCATAGCCATATCCTCCTTGAAGCAACATGGGGTACGGAAGTGCCGAAAGACGGTACCTCCAGCAAGGCCAGCCCTTTATCAGCGACTGGCGGTCATCGATTTGGNTTTTCGAAATTTCGGGTTCAAGAGCTTCGGAAGAAAAAATCGAGCTTTATTGCCGCCGTCGACATTAGCGCGTAGCGACAGCGGATCACCGACGAGTGCGGCGCTTTCCCCGGATCCGATATCAAGTGATACGTCGGACGACTGGATTGAACCCGTGGGAGTAAAATCGGAGCCTGAAGCATCGGCTTCCAAGATTTAAGGTTACACCACGTCTATGAGAGTGAGGTTTAGAGCCCCGTAAAAAGAGTTGCGATTGAGCCACGTTCAATCAGTCTCGTGGGAAGAACGACTTGGCGCGGAGGATTATCAAGACCGCTTAACCGTTCGATCAGCATTCGGGCGGCTGCTTCGCCCAATTCGTACACAGGCTGGCGAACCACCGTAACAGGCGGCGTTGTCACCGCTGTCCACGCTGCATCGTGGAAGGTAACAAGCGAAAGGGCCTCTGGCATAATGATGCCGAGTTCACGTGCAATCTTGAACACCTCGATTGCTATAAGACTATCGGAAGCAATGATCGCCGTCGGAGGCGGAGTGGCGCTGAGCAGATCGATGGTCAACTGACGCGTGGCCTCGGCCGTGTTTGCACCTAAGCGCACCCATTGGGGCATGTTTGCGAGCCCTGCCTCCTCACCAGCATGGAGGAAGCCCTCGATGCGTTCTCGCACGGAACCAGTCAGTATCTCTCCAATATCATTGTAGAGATGCGTTGGCGTGTCGCAAGCCGTTACATAGGCGATACGGCGGTGGCCACGGTCAAGCAGCAGACGTGTTACGGCTTCCGACGCGGCTCTATCGTCGGCCGTGACGCTGTCAACTGCCAGTGTCGCAATGGCGCGATCGAGGAGAACCAACGGTCGGCCCGCACGTCCTCGTTCCTTGAGATGCTCGGTCTCGCTCTCCTGCGCTGGCGAGACAATCAACCCATCGACCCGCTTGGCAACAAGCGTCTTGACAGCCGCGCGCTCGACGTCAACATCTTCTCCCGACGTGGCCAGTACTACGTTGAAGCCTGCCGCACGCGCGACATCCGAGATGCCGCGTACGGCTGAGCCAAAGAACGGGTTTTCAATATCACCTACCACAACCCCGATCGTGCCAGACCGGCCGGTGGTCATGCTGCGTGCTAGCTCGTTTGGGCGGTAGTCAAGTGTTTTCGCAGCAAGCTTGACAGCGTCCCGGACCTTGTCGCTCACGGTCCCGTACCCTCCGAGGACGCGGGCGGCTGTCGCCTTCGACACCCCCGCTGAACGTGCAACGTCGGCCACCGTTGTAGCAGTATTCTTTGGCTGAATTTCTTTCATGGATTAAGCTTTACAAGAGATATTGACGAGCGGTCAACTCGAATATAACAATCATGAGACCACAAAGAGACCGGTCTCAATCTAAAAGAGACTGGTCTCAGTGGAAATAATCAATTGAGAAACCGGTCCGTGACGCAAGTGACGACTGAGGGCGACCTCCGTCGGCTAATGCTCCGTGTCATGCGAAACCGATCCGCAAACAACCACCAGAGACGGAGAACCAAAATGAAGATTTCTGCCCTGCCAAAATTCTCGTTTTCAGCGCAAATGCGCACCGCAGCGCTCGCCCTCAGCCTTGTGCTGGCCGGCGGAACAACAAACGCTGTCAGAGCGGCTGAAAACCCTTACGGATTGATCGACCCGCAGACGATCAGCGTCGGCACAATGGGCGACGCGAAGCCCTACACGTTTACCACAGTGGACGGTGCCTTTACCGGCTTCGATATTGAGCTTTTCTTGAACGTTGCAGAACGGATGGGATTCAAAAAGGACCAAGTCATTTTCACAGGCCAGGAGTTCTCAGCGCTGATGCCGTCGGTTGCCAACGGTCGCTTCGACGTTGCGGTCGCCGCCATTGGCACGACGGACAAACGGAAGCAAACAGTTGATTTTTCCGATGGGTACCTCGCCGGATATCTGTCGGTGGTCACGCCCGATGCTGCTATCAAGGATGCGGCAGCGCTAAAAGGCAAACGCCTGGGCGTGGTACAGGGCACTTTGCAAGAAATTTATGCAGAGAAAAACTTTGCGGGAACAGATCTCGTCAAATTTCCCGATAACAACTCCGCCATTTCCGGCCTGAACAATGGCACCGTTGATGGCCACTTCCTCGACTACGAGGCCGCCAAAGAGTACACGGCCCGCTATCCGGCGTTGAAGATCGCAATCAACATTCCGAGCTTTGACGCCCCCGCAGGCTTCGTCATCCGCAAGGGTAATGACGCGCTAAAGGCTGCCTTCAACAAAGGTCTGCATGACGCCATGCAGGACGGAACCTGGAAGTCGCTTTACGAAAAGTGGTTCCCAGGTTCTCCGATGCCCGAAGCCTATCTCCCCAAGAAGTAATGCGCTGGCCCGACCGCCTCTTGGTCGGGCTTTCCAAGCAGCCGCTTGATGGCCACATTTCCTCGTCCTGCCCGGCAGGTAAAGATACTTCGAAGGAAGACCGTATGAACTGGTTTGATAATATCAGTCGAAGCTTTTTCGACTGGAATGCGATGGCCGAAGTCCTGCCTGCAATGATCACCGTGGGCCTGAAGAACACCCTCATTCTTGCCTTTGCGTCCACGGTGTTCGGCGTCATTATTGGTATGGTCCTGGCAATCATGGGGATATCCCGCTCGCCATGGCTACGCATCCCCGCGCGTATCTATACCGACGTCTTCCGCGGCCTTCCCGCCATCGTTACCATCCTTCTCATCGGTCAGGGCTTTGCTCGCATCGGACGAGATCTATTTGGGCCTTCTCCCTATCCTCTCGGCATTCTTGCACTCAGTCTTATCGCCGGTGCTTACATCGGTGAAATCTTCCGCTCGGGGATTCAAAGCGTTGATCGAGGGCAGATGGAAGCGTCACGTGCGCTCAGCATGAGTTACGGCCAGGGCATGCGCCTGATCGTTGTACCACAAGGCATACGCCGGGTTTTACCGGCTCTCGTCAACCAATTCATCGGCAACGTTAAGGACTCCAGCCTCGTCTACTTCCTGGGCCTGCTCGCCTCTGAGCGCGAGATCTTTCGCGTTGGACAGGATCAGGCCGTTGTTACGGGAAACCTGTCACCTCTGCTTTTGGCCGGAATTTTTTACCTCGTCATCACGGTACCGCTGACGCACTTGGTCAACACGATCGATATGCGGTTGCGCATTGGCAAGCAGAAGTCGACAACCCTGACCAGCGGTCTGGAAGAGGTCTCTGAACTCGACCGGGCCCAACAGACTAAGGATACCAGCGCTGCATTCAAGGGCGGGAGCATCGATGTTCGGGATTTGACCATGGCCTACGGCGAGTTGGAGGTGCTGAAAGGCGTAGACCTCACGATCAAGCCGGGCAGCGTAACCTGCATCATAGGCCCGTCAGGTTCTGGGAAATCCACGCTGCTACGTTGCCTCAACCGCTTGGTAGAACCAAAGAGCGGCACGCTTCTGCTTGATGGTAACGATATTCTTGCAATGAAGCCCGAGAAACTGCGGCGCCGCGTTGGCATGGTATTCCAACATTTCAATCTGTTCCCCGATCACACGGCACTCGACAACGTGATGTTGTCCCTGACCAAAATCAAGCGAATGNCCCGGGAGAAGGCAGAGCGCATTGCCAAGGCACGCCTTGCCGATGTGGGACTGGCCAGTCGCCAACATCATCGGCCCGGTGGTCTTTCCGGCGGCCAACAACAGCGCGTGGCCATTGCCCGGGCCCTGGCAATGGAACCAGAAGTCATCCTGTTCGACGAAGTGACGAGCGCGCTTGATCCCGAACTCGTCAAAGGTGTCCTCAACCTGATGGCGGAGCTTGGTGGGCGGGGTATGACAATGGTGGTCGTCACCCATGAGATGGGCTTTGCTCGACGCGTTGCCGATCAGGTCGTCTTCATGGACGAAGGTCGCGTGGTGGAAACCGGCACGCCAGTGCGTATCTTTGACGACCCGCAAAGCCCCCGTCTGCGCCGCTTCCTCGCCGAAGTATTGTGACCGACCGACATCAGAGAGAGGATTGACAATGACGAAGACACTCCGCTGGGGCGTATTGGGGTGCGCCGACATCGCGACAAGTACGGTCATTCCCGCAATACAGACGAGCATGTTTGGTCGTGTGGAGGCAGTCGCTTCACGATCGCTCGAAAAGGCAAAGGCTGTCGCTTTGGCGCATTCCATCCCGCGCTATTACGGCAGCTACGATGCGTTACTGGCGGATCCCGATATCGATGTTATCTACAATCCGCTTCCTAACCATTTGCATGTACCGATGACACTGAAGGCGTTGCAGCACGGCAAACCAGTGCTTTGCGAAAAGCCCATCGCACTTACGGCTGACGAGGCCAAATCGCTTGCCGAAGCTGCCAAAATCCTGCGGGTGCCGGTCGCGGAAGCCTTCATGGTGCGTCATCATCCGCAATGGCATAAGGTGCATGCGCTTATAGCCAGCGGCCGTATTGGCGAACTGCGAGCGATCCAGATTTTGTTCTCTTATTTTCTGAACGAGCCGGACAATGTCCGCAATCAGCCAAGCACTGGCGGTGGTGGCCTTTACGATGTCGGTTGCTATGCCCTCAACATAGCCCGCTATGCCTTCGCAAACGAGCCCCTTCGCGCGATCGGCCTCTTCGACCGTGATCCAGAGTTCGGAACGGACAGGTTAGCCAGCGGTCTTCTCGAGTTTCCCGGCGGGTGTCAACTCGGCTTTACCTGCTCCACACAGTTGGCTCTGACGCAAAAGGTAACGCTGCTTGGAACAGCGGGCCGTATTGAAATCGATGTGCCGTTTAATGCTCCGCTCGACGCGACCACCACAATCACCGTGGATGATGGACGCGATCTTTCAGGCTCCGGTCGCGAGGTGATGGAGATTGCATCTGCCAACCAGTACCGCTTGCAGGCAGACGCGTTCGCGCAGGCAATTCTCTCTGGCACCCCGCCGCTACCAGGTCTCGATGACGCCATCGCCAATATGAGGGCCATCGACGCCCTTTTTCGCTCGGCCATCTCTGGCCGATGGGAAACCCTCTGAATTTTTGAATAGCAATCTGAGTGAAAGACAATCCTATGTCCAAAAATACAATCTCTTCAGCCGTTATCATTGGCGCTGGTATCTTCGGGGTCTCGACCGCCGTAAATCTCTTGCGGCGAGGCGTCTCCGTCACCCTTATTAACGACGGCCCAGTTGCCAACGGGGCCTCTGGCCGCTCGTTATCGTGGCTCAATTCAGCCCGTATGCGCTCGAACCCCTATCACCTTCTGCGCATGGCTGGGATCGACCGGTATCGGACATTGTCAAGCCAGCTTGGTCCGGTCGACTGGCTCAAGTTCGATGGTGGCCTGACATGGGATCCGGAAGGCGAAGGCAACGAGATATCGGCGGCGTATGCCCACGAGGTATCGCTTGCTTATGATGCGCAGCATCTGANCCCTGGGGACGTATCCAATATGACGCCCGGTGTCGAAGCAACCGCGATCACTGGGATCGGCGCGATCTTCAATCCCGGCGAGGGATGGGTAGATCTGCCCTCGCTTATCGTTCATCTGATGAAAGAATTTGCCAAGCGCGGTGGGGTACTCATTTCCGACGAGGGTAAGGCGCAAGTTGCTGTTGAAGAAGGGCAAGCTGTTGGTGCGGATACGGCGGCAGGCCAGCGACATATCGCTGATGCGGTTCTCGTCGCAACCGGACCCGCCGTTCCAGCAATGGCTGCCGAACTCGGTGAAAAAATTGACGATGGCACCCCTGTCGCCCTTGTTGTGACCACCAAAAAGATCAATCATCCGTTGACAGCCGTACTCAACACGCCCCGTGTTGCTATCCGTCCCGCCCCGGACGCCACCTTCGCCATAGATGCCGATTGGGCAGCGGACGAAGTCGTGACGCGCGCCGACGGTTCCTACGAAGTCGAACAATCCACCATAGACAGACTGCTGACGGAAGCGTCCCGTGTCCTGGCCGGACAACCGAAGCTGGAAATGGCCTCCTACGGTGCCGGTCTTAAACCGATACCAGGTGACGGCGAGCCAGTGCTTGGGGTATTGCCCAATGTGCCAGGTTGCCACGTCGCATTTAGCCATAGCGGCGCCACTCTCGGCCTCATCATTGGCGAATTGACAGCCCACGAAATGGCGACAGGCAACCGACATCCGCTTCTAGCGACGTTTCGACCGGAACGCTTCAACGCCTGAACACCTAGGCGGCAGCACTTGATAACAGAGCGCCGCCCTCCACACTCGGGCTGGGTTTGGGAGGAGTGGTGTATCTGACAGAGACGAGGCTAGGCTAGATGGCCAGACAGAAGGCCAGATCAGCCGACGGAAGAAGATCAAGCGCGAAATATTCGGCACGGCCGGACCTAAACTTCTCGGCGCCCGGATAATGCCAATAAAATTGACCGATCGAACGCACAAAATTCAGGAAGACCCGATTAAGTGCCCAACGACATTTGTAGCAGGTCGAGTAGGTGCGTGGTTGCGTGCGACAGCTGATCGCGGCGAATGGCCGTAACATCGCCTGTAATTATGATTGGCTGGATGGTTCAGGCNGGCCCGACCGACCGGGCCGTCCCGATAGCATCTGCACGCGCGAATTTTGCTTGGTTTGCAGCGAGCACGGCTGCCAGACGCAAACCGTCCCGAATGCCTGCAAGGCCGGCAACCGGCGCTTCGTCATTGTCTTGCCGACGAAAAAAGCCTGCGTTCAGAGCGGGCCTTCTTCAATCAGGGCTTGGTATCGTCGGAAGGCGCTGTCTCATCCGAGGGAACCGCCTCGTCCGAAGACACGGCCTCGTCAGTGGCCGGTGCGTCCGGCCCCTTGATCTGCTGGCCGTTGACGCTGACCGAGCCGTCGCTGGCAATCGCCACGTCCCAGCGCTGCGCGCCATCGGGATCGGCCTTGGCAAAACCCTTGATCATCATCAAGCCGAAGGATGCCTGGGTCATATCGGGATTGGTCTTTGCCAGTTCCTGCACGGCCGTGATCGTCTTGTCGTAGTCGCGCGCCACAATCGATGCGTTCAGCTTGTAGTCCGTCTGGGTATCGACGCGGCCTTCCAGCTCCCCGGACACCTCAACGTCATAGACGCTGGACTTGGCGCTGACCTTCGGGAAATCAACCTTCAGGATACCGCCCGGGAAGAGCTTCTCGGCGGCCTGTTGTCCCGCCTTCTCGCTGTCGCCGGTCGACTTGGTGAAGTCCATCTTCATGAACTCGTCGCCGAGAGCTGCGAAATCCATGCCCGGGACACCGAACTGGATATCGAGCGCCTGCGGCAAGAAGGCGGTATAATCGGCAGGAACTAGCACGCTGTCGAGCGTCACGTCGGCAGCATCCATCGCCACGCCGATGCGCGTCGCGTTGCTCGGCCCATCGACCTTGATGTGATAGCCAAAGGACTTGGCGCCGCCGCCGCCGATGGCGCTGGTGACGGCGAAGTTGTTAAGCCTGATAGTTTCCTCAAGCGAGCTCAGCAGCGGAAAGGCATTGCCGAGCATGTCCTTGAGCTTGGTCTCGCTCTCCTTGGTGAGATGCTTCTGGTCAGCGTGATCTAGCACGAACAGGACCATTTCCTTTAAGTCCTTGGCTGCAATGCCATTGACCTTGGCATCGAAATCCAGACTGTCTGCCGAGATCTGGATCGGTGGCATTTCTTCGCTGCTGACCTGCTCCGCAAACGTGCTGAACTTGCCGTTGGTAACAAAATCCAGGCGTCCTGCAGTGGCGCTTTCGGCGGAGGCCAACTTGTAGATCATGTCGCCGAAGCTGATATTGACCACCTCGGTATCGGTGGACGAGGTGAATTTCAAATCCCTGGCGCTGAAATCACCGGAACGGAAATAGCTGATTGCCGGGTCGAAGACCGAGTTAAACACCATGTCGGCAACCGAATAGGTGAAGTCCGAGCGTTTCTTGTCAGGCCCGGTAAAATGGCCGGTAACATTAAGGTTGTTGTTGCCTTCGAGATCCCAGAGCCCGTTGTCCTGCGGTTTCGCGAACATTTTGAAGGGCGCCAGGCCCTTGATGTTGAAATCCTCTTTCTTGATCTTTGCCAGCAGTTTGGCGAAGTCATAGACGATCTCGTAGCGCGATCCGGCCGGCGTGACTGTAACAGGCGCACTCTTGGCTATGTCCTTGGGCAGCAGATGATTGAGATTGTCACGTATGGCGTTGGCGCCGCCCTGGCTGATATCCGCCGCGGACGNCCCCGTGGTCAAAGCCAAAATAATGGCGCTCGTCGCCGTGGTAAGCACATGACGCATCTCGATAAATCTCCCTTGGCCGTATCAACGCGCGCATGTGAGATTGCCGCAGCCCCTATGTCAAGCCTGCGAAGCGTCTGATGCGGAAGCTTCTGAAAGGACAATGGTGTTCGCCACGTGTGATGATCACTGACGAGCTGTGATCCTACGGTGCAGCTGACAATTTTACAGTGCCTGTGCCCGATCGGCATCCGCGAATATAATAGCGAGACCAGACGTCAGGACCTGACGCCTTGAAGGGGTACGAACCGCAAACACCTTGGTCCGGAAGACTTAGGACCAGGCTAACTATTTGGAAAATCTTCAGGCCATTCTTGAGCCCCGTGCAAGACACGCAGTACTCGAACCCTAGCTTCTGTGATTGCGTACGCTGCGACGTAAGACGTTCCGCCAATTACGAGTTCGCGTGTCCCGGCAATTCTGCCAACCCGGCCACTTGCTGGAAAATCGATCAGGCGACCGACTGCAACGACGATGCGTTCGTTGACCAAAATGGCGGCGGCCGGGTTTCCAACTCGATAAAAGTAAAAATTGCGTCGCGATCCGATAAAGCAAACGGAAACTAGGTTAGTCTCAACACGTTATACCCGCCGCCTTATTGCGCGCAGCCTGCCGACGCTTTTCGAAACGAGCCTCGACTTCATCGTCGGAAATATCCGGTCTTGTATCATTTAGCGCCTCAAGCACCTTGGCACGAAACCAAGTATCGTGAGCCTCGCTGCCTGAAAAAAGTTCAAGCGGCAACATGCCCTCGTTGGCGGTTCTCGTAAGCAGTATGCGGACCGCGTCTGACACTGTAAGTCCCATACCTTCAAGAACTAGGGACGCCCGGTCACGAACGTCAGCATCGATACGAGTTTGAACGAGCGCATTTGCAGCCATAGCTATCTCCAGATTGATATCTAATAGTAATGCAATTGAATTACNAAATCTAGCGTTCGTCTTTTCGCCACTCTACTTTTAAGCGCGATACCAAACTGCGATCATAGCTGCTCAGAAATATAAGCGACAGCAACTGCCTTCGCGATCTCGAAGTTGCCTCCTCCCGCCATTTTCATAATTGATCCCAAACGTCTTTGCGTCGGACACTGTCTAGGAACTCGTGGTCGCTCCAACTCAGTCCACGAAAGGTTACTGAAATTGAAGGCTGCTTTTTGATCCTCACCGGCATAGNAAACCGGCATCATCCAGCAGGTGTAGATGATAATGGATAACGTCGTCACGGTACCCCTCAACGGCAACCTCAAGACTACTCCCCGTTAAATATAGACCGCCGGGGCCAACGATTTCTGTGGTTTCTAACCTAACATTACAGTTGCATTTTAATTTCAAATGAGCGCGTCATGCGGGAGCCTGATGCGCTAGTCTCCAACATGACCATGCAATAATGTAGGCGGGCTTTATACGTCGCTGGGCAAGCTTATTAGCAATGCGTCGGACCTCTTGGATGGACCAGCGGATCAGATCTTGATGGTCGGCATCCTCGGTCTTTTTTGGGGTGCCGCATTATTGGCGCGATATCGGATCACAGCCATCGTTGCGAAGGCGAGCATGACGAGCGAGACATGGGGATGCCAACCATGCCACGGGCGGGTCTCATTATGATCGAGGCCCAGTTCGCTCTTGGCTGTCTCGAAGCTATCTTCCATTGCCCAACGCCGACCTTCGACGGATACGAGCGTCTGAATGCCTGTTCCGGCCGGGCACCAGGTCGTGAAGAATGCTAGATCGCCATCGCTGATATTGCGCCGGATCAACAAGCCACGCGTCCAAAGCCCGGTTTATCTTCGAAGGTTCAGCGGAAATGTCTTCCGGAGCTACAGGCACGCGACAAGTCGTCTGACAACGAATTTGCAGCACTCACAATCCGAGTTGCAAACCCTCCTCCCCTTGTGCAGGAACCGAACAGCAAATCAGCGCCTCGCCATCTTCTACCGCATAGCTAGGTTCGGAGAGATAACTGACGTCACCCTTGACGATCTTCGTTCGACAATCCCCGCAATTTCCAGCGCGGCAGCCATAGGGCGGGCTGAGGCCACTTTGCTCTGCTAGTTCCAGCAAGGTCCCGCCGTCCGGCTTCCATTGCGCCTTTATTGAAGATTGCGTGAAGACGACAGGCGTCGGGACCGAAGCGGCAGGCTTGCGCGGCTGCGCGGATACGTGAACAGCGTGATCGCGCTTCAGGCCGGAGGGTCCGAACGCTTCCGCATGAATACGACCATCGGCGATGTCAAGTCTGCGCAGCCCGTCATACATCGACTGCATGAAGGACGACGGCCCGCAGATGTAGAAGTCATAATCGCCGAACGGCAACTGTGCCTTCAAAAGCGCCATGTCGATGCGCCCGATTGCATCGAAAAGGCCGTCGCCGTCGATATCGGGCGCACCGAGCACCTTGATGTCCCGAACGGTCCCTTCGCTACGCACAACCAGTTCGCCGATTTCGCGGTCGAATGCTCTTTCGGCAGAGGTGCGCGACGACCTGAACAACCAAACCTGCCGACGATAACGCGTTCTGTCACCTGTATGGACGACATGACGCAGCATCGACAGCAAAGGTGTTATGCCAATGCCAGCTGCAAGGAGCACAGCCGGACGGGTGCGTTCCGTTGCATTGATTGTGAACGCTCCGGCTGGTGATAGCGCCTCGATCTCGTCGCCTTCGCGCATTTTGTGCAGGAGAGTGGATGCCCGGCCTTCACGCTTCACACTCAGCCTGTAGAAGCCGTCCGACGGAGCACTTGAGAGCGTATAGCTGCGGCGGATCGTGTCCGTCCCATCCGTGATGCTGATCGGCAGATGCTGGCCTGCCTGATGCGGGATGACAGCCTCGTCATCGACCGGCGCAAGGTACAGCGAACGGATCGTCGAGCTTTCGTCGATGGTTCGCTCCACGCGGAAGCGCCTCCAGGCTTTTGCCTGGGCCGCGACCTTCAAGCGGCTTGCGGCCTCGCGCCAGTCTCCCGTCATCAAGCTGCTTGGCGACATGCCATCTTGAAGAAAGTTCCAGCGCAGTGGCAGTGCATCTTTGCGCAGCACCACCTTTTCCGGCATGACGCGCCATAGACGCTCGGCGCCCTCGAAGGCCGCGATCTCGGGTGAATCCAGTATGATCTCGACGCTTCCAGCGATCTGCAACATGTCACCCGTCTCATGGTCGACGAACAGTAGCCCGGCGCGCGGATTGACGGCGAAATTGCCGAGCGTGTTGAAGAACAGGTTGCCGTTGAAATCCGGCACAGTCAGGCCACCATCGGCATCGACACGAACGAAACCGCGCCGGCCACCACGATGGGAGGCATCCACCTGCCGTCCTTCACCCTCCAGGTCCACATAGGACGCCACGAAGAAAGTGTCGGCGGCTTCGATGATGCCACGCTGATGTGCGTCGAGCCTATCTGAAACAATCACTTCGGAAGATTGCCGCGTTGCTGGATCGCGTACGAAGCTGAACTGACGATGCTGGATGTAGCGCGGACAATTGCCGAAGCTCTGCCCGACGGCGACGGTGAAACGATCGCCGCCGCTGCGAATGACCGTACCGTTCATCCTGTTACGTCGGCGTGTAATGAGATCGACGCCGACCAGACCGATCGGGTCGCCGTCGTTCATTCCGGCTTCGGCGGGATCATCGGGATCGCTGGCGGCATCGATGCTGAGCGTCAGGGCATCGGGCGCCTGCATAAAGCCCGGCCGTCCGCTACGGATCGTCGCCCATGGCGTGCCATCGCCATCGACAGTTCCGATGACGATGAACGGCAGCATCGGATAGAACTCCCGATGCTGATCAAGCATGAACGTGCGCAAAACCTTGCGCCCGACAGGGTCCATTTGTTCGACCACACCGGCGTGGCGCTGTATTTGCAGTTCGCCCGCATGCCAGGGTGACGATGGTGAGAGTTCTTTAACAGGCATTCGAACCTCCTATGGAAACGGCGGCCGGGCCAGCACCCGGCCGCAAGGCTATGTCAGGCTGCGAGGCCGATGGCCGTTTTCGGAAGAGCGACGAAACCGGGCAAAGCTTCGATCCGCGCCAGCCAGTGGCGGACCTCCGGATACGGCGTCAGATCGACATTGCCCTCCGGTGCGCCAGCGATGTAGCTATAGAGCGCGATATCCGCGATGGTCGGTGTATTGCCGATGATGAAACGGTGATTTTCGAGTTCGGCATTGATAAGGCCGAGAATCCGGTGAGCGCGGGCAATCACTTCGTCGGCGCGGAAGTCTGCTCCGAATACCGTGATCAGGCGGGCCGCGCACAGGCCATACGAAATTTCTCCGGCGGCAACGGAAAGCCACTTCTGTATCTTTGCGACAGAGGTAAGATCGTCGGGCATCCAGTCCTTGCGGCCAAGCTTCGTGGCAACATAGACTAGGATAGCATTGGAATCGTTGACGACGACATCCCCATCTACGAGCACAGGCACTTGGCCGAACGGGTTGAGCTTCAGGAATTCTGGCGTCTTGTGCTCGCCGTTCGCCAGATCGAGGTCGATGATCTCAGCTTTCACATTCAGCAAGGAAAGAAAAAGACGAGCGCGATGCGCATGGCCCGAAAGCGGAAAGTGATAGAGTTTCATGGTTTGCTCCCTTGAGGTCCGGACACCTTCATCCGGTAACGTGACAAACCTAGCGGGAACCATATTTTTAGAGTAGACGGTTATTTATGTAACCACCCTCTCGTTTTATGGAAGGTAAATATGGATCGTCTCGATGCCATGGGTGTTCTCTTGTCAGTGGTGGAACATGGTAGCCTTTCCGCTGCGTCGCGCGCATTGCACTCGCCGCTACCGACGGTCAGCCGCAAGATCTCAGAGTTGGAGAGCCTTCTCGGCGTTCGCCTGTTCACCCGCACCAGCCGCAGAATGCTGCTCACAGAGGCTGGAGAGAGTTATGTCAGTGCAGCGCGCGAAATTCTTGAGAGGGTAGAAGAAGCCGAACGCCGCGCCACCGGAGAATACGTCGCACCAAAGGGAGACCTGACACTGACGGCGCCCATCGTCTTCGGTCGTCTGCATGTTCTGCCGGTTGTCACGGATTTTCTGAAAGCGTTTCCGGACATCAACATCAACCTGATCATGAGCGACCGGCCGATCAGTCTTGCCGACGAACATATCGATGTCGCGCTGCGCATCAGCCGCCTGTCGGACAGCAGCCTGATGGCTATCCCCCTCGGCTCCACGCGCACGACCGTTTATGCCAATCCCGACTATCTGAAGCGGCATTCCCATCCGTCCCATCCAGACGGACTCAAACAACACGATTGCATCGCGTTCGAAGGCGTGCTCTCGACACGGTTCTGGACGTTCCACGATGGCGCAAAAGATATCGCGGTGCCAATCCGGACGCGCCTTTCCGTCAACACGGCAGAAGCTGCGGTAGATGCAGCAGCGTCCGGCCTCGGCATGACGCGGGTCATGGCCTATCAAGCAAAGCGCGCAGTCGATGCCGGTTTGCTGGTGCCGCTGCTGGAAGATTTTGAACGAGAGGCATCGCCGGTTCATCTCGTTCATCTATCGGTGGGCCTGATGCCGCTCAAACTAAGGACGTTTCTGGACTTTGCGACGCCGCGGCTGAGGGCATTGTTGAAATAGACAAATCCCTTCGGCACTGTTTACGTGACAGTCTCGATAAGCAACTCAGCTCAGGCAGGGTGAATAACGACGCGCTGCAAGCGGTGATTAATCGGATCGCCAGATAGACGCATTCATGTGCTGCTCCTGGTTCGCATTGTGAACCACGAAAAGTTTTCCCGGCTCTATCGCGGGGACAAGCGGAGGGTGCGCAGGCGCGGCGGTGGGAGACGAGCGATAGGCACGCTAGCGCCGATGCCTAGGGCAGCCAGTGATGGTGACACGACTTCGTCTCGGATCGGCTAAACGATTGGCGCGGGTTGCGGGTTCTGACCGTGGTTGATGATTACACAAGGAAGTGGCTGACGCTCGTCGCCGATAGATCGCTTTCCGATCTTGCGTGCTTGACAGGTAACACGTCAACGAACATTGTACTGATCAGTAAACTAAGTACCGAGCAGTACAAATTGNAAAAAGGACTCCCATGTCACGCCCTCCACTCCCACCTTTTACACTCGAAAGTGCAATACAAAAGGTTCGTCTTGCCGAAGACGGCTGGAACACGCGCGATGCTACCAAGGTCGCTCAGGCCTATACGCTTGACACGCGTTGGCGTAACCGCGTGGAGTTCTGCACGACTCGTGACGACGCGCTGGCATTTCTGACACGCAAGTGGAACAAGGAGCATGAATACCGCCTCATCAAGGAGCTTTGGGCTTTTGCCGGTAACCGCATCGCCGTGCGCTACGCCTATGAATATCGTGACGATAGCGCTCGATGGTTCCGAGCGTATGGCAACGAAAACTGGGAGTTCGCCGAGGACGGTCTGATGGCGCACAGACATGCAAGCATCAATGAGATGCCGATCTCTGAAAGCGAGCGCCTGTTCCACTGGCCGCTCGGCCGTCGGCCGGATGACCACCCTGGCCTCAGCGATTTGGGTCTCTAGTCATGGCCCGCATGGTCGCCGAAAGATCTGACACCATAGCTCCCCTGGCTGAAGTGTTCCGTGAACACGGTTACGAAGGCGCAAGCCTTGCCTTGATTGGCAAGGCTACGGGCCTCGGCAAGGGCAGTCTCTACAACTTTTTTCCCGGCGGGAAGGAAGAAATGGTGCGAGCTGTCCTCACCGAAATCGAGCAATGGTTCGAAAATGCCGTATACGTCCCATTGCGGAGCGGGAGCGATGCCAATGCTGCCATCGATGCAATGCTTGATGCTGTCACGGATTACTTCAAATCCGGCAGACGCGTGTGCCTGGTTGGTGCCTTGGCCGTCTCCAATACACGAGACCGCTTCTCGCGGGCCGTTCGGGATTATTTCGCAAGCTGGGTAGACGCGTTGCAAGCGGCACTTGTTCGGCAGGGCCAGCACGATGAACAGGCGCGTATTCTATCGGAAGACGCCGTGCTTTCCATACAAGGCGCAATAGTGCTGTCGCGCGCGCTGGACAATCCAGCCGTGTTTCAACGCGCCATGGACCAGCTCCGGAGGCGACTACTGGTCCATTGAAAGATGACTGCTCTGGCCACTTAATGTTGAAAAACTAAGGGTTGTTGGCGCCCTGCACCTCTTTTTAGACTTTGCCTTGGACAACAGCTCCAATGAGATTCGAAAACACCTCCGCTGCCTCAGAAGCAGAGCAATTCCCGCGCGTAACGGCGCTTGTCAATGCGTCTCCTGCTGCAACCAAAGCCGCGGAAGCCAACGCCAGCGATTCCGGCCGTAAGCTTGAGTGAGGCCGTAGAACTTCCACGAACATCTCGATCACAGCGTCGACCAACTCCTGGTAAACGCCTGCTTTCTCTTCGCTTCCTGCAAGCGCCGCGCCGACAGCATGAAATTCGTCACCCTGGTCGGTTCCGCAAGCCAGATAGGTTTTAGCCAAAGCCGAAACAGTCTCTCTCGCCGGTCGATTATCCTGAGCCATAAGCGTGCGAAACGCGGTAATGCGTTCTGTGTCTATCCAACGATAGAGGTTAATCAACAGACCCGTTCTGGTCTCAAAATGCTCGTACGTCACAGGCTTGGAAACGCCCGCACGCACTGCGAGATGGCCTAGCGTCAGCCTATCGGCGCCTTCCTCCCGAACGATCAGGCGCGCCGTCTCAAGGAGCTGCTGACGCCGCTCAGGCTTTGAAAGACGACCCGCCGTCCTGTTATCGGCAGCGACTTTTGGTTTTTCCACTTGCATACCTACTTTTAGTAACCTACCATAAGTAGGTATTAGTNAAACATAGGTACCGCAATGTTACAAGCTTCTGGAAGTCTGCACGACCCAATCCTGATTATCGGCGGCGCTGGTGAGGTCGGGCGCTGGGCTACACGCTTCTTGCGTGACCAACATCCTGATGTACCTATCCTCATTGGCGGTCGCGACGAACAACGCGCGATACGAGCAGCAGCAGCTGTCGACGGCACGTCTGCAGTGGTCGTGGACCTCACTGCGTCCAACCTGGGGCTAGGTGAGCGGCGTGTCTCGGCAGTCGCAACGCTGTTCACCGATGAAACCGGGGCGGCTCTCCGCTGGGCACAGCAAATGGGCGTCGGGCACGTCAACATCTCACCAAGCATCAGCGAACTCGGCTTGGAAACTGCGACATTCATGCAAAACCCTGCCGCCGCGCCCGTTGTCCTCGGTACAGAGTGGCTAGTAGGTGCGACAAGCGTACCGTCACTCTTGTTCGCCCGAGAATTTGGTCGTCTGGNAAACATTCACATCGAGGCGGTGCTCGACGAACAGGAGGCGTTCGGACCCGCAGCAAATGCAGACCTTGAGCGCCAGATGCATGCGGGAGCTGCCGCTCTTATGAGAACGGCTGGCGCGTGGCGGTGGTGCCATGGCGACGAGACCAGATCCAAAGTTCGCGCAATCGACGGTACCGAGTTGGACGCGAACATGTTTTCGCCGAACGATGTCTTGTTGCTGGCAAACGCAACCGGCGCACCTGATATTCGGTTCGACTTGGCCATTGGAATGAGCTCCGCCCGCCGAAATGGCGGACCGGTCTCAACTGAAATCATGATCAACCTTTCGGGCCTGGATCACGCCGGGCGGCAGCTTCGGAAACGTCACGCGATCATTCACCCCGGTGGTCAGATGCCGCTAACGGGTTTGGGTGTCGCTCTCGTTCTTGAACGCCTGGCTGGTCTCGCAGGCGATACGCCTCCATCGGGCCTCTACTTCCCAGCCCAGCTTATCGACCACGCCACATACTTCAAGCGGCTTCGCGCCTCAGGTGGAGAAGTTATCGAATTGGAGCCGATCCAACGCGCACCACAAGGCGCGGATCATGTATAAATTGGAGCATAAAATGAGTGACCCTCATGATGTATCAGCCGCAGCGGATTACCCGGAACAGCATTCGCAAATTGAGGCCAACGGCGCCTCTTTCCATGTCGTTGAACAAGGCCGTGGTCCAGTCGTGCTTTTCTTGCACGGCTTTCCAGACACAGTGGAAACGTGGCGTAGCCAGATGCAAGTCGTCGCCGAAAACGGGTACCGCGCGGTCGCGCTGGACATGCGGGGTTTTGGCGACAGCTATTCCCCGGATGATCCAGCACTTTATAGCGGAGCCTTCATTGTGGGCGACCTGATTGGCATCCTTGATGCATTGCAGGTACCGACCGCGACGATCGTATCGCATGATTGGGGCGCGGACCACGGACAACGGGCAATGGTCATGCGACCAGATCGTTTCAACGGGATCATAACGCTCAGTATTCCATTCCTGCCGCGTGGCGAGTTGAGTACCTGGGACATGTTACGCAGTCGCGGTCTCAGCGCTCTCTATTATGCTTTCGACATGATGAAGCCCGAGACGGATGACCGAATCCGTGATGCGAGCAAGACTATTCCCAGTGCACTTTACTGGCTCTCAGGCGAGCCCGCTGAAGGAACCGGCTGGGACCCCATCGACACAAAGCGGAATATGTTTCGACCTGCCCCCGACGTGCTGCCGAGCTGGGCCGATCCAGCCTATGTGAAGCACAACATCGAAACGTTCCAGCGAACGGGATTCCGAGGCGGTCTGAACCAGTACCGTGGCGTGCAGGCAACGTTTGAGCATCTCGCTGCCTACAAGGATGTGCTGATCAAGCAGCCATCCCTTTATATTTGGGGCGATGCAGACGGGTTGTGCCGACTGTTCCACCCGGTCCCACCAACCGTGGAAGAGATGCGCGAGACAGCGCCCGGGCTCGTCGATGTCGTGCGCCTGGAAGGTGTTGGTCACTGGCCTCATCATGAAGCCCGCGAACGCGTGAATGCCGAAATCATCAAATTCCTGAACGGCCTGAATACCACCGTTACAGCAACTGCCTAACCGATCAAGGACCATAAGACCATGACACTTTCTCACGCACTTCGTACAGGCGATCTTGCTTCGGTCAAATGCGCTATTGACGCCGGGGCCGACGTCAATGCTAGAGGCCCCGATGGTCTCACGCCGTTGATGATCGCGTCTGCGCTTGGGCAGGCACAAGCTGTTGCTTTGCTCCTGACTGCCGGCGCGGACGTGCTGGCGACGGAACCTCGTATGGGAGCAACAGCACTTCACAAGGCAGCACAGTCCGGCAGCGCCGACGTCATCGGAATGCTCTTGGACCACGGCGCCTTCATCGATCAGCAGTCGCCCGTTCTCGGTAACACCGCCTTGATGGATGCCGTGCTTCACAAGCACGAATCTGCCGTGCGGGTTTTGCTGTCGCGTCGCGCTCGGACCACGATACGGAACTACTGGCAACAGACCGCGCTCGAAATCGCCAAGCACGACGACCTCCAAGCAATCGTAGCGCTTATTGAGGAGCGGGATGAGGCGGATGAAGAGCACATCGCGGGCTTGTCGATCATCTCATCAGTCAAGGCCGGAAATATGGAGGAGGTGAAGCGATTGATCGCAGATGGCGCGGATTTTGAGGTTAGGGTGCCAATAACCGGGACGTTCGATGACGACTACACGCCTCTCGGTCTCGCAGTTCGCGAAGGCCATGCCGACATAGTGCGCGTATTGCTGGATTCTGGTGCAGATCCTCGCCGTACCATCGGTCTCATGCGTGGTTCGCCACTTCATGACGCTGCCTACTTCGGAAAGGTGGATCACATCGATATTCTGACCTCATCAACAAAGCAGGGGGACACACAGGTTGAGCTCGATGCACAGGGTCCTTACAATGGCCTGACCGCGTTGCACGATGCCGTGTGGCATGGATATGTGGATGCCGTAGCATCCCTGGTACGCGCCGGTGCTCGCCGTGATTTGAAAACCCACTCGGGCCTGACACCCCTAAGCCTCGCTACTCTCTACGGCTACGACCGGATCGTTGAAATCCTGAGCAGCGACACTCAGCAGACCACCTGATCACGCCACATCGGAAATTGCGTTTGTCGCAGCAAGTGCCGCGGCGACGCATGAGGGGCGATGAGCCTAAGCACGAATTCTCTGCCGGGATTGTTAGCAGCTCTTCATTGCGTTCAGCGCGAGGGGGAAGCGTCCTCTCAATCTCAAGCCCGACGTCGCAACCGCGTTGCAAGCGCGGATGTCGCGATGGCAGGAAGCGACAAGGCGAGCAAAAAAGGGAGGCCGATCATTATTGAAGTGTCGTTGTTTGCAACGACCAACGCAGGCAACTGCGCGAATGTGATTATGGCTCCTGCGTACCACAATTTACCGGAAAACCACGCGATTACTCCAGATATGATTACTGATAAAGGATAGGCAGCGTACCAGTACGCGGTGGCATCCCAAGGTTCATTGACGTCGCCTAGATGACAAACGACTTGCCAGAAAAATATGCCAAAGATCAATGTTACGACCGGTGCTGTCCATCGCGGGTTCATCATCATCGGATCAAAGGCACCTTATCGAAATGAGATACTCGGATGATAGGAGACTTCTGTTGCGACGAGAGGACACGCAGCTCCTGACTTTAAACACAAGCTGCTTTAATAGTANTTTCAATTTGGTCAAAGGGGTCGCGAAAGTAAATACCGATCACCGCCCGAAACTGAATCGGGATTTAAGACGAAAACGGCATAGGTTAGTTGCGGATTGATCGCAACCGCCCGCCTCTCTGCTCAATGTTTTGTCGCCCCGCGTCTGGAGGGCGAAGGGATGAGCGAGTTGTGCCGAGAGTTCGACATTTCGCCCATGACCGGTTACAAAATCTTCATTCGCTACAGGCAAGGCGGGTTGGAGGCACTGACGGACCGGTCCCGGCGGCCGGTGCGCTGTGCCAACCGGTTGCCTGATGCAATGAGATTATGATCGTCCCTGCCAAGAACAGCAAGCCACACTGGGATGCCAGGAAGATCAGGGAACTGATGATCAGGAAGCTTTTTGGCGACGTTCGAGTGCAGACGACCAATCATTTGCCGACGGACTATATGTGAAACATCCCCCGCCGGGCGATCGAGACGGCGCTGGGTCCCGCATCGGCCGCCGTTTGCTTCGCCAAGTTCAAAGTGCGGAGGTTGATCGCAGNCCCCCCCCGGGGGCTTTCCCAGCCAACTAGGAAGGATGGCCCGTCATATTCGATGTGAAGCGCGTGATCGATGACAAGGCCGGACCGGCCGCGACCAGCATACTCCCGCTTGGCACGCCTATGGTTGCCTGGCTTGCGGTGGGTGACGATTTTGCAGTTCACGCCCTCCCCTCGTGTTACTGCGCATGATTTGCCAAGGCGATAGTCTTGTTTACCTAGCAGTCATTTATCGGAACCAATAAAACGCCTGCATTGCCTGTTGTGCGGGTCACCTCTTCGAGGCTTTGCGGGTATGGCTACCGGGTTTCGACATGTCTGATTGAGCGTCAGCCAGCGCTGTTTCCAGCCACAGGGGTTGCGTCGGTCGTCAGCCGGTATTCCGA
The DNA here is from genome assembly GCF_002896715.1 of Agrobacterium bohemicum. Lineage (GTDB taxonomy): Bacteria > Pseudomonadota > Alphaproteobacteria > Rhizobiales > Rhizobiaceae > Agrobacterium > Agrobacterium bohemicum. Next base: position 82,667 of record NZ_PGEL01000018.1, read on the forward strand.
CATTTCTGCGCGCGTGAGATAATAGAGCTGGTTCGGCGGGGTCTCCAGGGCATGGATCCACAAACCCGCGCCGATCCCCATTTCATCGAGATGTCGCGCGACACGCGCGGTGGTCGCCTGAGCACTGGACATCGCTTGCTCCGGTGACGGGCGGTCGATGCCGGCATTGAACACCTGATGTACGCCCACCACGGCATCTTTTTCGGCTGATCGTGTCGCGCCACCGGCAAACACAATTGGGCAGGAGGAGGCGCAGAGCGCCTTTTCCGCAACCTTCGTGGCGATATTCCTCTCCCGGATCAGCTTGGACATCGCAATGGCGTCATCGACCGAACCTCCCGGTGAGTTCAAAGAGACCAATTTGATATACTCGCCACGGGCCTCGACCTCGCTGGCAAAACGGCCGGCTGCGCCGGGTTCGATGGTGCCTTCGGCAACGAGTACGCCACCCGAGACAAGATTGAATGTCATCGGCTTGCGCAAAACTTCCTCCGGACTCGAGGGTTGGACTGGCGGCGCGCCAGGCGCCTCTGGCACGGTCGTCGGCGGGAGAAAGATCGGCACATCCGGCAATGTTTCAAGACCCGGTCGTGCCGCTTCGGCCGTGCTGATCTCCCGGATGTCGATTACCAGAAAGACGGCCGCAGCCGCGAGCAGCAAATAGAAGGCGCCGCGCATCAGCACGCCGTCGTCCATGTTGATCAAGGCCTTTAGCGCGGATGCCGCTTTCACGTCGCGGGACCTTTGCGCGGCGTTTTGTTGATACCGAGACTCGTGATGTTGTTGGCCTCCGTGTCGTCCTTGGCTTCGGCAATGGCATCTTCTGTGGCCTGCACTTCGGTGGCTGACATGGCTTCCGCGGCAATGGCCTTCTGTATCGCCAGCGTCTGCATCAGTTCTGCCACGGTGATCCGTTCGGCGAACGGCATGGTCTCTTCCTGCCTGCGGATTGCACCATTCACCACGGCCAGAATGAACACCAGGACACCTGGCAACAGGTCGATGGAAATTGCCCCTGCCCATGCGGGAATGAAGTCGGAAGCATAACGCAGAACGGCTTCGGCAGACGATAGCGGCACAAAACGCCGCTCGGCCACGGGAGCACGCGAGAGAATTTCGTCGGCGGCGTCGGACAGCACCTTGGATTGCGCCGCAACCGAGGTGCGGATGGTTTCCATCACTCGGTCCTGACGGGTGATCAGATCCTGTTCGCCACCGTCCGGGATCGGAGCGATGAAGCCAAGCGAAAGATCGTCGGCCGCACGGCGGATGGAGGGAGCGATCGAGGTTTGTCCCAACGAGGTAATGACGCCGGTCAGGGCCACGACTTCCGACGAGAACTTGTCTGCGCGTGGCTCCACGACGCCGGGTGCAGAGACGAGACCACGCATGGTCTCGAGGCGTTTCTGGCCTTCGTTGAACAGGCTGGTAACCTGCTCACGCGAGGCATTGATGCCGNTTTCCAGTTCGTTCAGTTGCGACGACATCTGCGACAGCAGTGAAACAACGCTGCCGGAACCGGTAGTGCCGGTCAGCGCGCCGGACTGTCGTTCGGATGCCGCAAGCTGGGTGAAACGCTCCTTGGCGCGTTGAATGTCCGGCAACAGGCTCTGTGCGGCCAGCGCATTCTGGTGCGCCTGATCCAGATCTTCTGTGTAATCCTCGACCGTTTCCGCAAGATGCTGTTCAAGTGCCGCCGATCCTGCGAGCGCAGCGGCATTCAACCAGCTCGACATCGCCAGGATCATCACGCAGCCAACGGCCATCACCGCCAGCATGGCGGTGCGGCTGGAACGGCTGGTGACGTGCGGATAAAACCGCGCCATGTAGGACCAGAAGGCATAGATACCGACGGATACCGACGCGGAGTAGATGATGGCGGCNAAAAAGACCGCCGTCGGCGATCCGTCCAGAATGCTGCGCACACCCAGATAGGTGTAGACGCCGGAAGCGAGTGCGAGAACGGCAAGGGCGAAACGTGTCATCGTTTCGACCGCCGCCAGGCTTTCCTTTAAGCGATGCGATGCGCCAAGCGCCATGGGCGATCTCCGGAAGAGGAATGTATTCCTTAACCGTGCCTCAAAATTCGGCTAATTCAAGGCTGCCAAAACATGAGGCTCCCGCAGTGCACCATGGCTGATCAACTTTTGGTTATTCCTGCGTGAAAGCAGCCGCAGTATGCGCTTTCTGATGCGAAAGCACAGGCGGGCAAAATTGAGCCGCCCGCCTTCAGGCGATATCGAAGCGCTGGCGACCAAACGGAGCCCCGTGTTTTCACGTAAAGCGCATACACCGCCGATACATTTTCGTCATCGGCATACAGTTTCACGTGCGGCCCTCCGTGAATTAATCTTAGTAAATTTGCTGAAGTCATGGTCGCAAGGGACGAGTGAATCCTGGAAGTCTCCGACCCTGTCGGCATCTCGCTCAGGCCCGCGGTCTGTTCAACAGATGTGTTTGAGCGTCATCGGGAGGGTCGCGACCGTCCCGATGAAGCTAAATCGTTTATTGCNTTTTTGCGGAGACGGACTTGGCGGCTTGGTCAATGGTGTCGGAGATGACCGCTGGTTGCGTCATGAACAGGGCATGGCTTGCCGACACCTTGGTAACTTTCGCATTGATGCGGTCTGCCATGTGAATCAGCATTGCCTGGTCGAAGGCTTTGTCCTCGGTGGCAATAACAGCCCAACTGGGCTTGGTGCGCCAAGCGGCATTTTCGAGCTTCGTGGCGAACGCCGACATGTTGATCGGAACCTGAGAAGAGCTCATGAACGCGGCTTCTGCATCGCTGACATCGTGCGCGAAACCGGCCTTGAACTTCGCCGGGCTGACATAGCCAAAACCATCCNTTGTCGTCTCGATGACGAATTCCGATGCGGGCGCAAATCCTTCGTATTGCTGGGCCGTACTTTCACCCGCATCCGGGGAGAGAGCAGAGACATAGACGAGGCCTGCAACCTTCTCATCGATGCCAGCTTCAGTGATGACAGTTCCACCCCAGGAATGTCCGACGAGAATGGCCGGACCATCTTGCCGCTCGAGCGCACGCTTGGTGGCGGCAACATCGTCTGCAAGGGACGTCAACGGATTCTGCACGATGGTGACGCGGTAGCCACGTTTGGTCAGATTGTCGTAAACACCCTTCCATCCGGAACCGTCGGCAAAAGCACCGTGAACCAGAACGACGTTTCTGACGGATTGATCTTTGGGAATGATGTCGGCGGCATTCGCTGCCGGCAGTGCAACCGACAGTGAGGCTGCAGCTGCGATCGCGGAAATTGTGGTGATGGACTTGCGTGTCATGACTTTCTCCTTTTTTTAATTACGATAACTATTATCGCGATATCTATTAAGTTTCACATCTGGATAACCGCGTCAACATAATTCTTATCGCGATATTGGNTTTCGTGATAAGTTCGATTATATGGATGTCTACAGGAGTTCAAAATGACCCAACGCCATAACGATCCCCCGCCTCTGCACGACCAATTGTGCTATGCGATCTACACCGCCGGCATCGCAATCCAGCGCGCATACAAGCCCCTTCTCGATGAGCTTGGGCTGACTTATCCGCAATATCTCGTCCTGAACGTTCTCTGGGCGGAAGACGAACAAACGGTGGTTTCTATCGCCGACAAACTAGCTCTTGAGTCCAGCACGTTGACACCGCTTCTGAAGCGCCTTGAAACCGCCGGACACTTACGTCGGACGCGCAACGTGAACAACGAACGGCAGGTACTGGTTGGGCTGACAGATCTGGGTCNTGCCTTGCAGCATAAGGCAGGTAGCCTCAGCGACACCTTGCTTGCAGCCTCGACGCAGACACCACCGGAACTCGCTGCGTTGAATCGCGACGTGCGGCATTTGCGTGATGCGATCTACTCCCAGATTGGCGGATGGGACGCACCCGCCTGACCTGCGATGGCGTGTGGTGGCCAAATGCTCAAGCGGTTGGCACGGTCCCGCCGTCAATCACGTGCTCGGTTCCGGTAATCGACGCGGCTCGATCCGATGCAAGGAATGCAATCAGATCGGCGACCTCTTCTGGTTTGGCCGGGCGTCCGAGCGGTATGCCGCCGAGGGAGTTCATGATCACCTGCACTGCGGCTTGATACTCGATGCCGGCTTCCTTGGCGATGCGCAGGGCAAGACCATTGGCACCCGGATCGGCGATCCAACCCGGAGAGACCCGCACCACCCGGACGCCCTTCGGAGAAACCTCCTTGGAGATGCTCTTGCTGTAAGTGTTGAGAGCTCCCTTGGCCGAAGCATAGCCGGTCGTCGCCTCGGGTAGCGGAAGGTTTCTCTGGATCGACGTAACGTGGATGACGACACCGCTTCCCTGAGCGATCATCCCGGGAATGAGAGCGCGATCCAGTCTGACTGCCGGGAAGAAGTTGAGGTTGAACTCTTTCTCCCATTCGGCGTCGGTGAGCGCGGCGAAGCCGCCTGACGGGGCCGAAGAGCCGCCCAGCACGTTCACGAGGATGTCGAGACCGCCGAGTTCTCGCTGTACCGCATCAACGACGGCCTTAACCCCCGTCNGGGTGGTCAGATCGGCTTCGACAAACGCCGCTCCGGAGAAGTCGGCGGGCTTCTTACGAGCGGTGGTCAATACGCTGGCGCCGAGCTCATTGAACAGTGCCACGGTTGCAGCGCCGGCGCCCGAGGTCCCGCCGGTGATCAGAGCGCGACGGCCCTGCAAGGTGAGAAACTGTGTCATACGGTGATCTCCAGTTCGGCGACCTTGTCGTTCGCGAGGACGAAGAAGAAGCGCAGATTGATCGGGCTGCCCGGGAAATCGCCGACGGCATGGGCCGTTACCTGGGATTTCCCATTTTCGGTGGCAATGAAGAAGGGTTCGACCGTGTAGCTGTATTGCTGAGCTTCATCAGCCATCCATGCGCGGATGGCATCACGGCCTCGGTGCGTGAGGCCTTTATCTTTCACGATGCCGTTCTCGGTGAATGTTGCAGCGATCGCATCCGGGCTGCCTGTCCGGTCGGCCTCGAAATACGCTTTGATGGCCATGGGAAGTTTGATCGTCATTGGTTCCTCCAATTTTAATTCCAACCTCTGCCAGTTGAGGGCGTCGCCCCTTATGGGGTCGGTGTAAGCAGTCTAAGGCGAGTTGCTTGACACGATAACTGGGATAAAAGAGGATGAGGAATTGCGAAAAGAGGGATAATGACACGCTCTGTACTTGTCGATTTAGACGCCGTTCTCAGCATCGCGCGCTTGGGCTCGTTTCGAGCCGCCGCGCTCGAGCTCGGCATGTCCACGACCGCATTGAGCAATGCCATCGCAAAGCTTGAGCAGCGCCTGGGCGTGCGCCTGTTCAACCGTACAACGCGTAGCGTTTCACTTACCGATGCGGGAAAGACATTTGTCGAACGGGTCGGGCCGGCTATGACGGACATCCACGACGCTATGCTCACGGTCCAATCGCTCCAGGAAACTCCGACGGGCACTTTGCGGATCAATGCTTTCGCGACAGCAGCCCGAGAGGTAATCGAACCGCTCATATTGTCGTTCATGCAACGCTACCCTCAGGTGCATATCGATCTGGTCACGGAGGGACGGATCGTTGACATTGTTGCGGCGGGGTTCGACCTGGGCTTGAGGCCGGCCGATCTAGTGCCGACCGACATGATCGCTGTGCCACTCGGTACCAAGCGCAGCAACGCCGTTGTCGCATCACCCGAGTTCCTGCGCACTCATGGCCGCCCAACGGTGCCAGCCGACCTATATCGGTTTCGCTGCATCCGTGCGCGCCTGCCCAACAACGCCTTGTTTCGGTGGAAATTTGAAAAGGATGGGAACGCTGTCCAGATCGATGTGCAAGGCTCAATAACTCTCGACGAGTCAAGCCTTGTCAGGATAGCGGCGCAAAATGGAGTGGGCCTGGGATACATTATGGAGGCAGATGTGCGCGACGACATTGCGACCGGTCGACTGGTGCGCGTTCTAGAGGATTGGACGCCCTCCCTAGCACCGCTCGCGCTGTATTACGCTGGTAGAAAGAACCCACCGGCTGCCTTTAGCGCGTTCATTCAGGCGGCGCGCGAATTTGCGAAGGGGCAATTACCCAGTGCTTAGATCAACGTCTTCTCGACATGAAGATACGTACCCAAGATACTTTTACGTCATCCGTCTTGCTGGGAAGAACAGTCCGGAAAATGACTGCTATCCGGCCAAGGACAGGGACCTGCATCCTATGCACGTAGACACTCGCTGAGATTTAAGGTGTTCGGNAAATCAAATGGCAGGAAATGGCCAAATCAAGAGGCGCAGTTACCGCCTTGAAGGAATCGATCCCACGGCGGTGAATATAATTCTGCTCGACAAACAGATATGTAACTCTCATCCCTCCCGACAGAGGCGTGGATTTCAACACCAAATGGTGCTAATGTTAACTCCTCAACTTAAGAGGTCTGGGCATGCGATCTACCATCAATCTCGACGACAACCTTATCGAGAGGGCTAGGTCCCTCACTGGGACGAAGGCAGCCCAGTGATACTGGTAGACACCTCAATCTGGATAGATCACTCCCGCCACGGAGATGCAGAGCTACGAAAAATTTTCGAAGACGACCAACTGTTTGCCACCTGTCGTGATCGGAGAACTCGCGCTTGGCAACCTACAGGACCGTCATGCCGTAGTAGCGTGTCTAGCCGCGCAGCCCGAAGCATTGATCGCCTCTCACGACGAGGTGATGACTGTAATTGACCGACACTCAATCTTCAGCACGGGGATCAGACATACGGACGTGCATTTGCGACCGTCCGCGTTAATCGACCATCGAGCACTCTTGTGGACCAGAGATAAGCGCCTTACAGCGGCGACGAAAAAGACGGGCGCCACACTTCATGTACCAATCGACACACCGACCTAGCACAGTGTCAAACCGTATTGAAATTCAGTATAACGCCTGCACTGGATCAGAACCAACGCCCCTCTTGTTAAAACGCCATCAGAGTAAAAGAACTCACCAGAGCTGAAGCCTACATATTGAGTTATTCTCTTGGACTATCACGGTGAGCTCTGCAGCGATCCGAAATCGATTGTACACTGCATGGACTGAGGTGCCACCCGCGCTCGCAGTGAAAATACGTCATAACGAGCGGAGATTTGCATGGAACAATCGCCGGAAACCAGATCAGCTCTAGGTGAGAAACCCACGAGGAATGACATCTCCGGTGCATCCAATCGNTTTTTTGAGGAGCCGATCTGCCGCAACTGCGGTGAGCCCCTGCGTGATAAATATTGTCATGTTTGCGGACAGAAGAAAGCACAGAGGCTGAACTCTTCACACCTGCGCGACGAGGTTTGGGAGAAGCTTCGATGGTTTGAAGCCGACATGGCGAAATCTGCCTTTCGCGTCGTCACGAAGCCTGGCGCCGTTGCCCGTGAGTATGTTCTTGGTCAGCGGAAGAGCCACACGCATCCACTCAAACTGCTTCTCGCAGCGATTGTCGTGCTGCTGTTGGTAATTGCGCAGGTTGACTACCTCGGCAGCCAGGACGAGCGGCTCAGCAAAGCAGTGGCATTGGTGCAATCATGGTCAAAATGGTCGTTCTCACTTGGCATCTTGGCAATATTGGTTGCATCAAACATCGCTTTCTGGGCGCGGCAGGGGTTCAATTTTATTGAACACCTAGTCCTGGCGACGTATGCGCATTTCGTCATTATCGTTGCCAACACCATCAATCTGTCACCGCTACTGCTCGATTCCACCGCAGAAATTGTCAAGTCTCACCGTTTCTACACCGGCTATTATATGCCCTTTGTGGAAATCGGGATCGTATTTTTCGCTTTCGGACAGTTTTTCGCCATTGATTGGCGACAACAATGGTGGTGGCCCGCGATCGGAGCGGGCCTGTTCTACTTGTCGAAGGAGGGTCTCTTCTATCTTTATGCACGCGCCGTAATTCGTATCGTTATCGCGCAACTTTCCTGACTGAAGCGAAGACATGAAAGGAAGACACCATGAGAGCCTTATTTCTGTGCGCGAGCGTGGCCGCGGGATCTATCCTGACACAGGGTGCATCTGCTGCGAATTCTACGAGTTTCTGGCCAACGCAGAGCGATAAGGCGATATGCGACTCCATGTTCTCGAAACTGGATGAAGCTGAACGAGGCACGCTTATTGCGCAGGCCCAGCCTCCGACATCCTCCGAAGATAAAGAGGCGAAAAAGGACAATGCGGACGCGAGCAAAGTCGACGAAAATGAACTGACCACGCAGCTTTCCGAAATGCTGCAAGCCTGTTCCTATGATGGTAAGGCATTAAAGGTCGATGCGAGGACATTCAAGGCCTCCACCGAGGCGAACGGGACCGCCGCTGTCTCCCGGATCATGCGCTATACCGGCCTGCCACAGAACTTCACAATCACGGAAAGCGCAGTGCCGAATGCTGCCGCACTGATCGTCATGGGTAAGGACGGCGTTCCGAAGCGGGTCATTGCCTACAACCGGCAGTTCATGCAGGAGGTTGCGCGCACCACGGGAGACCACGACTGGAGCGGAACCTCAATCCTTGCGCATGAAATCGGCCACCATCTTTCCGGCCACACGCTTTTGCCGGGCGGCAGCAAGCCGCCGATAGAATTGGAAGCCGACAAGTTCTCAGGCTTCGTTCTCTTCAAGATGGGGGCCACTTTGCCGCAGGCGGAGAAGGCGATTGCCACTCTGGTCCCGCNGGCCGATGGGCCAACCCACCCCGGACGCAAGAGACGGCTTGATGCCGTCAAGGCAGGCTGGGCACAATCCTGCGAACAGCAACAAGAAAACTGCGATGGTGATCTAGCCGTCGCTTTAGCGGAGCCCCCTGCACGACATGTCGAACAGAGCGTGCCGGAGGCGCCAACCGTTGCTGAAGTTCCGGCAATCGCATCCAATCACCCCGATACGGCCCGGATGCCTGATATTCCGGGTCCGTTGGATGACATGTCATCGTTGAACCCCAGTGGCGGCTCCAAGACCATCGGCCCCGCTGCCATTGACCGTTTGCCCAAGCTCTCAGCCGAAGCAATGCCATCAAAATTCGACCGTTTTGTCTATGACGAGGTAGGCGTGTTCGACCCGCTTGTACGCGACAAATTGCAAACGATCGCCTTTCAGTTCGCNGCGGCCGCCGATGTCGAGGTGGTCACCGTTGCAGTCAGGGACCTGCAAGGTCGGGATCCTGACCAGTATGCGCTGGACTTCATGCGACAAATGCGGGTCGGAAAGCTGGATGTAGGCAACGGCGCCGTTCTGGTGGTCGCTCCGGACATAAAACAAGTTGGCGTGGCTCTGGGGCCTGGCCTGCAGGTTCNTTTCGNAAACGACGACTCGCCAAGGCGCCGATTACAAAGCTTTGTTGATCAGATATCTCNAAGGGTATCTGCACNAAGGATTAGTTCGACACTTGCGGGCGCGGCCTACCGCGTGATGAACCAATCAAAGCCACTCGAGTGGTCTGTGCGCTATCCGACNTTTGCAGATTATGATGCAGCGAAACGGAGAAACCAGGCCGACCATGCGAGCGGCACGATACCGTTCGACCCGGCTAGGGACGCAGTCTTCCAAAAGCTTCTACGGTTCGAGGCGAAGATCGTTTCCAAATCACCTGATATGAGCGACCGTAACTTGGCGGTCAACGAACCACGCTCTCGCTTTATCGGTCCTGCTATGCAGGTGCGGACGCCGGACGGCAAAGATGTGGTGCTCTATGTCAGCGACGCCGTTCCGACACTTATGCCGGTGCCGTTGGAAGAAGGAAAACATTACGCCTTCATCGCACGTGATACGATCCTCAGAACGGGTGCGCCACAACTCGACCTGATCAGCTATGATCTGTTGCAGTAGATAACGAACAGGGGCGTGGACGTTCGTGCTGACCGGTTCGAACGCCTGGCCTTTCGATCCAAATGGTAACGGTATCCGCGTCAACGTCATCTCGCTTGGCGCAACTCCTCATTGTCTCTGTCGTCATGTCTGCCATCCTTCCAAGCGAGTAGATTGAACGCAACAATCTTCAAACAAGAATTCTCGCTTGGGTAAGGCGGAAACCAATCCAACTATCCAATCCGTCTTAAATCGTCAGCCGTGTAATCATGCTTTATTGGAGCCTTTAAAGACGTAAGTGTTCTCGGCGGAAAATTCTGGACTGAAAATCTCGTCGAGCAAATTCAAGACACGTTGCACACCAGGGTTGGCGCAGCGGTAGTAAATGGTTTGGGCGTCTCTCCGGGTGTTTACTAAGCCGTCGGACCGCAGTTTCGCCAGATGCTGAGAAACAGCGGATTGGCTCATGCCTATCTTTGAGCAAAGCTCGCCGACAGACATTTCANTTTTTGAGAGGGTCGAAAGCAGTTCGAGGCGCACAGCATTTGAAAGGTTGTTCAGCAATCGTGCTTTTGAAGCATTTGAGTACATTCCATCGGGCTCCATAGCGAGGCACTCTGTGCACCGAGCGATAAACTGGAATAGAAAAAACCAACTTGGTAAGTCTCTCCAGACAAACTAGCGCTATTTCAGCAATATTGAATACCACAAATTGAGATGTAAATGCGAGTTCGTCAACCACAAATTCGCCTGTGAAAATCGTTNCCCCCTGTTTGANGGGGTANTTTCCACGCGAATCGTTGAGTATTAGCCAACATTAGATGAGACTTAGACATGGGACTTTTATCGATGAGGCATAAGCTCTTTTCCGTAACGAACGGAGGGTTCTACACGTGGGACATCGTGGAAAATAAGTTTTGGGCGGACAGGCGTTATTCAGAGATCATGAATGTTGATTATTCGGAGGTTGATCGCGGGCTTCCCGCGGAGAGTTTCCTTGAGACCGTCTATCCGGATGATCGAGCAGGTGTCATTGAACGGATGNAAATGACAGTCATTGACAGGCAGCCGTTCGACATTGCTTATCGCGTAAAGCGGGGTAACACGTTTGTCCTCGTGAAAGATTATGGCCAGTGCATGAGATCGATTGGTGGTTATGCTACTCNTTTCACAGGGATCGTCTTCGAAACATTAGAAGCAAAATCGAGCGCATCGGCAAGCAACTCAAACCATCAGCGCCCCTAGCCTCTCCCATCAACATGCTGAGCTTCAAAGATACTCCAACTGGCTCTCAGAGAGACCGAGGGCGATCCTTCCGCCATCGGCGCTGCGCTGCTGCCGCTAAGAGTGCGCTATTTCACCTGATCCCGGGCATTAGACATGTTTGCGGCTGAGTATCNTTTTCCACACGGGCGCAATCAAAGTGCCCATGGCAGCGACGGCAACGGAACCGATCATGATGGCGAGCACAGCCTGCTGGGCAGATGTCGCGAGCCAACCGACGACGGACGGAGCGAATGAGATGGCAGAAACGACCGCAGCGGAAACATCGTTGATGAGGTGTTCGGGACCAGAATAACTAAGCTGGGCAAGCCCGTGCACCAAGATACTGCCTCCGACCCACAGCATCGCCGCAGTGCCGGCGGCTGCAAGCACTTTGAGGAAGATAGGCATGCCGTAGACGAGACCGCGACCGATGACCTGAAGGACCGACGATGAGGTCTTGGCCATCGCAATGCCAACGTCATCTGCCTTAACGATAAGCGCGACGAAACCGTAAACGGCAAGCGTGATCAGAATACCAACGGCGGCGAGCACGAAGCCCTGCATATAGACACTGGACTGCGAAACATCGGCCAGCGTTAGCGCCATGATTTCCGCTGAAAGGATGAAATCGGTGCGAACCGCGCCGCTGACCTTCTGGTTTTCAAGAGCGACCGGATCGAGCTCTTCACCCAGAACCTGCTTTTCGTGACCGTGCGCAGCATGCGGGAAGAAAACCGCATAGAGCTTTTCGGCCCCTTCGTAGCATAGGTAGACCCCACCGACCATGAGCAGCGGTGTAATGACCCACGGCGCAAAATAGCCGAGAAGGAGCGCGGCCGGCAGAAGAAACACAAGTTTGTTCTTCAACGAACCCAATGCAATGCGGGCAATGATCGGCAGTTCACGGGCGGGACTGAGGCCGACCACATATCGCGGCGTGACGGCAGCATCATCAATGACGACACCTGCTGCTTTACCAGTGGCCTTGGCCGTTTGCGCCGCAACGTCATCGAGTGACGCAGCAGCCAGCTTTGCAATTGNCGCGACATCATCGAGAAGCGCTATGAGACCTGTTGCCATGAAAAATGCAGCCTTTGTATTTTGAAATAAATAAACATGAATTCGCATCCATCACGGAACGAAGACAGAGATCGCCTTTTCCCTGATATGAAACGTCACGGGTGTATTGGTCTTTAACTCGCCGTCGAGATTGACTGCGCGCGGCTTGCTGGTGCGAATCGTTAGATGCTTTGTCGAGAACGACCGGACATCGCTCCAGTCGCCATGCGTACCCTTGCGCAAGCTTGGCAAAAGCGCCAGCAGCCTCCACCAATGGTCGACCTCGAGACTGTAGAAATCCAACATGCCGTCTGTCGCAGTGGCATCCGAATGCACGGTCATGCCACCACCATAAAAGCGCCCATTACCGACAGCCACCTGCAAGGTTCGCAGTTCTTCAGTCTGACCGTCATGCTCGAGCGTTGCGGTGAACAGCCGTGAACTGGCGAGCAACCGGGCAGCGACAATGCCGTAACCCAGTTTGCCCCAACGCTTCTTGGCTTTCTCAGTCAGCGACGTTGCCAGATCGGCACTGAAGCCGACACTTGCCACATTGAAGAATGGATGCCCGTTCGCTTCGCCGAGGTCGATCCTAGTCGTGTTGCCTTTAGCGATGACATCCACCGCCTGAGCAAGATCGAGCGGCAGGCCAATGGTGCGTGCGAAATCATTTGCCGTTCCAAGCGGAAGAACACCCAAGGGAAGCCCCGCTTTTAAAAGTCCCCTCGCCGCCCCGTTCAGGCTACCGTCACCACCGCCGACGATGACACGATCTACCAAGCCAATATGCTCTTCTATCGCCTGGGACGTCGTACCCGTATAATCGGCGGGTAGCTCGGTGAAACGGATTTCAGCTTCCTGCAGCAACCGTCGCACCTCGGGCAGACTGTCTTTTCCTCTGCGGGAATTCGGGTTGACCAGCAACAAGGCTGCTTGTGACGTCATACTCTCAGTTTCTGCGCGCGTTTGCGAAGGTTAGAATAATAGCTGGTTGTTCACTTTCAAACAATCGACCGCTTTTTATATATGCACTGCAGCATCCGTCTTCAATGGCATGCTTGGGCGGCACACTCGCCATGTGCATTTACGGNAAAGAAGACAAGATTGACGGTTTCCACGTCTCGANTTTTTTTCACGATTCCGGCTCTTAATCCGCCTTAGTTCGACGTAAAGGCAAGTGGAAGGAAGCACGCTCTACTGTCCAGTCACCAAGCAACGGGGCGTCATCGGCCCTACATATCCGGCTCAAGGCCTTAAACCTGTTCTCGAAGAGAACCAGATGACAGTTATCGCCTCATATGTGTACCGCGCGGGCGACGGGCAGCGGACGTTCCCTTGAACGATCAGCCTTTTGAGACGGACGGCAAGGCACTCGCCTGAAGGGTAGTCAAGTCCCAAAAGTCGAGATTTATGGCGAACAGCCACGGAGTACGGACAGCCTCATCTGCGGGTCGACTTTTCTTATTACGGGCAGCTGTGGGCGTGATCTGATCCGCAACAATCACCATCATCACAGCTAAATTTAAGGTTCGACAGAGGCGATCTTTATGCTTGCAAAATCTCTCAACCGGCATCATGAGCGATGAAGCCGGGGACCTGTTCTTCAAAGAACTTAGAGAAGGAAGCAATTCGGGGCGGCAGCGCTTGATAGGGTGGATAATAAAGCGTCAGCCACAGGTCCGTTGGTTTCCATCCGGGTAAAATATGGACGAGTTTTCCAGACCGCAGATGTTCCGCAACATGAAACGTCGGAAGCAATGCCACGCCATTGCCGTCTGCCGCCATTTTCGCCAGCACCTCGCCACTATTGGCGCTGAACGTTCTGCCCGCTGAGATGCTGGCGCTTCCGCTGCCATCGGAGAGTATCCAGTTCTCCCGCCTGCTTTCGCCGCTATAGGCAAGGCAGTCGTCGGGCGTCAGTTCGCTCGGATGCTGCATATCCGCAAATCGACTGCCCGGAGCAGCGACCAGAATGCGCTTCACCACGCTGATTTTACGCCAAATCGTGAACTTGTCCGATGGTGCTGCCGAAATACGGATCGCCAGATCGTAATCGTCATCGATGATGTTAACCAGACCATCGCCGAGGGACACTTCGAAGCTGATCTTTGGATAGCGCTTCTGGAACCCTGACAGAATAGGCGGCAGGACCTGCTGGCCGAACCACGTGGGCGCGCTGATGCGCAGGCGGCCATGGTCGGCCTTGTGGGTGTTCATCACGTCTTTTCGGGCGTTCTCCAACGCCTCAAAGGCGGGCTGTATCTGTGCCGCGTAGATTGCCCCGTCGGTCGTCAGAGATACCTGCCGGGTCGTGCGCACGAAGAGTTGCACGCCGAGATCGTCCTCAAGTGCCGCAATGGCGCGCGTCACAGCCGCTGGCGTCATATCCAGTTCCCGCGCGACCTGAGCGAAGTTGCGCTTTTCCGCAGCCATCAAAAAGGTTCGCAGCGCCTTGTAGTCGTTCATCGATTATTTCACCCAAAGCAATTCATTGATAATTATTATTGCAATTCCGGCGCGTGATCAACTGGCTTAGATTTCAAATCACACCAGACAGCGACCTCAGAAAAGGAAGGCCACCAGCACGATGTCACTTTCAGACAATCGGTCGGCATAACCTTCAAGACTTAACGCCGCCCCTCCTCCATTCCCTTAGTCAACACATCAAAGGAAAGACGACATGTCCAACAAGCTTCAGGTTCTAACGCCCCAGAACAGCCAGATCATCTTCATCGACCAGCAGCCACAGATGGCCTTTGGCGTGCAGTCCATCGACCGGCAGGTATTGAAGAACAATGTCGTCGGCCTTGCCAAGGCGGCCAGGATTTTCAACATTCCGACGACGATCACCACTGTTGAAACCGACAGCTTCTCGGGCAACACTTTCCCTGAACTGCTAGCCGTCGTGCCAGACAATGACATTCTCGAACGCACCTCGATGAATTCCTGGGATGACCAGAACGTACGCGATGCGCTCGCCAAGAATGCAGCTGACGGTCGCAAGAAGATCGTCGTCGCCGGTCTGTGGACCGAAGTCTGCAACACGACTTTCGCACTCTCCTGCATGAACGACACCGATTATGAAATTTATATGGTTGCCGACGCCTCCGGCGGCACCTCTATGGATGCGCACAAATATGCCATGGACCGCATGGTTCAGGCCGGTGTCGTCCCCGTTACATGGCAGCAGGTTCTTCTGGAATGGCAGCGTGATTGGGCTCGCAAGGAAACCTACGATGCCGTCACCTCCCTGGTGAAGGAGCATTCCGGCGCTTACGGCATGGGCATCGACTATGCCGTCACCCACGTTCACGGCGGCACTGAGCGCGTCAGCCATGGCAAGCGCATCGGCCCGAACCCAGCCGCCATCTGATTTGAAGCAGCCCCGCCTGAATTGTCGGGCGGGGCAATCATTTTGGAAAAGGAACGCATCGATGAAAATCTACCTGCTCTCGCTTGCCGTCGGCCTTCTGGTTGGGGTTATTTACGGCCTTCTCAATGTCCGATCGCCCGCCCCGCCCGTCATCGCTCTCGTCGGTCTTCTGGGCATTCTCGTTGGCGAACAGATCGTGCCGCTCGCAAAGACGATCTGGAACAAGGAGCCGGCAGCGGTCTCGTGGCTCAACCACGTCAAGCCGCACATGTTCGGCCATATGCCCAAGGGCGGGCAGGCTACTGCCGATCTTGCCGCCTCCAGACAAGACGCTCCCGAAGGTAAAGGCTGATGACGACGCGCCGCACGTTCCTTGGTGCGGCTTCCAGCCTCGCCTTGTCCAATCTCTTCTCGTCGGCCAAAGCCGCGGATCCAAACAAGACCGGAGCAGACACCATGCATCCCGATATCATCCTTCACAATGGCCGCGTTACGACGCTTGATCGCGCCAACCCCAATGCGACGGCTATTGCCATCAAAGACAGCCTTTTTTCCGAAGTGGGCAGCGATGGCGATGTCATGGCACTTGCCGGACCGGAAACGAAGATCATCAATCTCAAAGGTAAGCGCGTTCTGCCCGGCCTGATCGACAACCATACCCACGTCGTGCGTGGTGGGTTGAATTTCAACATGGAACTGCGCTGGGACGGCGTCCGCTCGCTGGCCGATGCCATGGATATGCTCAAACGGCAGGTGGCGATAACACCCGCCCCGCAGTGGGTGCGTGTCGTCGGCGGTTTCACCGAGCACCAGTTTGCAGAAAAACGCCTGCCGACAATCGAAGAAATCAACGCTGTCGCGCCTGATACGCCCGTCTTCCTGCTGCACCTCTATGACAGAGCGCTTCTGAATGGCGCGGCCCTTCGTGCAGTTGGCTACACCAAGGATACACCTGAACCGCATGGTGGTGAGATTACGCGCGATCTCAATGGCAATCCAACTGGGTTGCTGCTGGCCAAGCCAAACGCCGCCATTCTCTATTCCACCCTTGCCAAGGGCCCGAAACTGCCGCTGGATTATCAGGTCAATTCGACCCGTCATTTCATGCGGGAACTGAACCGATTGGGCGTTACCGGCGTGATCGATGCCGGTGGCGGTTTTCAGAACTACCCGGACGATTACGAAGTCATCCAAAAGCTTTCCGACGAAAACCAGATGACGGTTCGTCTCGCATACAACCTGTTCACGCAAAAGCCGAAGGAAGAAAAAGAAGACTTTCTCAAATGGACGCAGTCGGTCAAATACAAGCAGGGCAATGATTACTTCCGGCACAATGGCGCTGGCGAGATGCTCGTCTTTTCCGCCGCCGATTTCGAGGACTTCCGCCAACCAAGGCCCGAAATGGCGCCGGAAATGGAAGGTGAACTGGAAGAAGTGGTGCGGGTTCTGGCCGAAAACCGCTGGCCATGGCGTCTGCACGCCACCTATGACGAGACGATCACCCGTGCACTCGACGTGTTCGAAAAGGTCAACAAGGATATTCCGCTCGAAGGTCTCAACTGGTTCTTCGACCATGCCGAGACGATTTCAGATCGCTCCATAGACCGCATTGCAGCGCTTGGCGGCGGTATCGCCACCCAGCACCGCATGGCCTATCAGGGCGAATATTTCGTGGAACGCTACGGTCACGGCGTAGCCGAAGCCACTCCGCCCATCGCCAAGATGCTGGAGAAGGGCGTCCATGTTTCAGCCGGTACCGATGCAACCCGCGTCGCCTCCTATAATCCCTGGGTATCGCTATCGTGGATGGTGACGGGAAAGACCGTTGGCGGCATGCAGCTTTATCCACGCGCCAACTGCCTTGACCGTGAAACGGCACTTCGGATGTGGACCGAAAAGGTCACGTGGTTCTCCAACGAGGAGGGCAAGAAGGGCCGCATAGAAAAGGGTCAGTTTGCGGACCTCATCGTGCCGGACAAGGACTTTTTCTCCTGCTCCGAAGACGAAATTTCCTTCCTGACCTCGGATCTCACCATGGTCGGTGGCAAGATCGTCTATGGTTCGGGTGACTTCAAGGCACTGGATGAAAACGACGTGCCGACCGCTATGCCGGACTGGTCTCCCGTTCGAAAGTTCGGCGGTTACGCCGCATGGGGCGAGCCGGAGGGTGCAGGTGCACGTTCCTTGCGGCGCACCGCGATTTCCAACTGCGGCTGCGCCAGCGATTGCGGTGTTCACGGTCACGACCACGCAGGTGCCTGGACGTCGAAACTGCCAATTGCCGATCTCAAGGGCTTCTTTGGCGCGCTGGGTTGCTCGTGCTGGGCGGTGTGATTGTACCTCCTCTGACGGACGGGCCCCATGGCCCGTCCGCATCTCAATATTGTNAAAAACGCAATTAAATCGAAACTATTGATGCAATTGCTGGCAGCAACGTTTCGGCTCAAAATCACTCCATCGCAAGACAACAGCCCGTCAACACGGGCCAACCTGCAGGAGCAGCCATGACCTACCATTCATCTAACACCAACAGACTGAAGACAGCCCTGGCGGGCGTTATAGCAACCCCAGCGGTCCGGACAGTTTCGCTGCTTGCGCTGTGCGCAGCCTATATCCAGGGACCTTTGACCAAGATTGTCGATTTCAATGGTGCCATGGGCGAGATGGACCATTTCGGTCTGCATCCTGCTGCCGTCTTTGCCGTGATCGTCATTGTATTTGAGCTGACAGCGTCTGCCATGGTGATTTCAGGCTTTCTTCGTTGGGCGGGTGCGCTCGCCTTGGCAGGCTTCACTATTGTGGCGACGCTCATCGCTCTGCGCTTCTGGGAAATGGCTCCCGGCATGGATCGCATGATGGCGACCAACGCTTTCTTCGAACATCTTGGCCTTGCCGGAGCATTCGTCTTCGTTGCCGCCTTCGATCTGACCAAAGGAGCGAAGTGATGAGCGTCCGCACATCCTCAAGCGGAAGCTTCGCCCCGCTGCGTCAGCCGGTCTTTGCGGTCCTTTGGGCGGCAACGGTTCTGGGCAACACGGGCAGCTTCATGCGCGATGTCGCCAGTTCCTGGTTGATGACCGATCTTTCCGCAGCACCGGCAGCGGTCGCTCTTGTGCAGGCAGCCGGGACGCTGCCGATCTTCCTCCTGGCGATCCCGGCGGGCGTTCTCTCTGACATTCTCGACCGTCGCAAATTCCTGATCGCCATTCAGCTTCTGCTTGCCAGCGTCAGCATATCGCTGATGACACTGTCCTATATCGGCATGCTGTCCGTCAGCGCCTTGATCGGCCTGACATTTCTGGGCGGCATAGGAGCTGCTCTGATGGGACCGACATGGCAGGCCATCGTGCCGGAACTGGTGCCGCGCGAAGATGTAAAAGGCGCGGTCGCGCTGAACTCGCTGGGTATAAACATCGCCCGCTCGATTGGCCCTGCGGCAGGCGGGCTTCTGCTCGCGGCGTTCGGAGCGGCTGTTACCTATGGCGCTGACGTCGCAAGCTACATTCTCGTCATAGCGGCACTCATCTGGTGGCCACGCGCCAAAAATGCCGATGATGCCCTGTCTGAAAATTTCCTCGGCGCGTTTCGTGCTGGGCTGAGATATACCCGCGCCAGCAAGCCATTGCATGTCGTGCTGTTGCGTGCGGCCATTTTCTTTGCCTTCGCCAGCGCCGTCTGGGCGCTGCTGCCCCTCGTCGCCCGCCAACTTCTTGGCGGTGACGCCAGCTTTTACGGCCTTTTGCTGGGCTCGGTCGGCGCAGGCGCCATTGGTGGCGCGCTGGTCATGCCGAAACTGCGCGAGCATTTTGACTCCAATGGCCTGCTTCTCGGCTCTGCCATCATGACAGCCCTCGTCATGGGCATTCTTTCACTTGCCCCACCGCAGTGGCTGGCCATCATCATCCTGCTGTTTCTTGGAGCATCCTGGATAACCGCACTAACGACGTTGAATGGCGCGGCACAGGCTGTTCTACCCAATTNGGTGAGAGGTCGCGGGCTTGCAGTTTATCTGACGGTCTTCAATGGTGCGATGACGGCGGGCAGCCTTGGTTGGGGCGCGGTGGGCGAAGCCGTGGGCGTACCAGTAACGCTGCTCATCGGAGCGGCAGGATTGCTGGTCGCGGGCTTCATCATGCACCGAGTCAAGCTTCCAGCAGGCGACGCAGATCTGGTTTCGTCCAACCATTGGCCCGAGCCGCTGGTCGCAGAGCCGGTCGCGCATGATCGCGGTCCCGTGTTGATCCTGATCGACTACCATGTCGAGAAGCACAACCGCAGCAAGTTCCTGCATGCGCTGGATGAGATGTCATCCGAACGACGCCGGGACGGAGCCTATGGCTGGGGTGTTACCGAGGACTCTGCCGACCCCGAGNAAATCACCGAATGGTTCATGGTGGAATCATGGGCGGAGCATTTGCGCCAGCACAAGCGCGTGTCCACTGCAGATGCGGATGTTCAGAGCAAGGTCATCGCATTCCATACCGGCCAGGATAAACCAGTGGTTCGGCACCTTCTGACAATCAACAAACCGAGCAGAGCAACATGACCGGATTATTGCAATTATCGAAATTTAATCGACACTTTTGTTGCAATTGCTAGTCGTTCGTTTTCGGCACATTCTCTTCACATAGACAAACGCACTGCACACGAAACCACTTCGAACCAACAAGGAGCCATCATGGCAAACCACAATTTTTCTCTGAGCCGCCGTGATGCACTTCTTGTCGGCGCTGTCATGACTGCGGGAGTGCTACTTACAACCCGCCCGGTCCATGCTGCACCGGCTGCCACAAACCCAAATCCAACCACAGGAGACAAGACAATGGGCTTCGTTAAAACCACAGACGGCACCGACATCTTCTACAAGGACTGGGGTCCGAAGGACGCACAGCCAATCGTGTTCCATCACGGCTGGCCCTTGTCTTCCGACGACTGGGACGCACAGATGCTGTTCTTCCTTGCAAACGGCTACCGCGTAGTTGCCCACGACCGTCGCGGCCATGGTCGCTCAGCGCAAGTCTCCGACGGCCATGATATGGACCATTACGCAGCCGACGCATTCGCCGTTGTCGAAGCACTGGACCTGAAGAACGCCGTTCACATCGGCCACTCGACAGGTGGCGGCGAAGTTGCGCGCTATGTCGCAAAGCACGGCCAGCCTGCCGGTCGCGTTGCGAAGGCCGTGCTGGTATCCGCCGTTCCACCGCTGATGCTGAAGACAGAAGCCAACCCAGAAGGCCTGCCCATGGACGTCTTCGACGGCTTTCGGTCAGCCACTGCTGCCAATCGCGCTCAGTTCTTCCGCGATGTTCCTGCCGGCCCATTCTACGGCTTCAACCGTGAAGGCGCGACCGTTCATGAAGGCGTGATCCAGAATTGGTGGCGTCAGGGCATGATGGGAAGCGCGAAGGCGCATTATGATGGCATCAAGGCGTTTTCGGAAACCGACCAGACGGAAGACCTGAAGGCAATTACGGTGCCCACGCTGGTTCTCCACGGCGAAGACGACCAGATCGTGCCGATTGCGGATGCGGCTCACAAAGCCATCAAACTGCTGAAGAACGGCACCATCAAAACGTACCCCGGCTTCTCGCACGGCATGCTGACCGTGAATGCCGAGGTGCTGAACGCCGAGCTGCTGGCCTTCATCAAGGCTTGATCCAACTCAACATGATGCCGACGGCCAACTGTCGTCGGCATCATCAGCCTAGTGACGATTGCGCGAGCGCCATTCGTCCGGTGTGACACCCACGGAATGCGTGAAATTTTCAATGAAGGTCGCTTGCTCGCTGAAGCCACAGGCATCCGCAACCTGATCGATACTCTCGCCGGTCTTGGTAAGGTAGGCCTTTGCCCTGGCAATCCGGCTCGCCAATAGCCACTCGCTAATGGACTGTCCTGTCGTCTCTTCAAAGCCGGAGGACAGCTCTTCCACCGAAAAGCCGCTGGCAGTGGAGATATCCTCAAGGCCGATGTCGCGGGAAAGATTGGTGTTTATGTAGGTCTTGATCCGCTTTTCCTGCATGGAGGTGAACTGCCCGGAAGCCGAAAGATGTTGGGCAGGAGACCGACCATACTTATGGGCAAGATGCGCGATAAAGGCGAGACCGATGTGGGGAACGAGCGTATCCCTTACCTCATCCGGCATGTCAAACATGGGCATAAGCGCTGCGCCCATATTGCGGATCACTTGGTCATGCAAACCGCGACAGGTCAGGAAATCATCGATCCGAGGCTCGCCTGCTTCCTCGGTCAGTTCGGCAAGATGCGAAAACGGAACGTGGAAGGCGAGAACATCCAGCCGGCCATTGATGGAAATCGCCGCACCCTGTTTCAGACTGACAAGACAGATGGAGGCCTTAGGATAGATCTTGATCGGTTCTATCCGCTTGTCCAACCCAATATCGGAATGCTGGGCATCCTCAAGATAGAGCATGACGAGGAATGCGTTATCAGGCTCTAGAATGACGCGGCTGTTGCCATGCTCATAACATTGCTGAAGATGCACGACGGTGAGCTGGGCATCCCGTAACGGCCTGATGACCAATGCCCTTGCCGCTTTTACACCAAAGCTCGCTGCAATTTTTTCACTGACTGCCAACCATTCACTCACATTCGTATCGTTGTTACATAAACTACGTTGCAGGCCTGATTGCGGATCAACTATCGCAGTTTTCTACACATAATTTGTCACGCTATCTTGTATAAAAGCATTCTCGTAGAGTGGTTACAGTCCGTAAACTGATTGCAGTGCGGGAACACATTTCGATTCGGTCAAAGAGCACCGTTGCTGCAATCAAAAGAGAGGTGGGTTTCATGAGTGCCGGTTCAGACGATAAAGGCCTCCCCGTCCACGGCAAACCCTCCGACAAGTTCGGCTGTACGTTGACGCAACTGTCGATCAACCAAAGCCTGTCATCCTCGAACATAGACATTTTCCGGAAGGCGACAAAGTCCACCGCGCTTGATCAGGTGAAGACATCGGCCAGTGATCAGGGGTTCGTCGTCGGGGTGTCGTTACTCGCCGGTCACGAGCGGAGGATCTTTCACGCAAATCATGCGATCAGCCATGANTTTTCCGAGAACGCGATCTACATCCGCGACCTCTCCGACAATTACAAAGCCGATCTCAGCACGCCTTTCGATTTCATGCTGTTTCAGATTTCGCCCTCATCGCTTGCAAAGATAGCGGAAGATGCGGATGTGAGTGGCGTAACCCTGCTGACGACGGAAACGGCATCCAAAGACATCGTCCTTGCCAACCTAGCCCGCGCCCTGCTTCCCGCGCTTCAGCGTCCAGAAGAGGCAAATGCGTTGTTCGTTGACCAGATGACAACGGCTATCGGCACCTATCTGGTTCAGCGTTACGGCGGGCGACCAGTACCGGCTGTTACACGAACACCGCTGCTCTCACGCGCACACGAACAAATGGCCAAATCCATCCTGCTTGAACATCTTGAAGGTGAAGTCTCAATTGCTGACGTGGCGGAAGCCTGCAACCTGTCACGGGGTTATTTCATCCGTGCTTTCCGTGAATCCACAGGGATGACGCCCTATCAATGGCTCCTTAACCAACGCATCGATCGCGCCCGGCAATTGATCAGAGCGTCCAATGCACCTCTCGCAGAGATCGCAGTGGCTTGCGGATTCGCAGATCAGAGCCACTTCACACGCGTTTTTTCTACCGTGGTCGGGACAACTCCTGGGACTTGGCGACGGAACGTATGACCTAGTCTCCGACAACGTTTCGGCCGGTTAGTTCATCGGTGGAATTTCCATGTTTCAAGCTCGCACAACCCCAAGCAATCAACCGGTTGAGCAATCTCTACAATGTAATAGATTTCCTCGAGAACCATCGAAGATTCTCTGGCCGAAGACGATGCGAACATTCGTGGTGTCAAAGCTTTTGAGCGGAATCGAATAAGCCTTCACCTAGATAATGACGCTGGTGGAGTTCATTAGACTAGCAGCAACTTATTTCTGAAATGAAGCGAATACCGGGTATGCCGACGTTGTGATCGAGATGTAGNTTTCGGCACTTAGNCCCCCCCCCTTGAATCCTGCCGTGCCTTCCTTGAAGATGCGCGCGACTACCNTTTCCTGCCGCTCGTTCAACTGGCGTCGAAACGATCATAGAATTTTGCTTTCTGAATGAAGAAATCTATGCGCTCAAGCGTCACCCGTTGAGCATCCAGGATAGTTTCTGAAAAGNAAATGATCCAGTCGGTGATATTCAGCGTGCTCTGGTGCCGCTCAAGCTCGGAGTGGTAAGGCTGGGACGATCGGCCGGAATTGATAAGCTGTTTCCGGCCCATCATTCCCGTAGTTGTTCATTACCGCGCCAACCCGGCCCGCTTTCTCATCCCGGGGGCATCCTTCCACAAGGCGTTAAGATCTTTTCAGCGAACACCGTAGAAGCAACGAGGTTGTGCAGTAGAAGATGGCGCAGTGGCGCAAATCTAGCTGAACTCAACAATCACGACTGTATTCTCGACGTATGGGTTACCGATGCGGGCTGCACCTAGAATCACCTAGTCGCGGAGCACGGCTCAAAGGAACCTGTAAACAAAGGCCGCATGGTGGCCACGAGTGTACGTTTGGACGACGCTGCAAGGCCGGTCGTTCGGAATGTTCCACTAAGTGCTGTGCCATCTCGCGTCTTCAAAGATCTAGCTGCTGAATACATCATGTCTTTAAAATCGTTCAGTGCAATGCCATCGGCGTGCATGACTGCATGGATCAAAGGATCCCCCAAAATTTCAGCGAGCGTCATCTCGTCCGTCGTATGTTTCATCGCAGTCTCCTTTCGATAATTCCTAATTCCTGAAAGCGGGCGATTACTTGACGGGCCCTGGCTGAGGTGTTACCAGTAAGTAACATTCGAATAGTTACCGACCGGTCACACCTATGTCAACACTGCTTCAGGATAAAAATTAAAACTCATGAAACCCGAGAAATCTGATCGCGCTCCCGAGGAGAAAATCGCACCTCGTGACCGGATCGTGTCAACGGCCTGTCAACTGTTTCGCGAACACGGGATACGCGGCATAGGTGTTGATGCCATCGCGGAAGCCGCCTCGACCAACAAGATGACGTTATATCGACATTTTGGGTCTAAGGACGATCTCGTCTGTGAAGCGCTCAAGCACAGTTCTCGAACGCTCGAGAAAGCCTGGGAAGATCTCGAAACGGATAACCCAGGCGACCCAAGAGCTCAGCTTACAGCCTGGGTAAAAGCACGCGCCCAATGTCTTTCCAGCGAACCTTATGGATGTGATTTGGCCAATGCTGCGGTGGAGTTGAAAGAGCAAGGCCACCCGGCGCATGCGATCATAGAAACATTGAAGATGGAACAGCATTCCCGGCTTGCCGATCTTTGCCGTTCCACAGGTGTTAGCGATCCAGAGCNTTTAGCTGACACGCTATCCATGCTGTTGGAGGGAGCGCGCGTCAGCAAACTTGCAGCGGGCAAAGAAGGTCCGTCTATGCGGTTTACGCGTGCGTGTGAAGCGGCCATGGTCTCCTTCGGTCTATATGCACAGGCTCCTTCCTGAATCCTGCTGGAGCACGGAGGAAGTGATACTAAGAGCGCGAAGCTGGCATTCTGATCGACCACCTGAATACTCATCAAATGAGACCTCGCCCCATACGTCGTATGTTGTTATCATTTCAAGCTGAAGGTCTTGATGGGAGCCGAACTTACGACCTGTTCATTTGCACTGTTGAGTTCAGCAGGATTTAACCCGANTTTCCAAATCGCGTCAGTCCACCACATTCGGTGAAGTGAATTGTCCGACAATAATTTTATCCGGTGCAAGTGGATTACGGCGNAAAAAAATGGATCAAATTCATAAGAAAACGAACACTTGTCGAACTATTCTGCCGTCGTCACCGTCTTCATCCCGCCGCAGGTTGCACCTTCGAATATGGGAGGAACGGCAAATCACCCATGTTTGCGCAAGAAGTTACCAAATCAGTGTTGGGAAGTGCTTATCGTGCAGGCCAATTCCATGCAGGTTCGTCAATCCCTTCAGCCACCGTTTCGCCAAGTACCTTGGAGAGCCTCACCATCAATGCCTTTCCTTCGGCGTCAAGTTGCGAAACCAACTCCTCCGCATGGGACACGACGAGGAGTTGAGACCGGTCACACGCCCGGATGATCAAACGGCACAGGGGCGCAAGGAGGCTGGGATGCAGACTGGTTTCAGGCTCGTTAAGCACCATCAGGGAGGGAGGGCGCGGCGTGGTGAGAGCTGCCACCAAGAGCAGATAACGCAAAGTGCCATCGGAGAGTTCTGCCGTCGAAAGCGGCCGCAGCAAGCCCTTCTGGCGCATCAGCAGTTCGAAGCGCCCTTGCTCCGTCTTGATCTCGATTGTGCTGCCTGGNAAAGCATCTTCGATAGCGGCATCAAAGCCCGCCGCATCGCCAATTTCCCGGATCGTCGCGATGGCTGCTGCCAGATCGGCGCCGTCTGATGACAGGGCCAATGTTCGAGTTCCAATCTGCATCTGTCGCACAGGCGAAGAGGGATCTGTTCGAAAGTGATCGTAAAAACGCCAGCCACTCATTTGGGCACGCAAATACAGAAGTTCAGGTAAGTTCTTGGGGTCAGCGGACTGCGTCATCATGCTTTCGAATGGTGCGAGATCATGCAGCAGCACCTGACGTTGACCGNTTTCGGAAAGTGCGGTCACGACTGGCCCTGCACGTTCTGCGAACACATTTCGGCGGCTGAACGCTTCACCTGCCCACACCGCTTCTGCCTTGATGACGGGATCAAGCGCAAAATAGCTCGGTTGGGGTGGAGCCACAGGCAATCCCAGATCAATCGCGTAACCGTAATCATCTGATGCAAATCCAAGCTTGAGTGCGACCGGATGTTTCCGCACCGTCCCCTGCACGGGAACCGTGCCGTCCTTCATGCTACGCGAAAAAGCCTCCGGTCCAGCCCATATCGTTGATTGCAGGCCACCCTCTGCCGCCAATGATGCGATAGCCCGTCCCTGCGCGACATCTGCCAGAAGTCGTAGCGCCCGATAGAAACTCGACTTTCCTGCCCCGTTCCCGCCGGTCACGACGGTAAGTTTTTCAAGCGGCAGGACGAGGTTACGAAGGGACCGATAACCCGAAATGGCGATAGTCAAGATCATGCGCTACCCTTAAATCTCTCTTCTCCCACCAGATCAACGAACGCTCTCANGGGTGCCGACATGAGCCTGCTTGAGAAGTATAGCCGTGGACCATCGAACGTGCTCCACCAATGCTGCAAGACTGGCTGGAGATCGCCGGTCTTCAACGCGGGATCAAGCCAATTCTTAAAAGTACAGATGATTCCATGTCCACCGCGCGCCAGTTCAATCGCAGCAGGTGCCGCATCGACACCGATGATGACACGACCTGGAGGATCGACGGTCAGTGACTGGTCGCCGCACTCCAATTCCCAGGCCGTGAGCGCACCGCTTGAGAACCGGAGCCGGATGCAATCGTGGGCCAAAAGATCGCTGGGATGCGAGGGTGTACCCTGCGTATCGAGATAACCCGGCGATGCTGCGAGCGCCAGACGCTGAAACTTCGGGCCGATGGGAACAGCGATCATATCCTGCGCCAGATGCTCACCGTAGCGGATACCAGCGTCACATCCCGCAGCCGTGATGTCGACAAGTCTGTCCTCCACCACAATCTCAATTCGTACATCTGGAAAACGGATCAGGAAACGATCAATGAGTGGAGGCAGTATATCGACCATGACGGCCCCGGTGACATTTAGCTTGAGTTGACCCCTCACCTCGTCCTGAGAGCTCATGGCATCCTGCAGTGCCGCTCGCGTTTCGCGCATAAGCGGCGACAGACGTTCCGCAAGCGTCCGCCCTACGTCCGTCAGACTGACGCTCCGTGTGGTTCTTATGAGGAGAGGAGCCCCCAACCGGGTTTCCAACAAAGCAACCTTCTCGCTGACCGTCGATGGCGACAACCCAAGTCGCTTAGCGGTTTTACGAAAACCACCCGTCTCGCACACCGAAAGAAAGATGGACAGATCGTCCATAGGAAGTTGATCGCTGTTCGCCATGGCGATCAGACTAGCCGGTTTCAGGTATCTTATCAAACAATCCCTCAATGCTAGATTTGACTGCATCGGCTGCAGGCGGATTGTTGAAAGTCAAAACCTTCAACCATATTCAAACCAGGAGAAATCACATGACGGTTAAGTCTGTGTTGATTACGGGCTCTAACAAGAGCATCGGCTACGAGACAGCCCGGCAGCTTGGCCGGCTCGGTTATCGCGTCTGGCTTGGGAGCCGAGACGCCGAGCGGGGTGCAAGTGCGGCCCAAAAGCTTTCCTCAGAGGGTGTTAATGTGCGAGTGATCGCCATCGATGTAGGGGATAACGATAGCGTCAAGAACGCAGCGGCAACCGTGTCCGCCACCGATGGGAAGCTTGACGTGTTAATTAACAACGCTGGTATACCAGGAAGTTATGCCGCTCCGGGCGCACAGGAAATCACTGAAATCGAAACTGTGTACCAGACCAACGTTTTCGGCC
Organism: Agrobacterium bohemicum; assembly: GCF_002896715.1. Taxonomy (GTDB): domain Bacteria; phylum Pseudomonadota; class Alphaproteobacteria; order Rhizobiales; family Rhizobiaceae; genus Agrobacterium; species Agrobacterium bohemicum. The sequence continues at coordinate 110,739 of NZ_PGEL01000018.1, forward strand.
CGATCCGAACGACGCAGGCGNTTTTGCCTATGCTTCGTGCGTCCGGCCAAGCCAATGTCATCATGGTCAGCAGCGGTCTTGGATCGCTGACATGGCTTTCTGATCCCACACACCCCTACCACGCTGTGAACATTCTTGCGTATAACAGTTCCAAGACGGCGCTGAATGCTATCACCCTGTCTTTGTCCAAGGACCTCGCGAAGGATGGGATCAAGGTCAATGCCGCCGATCCTGGCTACACGAAGACGGACTTCAACAACCACACCGGATATCGAACAGTCGAACAGGCCGCTGATACAATTGTCTGGCTGGCGTGCCAAGATGCCTCCGGACCATCGGGCGGGTTCTTTTTCGAAAGAAGCCAAGCGCCATGGTAACTGTGCGGTCGCTAACTCGCACTAACTTGCGCGGGTCACATTCCCCCTCCCCTAGACTCAGCAGTAGCATAATTTTCTAGCGTTCAATCAAATCCAAGAGTTGCTTTGACTCATCCGCAAAGCGGAACAAAAAAAGAACCAAATCAATGCAGGCTGCGTCCAGTCTGGAGAACCAGGGCAATGAATCTNAAAGATGGAGATTGAATAACGTGCCACCGCAATTCGAAATGCCGCAGGCTGACCCGGTCGAGCGCATTATCGCATAGCACGATGGTGATGAGCGCAAAGCCATAAAAACCCTACTGGATGATGTGCAGCATTTGCACCAGCACATGGCGCTGGCGACGTCTGCCACGGGACATGGATTTAACAGAGGTGGCTTCCAAGCGAAGGGAGCGACGCTCTATAATAGTCATTCAAGCTCTCAAGCCCATTGTAAACCTCTTACCAAATGATGTTGAGCACGTCGGAGNTTTTCAATTCAAGATACCCCTGGCNAAAATGATCTGAGACAGCGCAGATTGCTGCGCTATAGGCGACTTGCCATTTGGCAAATATATGGTATTTTATGCCAAATCAGAGGGCATGAAGCATGTTGCTAGAGCGGATTACAATCACACCTGCAAGTACAAATTCAACTGAAATTTCTGATGCTGAAGCAGGGGCATTGGCCCGCACGACCGTCAATCTTTTCCGACAATGGAATATCTCGGACGCCCAAGCCAGTACGCTGCTGGGTGGCCTGTCCGCACGCACCTGGGCGCGATGGAAAGAGGGAAACCTTGGCCGCATCGACAGAGATCTCAAAATGCGCATGGCTCATCTGATGGGTATCCATAAGGGGCTGCGTCATCTTTTTAAAGAANCCGCGCNGGGATATGCCTGGGTCAAGGCACCCAATTCTGCGTTTGGTGGTGCGTCAGCACTTGACTTCATGCTTCGCGGCGAACTCTCCGACCTTGCAGCTATAAGAGAGTGGCTCGATGCAGAGCGCGGCGCATGGTGAGTGGTTTTGCGGTACCGACTTCGGTTCAATGGCCGCAGACTTATCGAATAATTCGGTCAATCTACCCGCCGATTGATTTGTTTGAGGACATTGCCGATCCACGTGACTGGGAGGCTCTGGTTTCGGTCGAAGCGAAATCCAACCCACGCATTCGATTGGAAGTGGGGGACCTCGGTAAAGTTCCCGCACACAGACGGGTGTCAGGGCCTGGTGCTAGCCTGTTGATGGCTCCATTCGTCCATTGCTCACCTGCAAGACCCGGCCGCTTTACNGATGGTAGTTACGGCATCTATTACGCGGGAAGCAGCGAAGAAGTTGCAGTAGCCGAGACAGTCCATCATCACCAGAAATTCATGGCTGCAACATCCGAAAGTCCAGGCTGGACTTCAGACTTCCGTGTCCTGATAGGGAGCATAGACACAACCCTTGATAACGTAAATGCAGTACCTGACGTCCTTGACGCGACCGACTACGGTCCTTCGCAGATCGAAGGCAAAGCACTGAGGGACGATGGCAGCAACGGACTCGTGTGGGATAGCGTACGTATGCCGAGTTATCAGTGCATTGGTCTCTTCTGGCCGGACACGGCGCCGGTACCCGTTCAAGGGCGGCACTATTGCTACCACTGGGATGGTTCAAGGGTGGATTTTGTTCGCCAATATGATAGCGGAACCGTGCTCGCTGTCATTTAACCTAGCTTCGAAACAACCAGAAATGCCCAAAATCGTGTTTTGTGGGTCATATGGACCTATCCGTGAAGTCGGTGGCAGCTCTGTCTGCCATGGCCGTCGGTATCCNTTTTTGCTCGGCTGGCATCGGGCTTGGCATCAAGCTATCGCCGGAGTGGCTGATGGTTCCGGTCTCCCTGCTGATTGCCTGTGCCATTGGGGCGCTGATCGGATTTCTCAACGGTGTCCTCGTCGTCAAGCTGAAGACGAGCGCCTCATCATCACGCTCGCCTCTTTCATATGGGTGCGCGGTATCGTGCTGGCCGTTTCCGGCGGCAGGTCCGCGCAGGATCTCGCACCCCTCCATCCGGGTGTTCGCAATAGAACGCTTCCTCGGCATTCCGCTTTCCGGCTGGATCGCGATTGCCTGCTTCGTCGTATTTTCGGTTCTCATGTCGAAAACGCCGCTCGGGCGGCATCTCGTGATGATCGGCGGCAATGAAACGGCGACGTTCCGGGCCGGTATCCGCGTCACCCGCAACCTTATCCTCGCCNTCGTTATGACTGGTGCCATCGCCGGTCTTGCGGGCTGGCTGCTTGCAATACGTACCTCGAGCGCAACGGCTACCCTCCTCGGCGGAGCTGGCATGCAACACAAATGCATTGAAGCTTTCCGCTCGACCTCATACACCGTGCTCGAGCAAGTTGTTAATGTTTCGCTGTAGCCGGTCCCTTTCGTTGCGGACGTCTATAAGCATGCATCGAAGCTGACAAAGGAACGCAGATGTCGATAACTGTACAGNAAATAATCCCCGCAGCGCGTACGCACCAATTCCATCAGATGGTTGAGCGCTGGCTTAACGAGGGTCCAATCAAGCTCGCGACGAATGCCACGATAACAGCAATGGACAACGCCGGACTCCCGAAAGCTGAACAGGCAGCGATCATTGAGGATCGCGATATCATCATGAAACACAATATGCGTCTTGGTGTAATCAGCGAAGTCTTCGCACAAGCGATCGAGAAAACGGTGAACTCGTCTCGATCAGGCAGTGACGCACGGGATGAGATCGCTCGGTTGATTGTGACTGCAGTGGGCATCCGTCAGGAAGATGACAGTGAACGGGTCACATTCACCTTCACTTCTCAAACTGAGGCAGAATTGTTCGATGAATCCATCTGACAGCGGCGCAAGCATGTTGAAGTCTGATTGATTGAGAGCCACCCAGCCGATGTTACCGGCGTTCGCTTTCTATTTTGTCATAAACCGTGATCAGCGGAAGGAAAGGCCTAAAGATTGGCGGAGCTAGTCTGCTGGGGTGAGAACAATCTTGCCACGGGCGCGACCAGCCTCAGATATGCTGCCATGGATGGCACGTCCATCACGACGTAGTATCGCTCCTTGTCTTCGGCTGGTGGAATGTTTCCGATGCACTCCAGAAGACGGCGGTTGTTGAGCCAGTCCCATTCGAGAGTGGCGAATTCAACGGCTTTGAAGTTTCGCCATGGTCTTCGCCAACGGATGACCTAGGCCCTGTAGAAGNCCCCCCGCTGCAATTGCCACCAGACCTCTCGAACGCAATAAACCTGGAAGTTCTCATGGAACACACGACGTATCTCGATCTTCATGCCTATGTCGGCGCGAGCGCGGACCGACAAGCGGTCCACGTCCAGCCACTTGGCGCTGGCGTCAGAGTAGGTGGACGGGGCAAACGCCTGGACGCATTCGAACCGTCGACACATTGTTTATCATCGGTTTCAAGTTCCAACCTAACTCGACTACAGCAATTTATTTCAGCAATAAAAGCGAGTACCGGGTATGCCGACGTTCACCCCTACGCGTCAGTGCACCGATCTCCACGAGCTGCTGAAGGTCGCGTGTTGCTGTAGCGCGGGATGTATCTGTGATCGAGATATAGTTCTCGGCACTTAGACCTCCCTTGAAGCCAGCCGTGCCTTCCTTGAAGATACGCGAGACTACCNTTTCTTGCCGCTCATTCAGCTTGTCCCGAAAACGATCATAGAACTTTGCTTTCTGGATGAAGAAATCTACGCGCTCAAGCGTCGCTCGTTGAGCATCCAGGATAGTCTCTGAAAAGAAAATGACCCAGTCGGTGATATCAAGCGTGCGCTGGTGCCGCTCAAGCTCTGAGTAATAGGCCTTCCGGCGCTTCTCGATTGTGAAGGCGAGTGAAATGAGGCTTGGCTGCCCTATGNTTTGCGCCAGGGATTTCTCGGCGAGCGCGCGTCCAATTCGGCCGTTGCCATCCTCAAATGGATGTATGCTTTCAAAGTAAAGGTGTCCTACTGCGGCGCGTGCCAAAGCTTGAAGCGACGTTTGACCATCTGGCCCGGATTGATTGAACCATGTGATGAAGGTCTCCATCTCAGCGGCAACCTGACGAGATGGGGGAGCCTCGAAGTGGATAGTGGGTTTGTCCAATCGACCTGATACGATCTGCATGGCGTCTTCATGCGTGCGGTAAGCACCAACCGTTTCAATATATCGGTTTCCGGCCATCAGCATTGAATGCCAATGGAACAGTCCCTCATGGTCCAGCGGCCTATGCCAGCTTCGATAGACATCCGCCATCATCTCGGCGATCCCCCGCTCTTGGGGGCGGATCTGTCTATCATCAGTGTTTAGCCCGAACTGGCGGCGGAGTGATGACTGGACACTCACGCGGTCCAGAAATTCCCCCTCAATCTCTGAGGTCTTGACCGCTTCGTCGCTCAGCAACTCAATGCGAAGTTGGTTGCTGTCGTCATCGTTGAAATGCCGGACAGCACCGATAACCTCGCCGGCGGACTGCAAGAATTTCTGCTCCAACGGTACCAGGCTTGCGGTGTCGTACCTGAAGTTTGGCCAATCAGTGNTTTGCCAGTTCCATTTCATGAGTTATAGCATCCCTATCTATAACTCATAATTAACGCTATAAATGAGCTATTGCAAGCCCGTCTATCGCTCAGCACCACACTCTGCAGCTCTCCATTCCTGCAGCGGCGATCGACAGATACCCGATCGGCCGGCTGTTCGGTCTATGCAAAAGAATATTGAACACGACCCTTAAGCGGCGAGCATCGCCGTTGTTTCAGTTTTCTCGAACATGCCCTCAAGAGCAAGAAAGCATATCATTCCGCCCGGTTGGGCAATGATACCCTCGGCATAGCGCATGCCGCTGGACATGCTGATCTCGGGGACTGGCTGAAGCAGGTTGGCGGCGATCGTCAGAATGTCAGAGACACGATCAACGACTAACCCCATCGCCCTCCCGTGCACCTCGGCAACAACGATCGCGCTACGCTCGTTAGGCTCAGTGCTTTTCATGCCAAGCCTGGTAGCTAGGTCGATGATGGGAATGACCGTTCCCCGAAGATTCATCACGCCGATTACATCGGACGGTGCATGTGGGATGGGTGTAGCCGGTGACCATCCGCGAATTTCACGAATGGTCGTTGTACGGACGCAAAATTCTTGGTCGTGGAGCCGGAAAGCAATAATCTCGAGCATATCGCTGGTGCTGCTTGTGGAACGATTGGAAACGTTCATCAAAACTCCTCCCAGCTTTCCTTGAGGGCGGCGTTGCCGGAAAAGGCCAACGCGACCTTCCCTGACAGTCGTTTTGCCGGCGATGCGACCGAACAATGTGCAGGCCCGGCCGCCATTACCGATGCTGTGTTATGGAGTGCTCCTCCGAGCTGAAATTGCGAGATCAGCTCGCGCAACCGCCCGCTCTCGTTGGCAAGCGTCGCGCCGGCGGCACTTGTTTCTTCAACCATCGCGGCGTTTTGCTGCGTCACCTGATCCATTTGATTGACGGCTGTGTTGACCTCGGCAAGACCAATGGACTGTTCCTTCGCAGATGTTGCAATGGAATCCATGTGCTGGTTCACCGTAACGATGTAGGCTTCAATCGTCTTCAGCACCTCACCGGTGTCGCTCACCAGCTTGACGCCATTCTGCACCTCGATCGACGAATTTCGGATAAGGTCCTTGATCTCCTTGGCCGCTTTCGCAGAACGCTGAGCCAATTCCCGGACTTCCTGCGCGACGACGGCGAACCCTCTCCCGGCGTCCCCGGCCCGTGCAGCTTCCACGCCCGCGTTTAACGCCAGAAGGTTGGTCTGAAATGCAATCTCATCGATAACGCCAATGATATTGGAGATCTGGTTTGAAGACTGCTCGATCTTCTGCATCGCATCGACGGCGTTCGCCACCACGCGACCTGATTGGGCAGCGCTTTCATTAGCCTGTACGGCAGTCTTGCGAGCTTCATCGGCGCGCTTTGAAGAGTTTGTAACGTTAACGGTGATCTCATCCAAAGCCGCAGCTGTCTCCTCAAGAGCCGCTGCTTGCTGCTCCGTCCTTTTTGCCAGATCGTTGGCGCTCTGGCTTACCTCCCGCGAGCCACTATCAATGCCGTTAGTTGCAGTCGCCACAGCGGTCAGCGTACTGCGAAGCTGTTCGACTGCCCTGTTGAAGTCAGTTCGCAAACTCTCAAAATCGCCAGCGAAAGGTTGGTCGAGCTTGACGGTGAGATTTCCGGCGGCGAGCTGTCTCAGACCTTCCGCAAGACCACCCGTGGCCTGGGACATCGCTTCGGAGCGTAACCGTTCTTGTTCGGCGCTACGCTGACGCTGGTCTTCGGTCAGGCTATGCTGCTGGTCCGCATCTCGTTCCAGTTCGCGCGTCCTCAGTGCATTGTCCTTGAAGACCTTCACCGCACGCGCCATGGCGCCCACTTCGTCGGTTCGGGTTTCGCCTTCTACTGCGGCGTCGAGATTGCCGTCAGCCAGTTGTCCCATAGTGCCAGTGATGCGGCCAATCGCGCCTGCCAGCGANTTTGCNAAAAGGAAGAAGCCCAGCAGCGAAAGCAGGGAGACGATTGCCGTGCCGATAACGGTTGTCCAAAGGGCGTCTCGCGCCGCATGGGCAANCGACGTCACATCAGATGCAATCTCAAGAACGCCAATGGTTTCGCCGGAGAAATTCGTAAAAGGAAGTGCCGCCACGACATATTCACTGTCGCCCACAGATAGCTCTTCCTGTACACGCTGCCCCGCGAATGCTGTCTTCATGCCTTCTTCGGACAGCAACGAGGCCTCTGATGTTGAGGCCTGCTTCACGAACTTTCCATCCATCATAATTTGGACAGCGATCTCGCCGCCGATACGTTCTGCGACTGAGTTAAAGTAGTCATTTGCCAGTGCCGTTCCGGCATCTACGGCACCGATGACTTTTCCGTCACGAATAACCGGGGCGGAAGCAAACATGCTGACAGCCGTGCGGCCGGGCTCAATTCCGGCAACGAGCTTTCCGGTCGACAGAGCCTGTACAACCGNTTTTGCGGCGACCTTTCATGTCGTCGCCAAATTTATCGGGCGCGTGAATGCGCGCAACGGCTTCACCATTGGCGTTGATGAATGTAATAAGCTGGATGCCACCATCGGTGGTTATCGATGTTAGAGATGCTATATAGCGCGACAGGATTTCTTCGCGCCCATTTGCCTCTATCAACCGTGCTGTGTCAGGCTGNCCCGCCAGAGCTACCACAAGAGCTGACGCAGTCTTTCTCTGCGCCGCCATGTCTGTTTCAACCAAGGTCATATCTGCGGCGGATTCCCGCTGCAGAGCTTCTGCGCTCGAAACCGATTGGCGATACCATGCAGTTCCGCCAATGGTAGCGGCTGAGAACAATACGGCAGCAAACCCGTAAGCCGTGATCTTTATCCACAAAGGACTTTTAACTTTAGTACTCGACATTTCATCCCCCAGATTGCGTCATTCACACTGTTCATAGTGCTCAAATCTTAAAGAAAGGGCGTGCAAGGAGAGTACAAAGCGCCTCCTGGACCAGATGCGACTTAATTGGCAAAGGACTTCATCTTCGACTTTACCTTCGAGAGCGATTTTTGAAGCGCCACGATTCNTTTCCGGTCTCGACAAGTTCGCAATGGTACGTTAGGCGGTCGCGAAGTGCGGTGGTCATCTTGGCATCGTCGAATACGTGCCGGGCGTGTCCTGATAGCCCTGGCCCTGCTGAGAAATCTGGGTGACCTCAGAAATAATCAGCCCTGCAGAAGCGCGCTGGGCGTAATATTCGGCGGTCAGATCGCCGGGCACGAAGCCCGCGCCGGCGCGATTGCGGGTGAGCGGTACCATGACGATGCGGTTTGCAAGCGTGATTGCGCCTAGGTTGGTTGGTTCGAAGAGCGTGGTCTTGGTCATGATAGCGCTTTGATACTTTTCTGAAGCGGCATGGGTTCATCGAGTGAGGAAAGGTCACACCGGCGTGTGATAGCGTTCAGCAGGAAGCGCATTGGCGAGATTGCCGAGCATGGCTTTGCGCGCGCCATCGAAAGCGTCCCACTGGCCGATATCGTGCAGCGGCGGGATGGTCACCAGTTCGCGGCGGTCGAACCCGACCAGGGCTGCATCGACCAGATCGCCCATTTCCATGACATTGCTCATGGCATTGACGTCNGCGNCGACGTGATCCCAGATCTCGGTCCGGGTCGTGGCGGGAAGCACCGCCTGAATGTAAACGCCCTTCGGTCCGAGCTCATGCGCAAGTCCCTGGGACAGGAAAAGGACGAAAGCCTTGGTCGCACCGTAGACGGTCATGCCGAATTCCGGGGCGAGGCCGACGACCGAACCGATATTGACGATCGCGCCTTCTCCTGCCTTGGCAAGACGGGGAGCAATAGCGCTGGAAAGCCTGACGAGTGCGGTCGCGTTGAGCGCAACGAGCTTGGTCATGTCATCGACGCTCTGGTCGACGAAGCTTCCACCAATCGCCGTTCCGGCATTGTTGACGAGAATGCCGATCCGCGCATCGTCACGCAGCCGGGCCTCAACCTTAGCAAGATCCGTCGCCTGGGTGAGATCGGCCGGGAGGATGTCGATCGTCACGCCGGTTTCCTGGCGCAGACGGCTTGCAAGCGTCTCCATGCGCGCCGCGTCTCGGGCGACCAGCACGAGATCATGGCCGCGTCGTGCGAACCGTTCGGCATAGGTGGCACCGATGCCAGTAGACGGACCGGTAATCAGGACTGCGGAAATTTGGCTCATTGGATTGCTCTTTTCTCTGATTGAACCTATATTCATGATCATCATCATGATTGGATTTAAATATGATAGCCATCATGTAAATTTCAACAGGTGTTGCGGAGAATTTTGNAAATGAAGGTCAGCCGAGAACAGATGGCAGAAAACCGTCGCCGGATTCTGGATTTCGCGAGCAGGTTGTTTAAGGACAAGGGGTTCGATGCGGTCAGTGTGGCAGAAGTCATGAAAGCAGCCGGACTGACCCATGGCGGCTTTTACGGACACTTCACGTCAAAGGACGATCTTGTGGCCCAGACGCTTGCCCAGGCGCTGTCATCTGACAGTGTCGGAGACGGCGAGTTCAACAGTTTCGTCCGCTCTTACCTAGCACCTCGTCATCGGGATAATCCCGGCAATGGATGCCCGACGGCAGGCCTCGCCGCCGCTATTCGTCACCAAACGCCCGCCGCAAAAGCCGTCATGACAGAAGGATTGCGCACCCAGATCGCGCGCATTGAGCAGGCGCTGCCTGAGCAAGGTGCAGCCGAAAAGCGCCGTGCAGCAATAGGAAGCTGGGCCGCAATGGTCGGAGCAGTCATCCTCGCCCGTGCGGTCGATGATCCCGAATTGTCTGACGAGGTTCTTGAGCAGACGCGCGAATGGATCGAAGCTAGCATCGGTTAGCCCGTAGAGATCAGATTGTGCGAATATTGACGGCTGCCGAACCAAGGATAGGGTTCCACCGCCCCCCTTCTTCCGCTATTGGCCGTTGGGATTCGAACCGTCGGCGACCTCCCGAGTTTGATACTGACTTTACTTCTCCGTTCAATGCACACTTGACTTTTGAAGAGAGGGAGCCCTCGAGTTCAGTGTTACCCAGCGACAGATCAGCCGAGAAGACTGTGCTCGGAACGTAACCGCTCGTTCTCCTGCACATCGACGCGGACGATATCGATCCCGAGTTCGATTGAACGATAAAGGACGCTGCGGCTTAAGCAAGTGGAGAAGAGACTTCGGAAACGTAAACCCTATTCCGTAGTCCGACGCCCACTTTTGCGTTTATGCACAAAGGCTCTCAAGCTCAACGGGCACCGATACGGACCCTTTCTCTACTAGAAATGTAACCAGATCCTCGATCGTTACGAGAAGCAGGCCATGGCGTGTAGCGAAGATTTCCAGGTCCGGCANGCGCGCCATCGTGCCATCATCATTGGCAACCTCACAGATCACTCCAGCCAGCGACATGGCTGCGTCCCTAATTTCAACCTCTCTCTTTAAGATTACTCGGCAGATTACGGCGAGTTTGGGATGCGGCGTGAAGATTATGGTCTCGCGGTTGCAAATAAGGTCTTCCCTCCATCCNTTTGCCACAATGATTGATTGCATTCCGTGCAGATTTTGACAGCTGATTGATANTTTATCCAATCCGATCACCGGGGTTCCCCATGACCGACCAGCCATCGTCGTCCGAGTTCATTCAGGCTAGCCGTGTTCTCAAGGTCAAGTCGCCACTGGGCGAAGACCAGTTGCTACCGGAGCGGATGGTGATCAACGAAGGCGTATCGCAGTTGTTCGAGATACAGCTGAATGTCCGCGCCAAGAAGGAATCGGTGAAGCCGGAAGAGCTGATCGGCCGTCTGATCGATGTCTCGGTAGAGGTGCAACAGGGTGAAGATGGTGGTGGCGTGCGCCGCCCGTTCAACGGTCTGGTGACCGACCTGCATGAGGGGCCACCCATCACCCGTGGTCTGCGCTCTTACGCCATGACCATTCGCCCGCAGATGTGGTTGCTATCCCGCCGTTCCGATTGCCGCATTTGGATGGACAAGACAGCTGTTGAGGTGGCCGAAACGCNTTTTTCCGAACACGGCATTCCAGCCCCGGATACATCGGGCATCATCAAGACTCCGCCTGCGCAGTACTACAGCACCCAGTTCAACGAGACCGACCTCGACTATCTGTTGCGCCGTTTCGAAGAGGACGGGTTGTACTACTTTTTCAGCCACGAAGATGGCTCTCACAAGCTGCATGTGGCCGATACCGCCAATGGATGGCTTGGACCATCGCCTTCAGCTCAGGGCGAAGGCAGAGTGAGATTGGCACAGGGTTCTTCGGACCGCAACCACATCAATGACTGGGCTCGCCGCTTTTCCTATGTGCCCGGCCAGCGTGCAGGCGCCGACTGGAACTTTGAAACACCCGGCATGGTGCCAGGCAATATGACGCCATCACTTGTGCAGATGCCGGATGCGACCAAGCGCGAGCTGTACGAGTACCCGGCCCGCATCAAGACGGTGGAAGAAGCAGAGCGGGCCCAGAAACTCCGGGCGCAATCCATCGAAGCCGACCATGACCGCGTCTTCGGCGGATCGACCTCCCGCATTTTGGAGGCCGGACGTCGCTTTACGCCATACGAAGTTGCGCATCCCGAACATGAATATGAAGAGCATGTGATCATCAAGGCGAGCCACACGATCGTGGATCGCTCCTATGAGACCAACAGCAACGAACCGGAATACCGCAACGCCTTTGAGGCTATCCCCGCCCGCGTACCCCTCANCCCGCATCGTACGACCAAGCGCCCGAAGATCGANGGCACGCAGGTCGCCATTGTTGCGGGCCCAGAGGGCGAGGAAATTCATCCAGATCAATATGGCCGCATCAAGCTGTGGTTCCCATGGGACCGCAAGGCGAAGAAGGATGGCACGGATACCTGCTGGGTGCGGGTCAGCCAGGCATGGGGCGGTGGGACATGGGGCGCGCAGGTTATCCCACGCATCGGCATGGAGGTTATGGTCGCCTTTGTCGATGGTGATCCGGATCGTCCGCTGGTGACGGGTGTCGTGAACAACCCNAAAAATTCGGTGCCCTACGATCTGCCTGCCAACAAGACGCGTATGGTGTTGCGCTCCAACACACACAAGGGCGACGGCTTCAACGAAATCACCTTCGAGGATGAGGCAGGCAAGGAGAACCAGTTCTTCCACGCACAGAAGGACCAGACCACTCGCGTTCTCAACGACCGTACCAAGCGCATTGATCGCCATGAGGTGGCATCGGTTGGTGGCAACCGCGCGGTGGAAGTGTCCGGCAACCAGAAGCACGAGATCGGCGGATCGGTAAACACCGTTGTCGGTGGCACAGGACCGATGGCGATGATGGCGATGGCGGGCGTCCAGGCGCTCTCAGGGCAGACAGCGGGGCTCCTCAGTCAGGCGGCGCAATTCGCAGGCGGCGGGGGACCCGGCATTGCGGCGTTTGCCACGACGCTTGCGTCATCAGCGCTTGGCTTCCTTGGCGCTGGCGGCATGTCGTCGCGCGAGGGCGTGGTCTCAGGCCCCAGCCCACGGTCTGATGCAGGCACGGCACTTGCTGGTTCCGGTACGGGTGTTGGGTCAGATGCATCTGGCCTATTCCCCCTNCCCGGCATCATGAACACCATCATCGGCGCGTTCCAGTCCACGTCCGTGGGTGTTGCNAAAGCTGAGCAGATCGGCGTTAGCAAGGTGACCAACATCGGCCAGACTGAAGTGCGCCAAGTTGGCAAGCAACAGAATCTGACCATAGGTAGCGAACAATATGTCGAGGTCGGCAAGGGCCAATACACCCGCGTCGGTGAGAAGATCACCGTCAATGTCGGCAAGCTTTACAATCTCGTGTCGGAGGAAAAATATCACGGTGAAGCGAAGGTCTGGGAGATTTTTGCAGATGATGAAATCCGGCTTTCGACGCCGGGTGGTTACATCTCCCTGACAAAAAGCGGCATTAAACTCTTCGCACTGAAGATCGATATAGAGGGTAACCAGATCAACTTTAAAAAAGGCGGCCCAGGTGAAGGCGGGTCTTGCTTGCGAAACATGACAGCAACTTCAACTCCGTTCGTTGGGTAGTCACGATGACTGATTTATCTAAACTGCGAGAGGTTTTGCTGCGGTCGCAGCGGCCACTGTTTGCAGTCCTTGATGGCGCGCAATTTCCCGATCTTCCAACAACACTGTCGGAAGGAAACTTCTTTCATCGATCTCTCTACCGCAAGTCTCCGCAAGGTAACCCGGATCAAGACCGGTGCGCGCCGCAATTGGTATGGCTTGACCGTGGGCCTTATGCAATCTCCAGAACGGGCGCCAGGCCGGTGGATCAAGTTTCACTAGATCGGCTGATCGACTTGATCGATGGCAAGCACGCTTGCGTTTTTTGGGAATGTGCAGCTGGAGGAGAGAGCCTTTATCATCANTTGCGNAAAATCAATGTGGTGCTGTTTCCGGGAGATGCACGAGTCGATCAAGGCAAAAGCTATGAAGCCGATCCACGCCCCAGCGATGAGAAATCTCCGGCCCAACCTGTTCAGTTGAAGCGGGTCATTCTGCGTCATAGCGAACCTAACGTCATGGCTCAAATTATACCCACACTCAGCCAAGGTCAGTATCTTCGTCTGCTGGGACCGGCAAACGCTATCATCTTCCAACCGGATGAGGAGTGGGGCGGCAGCATAATGCGAGCCAGCCGCAAGGATGGTACGGCGCCTGCGCCAAGGGGTCTTCTCGCTTTCAATACAAGAAATATCGATGAAATCGAGGATCAGCGTCGAGAAACGGTTGTCGGCAAGCGCGTGGCTTATCTGCGGAAGGTGGCACCGGATTTTACCGCCGCAAGGAGTGACGTGGAATTGCGCGACCTTGTGCGAAGGCAGGATGCTCAGGCGGAGGAACTCGGATTGAAGCTAGAATACTCTCGAAAACTATGGGCGTTCATGATGCTAATTTCTGGTGAGAAGAGCGGACAGATCCCTGAGGTGCGGGCTTACATTCGATCTGGTCCGAAAGATCCTGACCAGAATTTTGCCGTGCTTTTCAATAAGACGAAAAGTGTTGTCCGCGTCCACAGGAGGGCTGGCTGATGCCTCCTTTATTGGCAGTTGGAGGTGGGCTTGCGCTCGCTGGTGGGGGAACTGTCGCCGCAGGCGGCGCCACTATTTCTGCAGGGACTGCGGCGTGGTTACTTGGAGGAGCTGTAGTAACCACGGGAGCAATCGTCTATGGCGACGACATCGTCAACGGCGTCAGCGGCGCGATGTCAAATGCCCAGTCTGAAGCTCAGACACAGGATCAGGCAGTACCTGCAACCAGAACCGTAACCTGCGCTCGCTGCGCCCAAAATCCCTGCGCATATCTCGCCTGTGGAGTTCCTGGCAGCACCTACCGAGGCGGAGCCCACGGCTGCATGACTGATACACCCGAGACGCTGGGAGACGGACTCGATAGCCACCATATGCCAGCAGATTCGAAATCACCCTTGCCCAGACCTGTGGGGCCAGCGATACAGATGGATCCGGTTGATCATCGCCTTACGGCCTCTTATGGTAGCCGCGTGCATGGACCAAGTTACGCGGTGCAGAGGGGCTTTCTTTCACGCGGCCAGACCTATTCAGCGTTTATGGCTGACGTTTTAGATGCGCGTAGGGTAGCGGCGTTGCAGGGCAACCCGACAAAATACGATGCAGCAATAGCTCAAGCGACGGCCTACGCCGAGTGTCTAAGACGAAACGGAATAATGAAATAGGGACGGGATAGTGATGACCGCAGAAGATGACTGGAAGATTTTTCCACGCGAAGGCCTGGGGAAGCTCAAATTTGGCATGTCTCCAGCCGAAGTCGACGCCTGGTCCGAGACTTATGGCGCAGTTATGGGTCGAGGTAGCGACCGTGCGTCCGACGGGCTCTTAAGCGACACATTGGAGCAATTTGGCGGAGCAATGAGTGACGAGGAGAAGCAGGCGTTCATAGCCGCATATGCGCAGAACGGGCCCTCCGCAGATAGCGTTACGGAGACGCGCGGCAATCCGGGCCTCGTTCTGAGGTATGAGGCTGAGCGACTCATAGAGATCATGCCAGCAATTGGGCANCGGCCGCTANTTTTGGATGGAGTGGACTTGTTATCAGTGGGGGCGCTAGAGGCTCTGGCGCTTCTGGAGCGTCTGAACGGCGGACCAGGTCGATACGCAAATACAGAAGCAGCATTTGACCGTATCGCTATTTCAACCGACGGATTCTGCGTTACAGACAAGGCTTCAGGCGTGCGAACGCTGAACGACGGGGATGAGCGTTTTCAGGGCCGAACTGTAATCGTGCGCGAGGAACCATATCTCCCGGAGGGAGAGATGGAGCGCTTTATCGTCCAGTCTGTTTTGGGGTAGTAAGGCATGTTGGAACAGTCTTCCCGGCGGCAAGTGCCAGACAAAATCTCCACCGCTAGGCTTATGCTTCGGCGGCCGGTGCTAAGCGACGCTGGTAGTCTGTACGCCATGCTCGCGGATCCGCAGCTGTTCCGTTACAGCCCCTTGCCGTTTGCCGGCACACTGATTGACGTTAAGCACATTATCGTTGAGTGGGACGAAAGCTGGGACAAAGGCCTGNAAACTTACGTTGTAGTACGCCAGGATGCAGTGGACGAGCCTATAGGCTTTGTAAACGTCGGCCCAGATGAAGAGCTTGGTGGCGCTTTGATGCAGAACGTTTCGGGTCAGGGTCTATCGGAAGAAGTCATGCGCGCCCTGATCGCGGAACTGGGCCTAACGAAAGCCTGGACCTTGATCGACGCGCATGTTGCGCCACTGATACGTCTGCTTGAAAAGGTCGANTTTCATGTCGAGAGAGTTCTGCCGCGTCACAGAGTGCATCCGCATGTTTCATCAGNAAAGCGGGATTGTGTCCTTATGCGACAGAAACGGCCAGAAAGGGCCTAGTCTATTGCATCCGACAGCAATGTAGATGGACGTGTTTAGATTGATATGCGGGTAAAGATGAGGTGTTCGTAATGGTTGGTCGAGCGGTTACACTTAAAGGCCATATGCACGTCTGTCCTATGGTTGATCCAGGGCCAAAGCCGCATATCGGCGGGCCAGTTGTCTCGACACAGCAAAACTTCGTCACAGTCGAGGGTGTGCCGATTGCCACGGTTGGGGACAGTTTAGTTTGCACCGGCGTGCCCACCACATCGGATCGAATTACAGGAGGTTCTTCAGTCGCCAGTATCGAGGGCAAGAAAATAGCCCGGCTAGGGGATTCCTGCGCGCATGGAGGAAGACTAGTACAAGGTATTCCTTGGCTTAGCTTTGAGTAGTTGGCCTGCTGCCGGTTTCATGGGCATCGAGTTAAGGTGTTCCTCCTGAAATCGGAGAGCAGGAATGCAAAGACGATATTCATCCGCGAGTATAAGCTTGAAGCGGTGACACTGCGAACGTGGGGTCACTGGCGCCAAAGGGCCTGGTGACCTTGATGTCCGCGAGAATGTGTTGCCAAAAGGGTTCGGGAATAGGGCGACGATCCAAGCCATTCCTTTCCTGGGNAAAGCCATATGACGCCGAGTGCCGCAGCCTACATTGCCAAGGACGCGATATGGAGTTCGCGTCCATTTCAAAGAACGGGGATGCGGATAAAAACTTGGACTGATTTATACGTTAAGGCCAAGACTTCTTCGATATTCGACCGGGCTGCGTGATCCCAGCGATATCTTGATACGCTTATCATTGTACCAGCGGATATAAGCGTCTACTTCGGCAACGAACTGTTCGATTGTGATGGCCTTCCAATCTCGTGGATAAAAGAGTTCTGTTTTCAATCGACCGAAGAAGCCTTCGCAAGCAGCGTTATCTTGTGAGCAGCCCTTCGGGACATCGAGCGAACCAGTTTCGCTTCGCTGATCCGCGTTAGCCAGCCAGGCCAGCGATAATGGGCTCCGCGATCAGAATGGACGATTGGTCGTTCCTCGCCGTCTGTCACGGTCTCAATAGCTGCATCCAGCATGGTGTTGACGAGGCCCGCGTCTGGTTGGGTTCCGATGGACCAGCTGATGACCATTCCGTCAAAGCAGTCGATGATGGGCGAAAGGTAGACCTTCCCGGCTGGGATCTGGAACTCGGTGATGTCTGTTAGCCATTTCACGTTCGGCGCGTCTGCATGGAAGTCGCGATTGATCAAGTTGTCAGGGGCCGGACTGATTTCTCCCAAGTATGATCCGAAACGCCGGCGACGCGGTCTAGCAACGACCAAGTGCTCCTGCTTCATCAAGCGCTGGACAACCTTTTCCGAGATGATCACGCTCTGCCTGGCCAGCGACGCCTGTAGTCGCCGATAGCCGTAACAACGACGGTTCGCTTCAAAGATTTCCGCAAGGCTGTCCCGGACGGCGGCATACTTGTCTGCGAGACACATGCGCGTGCGATGATAAAAGTAGGAGCTTCGCGCAATTTGCAGTTAGGCGAGCATTTCTGGCAAGCGATAGGTCTCTTTGAACTGCACCCCATTTCGACCGGACAGTCGGCATAAGCAGAAAGGCTCAAGCACAGGCTTGAGGACAGGCTTATGT
>NZ_PGEL01000014.1 GCF_002896715.1 Agrobacterium bohemicum
AGATGGCTTCCCCTCGGCAGTTCATCAGAGCTAAATCAACCTAGCCGACCTGTCCGGTGAAATGGGGTGCACTCCACAGAGCGCCTTGAGATGCCCCGGGTTGCGAAGAGGCTAAGTGCCGCGCGTCGGAACTTTCTNAAAGGCGCTTTTATCCACGGAAGCAAACTGCGTTTTGACGTCTACCAGAAGACCTTGGAAATTCAGCGACTTCGGCCCTGAGTCAGTAAGATATTTGGTGCCGGAAACCGCACGCTCCGGTATTTGACACGTGAAGCAGGTGAGCCCCGCCATATGCTGTTGAGCGGCATCCGTGACCGGAAAACCCACGGCCAAATCCTGCGACAAACCCTCCATAGGCCGGTAGCCATAACGCGCAAGTCCAACAGGCTGAAAACGTCTGGCCTCCTGTTGCTTCAGAGCCTGCAACCGAGCGAGTGCAATGATGCGCGAGCCCTCGGTCGAGGTGTAATGAAGCGTGCGTGTTTCAGTATCTTCCGTCGCGAACGTTGCCGTTTGCAACAGTGACAAAACCGCAAAGGCCGCAATCGCTCTCTTAAAGACGGACATCATCATCGAAAGTCCCCAAGCCGAATCACCCGCCCGCCGTATTCGGCAGGTTTTATGAGGGTGCTACGATTGGCTGATGATTTCAATTATAAATAATTTAGTAGAATATTTCGCACGCCATGAGTTATTAAGTTTTACCTAAAATTTGTTATATTGCAGAAGCATATGATGTCGTGACCGAGTTTGGCAGGTGGTTGTGTCTGAAAATAAAACTATGAAAAATTGAACAAATCCATGTGCTGCCCAATAATCGACGCTAAAGACGAGATTTTCTGANTTTTGCGGTTTGCCAAATGCTGAGGCCAATCCATGTCGCCAGCCACGAGGTGGGATTGGTCAGTTGCTGGACTGCCAGCCAACTGTCGATTTCCAGAGCATAGGCTGCTGCAGAGCTGATCGAAATAAGAACAATGCATAGTGCAGATAAAACAAGATAGGTTTCCCTCCATTGTTTTGCGTCGAGCGGCGAACGGTTCTGCAAAAGTCCATTGCCCAAAGTCCTATTTTTCCAAGCAAAGCCCGCGAATATGATGGCTGCCGGTNAAAAGGCGAGTGAACGCCGCAGTTTGATCAGTTCCGTGGTGTTGTCGCTGAGTTGATGACTGGCCATGCCGATGGCGTAAGAGATGCCAGCGTTAACGATCAATACCAAAACGGCGCGCCAGAAGATCGACCAAAGAACACGGAAAAATAGCATTACGATTACCGCACAAAAGTTTTACGTGCTCACAAGGAATAGAGCGATCTCAGGACGAAGCAATACCCAAATCCTCGTGGAGGAAGTTGGTAGCCTTGACAGAGGATGGCTGGAATATCGCGGCAAACCCGCCCATATAAGGGGAAACAGGGAGAGTACCCGTGATACATTTTGACAATTCCTATGCGCGCCTGCCGGAGCATTTTACGGCTGCGGCGTTGCCGACGCCCGTTGCCGCGCCGCAGTTCATTGCCTTCAACAGACCGCTGGCTGACGAGCTTGGGCTTGATCTTGATGGCGTGGATGATGTGCGCCTGGCCGCTATCNTTTCCGGCA
The DNA here is from genome assembly GCF_002896715.1 of Agrobacterium bohemicum. Lineage (GTDB taxonomy): Bacteria > Pseudomonadota > Alphaproteobacteria > Rhizobiales > Rhizobiaceae > Agrobacterium > Agrobacterium bohemicum. The sequence goes on from NZ_PGEL01000014.1 coordinate 1,601, forward strand.
ATATCGTGCCGCCTGGGGCGGAGCCTTTGGCGATGGCCTATGCNGGGCATCAGTTCGGCAACTTTGTGCCGAAGCTGGGTGACGGGCGGGCGATTTTGCTGGGTGAAGTCATTGATATCACGGGGAAACGACGGGATATTCAGCTGAAGGGCGCAGGCCCCACGCGCTTTTCGCGCCGGGGTGACGGGCGGGCAGCGCTTGGTCCGGTGCTGCGGGAATATATCGTTTCGGAGGCCATGCATGCGCTCGGAATTCCCGCCACGCGTGCGCTTGCCGCGGTGGCAACGGGCGATCGCGTGCAACGGGAGACCGGTCTGCCCGGAGGCGTGGTGACACGTGTTGCCGCTAGCCATATTCGCGTCGGCACATTTCAGNTTTTTGCGGCCCGTGAGGACAATGAAGCGATCAAGGTGCTGGCTGATTATGTCATCGACCGGCATTATCCCGAAGCCAAGCAGGCCGAGAAACCCTATCTGGCAATGCTACAGGCCATTGCTGCCCGCCAGCGCGATCTCGTTTGCCGCTGGATGATGGTGGGCTTCATCCATGGCGTGATGAACACGGATAATGTGGCTATCTCCGGTGAGACGATCGANTTTGGACCCTGCGCCTTCATGGATGAATATAATCCTAACAAGGTGTTTTCCTCCATCGATGCACAGGGGCGCTACGCCTATAACAGCCAGCCGGGCATTGCTCAGTGGAACATCGCGCGGCTTGCGGAATGCCTGCTGCCGTTGCTGGACGAGGATGCCGAGAAGGCGGTGGAGCTGGCCAATGGCGTGCTGGCGGAGTTTGCCAGCGAGTTTCCGAAGCGCTGGCTCTCGGGCATGCGCGAGAAGCTTGGGTTAAGCACGCAGGACGATGCGGATGAGCAGTTGGTGCAGGATCTGTTGGCGCTGATGCAGCGAAACGACGTGGATTTCACACTGACATTCCGCAGGCTTTGCGATGCGGCGGACGGCAGTACCGAGGCATTTCGCTGCATGTTCACCGATCTCGCGGGGGCCGACGAATGGCTGGCCCACTGGCGCCAGCGGACATGGCGCGAGAGTGCCACCGAGAGTGACCGGGCGTCCGCGATGCGGGCGGTGAACCCGGCAATTATTCCACGCAACCACCGTGTTGAGGAAGTGATTGCGGCGGCGGTGGAGGATGGTGATTTCGAGCCGTTTCATGCGATGGTTCGGGCAACGGCCCGGCCGTTTGATGAGGTGCCGGAGTTCGGCGTCTATATGCAGGCGCCAATGGGGCATGAGCGGGTTTTTCGGACGTTTTGCGGGACGTGAGGGGGGCGAGGGCGGTGGGTGTGGCTCANCCCCCTCTGTCCTGCCGGACATCTCCCCCTCAGGTGGGGAGATCGACTCGCGGCTTGCTCTCGATCTTCTCTTACGTTGAGAATTGAGCAGCGTAAGAGCCTCTAGCCGATCTNCCCCCTTGAGGGGGAGATGCCTGGCAAGGCAGANGGGGGTAGACCGCGCACGCCGTGGCTAACGTGCGGAGGTAGACTACCCCACTTTCGCCAATCCCTCACGCGGCGCATAATATTGCCCGAAGCGATTGGCCAGGAAATCCGCCAGCGCGATATCTTCCTGTTTCACAAAGCCTTTTTGCGGCAATTTGTCCTGGCTCAACAGGTCAAGAACCGTTGTGATGCCGGCCGCGGTGGTGATCTGGATGGCGCTCATCATGCGGCCGGAAACGGGGCCGGCGTAGACTTTGTGGGCATAGGTTTCCTGCATGAAACGACCGTTTTTGGTGCCGCAGACGGTGACGAAGACAATGACGACATCCTGCATGGTGGCGGGAAGGGCGTTTTCGAACAGGTCTTTCAGCACATCGCGGCGGTTGCGCAGGTTGAGGTCGTTGAGCAGCGCCTTCATGATGGCGACGTGGCCGGGGTAGCGAATAGTGCGGTAGTTCATGGTGCGCACCTTGCCTTCCAGCGTGGAGGCCAGCGTGCCAAGACCACCTGATGTGTTGAAGGCCTCGTAGGTCATGCCGTCGAGTGAAAACTCCTCGCGTTCTTCCAAAGCTGGAACGGCGGTGAGGCGTCCCTCGACAATGGCTTCGCAGGGCTCGATATACTCGTTGATGAGGCCGTCCGTGCTCCATGTAAGGTTATAATTCAAGGCGTTGGAAGGATATTGCGGCAGTGCGCCGACGCGCATGCGCACGCTGTCCAGCTTGTCGAAACGCGAAGCGAGATCGGCGGCGACGATGGAGATGAAGCCGGGAGCAAGGCCGCATTGCGGGATGAGTGCGCTTTCTGACGTTTCGGCCAGCTTCTTGACCTTGCGGGTGGATTCCACGTCTTCGGTGAGATCGAGATAATGGGTGCCGACGGCCACGGCAGCTTCGGCAATGCCAGCGGTGAGGTGGAAGGGCGCGGCAGACAGGACGGCGAACTTGTCCTTCAACAGCGCCTGCAAGCCGAGCCGATCGGTGATGTCGACAATCTCGGTATCGACGCGTTCATGGCAGGGAACGTTGGCGAGTTGGTCTGCGGAACGGTCTGCAACGGTGACGCGGTAATCGCCGGTGACGGCAAGCATCCATGCGATGGCCGAGCCGATATTGCCTGCGCCGATGATGACGATGTGTTTCATTCTGTCCCCCTTGAGAAATGCCATTGAGGTAACAGAATGCCGCATTCGATAGTCGATTCGTAGCTTCACATTACGCGAAAGTGAGTTTAAAACTATGCATATCGGCAACAGGATTACGCATAATGCCCATCAGCGAAAAAGACCTTGCGCTGCTCTCTCTGCTGGCAGACAATGCCCGGATGCCGGTGGCTGAGCTGGCGCGCAAACTCGGCCTTTCCCGCACCACGGTGCAGGCGCGCATCGAGCGGCTGGAAGCGGACGGGGTGATCTCGGGTTACGGTATCAAGCTTTCCGACGCCTATCTATCCGGGCTGGTGCGAGCACATGTGCTGATTACCATCGCGCCGAAAGCACTGGCGGGCGTAACCGCAGCCCTTGCCGCCATCAAGGAAGTGACCACGCTGCATTCGGTCAGTGGTACCTTCGACTTGATCGCCATTCTGACGGCACCGTCTATCGCCGATCTCGACCGGTTGATCGACGGTATCGGGGCGCTTGATGGGGTGGAGCGGACGTTGTCTTCGGTGATTCTATCCACGCGGATTTCGCGGTAATTTCAACGCTTCTCCCTCATGTCCGTCCTTTTGGCTGGANCCCGACTCAGGGCCGGGCGACGGAAGCTAGGGCTTACACCGGGTCCGTACTGCCGCGTCTCGCCTTGAAGAAACTCTTCAGCCGCTGAATGTCTGGCACGCTCCAGCCCTGCGGTTGGGTGACTTCCAACCATGCATCGATGTAGTGTTCCGGAGCATAGACGTGGCCATAGCCCATGGGGGCGGTTGTGGCGGCGGCGACGTCGAGGAGCAATTGCAGTTCGGTGACGACGGGGAACCAGCGGAAGGATGTGGATACGTCGCGGCCGCGCGGTTGCTTCATCCATTCCGGCCGACGGTAAAGGGCAGCGGTTTCGAAGAAGGTGACGGGGTCGCTGGCATATTGCAGATAGACGATGCGCATTGGCCCCCACGGCTTATCCGGCATGTGGGCGTTGGTGTACTGGTCCGCAAAGCGGATCACCGAGGAATCGCGGAATTCGGGTAGCCAATAGGGTGAGCCAGGCGCGCGACCTGATGTGGCCATGCGCCATGTGGGGCTGGAGAAGGGTGGTCCGCTCCACAAAGCACCCTGAAAGGGATCTGCCAGCACGTCGTAAAGATCCGACGATTTCTGGCTGTTGAGCGCGCCGAGGCTGAGGCCGTGCAGATAGAGCTTGGGGCGGGTTTCCTTGGGCAGCGTCGTCCAGTAGCCATAGATGGCTTCGAACAGGGCGCGGGCTGTTTCCACGCCGTAATCAGGCTCCGTCAGAAGGGCGATCCAGCTGGAGAGATAGGAATATTGCACGGCAACGGTGGCAACATCGCCATTGTGCAAATATTCAAGCGTATCAATGGCTTCCGGATCAATCCAGCCCGTGCCGGTGGGAACGACGACGAGGAGCGTTTCGCGCTCGAAGCCGCCGGTCCGCTTGAGTTCTTCCAGCGCCAGCTTGGCACGCTCGGTCGGTGTCGCCCCGGCATTCAGACCGGCGTAAACGCGGATAGGCTCCATGGCAGGGCGGGAGGTGAAGGCGGAAATGTCTGCGCTGTGCGGACCGGTGGCAACGAATTCGCGCCCCCGGCGACCGAGCGATTCCCACGACATGAGCGAGGCTTCGCTGCCGGTTTTCATCGGGTCGGACGGGCGCGGCACATCGGGTTCGATGAGGCTGTCCACCTGTTTCAGCGAACTGTCCATGAAACGCAAGCCGACATCCACCACCAGCCCGTTGAGAAGCAGAACGGCGATGATGGCGGCAGCGGCAATACCGACGACGTTGGCCAGCGGGCGCGGCAAAAATCGCCGACTGCGCAGGGCAAACAGCCGTCGTATGATCTGGAACAGGCGTCCGAAACCGATCAAGAGCGCGGATACGCCGATGGCGATGGCACCGGTCTTGAGGCGGTGGGCGCTATCCAGCGGCTCCAGTTCCATCAGTGCACGAATGGAATTCTGCCATGTTGCGGCCTGCCAGAGAAACCCGACGGCGGCGACGATGGCGGCGAGCGAGATGACGAACAGAATGCCGCGCTTGTCATGCCGGGAGGGCTGCGGCAGGCCGAGATAGATGGCGATGTCCTTCAGAAAGACACCGATGAGATAACCGATGGCAAAGGAAAAACCGCACAAAACACCCTGCATGACATAGGTGCGGGGAAGCAGCGATGGCGTAAGCGAGACGCACAGCAACACCGTGCCGACGACGATGCCCGTGCTCGAAAGCGGCATGACCAAACGCCTGATCCATCTCAAGTTTTTGCTTCCTTCGCAGTTGTTTCTGGAGGCACTGTAGTATGGTCGGGAGACGTGTGGAAGAAAGATTGCGGAATAAATTTCGATGAAATAGGNAAATAATCCTTGACGGCGTTACGGTCGTTTGGTAGTGTTTAGGTACAGTCGGAGAAATGGGCGAAGCGATGGTGACGAAGGGGCGGGTGCGTTCTCNTTTACATCATCAGCGTTGTGGGTGGGGCTTANCCCCCTCTGTCCTGCCGGACATCTCCCCCTCAGGTGGGGAGATCGAATCGCGGTGATCTCTCGGCCATCTTGAACGTTGCTTGTGAAGCGGTGAGTGCGCCTCTCGCTGATCTNCCCCCTTGANGGGGAGATGCCTGGCAAGGCAGAGGGGGGTCTCTTGCGCCAACATTTGACCTTCTCACCAACAGGCAAACCATGACATCGACAATCAATAACGACCTCTCGTTTTACCGCGAGTGGCCGCAAACGCATGTTTATGCCGATAATCCTGCAGTGCTGGAGTTGAAATCCGCACTGCCAGACAAGGCGAGCAACCAGCCTTCCGGTTCCATTGAAGGGCCGGATGGGCTGTGGCGGTTGATGAATGAGATGACCGTGGAAATGCGGGAGCAGTTTCGGTTCTTTCGCGAGTTGCGCGAAGGAGCGGGGGCGGCGCTGGATGGGGCTGATGAAGCGGCAGGCAAGGGGGCGCGGGCCGATGTGAAGGCCGCCACCGATGCCATGTCGCTGATCGTGCGGACTTTGGAAAAGATNGACACGCTGCAACGGCAACTGGCGCGTGACCACGAGGTTGTTGCCGAAAGCGAAGCCGATAATCAGGACTATGAAGAGGCGGTTGCCTTCTTCCAGAGGCGGATGAATGAGCTCGTCGAGCAAAAACTGCGGGCAAGGCTTGTCGCTGCCGGTCTTTCGCCGGAAGGGCAACCGGCTGACGGGGGAGAATGATGAGGGGCGGGCTTTGCTGCCGCGCATCGGTTCCCAGATACCGGACGTTCGCAGACAAGAGATTGCCAAAGGCATGACAGAACCGCTTGCCGAACGTCATCNAAACCAGTTCGTCACTCGCTTCAATCGAGATTGGCGTTTTGTGGGAAGTTGCCCGCAACAGCCGCCGGAAGGCGACTGGCGCAACTGGCTGCTGATCGGCGGTCGCGGTTCGGGCAAGACCCGGGCCGGGGCCGAATGGGTGCATCTCATGGCGTCCACCGGCGACCATTCCGATCTGCGCATTGCGCTGGTGGCGGAAACGCTGGGGGATGCGCGTGAGGTGATGATCGACGGTATCTCCGGCATATGCCGGATCGCCAGACGAAAGAGGCCGGANTTCGAGGCGTCTCGCCGCAGGCTGGTATGGCCGAACGGGGCGATGGCGCAGANTTTTTCGTCCGAAGACCCGGAAAGCCTGCGTGGGCCGCAGTTTCATTTTGCCTGGTCCGATGAGCTGGCGAAATGGCGTTACGCGCAGGAAACCTGGGACATGCTGCAATTCGGCCTTCGCCTTGGCGAAAGGCCGCAACAGCTGATTACCACGACGCCAAGGCCGATACCGTTGCTGAAAACGTTGATGGCCGACCCGAGCAGTCGTGTGGTGCGTATGCGCACCCATGACAATGCGGCAAACCTGTCTCCGGGTTTCATCGATGCCATGATGAAACGGTATGGCGGCACGCGCCTTGGGCGGCAGGAACTGGACGGCGAATTGATTGCGCAGCGTGATGATGCGCTGTGGAAACTGGCGGATATCGATGCCATCTTCGATGATCGGCCGGATGCTCTGGCTCGCATTGTGGTGGCGGTGGACCCGCCAGCGGGAAGCGGCGAGGGCTCTTGCTGCGGCATCGTGGTGGCGGGCATCGGCATCGACGGGCGGTTCTGGGTTCTGGCGGATTGTTCCGCTGAAGGTGCGACACCGGCGGGCTGGGCGCGGGCGGTTGTTGCCGCGCATCACCGCTTCGAGGCCGACCGGGTTGTGGCGGAAGTCAACCAGGGTGGCGAGATGGTGAGCGCGATGCTGNAAAGCATAGACGCCAACCTGCCCGTTACCATGGTGCGGGCAAGCCGGGGCAAGTTCACGCGCGCCGAACCGGTTGCAGCGCTTTACGAGCAGGGCAGGGTGCGCCATGCGGGCCGGTTTGCCAAGCTCGAGGAGCAGATGACCGATTTTGGACCCGATGGGCTGTCTTCCAAGCGCTCACCCGACCGGCTGGACGCGCTGGTATGGGCGCTGACGGCACTGGCGATGGACACGATGACGGAGCCGAGGGTACGGGGAATGTAAAGGTTTCACCACAAAGCGAAACGCCCGCGTGGGCCGTTGATGGCGCAGCGCGGGCGGTTTCAGAAACCATGCCGGTAGGGGCAATTGACGCCCCACCAAATTACTTCTTTTGGGTCTGCGAAGGTTTCGTCTGCGCGCTGACTTCGCGCATCTGACGCCATTCGTTTTCGAGACGGTCGTAGGTGGTCTGAGGGATCGTCGCGGTCATGGCATTCCTCCTTCGGTTGGCGCAGTGCATTGCTCGGTGTGAAACAGAGTAGGGGGCCAGAGGTTCCGCAATTCAAGGTAATTTTTACCCTTAAAACGGTTCGCATGAAATAAAATCGATTAGGANTTTTCTAAATCGATTTAGGTGCAGAAAGTCGCATATTAAAATCTGGGGTTTATACAGCGGGGATAACGATGTTCGACAGGCAACGNTTTTTCACAACGATTCGGATGGCACCCTTTCCGGGCCGAATGAGTGCACAGCAGGTGCAAGGCACCGAACTGGTGCTTGATGAATTCGAAGAAAGAGCGCCGGGTGGCGACGTCAGGCATCTGGCCTATATGCTGGCAACCGCGTTTCACGAAACGGCGGCAACCATGCAGCCGGTGCGAGAAACGCTGGCGGCGAGTGATGAGGCGGCGATCCGCATTCTGGACCGGGCCTATGCGGCGGGGCGGCTGGGGCAGTTCCGCACGCCTTACTGGCGACGCGATGCGGACGGCAAAAGCTGGCTGGGGCGGGGCCTGGTACAACTGACACACAAGCGTAACTACGAGGCGATGTCTGCGGTGACGGGCATAGACCTTGTGGAGCGACCGGAGCGGGCGATGGAGCCGCAGGTTTCCGCCATTATTCTCGTGGAAGGAATGCTGCGCGGCAGCTTTACCGGCAGGCGGCTTTCGCAACATTTCAGCCCGTCGCGGGCCGACTGGGAGGGTGCGAGAGCGATCATCAATGGCAATGACCGCGCCGCCCTTCTGGCGGGCTATGGTCGCGCCTTTCACACCGCCTTGATGGCCAACCGGATTGAACAGCACGCGGTNGGGTGATAGGCGATTTCCACCCAAGATTTTTGCATGACAGGTGCTTTCATGATCCGCCACATCGNTTTCTTCACCGTAGCCGAGGCCAACCGCGACGCCGTGCGCAAAGGCCTTTCCGGCCTGACCGCCATTCGCCACGCGCTGAAGCTGGAGATCGGCGAGAACGTCAAGAAAGACCAATGGGGAAACGCAGTGGACTTCATCGTCTATGGTGAGTTCGAGAACGAAGCGGCTCTGGCGGCCTACAAGGCCGACCCGGCCTATGAACTTTCGACGAATACCGTGAAGCCGCTGCGGGATACGCGGGTGGCGGCTGATTTCGACAGTGACAGGGCGGTGAAAGAGCCGATAAAATAAATCACCTTTCGGACCCACCATCCCAGCCACCTATAGGGTGGCTTTTTTGTTTTCTTTCAAAGGAAATATCCATGCGATTTTTTGGTCATCTGCCGTGGCGGCGTCCGGCGGGACGTGAGGTTGTGCGCGAAGAGAAGGCGGCGGGCGGGTTTCTGGTGCTGTCCGGGGAAGCGGGGCGGGCGCATTGGTCTGGTCGGGGGTATGGTGCGTTGTCTCGTGAAGGCTTCATGCGCAACCCGGTGGCGCACCGTGCGGCGCGCATGGTGGCCGAGGCTGCGGCTTCGGTCAGCTGGTTGCTCTACGAGGGTGACGACGAGATTGGTGAGCATGCGCTGTTGCGGCTGCTTTGCCGCCCGAACGGGCAGATGAGCGGGCCGGACTTTTTCGAGGCGCTTTACGGGTATCTGCTGCTGTCCGGCAATGCCTATATCGAGCCGCTGATGGTGGGCGAGCGGTTGCGCGAGCTGCATTTGCTGCGACCCGATCGCGTCAGCATTATCGAGGGGGCGGATGGCTGGCCTGCGGCGTTTGACTACCGCGCCGAGGGACGGGCGGCGCGGCGGATTGCCGCCGACCGGGATGGACTNGGGCTGCTGCATCTCAAGCTGTTCAACCCGCTGGACGACCATTGCGGATTTTCACCGCTTGCGGCGGCGGGGGCGGCGCTGGATTTGCACAATGCGGCCAGTATCTGGAACAAGCGATTGCTGGACAATTCCGCCCGCCCCTCCGGCGCGCTGGTCTATCAGCCCAAGGAAGGCGGCAATCTTTCCACCGAGCAATATGAGCGTCTGAAACGCGAGCTGGAGGAAGGTTATGCGGGGGCCGTGAATGCGGGGCGTCCGCTGTTGCTGGAGGGCGGGCTGGACTGGNAAAGCATGGGGCTCTCCCCCAGGGACATGGATTTCATGGAGGCGAAGAACGGTGCGGCGCGTGACATCGCACTCTCACTCGGCGTGCCGCCCATGCTGCTGGGCATTCCCGGTGACAATACCTATGCGAATTACCAGGAGGCGAACCGGGCGTTTTATCGGCTGACGGTTCTGCCGCTGATCAACCGCACGGCGGCCAGTCTGTCGTCATGGCTATCGCCGTTGTTCGAGAGAACGTTACGGCTGGAGCCGGACCTCGACAAGATTGCGGGGCTTTCAGTCGAGCGCGATGCGCTATGGGCAAGGGTGGGGGCTGCGGGGNTTTTGAGCGATGAGGAGAAGCGGGAGGCGGTGGGGTATTGAGGCGGTGTTCTCACGGGAGCATCGCGTCATATTAAACGGCAGCNGGGGGGCTTANCCCCCCCCTTTGTCCCGCCGGACATCTCCCCCTCAGGTGGTGAGCTTTCGGCCATCTCTTCCGTCGAGGTAAAAGTGATGTCGGAGCGCCCGGCCGATCTCCCTCCTTGTGGGGGAGATGTCCGGCAGGACAAANGGGGGTGAGCCACGAGCACAAGGCTATCGAATGTCTTCGCCTCTCGCGACGTTCCACCGTTGAACCACTTTCTCAACAACCGGAATCCATCTGTGAAGGTCTGCCTTCAACCGATTCTGATGACTCGAGAAAAGCGTACAACTCCTCACGGCGGGTGCAGGGCATCCGCTGTGCAACTTATCCTACTCTAACGCGGAATGGTTACTCATGTCTGAATTTGCCAATGAGGGCAGCATTTGGGCTGCTCGTTTTACCGGTGCCGTGGCGGGAGCCGGGGTCTCGTTGATCTATATGCTGCCGCATACGCACCGCGAGGCGGCGAGCCGGTTCTTGACCGGGCTTGCCTGCGGCGTGATTTTTGGTGGGCCGGTGGGGCTTTGGATCGTCCAGCGGTTGGGTATCGCCGGTNGGCTCTCGAGCCAGGAGATCATGCTGACCGGTTCCGCCGCCGCCAGCCTATGCGCGTGGTGGGGGCTGGGCGTGATGGTGCGTGTGGCCGAGCGTTACGCAGCGCGTCCCAAGCCTTGAGCTGATCCCTCAGCGACGACTTCCTCAAAATCGCAGGAGAATTTCATGCACGCTTATCGCGGGCCGCGGCCCGCTACGCGCAAATTTGCCAATCTGGAGCTGCGCGGCATTGCTTTTGACGGTACGTTTTCCGGTTACGCCAGTGTGTTCGGCGAGGTGGATCTTGGCCGGGACGTGATCGAGCCGGGGGCGTTCAAGCGATCCATCGAGGAGCGCGGTGCCGCTGGCATTCGTATGCTCTACCAGCACGACCCGGCCCAGCCCATCGGTGCGTGGCGCTCCATTCGCGAAGACAAGCGCGGGCTGTTCGTCGAGGGTGTGCTGGCGCCTGACGTTGCGCGGGCGAAAGAGGTGCATTCGCTGATGAAGACGGGTGCGCTGGACGGACTTTCCATTGGCTTCCAGACAGTGCGGGCGGGCAAGGCCGCGCGTGGCGGCATTCGCCGCATTCTGGAGGCCGACCTTTGGGAGATTTCCGTCGTGACCTTTCCCATGCTGCCATCTGCCCGGGTTTCTAACGTCAAGCAGGCGCGGTTCTTTCGCGACCGTGACACCGAGCTGGTGCGCGCCATGCGCCTGGCGGCGAAGAGTTTGGCGGGGAATACTTTTCGGCGCTGAGGGAGGTTTGGCTTCTCCTCCGTCATACCGGACTTGATCCGGTATCTAGTCCGGCGCGTCCGCGCCGGGGAAGAGCATTGTGCGTCGCAGACGCGACGCTGCTGGGCCCCGGATCAAGTCCGGGGTGACGGCGGTTGGGTGAACCGCTGCTTTTCATCNTTTAACGATCAACAGAGGAAAACGTCATGACAGAACAGACTTCCATTCACACAGTTGCACCGCAGATCAAGGCCGTGCCTGACACGATGACGGCGGCGTTTGATGATTTCATGGAGGCGTTCGAGGCGTTTCGAGAGACGAATGATCAGCGGTTGGGCGATATCGAGCGCAAGATGGGCTCCGATGTGCTGACCCGCGAAAAGCTTGACCGCATCGACAAGGCGCTGGACGACAACAAACAGGCGATGGACGAGCTTTCATTGAAGAAAGCACGGCCTGCACTGGGTCGCCGGGGTGCGGCCAATGCGGAGACGGAAGAGCACAAGGCGGCGTTCGAGGCGTATATTCGTCGTGGTGATGAAGGTGCGCTGCGCGATCTGGAGGCCAAGGCGTTTTCCGGGAGCAGCGGCGCGGATGGCGGTTATCTGCTGCCGAACGAGACCGACAGCGACATCGGTAAACGCATGGCGGTGGTCTCGCCGATGCGCGCACTTTCGACCGTGCGAAAGGTTTCCGGTGCCGTGCTGAAAAAGCCATTTGCGCCGAGCGGAATGGCCGCTGGCTGGGTTTCTGAAACGGCGGCACGACCGCAGACCAACACGCCGCAACTTTCCGAGATGACGTTTCCGACCATGGAGCTTTACGCCATGCCGGCGGCGACGCAAGGGCTGCTGGATGATTCCGCTGTCGATATCGAGGCATGGATTGCATCCGAAGTGGATGTGGCCTTTGCCGAGCAGGAAGGCGCGGCGTTCATTTCCGGCGATGGCGTGAACAAGCCGAAGGGCCTGCTGTCCTACGACACGGTGGCCAATGGAGACTGGAGCTGGGGCAAGATCGGCTATGTGGCGACGGGTGCGGCGGGCGCCTTTGCATCTTCCGGGCCGCTGGATGTGCTGATCGACACGGTCTATTCGCTGAAAGCAGGACACCGGCAGAATGGCAGCTTCCTGATGAACCGCAAAACGCAGTCGACATTGCGCCGGGTAAAGGACACCACGGGCAACTATCTCTGGCAACCGCCAGCTTCCGCAGGCCAGGCGGCGCTGCTGATGGGCTTTCCGGTGGCCGAGGCCGAGGACATGCCCGATGTGGCGGCAAACAGCACGTCGATTGCCTTCGGTGACTTCCGCGCCGGTTATCTGGTGGTGGACCGCACCGGCATACGCATTCTGCGCGACCCTTATTCGGCCAAGCCTTATGTGCTGNTTTATACCACCAAACGTGTTGGCGGTGGGGTGCAGAACTTCGAGGCGGTGAAGCTGGTGAAGTTTGCGGCGAGTTGATGGATGATAGTGCTTCCGCCATGCCGGGGTTGGCCCGGTGTGGTGGAGGACGATAGTAAGCGTCATCGCCTGTGGCTTANCCCCCCTCTGTCCTGCCGGACATCTCCCCCACAGATGGGGAGATCGACTCGCGGATTGCTCTCGCCCATCTTGAACGCTGCGGACTGATTGAGGAGCGCGCGTCTTTCCGATCTCCCTCCTTGTGGGGGAGATGTCCGGCAGGACAGAGGGGGTGAGCCACGGGCGATGACAGACAAAGTTGCCGTTGCAACGACCATAACTTCCCGGAGACACCATGACCTATGCCACACTGACCCCGCCCCAAGCGGAGGCGTTGACGCTGGCCGATGTGAAGGCGCATTTGCGGCTGGACGGCGCGGATGAAGATGCACTTCTGGCATCGCTGATCACCACCGCCCGCGAGTATCTGGAATGCCAGACGGGCTTGTGCCTGATGCAGCAGAGCTTTCGGCTATACCTTGATGACTGGCCGCTGAATGGTGTGATTCAGATTGCAAAGGGGCCGGTGCAAGCCATCGAAAAGATTCTGGTTTTCGATGATGCGGGCGACCCCCAGGACATGACCGATATCGACAAGCTGCTGGATGGCGAAGGGCGACCGGCGCGGCTGTGGTTGCGCCAGCCGCCTGCGCCNGGGCAGCCGCTGAACGGCATCGAGATCGATTTCACCGCAGGCTTTGGCGAAAGCGGCGCGGATGTGCCGGATACGCTGAAGCGGGCGATGCTGATCCACATCGCGCATATGTTTGCCTTTCGCGGCGCGGTTTCACCTGCCGACCAGCCCGCCGGAGTGCCAGCAGGTTATGAGCGGCTGACTGCGCCGTTTCGTAGACTGGGCCTGTGAGCGATGAACCTGACATTTCTCGACCCAGGCCAACTGACGGCGCGGCTGGACGTGGAAGGGCCGGAAGAACTGCCGGATGGGCAGGGTGGTGTTGCGGCTGGCTGGCGTTTGTTGCGCTCTCTCTGGGCGGCTATCGAGCCAGTTTCGCAAGGTGCCTATGAGCGGGCATCCGCCGATGGCGTGGCGATTACTCACCGGATATGGGCCGGATTTCGCAGCGATATCGAGGCGGGCATGCGGTTTCGCAAAGGGGTGCGGGTGTTTGCTGTAAAATCGGTTATCGACCCGGATGAAACGGGCCGTTTCATTGTCTGTCGCTGCGAGGAGGAAAGCCGATGATGGCGGCCAATGCGCTGCTGCGCGCTGTTCACGTCCAGCTTGCCGGAGATGCGGTGCTGACGGGTCTGGTGGGTGCGCGCGGCATCATCGACCGGCTGCTGCCAAGGCCCGTTCTCCCTTGCGTGGCCTTCGGCGAAATCGACAGCCGTGATTATTCAACCGGCTCCGAGCGGGGTGAGGAGCATTTCCTGACCATCGAAGTGTGGAGCGAGGAGGGCGGGCGCAAGCTGGCCCAGGACATTGCGGTGCGCGTTCTGGCGCTTCTCGATGACGCCCCGCTGGCGCTGGGCGAGGGTATTGCATTGGTCAGCCTGTTTTTTCGCAACAGCCGGACTGTGCGCCAGACGAAGTCGAAGCAGTTTTTGACGGAAATACGGTTTCGGGCGGTGACGGAGTAGCACCGAATTCAATTCGAAAGGACACACCATGGTGGCGCAGAAGGGGAAAGACCTGCTGCTGAAGATCGACAACGGCGGGGCATTCGTGACCGTTGCCGGGCTGCGCACGAAGCGGCTGGCGTTCAATGCGGAAAGCGTTGATGTGACGGATGCCGAAAGTGCCGGGCGCTGGCGCGAATTGCTGGCGGGGGCTGGCATTCAGAGGGCGGGACTGACAGCATCGGGCATATTCAAGGACCAGCAAAGCGATGCGCTGGTGCGCGGGCAGTTCTTTGCCGGTGCCATTCCCGGCTGGCAGATCGTCATCCCGGATTTCGGGACCGTTACTGGGCCGTTTCAGATTACCGCGCTGGAATATTCCGGGCGGCACGACGGCGAGGTGCAGTTCGAGATTGCGCTGGAATCAGCGGGTGCCATCAGCTTCGGAGCCTTGTGATGGGAGCGGGGAATTTCGGGCGGGCTAACCGCAGGCGCGGCGAAGTGGAGGCAGTGCTGGATGGAGAGCGGCGCATTCTGTGCCTGACACTGGGGGCGCTGGCGGAGCTGGAAACCGCCTTTGCCGCCGATGACCTGACGGGCTTGGCGAGCCGCTTTGCCAGCGGGCGAATGAAAGCCGCCGATATGATCCGTGTCATCGGCGCTGGTTTGCGCGGTGCGGGCAACATGNTTTCCGATGACGATGTGGCCACCATGAGCATCGAGGATGGAATTGCCGGTTATGCGAAGATCGTGGGAGACCTCCTGACCGCAGCCTTCGCTGGAACCGGCACGGGAGGGGAGGCACCCGCTTCCCCCTGAGAGCCGCAGCGGACGCAGGCCAGGCGCATGATACCCGACCCTTTCCCTGGGGGCAGGTGATCCATGCGGGCCTGAGCCTGCTGCGGCTTTCTCCAACGGNTTTCTGGACGCTGACCCCAGTAGAGNTTTTTGCCATGACGGGTGGGATGAGGCCCCAACGCGGTGGGGTTGATCGTGGTGGGCTGGAAGGGTTGATGCGGTTGTTTCCGGATGGGTGAGGCCTACCTCTCCCACAAGGGGAGAGATGCCGCCTATCGAAAGCATAGCAATTCCAATCCACTAGCTTCCCAATTTGAATCAGAAAGGCAAGGCCGATGGCTAATGAGATGAACTTTGCCGACCAGCGTGAGGAGGCGGAGGCTTTGGCTTCTGTCATGGATGATCTGGAGCGGCGATCGCAACGGTTTGGGTCGGCGCTCACGTCTGCATTGCGAGCGGCGACCACCGGCGGCAAGGGGTTGGACAGCGTGTTGCAGGGGCTGGGGACGCGGCTTTCCAATATTGCGCTATCTGCCGGATTGAAGCCTCTGGAGAACATGCTGTCTTCAGCGGTCAGCAGCCTGACATCCGGGGCAGGATCGCTTTTTGCCTTTGCCAATGGCGGCGTGCCGGGTCGGGTGACGCCGTTTGCCGAGGGTGGTGTCGTGTCAAGCCCGACGNTTTTTCCCATGGGCGGCGATATGGGGCTGATGGGCGAGGCGGGCAGCGAGGCGATTTTGCCGTTGAAACGCGGGGCGGACGGTTCGCTGGGCGTGGCGTCGGCCGGTGGCGGCGGTGGAACGCAGATCGTGTTCAATGTGACGGCGAGTGATGCTGCGAGTTTTCGGCGCAGCGAGGGGCAGATTGCGGCGATGCTGGCGCGCAGTGTGGGGCGGGGGCAGCGGGGGCTTTAGTTTGGCGCAGGCGTGTTTTTGTGGTTGGCGTTGAGTTTGTGGCTTACCCCCTCTGTCCTGCCGGACATCTCCCCCTCAGGTNGGGAGATCGACTCGTGGCGACCTCTCGTCCATCTTTGACGCGGAGATTTAAGTGAGGTGGTTCGGCCATCCGATCTCCCCCCTTGAGGGGGAGATGTCCGGCAGGACAGAGCGGGGGGTAAGCCACGCCCGCTGCCGCCAGCGTCTGCTCTCAAAATTTCATTTTAAATCCAGGNAAATCAAATCCATGGCAGCATTTCATGAGGTGCGGTTTCCGTTGCGGTTGGCGATGGGGACGAGTGGTGGGCCGGTGCGGCGGACGGATATTGTCAATTTGTCCAACGGGCGGGAGAACCGGAACCAAAGGTGGAGGAATTCTCGGCGGGCTTATGATGCCGGGTCGGGAGTTCGGTCCGTCAGCGACCTCTATGCTGTCCTGGAATTTTTCGAGGCGCGGGGCGGGCAGCTTTATGGATTTCGGTTTCGTGATCCGGTGGATTTCCGGTCGTGTCCGCCACTGACCGTGCCGTCTGTGATGGACCAGCGGATCGGCACGGGTGACGGGGTGACGGCCGCGTTTCAGCTGGTGAAGACCTATGCCGATGCGGGCGGAGGGTGGACGCGGACCATTGCCAAGCCGGTGGAGGGGTCTGTGGTGGTTTCGGTGAATGGCATTGCGGCAACGAATGTCAGCACCGACCATGCGACCGGGATCGTGACGTTTGCGGCGGGGCATGTGCCAGCGGCGGGCGCGGCTGTGAGGGCGGGTTTCGAGTTCGACGTGCCTGTTCGTTTCGATATCGACCGCATCGATGTGAGCCTTGCTACCTTCGAGGCCGGGCGCATTCCTTCCATTCCGCTGGTGGAGATTTTGCCGTGNAAAAAGTGCCACAGGATTTCGCAGCGCATCTGGAGGGTGAGGCAACGACGACATGCCATTGCTGGAAGGTTAGCCTTCGCGATGGCGCGGTGTTGGGTTTTACCGAGCATGACGAGGCGCTGATATTTGGCGGCGTGACCTATCTGGCCGCGAGCGGTTTTCAGGCGGGCGAAAACGATAGCGAAACGGGGTTGGCGGCCAGCAGCGGCGAGGTCGCGGGCGGGTTTTCCAGCGAGGCGGTGAGTGAGGCCGATCTGGCTGCGGGACGCTACGACGGCGCGAAGGTGGAGCTTTACCGCGTCAACTGGCAGGCGCCGGAGCAGCATGTGCTGCTGAAGGTACGCGAGATTGGCGAGGTGACGCGCGCTGGTGGTGCATTCACGGCGGAACTGCGCAGTTTTGCGCACAGGCTGAGCCAGCCGCAGGGCCGCGTTTATGGACGGCGGTGCGATGCGGCGCTGGGTGATGCCAGGTGCGGGGCTGATATCGTGGCGTTTCGGGCGGATGGTGCGGTGGTTTCCGTGGATGGAACCGGACGGATGATGGTATCCGGCCTCAGCGCTTTTGCCGACGGTTTTTTCCGGCAGGGCAAGCTGGTGTTTTCAACCGGTGTGAATGCGGGCCGTAGTTTCGATCTGGACGACCATGTGGTGCGTGACGGTGTGGCGAGTTTGAATTTCTGGCTGCCGCTGGAGGCGGCCCCGCAGGCAGGCGATGCGTTCACGGTGACGGCGGGGTGCGACAAGAGCTTTGGCGTCTGCAAGGTCAAGTTTGCCAACCACCTGAATTTCAGAGGCTTCCCGCATATGCCCGGGGCAGATTTCGCCTATTCCTATGTGACGAGCCGGACTCAGCATGATGGCGGAGCGCTGTTTTCATGAGCGATATCGGTGGACGGGTTCTGGCGGTGGCCGACAGCTGGATCGGCACGCCGTACCGGCATCAGTCCTGCCTGAAAGGCGTGGGCTGCGATTGTCTGGGGCTGGTGCGCGGTATCTGGCGCGAGCTTTATGGTGATGAGCCCGAACTGCCGCCGCCCTATGCGCGTGACTGGGCCGAGCGTGGCGGCGAGGACAGGTTGATGGCGGCTGCGGAGCGGCATTTCCAGCCGGTTGCCAGCATGGTGGACGCGCTGCCGGGCGACATGCTGCTGTTCCGCTGGCGACCGGAATTCGCGGCCAAGCACGCGGGCATTCTGGCCGATGCCGATCACTTCATCCACGCCTATGAGGCGGCCTCCGTGCTGCGCTCGGCGCTGGTGCCTTCGTGGCGCAGGCGCATCGCTGGCGTTTTTCGATTTCCGTAGAGGTGACTGATGGCAACCCTTGTTTTGCAGGCGGCGGGCGCTGCCCTTGGCAGTATTTTTGGGCCGGTGGGCGCCATCATCGGCAGGGCGGCGGGTGCGCTGGCAGGCAGTGCGGTCGATAGCGCGCTGTTTTCCTCTTCGAAGACCGTTACCGGCGCGCGGCTTTCGACGGCCCGCATTCCCGGTGCCGAGGAGGGGGCAGCGATTGCACGGGCTTATGGCACGGTGCGGATTGGTGGCACGCTGATCTGGGCGACGCGCTTTGAAGAGAGCGTGACGCGGGAGCGGCAGGGCGGCAAGAGCACCAGTAGCAGCAGCACGACCGTCGAGACGTTTCGATATTTTGCAAATCTTGCCGTCGGTCTTTGCGAAGGCGAGGCCGCGATGGTGCGGCGGGTGTGGGCCGATGGACAGGAGCTGGACCTGACCGGCATCGAAATGCGATTCTACCCCGGTACCGATACGCAGCTTCCCGACCCGTTGATCGAGGCGCGGCAAGGGGCGGGCAATGCGCCTGCTTATCGCGGCCTGTCCTACGTGGTGTTCGAGCGGTTGCCGTTGGATGGTTTCGGCAATCGTATTCCGCTGTTGCAGTTCGAGGTGATCAGGCCCATCGGCAAGCTGGAGGGGCAGATACGGGCAGTGACGGTGATACCCGGCGCGACGGAGCATGGTTGTGCGACGGTTGCCGTGTCAGAGCGGACGGGGGCGGGCGAAAGCCGGGTGATGAACCGCCACAATCTGGCGGCGGCAACCGACTGGCAGGCTTCGATTGACGAATTACAGGCGCTGTGCCCGAACCTTGAAAGCGTGGCGCTGGTGGTGACATGGTTCGGCACCGATATGCGCGCTGGCGAATGCCGCATTCTGCCCGGTGTGGAAGTGGGCTTCCGCGACCGCGAAAGTGTGACATGGTCTGTTGCAGGAATGGGGCGCGGGCAGGCGCGGCTGGTGAGCCGACGTGACGGTGGCCCGGCCTATGGCGGCACACCGGGTGATACAGCCGTTTTGCAGGCCATTGCCGATTTGAAGGCGCGGGGCTTGAAAGTATGCCTCTATCCGTTTGTGATGATGGATGTGCCAGCGGGCAATGCTCTGCCTGACCCCTATGGCAAGGTGGAACAGGATGCCTATGGCTGGCGCGGCAACATTACGTGCCACCCGGCCGCNGGGCAGAGCGGAAGTGCTGACCGCACGGTGGCGGGGCGGGCGCAAATCTCGACTTTTTGCAACCGTACTGACGGGTATCGACGCATGGTGCTGCACTACGCGGCGCTGGCGAAACAGGCGGGCNGGGTTGAGGCATTCCTGATCGGCTCTGAACTGCGCGGGCTGACGCGGGTACGTGATCAGGCGAATGCCTTTCCGTTCGTTGAGGAACTGGTGCGGCTGGCGGGTGAGGTGCGCGCCGTAGTGGGCGCTGTTACGAAGCTGACCTACGCTGCCGACTGGAGCGAATATTTTGGGTATCACCCGTCGGATGACACGGGCGACGTGTTCTTCCATCTCGATGCGTTGTGGGCGAGCGCTGATATCGATGCTGTTGGCATCGACAATTACATGCCGCTGTCCGACTGGCGCGACGATGACGTGCAGGGCGGCAATCCGGATAATTTCAATGGGTCAGACGATGCGGCGGGGTTTGTTCGCAGCATCGAGAGCGGTGAGGGTTTCGACTGGTATTATGCCAGTGACACCGACCTGGCCAGTCGCAAGCGCAGCGCCATTTCCGATGGGTTGAAGGGCAAGCACTGGGTCTATCGTTACAAGGATCTAGCGGGCTGGTGGCAAAACCGGCATTATAACCGCACAGACGGCATGGAAAGTGCGACGCCGAGCGCCTGGGTGCCGGGCATGAAGCCGATCTGGTTCACCGAACTGGGCTGCCCGGCCATCGACAAGGGCGCGAACCGGCCCAACACCTTCATCGACCCGAAATCATCAGAAAGCGCTTATCCGCATTTTTCCAGCCTTATGCGCTCCGACAGCCAGCAAAGGCGGTTTCTGGAAGCGCATCACGACCATTGGGCGGGCGTTTCTGCACCAGCCGATATGGTCGATCCAGCCAAACTGTTTGTTTGGACGTGGGATGCACGGCCTTATCCCGCTTTTCCGCTGGATGCGGCGACGTGGAGCGATGGCGCCAATTGGCGTACCGGCCACTGGCTGAACGGCAGGTTGGGGGCGACCACGCTGGCAGATTTGATTGCGGCGGTGCTTGGTGACCATGGCTTTGCGGACTTCGATGTTTCCGCTGTGATCGGCGATGTGGCTGGGTATGCGCAGGGCGATGTGATCGCGGCGCGCAGCCTGCTGGAGCCGTTGTTGCAGGCGTTTCAGGTTGATGTGATCGAAGACGGAGCGACGTTGCGCTTCGTTTCACGCGGACGGGCCGCCACGCGCACGAAGATGATCTCGGCTTATGCGGATATCGAGGATAGCGCGCTGTGGTCTGAGGCGCGCGGGCATGAGAGCGATTTTGCAGCCGAGGCGGTGCTGACTGCCTTCAACCCGGCACTGGACTACGAGCAGGCGAGCGTTCGCTCCCGGCGCATCGACAATGCCGGAAGCCGGGTGCTGCGTTATGATCTGGGCGCGGTGCTGGCGCAGGAGACCGCGCAAAATGCGGTGGAGGCACTGTTGCGCGACAACCGGCTGGCGCGCCGCACGGTGCGCTTTGCGATTTCGCCGCAGGATATCGCGCTGGACCCCGGTGATTGCGTCGAACTGGAGGGTGGTCCCAAGGGGCGTTTTCTGGTGAGCCGGATCGAGGATGGCGATGTCAGGCGCATCGAGGCACGGGAGTTTTCGCCTGCTGTCAGCATGGTTTCTGGCGAGGTCGAAGCACCCCGCAATGGCGGTGGCAACGCGTCGAGCGGGTTCGACCCGGATATCGTGCTGATGGATCTGCCGCGATATGAAGCGGGCGATGCGCAAGGTTTTGCGCGGGTTGCGGCCTTCGCCAGGCCTTGGCGGCGAATGGTGCTGTCCGCTTCATCAGGAACCGACGGTTACGAGGCGAGGGCGCTGCTGGACCAGCCTGCCAAGATCGGTGCGCTTTCGCGTGCTACGCCAAGGGGATTCATCGGGCGGTTCAACATTGCGGGGGCAATCGAGATCACGCTGCCATACGGCGATCTGTCGTCAGTCTCCGACCTTGCCGTGCTGAACGGGGCCAACCGTATTGCCATTCGCTGTGCCAATGGCGCGTGGGAGGTTGCGGCTTTTGCGAAGGTGGAAGAAGTGGCGGCCCAGCGCTGGCGGATGACGCGGCTGCTGCGAGGACTTGCTGGTACAGAAGACGCGATGGCGGCAGGCGCAGTTGCTGGAGCCGAGGTCGTGGTTCTGGATGCGGGTGTGGTGCCGATGGGGCTGCGCGGTGACGAACGCGGCCTGCAACTGAATTGGATCATCGAGGCGGCGGGTGCGCAAATCTCGAGAGTTGGGCCACTTGCTTTTGCAGGTGGAAGGCGGGCCGAAATGCCGCTGGCACCTGTGCATTTGCGTGGTATGCGCGGAGCAGACGGCGTGCTGCTGACATGGATGCGGCGCGGGCGAGTGGAGGCCGATGGCTGGGACGCCGCCGATATTCCGCTCGATGAAGCATCCGAACGATACCGGGTCGAGATCCTATCCGATGATGTGGTGCGGCGAACAATCGAGGTGAGCGAGGCAGCTTGCCTTTATGCCGCGAGCGACGAGGTGGCTGATTTTGGTTCGCAGCAGACGACGCTTGCGATTCGGGTGCGCCAGCTTGGCCGAGCGGTGCCACTGGGTATCGCGGCAAGCGCCGTTTTGCGTGTTTAAACTTCACAATAACGTCAACCGAGAAAGGGTAAAGCATGGACAATATGAAAGCCTGGTATCAGTCGAAAACCGTCTNGGGCGCGCTGATTGCGGTGTTGGCACCGCTGCTGCATGTGGTGGGGTTGAACCTGCCGACGGGGTTCGAAGGCGAGCTTGCCGAGGGGCTGGTGACGGTGGCCGGTGGCGTGGGTGGGTTGATTGCGTTGTATGGGCGATTGGCTGCGACAAGTGAGATTAGGTAGGGGATTGTGGGTTGGACGGTAGTGGGTGTGGCTCANCCCCCTCTGTCCTGCCGGACATCTCCCCCTCAANGGGTGAGATCGACTCGTTGAGATCTCTCGCCCATCTGGAACGCTGAGGATAGAGTGGGGAACGCGCGTCTTGCCGATCTCCCCACCTGANGGGGAGATGCCCGGCAGGGCAGANGGGGGTGAGCCCCACCCGCTACCCTTGACCTTACCCTCAACGCCACCACACCCCACATTCATTTGCCATTCAGACGCTTTGCGATACATATTCGGCCAAGAATTCGTTTCGACGTGCATCCGATTTTTCTTTGGAAGTTTTTTGCAATGGCATCACCTCTCATCATCGCGACGCTTGCAGCCGGTCTCTCCGGCTTTCCTGCGCCGCAGGCTGATGTGCAGGGTGTGCCATCGGTAGCGCGTGTACAGCAGGTTGCAAGTGACTGCACCTCCGCCGTCTCGCGTGTGGTACGCGAAACCGGCGGCCAGCTTCTCTCGGTTTATCCATCAAATGACGGCCAGAACTGTGTCGTGACAGTGCTTGTGCAGGGCAATGGCGAGCGCCCTCGCAAGGTGACGATGCGCGTACCGATGTAGACCGTCGCAATCCCCNAAAATCTGCCATAGAGTGCCGCGCGTCTGTGACGCGAAGAGCCAGTCTATGGTTATTGGGTGACGCATCGTGCTTTACGAAAATCGATTCCGATTTTCGCGCCGATGCGCTAGAGATGATTTGAATGACCGTCACACTGCAGAAGTGACGGGTGCAATGAAAAGGGACGGACGATGCGCATTCTTGTGGTCGAGGACGATACCAACCTCAATCGACAGCTGACCGACGCGTTGAAAGAAGCGGGTTATGTCGTCGATCAGGCCTTTGATGGTGAAGAGGGGCATTATCTCGGCGATACCGAGCCTTACGACGCCATCGTTCTCGATATCGGCCTGCCGCAGATGGACGGCATTACCGTTGTCGAAAAATGGCGTGCCAGCGGCAAGTCCATGCCGGTTCTGATCCTGACCGCGCGCGACCGCTGGAGCGACAAGGTCGCGGGTATCGATGCCGGTGCCGACGACTATGTGACGAAGCCTTTCCATGTGGAAGAAATTCTGGCGCGTGTGCGCGCGCTGATCCGCCGTGCAGCCGGACATGCGTCATCCGAGATCACCTGCGGCCCGGTGCGGCTCGACACCAAGTCCTCCAAGGCAACCGTCAATGGCACGACACTGAAACTGACCTCGCACGAGTTTCGCCTCCTGTCCTACCTCATGCACCATATGGGTGAGGTGGTGTCTCGAACCGAGCTGGTGGAGCATATGTACGATCAGGATTTCGACCGTGATTCCAACACGATCGAGGTGTTCGTTGGGCGTCTGCGCAAGAAGCTTGGCGTCGATCTGATCGAAACTATCAGGGGTCTCGGTTACCGGATGCAAGCACCCGCAGATGCGAAGTAACTCACTCACCGCACGCGTTCTGCTTTTAGCCTCGGCATGGTCTGCCCTGGCGCTGGTGGTAATCGCGGTGGTGATTTCCACGCTCTACCGGCAGGGCGTGGAGCGCAGTTTTACCGATCTGCTGCGTGCCCAGCTCTACAACGTCATCAATTCCATCACCGTTTCCAACGAGAATACGCTTGCTGGTAGCCCGCAGCTTGGCGATCTCCGGTTTTCCCAGCCCGATACGGGCTGGTACTGGGTGGTGGAGCCGCTGGGCAATTTTCAGACGGCACCGCTCGTTTCCTCATCGCTTGGCGTGTCCACGCTGCCTGTTCCCAGCATTCTGGATGTGCCTTTCGACAATCGCTACGAGCGCTATTACGTGGTGACGGACGAGGCGAAAAACCGCGTGCAGGTTGCCGAAACGGAAGTGGTGCTGGATGGAGAGGGGCGGGCGGCGCGCTTTCGCGTGACCGGCAACCTGAATGTCGTGGAAGACGACGTCAGTGACTTTTCCAACAGCCTCTATCTGGCGCTTGCCGTGTTTGGTGTTGGCAGTCTTGTCGTTAATGGCCTTGCCATTCTCTATAGTTTACGACCGCTGGACAGGGCGCGTCTGGCGCTGGGCAAAATTCGCGGTGGCGAAGCGGAGCGTCTTGAGGGCGAATTCCCCAGCGAAATCCAACCCTTGGCGACTGAAGTCAACGCTCTGATCGAAAGCAACCGGCGTCTTGTGGAGCGTGCGCGCATGCAGGTGGGCAATCTGGCCCACTCGTTGAAAACACCGATTGCCGTTCTGTTGAACGAGGCCCGCACGCTGGACAGCCACCATGGCGATCTGGTGCGGGGACAGGTGGAGGCGATGCAGGCGCAGGTTCAGTCCTATCTCTCCCGCGCCCGCATTGCCGCTCAACGCGGCTCCATTCTGGCGCGGGTGGAAGCCGAACCGGCGCTCGAGCGGCTGGTGCGCGTAATGCGCCGCCTGAACCCGGAAAAGACATTCGAGCTGGACATGCAGCAACCGGGCATGATTCTGGCGATGGAGCAGCAGGATCTGGAAGAAGCGGTCGGCAACCTTCTGGAAAACGCGGCGCGGTTTGCAGTCACAAAGGTGGTGATAACTGTCATGCGCGGTTCGCACCCGTCTTCCGACCCGGATGTGACCCGCAGGTCATGGGTGACGTTGCTGGTGGAAGACGATGGGCCGGGGCTGGAGCCCGAACAGATTACCGAAGCCATGAAGCGCGGCAGGCGCCTGGACGAAAGCCGGCCGGGGACAGGCCTTGGTCTATCGATCGTCAGCGAGGTGGTTTCTGAGTACCACGGCACCTTTGCCATGTCGCGCGGCCCGCTGGGTGGGCTGAAAGCGGAGTTGCTTCTTCCAGGACTTTCGAAAGAGCTTGCATGACGGCCAAAAACTGGCAAGACATTTCGTGACGCATGACCGCGCCAGGATGGCGCGTTGATAAGGAGTGTATTCTTGGTTGACGTGATGGGCAAAACCGGATTTGCCGGGATAAACTCCAATATTATGCGCCCTGCTGTTCTTTCGCTGGTCTGCCTGTCAGTTCTCAGCTCGTGCACCACATCCAACACCCGCGCAACCGGTGGCGGACTGCTGGGACGCGGTGGTGCATCGTCTACGCCATACATCTCTAGCCTTCAGGGCGGCATTGTCGGCAGAAGCGGTCTGCAACTGGATCGCGGTGATTTCAACAAGGCGCTGGAGGCGGAATATCGTGCGCTGGAAACAGCGCCTGGTGGCCAGGCCGTGGTGTGGGGGAGCGGCGATACGCGCGGCGAGGTGATTGCCAACGCGCCCTACCAGGTTGGCAACCAGAACTGCCGCCAATACACCCATGATCTGACGGTTGATGGCAAGCAGGCGAAGGTCCGCGGTGCCGCCTGTCGTAACGCCAATGGTACCTGGACGCCGCTGATCTGACGCTTGATTGACGCATGTCAAGGCATGCGCAAGGCTGATCGTTAGAACAGGATGGCGTATGGCGACCGGCCTCTGTCTTTCGTCAGTGCGGCCATAGGCGGCATAGTGTCTCAAATTCACGTCATCCTGCTGCGGCTTATTTCAAAGCGGCGCGCATTCGAGTAATTGAAACGGCATGTTCTGGANTTTTATCGCCCTGTTGACGGCGGCCGTGGCCATCGTTCTGACCTATNCCCTGATGCGCAGCAATGGCGTAGCCGACACGGCCCGTGACGGTGAGGTTGCAGTGTACCGCGACCAGTTGGCTGAGTTGCAGCGCGAGCGCGAAAGCGGGTTGATTGGTGAGGCCGAGGCCGAATATGCCCGCGCCGAAATCGGGCGGCGGCTTCTGGCGGCCGCATCCGGNAAAAAAGGTGAAGCGTCTGCGATTTCGCCACGCCGACACAATGCCCTGGCCAGCGTCGTAACCGTGCTTTTGCCGCTGACCGGGCTCTGTCTTTATTTGTATATGGGCACGCCAAACATGCCGGACATGCCGCTTGCTGCGCGGCTGGAAAAGCCCGGCAACGACATGAACCTGATGATTGCCAAAGCTGAACGGCATCTGGCGCAGAACCCCAATGATGGCGCCGGATGGGACGTGCTGGCACCGATCTACTTCAAGACCATGCGTTTGGGTGATGCGGAGATGGCGTATCGCAATGCCATCCGTCTTCAGGGTGAAAATGCACCACGCCTGACGGGCCTTGCCGAAACGCTGATTGCTGCCAATGAAGGCATCGTTGTTGATGATGCACGCACCGCGCTGGAAGATGCGGNAAAGATGAGCCCCGGCAATCCGCGTGCACGCTTTTATCTGGCGCTTTCGCTGGAGCAGGCGGGCAAGACCGCCGAGGCGCGGGATGCCTTTGCAGCGTTGCTCAAGGCCTCGCCAGCCGGTGCGCCATGGATACCGCTGCTGCAGGCGCATTTACAAAATACCGGCGGCGCCGACATTGCCGCCACCCAGACGCCGGAAGCGCCAGCGGGGCCAAGTGCCGAGGATATTGCCGCTGCTAGCACAATGTCGCCCGAGGAACGGCAGGCGATGGTGGCTGGAATGGTGGACAGTCTGGACGCGAAATTGCGAGAAAATCCCGACGATTTGCAAGGCTGGATGCGGCTGGTGCGCTCTTACGCCATGTTGAAGAATGAAGAGAAGGCCCGCCAGGCTCTGGCCGGTGGCCTGAAAGCCTTTCCGCCCGCCGGTGAGCAGGGCAAGCAGCTGCTAGCGCTGGCGCAGCAGCTGGGCGTGAATGTGCAGGGAGTGACGCAATGACCCGCAAGCAGAAAAGATTGGCCGTTATCGGCGGCGGTGTCAGCTTTATCATGATCGCCGCATTTCTGGTGATGTTCGCCTTCGGCCAGTCCATCGCCTATTTCTATATGCCGGGTGATCTGGNAAAGACCAGCGTTGCACCGGGAACGCGGATTCGTTTGGGCGGGCTGGTGGCTGAAGGGTCGGTCAAGCGCGGCGAGGGCCGGACGGTGAGCTTTGCGGTGACGGATGGCGGCGCAAGCGTACCGGTAAGCTATACCGGCATTCTGCCGGACCTGTTTCGCGAGGGGCAGGGCGTCGTGACCGAAGGCACCTTCGATGCCGCCACCCATGCTTTTGTGGCCGATAGCGTGTTGGCCAAGCACGACGAAAACTACATGCCCAAGGAAGTTGCCGACCGCCTGAAGGACAAGGGCCTGTGGCAGCAGGCACCAGATGGCACGGCCAAAACCGGAGCAACGCAATGATCACCGAAATCGGCCATTATGCTCTGGTGCTTGCGCTTGGCGTCGCGCTGGTCGTTTCGACACTGCCGGTGTTTGGTGCGCGGCGCAACGACAAGGCGCTGATGGACATCGCGCCCGTCGGTTCGGTTCTGCTGTTTCTGTTGGTGGGAATGTCGTTTGCGGCTTTGACACATGCTTATGCGGTGTCGGATTTCTCGCTGAAGAATGTCTATGAGAACTCTCATTCGCTGATGCCGATGCTTTACAAGCTGACGGGCGTATGGGGCAACCACGAGGGCTCGATGCTGCTGTGGCTGCTGATCCTCGTTCTGTTCAGTGCGATGGTGGCCGTCTATGGCCGTAATCTGCCCGATACGCTGCGCGCCAATGTTTTGGCAGTGCAGGCGTGGGTGACGACGGCTTTTCTGCTGTTCATTCTCTTGACCTCCAATCCGTTCGCGCGGCTTTCGCCGGTGCCAGCCGAAGGGCAGGACCTCAATCCGGTGCTCCAGGATTTCGGGCTCGCGATCCATCCACCGTTGCTTTATCTCGGCTATGTCGGCTTCTCCGTCTGTTTTTCCTTTGCCGTTGCTGCGCTGATGGAAGGGCGCATCGATGCCGCTTGGGCGCGCTGGGTTCGCCCTTGGACGCTGGCTGCATGGACCTGTCTGACGGCGGGCATTTCGATGGGGTCTTACTGGGCCTATTACGAGCTTGGCTGGGGCGGTTGGTGGTTTTGGGACCCGGTGGAAAATGCGTCCTTCATGCCATGGCTTGCGGGAACGGCGCTGCTGCATTCGGCGCTGGTGATGGAAAAGCGCGAGGCGCTGAAAATCTGGACCGTGCTGCTGGCAATCACGACATTCTCGCTGTCGCTGCTGGGTACCTTCCTCGTTCGCTCCGGGGTTCTGACCTCCGTCCATGCCTTCGCGACCGACCCGAGTCGCGGTATCTTCATCCNTTGCATCCTGATGATTTTCATTGGCGGCGCGTTTTCGCTGTTTGCTTGGCGCGCGCCCATGCTGAAAGCAGGCGGGTTGTTCGCGCCGGTGTCTCGTGAGGGCGCGCTGGTTCTGAACAACCTGATTCTGACCGTTTCCACCGCAACTGTGCTGATCGGCACGCTCTATCCGCTGGTGCTGGAAACGCTGACGGGCGAGAAGATTTCCGTTGGTGCGCCGTTCTTCAATTTGACCTTCGGACTTTTGATGATCCCGATCCTGATCGTGACGCCATTTGGACCCATGATGGCGTGGAAGCGCGGTGATCTGCTGGGCGCGTTCCAGCGTCTCTATGTAGCCGCAGCGCTGGCGGCAGTGGCAGGTCTGACGCTGTGGTATATCGAGCATGGCGGGCCTGTCATGGCGGTCCTTGGCATGATCGCCGGGTTCTGGCTGATTTTCGGAGCGCTGGCCGACCTCTGGTACCGCGCCAATTTCGGCAAGCTGGCNTTTGGCATCGCATTGCGACGATTGAANGGGCTGCCGCGATCGACATTCGGCACGACGCTGGCGCATATGGGGCTTGGCGTGACAGTGCTCGGCATTGTTATCGTGACCACCTTCGAGACGGAAACCGTGGTTGAAATGAAGCAGGGTGCAGCCGTGGAAGCGGGCGGCTACAGCCTGACCTTCGACGGCATTCGTCATCATGTCGGGCCCAACTATACCGAGGATCGTGGGCACTTTACCGCGCGTAAGGGCGGGATCGAGGCGGCGGATGTGTGGTCTTCCAAGCGGCTCTACACGGCGCGGCGCATGCCGACGACGGAGGCTGGGATCATGACCTTTGGGCTTTCGCAGCTTTACGTTTCGCTCGGCGATCCGATGGCCGACGGCGGCATGGTGGTTCGCATCTGGTGGAAGCCGTTTATTCTCTGCATATGGGGTGGCACCGTGTTCATGATGATTGGTGGGATGGTTTCTCTGTCTGACCGCCGGTTGCGGGTGGGTGCGCCAAGGCGCAAGGCGAAGGCGACGAAGGATGTTGTGTTGGGTGCAGCGGAATGAGCCTCGTTCAACGGCGGATGCGAAACGCGGCACTTTTCTTCGTGATTCTCTTCACGGCACTTCCGGCATTTGCCTTCAACCCTGACGAGGTTCTCGCTGACAAGGCACTGGAAGCGCGCGCACGGGCGCTGACGGTGCAGCTGCGCTGTATGGTGTGTCAGAACCAGTCTATCGATGACAGCAATGCAGAACTGGCTCGGGATCTGCGTGTGCTGGTGCGCGAGCGGTTGACGCAGGGGGACAGCGACGAGGCTGTGATCAATTACGTCGTGTCTCGTTACGGTGAGTTCGTGCTGCTGAAGCCACGCTTCAGTACCCGCACGATTGCCCTCTNGGGTGCGCCGATTGCCTTGATTTTGATCGGGGCGACGGCGATTTTCGTGTTTGCGCGCCGCCGGGTGGCGGTGTCCGAGGGACAGAAGCTGACGGTGGACGAAGAGGCGCGGATTCGAGATTTGCTGGATGGGGGTAAGTGACGCCACCAGCTCTTATTGCCTTGGGCAAGGCAGGGAAATAAATGCGATATATTTCAAATATTTAGTATTCCTACGTAATCTTCTCCTTCGCAATTCTCTCAACATTACGGATTTTTCACACGCCAGACACTTCGCTGTAAGGTGAAGCCTCCTATATCTTCATCATCCACCGCTTCCCCGATCACACGGGGCTCCAGTCTGAATGAAGAAAGAAGGTAAGTTCCATGTTGAATTCGCAAAACGGACGTCCCTCGTTGAAGACCATCCTCAAGTCTTCCGCTGTTGGCGGTCTGGCGGCTCTGATGCTGACGACCGGTGTCGCGGGGCCAATCGCTCATTCTTTCGCAGCACCCGTTGAAGTGACCGCACCTCAGGTGCCAAGCTTCGCCAATGTGGTCGACGCGGTTTCTCCCGCGGTCGTCTCTGTGCGCGTGCAATCTAATGTTCAGCCTGCGTCCGACGAGAACAACGGCTATTCGTTCAATTTCGGCGGTCGTGGTCTCGATCAGCTTCCCGATGATCATNCCCTGAAGCGCTTTTTCAAAGAGTTCGGTGGACCTGGTTCGGGTGAAGGCGACAAGCGCGCAGACCGTGGTCCGAGGGGCCACCGCGACGGCAAGGGTCCGTTGCGCCCGACCGCTCAGGGCTCCGGCTTTTTCATCTCTGAAGATGGCTACATCGTTACCAACAACCACGTCGTCGATGATGGTTCTGCCTATACGGTGGTTATGAACGACGGCACTGAACTCGACGCCAAGCTGGTTGGTCGCGACACCCGCACCGATCTGGCCGTGCTGAAAGTGGATGTGAACCGCAAGTTCACTTATGTGCAATTTGCTGACGACAGCNAAATCCGCGTTGGTGACTGGGTGGTTGCAGTCGGCAACCCGTTCGGTCTCGGTGGAACGGTGACGTCTGGCATCATCTCGGCACGTGGTCGTGATATCGGCTCCGGTCCTTATGACGATTACCTCCAGATCGATGCTGCCGTGAACCGTGGCAACTCCGGTGGTCCGGCCTTCAACCTCAACGGTGAAGTCATTGGCATCAACACCGCGATCTTCTCCCCATCCGGCGGTAACGTGGGTATTGCATTCGCTATTCCCGCCTCCGTCGCCAAGGACGTTATTCAGGACCTGATCAAGGACGGTAAGGTCGAGCGCGGCTGGCTGGGTGTGCAGATCCAGCCTGTGAGCAAGGATATCGCTGAATCGCTTGGTCTTGCCGAGGCAAGCGGAGCACTGGTTGTTGCGCCGCAGGCGGGTTCGCCCGGTGACAAGGCTGGCATCAAGCAGGGTGACATCATTACCGCGCTGAATGGCGATACGATCAAGGACGCCCGCGATCTTTCACGCCGCATCGGTGCCATGGCGCCGAATAGCAAGGTCGAGCTTTCGCTGTGGCGTGGTGGCAAGTCGCAACCGGTAACCGTAACGCTGGGTGATCTTGCCAGCGACGATGCCTCCAAGGCAACGACAAGCCAGAATGACGACAAGGGCGGTCAGCCTTCCAGCGAAAAAGCGCTGTCCAGCCTTGGCCTGACGGTAGCTCCCTCTGACGATGGTGCGGGTCTCGCGATCACCGATGTCGATCCTGACTCCGATGCCGCAGCCCGTGGTTTGAAATCTGGTGAGAAGATTACATCGGTCAACAATCAGCAGGTCGCTTCTGCTGCCGATGTCGAAAAGATCCNTTCGCAGGCCAAGAAGGACGGTCGCTCCAAGGCTCTGTTCCAGATCCAGACGGAAGATGGCAGCCGCTTCATTGCGCTGGATATTGACCAGGGTTGATCATGACAATGTGGCGGGAGGGGCGATTGCCTCTCCCGTCACTCATCTGTGAAGACCACGCCGCGACATATTCGGAGAAATCCCATGGNAAACAAGACACAGGAATCGTCTCCCGCATCTGTTTCCGGTTGTGTGGTTGATGTGGACAACGCTATTGTCCCGCACATGAAGATTCTTGTTATCGAAGACGATCTGGAAGCTGCGGCCTATATGACCAAGGCGTTCCGGGAAGCAGGTATTGTGGCCGATCACGCCAGCGATGGCGAGAGCGGCCTGTTTATGGGCGTCGAGAATGCCTATGACGTCATGGTCATCGACCGCATGTTGCCGCGCCGTGATGGTCTTTCGGTCATCAGCGAGTTGCGCCGTCGCGGTATCGAGACGCCGGTGCTGATCCTGTCGGCGCTNGGGCAGGTGGATGATCGTGTGACGGGTCTGCGCGCGGGTGGCGATGACTATCTGCCGAAGCCGTATGCCTTCAGCGAGCTTCTGGCGCGGATCGAAGTGCTGGGCCGCCGCAAGGGCAAACCTGAACAGGACATGGTCTACCGTGTTGGCGATCTGGAACTTGATCGTCTCTCCCATGACGTGCGCCGCGCCGGTAAAGAAATATTGCTGCAGNCGCGTGAGTTTCGCTTGCTGGAATATTTGATGAAGAACGCCGGTCAGGTCGTGACTCGCACCATGCTTCTGGAAAATGTCTGGGATTACCATTTCGATCCGCAGACGAATGTCATCGACGTGCATGTGTCGCGTCTTCGCTCAAAAATCGAGAAGGACTTCGACAAGCCGCTGCTGAAAACCATTCGTGGTGCCGGCTATATGATGAAGGACGAGGGGTAAAACCGCCTCATGGCACGTCTTCGTCTTCTGTTCAGCTCGACGGCGGTGCGCCTTTCGGCGCTTTACATCCTGCTTTTTGCGCTCTGTGCTGCTTTCCTTGTTTTCTATGTTACCGCTCTTTCCGAAGGGCTGTTGAACCAGCAGACGCGTGACGCCGTGCAGCAGGAAGTGAACGACGTCCAGCGCGTCTATAATCGCGGGGGCATAAACCCGCTGCTGCGGATGATGGAACGCCGCGCCCGACAGCCGGGGGCAAGCCTCTATGTGATCGCCGGGCCGAACGGCGAAATTCTGGCAGGCAATGTTGCCTCCGTACAGCCCGGTGTCTTCGACAGTGAGGGCTGGACGGAATTGCCATTCGGTTATGAGCGCTATTCCGAAAGCGGCGACGCCGTGAAGCATCTGGCCACCGCCAACATCTTCCGCCTCGACAATGGCCTGCGCATTCTGGTCGGTCGCGATCTGGGTGAGCCAACAAAATTCCGCCTGCTGGTGCGCAATGCGCTGATGGTGGCTTTGGCAATCATGGGTGGCGGTGCGGTTCTCATCTGGTTCGCAATCGGTCGCAATGCGCTGAAGCGTCTGAACCGGATGTCCGATGCGACCAAGNAAATCATGGCGGGCGATCTGTCTCAGCGCCTGCCACAGGGCCGTTCCGGCGACGAGTTCGACCGGCTCTCGGGTTCGCTCAACGCCATGCTNGGGCGCATCGAGAAGTTGAACGAGGGTCTGCGCCAGGTTTCCGACAACATCGCCCACGACCTCAAGACACCGCTGACACGTCTGCGCAACAAGGCGACCGAGGCGCTGGAAGACCGCGACGACGACAAGCGTCGTTCGGCACTGGAAGGCATCATTGCCGAATCCGACCAGTTGATCCGCACCTTCAACGCGCTTTTGATGATCTCCCGCGTCGAAGCTGGCTCCATCGCTGCCGAGATGAGCGATGTTGATGTGTCTGCGATTGCCGAGGATAGCGCCGAGCTTTATGAGCCGGTGGCCGACGAGGAAGGTTTGACGCTGACGGCGGATATTGCGCCGGGACTGATCGTGCAGGGCAACCGCGAACTGATCGGTCAGGCGCTGACCAATCTCATCGATAACGCTATCAAATATGCCGGTGGGCATGAGGGTAAAAAGGGACTTTCCGTGCAGTTGGCGCGACAGGAGGAGGGCATCGTGCTCTCCGTTGCCGACAATGGCCCAGGTGTTCCGGCTGACAAGCGCGACGAGGTGATCAAGCGCTTCGTACGGCTGGACGAAAGCCGCTCCAAACCAGGAACGGGTCTCGGCCTTTCGCTTGTCGAGGCTGTGATGGAGCTGCATGGCGGCTCGCTCCGGCTTTCCGATACCGATCCTGAGAATGCTCAGGCACCCGGCTTGACTGTTTCGATGGNTTTTCCCGTTTCCACACCGTAAGGTCGTACCCAAAAACAAAGAAGCCGATTCCGTGAGGGCGGTATTCAGCGTGCAAGGGAGAGAGACAGTGCGACAAGCGACAACCGTCGAAAGACGGCTGGAGGATGTGCAGCCAGGTGTTATCCGCGCCTATACGCAGACGGAGTTGAAATCCGTTCTTTCCACGTTGAAGGATATCGGCAAAAGCGACCCTGTAGTCGCGGAGCTTCTGGCGAGCGACAGACCGCTCAAGGATTTCGTGGCGCAGGCACTGTCGCTATCTCCCTATCTGCGGGATGCGGCAGTCGCCGATGAGGGGCTGCTGACGCTGGCGATATCGGCCCCGCTGGATGGGACGCTGGCTCGTCTGGTCGAAGACGCCCGCAATTGCTGGCGCCCGGATGGTGAAGGGGCCGTACCAAGTGAGGCCGAGGTGATGACCCGGCTGCGTGTCGCCAAGCGAAGACTGTCCTTTATTTCCGCAATGGCCGATCTGGCGCGTATTTTCGTTGCGCGCGACACGACGCACTGGCTGAGCGACATGGCCGATGCAAGCCTGGCGGCTGCCATTGACCATCTGCTCCTTTCCAATCACCACACCGGCAAGCTGACGCTGAAAAATCCCGAAGTGCCAAGCGAAGGTTCCGGCCTGATCGTGCTGGGCATGGGCAAGCTGGGTGCGCAGGAGCTCAATTATTCCTCCGATATCGATGCCGTTGTGNTTTTCGAGCCATCCTCCGGCATCATACCGGACCCGCTGGATGCGCTGGAANNTTTCGGGCGCATGATGCGTCGGCTGATCCGCATCATGCAGGAGCGCACCGCCGATGGCTATGTGTTTCGAGCCGACCTGCGGCTGCGTCCCGACCCTGGCTCGACGCCGCTGGCCATACCCGTCGAGGCAGCTTTGACCTATTATGAGGGCAGGGGGCAGAATTGGGAGCGGGCTGCCTATATCAAGGCGCGGCCGGTGGCAGGGGATATCAAGGCTGGCGAAGGTTTCATGCGGGAACTGACGCCCTTCGTGTTTCGCAAATATCTCGATTACGCGGCAATTGCTGATATCCACTCCATCAAGCGGCAGATCCATGCCCATAAGGGCCACGGCGCGATTGCGGTGAAGGGGCATAACGTCAAGCTCGGTCGCGGTGGCATTCGCGAGATCGAATTTTTCGCGCAGACCCAGCAACTGATTGCGGGCGGACGCATGGCACCGCTCAGGGTACGCTCGACGCAGGAAGCGCTGGCGGCGCTGACAGAGGCGAAGTGGATCGATGCCGGAACGCGCGACAAGCTGACCGATGCCTATTGGTTTCTGCGTGAGGTGGAACACCGCATCCAGATGGTGCGCGACGAGCAGACACACATTTTGCCAGACACGGAAGCCGAGTTAAAGCGCATCGCCTTTATGCTGGGCTTTGCCGATACAAAGAGNTTTTCTGNAAAATTGGAAGGTGTGCTGCGGCTGGTGGAGCGCAAATATTCGGCGCTGTTCGAACAGGAAACCAAGCTTTCTGGCGAAAGCGGCAATCTGGNTTTCACCGGACAGAGGGACGATCCTGATACGCTGAAGACGCTGGCGCGGCTGGGTTTCGAGCGGCCGGAAGATATGTCTCGCGTCATTCGGACCTGGCACAACGGCCGTTACCGCGCCACGCAATCCGTTGAGGCGCGGGAGAGGTTGACGGAACTGACGCCCGAGTTGTTACAGGCCTTCGGCAAGAGCAAGCGCGCCGATGAGGCGTTGCTGCGGTTCGATAATTTCCTATCCGGCCTGCCTGCCGGTATTCAGCTTTTCTCACTGCTCGGCAATAATCCGGCGCTTCTCTCGCTGCTGGTGACGATCATGTCATCCGCGCCGCGCTTGGCGGAAATCATTGCCGCGCGTCCGCATGTGTTTGACGGCATGCTGGACCCGGCGCTGATGACGGACGTCCCGACCCGTGAATATCTCGGCCAACGTATGCAGGGTTTTCTCTCACCTGCGCGGCACTATGAAGACATTCTCGACCGGCTGCGCATCTTTGCTGCGGAACAACGCTTTTTGATTGGGGTGCGGCTGTTAACTGGCGCGATCCGCGGAGAGGTGGCCGGACGAGCCTTTACGTATCTCGCCGATCTGGTGATCGAAGCTGCGGTGAAGGCTGTGACGGCTGAGATGGAAGCTGCACATGGCAAATATCCTGGCGGTCGTGTCGCGATCGTCGGCATGGGCAAGCTGGGTTCGTTCGAACTGACGGCGGGGTCCGATGTCGATCTGATCCTGCTGTATGATTACGACGATGTGGCTTCAGAATCCGATGGTGCCAAGCCGCTGGATGCCGTTAGGTATTTTACCCGCATAACGCAAAGGTTGATCTCCGCGCTCTCAGCACCGACTGCCGAAGGCGTGCTTTACGAGGTGGACATGCGGCTGCGCCCTTCCGGCAACAAGGGGCCGGTGGCGACACGCATTTCCACCTTCGAGAAATACCAGCGCGAGGAGGCATGGACATGGGAGCATCTGGCGCTATCACGCGCACGGTTGATCTGCGGCGATGCCTCGCTGATCGAGGATGCCGAGCGGATCATCACATCTGTCCTTACGCGGAAGCGGGATGTAGAAAAGATTGCCGCTGATGTTGCCGAGATGCGCAAGCTGATCGGTGAGGAAAAGCCGCCCGCCAATAGCTGGGATTTCAAGCTGATTCCTGGCGGTCTGGTCGATCTGGAGTTCATTGCCCAATATCTGACACTGGTCGCGCCAGCGAAAGGTCTGCCGCCGCATGTGGTGGGCGAAAGCACGGCGGAGGTGTGGAAACGCGTTGCAGTGGGGGCGATGGAGCCGCAGACCTATGACGACTGCGTGGCCGCGCTCAACCTTTTCACCGAACTGTCGCAGATCATCCGCCTGTGCATCGATAGTGACTTCGAACCCAAGGAAGCGCCTGCCGGACTGATCGATCTCGTCTGCCGTGCCGGTGATTGCCCTGACATCGGAACGCTGGAAGGGGAGGTGAAACGTCTTTCGAAAACTGTGCGAAAAGCGTTTTCTCTGGTTGTAGCGGCAAAGGGCTAAATTATAGGATGTGCCAAACCCCAAGACGGAGACAGGCAGATGATTGGATACACCATGGTTGGTACGACGGATCTGGATCGCGCCGTGCGTTTCTATGATCCGGTGTTTACCGAGATGGGGTTGAAGCAGTGTTACAAGGATGAGAAGACGGCATTCTGGGGTGACAAAAGCAACGTGAATGCGCCACGATTTGCGACGGGGTATCCGTTCGACGGCGGCAAAGCTGGTGTTGGCAATGGCACCATGACGGCATTTCTGATCAACGGTTCTGAAACGATCGACAGCTTGCATGGCCTTGCAATGGCGAATGGTGGATCGGACGAGGGCGCGCCGGGTTTGCGCCCTGAATACGGCGAAGGGNTTTTACGCCGCTTACGTTCGTGATCCCGATGGCAACAAGATCGCCTTTGTTTGCTACGATGTGAACAAGAGCGGCTGAGCCGNAAACCGTATCATCCAGATTTTGAGTTCATGGCACGGATCAATTTACGGGCTCAGTGATTGATCCGAGGACCTGTTTCGTCCGTAGAAAAGATTTTACACAAAGGCGCATTATGTTTCATCTAATTTTCGGCATTCCGTGGCTGGTTGTTGCTGTGCGATTCATCCAGCCACTGCCCTGGATATGGACCGTAAAAGCTGCTCTGGCCATCCTTCTTCTGGTCGCATCGCAGTATCACCTGATCAATCGTCTCTCTTCAGGCTCCGTGTTTTCGCCCGAGTTCCCGCGACCTTTGATCATTGCCATCAATGTGCTGATGGGGACTATCCTGCTGCTGGCAGTGTTTCAGATCGCACTGGATGTTGTTTCGCTCGTCATCACGCCGTTCAAGGGGCATTTTCCGGCGGTTCCCGTCGGCGTTCGTTATGCCATGGGCGTGGCTGCGTTTGGGCTTGCTGCTTTTGGCGTCAGCCAGGCGATCCGCGTTCCACCGTTGAAGGATATCGAGATAGCGATTCCGGGACTGCCAGCCGCTTTTGAAGGCTATCAGATGGTGCAACTCACTGACCTTCATATCAGCCGTTTGTTCTACGGCGAATGGGCAAAGGAAGTCGTTAAACGAACCAATGCGCTGAATGCCGATCTGATTGTTATTACGGGCGATTTGATCGACGGCAATATCGAGAGCCGTAAACAGGACATCGCACCACTTGCCAACCTCAAGGCGCGTGATGGCGTTTATACCATTCCGGGAAATCATGAGTATTTTTTCGGCTACGAGGAGTGGATGGCATATTATCGCGGTCTCAACATGATGACGCTAGCCAACAACCATGATGTCATCGAGCGCAATGGTGAAAGTCTCGTCATTGCAGGAGTGACGGACCTGTCATCATCCAGAACCGGCTTTCCGCCACCCGATGTCGCCGCGGCGATCAAAGGCGCACCCGAAGGCGCACCCATCATTCTGCTCGACCACCAGCCCATGGAAGCGGCACGGAATGCACAGCTGGGTATGGCTGTTCAGCTATCGGGACATACTCACGGCGGGATGGTTCTCGGACTGGACCGCCTCGTTGCACGCGCCAACAAAGGGTTCGTCTCAGGCTTCTATCAGGTGGGTGGCATGCAGCTTTACGTGAACAATGGAACGGCGCTGTGGCCTGGGTTCGCTTTGAGGCTGGGAATACCGTCCGAATTAACCCGCATCACGCTTCGACGCAGTTCTTAAAAGCAATGCCGCCGCTCCCTATCAAAGAGGAGCGGCGGCATGTTTGAAGACATCATTACGCTGCGTATTGTGCGGCTTCTTCATGTGGAATGNAAAGGGTAACGACGGTGCCCTTGCCCACACAGGACCGTATCTTCATCGTGCCGCCATGGAGTTTGACCAGAGAGCGGGAGATGGCAAGTCCCAGTCCAGAGCCGCCCTGGCTTTTGGCATACTGGCTTTGAACCTGTTCAAAGGGCTGGCCGATTTTGTCGATGGCGGCAGAGGGAATGCCGATGCCGGTATCTGCGATGGTCAGCATCAGACCCTTTTCGTGAACGTGTGTGCGAAGCTCCACGCGTCCACCATTGCCGGTAAATTTCACGGCGTTGGACAAAAGGTTGAGCATGATCTGCTTCATCGCTCGCCGGTCGCCGGTCATGTGCATATCCCGGCAAACGCGCTGCTGAATAGCAATGTTCTTCTGCGCGGCCTGGATCGCGGTGAGGCGAAGTGTTTCCTCAACCAGCGGTACCAGATCGACCTTCTCGCGGTTGATCCGCATATGGCCCGCCTCGATCTTCGACATGTCCAGAATATCGTTGATGACGTTAAGCAGATGTTTGCCGCTATCGTGGATATCGCGGGCGTATTCGCTGTATTTAGGTGAGCCGACCGGACCGAACATTTCAGCCAGCAGGATTTCCGAGAACCCGAGAATGGCGTTGAGCGGCGTGCGCAGTTCGTGGCTCATATTGGCGAGGAATTCGGATTTAGCCGTATTGGCGGCCTCGGCACGTTCCTTTTCCGCCTGATAGAGGGCGTTGGCATCGGAAAGCTCGGTCTTCTGTCGCTCCAGCTTGTGGCGGGACGCGGAAAGATCGCCAATCGTTGCCATCAGGCGCTTTTCGGAATCACGAAGACGTTCTTCGTGGCGTTTGAGGAGCGTGATGTTAGTGCCAACAGATACGAGTCCGCCATCGCGGGTGCGGCGGTCGTTGATCTGCAGCCAGCGGGCATCGGCAAGCTGGACTTCCGTGGTGCGCGACAGGCCAGACTGATCCGGATCGGCGACCCGACGCTCGACAACGGGACGGCATGCGGCGGCGTTGACGACNGAGCGCTCCGTTCCAGCAACCAGCACGCTGTCCGGCAGGCCGTAGGCTTGCTGGAAGTGGGCGTTGCACATGACCAGACGGTCGTTCTTGTCCCACAGCACGAAGGCTTCCGATGTGCTTTCGATGGCGTCTGCTAGACGCTGGTCCGCCTCGGCATAACGTTGCGCCAGACGGTGCTGCTCGGTGACGTCCATGGCGATGCCGATGACGCGCGGACCGTTGGAGGTGCGGATGACCTGAGCACGAGCCCGCAGCCAGACATAATGGCCATGGGCGTGGCGCATGCGGAAGATCTGGTCGATCTGGCGAAGGTCCCCGCAGCCTACGGAACGGGCGAGTTCGTAGAGATTGCCGTCCTCGGAATGCATCATGCGGGCGGCATCGCTGAAGGATAGCGGTTCGGTTTTCGGCGGAAGGCCGAGAATTTCGTAAAGCGAGGTGGACCAGAACATGCGCCGGGTGGAGAGATCGAAATCCCAAAGGCCGCAGCGACCGCGCGACAGCGCCGTTTCAACGCGCAAATTCGATTCTACGAAAATCTCGTCAGCGGTGCGGGCGCGCTTCACCTGCATGTAATAGGCATAGAGAATGACGAGCAGGATCGCTGAAATACCGGTGAACAGCGTAACGTTCATCGCAACTTCGCTGCGCCAGAACGAACGGATGGGCTCCAGCGAACGCGCTGCGATGATCATGCCGCCATCGGTTCCCAGTGGCAGCATCGTGGCATAATGCGGGGTGCCTTCGATATCTGTTTCTATGGTGCCGGGTGCATCAGGAAAACGGCGGATGATGGCGATTTCTGGCAGGAGATTGGTCAGAGATGCGCCGGGATAAATCGATGCTCGGCTGCCGATACCACCGAAAATCCTGCCGTTGGCATCAGCGACCAGCAACAGCGTTTCGTTATCGAGGCTGCCTGCGGGGAAGGACGCATTGAGCCGCGCTTCCACAGCTGTCCGGTCCTGCGTCACGAGGAGGTTTTCGCCGCCGGTGAGAGCCGCCTTTGCCGCCAAGGCCGCAAGGGCAGTGGTCTGTCTGGCAGACTCTTCCATGCGGCCCGATTCCGCGACGATGCCAAGGACACGCGAAGCAGCCACCACGATGAGAAATGCGAGAATAAGCACGGGAATCAGCCGCTTGAGCAGCGATTCCAGGTGAGGTAGTTTAAGGCTGTCTCTAGGACCTGTGGCCAACGCCACCAGATTTCCTGAAAACCTCTCGCTCCATGCAGCAATATCACATATTTTGGCAAACGGGCGCTCATCGCCCGCAGTAGCCCGCCGCACGTTCGTCATTGTTCCGCCTTGATTGTCCCTCGGTTAATTCGAAGCAGACGCTCGAATCTGACACCAGTGAATCAAAGCTGATTCGGCTTGTCCAGAGCTGATGGTTAAAAGAATTTTAACCCCTTGAACCGACTCCGTANTTTTTTGGGACAGGTTTGGCAACCTCATCGAAAGTCGCCAAACCCAATAAAGTCAAGCTTTTAAAACGCGCTCGACGATGTCACGAACGTCTGTCGAGAGGGCAGGCGAGCGCTCGATTGTCGTCAGTGCAGCGCGGGCGTGATCGGCCCTGACAGGCTCCAGAGAGCGCCATGAGCGCATGGAGGTCAGGATGCGCGCCGCCAGTTGCGGGTTGCGCTTGTCGATGCTGACGATCTGCTCTGCGAGGAAGCGGTAAGCTTCCCCATCGGCACGGTTGAAGCCGGTTGGATTTCCGAATGCGAAGGTCCCGATGAGCGAGCGAACGCGGTTCGGATTGGTGCCGACGAAATGCTTCGAGCCGGTCAGCGACTTGATGCGGCCAAGTGCGCCTTCGCCGGGAATGGCTGCCTGAATGGAAAGCCATTTGTCCAGCACCAGCGCGTTGTCTGCAAAACGCGCTTCGAACGTTGCCAGTGCTTGTGCAGCCTCGGCCGAGTCCGGGAAGCGCTGCGTCAAAATGCTGAGAGCATGAGCGAGATCGGTCATGTTGCTTGCAGCCGCGAAGGCATCCGCAGCGCGCTTTGGTGTTTCTTCCGCAAAGGAGAGATAGCTCATGGCGATATTGCGCAATGACCGTCGACCAGCGCTTGTCGCATCCGGCGAGTATGCGCCTTTGTCTTCGAAGGCGTCGAACAGTGCGGTCAACGTTTCCACGCCAGCCTTGGCGATTGCTGCCATGGCCGCGTTGCGCGCCTGGTGGATGGCGTCCGGGTCGTTGCTGCTGCCGATTTCGCGGGCGATATCGGACTCACTGGGCAGAGCAAGCACCTGAGCGCGGAATGCTGGCTCAAGCGCGTCGTCACCGATGACTTCGATGAGCGTCGTGATGAAGCCAGCGTCGAACGCCACCGGGGCGTCATTGCGAACGGCGTTCGTTGCCTTGACTAGGTTCGGCATGGCGAGCGTCGTCAGCGCCTGCCAGCGAGAGAACATATCCGTGTCATGACGCGCGATCTGAACCATGTCTTCGGCAGACTGCTCCAGATGCAGATTGATCGGCGCCGNAAAGCCACGATTGAGAGACAGCACCGGCCGCGAAGAAATACCGCTGAAGCTGAATGTCTGGCTGCGCTCCGTCAGATGCAGAACGCCGTTCTTGTACTCGCCACCCTCAACTTTCGAGGGCGCAGCAATCTGGCCGTTATCGAGGATGAGTGCTGTGGACAGCGGGATATAGAGGGCCTGCTTGCTGCTCTGGCCCGGTGTTGCCGGAACGGTCTGCTCCAGCGACAGTGTAAATGTTGAGGATGCAGCATCGTAGCTGGTCGATGCGCTCACCAGCGGTGTGCCCGCCTGAATGTACCAGCGGAAAAACTGGCTGAGATCGCGACCGCTTGCCTCTTCGAAACACTTGACGAAATCTTCGACCGTTGCGGCGTCTCCGTCATGGCGCTCGAAGTAGAGGTCCATGCCCTTGCGGAAGTCGTCTTCACCGAGAATCGTGGCGATCATGCCGGTGATTTCGGCACCCTTCTCATAGACGGTCGTCGTATAAAAGTTGTTGATTTCCCGGTATTTGTCGGGACGTGGTGGATNGGCCAGCGGGCCACCATCTTCCGGGAACTGTTCCGATTTCAGATGACGCACATCGGCAATACGCTTAACCGCGCGCGAGCGCATGTCGGACGAAAATTCCTGATCGCGATAGACCGTGAGGCCTTCCTTCAGGCACAGCTGAAACCAGTCGCGGCATGTGATGCGGTTGCCAGTCCAGTTGTGAAAATATTCATGCGCGATGATGCGTTCGATATTGGCGTAGTCGGCATCGGTTGCGGTCTCAGGGTCTGCCAGAACGTATTTGTCGTTGAAGACGTTGAGACCCTTGTTCTCCATCGCGCCCATGTTGAAATCGGACACCGCGACGATCATGAAGATATCCAGATCGTATTCGCGACCGAAGCGCTCTTCATCCCATTTCATGGAGCGTTTCAGTGCATCCATGGCGTAAGCCGCGCGCGGCTCCTTGCCGTGCTCGACGTAAATCTTTAGCGCGACATCACGGCCGGACATGGTTGTGAAGGTATCTTCGATGAGACCGAGGTCACCTGCGACCAGCGCGAATAGGTAGCTTGGCTTTGGATGCGGATCGAACCAGGCCGCGAAGTGACGGCCCTCATCATAATTGCCGCCACCAAGGAAATTGCCGTTGGACAGCAGGAAGGTATTGCCTTCCTTCGCCGCGACGATGGTGATCGTGTAGGGCGCCAGAACGTCAGGTCTGTCAGGGAAATAGGTAATGCGGCGGAAGCCTTCGGCCTCGCACTGTGTGCAATAGACGCCGTTGGTGCGGTATAGGCCCATCAACTGCGTATTGGCTTCCGGGTTGATGTAATTCGTCACGCAGATTTCAAACGGCGTTTCGGCAGGCAGATCGCGGATGGTGAGACGATCCGGCGTCGCATCGTACTGCGCCGCGGGAATGTCGATCTGGTCCAGCAAAAGGCCAGATAGCATCAACTCGTCGCCATCCAGTACCAGCGGTGCCGACGCATCGACGCCTTCACGCCGATGNAAAATCAATCGTGCTTCGACCTTGGTGTTTTGCGGATCGAGTTCGAAAGTGAGGTCAACTCGTTCGAGAACGAAATCGGTAGGGCGATAATCCGCCAGGTGAACGATCTGGCCCGTGTCT
This sequence comes from Agrobacterium bohemicum, assembly GCF_002896715.1. Taxonomy (GTDB): domain Bacteria; phylum Pseudomonadota; class Alphaproteobacteria; order Rhizobiales; family Rhizobiaceae; genus Agrobacterium; species Agrobacterium bohemicum. The sequence continues at coordinate 45,355 of NZ_PGEL01000014.1, forward strand.
GTTCGCATGACTATTCCTGAATGAACCTTGTCTGCCACATCTCAGGTTTCATGGCACATGTCACCTGAAGCTNAAATTGAATTGGGGTCACGTTCATGTGAGCTTCACGAGACATTCTGTCCTGTGTGTTTTCTTGCCAGACGGTGACTTCATAGAGATCAATGAACGTGTCTCGCATTGGCACATCATTTCATTAAATGTTGAACGATTACTAAAGTTATTGCCGCTGCGAAATTATATTACAGTAAAACGTTCGATTGGTTAGCAATTCTGTTATGAGACTTGGCGGCACGTCACGGCTTCAATCCAAGGCTGGCTCTGATGGTATCTTCATTTTCCGTCTGTTGAACGACCACGCCATACCACCCTAGTCCGTCATAATCCTCGTAACCAATGGTCTTGGCAAAGGCGACGATTGCACCGTTTGAGTCGTAGTAGCTGCCGCGCATCGCACCTGTTTGGTTCTGAAGATCGAAGTGAGTGAAACGCAAGGACGGTTTGCTGCTGGCGATGACCCGCATGTCGCCATCCAGCAGCATGACAACCGTTCGTTCCGCGACCTGCGGCGGCAGGTTCGCCTCTTTTTCGACAATGGCGCGGCCTTGCTCCTGCCAGTCGAAATAGACACCCAATGTTCCCAGCAGTGCACCGTCATTCTTGCCATCCTCTCGGATGCCTGTGGCGTAGACCAGAACGTCGCGATCATCGTGCAGCGGGCTGTTCTTCACCTGATCCACGATATATTCATCACCGCTGCGGCACTGCGATGCTGCGATGAACCAAGGCTCCAGCGTTATGTTACGACCTTGCAGGTTGCGCTGGTATCGAGGATTTGCAGATGCCACCACCGCACCACGAAGGTCGGTCATGACAAGGTCGATATAGACCGTGTAGAAACGGTTGATGGCACCCAGACGCTCTGCCGCAAATGCGGCATCGGCTTTGTCGCGGCTTTGCAAGGCCTGCCAGAGTGACGTATCCGTCGCCCACCAACGAACATCGGCAGTGCGCTCGAACAGGTTGCGCACGATGAGCTGGACGAGTGTCTGTGCGGTATCCGTCAGGCGAACCCCCTCCATTTCCTCCACCAGCGCTTCCGCCATGTCACGGCTGAGGCCGATACGGCTGAGAACCGTGTGCTGAAATGTTGACGATATATCCGACGCAATCTGAGCGAGGCGCTGGACTTCATTGGCGACGACAGAAAAGCCCTTGCCGGCTTCTCCTGCTCTTGCTGCTTCGATCAAGGCATTGATTGCCAACAGCCGGATCTGTTTGACGATATGGCTGTTGTCGGCGCTGAACTGCTTGAGATCGGTGGACATACCATCGGTTACGACCCGCATACTGCGCGGTGTTGCCGACGGAGACGTGTTTTTATCGGCGACCTTTGAAGGCGGATTCATGAGTAACCGTCAATTCTGAATAGAGAAATAAATAAGGTCCAGTCTTGCCTCCCGCCGGATTGCAAATCCGAATTTTGAAGTGACAATATGAGAATATATCGTGATTAATTTTTTATTTCGACGGAGTTACGACACGTTGTCATGCGATTAAGGTCTTGCCGCTTACTAAAAAGGCATTTGCATTTGTTTGCGGCATTTTTTGTAGTTTTTAAAGTCGTTGGATCAAACCGTGGTATTTGCGCATGTTATCGAGCAAAAATATCGGCATCGGGAGGTCGATAGCGAGTTTGTCACCGACTCACGAAGATAATCTGTTATCCACCATCAAACATGCAGGCTGGTGCCGCCGCCTGTGAAATGCAACCGGTTCATCTCTTGAACCTTTGAATGCAAGTTCTCATGAGTGCCGCCGCCTACAACCCCATCCGGGGCATAAGCTTCAAGCTGATATCCGTTGCANTTTTTCTGGTCATGCAGACCTGCATCAAAGCAGCTGGTCCGGATGTGCCAGCGGGTCAAATCACCTTTTTCCGCTCCACCTTCGCCATCGTTCCGATCATCATCTATCTGGCGTGGCTACGCAGTCTGTCCAGTGCTTTCTACACCAAGAACCTGATGGGCCATTTCAAGCGTGGCTTTCTTGGGATCGTGTCNATGATCTGCGGGTTCTATGGCCTGAGCTTGCTGCCGCTGCCGGAATTCATTGCCATCGGCTATGCGTCTCCGCTGATGGCAGTCGTCTTCGCCGCCGTGCTGCTGGGCGAGACGGTGCGCGTCTATCGCTGGTCCGCCGTTCTTATCGGCATGACTGGCGTCTTCATCATCCTATGGCCGAAGCTGACATTGTTGCAGCAGGGCGGCTTTGCTGCGGGTGAGGGGATCGGCGCGCTCGCTGTTTTGCTCGGTGCCGTCCTGGGCGGCCTTGCCATGGTGCAGGTTCGACAGCTTGTCGTGACGGAGAAAACCGCCACGATCGTGCTCTANTTTTCGCTGACGGGCAGCCTGCTTTCGGCGTTCAGCCTGCCGTTCGATTGGGAATGGCTGGATATGAAGCAGACGATACTGCTGATGACCTCCGGTATCGCNGGGGGCATAGCGCAGATTTTATTGACCGAAAGCTATCGCCACGCGGAAGTGTCCACTATTGCACCGTTTGAATATAGCTCGATCCTGTTCGGCATCGGGATTTCCTATGTCCTTTTTGGCGACATTCCGACCGTCACGATGTTGGTGGGCACCGCAATTGTGGTTTCCGCGGGCATATTCATCATCCTCCGGGAGCATCAGCTTGGACTTGCTCGCAAAGCGGCCAGAAAAGCATCCACTCCGCAGGGTTGAACTCGAAAACCGCCGCCAAATATCGTCACCTGTGGCCTAGGTGGATAAAAGNTTTTTATCAAAGTTTTATTCAATTTTTCCCTGAACGTGTTATTCAAGAACTCGGGTAAGGGTAAAATTTGGGTGGCATATCGTGTTTGGGGTAAAACGCGTACGGCCCGTTTGCGCACATCTGTCTGCAATGGACGGATGTTGCACGCAACGGGAAAATAATGTGGTGGCAACCAGTCGCCGACCTGCGAATTTAACATCGTTGTTATCGCAGGAATGGTCATGATGTATTCATATGACGAACTTGTTGCGCATCCCCTGTTACTGGGAGCGATAAGAGCTCTTGCGCGCAATCTCCGCGCTGCCTATCACGACAATCCCCGCATCGCGCGACTGCTTTCGGCACACCAGAAGTGGCTGATGACGCAGGCCGGGATGGCTCTCAACCTTGAATCGGGCTCCTCCGGCTTCACGGTTGCGCAGGTGCGCGATTTGGTGACGCNAAATGGTGTGGCCAGCCGTAACACGGTTCAGAACTATCTTGATCAGCTCGAAATCTATCGCTACATCGAGAAGGTTCCACCTGTTTCCGTCCGCCCGCGACGATACCGGGCGACCGCTGTGAGCGTGCAGTCGATTTTCATGTGGTACGTCGCCAACCTGAACGCACTGGATGGTCTCGATGGCGGAATACGGGCGGCGCAGATGATGGCGCGTCCCGAGCTCCTGACGCTGGCTCAACCGCACGCCGCACGCATGTGTCTTCAAGACAGGAGCTGGGTGGAGCCGCCGGAGCGGGTCGGTCTGTTCCTGTGGACGGAGGCCGGTGCGCTTGTCATGGATGACTTCATCAGCCGTATCGAAGATGCTGACCGTGAGTGCGACCGTATAGACATCGGCTTTGTCGATGCCCGAGCCTTGTCCGCCGAATTCATGATGTCTCGCACCCATCTGCAACGCCTGCTCAACAAGGCAGCCGAGCAGGGAACGATGGGTTGGCACGACGAAAGCCTGCGCAGCGGCATGTGGTTTTCGCGTGATTTTCTTGATGAATATTGCCGATGGCAGGCCATCAAGTTCAAATATGTGAATGATGCATTTGCCGAAGCGCTGGAACCAGGCTGAGACGGATCAATATCAGGCGTTGTCGATCTTGCTCTTCTCCAGCTGGAATTTCGATCCGCGCTTATCGCCACCTTTTGCCGTCCATAGGCTGGCCTTGGCGTTGTACCCGAGACACATCACATCAGCAGGGATGCTGCCGAAGACGCGACTGAAACGCATGGCTCCGATCTTGAGGAGGTAGTAGGGTATCAACTGGTCGATGTGATATNGGGGATTGCGCGCAAGCACCGATAGGAGCGATGACGCAAACCGTCTTGAAAAGACCCGGACATCCGCTGAGTTTTTAAAATAGACGGTGTTGGCGAGAATTTTGTGCCAGGATTTGCGCGCATGCGGCCGAAAAACGAATGCGCCATCGGTTTTGAGAGCCACAAGTTTTTCCCACGGGGAGGTTCTGGCAATCGTATCGACGTCAAGAATAAGCAGACGTCCGACGTGCAGATGCAAAAGCTGATCCGCGACGATGAAACGACAACAATTATAGTAGATATTGACCTTCCTGGGTAAATCGAGGCCAATCATGACATCCACGCTGAAGCTTATGGCGAGATTTCCAAGGCTGGATCTGAGATTTTCTATTTGAAGGAGAACATCCGCCGTTGGGCGAATAAGGTGGAGGTGGACATGAAATGTACCGTCAACCATCGACAGCGACTTCAGGAAAGAGACGGCATAGTCCCAGAAATAGACTTCATCGCATGCGACAAGAATAAGGTCTTTGTCTTTGATGTCGTACGGAATATCCATTGTTATGGATGAAGCATGCCGCGAAAGGCAGTCCGCTTTAAAGCTTGGCGATAACGAAGCGCGCAGGCAATCCAGCAGGATTATACCTCTCCACTTGATGCTATGGCGTTTTATTTTTATGGGGCCAGCTTTTTGGCAGTCCATATCTATTGTCATGAACGCACCACGCAATCAAAGCTTACTTGAAGCCCGTCAAATTATTCTGTGCCGCAATATAGAGTGATGGGTGCNAAATCAAGAGCAACTGGAAATCGCGCATGTTATGCCGTATCTGGANTTTTGCTAATTTGGAATATGAAAACGCAAAAGCGCCTCTCCATCGGAAAGGCGCTGCAAAGCGTCGGATTAGAAATGTCTTCGTACCGGAGGCAGAAGGGTATTTTTATCAGCGCTCGCGAAAATCCGCGAAGACTGCCGAAGGACGGGTCGTGCGAACCTGCTGTGCAGACGCGCGAGCAGTCAACTGTTCGTTGGTTCCACCGAAGCGGTGGTAGCCATCTGTGGAGCGCGGGCCAAGGCCTGCGAGCCGAAGTGTTTCGAAGCCGGAGTGAACCGGACGGAAGCGAGTGGTCATTGCCTTGGTTCCTTAAACCGTTTCCTCCCAAGACGAGATGACTTATTGCAGCGCAGCAAAGATTCGGCAAGAAACGCAAACGCCCCGCTGTTATGCGTCATTTGCATGGCTANTTTCATAAATGATTCATATTGATCNAAAAGGAAGCATTTACAGTTTTTGGATATGCGCCTGAAAGGCCAATAAATCCTGCCAGGCCAAAGGTTTACTGGCTGGTGCATTCAAAAGTTCCTGCGGGTGCAACGTCGCAATTGCAGGCACAATTCCGTGCCCACATGCGACATCACGCCACTGTCCACGCAGCGTATGGATGGTTCCGGTGCCGCTAAAGAAAAAACGGGCGGTGAAGTTGCCTAAAAGCAACAGTGCTTTTGGCTCCGCGAGCGCCACCTGACGCTCGATGAAGGGGCGGCAAATTTCCATTTCCGGTCCCGAGGGCGAACGGTTGCCGGGCGGGCGCCATGGCACGACATTGGTCAGCAATAGATTGGCGCGATCCAGCCCGATCGCGGCGAGCATCCGATCCAGCAGCAGGCCTGTTTTGCCGAGGAAAGGTTGGCCTTCGCGGTCGTCATCCGCGTCCGGCATGGGGCCAATGACCATAATCCCGGAAGAGGGGTCGCCCTCTGCAAAGATCGTGTTGCGGGCGCTGTTCTTCAGATTGCAGCCGTTGAAGCTTTCCAGTGCGGACTTGAGCTCGGGTAGCGAGCGGGCGCTTTCCGCAGCGAAACGGGCTGCCGCAATAGCCTGTTCGTCCGGCATTGCAACATTGGTCTGGATAGGCGGCGCAGCCTGTGGCCTTGTCTGAGGCGCAGACTTGACCGCCCGTGGAGGGTTGTTCTGTGGAACATCGATTTGCTGGGTAGGTGCTTCCCTTTGCGGCGCACGGCTCTGGCGGCTGGCGGAAAACTCCGCAAAGCGATCGATGGCTGTGTCTTCCAGCAACCAGTCCACACCCGCATCTGCATGAAAATGCAAAAGCGCCGCCAGTTCTGCGGGGGAAAGGTCTTGGGCCGAGATCATGGGCGTAGAATTACCCTATGTGCCGACCTCGCGAAACCCCGTAAATCACGCTGTCCAGCGCGGAATGTCGCCGCTTTCGCCGATCATGGCCAGACCATGGGCGATGGAGAGCAGTTCACCGCCGCTTTCGATTTTATCGGCGTCGAAACGGCGTGTAAAAAGCTGGCGCACGGCCGGCACGAAAGACGTGCCGCCGGTAAGGAACACCTTGTCTATGGCGTCTGGCGCCGTCTGCGTCTTTTCCAGAACCTCATCCAGTGCACCTTCGATCTTGGCGAGGTCATCGCTGATCCATCGGTCGAAATCCGCGCGCTTGACGATTTTGCGACCGGCCTTGCCAAGCGGTGAGAAATTGAACTCGGCCTCCTCGTTTGCAGACAGCGCCATCTTGGTGGCGGAAATGGCCTGGTAGAGCGGGTAGCCCTCATCATGTTCGACCAGATCGATGAACATTTCCAGCTTCTCAGGCTCCAGCGCCGAGCGCACCAGAGATTTAAGATCGGCAAATTCCTTGGTCGTCTTGAAGATGGACAGCTGGTTCCAGCGCCCGAAATTGACATAGTAACCGCCGGGTACATCCAGGATTTTGTCAAAACTCTTGAACTTGCTGCCTTTGCCGATTTCCGGCGAAACCAGATTGTCGATCATGCGGAAGTCGAAGTGGTCGCCCGCGACGCCGACGCCGGAATGGCCGATGGGGGTCGCCGAAAGCTTGCCCGCGTGGGNTTCGAAACGGATGAGCGAATAGTCGGTGGTGCCGCCGCCGAAATCGGCCACCAGAACATTGGCGTCCTTCTTCAGGCTCTGCGCGAAGTAATAGGCGGCTGCGACCGGCTCGTAGACATAATGGATTTCGGGAAAGCCTGCGCGTGTCAACGCATCATTGTAACGCGCAATCGCCAAAGCCTCATCCGGATTGCCGCCAGCAAAGCGCACCGGACGACCGGCGATGACGGTGGAGATATCCTCCGGCCATTCCTCGCCCGCATAGGTCTTAAGCTTGCGCAGAAAAACCTCCATCAGGTCTTCGAAGCTCTGGCGCTTGGCATAGACAAGCGTACCCTGAAACAGGGATGAGGCGGCAAAGGTCTTGATCGATTGCAGAAAGCGGCAATCACCGGGATTGTCGATGAACTGGCGAATGGCGGCATGGCCTGCTTCCACCTGAAGGGCCGCCGCGCCGAATGTTCCGCTTTTCATGAAAGACAGCGCGGTGCGCATGCTATCTGTGGTTCCGGCGCTGCTGGTAAAGCGCATGGAATGGCTGGTGTTGTTGCTGTCGGACAGTGCCATGACCGTGTTGGTCGTGCCGAAATCAAGGCCGAGTGTTCTTGCCATAACGATGTTCCTTGGTTTTGACGACAGGTCGAAAAGGGCCGAGGCGTGCTCAGGCCCTCCAGTCTGGATGTCCCGCGACATCGGTGATTTTGAGGAGGGCGCGTCATTGCATGATGGCCTGCGAATGGCAAGTCGAAGCGATCAGTTTTTTGGCATTTATGGGACGCGGTTTTGACGTGCCTCTTCCTTTAACCAAGCCGAAAACGTGGCCATGGCGGGCGTCACGGCGCGTGATTTGAGGCGCGTCAGCCAGTAGCATCCCTTGGAAACGTAGACCGGGAATGGCTGTTCCAATGCGCCGGAGGACAGTTGCCGGCTGAACATCAATGGTGGGGCAAGGGCCACGCCCAAGCCCTGCAAGGCAGCCTCGATCATCAACACGGACGAATCGAACACGATGCCGCGTATTTTCGGCGGCGCGACCCCGGCAGCGTCGAACCATTCCGACCATTCGTCTGCGCGGTACGAGCGTAGGAGCGGTTGGCTGGCCACATCCTGCGGCGCGGCAAGCTGGCGCGCAATTTCGGGAATGCAGAGCGCGGAGTGTGGCGCTTCGAGCAGTTCTTCGGCTTCGATATCGTGCCATGCGCCGTTGCCGAAACGAATGGCGTAATCCAGCCCTTCCGCAGCGATATCGACGCGGTTGTTGTTGGTGGAAAGCCTGATGTCGATGAAGGGATAGTGTGCCTGAAACGCTTCCAGCCTCGGTAAAAGCCAGCCGACCGCAAAGGTGCCGACGGCGCCGACCGTCAGCACATCGCGCAAATGCCCGTCTTCGAAGCGTTGGAGAATGTCGGCCATGCGATCAAACGAGTCGCGCAGCGTTGGCNAAAGGGTAAGCCCGTCTTCGGTTATCATCAGACCGCGCGGCAGACGCCGGAACAGTTCCACGCCAAGCTTCTGTTCCAGAAGTTTGACCTGATGGCTGATGGCAGTTTGCGTGACGCACAGTTCAATGGCGGCACGGGTGAAGCTGAGATGCCGCGCTGCGGCTTCGAATGCACGCAAAGCATTAAGCGGAAGATGCGGACGTACCATGATATGACCAACTTAAATTCATGCCTGAAGCCAGATATCATCATTTGCCGCTGCGCAACAGGCCGGACTACAAAGACGACACCACAGCCAGAGGAAGAGTGTCCATGACGATCAAGCGGCGTATAGGTTTCGTTTTTTGTTCAGTTTTTACAATCAGTTGGTTGAGCGCGTTCAGCGCCCATGCAGCGGAGCAGCTACAATGCACGGTTATTCTGGACGCNAAAACCGGTGAAGCACTTCACCGCGAAGGCACCTGCGACCAAGCTTTTGCGCCTCAATCCAGTTTCAAGTTGCCTCTTGCCATCATGGGCTATGATGCAGGCATTCTGGTAGATGCAACAACGCCGCGCTGGGATTACCAGGCTGAATGGAAAAAGCCAAAGCGTGAGCAGAAGTCTGTCGACCCGACCATTTGGGAAAAGGACTCCATCGTCTGGTACTCCCAGCAACTCACCCGCAAGCTGGGTGAAAAGAAATTTTCCGATTACGTGCGCCGCTTCGAATATGGCAATGCTGACGTCAAAGGCGTCAAGGGCCGCACGGATGGGCTGACCGAATCCTGGTTGATGTCTTCATTGNAAATCTCACCCGACGGCCAGGTGGATTTTCTGCGTCGTTTCCTGAACGGAAAGCTGCCGGTATCCAAGGCTGCCTATGACAAGACCATCGCCATTATTCCGGCATTCGACACCTCAGATGACTGGGAAATCCATGGTAAAACCGGCTCGGGCCGCATGCGGACCAAGGCGGGCAAGTACGATGGCGATGCATGGCTCGGCTGGTTCGTCGGTTGGGCCGACAAAGGTGACAGACGTGTCGTTTTCGCGACCTTGAATATCAAGGATTGGAAAAGCGATGAGCCGATCAGCTTCGCCACGCGGGACAAACTGATCGCCGACCTGCCGAAGCTGGTAAGGTAAACCTACCGAACGAAACGTCGGGCGGCGAACATCAAGGCCAGTCCGACGATGGCCACCAGCGCGCCCCGCAGCATCCACGGACTTTGATTGATCATGAAACTTGACGCAGGGTAGGGGAAGTAACCGCTGCCCTGACCAATCCATACCAGACCGATCAGCGCAAGAAGCACGCCAAGCACGGTCAGGGAAATCCGAAGTATCTGCATGATGCGCCTCAATGAAAGAAAACCTCTCTGGAGCTTATCCCGAAGAGGTTTCAATAGCCACGCGTTTCAGCTGTCTTGATATGGCATCAGACTGCGCACACAAATCACCTGACGAGTTCGCGGGTCTCGGATTTCAAAGTGTTCAACCGTTCGCGCATCGTTTCCTGCACAAAGGTTCCAACATCGTCCATGGACATGCCGTGATCGACAAGATCCAGCACGAGGTTGGCGATATCGGCACGTGCTCCGTCGCTTACGCCCGGCAAGTTCAGCGCGCCGGCATGCTGGTCCATGAATGGCGCGCGGCGATAAAATCCGGCTCCAAAAATGTGCAGCCACATACGCTCCAGAATATAACCGTTCGCGGCAGCCGCGCCGACGGCGAAGTCGTAGATCAGGTCCTTGGATTCCGCCGGAAGCTTCGCAACGTGGTCATTGCGCACGGCAAAGATTGCGCCATAGGAGAAGATGCCGACAGTATGACGTGCAGCCTGATCGGCGAGAGCATCCAGCTTCCATTTTCGCAGGACGTGCGCGGCGATGTTTCCCGTGTTGGGTGAGATGCCTTCAAGCGTCTTGNAAACAAGTCCCATATTCCACGCGCCGACATCGACAAATTCAAGGGCGACCCAATCCATCAGGGAGAATGGTTCCGGGCGAACGCGCAGGTGGAGCGGGAAATATTCCTGATAACGCGAAAGACCTGCCGCCGGGGGAATGTTCTTGTCGACAAGCCATTGCCAGGACAATGCCTGGACATCGTCCCANTTGCGCCAGTTTTTCNAAAGATCGATAAAATCAGGGCTATGCGTAAGTGGGTCGCCCTGGGCGAACACGGTAAAATACCGATCGTCCGTTGCACGGGTTCTCATGTGGTGAATATAGGTCTCAGATTCACGACCGACATTGGGGCGGGCCACGATTTCATCGGCGCGGGAAAGCACCTCCGGCGAAGTGATCTCCTGACCCTTATTATAAATAATGACTTTGAAATCGGCAGGGATATCGGCGATCCACTCGAGAGGTTCGCTGTATCTCGCTAGAACGATAGTATGCATGATGCCCTCTGATCAATATTAGAGCCATCGCGATTTCAGGCTCTATATACATAAGAGGTATTCATCTAAGCTTGTGTGGACGTTGTGAAGCCAAGTCGTCGGGTGCGCATGACTCCATGAAGCGAAGTAAAGCCGAGCCGCCCGAACCTGGGTGCGGGCGGGCCTTTCATCCGGTCTGTGTCAGATGGATTTCGATGCGCCGCCATCCACCCGCAGCATTGTGCCGGTGATGTAGCTGGCCGGTTCCGAGCACAGAAAGGCACCGGCGGCAGCAAATTCCTCGACCTTGCCCAAGCGTCCGGCAGGGATGGTCTTGACTGATGCCTCGCGCACCTCTTTCACCGTTTTGCCGAGCCGCTTGGCGTTTGCGCCGTCCAGTTCATCGATACGGTCGGTGTGGATGCGTCCCGGAAGCAGGAGGTTGGCGGTGATACCGGAACCGGCGACTTCCGTTGCCAGTGTCTTGTTCCAGCCCACCAGCGCGCCGCGCAAGGTGTTGGACAAGGCAAGGTTTGGAATGGGTTCGAATACGCCGGAAGATGCGACCGTCAGAATGCGGCCCCAACCTTGTTCTTTCATCTGTGGCAGCAGTGCCCCTGTCAGCGTGATGACACGCAGGACCATGGATTGAAAGAAGGTTTCCAGCTTGTCGATGGTGATTTCCTGCGCGGTGCCGGGCGTAGGGCCGCCGGTATTGTTGACCAGAATATCGATGCCGCCGAGCTTTTCCTTGACCGCTGCTACCATCGACGTCACGAAATCCGCTTCGGAAAGATCGCCTCGGACCCAGTCTGCCTTACCCTTGCCGAGTGCGTTGATGGCTTCGACATTCGCAGCCAGCTTTTCCTCGCTGCGCCCGACGAGCAGCACATGCGCCCCCTCGTTGGCCAGTGCCGTTGCAATGCCAAGACCAAGGCCACGAGACGATGCCAGAACGAGGGCGCGTTTGCCGGAAATGCCGAAATCCATTGGGTATCCTCCTGAAAGATGTTGCCTGCGTTTATAGGGGTGGTCATCCGCATTTTGAAGGCGTGTGTTTGTTTATTATTTTGAAAGCGACCGGATCGGCCCCACCATTCCGATGCCTTTTGTCGGGGGTGTGCAGCTCGGATGATGATAGTCAACTGACCCCAAGGCCTTGACGCAAAAGCAAATCGCGTTAACTTACGTGAACGTAAGAGTAAGATATGACGGCGTTGCCCGATTATGTCATGAGCCAGAACAGGATTTGCCGCAGTTCAACCTCGACAAGGGCTTTGCGCTTTGCCAATAAAGATCGATGCGATAGCTCGAGAGAGCAGGCGTTTGCGGCAGGGGTTAAGTGAACGCTTCGGCTTCGGGCGCGTTAGAAAAACAAGGCCGGACGGGACCGGTGAGCTGAGAGGACGAACATGACTGAAGCGATGGAACTGCCGGAACGCGAATCGATGGAGTTCGACGTTGTTATCGTCGGCGCTGGCCCTGCGGGTCTGTCTGCTGCGATACGGCTGAAACAGGTCAATCCGGACCTTACCGTCGTGGTACTGGNAAAGGGCGCCGAAGTCGGCGCGCATATCGTGTCCGGCGCCGTAGTTGATCCGATCGGCATCGACCGTCTGTTGCCCGGTTGGCGCGAAGAGGAGGGGCATCCCTTCAAGACCGAAGTGAAGGACGATCAGTTCTTGCTGCTCGGCCCTGCCGGGTCCATCCGCCTGCCGAACTTTCTCATGCCGCCTTTAATGAGCAATCACGGCAATTACATCGTGTCGCTTGGCCTCGTCTGTCGATGGCTGGCGGAAAAGGCGGAAGCGCTCGGCGTCGAAATCTATCCCGGCTTCGCTGCCAGTGAAGTGCTGTATAATGATGAGGGCGCCGTGATCGGTGTCGCAACCGGTGACATGGGTGTCGAGCGAAACGGCGAACCCGGCCCCGCCTTCACGCGTGGCATGGCGCTGATGGGCAAATATGTGCTGATCGGTGAGGGCGTTCGCGGTTCTCTGGCCAAGCAGCTCATCCAGAAATTTGATCTTTCCAGGGACAGTGACGTCCAGAAATACGGCATCGGCATCAAGGAACTCTGGCAGGTGAAGCCGGAGAAACACCGCCAGGGCCTTGTGCAGCACTCGTTCGGCTGGCCGCTGGGCATGAAGACGGGCGGCGGTTCATTCCTCTACCATCTGGAAGACAACCTCGTCGCCGTCGGCTTCGTGGTGCATCTGAACTACAAGAACCCGTATCTTTATCCNTTTGAGGAATTCCAGCGTTACAAGACGCATCCGGCCATTCGCGATACGTTCGAAAGCGGCAAGCGCCTGTCCTATGGCGCACGCGCCATCACCGAGGGCGGATATCAGTCGGTGCCGAAGTTGACATTCCCCNGGGGCGCGCTGATCGGCTGTTCGGCCGGTCTCGTCAACGTGCCGCGCATCAAGGGCAGCCACAATGCGGTCCTTTCGGGCATGCTGGCGGCAGACAGGATTGCCGAGGCTCTGGCCGCTGGTCGTGCCAATGATGAAGTCATCGAGATCGAAAACGAATGGCGTGACACCGATATCGGCAAGGACCTGAAGCGGGTGCGCAACGTCAAGCCGCTGTGGTCGAAGCTGGGCACCGCTCTTGGTGTTGGTCTTGGCGGGCTGGATATGTGGACAAACCAGCTGCTCGGCTTTTCCATCTTCGGCACGCTGAAGCATGGCAAGACGGATGCGGAAAGTCTGGAGCCCGCGAAGTTCCACAAGCCCATCGCCTATCCAAGGCCGGATGGCGTTTTGACTTTCGACCGACTGTCATCGGTATTCCTGTCTTCCACCAATCATGAGGAAGACCAGCCGGTGCACCTTCAGGTGAAGGACATGGAGCTTCAAAGACGCTCCGAACACGATGTCTACGCTGGTCCATCTACCCGTTACTGTCCCGCCGGTGTTTACGAGTGGGTGGAGAAAGACGGCGAACCGACCTACGTCATCAACGCGCAAAACTGCGTCCACTGCAAAACCTGCGACATCAAGGACCCCAACCAGAACATCAACTGGGTGCCGCCGCAGGGTGGCGAGGGGCCGGTTTATTCGAATATGTGATGCTGTTTCCTCGANGAACATACGATGGTCATGATACGTGCCGCGCNGGTCGATGAATTTGCGCGGCTGACAGAGATCGAACTCGATGCCTTCGTGGTGTGGGCAAAAGCCTGCGGTGTGACATCGCAGCCTTACGCATCACCGGAATTCGTTCTACAACGGAGCTTCGACCAGGACCTTCTGCTGGTTGCTGCGACGGATTCGACGGGTCATATTGCTGGCTTTGCGGCCGGGGATGCCGTGGGAAACTATCTCTACATTGTCGAGATCGATGTCGAGCGTGCCGCGCAGGGAAAAGGCATCGGTCGCGCGTTGATGTTCGCCATGCTCGGCAAGGCCCTTGACGCCGGACAAAAATATGCGGTGCTGACAACGGATCGCTTCGCGCCGTTCAATGCCCCTTTCTATACAAAGCTCGGATTTCGTATTCTCGAAAAATGGGAGACACCGCCGTTCCTGCAGGAGCGGCTGGACCGGCAAATCGCCGATGGCCTTGATGCCGCCCGTCGCGTTGCAATGCATCTCGACTTGCGCAGCGCCGTTTCGCCTACGCTCGAAGCGACACACTGAGACAGGATTGCAGTATTCTCGATGACAAGAGTTTCGATCCACCCCGTCAAGCGCTCGGATGCGCAAGAGATCATCTCCGCAAATCTGCGCAGCCGCGACTATCACGCGCCGTGGGCGCAGCCCTTCACGGATATGACTGGTTTCGATGCGTGGTTCGGGCCGTTGCTGACTGGGCCGAATGCGGCTTTTGTTGCGCGCGATGGTGAGAGCCAGGGAATCGTCGGCGTTTTCAACCTGTCGCAGATCGTCTGGGGCGTTTTTCGCAGCGCCTATCTCGGCTATTATGGAACTGTGGATTTTGCCGGTCGCGGGATGATGACGGAAGCGCTTTTGCAGGTCGCAGGGCGCGCTTTTGATCAATTCGGCCTGCATAGAATTGAGGCCAATATCCAGCCTGACAATGTGGCCTCGATTAACCTTGTTCGCCGTGCCGGGTTTCTAAAAGAGGGGTACTCCCCGCAATATCTGCAAATCAATGGCGTGTGGTGCGACCACGAGCGCTGGGCCTTGATATCGAGTGCGGACCGAGGCGTTTGATATCTCCCANTTTTCAGAGAAATATTCGTTGTCAATCAAGAACGAAACCGATGCTTTCCAGTTTGGTATTTGCAGGATTACCGCGAATGCAATACTTGTATTGGAGCAGTCCGACGAGCGTAAACAATGTGCTGACAAAGCCGGATGTGGGAGCAGATGATGAAGACGGCAGCAGGCAAAGTTTTTTCTCACCGCAAATCGGTTCTGATTTGCGGGGCGGTTCTAACGGTGTTTGCGGCGTTGACCATTCCGACAACCCGCAGCCAGGCAGCCAGTTGTCGCTCTGATGCGTCTGCCGAGATCGACTGGAGCGGCTGCAACAAGCGGCTTCTGATGCTGGGTGGCAGCATCATGGATGGCGCGGATTTACGCGGCACGGATTTCACCTTTACCGACCTTCGCGGCTCTTCCTTCAAGAAGGCCAATCTCGAAAAGGCAAAGCTGATCCGTACGTCGCTGGCCTCGTCACAATTGCAGGGCGGCAATTTCGTCAAGGTCGAGGCCTATCGCGGTGATTTCAGCGATTCGGATGCGGNAAACGCCAAGTTCAACAATGCTGAAATGCAGCGCGCCAGTTTCAAGAACGCCA
Organism: Agrobacterium bohemicum; assembly: GCF_002896715.1. Classification (GTDB taxonomy): domain Bacteria; phylum Pseudomonadota; class Alphaproteobacteria; order Rhizobiales; family Rhizobiaceae; genus Agrobacterium; species Agrobacterium bohemicum. Next base: position 60,871 of record NZ_PGEL01000014.1, read on the forward strand.
AGCTCACAGGCACGGATTTCACCAAGGCGGAACTTGGCCGCGCCGATTTCGAGGGCGCGACGCTGACGGGTGCGAAGTTCACCATGGCCAACCTGTCGCGCTCCCGCTTCGAGGGCGCTAAATTTACCGGGCCAATCGATTTCGAAAACGCCTTCCTGCTGCTGGCCCGCATCGAAGGTCTGGATCTCTCGTCCGCAACCGGTCTGGAGCAGAAGCAGGTCGATATTGCGTGTGGTGACGCCAAAACCAAGCTGCCGCAGGGGCTGACGACACCGGCGACCTGGCCTTGCCCGGAAGATCCGGACGAAGATTGAGCGATAAGTTTGCGGGTGGGGCTTCACCCCCTCTGTCCTGCCGGACATCTCCCCCACAGATGGGGAGATTGGCAAGACGCGAAACCTCACTCTCTTAGTAGCGCAAAAGCGTGGCGATAGCTCGCTCCAGCCGATCTNCCCACCTGTGGGGGAGATGCCCGGCAGGGCAGAGGGGCGCGCGGCATTCTCCGTTGCCTCCATCAAAAGCCCGACAAAACAATCTTGCCCTTCGCAGTTCCACTCTCGATCAGCGCATGCGCTTTGATGAGATTGGTGGCGTTGATGGTGCCGNAAACCTCGGTCATCGTCGTCTTGATCTTGCCTGCATCCACCAGTTCCGAGACGTGATTCAGCAAATTATGCTGCTCGAGAATATCGGCTGTGTCGAAGACCGGACGCGTAAACATCATTTCCCAGTGGATGGAAATGGCCTTTCGCTTGAAAGGCATGGCGTCGAAGCCATCTGCGGGATCGTCGATGAGCGCGAACCGTCCTTGAGGTGCGATGAGCGCGATGCTGTCCGCTGCGTGGAGATCGCTTTGCGTGGTGGAAAAGACGAAGCCGGGTGCGCCGAGGCCCAGCGCTTCGACCTGTGGGGCGAGCGGCTGGCTGTGATCGAAAACGTGATGCGCACCGAGTTCCCTGACCCAATCCTTCGTTTCCGGGCGTGAGGCCGTTGCGATGACGGTGAGGTCGGTCAACTGCCGGGCGAGCTGGATGGCGATGGAGCCGACGCCGCCCGCACCGCCGATGATGACGATGGCATTGGCCGCGCCGGGAACGGGGTCTTTCACCTTCAACCGGTCGAACAGAGCCTCGTAAGCGGTTATCGCCGTCAACGGCATGGCAGCGGCTTCTTCGAAGCTCAGGCTTGCAGGCNTTTTTCCAACGATGCGTTCATCGACCAGATGAAATTCGCTGTTGGAGCCGGGACGGTTGATGGCACCGGCGTAAAATACCTCATCGCCCGGTTTGAACAGGGTAACACCTTCGCCCACCGACTTGACGATGCCAGCTGCATCGAATCCCAACACGCGCGTTTGGCCATTTTCCGGCTGCTGGTTGCTGCGCACCTTCGTATCGACCGGGTTGACGGAAACGGCTTTCACTTCCACCAGAAGATCGCGGCCCTTGGCCTCGGGTACCGGTGAATCGAAGTCGATCAGCGCATCCGCTTCCGTTACGAGTTTGGCCTGTTTGTAACCAATAGCGCGCATGGTGTTTCTCCTTTGCTTGTTGCTTCGGCCTCTATTTGATAGCTATGAACCCAATGCGCAAGAATGCACATTTTTGGCCTATAGCCACNAAAAGGATACCGTGATGTCCCGACCCCGCGCCAAATTGACAGGCAANTTTCCCGGCTGTCCGGTAGAGGTGACGCTGAGTTTTCTGGATGGNAAATGGAAGGGCGTGATCCTTTATCACCTAATGAATGAGGGAACGCTGCGCTTCAACGCCCTGCGCCGCCACATTCCAAGCGTCACGCAGCGCATGTTGACAAAGCAGTTGCGCGAACTGGAGGAGGCGGGTGTCATTTCCCGCAAGGTGTTTGCGGTGGTGCCGCCGCGTGTTGACTATGCTCTGACGCCGCTTGGCCACAGCATGCAGCCGGTGATTTCCGCTTTGNAAACATGGGGTGATGCGCATGTCGTGTGCAAGGATGGCGAAAAGCGCGTGATTTNCCCCGATGAATTCATTGAGCCGCTGGCCGCTGCCGAGTAGCGAATCCTATTGCGCGTATCCGCGTGTCTGATTACGGGTTTTACCGACACTTTGCGCCGATAAAAATATTCCGCATTGCAACATGGAACTGCCCGGATTGCTTCATAGTGTCCGCGCAGTGATTCTTAGTCAGGGACGCACCAGCATGACAATTGGTTGGATCGAGGCAGCAATTCTCGGTTTTATTCAGGGGCTTACAGAATTCCTGCCCATTTCTTCCAGTGCACATCTGCGCATTGCAGGCGAATTTCTTCCCTCGGGTATCGACCCGGGCGCAGCCTTCACAGCCATCATTCAGATCGGCACGGAACTGGCCGTTCTCGTCTATTTCTGGTCCGACATCATGCGCATCGCCAATGCCTGGCTGCGCCAGAACCTGCGGATCGGGGGTGCCTATGACCCGACCGACGCGCGCATGGGCTGGATGATCATCGTCGGTTCGGTGCCCATCGTGTTGCTGGGGCTGCTGTTCAAGGATGCCATCGAACATTCGCTGCGCAACCTCTACATCACGGCCGTGATGCTGATTGTCTTCGGCTTTATCCTCGGTTATGCCGACAAGATCGGCCAGAAGAAATACCCGATCAAGAAATTGATCTGGCGCGATGCCGTCATCTTTGGCTTTGCGCAGGCCATGGCGCTCATTCCCGGTGTCTCACGCTCCGGCGGCACCATCACGGCGGGCCTGCTGCTTGGCTACACCCGCGAAGCCGCCGCACGTTACTCCTTCCTGCTGGCCATTCCCGCCGTTTTCGGCTCCGGTTTCTATCAGTTGTTCAAGAGCATCGGGCAGGATAACCCGGTCGGTTGGGGACCAACGGCGCTTGCCACCGCCATATCCTTCTTCGTCGGTTATGCGGTTATCGTCTTCTTCCTGAAACTGGTGTCGACCAAGAGCTACATGCCTTTTGTCTGGTATCGCGTGGCGCTTGGCGTGGTGCTTCTGGCACTGCTCGGCACGGGCGTGATCAACGCGACCGGCTGATTGCTTTGACAATCGTCATGCCGGCTGAAAACCGGCATGAAGCGATTTTTCTTGATATCTTCTCAATGGAATGANTTTTCACCCCGGATGTGCAATAGAGCCGTTTATTGCGCGGCATTTTTCGTTTGCTTCTATAAGTATCCATCCGGGATCAGGACAGTCGGGACCAGTTTATGAGTATTGAAGGCGGTTACGCTCTTGATGTGGATGACATCCAGAAAAGCTTCGGTACGCATGAGGTTCTCAAAGGCATTTCGCTCAACGCCCGCAAGGGTGATGTGATCTCCATCGTCGGCTCCTCCGGCTCCGGCAAGAGCACGTTTCTGCGCTGCATCAACTTTCTGGAAATGCCGGATCGTGGCCGCGTCACCGTCAATGGTGAGGAAGTCTCCGTCAAGATCGGTCGCGATGGCAAGGCCGTGCCGAAAAGCTGGCGGCAGGTGGAGCGCCTGCGCACCGGGCTTGGCATGGTGTTTCAGAACTTCAATCTCTGGTCCCACCGCACGGTGCTTGNAAACATCATCGAAGCGCCCGTCCATGTGATGGGTGTGAAGCGGCAGGACGCGATCGAGAGAGCCGAAGTGCTGCTCAACAAGGTCGGCCTTTACGACAAGAGGGACGCCTATCCGGCGTTTCTGTCCGGTGGCCAGCAGCAGCGTGCGGCGATTGCGCGTGCGCTCTGCGTCGAGCCCGCCGTGATGCTGTTCGATGAACCGACCTCGGCGCTCGACCCGGAACTGGTGGGCGAGGTGCTGAAGGTGATCCGCGATCTGGCTGAAGAGGGCCGTACCATGTTGCTGGTGACGCATGAAATGCGCTTTGCCCGCGATGTGTCCAACCACGTCATGTTTCTGCATCAGGGCCGTGTGGAAGAGGAGGGTCCGCCGGACCAGGTATTCGGCAACCCGACAAGCGCCCGCACCCGAGATTTTACCGGCGTCATCGCCAACTGATATTTTCGATATTCCAACAGGAGATTTCCATGAAATTGTTCGCCACGCTGCTTGCCGGATCGGCATTTGCGCTTTCTGCCTTCACCGCCAGCGCCGATGTGCGCTTCGGCATCATGAACGAGTCCTACCCGCCATTCTTCGCCAAGGATGCATCCGGCAAATGGCAGGGCTGGGAAATCGACCTGATGGACGCCGTCTGCGCGGAAATGAAGGAAAAATGCTCCATTGTCGAGTTGTCCTGGGATGGGCTTATTCCAGCTCTTGAAGCCAAGAAGTTCGACGTGATCTGGTCTTCCATGTCCAACACGCAGGAACGCCAGAAGGTCATCACCTTCACCGACAAATATTACAACACGCCGAGCAAGCTGATCGGTGCCAAGGACGGCAAGCCGGGTGCTACGGCGGAAGACGTCAAGGGCAAGACCATCGGCATTCAGGTCTCGACCATCCAGTCGGCCTATTACGCCAAATATTTCAAGGATGTGGCTGACGAAAAGACCTACCAGACGCTGGACGAGGCGTTTCAGGATCTGGCCGCCGGTCGTATCGACTACGTCTTCGGTGATTCCCTCGTTCTTGATGCCTTCGTGAACAGCGATGCGGGCAAGGATTGCTGCGCCGATGCGGGCAATGTGGCCGACGACAAGGAAATCCTCGGTCTCGGCGTTTCCGGCGGTCTTCGCAAGGATGACACCGAGTTGAAGCAGAAACTAAACACGGCGCTGGCTGCCGTTCGTGCCAGCGGCAAATATGACGAGATCACCAAGAAATACTTCGCTTTCGATATCTACGGCGCGAAGTAGGTCTGATCGGTCGCTTTGATGGCAAGCTTTGAAACCATGGTTCAACTTCTGTCGCCCTATCCTCCGGGATGGGGCGGCACGCTGTTGAAAGGTGCCGTTTCCACGCTTGCCATTTCTGCCGGTGCCTACCTCATCGGTATCGTCATCGGCATGGCAGGTGCGCTGGGCAAGCTTTCCGGCAACAGGCCGCTGGGCATGGTGCTGGGTTTCTATACGACCATGATACGGGCCGTGCCGGAACTGATCCTGATTGTCGGGCTCTATTATGCGGGAACGGATGGCCTTAACCGGCTGCTGCAATGGGGTGGAATGCCGCCGCTTGAGATCAACGGTTTCGTCGCGGCCATCGCCGTTCTCGGATTCGTGCAGGGTGCCTATATGACCGAGGTTCTGCGCGGCGCGATCCTTGCCATTCCCAATGGCCAGATCGAAGCGGCGCGGGCCTTCGGCATGTCGCCGTTTTTGCGCTTCCGCCGTGTTGTGTTGCCTGCACTGGTGCCGAATGCGTTGCCGGGACTGGCCAATCTTTGGCTGGCCGTGACCAAGGACAGTGCGCTGGTGGCTGTCGTCGGTTATCAGGAACTGGCGCTGGCGACGCGCTTGGCCGGAGCCAGCACCAAGCAATATTTTCTGTTCTTCACTGCGGCGGCGCTGTTGTATCTGGCGATTACACTCGTTTCCAATGTCGTCTTTTCGTTGATCGAGCGCCGGGTGCGACGCGGTCAACCGGCGCTGGTTTAGGAGACATCATGGAATTCTCCTGGGTCGAAAAATACTGGCCGCTGCTTTTATCCGGTGCCTATCAGACGGTGGCGCTGCTCGTAATCTCCGTCAGCATCGGTTTCGTTCTCGCCATCGGGCTCGCTTTCGCGCAGGTCAGCGGTGGCAGGGTAACGCGAGTCTTGGCGCGAGGCTACTGCACCTTCTTTCGTGGCACGCCATTGCTCATCCAGCTTTGGCTTCTCTATTACGGCGTCGGCTCTCTGCTACCGATGATCCCCGGCTTACGCCAAAGCTTCATGTGGCCGGTGTTACGCGAAGGCTTCTTCTTCGCCGCCGTCAGCTTTACGCTGAATTACGCGGCCTACGAGGCGGAAGTCCTGCGCGGCGCGCTGCTTGCGGTGCCGAAGGGGGAACTGGAGGCGGGCAGGGCGTTCGGCATGAGCCGCTTTACGCTGATCCGTCGCATCTGGCTGCCCCGCGCTATCCGCATCGCCCTGCCGACCATTGCGGGCGAGGTGGTCATGCAGTTAAAGGCGACGCCATTGGCCTTTACCGTGACGGTGATGGACCTTTACGCCGTGGCCTACAAGGTGCGACAGGATACGTTGCTGGTTTATGAGCCGCTCTTCGTCGTCACCANTTTCTATCTCATCCTCACCGCCATCATTGTGCGCTGTTTCGGCTTTGTCGAAGCGCAGGTGCCGCAGCGGCGATAATAACCCAAGGAGCTCCACATGGGCGATATCCGTATTCTCGACGGCGGCATGAGCCGTGAACTGCAACGTCTGGGTGCGCAGCTGAAACAGCCGGAATGGTCTGCGCTTTCGTTGATCGACGCGCCAGATATCGTGCGCCAGGTGCATGCGGAGTTCATCGAAGCCGGTGCCGATGTCGTCACCACCAATTCCTACGCGCTGGTGCCGTTCCACATTGGCGAGGAGCGCTTTCAGCGCGAAGGCGCATCGCTGATTTCGCTGTCGGGCAAGCTGGCGCGGGAAGCGGCGGATGCATCAGGCCGCAAGGTCACCGTCGCCGGTGGCCTGCCGCCGATTTTCGGCTCCTACGAACCGCAGAATTTCGACCCATCGCGGGTTCAGGATTACCTCAAGGTTCTCGTTGAAAACTTGGCACCCCATGTCGATGTCTGGCTAGGCGAAACGTTGAGNCTGATTGCCGAAGGCGAGGCGGTGCGTGCAGGCGTGGGCGAAACAGGCAAACCCTTCTGGGTCTCCTTCACGCTGAATGACGACGCAGCACAGGTGGATGGCGCCGAACCGCAGCTTCGCTCCGGTGAAACCGTGAGGGCAGCGGCCGAATGGGCGGCCAGTTCAGGTGCCGCCGCACTGCTGTTCAATTGCAGCAAGCCGGAAGTCATGAAAGCCGCTGTCGAAACCGCTGCCGCCGTCTTCAAGGATAAAGAGGCCTCCATCGAAATTGGCGTCTACGCCAACGCATTCGAAGGCGAACAGGGCGATTCCGCAGCCAATGAAGGCCTGCACGGCACGCGCGCCGATCTGACCGACGACGCCTATTCCCGCTTCGCCTGCGCATGGGCCGACGCCGGTGCCACAATGATCGGCGGCTGCTGCGGAATCGGGGCTGCGCATATTCACACGGTTGCGGGTGCGCTCAGGGGCCGGTGATAATGGGCCTACTCCGATGAGCGTGCCCGGTTTCACCGTCTGCGATCTTCAGCGACTTGGAATAGTGAAAACATCCAGACCCGCCACGTCTTCCTCGATAAGCGTAAAACCCTGTTTTAGATAATAGGGTCGCTTGTCTGCCATGGCACAGAGATAGCAAATGTCGTGACCGAGTTCAGCGGCATGCTCCCGGCTGCGGGCGATCAGTTGCGCGGCGATGCCCTGTCTTCTGAGGTCAGGTTCGACCCAGAGAGCTGCGATCCATGGGGCGTAGTCTGGTCGCTCATCCAGATCGTTCTCGATGATGAGCACAGAGCCGATATAGCGGTCATTATCGTGGGCAACGAAGGCTGAGGGAATGCCTTCTTTTTCAAGCATCGGGTTGAGATGGGCACGGTAGTCTTCGAGTGGGACGCCGCTTTCCGTCCACCACGCATGCCAGCCGCGTTCCGCGATCACATCTGCAAATCCTGGATATTGTCGAAGATTGGAAATTTGCAAAAGCTCACCCTCTGTTTGAATCATATTCGCAAAGCAAGGGTACAAGCTTTTGAAAAGGTGAGACAAGAGGCAAAGCGTAACCGGCCGCACAAGCGATGCGACCGGTTTTTGTGAGAGATTCGCTTACAGCAACGTCCCGCTCAAGATCAGCAGCGCCACCGAGAAGTAGATCACCAGACCGGTGACATCTACCAGTGTTGCCACAAAGGGGGCCGACGCGCTGGCAGGGTCGAGACGCATGCGTTGCAGCAGGAAGGGCAGCATGGAGCCAGTCAGCGAGCCGAAGGTGACGATGCCGATAAGGGCACAAAAGACGGTGAAACCAACCAGCAGCCAGTGTTCGCCGTAATCGTAAAAGCCCGCCTGTTGCCAGATGGTGAGCCGCAGGAAGCCGATGGCACCTAGAATGGTGCCGAGTGTAAGGCCTGTTGGCAGTTCACGCAGCAGCACCCGCCACCAGTCGGACAGTTTCAGTTCGCCCAGCGCCAAAGCGCGGATGATGAGCGACGTTGCCTGCGAACCGGAGTTGCCGCCCGACGACATGATGAGCGGAATGAACAGCGTCAGCACCACGGCCTTTTCCAGTTCTCCCTCGAAATGCTGCATGGCGCTTGCCGTCAGCATTTCGCCCAGGAACAAAGCTGCAAGCCAGCCGCCGCGTTTGCGGATCATGTCGAGNAAACCCATTGCCATGTAGGGTTTTCCGAGCGCTTCCATACCACCGAATTTGTGTGCGTCTTCCGTCGTGTCGGCAATCATGGTGTCGATGACGTCATCGACAGTGACGATGCCGAGAATGTGGGCGTGCTCGTCCACCACAGGCATGGCCAGAAGGTCGTGCTTGCGGATGAGGCGGGCAACATCTTCCTGCGACATCAGCGGGTCGGCATAGGTGATGCCTTCCTTGGATGCGACGGTCAGGATGGAGGCCGATGGCTCGCCCGTTACCAGACGGCGCAGGGTGACGACCTTGGCCAAGGTGCCGTCTTCAGCCAGCACATAGATGGCATAGACGGTTTCGCGAGAGCGTTCGACGATGCGGATATGCGCAAGCGTCTGCTCCACCGTCCAGCGGTCGGGAACGCTGACGAATTCGGTCGTCATCATCGAGCCTGCCGTGCGGGGCGGATAGGTCATCAGGTGGCGGATGGCCGTTGCCGTCGCGCGGTCCAGCCGGGAGAACAGCTTGGCGCGTGGCTCGTCATCCATCTCCGCCATCACGTCTGCCACGCGGTCATCAGACATGAGGTTGACGAAACGAGCTGCCTGTTCCAGCGGAATATGGGCGATGATCTCAGCCGCGCGGTGCAGTTCCGGACGGTCGAGAACGGCAACGGCGCGTGCCTGCGTCATTTTCAGCAGAGCATCGACGGCGTCAGGCACGTCGAGGGCGTTCAACTGATCGACGCGTTCTGCGGTGGTCGTGGGGCCAATGCTGCTGCTGCGGNAAAGACGTGCAGCCTTGCTGGCTCTTTCAGAGAGGTTGTGAAAGTTCATAATTGCTCACCTTCCAGTCGATCCGCCGATCACGGCGGAACGTGGTGAGCCGACAGGTGTCAGATCAGCGCGCGTTTCGCCGTGTTCGGCAAAGGCAATCGACTACTACTGTCGCTAGACATCTAATGATGCTCCGTGGATATCTGCGCCAGATCGATGGTTCGATCTGCGCATGAGACATCTGTTGCGCCTGAAAAAAGGCCAAGTCAAGCGGGGCAATTATGAAATTTTGGCAAGGTGGATTTGCGGTGCATGGAGTTCGATTTAGAACCTTCTAAAGCGCCTCAAATCAAGCCGTTAGGGCAGCTTTCTCGCGTCGCTCCAGCGTCACGGCAAAGCCAAAAACGATGAGGCCGGCAAAGGACAGGACAGCGCCGATATATCCCGTCGATGCATAGCCGTAGCCCAAGGCGATGACGAGACCGCCCAGCCATGCACCAAGCGCGTTGGCGATGTTGAAGGCGGAATGGTTGGACGCGGCGGCGAGCGTCTGCGCGTCGGCGGCTACATCCATCAGGCGTGTCTGCACGGCGGGGCAGGCGGCAAAGCCGCAGCCGATGAGGAAGACGCAGATGCACAACATGTAAGGATTATGGGCGGTGAGGCCGAAAAGCGCCATCAGCACCACGTTGAACGCCAGCATGCCGCCAATCGTGCCGTTGAGAGAGTAATCCGCCATGCGCGAGCCGACGACATTGCCGACATTCATTCCTATGCCGAAGAGGGCAAGCACCATGGGTACTGTCGCAACCGGCATCATGGCGATATCGGTAGTGGTCTTGGCGATATAGCTGAACACGGCAAACATGCCGCCGAAACCGACGGAGGCAACGGCCAGCGTCAGCCACACCTGTACGCGCCTAAAGGCACCGAGTTCGCGCCAGATGCTGGCGCCTTCCTGCACTTTGTCTCGTGGCTGGAAGAGCCACAACAGAACGACGGTCAGAAGCGCAATGCCACCCACCATCAGGAAGGCNGCGCGCCAGGAAAACATTTGGCCGAAGAAGGTGGCAAGCGGGGTGCCGAGCAATGTGGCGATGGTCAACCCCAGCATGACGCGGCCCACGGCGCGGGCGCGTTTGTGAATGGGGGCCATGGAAGCGGCAACAAGCGCTGCCACACCGAAATAGGCGCCATGTGGCAGACCGGTTATGAAGCGAAGCGCGGTGAACGTCGCGAAATCCGGCGCGATGGCGCTCAGGATATTGCCCGCAGCAAACAGGCCCATCAACGCCAGCAGAAGCACACGCCGCGTCATGCGGGCCGCCAGAACGGCGATGATAGGCGCTCCGATGACGACACCCAGCGCATACGCAGCAATCACGTAACCCGCCTGTGGGACGGTAACGCCGTAACTGGTCGCCACATCCGGCAACAGGCCCATAATGGCGAATTCACCCGTGCCGATACCGAAACCGCCAGCGGCAAGCGCAAGTTCGATCAAGGCAATGGAGAGAGGTGTCAAAGACGTTGCGGGCAATGGCGCAACGGTGCTGGCGTCCGCGTCGGTGCGGTTTTCGGAATGGCGTATCTGGGTCATGATGTCTGCGCAGGAAACGAAGNAAAAAAGGGCAAGACCGAGGTCTCGGTCCTGCCCTGACTGGAGGTATCTGGTCACCAAAATGACCTTATCTTGACGGATATCATGAATTTGTGCGGCGCGGTAGTATCTGATTCTATAAAATGCTCAGTTCACGCAAGGGTGTAGGGAACGGAACGGTCGCTATTCCATTTAAGGTCGCGCTTTGCGTGTAACGGGGGCTTGGATAAGCATATGAAGCTTGTGGCGATCTTTAACCGCGATGGCGGTACCTTCNAAACCACAGACATGGATGCTTATTGCAAACATGCGCAGACGGTGTTCGAAAATGCGGGTCATGAAATCGAATGCCGCCTCGTTTCCGGGAAAGACATTGTCGCCGAGATGGAGCGAACCGCCGATGACGAGGGGCTGGACGGCCTGATCGCGGGCGGTGGCGATGGCACGATCTCTGCGGCAGCCGGCATAGCCTGGAAACACGGCATCGCGCTGGGCGTCGTTCCCGCAGGCACCATGAACCTGTTTGCCCGGTCGCTGAAACTACCACTCGATATATGGCAAGCGGTCGATACGCTGGCCGAGGGGCATGTCTACAATGTCGACATTGCCAGCGCCAATGGGCGCCCGTTCGTCCATCAGTTTTCCGCAGGTCTTCATGCGCGCATGGTGCGTTACCGGGACAAGATGGAATATGCCTCCCGGCTTGGCAAAATCCGCGCCAACATTCGCGCCGCCATCGGTGTGGTGTTCAACCCGCCCAAGTTCGATATGGAATTCACCGTTGCCGGTCAAACGCAGCACCGTCGCGCCTGCGCCATTTCTGCATCCAACAATGAATTCGGCCAAAGCCCGCTTCTGGTTGCCGACGACATTACACGTGGAAAGCTTGGCCTCTACATCGCTGATGCCTTGACGCCATCAGGCGTGATGGGCTTGGCTGTCGACATTCTGCGCGGAAAGCTGAAGGAAAACGCAGCCGTAACGGCCATGACAGTGACCGAAGTCGAGTTGCATTTTCCCNAAAGGCGCCACGATGTGAAATGTGTGATGGACGGTGAGTTGCTGCCGATGAAGCGTGATGTCGCGCTTAAAATTCATGCCGGTGAGTTGAAGGTCATCGTTGCGAAGACCTTTCCAAACGTTTGAAATCCTTAAGCCTTGCTTCCACTAACGGTCACTTGGACATGTCGCGCAGCCCTTGCAAAACGCCTGCGCGAACGCCATGCTAGCGCGCATTGCATGGTGAGGGAAGCGCGGGAAATGATGAACGATAATACCAAGACGATATCGAACCTCGCCGCCATAGACGCCGCGCATCATTTGCATCCTTTCTCCGACATGGGCAAACTCAACGTGTCAGGTACCCGCATCATAGAGCGGGCTGAGGGCGTGTTCATTTACGACAGCACTGGCAAGAAATATCTGGATGCGTTCGCCGGTCTGTGGTGCGTCAACATTGGTTACGGCAGGCGCGAAATGACCGATGCCATTTCCCGGCAAATGAACGAGCTGCCCTATTACAACGCATTTTTCGGGACCACGACGCCACCGGCCACCCTGCTTGCGCAAAAGATCGTGTCCCATGCCGGGTCGAACATGAACCATGTGTTCTTCACGAATTCCGGTTCCGAGGCGACGGATACGTGGTTCCGCATNGCTCGAGTGTATTGGAAAGCGCTGGGGCACCCAACGAAGACGAAAGTTATCGCGCGGCGCAACGGTTATCACGGCTCCACGGTGGCAGCCGCGTCGCTTGGCGGCATGCCGTGGATGCACGAGCAGGGAAACCTGCCCATAGAAGGCATCGCCCATATCGGCCAGCCCTATTGGTACGCTGAAGGCGGCGACCTTTCGCCCGACGAATTCGGTCTGAAGGTTGCGCGGGAGCTGGATGCCAAAATCGATGAACTGGGAGAGGAAAACGTTGCTGCCTTCGTGGCCGAACCGATTCAGGGGGCAGGAGGGGTCATCGTGCCGCCTGAAACCTATTGGCCGGAGATTGCGCGCATCTGCAAGGAGCGCAACATTCTGCTGGTATCGGACGAAGTTATCTGCGGCTTTGGACGGCTGGGGTCGTGGTTCGGTTATCAGCATTTTGGTTACGAACCAGACCTTGCGCCCGTGGCCAAAGGGCTTTCCTCCGGTTACCTGCCAATCGGCGGCGTTCTGGTCTCGGACCGCGTGGCCGAGGTGATGCTGACCAAGGTGGGCGATTTCAACCACGGCTTCACCTATTCGGGCCATCCCGTCTGCGCGGCCGCGGCGCTGGAAAACCTGCGTATCATCGAGGACGAGGGACTGGTCGAGCGCGTGCGCGACGATATCGGCCCCTATTTCCGCCAAGGCTGGCACAGTCTGTTGGACCATGAAACCGTGGGTGAGACGGTGAGTGTCGGCCTCATCGGCGGGCTGCAACTGACGGCGGACAAAGCGACCCGCAGACGCTTCGACAAGCCTGATGATATCGGCACTCTGGTTCGCAATCATTGCCTTGAAAACGGCCTCGTCATGCGCGCCACCGGTGACCGCATGCTGGCATCGCCCGCGTTCACAATCAGCCGGACGGAAGTCGATCAGATCATCGAAATATTGCGCAAGGGGCTGGACCATCTGGCGCAAACAGGAAGGACGTGAAAAACGTGGCAGAGCATGAGCATCACTACAAGGTCCAGATCACATGGACCGGCAACACAGGCACCGGCACCTCAGGTTACCGCGAATATGAACGCTCGCATGTGATTTCTGCAGATGGAAAGCCCGACATTGCCGGATCGTCCGACCCTGCTTTTCGTGGCGATGCCAGCCGCTGGAACCCGGAGGAACTGCTGCTGGCCTCCGTTTCAGCCTGTCACAAGCTGTGGTATCTGCACTTCTGCGCGGTTTCAGGGGTTGTCGTAACCGACTATGTGGATCAACCCGAAGGCACCATGATGCTCGTGAAAGACGGAGCGGGGCGGTTCACGGAGGTGGTTTTGAAACCGGTCGTAACCATCTCAAAGGGCGACCCACAGACAGCGCTCGAGCTGCACGAAGACGCCCACGAAAAATGCTTCATCGCCAATTCCGTGAATTTCCCGATCCGCGTCGAGGCCTCTGTGAAGACGATATGATGGCTCAGTCTGTCTGCTGGTAGGTTTCGCGCACGATGTAATTCGGTGTCAAATCATCGCGGTAATAAAGCCGCGCGATCATCTCAGCCAGAATGCCTGTGGTGATAAGCTGGACGGAGGATAGCAGCAGAACGACGCCGACCATCAGCATCGGCCTCGTGCCGATGTCGTTGCCGAGAATGAACTTGTCGATGAACAGGTATGTCATGATCACACCGGCCAGCGCACCGAGACCAAGACCCAGAGAGCCGAAGAAGTGGCCTGGGCGTGCCTTGTAGCGCATGAAGAACATGACCGACAGCAGGTCGAGAATGACCCGGAATGTGCGCGAAAGCCCGTATTTAGAAGCGCCGAACTGGCGTGCATGGTGTGTAACAGGCATTTCGCCGATGCGGGTGCTGGGCACCACGCTTGCCACCCAGGCCGGGATGAAGCGGTGCATCTCACCTGTCAGCTTGACCTGCTTGATGATCGATGAACGGTAGANTTTCAGGCTGCATCCGTAATCATGCAGGCGGACACCGGTGATCTTGCCGATCAGCCGGTTGGCGATCCATGAGGGTATCTTGCGCAGAAAAAGCCCGTCCTGACGGTTCTTGCGCCAGCCCACCAGAAGGTCGAGTTCGCGTCGTTCAAGCTCTTCAACGAGCATGGGAATGTCTTTCGGATCGTTCTGCAAGTCGCCATCCAGTGTGGCAATCAGACGGCCTCGGGCGGTATCGATGCCTGCCTGCATGGCGGCTGTCTGTCCGAAATTACGTTGCAGCGCGACGATCTTGAGATTGGAATCTGGCTGCTGCAAATAGGCGCGGGCGTTGACAATCGTCGCATCCGTGCTGCCGTCATCCACCAGAATGAGTTCCCACGACGACGGATAGTTCGTCATGGCCTCGATGATGCGCGTGATCAGCGGGCCGACGCTTTCTTGCTCGTTGAAAATCGGCACGACAAGCGAAAGCTCCAATGCGTCTGCCGCAAGAACGTCTGTGAAAATGGCGGCTTGTATCGTCACGGTAATGTTTCCGTTCGTCATGAAACTGGATTTTGGCCTTGTCCTAACGACGTTTTCCCGCATTTTCAACAAAGACCACAAAGTTTCACTGGCAGGTCTTGTTTGCAAAGTCGGGGCAAGAGAGTAGTGGGGGACGATGCGCGGGTGCGGCGGCGCGAGGGAATGTGATAGGAAACTCGATTGAAGCCTGTCTGGTTTGCACGGTCTATGACCATGGTCACCGCATTCGTGGTTGCCGTCTACGCCGCATTCATCAGCTGGATGTGGGGTTGGGGAACGATCTTTGCGCTCTGGCGAGAAGCGGGACTTGGCGCGGTCTGCATTGCGCTCGCCCTTCTCCTGTCCACTTACGTTCTGCGGACATGGCGGATTTACGATTANTTTCCGAAGGAGACGCAAGGGCAGTTCGCACGCCTGTTCCGGGTGGTCCAGATCCACAATCTTCTCAACATCATGCTGCCGTTTCGCTCCGGCGAAACCAGCTTTCCGCTGCTGATGCGACAGGAATTCGATGTGCGGCTGGCGCGGGGAACCTCAGCTCTGCTCGTCATGCGGCTTTTCGATCTGCATGCCCNTTTGGCGGCAGCAGGTGTTGGGCTGGCGCTGGAAAACAGCTCGCTGGCCTTCTGGGTGTTGTGGATTGTGTTTCTTCTATTACCCGTCTTCGCGTTTGCTACGAGAGAACGGGTTTTCGATCTTGCGCGGCGCGTCGCACCCNAAAAAGCGCAAGGTATCCTTCATGAAGTGCAGGCAGGGCTGCCGGTCGATAGCAGCGCTTTCATGCGAGCCTGGGCCGCCACCATCATCAACTGGTTCGTCAAGATCGCGGTTCTGGCCTGGGTTCTGATGCTGATGGGCAAGATGAGCCTGCCAGCCGGTTTCGGCGGTGCTTTGGGCGGGGAGCTATCTTCCGTGCTTCCTATCCACGCGNCCGGCGGCGTCGGAACCTACCCGGCGGGCATCACCGCCGGGGCAATCGGCTTCGGCGCATCGACGGATGAGGCGGCACTGTCGTCACTGGGGCAGGCAGCCGTCAACGTGCATCTTCTCGTGATACTGTCGTCACTTGTCGGCACGGCGCTGGCGCTATTCGTGCGAGGGCGTAAGTAGCGCCAGCAATGCCTATTACTGAAACGCCGTTTCGTAGAAGCTGCGAAGCTTGCGCGAATGCAACGTCTCAGTCTGCATGGCCGCGAGTTTCTGCACGGCGCGAATGCCGATTTGAAGATGCTGCGACACTTGCGTTTTGTAAAACTCCGTTGCCATGCCGGGCAGTTTCAACTCTCCATGCAGCGGCTTGTCGGACACGCACAGCAGGGTGCCATAAGGTACGCGGAAGCGGAAACCGTTGGCGGCAATGGTGGCCGATTCCATATCCAGCGCGATGGCGCGCGATTGCGACAGGCGCTTGACCGGACCCGCCTGATCGCGAAGTTCCCAGTTGCGATTATCGATGGTGGCGACGGTGCCGGTGCGCATGATGCGCTTCAGTTCGAAACCTTCGTAACCGGTGACTTCCGCCACCGCGCTTTCAAGCGCCAGTTGCACTTCGGCCAGAGCCGGAATGGGCACCCAGACGGGCAGGTCGTCATCCAGCACGTGATCTTCCCGCACATAGGCATGCGCCAACACATAATCACCCAGACGCTGGCTGTTGCGAAGACCGGCGCAGTGGCCGACCATGAGCCACGCATGCGGGCGCAGCACCGCGATGTGATCGGTAATCGTCTTGGCGTTGGACGGGCCGACGCCAATATTGACCAGCGTAATGCCCGCATGGCCCTTTTTCTTCAGGTGATAGGCGGGCATCTGCGGCATGCGGCCCAGCGTCATATCGGTGATCGGGCGGTCGGACCCGGCCTTGGTGACGATATTGCCCGGCTCCACGAATTCCGTATAGCCTTCACCGCCATCCGCCATCATCTTGCGCGCCCATGCGGCGAATTCATCGATGTAGAACTGGTAGTTGGTGAACAGCACGAAGTTCTGGAAATGATTGGCGCTGGTGGCGGTGTAGTGGCTGAGACGCGCCAGCGAATAGTCGATGCGCTGGGCGGTAAAGGGCGCAAGCGGTGCGGGTTCGCCGGGAACCTGATCATATTCGCCATTGGCAATCAGGTCATCGGTGTTGTTGAGATCAGGCGTATCGAACAGATCCCGCAACGGCACATCGGTCAGCGAGGACGCGGCGGATGCCTCCACGAACGCACCTTCTCCGAACGCGAAATGTAGCGGAATGGGCGTGGCCGACTCGGCAACCGTGACATGGACGCTGTGGTTCTTGATGAGAAGGCCAAGCTGCTCTTTCAGATAATGCCGGAAAAGCTGCGGCCGCGTGACGGTCGTCGTGTAGACGCCGGGCGAGGTGACGTGACCATAGGACAGGCGCGAATCGACATGGCCGAAGCTCGATGTCTCGATGCTGACCTGCGGATAACAGGCACGGTAACGCCCCGTTATCGGCGCGCCCTGCGCCAGATCGGTAAAGGACTTGATCAGGAAATTCGTGTTGCGCTCATAAAGCGCCGTCAAGGCGTCCACCGCTGCCACCGGATCGGTAAAAGTCTGCGGCGCGAAGGGCTCTGGCGTGATGAAGGCGAGGTGCGAGATTGTGTGCTTTGCTATTGTCATGGCCCATTATAGAGAGCCAATTTCGACAGGCAAGCGACAGAAATATGTGCGTTTGAAAAACACGCGGAAAAATTTGGCCGATCAGCCGTTTCCTACAAAACCATATGGCAATTGCTGGAAAGACTGTGCTGGCAGGCAATCGACGCGCCCACATTCACCCGCTGGAAACTACGGTTGGGACTCACCACCAAAGCCGCAAAAGACATCGCGAAAATCGCCATCAACACAACGATGATTGTAAAACGACGAACCATAACTGCCATGCCCATTCCCCTTTGCGTCACGTTCTTCCCTAACGTTGGACACGACATTGCCACAGTGGGACTGAACCGACGCTGAGGGTGGGGTTCATGTTGGGTTCAGGGAGGTTAATNGGGGGAGGGATGCGAATAGGTGCTTGATTAGGTTTGATCGGTGCGGACCTGTTTCACGAGTTTCATGATTTCCATCACGCTTTCCTCCACGGAAAGCAGGGTCGTATCGATGCGAAGATCGGGTGTNCATGGTTCGAATTTGCGAGCCTGTATCTGGTTCCAAGTCGGTGGGATCAGGCCTTCGACGGTCGATACTCGGCTTTCGGCCCGATGCTGGTGCACTGNTTTATCAGAGCACATTATTTCGACTTCTATAAACGCCCGATTGGCCTCTCTAGCTGTCGCTCGAAAGGCCGCACGGGTGATGTCGATGGAGTTGACGGTGTCGGCGATGACGGTACGACCCAAACGAAGATTGTCGACTGCGATCCGGTAAAGGACCACATATCCTGCAGGCCCAACATCAGCCCCCACCGGCAGGGAAGAAGCGGAGCGGATGGCCTGCTCGATGCTATCCAGCCGCAGGTAAGTCGTTTGCAATTCAAGAGCTAAAGCCTGAGCAATGGTGCTTTTCCCGGAACCGGGCAAGCCACCGNAAATAATCAACATGGGAACACCTGATTTTTGAAGAGGGTATTCTCTCTAAGTTTCACNTTTATGATCGCTGTCGCGTAGAAGCGATCTTTGAGCTTACGGAGGGATTCCCTAAGTTCTGCACGTTAGAAAAATGCGGGGATACAAATGAAGCAAGCCAAATACGCCACCACATCAAGACTGCCCTCGGTCGAAGAGTATCTGCACCTTCGTGCGATCGCGGGTCTAAGCGCGTTTTCCGAAGACGCTGCAAGAGCAGGACTGGCGGGAACGATCTATTCCGTAATGGTTCTACGCGATGGATCGGCAGTCGGAATGGGTCGATTGATCGGCGACGGCGGGTGCTTTTTTCAGGTCGTTGATATCGCCGTTCATCCAGACCATCAAGGACGCGGGCTTGGAAAGGCCATCATGGATGCGATCATGACCTATGTCTCGACAGAACTGCCCACAACCGCTTATGTCAGCCTGATCGCTGACATTCCCGCGAACAAGCTCTATGAAAAATTTGGATTTGCGGAGACCGCACCGAGATCGCTGGGAATGGCATTTCGCGTCAAACGTTAGGCCACGACGTTTTCGGATAAAAAGGGACGTTCTATTCGAGGCTAAGGAAATTTCGTGATGCTAATTTACTTGGAAATTTAAGGGTTTCACGGCGATGTTGAGGCAGATCAATATTCTGGTTGTATCAGCATGAACTCACTCCGGCTCAACGTGGATCGCGAGATACCGAGTGCACTGAGCACAGACTTGGAAACAATGCCCGCGCCTGTCGTCTCCGAGCTGCAGATGGTCAGGGNAAACGATGGGATTTCAGCGGCCTTGTTCAGCATAGCCGAAAACGGAGATTTGGGAGACAGAGCGGTCGTCAATCTCTTATCAGCGCGGGGTCAAACGGATATCAAGTTCGACCTTTCAAACCCATAATTGATGCTTTCGGCAGATGATGCAGGCTCTAAAGAAATATTGAGCATCGTCTGGATACGACCTGAGTGCCAACCAGANTTTCTGACATGCGTCGGCTCTGGGTTTGCCGTCCCGACCTTCGAGGCAAGACGGCAAACCGTTTTCTGTTACTCCTTAAACACCTTCCCCAAAAACGCCTCAAACGAAGGACGCCAGACGTCCATCTCGTGGCCGAGGTCTTTGTATTCCACGTAATCGTGGGCGATCTTCTTTTCGTCGAGGGTGGCTTTCAAACCGGCGATGTCCTTGCCGGTCACGACATCCTTGGTGCCGACGGTGACGGTGAGGTTGCGGAGTGTCTTGTTGAGTTTGTCGGGCTCGTTCAGTGCGGCATCGACGGCTTTGTTGGGAACCGTGGTGGTGGTGACGCCGCTGAAGGTGGCGACCCAGCCGAAGGTGCCGAGGTGGGTGAGGCCGGAAACGAGGGACTGGTAGCCGCCTTGCGAAAGGCCGACCACGGCGCGGCCGTCTGCATCGTCACGCACTTTGTAGTGCNTTTTCATGTAGGGGATGAGGTCTTCCACCAGTTCGCGGTCGATGGCATCTGCATTGATGGGGTAGAAGGTCTTGCGACGCTCGGCACCGGGGAAGTTTTCGGCGATGGCTTCGGGTATGTCAGCTTCCGTATCCGGGATGACGACGATCATCGGCTCGATTTTCTTCTCGGCCAGGAGATTGTCGAGAATCTCANGGGCGCGGCCCTGCGCAACCCAGGAGGCGACGGTGTCACCGAAGCCGTGATAGAGATACATGACCGGCAGTGGTTTGGACGCATCCGTGTAGCCAGGCGGCGTGTAGATATAGGTCGCGCGCTGGGATTTGAGCGCTTTGGACGCAATGGTGACAAGTCGAAGCTCGCCGTGCGGCACATCCCGCACATCGACAATGCTACCGGGAACCAGAATGAGGCTGGTGTTCACCTGCCGCTGCGGCTTGGGGTAATTGGTGCCGGTATCGATGCTGCGAAAGCCGTCGATGTTGAAATAATACTCGTAGAGATTGGGTTTCAGCACATCTGTTTTGACGGTCCATATGCCGTTATCACCGCGTTTCATCTCCAGTGGCGCTTTGGTGCCGAGAGCGACTGATACTGCCTTGGCCGATGGCGCAAACAGGCGGAAGGTGATCGATCCATCCNTTTCAACACCCGTCACGAACTCGTTTAGGGGACGGTCAGCAGGCGGCGAAGCCGGTGGTTCTGCAGCGAATGCGGGTGCAGTCATGATGCAACTGGCCAAAAGGACACAAGGCAAAAGCAGGCGCATGAAAATATTTCCTCCAAATTACGTTACCCCCGATTTGGAAACTGACAGATGGCCGATGCCTTTTCAACCGCGCACTGGCGGGGCAGGTACAAAGATCAGGCTGCTTGCTGAAACCGGCATTCCTCGTTAGGACCAGTTGCGGCCCGTGCAACGGTGGCTCTCATTGGCACATATTGCGCAAGAGCTGTGGCGCGGGTCGACATTCATAGGACGTGTAAGGAAATACCGTGAAAATTTTAAAAGTGCTGACGATGGTTCTCATCTTCGCTGTCGTGATCTTCGGTTACCGTTGGTACAGCTATGTGACCAACACCGAGAGCCCGTACAACGAAGTCGGCATCGAGCTGAACAGCCGCATGCCAGGCCCAATCAACAAATGGGGCTGCGACAAGCTGCACCAGACATTCGGCAATGTTCTGCCACCTTACGGCTGCCAGGCTGGCGACGGAACGCAGTGGCTCTAACGCTTCACACACGAATCAAAAAAAGGCGCCGCGTGAACGGCGCCTTTTTCATTGGTAGCGTAATGATCAGCCGATCATGGCGTTGTCATCGCGCTTGATGGCAACGAGAGCAGAACGCGGTAGCTTGCCTTTACCATCCGGGAAGGGCGCATTGGGGTGCTGGATGCCGACGAAGTGGGTGCGTTTGTCGGCAGACCATGTCTGTCCGGTGACTTCCGAGCCCTTCGGTGCGGTCAAGAAACGTTCGATGCGGCCGGTGACAGGGTCGCCCGCCAGCATCTGGTTGTTCCCCTGTCCGGCATACTGGCCGTCATTGCTGTCTTCCCCATCCGTCTGAATCCAGAGCAGGCCGGTCGAATCGAACATCATGCCATCGGGCGAGTTGAACATGTTACCGGCGTTGATGTTGGACGAGCCCGCATAGGCATCCTTGTGAACATCCGGGTTGCCGGCCATGCAGAACAGATCCCACTTGAACTTGGCATCCGCATGGTCGTCATTTTCAGGATACCAGCGGACGATCTGGCCGTATTCGTTCTTCTCGCGTGGGTTTGCGGCATTGAGAGCCATGGCATCGCCGCCACCGTTAGCGCGCAGCTTGCCGTCTTTCGTAACACCGCGATTGGTGTTGTTGGTCAGCGCGCAATAGGCTTCGATGGCGACGGGGTTGATGGCCACCCATTCCGGGCGGTCCATGGTGGTGGCACCCACCTTGGAGGCGGCCTGGCGGGTGAAGACGCAAATCTCGTCCATCTTCATGCCTGTCGATTCAGGCGTCAGTGCCACCCATTCGCCGTTGCCGTCATCGGTAAACTTGGCAACGTAGAGTGTGCCTTCGTCCAGCAGCTTCGAGGTGTCACCACCCGGCACATAGATGCCGTGGGAGATGAACTTGTAGAGGAACTCCCCACGCTCGTCGTCGCCCATATAGACGACCACGCGGCCATCGCGCGCGATGACGACGGCGGCGTTCTCGTGCTTGATGCGGCCAAGAGCGGTGCGCTTGATCGGCGTGGAGGACGCGTTGGATGGATCGATCTCCACGACGTAACCGGCACGGCGCGGCTCGTTGGGGTGCTTGGAAACGTCGAAACGTTCATCGAACAGCTCGTAGCCGTAACGGGTTTCCGCCGCGATGCCGTAGCGCTTGTAATCATCCGGCATTTTGAAAGCGGCGTCTGTGGAGCCGAAATAGCCGTTGAAGTTTTCTTCGCAGGTCAGGTAGGTGCCCCACGGTGTGCGGCCCGCGCCGCAATTGTTGAAGGTGCCAAGACAGTCGATGCCGTTTGAATCGGTGGCGGTCTTGACGAGATCCGAACCGGCGGCGGGGCCGGACAGCTTCATCGGTGTGTTGTGGTGAATGCGGCGGTTGAACGGGCTGCCGACGACGATCTGCCAGCCATCATTACCTTCCGCCACTTCCATAACGGTCACGCCCTGCATGTGCTGGAGGATTTTGACCTCGTCCAGATTGGCTGGCATGCCCTTTTCGCGGTGGGGCAGGTTCGTCTCGTTGTTCACATATTCATGGTTGACGGCAATCAGCTGATGGTTGCCAACGACGAAAAGCTCCATGCCATCGGTGNTTTCGCCGNAAACCTTGTCGGAGTTCTCAAGGCTGACGCCTTTGACCGGGTCGATATCCTGCACGTTTGGAAAAAGCGGCTGGCCCCATTTGGCAACCGGCTTCCAGCTGTAACCTTCGGGTACATGAATGGTGTTGTCCGTTGCGGCAGCCACCGGCTTGAAAGGAAAGCGCGAAGCCGCTTCCTGCGCCTGCGCAGATGTGGAGCTTGCGAGATTCCCGAGTGTGCCGAGTGCGGCAGCGGCAGAACCGAAGGCCAGAACGCCACCGAGAAAACCGCGACGCGAAATCGCCGATTCCACCACGCGGTCGAAATCCGTCACAGCCGGTGGCGGGTTCTGAAGCTCATCCCACTCATCCCAGCTCAGTTTGCTCGTGTCTATCTTTGTCATAATGCTCTCCATCCGCTCGCAGTTTGGAATAGTTCCAGGAAGAGCAACTAAAGCGGGTTCATTACAGCGATATGACGGATTAAATCCACATAAACAATCTAAGATTGTAAGCGCCGCGCCAGCTGGGGTCTATTTTCTCGTGTCGCTTATTTTGTTAGGCATGGCCCAGTCGGGATTCGTGGAGCAGTGCTATGGGCAAGTCTATCAAACTGAAAATTCTTCCGCAGGCCTATGCCATTGCGCGTCTCGACCCGGACGCAGCAATACCGGATTGGGCGGACGGAGCGGGCTTTGTCAGCATCAGTCGCACGGATGACGAGTTGTCGATCGTCTGCGTCGAGGGCAGGGTGCCGCAGAGTGCTCGCAAGGATGCGGGCTGGACCTGCCTCAAACTTCTCGGGCCCTTCGAATTCGGAGAGACGGGCATTGTCCTGTCCATCATCAGGCCGCTATCGGNAAACGGTCTTGGAATTTTCATCGTCTCGACCTTCGACGGAGATCATCTTCTGGTCAAAACCAGCGACCTGGAAAAGGCCGTGGCACTGCTTGCTCAGGCCGGGCACATCGTGTCCGACGCAGACAGTTGAGCCGTCGGCTCTCTGTTGCAAGCGCAACTCATGTGGTGCGGTTGACCACATGAGGCTTTGTCGACGGAAAAAGAATAGACGGATGGTTTAGAGCCGCGACCATGTCTGGGNTTTGCACAGAACCTTCAGGACGCAGCCCTTCATGCTAAGGGAGCCGCCAGAAACGGTGCCGGTGCCGGCATAGGTCTTGTCATTGGCAGGGTCGGTGATCTCGCCGGAATAGCTGTTGCCCTTGCCGCTCATCTTGCCAATCTGCTTTCCGGCGTGTTTGCCGGTCTTCAACGTCACACAATAGGCGGAGCCGCACTGGGTGATGGCTGCGGTCTCGCCGCTGGCCGTTTTCCAGTTGCCTTCGATGGCCTCTGCGGCAAAGGCGCTGCTGCCCATCNAAAATGCGGCGGCGGCAAGTATCGTCATTCTCTTCATAGGGACCTCCCAATCCAGCTTCGCCTGAACCTCGCAATCGCTTAAGGCCAGGTGCTCGCAACTCCTGATGCGAATGCCATGATTTATAGTTGACGTGAACGTNAAAGGAAATATGGCCGCAGCGAAATTCGCTGCTTTTTAACCGGCTCACAGCTCGAAAAAACGATCGCGAAAAAATCGCAAGTTTGGACGTGGTTACGAAAGAGTTGAAATCCATCCGTAAACTTTTCGTAAAATTGTCTACAAAGTCCTTAATTTCCGGGCCTTGTGATATTTAACAAAAACCCAATTTTACCAATCGTTTGGACTTTGTTTGTCCCCTATTAATCATGGATTTTAAGCGCCTGTTGAAGCCCGTTTGGCATAGTGGGGACATCGAAAGAGCAGGGAAAACCTGCCGACGGAAAAGGCCAGAACAAGCCGCAGAAGACGGTAAGGCCTTACTCGCAAAAGCTCCCGAAGAGGGGCGCAGACAAAACGCTAACGGGCAAACAGGATAGAAAAAATGGCACGCTTTGAAGTTCGCGATATCGAAATGGCAGTCGCCGGTGGCCAGAGCCGCGCGGATGTCTTCTGCAACCTCGGCCTGATCTACGCGACAGGCCGTGGCTGCGCACCGGACCTCATCGCTGCCCACAAATGGCTCAACATCGCCGCCATCAAGGGTTCGGAACGGGCAGCCTCGCTGCGCGCCGATCTGGCCCGCAACATGAACAAGGCAGACCTCGCCAAGGCGCTGCGCGCCGCCCGCGATTGGATGACGACCCACTGACATCAAGCATCGACCACCCGGTGCCAATACAAAAAGACAGAGCGATCTGAAGATCGCCACTCTCTCCGGCCGGTTCCCTCCAGTCCTAGCCGGACATAAAAAGAAGACCCCCGCAAAGGGACAGCTAGATCCACGCTGCAAAATCAAACCGTGACCGGCAGAAACAAGGCCGGCACGGTTTTTTGTTGTTCAGGTACTGGCTTGCGTCTAACCCAGCGCCTTCAACACCTTCGGCAGCGCATCCGCAAACAAATCCAGCTTGTCGTCCGGTGCAGCACTCACACGAATGCAGCGGTTGAGCGGTTCCACGCCGGGCATGCGAATGAAGACGCCGTGGTCCATCAGTCCGTCTACGATGGATTTGGCGTAAGTGGCGTCCTTATGGCAATCGATCGCGACGAAGTTCGTCGCTGAGGGCAGGGGCGACAGGCCGTTCTGGCGGGCAATGGTTGAAATGCGCTCGCGGGCATTGGCGATGCGTTTGACGACGTCCCGCAAATAGGCCTGATCCTTTAGGGCCGCCATAGCGGCGGCAACGGAAACGCGGGGCATTCCGAAGTGATTGCGGATTTTATCGAAGGCTTGCGCATTTCCCAGCGTGCCGATGGCATAACCCACGCGCGCACCTGCCAGGCCATACGCCTTGGAGAAGGTGCGCATGCGCAGCACATTCGGCATGCCGATTATGGCGCGAACGCTGGGAACAGCGCTTTCGGGAGCGGTTTCGCAGTAGGCCTCGTCCAGCACCAGCAGACACGTGTCCGGCAATGCTTTGGCAAACGTCAGAACCTCGCTTGCGTCCCACCAGCTTCCCATCGGATTATCCGGGTTGGCGAAATACACCAGCGGCGCATTTTCCTTTTTGACAAGGTCCAGCAGCCCGTCGAGATTTTCATGGTCATCCAGATAGGGCGTCGTCTCCAGACGCCCACCGAAGCCTTTAACATGGTAGTTGAAGGTGGGATAACCGCCCAAAGACGTGACGACCGGCGTTCCGGGCTCCACGACCAGCCGCACGATTTCCCCCAGAAGGCCATCCACGCCGTTTCCGATAGCAATATTATCGCGCGAAATGCCGTGATGGATAGCGAGCGCTTCCCGTAACTCGAAATTCTCAGGGTCAGCATACATCCACGTCTCGGTCGCTGCCTGGCGTATGGCCTCCAGAACTGAAGGTGCCGGGCCAAAACCGCTTTCATTGGCTCCAATCCGCGCCTTCACGGCAAGCTTGCGGTTGCGCTCTATGGCCTCGGGACCGACAAACGGCACGGAGGAGGGAAGCGAAGCGGCGAGCGACGTAAAGCGCGAAAATGCGGACATTTCAGAGGGTTCCGTAATCCGTTGGAAGAACTGCCTCACAATATAATCAAAAACGGCCCGCGCAAGGCAGGCCGTAGGAAATGCATGTGTTTTGATAGTCTTTCTTTGCCGCCACGAGGCGAGATGACGATGCGCCTACAGCGCCGTCTCGAAGCTCAGGCGGCGAATATGGTGCAGGAACTCCGCATCGATCAGCATGTTGAAGCCGACCGTTGCCTTTTCCTCTTCACGACGGATGAGGGTGCAGCCGATTTCATCACGAATACCCAGCACTTCGAGATAGAAGTTGGTGGGCATGTCCAGATGCGGGCTCACTTCGATGTCCGCACCATATAACGAGATATTTCTGATGAGGCATCGCATGGTGTTTTTGGCACTGAGATGATGACCGATGAAGGTGATCTTGCCCGGCCGATCGACCGGGTACTTCTCGTACATCTCGTCGTGCGGAACGGCATCGTGTGCGTTGATATTTACGTTGAGTGCCATGACAACCTCCCGATTGCCTTTTGTCTGAATACAATCATACGCCCGCTTCGTTGCCAAACGCTGAATCGAAACAGTAAGATTGAACTGTTTCTGGCCTGNTTTGCCACAGCGATCTGCATCTTTGAAACGAACTCGCGACTTGAAACGTGTTTAGAGACAGAAGGTTGCGTAGAGCTGGTTTGCGGTTGACGCTTGGCGTACTTGGCGTTACGCCTTGAAGCATCTTGTGGAATGATGGAGCAGCAAAATGGCAGGCACACTCGTCATCGTCGGCGCGGGCCAGGCCGCCTTTGCTCTTGCCGCGAAACTGCGCGCGCTGAATGATGACCGGNCCGTTACCATCATCGGTTCTGAAGATGTCGCGCCTTACCAAAGGCCGCCGCTGTCCNAAAAATACCTGATGGGCGACATGTCTTTCGACCGGCTGCAATTTCGTGGTCCTGAATGGTTTGCGGNAAACAATGTCGAGATGCGCCTTTCCACCTGGGTGGAAGAGATAGACCGCGCCAACAAAACTGTTCGGATGCAGGATGGCAGCACGCTTTCCTATGACAAGCTGGCGCTGGCAACCGGCGCGGCCCCCCGAGAGCTTCCAGCAGGTGTTGGCGGAGATCTCGACGGCGTATTGACGGTGCGCGATAAACGCGACGCCGACCGTTTGATGGCGGAGATGCAGCCCGGACGCCGGCTGCTCGTCATCGGTGGTGGTTATATCGGCCTGGAGGCTGCTGCCGTCGCGCGGCAGCTCGGGCTGGAGGTCACGCTGATCGAAATGGCCGAGCGGATATTGCAGCGCGTGGCAGCCAGCGAGACAGCCACCATCATGCGCGATATCCACCGTTCCCGCGGCGTTACGATTCGCGNAAAAACCGGACTTGTGCGTCTGATCGGCACGGATGGGCGCGTCAGTGCCGCCGAGCTTTCCGATGGTTCGGTTCTCGATGTGGATTTCGTCATCGTCGGTATCGGCGTTCTGCCCAATGACCGGCTCGCCCGCGATTCGGGCCTCGATATCGGCAACGGTATTCTGGTTGATGAATTCACCCGCACCTCCGACCCGGATATTCACGCAATAGGTGATTGCGCGCTTTTACCAATGAATGGCGCAAGCGTCCGGTTGGAATCCGTGCAGAACGCCGTGGACCAGGCGGAGGCCGCAGCCCTTATCCTGACAGGGCAGGAGCAGCCATACCGGCCAAAGCCATGGTTCTGGTCGGATCAGTATGATGTGAAACTCCAGATCGCCGGTTTCAACATGGGGTATGACGAAACGCTGTCGCGCCCGGGCCAGAGGGAAGGCAGCCATTCGGTATGGTATTTCCATCAGGGGCATTTTATCGCCGTGGATGCCATCAACGATGCCAAGGCCTATGTCAGCGGAAAGAAGCTGCTCGACACGGGCAAGGAACCGAACAGAGCGATTCTCGCCGATCATTCTGCTGATTTGAAATTGCTGCTCGCATAAAGGACGATCCATGCCAGTCTCCGAAAACCGCTTCAAAACCGCGATAAAGCAGGGCAAACCGCAAATCGGTCTGTGGCTGGACATGGGCGAGGCGATTACCGCCGAGATTGCCGGAACCGCCGGATTCGACTGGCTGGTCATCGATGGTGAACACGGGCCGAACGATTTGCGCAGCATCATCGACCAATTGCGCGCCCTGTCGACATCATCTGCGGAACCCGTCGTGCGCGTACCGACGGGCGAGAGCTGGATCATCAAGCAGATGCTAGATGCCGGTGCGCGAACGCTGCTGGTGCCGATGGTCGATTCGGCTGAGCAGGCCCAAGCTCTGGTGGCGGCAATGCATTACCCTCCACGCGGCATTCGCGGCATGGGCGCAGTCGTAGCCCGGGCATCCGGTTTCAATACGATTGAAGATTACTCTCAAACCGCCTCTGACGGTGTGTGCCTTCTGGTACAGGCGGAAACCCGCGCTGCAATTGCCGATCTCGACAACATTCTTAAGACAGACGGCATCGATGGCGTTTTCATCGGCCCTGCGGATTTGGCCGCGGATATGGGCTATCTCGGCCGCATCGATGAAAAAGAAGTTCAGGACGTCATCGAAACAGCGATTCGCAAGATTGTCGCGGCGGGCAAGGCCGCCGGCATTTTGACGTTCAATGAGACGTTCAATAAACGCTATCTCGAACTCGGCGCATCANTTGTCGCTGTCGGTGCCGATGTCACCGAGTTTTCAAGTGCGCTGAAATCACTATGTGCGCGATATAAGGGCGGCGAAGCAACGAAAGCCTCGAGCTACTGAGCCTGCTCAGTCGTCGTTGCTGGCGTTCAGCTTATGCGGAGGAATGCCCTCTTCGCCGGAAAACAGAAAACCCTCGCGCACAAGCCAGTCTCTGAGAATACGTTGGATCGCTTCGTCGCGTCCAATATGGCTGTCCTGACAAAATGCGGCGAGTGCAGTTTCAACCTCATGATTAAGGTCCATGTGATTCTCCCGTTTAAATAAAAAAATGGGGCGAGGAGATACGTCTCCTCGCCCCATCTGAATGCCAACTGAGCTTAGCGCCAGCGATAAATGCTGCTGCTCTTCTGCTCGTTTGCTGCCGTAGCGACGAAATAGCCAAGGGCAAAGCCCAGAGCGCCGACAACGGTCAATACGGACGTCGCTGTGCCGGGGTTTTCCTTCACGGCTTCAACAACATTGTGGCCCTGGGCCTTTACCGTCTGTGCGGCAGTCTGTGCTGCACGCTGAAGGCGGCCACTGGCTTCGTCAACGAACTCCGAAGCTTCGTTCGAAAGCGTACCGGCGCGAGCCGAAACGGATTTGGACAATGACGAAATCTGCGAACGCAGCTCCGCAATCTGATTCTCGACTGTATCTTCGACAACATTCAATTTGGTCTGAGCCATCTAAAATCACCTCTTGCTGTTTCCGAGGTGGTAACGCAGTAGGCGCACGAATGTTCCGCAGTGCAGCGATAATGATTTTCAGGATTGTCGGGATTTTTGTTTGATGGCGGAGAGGATGGGATTCGAACCCACGATACGCTTTTGACGTATACTCCCTTAGCAGGGGAGCGCCTTCGACCACTCGGCCACCTCTCCGGTGCCGCCTGATTATTGCTTNAAAAAATCGAATGCAAGGCCTTTTCTATAAAGAGACGAAAAAGAACAGTTCGTCCCGGGTTTTTCGTGAGCAGATCAAAGCGATTCGGGAAGAATCAGCAGATTCGAAGAGAAAAATGCGAATCGGTGATGAGCTATTCCCTTCATGAAGATGCGCAGTCTCGGTTTGTCCTTCTCTTATGGATTGCCCTCCAGCAGCGAATAATCGTCTATGACAACGTTGCGCATATAGAGAGAATGGCTTTTGCGTGCTCTTTCCACAGGCTTCCCCCGGACGGCAACCGCCACTGAACGATTATAAGTCCCGGATTCAAAACAGCTTTTTTAAGGTTTTGTAAACTTCTACGGCTCTCGGATGAGCCGAATGTGTGTTTTTGGCAACATGCCGAACCGAAGCAGACGAGGAAAGCCGTCATAAGTACGTTTGCCGATTGCAAGCGCGGCAAGCTTCCGTANTTTCAGCAACGGAAGCGAGGCGGTGGATCGTCCGTTTTCGAGAACACGGGAATGGGGCAGGGAATGCTGTCCTTCAGCTTAAGAACCCAGACCCTTTTGAAACTTGACTGGAGGTCAACCATGAACATTAAGAGCCTTTTGATCGGCTCCGCTGCAGCTCTCGCGGCAGTATCTGGCGCACAGGCTGCCGACGCTATCGTCGCTGCTGAGCCAGAACCAATGGAATACGTTCGCGTTTGCGA
>NZ_PGEL01000013.1 GCF_002896715.1 Agrobacterium bohemicum
ACGCTGACAATCATCCGGCCAAGCCCGGAATACGCCGTGGATGTCATAAGCTACACCACGCTGCGGGACACGATCTGTCTTATCCCATGGCGCCAGCTATGCATCATGAGTTATCGTGAACTGTCGAGGCTAATTTGTCTACGAATTCAGTCCTGTTAAAGAATGACAATCGAATTTCGACATTTTGATATCGCTTTCCTAAAGCCAGTATCACTGTGTTCAAATTTCTCACGAAAGTTGGTTGTCTGTTGATGATCGACGCCACCCATTTGAAAGCCCATCGCACCGCAGCCAGTCGGCTAAAAAAGGGGATGTTNCCCGACGTATCGGACGCGCCAAAGGCGGGTTGAACTCCAAGCTGCATGCTGTTTGCGATGGTCCGGCCGACCGCTGATCCTGATTCTAAGCGAAGGGCAGATGAGCGACTACAAAGGTGNCGCGCGGATGCTTCAGGCCTTCCCCAAGGCAAAGTCGCTACTGGCCGACAAAGGATATGACGCCGACTGGTTTCGAGACGCATTGGCGCAACGCTAGATAACTGCCTGGATTCCATCACGGGCAAACCGCAAGGTGCCAATCTCACATGATCCGGCGCTCTACAAAAAGCGCCACAAGATCGNAAACATGTTTGGCAGGCTCAAGGACCGGAGGCGAATTCACACTCGATACGATCGATGCGCCCACACCTTTTTCTCAAGCATAGCATCGCAGCCGCCGTAATCTTCTGGCTGTGATTTAACGAGTCCTGAGCCTAGCTTTCCGAAAGAAATATCGCAAATGTTACCATTGCAAACTATTCTGACATTCCGGTCGTATTTTCGCTATAGAGCTGGAATTCAAGAGCGTGACGACGAAGGTCCTTTCGCTTGAACGTAAGACAATTTGGAGTTCCAATGACGACGACGCCGGAGACACTCAAGCCACTTCTGTGGGAACCGAAAAATCTGGTGCGCGCCATTGAAGCTGCAGGCGTCACTCTTTGGTCCTGGAACGTCAGCACTGACGCCTTCGCTATGGATGATCATTCTTATGAGCTGTNGGGGGTTCCCAAAGGCAAGGACGTCACATTCGAAGATCTCTCCGCACACATTCATCCGGCCGACCGTGACCGAGTTCGTGCAGCCTTCACAGCGACTCGCTCCATCATCGGTGCCTATGAGATTGANTTCCGGATTATGATCGGTGATGAACTCAAATGGATTTCGGCCCGTGGACAGGGTGACGACGTCGGCATGATCAANGGGATCATGTTCGGCATTTTCATCGATGTCACAGGACGCAAGCAGGCCGAAGAAGGCCGTGAACTGCTGGCGGGGGAAATGAGCCACCGCGTAAAAAACCTTCTCGCCATTGCCTCTGGTCTTACAGCCATTACCTCGCGGTCAACGACAACGGTTGAGGATATGGCCCGCGAGTTGACGCTCAGGCTGACAGCGTTGGGACGGGCGCATGATCTCGTCCGACCGGTGCCCGGGCAAACGGAGGCGCCATCCGCTTTGCTGGGTGATCTACTGACCGTGCTTCTCGCACCTTATGATGATCTCGGCGCTTTCAGCGGGCGTATCCGTGTTTCCGTGCCACGAATGAGCGTGGGCGAAGGGGCAACGACCGTTGTCGCGCTGATCGTCCATGAGCTTGCCACCAACTCCTTGAAATACGGCGCCCTGTCGGTTGATACGGGAACCCTTGACGTTTCATGCTCGGCGCAAAACGAGGCTGTCACGATTGTCTGGACTGAAAACGGCGGCCCGAAAGTCGTCCACCCACAGTCCAAGTCTGGTTATGGCAGCAAGCTGGTAGAACGTAGTGTCACGGGGCACCTGCGCGGCTCGATCGACTATAACTGGGCTCAGGATGGCCTCGTCGTTACGCTGGTTGTCGATCCGGAGCGTCTAGCAAGCTAAAATCTTGATTCGGATGCCCCGAATGTATCAGATGAAAAGCATCAGCTCGGCTGCAGCCGCATTTGCCTCATCCATGGAGGCATCCAGAGTAGCCTTGAGAATCCGCAGCTCGGCCAGAAGACGTGGGCTGAGTTCCTCCTGTTGCCAATTTGTCAATTTCTGCTGCCATTCGGCAACTTCAACTATGAGCTGACGCGACCTGTCGGCTGTTTCGGGATTGACGGCACGGGCCGCCCGCTCGGCGTTTTCTGCAAGCTCGACCAATTCGACCGTGCTTACAATCCATGTCGGGAGCGCATCCCTCAACGTCACGATTTCAGCAAGAACGGATTTGTCGGCGGCATAGTGGGTCATGTTATTTCCAATCTTCGCNAAAATGAAATGTGAATGAGCGTCTTGTGTGAAGGTGTGCGGCACAATCAAACTTAGCCTACGGTCAGGTATTCGACCTCGGCAGCGTGCCTCGCATTATCGCTGTTTAACAAATTGGGTGTGCAATGCATTCGAGACATTCACGGCTATAGGGCTATTTGCGTTTTGAAGATCACTTCGGATCCAACCTCTGTCCAAGGGTCTTTTCTATACTAGCAACGTTGGAAACAAGGCTCTGGAAAATCGCGTCGTTCTTGGCACGCCATTCCTTGTCGTCCAGCCAGAGATAATCCTGATCCGGCATTAGTGGTACGGATTTCACCTGATCATTGGTGATGGGCAGGAAGAAGCTGGTTCTTGCGCGGTCGATCACCAGCGATAGAAGCGGCACCACCAAACTGTCTTTTCCCGGGACAAAAAAGCCGCCGGACGCGACAATGACATAGTCTTTCTGGTCTTTGGTGCCGATGACGACATTGCGAACCTCGCCGACGATTTTGTCGTCGGACGTTCTGACTTCTGCCCCGACAATTTCGTTGACCAGAAGACCCGGATCAAGGGCACTGATTGGCACGAGAGGTCCTTCGTTGAGCGTACCGCGACTACCTTTGACCTTGCCCAGCCGTTGTTGCAGCGGTTGACCTGCAGCCTGTTGCTGATCCACGGCATCTTCGTCGCTTGTGCCACGTTCACCCATTGAGGGTGAGGCGATCAGCTCCTTGATGTTGCCGACTAGACGCTCGCAGTCATCTTCCAGCCCATAGGTCCACAAAAGGAAAGCCGCATCGCGCAAAGTTCTAAGGTCGAGGACGAGATATCGGTTCTCAGGATCACGCAACTCAGGCNTTTGCNAAATTGCCTCTTCCAGCTTGGCGTCGGAGATGTTGCAGGCCGCCATCACCGGCGTCGCACACAGCGCAACGGCAAGCCCAACGGCAACAGCCGCTTTTTTAAGGATAGTCATGAGATAGGTCCGATCGGCGGATTTTGCTTCGACCTCGTGGTGTAAAGCACGTCAATCCGGAAAGAGCGTACCGCGTGACGCCTCGATCATGATGGCACAACGGTCTAGGTCCTGTTTCGTTCCATCTGCGGATCGGATTTGATAAAGGAAACCCGCGCATCGCGATAATCCATGACTTGTCAGCATGAAACTGCAGAATTGCTGCTTGGTAAGAATGTGCCGACGACGGGCGAAGAGGACAATAAAGTATATCTGAGCGGCCGACACGTCGATGCGCTCAATGCATGGAAGGCGGCAGAATTTGTCTTGTCGATCGCGTTCATCTAGGTTATGTAATAATACAATTATTCAAGGATTATTGAATTATGGACGACCGTCAAGCCCTGACTTCNTTTGCGGCACTGTCCCAGGAAACCCGGCTCGCCATCGTGCGCGCGCTTGTGGTTGCCGGCCATGATGGTCTTGCCGCTGGCGTCATTGCGGAACGCATGGGCGTCTCGCCCACGAATGTCTCCTTCCACCTCAAGGAACTGGAACGGTCAGGCCTTATCACTCAGAGACGGGAGTCTCGGTCGATCATCTACAGCGCGAGCTACGATGCTCTGGCAGACCTCGTGAAGTTCCTGATGGACGATTGCTGCGCTGGCCATCCGGCCATCCGCGAGAACGTCGAGCATTCCAGAGCGTGTTATTCTAATGACNAAAAATCTTCCGAGGGCCCCGTCGTTGCATAAGACCAGCGTACCTGCGGGGATCGTCTCCGCTCTCGGCCTTACACAAGTCATCGGTTACGGCACCCTCTATTACAGCTTCAGTATTCTAGCGCCTGGCATGGCGACGGATCTCGATCTGACGCTGGCTGAAGTGTTCGGGGTGNTTTCGGCGTCGCTTTTCATTGGCGGCCTGTCTGCCACCTATATCGGCAGGCAGATGGACAGGATCGGCGCCGCAACCATCATGACGATCGGCTCCGCACTTGCCGCTTTGACATTGGCGCTCTGCGCATGGTCGCCGTCCATCGCCATCTTTGCCGTCGCCGTTATCCTCATCGAGATATCGTCGGGAATGGTCCAATATCAGGCAGCGTTTGCGGCACTTGTCGAAAGCGATCCCCTATCTGCATCGCGCAGCATCACCTATTTGACCCTGATCGGCGGCTTCGCATCGACGATCTTCTGGCCCATCTCGGCAGCACTTTCCGTATATCTATCCTGGCGCGAGATCTACCTCGTCTTCGCAGGCTTGAACATGTTCCTCTGCATGCCGCTTCACTACTGGATCATGCGCGTCGGCAAAACGGCATCGAATGCCGATCTGGCGATCCGCACGCGTGAGACCATCGTCGGCGCGATCCCGCCGCATGCGAGACGCCGAGGAATGATCCTCGTCTCATTCGCATTCGCGTTGCTGGGCTTCACGCTCGCGGCGATCCTCGCCCACATGGTGCCGATGCTCGGATCGATCGGGCTGGGCGCAGCAGCCGTGGTGATCGGGTCGCTCTTTGGTCCCGCGCAGGTTTTGAGCCGCCTGATCAACATGGTCTTCGGAAAGAACCTGTCTCCACCAGAGCTTGCCGTCCTTGCCGCGGTACTGATCGTGCTCGGCGTTCTGATCCTGCTGGCGACTGGCAACTGGCTTCCCGGGGCCGTCGCGTTCGCGATATGCCTTGGCTTGGGTTCCGGCATCAACAGCATCGCGCAGGGAAGCCTGCCGCTCTATCTGTTCGGGTCGGACGGCTACGGTGCGATCACTGGCAAGATGGCGGCAGCACGGCTTGCAGTCGGAGCGGGCGCTCCCTTCGNTTTTGCAGCAGCCATGGAGAATATCGGCCTCGACTTCGCACTCCTGGCAAACGCTTGCCTTGGAGTGATCAGTATCGCGGCGTTTGTCGCGGTGGCGGCCTCCAGCAGGCAACCCGCCACCCCGACAGGCTGATCGGTCAGATCGATTTCAGCGAAACCCGCTTCTCGAGTTCCGCCGCCTGTTCTTTCCGCTCGCTGTAGCGCTCCGTCAGATAGGTCGAAGCATCGCGGGTCAGCAGCGTGAACTTGACCAGCTCCTCGCACACATCAACGACCCGGTCGTAGTAGGAGGATGGTTTCATCCGGCCATCAGCGTCGAATTCCTGATATGCTCTGGCGACCGAGGACTGGTTGGGAATGGTGATCATCCGCATCCACCGCCCCAGAATCCGCATCTGGTTGACGGCATTGAAGGACTGGCTGCCGCCGGACACTTCCATGACCGCCAGCGTCTTGCCCTGCGTCGGCCGCACGGACCCGATCGACAAGGGTATCCAGTCGATCTGCGACTTCAGTATCCCGGTCATTGCTCCATGGCGCTCGGGACTGACCCACACCTGACCTTCTGACCATTGCGACAGCTCACGCAGCTCCTGTACCTTGGGATTGCTGACGGGCGCCTCGTCGGGCAGCGGGAGGCCCTTCGGATCGAAAATCCGCACTTCGCATCCCAGCCTTTCCAGCAGGCGCTCAACCTCGAAAGCGAGCAGCCGACTGTAAGAGACCTCGCGGAGCGATCCGTAAAGGACCAATATCCGCGGCTTGTGCGTCGAGAAGGTCGGGCGCAGAGCGTCGAGGTCCGGTTGATGCAGATGCGGCTCCTGCAATGCGGGGAATGTATCAGACAATGCGTTTTCCTTCCTCGTCGAGGATCTGTTCGCCGCCTTCCTTGCTGAACGGACCCTTGAACGCGTCCGCCGGCAAGATATCGAGGACGACCTCGGAGGGGCGCGACAGGCGCGTCCCCATCGGGGTAATGACGAAAGGCCGGTTGATCAGAATCGGTGTCTCGATCATCGCGTCGAGAAGCTGGTCGTCGCTGACGTCAGGGTTGTCGAGGCCAAGCTCGGCATAGGGCGTGCCCTTCTCACGAATAGCGACGCGCACTGACAGCCCGGCATCCGAGATCATCTTTGAAAGCTGTTCACGGCTTGGTGGCGTTTTCAGATATTCGATGACAGTGGGTTCGATACCAGCATGCTGAATAAGCTCGAGCGTGTTGCGCGAGGTGCCGCAAGCCGGGTTGTGGTAGATTCTGACGTCCATGATCTAGGTCCTTTGGGATTTTTCGTTGCGGGAAACGGTGGGGGACGATTCGTACCATCCCTTTGAGCGGTTCACGATCCAGACCACCGAGAGCATGACCGGTACTTCGATCAGGACGCCGACAACCGTTGCAAGAGCCGCACCGGATTGAAAGCCGAAAAGGCTGATCGCGGCAGCGACGGCAAGTTCGAAGAAGTTGCTGGCGCCGATCAGTGCGGATGGCCCGGCGACGCAATGCCGCTCGNCCGACATGCGATTGAGGATATAGGCGAGCCCAGAATTGAAATAGACCTGGATCAGGATCGGGACGGCCAGAAGCGCGATGATGGTTGGCTGAGCAATGATTTGCTCACCCTGGAAGCCNAAAAGCAGAACAAGGGTTGCGAGAAGGGCCACAAGGGAAAGCGGCTGCAGGGTCTCCAGTATCCGGTCAAGGCGGGCGGACGTCCCGTCCGCGGTCAGCCAGCTTCGCAGGATCTGCGCGATGATGACGGGCACGACGATATAAAGGGCAACGGAGATGGCCAGCGTGTCCCAGGGAACGGTGATGGCCGACAGACCGAGCAGAAGTCCGACGATCGGCGCAAACGCAATGATCATGATGGCGTCGTTGAGCGCCACCTGGGAGAGGGTAAACAATGGCTCGCCACGCGTCAGGTTCGACCACACGAACACCATTGCGGTACAGGGCGCCGCAGCAAGGATGATCAAACCGGCGATATAGGAATCGATCTGGTCAGCCGGCAAGTAAGGCCTGAACAACCAACCGATGAACAGCCAGCCGAGAAGCGCCATCGAAAACGGCTTCACCGCCCAGTTGATGAACAGGGTGACGCCGATACCGCGCCAATAGCTACCGACTTGCGCCATCGAACGGAAGTCGATCTTGATGAGCATCGGAATGATCATCAGCCAGATGAGGATTGCGACAGGAATGTTCACCTTTGCCACTTCAGCTGCACCGATGGCCTGGAAAACGCTGGGAATGAAATGGCCGAGCGCAATCCCGACCACGATGCACAGACCGACCCAGACGGTGAGATATCGTTCGAAGGTGGACATCAGGCGGTCTTCCCTTGGCCGTTGGTGGTTCCCTCCATCGTCCCGATCTGCCGCAGCCGTGTTTCGAGGGCCAAGCGATCAATGGATTCGAGCGGAAGGCTCAGGAATGCCGTGATGCGGTTCTTCAGGAACCGTGCGGCCTGCGCGAATGCGCGCTGGATTTCGACTTCGGTTCCGGTCACTGCTGCCGGATCTTCGACACCCCAATGCGCTGTCATCGGGTGACCGATCCACACCGGGCAGGCTTCACCTGCTGCACTGTCACAAACGGTAAAGATGAAATCCATCTGTGGCGCACCCGGTTCAGCGAACACGTCCCAGCTCTTGGACGAGAAGCCTGTCGAAGGGTAACCGAGGGCCGCGAGTTCCTTGAGCGCGTGGGGATTGACTTCGCCCTTCGGCTGACTGCCAGCCGAGTAAGCCTTGAAGCGACCGCCACCTTCCTTGTTGAGGACGGCTTCGGCAAGGATGGAACGTGCGGAATTGCCCGTGCACAGGAAGAGCACGTTATAGGTCTTTTCGGTCATGTCAGTGATCCGTGTGTTAGGTTNGGGGGCNGGTAAGTTTCATGATGGTCGCCGATGATGGGCAGAGAGAGGAAAGCTGCCGTGTCGCGAGCACTGCGGCTGGCAGATTTTCCCGTTGAACTTCGATGAAGCTGAGGCGGGCAAAAAAGGGCGACGCGTTCGTGGTCACAAGAAAAACGTCGCGGCCCGGCTCAACATGTACAAGAGCCGCCGAGACGGCTGCATGGCCGAAACCTTTCCGTCTTTGACCCGGCAGCATGACTACCGATCTCAGAAGCTTGTCATCCTCGCATGCTTCAAGACCAGCGAAGCCAACCGTCTGATTGTCGTCGGACACAATCCTGAAGAAGGTCCGCCCTTCATCCTCGATGTCATCCGTTGGCAAATCGGCCTCCAAAAGCGCTTTCTTGAGATCAAGGTCGCTCCCGTGCACTTGTTCGACGCTCAGCGCGCTCATGCCGGACTTTCCTCTGGTGTTGGGATACCGCAAGGCGTAAGTTCGGCGATGAGTGGCGCACACAGTTCCGCCGATCCACCGCAGCAATCTTTCAGGAGAAACAGCGTCATATCGCGAAGCTGTTCGAGCTCAGCGCGGTACATGATGATCCGGCTGTGTCGTTGCGAGGACACGAGCCCTGCCCGCGACAGAATGTTCAAATGCGCCGACATCGTATTTTGCGGCACCACGAGCGCACGCGCTATATCGCCGGCCGGCAACCCTTTCGGCGCATGCTTGACAAGCAGCCGAAACGTTTCAAGACGGGTTGGTTGCGCGAGCGCTGCAAGAGCGAGAATTGCCTGTTCTTGTTCCATATATCCAGATTACTGGAAGTGTGAGAGAAGTCAACACGTTTGTGAAGCTGCACAAGCCTGATCTTTCCAAGAGGAAGGCCCATTCTGGAGTTGATGGTGCATACTACATAGAGCTCATTGCAGCCCGCGATAAGTTCTGCCGGACCCATGGTGCGCTCCTCAAAAACAAGATGATCGCCCACGGGCATCTTGAGCACTGGGACGTGCTGGGCCATGAGGTCGCCGCAGCGAGCGCCCTTCAGACGACGAAATCGTGAAGAGGTGGATCATGGTTTATTTGTTCGTTGTCTTCGGCGTAGCCATCGGTGCGCGCAGGCTTGGCTTCGGCCTTCCCTATCGCACGCTGACCGTCAATATCTTTGTTCTATCCTGATAGGCATGCTGACCGAACTTCGTCATCATCTCGGGAGGAAATCTGGCGACGACGATGCCATTCATGGGACCGTCGAGCACGAAGGGTGCCACCGATGAACTTGAACCATAAATACCGCCGAAGGAGAATCCAAAATCGATTCCGCCTAGCGCTGACAGACTCTAGCCGCCATANTTTGTAGCCGTGATATAGACTTGGCCTACCTTGGTGGGGATGCGTGCGTAAACCGGCGCGTAGACATCCATGTTGCCTGCCTTGGCAAACCATANTTCCATGGAAATCGACTTCAAATATTCGATATCCTTGCGACCCTTGCGAAAGCCCGATTTCGGCACGTAGCGCGCATTGCAAACGATGGCATCACCGGTAAAGCCATTCGTCGTAAACGGCTTGGTTCCACCAGAACTCAAAACGAGATCAAGGCGCGACTCACCGTCATAGATCGGCAACCGGCTGGGGCATATACGTCCGCCCACGGGGNAAATAAGCCCGGAAATCGGATCGAGCACGGAGCGGAGATCGCGGTCTTTGACATCGACCCAATTGTCAGGCCTTGCTTTGGGCTCAGGTTTGACCGTGGTTGAGGTCACATTGCCGTTGCGGTATTGCACATCATAAGTCCGTGTGCGCTTTCCATCTTTGTAGACCAGAGAATATTCGTTGGCCTGCATGCGGTTTCCACGCTTGGCGCCCGCTACATCGGTTCGCCCGGAGATGTCTTTCAACACGCTGGCAATGCCGGCCGCGCTGAAAGAACCTGTAATCGAGTAAGTGGAGCCGTTCATGCGGGTCGAAAAATTTGCGCGTGCAATCGGCAAAACGCCCAGATTGATGCTGTATTCGCTATCGTGACGCGTTTCAGCGGCCGTAGCGGTTGACAGGCTTGCCAGCGTAAGGACAGTCGCCGCGAAAAACCTCTGTACTTTGACATTCATTCAGGTAACACCTCGGCTGACAGAAAAAGCTGCCCTCTGCCGCGATGATATACGCCGACTTATGGCAATNAAAAAGCAGAGTATCGGCGAAATCCGGTGAAATCGCTCACNAAAAAGAGCGAGCGGCTTGACGGGAAGTTCCTGTCTGACTATAGAACCGCAACTTTCCAATCATTGCCAGTTGGATTGCTGACCGGANTTTGCCGGGTAGCGAGCAGTTGGTGAAACAGACGACAACAAATAGGTGTACCCATGTCCCGTGTATGCGAATTGACCGGCAAGGGCGTCCAGACGGGCAACAACGTCAGCCACGCCAACAACAGAACCAAGCGCCGGTTCCTTCCGAACCTCTGCCAGGTTACGTTGATTTCCGATTCTCTCGGCCAGCGCTTCCGTCTGCGTGTTTCCGCAGCTGCTCTGCGTTCCGTCGAACATCGTGGCGGTCTGGATGCTTTCCTTCTCAAGGCAAGCGAAACCGAACTTTCGATGCGCGCCCGTCTGCTGCGTCGTCAGATCGCCAAGAAGACCGTTGAAACAGCTGTCGCTGCTGCTTAATAGCGGTTTCAAGATCACGAACTTTCAAAAGGCTTGACTGGCAATTGCCGCTCAAGCCTTTTGCTCGTTATCCCTTCGCTCTAACTGGTGGCATCACCCAGGATNAAAAAATGCCCAATCTGCGCTTCACACTTGTCTACGTCGGACTGATGACCATCGTCGTCGTCGCATCCAATATCCTCGTTCAGTACCCACTGTCGGGCACTTTGTTTGGTATTAATCTAGGCGATCTACTGACCTGGGGAGCCTTCACCTACCCCATCGCATTTCTGATCACCGATCTTACCAACCGTCAGTTTGGTCCCTCCATCGCGCGACGCGTGGTAATGGCGGGTTTCGTCGTTGGCGTTACTCTGTCCTTCTGGACATCTATTCCACGTATCGCTGTCGCCTCCGGTACCGCCTATCTGATCGGGCAACTGCTCGACATAGCTGTGTTCAACCGTCTTCGCCAACAAAGCTGGTNGCGCGCGCCACTTGCCGGTTCCATGTTTGGCTCAGCTTTGGATACGGCTCTGTTCTTCTCCATCGCCTTCGCCACCACTTTCGCCTTCGTTGGGCCCAATGACGCATTCGCGATCGAACAGGCTCCAATCCTGGGCATCTTCTCTTCTGATGCGCCACGCTGGGTTTCGTGGGCCTTGGGCGATCTATGCGTCAAAGTGCTTGTCGGTCTCGTCATGTTGCTGCCTTACGGCGCACTCATGGGCAAACTCAAGCCGATGCCTTCTGTCGAAGTCCGTTAACATGAGAAGCCCGCAAATGCTGGCTCATCGACGCTTCGACAATAATGCCAGGATTTTTCAGAGTCTTGATGAGAATACGACGTGCTTTCGCTTCTGAAGCGCACACGAAATAAAGTGTGTCTGCGATTCACGCTAATCACCGATTGCGAACGGCTAAAGTTTCCGGCAATCATATGTAAAGTTTTACGTTCTGGAGTTTCGCATCATC
Source organism: Agrobacterium bohemicum (assembly GCF_002896715.1). Lineage (GTDB taxonomy): Bacteria > Pseudomonadota > Alphaproteobacteria > Rhizobiales > Rhizobiaceae > Agrobacterium > Agrobacterium bohemicum. The sequence goes on from NZ_PGEL01000013.1 coordinate 11,528, forward strand.
ATGAAAAAGTCGCCCAATTCAATTGATATACACGTNGGATCGCGCATTCGACTGCGCCGTGTCATGCTTGGCCTGAGCCAGGNAAAACTGGGAGATGGGCTTGGAATAACATTCCAGCAGGTTCAGAAATATGAAAAAGGCACCAACAGGGTCGGCGCCAGCCGCCTGCAGCATATTTCGGAATTGCTGGATGTTCACATTTCCTATTTCTTCGAAGGCGTTCCAGACGCGTCGCAAGATCGGGCACCGGTTGCGCCGAGCGCGCTGTCGCAATTTCTGAATTCGAAAGAGGGCATCTCGCTTGCCAAGGCGTTTTCGGCTATTGAAGACACGCGTGTTCGCCGTCGCGTTCTCGAACTTGTGCAGTCCTTGGGCAACCACACCGATGCTGAAACACAGNAAATGACAGAGATTTCCACCACTGCGTTGAACTGATCGACATGGTTTTTAGATTGGCCACATTGGGCCGTTGTAATCTGGATGATGAGACTGGAAACGTCCTGAACGTTCCGACCCAGGCTTTGCTCATCTCTGCCTATCTGTTTGATATCGGCAGACCGGTTGCACGACGCGATGTCGCCAATCTTCTCTGGCCCGGCAACGCGGAAGCAGCGCTGAGGAATTTGCGTTCTACATTGCGCCGCTTTGCGCTTGCGATGAAGAATGCCCCTGCCCCTCTGATCATTGCCGACACCAACGCTTTGTCCTTGAACCGCATATGGTGGCATGCGACCTCGACTTCGTGACAATATCCAAGCCGCTGGAGCGCCTCGATACTGCCTGAGGTGCCGTCGCCATGCAATTTCTGCCTTTTGCTGGCGTGGGNAAAACTGCATTCGACATATGGGTAAGGGATGAGCGGCTGCGGCTTCTGAGTACGCTTGGATCGCTGTTCATGGACATTTCAGACTCTCCACTATTGCGGTCGAAAGCCCATGCTGACCTGAAACGCGCCGCCGTCCTCTTGCTCGAAGCGAATCCCCTGGATCACTGTGTCAGACAGCAATTGTCATCCGGGCTCGGCGCAAAAACAATTCCTGCTACGCCACATACGGTGGTGATGATACAACGGGACACCTAAACCATTCGGTACAGCCCCGTATCGCTCTGCTTCCCCCTTACACGTTTAGAGCAAGTCCTGTGATCGATGAATCGATTGTGAGGTGACTGGCTGATCCGAAGCTGATTCAACATCCACAGGAGTCACGAATGGCTACTACGTCACCCGAGATGCCGACTTCGTCCTCATGGTGACGGTGCAGAGCATTGAAGATTAAGAAGCCTTCACCGGGAAGTTCTTTTATGAAAATCCCGATATCAAGGGCTTCAAGACGATGGTCATCATGGACCGGGTCAAAACGGGTTTCACGGTGCGATTGACGTGGGCAACTTTACTTAGTGGGCCGGAGGCTCTGGATTGGGTTGCTCGACTGCGTGAGATCGTACGATTCCGCNTTTCCATTCTATGGAAGAATGCGACATATAGAGTCATAATCACATTTAGAGATATGGCATGAGTGATATTTCCGAGCCTCCCAGGATCAACAGAAGCAGTCTTCAGGAATTGATCGGCGGCTTGAGTGATGGGATCATCCTCTTGAACCCGGATGGCGGTATCGCCTGGGCGAACGTCTCAGCACTCGACATGCACCGCGTGTCTGATGTCGAAGAGTTGGGCGCGGATACGAAAGAGTATCGCCGCCTGTTCACGCTGCGCTATCGCAACAATCACCTTCTGGAGGAAGGCCAATATCCGCTCGAACGTTTGTTAGCTGGCGAAACGATCGATGATGTGACGGTAGAAATCTCGCCGACGAGCGATCTCGATCTAGTCTGGGTGCATACGATGCGCAGCATGATCATTTCAGATGGCACCGGCAAAGCGGATGTTCTTGCTTTGATTTTGCGCGATGAGACGCCGCGCTTCGAAGCGGAGGAAAGATTCGAGCGCTCGTTCAATGCCAACCCCGCGCCGGGGCTCATCTGCCGACTGGATGACCACCGTTTTATCCGTGTCAACGAAGGCTTTCTGGAGATGACGGGCTTCACCAAGGAGGACGTCGTTGGAAAGACGGTGGAGGCGATCGGGCTTTTTTCGAATTGCGAGACGGGCGAGGATGCGCTCACCAAACTGGGCGATGGCCGGGTGATCCGTCACCGCGAAGCTCTTGTTCCGCTGCCAGATGGCGGCGACCGGCTGGTCATCGTTGCTGGTGAGCCGATTTCCGTAGTCGAGGAGCCGTGCATGCTCTTCACCTTTGCCGATCTCGATGCCAGACGCAAAGCTCAAAACGCATTACGCCAGAGCGAGGAACGCTTCTCCAAATCCTTCCGGCTCTCACCGGCACCGGCTGCGGTCTCCCGGCTGGATGATTTCGTTTTCACCGAGGCCAACGATGCCTTCCTGCAAGTCTCCGGCTACAGCGTGACGGAAATTACCGGTCGCACCGCAAGCGATCTTCGACTGTGGGAAGATGTGGCGGCACGACGCGCGCTGGAGCAAAAGCTGCGCGACAATGCCTTCGTTCGCAACGAACCCCTGCGTATGCGCCAGAAAGACGGCGGCACGGCTGACTGCCTCGTTTCTGCCGAACGGGTAGAAATCAATGATGAGCAATGCGTGATCTGGGCGCTTCAGGACGTGACGGAGCGCAGACGCAGCGAAGCGCAACTGGTGGAGGCGATCGAGAGCGTGATGGCGGATACGTCCTGGTTCAGCCGCTCCATCGTTGATCGGCTGGCAACGCTCAAGCACCAATCGACTGCGGCACCCACCGCTCGGCTGATGGAGTTGAGCGACCGCGAGCGCGAAATTCTGGGCTTGATCTGTAACGGCCAGAGCGATGCAGAGATGGGTGAAACGTTACATCTGTCCAAAAACACGATCCGCAATCACATCGCTTCTCTCTATGGGNAAATCGGCGTCAATCGCCGTGCAGCCGCTGTCATCTGGGCACGTGAGCGCGGATTTACCGGCACGGCCGATCCCAAGGCCAACTCAAAAGCCAAAAAATAAGTAAAAAACGGACTGATTTTCACAAAAAAGGTCATTTTCTACCAATTCAGATAGTATTTTTCGCTCTGCAAAAGCTTCCTTTGCAGCTGTATCTCCTATGGCGTGGCGCTGGTTCCTGTCCGGAACGTCCCACTGCGCCAGATAAGACAAACACAGTTTTAGGAAGGATACATCATGGATAAGAACCGTATCGAAGGTGCCGCCAAGGAACTGAAAGGCACAATCAAGGAAGCCGCCGGCAAGCTGACCGGCAACAAGAAACTGGAAGCCGAAGGCAAGGGCGAGAAGATTGCGGGCGATGTCCAGGGCAAAGTTGGCAAGGGTGCCGATGCTGTCAGGGACGCCCTGAAGTAAGCATCGATCCAGCAATCTGGTTCGCCTGCATTGGCGAACCAGATCAAAGGAGGCAATTTCCCCATGCTCTTTCTCGATTTCTCAACGCCCGAAGTTTCGTCTTCCGGTCACTGCGCAACTTGTGCTGCGATCAGGTCTTTGCTTGCCTATGCGCAAGGTCTTGAAGGCTGCCGGATCGATGTTGAGGTCTCGCAGGGCATTGTCATGCTCACGGGTCACGCGTCCTGCGACGCGGCGGTGGACAAGGCGATTGAAATTGCCGCTGATTTCTCATCCAAGCCCGTTCACAGCACCATAGATGTTCAAGAGACGTGCTTGCCAATGCCCACTCAGCCTGCCTGCGAACCTTTGACGGATGGTCAGGCATCGGGCAAAATTCTTTACATGAAAAGAGACTTGATATGAACAAATCAATCATCCTCGCCATCGCTGGCGCACTGACGATTACATCCGCAGCATCCGCAGCAAGCACGCAGCATAACCGAAAGTCCGCAGAGCGTGTGGCGTCGCAGCCCAAGGAACGCTTGGGAACGCTGTCTTGTGAAGTCGCAGGCGGCATCGGCCTTCTGGTCGGCTCCAGCCGGGCTGTAGAATGCCAGTTCAAGCAACGCAGCGGCAAGGTTGAACGCTACACCGGCACGATTGGCAAACTCGGTCTCGACGTCGGCGTAACCGGCAAGTCCTACATCACATGGATCGTTTACAACACTGAACCGACAACCATCGGCCGGGGCAGTTTGGCCGGCACTTACGTCGGCGCGTCCGCCCGCGCCTCGCTCGGCATCGGACTTGGCGCCAATGCGCTGGTTGGCGGCAACGCCAAGAACTTCGGTTTGCAGCCGCTGAGTGCCGAAGCAGGCCTGGGTGTAAATGTGGCAGCTGGCGTTTCGCGCCTGCAGCTGCGCACCGCAAGCTGATACTCACGCAACGCGCACATGGCTCAACGGGGCCATGTGCATTCCTCTGAGACAAAACCCACCACTGATTTGGATGTGTAAGCACGCTGGGCGAATTTGCGAAAAATGCCTGATGCTTATATTTTCGAACACCATGTCCCATAAAATGTTTGGTGTCGGCCCCTACCAAGCGCTGTCTACGCCATAGGCATAAACATCATTACACTATCAACACGTCCTGTTAGCCAAATCCAAGCGCACCAGTTCACGAAGCGCCAGCAGGGTCGCCGATAGGCAGCAATGCCGGATTGAGGGTCGGATCGTTCGGGTTTTTGCTATCACCAGGGTCTTTGATGGGCGGTACAGGCGGCTTCTCTTGCACTCGGTCGGGAATGCCCGGTGTAGAGATTGGACCCCGGGGAGTTTCCACAGGGCTTATAGGCTGTTGGTCATGACCAGTCATTGTACGGTTCCTTTTTGGAAGACGAGGAGCAAACGACCAGTCCGCATTAGAGTTCCCTAATGATACCATTTTGACTGCTACCTACCGATCAACTCTTTCACCTCTCGCGCAAAAGCGTCCATCTGGAACGGCTTTGTCATAACGTGCATACCTTGATCCAGATGACCGTGGTTGAGGACAGCGTTCTCCGCATAACCCGTGATAAACAGGAGTTCGAGGCTTGGGCGAGATAGCCGCGCAGCTTCTGCCCGTTCCGACGTCTCATTGAAGATCGAAATCACACCGACACAGGTCCCGTCATCGCTGACGACCGGTGGATAATCCAGGTTCATCCACACCTGTTCAGGTCTGCCATAGCGATGAAGCGGGAGCTCCTGATCCTTGTAGGACAGTGTGCCGCAAGACAGGCTGTTTCATGACATTGTCGTTGAAATCGGCAACCTCGGGCCAGCCTTCGCGAACTTTGGACCCGAAAAGTTTCGGGTGACGTTCGCCTGCAAAAAGCGAATAGGCGTCGTTATTTCCCATGCTTGGGCAACGATGTCGCTTATGGAAAATGAAGACCGCTACAGAGGGCTCAAAAGAACACCGCTCCGCGTCAACGCCTCCGCGAGTGTGCATCGTTTAGCACCCTATTTCTGGTGGAAAATTTTGCCTACAGGCTGGCAATCATCAATGTGAGGGGCCGCCACCGCATGACCGTCAGCGATAACGCCGTTGACCATGGGGCAGATGAAAAGTACGCCACGGTGGCTTATTGAAACGCGTTCATCTATATTGTGAACGGCTGCGCGCAGAAACACTTGCATGTTTCGGAACATGTACACGCCAGCAGATGCGTGGTCGGATATGACGTCCTTTTCGCGCGCTCGTGTGACCACGCCTTCCACGATCTCGAGATAGCTGTAGCAGCTTTCGGTGGAGGTGAAGACTGGAACGATGGCTCCGTAACCCTGTGTCGAAAACAGCGCCTCCGGATCATCAGGCCCATCTGAAAACAGAATATCCGCCAAATCGATGATCACCGGTTCGTCTGGCGCAACGAGGGCCATTGCCGCCAAAGCCGAAAACAGCGCTCCACCTGTGAGGTTCGACAACGTGACGATCTGGCACCTGGGCCATGTCCGCTGGAGATATCCTCGGAGATCATCAAGCTTGTCGACCTCGCGGACGACGAATATGTAATCTGCACCTGAGAGCCGATCTGCCCACGCTCGTCTGCCGAGGGCAGCTTCGATCAATGGCGTTCCGTTCAGGTCCACGCAGGGTCTGAAGCCGTATTCATTTGTCCACAGATCGGGTCCGGCCAGCGGGACGATACATTTCATGGCGGTCAGATCAGCTCCAGATAGGCTTCAAGATCGGGAGGCGTCCCTATTCCGTGCATGGCTTCGGGAGCGACATGATAGACGCCGATTCTTGCGCCCTGCCGGATCAGGTAATTGTAGACCGGGCAGACATAGAACTCGTTGTTGGACCGGTCGTTATGCGAAATCATATCCGTTGCCGCGTCGATAAAGTCACGGGCACGCCTGAAGTAGTAGATGCCGACCGTCGCGTTATCTGAAATCGCGACCTTTTCCTTGACCTCATCGACCAGCCCGTCGTCGTTCACATGCGCAAAGGACCATTTCGGATCGCGTACCCTGTCCTTGAAGCATAGAATAGAGCCGTCCAGATTACGGTCCACGGCGTCGCGCAGATACTCACTGCAGTCGAAATCGACAATCTGATCGCAATTGGCAATCAGGAGCGGCGCATCGGGATCAAGGTGCTGGCGCGCTGTCAGAACAGTACAGGCAGCCCCCTCCGTGACGAAGTTGATGGAGGAAAACGCCAGATCACCGTGAGTCTTCAATTCTTCAACGACGTCGGGTTCCGCATCAAGATGCTCTTCCCTTGCGATCAGCACAAACCGCGCATCGGTCAAACGCAGGTTATCCATGACCCGCTCGATCATGGTCTTGCCCTTGACGTCGATGAACGGCTTTGGCTTGGTGTAACCAACCTTGGCGAACCGGCTGCCGAGGCCTGCCATGGGAATGACCACCTGCACCTGTCTCGCAGGGTTGGCGATGGCAGCTATCTTGCTGCGCAGTTCATTTTGATAAAGTTCGATGCGTTTTGGCGAATAGAACGAAATGTAGCTGTCGGAAGAAACCTCGTGTTTCACGATCTTTCCGCCCATGAGAACGACCTCGTTCAAGACGGGTGAGAGATAATATTTTCCACCGATCAGACTGGCTTTCAGAAGGTAGGTTTGAGCCGCTTGGATGAACAGGTTGCCGCTCCGGAAATAATAGTAGCCGGCGATCGCCTTACGGCTCAAAACGCGCTTTTCGGCCGTCTCTATGACTTCGCCCTTCTCGTTCTCACGTATATAGGACCAGCGTGGATGCACGGAACTGAATGTCACAACGCCAGCATCCGCGCCAGAACGAACGAAATCCCGCGCAATTCCTGACAGATCCGCATCGATGATCTGGTCGCCATTGCAGATAACCAAAGGCTCATCGTCAGCGATGTGATCGATAGCCATCAAAGCGGAGCAGACAGCGCCCATCGTCGGATTGTTCAACTCGATGACCACGCTGTTGGCGCCTGCAAGCAGTTTCAGAATAGAGTCGAGGCTGTATTCGAGCGCATCCTGATGGAATACGATGAAAATGAATTTCGCAGAAGCGTCGCGATTGCGAATGCTGTTGATGACGAGAGAGATCATCGGAGATCCGTCCACCTCGATCAGAGGTTTAGGAAAATGAAACTCTTCCTTGGGAAAGAGATCGTCCTTAGACGCTATGGGGATAAGATATCTCACTGGGCGACCGCTTCGATGGAGTTAANTTTTTTCATGATGCGCTCATACGTGACGTCATTGGTAGAACCAACGACCAGTACATGCGCGCCGGATGACCGTGCAGCCTGAATGCCGTGGTCATTGTCTTCAAGGATCAGGCATTCCTCAGGGCGCAGTTTCAACCGCTCTATAGCGGTCAGATAGATTTCCGGATCTGGCTTCGCCTTGGCGACATCCTGATTGGACAGAAAGAAGTCCAGATACTTCAAAAGGTCGGATTGGCGCATCATCGCTTCGACACTCGACCGGACGGAATTCGAGCACACAACGATACTTTTCCCCTCCCGCTTCAGCCGGGAAAGAGCGTATTCGTGGTGAAAGACCGGAAGGCANTTTTCGACGATGACCTGGTAGGTCATCTTCTGTTTGAGCGTGTTGAGAAAATCATGCAGCTTCGGCGGCAATCCACGGGTTTTGCTCAACATTTCAAGCTTCTTGCGCGTGGGCAATCCGTCATAGACAGCAAGATGCTCCGTGCGGCTGATATTTAATCCAAACAGCGCCAGAGCATCATTGAGTGTCTCATAATGCCATTCCTTGGCGTCAATCAGAACGCCATCCATGTCGAAAAGTACTGCCTTGATCATCGTATTCTGTCCGTCCGGTTCATGGCTGACGTTTAACCCCATTTTTCCGCGGCAAGATGCGGCAAATCCGTGCAAATCGAGATGTCGTCACCATTGAGATCCCCCCAGGCATCCCAGGCTGCAGCATGGTCGCGCCCGTGTAGTTCGGGTGAAACAAGGGCGACCTGTTTGCCAGCGTCGCGATGTTTCTGAATGACGTCGGGCGTGATCCAGTCCGAATAAAAGGCGTCCAGCCAAACACCCTGTGCCCTGTCGTAGTAGGGTGGCACAGGCTCGAGTTCAGAATGGCGAGTATAGGTGACGAAACCCTGGTTGAAATAGCCGAGAGCATCTGGAACAGCCATGTCGAAGCAGAACAGATCCGCAATGCCTGCGCGGTCGAGTGAGGCGCGGAGTGCTTTTTGTAGACCGTCCGCTTTGATATTCATGGCGATGGTGCCCGATCCGACACAGCTTTTATGTAGAGCCAGAAAATAGTCGAGGTCCATCACCTCATCGCCCACGGGCATATCATGGGCGATTTTCAGCACACCATTCTGATCACGCGTGTCGGTTTCGACCCCGAAACCATTTTCNAAAGCGCGCTTGAAGGCTACCTCACTGNTTTTTTCGTGAGGTTCCAGCCACCAACCCCTATGCGCGAGAATTTTCATGACGTTTCCATTCAGTCTTGGCGAAAGTTTTGCCTTTCAGGCGTTGCAGCCCAATCCATCAATCCGGATTGAATTGCGGAAAGGTCTTTCTGTCGATGTGATAGAGCGCCAGATAATCGTTTTGTTTGAAGAATACCGGGTCCTGCGTGTAGGCGAGCGCGTTTGTCCATTTCATCGGGTTTATCTGCTGGTGAACACGAGAAACGATATTGGCGTTGCAGAATTCCAATGAATGCGTCACGCCACCGACGAGCGTGAACGAGAATCCACCATGCAGGGCCATGTAAAATTGATAGGTGATATGGTCGAAGACACTGTGAACCAGCCGTTCCACAAATTGCAGGCTCGCATCCCAGCCGATCCATTCAAGAAAGCCCGGGACGCTTTTTGCCGAGTAGACCGGTAAGTCCCACCACCAGGTATAGATGCTCCAGTTGCCGGAAACCGTGCGGATGTTCTCGCGCTCTTCGGCAGGGGCGAGGATGAGGGATGACGAATACATGATCTGTCGCTCGTTGGTGTGGGCAGCGGTCAATCCGCCACCATACCAGCGCGCCGCAGACACGATCTCTTCCGAAGCTTTGGTCCAACCCGTTGGATTGAGCACGAAGGTTTCGGCATCGACGCACAGAAGATAATCGTAGAACTGATGTGTCAGAGACAAAGCGAGGAATTTCTTGACCGTTGGCCAGGTGCGCCGGTCGGCGACCACCGACAAGGCACTTCCGGNAAAGTAATCGGATAGCACGATGGAGGAGTAGCTGAGGAACGGCGAGGCCTGATGCATCTCCCGAAATTGCAGACGGTCGGCGTCGGTCGAGAACACGAAGACGACATCGTAATCGGCTCCGATGCTTTGAAACAGAAAATTGATTCCGTAAGTGAAGTAAGCATCGTGGATGGGAACGATCAGCGCCGTTCTATTTTCGNTTTTTTTACGCTGGCCGCATTCACTGAGACGGTGAACAGGATTATCGCCAGGCAGGCGCCCCTGCCCTTCCATTTCAAATCGTCCGTCTACGGATTTCAGAGTGTCGAAGCGTGTGGTGACTGCATTGTTCTGGCTCAGAAATTCGACACAACCGCCCTTCACTCTCCAGGAATGTTCGTTCGGATGAGCATATCCCTGCAACCAGCCGCCGCTTTCGAAAGACANTTTCGGTGCAAAGACTTCGTCTGTGCCAGCCTTGCCGAAAGTCCACACCCGCTCCTTCATCAATCTCTCGAGCGCCAGGTCATCGAGGTCAATGTTCATACTGCTCTCCTATCCGTATTTGCCGCAACGGTAGGATGGTAAACTTGTATGAGGCTGTCGGTTCACCCCTGTATCAACAACTGTTTATGGTTCTCTGCTTTCGCGGTCAGTCCGCAATAGCTTCGCCTCCCCTCAAAGCTGCCGGTAAGCTCGCTTGAAATACATCAGAGCTTCTTCCCCACCGCCAATGACGGTATCCAATACTTCGCACATCAGAATATCGTGCGTCACACCATCATGAATGGTACGGATGCGGCAATCGAAGGAGACAAGCGCGCCCTCCAATACAGGGGCGTTCGTTTGCAACGTTGTCCATGTGCCAGAGGCAAACCGGACATCCATCGGCGTCTTGCCACCGAAGATACCGCTCAACGCTTCCTGCTCGCCAGCCAGTGTATTGATGCAAACGACACCATTTTCGACAACGGATTTGTGCGCCGAGGAATTCCGGTTAAGGCAGACCAGCAATGTTGGTGGATTGTCGGAGACGCTGCACACTGCGGTTGCCGCAAAACCAGCTTTGCCCGCAGGCCCGTCAGTCGTGACGATGTTAACCGCACCGGCCAATCGGGACATCGCGTTGCGATAGTCCAGGCTGCGCTGTTCCACAGTCTTCGTCTCCATTGTCACATCCNTTTTGAGAGACAATATCTGCATCTAAACAAACCTTCTCTTCTAAATCATAAAATTCGAGCTGATGCCGAGGGCAGCAGGAATTTTTTCAACGTTTCATTGAAGCCACTGATATCGACAGCATTGACGGCATGTGCACCCGTTTCAAAAATGACAAGCTCTGCATTTGGCAAGTCCCCTGCCAACAGCAACGAGCGGGTAAAAGGCACGAGAAGATCATCTTTCGCCGTCAGAACCAGCGTCTGGNTTTCGATTTCCGATAGCCGNCCCTCCACATCGAACGCCCTGAGCGCTGCGATGCGCCGCAAGACATTCTGCTTGCCTTGAAAATGCGCCACACCGTGGGCGTCGTCCTTTGCCAGCCGTTCGGCGTTCTCGGACATCCAAACCGCCGGGTAGAGAAACAGCGGCTGGGCTTTCACGAAAGCTTCCACGCCGGAATTTTCAAGAAGCGCTATGCGCGCGTCGAAGCACCGACCGGAATGCGGATCGGCTTTGCTCCAGGCGTTGATCAATATTAGCTTGTCGATAAGGCCCGGCTTTCGCAAGGCGATATCAAGCCCAATCAAACCGCCAAGGGCATGACCCATGAAGTGAAATTTTTCGAGATTCAGGGATGACGCGATGTCCAGCAAATCGTCGGCCATCGCGGAAATGCCGCCTGTTTCCGGCACCTCACCACCAGTTCTGCCGGTGCCGCGATGGTCATAGGTTACCACGCGGAAATGCTGGCCCAGTATCTCCATCTGCGGTGCCCAATAGCTGCCTGATCCGCCCAAACCGGAGGACAACAGAATTGTTTCTGCATCCGGTCGCGTCTGTCCATGAACCTCGAAATGCATGGCGTCCTACTTTGTGCCGATGTGGGCGACTGTGGCGATTTCCACCAACGCATCGGGCTTTACCAAACCGCACTGGATGCAGTAGCGCGCCGGTTTATCGCCGGGAAAATACTCGGCATAGACAGCGTTGATGGCCTGATAATTGACCCAGTCGGTGATGAAGATATGGTTCATGGTAACATCATCCATGGTGCCGCCTGCGGTTTCGATTACCGATTTGATCGTTTCCAGAACATGTCGGGTCTGCGCTGCGGCATCACCCACATGCACCACGTCGTTATTTTTGTCGAAAGGGAGTGTTCCCGACACGTAAACGACGCCGTCCGCCAATGTTCCTGGCGAAAATGGAGCAATCGGCTTGGCTGTGCCTTCCGGTACAATGATTTTCTTGGGCATATCGTTTTCCTCTTTGTCGATAGTGGATCAATCTTCGATGGGTGCGGCCTGCGAAATGACCGCGCAGAAATCATTGACCGTCGCCACCCAGCCGAAAAATTTCTCGACATTGTAGACGGTCGCCTGCTGGATGAAATCAGGGCCGAGATGGTGCGTGGCATCTTCCAGCATCACACCGAAATATTCGAGATGGAAGGCATCACGCAGCGAGCTTTCCACACAGACATTGGTGGCAATTCCGACAAAGACGAGATTTCGGATACCCCTTGCGCGCAGCACGCTGTCCATATTGGTGTTGAAGAAACCGCTATATCGCGTCTTCGGCACCAGAATATCCCCTGGCTGCGGCTGTAGCTCATCGACAATGGCATAATCCCAGGTGCCTTTTGCCAACAGTTTCCCTTGCAGGTCAGGACGCGCGCGCATGGTCTTCAGTGCGTTGGACTTGTGCCAGTTGGGAGAGCCGGGGCCACCCGCCTCGACATAATCGCTGTCCCAACCATTCTGGAAATAAATGACCTGAACCCCTGCCCGGCGTGCCGCATCCAGCGTCCTCCCAATATTGGAAATGGTGGATTTCGCACCGGTAATGTCGAAACCGGCCAGATCGACGTAACCGCCTTCTGTGGAGTAGGCATTCTGCATATCCACCACCACGACGGCGGTTTCGCTGGGCTTCAACGAGATTGGTTCGGGTCTTGCCGGAAGAGTGACACTTTCCGAGCGGCTCTTTGGTGCCTGATAGCCCGTCACAACGGCGTCAGTCATTCCGCGGCCTCCAGAGCAGTAACCACATGTTGCCTGCTCTTCATCAGCGGCTGCACGTATTGACCAAATTTCTCGATACCATCCACGAAATCATCGAATGTCAGCATGACGCCGCCGGTTCCCGGCACTTCACTCATTTCATCCAACATGGCGGCAACCTCTTCATAGGAACCGATGATGGTGCCCATGTTGATGTTGACGGCTGATACCGGGTTGGCCATGTGGCGCACATTGGTATCGGCACCGGACTTGGTATCGACCGAGCTTTGCAGACCCAGCCATTTGATCGCTTCCTGGTCTGCACCTGCCTTGTAGTGTTCCCACTTCGCCCAGGCATCCTCGGATTTTTCCTCGGCAAGCACCATGGTCAGCACGAAGGAACGCACATCACGCCCCGACTTTTCAGTAGCCGCCAGCAAACGTTCATTGGTGGGTGCAAAGGCCTTTGGCGTATTGACGCCCACGCCAAAACAGAAGCTGTAATCAGCAAATTTCGCCGAAAATTCCATACCTTTGTCGGATGAACCAGCGCAGATCAGCTTTACATCCCCCTGCGGCACCGGCTTCATGCGGCAATCGTCCATCGTGAAATATTTGCCTTTGAGGTCAGACTGGCCGGTCGTCAATAGTTCCTGAAGCACCGTGGTATATTCGCTGAGATAGGTGTAGCGGTCGGCAAAATATTCATCGCCCGGCCAAAGGCCCATCTGGCTATATTCCGGGCGCTGCCAACCCGTGATGAGATTGATGCCGAAACGGCCTCCAGAAATTGAATCGATGGTGGTGGCCATGCGTGCAACGATGGCAGGGGGCATCACAAGAGTAGCCGTGGTGCCGAAAAGCTTGANTTTCGAGGTGACAGCAGCAAGCCCAGCCATTAGCGTGAAGGATTCCAGATTGTAGTCCCAGAATTCCGTCTTGCCGCCAAATCCGCGCAGCTTGATCATCGACAGCGCNAAATCAAATCCATANTTTTCAGCCGTCAAAGTGATCTGTTTGTTAAGTTCGAAGCTTGGCTTGTATTGCGGCGCGNTTTCCGACAGCAGCCAGCCATTGTTTCCAATTGGAATGNAAACACCGATTTCCATATGCATCCTCCGTATCAAGTGACTGTATCAAACTGATGAGAGATAAAATGCAGGTTCTGTGCCAGTCTCGTATGATCAGCNAAAACAATGTCTTATACGCTAAAGCAATTTTTANTTTTATCNAATGATNAAATATTTATCGTTTGATNAAAATATTGCTTATTTCTTCGGCAGATGCTTCCAATCAAGTGAAATGAAGACGTCATAATTTCGAGGAGTTATTTGCGCGTACGATCGACTGGACCCTGTCGAAGGGCGAACATGCGCAACCGGAACCGCTTTGTCAGCTACCAGGACGATCGGCGTGACAACCGATCGTCCCGAACTTTAGTTCAGTCCATCTGGACATTGGCACTTTTGACAACCGGTTCCCATTTGGCGATTTCCTCCGCCACATGCGTTTTTAGTTCATCAGGCGTAGAGCCGACGATTTTTGCACTGAAATCTGCCATCCGAGCGGCGACGCTTGTATCGGCAAGCGCNTTTTTTGCAGCTGCATTCAGCTTGTCGACAGCTTCCGCCGGCGTTCCCGCAGGCGCAAACAGCGCGTTCCAAGTGTAGGTCTCATAGCCTGGGACCGTCTCGGCAATCGTCGGCACGTCTGGGAAGGACGATGCGCGCTCCGCAGTTGTCACGCCCAGTGCCTTCAATGTTCCCGATTTGATGTGTCCGGAAGATGAAGGCAGATTATCGAACATGATCGAGACCTGATTGCCAAGAAGGTCGTTCAGAGCCGGACCCGATCCCTTATAGGGCACATGCTGCATGCTGACCCCTGCCATGGCCTTGNAAAGCTCGCCAGACAGATGAAGAGGGGTTCCGTTACCGGATGATGCATAGGCATATTTATCCGGTTCGGCCTTCAAGAGAGCAATGAGGTCTGCGACTGTATTGACGGGCAGTTTAGGATTGACCACCAAAACGTTGGGAACCACGACCAGCAAAGAGATCGGGGCGAAGTCCNTTTCGGGATCATAGGGTTTTGTTTTGAGAATAAGAGGATTAAGCGCGTGGGTAGCAACTGTACCCATCAGAATCGTGTAACCATCCGGCTCAGCACGAGCGACCCGGTCCGCACCGAGGTTGCCCCCAGCGCCTGCGACATTTTCCACGACGATCTGCTGGCCGAGTTCATCACCCATTTTCTGCGCAATGACACGGGCAACCACATCGGTGGAGCCTCCGGCCGCAAAGGGAACGACCATTGTTATCGTTCTGTCCGGAAAACTCTGGGCCTGTGCTGTATTACCAAGAGCGAGAAAAGTCGCAGCAGATGCAGCTAGTGTCAGCGCAGTGCGCCGCTTGAAAAGTCGATATGTCATTGAACCTCCTGTGGAGTGGCCTCCCCGCCACCGAAACAATGTAGCTCAAACACATCTGAGGGCAAGTCGCGCGATAGCCTATGCAACTAGCCTTCTCAGACNAAAGGTGTTTAGGACATCATGCGCCTAGCGTGACCATGCACTGCGTGAAATGCAGCTTCGGCACCTTGAATCACCCGGTTTTCTTCCTCAGGGGTCAGTTCGACCGCGTCGAGCGCTGCGACGAATGTTTTCCAATGCAATCCGCGTCCTTCCGGTGCCCCTGCGAGATGGCGAGCACCGAATGTTTCATCAAGACCAAGCTTTGCGGCGTCTTTCAATAGAAACGCTGCACCAAGATTGGAGCCTTCGACCACATAGAGCCAGCCCAAAGCCTCTGGGAGATCAAACGCAGCAGCATCCTCGCTNAAATGGATATCTGCGGTGTCAGGCGCCGCGATTGTCAGGTCTGCCAAGTCTTGGGCGATGAAGTCAAGGCGTCGACGTCCTTTTAAATCCGGCAAGAGGTGGTCCAGTGTTCCATTGAAAAAGAACGCGTCGAGATCTCTGTGAAAGAGATATTGGCTTTGAACAAATTTGCCGAAGTTTTCGCGATTTTCGAATGGNTTTGCAGACGTGATAAAGCTGTCCAGAATTTTGTGGGCTTCGTGCGTCGCTGCTCTCAAACGTTTTGTCCGGCTTGGTTCAAGCTCGGATGTTCCGANTTTCAATTCAGCAGCGGTCATTCAGTCATTCCTTTCAGCCATCACTTCAGCGCACATAAAAATCTTTCCTCAAAAAGTCAATTTTATTGCGACGATACNTTTTTCAACTCTGNTTTTAGCAGAAGGCATGGGAAACCGGGGGTGTTGATAACGTGCGGGCTTTCAAAAGAGCCATCAGCATGGGCTTTATCGAGAATTGCTTGGTTTGCGCCTTCTCCGTCAAGCTTCTGAGATAACCACCGGCCGACTGAATTGCATCAGCGCGCTCCAAAATACACGCTATGATTGCGTCTGTATGCTGTGTTCCCATAGNTTTTTCGGCCGCTTCATAAGCGGAATGGCTGATGGAAAGCATTGCGCGAACGACATTGGCTGCCTGTTTGAGGTCGCTCCAGCTCCTGACTTCACTGTTAGGGCCATAGAGAATGATCTCGGGGCAGGCTTTTAGAATAGTTTGAAGATCAAAACCTTCACTCCTGATCCGAGTGGTGTTGATTGGTTGGTCCTTTGCGACATTCGTCTTTTCCAAAGCAGTGTTGGTGTCTGCTTGCGCCTTCGTTAGCCTGCTTTCCTGTTTATCCACATCGGATGTTTCNAAAATAGATTCGGATTCTGAATTCTGTATAAGCCGCTCATTTTGATAGGCATTGCCGCTAATTTTTTGTTTTTCTATGTGCTTTTCCAACTGGTTAGCCATCTTATCGCGCAAATTTCTCAAATCGTCCAGAACGATTGCGAGATAGGTGGCCTTTGACTTGCGATCAAGCGTGGATGTGATGACGTAATACTGCNTTTGGTAGGCGTCCCAATCGCCTTCGATGCCATCTGCCAAGGCTATTTCACAGAACTTGGTAATATCTCTGCGGCAAAGGCTGATCTTTTCGCGCAGTCTTTGCAGCTGCAATCGCTCTTCCACGACCTGATCGGCTATCCTCTGGATGTCGTCAGCGCGTGCAATGAGTGGTGCGAGTGAGAAACCATATGCATCGCTAATGCTGCCGGTCCTGTCCTTACGTGCATAACGTTTTCCATTGGGACTGTCTTTGCGCAGAATGAGACCAGCGTCTACCAGCGCTGAAAGATGGCGACGCAACGTCTGTTCTGCCATCCCATGTGCGCGCAGGGAAAGCTGCTGGTTTGATGGAAATACGACCAGGCCGTTTTCTTCGGATAGTTCTGCTTTGGGATAGAAACTGAGCAATGCGTTCAAGACGGCCAATGATCGGTCTGAAATTCCCAGCAGAGGACGAGCTTCGCATGTTGCGCGAAACAGTTTCCATTTGTCTATTGACCGCGCAGGATCAATGTTTCTTGACGCGAACTGGCTTGCGAGACGGCCAATAGAAAGCCTTCGCCGCCCAAAGGACGTCGTTACAATATCACTATTCATGTCTTTCACCTTCAAAAAGGCAAAAGAAAATCGCCCACCGACCAAATATCGATGCCAAGACTCTTGACTATGATTCGCGGAAATGAGATTCTTTGGGTGCTTAGATCAAAGAAAGCTTCCGTGCGGTAACGTTCGGGGGCTTTTTTCTTTTGGGCTTGCTGCTCCTGTTAATGTTTCAATCGAAACGTGGTGATCACTGNTTTGAGCGATGCTCTTCGAACAGTGTTTGTAGATGTTCCAGAACGAAGGCTGCGAACTCAGGCGCCTGCCGACGATCAATGGAAATGTCGAGCCGTTGGTCGGTCTCTACGANTTTTGCGAGTTTTTGACCGCTTTCGGTCGACATGACACCCATCTTCTTGGGCTCTGCCTTCGGTTTCAAGAACTCCAGAACGGATTTGAAACGTTCTTCCGAGGGAAGCCTGGCAACACTCTCATCGTTGAGATATGCCCGCGCAGCTTCGTTGACCTTCGATGAGGAAAGCTGTTCAGCAAGGTCCATCCAGCTGCGACGACCGACACCCGGGGCAGGGCCAATGCTATCGACGATGTCATCGGGGATGCGACCCACGACCGAAAGCATGTTGGATAGGTCACCCTTATAAAGCGACATCGCGGCCATGATTGTTTCCCGCGAGAAGCGCATCTGGAGCTTTTGAGCAAAGCGCGCCTTTTCAATGTAGCTGAGATCGCGACGCTCGTTGTTTTCCTGGCCCTGTGCCACGACAAGCTGTTCATCCGTAAGATTACGAACGACTGCGCGAACCGGAATACCGATTTCAGCCACAGCCCGCAAACGACGGTGACCGAACGCGACCTGATAGCGGCCGGGATGATCTGGATGGGGGCGAACGAGAATTGGAACTTGCTGGCCCTGTTCGCGAATGGCCTCAACCAGTCCGAAATCAGCTTCGATTGATGACGGCATGCGGTCAGGAATAAACGACGGATCAACATCTGAGGCGTCGAGCGCGACAATGGTCAAACCTTCGGCAAGTTTGCGCTCAATTTCCTCGGCCCTTTTGGAGCGCTCCGACACCTCGTTCAAGGATTGGCCGATCATTCCCACCGGAGAATTTATAACGTCGGTGACCAATTCAGGCGAGCCGAGAATAGGGCGAATGCGCGGACGTGCTCGCTCGACTGGAGCGTCTGCATTTTCGGCGTTCTTGCCGCCGAGATTGGCGAATATTTCTTTTCTGCTCATACGGTTCTACCCCAGGCTTTCTTAATTAAGCCTTCAATTTCGGCGTTCACATTCGTCATGGCTTCCAACGCACGGTCATAGGTCGTTCGCGTGAATTGTGTCCGCTCCACCTCAAAAAGTGTCTGATTGGTTAAACCGGCATCGGATACTGCTGTCGTTTTCAGCATCGGATGGTTCAACACGTGCTCGCCGAAAATCGAGCGCAGGAAAGCCACCATCTGANTTTGAGGGCCATCACTTGGTTCAAAGCGGGTCACGAGATAGCGCATCCAGTGATAATCCGAACGTGCTCCCGCTCTGCCTATTTCCGCAAGAAGGTCACCTGTCATGGCAAGAAACTGGTTCATGGACATGACATCCAGCATTTGCGGATGGACTGTTACCAACACTGATGTTGCTGCGGTTAACGCCGAGAGCGTCAGGTAGCCAAGCTGTNGGGGGCAGTCGATGACCACGACGTCATAAAAGTTTTGCGCCTGCGCGATAGCCTGGCCAATGCGAGCGAAAAACAACGTATCTCCAGGCGCGCGACGCATTAGAGCCCGTGGCGTATCATGTTCGAACTCCATCAGTTCCAGATTGCCCGGAATAATGTGAAGATCGGGAATGTAAGTTCCGCGAACGATTTCGGCGATAGGGCGTTGTTCGCCATCGTAACGGATTGCGCCATATAAGGTTTCATTAGGCCCAACGTCCAGCTCGGGCTGATGTCCGAACAGGGCGGACAAGCTTGCCTGAGGATCCAGATCGATGGCGAGAACACGGTAGCCACGCAGTGCGAGATATTGTGCAAGATGTGCCGACGTCGTCGTTTTGCCCGATCCACCCTTAAAGTTCATGACTGCGATGACCTGCAGGTCTTCCCCTTCGCGGCGATNGGGAAGATAACGACGCGTGCCACGAGCACCCTGATCGAGGAACTTACGGATCTCGTGAATGTCTTCCACGGAATAGCTGCGGCGTCCGCCACTCTGCGAAGCGCTAAGCTCTGGTTGCTCAGCTGCGATCTGGCGCAGATAGGCTTCTCCAATGCCAATCAGTTTGGCAGTCTCTGACGGAGAAAAATTCCGCATGCNTTTTTCCGCAAGTGGTGCGAAAGTATTTGCGTTGTGCGCTTGCAGTTGCGCAGACAGCGCGGCCGAATGCTGTAGGATCAGCTCCGTAAGATCGGGTGCCTTCTCAGCAGATTTCAGATCGGCGCTTTGGGTCATATCAAGTGTTTTCCGCTTGTTGGATCAGTTGCGNTTTTTTCCGCTGAAATCGGNTTTTTCCGCAACTGAGATATAAGCGCCGATTCTCNTTTTTGCGCAATAGGCATTATCGAGGCCTAAACATGAATCTTTTCAGCCAGCTAAGCATCGNTTTTCACATGAAATCCGAGACGTTCACTAAAATTGCCGCTGATCATCCGCAGTGGTGNAAAGAGTTAGCCGCGGCTAACAGCAATTCTTAATCAGCTCACCTGTGGCCTGATTGGATTCTCAGTCATCGTTAATCTGATTCCCGTTTGCCTTTGGCCCTCAGTTCAGGTTTGTTTCCAGCGCAATGAACGGAAGGAGATTCTGTGTGGTTTATGATGTCGCTGTTGTTGGATCGGGTTTTTCCGCGATCAGTCTGGTGAACAATCTTCTTGAGCTGCTTCCGGCGTCTGCCTCGATCGCTATTGTTGGCGATGATTCCGCGTTTGGGCGTGGCACTGCTTATAGAACGGAACTGCACCTGCATCGGCTGAATGTGCCAGCTGCCCGAATGAGTGCGTTTGCGGACAGGCCGACTGACTTTCTGGATTGGCTGACAAAGCGCGGACGTACCGTCGATGGCGGAAGCTTTGCGTCGCGTCATGATTATGGACTTTATCTGCGCGACACGCTTGCTTCTTCTTTGCGGAGCAAACAGCAACGCGCGCGCGTGGATTTCGTGAAAGCGAAGGCTGTCTCTTGCTTAGCATGCGAGAATGAATGTGCGGTCTTTGGCTTGAGTGACGGCAGAGAGTTGAAGGCAGCAAGTGTCGCGCTTTGTCTCGGCGTCGGAACTGCAAGTTTGCCGCGGCTAACTTCTGATGCTGATATCGCGCTTTTGCGGCGGGTGGTGAGGAATCCCTGGCGTTTGGGTTGGCTCTCGCGGGTCAAACCGGATGATACCGTCGCTATTCTCGGGTCCGGCCTGACGATGATCGATCAGGNTTTGTCTCTTCGTAATGCGGGACATCGCGGCAAGATCCACGTCTTATCCCGCCGAGGTTTGACGCCGCACGCGCATAGTCATGTTCCTGTGCAGTCGGTAGAGCCCGCATTGTCTGAGGGGCGTTTGGAGATAAGTGAAATTCTGGCTGATCTCCGAACTCAAGTTAGGAGAGGGCAGGACTGGCGAGCCGTCATGGAAGGATTGCGGCACAACACGCAAGGTTTATGGCAGAGTTTAAACCAGCCGCAGAGATCGAGATTTCTCAGGCATGCATTGGCGTGGTGGAATATTCACCGGCACCGGGTGGCGCCGCAGGTGTATGAGGTTTTTGATGCGCTATTNAAGGATGGGACTGTTTCTGTTCATGCAGGGTTTGTCTCCAAGATCGCGCGCATCGATGGAGAAAACCGTCTGACCTTTCGTCAGCGCGGAACGTCTGTAGAAACCTCCCTTGCTTTTGACTGGCTGGTGAATTGTACAGGCATGGAGCGCGCCGGAATTGGCCACTCGCCGCTTTTGCNAAACATGCACGAACAAAACATGTTAGAGATCGACGCTCTTGGCCTGGGAATTCAAGTTGACGAAGAGTCTCGCGTTTTGTGTTGTGATAAAATACCGCGACAAGGCCTCTTCGCTGTTGGAGCCTTGACAGCGGGGCAGTTTTGGGAAATTACTGCTGTGCCTGATATACGTAATCAGACTCGCGACGTTGCAAAGCGCATTGCAAAACGTTCAACGCGGAACATCTCCGATTTAAACGATAACCAGACATAATTATCTGTACGAAGTGGTGAAACACAAGTACGACTTGGCTTTCTCTTGCTGNTTTTTATGCAACAAAAACAGACGCATAGATTTTTTNAAAATTGAGTATAATTGAACTGTTTCAACACCAGAGCGGCGCGTGGCCGCTCTGGTGTTTTGACAGCATCAAGCCGTTGTCTTCAGCGCATCACCAATGATTGAGGCGATATCTGCAATCTGGTGTTCTTCTATGATCAGTGGANGGGACAGTGCAATGATGTCGCCCGTAACGCGGACCAAAAGACCTTTCTTGAGGCACTCTACGAACACGTCATAGCCACGGGTCCCCGGGGCACCTTCGCGTGGCGAAAGCTCGATTGCGCCCACGAGGCCGAGGTTGCGAATATCGAGAACGTGCGGCAGTCCTTTCAACGCGTGGAGAGCGTCCTGCCATGTCTTTTCGAGATCCGCTGCGCGGGTCAGGAGATTTTCTTCCTGATAGATTTCGAGCGTAGCAATGCCCGCAGCGCAGGCTACGGGGTGGCCTGAATAGGTATAGCCGTGGAATAGCTCGATCTGATTTTCAGGTCCTTGCATCAATGCATCATACACGGCGCGTTTGGCGAAAACTGCACCCATCGGGATCGCGCCATTGGTAATGCCTTTTGCCGTGGTGACGAGATCTGGGACGACGCCGAAGTAGTCGGTGGCGAATGGTTTGCCGAGGCGGCCGAAACCTGTGATGACTTCGTCGTAAATCAGTAGAATTCCATGCTTGTCGGCAATCGTCCGCAAACGCTGCAAATAGCCCTGAGGCGGAAGGATAACCCCAGCGGAGCCCGACATGGGTTCAACGATGACAGCCGCTATGGTTTCAGCGCCATGCAGAGCGACAAGACGCTCCAGGTCTTCAGCCAGTTCGACGCCATGTTCGGGCAACCCTTGTGAGAAGGCATTACGGTCCAAATCCAGCGTATGGCGCATATGAGCTGCGGGGATCTGCGGAAAGACACGACGATTGTTGACGAGGCCACCAACGGAAATACCGCCGAAGCCGACACCGTGATAGCCTTTTTCACGACCGATAATGCGACTACGAGTCCCTTGGCCAATCGCCCTTTGATAGGCAATCGCGATCTTCAGCGCAGTATCTACGGATTCTGAACCGGAGCCGGTGAAGAAGATACGATCCAGTCCACCCTCTGGTCCGCCCGGTGCGACAGCCGCCAGCTTCTCGGCAAATTCGAAGGCAATCGGATGGCCCATCTGGAAAGTGGGAGCGAAATCGAGAGTGGACAGTTGGCGCTCTACAGCTTCGGTAATGCGTCTACGTCCGTGCCCGGCGTTGACGCACCACAAGCCTGCCGTACCATCCAGAATTTTCTTACCGTCGATATCGGTGTAGTACATGCCTTCTGCGCTGGCCAACAACCGTGGCGACGTCTTGAACTGTCGGTTCGCCGTGAACGGCATCCAGAAATTGGAAAGATTTGGCATGTTGGATTTACTGCTCTGATCCATCGGATTCCCCATGTTAGAATGATCCATCAATCCTGCACTTGCCGCTATCGAACAAGTCTATTTCTTGTAGCCACTAAGGCATTGATATTTATAAATTTGAGTGTCACAGTTTGCGGTATATCGAACATATGCAACGGAGAGGTCCAAGATGGTCGTCGATATTGGCAACAGGTTGCGGCATCTGCGGTCCATTCACAAATTATCACAACGTGAGTTGGCCAAACGTGCAGGGGTGACCAACTCCACCATATCTTTGATCGAGTCCAACTCCACAAATCCATCGGTGGGTGCTTTGAAACGCATATTGGATGGCATCCCGATAGGCTTGGCTGAGTTTTTTGCATTCGAGCCAGACAAGCCACGCAAAGCATTTTATGCGGCTGACGAGTTGGTGGAGATTGGGAAAGGTCCCGTCTCCTACCGTCAGATTGGGGAAAACCTGTTCGGCAGAAGCCTGCAGATTTTAAAGGAATGCTATCAACCCGGCGCAGGAACAGGCCGTGTTCCTTTGGTCCATGAGGGAGAGGAGGGCGGTATTGTGCTCTCTGGCCGACTGGAAGTCACGGTGGACGATGAGCGACGCATTCTTGGTCCAGGTGACGCGTATTATTTTGAAAGCCGACGCCCGCACACGTTTCGTTGCGTGGGACCGATCCCATGCGAAGTGATCAGCGCCTGTACCCCTCCGAGCTTTTAACCGAAGGCCTAACTCCAATGGAGCGTCTTAAAAAATGTTAGCCGGATAATAATATTGTCCGACGTTTTTCGTTGCGGGTACAAAGGGAGAAATGGTGTTTGAGACCAAATGCCAACGACAAGAGGATACATTCATAACGCCTTAGTACAGCCGGAATAATGGCTCATGAAAAGCGTGTTTTCGCAAAACGGTATATTAACAGGTCCGCCCTAGACTGAGGCTTGTCAAATGCTGGGCGGTCGTTCCGCGCTTCATAACCAGCCAGGGCATATCTATGCAGTCAGTATGCATCGATCTGGCAAACACAGTAAGCAGACGTTCGAGAGCATGGCCATGTCGGGAAATCGTAAGACGCAGCTTTCGCAAGAGATGGGATCGTAAACCGGTATGGCGATGAACGAGACGACATCTTACGAGCCGCATTATCGTGAACAGACAAGCCGCCCGAACAATCTCATTCGTTTGGCGGCACTGCTGTGGCGCAACGCTCTGTTCATCTTGCTCATCGGCATCATCTGTGCGGCACTGGCTTTCGGCGCGTCGCTGTTAATTCCGAATTATTATATCGCGACGTCACAAATATTACTCGATCCCGAGGGTTCACGGGNTTTGGAGAGTGATCTGCCGGGACAGCCGCGAGCNGTGGATTCGCACGTTCTTAATCAGCAGTACATCATCACATCCGCACAGGTTCTTTCCCGCATCGTGGNAAATGAGAAACTGTACGACGATCCGAAGTTCGGTGCCGCG
Source organism: Agrobacterium bohemicum (assembly GCF_002896715.1). Taxonomy (GTDB): domain Bacteria; phylum Pseudomonadota; class Alphaproteobacteria; order Rhizobiales; family Rhizobiaceae; genus Agrobacterium; species Agrobacterium bohemicum. The sequence continues at coordinate 35,855 of NZ_PGEL01000013.1, forward strand.
GATCCGGTTTATCCAGACAAGGAAAGCCGCAGCAATCTGGCTCTTGATGCGCTACGCAAGGCAACATCCGTTGCGGCCGTCGGTAAAAGCTTCATCGTCAACGTGTCGGTTAAGTCCGACAGCCCTCAGCGGGCCGCTGAACTCGCCAATCTCATTGCCACGACATATTCACAGGTGCGTGTCGAAATGAACAGCGATGTGCTGCGACGCACCGGCGGCGGACTGGCGGCCCAACTGGATCAATTGCGAAAAGCCGTGGAAGATGGTGACCGTGCGGTTCAAGCTTACAGGGCAGAGCATAATCTCGCTGACATTCAGGGCCGACCCGATATCGAGCAACGCGTCGCAGATGCGAATACGGAGATATCCAGACTATCGGCAGCGGTTGCGGNAAACGAGGCTCTTGTCGCTGAGCTCAATCGGGCCAGAAACGACCGACAGTATTTGCGATCCATTCCCGATACCTCGTTGACACCAGCGATCATTTCGCTCCGTGCACGTTATCAGGAAAGTCGAGAAGAGGAATCGGTTCAGGCGACTTCGTTGGGTGCGCAGCATCCATCTTTACAGGCNGCACGTGCACGAACCCAATCGCTTGCCAGTATTCTCGATGAGCAACTGCGAAATTTTTCGACAGCGACCTCGAGCAATCTGGCGCGGCTGAAAAACCAACTGGCGCTTTCGACCTCCAATGCCGACGCTTTGNAAACCAACCTGAACAGCGACGAGCAGACGATGGTGCGGTTGCGGGAATTGCAGCGAAAGCTGGAAAGCGACCGCGCTGTCTATGAAGCGTTTCTGTTGAGAACCAAGCAGCTGTCGGAGCAGCAAGGCACATCGAGCGAAAACCCGCAGATCATCTCCAGTGCCGAACCGCCCTTGCGCAAAGCTGGACCTCCACGCGCTCTGATGTTGGCTGGCGGCGGTATCTTCGGACTTATTCTCGCCGCTGGTCTTCTCATCCTGCGCGACCAGTTTCGTGACGAGCCAAGTGAACTGCAGATGGTGCGCGCACCTCAGAAGTTGCCCGCTCCAGATGCTGATAGCGACCGTGAAGCTGCATTGTTGCCAACGTCCGATAAAACGAACGCGCCGCCAGTTCCTCCGGTTACGAAATCCAACAGGATCGTTCGCGAGGCTGACACCAAGGCACTGGCTGCCGCAGCGGGTGAGGGCTTTGACGGCCTGGCGCGCTTCGTCTCGTCTTCGCTCAAACCTTCAGCCAGCCACACCATCATGGTTGTTTCTGCCGGTCCAAAAAATCGTTCGCCTTATTCGGCGTTCAATCTGGCCGCTGATGTTGCCAGACTCGGTCGCCGTGTTCTTCTCGTTGACCGCGCGACACATGATCCATTGTTGACGGCCATGCTTTTACCCGAGCACGGACCGGGTGAAGCTGGTACACGTGAATTCTACGACGTCGAATCCACCCCTTACCTTCAGTTTTCCCCGGCAGATGATCGCGAAACCAGCAAAGCCTTGCGCGATGCGGTGGATGAAAACGGCGAGGCTTTCGATCTTATTGTGATCGACGGCGGTGTGGCGGCGAAGTCGAGGATACATTCAAGCCTGCGCCGCGATCTGGATGACGTTTTTCTCATGCAGCACGAAGACGACACCGGCAGTATCGTGATCGCGCTTGTCACTCTCGAAGAGAGCGGCATGGAAAATATCAAAGTGATACGGATGACGCGTTCCGGCTTGCAATATTGAGGACTAATTTTGGCTGNAAACAACCATCGGACAGCCATGCGTATTCCTTTTCTGCGAGGCCGTTCTCTTACCGGAATCAATGTCATCTTCAACATGGGCCTTCGCGGCTCGACGCTTGTTCTGCGCTTTGCTTTGTCTTTCTACATCGTCAAGTTCATGGGCCTCGAAGCCGCGGGCATCTATGGTCTCGCGCTGGGTGTGGTGAACGCCGCGCCGGCGGCCCTTGGCTGGGGCCTGAATTATTTCATTGCGCGCGATGTTAGCGGCAAAACATCAGGCGTTGCCGGTGTTTACATGAAAACGCGATTGCTTGTGACGGTCACGTCGCTTGCGGCGATGACGGCAATCGCCTTGATAGCAGCCTATTTCATGGGTCATGCAGTCGCGCCCTTGTACTTCCTTATTCTTCTTGTCGTTTGGCTGGAAACGATTTCCTGCGACATCCATGTGCCTCTCATCGCGCAGGAAATGTCGAGCCAAGCCAATGTTCTGNTTTTTTTGAGAACATCATCCTGGATACTGCCGGTGATTGGCCTGGGCTTGGCGTCTGAAGCCTTCCGCAATATCGAAACGATCATGGTTGCATGGAGCCTCGGCTACATTCTCATGCTTGTGGCACTTGTCAGTTTCCTGCGGCAATGGCCGTTCCGACGGATTTTGCAGGCGCCGATGCGGATGCGTTGGGTAAGAAAGCGCATGCGAAAAGCATGGCTGATCTACATCAGTGACATGAGCAATGTCGGACTGGTTTATGCGGATCGATACATCGTCTCGCTGCTGCTCACGCTGTCCCTGACAGGCGTCTATACGTTCTATTGGTCGCTCGCCAACGCCCTGCAAACATTGATATCGACTGCGGTATTACAGGTCGCGATCCCTGCTCTCTTCAAGGCTTACAATACAGGCTCCATGAAGGAGTGGCGGGCAGTGATGATCTGGCAGTTCACCAAGACCGCGGCTGTTGCCTTCGGATTGGGTGCGGCCATTTTCGTCAGCGGCAATATTCTCGTGCACCTCATGAACATGCCGGAACTTGGTCAGCATCAGGGTATTTTTGCGCTTCTCCTTCTGACAGCCGTCGTTCGCTCCTGTACCGATTTGATGGGGCTTGGCCTCAACAGTCTGCGGAAAGACGGGCATTACGCATTCGTCAATTTGTCGAGCGTTCTTCTGTCGATCGGGATGAGCTTTCTCTTGATCAGCGCATTTGGTTTTATCGGCGCCNGTCTATCAGCATTTTTCACGGCGCTTGTTACGGCGTCTATATCGAGCGCGTTGCTCTGGCGCGCCTCAAGATCATAAATCCGGTAATAATTGCGCAGTTTTTTAAAGGCGATTGAACCCATGGCATCGAACCAGCCCCGGCATTCACCAGGACGCAGTATTTTCAAAAAGCTATACCACGCCGCCATTCAAAGCTTGCCAATCAAGCAGGCGACGAAATTGCAATATTATCGCTATCACAAATTATGGGCTGATCTCGACAATCCCNAAACATTGAACGAGCATCTTGCCGCACGTAAGATCGCCTGGACAGGCCCGCAATCCGACCCGCGTCTCATCATGCTCAGCGACAAGATTGCGGTAAAGGCGCACGTCGCCAAGGTTCTGGGAAAGAAATGGGTAACGCCAACGCTTTGGCGTGGCAAAAACCTCAATGATTGCCCACCGCTGCCTTTTCCCTATGTCATCAAGGTCAATCACGGGTCAGATCGTAATATCTTCGTCTACGGTCCCGAAGATTTGGTCGGTGCGAAAGAGCAGTGCGACATCTGGCTTGCGGGGCGCACCGCGTGGCGTTTAGCGGAAGAATGGTACAACCATATCGATCCGGAAATCTTTATCGAACCGTTTATCGGGGAGGGCGGAGAAGCACCGGTTGATTACAAGCTGTTCTGCTTCGAGAACGATATTCCCTGCATTCAGATCGACACGGCACGGTTTACCGACCATCGGCGCTGTTTCTATGACGAGCATTGGAAAAAGTTGGATTTCGGACATTATTATCCGCTTGAGACGGAAGATCTTCCCCGTCCGCCGCATCTGGATGACATATTGGAAGCTGCGCGCACCCTAGCGCAGGGTTTCGAGTTCGTCCGCATCGATTTCTATGACAAGCCATCCGGTCCCCTGTTCGGGGAAATGACGTTCAGCCCAACCTCCGGTTTTGGCGCCTTCAGGCCACCATCGACTGATGTCTGGCTTGGAACATTCTGGAAAGATCAACCCAAAGGCCTATTTCGGACCGGAGAAGAGTGATCTAGCTTTTGGACGTTGCTGCCTTGCTTTGATGTGCAGGTGTATCGAGAAGGTAGGACAGGACGATGCCGCCCGTCAGCCAAGCGACCAAGACGTAAACATAATAAAATCCGGGCGTGAACACGGCGTTGAACAGAAACAGGAAGGATATATAGCCGCACGCGACTTTCCGTAGGCCCATGCGATTGGGCTGTAGATTGCCGTGAACCCACATTTGAAGCTTGCCAAAATAATAGCCGAACAGGGTCGCGATGAAGACGACGCCGGGAACGCCGAAGTTCAGATAGGCCTCACCAAACAGGGTCGGGCGCAGACCGGCGTGAAACTGTGGATCAAGCCCCGCAAGTGTGCTGGTGATGATGCCCATGCGAAAGTCGTTTCTAAACTCGCTGATGAAAGACGGCACCAGCGCCATGTAGCCGGCGAGGTAGGTCATGCCATGATAAAAATGTCCATCGAAGCCGCTCAATATCCAGGCGTAGTCGCGGAAATCCGAGAAATTGTTGCCGTAGAATATTTGATAGGAAACGGTTTGCAGGATATCGACGCTGTCGTTCCCATCCGCTGTGGAGCGTAAAATGCCGATGACGATCGCAATCGTTACGAAGCCAACGATGGATAAGGTGAAGGCTGCAAGATTTTTGTAGCGGTAGACGATGATCAAGCAAACGACGAATATGAACAGTGTTTCGATGCTGGCTCCGCGCGTTCCTATCATCAGACCAAGCGCGCTGCACATCAGACCCGCACCGATAAAGAAGCGGCTGTAGCCAAAGCCGTAGACCAGAAGGCTCAATGTTATCGTTGGCAAGATAACGGAGTAAAGATTGATCGCAGGACGGAGCGAGGTGTTTTCGAACGAAAACTGCCGACCTTCGAATGGTCGAACGCCCAGCGCAATCAGGCCCAATGTGGCGAAGATGATGACGATCAGAGAAATCCAGACGCCCGGCTTGGTTTGCCAAAACGCGTAGCCTTTCTCCACGAAGGTGAACATCACGCTTTTTCCGGAGCTGAATGTTGCCAGTCCCATCCCGACCAGAACGAACACCACGCCGAGAACCGAAAGATAGAACGCTTCATCTATGTAGTCGCGGATGATGTAGATGGAATCCCCTACCGCTTCCATATTCTTGTCGGATGCTGCGAAGGGAGACATGACCAGAATGGGCAGGACGTTATAGCGGATCCAGAAATAGGAGGAGAAGGTCAACACACCCCATTTGTAAAATGAGCTGACATAATAAATTAGGAAAACCAACCAGCCGATGATGAATATGAGCCAAGCCAGATGGGACATGTCAAACCTTATAGCCCACGCACCGTGCAGGAAGCAGTGTAAAACCGGTTGAGTGACCGTCGCAGAAATCGGTTAAGAAGCTGTTAGCTATATTGAGCGCGGCACTCTACCGCATGGCTGCTTTCAGCAGGATTTGTTCAAGGCGTTGGTAATAATTGGACTGCTCAGCTGTACCTTTAAAACTGGCGATACCAGGAAAAATCTCGTCCCTGTTTTCCCACCACGCTGTCTGTCCAATGGACAAAGCTTTTGCCATGAGGTCCTTGAGGGCCTGTGGCTTGTCAGGGTCGTAAGCCCAGCCTGTTTGATGATCTCTGATGATTTCCGTTGATCCACCCCGCGTGGTGCCAATGACCGGAACGCCGTAAACAGGTGCTTCCACCAGAATGCGGCTCTGCGGCTCTTGCCATCGCGACGGTACGATAATCGCATCGGCCTCTCGATATACGTCTTCAGGTCGGACAAAACCTTTGAATTCAACAGGGGCGCCATTTGAAAGACGCTTCATCTTTACGACGTCGCGATCGCGACCGCGCCCTGCGATGATGAGTTTGGCATTTTTGCTGTGCGCAAGAGACACGAATGCCCGGATCAGGTCGCTTACACCTTTTTCTTCAGAGACCGCACCGAGATAGCCGAAGGTGAACACGGGCGCGGATGCCTTGCGTCTGCCAACCAAGGACCGATCGAAGATATTTTCGTTCGAATTGGTGTTATGCATCACATGCCAGTTGGCATCCTGCAAAACGCTGTTTTCCAAAAACCGTCGCCGCAGAGCATCGCTGACGGCAATCACCGTCATGCCTGCGCCACTCCTTTCACGCATGCGCTTGGTCAAGATCGAGCAGTCTAGACAAGGTTGCTCGCAATTATCGCCATTGCGGTACATACTGGTTTTGGGACAGAGCAGCCCATAATCTCGCAAATGCAGGCAGATCGGGATGTTTGCCGTGCGCGCAGCAATAAACAGGGCTGGCTGCATATAGGCAGAGTTCTGGGCATAGATAAGATCAAACTTTTCCTTCAAAAGAAATTGTGTGAGTTGTTCTGGACAGAGAGCGCCCATCGCCGTGCGCAAATGCCAGCTTGCACGGCGCAGNAATCCTGCGGAAGATTTACGGGGTAGCGGGAGATAACTGTTGTTCCAAGCAAGGCGCATGACGCGAATACCACCCCGCAGACGGGTTTCGCCCGGCGGTGCAACGGCGTCACCCTCNTTTCCCAATGCCAGCACGGTAACATCGTGGCGCTGGCCAAGCTCCATCGCACCCAGACGCGCGGAGATTTCAGCGCCGCCTTCCTCCTGTGGAGCGAATGTTTGCGATACGATGCAGANTTTCAAGTCCGCTTACCTTTATCCGCGAGACGGGCGGGGTCCTTACCTTCGTCCTACTTATGTCTCCACAACCATTTAAATATATTGAACACCACTCTATCGGAATTCGTAGTTCGTATAGGTGATATCAAAATAAAATGATTGCCGGAGACGCGCCGATAACGTTCTTAAGTTGCACGATGCTCAATATAATCAAGTCGAGTGAAGGCATTCGGTCTTTTTCATCGTGATATTCCGTCTTGATTAAGGAATTTGAGATTTAAGGTTTTTCGAAAGGGCAGGTCGTAACCGATCCAATGCCGTCAATGAGGTGGATCATGAAGATTCTGCACGNTTTCGAGACCATGCCTGGCGGGCCTGCGACCTATTTCAATGAGATAGTGCCAAGCCAGATCAGCGCTTTGGGTGCTGATAACGTCAGGGTCATCGTGCCTGACGCACATGTGGCTTTCCTCAAAAACACTCCGTCATCTTCAATCGCCACGTTTGTCAGACGCAAGCGACTGACATCGCTTCCGGCACTGGCCCGCGCCGTGTTGAACGAAGTGAAGGTCTTTAAGCCCGATCTCGTCCACGCACACTCTACTCTTGCCGGAGGGATCGTTCGCGTCATCAACGCAATGCCTGGCAAATTTCCACCTGTCGTCTATTGCCCACACGGGTGGGTGTTCGACATGGAAACGCTTGGTTATTTTCGTCACCCCGCTCGTTGGGCGGAGCGGATTTTGTCCCCGTTTGCCGACAAGATCGTGGCGATATCCGGTTACGAATATGAGCAAGGCCTGAAAGCGGGCATACCGGCAAAGCGGATGGTCGTCATAGNAAATGGCATATCGTCTCAGCTCCCGGCTGTTACGCCCACGGAGTGGGCCGACGCACGCACGAAAGTTCTGTTTGTCGGTCGGCTGGATTGGCAAAAGGGTGTCGATATCCTGTTGCGAGCGGCAGCGGAGTTGAAGGACGAGGCGGTGTTCCGCGTCATCGGTGCACATGTCACGACCAAGAATGATCTGACGGACGCTTTGCCGGCTAACGTTGAATTGCTGGGATGGAGATCTTCCGAAGATATCACTGGCCAAATGGCCGTGTGTGACGTTGTTGCAATGCCTTCGCGGTGGGAAGGTTTCGGCCTTGTCGCGCTGGAGGCGATGCGGTCGCGCAAGCCTGTCATCGCATCTGCTGTCGGCGGTCTGCAGTCGGTGGTGAGTGACGAAAAAACCGGACTCCTTTTTCCCCCTGGTGACCACAAGGCATTGGCTGCCGCGATTGCGTCTCGCAGTTCCGAGGACTGGGCGCAGATGGGGGCAGCCGGATATGTGCGTTTCGTGGAACGTTACAGAAGCGAGCGGACAGTTGAAGAGCTCATGCAGCTTTATCGCCGCGTGGTCGACGATTGGCCCGTTGAGAAACGCAGGATCGCATGACAAACTTTATCAATGGCCGTTTCCTCACTCAGAAAATCAGTGGTGTTCAACGTTTCGCGCGCGAGATCGTCAAGGCGCTGGACCGACACCTTGTCTCGACCCGTAGCACGGACGAATGGGTTCTGCTTGCACCTGAAAATACAGTGCTGAATCTCGAACTGTCTGCGATCAAACAGCGCCACGTTGGAAACCTGACCGGCCACCTGTGGGAACAGACGCAGCTGTTCAAAGCATCGCGTCGCGGCAAGTTGATCAATCTTTGCAATAGCGGACCTGNTTTGCATGGAGAAAGCCTGACTATCATTCACGATGCGATGATTTTTCGCACACCGGAGAATTTTTCGCGTTTCTATCGCGCAGTCCATGGCACGCTTGGACACCTGCTGGCACGACGGGGTCATATCGCGACCGTTTCGGAGTTTTCCAAACGCGAGTTGGTTGAGATGATCGGCGCTAAAAATGTCTCCGTCATCGCCAATAGTTGCGAACATATGGCATCCATCGTTCGTGATGAGACGGTTCTGCAACGTTTGAATCTGACGCCCAATGCTTACCTACTTTTTGTCGGATCGCCGACGCCGAACAAGAATATCATACGGGCTATCGAGGCAATCAGTCTGATGGCGGACAGCGCGCCGCACTTCGTGGTGGTGGGCGCCGCGGCATCGGCTGTTTTCAAGTCGCAGCAAGACCTTACTCCCGTATCCGATCGCGTTGTAGTGACCGGACGCCTGACCGACGAAGAGATTGTAGCACTTTACGCAAACGCCGCCGCACTGCTATTTCCAAGCCTGTATGAAGGGTTTGGTATTCCTCCTCTTGAAGCAATGTTTCTGGGTTGCCCAGTGCTGTCATCCAACATTGAACCTGCACGCGAAGTCTGTGGCGATGCCGCGCTGTATTTTGACCCGAATGACGCTCACGACATTTCCCGTTCCGTGGAATACCTTCGGGCCAATCCCGATCTCCGCTCCACGATGATAGAACGCGGCCATGCGCGCGCTGCCGAATTTTCGTGGGACAGGAGTGCCATCGCTCTGCTTCGTGCGGTGTCCCGTGTTTGATCCTATGTTTACCCTTGCTGGAATAAGTGGGATATCACTTGGGCCCGCGCTCTGTGGAATGATGACTGCGTGATGGAGAAAAAGCGAAACCGATGAAGATCTGTATCGTCGCTCAGACATTCGCGCCCCAGGAAGAGGGCGGAGCAGAGATTGTGGCACGCATGTGCGCGGTCGAGCTTTCGCGCTACCACGAGGTCATCATTCTCTCTCTAGGTCTTGAGGGCAACGACATCGCGCCTCCCGGTGAAATGGTGAATAGTGACGGAATCCGGGTGATCCGTGTCAATTGGCACAACAGTTATCTTCCTGGACCACGCAAACCGGCCGTCAGTAAGCTGGCAAAACTGGCATGGCATGTTCGTAGCGCGCTTGGCGCGACATCGATTGATGAAGTCAAGGAATTGCTCACGCGCGAGCGTGTGGACATTGTTTATGCGCATAATTCAGCAAGAATGCAGCCTGCGATATTTGAGGCGACCAGTGCACTTAATATTCCGCTCTGTCTGCATTTGCATGATTATGCCTTGCTGTGTCCCAAATCGAGCATGTTTCGCAGTTCCGGTAATTGTGNAAAACCGTGCCTCGAATGCCGCGTTCTGACCTCGCGCATTAAGTCCAGCAAAGGTGACGGCGTCACCGCGATTTCCGTCAGCGACGCGTTGCGTCAGCGTTTTCTGCGCAACGGCGTCCTTCCCAAAGCGGATTGGCATGTGCTTTTGAACGCCAACCGCAGTGAAACCCTTTTTCATGCTCCATTGGTGGGTCGGAAAACCAGTGCAAGCGAACACTTTACCTTCGGATATCTTGGGGCCCTTGCGGAAGAAAAAGGTATCGAAGATCTCATTCGTGCATTCTTAACATTGCCGCAGTCCGAAACGGTGACGCTTCTGGTCGCAGGGCGTGGGCGAGAAGACTATGAGCGACATCTGAAATCGCTTGCGGGCAATGCCCCCATCCGGTTTCTCGGCTTCGTGCCACCGGAAGAGGTCTATAAAGTCTCCGACGTGATCGTCCTGCCATCACGTTGGCACGAACCGCAAAGCCTGATCCTGATGGAGGCCGCGACCTATGGTGTCCCCGTTATAGGAACAGAGCGCGGCGGCACGCCTGAAATTCTGCGCGACCTGGGAACAGGCTGGTGTTATGATCCCGATCAGGAAAACGGCCTTGCCGACACTCTGAACCGAGCCATTTCGATAGGGCATGACCGTTGGTGGTCGGAGCGAGACATCCATTTCCCCGGTATCGACGGNTTTAGGGGGACGTCCGAGGCATCCGGCTATTATCAGAAGCTCAATGACATCCTGGTTGCAGCAACAGTTCTCAAAAGACCGGCCTGAAGCAAGGTACGCGTCTGAATAGCGAAAATGAAACCTTTGTTTCAAGTGCAAACTCAAGAATTGCTTAACGCCGGTAATGTATTTTACACACCTGTTGCTTGAGGCAGCTATCGTGGGGGCGAATATGAATGCTACTGTTAGTCTGCCTTTCGTAGCGGGAAAAACTAGGCAGATTGCTGCTGATTACCCCGTTACGTTCGCAGATACGGTGGGTCTTTTTCGACCAGCCGACGCGCTGGTCGATGCGTCTCAGCACAACGGTGCATCCGTTTTGACCGACACTGCGGTCCTGTTTGTTGGCTCATGGGGCTTTGAAGAACTGTGTGCGCGAAAATTCTGGCAAAGGCTTGCCGTCGCGTTGTCTCAACGCGGTATGGCCAGCATGCGTTTCGATTATCCAGGAACCGGCGATGCACTTGACCATCCCGATTATGCCGCAGGTCTCAATGTCTGGCTCGACACCACAAGCGCTGCGGTAACGACATTGAAGGAGTTGTCCGGCGCAGACCGCCTTCTGTTGATCGGGCACGGCATTGGCGGCGCGCTGGCATGGCGCGTAGCGGAGAATATGGAGGGAGTGTCAGGCCTTGCTTTGGCGGCACCTGCGCTTTCCGGTCGTCATTGGTTGCGCGAATTCGTCGCCCTCAGTCGAATTGCCAACCAGGGTGCAATATTAAACACCAGCGCCTCATCCGGTCCGACCATGGGTGAACAGGTCATTCCTGATGCGGTGACGGCAGGTTTGCGGACGCTCAACATCGCATCGGCAGTCAAAGCACCAGCGCCCAATATTCTTCTGCTCCAGCAGGAAAACCGCCCCGCCGACGCAGCATTCGCAGAGCACCTAGAGACACTTGGCGTCGATGTTCGGACTGTGCCTTTCGAAGGCTACGACCGTTTTATAAGCGATGTCATGNTTTCGGTGCCGCCCATGGGTGCGATTGCAACTCTCACCGAGTGGGCCAGCGGTCTTGCCAATACGGTGCCAGTCGCGTCACATCTTCAAGCCAGGGGAATGGTTCCGTCCCCGTCTGCGCTCGACGGAGATTATTTCCGGGAAACACCGGTCCGATTTGGTGAGCAAAGTCGTCTTTATGGTGTGTTGTGCGAACCGAAGGGTCAACGCAAGGGTGCCACTGTCTTGGTCCTCCCCACCGGCTATGAACGTGCCTCAGGCTGGGGTCGCATATCAGTCAAATTGTGTAGGGATCTGGCCCGTTCAGGCCACGCCAGCCTGCGCTTCGACATGGCCAATATCGCTGACAGCCCGCCGGTTCCAGATCAACGAGACCAGATTATTTATGGCGAGGGTCAATTGGCCGATATCGATGCCGCCATGGATTTTCTGGAGGAAAGACAACTTTTCCCGGTTGTTGTGACAGGGCGATGCAGCGGCGGTTGGGCGGCTTTCAAGAGCGGTGTGAAGGACAAACGTTTCAGTGGTGTCGTGCCCGTCAACGTGTTCGACTTTTACATTCCCAAAGATACCGATGTCGAAGCTTTGTTGGTGTCATCTCGGCAGCCACTGGCAAGTTACGGCGCGAAATTGTTTTGTGGCGGCTTTTGGCGCAGGGTTTTGCGCGGCGAGGTGCGTATCAGAAATGGCATCACTAATATGTGGGCGATGATCGCTGCAAAAGTCGTCTCTTTCACGACACCGATTATGGTGCGCTTTCCGTTTCTGTCCCCCAGGTTTCATGCACTTTCACAGGATTTCACGTCGATTGTCGCCAATGATACCCGGATGTCGATCGTTTTCACGGACGGTGATGTTGGGGCAGCCATGCTTGAGACCAATTTCGGTCCGCGTGGACGGTTGCTGACGAACCGCTATGGAAATCCACGCATCGTCTATATCGCAAACGCCGATCACAATCTGACAACGGCCGAAGCGCGTCACGCCTGGGCCGACGAAGTCAGGGCAATAGCGCTACAATTTCCTCCCTCACAATAGACGAGGCTCTTCCCGGCGATCCTGAGAGAGCGTTCGTCGGTAAGATAAAGGAAAGCCAGGACAAGTGGGAAATCCTCGTCCTGGCCTAGGAGATAGGTCGATTGCAGATTGAATCTCAGCAATGACCAACGCGAGCCGAAGCCAGGTTCACGATGTCGGCAGTTGAGAATTCCATTTCCATTTCGCTCTGCAAAGCGGATTGGAGCGCCTGTTTTGCAACGTCGATATACCAACTGGCTGACGGTGCACCGAGAGATTCGGCAACGCCTTCGGCATAGGTCAGCATGTTGATGAGGGTCAGAAAGTCTTCCTGGCGTTCATCGATCTGGGCGTCAGTTCTGAGTAATGTCATCGTAATCTCATCGTATCGGTTGCGATGGCTCGTTTTATGCCAAGACAGCCCGCTTTGCGCGTTGCAAAACCGTTGCACACGCAGTGCTTGATTTTTGGTGATGTAATTCACCTTTTGCGAAACTAAAGATACATTTTACGGAACAGGGCAGTTGCATTAAATTGCCAAACGTCAATATCGACTGGATGCTGATCTTGTCCCATTGCCTGAAGCAATGCCGTGGCATCCGNTTTTTTCTGATCCACCCAACACATTTCAAGAACGGGCTTGAGCGATTCGAGTTCAATACCAGCCGTGTTTGCGATGTTTCTCCAGTTTCTGCGCTTGAAAAAGAGTGCGCCTGCAGCATCCTTGAGTTTGGCGCATAAAGCTTCATTCAACAGGCCGAGATCGCATATCCTGGCGATTGTTGCTTGAGCATTCACCAGTGGGATACTTAATGGCGGGTATCCTAGCTCGGCAGGACCGTAGGTCAGTGCAACGTCGGCATCATCGACACGTGCGCCTGACATATAGTCCTCGAATATCGTGCCAACGCCAATCATGCCATAGGGGGCACATTCCGCGGCGCGCAATGCGCCCATGCTTGCCGCCCCAAGCACCGTGATTTTCTTCGACAGCGCGAAAAGCAATTCTTTATGCCAGACTGGTGCGGCCATTTCGAACTGACCGTCGATTAAGCCAATTTTGGTTGCACCATCCGCAATTGCTTGCATCACGTCCCCTTGGCAGGCCGGAGGGCGGATTTCGATATCTGTTGCAGCTATTTCATGAGCATTCGGCAAGCTTGGCCCAACGAACACGACTTTCATCACAGAACTTTCGAAAGAGCGCGGTTGCCAAGGCGTCTGTGTCTTTCTCCGTCAGGGTTTTCAAGCTGGGGGGCGAAGACTTTAACCACGCTCGCGGGCAACCAGTCGGGCGCAAGATCAACTGCGAAGATGTCCCGAATGCCGCGATTGCTCAATTGATCCAGCACCATTTGGAGAGATTGCTCTGCCGATGTCGCGCACAGGATGGGAAGATCGCTCAATCGCCGAGAGGCGAGCATGTCCATGGCAGTGAGTGTCGCCGGGTCTGCCCGCTGCGNAAAGATGTTCGGTAGCAGATCGTCTCTTGCGCCGCCAATGAATGTCATCCGTGACTGAGCAGCTTCGGTTATGGCCCTCATTGCCGCGGTTGCTGGCGAAGCCGATGCGCCGGCACCAAGAGTGATGTCGACATAGCGGGCCGTCGTTCTGTTCCTGGGGCCAAGCAACGCTACGATGCAGGGTATTTCCAAATCTGTCGTGATGTCGAACAGCACGATATCGAGACCCGCGCGCGCAATTTTGTCCAGAGTGTCCCGCAATGCTGGTTGCGCAATTGTCTTCGTGTCNATTGCGGATTTGTACCGCTTGGCGGCCGGTGTGACCTGCCAAAGCGTCAACGCATCCCGCTCCACCCGCTCCAGCAAACCATGCAGCAAAGCTTCATCACGTTTATTACCAGAGGCCAAACCGTCGGAGGATTGCCAATATCGAGGCGACATTATTGTCCGGTCGAGGTGTATAGCGTCAAATGGCACCCATATGTCATTGCCCGTCAGTACATGCCGTCCCCGTCCCCAAGGTATGTCTTCGTTCGGAGTGACCGGGTTTGTATGCGGTGAGAGCAGACTATCGAGGGTGTTTGATAAATTTCCGGACGTTTCCAAAGCACGCTGGCTGGTGACACGCAACTCGCAAGCCGGATCTGTGGCCACGGATCGCTCGATGGCTTCCATCGCCGCCGATGTTTTCGCCGCGTCGTCATCCATACCCTTGCCCTGGGCGATAACGATTGCNTTTGCATTCGGAGCAAACGCGCACCAGACGGGAATACCGATATCATCGAGATCCGTCTGTCGGGCCAGTCTGGTTATTCCTAGCCGTCGAAGAAAAGGCGAAACCCTGGAAAGAGTTTCGCCCGGAGAGCATGCGCGGTAATTATCGAGCTGCAAGATCAGTTGTTACCTTCATGAATGCTACCTGTTGCCAAGGTCTCTGCTGAGGTCGCTATGGCAATGTCGACGCCCTTGGTTATGGTAACGCCTGATGTACGCAACGATGCGGCCTTTGCCAGTTCCCTCGCAAGGGGTTCTTTCGCGGGAGTGATCGTACCTGATTGCAGGTCGGCCAGCAAAAGACCTTCTTTACCCTCACCCCCAAGAATAAATGCCTGTGTCATTATCTTCCCTGCCTAAAATCCGGCCTTTTTGAGGCCCTATCTATCCATCTTGGTCTGCCACTGCTCTTTATGAGGAATAACAGAAAACTGCACGAAGAGCTTTCGATGGGATAGATGCGGTCTACATTGTCGCACCGACAAATACGAGCGACCATGGTGCGATCGTCCCACCAGTCCTCGATATTGCGTGCTCCTGCGGTGTCCGGCGCTTTGTCCTGCTCAGCGCGTCGTCGTTGGAAGCTAGTGGGCCGATGATGGGGCAGATCCACGAATATCTTGCAGACCACGTGCCAGAGTGGACGGTTTTGCGTCCCATCTGGTTCTTGCAGAACTTTTCTCACCAGCAGCACCAGATCACCATCCGGCAAGAGAATACCATTTACTCGGCAACTGGACGGGGCCGGATTGGCTTTATTGAAGCAGCCGATATCGCCGAGCGGCTGTCAGCGCATTGCTCGAAGACCAATCCTGGAACCGGGATTTCATTCTGATAGGCCCCGAAACCTTGTCCTACGCGGACATTGCGTCCAAGCTGAGTGGCATTTTTGGCCGTAACTTCCGACATGTGAATCTCGACATCGATCAACTGGCCGAGCGATATCACGCTGATGGCCTGGATAAAGATTATGCGCAGACACTTGCCTCGATGGATAAATGGATAGAGGACGGGAACGAGGATCGCGTCACCGATGGTGTGCTCACGCTGAAGGTGGCGCGCTACTTTGGCGGTATCGATGCGAGGTTTGCAGATCCCGCCACCGTATTTTCACTAACGGGGTGTGTAAGCGGTTGCGTTATGCCGATGTGCCTGCACGACAAGATTCCAGTGATAGCCGATTTTGAGGTGCTAGAAAGGACCAATGTGTGGTTCAATTCGGGGCTGCTGGATCATTCAATCAGGATGCGGACGGCAGACTGGGTGGCCTTTGCGCGGCCTCGGCTGGACGCCATCGCTGAGCGGGCGCCGCTTCTTACCGACGCTTGAGATAATCTGGAATAAACGCCTGATTTTCGACCTTTCTGCATCGCAGACGCCGTTATGAAACAGGCAACTTTAACTAGCAACGCGTTGCATCGATAAACAATACCAATCGGATAAATATAGACCATGATAAATACAGAAAAAGCCAAAATATTTCGCGACCTTCACATTCAAGGCAATCCGGTTATTCTATATAATATTTGGGATGCCGGCAGTGCAAAAGCCGTGGCTGCGGCTGGTGCCAGTGCAATAGCAACTGGAAGTTGGTCTTTAGCAGCGTCCCAAGGGTATGAGGATGGGCAGAATTTGCCTCTTGATCTGGCACTTGATATCGTTGCGCGGATCGTCGCTAGCACTGACCTGCCGGTGACAGTAGATTTCGAGAGTGGTTATGCAGTCGATCCGCAGGACATAACTCGCAATGTGTCAAGCCTGTTGCAGACTGGCGCAATTGGATTAAATTTCGAAGATCAGGTTATTGGTGGTGAAGGGATTTATGATGTAGCGACACAGGCCGTGCGAATTACGGCCGCCCGACAGGCGGCGATCGACTCAGGTGTGCCTGCCGTCATCAACGCGCGTACCGACTTGTTCTTGCAGGAAAGTGATCCGGATAAACATGATGGGTTAGTCGATGATGCCATCAGCCGAGCCATTGCCTACAAAGAAGCTGGCGCCGATTGTTTTTTCATTCCCGGGCTGCCTGATGAAATCCTGATCGCTCGGATTTGTGCAGCTATTGCGCTTCCAGTCAATGTCATGGNTTTGGACACAAATGCCGACCTTTCAGGTTTCTCCAGGGCCGGTGTGGCAAGGGTCAGTTTTGGTCCTGNCCCCTANTTTGCCGCAATGAAATCTGTAGAACAATCAGCTAGCAAATACAAATAGTTAGATTTCCACCAAAATAGATGTGTCTAACTAATCAAGGCGGCTACTGCGCGCAACTGAGATAGGNAAAATCCTAAAAACTTATTAAGTGATGGTTGAAGTACATGTTTTTATCTGAGGCCTTTGAAACAAAATTCCTTGCAAGCCGAAAAAGTGAAATTATTGATGTCGCGCAAGATGTGCTNAAAGATTTTGGTATTGCACATGTTTGCTATTTCACTTCATTGCTGAACGGGAATAATCCAGATTTAGCAACTAACTATCCGAACGACTGGGTGGATCATTATACTAAAAATGGTTGTCATCGTATCGATCCGGTATTTGCGCAGACCTGGGAGGGACACAGGCCCATAAATTGGGAAGAAATTCCGAGGNAAACAAAGAAAATTTCCAATTTCTTTGGTGAATCCAAAGACTTCGGTATTGGTCAATCAGGAATGACAATTCCAATTCGTGACGGCTTCAATAATGCGTATTTCTCGATCTCAAGTGACATGAGTGCAGCTGACTGGAGCAAGGTTACGGCTGAGCATGATCTCGATATTCGCAACTTCACCTTTCTGTTTCACATTTATTGCATGCAATCCNAAAAAAATCAGCCGCCAAAACCCAATTTATCGGAACGCGAATTGCAGGTGCTCAGTTGGGCAGCGGAAGGGAAGTCAGCATGGGAGACATCGCAAATCCTTGAACTGTCGGAAAGGACAGTGGACAGTTATATCAAGAATTGTATGGTCAAAATGGAAGTCAATAACAAGACTCATGCCGTTGCACGCGCTGCACGTTTTAATTTGCTTGCTAGTGAAATTCGGCGCTCTGGACTGCAAGAGGGCAGGTGATGTTGTTTGCCATTCCAAGCCACGATACTCTCTATCAAGCACTGGTTGCACGCGATCAACGTTTCGACGGGCAAGCTTATGTTTGTGTATCAACAACCGGGGTCTTTTGCCGCATTACTTGTCCTGCGCGTAAGCCTAATGCCGTGAACTGCACGTTCTTTGGCACGATTCGGGAATGCATTGAGGCAGGTTTTCGTGCTTGTAAGCGCTGTCACCCACTAACCCCCGCGGCCACAGCCGACCCGTCGGTCAGCCAGTTGCTAGCTGCGTTAGACAATAATCCGCAAAAACGCTGGTCAGAACAGCATATCGCCAACATGGGTTATGATCTGTCGACCGTGCGCCGTGCATTCAAACGGCAATTCGGCATGACATTTCTTGAGATGGCGCGCCAAAGGCGGCTGCGAGAAGGTTTTGAGAGTCTTTCAGAAGGTGCTAAAGTCATTACCGCCCAGCATGACGCCAACTTTTCGTCCGCCAGTGCATTTCGCAGGGCGTTCGCCAAGCTATTGGGCTGCCCGCCTGCTACGTTGCACAAGAAAGGGCTCTTGTTGGCGAACTGGATTGCGACGCCATTAGGTGACATGATCGCGGTCAGTAGCGCTACGCATCTGCATTTGCTGGAGTTTGTTGATCGCAAAGCCCTTCCCATGGAACTGGCCAAGTTGCGTAAGGCCTGCAACGATGATCTAGGTCTGGGCAGCTATGATCCGACAGAACAGATTAGGGTAGAACTGCATGCATTCTTTGCCGGTGAAAAAGCGGTGTTCAACACGCCGTTAGCGCTTCAGGGCAGTTCTTTTACTAGAGAAGTTTGGCAAGAGCTACGCACAATTCCCGTAGGCCAAATTCGTAGCTATTCGGATATTGCAAAACGCATAGGTCACCCAACCGCCGTGAGGGCCGTAGCGCGCGCCAATGGGGCCAATCAGATCGCGCTAGTGATTCCTTGTCACCGGGTGGTCGGGGCCGATGGATCGTTGACCGGCTACGGCGGAGGGCTATGGCGCAAACAACGTTTGATCGAAATCGAACAACAGTTTGGAAACTAGCCCAATTAGGTGTTTGGTCCCAGCATGTCATGGCTTGGGGTTTGAGTGAAGANTTCAGGTTTTTTCTCACTCAGTTGCCG
>NZ_PGEL01000012.1 GCF_002896715.1 Agrobacterium bohemicum
ACGCTGACAATCATCCGGCCAAGCCCGGAATACGCCGTGGATGTCATAAGCTACACCACGCTGCGGGACACGATCTGAAAAGGCTATGCCGGTCCTGTTGCTGACGAAGGAAGAGACCGACATATGGATGCGGGCGCCTTGGGATGAGGCAAGGGGCTGGCCCATCCGTTACCGAATGACGCGCTGATCATCACGTCCCGCGAACCATATGGATCCACGATCGTCTTCAAATCCGGAGAGCCGCTGGAACAGGGCGTTCTGCTTTGAAGGCTAAATTCCGGGCTTTTCGAAAGATTGAACAACGGCTGGGAGGAGGAGTGTCGCTGTTCCGTCAGGGGCGNCCCTTGGGAGGAGGAACGGGTCGCCTGAAACACGAAGCTCTGCGGGAGGAGGTGCATCGCTTCGATGTTTTGAAGATACCAAAGGCTGCCTGAAGGGCTAGCGTTCAGATCGCAATACAGCCATGCTCGTGTTGCAACGCAAGATGGAGTCCGTGCTTATTTTTCGGTCATTGTCATCGAGCCGCAGCGTTCTCGGGTGCTGGGCTCGAAACCAAGAACGAAATCGATCACCTTGGTGGAGGACATTTCGCATGGCTTCAGGATCATTCTCGATCCAGCCAATCGATAGAGGTTGAAGCTGACGATATCAGTTCCGGCAAGCGCTTCGCCATAAAGCCAGATCCGTTTGCCATCCTCCGACCGCTTGACTGTGACGCCCCATGGTCGACCGCTNAAATTTCCGTCAACATAGCCGTCTGACAATCTGGCAAGCGCGTATTCGAACGTGGCCGGAACAGCGGGCGGTGTTTGACGATCCCCGTTCATGGTGCCAGACATTCGTCGCAGATCCCGCAGCCATCGTCATCCATGCTCGACGCCGGACGCAGCTTTTGACAACACGGACAGGTCGCCGCATCCAACGTGCACACCTCGTCGCGGTCGGGCGGAAAAATCTCGATGCAGACGTTCGACAGCATATGAGCCGCGTCGTGTTGATCCATGGCTATGCTCCGGTTCAGATCTTACAAGAGATAGTATGCGTCGCCGCCGGCTGAACAAGCCGGTAGGTAGCTTTCAGGGACGAGCCAATCGGATAAAGTGGCAGACGAGCGGTTGTCTTGATGATATTCCTCTCGGCATGTCTATTTAAAAGCGGGCGACTGTGGCGACGGCCACTCCTTCCACCCGATGCCGCTTTAACGCGCGCTCCACGAACTCGTCCAACTTCAATCGTTCGACGAACGCTGCGAGAAAGGCTTCGGCAATGGTTCCTTGCCTCCTCGCCACACCCATGGCTTGTTCGATCACCATAAACCTGCCGGGAATGATCCTAAGGCCTCCGATGGAGGCCGCATCTTTCTCAAGCTGCTGACGCGCGCCGGCAGCAACGCCTGCCCTGCGTCCAGAAATGCCTGGACGACTGCTGGAGAGGTCGGCACCCGTTCGACAGTGGCGTGGACGATGTGGCGAGACAGGAACAAGTCATAAGCGCTTCCTTTCCCGACCATGATCCTGTTGCCCGTCTCGTCCACCTGATCGATGGTACTAATGGACGCCCCTTCGCGGACGAGATAGCAGCCTTCGATAAGGACGTAGGGCTCGGTAAAGGCAATGAGGCCGGCTCTGTCAGGATCGCGCGCGAAGAAGCCGACGTCGGCATCGCCGCGTTCTACCGCCGCGACCGCCTTGCCTGCAGACTCAACGACTACGAGGTCAAGCGGGACGGAAATTTCCTCGGCGAGCTTCCGCGCGAGATCGACCGACATGCCGGAAACTTCGCGTGTCGTCTGCTCGTGCCTTGCGAGTATCGGATTGCCGCAGTTGATTGTTGTCCGCAGCCCTCCGGANGGCGCTAACGCCCGCCGAATTTCAGAGAGGTCCCAGTCCTTCATTTCTTTATCGCTCCTCGCGATTTGTGTCCGTACGCCGAATTGAGCTTAGTTGCGGCTTGCGCCCGCCCTGCCCGATCCCGCCCGCGTCAGCCCATTCAGGATGAGAGGACGCCAAAACGAAAGCCACCGCCTTGAACGGATTCGAACTAACGGCCAGCGACCGTACTTCTGATTTCCATAATTTCTTCAATGGTTTACGAAATCATGTGGTGCGATAGCCCATGTTCTCGACCTACCACGGTTACGCCTCAGCCGGGGGANGGGGGGGATTTTGGTAGTTCGCATATCTGCCTTAGCTAACCGCCCGTACAGAGACGAGATCACTTGCAGCGAAAGAGAGATCACGTATTAATTACACTTTGCAGACAGTACTATTGGGGCGGGATTTTCAATATGTGGAAAAGGTATAGTGGTATAATTTCGTTCTCGGTATTATCAATCGCAATTCTGGTCCAGATCGGCAGCACTTCTCTTGAAGGTGGACTTGGGGAATGGAGTCTCCGGGTCGCGGCGCTTTTATCAATACCAATTCTGTTCTACATATTTGCAGCCTATATTCTTTGTAGAAAATGGGCGGGTGCCGGCGTCGTCGCCTCGATGGGGCCATTGGCCTCCTCGGCCGGACTTTTTGTAGTCAATGTGCCTCTACCCCTTATTGGCATCCTCTCCTTCTTCACGATCGTAACAATGCTCACGACGGCCCGGGTGAAGCTGGTTGCGTATGCCATGCTTTGCGTTGCCGCCGGAGTACTTGTGGGCATGGAGACAGGGGACGCATATTTTGCCGTGGGTGGGGCACTTGCTTTCGCATTGATGCTATTTGTCACTAACTACGCCGTTCAACTCGTGATCGACCACTCGAATGAACGGGCTCAACTGTTCAAGCTGCGAAAGCAGTTACCGATCGCAAGACTCATGAAGCTTGTCTCTGCTTTCTGGTTGCCGACTGTCGCTCTTGTTATCATCGGCATTTTCATCAACCATGCGGTCCAATCCAAACTCTTAGAAGCTGTATATGATTCCGGTGTAATCCAGAGCGCCCCGGGCGAAGATGCTCAAAAGGGATCGAAACTTCAAAGGGACGTCTATTTCACAATCGACGAGAGGGAGCGTGTCGGCACAGCGGCGTTCCTGGAAAGCCTTTCGACCGGGACCGCTCTCTCGACCGATGCCGCCAGCAAATTTCCCGGGGTTGTACATAATGAAATGGAGCGGTTTCGTCCGGGAGATATCGACGAAGGTCATGCATGCCGGAATGCAAACTTTCGGGTTCTACGCGCGCCCATATCGTTAGGTGGCCTCTGCAGATCGATAATCTCTGCAGTTGAGGAGGGAGCGCAGGCGGCTTTCAACCGGGCTCAGGCCAATACGGTGTCAAGAGCGAAGGCGAAAGCTGACNAATTCAATGCAGATGCAGCAACTGCAACGGCTGACGCTAAGGCCGCTGGGCCGGAAACTATTCACGAGATATTTGATGATTTCCGGACGACAGCGAAATACCTCTTCCTGCTGTCTGGTATCCTCTCTTACATAACCTATATCATTTTGGCTGCTGGTATTGTCGGCGGCCTTAATCTCGTGCTCGGCCGATTGCTTTTCGACAGTGTACATTCTCCCCGTTTCGGTCCCCGAAGTGCCTTGGGATTTCGGCTTGAGAGAAGTACCGCCGCGCCATCGGCGATCTCTTTTGGCACTCATCACCAGATCAATCTTGCTACCGATCCAGTAACGAGCGGAATAGCGACCGATTGGTACGTGGTGTTTCAGGCTATGCGAGTCGGAGCTGGTACTCACATGAGGACCTCGGTTCCCAAACCGTTTTCGCTCTTCTTTTCGCGGTTTGCCGTTGGCAAATATCTAATGACAAGGATAACCGTCAACAGCGCGATTCCAGCAGTCCATCACCCCACGATTTCGAGCCCAGGCGACTTGAAATTGGTTCTGATCGATCTTGCTGAAGGGCAAGAACTCGTTTTTCGGATGTCTGATCTTCTGGCTTTCTCAAGCAGCGTCGGCCTCAGTTCCGTTTATACCGCACACGTCGCTACTCACCTGCTTGGTCTCGGATCGTTCTACTCGGTAGCCACAGGGCCAGGCTATGTGGTTTTGACGTCCGAGGGCCAACAGACTCGAGCGCTTACGCGAAACCTCTCCGTACCTCCAGTAAGTCTGCTCTGCTGGGATCGGCGGACCGAGTTTACGCTTGGGCAGGAGATGTCATTTTCCGGCATGTGGTTCAACGACCCGTCTGTCGTCGGAAACTCGGTCAGCGGGACGGCAATTATCGATGAAGGCCGGGCGAGTGGTCCGGGACTACTGCGGCACATCTGGCGAGTTGCCCGATACCTCTTCATGCCTTTCTAGCAAACAACGCGGGGGGCCTGACGATTGCCCTCGATAGACGGCACCACGGACCGCGTCGTGATCGACGNCGCGAGATGGAGCAGATCGTCCCGGATCACTCGCGCCGCCTGTGTCGGTAAAGTTTTCATGGATGTCGAGGACAGTGTCCTGATCGAATATGTCGACAAGCTTCCGTCGATCTTGGTCTTTGAGAAGCTTTCGCTTTGCCATTGGCCAACCTGCCGACAATTCCCGTCATGCGCATTCACGGCATCGTAACCCGCCGCCGCAAGATGAAATAAAGCACTCCGAGAAACAATGCCCCGGTAAGCCCTAGCATGATCTTGGCCACGAGGTTCCACTGGTCGCTGCGCGCTTGTGCTGCTTCAAGCTGCGATGCACTACGCGCCGCGCGTCATGTCAGAAAGTGGCTGACGGTGTCCAGAAGTGCCCGTCGCGCCCGCTCATGCTCCGGCCTAAATAACTGCGCCTGGGCCGTAGCCCTGTCGCCCGCCTGAAAAGCCTCGACTGCGGCGGCTTCGATTTTATCGAGTTCTTCAGCGTTGATCACCAGCTTTCTCAGCGCTTCAGCTTCAACGACCGGTAATCCCTGCGCGGCAAGTTTTGTCGCAGCGGCATCACGACCCTGCTCCGAATGTTCTTCCGTATGAAAGGCTTGTAAGTGGCGATCCTCGCCGCACATCACGTACAGTCTCGCCTCGTCGCTCCTCACCTCCGCGCCCAATGCCAGCTCCTCGGCGAGAGTGTCCAGCTTCAAATGCTCCTGTACCGCGACACGCTCCTCGACGGCGTATCGAGAGGACATGATAAAGGCAGCTCCCGAAAGAGCTGTGAGGAGGACGGTGGGCCCATAGGAGTTTCGCGCGTAAACCCAACTTATGCACATGCAACCTGGTCGTATAGCGACGCGGATTCGAGCCAAACCACCAGGATTTACGCATATCTTGATTGTGACAGTTAAATGACATTGAGTGCGGTGAAGGAAAAAGGAAAACTGTGAATGCCGGACAAAACCNAAAAGATCTATCACGCGCTCGTAGAAGGCGCTCAGGCTGGCCTGACCGACAAAGCGCTTTATCAACATGTCGTCGAAGAGTGTCGCAAGGCAACGAGCAAGAAAATCGTTAAGGCATCACTGCTGGCACTGAGCGATCCCGACCTGAAGGATTCCAATATCCTTCACACAATCTACGCACTTGCCATCAAGCATCGTCTCGATCCTTCGTCCATGGATGATATCGACGAGCCGGACACCGTTGCGATCAAAGCACCGAAGAAGGGTAAGCGCTCCTCTAGGAAGGCCGTTGGCGACCAGGTCTCGACCTACTGACCTCGAACCGTGCCAGTCAGTGTTTACCGATTGAACCCGGCGCGTTGGATTGAGCCAGCTGGTAAAGAAGTTCTCGGAGGCCAGCCTGGCTAACTTGCTTCGCTACGTCTTCGAGCGAGAACCACCGCTTTTTTCGAGCAGCTTTCTCGGGATAGGATCTCGCCACCAATTGGGTTTCAAGGAGGTGAACGGTCACGTAAAAAAGCCTGGCACTGCTGTCTTTCGTATAGGTGAAGCTTCCAAACGGCGCCTCGACGGCGCTGCCGCGCACTCCAGCCTCCTCGAAGGCTTCACGCTGCGCTGCGGCGTTTGACCTGCTTCGATGTGGCCCTTGGGCAACCCCCATCGGCCACTTCGCCGACTGCCGACCAAGAGCACTCGCACTGTACCCGACTTCGTACGCCGCATGCATATGGCCCCGGCTTGTAGGACATCGTCACGCTGAGAAGCCAATGGCGAGCTGTCTTTTGAACCATCCTGCAATATGTTATCCTCTGATGGGCTGTGGCAAACCGGGGCGCGGGTGCGGCCGTCGGTCGATGCGCGACTGTTGTAATGTGATAATGAAACGCATGAAACCGCACAGATATCACGAGCGTTATCAATACGGATAGCAAACAGGTGCCACGACGACGGAAATTGAACTGAAACTGGAAATTCTGCCGACGGACCTCGACGCTCTTCTCGGCTCCGAGATCTCGGCGAACCGTCCGACATCATCGATCAACTTTCCACCTATTTCGACTTTGAGGACCGTTACGCCGTCGGCTTTCCGAAGAAGGCAAACGTTTCAGGCGGTACAAGACATGCTACGTAAAGAGCGCGCTTTGGCGCTGCTCAGTACGTCGACACTTCCAATTGAAACCATTGGGCAACTGGTCGGCTTCAGGGACTCTCACAATTTCCGGCGGGCATTCAGGCGGTGGACTGGTACCACACCAACCGATATTTGTTTCAGTGAAAGCGAAGGCCGAATTTAGGAGATGTCACGTCTCAAAACCCCTCCCCCAATCGCTTTTCCTAGACTAAATAGTAAGGTCTGGTTGCCGGAGTAATGCCAGGATCAGCGGCGACCGCACCTTCGGCGGCTATACCGACGCCGTCGTTGTCGCCGAGAAGTTCGTCATCCGAATGCCGCCATCCGTCGATCTGGCGGCCTTCACAGCTATGAGGAAGAGAAGGCACTTCACGATCTTGCCCGCAACGCACGGGACGCAGACCCGGCGCCCGCCGGTAGCTGCGCATGCCATCTCATCTGCGTGCCGCGCCGTCGGGGTAGTGTGGAGAAGATGGTGCAGCGCTGCTCTCACTATTGCTAAAATACCGGACTTGGCGAATTATCANTTTTCCACCAACAGCACGCCTCAATATTTGCAGGGTGTCATCGGTTTGAAATACGTGACTCCTAACGTGACTTTATCTCTACGACGATCTCAGGGGAGCTTCGTCCTCCCTCAAGGGGAGTGCTTATTTTGGGAGGATGACATGGTCCGCAAGACAACCGGTCGCGCAAAAGCCTCTGCCACTGTGACTGAAGATGATCTGCGCAGACATATTCGCGCCAAGGCTTCTGACTATCTAAAAGACCCCAATATCACCTCAGTCGGCATAGGGCTGAAGAATGGCGACGGGGCAGTCTGCCTGCAATTTACAGTCGGTCGGAAAGGGGAATCGGCTCTCGAGTCTCTTCCCACCACCCGCATTCCCGAGATGATCGATGTCGACGGAANCCCTGTACCGACGGACGTCATTGNAAGATCGTACGGCCCCTCCTACACGCTTGTTACTGCTGAGCAACTGGATTTGCGCAAGCAACGCATCGACCCGATCAGGCCGGGCGTCAGCGTCGCTCATATTGCCGAAAGCGCCGGCACCATCGGTCTCATCGNTTTTGATCGTTCAACAGGATCACCTTGCATCTTGTCCAACTGGCACGTCCTCAATGGAAATGGCGGCCATATCGGGGATGCGATTGTCCAACCCGGCCCTTACGATGACAACAATACGGCGCTCAATGGAGCGGGCGATCTGATGCGCAGCCATATCGGTGCAGCGGGTGACTGCGCGCTTGCAAGGATTAGACACCGGGATTTTGATCGTTCCGTGTACGGCCTTGATGTCATTCCCAAGCGTATGGCCCGGGTGTCAATCGGTGATACGGTCATCAAGTCAGGGCGTACTACGGCAGTCACACGCGGTATTGTTCGTCGTGTCGATGTCATGGCCAAGATCAACTACGGTCTGCCTGCGGGAGAGCAGGCGATCGGCGGTTTCGAAATAGGGCCGGACAAGGATGCCATGCCTGCGGATGGAGAGATCAGCAANGGGGGTGACTCCGGCTCCGCATGGCTAATCTTTGATGATGGCAAGACCACGGATATTTTTGCGGGTCTGCATTTTGCCGGCGAGACTGATGGTGTTTCCGACGAACATGCGCTTGCCTGTTATCCCGCATCGATCCAGNAAAAACTGGATTTTGTTCTCAAGTCGGATGTCGATTTCGGATCTGCGCACGAAGCAATGGCGACCGTCGTCCCCCGAACAGGATACGATGCAGAATTCCTGGGGTTTTCCGTTCCTGAACCTGGATTATCCACATCGTTGAAACGCGATGCGGTCAACTTTGGACGTGCCCAGACACTGCCCTATACCCANTTTTCGGTTTGCCTGAGCACAAAGCGGCGCATGGCGCGCTACGTGGCCTGGAATATTGACGGGACCCGCATGGTGGCCTTACCGAGGCGCGGTTTCGCCATTGATCCGAGGATTGATGCAAAATATCAGCTCGGGGACGAGTTCTACGTCGATAACAGGATTGATCGCGGGCATATCGCACGACGTGCCGATCTTTGCTGGGGAACAGTTGTCGAGGCTGAACAGGCCAACCGCGACTCCTTTTATTTCACAAATATCGCACCTCAACACGAGCGCTACAACCAGTCATCACGGAAAGGCCTGTGGGGTGGACTGGAGAACCTTGTCTTTGAGCAGGCCGACCTTAAGGAAATCAAATTGTCGGCACAAGGCGGCCCGGTTTTTGCAAGTGATGATATTGCCTACCGAGGTGCCCTCATTCCCCGCGCCTACTGGAAGATGATTGCTTACGTCGGAACTGACGAGAGATTGCGTTGTGCAGCTTTTATACTTTCGCAAGACAATCTGCTAAACGACCTTGAGACATTGGATCTAGACCCGTTTCGAATTTATCAGGTATCGCTTACTGAGTTGGCGACGAAAACGGAGCTAGATTTTGCTTCTCTTGACGCCGCGGATCTGATCAGCCATCCAGAACTGATATCGGGCGCTGCGCAGCGAGAATCTCTCATCCAATCCGCTACGGCAATAAGAGAAATCCGAAGAGCGTATGACGTGGTGCTTTGAACCTAAATAAGCGCGTTAAACATTGGCGATGCGCCAGAGTTTCAAATGCTTCTTCAAGTTTCAGTGGTTTTCAACAGGTTTTGACTGGGTTTGACGGTCATCAGGTTTCCACGCCAAGATACCGAGTGCCCCATCCAGCTCCATAACCAGATCATTGGCAAAATTAGATCGCGAGTTATCAAAGCGGGTAGCAGATACCTGGAAACAGGCCATCCCTTTAAGCGCGCAAGCGCAAGCTCGGGAACATACATGGCAGAGGCAACAGCGAGAAGCAAGATTACGCAACTAATGGCGTTGAGATCGAACAAAACGGCTGCGGCCATCGCCAAGCAGAGTGGTGGTACAGACCCAACGAGGACCTCAGGCACATAAAACTGCGGAAACGTTGCGCGTCGGAGCCGCGCCCAGCGAGCCTGCCTGGACCAGACCTCTTTCAGACTGCGCTGACCAAGCGGCTGTTCGACCGGCTGCGAAACTAGATGAACCGAACGTCCGGCGGCACGGACAAGTTTGGTTGCTGCGGCATCCTCCGCAATTTCAGCACCGAGTGCATCAATGCCCCCGTTGGCGTCGAGGAAAGGCTTGTACCAGAGCATGGATTTGCCCTGCGCGAACCCCGCTCCTGCAGCCTCTGCCGCATATTGATATCGCGCCTGGTAGGTGTTGAGGAAGGCGCATTCTACTTCTGCCCAGAAACCACGTGGCCGTGTACCCAGTGGAGGTGAGCAAACAACTCCACTCAACGGCTGCCATGCAGATATCAGTCTTGAAATGTAATCTGGTGCCATAAGAACATTAGAATCGGCGAGTATGACCCATTCATGCTGGGCAATGTGCCACCCTTTTGCGCAGTTGTTGAGCTTTGGGTTGGCGCTGAATTTGTCATCTCCCACAAGCAAGACTACACGTCTCTTTTGATGTTCCAGCATGAAAGCCTTAACCTCGGCGACGACCGGATCACCATAGTCGGCAACGCNAAAAATAAGCTCGTAGTTTGGCCAATCGAGATGAAATGCACGATCAATCGTCAGTGAACTGAATGCCTCAATACCTCGGAGCGGTATCACCACCGATACGGAAGGTTTTTCACGCGACAGCGCATTATGCTCTTCCGTTCTGGAAAGACGCAGGTATGCGATCACAATACTCAGTAAATGGAAGACGACCATAGCGGACGCAATTGCAGCAGCAATGGGCATGATAATGTTTCAAACTCCAAAGCTCGCACCGGGCCGGACATTCTTTTTATATCCGCGTTATGACAGATTCATGTCAAACGACCTTGTAATGTTGCAAGCAGAGGACGTCCCATGAGCTATCGACCAAAAAGACGGATGACACGCGATTTCGTTTTTACAGGACCCTTAGAATTTCTTTAAGTCTCAAGACGTAATTGAGAATTGCCGGCGCGAGTGCACGATGCGGTCACTGTCATACCAAAACTCGGGAGAGGTAATATGTGGCTGATGAACGGGGTCAGAGTGTCCACCATTGCATTCCGTTGCTTAGCAGAAATATCAAGCGAGGTTACAAATGGCCTGAGCGTGAGAGATCGCCACTTGTTGTGAGGGTGTCGATATCGCTCGCAACGATACTTCCGGGGCGATGCCGTAATGATAAAATGTGTATGCACTTTCCCGGTGATTACCTTAATATTTCCGCCGTCAAAGCNAAATGG
Source organism: Agrobacterium bohemicum (assembly GCF_002896715.1). Lineage (GTDB taxonomy): Bacteria > Pseudomonadota > Alphaproteobacteria > Rhizobiales > Rhizobiaceae > Agrobacterium > Agrobacterium bohemicum. The sequence continues at coordinate 10,648 of NZ_PGEL01000012.1, forward strand.
AATTCGTCGATAGACAGTTGGCCACAGGTCGCAAGATCGGGGTTCTTGTGGTGGCCGATCCTTGTTGCGCTTTTCTGCAGCCGTGGGCGCACGCTTTAGCTACACGGTAATTTCGTCCAAACGCCTGAGAGATTAGACGGCCAGGTCAGATGCCCGAACTCCATACCTGCCGGGAATGGCAATTCAGCTCCACCTCACGCTGCGTGAGCCATGCCTTTGGCCTCACAGCTGTTTAAATCTCTATTTCGTTCCTGTTGAAGACGGAACATGCCGACCAACTCTCGCAAACGTCCCGCCTCGTTCATGAGAAGTGCGCTCGCCGCGTTGNTTTCCTCGACCATGGCCGCATTTTGCTGCGTTCCTTGATCGAGCAGATTGACGGCCGTATTAATCTCGTTGAGGCCGACTGATTGCTCGCGGGCCGAAAGCGCGATGGCTTCGACGTTTGTGGTGATTGCTTCCACGCGGTTGGCAATCTCAGTCAAACCTTCACCGGTATTACGAACGCAGCGCACACCATCCAGAACTTCCCGGTCAGACGCCTCGATCAGTTGCTTGATCTCACGTGCAGCTTCTGCTGATCGGCCAGCAAGAGCACGCACCTCATGGGCCACCACAGCAAAACCGCGACCGGCCTCCCCTGCACGAGCGGCCTCGACCCCGGCATTGAGTGCGAGGAGATTGGTCTGGAAAGCGATTTCGTCAATAACACCAATGATCCCGCCGATCTGTGCCGAAGATGTCTCGATACGGGCCATCGCGTCCAGCGCATGTGAAACCAACACAGATGTGCGCAGACTAGCAGCATTGGCTTCGCTTGCGATATTATGGGCTTCTTGCGATCGCCGAGAGGAATTGCTGACATTAGCGGTGATCTGTTCGAGCGCGGCGGCGGTTTCCTCTAGCGACGCCGCCTGCTGTTCGGTGCGACGGGAAAGATCGTCGGCGCTTCCTGCGATTTCACGGGTGCCGCCTTCAATAGAATGGCTGGTATGGGCGATTGAGGTCATGACGTCAGCGAGTTGGGCAACAGTCTGGTTGATATCTCGGCGCAAATTTTCNAAATCAGGCGCAAAAGGCTCGGTAAGCTCGAATGCGAGGTCACCACTTGCCAAACGACGCAGCCCTTCTGCGAGACTTTCCGTGGCCTGCATCANGCGTGCACGCGCTTCGGTTTCTGCCTCATGCTGCAGGCGAAGCCGTTCGCCTTCGGCGTCAGCACGCGCTGCAGCTGCTTCCTCCTCCAGACGGCGGTTGGCGATGGCCGCCTCCCGAAACGTCTCGAGCGCACCAGCCATGGCGCCAAACTCATTCCGGAAGCCAAGCGAAGGAATGACAATATCCGCCCGGCCGTCAGCGAGTATACGCATCGCGTCGGTCATGGCGACGACCGGCCTCGTAATCGACCGACCAATCAGCCACACGGCCACGCCGAGGCAAACGACAGCGAGCAGCACCAGACAAGCAACGATCATAAGGTTGCGTGAGGCGACACTCGCATTTTCTGCAAGGATAGCTTCTCGATTGCTTTCATAGGCGGCGGCGACAGCCTGCACTCGTGGCTCAAGTGAATGATAGGCCGCAGCAACATTCTTCTGCGTCTGGGCCTCCTTGAGGCTCGCTTCGGCATAGAAGCGGAACGCGGACCGATAGACGTCCAGAGCGTCCATCACTCGAATGCGCTGAGCGCCTGGACGAAAAGCTTGTTTGACGAGCGCTGTAAAGGTTTCGGCTTCCGCCGTGTGCTTTTGGAGGTAAGCGGCATCCCCGCGCAGCATGAAATCCTTCTCGTGCCGGCGAAGCATCAGCATGCTAGCCCGAATGGCTACGTCTTCAACAGCTTCCAGGCGTTCCTCGATCGAATGTACGGCCGAGCGCATTGCGCCCTGCAGACCCTTGTTCTGATCAAGACCAAGGTCCTGGTTGTCTTTGACGAGTGTGGCGAATTCGGCTTCGTACGCCGTGAGGCCACTGCTCAGTTGTTCGAGCTGGACTGCATGTTCTGGATCCGCGGAGCCTCGAAGAGTAGCGAGGAGGTCGCGCGCTTGAGCAATGGCCGCCTGAAATTTCTCCGTGGCGACCATGTCCTTTTGAAGCAGAAACGTCTGCTCGAACAGATAGCTGTTACCTACAATCGCAGACATGTGTGCAACTTCAGTTTTTCTTTGAGAGAGCCCTTCAGCAATAGTGTTATAACCGTGCTCTATCTGGCGCTGGCTGACAAAGATGGCGCAGATCGCGAGGATGCCAACAAAAGCCATAACCGCTAGAAGCATAACACGCTGCGAAATTTGAAGATTTGCGAAAAACAAGGGGCGGACCTCTGAAGCAGTAAAATCCGCGGCATCAATGCCGACCACCCCTTAAACAACAGTCAACGTAATGTGAAATTATCACGACAAACCCACCCGCGGATCGTTGGAAGGCCACGACCGCCCCCCCAGTTGGCTGGCCGGCAAGCCTGGCACAGTGCATACCACGATTATCGCGGCCACCGCCAAAATGAGCGGATGCATCGTCATGACTGATAGAAAGACTTTTCGGCATCGAGATGATCAAGCCCCTTCGCGTCGACGGCTGAACCGCAACTACTCGTCGTGATGGGAGCCGAGCCATCAACCCCTCCCAACGATTTGTCTGATGGCATCGATNAAATCTTCAGCTTTCCAATATGACTAGGATAGTTTCCTTCTAATCGCGTTCCATGACACCATGTCTGGAGCGAGCAGAAGATGGCCGTGTATCATGGTTGGGCTATAAATCTCGCCGGTCGCCACTGCGCCGAACCCAGCAGCTTCAATGTGGATCAGCCCGCGGCATGATCCTATGGCTTCAAGCTCTCATTGAGGCAAAAACTCATCGCACCGGTTGCAAGCATTCGGTATTCCCATGCCGAGCACCGCCACGTGGTGGTGCGAGGGAAGCGCAGGACGCGGGGGAGCGAGTTTCATCTGGAGTTTTGGCTCAAACATGTGCAGCGGGATGAAACCATGCATTTCGTCAATCAGCGTCGGCGCAGGAACGGAAAGCGGCGTCCGCGTACCGTCAGCCTCGTCATGCCATGCACCCTCACCGCGGCGCGCAACACTGGCCAGCAGGTGCCGATTGGCTAGATGAAACTACTCCCACTTACAATCGTCTGGTCAATGCGATCCGCGCCATGTTGGACCATAGGCAAACGTTTGTGGCGGTCAAATTCCCAGGGATCTGGCCGTAATCATGATTGAACGCACAAAAATCTTCGATAGGCCTAGATAGGGAATTCAACGCCCCGGTCCAAAATTCATCGTCTCCGAAATTTCCAGCGATGCGCCAGCCATGGGCGCTGCCGTGGTGCCCTTCAGTCGCACTTTTTATTGAGATATTTCATAGCACGCTCCATTAGCCAGACGAAAAACGTCATTGATCAACGCTTTGATGGGAACAGAACCGAAGACCCTTAGATTACAGGCACCTGAATTGCTCAGTCACGCCTCTGCCTCCAACCCCATCCCATCCAATTCATGAAGCTATTTGGCGACAAACCGTCGTCGCCATTTCGCGCAACCAGCGATGTGCCGGGTCGGAATCCAAGGCAAGGAGGCCATATCGCCGATTTCACGATCTGCGCTTTGCGGACGGGAAGGTGGATCGAAGGTGGCATACTCATTTCAGTTCTCCTTCGGCCAATGTTGGCCGTTAGGAAAACACGTGAGCTCGAGGAATGATCGGCTCCCCGTCGGCTCATGCGACCAGTAAACACCAATCATGCGACGCGGCAAGAATGCACCCCGCGCTACGTCACCGCGATCCGTTGAACGAAATCCAGAAAAGCCCGCACCTTCGCCGGTGGCATGTGGCGTGACGGATGATAGGCGTAAAGTGGAAACCGCTCGCCGGACCATTCCGTTAGTATCGTCGTCAGCGCCCCGCTCTCAAGCCACTCTGCGAGACCGATGGCAAAGCTCTGGAATATGCCTTGCCCCGCGAGACAGGCCGCGACGGCAGCGGAAGGATCGTCCATGACCAACCGCCCTGCCACCTTGATCTCGATGGCACCGTTATNCCCCTGGAATTNCCAGGTGAACGGCCGCCCGGTCTGTGGGTCGCGAAAGAGGATGCAATCGTGGTGCATCAGGTCGTGGGGCGTGGCTGGAACGCCGTGACGATCGAGATAGGCTGGGGCGGCACAGGTCAGCACCGGTACGTCCAGCAGTTTGCGCGTGATCAGCGACGATTCGTCCGGCGGACCGAACCGCACTGCGACATCCGCGCCGCTCATCATCTCTTCGCGATAGTTGCTGGTGGTCAGATCGAGCGTCAGAGCCGGATAGCGCGCCAGAAATTCACCGATCCTCGGCGCCAACACCATGCGCGCGAACCAGGGATCGATCGAAACCCTGAGCCGCCCGCCAACGAATGCCGCCGAACCGGCGGCTTCGGAGGCCGCCTCCTCCAGCCCGGCCAGCAACGGCATTATCCTGGCATGGAAGCGGGCGCCCTCTTCCGTTAGCGTAACCTCACGCGGATTGCGGTCGAACAATCTGACGCCGACGCGTTGTTCGAGCCGCGCTACCGCACGACTGACCCCCGATGGCGTGAGGCCGAGAACATCCGCGGCCCGCACGAAATTGCCCGCTTCCATCACCGCCCCAAAAACGCCGACCCCGGTCAGCAGCCGCGTGTCGAAACTCATGCCCTCTCTCCGCCGCAAGATCGGTCTTCGCCGCCTGTCTCGTCATGATGATTTGAAGTCATCTTATCTTTGATTTTAATGCGCGTGAATCATCTTTCTTCGTCCCGTAGGTACTTCCTCAGCGCCGCTGGCGCCAGCGGCGTGCCGGAACCGCAGAAATCTCCGGCCTTGCAGAGCTCTACAGCACATTCGGGCGCGGCCTCTACGACGGCCTCGCCTGATCCATTCCCAACCTCAAAACCAGGAGACATATCATGTATGCGATTACAGGAATTACCGGCAAGGTCGGCGGCGCGCTGGCGAAAGCCCTGATCGATGCCGGAGAACCGGTCCGTGCGGTGCTGCGCGATCCCGCCAAGGCGGAAATCTGGCGCAAGCGCGGTTGCGAAATCGCCTTTGCCGACATGCGCGACGCGACACAGTTTGCCGCCGCGTTCAAGGGCGCGACTGGCGTCTTCATCCTGCCGCCGTCGGAATTCGATCCGGCGCCCGGCTATCCGGAAGCGGCNAAACAGAATGAGGTGCTGACGACCGCTCTCCTTGCCGCCCGCCCCGAAAGGGTCGTCTGCCTCTCCACCATCNGCGCCGATGCGGACGTGGACAATCTGTTGAGCCAACGGACGATGCTGGAAGAAGCCCTCGGCGAGCTCGATCTTCCAGTCACCTTCCTGCGGCCCGGCTGGTTCATGGAAAATGCGGCCTGGGACATCGCCTCGGCCCGCGACGAAGGCGTGCTGCACAGCTTCCTCCAGCCTGCCGACAAGACCTTCGCCATGGTCGCGACGCAGGATATCGGCCGGCTCGCCGCAGATCTGATCCGCGAGCGATGGATTGGTAAGCGGGTGGTAGAACTGGAAGGCCCCGCTCGGGTCTCACCCAACGATCTCGCCAATGCCTTCGCGTTAGTGCTCGGGCATCCGGTGCGGGTGGAGATCGTTCCGCGGGCAAGCTGGGAGGGCCTGTTCCGTGCCCAGGGTACGCGTCACCCGCAGCCGCGCATGCGTATGCTCGACGGTTTCAACGAAGGCTGGATCGACTTCAAGGACGACGGCGGAAACCGTGTCAGGGGCACGACGTCACTTGAGCAGCTGATCGAAGCGCTGGTCCGGCAGGCGGCGGCAAGCGAAACTGCCTGAGCCCGCCGGGAGAACCGGCGGCGGACGGCTTCTGCCTCTGCTGCCGCGTCCCTCGCAACTCGAAAGGAATGATCATGGAAACGATTGAGACTCACGGTGTCGCGATCCCCCGGCTAGGACTGGGGACTTTCCGGATGCCGGGCGATGCCGCCCGACCGGTGGTCGAAAGCGGCCTTGCCCTCGGCTTCCGCCACATCGATACCGCCGCCATGTACGACAATGAAGCCGCCATCGGCGCGGCGCTCGCGGCCTCCGGCATAAACCGCACGGACCTCTTCGTCACCACCAAGGTCTGGCACGACAAGCTCGCCCCCGATGCCCTGCGACGGTCCTTCGACACGAGCCTTGGTAAGCTTCGCCTCGACCATATCGATCTCTTCCTCGTCCATTGGCCATCGGGAAACATGAACATGAGCGCGACGCTGGACGCGATCACCAAACTGAAGGAGGAAGGACTGGCGCGGGCCATCGGCGTCTGCAACTTCAACCTGCCCATGATCCGGTACGCGGTCGAGGATATCGGCGCCCCCATCGCCGTTCATCAAGTGGAATATCATCCGTTCCTGTCACAGACGACGATGCTGGATTATCTTCGCCGCAAGGGAATTGCGATGACCGCCTATGCGCCGCTTGCGCAGGGCCGGGCGGCAAAGGATCCCATCCTCGCCAGGATCGGTGNAAAGCACAGCACCACCGCAGCCCAGATCGCTATAGCCTGGCTTCTGGATCAGGAAAACGTCATCACTATCCCCAAAGCCGCTCGCCCCTCCAGCCAGCGCGCCGATCTCAATGCGCTCAACATTCACCTCGACGACGAGGACCGCGCGGCTATCGCAGCTCTGCCGAAGGACCTACGCTACGTTGACCCGCCNTTTGCTCCAGACTGGGAGGCTGCAACGTTCTGAAATGCAGGNTTTTTAATCTCGGGTTACGCTCGTGATACCCCTCGATTTAGCCAAGCCATATCCGCTTGTTGGAGCCAAAGCTATTGGTGGGACGACCGAAATACCGGCGCAATGCCGTCGTCGAGCATGGGCCTCCGTGGGCATCTAGCACAATGGCCAACATCATCGCCTTGAAGCGAGGTGAACTTAGGACACCTAGATAAGCACTGTCCTCATCTGGACCAAGGATTGATTACTTTCAGGCCAGGTGGCCGCACTTCTCCTGCCGACATCGATCTCGCGGGATGTCGATGCCGGTTTTCCGATTGGCACCGACGCTTTTGCCCTGCGACATGGCGTCATCGAAAACGCCGTAACTATAACAGATCTCGCTCTTGAGTTTGGTGGAAACCGAGGACTGCGACGAGATTATAATCTCGAGCGCCCATGCACCGCAAAGCCACGTGATCCGCTCTATGCTCGGGCAAAACACCGTCAAACGTTTAGTGCGCGAGGTCGAACTCTCTCACAACGTGCTACAAGGNTTTTCTACATTGATGACGGCAGAGCCTCCAGAAAAGCGCGCAATGTGATATGCGTCATGAACCGGTTTCGCTTCCACGCGTTTGATCCGTTCGCGTTATGCCTTTCAGGATCATAAATGACAGATACTCACGTCCCGCAACGGTTTGTGCTGCTCGATGGAGTACGGGGGCTGGCGGCGGTTGCGATTGTGCATCGGCATGCTGAAGTCNTTTTTGGCAGACCGGAAGCATCGAGCTATCTGGCTGTGGACTTGTTCTTCGCGCTCAGCGGTTTCGTGTTGGCTCACGCCTACGGCGAGCGGCTTGCGAACGGACAAATGAACCCGCTAAACTTCATGAAGGCGCGGTTCTTAAGGCTATATCCGCTTTATGGTTTAGCGCTGCTGTTGATGACAGCCTTCTTCGTCTGTCTGTATTTCCTCGATCTACCGACTCCCATTGATGATCTTCACCGGAAGGTACAGCCTACAGAACTGGGTTTTGCCTTGGTAACTGGGCTACTGTTTTTACCGGCCCCCTTTACGCTCACGCTCAATGGTGCGCTGTTTCTGGTCAGCCCCGCTTGGTCGCTGTTCAATGAACTGGTGGTCAACATCGCCTATGCTCTCAAGGGCGCTCGCGCGCAAGTGAAGACAATTGGCGTCATTTTAGCGTTGAGCGCATGTTTCCTTATCATCGCAGCCATCCATTCTGGGAAGCTTCATCTCGGTTTTCSATGGCACGAGATGTATGCAGGCATGGGAAGAGTATTCTTTTCGTTCTTCGCCGGTGTGCTCATTTATCGCTTTCGCAGTCAAACAATCAAAACTCGCCCGGCGCTGGCCGTGATGTGTCTGTCAGCAGTTGCTCTGTTACTGTTTCTGCCCGTCACCGACGAAATTCGCCCGATATTCGACGTCGTCATCGTGTTGCTTGTCTGGCCAATCCTCTTAAGTGTCGCGTCCGCAATCGAGGCGGGCGGCTGGCTTGATCGGGTTTTGAGCTTTCTGGGAACTGCGTCTTACGCAGTCTACGTGCTGCACATCCCAATGCTTGCGTGGACGGTATTTCTCGTGCCCCGTGCCAGTGACGCAGGCTGGGCAATCCCGGCGGGCCTGACCTTTATAGTGGCAACGGTCTGCATCTCATATGCTTTGACCGTATACTTCGACCAACCCCTGCAAACACGAATGAAAAAGCGCCTGNAAACCAGCTCCGTGAGCAACGTTGTTCAAGCGCCTTGGGTCTAAGCTGTTTTGGCTTACGCCGCGCCAGCGGGGTCACCTATCGGCNAAAGAGCAGGATTAAGCGTAGGATCGTTTGGANTTTTGCTATCGACCGGATCTTGAACGGGAGGTGTCGGAGGCTTTTCCTGAACACGGTCTGGAATTCCGGAATTTGATGTCGGGCCTCGTGGTGAGGATCCGGGGTCCGTCGGGAAATTATCGTTATTAGGCATGTTCCACTCCTCGTTGGGGTCGTGCATAAATAACCCGCACAAGTCACANGGGTTCCCGAGATTATGAGAGCCATACGAGACACCGCATCGCCGGAGAGCGAATACGGGCCGTTTTCAGGGCGGCAGAAGCCGGAAATCTGCAGCTTCCGGGGACAGTTGCCCGCCATCTACTACGATTGTTGTGCCAGCTATGTAGCTGGCATCATCTGACGCGAGAAAGAGGAAGGCGTTGGCGGTCTTTTGGTGAGCCGACGCGGCCAAGCGGGATGGAAACTTTCATATTTTCGATAGAGGCAGGGCTTCTATGCAGTTGGACGGCTTCTACCAATTTGTACCCTGATCGGTGGATAGCGGGGACAACATGCCCGTCGTCACAATGTTATTAAGGTTTTTCTGATGAACTGTCGCGAATGACAAAGCCTCCCAGATCAAAGCCGCTCCTTCGTGAGACCGAAGCCCCGATCCGCTCGAAGCCGCGCCGCAAGCGTAACCCGGCTCAGCCGCAGCTGCTTTTCGATCCCATGCCTGGCCGCGTTGAGCCGGCTCTGGCGCAATTAAAGGCAAAGCGGGAGGTCAGACGGGTTCTGCGAGAACGCGGTCTCGACAAATAAGACGGGTTGTGCGGCGCAGAGGGTTGCGGTTCATTGAGGCACTGAACAGCGGTTCTGTTGCAGACGGTAAGTAGACGCGTTGTTACTTCGTCCTGTGGCCATCCATGCGGGAGCTCTAAGGTTCATCTTCATCAATGCTAAACGACTATGGGATGGCTGATCTGCGCGATGACGCTTGAGACACACACGGTAGCCGCTTAGCTCGGCATTAGCGCGTGAGGTCGCCCAGATTGGCCCGCTTACATTATGCCGAACAGGATGGCGCCATAGTCGGTGTCCCCATGCAGGATATGGATGATGACCACCTTCGCGGCTTCGACGCGGTGGAAGATCAGGTAGCTGCCATGAACGCGCAGACGGATACCATGGTGGTGGTAGCGGGGGACGGGGGCGAAGCTGTTCGGAGCATCCATGAGATCCTCGCAATTGCTCCGCAACTCTCGAACGAATGACAGGGCGCTTTGGGGATTGCCTTGAGCGATATAATCGGCGATCTGCTCAAGGTCANTTTCCGCCTCGCTGTAAAACTCAAGGATCATCCCGATTTGTCAGCCATCGCACGGTATTTAGCGTCGAGACGGTCGAAGACATCGCTCGCCGACTTCGTTCGTCACATCTGCAACGGCGCGCATGATGGAAGCCGCGGCAAGCCGGGTTTCGCGGTCCTGGACCAGTCAAACGCCCTCACTCAGGACTTCGCTTTTCGAGCCATAGCGACCTGTATCGACGAATTGCTGGATATAGCTTTCGAGCTGCTTTCCCAGATCTTCGCTGATCATGCGGTCCTCCATCTGATGTGATATAGACATCTGATGTGATAGAGACAAGATAGGTTTTTTATCAATTATTATCAAGAATGATCGTCTTCTCTCTTGCTGTCAGCGTCGGCCATTCCTGCGTCAGCAGTCTACCTGATGCCGTCGCTGTCGAGGTAATCCAGACCGTATCTGATCTCAACGGCCAACCGCTGGACGGGCAAACCCATGGCCTGAAGGACAAAACCGTGACGCACATCTTCCGTATGGAGGGCGAAAAGATCGTTCGCTTCGATATCCGGGATGCCCTGTAAGAATTGTACAAAACTACGCCGAGGTGTCCACAACCGGCGTAAAGCGGCTATCGCATTGAGATCGCATCACAATGCTACAGGTCATCTTCCATCGCGCCGCCCGATTAGGCTCAACGAACTAAGTATCCTGGTGTCGAGGACTGCTCGTTCGAATCCCTCAACACGAAGACGTTTGAACATGTTGATCTCTATTCCACGGTCACGCTGCGATATCTGCGACGCTGCTCCGGTTCGTCCTCAGCATCGCCTCACGGATTTGGCTTCGCAACCATGCGCAGCCAAGATCGCTGTCCATCTGGAGCGGCCAGACCATTGCCACGGGTGGAAAAGAAAGCGCCAATGGCACCGGGCTGACCTCAAGCTCCAGCAGCGGTCCGTAACGGAGCGCAATGCGCGATGAGACGGTAGCGATCACCGCAGATGAACGCGCCGTGGCCAATATGGACATNAAATCGGGTGCTGCCGCAACAACTTCCAGTTCTGCACCTACATGCCCCAGCGCATCCTTGACGCAGCCATGAAGGCTGTCGGTTTGGGAAATGACTGCGTGTTGCGCGGCGATATAGGCATCGAGGCCCACCGGATTGGAAAGCTTCAGCAATTTTGGATTAAAACAGCACAACACGCTGGATTGATACAGCGGTTCGCAGTGGTGCCGTGAGTCAGGCAGATAGCTACACCCTACGGACATATCGATGATGCCCGCATCGAGCATTGCGTCTATCTCCTGCGCATCACCACCGCGGGCCAGAATACGGATGCCCGGCGCGATATCTCGCAGGCGCGCCGTCAGATCAGGCAGCAGCAGCAGTTCTACCTCGCTGGAAAGTCCCAGCCGGAATGTGCGTTGCTCGGTGGCCGGATCGAATGCATCCGCCATCAACACGGCCGCCTGCGCCTGCCGCAATGCCTGCCGCACCGGACCGGACAAGTTGAGCGCACGTGCCGTCGGCTTCATCACCTGACCAACACGAATGAAAAGCTCATCCTGAAACAGCGTGCGCAGGGTGGATATATTGTGGCTCATGGCAGGTTGCTGGANTTTCAATCGCTGCGCCGCACGTGTCACGCTCATCTCTTCCATCATTGCATCGAAGGCAACGAGAAGATTGAGGTCAAAAGAGCGCAGATTGAAATGATCGATGACATGCATGATTGGTATCGATTTGATTGCTGACTGAGGCAGTCTTAGCTGTTGGGCAGAAACTTACAAGCCGTTCCGCACTCATCACCCAAGGAGCAAACCCATGCCATCTCGTCGTTCCATTCTCAAAGGCGCTGTATCCGGCCTCATTGCCGCACCCTTCATCGCCCCGTCGATCGCCTTTGCCAAAGCACCTTATGCCGCTGTTCAGGCACCCGGTTTCTACCGGCTGAAAATCGGCTCTGCAGAGGTGACGGCCCTGTCGGACGGCACCGTTGCTCTGCCGCTGGCCAAGCTTTACACCAACACCAGCGAACAACATGCGCAGAGCGCGTTGGAGGAAGCCTTTCTGCCGGAAATCGTCCCAACTTCCGTCAACGCCTTTCTGGTCAATACGGGTGAGCGACTTGTACTGATCGACGCAGGCACCGGTGCTTATCTTGGGCCTTCTCTCGGCAAACTCCTGGCCAACATTGAAGCATCCGGTTACAAGACGGATGATATCGATGATGTCATCCTCACCCATATACACACCGATCATTCCGGCGGGTTGATGCGCAACGGCAAGCGCACATTCACTAACGCGACCTTGCGGGTCAGCGAGCGGGAGGCCAAATTCTGGCTGAGCGCGGAAAACGCCAAGGCAGCGGTCGGCATCGTCAAGCAGCACTTCGGCGAGGCGGATCAGTGCGTGACACCTTACGTAAAAGCCGGAAAATTCGAAACCTTCGCGGATAACGCAGCGCCGGTTCCGGGTCTTGGTTCCATCCTCTATGCGGGACATACGCCAGGCCACAGCGCCATCACGCTCGAAAGCGAAGGCCAGAAGATCGTATTCTGGGGCGACATCACCCATGGCGATATTCTGCAATTCGATGAACCCGGCATAGCAATCGAATTCGATATCGACCAGAAGGCCGCCATTGCCGCGCGCGACATCGCGTTCAGGCAGGCGGTGGAAGGCAAATATCTGGTAGCAGGTGCACACATCGCNTTTCCGGGCATCGGCCATGTCCGCAAGGACAGCACGAATTACGACTGGTTGCCGGTCAACTACGCGTAGNTTTGCGGCAGGCTGTCGTATGTCTTCGGGCGATCATGGGATCGCCCGAACTGGCCCAGATAGCCTCTTCGCCCGTAGTGATGAGTATCGTTTCGCCATGGCTCCTGCCGAGAGCTCAACGTTCCGACGGTTTCATCGCCAGGATTTTTGTTATTGCAATCTGTTTGTCGCAGCGATGCGCGGCGCCCGCTATAGTATCGACCACGGCGCGGCACTCATTTGCGCCTGTCGCGAGCAGCTCGCGGAACGAATGCGGGAGACTGACCACAGCATCCCGGCGATCACAGCGGTCGGGTTTCTGTCCAGCTACACCTTCCCAGATGGGTGGGTCCCGATCTTGAGCAACTGATTGGCAGTGTGCTTGCCTGCGGTCTGCGAGACTAGGCCGACACGATCCCATCAGGCCCTGACAGCGTCCCGGATGTGGTACTGTCGCCAAGTGTTCAACAATAAAACGTACTGAAGGGATTGGCTCCAAGCGCCAATGGTCGCCTAGCGCTTCGTGAACAAGGTCTTCGCCATCGGTATGTTAAAGCAATTGATCTCGTCGCCAAAACTTAGTGCAAGATATGAATTGCGCAAAGCGCACAGTTCAATGGACATTGAAGCGTGGCACCATGATCAGCAGGGCAACGATCGTGGCAAGAAGGATTCCATAAGCCAGAAAAGCCGAGGGGCTACCGGACGGTATACCTTGTAGGACTAGGCTGTCATTGCCTCCGGGTATCAAGGCGCTGCCCGCTCCCATCAGCAGCCCCCCTGCAAATCTGTCTCGCACCGCAGCGAACCCTGGCGGTTCAACCCTGAACCGTCCGCGAAACAAACCGTTCGCGATGCTTCCCGAGATGAGTCCGATTAGGCCGATGACCGTCAACCAGTCGGAGGCGCCGATATACCTCAACGCATGCATCCATGGCCAAGGTTGATGGAGGGCTCCTACAAGAGCCCCGACCAATCCGATAACGCCCATCAGGAATGACAGCCTCAAAATTACACGAAGCGGCCGTCTCCACAACGCAAAGCGTAACACAATGAGACCGGGTAGACCGAGCACGACAAGGAGTAAGGCATTTTCAGGAACGGGCGTTTGCTCCGGTAAAGCCGTTGTGCCTGGTCCAATTGCGTCAAGGAAGCGAAATGCAAGGTATGCCCCCGCTCCAGTCAGAAGAAATTCGGCTCGGCCTTCCCCAAGACGTGCAATCGAGCCGAATGCACAGCCGCCGTTGATGGTCGCCCCCGCTCCGAACAACACGGCCCCAAGGCATAAAGGACCCAAAGGACCCCACTGCGGAACAGCCATGTCTGGCGTCAGTAGCCATGCAACAAGCAATGCCCATAGGCCGCATTCGAAAAACCCGAGCAACCCGTCTGCCCTTCGATCCCTTATAAGTTCGGACATGGCACGAACGGCACAGGTGGTACCATGCTGAATGGCGACACCCAGCAAGAACGCTCCGGCAAAAAGAAGTGCCGCGAGACCTGGAATGGTAATGCCTTCGAAATATGTCATCATTGATCCAGGAGATGCCTCGCGATAAGCGCCAGGGCTTCAAGAGTTCTGTGTAAGGGACACCCATTGACTCGAAGGATGCAGTCCTGTTCGCGATGCGGTCTCAGCTCAGCAAGGCTTGGGCTCTGACGCGTGCAAGGCTTTCGCCGAGAATGAAAATGCTGACGCCAAGCAGCGACACATCTTTGAGCAGGAACTGGCCGACCGGATTGATCCAGGGAAAGCCACCAAGTTCCGCGTACCAGATCGGCAGTGCGAACATGACCGAGACCGTGGTGAGAAACGTCAGTGAACCGATCGCACCACCGAGGACTCCTGCGCGCGCCGACCAGGGAGAAGCGATCAGCAGGAGTGCGGTTGAAATCTCAGCAGTCCCCAGGAGGGCCGTCGCACCTACCTCGCCGAAGGCTGGATAGAGCCACGAGAGCCATGGTGTATTGGTTATAAGGGGTTTGAGGGCATCGACCTCGACCTGTGTGTATTTGAGAACGCCTATCAGCAGAAGCGGCAGCACCACTCCGGCAAGGGCAACGCCGCGCCCGATTTTTGTAACAGTGGCGGCGGGGACGATGCGATCGACGCCAAGAATGGCGCGGTCGGCGATGGATGTAATTCTCTGTTTCATATCTGTATCCTTCCAATTTGTATGCATGAAGCATATATTATTTTCACTTGATGTCTATGCGCCACGCATATATTAATTCGGCATGAATGNAAAAAAGACAGAGAATGTAATTGGCGCGCTGGTTTTAGGTCTGGCTGACGCAGTCTTGCGCCAAACAGAAAACCTGGCTCCCGAGAAAGGGCAGGCGGCGGCGGCGATCGCGCTGTTGCGGCACGAACCGGGTATGCCCATCGAACAATTGCGTCGTGCGCTCGGCCTTTCGCATTCTGCCACGGTCCGCCTTGTCGATAGGCTCGTCGCGGATGGCCTTGTCATGAGGCACGCGAGCGAAAGCGACCGCCGGGCGGTCGCTCTTCATTTAACGGACGCCGGGAACATCAGCTGCGATGCTATTCTGTCCTCACGCTTTGAGCGCATCGCAAGAGCACTGGATGTTCTCGATCCGCTCGAGCGGGAGACCTATCGCTTGCTGACGGAAAAACTGCTCGCGAATTTCGTCGAGGACCTTGATCATGCTTATTCGGTGTGCCGACTTTGCGATCTGAGTGCTTGTCCGAACTGCCCGGTGGCGTGCAGCCTGAAAGCAAAAGCATGACACACGCGCTGCGACGTAAATTGCGTTTAACACGTTTATTCCACTGCCTGATCCGTTCCTTGTGAATGAATTCCAAGGCGTGCGAATGCCGCATCGANTTTTGCAGCATTCGCATCATTCTGCGTCGCCCACTCTGCCACGCGGAGCCAAAGCAAGGCTCGCGCACAAGCTCAGTTGATCTTCTACCATCGTCAACGTTTCAACGCGCGGAGAAGCGATTGAAGAGACTTAGACGTGCCATCGTAGCCACTAATAAGATGAGCCATGNTTTCGTCTGCCAGCACGTTACGCGCTCGCAACCCCTCGACGATGCCATGCCTGTCTTCCGGGACGTCGCCGTGTGAAAGCTTTACGGTCATATCGAAGCTGGCTATTTCGAGCCGATATCCCTGGATCAGCTTTCTCCATCCTTCCCATAGATCAGCGGCCAGCTCCTCCGTCCGCCATCCGCCCTTCGGTTCGCTTGCACTCACAAGGTCTTTGATCTGGCGCTGCAGAGCAACGTCGTCCATGAACTCAAGTCGCCCATGCATGATCAGGCTGATGTAATTAAAGGTCGGCGCCGTCCTGCTGCGATCCGAACGTGGACTCGGAAAGCTCGAGCTGAACCAAATGGGCGATATTGCTGCGCCGGGTCCCTGAACCAGGATCGTTACGGCGTGCCAACCGTCATGTCGCGGGCGATCGGATTTGCCTTGGCCAGATGGAATTCAAGTGCCCCCGCTGGCGCGTTCCCAGGTCGGAAGGTAAGCGGCGCGTGGGCGATACGTGGCCCTTCGGCTCCGTTGATGGATATGGCAGCAAATGGAAATGTTTCCGTCAGGGCCTGAATCAGTGCCGGATCGGTGTGCTTGTATTCGGCATAGTGCATGTTCTATCCTCGTCTAATTTTCGGGGAATTCTTCTGAACCAGATTGGGTGCTGCAATCAGGTGAGGCTAAACGACTGCCTTCGCTGTGATAGCGGGTCATCATACTTTCCGTTCAGTCGGGATTACCCAGCATCTATCTGTCGACCAATGGATTCTGTGGCCGCGCAAATTCTTGAAAGTGTGCTGTCGTTTGGCAGAGAAATCTCAAAGGCCGCCGGCGCTATTCTTGAGGAGTTTTTCCCCCAAGATCGCAAGACCGATCCCTAGTTGTTTAGTCCCAGAGTGTGATGGTGTATCGTTATCACGATCACGGAGGGAAACTCTATGGGCCAATTTCTTC
>NZ_PGEL01000008.1 GCF_002896715.1 Agrobacterium bohemicum
GGGGTGTAACTGATCAAGGTGCCGGAGGCTGTGGCCGTACCTTTCGTCGCTTGCGTATCAATTGCCACYGAGACTGCCGCCCCTCCCGAGATAGCAATCGCGACCGCATTGTTCGAACTGTTCGCCGCAACCGTTTTAGACACAGCACCGGCAATCGGAAGCTGCTCGCTGATAGCAAGTGTATAACTCACGGAGCCGGGCACACCGTGTTGACGTCGGTGATATCAATCGTGAAGCTGGCGCTCCCCATCGATGTCGGTGTGCCCGAGATTTCGCCAGTGGCTGCATCAASAGCCAAACCTGCGGGAAGCGCATCTCCGCTGGCGAGCACAAATGTGTAGGGAGCCATTCCATTCGATACGGCAATTGCGCCGCTGGAATAGGAGACATTCTGGGTTCCGCTGGTCAGGGCACCTGATGCCGGTGAAATAGCGAATGTCGGAGCCGATACGGTGATCGTGACAGTTGCGGATGCAGAGGTACCGGCATCATTGGTGGCGGTATAGCTGAAGCTGTCGACCCCGGAATAACCYGGGTTTGGAGTGTAGGTTATCGCCGTGCCGGATGCCGTCGCGACACCCTTCGTTGCCTGGGTTGAAACAGCAACCGAGGTCGCTGCGCCACCCGAAAGGCTCAGCGTAATCACATTGTCTGCACTGTTGGCTGCAACAGGCGCGGAAACGGCGCCAACAATCGGCAGTTCGGCAATTTCCATCGTATACGCTGCGGCGTTCGTCTGAGCTATATCATCTTTCACGACAACCGTGAAATTATAGCTTCCCGCCGTTGTTGGAATCCCGGTAATTTCACCTGTGACGCTGAGTGATAATCCCGCTGGCAGCGTATCGCCATCAGCGACTGCGAAACTATAGGGTGCGACGCCATCTGAGGCGGAAAACGTCGCGGCATTATAGTTAACTCCAACAATTCCCGCTGTGAGAGCACCGGCAGCAGGCGAGATGACGGGCAGTTCAGCGTAAATGAAACTCTGGTTTTGCGAAGCCGCACCATTGCCGTTGGATACATTGACATCTGCAGCACCCGAAACATTCGCTGGAGCAATAGCCACGATCCTGGTTGGGCTAACGACTGTATAGCTGGACGCAGGTACCCCACCGAATGATACTTCGCTGACGCCAACGAAAGCGGTGCCTTCTACGGTGACCGAAGTTCCACCGCTTACCGACCCGCCGCGCGGGCTCAAAGACGTGATTGTTGGGGCGCTGCTATCATAACAGACAACCTGAATGGTAACGGCGCTGGACGTACCCGGCAGTTGATTGTCGACATCGACCTCTACGTTAAACGCATCGAAAGGAGGTGCGGAACTTGTTATCGTGTAAGTACCGGATTTCGAAAAATTTGGGTCATCGTCGGTGCCAACGACTAATATGTAATCATAGTTTGGNAAAACTAGTGCAACAGTTGCCGTGCTATTTGCCAACGCAGTGCCAGAGTGACTTGCTGTCCAGCTCAACGTCTCGCCAACGTCAAAGCTTGAATAGACCTCGTACGGCGATTCTCGCATGCCATTTGGGGGAGCGAATGTCTGACTGGTACCCCAGTCTGTGTTGATTGCGGTACATGTATTAGAGAGAGCGTGTGCGGGTACCGCAATGCCAGCGTACATCAACAGAGTTATGAGTGCCCTTNAAAACGACCATGCCCGCAACACCTTAAAAATAGAGGCTGCAAAACGCAAACCGACTGAGACTACGCGCTTTTTTAACGTCACCCGATTTTCCCCGCACCCTAGCCATCCCACCTGCCCCCGCAGGTTACATAAGGACAACAATACATATTATTCAGGTAGCGAGATTCGCATGACTTAGCCAGATTATTAACAACCAGTAGATGACCTAAGCGAATCATAATTCAACTCATGTGGCGCGTCGGTCACAACCTAATTGCAACTAAAGGGTTGCGGGAGGTGGAT
Organism: Agrobacterium bohemicum; assembly: GCF_002896715.1. Classification (GTDB taxonomy): domain Bacteria; phylum Pseudomonadota; class Alphaproteobacteria; order Rhizobiales; family Rhizobiaceae; genus Agrobacterium; species Agrobacterium bohemicum. Next base: position 1,937 of record NZ_PGEL01000008.1, read on the forward strand.
CAGCTTCCATGCCGTATGTCATGACGCAAAGACGACGGGAAGCTAGACTGGCGTGAGATTCAAAAAGTGTAAACAAAACAAAGACATTTGAATGGCAAGAACGGTAAGGCACTTCCTGAAGCATAATGGAAATTATTCTAGATTGCATATTTATGTTAATGCACTTATAAATTGATTCGATAGTAACAACCGCTATCTTTCAGTGCGCACGCCATAGGAGAATAAAAATGGATGCTTTCATTGCAACTATTTTGCCAACGGGTTTCAATTTCAATCCATACGGTTGGCAACTCTGCTGGGGGCAGCAAGTCAACGTCAATCAGTATCAGGCAGTGTTCTCGCTTTTGGCGAACTATTATGGCGGCGACGGAAAGACCTCTTTCGGCTTGCCGGATCTCCGGGGTCGCGTGCCGATCGGCTGGGGTGCGAAGGATGGCGGGAACCTAAACTATGCCATCGGCACCAAGTCCGGCAACGACGCCCAAGCCCTTTCCATTTCGCAAATGCCCGTCCACTCACACACTACGACCTTTGCGCCAACGAAAACTGACCTCGACCTCAAAACGGCGGCAGTGACTGGCAATCAAACAGTATCGGCAAAGCTGGACGTCTCGACGTCCACTGCTACCTCCAATCTAGCGACAGCAGGAACATATCTAGCCACCACAGGTGGTGCCACGACAAAAATTTACGCAGCAACAAGTTCGAATCCCGTGTCACTTGGGGGCGTCAGCGCTTCGCTGGACGGCTCTCCGTCCATACCTGAGCTTAGCATTACGGTTCCGGGCGTGGTGACTGGGGGAACCGTGACCGTTGGCACAGCCGGAGGCGGAGCGCCTGTAGATATTCGCCCCTCATCACAGGCCATCAACTTCATCATATGCATGAACGGGATATACCCTACCCGCGAATAGGGGAGATTGAAGCGTTATGGACATTCAACGTCTCTCTGCGGAGGTGTTTCTTCCGCATATCGGAGCCGATTTCTCCTTGCTGGGAGACGGCGACACGGTCCTCATGGTCAAGCTTGCGGATTGCAGAAAATATCCGCGTGGCACCATGCCAGGAACCGCGAGAACGGCTTTCAGGCTCTTGTTTGAGACAGCCGCGAACCAGATGCCGCCCAGAAACGATGGGATATTCACTATCCAACACGAAACAATCGGTACAGTCGGGCCGGTTCACATCGGCCGGGTGATTAGCGACCGAGCTGATACCGCCGTATTAGAGATCATCTTCAATTGATCCCAATCGGTCTTGGTTTTGAAAGGTGCTCAGGATCAAGAGGTGAAAGCGGCCTCTTTCGCTCGATGATGTTCAACAGGTAAATCTATGAATGGTTTCAACGGCTCCTTTGATATTTCCGGCGGCTTGACCTTGCGTTTTTGCCGACCAACCGACCAGGATTTTCTTCTGGAACTCTTCATGCAGGCGCGCCCTTGGCTTGCTTGGGCAGAAGGCAAAAAGGATTTCATACGCGATCTGTTTGAGCAGCAATACTCTATCATGCGGAACGGTCAGGAAGCGGTCTACCCCGAGCATCTTGATCTGCTGATAGAAAAGCTTGGAGAAAAGGTCGGGCGTGTCGTCTTGGACTTGGGATATGCAGACTGGCGGATCAGCGAGATCGAAGTCGTGTCAGCGGCTAGAACCACCGGCATTGGCTCCAACGTTATTCGTGGCCTGCAGGNCGCCGCCAGACGCGGCAGGCGATCTCTCACATTATCGACGCCGATTTTCGGTCCCAGCAACAATCAGCCCCTTTACGAAAAGCTAGGCTTCCGGGTCGCATCCCTGGCCCCTCCCCTCATCCACATGGTCTGGCAGCCACAGGAGTGATTGAGGCGAATATTCATCATCTGGTAGACGTTATATTGCCCGGCTAAAAGCTACGTATTCACCGATTTCCCAGCCTTCCTAATAAAGGGATTAATGATCTGGACAGGTATTGAAATCTGATATATCAGATTTCAACGCTGGGATTCAAGCCGTTCAGAGGCCTCGTAATGCTCAATACCATAGGTCTGCCCGCATCAGAGGAACGCATCGAGCGGCTCGATCCACAATTCCTGACGACGCTCAGAGACCATGTCCATCGTGCGCTTCGAACCGCCATATTATCGGGTCGCTTTGCTGCTGATGAACGCGTAAACGAGCGGCAGCTCGCAGAGCAGCTTGGGGTCAGCACAACACCTATCAAGGAGGCTCTTCGCCAACTCGAGGCAGAAGGACTTGTCGAGACTCTAGCAAGACGTGGCATCATCATTCGCTTCAATGCAGACTGGGCAGAAGAAACAATACTGGCGCGCGCAGCACTCGAATCCATGATCGCGCGCCTTGCAGCAAAACGTATCACGCAGGATGCTGTCCGCGCCCTGGAACAGACGATCGACAGAATGCGAACCGCCAGCTTAAACGCAGCGGCCGACGACCTCATCGAACTCAACGAGACATTTCACGACCAAATTCATGCCGCATCCGAATGCAGATATCTGGCCCGGATGATCGAGCGGCAGCGGTTCTACGACGCCAGCATTCGCCGGATCATCCATCTGGACCCGTCAGAGTGTGCGAAAGCACTGGCGGAACACATTGCCATTTCTACCGCAATCATCTCAGGCGAGAGCGATGAGGCTGAGAGAGCGATGCGTGACCACGTGATACGTTCCGGGAATACTTATTTGAGCATGANTTTCAATACGCGGGAGGAAATACGGTGAATTCAGCAATGGACAAAGTTCGCAAGGCGTTGACGGGAATATCAGGTGTGCCAGTCACACCTTATGCGGCTGATGGAAGCGTGGATACGTTGAAGCTTTCAACGCTGATTGCCGGTCTCGCCGATGCGGGCGTCCACAATTTGATGGCAGCCGGCAATACCGGGGAGTTCTTTACTCTGACCATGGACGAAGTTCGCCTCGTACATCGCACAACAATCATGGCGGCGGCCGGAAAAGCCTTAGTCAGTGCCGCGGTAGGTCGCTCACTGACCGAAGCAAAAGCATTGGCTCGCGATGCCATCGCCGAGGGCGCCGACGCCATAATGGGACATCATCCGATGGACCCCTTTGCCGGGCCAAGCTACCAGGCAAAGTACTTTCTGGATCTGGCAACGTCTTCGACGGTTCCTGTCATCGCCTACGTGCGTAGCGACAACTTGTCGGTCAGCGACTTCCGGCAACTGGCGTTGCATCCAAATATTGCTGGCATCAAATTCGCATCCAGCAACCTCATGCTGCTCGCAGAGGTCATTCGATCCACCAAAGACACGTCCACGATTTGGGTCTGTGGCCTAGCCGAAGGCTGGGCACCAGCATTTTATGCCATGGGAGCACGCGGATTCACCTCCGGACTGGTAAACGTTTTTCCAGAGCGCTCGCATGCCATCTACAGGGCGCTGGACGCAGGGAATTACGAAGAAGCACGAAACTTGATAGATGGGATTGCTGGCTTCGAAGCACTACGCACGAAATATTTTAATGGCGCAAACGTCACCGTCGTCAAGGAGGCGCTTGGAATGCTCGGTACAGACGTGGGTCCAGTACGCATTCCTGGTGTCGAGGCGCTAAATGATGTCGAACGTTCCGAATTGAAGGAAATCGTGGAGCGCATAAAAGTACAAAGATCTGCAAATCGCTGATAGGGAGCAAACCTCCGCTTTCAAATTTGCACATCTATGGGCGGGATTTTTCCAATTCTCCTCCATGGGTGTGGNAAAGGCCTTTTTCATACCGCATTGGTCCAGCGAGCAATTCGCGGCGCAACAAAAACACCACGAGCTTCAATATCATTTGGNAAAGCGCAATTTTTGGCTTGCATAGCGAGACAAATCATTTATACGACGCCTCAGCGAAGCCGCACGACGACTTCGACTGCGTTGGGGAATAGTTCAACGGTAGAACGACGGACTCTGACTCCGTTAATCTTGGTTCGAATCCAGGTTCCCCAGCCAACTCTTTTTACCCAAGTAATTTCAAAGCCTTACGGGCAACCTCGTACCTCAAGTCGTACCGCGTTATGTACCTCTCATCAACATCGCATTAGATGACCAGCGTATGAGGGTTTGANTTTGGTAACTTGAGATGCCGACGCTTTCTCTAGCTTCCATATTTCGAACTCGCCAATGGCCACGTCATTCCCCTTGTGCCGCGCCTAGAAGGCCAGCATCCCTCTGATGGATAGGATGGGGTCTGCTACGTCCCAGAAGACCTTTCCGGACACAACGCAAATTATAGCCCAGCAGACTTTTCGATGTAACGCTGGACGGGTGGACTGATCGGTAATCTCAACAAGAGGGAATGCCCACTTCGTATAACTAAACAGGATGCGATAGGCCCATAGCCCGACGAAACCGAGATAAATGTAGGCTGCAGCGGCGACCACATGGCCGGTGCTTGGTAGCTGATTGTTGATAAAGTCAGACGAGAGCCAACATAGATAAAACGCGAACGGGATAGACGCATCATAAAACCTTCTTAGTGACGGCGCAGTGCCCCGCCCCAATTCGGCTAGCATTTGCTTTATGAGCCTTACATCTTCCGGCATTCGGCATATCAGCGAAGCGATGAACATCGACCAAGCACCGCGCTGCGCTTCCGACAGCGCTTCACCTTGTTTAAGCGAGTTGAGAGCTGAAGCTGCTTTGCTGTCGACCGGCGACAGAAAATCGCGTTCCATCTCATAGGCTGTCTCGTCCCGCATGCCATCAATGGCATAAGCATGCCAACTTGGCCGATCGCTTCATTCCTTTCGTTGCTATGCACGAATTCGAAGGGTTGCTCTTCAGTGACCCGACGACAATGGCCCATTCTATGGGAGTGCCGGCACTCGCATCAGATTTCACGACCATAAGGGCGGCCTTCGAGACTCCCGAACATATCAACGACAGTTATCAGACTGCTCCTTCAAAACGACTGTTAGCTGCATTACCGGGATATCAAAAAGTTCTGCATGGCAACGTGGCGATGATCGATATCGGGCTAGCAACAGTCAGGAGTGAATGTCCAATTTTCGATAATTGGCTGAATGCTCTTGAACAACTCGTTTATCCTTGCATGTTCCCGCAGCTCTCAAAGAGGATTACTTCGAAGCCTGCGCAGTTTTGGCGGTGAGCCCGAAGGCTTCAGCCGCCTTATCGCGGCGATGCTTGCAAGGAATTCTCACAAAAGAGGGTTACAATAAAAAGGACCTCGTCAAACAGATCAACGACCTACTCGACGAGCGGGATTTGACGAAGTCGATTCCGCTCAATCTGCGTACAACGATTGACGCTGTTCGGCACTTTGGTAATTTTTCGGCTCATCCATTGAATGATGTCACAACTCTTCAGGTGATTCCGGTTGAGGCAGAAGAGGCAGAATGGTGCTTAGAGGTGATCGAAGAGTGCTTCGAGCATTTCTACGAGCGGCCCGCGTTAGCCCTTGAAAGGAAGGCTGCGCTTGACGAAAAACTGCTGCGCGCCGGGAAACCGCTCTCTAAAGGCCGCCCGGCATAGAGTATGAAGGAAAAAAGTCCAGAACAGTACAAAGATAAATTTATTTGGGCTGTCGCGCTAGGTGGGTTTGCCGGAGGCACGTTCTGCACCGGGCTCGCGTTGTCTGCACTTGGAGTGCACCCCATTTCACCGGACAGGTCGGCTAGGTTGATTTAGCTCTGATGAACTGCCGAGGGGAAGCCATCT
>NZ_PGEL01000011.1 GCF_002896715.1 Agrobacterium bohemicum
ATCACGCCGAGGCNAAAACTGNAAATGGCAGCATGAATTCTACTGCTGAGCCCCGTTAAAAACNGGGGGATTACCGACGCTGCCTCATTACTAAAATANTTTTCTACATATTCTACGAATTTTTCCTCAAAATCATTTTGAATATTAAATTTGAACTTCCACATCTCAAAGAATACGTTCTTTCCGTCGCACTCTTGTAGCTTTCTTTTGATGTCGTTCGAGTAATCATATTGTTTACACACGCCGGGGAAGTTTATCGCGACGGTATTTACCGTGCCTTTGTCATGACAAATGGCATCAATGAACTCAATCACGTCAACTGAACATGCTTGTAGTAACCTTCGTTCAACACTTTCGGGCATAGGCGTTGCAGTTTGTGCAAAAGCTTGCGGGACTGCAAACAAACTCACCCAAACAAGAAAAATTACGGTGTATGCTCTCAACGCCTTACTCCTTCTACGTTGACGTCTTCAGATTTTCCGTTGCGAGTTTAACGGGAATCCTCTAAGGTTTGAGGACATTGTAAGCGCTAATTGTATTGAAATCGCGCTGCTAGAAACAGTGGAGGCACCATATGAACCGCTTTTTCTCGAACGAAGCCAAGGATGTTGCGTGGCGCGTCGACCAGATGCACGCCAACAACGCGATTGAGGGTGTTCAGAAGGACGAGGCGCTCGCAGCTTTGGTTGAAGAATGGAATGCAGCTGGTGTTGCTGATGATGAGCAGGTTGCTCGGCTGGTGCAGATGGCAAAACAACGCAATCGCGCTGCCGCTTAATATACGTCTACAGATATTGTGAGCGCTCTCATTTTGGGGGCGTTTTTTATTTAAAGCGAAAAGTAATGTGAACGAAAAGGCCATTTACGAGCGATATATGTATCCCGGACCTGAACCGAGGGTTCCAATCAATTTATTAGGTGCGAGAAACTGGGAAGACCTCAGCCGATTTGAAGCGCAGATCGTGGCGATAAGGGTGAAGCGGATTCCTGCTGAGGCCATGGAGCTTTCATATGACGGTCTGAAAGCACTTCACCGCCATCTCTTTCAGGATATTTATGAGTGGGCGGGGATGGAGCGAACTTACACGACGAGCAGGAACCCGAATGCCGCGTTCGCGAAGCCTGCATACATAGCTTCATGGGTTGAGAAGCAATTCGAGCATCTNAAAAATTCGAACTACTATTGTGGGCTTGAAAAGCGACAGTTTGCGGAAAACGCCGCGAGGTTCATCAACGAAATCAACGCGGCGCACCCATTTATAGAGGGCAACGGGCGCGTGCAGCGATTGNTTTTGCAAATGATTGCCGAGAAGGCTGGCTATGATCTCGATCTCTGTGCGAAAGACCAACGGGAATGGTACGTGGCAGCAGAAGCAGGTTTCCTTGCCGACGATCTGAATCCGCTAATTGCATTGCTGGAAAAGCGGCTAACAAAGCGGATGACAGAATAGGCATTGGGACCGTTGAGGCTCTAATATCGGTTGCTGCGTGTTAGCGTCACCTTTGCAGAAATCAGCTAATCGGCTCCTTTGCCATTCTCATACTCCGTCGTGCCCAACTCACAAGCACAAGGCTCGCCGCGACGATGAGGATTGCGCCGATAAAGACGTTGATTGCCGGTACTTCCGTCCAGATGACGTAACCATAGATGAAGGCCCAGATCAGGCCGGTATATTCCACCGGCGCGAGTGAGGATGCGGGCGCGTATCTGAACCCTTCATAGAGAAGATATTGCCCGATTGTTGAGACGAGCCCGACCCCGATCATGAGAAGCCAGCCCTGCGCATCCGGGTTCTTCCAGAGCCAAGGCAAAGAGAGTGCACAGGCGATGCCGAACAATGCGCTGGTGGCGTACATCTGCGTCAATGTCGTTTCGCTTCTGCTAACGAGGCGGATGAGGATGGTGCTCCATGCCCAGCAGAAACCTGCGATGATGCAGAGAGTTGCCGGAAGCCAGTTGGGGGAGTTGGCCGGATTGGCAGCTATGACCACTCCAACGAAACCGACCACGCAGGCTATCCAGCGGCCTGCGCCGACTTTTTCTTTCAGCACGAAGATGGACAGAAACATGACCATGATGGGTGCGGAGAAATAGAGCGTGGTGAGCTCCGCCAGCCCCAGATATCGCGCGGAGCTGTAGAACAGCATCCATGCGGTGAGCATGAGTGCTGCGCGAATAACGACGGTGCCGCGATATTTGCNTTTGAGGATGGAGGGGTGGCGGTAGCGATATGCCAGTAGGCCGGTAATCAGAACGATGACGGCGCTTCGCACAAAGAGGATCTGCGGAACCTCGTAGCTTTCGACAAGCAATTTGACGAGCGCATCCTGAAGAGCNAAACAGGAGTAGCCCATGGCCGCCAGCCCGATGCCGAAAAGCGGCCTTGCTTCCAATGATCCTGCCATGCACTTCACCACGATACTGCTGATGATCTGTACTAGCCGAGTCCTGTGTTACGATCTATCAAATTACTCCAGCGTATTTCGGAACGTTCGGTTGATGAGCTGGTCCAGGCCGTCAGGGCTCGAGAGCCGATGTCGCGGCTTTGCAAGACAATTGACGTTAAGATCCTAGTGTCCTCCCATCGAAGGGCAATGGCCCTGAATTTGAATTGATGCCAGTGGCGAGACGTAAACGGGTTTCGAATCGAAGAGGGGGCTGAAAACAGTAGGACGGGCGTCTATCTCGCAAATCGATCACCCAACCGGAACCCCATCTGATACCTAGCATCCCTGCCCNGGGGGGCAATTACAACGAGACATCGCGGTTTCCCACCAGGGACACCCTTGTCCCGCTATCCAGAACAATGTGCAGGTCCCGGATCATACCAGCAGCCAGAAGAAACGTATCACGAACCTGATTGTCATCGCGCCAGCCCCGCTCGACCGAAAGAGCGGTTGTGTGAATATCAAGAACGATATCGCGGCCAGGGCCTGTGGGCAGGCCCACAGCCTCTCGCAAATCCGCGATCGTCGCGACGGCGCGCTCCAGCATCCGGCGCTTCTGGAACGCATCGAGGCGCTCCATGCGATTGGCATCTCGAACAAGTTTGCCAATAAAATCCGTTGTCAGGCTCATCCCTNAAAAATGCCGCACGCCTGCGTTTTTTCAAGTCCAGATATCGGNAAAAATACCAAACGACGTGGTTTCGATTGGTCTGTGATCCAACGGCATCATCGGGCAACGGCGATCTATCGTCGCAAGGCCATGAACGGCCCCNAAAAACACCCCGTCGCTGTCTTGAGAGCAAGACGCCAGGAGCATGACTAACCACCCGTTTGAGACGCTTTTTCATTCGCATTCTCTGCGAGTTTTGTCAGGTGCTCTTCGCAAACCTGTTTGACCCGTTCCAGCAGATGCGCGGTCCGTTCCCCAAGCCAGACAAGCGCCTCTTCGCTGATCTCAAAATGCTTCGAGTACCGGGCCTTCACATAGGCCTCGTTGATCGTGTTGAACCAGGCCCGCTCGCGGTGTTGATCACGCGGAAAGGCTTCGACCAAACGCAGGTCCTGCTCCTCTGCCAGCGAGCGCAGAAACTTGATGTTGTGCGATGCAGGTCCGTAGTTAGTCAGAGTGAGCAGAACGCATGAGTAAGCCTGCTCGAGTGTTTGATGGAGCGCGAAAGCAGCATCCTTTCGCCACTTGATGTCAGTCTCCGAATTTGTCAGCTGAAATGCAGCAGTTTGCAGGGACCGCTGAGCGTTTGGGAGCCGCTCCTGAAAATGCTCCCGCGCCACCCGCAGCCGTGCCTCTGCGGTCAGCGGCTTGGGCTCCACCAGTGGTTCATCATCCAGTTCGTAAAGAACGATCCCGTCTCTGCGGATATCCGAGAAGAAGTAATGGCCTTCCTTCAACTGCGTGTTCACCTCGCGCAGCGAGTGCACGATGAACTGTGCCGGCGTTTCGATAAAACTATCCCGGATCAAACGGTCGGCGGCCTTGTACCAATATTCGGCAAAGTCGGTCAGCTTGCGATTGTTGACGATGACGAGCAGATCAAAGTCAGAGCGATAGCCCTTCATCGTGTGCGGCTCGTCGACAAACGTACCGCGGGCATAAGAACCGAACAGGATGATTTTGAGAATGCGTCCGCGCTTCTTGAAGTCGGCTGTTCCCTCGCCCAGCGCATCCTCGAATTCCTCGTGCAGGATTTACAGCGCACGGGCGAGTTCACGTTGCTTGCGCGGCGGGATATGATCGAGGGAAGACTTCATCATGGTAGCAGGTTCTTGTTCGCTGGCGGTATCGACGTCGACTCTCTTAAAGCTGGTCCGGAAAACCTGACACAGTTCAACCGAAACAACAACCGCAGGAAAGGCCCCTAGGCCGTTGACACGCATTGCACAAAGGCTCTCGGCGGAGTTGATCAGCCTTGGTCTGCGACGCTGCTTTCAGGTCTCGTCCGGCTGTCCTGCCCGTCATTGCTTCCTCATCAGTCGTGGCTCTGCCCAGCCTTCCCGCCATCCGCCCAAGCGTTTGGTCGTTCAACGCAAACCGGTGAACGAGCGCCATGGTGACGTGGCCTGCGATCAGAACCGACAGGCCCCATGCCAACAGACTGTGAAGAAAATCGGCCGGTGCCATCATCCATGACACCTCCACCCCGGTCGCCGGGATCCACGGCTCCCACCCCTTGCCACTGCCATAGGCCCGCAACAGCGCCAGGGCCGGAATGCCAAACATCAGAAGATAGAGGCTGGCGTGAACAACAATGGCCGCATGACCGGCAATGGTTGTCGATTGAACCGGGCGACGGTTACGATTGACGGTCCACCAGATGGCGCGAATGACGACAAGCACGATCACCAGAAGGCCAACGGTGCCATGGCCGGGTCCAAGCGACGTGACCGTCCTGACCCACTCCCTATCCCCGAACAATCGCCACGTCAGGATGACGACAAACTGCCAGATCNAAAGATAGGCCATGGTCCAATGCAAGGTCCGGCTGATCAGACCATAACGCTTGGGCGTATCCAGCCACATGCGAGAACTCCTGTTTATTATAAACTGCCTCTAGCTGCCGTTGACACAGAGCGCAACGGTGGGATCGGTCCGGGAGCGTTCGTCAGATCCTGGGCTTGCGTTCCCATCACCCCATGGCGCCAGACGCACGCCTGTCCTGCCGCTCACTACGGCGCTATGGGGAGCGCGTTCCCGTCAGGACAGGCTCATCCCGCAATCCCTCTTGAGCGTCCCGTCATCCGTTATCGCCGCGAAGGCGCAGCTGAGGGGCAAGTGTTGTGACATCGAGCACCGTCATGGCTCCTTGTCCCCGATGACGTCCGCTTGACTGCCATTGGCGTGCCGATGGTGCCCATTGCTCCGTTGCGCGTTGCCGTCTGTCACATCGTGGACTTGACCCATCCGGCATTCTTCGAGCAGGTCCGCAAACAAGGCCCGATCGGCATCCCGGACGAGAAACGCCGGCAATTGTGCCGCAAGCCATTGCCTCAGGTCGCATTGATCGCATTGATCGCCGGTATCACCATCGCCATCCTGCGCCAGGTGCTCCAGCACAAACGAACCGAGCACGATCTTGCGTCGTGTCGTCTGCGCACGCTCCTGCCTGTCCAGTCGCGATTGCAAACTACGCCTGCGCTCTTCGAGCTCCTTGATGCGTTGCGCGATCGGCTTTCTCATAACAGCATCCTCCTATGACGATTTGGCCTCAGCGCTATTGGAACCGCAATTTCCTGGAGCCTGCAACCTGCAGATCTGCACGTCGCCAGCACGATCTGCGAATGCTAGCCGTGCCGTAACGACAGCAACAAGGGCGCACTTACGAGTTGCAGCGTATTTGGCTCAACCGATTGTCCGAACCGGGAAAGGACAGGTGGCGGTGGCGATCTACCATCTCAGCAGCAAGCCGGTTTCCAGATCGGGTGGCCGCAGTGCCGTGGCGGCGATTGCCTACCGAACAGCGACCATGATGCTGAATGAACGTGATGGTCTCGTGCATGACTTTACCGCCAGGCGGGGCGTTGCCCATTGCGAGATCGTTCTGCCCGACGCTGTTGTAGCCGACTGGGCACTGGATCGATCAACACTGTGGAATGCCGCGGAGGCTGCCGAGAACCGCTGCGATGCCCGTGTTGCCCGTGAGTTCGAAATCGCCCTTCCCCATGAGCTGAGCCGCGACGATCGCCTGTCGCTGACGCGTGCCTTTGCCCAGGATCTTGCCAACCGCTATGGCACCGCTATCGACTTCGCCATCCATGTGCCGCAGGGCAAAAGCGATGTCCGCAATATCCATGCACATGTGATGATGACCACGCGGGTGGTGANCCCAACGGGCCTTGGCGAAAAAAGCCTGATCGAGCGCGAGAACAAATGGCTGCTCGCCCAGGATCTGCCGACGTCGCACCTGCAGATGCGCGATATCCGCCAGACGTTCGAACAGCATGCCAACCGACATCTGATGCGGGCAGGCCTTGATGTGCGGATCGATCATCGCTCGCATCTGGAGCGTGGTCTGGAGATCGAACCGACCGAACATATGGGCGTGCATGCCAGCCAGATGATGCGACGCGGACTGGATGTATCACGCACCCGGCTTGAGGAAGATGCGGCACGCCGAAACGCCGCGTTGATCCGGCGCAAACCCGACGAGGTCCTGCGCCTTCTGACCGATGAGAAAAGCGTGTTTACCCGTCATGATGTCGCCCGCACGCTGCATCGTTACATCAACGACACCGACGGCTTCCAACGCGCGCTTGCCGCCGTCATGGCGTCACGCCAGCTGGTCGAACTGCAAGCCGAGCAACACGATGAACTGGCGCGCTATTCGACCCGCGAGATGATCGGGATCGAGCATTCCATGGCGGCCAGCGCGCTGCGGATGGCAGACAGACACAGCCATGGTGTCAGACCTGAAACCGTTGATCATGCGCTCGATCGTCAGGACGCGCTCCTGAACGGTCCTGGTCTCAGCCACGAG
>NZ_PGEL01000028.1 GCF_002896715.1 Agrobacterium bohemicum
CTTGTTCGTTGTCTTGCTCATGGTGACTCCACTTTCTCAGAAGTTGGAGCCTCCGGCAAACCCGGCGCGGTTCAGTGTCATTTACGACCCCCTCAAGAAGGAAGGCATCAACGAGTTCAAGGTCCTCGAGGCGAAGCGCGTCGTCGAGGTTGTGAACAAGTCAGAAGCGACGTATTTCGTCGCGCCCGAACCAGACGGCAAGGTTCTCCTAGAGGATGTGCGCAAGGCTGCCNTTTCTATTGTCTCCCTTGCTTTCAAGGAAGACAACAAATGGCGGCTGCACGACGGCAACTCACAGATAAGCGCCATTATCGAGGACAAGGACTTCCTCTATAAGGTAGATCACCAGCAGATTTCGTTCACAAAGGGCGATGTCCTCGTGTGCCAGGTCCGCGTGACACAGACGCAGACGGGAGCCGGCCTGAAGACCGAGTATGCTGTGATCAAGGTCGAGCAACACATCCGTAGCCCGCAGCAGATGGACCTGCTCATTGAGGAGCCTAAGGGCGGCATTTAACCTCGACGATGCAGATGGACCTAATCCCTCTCGGCCCTCTCGGCCTGATGCGCGTGATAGCCGCATAGGCCGGGATAGCTTTCGTTGTAGTCGTTGACGTGGATGGCCTCGCCGCAGACACCGCACTCACCAGGTGCCGAGGCATCACACACGACGCACTGGCCGACGTCGATGAGGTAGGTTTCCTGACCGCACTCGTAACAAGAGGCGATTGGAGGCTCCCCGCCGTCGGTCATCGCTATGTAAGCGAGGCCTGCGGCTTCGGAGGCGAGAGCAGGCTCCATCATCTCGCCGAGGTCGAGGCTGTCCTCTCCGCATGCGCGACACGCGAACTCGATTTCAATCGGTGTCGTGTTGTCGGGGTCCTGCTGTCTAATGAGGCTCGAGCCGCAATTGGTGCAGCTAAGATGCTCGATTGGAAATCCGACTTCAGACTCCGGCCACTGGAGCTTTTCGAAAGTCGCCGCACACTCCTTCTCAATTTCAGCGAAGATGTCCGCGTTGTTCAGCAGGAACGTCCAGCATTCGGTTCGGAATTCTTGTTCCGGATTGGTCTTGAGCTGGTCACGCATGATCGTGTTGATCAAAGGAAGCGCATTGGCGAGCGCTTCCTTCACGACGGCCTCCGGCGTGGTCAGATATAGATGCTCGATCGTGTTGCGATGTTTCGTTAGTTCTTCGAGTTTGGTCCAGTCTAGCGTCAGGCCGAGGAGCTTGTACCGGGCCTTGATATCGAACGCGTCCACGGTTTTGTTCTTGTTCGGCTGCCACTCGATCTTGCCGTCCGCCCGCTTCTTAGGCTCCATCTTGATGTAGATGAGCGAGCCTTCGCCGTCCGGGGAATGTTGCCATAGGACGGTCTTGCAGAGCAAAAGAACGCCTGCGTGAACGTTGCGCACGGCCGAGAGGGCGCGGCGGCCTTCATTCGATTGGAAGTCCTCGACTCCGACCTCGATCGAGTCGATCGCGTTTCTAAGCAACTTGTCCATGCCGTTTTCCTACGTTCATCGATTGAGGACGACTTCTTGACAGGCCAGCATGCGAATCAAAGACTCTTCACTTCCGTAGATCGAGTAGTCGGTGATGTCCATGGTGTGCAGGTCCTGCAGCGGTTTCTCGCGATCCTTGCCGCTCAGGATGTATTTCTTCATCCGATGGTCGTCCGGCATCAATAAAATTGCGTCGTCTTGCGGCGTGAAAAAGAACGTCTCGTTGGCCTGGTTCATGCAGACGGTATAGGTGCGCTGCTGCGGTAATGCCGAGGATGGGTTTCACGTATGAGCCTATGGTCGTGATTATGGGATCGTCAAAGTTCTGGGTACGGTGATGTCCGCCCTATTCCTTGAACGCCCAGATCGCAACGTCAGTGTCACGGTTTGACGTGGAATAGGAAAAGAACGCCGCAACGAAAAATGTGTGGCTCCAGTCGAGCAGTGTCGTGGGGAAGCCGTGGTGTCGCGCGTAGCACAGTAGCATCTGTATGCGGCAGCTCTCCGCCTGCATCGATTTCGACGTAGTCCGGGATAATGTCACCATCGAACTTGTTCGAGGTTAGAGAAATGATCGCTGAAATGGCTTTCGAGAAATAGCGGTAGTAATCCCGCTGAACGCATCTTGATGGTCAACGGAAGCTGTCAATCTCGTTGAATCGAATGACCCAACCTCCATTACTGCAACCCTCGAACAATTTGAGGAAATGTTGACGCTCGGTCCCGCGACGGAGAAATCGAGGTCGATCGGCCCNAAAAAATAAAATGGACAGATCAAACACCGCGAAATGCCCCGATCAGTCAGCAGATGGACAAACCATCCCGGCGAAATCAACGACAATAAAAAACGCTCCCGGAAGTCTTCCGGGAGCGTTTTTACATGGTGGCGACCCCTGTTGGACTCGAACCAACGACAACCTGCTTAGAAGGCAGGTGCTCTATCCAGCTGAGCTAAGGGGCCATGTCCGAATAGAATCAGTGAGTCCAGGGCTGTGTGCGGCTGAACTTGAAATTGTCAGTGTAAGAAACTACTTTGCGAGTGGCTTCCTGCGGTTGAATAACGCGGTAGTCGATGCCTTTGCGCTTCGCGTAGGCTTCGGCCTGCTCCTGCGTTTCAAACAACAATTTGACCTGCTGCTTCATATCTGACGAAGAAGTGTAACCCATGATCGGATCGATCTTGCGGGGAACCTCGGCATCGAACTCCAGCACCCATTGATTGGTCTTGGCCTTGCCAGATTGCATGGCCGTTTTTGCTGGGCGATAAATTTTTGCAGACATCTCAAACTGCTCCGGTCGTACGATCAAGCGGCCTTCCGCTTTTTCTAGCCATCACACATCATAGATTTATAACAGCGCGATAGCNAAACTCAATTGGACTGAACGCCTTATGAAGTCAAGCCGATCATGCCCTGCATGTTACGGAAACCATAAATGCCATCGCTGCTGAAAAGCCATTGTCGCGTCTTGCGCGTTACCCGCGAAGCATATTTTATCGGCCCGCAATGCAAAGGACATCAGACATGAATGAAAACGTCATTAAATTTCGCAAGCCGGAGCCACCGAAGCAGCCGCGCAAACCGAACCCGCAATTGCGCAAGCTCGCCATCATCCTTGGCGTCATCGCATTCTTCATCGCTGCCTGGGGCTATTTTCAATATCTGGCTTAAAGCTAGACGCCGCAAGGCGCAAGCCGATGATATCGGCTTCAACTTATCATATTGTACATTAGGGAAATTGTGGAAGTCATTGTAAAACCATGACTTCAGAAAGTGGTCGGAGTGGAGAGATTCGAACTCCCGACCCTCTGGTCCCAAACCAGATGCGCTACCAGACTGCGCTACACTCCGTCTTTCGATGGTGGGGAGATACACGGTTCACCCCTGCCCTGCAACAGGTNAAATCATCTTTCTTTTGNTTTTTTTCACAAGCCGGTCGTTCCAGGCAAATCCGTTCAAAACATTGCCTCAAGACAAGATTACGAAGTTTTCACTTCACCCTGCGCCAAAGCTATGCGAAGCCGGACGGGACAGACGGACACAATGTCGAAAACCTTAATGGCTTGCAAAAATTATGTTTTTGCCNAAAGCGGCCACGGCATTGTCTTGATAGGTAAAGAGAATGAACTCCGCCGACGACAGCAACAAGACATCGAACCATCCATCAGAGCAACCGGATCTGCGCGACATTCTGGTTTCCGCGAAAACCGGNAAAAAGAAGTCGCGCCGCTTTCTGTATACGACGGTAATGGTGTTGGCGCTGGCGGGTGCTGGTGGCTATTATTATATCGCTGGCGGTTCGCGTGTCGCTTACACCTATACCACGCAGGATGCCAAGAAAGGCGATCTCTCGGTCATTGTCACGTCCACCGGCTCCGTACAACCGACAGATCAGGTGGATATTTCCAGTGAGCTTTCCGGGACCATCCGCAAGGTCAACGTGACCTATAATAGTCCTGTCAAATCAGGGGACGTTCTGGCAGAACTGGATACCAACAAGCTGGAAGCCGATGTCCAGAGCGCCCGCGCTAAACTCGCCTCCGCCAAAGCCAGCGTGCTAAAGGCGCAAGCTGATCTGGGTTCTGCGAAATCATCGATGGAACGGCTGAGATCGCTGGTTCAAAGCCGCGTTTCCAGCCAGCAGGACCTCGAAGTGGCGCAATTCAATTATGACGCCGCTGGCGCGACGCTCCAGGTCAACAGCGCCTCGGTCCTGTCATCTGAAGCAGATCTGCGGCTGGCCGAACTCAACCTCGGCAAGGCAAGGATAATCTCGCCCATCGATGGCGTGGTTCTGACGCGCGATGTCGATCCCGGTGCAACTGTCGCGTCTTCGCTGAATGCACCCGTGCTGTTCACCATCGCGGGTGATTTGCGCCACATGGAGCTTCAGGTGGCGATCGATGAAGCTGATGTCGGCAAGGTCGAGAAAGGGCAAACGGCAACATTCAATGTGGACGCCTACCCGGAACGAAGCTTTCCGGCGGCCATCGAAACGGTGCGATTTGCATCTGAAACGGTTTCCAACGTGGTCACTTACAAGGGCATATTGACGGTGGATAACGCGGAATTGCTGCTGCGGCCCGGCATGACGGCAACCGCAAACATCGTCGTGGAGCGGGTGAAAGACGCCATTCTTGTTCCAAACGCTGCCCTTCGATACACGCCTCCGCGTGAATCGGCATCACGTGGTGGCGGTTTGATGGGGCTGTTTCGCCCTCCCCGCATGGGTCGCCAGCGGGGCGGCAGTGGCGGTGAGCAGGAACCGACGAAGCGCAGCGTCTGGGTGTTGCGCAACAACGCACCCGTGGCCGTGCAGGTCGAAACGGGCGCGACCGATGGCCAGTTTACGGCGATCAAATCCGGTGAGATCAAGCCCGACGATCAGATCATAACCGACGCCACCCAACGCAGCAGTTGAGGCGGGAAAAGCGCATGAAAGGTCAACCACTCATCGAATTTCGAAACGTCGTCAAACAATATGGCGTCGGCGAAGCAACGATTCGGGCGCTCGATCGCGTCAGCCTGTCGATCCGAGAAGGCGAGTTCGTCGCGATCATGGGGCCATCAGGTTCCGGCAAGTCGACATCAATGAACATTATCGGTTGCCTGGATACGCCGACATCCGGAGAATATCTGTTCCAGGGCGTGCCAACGAGTGGCTTTGGAAGCGAGCAACTGACGCTTTTGCGCAGACACATGCTGGGTTTCGTGTTTCAGGGCTTCAACCTCTTGCCGCGGACCTCGGCTGTGGAGAATGTAGAGCTGCCCTTGATCTATCGTGGAATGAAGACAGCGGAGCGACGCCCCCGCGCCATGGAGGCGCTGGCGCAAGTCGGCTTGGCCGGACGTGAGCACCACACCACGCAGGAACTGTCCGGCGGCCAGCAACAGCGCGTGGCCATTGCCCGCGCCATCGTCACCCGCCCGGCCCTGCTTCTGGCAGATGAACCGACCGGTAATCTCGATACAAAGACCAGCACAGAGATCATGGAGTTGATCACCTCGCTCAACCGCGACAAGGGCATCACTGTCGTGATGGTCACCCATGAAGAAGACATCGCCGCCTATGGAAACCGGCTTCTGCGTTTCGTGGATGGACATCTCGAATCGGATAGCGCGGTGATGCAACAGGAGGCGGCAGATGTTTCTTGAAACCGCGCGCCTCGCACTGCGTGCTATCAGCCGCAACATATTGCGCTCTTTTCTGACTGTACTCGGCGTCGTCATCGGCGTTGCCGCGGTCATCGCCATGGTGACGATCGGCAACGGCACGACGGCGCAGGTCAAATCAGAACTGTCGCGCCTCGGCACCAACATGCTGTTCGTGCGCCCCGGCCAGTTCGGNCCCGGTCGGGCCAGCACGGAGGCAAAGCGGTTCAACGACCATGATGTGCAGGCCATGCGCGACCAGCTTGGCGGCATCCGCGCCGTGGCCCCGGTCAACAGAAGCTCGGCGGCTACCGTTATCTATGGCGGCAAGAACCACTCCACCAGCGTCGTTGGCACCACCAATGACTATCTGATCACGCAGGACTGGACACTGTCACAGGGCCGCACGTTTCTGCCCGCAGAAGATCGCGGCGGCCAGATCGGCTGTATCATCGGCGAAACGGTGCGCCAGGAATTGTTTGGCGCAGCAAATCCGGTTGGTCAGACCATCCGCGTCAGCAATATTTCCTGCCCGGTCATCGCGGTTCTTGCCCGCAAAGGCCAATCCGGTCTTGGCGACGATCAGGACGATACCATCATCATGCCGTTGAAAATTCACCAGCGGCGCATCGGCGGCACCACGACCATTTCCAGCATCATGGTGTCGGCGCAGGACGGCGTTTCAACGGCAAAGGTTCAGTCGGATATAGAGAACCTGCTACGCGAGCGGCGGCGGATCGCTCTCGGCCGGGACGATGATTTCAGCGTCAACGACATGGCGCAGATCGCCTCCGCCATGACTGGCACAACGACGCTATTGACGGGCCTGCTGGGGGCTGTCGCTGCCGTCAGCCTGCTCGTCGGCGGTATCGGCATCATGAACATCATGCTGGTATCGGTTACAGAGCGCACACGCGAAATCGGCATTCGCCTGGCTATCGGCGCGCTGGNAAAGCAGGTGCTGACGCAGTTTCTGGTGGAAGCAGTCATGCTCTCTGCCTTCGGGGGTGTGGCGGGCATATTGTTCGGTCTTGGGCTTGCCTACAGCGTCGTGACTTTTCTCGGCGTGCCCTTCGTCACCAGNCCCGCGATCATCGCGTTGGCGTTCGCATTTTCAGCCGCGATCGGCGTCATCTTCGGCTATTTTCCGGCAAGAAGGGCAGCAAGTCTCAGCCCTATCGAGGCGTTGAGGCACGAATGACACTGACCGTTGTCATTGCTCCATCCCCTCTCCATATAAGAAAGGTATGAAAGAGGAGCTTTGAAGTGAGCGTCGCGTTTGTCAAAGAAGAGAGTGCCGAAACCGCAGCCGAAACACAGTTGCCGGATCGCCCGGTTTCGCAGCATCCCAACCTCGTCACCGAAGCCGGGCTAAAGGCGCTGGCGGCGCAGGTTGATGAAGCCCGCAAGGCCTTCGATGAGGCAAATGCAATCGAAGACATTAACGAGCGCAGACGCCTGGCCGCACCGCACATGCGCGACCTCCGCTATTTCTCCGAACGCCTGCATACGGCCCAGCCAATGCCAGCGCCAGAAAGCAACGATATCGTCGCCTTTGGCAGCACTGTTACGTTCGACAGGGATGACGGGCGCGTACAAACATTTCGTATCGTTGGAGAAGACGAGGCGGACCCGAAGGCGGGCTCGATGTCTCATGTATCACCCGTCGCCCGCGCCCTTTTGGGCAAGGCCGTGGGAGACCTCGTGCAAGTTGGCGACCAGGAGCTGGAAATCACCGCAATCGCCTGATTGCCGGGTTGCGGGGCTGGTCGACACGCTATATCTGATCGGTNAAACAAGCTTTTTCCGAACAATAAGGCCGGNCCTCCCATGTCAGTGGATTTTCTCGTCACCCATTCCGGTGGCTTCCATGCCGATGAACTGCTGTCCAGCGTCATCCTCACCCGGCTTTTCCCGCAGGCGAAGATCGTTCGCAGCCGCGCCCCGGACTGCATCACGCCTAGCGCGGATCGCATCANTTACGATGTCGGCGGTGCCTACGACGCCGAGACGCACATTTTCGATCATCACCAGCGCGGCGCACCGCTTCGCGAAGATGGCCAGCCTTACAGCTCGTTCGGTTTGATCTGGAAACATTACGGCCATCAGTATCTGACTGCCTATGGTGTGCCGGAAGCCCATATCGAAGCCATCCATACCTCGTTCGACTCGGGCTTCGTGCTGCCCATCGACCTCATGGACAATGGCGCACTCAGCCCGGCGACGGCAGGTTTGCTCGCAGGGCTGACGTTGCCGGCGCTTCTCGAAACATTGAAGCCCGTCTTCGATAATAACGATCCAGAGGCGGATGATCTGGCGTTTCATGCTGCTCTTGCCATCGCGCGCAGCTTCGTTGAGGCCAGTATCGGTAAGAAGGCCGCAAAATTGCGAGCCGAATCACTGGTACTGGACGCCATCGNAAAAACTGGCGAAGGCCGCGTTCTGGAATTGCCGCTCGGCATGCCCTTCCGCCCTGCAGTGGTCAAAGCAGGAGCGGACCACCTGCTCTTCGTAGTCCACCCGCGTGACAAGGACTGGTGCCTGACCGGCATTCGCCGCGCCGATGATGGCTTCGAGCTGCGCGCCGACCTGCCCGCCGCATGGGCGGGACTGACGAATGGTGATCTGGAGACGGCGTCGGGTGTCGATGGCGCAACCTTCTGTCACAATGGGCGATTTATTGCTGCGGCGAAGACGCGGGAAGCGGCGTTGGCTATGGCGGAGATTGCTGTGCGGGAAGCGGTTTAAGCAAAGCGATAAAGACGCGGACTACACCGACCGTCATCCTCGGCTTGTCCCAAGGATCTACCCACGTTGCGAAGAATGAGACGTAGGATGCTCGGGACAAGCCCGAGCATAACCAAGTGAGAGGCCGTGGCCTCCACCTGTGAAGTTTCCTAGACGCTGAGCGCCTCCTGGCGCTGTTTCGCAAGGACCGCCAAATCCGCAGGCTTCAGCTCAACCGACTCACCGCAGCCACAAGCAGATGTCTGGTTCGGGTTGGTGAACGTAAATCCGGAGCGCANTTTCGTGATTTCGAAATCCATCTGGGTGCCGAGTAGATACAGCACGGCCGATGGCTCGATCCAGACTTTGGCGTCCTGAAATTCGATCAGGTCATCCTTGGCGGATGGTTCGGTCACAAGGTCTATGGTGTATTCCATCCCTGCGCAGCCGCCCTTCTTGATACCAACGCGAAGGCCCCTGGCGTCCGGTCCAGAATTTTCGACGATTGCTTTGACACGGGAGGCGGCAGCCTCGGTCATGGTCATAACTGCAAAGCCCATGGGCCCATTCTCCTTCAACAAACGGGTTCAAGGCCCGATGCTTTCATGGATTGAATCTAGTCTCATCATCAGCCGGTATCAAGGCTCAATACCAACCGACGGCGACCTGCGCTTCTTCCGACATGCGATCCGGCGTCCATGGCGGATCGAACGTCATTTCGACGGTCACACCCAATACGCCTTCGACGGCACCGACTGCATTTTCCACCCAGCCCGGCATTTCACCGGCAACCGGGCAACCAGGTGCGGTCAACGTCATCATGATCTTGACCATGCGGTCGTCTTCGACGTCGATCTTGTAGATCAGTCCGAGTTCAAAGATATCAGCCGGAATTTCCGGGTCGTAGACGGTTTTCAGCGCGGCTATCACGTCGTCGCTGATACGTGCCAGTTCATCCGGCGCGATATTTGAAACCTTTGCCGGAACGTCTGCTGCGGCTGGTGTCTGCTCGGTGATGTCAGTCGTCATGGTCCTGATCCTTCAGGCGAAAAATGTGCGGGCGTAATCCAGCGCTTCAGCCAGAGCGTCCACTTCCGCGCGCGTATTGTAAAGGCCGAACGATGCACGGCATGTGGAGGTGACGCCGAAGCGTTTCAAGAGCGGCATGGCGCAATGGGTGCCAGCGCGCACGGCAACGCCGCGCCTGTCGATGACCATCGAGACGTCGTGGGCGTGAATGCCCTCAAGCTCGAACGAGAAAATCCCGCCTTTATCAGGCGCATTTCCGATAATACGAAGCGAGTTGATCTCGCGCAGCCGTTCCGCCGCATAGGCAGCCAGATCAGCCTCATGCGCCGCAATGGCTGCACGGCCGATACCGTCCATATAATCCAGCGCGTAACCGAGACCGATGGCCTGCACGATGGGCGGTGTACCCGCCTCGAAACGATGCGGCGGCTCGTTATAGGTGATCGCGTCTTCGGACACGTCGAGAATCATCTCGCCGCCGCCCTGAAACGGACGCATCTCTTTCAAGCGATCGGCTTTGCCATAGAGCACGCCGATGCCGGAGGGACCGTAGAGCTTGTGGCCGGTCATGACATACCAGTCGCAGTCGATATCGCGCACGTCGACCGGCATATGAACCGCGGCCTGACTGCCATCCACCAGCACAGGAATACCGCGCTCATGCGCAATGCGGCAGATTTCCTTGACGGGAACGACAGTTCCCAAGGCGTTCGACATATGGGTAATGGCGACGAGCTTGGTCTTTTCGGTCAGGCTCNTTTCGAAGTCTTCGATGTGAAAGGCACCATCATCATCCACCGGCACCCAGACGAGCTTGGCACCCTGCCGTTCGCGAATGAAATGCCACGGAACGATGTTGGAGTGATGCTCCATGATAGACAGAACGATCTCATCGCCCTCGCCGATCTTGGGCATTCCATAACCATAAGCGACAGTATTGATCGCCTCGGTCGAGGATTTGGTAAAAACGATCTCGTCCACCGAACCGGCATTCAGGAAGCGACGCACCTTCTCGCGCGATGCCTCATAAGCATCGGTTGCGGCATTTGAGAGAAAATGCAGGCCGCGATGCACGTTCGCATATTCATTGGCATAAGCGTTCGAGATGGCATCAATCACCACCTGCGGCTTTTGTGCGGACGCGCCGTTGTCCAGATAGACCAGCGGCTTGCCATAGACCTCGCGCGAAAGGATCGGAAAATCCTTCCGCACGGCTTCGACGTCATAAGGGGCGGCCACTTCGGCGCGTTCGCGATCAGGCATGATGTTCCAGCCAGCTGGCGATGATATCTTCTAGCGCTTCTACCAGTTGTTCGTCTTCCAGCTCTTCGATGATCTCATCGACGAAGGCATTGACCAGCATGGCCCGTGCCTTTGCCCGTGGCACGCCACGCGCCATCAGGTAATAGAGGTGGTTGTCGCTGATATCGGCAACTGTCGCACCATGTCCGCACTGAACGTCATCCGCGAAGATTTCCAACTCAGGCTTGGCCGAAAACTCGCCATCGTCAGACATCAGCAGCGTGTTGCAGGCCATCTTGGCATCGGTCTTCTGGGCATCGGGCGCAACCCGGATCATGCCCTGGNAAATGCCCTTGGCGCGGTCGAACACCACGTTGCGGAACACTTCCGTCGAAGTCGTGTTCGGCACGTTGTGGCCGAGAACCATCGTCACATCAGTATGCGTTTCGCCACCCAGCAGGTTGACGCCACGGATAGAGAGGTCGGAGCCCTCGCCGTTCACATCGACGCGAAGTTCCTGACGCACCAGCTTGCCGCCGGCATTGATGACGAACAGACGCAGCTTGGCATCCGCACCCATGACGATACGCAACTGACCGAGATGCGTATCTGCTGCACCCTGTTGCTGGAGAATGACGTAGGTCGCTTCCGCGCCGTCTTGAACCTTGATCTCGCTGACCGAAGACACAAAGGCCGCCTCATCGGTCACCGACAGGTGACGCTCGATGATGGTTGCTTTGGAGCCCTTGCCGAAGGTTACAGGGAAACGGCTGTGAACCTGCCCTGCCCCATGAATGGCTTGAAGCTCCAGCGGATTGACGAAGACAGAATCATCGGGAACGACGACGGACAGGCCGTCACGCACGAAGCTGCCATTGATGCGGCCGATCGCATCATCCTTGCTGGCAGCAACGAGAGCGGCAGCGGCTGTACCATCGGTGAGGCTCTCAGCATAGCTTTCGATCTTGAAGCCTTCGATCTCGGAATCGACTGCCTTGCCGTGCATCACGTAAGCAATCAGCGCGCCGGCAACGAGCGCCGCGCGCNTTTTCGATCATGGGTGCAGGCGCATCTTCGGGCAAGCCGCGCAGCAGTGTCTTCAGATCGGTATAGTGCCAAGCCTCGACGCGACGCGTCGGCAGGCCGCCAGTCTTCAGGTCATCGAACAGCACATCGCGTGCCGCAACGACGTTACCGTCGCCCGGCAAAGCGCTGAACTTGGCAGTGAAAGCCTCAGCCAGCGCTAGTTCCGCTGGCGTCTGCCGGTTGGTTGTTTGCATGTTCATAACATCACCTTTCCCAGCCAATCAGGCTGCTTCACCGATGATGTCGGCGTAACCGTTGGATTCCAGATCGAGCGCGAGGCTCTTGTCGCCGGAACGAATGATCTTGCCCTTGTAGAGAACGTGAACGCTATCCGGCACGATGTAATCAAGCAGGCGCTGATAGTGGGTGATGACGATGGTCGCACGGTCCGGGGACTTCAGGGCGTTGACGCCATCAGCCACGATCTTCAGCGCGTCGATATCGAGACCAGAGTCGGTCTCGTCAAGCACGCAAAGCTTTGGCTCCAGCAACGCCATCTGCAGAATTTCTGCGCGCTTCTTTTCACCACCGGAAAAACCGACGTTCAGCGGACGCTTCAGCATGTCCATGTCGATCTTCAGATCGCCAGCGGCTTCCTTCACGCGTCTGATGAAGTCAGGCGTCGTCAGCTCAGCTTCGCCGCGCGCCTTGCGCTGCTCGTTCATAGCAACCTTGAGAAACTGCATCGTGGCAACGCCGGGAATTTCGACCGGGTACTGGAAGGCAAGAAAGATGCCCTTGGCAGCGCGTTCGGCAGCGTCCAGTTCCAGAATGCTTTCGCCGTTATAGAGAATGTCACCGGAGGTGACTTCGTAGTCTTCACGGCCCGACAGAATATAGGACAGCGTGGACTTGCCAGAGCCATTCGGCCCCATGATAGCCGCCACTTCCCCAGCCGCAACCTTCAGGTTCAAGCCCTTGATGATCTCAGTTTCGGTATCGGCGATCTTTGCGTGCAGGTCGATGATTTCAAGCATGTTGTTTTCCTTTCTCACGCAAACCCGTTGGGTAAGCGGTTAGGTTCCTGAACATGAAGTTCAAATCCCACGATAGGAACCAGAGTATCNTTTTGATTTAGGGCATAAGGTGCGCCGCGTATTAAGGAGGCCCACATCTTTTTAGCTAAAGGCAACAGTTCCGAGTTGTGAGAAGCACGAAATGTGTGTGTCCATACAATCCATCCCACTGCCATTGTTTCAAGCCCGCAAGCTTGGAGTCTCTGTGTTTCTAAAACGCCATGTCCAATCAAATCTGGGCGAGCCAAAATGAGATTTTGCGGATCATAAAAATCGCCAAAAACGAAATTCGTATTTGCCGTATGCTCTACGGTAGCAACAGCTAATCCCAAATCTTCGGCGTGTGACTGCTCCAGACGACCAATGAAGTCCTGAATTTGGTCAGCACCTGACGGGCGTTTTTTGAAGAGACGAAAGATCACCCCACAGAACCTTCCAACGAAATCCCGATCAGCTTCTGCGCTT
Source organism: Agrobacterium bohemicum (assembly GCF_002896715.1). GTDB lineage: Bacteria > Pseudomonadota > Alphaproteobacteria > Rhizobiales > Rhizobiaceae > Agrobacterium > Agrobacterium bohemicum. The sequence continues at coordinate 13,223 of NZ_PGEL01000028.1, forward strand.
CAACCGCAAACTCCATCGGCAACTGCTGGATAACGTCCTTCACGAAGCCGTTGACGATCAGCGCGATGGCTGACTCCTCTGGAATGCCGCGCTGCAGGCAGTAGAACAGCTGGTCCTCGGAAATCTTGGACGTGGTCGCTTCATGCTCGAACTGGCAGGACGAGTTTTTCGCTTCGATATAAGGCACGGTGTGTGCGCCGCACTTGTCGCCGATAAGCAGTGAATCGCACTGCGTAAAGTTGCGCGTATTCGTCGCCTTGCGGTGGGCCGAGACCTGGCCGCGATAGACGTTTTCAGAGAAACCGGCAGCGATGCCCTTGGCGATGATGCGGCTCGACGTGTTCTTGCCGAGGTGAATCATCTTGGTGCCAGAGTCGATCTGCTGGTGACCGTTGGACACGGCAATCGAATAGAACTCACCACGGCTGTCATCACCGCGCAGAATGCAGGACGGGTACTTCCAAGTGATGGCAGAGCCGGTTTCAACCTGCGTCCACGAAATCTTCGAACGGTGGCCACGGCAATCGCCGCGCTTGGTCACGAAGTTGTAGATGCCGCCCTTGCCGTCCTTATCACCAGGATACCAGTTCTGGACGGTGGAATATTTGATTTCGGCATCATCCAAAGCCACAAGCTCGACCACGGCAGCATGAAGCTGGTTCTCGTCGCGCTGCGGTGCCGTGCAGCCTTCGAGATAGGACACGTAAGCGCCCTCTTCCGCGATGATCAGCGTGCGCTCGAACTGGCCGGTGTTCTTCTCGTTGATACGGAAATAGGTGGACAGCTCCATCGGGCAACGAACGCCCTTCGGCACGAACACGAAGGAACCATCGGTGAAGACAGCCGAGTTCAGCGTCGCGTAATAATTGTCCGTCGTCGGAACGACCGAGCCGATATATTTCTTGATGAGGTCAGGATATTCGCGAATGGCTTCCGAAATCGACATGAAAATCACGCCAGCCTTCATCAGCTCTTTCTTGAACGTGGTCACGACCGACACGCTGTCGAACACGGCATCCACGGCCACGCGACGGTTTTCGACGCCGGCCAGAATTTCCTGCTCCATCAGCGGAATGCCGAGCTTCGCGTAAACCTTCAACAGCTCGGGATCGACATCCTCAAGCGACTTGGGGCCAGGCGTGCTCTTTGGTGCCGCGTAATAATAGAGATCGTTGAAATCGATCTTCGGATAATTGACGCGCGCCCAGGTTGGCTCTTCCATCGTCAGCCAGCGCTGGTACGCCTCAAGACGCCAAGCAAGCATCCATTCCGGCTCTTCCTTCTTGGCGGAAATGAAACGGATCACCTCTTCGGACAGGCCTTTCGGCGCCTTGTCCACTTCGATCTCGGTTTCAAAACCGTATTTATACTGGTCCACATCGATCTGGCGGACCTGATCGATCGTTTCCTGAACCGCTGCCATAGTCGTTCTCCAATCTCGCCGGATCCAANGTCCGGTGGCTTGTCAACGTATCAAGACGGAAGACCCGCCTTCATTCGTGTCCAGCATAACTTGTATCGTTATGCCTTATTTAGGGACCGGATGGCGCTTTTCACACTCTCCGGCAAGCGGAAATTTGACTTTCCGCAATTGTTTTTGACATTACGCCGCCTGCACGGCCAGCTTTCGCCGCCCGGCTATTTTTGCAAACGCCGCGATGGCCTTGTCGATATCAGCTTCATTTGTCGCCGCACCCAGCGAAATGCGCAAGGCACCCAGCTTGGGATCATGCCCCATGGCCGTCAGCACATGGCTTTCGCCCACCTTGCCGGAGGAGCAGGCAGCACCCGCGGAAAGCGCGATGCCTTCAATATCGAAGGCAATCTGCCCCGTCTCGGATTTCAGGCCCGGCAGGGTGAAAAACGTGGTGTTGCAGACCCGCGCCGCATCGGCACCGTGAATGATAACATCCGGTGCCATGGCGCGCATCGCGTTTTCCAAAGTGTCACGCAATACGCTCAGACGCTGCGCTTCCGCATCGCGGTTTTTCAAAGCTTCAACGGCAGCCGTTCCGAACCCGATAATGGCAGATGTATTCTCCGTACCGGATCGATGACCCTTTTCCTGGCCACCGCCATGGATCAAAGGCTTCGGCATCATCACCTCGCCACGGGAGATCAATGCACCCATGCCTTTGGGGCCACCGATCTTGTGGGAGGAGACAATCAGAAAATCCGCGCCAAGCGTCTCGATATCGACAGCAATACGGCCGACCGCCTGAACGGCATCTACGACCAGCAATCCGCCAGCGGCATGAACCAGACGCGCCGCTTCCGCCACCGGCTGGACAATGCCAGTCTCATTATTAACCAGCATCAGCGCGACCATCGGCAGACCTTTGGCGGCATCATGCGAGGCCAGAGCAGCCTCAAGCGCCGCAAGATCAAGCATACCGGCAGCTGTAACCGCGATTTCGCTGACATCGGCCTTATCAAACCGCCCGCCTTCACGAATGGCCGGATGCTCGATGGCCGAAACATAGAGATGACTGACAGAAAGTGCTGAACGTCCCATCTTGAACGAAGGCGACAGAACCAGATTGGCAGCTTCCGTCGCACCACTGGTGAAAACGACATGCGATGCCTGCGCACCCACCAGAGCGGCCACATCACGGCGCGCCGCTTCAACAGCAGCACGAATGGCGCGACCTTCCTTGTGGACGGAAGACGGGTTACCGGACAGATCGAGAGCCAAGACAAACGCATCCCGGACGGCGGGCAGCAAGGGTGCCGTCGCGTTCCAGTCCAGATATGTGCGCGTTATCGTGCTCATGGGGAAACTGTCTGTCTAACCTATGATTGATGCGCCAAAGCGCATTTTCCTTGAAATTTCCGTCGTGCTTGCCTTATGACACGTCCAACAGTGCAGACAGCACACGAAGTTTCGAATAATTCTAAACTGGGTTTTAGAAAAGCTGACCATCCGCGTCAAGTCTTCTTGCGCATGGAAAAGGTTCAGAAACACAAAAACACGACCGGAGTACATATGCCCGAAGTCATTTTCAACGGCCCTGCGGGTCGCCTCGAAGGCCGCTACCAGCCATCCAAGGNAAAAAGCGCCCCGATCGCCATCATCCTGCACCCGCACCCGCAGTTCGGCGGCACGATGAACAACCAGATCGTATACCAGTTGTTCTATCTGTTCCAGAAGCGCGGCTTCACCACATTGCGCTTCAACTTCCGCTCCATCGGCCGCAGTCAGGGCGAGTTCGACCATGGCGCTGGCGAATTGTCGGATGCCGCATCGGCACTGGACTGGGTACAGAGCCTGCACCCCGATTCGAAAAGCTGTTGGGTCGCCGGTTACTCCTTCGGTTCGTGGATTGGCATGCAGCTTCTGATGCGCCGCCCGGAAATCGAAGGCTTCATGTCCATCGCACCGCAGCCCAACACCTACGACTTCTCGTTCCTGGCACCTTGCCCATCTTCCGGCCTCATCATCAATGGTGATGCGGACAAGGTCGCGCCTGAGAAGGACGTGAACGTTCTTGTTGAAAAACTCAAGACACAAAAGGGTATCTTGATCACCCACCGCACCCTGCCGGGCGCAAACCACTTCTTCAGTGGTCAGGTGGATACGCTGATGAGCGAATGCGAGGATTATCTGGATCGCCGTTTGAATGGTGAGTTGGTACCGGAGCCTGCCGCGAAGCGGATTCGGTGACATCGGACGTCGTCACCCCGGCCTTGAGCCTGGGTTCAGTGCGATCAATTTCTTGATCGTAGAAAATTCTTTTACGGCGCGTTGCCACCCTTTATCGGCGGCGGGTGGGGCTCACCCCCCTCTGCCCTGCCGGGCATCTCCCCCTCAGGTGGGGAGATCGACTCTTGGCAACCTTTTGCACATCTCGAGCGCTTTGGAAGAGGTTGGCGCTGAACATGCGACTTGAACGGTGAGCATGCCCCCAGCCAATCTCCCCACCTGAGGGGGAGATGCCCGGCAGGGCAGAGGGGGGTAAGCCACACCCGCCGTCACACAACATGACCGCAATTCACGCCCTCGCCAACACCCCACCCGTCACCGGCTCATTCACCCCAGTCGTGCCGGGATAGGTCAGCGGCAAGCCTCTGAGCGACCGCACGGCCAGATAGGCCCAGGCCTCCGCCTCCATCGCTCCGCCATCAAAACCCGCAGCCTCCGCCGCGATCACCTTTGCGCCAAGCTTCGCTGCCTGCTCAGAAAATTCGGCCATGATGACAGGGTTAAGCCGACCACCGCCACAGACAACGTATGTCTTTGCCACTTCCGGCAGATAGCTCGCGGATTTGAGGATTGCAGCGCCCGTCAAATGCGCCAGCGTCCGCGCGCCATCCTCCAGCGAGACCTCACCCTTTGCAGGCGGCAGGAAATCGGAGCGATCCAGCGAGCGGCGGATGTTGGCGGAAAAGAATGGACTTTCCATATAACGCGACACCAGTGACGGAACGACTATACCGCGTGCAGCCGTAACCCCACCCTTGTCGTAAGCCTTGCCGGTATGCGCCTCGATCCATTGGTCGATCAGCATATTGCCGGGGCCGCTGTCAAAGGCTGCCAGCGCGCCGCTTTCACCGATATAGGTGAGGTTCGAAATGCCGCCAATATTGACGAAAACCGCAGGCGTTTCGAACTGCTTTGGCAGATTGGCGGCAAGTGCTGCGTGATAGATCGGGATCAACGGTGCGCCCTGCCCGCCATGCACCATGTCATTGGCGCGCATGTCGTAGACCACGTTGATGCCGGTTTCCGCAGCCAGAAGAGGACCATCACCAATCTGCACGGTCAGCGCATCATCCGGGCGATGCAGCACTGTCTGTCCGTGAAAGCCGATGACGTCGACCTCATGCGCACTCAACCCGTGACGGTGGAGAAAGGATTTAACCGCCGCTGCATGCGCCACCGTCAGCTTGCGCTCGGCGTCACCGAGATCATCGGGTCGCTCGTTGCGCTGGCGGATGGCCTTGGCGGTAACAAGCGCCTTTTGCCACGTCGCGCGCAGTTGCGGATCATAGGGNAAATAACCACTCGGGCCGTGACGGACGATGCTTTCGCCGTCCGTTCGCAGAAGTGCTATGTCGATGCCGTCCATGGACGTTCCGCTCATCAGCCCTATCGCCGTTCTGACCTCGCCCATATCATTCTCCTGCCGGATGGAATCATCTCGTTACCGATTGCCGATATTCATGGCGCAAACGGGTGCANTTTTCNAAAAACAATGCTAATGGCGCGGCATTCACTGGCATTTCAGTGATGCAGCAGACCCAGCCAGAAAGAAAAAGGTTATGTCCAGGTTCAAGTCCGATTTCCTCCGCACACTCGATGAGCGCGGCTTCATTCACCAGATCTCCGATGAGGCAGGTCTCGATGAACTCTTCGCCAAGGAAACCGTGACTGCCTATATCGGCTTCGATCCGACCGCGCCCAGCCTTCATGCTGGCGGTCTGATCCAGATCATGATGCTGCACTGGATGCNAAAGACCGGCCACCAGCCGATCTCGCTGATGGGCGGCGGCACCGGCATGGTGGGCGATCCCTCATTCAAGGACGACGCGCGCCAACTGATGACGATCGATACGATCGAAAGCAACATCGCCTCCATCAAGCGCGTCTTCGCCAATTACCTGAATTACGACGCAGCAACTGCGCCTGCCCTGATGATCAACAATGGCGACTGGTTGCGCGACATCAATTACCTTGAATTCCTGCGCGATGTCGGTCGGCACTTCTCGGTCAACCGCATGCTATCGTTTGAAAGCGTGAAGACGCGGCTGGATCGCGAGCAGTCGCTGTCGTTTCTCGAATTCAACTACATGATCCTTCAGGCCTATGACTTCGTGGAACTGAACAAGCGCACCGGCTGCCGGCTGCAAATGGGCGGTTCCGACCAGTGGGGCAACATCATCAACGGTATTGATCTCGGCCACCGTATGGGAACCCCGCAACTCTACGCGCTGACCTCGCCGCTTTTGACCACATCTTCGGGTGCGAAGATGGGCAAGTCGATGAACGGTGCTGTGTGGCTGAACCCGGACATGCTGTCGGCTTACGATTTCTGGCAATACTGGCGCAACACGGAGGATGCGGACGTTTCACGCTTCCTCAAGCTCTACACGACGCTGCCGATGGATGAGATCGCGCGTCTCTCGGCGCTGGGTGGTTCGGAGATAAACGAGGTCAAGAAAATCCTCGCCACCGAAATCACCGCAATGCTGCATGGCCGTGACAACGCCGAACAGGCAGCTGACACGGCGCGCAAAACCTTTGAGGAAGGCGCGCTGGCAGACAACTTGCCGTCCATCGACGTACCGAAGGCAGAGCTGGAAGCAGGCGTCGGCCTGCTGTCGCTGATCGTCCGTGCCGGTCTTGCCGCCTCCAACGGCGAAGCCCGTCGTCACGTTCAGGGTGGCGCCGTACGCATCAACGACCAGAGTATGTCGGATGAGCGTCAGGTCGTTGGTGCTGGAGAAGTCACAGAAGATGGTGTGGTCAAGCTGTCGCTGGGTAAGAAGAAGCACATCCTCGTGCGGCCGGTATAAGGCTTCAATTCACCAAACAAATGCAGAAAAGGCAGCGTTCGCGCTGCCTTTTTATTGCGATTCTTTTTGGTTGAAGATCAGTTTCTCAGCTTGTAACCCGTCTTGAACATCCAGCCGATCACGCCGAGGCAGGCTGCGAGAAAGACGAAAATCATACCTAAGCTGAGCAACGGATTGACGTCCGAAATCTCGTAAAAACTCCAGCGGAAGCCGCTGATGAGATAGAGTACCGGATTGAAGTGGCTGACCGTCTGCCAGAAGGGCGGCAGCATGCTAATGGAATAGAAGCTCCCCCCAAGGAACGTCAGCGGTGGCACGACCAGCATGGGAATGAGGTTGAGCTGCTCGAAATTCCCGGCCCATATTCCGATGATGAAGCCAAAGAGGCTGAAGCTGATCGCCGTCAGCACAAAGAACAGCAGCATCATGAACGGATGGGCAATCGACACATCGACNAAAAACGAGGCCGTGATGAGGATGATCGTGCCGATCAACAGCCCCTTCGTCGCCGCGGNCCCGACATAGCCCGCCAGGATTTCCGTCATCGCTACCGGGGCCGATAGGATTTCGTAGATGGTGCCGGTGAATTTCGGNAAATAGATGCCGAAGGCGCCATTGCTGATGCACTGGGTCAACAATGTCAGCATGATGAGACCCGGCGTGATGAATGCGCCATAGGACACGCCTTCAACTTCCTGAATGCGCGACCCGATGGCCGTACCGAACACGATGAAATAGAGCGACGTTGAGATGACCGGCGACACCACGCTTTGCAACAGGGTGCGACGCGTGCGGGCCATTTCGAACAGGTAGATGGACTTGATTGCTTCGAAATTCANTTTTGACCTCCCACCAGCGCCACGAAAATATCTTCGAGAGAACTCTGGCGTGTCGAAATATCCTTGAAGTGAATCCCGGCAGCAGACAGCGCCGCCAACAGGTCGGCGATACGGCTCTGCTCGCCATTGCCTTCATATTCGTAAGTCAGGCAGCTGCCGTCTTCCGAGAGAGAAAGCTGAAAGCCGGAAAGACTGTCCGGCAAGACCTTCACTGGATCGGTTAATTCAAGAGAAAGTTGCTTGCGGCCAAGCTTCTGCATCAAGGCGGTCTTGTCTTCCACCAAAAGCAGCTCACCGCCGTTGATGACGCCGACACGGTCGGCAATCTCTTCGGCTTCTTCGATGTAATGAGTAGTGAGGATGATGGTGACGCCAGTCGCGCGAAGATCTGCCACCACTTTCCACATATCGCGCCGCAGAGCGACGTCGACGCCAGCCGTCGGCTCATCCAGAAACAGGATTTGCGGCTCATGCGCCAGCGCCTTGGCAATCAACACACGCCGCTTCATGCCGCCCGAGAGCTCACGCAGCATGTTGTCCTTCTTGTCGAAGAGCGACAGGGATTTGAGGATTTTCTCGATGAGCTCCGGANTTTTCTTCTTGCCATGCAGCCCGCGTGAGAAGGCCACTGTGTTCCAGACGGTTTCGAACTGGTCCGTCGTTAATTCCTGCGGCACGAGCCCGATCAGCTCTCGCGTCTTGCGAAAATCACCGACGACATCGTGACCACCCACCAGAACCCTGCCCTCGCCGGGATTGACCAGACCGCAGATGATGGAAATCAGCGTTGTCTTCCCAGCGCCGTTCGGCCCAAGCAGAGCAAGGATTTCGCCTTTATGGATATCAAGCGTGACGCCCTTCAGGGCCTGAAAGCCATTGGCATAAGACTTCGTCAGGTTCTGGATGGAAACGATTGGCGTAATGGGGGAGTTCATAAGGAATCTTTCAACACGATCATGCTGGACAGCATATAGGTTCAAGATTGCTTAAAAACCATCCCCGCAGCAAGATCATTCCACATGCAGGATCGTTATGAGTAGACCAATTTCAGCTACAATGGCGATAACCAGATTTGCGGGTGCGAAGATCGAAATGGAAGTGGTTCCAGTGGTTTGGATCGCTGCCCGGGCCGAGAACGGTCGAGAAATATTTGCAGCTGTCGGTGCGGACCGCTTTCAGAAGACCCTTCTCGCGGAATGCGAAGAAATTCTTAGAACGCACGTCGATTTCCTTGCCGTTCTTCAGCGTGATGGTGCCGATATCGATGGCGTTGCCGCGCGCATGTTCCGACCAAGGATTGCTGGAGCGCGAATTCATCTTGCGGCAGGAATAACCACCCATCGGCGTGATACGCTCGACGCCCGAGAGATAACGGAAGCGCGAAGACGGCACGAGTTCGAATTTCACCCACTTGGCGAAAGCCAGTGTCACCTGGCAATTCAGTTTTACCGCAGGGCGTATCGCTACGCCGCTGGCAAGTCCTGAGAGCTCGATAGGGTAATCGATGCCGCAAGTCGGGCCATCGGCAATGCGGCCAACATCGCGAAACGAAACGCCAAGTCTGCGCAGTTCGGAACGGCACGACACTTCCGATTGCGGCATCATGCCCGGCGGCGAGGACATACGGCGTTCCTGTGTCGGATTATCGGGCATCAACATCGCAACATCCTGAACAGGCTGGCGTCGGCGCTGCCCTTCACCGGGTGGCGGAATGAGGCGGGATTGGCTGGCAGACTGGTGGCGTGGTTCGGGAGATGGCGGCATCTGGCTGTCCATCTCACCCGACATCGTTCGGCTGGATTGGCCTCCGGATACTTCCATATCCTGCTCTTCGGCCAGGCCGCGCACGGGCGCAACGCCCAAACCGTCATCCATATTGACGCCGCCCTCTCCTTCGGCCATCTCGCTCGACGTCTGCGGCACAATACCAGCACCCCCGCCACCTAGCCGCTGCTGCTGGGCATCAAGGGTCGAATATTGCTCGCCCGGACCTGCCTGCAACAGCGGGTCACGAGAGGGTGAATGGTCTGGCATCGGCTGGGCCAGCGGTGCATAATCGCTGACCGGCTCGTTTCGGACACTACCGGCAGGCGATGTACTGTAATTCTGCTGATTGGATGAGCGAATGGAACTGACGCGCGTGGAGCCGTCGACTTCGGCGGGAGGCACCAGCCCCTCCGCCGAGCACGACGCAATCACCGTGGAAATCGTCAGCAACGTCACAAAACGACGCGGAAGGGAAACATACGCCATACCAGAACCTGTACCTTCAGCGGCCACAATCCGCGGCAATCGAAGCAAATTCTAAACAAATTTGGTAAACGAACCCTTGTCGTGGAGGCATTGNAAATGACAGGCAAAGGCTTGCATGTCATAAAACGAACAAGGTGGACATTTCCCAGCGTTTCATGGGAGGACTGACTGTTGATTTTGCGATCAAGGCAGCTTGAATTCGAAAGTCGCTTCCAGCGTCACCTAGCACAACTGCTTTTCCAGCCCTCAAGAACCTTGCTCCCATGGTAGCTTTGCGTCAGCGCAATAAAAAACGGACGCTGCAAGTCAGCGTCCGTTCGTTTGTCAGTCGTGATGATCAGGCTGCGCGGGATAAATCCTGGCCGTGCGAAGAAGGATCAAGCTGGAAGCGGGAAAGCAGCGAGCGAAGCTGGCGGCTTTCTTCTGCCAATGTCTGGCTGGCGGCCGTCGTTTCCTCCACCATGGCCGCGTTCTGCTGGGTCATCTGGTCCATGTGGTTGACGGAGGTATTGATCTCGTGAAGACCGGTTGCCTGCTCGCGCGCCGCCGTCGCAATCGTGTTGACGTGTCCATCTACACGGTTGACCAGAACCATGATTTCATCCAGCGCATCGCCGGTGGAGCGAACGAGTGACACACCGCCACCCACCTGTTCGGCAGAGCTGTTGATGAGGACCTTGATCTCCTTTGCGGCATTGGCGGAACGCTGGGCGAGCTCGCGCACCTCCTGCGCCACAACTGCAAAGCCACGACCGGCCTCGCCGGCTCTGGCTGCTTCTACGCCAGCATTGAGCGCCAGAAGATTGGTCTGAAACGCGATTTCATCGATGACACTGATGATCTGGCCGATCTTCTTGGACGAATCCTCAATGCGGTTCATCGCATCGACGGCGTTGCGAACGATATCGCCCGAGCGGCCAGCGCTGGACTTTGTTTCCGTTACCATCTGTCGCGCTTCATTGGCGCGCTCCGATGCAGTTCGCACAGTCGAGGTAATCTCGTCCAGAGCCGCCGCTGTCTCTTCCAGTGCTGCCGCCTGCTGCTCGGTGCGGCGTGAAAGATTGCCGGTTGCCTGGCTGATGTCGGACGCACTGTCGTTGACGATATGGCTGGTGCGGGAAATCGCGCCGATGACATCATGCAACTCACCAACGGCACCGTTGAAATCGTTGCGCAACTTTTCATATTCAATGCCGATATCACCGACCTGCACGGTCAGATCACCCTTGGCAAGCCGCTCAAGCGCTTGCGCAAGTTCGGCCATGGCGTGTGCCTGATGATCGGACGCAGACCGCAGTGCCTCTTCGTTGTTGCGGCGTGTCTCATCGAAACTGCGCTGCTGTTCGGCTTCACGCAATTGCAACTGGCTGCGTTCATTGACGGAGTCGCGAAGAACGAGCAACGTCTTCGCCATAGCGCCGATTTCGTTGCGACGATCGATGTAGTTGACCTCGGCATTGCCGTCGCCTTCGGCAATGCGGCTCATGCTGTGTTTCAGCGACTCGATCGGCCGTGTCACACCCCCGACCACGAAGGCGGCTGCGGCAAGCACGACGATGGCGCTGGCGGCACAGAGACCGGCAATCCAGAGCGCTTCTTGCCAGAATGCGGCCTTCAGATCGTCCACGTAAACGCCGGTCCCGACAATCCAGCCCCAAGGCGCAAACCCGGCAACATAGGAAAACTTCTCGACAGGGTCCGGGGAGCCAGGTTTCGGCCAGTAATAATCGACAAAGCCTTTGCCGCCACTCTTGACGGTGTTGACAAACTCCATGAAGAGAAACTTGCCGTTCGGATCCTTATTGCCTGACAGGTCCGTACCGTTCAGTTCAGGCTTGATGGGATGCATCACCATCTTCGGACCCATATCGTTGATCCAGAAATAGCCGCTGCCATTGTCATAACGCATGGAGGCAATGATGGCCTTGGCCTGCTGCTGAGCAACGTCACGCGTCAACGCCCCGCNTTTTTCCATGCCATGGTATAGTTCAAGAATACCGACGCCAGTTTGCGCCATGGATTCCAGCCCTGCTTTTCTCTCTCGTTCCACTCCGTTGTAACTACCGTACAAACTGAATGTAAGAGCCGCGACCATCATCATNAAAAACAGCGCAACGAGTGCGTAAAGACGCATCGAAATTTTCATATGCTTCAAGTTGTTTANCCCCCAATCGTCAAAACATAACGAAGAGATAACGCATAAATATTGATTATGGATAAATCTGAATTAGCGAAATCTAACGTGAATATTGNAAAATGGATTGGTGGAACAAACGGAAAAATCGTTGGAGATACAATATAGCGATTGTTTCTGTTTCCAGANTTTCAGTAAAATCCGCATTTACATCTCGAAACCCAAAGATAGTTATGCCGAAATATTTTATCAGCATCCACGCGTCCGCAAGCGAAAGGAAGCGTTAATCATCGGCGCGTAGCCTTATGGGACACATCGACCTATGACGGGGTAACCCAATGGCCAAACCAGCTTTCCGCTTCACCCATTACGACCTGAAGGAATTGCGCACAGGCGCAATCATCGAGGTATCGCTGAACGCGGTCAACAATGTGCGGCTTATGACCTCGGGTAATTATCAGCGCTTTACGGAAATGCTGGACTTCAAGTATCTGGGCGGCGTGGCCAAGAAATCACCCGTCCGCGTCACCATTCCAGAAACATCCCACTGGCACCTCATCGTCGATTGCGAGGGACACCACACGCTGGCCGAGTCAGCGGTGAAAATGCTGCCACCCCGTTCCATGCCCGTATTGCGTGAGAAGTCCACGGCAACTGCATAGCTTAGGTGGCGAAAAGCGCGCTATTTGTCCTTTCGTTCGCGGCGTAGCTTCGCCCACCAGTCCAAACGCTTACGGATATCCCGCTCGAAGCCGCGGTCCGGTGGATCGTAAAAGGTGGTGCGGCCCATTTTTTCCGGGAAATAGTCCTGTCCTGAGAACGCATCCGGCTCATCGTGGTCATAACGATAGCCATCGCCGTAAGCTTCACTCTTCATCAGCTTGGTCGGAGCATTGAGAATATGCTTTGGCGGCAGCAGAGAACCGTTCTCCTTGGCTGCCCGCATCGCCGCTTTATAAGCCGTGTAAACGGCATTGGATTTGGGTGCAGTCGCGAGATAAACGCAGGCCTGCGCCAGTGCCAATTCACCCTCCGGCGAGCCCAGATAATCGTAGGCGTCCTTGGCTGCATTGCAGATGACCAGCGCCTGAGGGTCGGCAAGGCCGATGTCTTCAACAGCCATCCGTACCAGCCGCCGCCCGAGATAAAGCGGGTCTTCACCGGCATCGAGCATGCGCGCGAGATAATAAAGCGCAGCATCGGGATCGGAACCACGCACTGATTTATGCAGCGCGGAGATGAGGTTATAGTGACCGTCCTGCGCCTTGTCGTAGACAGGTGCGCGACGCTGCACAATGTGCGTAAGGCCTTCCGTATCGAACACCTCGTCCTTGCGAACAGCGCGCCAGACCTCTTCCGCCAGTGTCAGCACTGCACGCCCATCACCATCCGCCATGCGGATCAGCGAGGCGCGCGCGTCATCGGTCAATGGCAGTGGCTTGTCCTCGACGTTCTCGGCGCGCGTGAGAAGTTCGGCAAGGCTTTCCTCGTCATGCGATTTGAAGGTCAGCACCCGCGCGCGCGACAACAGAGCGGCGTTGAGCTCGAATGACGGANTTTCCGTCGTCGCACCAACGAGAATGATGGTGCCGTCCTCCATCACAGGCAGGAAACTATCCTGCTGCGCGCGGTTGAAGCGGTGGATTTCGTCCACGAACAGCAATGTCTGCCGTCCGTTCATGCGCCGGGTGCGCGCGCCTTCAAAAACCTTTTTGAGATCGGCGACGCCCGAGAATATGGCGGATATCTGCTCGAAAGCCAGCCCCGCCTCGCCTGACAGCAGACGCGCAACGGTCGTCTTGCCAGTGCCTGGCGGCCCCCAGAAAATCATCGAGCCCAGCGAGCCGCTTTCGATCATGCGGCGCAGAACGCCCTCTTCACCCGTCAGATGCGGCTGGCCCGTGACCTCGGCAAGCGTGGTCGGGCGTAGCCTGTCCGCCAAAGGTCGCCGATTGGCGACCTCTGCTGGAATCTGTGGAGCGAAGAGATCGCCGCTCATCGCAGGAATTGCCGGATGCGCTGACCGTCGCGGATAATCTCCAGACGCCAGAAGCCGGGATTATCCTCCAGCGCTTTTTCGACATTAGCTGTAGATGCCATATCCGTACCATTCAGCGAGACGATAATGTCCTTCGGCTGGAAGCCTACACGAGCCGCCGGAGAATTGCGCTTCACGTCCATGATGACGACACCTGTCGTGCTGGTCGGCATGCGCAACTCGTCGGCAAGCTTGGGCGAGAGATTGGCTACAGTCGCGCCAGCAAAAGGATTGCGCCCTTCCAGCAGGCGTTCATCACGCGGCGCTGTCTCAGGTGCCGTATCGAGCGCAATGGTGACGTTTTTCTCCTTGCCCTTGTCGATCAGGGTTAGGGTCGCGGACTTGCCGATGCCAGCCGTAGTGAGGCGATAGCCCAGCGCATCCGGGTGTTCCACGGCAATGCCATTGACAGCTGTCACCACCTGTCCTGGCTCGATACCTGCCTTTTCGGCAGGTCCATCCTTGACCACGCCGACGACGAGAGCGCCACGGGCGCGCTTGAGGCCAAGTGCCTCCGCGACTTCTGATGTAACGGGATCGAATGTCGCGCCAACGTAGGGACGCTGGAAGCTCGTATCACCCTTTTCGGCTGCAGCCAGGAAAACCCGCACCAGATTGGCCGGAATGGCAAAGCCGATACCGTTCGAGCCGCCACCGCGTGAGAAGATGGCCGTGTTGATGCCAATCAGTTCACCCGCCATGTTCATCAGCGCGCCACCGGAGTTACCGGGGTTGATGGACGCATCCGTCTGGATGAAGAAGCCGAAATCGCCCTGGGTGACCTGGTTGCGCGCCAGTGCCGAGACGATACCGCTCGTGACCGTCTGTCCCACACCGAAGGGATTGCCGATGGCGAGAACGAGATCACCCACCTCGGTCGCATCGGAATTGCCGAGCGCCAGAACAGGGAATTCTTCCTTGGCATCGATCTGCAGGACCGCGAGATCAAGACGATCATCTTTCAGGAGAACCTTGGATGCAAACTCACGCCCATCGGCCAGCGCAACCTTGATATCGTCCGCACCTTCGATGACATGGTTGTTCGTCACCACAAGCCCGCTTGCAGTGGCGATAACGCCGGAGCCGAGCGACGACTGCTTTTCCGTACGGTTTGGTGATTGCTGTCCGAAAAACTGCTCGAAGAAGGGATCGCCCGCAAAGGGTGAAGCACGTTTTTGAACGAGCCGTTCCGCGTAAACGTTGACCACGGCACCCGCCGTACGCTTGACCAATGGTGCGAAGGAAAGCTGCATTTCCGCCGTACTGGCAGGAACGGTTTTATTATCCTGCGCCTGCACGGGGACCGGTAGAACGAGCATCGTCGCAAGAAGGCCGGTGGTTAGATAGTTCAACATGCTTGGCATGTGATTCCTCATCCTCATCAATACGATGGAGTTATAACGCTTGAGCCTATAAATCAAAGGGCGGCAAGATCATGACGGACTGTGCCTTAAACCCCGGAATGGAACAAGTTGGCACGTTTGCGGCTTTAGACGGCTTATAAGACTGTTTATGGNAAAGAGATCTACATGCATTTCAAGAAACATATTCTTGCTGCTCTGATTGTTATCGCCTCATATTCCCATGGCTCGCCGGTGGGTGCCGCCAGCTTTGATTGCGCAAAGACAGATCTCGCCGCTGACGAAAAGACGATTTGCGAAAACCGTGCGCTTAACGACCAGGACGTGCGCATGGCAACAACCTTCGACATCCTCACGCAATTGATGGCTATGGGCGCGCGCGATGAGCTGAAGACCCAGCAGAGTGAGTGGCTAAAGCATCGCCAGACCTGCGCCGCCGATGTCGCTTGCCTCACCACCGCCTATGAGGAGCGCATGAAAAAGCTAGGCGAAGCCTTCCTCAACATCAACAGACCGCTCTAAACCGCTGAAATGATTCCAGCCATCAGCCCGTGCAACTGGTCGCGATATCCGGTACGGGCGGATGGCGCATCTTCGCGTGATGTCATGACCACGGACAGGTTCTTTGATGGCACGATATAAAGCATTTGTCCGCCATAACCCCAGGCGTAATACACCATCTCTCCCGCCATCTGCTTGATGAACCAGCAGTAGCCATAGCCGTCGCCATTGAAGACGGAGTTGGTGCGCTGGGTCCAAGATTGATCGATCCAGCTCTGCGACACGATCCTCTCTCCGTCCGACGCAATGCCACCGCGACGATAGAGTTCGCCAAACGCCAGCAGCGACCGTGCCGTCATCGCCATCTGGTTACCTCCGAGATAGATGCCTTGCGGGTCACGCTCCCACGAGCCGATGGAGAAACCATCGAGCGGGGAAAACCAGTCGCGCGCCAGGGCGAGTGTCGACTTGCCTGACGCCTTGGTCAGAATTGCAGACAGCAGATGCGTTGACCCGGTAGAATACAGCATTCCGCCACCCGGCTCTCCGGCAAAACCTGAGCCGAGCGCCATGCGCACCCAGTTTCGACTGGAGACCCAACGGCCATAATTTGGACCGGACATGCGCTCCAGACCGGATTGCATGGAGAGCAGATTGCCGATGGTCACCCGCTCCAGACGTGTATCAGGATTTGCTGGAAAGTCAGGTCGCAGCACAGAGGCAACCGGTTGATCGACCCCATCCAGTATCTTTCGATCGATCGCCATACCCACCAGCGCCGAGACGATGGATTTGGACGCGGACTTTATATTGGTGGAGCCATTCATAGAGGCACCATGATAGGCGCGGCTGGCGACCTCCTTGCCGTCTACGCTCACGATGACCGTCTTCAAGCTGTCCAAGGCATCTGCGTTTTCCAGAAGCTTCGGCACGCCTTCCCGCGTTTGCGCACGCAGGCTGGAGGCAAAGGGAAGCGTGGCGATGAGAGCAAGTGCGGTACGTCTTTTCATGAGGACTTACTTAGTACCTTTCNAAAGAGGCGGTAGACCTCTCACTGCTTTGTGACCTCACCCGCCAGTGACAGCACCCGCACAAACAATGGTTTGGATCGTTTTGCGGAATCAATACGCCAACGCGTTGAATCATTTCGTAAGCCAAGAGCAACAAAGCAATCACTCTTCGTACATCATCTTCCTCGTCATGCCGCCATCCAGCACCAGCACCTGGCCCGTCATGAAACCAGCGCTCGCCAGGTAAACGACCGCATCTGCGATATCTTCAGGGCGTCCTACCCGCCCTACCGGATGCTGAGTGTGGTCTTCCTCACGCAGATCAGAGTCATCAGTGATCCAACCCGGCGCAATAGCATTGACGCGAATTTTCGGCCCGAGGCTGACAGCCAGAGCATGGGTCAGCGCCACCAATCCACCCTTCGATGCGGCATACGCTTCCGTGTTCGGCTCGGACATGAATGCGCGGGTGGATACCATGTTAACGATGCTGCTGCCCTCACCCATCAACGGCACCGCAGCGCGTGTCATTAAAAACGCACCAGTCAGGTGGCTATCGGTCACCTTGCCAATTGGCCAGCGACAATTCATGGATCGGTCCGTTGTCTGGCCCGGCGATACCAGCATTGTTGACGAGAAGGTCAAGCCCGTCCCAACCAAGCTGTTTGAATGCCTGCGCAACCGACGTCTCATCGCTGACATCGCAATGGATGTCCCGCGCTTTCGTCGTGCTCTCCTCGATATCGAAGCATGCAACGGTCCAGCCGCTCTCAAGAAGAGTCTCTACAACCCCGGTTCCGATCAAACCGGCACCGCCGGTCACGATTGCGCGTTTCATGCCATTAATCCTTATTTTCACCGTTCAGCCAACGTGTTGAAGAAGAACCAGTTCCGGTCAAAAATCACAGTTGGCACGAGCGCCAGAATTTCGCATGTTGAAACCCATGCTATCCGCCGACCGAACAATACCTCGATTGATGTCGAACCGCCTCACCCTTCGGCCGTTTGGCATAACGGATGCGCCCGCACTGGCCCGCATCACCAACGATCCGCTGGTGTTACGCAATCTGCTTCGGACGTCATATCCCTTCACGGTGGACGACGCCCGAACGAGGATACTGCGCTTTGGGAAAAACAATCTGCCCGTTTGGGCAATCGATGACTGCCAACTGATCGGCCTCATTGGCCTCGCCGGCGAATTCGGGCTATGGCTGGGTCGCAGTGCGTGGGGCAAAGGTTATGGTGAGGAGGCCGCACGGCTGATCATAAACCATGCTTTTACGCACATGAAAATGAACGTGCTTCACGCCAATCCTATGAGCGACAACAGGGCATCCTGTCATTTGATGGATAAGCTTGGACTCAGGGAAGTCGGACGGATGCAGTCATTCTGCAAGCAGCGCAACAAGATGGTTGCGCTGCGCTGTTATGAGTTAAAAAACGTTGGGTGAAGAAGGAATAAGGTCCCTTCCAACGTCATCCTCGGGCTTGACCCGAGTATCCAAAGAACCCCAACGTCGAGCGTGGTCAGATCCTCGGGACAAACCCGAGGATGACGTCCAATGGTAAGCCTATTCAGGCAAAATCCGAACTGCACCCTTGTCAGCACTCGAAGCAAATGCCGCGTAAGCCTTCAACGCCGTCGTTACATTGCGCTTGCGCTTCTCGGCAGGCTTCCAGCCCAATTGATCCTGCTCTGCACGACGTGAAGCCAGTTCGGCGTCTGGCACCTTGAGGTTGATCGTGCGGTTGGGGATGTCGATCTCGATGGGGTCACCCTGACGCACGAGGCCGATGGCGCCGCCTTGGGCTGCTTCCGGGGAAGCGTGGCCGATGGAAAGGCCTGATGTGCCACCGGAGAAGCGTCCATCGGTGATGAGCGCACAGGCTTTGCCCAAGCCCTTGGATTTCAGGTAGCTGGTCGGATAGAGCATTTCCTGCATGCCAGGACCACCCTTGGGGCCTTCGTAGCGGATAACGACAACGTCGCCGGCTTTCACTTCATTGGAAAGAATGCCCTTAACGGCTGCGTCCTGGCTTTCGTAAACCACTGCAACGCCGTTGAACTTGAGGATGGATTCATCCACGCCCGCCGTCTTCACGATGCAGCCGTCCAGCGCGATGTTTCCGTAAAGAACGGCCAGACCGCCATCTTTCGAGAACGGTTTTTCGACAGAACGGATGACGCCGTTGTCGCTGTCTGTGTCCAGTTCATCCCACCGCGAGGACTGGCTGAACGCGACCTGCGTCGGCACGCCACCGGGAGCGGCCTTGAAGAAATTACGCACGCTTTCGCTGTTGGTGCGGGTGATATCCCAACGGTTGATGGCATCGCCAAGCGTTGCCTCGTGAACGGTATAGCAATCCGTGTTGATCAATCCACCACGTTCCAGTTCGCCCAGAATGCGCATGATGCCGCCTGCGCGGTGCACGTCTTCCATGTGCACGTCCTGCTTGGCAGGCGCGACCTTTGACAGGCACGGCACCCGGCGTGACATACGGTCGATGTCTTCCATGGTGAAATCGACCTCGCCCTCATGGGCAGCGGCCAGAATGTGCAGAACGGTGTTGGTGGAACCACCCATGGCGATATCCAGTGCAATTGCGTTTTCGAACGCAGCCTTTGTCGCAATCGAACGCGGGAGAACGTTGTAATCGTCCTGCTCGTAATGACNGCGCGCCAGATCGACAATCAGGTGACCCGCCTCAACAAACAAACGTTTGCGATCCGAGTGAGTGGCGAGCGTAGATCCGTTGCCTGGCAGCGCCAAACCCAGCGCTTCCGTCAAACAGTTCATGGAATTGGCGGTAAACATGCCGGAGCATGAACCACAGGTCGGACATGCGGCACGCTCGATGGTGTCGACTTCCTCATCGGTCATCTTGTCGTCGGCAGCAGCCACCATCGCGTCAACGAGGTCAAGCGCGACTGTCTTGCCATGCAGCACGGCCTTGCCCGCTTCCATCGGTCCACCTGATACGAAGACCACGGGAATATTGAGGCGCATGGCGGCGTTCAACATACCGGGCGTGATCTTGTCACAGTTGGAAATGCAGACCATGGCATCCGCGCAGTGTGCGTTGACCATGTACTCGACCGAATCGGCGATGATTTCGCGCGATGGCAGCGAATAGAGCATGCCATCGTGCCCCATGGCGATGCCGTCATCCACGGCGATGGTGTTGAATTCCTTGGCAACACCGCCAGCAGCTTCGATTTCACGCGCCACGAGCTGGCCGAGATCCTTCAGGTGAACGTGGCCCGGTACGAACTGCGTAAACGAATTAACGACAGCGATAATCGGCTTGCCGAAATCGCCGTCCTTCATGCCGGTGGCGCGCCAAAGGCCACGCGCACCGGCCATGTTGCGGCCGTGGGTTGTCGTTCTGGAGCGATAAACTGGCATGTGCTTATTCCTCGANTTTCCTTACGCAAGGGCTGATTTGCACAGCGCCGCTGGCGTTGCCCCTGCTTTTGCAAGCTTTCTACTCGAAAGCTGCCTGCCTGTCACTGTCACCTTGCTGCNAAACAGTACGGTTCGGTACGGTACGGCATTTCACTGNTTTCGAACCCTGGTGGCCTACTCTGCAGCATCTTGCAGCAAGGTGCGCTGGTCGGGTCCGAAATCAATCAGGAAATCCTTATGGTTAGGACATTGGGACAAACGCTGGTGGAACGCGTCGATCAGCCATTGTGCTGCCGGACCCGCAGGCGTGTCGGATTTGCGCAGAGCGTAAAGCGGATATTCCCCGCCTTCATAAGCATCCAATTTCAGCGCTTTCAACACGCCGTTGATAATATCGTTGCGAACCACAGATGCCGGGAGGCCACCCCAACCGAGCCCGCCCTTGATGAGCTGATATTTGGTCGCGATGTCGCTGACACGCCATTTCTTGTAGGATAAAACGTTGAAATCCCTTCCTTTGGTCAACCCGGATGCGTCGGTTACGACAAGTTGCACCTCTTCACGCACATCCGACAGCGTCAAAGGCCGATCCAGCAAAGCGAGCGGATGATCCGCAGCGGCCACCGGCACCATGAAGGAATGGCCGACCTTATCAATAATCAAGCCATCGTCCTGATGGAATATCGCCCCACCAATGCCAATTCCCGCCTTGCGGTTCAGCACCATGTCCATGACCATGCCCAATTCTCCCACATTCAGGTTGAGAGAAACGGTGGGGAAATGGTCCCGGAAATCACGTAGAACGGAAACCACTGCCTCGGCAGGCACCATGGTGCTGATGGCAAGATTGACCTCCGCCTCCAGCCCCTGCTTCAGACCCTTTGCCCGCGCGCGCATATCCTGAAGCCCGGCGACGATGCGCCGGGCATGCTCCAGCATGGCAGCACCGTCTGCCGTGAGTTTGGGCTGGCGAACGCCGTTGCGCTCGAACAGCGTAACTTCGAGCTGCGCTTCGAGATTGGCAATCGTATAGCTGACGACCGATTGAGCCCGGTTCAATGCCCTGGAGGCCGCAGAGAAACTGCCGGTTTCGGCAACACTCAAAAACACCTGCAACTGGTCCAGCGTGGGGTTAGCTTCCATGGTCCATCCACTTTATCGATAGGTTCCTTCCAGATTATCACAGTTTTCTAGATGACAACATTGAATGATATAAGCGGCAACCATTGGGTNNCCCTGCCCCATCTGACCTTCAAAATTGACATAAGGATATTTTAAATGTCGAAGATTCTTCTCGTAACCTCCAGCCCACGCACGGGTGAATCCCTGTCCAACAAGTTTGCTGGCGACCTCGCGGCAAAACTTCAGGCACAGACGAACGGTACAATCACGCATCTCGATCTCGGCCAGAACCCAATTGAGCATCTAGACACGGTCACCACCTCCGCTATCCGTAAGGCACCGGCTGATCGTAATGCCGAAGAAGCGGCCGCTGCCAAGAATTCCGACGAGCGCGTCGCAGAACTGCTGGAAGCCGACACAATCGTCATCGGCACAGGCCTTATCAACTTCAACATCTATTCCGGCCTGAAGTCCTGGATCGACGTTATCGCCCGTGCTGGCCTGACCTTCACCTACACCGAGTCAGGCCCAGTTGGTCTTGCAACCGGCAAGAAGGTCTACATTGTTCTGTCGTCTGCAGGCGTTTACTCGGAAGGTCCAGCAGCACCTCTGGAACACGCTGTTCCTTACCTGAAGACCGTTCTGGGCTTCATGGGTATGACCGACGTGGAAGTCGTTCGCATCGAAGGCTTGGCCTTTGGCCCAGAAGCTGCAGAAAAGGCAATTGCCGCTGCCTCCGCCAAGGTTGAAGAACTGGCCAAGGCTGCCTGATATTGAAAAAGCGGCGTTTCGCAACGCCGCTTTCCACAATCTTCATATCGGTCGCGAGTCTCTCGCGGCCGTTATTTTTTGTCTGCGAACAAAGACGCACCATTCTGATCGATAATCAGTTGCGCCTTGCGCACGGTGAATTCTGCAGCATCGTCGAGGCTGGTGAAAACATCGGCGCGCACGAACTCATGCACCAGCGTTTCTTCTCCCACCTTCTTTTCTATCCGTCCGGCCAAGCGGTACTGCCCGCCCTCTTTCATCGGCGTCGCATAGATCAGGCAATCCTTGTAGGGATGCGCTTCCGATGTTTCGGTCTTCTTCGGAGCGTCATCCGATGGAGACGAGCCGAAGGCGGAAAAGAGTTTCGAGAAGAACGAAGCCATGGTTTACCTTCCTGGTTTCCTGTCCGCAGGGTGATCCTCAAACCACCCCGCCCGGTCATATCTAACAATCAGATGATGAGATTGGCGAGGATTTCGTTTTCGGTGATGTCCTCGTAACCCAGTCCAGCCTCTTCGAAACGCTTGAACAGCCCACTAAAATTTTCGGGCTCCGTCGTTTCTATGCCGATGAGAATGGAGCCGAAATTGCGCGCGGATTTCTTCAAGTACTCAAAGCGCGCGACGTCATCGTCCGGGCCTAAAAGATTGAGGAAATCGCGAAGCGCGCCAGGGCGCTGCGGCAGTCGCAAAATGAAGTATTTTTTCACGCCCGTATAACGCATAGCGCGCTCTTTGACATCAGGCAGCCGGTCGAAATCGAAGTTGCCGCCCGAGACGACGCAAACGACACGCTTGCCCTCCAACCGCTCACGCCCAAGCTGTTCAAGTGCTGCAATTGCCAGAGCACCTGCAGGCTCCAGCACAACGCCTTCAAGGTTGAGCATATCGATGATCGTCACGCAGATGGCGTTTTCCGGGATCAGTTCGACTTGTTCGGGTAGAAAGTTCTTGAGCGCCTCGAAGTTGAGGTCGCCAAGCCGCGCGACAGCGGCACCGTCAACGAAGTTGTCGACTTTGCCAAGCGTGACGGCCTTACCGGCCTCAAGACTTCTCTTCAGGCTTGGCGCCCCCACCGGCTCACNAAAAATGAAATTGCTGCTAGCGACCTTGTCCGCNAAAAAGCCCGTCAAACCAGCCGAAAGCCCACCACCACCAACGGGCATGATCAGCAAATCCGGTGCCTTGCTGTCTGGCAGCTGATCGACAATCTCGGCGCCAACGGTCGCCTGCCCCTCGATGATATCGACGTGGTCGAAAGGCGGCACCATATAAGCGTCGGTTTCTTCCACATAAGCGCGTGCGGCAGCGTAGCACTGGTCGAAGATGTCTCCCACCAGCTTGATCTTGATGAACTCACCGCCAAAGATTCGGGTCTTGTCAATTTTCTGCTGCGGTGTCGTCACCGGCATGAAGACAACCCCGTGCACGCCGAAATGGCGGCAGGCGAATGCGAACCCTTGAGCATGGTTGCCAGCGGATGCGCAGACGAAAACCTTGTTCTTGCCAGTGGTGGACACCGCCTTGCGCAGAAAATTGAACGCGCCTCTAATCTTGTAGGAACGAACAGGCGTCAGGTCTTCACGCTTCAACCAGATCTCGGCACCATACCGGCGGCTGAGATGTTCATTCAACTGCAACGGTGTTTCGGGAAACAATTCCCGAACTTCCCGCCTTGCAGCCTCTACAAGCAATTTATCCACGATTTTCAATCCATTGAATTTCACGATGGCACCCGCTATGCCATAGGAAAACGCCCGACACAAAGACTCTTTACGCGCTTTCGGTACGGCTCACTCGATCAAGGTTCCATTTATTGAATAGCAACCTTCTGCGCGCGGTTCTCTACATCGCCTCGATATTCGGGCTCTACATGGCGACAGCGATGTTCGTACCCGCCATGGCTGATCTCTATTACGGTAACAGTGACTGGGCGGTGTTTGCCATATCGGGCTTCATGTGCNGGGGGCTGGCGCTGGCCTGCGCCTTCGCCACCAGGGCGCCGATGCCAACCTTCAACAAAAGGTTCGGCTTCCTGCTGGTCAACGTGCTGTGGCTGGTCTTCTCGCTCATCGGTGCGGTACCACTTTATCTGTCTGAACTGAACCTGACATTCGGGCAAGCATTGTTCGAATCGGTATCGGCCATCACCACAACCGGCTCTACCGTCATCACGGGACTGGACAAGGCACCCCAGGGCATTCTCATCTGGCGGTCGCTACTCTGTTGGCTGGGCGGCATTGGTATCGTGGCACTCGGCCTCTTTATTTTGCCGTTGCTGCGCGTAGGCGGCATGACATTCTTCCGTATGGAATCATCCGACACGGCCAACGACCGGCCATTCGCGCGGCTCGCAAGCTTTACCAAGGCATTCGTCGGAATTTACGTGGTGATGACGCTGGCCTGCACCATCGCTTTCGANTTTGCAGGCATGACGCATTTCGATGCGCTGAACCACGCCATGTCCGCAGTCGCAACTGGCGGCTTTTCCACCCATGATGCGTCCTTCGCGTTCTTTGGCGATAATGTCGCGCTGCTCTGGATCGCGACATTCTTCCTCATTCTCGGAAGTCTGCCCTTTTCCGTCATGATCCTGCTGGCGCTGCGTGGCCGCCTGGATATTCTCTATGATCCGCAAATCCGGGTCTTCATAGGCTATCTCTGCGCTATATCGCTCGCAGTCGGCATCTATCATCACATGACGAACGGCGTACCGCTCGACATTGCGCTTAGCCACTCGTTCTTCAACATGACATCCATTCTTTCGACAGGTGGTTTCGCCAGCGATGACTACACGCTGTGGGGGCCATTCGTCGTGGTCGTCGCCCTCTTCGCCACCTTTATGGGTGGCTGCTCCGGCTCCACGGCAGGCGGCATCAAGGCTTACCGCTTCGTCATCATCTATAATGTCGTGAAAACCGGTCTGAAAAAGCTACTTTACCCGGACGCCGTCTATTCCGTGCGCTATGGCGCTCAGGTCGTGGACGTCGAAACCATCCGCAACGTCTTCCTTTTTCTGAGCTGCTTCATAGCACTCTGGATCGGCGGCAGCCTGGTCATGAGCGCTATGGGCTACGACCTACTCACCGCCACCTCGGCGGTCGCCACCTCTCTCGCCAATGTCGGCCCCGGCATCGGCCCCATCATCGGCCCCGCCGGCAACTTCTCCACCATAAGCGACCCGGCACTCTACCTGCTATCGCTGATGATGCTGCTCGGCCGTCTGGAGATATTGACGGTTCTGGTGCTGTTGATGCCGTTGTTCTGGCGGGGTTGACAGCAGAGACGAAGATGCGACCCGTCTACCGTCCGTCATAGGCCGGTTTCANTTTTTCCATCGTTTCATCGATGATGTTGCGAACCTCCGGCTCGTCCACGATCTCGGAACAATNAAACACCGGCATTGGCTTGGAAGATATCTCGTCTCCCTTGATCACGGCCATCGACTTCCGGCTGGTCGCAGATTTGACCGCATCGACCAATGGCTGCCAGTCCTCTACATTCCCGAAGCCACGCTGGACGATAATGCTCGCCCATCCATCCCCCTGCCCCCTTAAAGCCGCGTCATCCAGTCCGGTCAGGCAGGTGGCAACTGCATAGCCCTCAACATCTTGCTGAAGTTGCGAGCGCGGCGCGGCGCTAGCACTTCCTGCGCAAAAAATGACGGAACCAAGCGCTGAAATAATAATGTGACGCAACGTCATCATGGCATCTCCCAGAATTCACCTTTGAACGTAGCGGCACTACCCTCTGAATATTGCGAGTAGTCATCGAAGCTGGGTTCACGAAAAGCGGAACCATTCCACAAGGCAATATGCCCGGTCGCACCGCTCCAACCAGATACATTGAAGGCGATGATACCCTTTTTACCACCGAAAGCGTCATTATAGGGCGAGACGTTATCACTCGTCGGCTGCCCAAATGCCCGCAGAAGATAATTTCTGAGATCAGCAACGCCGTAGATAATCCGGTAGCCCCTGTCCGTCCCCAACGTTCTGGCACGCGATGTTTGTGCCAACGTCTCGTCGATTTTATGTCCAGACAGTGAAAGAGCAACGCTCATTCTGCTCGCACAGGCGTTACCATTCGGACCAAAACCGGGAGCTTGAATGTTTTTCTGAGCCGCGCCACCCAGCATCATGTAGAGATCGAACATCGATTTGTATTGAACGTGATCTGGNAAATGCTTCCAAAGATTTTCAAACTTCGGCTTGGCCAAAAGAAGTCCTCCTGAGTAAAAAATCGCTCAGGTTGAATATTTTTGAAATATGGCAATTTATTGCAATTGAAGATTTTATAACCGCATCTCTTTGCGGCTACCAGAGGTCTGGTGCGGACGGCGGGACTTGAACCCGCAAGACCAGAGGTCGGCAGATTTTAAGTCTGCTGCGTATACCGATTCCGCCACGTCCGCTTGCGGTTTTTATCTACACAACGCAAGCGGCTGTGGTCAACGGGCAGGTATGGTGCGAAGTCGAAATTACCCGCACCAGGATTGATTTCCTCTACCAACTGGAAGCGCCAACCCCTCACGTACCAACTGGTCTGCGAAAGACACGCCAGACCTTGAGAGTGTAGAGGCGCCGCCCATCGAGGCGACTTGGAAGTTGCCGCCGTTCAGCATATCGCGCAGGCGAACCTTGGCGGCAAAGCCTTTTTGACGCTCTTCCAGACAACGAGCCTGATCCGTTTGCGGAACGGCGATGCCAGCGAGTTTCATTTTCGCGCCCTTCAGCCAGAATGTGTTGCCATCGGCCACACAATTGTTGAGGCCCGAGCGGCCGCAAAAAGCGAAGGTGCCGGACTTTTCACCCAACGAGACATTCTCCACCGGTGGACGCGATGATGGTAGCGCGGCAGGCGAAGTCTGCGTGGACGCGACACCATTTGGCATCGCAATGGCGCGTGGTGGCACGGGAGCGCCACTGGCGGGGAGCGCCACGGTTTGCGTAACGGACGGCTTGGGCTTTTCTGCCGCAACCTCACGCGACCTGGATTGCGGTGCGGTGGGCTTCGATACGCCAGCGACCGTCTCTTTCAATTTTGGCAGCAGATTGTCACGGTGCTCGTAGACCTGAATGCCGCCGACGGCGACGCCGAACAGCAACAGCCATGACCACAGACCTGCACCGCCAGACTTGGCAGAGGTGCGACGGCGACTTGAAGGTTTTCTCTTGCTCACGGGATAACTCCTTGTCCGGGCCGCATTATCGGCCCAAGGAGTTTCCGAAACGTTGGCATTTGACATAAATGCCGTTCNAAAATTTGTATTATCCCCCAATTTTATGATCGTCAGCGGACCTG
This sequence comes from Agrobacterium bohemicum, assembly GCF_002896715.1. GTDB lineage: Bacteria > Pseudomonadota > Alphaproteobacteria > Rhizobiales > Rhizobiaceae > Agrobacterium > Agrobacterium bohemicum. Next base: position 40,478 of record NZ_PGEL01000028.1, read on the forward strand.
ATCCAGCAGCCGTTTGCATTCAAGAAGGTCAAACAAGGCTTCTTGCAACAAAGCGCGGTCATCCTTGTTGATGCTGGACTTGCCGAGGGATATTTCCGGCGTGTCATCCGAACCATTACCGCCAAAGCCAAAAAAACGACCGCTGGGCCGGGCCTTGGGACGACCGACGACTTCATCTTCTTCTGAGCCGGCAACACGCGGTTCCGGTATATCCTTCTCACCGCTGGCCGCCATGATGGCTTCCATCGTAGCCATATCGCCTGATGCGATAGCAGAGACGAAACGGTTGCCATTGGTCTTGAGCAGCTTTTGCACGCCCTTGATGGTATAACCATGGTCATAGAGAAGGTGGCGAATACCCTTCNAAAGATCGACATCGTCAGGGCGGTAATAGCGCCGACCGCCGCCGCGCTTCATCGGTTTGATCTGCGGAAAGCGTGTTTCCCAGAAGCGCAGAACGTGCTGCGGCAAATCCAGATCTTCTGCGACTTCACTGATCGTTCGAAAGGCGTCGGGGCTTTTATCCAAGTTCAACTCCCATCCAGACCAAAGTCAGATTTGCAAAACACGCAACAAGGTATGATGCGAATCGCCTTTGATTCAACGGCTTGTCGGTTGAATTTCAACTGNTTTCACAAGAAGAATTGAATCGTTACGTGTAGAAACACAAGCGATGAGGCNAAAAAATACGGCTCAGGAGCCGGATTTCTGGCTTTTCTGTTTTGCCTTGCGCGCTGAATGCGCCTTGAGAATTCGCTGTTTCAAAACGTTGGATGCTTTGAACGTCATGACACGGCGAGGAGATATGGGTACCTCTTCACCGGTCTTTGGGTTGCGACCGATGCGTTCATTCTTCTCACGAATCTGAAACGTTGCGAAGGAGGATAGCTTGACCACTTCTCCGCGTGTGATCGCATTGCAGATTTCGTCGATAACGGTTTCAACCAGTTCGGCGGATTCAGTCCGGGACAACCCCACTTTTCGAAACACAGACTCGGCTAGATCCGCACGTGTCACTGNTTTCCCGGCCATATTTCCCCGCACCGCTCTCTTTTATTCTGCTGAACCGGGCAGAGATTATTGCCCTTGGCTCAACCGGTCAAGCAAAGTTTCCAGAATCGTTTAGGGATTTCCATTAATAGTGGCAATGGCTTACCGGGCATCATAAAGAAATTTTACCAGCGCAGCAGAACCGCACCCCATGTGAAACCACCACCCATAGCTTCCAGCATCACCAGGTCACCCNTTTTGATGCGCCCATCGGCAGCCGCGACGGCCAGCGCGAGAGGAATGGAAGCGGCAGATGTGTTGCCATGCTGATCTACGGTGATCACAACTTTCTCGCTGGGAATTCCAAGTTTTTTAGCAGAACCATCGATGATACGACGGTTCGCCTGGTGCGGCACCAGCCAGTCCAGATCATCTGCCGTCGTACCCGTCGCCTCGAATGCAGCCTCGATGACGTCGGTAATCATGCCAACTGCATGCTTGAAAACCTCACGGCCCTCCATGCGCAGATGACCGACAGTGCCTGTCGTTGATGGGCCACCGTCGACGTAAAGCTTATCCTTATGAGAGCCATCAGAGCGCAGATTGGACGTCAGAACGCCGCGATCCGAGGTCTTGCCCTCACCCTCGCCTGCTTCAAGCACCACAGCGCCAGCACCATCGCCGAAGAGAACGCAAGTCGTGCGGTCGGTCCAGTCGAGAATGCGCGAGAAGGTTTCGGCGCCAATGACCAGCACGCGCTTGGCCATGCCGCCGCGAATATAAAGGTCAGCCGTTGCCATGGCATAGACGAAGCCGGAACAGACGGCCTGAACGTCAAACGCAAAGCCGCTTGTGATCCCGAGACGGNTTTGAATATTCACAGCAGTTGCCGGNAAAGTATTATCCGGGGTGGAGGTCGCCACGATGATGAGGTCGATCTCCTCAGGCTTGATGCCAGCATTCTCGAGTGCCGCGCGCGCTGCCTGCTCGCCAAGCGAAGAGGTCGTCTCCCCCTCACCCGCGATGTAGCGCTGCTTGATGCCCGTGCGCTGCACGATCCACTCGTCAGTGGTCTCTACGATCGCTTCAATGTCCTGGTTCGTCATGACGCGCTTTGGCAGCGCTGCACCGTAACCCCGTATAATTGAGCGGATCATCTTCTATTCCTCATCAACCACGAGCGCTTCGGGTGCCGGAGGCGGAAGACGTCTTGCGTGGTAAGCTTTCAAATCATTTTCTATTTTGGCTGTCAGGCCATTATGGGCCATGTCATAGCCAACATCGACTGCGGATGCGAAGCCCATGGCATCCGTGCTGCCGTGGCTTTTGATGACGATGCCGTTTAAGCCCAGAAACACGCCGCCATTGACCTTACGCGGGTCCATCTTCTCACGCAGGACATCGAAAGCGCTTTTCGCCAGGATATAGCCGATCTTTGCGATAAAGCTGCGGGAAATCGCTTCGCGCAGCAGCGTATTGATCTGCCGGGCTGTGCCTTCGGCGGTCTTCAAGGCAATGTTACCGGTNAAACCTTCGGTCACCACGACATCGACCGTACCCTTGCCGATATCGTTGCCCTCGACAAATCCACGATAGTCGATGGTGCCAAGACCTGCTTCACGGATCAAGCGGCCCGCTTCGCGAACCTCTTCCTGTCCCTTTACCTCTTCGGTGCCGACGTTCAGAAGGCCAACCGTCGGGCGGTCGATATCGAACAGTGCGCGAGCCATGGCGCCGCCCATGATGGCGAAGTCGAGAAGTTGCTGGGAATCAGCGCCGATCGTCGCGCCCACATCAAGAACGATGCTTTCGCCCTTTGTCGTCGGCCATATGCCGGCAATGGCAGGCCGCTCGACGCGAGCCATGGTGCGCAGGCAGAATTTTGCCATGGCCATAAGGGCGCCGGTGTTACCTGCGGAGACGGCGACATCGGCCTCGCCAACCTTAACGGCTTCAAGCGCGCGCCACATGCTGGAGATATAGCGGCCACGGCGCAGCGCCTGGCTCGGCTTCTCATCCATCGCAACGGATACTTCGCAGTCGAAAAACTGTGCCNTTTCCCGAAGTTTCGGAAATTGCGCCAGAATTGGCTCACATCTGGCTTTCTGCCCATAAAGCAGGNAAACTACATCGTTATGCCGCTCCAGCGCCTTGGCAGCGCCGGGTATGGCAACATCAGGGCCAAAATCCCCGCCCATGACGTCAATTGCAATTCTGATCACGCGTCCCTGATCCTTCTTACCGCCGTGCGGTGGAATTTTGCGCGAAAATACCGTTTCCGCGTTCTCTTACAACCGAATTGTTGGTGCTAACCGGATTCAGTCTTTTTTCCAGTCCTTCAACGCCGCAAAAGGCGACGGCTTTTTTTCTTCCACGAGCTTCTCTTCGCCGTACTCTGCAAAGTCCACATCGGGCTTGCGAGGATAAGGCTCGATAGCGAGCGCTGCGAACTCCGCGACGACAACGCCGACATCAATCGTATCACCGCTGAACTGGTCAGGCATATCAGGACCATCCGGGTCGAGAACAATTTCACCCTTCTCGTCCGGCATCATGCGCGCCAGTTTGGAACCCTCCGGTACAAAAATCTGATCGATCNTTTCATCGATAACACTCGAAACCGGCTCCAGTGTGACAACGCAAGCCTGGGTCAAAGCAACACGCACATCACCCGTAANTTTCAATCCATCTCTTTTCCAGCGTGTCACCTGCAATTCGCTTTTCAGAGACTCCACGGACAAGACATCCCACAGCTTCGCCAGTCCGATCAGTTCGTCCGGGCTGGCGGTGAGACCAATCCTGACCGGATTGGCGGAAATATGACCTACCTTCACAGGATAGGNAAAAGGTACGTCATCGTTGGCCGGATGTTGCGAACTCATTGAAACCTCATAACTCGGGGACGGGCAACGTCACATGTCCTGTCGCGACGAGGTCTTCCGACTGCGCAGACAGTGCATGGGCCGCCGCCATCATCCAATTGGCAAGTCCGCGCATATCAGGCGCGGACGCTTCTGCCTGCGGGTATATATTGCGTGCAAGGGCTGCCGCAAGGGCTTCTATATCCGCTGCGTCCAATGCGCTGGCATAGGATTCAAGTCGTCCGTAAAACATGCCCGCAAATTTCTTCATCCGCTTGGGCACGCCCTGATCACCGATGCCAAGCTCGCGCATGGAGTGATCAAGGTCCTGAAAAAACGCATCCACGATCTCCTGCGCAATCTCCTGCCCGCTGGTGGCGGATGATTTGGTACGCCGGAAATAAAGAATCATGACGATTGCCAGCATCTCGAAACGGCCCATGACCGTATCCGGCACACCAAGGTGCAGATAGAAATTCGGGTGGCGTGCCGCAGTGGTCAGCGTATGATATTGCCTGTCAACGATGGGACGATTGTTGTTTTTCTTTTTGAAAAGACCGAACACCATCGAAATTCCCGAATATTGATCGGCGAAATGGCGTCTCGCCTGTCGCGCTTGTTGCATGATTGCGAAAGCTGGTTTACCGAAGCATCCAAGAATTGCAATGCCGTTGAGGTCACGTTCATCGTCTGGCTGAAACAGTCGTAGAGAAGCGTCGCGAGCGACGCAATTTTCGNAAACCTGTTGCATTCCTTGATGAAGCGGGGAATTCCTGTCCCCGGATTGACATAATCGTGTGTACACAAGCGCTACAACACGCAATGCCGGAAGGTGCCATTCATGATCGCAGTCGGGGAAACGCAGGTGAGCAAGCAGAAATCAGGAAAGCAGACCACGTTTCTGAGCAAGACTGCGGTAGCGATTGTTGTCGCATCCAGCCTCTTGTCAGCCTGCACCAGCACAACCGATGTTTTCCACAATGGTTACGTTGCAGACGAACAGTCCCTCCAGCTCATCCCCGTCGGCTCAAGCCGCGAACAGGNTTTGCTGACCATGGGCACGCCATCCAGCACGGCAACATTCGGCAACGAAGTCTTTTATTACATCTCTCAGAAACGCGTGCGTAAAGCAGCGTTCATGAAGCCGAAACTGGTCGAACAGAACATTCTGGCGATCTATTTCGACAAGAACGGCGTCGTTTCGCAAAAGGCGAACTACACGCTTCAGGACGGCAAGGTGTTCGACACCATTTCACGCACCACGCCAACCGGCGGCAAGGACCTTACATTCCTGCAGCAGCTTCTTTCCGGTGGCACGGCAGGTGCCGGTATCGCCAAGAGCATACTGGGCCAGAGCGGCAACAACGGCAGCGGCTTCTGATCTTACCAAAAGAGACAATGCAAAAAGCCCGCGAGACGATCTCTCGCGGGCTTTTTGTTTCGGGCNTTTTTAGTGTGCCAGCACAGCCAGCAACAACAGCGCCACGATGTTGGTGATCTTGATGGCAGGATTGACCGCCGGACCGGCCGTATCCTTGTAAGGGTCGCCGACGGTATCTCCGGTAACGGATGCCTTGTGCGCATCGGAACCTTTGAGATGCGTGACGCCATCCTTGTCGATGAAGCCATCTTCGAAGCTCTTCTTGGCGTTATCCCATGCGCCGCCACCTGATGTCATGGAAATCGCGACGAACAGACCGTTGATGATGACACCCAACAGCGACGCGCCCAGGGCGGCAAAGGCTGATGCCTTTGAGCCGGAAATGAGCAGCACACCGAAATAAACAACAAGCGGCGCCAGAACCGGCAGCAGCGAAGGAACGACCATTTCGCGGATGGCTGCNTTTGTCAAAATATCCACGGCACGGCCATAATCCGGCTTCTCCGTGCCCTGCATGATGCCTGGTTTTTCGCGGAACTGGCGGCGGACTTCTTCAACGATGGAACCGGCGGCCTTGCCGACCGCCGTCATGGCGATGNCCCCGNAAAGATAGGGAATCATGCCGCCGAACAGCAGGCCTGCAACGACATAGGGATTGGACAGGCTGAAGGAGATGTCGCCGATATCCTTGAAGTAGGGATAGAGGTCGCCATTGGCAGCGAAATAAGCAAGATCGTTGGAATAGGCCGCAAACAGCACGAGCGCACCGAGACCCGCCGAACCGATGGCATAACCCTTAGTCACGGCTTTGGTGGTATTGCCGACGGCATCCAGCGCATCGGTCGCCTTGCGAACATCCGGATTGAGGCCTGCCATTTCGGCAATGCCACCGGCATTATCCGTGACCGGACCGAACGCATCAAGGGCGACGATCATGCCTGCAATACCGATCATGGCGGTAACCGCAATGCCAGTGCCGAACAGGCCTGCAAGCTGATAGGTCGATAGAATACCGCCAACGATGACGATGGCTGGAAGCGCTGTCGATTCCAGCGAGACGGCCAAGCCCTGAATGACGTTGGTACCATGGCCGGTGACTGAGGCCTGAGCGATGGAATTGACCGGGCGCTTGTTGGTGCCGGTGTAATATTCCGTAATGACGACGATGAGTGCTGTCACAAGCAGACCGACGATACCGCACAGAAACAGGTTGGTGCCGGTGATATCCATACCTGATACGGTGCCGATGGAGCCCCAGCCGATGGTGAGCGTTGTTGCAACGGCTAAGCCTGCAATAGAGAAAACACCCGTTGCCACCAGCCCCTTATAGAGCGCACCCATGATGGAGTTGTTGGTGCCGAGCTTGACGAAGAAGGTCCCAGCAATAGAGGTCAAAGCACAGACGCCGCAGATGGCCAGCGGGTACAGCATGGCGCTTTCCAGCACCGGAGCACCGGCAAAGAAGATCGCGGCGAGAACCATGGTGGCGACAACGGAGACGGCATAGGTCTCGAACAGGTCAGCAGCCATGCCCGCGCAATCGCCAACGTTATCACCGACATTATCGGCAATTGTGGCAGGGTTGCGTGGATCATCTTCCGGAATACCGGCCTCGACCTTGCCGACGAGATCGCCGCCGACATCGGCACCTTTGGTGAAGATGCCGCCGCCGAGACGGGCGAAGATGGAAATCAATGATGCACCGAAGCCGAGAGAAACAAGTGCGTCGATCACTTCACGCGAGCCGGTCGCGTGGCCAAGCCCCGCTGTCAGGACAAGGTAGTAGATGGAAACGCCGAGCAGCGCGAGGCCGGCCACCAGCATGCCGGTAATGGCACCGGACTTGAAAGCGATGTCCAGGCCTGCGGCGAGGCTGTGGGATGCGGCCTGCGCCGTGCGCAGATTGGCCCGCACAGAGACATGCATGCCGATAAAGCCTGCAGCACCCGACAAGGCGGCACCGATGATGAAACCGATGGCGGCTTCGGTTGAGAGAAAGAACCAGACCGCGGCTGCGACGATGATACCGACGATTGCGATGGTNAAATATTGACGGCTGAGATACGCCTGCGCGCCCTCACGAATATAACCTGCGATCTCCTGCATGCGTTCACTGCCCTGATCGGCATCCAGAACGCTTTTCGTTGCCCACACCGCGTAAACCACGGACAGGACACCGCATAAAATTACCAATGCAATAACGGTCATTCGCACTTACCTCCTATGTGCCGGGCTCACTCCCTTCCCGGCGGGCGAAACCTTGCGCGGCGCAAGGAATGAGGCCCAGCGCCAAGGTAAGCCGCTTGTTCCCCTCCAAGGAAAAACGGCTTGCGTGGCGAAGATGCGTTGGCGTAACCCGCCACGTCAAGTCCGAAGATGTTTGCTGGAAATCTTATCGCTCTGATTCAGACCGCTTTTTGCTTTTGTTTCAGCAAAAGAAAAACAATGAGCGCAAGGCAGGTGCCAGCCACCGGCCAGATGACGAGGTTCATGACCGACCAGCCCCATGTCGTAAACACCTGGCCCGAGGCAAAAGACGACAAAGCGACCGTACCAAACAGGACAATATCGTGAAAACCTTGAACCTTGTCCGCCTCATGCGGACGGTAGCTGGACGAGACGATGGCAGTCGCCCCGATGAAGCCGAAATTCCATCCCATACCGAGCAGAACGAGAGCAGCCCAGAAATTCCAAAGCTCCACCCCCATATGTGCGACGACAGCACACGCCATCAGAACGAAAAGCCCTGCAGCGACGACTTTTTCCGCGCCGAAACGTGAAATCAACATGCCGGTGAAAAAGCTTGGGGCAAACATGGCCAGCACATGCCACTGTATGCCAAGGGTTGCGAGTTCGCTTGGAAAGCCGCAACCGATGACCATGGCCAGCGGCGCGCCGATCATCATGAAGGTCATCAGCGCATAGGACCCTATGCCACAGATCATGCCCGTGACGAAGCGATGCGTGGTGACGATGTCTTTCAACGGTCGTGCCGGTTGCAGCGTTGCAGAGGCACTGCGCAATTCCGGCAATTTCAGAAACGACAGGATTGCAACCGCAATGAGCCCAAGCGGAATGAGCGCAATGAAAGCACCCGCAAAAATGACCGGCTCCAGCAAATTCTTGCCGAAGATCGCCAGTTGCGGCCCGACGATGGCGGAGATGACACCACCTGCCAATATCCAGGATATCGCCTTGGGCTTGTAGAAAGACGGTGAAGCGTCAGCGGCGGCAAAACGGATTTTCTGCGTGAAGCCGCCGGAAATGCCGATCAAAAGGAGACCGATCGCAAACAGCCAGAACTCGGATCGAAACAGCGCAAGAGCTGCCACCCCGCCGCCGATTGAGCACAAAAGCGCGCCGAGAATGAACCCTGTCTTGCGGCCCAGAAAACGCGCGGCAAAAGCAACGGCGATAGCGCCGACTGCAACGCCGATGTTGAAGCCGGTCAGCGGCGCTGTCGCCAACGACTTGTCGGAACCAAGAAGCTGATAGCCTGCCAGCGCGCCAACGGAAAAACTAAGCGGTGCGGCAGACCCCATGATGGCTTGCGCCGCCGTGAGCAGGAAGACATTGCGTTTGGCTTCGTTCAGTTGGTCTTCAAGTCCCGGAACGGAAACCGCACTCATGTCTTCCTCGAATGTTTGTTAGCGCTTTACCTCGCCGCGCACCTGCTTGGCGATGCGGTCCAACACCGCGTTGACGAGCTTCGGCTCGTCATTTTCGAAAAACGCGCGGGCAATTTCAACATATTCCGTGACGATCACGGCAACCGGTACGTCCTTGCGCTCCAGTATTTCGAAAGTACCAGCACGCAGAATCGCCCGAACAGTCGTATCCAGGCGCGACAGCGGCCAGTCTTCCTGAAGAGCGGAGCGCACCAGAGGGTCGATTTTCGTCTGGTCGCGCACAACGCCTGCGACAATGGAGCGGAACCACGAAGGATCGGCTTTCAGATAAGTCTCGCCATCCACTTCCTGGCCAAGACGATGAGCCTCGTACTCAGCGACGACTTCCATCACGCCGGTGCCGCCGACATCCATCTGGTAAAGCGCCTGCACCGCTGCAAGGCGCGCAGCGCCACGCTGGTTGACCGGCTTTACAGACGACTGGCGGGGCTCTGAACCGTTGTCAGTATCACTCATGCTCTCAGCCACCCAGTTTCNTTTTCAGTTCGATCATGGTCAGTGCCGCACGGGCTGCAAAACCGCCCTTGTCCTTATCGGAACGGCGAACGCGCGCCCAAGCCTGATCTTCGTTTTCGACGGTCATGATACCGTTGCCGATGGCAAGCGACTCACTGACGGCGAGATCCATCAGTGCGCGCGAGGATTCGTTGGAAACAATATCNAAATGATATGTTTCACCACGGATGACCATGCCAAGCGCGACGAAACCATCATATTCCGTGCCTTCATCGTCCGCGCCGTCAAGCGCCATGGCAATTGCTGGCGGAATTTCCAGAGCACCCGGAACGGTGATGATATCATAGGTGGCACCAGCTTCATCGAGCGCAAACTTTGCACCATCGAGAAGAGCATCGGCCATATCGTCATAAAAACGTGCTTCCACGATGAGAAGATGAGGCTTGGACATGGGAATTTCCTGAAAATCTGCGCCGGATCATCCCGGCTTTTGGCGCGGTCAAACCATGGCTTGCGCGCTTTAGCAAGCANTTTTCACGCATGGCAGATCATCCGGCATCCATGACCGACACTTCTGTAACGGAAGCGAACCGAATAGATCAGACCGTTTGTGTGGGAAACTCCGCCAGTCTAGCAGCATAACGCGCCATCGTATCAACCTCGAAATTCACGAAATCGCCCGGTTGCCGGTCGCCCCATGTGGTGACGGACAACGTGTGGCGGATGAGCAGGACGTCAAAATCCCTGCCGTTGACGGCGTTGACGGTGAGCGATGTGCCGTCTAGCGCGATGGAGCCTTTGGGTGCCACGAANTTTGCCAGATGCTCGGGTGCACGAAGACGAATACGCACCGCCTCACCTTCCGATTCGACGGATAGGATTTCCGCCTTGTCATCCACATGGCCCGATACGATGTGACCACCGAGTTCATCGCCGATTTTCAGCGCTCGCTCCAGATTGACGCGGGTATCCTTGGTCCAGCTCGCAATCGTGGTCAGGCGAAGTGCCTCTTCCCACGCCTCAACCTCATACCAGCGCTCATTGCTTCCCGTGTCAGGAAGCTTCGTCACCGTCAGGCACACCCCGCCATGGGAAATCGATGCGCCGATGTCGATGGTCGCNGGGTCGTAGCTCGTCGCCACCCGCAAACGAACACCTTCCGGCAGCGTCTCAAGTTCGGAAACGGTTCCAACGTCGGTGACAATTCCGGTAAACATCAAAGCGGCCTTTCAAATTCNAAACAGCGATCTACACCGTAAGCTGTCTCGCTGACAAAGGTAAATTCCTCAGGGATATCGGCACGTTTAATCGGGCTTTCAAGTCCATCCGCACCGACAATAATTGGGCTCTCGAACAGCAGGATACGGTCTACGAGACCAGCTTCAAGGAAGGATGTTGCGACGTGAGCACCGCCTTCAACCAGAAGTTCCGACATTCCTCGATCTGCTNAAATGGTGAGGAGGGTGGCGAGGGTTGGGGTTTCTAAGATTTCAACGTGGGCGGATTCGAGTTGTTGGCGTTTTTGGGTGTGGCTACCCCCCTCTGCCCTGCCGGGCATCTCCCCCACAGGTNGGGAGATCGGCAGAACGCGAGCCTCGCCGGACACCTCATCCTCAGTGACATGCGTTGAGGGTGGTGCATCAATGTCGAGCTTCAAATTAGGACGATCTGCCAACCGCGAGTCGATCTCCCCCCTTGAGGGGGAGATGCCCGGCAGGGCAGAGGGGAGTAGCTGCGGGCTCGACGCTATCCGCGCCACCACCGTCTTCACATCCCCAGCCGTCCGTACCAGTTTAGACCCCAGCGGCAACTCCAACCGTCGATCCAGCACAATCCGCACAGGCGAGCGATGCTCCAACCCCGTAATCCGTACAGTCAACTCCGGGTCGTCAGCCACCGCCGTACCAATCCCGACAAGAATAGCATCACATCGCGCCCGCAACTCATGCACGGCTTTTCGCGATTCAGGACCAGTAATTGCCACCTGCCCTTCCCCAACCCGGCCGATCATCCCATCACCGGAAACAGCAAGTTTCAAAATCACATGCGGACGCTTCTTCAGCTTTCGCGTGAGATATCCGGCCATCAATCGCTCACCCTCGGCGCGGAACAAGCCGGTTTCGACCTCAATCCCGGCATCCCGCAAAATCTGATAACCGCGCCCGGAAACCCGCTCATCGGGATCATCGACAGCAACGACCACGCGGGCCACGCCGAAATCCACCAGCGCGATGGCGCAGGGCGGTGTTCTGCCGAAATGTGAGCATGGCTCGAGAGTAACGTAGGCCGTCGCACCTAAAGCCGCCTCTCCCGCCATCTCCAGTGCCAGTCGCTCCGCATGCNGGCGTCCGCCGACGGCAGTCACGGCTTCGGCGATGATCTCGCCATGCTTGACGAGAACACAGCCAACGGAGGGGTTGGTGTCGGTGAGCCCCAGATGGCGGCAGGAAATCTGGATTGCTCGCGCCATGAACCGTTCATCATCGGCACGGGTCGTCACGGCTTACGCTCCGGCGTCCGTATCACGCGCAATCTTGGCGTTGATCTCGGCGATGACGTTTTCGAAATCCTCGGCATGGCTGAAATCGCGGTAGACCGAGGCGTAACGCACGAAGGCCACGTCATCGAGACCCTTTAGCGCTTCGAGCACCTGCAAGCCAATTTCTTCCGATGGAATTTCCGTCTCGCCAGAGCTCTCCAGACGACGAGCAATGCCGGAAACCGCGCGCTCTATGCGGTCACGGTCCACAGGGCGCTTGCGCAGTGCGATCTCGAAGGACCGTACCAGCTTTTCACGATCGAAGGGCAACTTGCGGCCGCTCTTCTTGATGACCATCAACTCGCGCAATTGAACGCGCTCATAGGTCGTGAAGCGACCACCGCAATCCGGGCAGATGCGCCGCCGGCGGATGGACGTGTTGTCCTCCGCCGGACGCGAGTCCTTGACCTGCGTATCTTCCGAGCCGCAAAAAGGGCAGCGCATTGCTTGATCCTATCTTACAGGTACGGGTACATCGGGAACCGGTCCGTCAAAGCAACGACCTTCTCACGGACCGCAGCTTCAACGCTGGCATTGCCTTCATCGGAATTGGCAGCTTTCAAACCGTCCAACGTCTCGACGATGAGCTTGCCGATTTCGCGGAATTCCGCTTCCTTGAAGCCGCGTGTCGTACCGGCAGGCGTACCAAGGCGCACACCAGAGGTGACGAATGGCTTTTCAGGGTCGAACGGAATGCCGTTCTTGTTACACGTAATGTAGGCGCGACCGAGTGCGGCTTCCGCGCGCTTGCCGGTGGCGTTCTTCTTGCGAAGATCGACCAGCATCAGGTGGTTGTCGGTACCACCGGAAACAACGTCGAGACCGCCTTCGATCAGCGTTTCGGCCAATGCCTTGGCGTTCTTAACGACCTGCGCGGCGTAGTCCTTGAACTCGGGCTCAAGCGCTTCACCGAAGGCAACCGCCTTTGCGGCGATGACATGCATCAGCGGGCCACCCTGAAGACCGGGGAAAACGGCCGAGTTGAACTTCTTGGCCAAATCCTCGTCATTTGTGAGGATCATACCGCCGCGTGGGCCGCGCAGCGACTTGTGCGTGGTGGTCGTGGCAACGTGGCAATGCGGGAACGGCGATGGGTGCTGGTCACCAGCAACCAGACCGGCGATATGTGCCATGTCGACCATCAGGTAAGCGCCGACTTCATCGGCAATCTCGCNGAAGCGCTTCCAGTCCCAGGTGCGAGAGTAAGCCGTGCCGCCAGCCAGAATAAGCTTCGGCTTGGATTCCTTGGCCTTACGCTCGACTTCATCCATATCGAGAAGGTTATCGCCTTCGCGGACGCCATAAGACACGACGTTGAACCATTTGCCGGACATGTTGACAGGCGAACCATGCGTCAGGTGACCGCCGGAATTCAGGTCGAGACCCATGAAGGTATCGCCCGGCTGCAGCAGCGCGAGGAAGACAGCCTGGTTCATCTGACTTCCGGAATTCGGCTGAACGTTGGCGAAGTTGACGCCGAACAGCTTCTTGGCGCGCTCGATGGCCAGTTCTTCGGCAATATCCACGAACTGGCAACCGCCATAATAGCGCTTGCCCGGATATCCCTCGGCATATTTGTTGGTCATGATCGAACCCTGCGCTTCAAGCACGGCGCGGGAAACGATGTTTTCGGAGGCGATCAGCTCGATCTCGTGGCGCTGACGACCAAGCTCCTTCTCAATCGCACCGAAAATTGTCGGATCGGCTTCGGCAAGCGGGCGGGAAAAGAAGGCATCTGTATTCGTCATGATGATAGCTCCCTGAAACAGTCATGCGATGGCGTCTTAACGCCCTGCCCTTTCAAGAGCAAGACAGCCTGCGAGATTTGCCCGTCAAACTGCGACCTTCCCATAAATAATTGCCGTATTGACCCGCCAATCGCCCAAAAGAAAAGCCGCGCTTCGAAAAACGCGGCTTTCATATCAATCAGATCGCTAAATCAGTTGCGAGGAATAAGATCGTCGTCGATCGAGCCAGACGGCTGCTCCTGGGTGTTGGTCGTGTTGAGTGCCAGTTCGGCGTTGCCATCCTTGCTGTAGATGTCGTCGCGGAACTGCACGACGCCATCGCGTGTCGACCATGCTGTGATGTAGACGAAATACACAGGAATTTCCTGCGACAGCTTGATCGGCGTGTTGACGCGGCTGGCGATAACGCGCTCGATTTCCTGGCGCGACCAGCCGGGCGTGTCACGCAGCATCCAGGACGTCAGATCGCGAACGTTCTGCACGCGAACACAGCCGGAAGACTCAAAACGCATCAGCTTGTTGAACAGGCCCTGCTGCGGCGTGTCGTGCATGTACTCGTTGTTCGGGTTGTGGAAGTTGATCTTGGTCGAAGACATGGCGTTGTTCTTGCCGGGGTCCTGACGGAACATCAGGTTCGGAGCCTTGGGCGCGTTCCAGTCGATCGTCGTTGGAGACACTTCCTGACCACGGCCATCCAGCAGACGGATGTTGTTGCGCTCCAGATAGGTCGGATCCTTCTGCATCAAGGGAACGATGTCCTTCTCGATGATCGAGCGCGGCGCAGTCCAGTAAGGGTTGAGAATGATCTCGTAGATCTTGGAGTTGATGATGTGCGTCGGGCGTGTGTCGCGACCGACAACCGCAGTGTTGCGAAGAACGACGCGGTTGTTCTCGACAGCCTCGATGGAAGCAGCCGGAATATTGACCATGACGTGACGCGGACCGAGATCACCCGACATCGTATTGATGCGAACGAGGTTGGTCTGAAGTTGTCCCAGACGAATCTGCGCAGAAACATTCAGCGCCTTCAACGTGTATTCGCCGATAACGCCATCAGCCGGAAGTCCGTGGCGTGCCTGGAACCGCTTCAGAGCACCATCGACATACGAATCGAATGCGCTGGAAATACCGGCTTCACGGGGCAAATCGCCGGAGATCATGAGGCGCTGACGCAAAGCCTGAACAGAAGGATCGCTCACGCCGATCTGAAGCTTTTGCTGGCTCGCAGGAACGGCAGGCCAGCCACCGTTCGAAACGATCTGCTGATACTGCATCACCGCCTGCTGAACGAAAGCAGGTGATTCCGGGCTGAGAACCGGCGTGTTGGAAGCAACGCCGACAGCGGCACGCGAAGAGTTCGCGTCGAACTGGTCGTCCCAGTTACCGCGACGCGATGAACCGATCAGATCGTTGAACGCATCCTGCGCAAAGGCCGGTGCAGCCAGCGCCACGGCGCCCAGCGAAACAGCGGAGCGCAGCATGGCGCGTCGAGATAGAACATCGGGGACGANTTTTTTTGTCATTGCACCTACCAGCCACATTATCAGGCATCATAAACAATGCCTAAAACCACATCGTTAACAAACACGTATAAACGCGCCTGCCGGCAGGATTGACTCGATGCGAACTTTAGGATGACGCATGACGCGAACACAGGAGAAACCGCCGGCTCCTTAGCTTGTGGCGGTCCCATACCAATATGGCCAATTCGTGTCACCTGAAGGTGCCTCACGAAGCTGTGTCAGCCTGTGATTTTAAGGAGATGCCGCGCAAAAATGCAACAAGCCGGATGCGCCCCGCATCCGGCTTTGCTTGATGGCATGATTACTTCGAGNAAAAAGTATTGGATCAGCTAACTAAGGGTAACATTACCTAAAGAGATGTACTCNTTTAGGATCGTACACTTTGAGCTGTATCAAGAGCGCTATTGTGTAGCGAAACGATATTTCCTACCTTCCAAATCATATTGGGGGTTTGGATGAATCACTTTCCTGAGTTTGACGATCTTCCTGACGATCCTGAAGTTGCGTTTGTACGACTATACGAGCGCCACAACGAGGAATATCAAGATCGGGTTCGTGGCGAGCAAGATACTCGGGCCGAAGCTGTTGACTTTATGAACACTATGCTCGGCGTAGCCCGCGGATTGGGAATTCCCGCCTTCGACTCTTGGAGTATCCCGGACGATTGGGATGAGGTCTATTCGGTTTTCACGAGTTTCGACCGCGCGCTTAAGCGTTACGTTATGGAAATTAAGGTCCGCAAGTCTCGGGTAACAAAAGTCTACTCGGTTTCGCTTAACGATGAAGACAAGGAGCGGATTCACGGATTGGTTCGCGAAATACGCGACGTCCTAACGAAAGCCGATTTACAAGATCGCAAACGCAACTCGCTCTTTGCCAAGCTTGCCCTGTTCGAGGCGGATGTTGACAGGGTGCGAACCCGCTTCGACAATGCAATGCTGATGTCGCTTGAAATTATCGGAGTTGTTGATCAGGGAACCGGCACTCTAAAGCCCGTAAATGAGCTTTTGCGCCGTATCCAATCAATCATGGGCCTCGCCAAGGAAAAGGAGCCGGAGCAAAACCAGCTTCCTCCGCCAGCCGAGCAGAAAAAGCTTTCTCCACCTCCAAAGCAGATCGAAGGCCCCAAGAGCAATGGTAACTTCTCATCAGATTTGGATGACGACATACCGTTTTGACATAAAAGGGCGCTACACGGACGGAACCCGCGAGCGCCCAATTTTAAGGCTGGAGGCCTTTTAGCCACTGCCGGGTAAGTAGCGCGCAACCCTACGCCACTGCGGAAATTCCTGTGCACTTTTACGCAATCATGCGCCAGTTAGAGCTTTCTAATTCGGAAGCAATATCAATGCTCTGATCGATTACAGGCGATAAGCGATGCTGTCGTTCCAGAAACGGTCCAGACGCTGGAGCATCTTGTTCATTTCGGCGAATTCGCCAGTGCCGATGCCGCCGACTTTTTCGATGGAGCCGATGTGGCGCTCGTAGAGGCCTGCAACGGTTTCTGCGATGTCCTGACCCTTTTCGGTCAGGCTGATGCGAACCGAGCGGCGGTCGATGCGGGAGCGCTGGTGGTTGATGAAGCCGAGGTCTACCAGCTTCTTGACGTTGTAGGAGACGTTGGAGCCGAGGTAGTAGCCACGCGAACGAAGTTCGCCAGCGGTTAGTTCTGAAGTGCCGATATTGAAAAGCAGGAGCGCCTGAACTGCGTTGACATCATCGCGACCCTGACGGTCAAACTCGTCCTTGATGACATCGAGAAGGCGGCGGTGGAGGCGCTCAACCAGGTGAAGCGATTCCATGTAGAGAGAGCGGATGGTTTCGTCCTGAGCGTCGGAAACGATGGCCTGTGGCTTTGCTTTGCTATTGATCATGACTGCCTCACTGNTTTGTTTGGCGGTGTTTGTTTGTTTCCCGCCTTGAGACCAAATCTAAGCAATGCGCATAAAATTCTACTTAAAATGCACGATTAATGAAAGGTTACTTGCATGATCGGCTTTTGATGAAGCTTGTATCAAATACNAAACCCTCCATATCATCACCATATATTTCAATAACTTACGTCGAAAAAATAAGAAAAATCGGGCCTGAAGTGCTTTAATTTTATGGTAAATCAATTCTTGAGCGCTCGTCGTTTTGGCGGGAATCTAGCCAGAAAGCGACCTGAAATAGTATATAAACAGTTGATACGATGCCGTGCATAACCGGTACCACGGTGTTGTGTCCGTAAATATCCGGCCACACCCTGTACATCGCAATCTGGGTTCCGGCACCGATGACCCACATCACCGNCCCCCAGGACACGCCAAGCCACAAGCCAAGAGCTGCAACGGGGAAAACAACCGCCAAACTGGTGCCCGCCACGCGCCACTGCATATTGAGCATATCGAAGCGCGCCTGCCCGTTTAGCGAATAGCCGGTCAACATCGCCCAATATTGCAGGCTGAACCAGAAGCACGACAGCGCCACCAGCCTCAGGAAAATGAGGTAGAGAATTTCGCTCAGCGGCATTTTCGGATGTGGTAGAGAATCAGGTTCCATGGCGGCAAGATACTGACCTGTTGCGGAAGCGACTAGCGGATATTGCTCTGCCCCACAACGACTGTCAAAAACCCGCAACGATCTGCCGCATTCGCATGTGCTTTTCCTTGTGTTATGTGCAGGGCGTATTTGGAAAGGCAGATAACGATGAACGACAAGACACATCTCGTGGACCACATTACCGGCCACCGTCGCATGCGCCGGAACCGCAAGGCGGATTGGACGCGCCGGCTGGTGCGTGAAAACCTGCTGACGGTGGATGATTTCATCTGGCCTGTGTTCATCGTACCGGGAACGAATATTATCGAGCCCATTCCATCCATGCCCGGCGTCAATCGTATGAGTGTGGACAGGGCGGTTGAAGCCATCAAGGAAGCCGCCGATCTCGGCATTCCCGCCATTACCACCTTTCCCAATATCGAACTTGATATGCGTGACGAAACCGGCTCTCAGGTTCTGGAAGCCAATAATCTTATCAATCAGGCAACGGCAGCCATCAAGAAGGCCGTGCCGAACATCGGCATCATTACAGATGTCGCTCTGGACCCATTCACCAGCCATGGGCATGACGGCATTTTGCGGGGCGATGAAATCATCAATGACGAAACGGTGGATCAGGTGGTCAAGGCTGCCATCATGCAGGCCGATGCAGGTTCTGATATCATTTCGCCGTCTGAAATGATGGATGGCCGCATTGGTGCCATTCGCCGGGGGCTGGATGCCAGCGGCCACCAGAATGTCGGCATCATGTCCTATGCGACAAAATTCTCCTCAGGCTATTACGGCCCGTACCGCGATGCGATCTGCACCAGTGGCCTGCTGAAGGGGGACAAGAACAGCTATTACATCAGCCCGGCCAACGGCACGGAAGCGCTGCGCGATGCGGCGCTGGATGTGGAAGAAGGCGCCGATATGTTGATGGTCAAGCCAGGCCTGCCCTATCTCGACATCTGTTGGCGTTTGAAGGAAGCGTTCGGTCTGCCGACCTTCGCCTATCAGGTTTCCGGCGAATATACGCAGATAAAGGCCGCCGCCCTCAACGGCTGGATTGACGGCGAACGGGTGATGATGGAAACGCTTCTGTGCTTCAAACGCGCCGGTTGCGACGGCATTTTGACCTACTTCGCGATCGAGGCCGCNAAAAAACTCGCCAAGGGTTGAATGGGTAGATCATTGCATTGCACGGTTTCGACACCATATGATTTTGCGAACAGGAGAAACCGTCGATGAGCCTCGACCCGAACACGACTTACGTCCCGACCGAAGACTGGCGCGCCTATAGCGGCGTACTGAGCCGTCGCGTCTTTGCTTTCATCATCGATTACATGATCGTGCTGCTGCTGTGCATTCCGGCTGCGGTCATCATCTTCTTTCTCGGCGTGCTGACGCTCGGCTTGGGCTTCGTGCTGTTCCCGGCCATGTTCTTCATCGTCGCAATTCTCTACTTCGGCATGACGCTGGGCAGTTCGGCGCAGGCGACACCGGGCATGCGCGCCGCAGGCATCGCCATGGCGCGGACAAACGGACAGCGAATCGATTTCGTGCTATCCACCGTGCACATCGCGCTGTTCTGGATCATCAATTCGATTTTGACACCGTTCATNCTGCTCGCAGGACTGTTTACGGAACGCTCGCGTCTGCTTCACGACTTTCTCTTGGGAACGGTTATCGTTAGAACGACCTAAATACTTAAAAGCCGTCTCTGGCGGCTTCAATTCGACGTGCGTCCCACATCAGCCAGTTGACGTTTTTTGTCTTTTTGCCATTCTGGCAGGAAGGGTTGACTGGCGAAGGGAGCGATCAGGGTTCGATGAACACGCAGGCGACGCCTTCTCCGCAATTTTACCTGACCGCCCCGGCGACGTGTCCGTACCTGCCCGGCCAGCTGGAGCGAAAGGTTTTTACGCACCTCGTTGGTCCACGAGCGACGGAAATGAACGACCTCCTCACGCAGGGTGGTTTTCGACGCTCACAGAACATCGCCTACCGCCCAGCCTGCGAGACATGCCGCGCCTGCGTATCCGTGCGCATTCTGGCGAACCAGTTTACGCCGACGAAATCCATGCGGCGCGTCATGAGCATCAACAGCGATCTGGTGGCAACCGTCCATCAGTCCGAGCCATCCACCGAGCAGTTTTCCCTTTTCCGCCGTTATCTGGACCGCCGCCACCAGTCCGGCGGCATGTCGGATATGTCGGCGCTCGACTATGCGGTAATGATCGAGGACACCCATGTCAGCACCCGAATCATCGAATATCGCAAGCGCGAACCAGGTGCAGGCATAGACGCCAGCAAACGGGGGGAGCTGATTGCCGTTGCACTGACGGATACGATGAGCGACGGCCTGTCCATGGTCTATTCGTTCTTCAATCCGGAATATGNAAAGCGATCGCTTGGCACCTTTCTCATTCTCGATCACGTTGCCCGCACCCGCACGCTTGGGCTGCCACATGTCTATCTCGGTTATTGGGTGAACGGTTCTGACAAGATGGGCTATAAGGTCAGGTACCATCCGCAAGAGCATCTCANCCCGCGCNGTTGGGAACTCTACCAGCCCGAGGCATCTGAGCCTGTGCAGGCGGAGACATGNAATGATCACAAGCAGGAAAACGCGTGCCTAAACTTCTTACAAGCATCCTCTTCACCGGCACTGTTCTTGCTCTTTCGACACCGATCGCCAACGCGCAGACCGGTGGCTGGAAACCCAGCGAGCAGATCAAGACCTACGCCATCAGCGGCAACACCGGCTTTGGACTGTACCAGTCCGTCGGCGAGCGTGGCCCGCAGGCGGGCGTCCAGGCCGTTGCCCACACAACGTTCAAGCTGACTTGGCGGCGTGATTACCGCCCTCAGCCGGATGGCGCCTGCGTATTGGCCACAGCGCGACCCAACCTGACCATCATCTACACATGGCCCAAAGCACCGGCAAAGCTGCCGCCAGATGTTGCCGCCAGCTGGCAACGCTTCATCTCAGGCGTGGAAAAGCATGAGCGCGTCCATGGCGAGCATATTCTCGACATGGTGNAAAAGATCGAAGCTTACAGTATCGGCCTGCGGGCCGAGAACGATCCGAAATGCCAGAAGGTCCGCGTCGTCCTGCAACAGCGTTTAGGCGAACTTTCAAACGAACAGCGCCAGCGCGGTCGCGACTTTGATCGGGACGAATTGTCGAATGGCGGCGCTGTCCATCAACTCATCCTGGCGCTGGTGAACGGCCCTTGAGTCCCAACGACTACTCGGCCGCCTCGCCTTTCAGCACCGGCTCGGCCAGAATGGCAATCTCCAGCTCGTAGGAATACCCCTCAAGCATTGTATAGGCCTGCTCGATGACTTCGATCTGCGTCTCTGCATTGCGAATGGCATCGGCAATGGACTGGCTGCGAGCCCGCAGCATGGAGCCCAGCACATCTGTTTCGGGCTTGCGGCCAAGGCGATCCATATGTTTGCGCACGCGGGCGCGGTGGCGTTCCAGTTCCAGAATGTGAAAACGGCTTTTCAAGATATCGTCCGTCAGCTTGCGGCGCATGGCAGCAACAGGATCGAAGCTGCCGGGCTCACGCTCATCCAGAATAAACTCGTTGACCAGCGTTTCCAGCATCAGCAAACCCTTCAGGTCCTTGGCATCGGCCAGTTGCGGATCATAGCCGGTGTCGTCGAACACGCGGCGACGCACGGGGTCCTTCAACAGATCATAGGCCAATTGCAACTTGGCAAATTGCTCGGCATCGCCGCCGCTGTCAGGGTGGGCGCTCTTGGCCACCTTGCGGTAAGCGGATTTGACTGCCGCCTCATCCGCATTGCGTTCCACACCCAGCNAAACATAAGGATCGATCACCGAAACACCTGTACCCGCATTCTCGAAAACAGCTCTGCCCACAAATCAGAACAGTGGCCGCTAAGGGATCATACGAAATTTTGCGCGCGNAAGGCACCCCTCTGTCGCGGTTTTGAACGCAAAACGACAACGACGCCTCACCGTCTCCAACCGCAACCGGCCATCGCCCGCAAATTTGTCCAGCACATGGCAGGGACGAGACCGGTCGTTACAAATGTGTGGAGAACCATCCATTTCCAATTCTCCAAACGCTCCCCGACGCCGGGTTATAGGCTGGTTTCAAGGGGTTATGGTGTATTTCCGAAAAGCCGTGTACTTTAGAAACCACTTCTGGAGGGAGGAGTTCGATGTCCGAAACGATTGCCCAAACTGTCTCAGATTACGTGCAGGGAATGACCCATGCCGATGCCAGCCTTTTACGGGAGGTATTCGATCCTCGCGCGTTTATCGTGGGTAACTACGAAGGCGCAACCGAATGGCTGTCGCTCGAGGATTTCATCCACCAGATTCGCTCCGCCGATCAGGGCTTGCAGGAGCAGCAGCAGGAGTTTGAAATCCTGGGAATAGACAAAACCGGCGACACCGCCTCCGTCAAACTCACCACCCGCGTCGCCGGCCTGGGTTTTTCCGAATATCTCACCCTGCTGGAACGCGACAAAAACTGGACCATCGTCCACAAGCTCTATTACGTGCGAAGCTAAATCACAGCGCCCACCCAAAAATCACAAATTTTCGAGCCGCAGATCAAATTTCCACTTTACACCGGAAAAGAATCTGCTAATTCCACACGCACTGGATTGCCCTTGTAGCTCAGTTGGTAGAGCACCTGATTTGTAATCAGGGGGTCACGAGTTCGAACCTTGTCGGGGGCACCAGTATTTTCAAGGCTTTAGCTCTTGAAACCAGCCAAACATAGGCTATCATCACTCTCACACACGTCTCGCACAGTTTGAGAGGGTAAAATGACCTCACATTCCGTCCTTGGTGATAAGGTTCGCGTCTACCGCCGCGCCAACAGTTCGCTATGGCAATGCTCCACTTATCTCGAAGGTCGGGAGTGGTGCGTCAGCAGCAAAACCGACAGTCTGGCTTAGGCCACAGAATTTGCCGAGAACTATTATCTGGAGCTTCGCGGCAAGAGCCGCGCGGGCCAGCTTAAGTTCGAACGCACCTTTGCCGACGCCGCCAAACAGTTGACCGTGAAGGCAACCGGCGTTCCGCTTACATCCTGCGCCACACCTACATCTGCCTGTGGCTGCTGGAAGGTGCGGATATCTACCAGATCGCCAAAAACTGCCGTACGAGCGTGGAAATGATCGAAAAGCACTATGCCGTGCATCTCAAGAACATGCTGAATGCCAAGGCCATCAACGTGCGCAGGGTGAAGGCGGTGGCTGCCGAGGCGTAACCGCTTTCAGGGTCAGTTGGAAGGGCTGTCTTTGGCCTCAAGGGTGGCGAGGTCTTCCCTCAAGCGCACCGCCATATCCATGCGCTCGTGCTGGATGCTCATCACACCGAGATCGCCATTATCAAGCGCTCGGAAGAACAGGTAATGGTGCTCGTAGCGGCTGAAATAAGCCTCTCGCTTGATATCACGCGGCACCGCAAGGCCTTGGGGCAGACGTCGCCACAGAAGGCGGTTGTCACAGAGGCGCTGCAAATGTGCGTGTAGACCCCGCACATAGGTCTCGGCTTGCGCTTCGCACCATTGTCTAACGGTGTCATCCCAGATTTTATCCTGCGCCGCATCGGCAGGCGCATAAAACCGATAAGCGGGCATGATCAGCTGCGCTTGTTGCGACGAATCACATCATCTGCGGAGACCGCTACGAACTCGCTGCCATCTGCTCGCATGGCTGGAGCCAGTTCCCGTTGCAGGGCTTCCCATGCTTCGTCACGGGTTTGCAGGTCACGACGGATAAGGGCGCGGATGTATTCGCTGGCGTTCTCGTACAGCCCACCCTCGCTGATTTGCTGCTGGATGTGGTCTTGTAGCGCACCACTGACCTTAACGTGAATGCTACCTGACGGCATCTGCCCACCCNTTTATTATTTATGAGATTATGCGTAGCGTAGCATATATTGTCAATATTCATCACCACCTTGATCCGTGTGACGCATCTTGAAGATTCGCCGTCTGTATGTATCAATGCGTAACAGTGCACCTATGCATCGCCCAATGTGTACGCATTGTTCGAAAGTGGCGATGCTCTGCTCGGNTTTCTGACCAGCCGTGGGACGGACTGGAGAAAACGGCAATTGCGTCAGGGGACACCCCTGAACCCCGCCCGTGCCNGGGCAAGGTGAATGGCTATCTATCACCTGAATGTCAAAAACATCAGCCGGGGCGACGGGCGCTCTGTTGTCGCCGCCGCCGCATATCGCGCGGGTGAAGTTCTGCCTAGGATGCATTGATGGAAGGCGTGAACATTTTTCGCCTTCCCACAATTTTCTCAACGCGTTATCTCTTATGTTACCGAAATGGCTGGAAACGTGGCTTTCCAAAAATTAGTTGCCTAAAACTTCCAATTGAAACGAGGGACGAACCGTCGATCCTGTGTGCCGATAACGGCTTGGATCAGAAGCTGCGCATCTTGCAGCTTCTGATTTACAGTATTCGCGCGCAATGCCACCAGAATCTCGGATGCCCGCGTCCCGTCCGAAATGGACAACTGCACCAGTCGCTTATAGGTGCGATCCCTGAAGAAGATTGCCTTCGCAGCCGCTAATAGCCGGTCATGCTCATCAACCGTGATGGCGGAGAGTTGCAAGCATATCGAGATCGTCGCGTGTACATCGACGAAAGGTTCGCTGAGCGGAAGGAAACCAACCTCAACTGAGCCATGCGATAGCGGAACATCGGAATCGTCCTACAACAGACCGCTGTTCGCAAGCCGCCCATGCAATTCTCCTTTGAATGGGTAAACGCGGGTTCGGCCGATATCGAATGCATCATGCAAACGTCGAGAACCTATCGTAGTGTTTGCAATGCATAAGACGCTTCCAGTTGTCGAGNAAATCCCTATACACACAACAGCACTGATCGATATTAAATGCCACCTAGGCGGTTTTAAATGACGTTTTCCCTGCAAACATTTGGACAACTGCAGCTCTTGGGTCCGCAGAGTGAAGCCGTTCCATTTCCGGAGAAGGGTCTCTTAATCCTTGCCTATCTACTGACAGCACCTGAAGGTTCTGCTCATCGAGCGACATTGGCGCAGTTTTTGTGGGGCGATGTAAATAAAGAGGTTTCGCTCGTCAATTTGCGCTCAACCATCTCGAGGATCAAATCACGGCAGGATGAACTTGGTGCAGAGTTCCTTTCCTTCACGGGCAGCGCAATTTCTCTGGGCCAGACGACGGTGGCGTCCGATCTGCTGACGCTTCACAAGCAGGAATTAGAGGAACCCCTCATCTGGCTAGGGCGACTCGTTACGCTTTTCAATCGGACGTTTCTGGCTTCGATTAACTGCCAAAGTCGCGAGTTTGACGTATGGCTGATCCAGCGTAAAATTTATCATAGTGCTCTTCTCAAGGGGCTTTTAAAAGAAACCTCCCAGTCAGCAACGACACCTAAGGAAGAGGAGATCATNAAAAATGCTGCTATCCTCATCTTCCATACAGAACCGGNAAATCCAGATACACTCAAGTTCCTCGTGCAGATATTCAACGCGGAGGAAGAAGTTGAGTATTTTCGGAAATACCTTGAGCAACGGAAACAATCACTTTCCAGAGGCTTAGAATATCTAGGTGCTAATTCCGGTAGAGGTCCTGCGGAAACCGTCGCAAAAAAGGAAGGGTCTGAGCAGTTGTCCGCATGGGATAGCTCCATTCCTGAACCTCTCTCTCAATCCGAACAAACACTAAGAAGCGCCGTCCCTCGTCTCGCCTTGCTACCGCCTACGAACGTTCATCGTGATCCGGTGGTCGCCATGGTCGCATCCTCGTTGATCGAGGATATTACAATTGGGTTCTGCGCCCTCAATAGCCTTGAGATCATTGCTCCTCATACCGCGCTTCGGATCGGGAAAACATCGGNAAACAAGCCAGATGTTTTTGAACGCTATGACATCACCTATGNTTTGGACACCCGCCTGAGCGGCGTTGATAGTGACGATCTGTCCCTGTTCGTTCAGCTTACCTACGTAAACAACTCGGAGATTGTGTGGGCAGAGCGCTACAAGCTCGAAAGCCTGAANCTGATAGACAGACGCAGAGACCTCTTGCGGCAAATTACACTCTCCGTGGCAGGACGGATCGAAAGTCATCAGATCACTCGTCCCTATTTTGAGCGCAGTGCCGCTGCCTATCACCGCTATCTTATTGGCCGTCACTACCTCAATCGCCTCACACTTCAGAACCTGCGCCGTTCGCGGAAAGAACTGAAAGGCGCGTTACAGGAAGACGCTAATTTTGCGCCCGCTTTGAGCGCAATGGCACGAACCTATTCGAAAGAATGGCTTCTGACTGCCCGGGGAGATATGGATCTTCTGCAAACGGCAGCAGAATACGCCACGCGTGCGATCGAGGCGCGCCGCGACTTCGCCGATGGCTACCGTGAGCTAGGCGTCACAAAGCTTCTTATGGGGGAAATGGAAGAAAGCGCGCAGACTTTGGAAGTCGCGGAAACGCTTAGTCCCCACTATGCCGACATCATCGCTGACCATGCCGACACCCTAAATCATTTGTCGCGGCCTGATCTGGCGCTGCAAAAGCTTGAACGAGCGATGGAGCTTAATCCACTCGGTCCAGACTCCTATTTGTGGACCGCAGCAGGGGCGAGCTATAGCCTCGGGAAATTCAACGATGCACTCGGCTATATTGATAGAATGGTCGACGGCGATCTGGCGGACAGGCTCTCGGCAGCAAGCTGGGCGATGCTCGGAGACAAAAAGAAGTCGCGCTTCTTCGTGCGGCGGGCTCTTGAAGCAAATCCTCAATTCGATATCGATAAATGGCTAGCCATAGTTCCTTTTAAGGAACAATGGCAAAAAGATATTTACCGAGAAGGTCTAAAGAAGGCTGGATTCTAGTTCGTTCACAGGAAGGAAGTTATTGAATGGCAAAAGTTGTTATCATCGGTGTTGCCGGTGACGAAGGTCTTTGGGTTGTGGATATTGACGCGGGAACTGTCACTCCGCTACCGGACCCCACGGACGGAAATCTGNAAAACGTTGTTGATCTGCGGACCGTCGGAGCCTCGGTCATCAAGGGGATTGATGTGGCCATATCGGTAGAGTCCGCCGGTGATATCGCTGCCGGTCACATGGAATAATAATCGAGCTCTTGGTGAAGCGCTGAGGAATCGGCTCTTCACCCTTCGCTTCGTCTTGCAAGAGATCGCGTACTTCTGATCTTTCGTAGGCTGATCAGAGAAAAGCCAGCAAGACACCAGCGCCACCCTAGAGGACGCTCACTTTTTCGTGAATCGTGATGCTTTTCCGCTCTAGAACGCGCACACTCGCGCGCGCANTTTTTTACGCACACTCAAAATTCTTACGGAATTAATGCTTACCCGTCTATCTGATTTGTAATCANGGGGGCACGAGTTAGGACCTTGTCGGAGGCACCCGTTTTCTTTTCCCGACCATAACGTAATTACATTGACCATGCGGTAAATGGCTTGAAAAAGCTTCCGCCTGTCGACATTCGGTATCTCACCTCAAATCCAGCGTCATCACCACCGGGCAATGATCAGAGGCTTTGGGTCTGTCCCATCCTGTCCGCGGATAACGCTCGACGTCCTGCCCTGGTGGAAAAATTGTGCGGTAGGGTTGACCGGCGCGGATGATTTCGGGCGTACGGTTTGCGTTGATCTTTGCCAGATGCGGCGAGAGCCAGATGTAGTCTAGCTGGCAGAGATGCTGTTCCTGCGGCCCGCGTGAGTGGTAGAGCGTCCAGCGGTCCATGACGTCGCGGCGCAGCATCGAATTGACGGCGAAACCGTCCTTGCTGAGAATGTCGAGCGCACTGCGTTCCTCTTTCATCGGCGTGAAGCTGTAGCCGGTGCGACGGTTGCCGGAGATAGCGACGCGCTCCTGATAATCGTTCATATCGCCGCATATAGCGAAATTCACGGACCGGGCGTTGTCTCGTCCGAAACGTTTTTCGATGATGCTGCGCACGGCGCGGACCTCCGCCTCGCGCACGGGCATGGTGGAAAGCCGGGCGTCACCTGCCTCTCGGGCATTGCTCATGGATTTCATATGCGTGACGTACAGGGTGAACGGCTTGCCGCCGATGCGAAGGTCCAGCTCCAGACAGTCGCGTTTGAATATCTTGTCGTCGATGCGGTTGGTCAGCGCCAGTTCCGGCGTGAACAGATCAAGCTCGCGATAGGTGAGCGTCGCATGGCTTTTGATATCGACAAGCTCGANTTTTTCGCCATCCAGCGTTTCCTCGCGCAGGATGACTGCAACATCGATGCCACGGCTGTCATTGCCTTCCACCAGATATTTCTGGCGATAACCATTGCCCACCATGCGGTAGAGATAGCCATATTCAAAAGCCTGAAGGGCGGCCATGTTATCGACCTCCTGCAGGCATAAAATATCGGCGTCAGCATCGGCAATGGCCAATGCGGAAAGCTGGCGGGTATCATCGGTCGATGCCAGCATGCGCGCACTTTCCAGCGCCTGATAGGTCGCCTCATCGCGCACATCGAAAAGCTGCATGGCTCGGTCGCGCCGCGTGTGGTTGCGAAAGCCGGTGTAATCGAAACGCGTCATCAGGTTTTCGATGTTGAACGTGGCAAGCCGCAGCGACATGGTTCATTCCCAATTGATTGCGGGCCAGCCTATCCGTTTCTCGCATCACGGCAAGCTTAGAGCCGCCATGCAGAGCGGATGACGACCGGAAACAAGGATCCTATCGCGGCAGGTTCGCGGGAATAGGCGCGCAACACCTGGCCATCCGGCAAAGTCAGCCGTAGCGCATAGCGTTCGCCCTCATAGAGAATGGTGGCGACGCGGCACGGAATGCCATCGGCATCGTGGATCACGTCCTGCGGACGCACCAGAATATCACCGATCGCTGACGTTGAATCAGTCTCCGTGAAAACCTGTTGCAGCTGGCTCCATTCCATTGATCTGGGTGCATTGTCCGGCAAGGACACAGAGAGAATAGCGCCCTGCCCCACCAGCCCCCCGACGAGCTTTCCTTCCGGTCGGGCGTAGAGTTCGGCGGGTGGCGCTATCTGCAACAGCTTGCCCTCGGACATGACCGCAACATCGGTTGCGAGCGCCATCGCTTCGGACTGGTCGTGGGTGACATACACCATGGTGGCACCCGACATTGCGTGGAATTCGCGGAATGTTTCCTCCATTTCCTGGCGCAAATGCCGGTCGAGATTGGCCAGCGGCTCGTCCAGCAGCACGACATCGGGTTCGGTGACAAGGCAACGGGCGAGTGCCACGCGCTGCCTTTGCCCGCCGGATAGTTCGGATGGGCGACGCTCCGCGTAGGACTCCAGCCGCACGGTGGCGAGCGCGTCTGCTACCTTGCGGCGATATCGCTCGCCGGAAATGCCGCGGACCTTCAGCGGGTAACCTGCGTTTTCGGCCACCGTCATATGCGGCCATAGCGCATAGGACTGAAACACCATTGCCATGTTACGACGCTCCGGTGGCACCATGCTGCCGGCATCCGCCAGCACGCGTTCGCCCAAAAGAATGGCGCCATCGGTCGGCTGTTCGAAACCGGCGATCATCCGCAGCACCGTCGTCTTACCGCAGCCGGATGGACCCAGCAGCGCCAGAAAGCCGCCTTCGCGAATGGTGACCGATACGTCGTCCACCGCGGGTTTTCCATCACCGAAACTCTTGGACAGGCGGTTGAGGATCAATTTCGCCATGGCACGACTCCCTTCGGCAATTTTCGCCCCAGCACTTCCAGAAGCAGCATGAGAACAACCACCATCGCCACCACGAGAACCGACAGCGCCGAAGCGAGATCGAAACTGCCGCTGTCATCGAGATTGTAGATAACCACGCCCAGCGTCTGTGTTCCCGCCGACCACAGAAGTGCCGACACCGTCAACTCGTTGCAGGCGATGAGAAACACCAGAATAACAGACGCCCCCGCAGCGGGCCCGACCAGTGGCAGAATGATATCGAACATTCGCCGCCAGAACCCGGCACCGGCCAACCGTGCAGCTTCCTCCAGCGCCGGGTCGAACTGCGTGAAAGCCGACACCATCGGTTTCAGGCTGACGGCGAAGAAGGAGGAGAAATAGGCGAGCAGAATAATCCATAACGTGCCGTAAAGCGTGACGCCCAGCAGCGGGATGGGTGCCGCAAACAGCAGCACAAAAGACACGGAGATGACCACCCCCGGAAGCGCATAGGGAATATCCACCAGCGCAGAAAGCAGGAACATGAAACGGCTCTTACCGCGCACCAGAAAATAGGCCGTCAACACTGTCACCGCAAGAAGACACAGAGATGTGGCTGTGGCAAGGAAGAGCGAATTGGCAAAGGCCGTGCGGGTGACCGCTTGCCGGAACAGGATTTCCTCATAGGCATGCAGGGTCGCTGTCTTGAGTGTCAGCGGCACCCCGTACGCAGGCGCAAGTGAACTCGAGATCAGCGCCATGAGCGGAGCCACCAGCATGNAAAAAATGCAGAGCCAAAGAGCTGTTTCTGCGAGGGTGCGCCAACGACCGAGCCGGAAAGTGGCCGCCTTTCCGGAAAGGCCGATGATGCGGTAATCGCGCCCCTTCATTGCCCGTTCCTGAATGGCAAGACCGATGACGGAGATGATGGCGATCATGCCCGAGAGCATGGCGATATCGCCGAAGGTACTGGTGCCGAAACTCGCGAAACGGCTGTAGATCAAAGTCGGCAAGGTGAATATGGATGCGGGAATACCGAGTATGGCCGGAATGCCGAAATTGCCGACGCCTGACACGAAAGAGATGGCAGCCCCAGCAATCAAGCCCGGCATGGCCAGCGGCAGAATGATGTCTTTCAGCACCTGCCAGGATGACGCGCCGGAAAGCTTGGCCGCCTCGATGCCATCCTGCGGCAAGGCCAGCAGCCCGGCGCGAAGCGACAGGTAGACCAGCGGCGCATGCTGCACGCCGAGCAGCAGCGCAATACCAGCGACCGAATAAAGCGGCTGTGGCGAACCCAGAGGCGGTGCCAAGCCGATTGCTTTCAGAAGCGTGCTGGATGGCCCCGTCATGCCGATCCATGACAACGCCGTAACCTGCGGCGGGATCATCATCGGCAGCATGAAGAGAAAACTCAACACCGACTTGGCTCTGATATCGCACAGCGTCAGCGCCAGCGCGAAACCGGTACCGATGACGAGCGAAATGACCATTCCGNAAAAGGATGTCGAAAGCGTGTTGAGCACCGCGTCCCACAATGCCGGATCGCTCAGCAGCGGCCACATGTCACCCTTCAGTGACGAGAGGATACCCGTATAGGCCAGCCGCCCCAACGGCAGGGCGCTCAGCATGNAAACCACCGAAACCACAAAGGGAAACAGCCAGCGCGGCTGACTGTTTCCACTGTTCAAAAGTACGGGCATGAATACGGATCAGCCCTTGGATTCGAAGATATCCGAGAACGTCTTGAGGTCCTTTTCCGAGTTCTTCAGCGCTTCGGGCGCATTGATCGGCAGGATTTTGATCTTGTCACGCGCGGGGAATCCTTCCGGCAGGGCAACGTCGTTACGAGCCGGGATATAACCAAGCTTGACGAAGCCTTCCTGACCCTTGGCAGACAGAACGTAATCCACGAACTTCTTGGCGGCATCGGCATGTTTCGTGTGTGCAAGAATGCCGACTGGCTCCGTTACGGCCGAAACGCCCTCTTCGGGGAACACGAACTCAACGGGTGCGCCCTTGGCTTTTTCGCGAATCGGCATGTAGTCAACGACGACGCCGTAGGCCTTCTCGCCTGAAGCAACCGACTTCAATACTGCACCGTTGCCGCCTGCGGCAATCGCACCATTGGCCTTCAGCGCCTTGTAATAATCCCAGCCGAGAGTGCCGACACCGGCCAGAGTCTGCGCATGGATGAGCGCAGCACCAGAGGTTAGCGGGCTAGGCATGGTAACGAGACCCTTTGCTTCCGGCTTTGCCAAATCCTTCCAGCTCGTCGGCTTCATCGCGGCCTGCGTGTTGTACATAATGCCGGTGGTGATGAGTTTGGTGGAATAATAATAGCCATCAGCATCATAAAGCGCCGCATCGTAATGGGCAGCTTCTGGCGATTTATAGGCCAGCAGTTGCTTGGCCTGCTTCATGCGCTCCAGCGTCACCGTATCGGCAATCAACAGAACGTCGGCGGAAGCATTGCCCGCCTCGATCTCCGCCATCAGCTTGGCCATGATCTTCGGCGTTCCGTCGCGCACCCACTCGATATCAATGCCGGGATTGGCGGCCTTGAAACCATCGACGGTTGCCTGCGCGTCCTCGTTTGGCTGGCTGGTGTAAAGCACCAGATCGGCAGCTTGGGCACCGCCCACCAGAATGCCGAGCGAAACGATGGCGGTGAAAGCCGAGAGAAGCGTTTTCATGAATGCGGTTCCTGTTGATAGGTGGCACCGCTAAAACACAAATCCATAACATGTATGTGACAGGCAGGATTTAGAAGCATGTCACAGCGTTACTGTACCCTCTATCAAGACCGTCACCGCGCCGCCGATCCAGATATCATCGCCAATCTTTTCGACACTGACGCGCCCTGCCCGGCCAAGAACCGTGCCCTGGCTTGCGACATAGGTGTGCGGTGCAAGCCCGTGGCCGATCAGCCATTGCGCAATGCCTGCATTCAGACTGCCGGTAACCGGATCTTCGTAACCATCGGTGAATGCCCGAACCTCGAAATCGGCCTCGATGTCGTTACCGCACGGCGCAACCAAGCCGACATGGAAACCTTCATAAAGCGAGCCGTAGTCTGGCTTGATGTCCAGCACGTCCTTGCGTGTCCGCAGCAGAAGCGATAGCCAGCCGGGACCGTTATCCGTCCAGTTCGCATTGACGATGGCGTCTGGTGAAAGCGCAAGTGCTGCGCCAACCTTGGCCAGCGTTTCGGCATCGACCGGGCCGGATTTGCGCAAGGGTGGTGCGGCAAATGCCAGCTTGCCATCCGACACCCTGACCCGAACCAGACCCGCTTCACATTCCTGCACCACCTCGGTCCTACCGGTGTTTTCCTGACGGGATAGCCAGACGTGACATGTGCCAAGGGTTGGATGGCCAGCAAACGGCAATTCTTTGTTCGGCGTAAATATCCGCACCCGGTAATCGGCATCCGGCGATACGGGTTTCAAAATGAACGTCGTCTCGCTTAAGTTGGTCCAATTGGCAAAAGCCGCCATCTGTTCATCCGACAGGCCATCGGCATCACAGACGACGGCAAGCGGATTTCCCTTGAGCGGTTCTGCCGAGAAGACATCGACTTGCTGAAATGCGTGCTGGCTGGTCATGAGAGAACCCTTTCTTGGGAACATGAAACATAAATTTTCGTCACCCTTAGGCTTGGCCCGAGGGTCTAATCACGTTTGATGTTGTGGTGCGTTAGACCCTAGGGACAAGCCCGAGGAAGACCTAATTATTGATCAAGAACGCTGGCATTTAAACCAGCGGCATCGTCGCATTCGACGTTGTTTCCGCACCAGCGATCAGGCGACCCAGGCGCTTGATGCCCTCATCGATCATCTGCTCATTGGCACAGGAGAAGCTGATGCGCAGCGTGTTGGCACCCGAGCCATCGGCAAAGAACGCCTTGCCGGGGACAAAGGCAACACGCTCGGTTGCCAGAGACTTGGCCAGCAGTTCTGCGCCATCCATGCCTTCCGGCAAGGTTACCCAGATGAACATACCGCCCTCGGGCCGGGCCCAACGGGCTGATTTGGGCATGTATTTTTCGAGCGCCACCAGCATCGCGTCACGGCGCGCGCTGTAGGCAGCCTTGATCTTGGCGACCTGTTTGTCGAAACCACGCGATGCGACGTGCTCGACGGCCATCTGGTTGATGGTCGAGGAATGCAGATCGGCCGCCTGCTTCATCAACACCAGCTTGCGGATGACAGGCATGGCGGCAACCACGAAACCAACGCGCAGGCCGGGCGCCAGCGTCTTGGAGAAGCTGCCGGAATAGATGGTGCGTGTCTGCTCGATACCGCCGCTGCGGGCAATATCCATCGCCAGGATCGGCGTAACCGGCTCACCATCGAACCGCAGATTCTGGTAGGCGCCATCTTCGATGACGGCGATGTCCATCTCGTCGGCCAGTTCTAGAACCCGGTTGCGGCCAGCAAGATCAACCGTCTCGCCGGTCGGGTTGGAGAAGTCTGCAGAGAGATAGGCGAACTTGACGGCACCACCGGTCTTGGCGGCATTGTCGCGGTAGGTCTGTGGCGTGCGGTTGCCGTTGGGGTTCAACTGATCATAGGTCGGCTCATAGGCATTGAAGGCCGAGAGAGCGCCGAGATAGGTCGGCCACGTTACCAGCGCCGTATCGTTTGGTGACAGGAACAGCTTGCCGAGATAATCCAGCGCCTGCTGTGAACCGGAGGTGATGAAGACGTTATCGACCGAGCAGTCGATGCCGATCNTTTCCATGTCCTTAACGATCCATTCGCGCAGCGGCTTGTAGCCTTCGCTGACGGAATATTGCAGAGCAGAATTGACCTGCGGACCTGAGAAAATATCCGCGTAAGCCTGCTTGAATTCCTGGTCGGGAAACAGTGCAGGATCAGGAATACCGCCAGCAAAGGAAATGATATCCGGCTGCTCCAGCAGTTTCAGCAATTCGCGGATTTCGGACGCCTTCATGCGCGATGAGCGCGTGGCAAAAATCTGTTCCCAATCGAGCATGGGTTCGTTTCCTCTTGTGTGTTCTTGTGCGCATAAATGTAGCGAAGACACGATAGGTCAGCAATGCTGACTTATCGTATTTTGGTACGCTTTTTTTAAAATTTACGCGCCTCCTCCATAGGTGCCTTCGCAATACATCCTCTGCGCAGAGTCTACAATCGGCATCACGATGGATTGACGGCGGCACAATTTCCGGCTCGATTGCAGACCGCTGATTTTATGCATGATGGAGGAGAAACAATGCTCAAGAATATCGATCCGGCTTTGAATGCCGATGTGCTTCACGCGCTGCGCGCCATGGGCCATGGCGACACGCTCGTCGTCACCGATACCAACTTTCCATCCGATAGCGTCGCGCAGTCGACCAATGTCGGACAGGTCCTTCGCATGGNAAACATCTCTGCCGCCCGCGCCATGAAAGCCATCCTCTCGGTTTTCCCCCTCGACACCCCCCTTCAGCCCTCCGTCGGCCGCATGGAAGTCATGGGCGCACCCGACCAGATCGAGCCGGTGCAGGCAGAAGTGCAAAAGGAAGTCGATGCTGCCGAAGGCAAGTCAGCACCGATGTACGGCATCGAACGCTTTGCGTTCTATGAGCAGGCAAAGGACGCTTACTGCGTGATCACGACCGGTGAAACGCGGTTTTATGGCTGCTTTATTTTGACGAAGGGTGTGATTGCGCCGAATCAATAGGTTCGGTAGCCTGCAACAAGGTTGATCTCGCGCCTCCCCCCTCCCTTCGGGTAAGCATCAGACATGCAGAGAGATAAAAATATCGAGCCATCTGTTCGGGCGACGCATGAGGAGGGTTTGCGTTTTAGCTTGTAATGGAGCTCTTTGATGAAACTTTCTGCGCCTATATTCCAGTTGAAACGCCGCGCTAAACTCATCTCTCGCGACAGTCGCATTCCACTCAATGAAGTTTTGGATCAGATTGCCCAAGAAGAAGGATTTCAGCGGTGGAGTATGCTATCCGCCTGCATGGCAGCTTACCCACAACCCNAAAGCCTACTAGCTAAGTTGCATAACGGCGACATGCTGCTGTTTGCGGGACGTCCAGGGCATGGGAAAACCAAATTAGGATTGCAACTTTTAATTGATTCAATCAATGACGATCGAAGGGCGGTCCTGTTCACGCTGGAATTTACGGAACAGCAGGCGATAAAACACGTCCAGTCTTTGGAAAAGAAAGCGCCCGGTATCAGCGACAGCCTTGAAATTATCACTTCTGATGAAATCAGTGCCGATTACATCATCAGTCATCTATCGGGATCAAAACCCGGAACGGTAGCTGTCATCGACTATTTGCAGGTCCTCGATCAACAAAGACATAAGCCTCCGCTTTCGGAGCAGGTTCGCGCTCTTGATGANTTTGCGAAGCAAGTCGGAGTCATATTCGGTTTCATCTCGCAGATTGACCGCTCGTTCGACGCAGATAACAAGGCGTTACCCGACATCCATGACCTTCGCCTTCCAAATCACGTCGAGCTGAGCCTTTTTACGAAAGCATGCTTTGTACATAACGGTAAAACCCAATTTCNAATGGTGGCATGATCTTTCGGATATGGCGCGATATAAGCGCAGTTTAGTCGCTTCGCGGCTTTGAAAGGTTATCTCAAACAAAAAGGCCGGAGCTTTCGCTCCGGCCTTTCGCAATTCAATCCCAGCAATGAAGCTTAGTTGACTGACTTATCAACCAGCTTGTTCTTGCCGATCCAAGGCATCATGCCGCGCAGCTTTGCGCCGACTTCTTCGATCTGATGAACGTCGTTCATGCGGCGGATACCCTTGAAGCGGGCGGCACCGGAGCGGTATTCCTGCATCCAGTCGGACGTGAACTTGCCGGTCTGGATGTCGTGCAGGACGCGCTTCATTTCAGCCTTCGTCTCGGACGTGATGATGCGCGGACCTGTGACGTATTCGCCCCATTCTGCAGTGTTGGAGATGGAGTAGTTCATGTTGGCGATACCGCCTTCATAGATCAGGTCCACGATCAGCTTAACTTCGTGCAGGCACTCGAAATAGGCCATTTCAGGCGCATAACCGCCTTCGACCAGCGTTTCGAAACCGGCACGGATCAGTTCAACGAGACCGCCGCACAGAACGACCTGTTCGCCGAAGAGGTCGGTTTCGCACTCTTCGCGGAAGTTGGTTTCGATGATTCCAGAGCGACCACCACCAACGCCACAGGCGTAGGAAAGAGCAACCTCAAGAGCATTGCCGGAAGCGTTCTGGTGAACGGCAACGAGGCAAGGCACGCCGCCGCCCTTCTGGTATTCGCCGCGAACCGTGTGGCCTGGACCCTTTGGTGCGATCATGATGACGTCGAGCGAAGCCTTCGGCTCAATGAGGCCGAAGTGAACGTTGAGACCGTGTGCGAAAGCAATCGCTGCGCCGTCACGAATGTTGTCGGCGATTTCTGCCTTGTAGATGTCGGCCTGAAGTTCGTCAGGCGTTGCCATCATCAAAAGATCACCCCACTTGGCAGCTTCGGCAACGGTCATGACCTTGAAGCCATCGGCTTCTGCCTTCTTGATGGTGCCGGAACCGGCCTTCAAGGCAATAACAACGTTAGTCGAGCCGCTGTCCTTCAGGTTCAGCGCATGGGCGCGACCCTGCGAGCCGTAACCGACGATGACGACATTCTTAGCCTTGATGAGATTGAGATCGGCATCACGATCGTAATAAACGCGCATTTGGATAGTCCTTCCTGTGCTAAATCAAGTTGTTGCGACCGAAAATTCAGGCGACCTTTGCGCCAATTTCCGAATGTACTTTCTCCGTGCCGTAGAGCGCCAGAAAGGCCGAAACGGCCTTGCGCGCCCGCGCCGAGAAATCCTTTGCCTGCTGCGCTTCACCAAGCAGCATGCGCACATGCAGGTCGGAAACGATCAGGCCATAAAAGCTGCGATAGGCGTCTTCGAGATCATCGAAGCGCAGATAACCGGAACGACGACCGGCCTCAATCAGGCCGCGTGCGCGCTTGTCGATCTGGCGGCGACCGCGCTCCAGAAGCAGGTTCCCCAGCTTCGAGCCATCCCGGCTGGCCTGGCCGATCGCAAGCCGGTTCAATGCCAGCGAGACATCGCCAGCGAGAACGTCGAGCAGATCATGGGCGAAAACTTCAAGGTGGTCGGTGAGCTGTGCCGCAGAAACACGGTCGCCTGCCTTTTCGAAGGTGCGAACCTTGCTCTGCTGAAAGGTGATCATCGCGGCCAGCAGACCGTCACGGTCGCCGAACCACTTATAGAGGCTTTCCTTGGAACAGTTGGCGGCACGAGCGAGTCCAGATGTGGTCAGCGCTTTTTCCCCGCCCTCGACCAGAAGACGCAAAGCCTGTTCCAGAACAGCGTTCTGACGCGGCGAAAATTCCTGCGCTGTGATCGGATCGGTCCCCACCTTGCCCACTCCACCTGAAACGTTATGTACCGTACGGTACGGTTCGAAGGTTGTTTAAGGGGAGCTTTGATTGGGGTCAAGCAATTTTTGAAGGAAAATTACGAATTGACGCGCCGCAACATCAGCAAAGGGTTGCTTCCGGCGCGTGGGAGAAGCTCACACTTCGAAGCGCTGGCGCGCATCCTTTACCGCGTCGTGGTTTTCCAGCGCCCAGTTGATCACTTCTGACAACGGGCGGTAAAGCGAGCGACCGAGCGGTGTCATGCTGTATTCAACGCTTGGCGGTTTGGTGGNAAAAACCTCGCGGTGAATATAGCCGTCGCGCTGAAGATCACGCAGCGTTTGAGTGAGCATACGCTGGGAAATATCCGGCACCATGCGGCGCAGTTCGCCGAATCGGTAGGGCCGTTCAGCTAACGCTTGCAGCAGCAAAGTGGACCACTTGCCGCCGATGTGGTTGAGCAGGTCACGCACCGGGCAGTTTGCAAAATCCAGATTGGCGAAATCGGGCGTCGGGGCCAAAGCTGCTGGCTTCAATCTGGATACAGTCGCTGTCATGGTGGTTCCCNTTTGGTAACGTAGAGCGGTAAAAATGCCTTCTTTACAGATCGCGGTCAATTCCTATTCTATCCCTACTCTCNTTTTGAGACTATTGAAAAAGGAACTATACGATGAACAAGCTTCTCGTAACCGGCGCCTCCGGCAACCTTGGGCAGGCTATCATCCACCACTTGCTGGAAACCTATAAAGTGCCCGCATCGAACATTGTGGCCGCCAGCCGCGATGCGTCGAAACTCTCAAGCCTTGGCTCCAAGGGTGTTGAATTGCGCAATGCCGATTTCGATGATGCTGCATCGCTGGACGCGGCCTTCACCGGCATCGACACGGTACTGATCATCTCCACGGATGCCCTGGCCGTCCCAGGCCAGCGCCTGACCCAGCACAAGGCAGCTGTCGCCGTAGCGGCAAAAGCCGGTGTAAAGCACATCGCCTATACGTCCATGCCGAACCCGGACAAGTCGCTCGTCACCTTCGCACCTGACCATCTGGGCACTGAAGAAGCGGTCAAGGCCAGCGGCCTGCCCTACACCATTATCCGCAATGCCTGGTATAACGATAACTACCTGCATGGCATGCCGCACAATCTGCAGGGCGGTCAGTGGTTTACGGCTATGGGCGAAGGCAAGGTTTCCAACGTGTCGCGTGATGACTGCGCCCGCGCAGCAGCCGCAGTGCTGGCCAAAGGTCAGCCGGAAAACAAGACCTACACCATCACCGGACCACAGTCGCTGAACGCCGACGAGATCGCCGCAATCATCTCCCAAGCCACCGGAAAACCTTTGGCTGTCGTGAAGGTATCTCCTGCCGATTTACAGAAGGGCATAGAGGGCGCTGGTCTTCCCGGCTTCGTGGCAGAAATGCTGGCATCCGCCGACGCAAACATCGCCGCCGGAAATTTCGATCTCGTGACAGCTGATTACGAAACGCTGACGGGCGAGAAGTCACAGACGACCGAGGCGTTCTTCAAGGTGCACAAGGCGGCACTTCTTTCGGCTTGAGGTAGCTACAAGGGCTTGGGAATACCATTCCCCTTTGAAGACACACGCCACTGCGCCACACAACGTCATCTTTGGGCTTGACCCGAGGATCCAACGAACCATGACGTTGACCGTGGATAGACCCTCGGGTCAAGCCCGAGGGTGACAGGGGTTGGGTGCAACGTCATGCCTCCCAGGGAGACAGCGTTATGCTCACGCCTCATCCTTCAACGTCTCTTTCTGCGTTATCAACCGCGCGCTGTGCTGGCCGCTGAGATAGATCCACAGCCAGCTCCACGCCACGGCAAGACGCGAGCGGGTTCCGATCAGGAAGTAGATGTGGGCCAGACCCCATATCCACCATGCCAGAACACCCGTCAGCTTGATCTTGCCGAAATCGGCAACTGCTGCACTCTTGCCTATGGTCGCGAGATTGCCCTGATGGCGGTAGTGGAATGCGGGCTGTTCAGTCTTTCCAGCAAGACGTGACTTGATGACCTCAGCCACATAGGCGCCCTGCTGTTTCGCAGCCGGTGCGACACCCGGCACCGGCTTGCCATTGTCCTGCATGACGGATGCAGTGTCTCCGATGACGAAGATGTCGGGATCGCTCGGAATGTTCAGTTGCGGACCAACGTCCGCACGCCCTGCCCTGTCCGATGGCGTATCCAGCCATTTCGCGGCAGGCGATGCCTGAACACCGGCTGCCCAGATGATGGTACGGGCGGGTGTGAAGTCGTCGCCGATCTTGACGCCCTCTTCCGTGCAGTCGGAAACGGGAGTTCCCAGCAGCACCTCGACGCCCAGCTTTTCAAGTGCCNTTTTGCTGTAGGCCGACAGTTCCTCGGTAAAGGCAGGCAGAACCCTTGGCCCTGCCTCCACAAGCATGACCCGCGTCTTGCGCGTATCGACATTGCGAAACTCTGGAGGTAACACTTTGTGTGCCAGATCTGCGATCATTCCGGCCATCTCGACGCCGGTCGCGCCAGCACCGATGACCACGAAGGTCAAATTCGCCTGTTTTTCCTCTTCCGTCGAGGCAAGCTCGGCGCGTTCAAAAGCCAGCAACAGACGGCGGCGAATGGTCGTTGCGTCCTCAAGAGTTTTCAGGCCCGGCGCATGTTTTTCCCAGGCGTCATTGCCGAAATAGGCATGGCGTGCGCCGGTGGCCAGCACCAGCGTATCGAAGGGTACCGTCTCGCCGGATGTCAGAATGACCTTGCGGTTTTGCCGGTCTATGCCGCCGACCTCCGAAAGCAGCGTCGTGACTTCCCGCCGATCCCGGTAAAGCCGCCGGATCGGCCAGGCGATTTCGGATGTCGCCAGTGCTGTCGTCGCTACTTGGTAAAGCAGCGGCTGGAACAGGTGGTGGTTGCGACGATCGATCAAGGTGATGCGGACATTCGCACCCTTCAACCCATGAACGACTTGCAGTCCGCCGAAGCCTCCCCCAACAACGACAACGTGATGCTCCTGCATAAAATCTGCCCTTCTAAAACAAAAATATCCGCGCAGTATGGTGCGCGGATACAATATAAATCCAAAAATTGACGATAGTTATGAAATCGCCTGACCACAGGCGTTGCAAAAACGCCGTACCGTTTCTGCCATTCCATATTCCAGCGCATCTGCGGTCAGCCCATGACCGATGGAAACCTCCGCCAGCTCGGGAATACGCTTGACCAGCGCTGGCAAGTTGGCAACGGTCAGATCGTGACCTGCATTGACCTGCAACCCGAAAGCCTTTGCATGATCAGCGGTTGTCCCAAGCTTTTCGATCCAGATTTTCGCCTGTTCGGGATTGTCGTAACAGCCGCCATAGGGCCCGGTGTAAAGCTCGATGCGCGCCGCGCGCGTTTCCGCTGCTAGCCGAACCGCCTCTTCATCCCCATCACCATCGGCAAACAATGACACCCGCATGCCTCCAGACGTCAACCGCGCCACCGTCTCTTTAAGGAAAGCGGCGTGCTTTCGAAAATCCCAGCCATGGTCGGATGTGGCCTGCGCAGGATCATCCGGTACCAGCGTCACCTGCTCCGGCTGTGTTTCCTCGCACAACAACAGAAAGTCTTCGGTCGGATAGCCCTCGATGTTGAACTCAGCTTGCGGGAACTCGTCATCGATGAGCGCGCGCAGCACGGGCAAGTCGGAAAAACGAATGTGGCGCTGATCCGGACGGGGATGAACCGTCAATCCACTGGCGCCAGCGCCGAGCGCAAGGCGACCGAAATGCGCGACATCCGGCCATGGAAGATCGCGACGATTGCGCAGCATCGCGACAGCATTGAGATTAACGGAGAGCTTGGCTGGCATGGTGATAATCGCTTGNTTTCAACATCAGAAGGCCTTGTTTCCCCTACTATGGCGCATGCCGCAAGCGTCCCCACCAAAATAATCATAAAATTTTGGAACCAAATTCCGGCGGTTGCATTTTACGCGCGTTGGGTATTGGGGATTAATTATGTCGAGTGATTATTTTTATTTAGAAACAAATCTGAAATTGCANCCCAATCTCGATGGGGGAATCGACGAACTCGTTCAAGAGGAACTCCCAGTGCGACGCTCCATTCCCGGCAGAGCGCGCAATGACGTCCGCTGGAGGGCAAAGCCGATGCGCGATGCAGAAGAATCGAAGACATCACTTTATCAGGATGTTGCGACCACAAAACGCAAGGGTTTTCTGCCGGACATCCCACAACCATCCTATATGCCACCAGAACCTGTTGGCATTGCCGACATGGCCAGCATGTTCGGCGTAACACACCGCACACTTCATTTTTACGAAGAAAAAGAGATCATTTCGTCCCGCCGCGCCGGCTTGATGCGAATCTATTCGCATCATGATGTGCGCCGCATGGCAGTCGTCAATTTCTGCCGCGAGATCGGCATCCCGGTCGCGACCATCCAGGACATCATGCAGAAACTGGCCGATGCACCTAGCCAGGCTGAGGCGGATGCAANTTTCCAGAATGTGCTGAACGCTCGCAAAAGCGAACTGGCTGGGGAGATATCGTCCGTACGCCGTCAAATTCAGCAGATCAGCGATGTTCTTGTGACCGACGATAGCGGCTCCGAAGCCGACACACTCACCGGCGGCGACGTCCAGCTGGACACGCTGGAGCGCAAATGCCTCGAGCTGATGGCAGAAGGCTATGCCCCTGTCCGGCTGGCGAGAACACTCGGCATTTCCGGCGATGAGCTTCAGAAGCTGGAGGCGCGGGTGATGCAAAAAGTCAGCGCAAACAATCGTTTTCAGGCCGTTGCCAAAGCATTTATGCTGGGCGTGATCAGCTCCGACCGGCAACCAGCCGAGCAAGAGTGAAACGGTTTCCAAAGGACACATAAGAGCGCTCGACGCAGATTGTAAAATCGCGTCGGGCGTTTTTCGTTCAGCGTACGATCGTCAGTGTTTCAGCCGCGCGGGTAATCGCGGTGTAGAGCCAGCGCTCTCGCGAATCACGAAATGCAAAGCTCTCGTCAAACAGCACGACGNTGTTCCATTGCGAACCCTGGGCCTTATGCACCGTCAGCGCATAGCCATAATCGAACTCGTCGTAACGCTTGCGTGTCGTCCACGGTATTTCGGTTTCCGTTTCCTCGAACGCGGCCTTCAACAGTTTGATCTTTGCTGCGCCGCGATCCATATCGTCGTCTTCAGGACGGATCATCAGATTGATGCCTGGTTTGACGGTTTCACGCGACGAACTCATCACTTGCCATAAAGAGCCGTTCAGCAGCCCTTTGGCGGGATCGTTGCGAAGACACACCAGCTTGTCACCGGACTGCGGATAATCGGCAACGAAACCCTTCAATTCGCGAAGACGCTGATTGTAACGGCGGCGCGTGCGATTGGTACCGACCAGCACCTGGTCTGCATCGAGAACCAGCCCCTGCGTCACTTCATTCTTGGAGATAACCTGAGCGGAACCGTAGTCGCCGCGCATGATTTCCTTACCCTCACGCACATCCATGGCAAGCTGGATGATAGGGTTGTCTTTTGCCTGACGGTGAATTTCCGACAGCNAAAAATCGGGTTCCTGATCCGTAAAGAAGCCACCGCCAGAAACGGGCGGAAGTTGCCCGGGATCACCCAGTACGAGGATCGGTGTGCTGAAGCTCATCAAATCACGACCGAGCTGCTCATCCACCATCGAACATTCGTCGATGATGATGAGCGCTGCCTTGGCAAGCGGGCTCTGACGGTTGATGGNAAACATCGGTGCAATGGATGTTTTGCCGGTTTCCTCGTTCTCAACGGCCTCTTCGCCACGCGGACGGTAAATCAACGAATGGATGGTGCGGGCATTCGTCGCCCCGCGTGAGCGCAAAACCTGCGCAGCCTTGCCTGTGAAGGCCGCAAACAGAACCTCACCGTCGACATTTTCAGCGAAATGCTTGGCCAGCGTCGTTTTGCCCGTGCCTGCATAACCAAACAGGCGGAAAACCGGCGTGCGGCCTTCTTTCAGCCAGCGCGAAACAGCCTTCAGGGCTTCATCCTGTTGTGGTGAAAATTGCATGCGTTCTCTTCGCAGGATTCGAGCGTGAAGTGCAACTGAAAAAGAACGAAAGAAGAATAAAGGTGCGGTTGCTAAAGTTAGAAAGCACCCGAGAAGTGCTGGATAACATCAACTCACAGGTCTTTTAGTCATGGATAATTATCANTTATCAATATTCGAATATTAACTAACAATAAATTGATCTCCAATATTCTCCCATTTTGTACGGGTAAGATATTAGGGATATTCGACCGTACCATGACACGACCAGAACGACACGACGGCTTTCCCAAAGAAAACCCCGAAAACAAAAATAAAGTTGTTCGGAGCAACGCCATGCTCACCCACAATGCAATAACTTACACTAAGGGGCCGGGAAAATATGTTCTCTTTCAAGAACCTTTCCACCAAATCGAAAGTCGTATCTGGTACATCAGCGCCAGTACTGCTTGCAATTGCGATAGGTGCAATTGCCCTTACTAGCATTTCTTCCATGATTTCAAGCAATGGCTGGGTCGACCATACCAACAAGGTGCTGCGGGCAACGGATTCCATCACCGCATCTGCGGTGGACATGGAAACCGGCATGCGCGGCTTTATCATTACTGGCAAACAGGATTTCCTTGCTCCCTATCGTCAAGGCGAAGAAGCTATCTATCAAAAGATCAAAGACGTAAAAGCGATGGTCAGCGACAATCCTACGCAGGTTGGTCGTCTGGATAAAATCGAAAAGGCTATGAGCGACTGGCAGAAAAACTTCTCCGAGCCGCAAATCAAGGCGCGTGGCGCCATAGCCGACACCGTTTCGATTGCCGAATTGAACCAGCAGCTGGATGCCTCGCAGGGCAAGACTTACTTTGATGGCCTGCGTGGTCTCATCAAAGACCTTCAGGCCGACGAAAATGCACTGCTGGTCAAACGTGCCGCAGCAAACGAAGCTGCCATCTCGTCTTCCATCACGATGATATGGGGCAGCCTTGCCGGTGCAATCGTTATCGCGCTCGTTGCGGGCTTGATGATCGGTTCGGGAATTTCACGGCCATTGCTGGCCATGACGTACGCCATGAAGCGTCTGGCTAGCGGCGAAACAAATCTGGACGTTCCTGGCGTTGGTCGCAAGGACGAAATCGGGCAGATGGCCGAAACCGTTCAGGTCTTCAAGG
The DNA here is from genome assembly GCF_002896715.1 of Agrobacterium bohemicum. Taxonomy (GTDB): domain Bacteria; phylum Pseudomonadota; class Alphaproteobacteria; order Rhizobiales; family Rhizobiaceae; genus Agrobacterium; species Agrobacterium bohemicum. Next base: position 85,469 of record NZ_PGEL01000028.1, read on the forward strand.
ACAACGCCATCGCCAAAATCCAGATGGAACGCGAAGCAGACGCCAATCGCTCGATGAGCGAAAAAGACCGCCAGGAACGTGAAGCCCNAAAGGCACAGGACGCGTNCGAGATTCAGTTCGCAGTCGATGAATTGGCGAAAGGTCTTGGCCAGCTTTCAGACGGCAATGTCGCTCATCGCATCAATACACCTTTCGTGGCTCATCTTGACAGGCTCAGAAGCGACTTCAACAACTCCGTTGGCAAGCTCAATGAGGCGCTGGTTTCCGTGGGCAAGAATGCGCGCGGTATCGACGCCGGCGCCAACGAAATCCGTTCTGCCGCCGACGATCTCTCAAAGCGGACCGAACAGCAGGCTGCATCCGTCGAGGAAACGGCGGCAGCACTGGAGCAGATTTCGACAACCGTCCGCGATTCGGCCAAGCGCGCAGAAGAAGTCGGCAGTCTCGTTACCAAGACCCGTCTCAGCGCAGAAAACTCTGGCCTGGTCGTTCGTGATGCCGTTATTGCCATGCAACAGATCGAAAAGTCTTCAAGTGAGATTTCGAACATCATCGGCGTCATTGACGAAATTGCATTCCAGACCAACCTTCTGGCACTGAATGCGGGTGTTGAAGCGGCACGCGCTGGTGAGGCAGGCAAGGGCTTCGCGGTTGTTGCGCAGGAAGTGCGTGAACTGGCACAGCGTTCCGCAAAGGCCGCCAAGGAAATCAAGACACTGATCGTCACTTCCGGCGAACAGGTGAGATCGGGCGTTCAGCTTGTTGGCAACACGGGCAAGGCACTGGAAGAGATCGTTTCCGAAGTGCAGCACATCAATCAGCACGTAAACGCCATCGTGGAATCTGCGCGCGAACAGTCGGTCGGCATTCAGGAAATCAACTCCGCCGTCAACACCATGGACCAGGGCACCCAGCAGAATGCCGCCATGGTCGAACAGTCGACAGCGGCAAGCCATAGCCTCGCAAAGGAAGCTGCGGCCCTGAACCATCTGATTACGCAGTTCAACCTCGGCGACGGCTCTTCCTCGCGACCAGTCCAACTCGCATCGGCCTCATCGGCCCCCGCCCCCTCGCCAACACGCCAGTTGATGCGAAAGGTGGCAGGAGCTTTCGGCGGCGGTTCGGCAGCGGCAGCAACCAACGCATCCTGGGAAGAATTTTGATCTTTTCCAGAACTCCAACCAAGCCCAGGGTAAACCCTGGGCNTTTTTCATGCCCTGTTCGTGCCAACGGCCTGATTGAACATACCCATAAGTTTTGATGGATCGACCCGCCCGCTCACTGGTTTAAGATGCACCTCATCNAAACGGAGCGACCATATGTTCGACGATATTCCAACCGTCACCCTCCCCTCCGGTCTCAGCATTCCGTCACTTGGGATTGGGACGTGGAATATGGGTGAGCAGCCCAACGAAGAAACCGCCGAGATCGCCAGCATCCGCAAGGCAATCGAGCTTGGAATGACGGTGGTCGATACGGCGGAAATGTATGCGGATGGCAGGTCGGAAAACGTCGTCGGCAAAGCCATCGCTGATATACGCGAGCAAGTGTTTCTCGTCAGTAAAGTCTACCCATTCAATGCCAGCGCGCAAGGCACCATCGACGCCTGCGAGCGTAGCCTGAAGCGTATCGGAACAGACCGCCTCGACCTCTACCTGCTGCACTGGCNGGGCTCGCACCCACTGGAGGAAACCGTCAGTGCCTTCGAAAAGTTGAAAGCGGACGGCAAAATCACCAACTGGGGCGTCTCCAATTTCGATACCGACGATATGGAAGAACTGTTCTCCTTTACAGACGGCAAGAACTGCGCGGTCAATCAGGTGCTTTACAATCTGTCCAGACGCGGCCCTGAATATGATCTTCTGCCCTGGTGCCAAAGCCACGGCGTTCCCCTGATGGCCTACTCTCCAATTGAGCAAGGGCGGCTCGTCAAAAACCATGAACTCATCCGTATCGCAAAAGCCTATCAAGCGACGCCCGCGCAGGTCGCCCTGGCCTTTCTGCTGGATCGTGACGGTGTGATAGCGATACCGAAAAGCGCAAGCCCGGAACGCGTCACCGAAAATCGAGGTGCAACCGATCTGGATATTAGCGATGAGGACTGGGCGGCACTGGATGCAGCATTTCCGCCGCCGGCACAGAAGGTGCCGTTGGAGATGCTGTAAGGATTTTATGGGCTTGGCGTGTTTTATGGATTCAAGATAACAACCACCTGAATCAGCTTGGAGCAGACTTACCGAGTTTGGTAAAACGGCTTCAAGACGCAATAGACCGGAAACGAGATCACCATCNAAACCACGCTGGCCTCATGGGAGGATGCCGCGTCCGCCCATTTATCCACAAGCGAATGGCTACCCAAAAGACCAATCCCAATAAGCGCGGCACCGCCGCAAACCAGTGTACCTATGATGGCAAGAGCCCACCATTGCAGGAAAATCGAACCGTTATATGCGAGATAGAGCGTGAACGCAGATCCAGCCAGCATCAAAAGGCCGATGGTCACGAGGTAGCTACGGCAATACAGCGCCCACGTCTGTTGTGATTTTCGTCTCAAAGCATTTCTCTGGATATACCAAGACGCCCGCAGCAAGAACTGCGGGCATTTCTATTCGGACAAACTTGTNAAATCACATTCCCTGCGGACCACGGTTCATGGCCGCAATACCAGTCCGGCAAATCTCGATAAGGCCCAATGGCTTGATGATCGAGATGAACTGGTCGATCTTCGAAGACTTGCCGGTGATTTCGAAAATGAAATGCTCCACTGTCGCATCGACCACTTTTGCCTGAAACGCATCGGCAAGCCGCAACGCTTCGGCGCGGTCTTCGCCAGAACCGGCGACCTTGATCAGCGCGACTTCACGCTCGATCGGGCGCTCCTGTCCCATGTCACGGGCGCGGACTGTCAGATCGACAACCGTGTGAACCGGAACGATACGCTCCAGCTGCGCCTTGATCTGCTCCAGCACGCCCGGCGTGCCGCGCGTGACGATGGTAATGCGCGACAGATGCGCTTCGTGTTCTGTTTCCGAAACGGTCAGGCTTTCGATGTTGTAACCGCGACCGGAAAACAGGCCGATGACGCGGGCGAGAACGCCCGGCTCATTGGCGACAAGAACAGAGAGCGTATGANTTTCAACGGTTTCCGTTTCCTTCTGAATGAAGTAGGCCGAACCGGTAGGCTGTAGGTGTGCGTTCATATCCGTGTTCCCTCTCCCGATCAGACTAGCTGACGGCCCTTTGCATCGATGGCGTTGGCAACGGCTTCGTCGGTTGCTTCATCCGGCAACAGCATCTCGTTATGGGCCTTACCCGATGGGATCATCGGGAAGCAGTTGGCGAGATTGGCCACGCGGCAGTCGAAGATAACAGGCTTGTCCACTGCAATCATCTCGGCAATCTTGTCGTCCAGTTCGCGAGGGTCATCGCAATACATGCCAACGCCTCCATAGGCTTCCGCCAGCTTGACNAAATCGGGCATGGCTTCCGTGTAGGAGTTGGACAGGCGGTTGCCATGCAGCAACTGCTGCCACTGGCGCACCATGCCCATATACTGATTGTTCAGGATGNAAATCTTGACAGGCAGGCTGTACTGGATGGCGCAGGACATTTCCTGAATGCACATCTGAATAGACGCATCACCGGCGATATCGATAACCAGAGCTTCCGGGTGCGCAACCTGAACGCCGATGGCGGCAGGCAGGCCATAACCCATGGTGCCGAGACCGCCGGATGTCATCCAGTGGTTCGGTTCTTCGAAGCCGAAGAACTGTGCAGCCCACATCTGGTGCTGACCGACTTCCGTGGTGATGTATGTATCGCGGCCCTTCGATGCTTCATACAGACGCTGGATGGCGTATTGAGGCATGATGACATCTTTGGAATTCTTGTAGGCGAAAGACTTACGCGCACGCCAGCGGGTGATCTCCGCATTCCACTCTTCCGTCTGCGCCTTCGGGGGCTTAGCTGGCAAGGCCCGCCACAAACGAACCATATCTTCCAGAACACGCCCAACATCCCCAACGATTGGAATGTCGACGCGTACGTTCTTGTTGATCGAGGATGGATCGATATCGATGTGGANTTTCTTGGAGTTCGGCGCGAAGGCATTCAAACGCCCGGTGATACGGTCGTCGAAACGTGCGCCGACACAGACCATGACGTCACAATCATGCATCGCCATGTTGGCTTCGTAGGAACCATGCATTCCCAGCATTCCCAGCCATCTTTCACCCGACGCTGGGTAGCAACCGAGACCCATCAGGGTAGACGTGATCGGGAAGCCAGTCAGTTCAACCAGTTCACGCAGCAGCCGCGTGGCTTCCGGGCCGGAATTGATCACACCACCGCCGGTGTAAAGGATCGGGCGTCGAGCCTTCGACATCAGCTCGATGGCGGCATGAATGGCGTTCAGATCGCCCTGAACCTTCGGCTTGTAGCTCTTCTGCTGAATATCGGCTGAAGGTGGCGTGTAGGTACCTGTTGCGAACTGAATGTCCTTGGGAACATCAACAACAACAGGCCCCGGACGGCCGGTCTGGGCAATGCGGAAGGCTTCGTGGATGATGCCAGCGAGTTCATTGACGTCCTTGACCAGCCAGTTGTGCTTGGTGCAGGGACGCGTGATGCCAACCGTATCGCACTCCTGAAACGCATCGGAACCGATCAACGATGTGGGAACCTGGCCGGAAATGCACACCAGCGGGATCGAGTCCATCAAGGCGTCCTGCAAAGGCGTAACGGCATTGGTGGCACCGGGGCCGGATGTGACCAGCATAACGCCGACCTTGCCGGTGGAACGGGCGTAACCTTCAGCGGCGTGGCCTGCACCCTGTTCATGACGAACGAGAATGTGCTGGATATCGTCCTGCTGGNAAATCTCGTCATAGATCGGAAGAACCGCACCACCGGGATAGCCGNAAATATGCTCGACGCCGTTATCCTTCAGGGCTCGCAGAACGATTTCCGCGCCCGTCATGGTGTTGCTGTTGTCCGTAGTGTCCTTATCCGTCATTGCCTGTTCCATCCCGATTTGGCTTTGGATATCGTCNGGCCATATGACCCGTGTGAAGACATAAAAAAAGGCCCCTTGAGGAGCCTCGTTCAGCGCATGGGTGCTTTCGCCGGATGGTTACACCATCCTGCCCATGCGCCGTCCCACCACGATAAGTACATTAAGATTTTTCATGGGCCGGAGTGTTAGACACAAAACCGATATCCGTCAACGCATTCTACGCNAAAAAATCCGCATTCATTCCATTTATTGCTTATCGAGCGCTTTGGACGAAATTAAAATACGCTCCAATGACACCAGTTGTTAAACGCAATCGTCTAGGATTTCTCGGAAATAACCGGGNAAAAGCCGGCATGACCTATGACAGGGGCGAGACGTGTTCAACGACGACCTTCGCAGATCTGCAAAAGCAGGCGAACAAGAACGCCGTGACGAGTTGACGGCAGCAAACCGCCTGCTTGGCCACGTCATTTCCTGCACCGGTTCCCGCGCCACGATTTCCGCCACGACCGAGCCCGGGAAGACAGACCTTGCGGAACTGTGGTCGGTTGGTCGCCTGATCTCCATCGACCTTGGCGAAACCCGTGTCGCAGCCTTGAGCTACGCCATGAAAACCGGCCAGATCGAGTGGTCTGACACGCGCAGCAACACGCTATTGATCGATGTCGAACTGCTGGGCGAGATATACCGCACACCTGACGGTGGCGAGCGTTTTTCGACCGGCATTTCCCGCTACCCCTATCTCGGCGCAGTCGCTCACCGTATTCGCTCGGCAGACCTGATGCGCATTTACGATAATGCAGGCGAAGGCACCTCCGTCGTCGGCCACCTGACGCAGGATGACAGTATCGACGCGACGATCAGCATTCCGCAAATGCTATCCAAACATTTCGCCGTGCTGGGCTCCACGGGCGTCGGCAAGTCCACAGCCGTTGCACTGCTGTTGAACAAAGCTATTGAAAAAGACCCCAAGCTGCGGGTGCTGATTCTGGACCCACACAATGAGTATGCAGCCGCATTTCCGATGACATCGGTTGTCATCGACACCGAAACGCTGGACCTGCCCTTCTGGCTGATGAAGCTCGAAGAATTCACCGAAGTGCTTTATCGCGGTCGCAAAGCGGTAGTCGAAGAACTTGATGTACTGCGCGACCTGATACCGGAAGCAAAACGCGCTTTTCGCGGAGCGGACAATTCCGTGATGCGCAGAGCATCGGAAAAATCCTCGCTGACATCGGATACGCCCATCCCGTATCGTATTGCTGACCTTCTGGCCTTGATCGATGACCGCATCGGTCGTCTCGAGGGACGTGATGAAAAGCCAGCGTTGCGCAACCTGAAGATACGCATCATGGCCGCCATCAATGATCCGCGCTATCACTTCATGTTCTCCAACAGCACGATCAGCGATACGATCATGGAAACGGTGGCGCATATCTTCCGCGTTCCCGGTGATGGCAAACCGATTTCCGTCTTCCAGCTTGCAGGAATTCCGTCGGAAGTGGTGAATTCGGTGGCCTCCGTTCTCTGCCGCATGGCATTCGAGCTGGCGCTGTGGAGCCAAGGTGCAATCCATACGCTGGTTGTCTGCGAAGAAGCGCACCGTTACGTCCCCGCTGATCCCGAACTCGGCTTTTTCCCCACGCGCCAAGCCATCGCCCGCATCGCCAAGGAAGGCCGAAAATACGGCGTATCGCTCGGCATCATCACCCAGCGTCCGGGAGAACTGGACCAGACCATCCTGTCGCAATGTTCCACCGTGTTCGCCATGCGGCTATCCAACGAAAACGATCAGGAAATCATCCGGTCGGCCATACCGAACTCGTCCGTCTCCACCACCAGCTTTCTCTCGTCCATTGGCAATGGTGAGGCTATTGCCTTCGGTGAAGCGATCAGCGTTCCCATGCGTATCCGCTTCAACCGGGTGCCGTCGCATATTCTTCCCAAGGCAAACGGCATCGCTCCGTCTGTGGTGGAAGACACACCAGACACCGTGGATCTTCGCTCCATCGTCAAGCGCATGCGCGCTGTCACTGGCCCCGATATCTCGGGCTTCCGCCAGAGCTACGAGGCAAAAATCGCCCAGGACGCCGATGAGGAAGAGTTCGCCAGTTGGAAGCAGGAGTTTAGCAGCAGCAACGGCAGCGAACCCTACCGCCCGGAAATGCTGCCTCGAAGCTCCGTATTTTCCGCAAAGGCGCAGATGCCAAGTCTGGCAGTTGGCACTGCACCAGTACGAGAGGCTGTTCAGGGTGTCCCCGCGCGGTCAACGACTGGCGAGGAGCCGAGGTCTTCGCTCAAAGAGAGTTTACTGAAAAAGCCACTGGGGAGTTTGTACCGGAAGGATTGAGGCAGCCGCCGCCCCTGTATCTCTGTGTTCTTACGGCGCCACTCTCTCCCAATCCGCCCCCATCTGGTTGCGAAACCATGTCATCTGCCGCTTGGCATATTGGCGCGTTGCCGCCGCGGCCTTTTCTATGACCTCGGCCTCGCTCATGCGCCCCGCCAACATCTCGGCAATCTGCGAAACACCGATGGCTTTCATGACAGTGGCATCATGGGAAAGGCCTTGGGATAAAAGCGCGCGTACCTCTTCCACAGCACCGCTTTGCATCATCCCGGCAAAACGCCTGTTGATGCGGCCATGCAAGATGGTCCTATCTGGCAGCACCACCANTTTCCGTGCCCGCGCTGGATCGATGATGACCGGCCCGCTTGCACTTTGAAACATGCGAATGGATTTTCCGGTGGATTCCAACACTTCCAGAGCGCGTACGATTCTCTGGCCATCGCTGGGTTTCAAGCTGGAAGCCGTCTGCGCATCACGTGTCGACAGTTCATCGTAAAGCCCTGTCGGCCCCTCTTCGAGTAACCGTGTTCGGTAGCTCTCGCGGATTGCGGGTGGGATCGTCGGAATATCCGAAAGGCCGCCGGTCAGCGCCTTGAAATACAGACCTGTGCCGCCAACGATGATCGGGAAACGACCCTCGCCACGCAGNTTTTGGAGAAGCGCCGTTATCTCGCGGAGCCACTNCCCCGTAGAGTAGGGCCTTGCTGCCGCGACATGTCCATAAAGATGGTGAGGCACGTCACCCATTTCGTCTGCGGAGGGTCGCGCCGTCAGCACCTGCAAAGTGTCATACACCTGCATGCTATCGGCGTTGATGACGACACCATTTTTCTCCTGCGCCAGGCCAAGCGCAAGCGCAGACTTGCCGCTTGCCGTCGGGCCGGTTATCAGGAACGCATCAAATTCGTCAGCAAGGTTTTTCATCATGGCTCTGGTTGCCACGCTTATCGCCAATCCGTCAAATCCTGTTCTGAATTCCACAATTGCCGAAAGTGCCGCAAAGGCGCTGGACGCTTCCGGCCTCTACTGGCTGGCGGATGGAGTTGCCTGTGATCTGGTGCTGCGCGATGGCACTGATCTGGCGGCTGCAGAACGCGTGCTGCGGATGGCAATCGTTGACAGACCCATCGACATCGCCATTCAGGATCAGGACAAGCGCCGCAAGAAAATCCTGATCGCCGACATGGATTCGACCATGATCGGCCAGGAATGCATCGATGAACTGGCCGCCGAAGTGGGGCTGAAAGATCAGGTTTCCACCATCACCGCCCGCGCCATGAACGGCGAGATCGCTTTCGAACCAGCACTGCGGGAGCGCGTCGCGCTGCTGAAAGGCCTGCCGATTTCGGTCGTGGACGACGTCATTGAAAAGCGCATCACGCTCACCCCTGGTGGCATGGAACTGATTGCCACGATGAAGGCAAAGGGCCACTACACGGCGCTGGTATCAGGTGGGTTCACAGTCTTTACCAGCCGCATCGCGGCAACCCTCGGCTTTGATGAAAACCGCGCAAATATATTAGGTGAAAAAGACGGGCTTCTGGACGGAACCGTGGCCGAACCTATTCTCGGCAAGCAGGCAAAAGTCGATGCCCTCAACGACATTGCCGCTAAGCTGGGCATATCACCTGACGACGCCATAGCCGTGGGTGATGGCGCCAACGACCTTGGCATGCTGCACCTGGCTGGGTCAGGCGTTGCAATCCACGCCAAGCCTGCCGTCGCAGCAGAAGCAAAAATCCGCATTGAACACGGTGACTTGACGGCGCTTCTTTATCTTCAGGGTTATCGCAAGGCCGATTTCGTTACCCCATGATATTACGCGGAACACCAAGGCTGATCCTGCGGGAGTGGCGAAAAACAGACCGAGATCTTTTCCGGGAAATCAACGCCGATCCGAAAGTGATGGAGNTTTTTCCCACGATACGCAGCCATGCCGAATCCGATGCTGCACTGGAGCATATCAACGACATGATCCGCATCACCGGCTTCGGCTTCTATGCTCTGGAACTGCGTGAAGCCTCTGAACCTATAGGTTTCTGCGGTGTTGCACCGGTCACTATGGAAGGCATATTCCCGCCTGGAACGATGGAAATCGGCTGGCGGTTGGCCACGCGTTTCTGGGGCCATGGCTACGTGACGGAAGCTGCAAAATCGATGTTATCAATGGCATTCGATGAGAAGAAAACCCCGGAAATTGTCTCCTTCGCGGTCCGTGACAACCTGCGGTCAGTCGCAGTCATGAAACGGATCGGCCTCATCCGCGATCCATCCCGCGATTTCGACCATCCGCGTGTGCCGGAAACCCAGCCGCACCTCAAGTCACATGTGACATACGCTCTGACGCTGGAGAGATGGCTGGGAAAGTGATCGCTCAATGCAGACCAAACACCTGCAACAACGCCTCGCGCTGGCGCACGAAGGCGGGAGAACTGCGGTCACGCGGGCNGGGCAGATCGATATCGATGATTCGCGGCTGTGCGCCCTTTTCACGCGGCAGAATAAGAATACGATCGGCGAGATAGATTGCCTCTTCCAGATCATGGGTCACGAGAACGGTGGTTACGTCTTCCTCGCGCCAGATGCGCGCCAGTTCCTGCTGCATGCTGATCTTCGTCATGGCGTCGAGCGCGCCCAGCGGCTCGTCCAGAAGCAGTATTTCCGGCTGGACGGCAAGAGCGCGAGCAATTCCGACCCGTTGCGCCATGCCGCCGGAAAGCTGTCGCGGATAGGCCGTTTCAAACTGCTGGAGGCCGACGAGATTGATATAACGTTGCGCTCTGGCTCTTGCCTCGCTCTTCGCAATACCCTGAGTTTCCAAACCGAAGGCCACGTTTTCAAGAACCGTCAGCCATGGTAACAGCCGAGGCTCCTGAAAGATGACCGCACGCTCCGATCCGACGCCATGGACGGCATGTCCGTCGATCAGCACATCACCGCTATCTGCCTGCTCCAACCCGGCGAGAACACGCAGAAGCGTCGTCTTGCCGGATCCGCTGGCACCGACAATCGCAAGGCTTTCGCCGGGCACGATCTTGAGATTGATGTCTTTCAGAACCTGAAGCGGCTTGCCGTTCAGGTGGTAGGACTTGGAGAGATGGCGTATCGCCACCTCTCCGCGAACGGCTTGTGCGGTGTTCATCTCGCGCCCTCAGTTGCTGGCTGTTTCAGGCGCATAAAGAATGCTCTTGGCGGTAATCTGCCCTTCCTTGACCTTGCCCTCACGCGTTAGGATGTCGATCCAGAACTGGAGATCGCGGTCAACGGCCTTGCCGCCGGGACGAACGCCGTAACCCAGGAAATACTGCGCGATATCAGGATTTTCACCACGCTCTTCGAGCGCCTTGGCGAAAATCTTCTTCGTTTCCTCCGGGTGCTCGCGCGCATAGTCGAGAGCGCGCTGCGACTGCTCTACGAAGGTTTTTGCCGCATCTGGATGAGCCTTGATGAAATCGCGGCGCAGCACGATGAAACCGCCTGCTATATCACCCAGCACATCCGTATCATCGNAAATCGGACGAATGCCACCAGCAGCCTTGGCCTTTCCCTCGAATGTCGTCTGCCAGTAGCCGAAGGCGGCGATATCAACCTGCTTGGAACGCAGGACCTGCTCCAGCTGCGGGCCAGGCACGACAACCGGTTTTGCCGAATCCGTCGGCAGGTTGACGGAGTGCAACGCCTCGCGAATGGTATAATCCAGATGTGCGCCGAGCGTATTGACCGCAATCGATTTGCCGGCGATGTCCTTGATATCCCTGATAGGACTGTCGTCCAGAACATAGAAGACCGATTGAACCTGGTCGTTGATACCGTTTGACGGATAGGCCGCGACAAAATCATTGCCGCCAATGATCGAGTTCAGCACCGCAGCGGTCGCCGCACTACCAATCTCGACGTCGCCAGATGCCAGCGCGAACAGGGAAGCTGGACCGCCAGTGGCGTACCCGACATTTTCCACGCTGACGCCGGTGCCTTTGAAATAACCAAGCTCTTGGGCAAGTTCATGGGCAGAAAGTCCACCCTGGCTTGCAAGATACCGGAACTTTACCTCTTCGGCAGCAGACGCCGCCGTCGTGAGGCCAAACATAAGTGCTGCCGAGAGCAGAAGCTTGCGGGAATGGAAGGACATGATGTTTCCTTGGNAAAGAGTATAAGTTTTNAAAGATGAGATCAACGCGAGGGCTGCGACCAGCGACAAAGCTTGCGTTGCAGAACAACAAGCACGGCGTTAGCCGCCAGCCCCAGAAGTGCCAGAAGAAGAATGGCGGCAAACATTAGCGGGATCTGGAAATTGTACTGGGCGTTCATCACCTGAAAGCCGATACCCTTGTTGGCACCAATCATTTCGGCAGCGATCAGAAGCAGAAGTGCTGTGGTGGCAGACAGTCGTAAGCCGACAAAAATGGCTGGTACGGAAGCAGGCAGAACAACGCGGTGGNAAATGGTGAGCGGACCGGCCCCATAGGTTCTGGCCATTTCGATCAACTTGCCATCCACCTCCTTGACGCCACCGATGGTGGACAGAAGGATGGGAAACAGGGTCGCCCAGAAAATCACGAAGACTTTCGATGCTTCACCGAGGCCAAGCAGCAGAATGNAAACCGGATAAAGAGCAAGCGCCGATGTCTGGCGAAAGAACTGCAACAATGGATCAAGCGCACGCTCCACAGCGGCCACCTGCCCCATGAACAGGCCGAGTGGAATACCGATGATGACCGCAGAGGCGAAGGCAATGCCCGCACGTTGCAGACTGATGCCGATGTCATCGATCAACGCACCGCTGGAAATGCCTTTCCACAGTGCGCCGACGATAGCGTCGAGCGGAGGGAAGACGGCCGGGTTGATCCAGCCGAACACACTGGATATCTGCCATGCGGCCAGAAAGCTCAAAACGAGGCCGTAGCGGGAGAGAAACGGTCCGATCAAACCGCGTATGATCTGGCCAATCGCCGGTGCGCGACTTTCCGTCTGCCGGTAGTGAAGCGATCGCGGGAGAAGGACTTTTGCGTCTTCAAATGACATTCCGTCACCTCACTCGGCTGCCTGAACGACCGAGCGTGCGGCAGTCCAGCGGTTGATCGGAAATGGCAGGCCCAGATTTTCGCGCAGCGTCGTGCCTTCATATTCGGTCCTGAACAGGCCACGGCGCTGCAGTTCAGGGATGACGAGATCAACGAAATCATCGAGCGCTGTCGGTAGCCATGGCGGCAGAATGTTGAAACCATCGGCGGCCTCGTTCTCGAACCATTCCTGCAACGTATCCACGATGGTCTCAGGCGTGCCGACGATGGTGAAGTGACCACGTGCGGAAGCAACCCATTGGTAAAGCTGGCGGATGGTGAAATTATTTTCGTCGGCGATCTGACGGATGAGAGCCTGGCGGCTCTTCATACCCTCGGTCGGAGGTGCCTCCGGCAACGGGCCATCAAGATCATAACCTCTCAGATCAAGCGTGCCACCGGTCAACCCATTCAGCAGGCCAACGCCGTCTTCCTCCAGAATAAGCGAGGTGAGGCGCTCATATTTTTCCTGCGCTTCCTCAAGCGTGCGGCCAACGAAAGGCGAGACACCAGGCATGACGAGAACGTGGTTGGGATCACGACCGAACCCGCGCGCTCGTGCCTTGATATCGCGGTAAAACTCCTGCGCGGTCTCAATATGCTGATGCGCGGTGAAGATGACCTCTGCAGTCTGCGCGGCGAGCCCTCGCCCGTCATCGGACTGACCGGCCTGCACGATGACCGGGTGCCCCTGCGGTGAACGGGACACATTGAGCGGCCCGCGAACCTGGAAATGCTCACCACGATAATTCGCCTCGTGGAGCTTCGAAGGATCGTAGAATTTGCCGCTGTCGACATCGCGCGTAAACGCATCGTCTTCAAAACTGTCCCAGAGCGCCTTGACCACATCCACATGCTCCGCCGCACGACGATAACGTTCGGCATGCGGAAGCTGGGTCTGGCGATTGAAATTTTGCGCCGTCGGATCACCCGTGGTGGTCACGACATTCCAGCCAGCCCGCCCGCCGGAAATCAGGTCTAGAGATGCGAACTTGCGGGCGGTTGTATAAGGCTCTTCATATGTCGTGGACGACGTGGCGATGAAACCCAGATTTTTGGTGAAGGGTGCCAGCGCTGAAAACAACGTCGTCGGCTCGAATCCGGCCACACGAGCATTACCCCCTTCTCTAGCGCCGCCGAAACCAATGGCAAGATTGTCTGCGAGAAAATAGGCGTCGAAAAGGCCACGTTCAGCCGTCAATGCAAGCTGCTTGTGAAACTCGAGGCTCAGAGCGCCATCGGTAGGCTGGTCCGGATGCCGCCATGCTGCAACGTGCTGCCCACCGNCCGGTAGAAATGCGCCAAGCTTTATCTTACGTGCCATATCTCTTCCCCATCAATGACCAAGATACTGAAAGTAAAACACTTTTCAGTCTGATAACTGCGAGCCGTTCACGCTGAACGTCGCTGCGAATATGGAGAAGCCTATATTGTCTATTANTTTTATATAGAAAATAGATTGCTCAGTTTCGGGAAGAGCGGAATAATATTTTCGTATTTTGCGAAGAACGGNAAATAATCGCGAATAGGTGCAACGCGCGCGCGCGGCAGAGGCGCACAGCAAGCTGCGCTCAACTGGAATTAGGATGTCGGCGAGTTCTCTGAAACGCGTTTGACCCTGCCTACGTCATGCGCGGGCCTGCGCCGAGTATCTGCAAATTTCTGNTTTTTCGGGGTGGATGCATTCTCGGGTCGTGCCCGAGGATGATATCGAGNTTTGGATGAGTCTGGACAAGCATAGCGAAGATGCCAGCCGACGGCGCTCACTAAGCGTCACCCTCACCCTTATCCAGCTTTCCTTGGTCCAGCTCGCGGCTGGCTTTCTCGTTCAATGCGGAGGTGAGGTTTTTCTCGGCTTTGGTCCGGCCGAAAGTCAGGCGGTTCTGCTCCGCCTGCTTATCCNTTTCGGTACGCGCCTTCTGCTTGCGAAACTGGCGCAGATTTACGACATCGCCCGTCACGACCATCTCCTGTCTGCACCGTTGCGTCAGGCAATCACTTGTTTTTGCGGAAAGCGTCCAGAGAGACGACAGAACCGGCCTTTTTCTCTTCGTCAGGCTTGTCTTCCGTGGAAGCAGTCTTGTTTTCTGTTGGAACGGGATAAGCAGTGATTTCCGCTTCCACGACCTCTTCTTCTTCCGCAAGGGGAACATCGAACTCAAGTTCGAAATTCACAGAAGGATCGTAGAAACCTCTGATAGCGTTGAATGGAACGACCAGCTTTTCAGGCGTATCAGAGAATGACAGACCGATTTCGAATTGCGTTTCCGTGACCTTCATATCCCAGAACTGGTGCTGGATAACGATGGTCATCTGTTCGGCATACTTTGACTTCAGGTGCTGCGAGATGCGAACACCCGGCGCGCCGGTCAGAAATGTGATGAAGAAGTGGTGGTCGCCGGGCAGCCGTGCGGTGGCCGCGACTTCGCTCAATACCTTGCGAATAACGCCGCGAAGGGCATCCTGTGCGAGAATGTCGTAACGGATATGATCCTGCCCCATACGGTCCTGTCTTTCCTTATGCATACGTCTTTTAACTTATTATACGCAATGTCTTACATCGCAGCAACGGAAAAGCCCCGTTCGCCGCGAGTCATTTCATCTTATAGCCAATTCAGGCGAAATGGAGAAGGTGGAGGTTTCTGTTGCCAGGTACCTCCGAACCCCGCCTTACGGGGCTAACCGTAAGGGCTTAAGTCGGAATTCCCACACCGCCATTAGGCAGCGAGAGCGTATTCCTTAGCGTTGTTGTCATTTGCAACTACACTTGTGACCCGATAACGGCGGTATCATGCCGAGCAAAAGTTCGATCTTTACACCCTTGTCGATCCTATTTCGCCCCCATCAAAAGCCGGCCTTTTCAAAGGTCCGCCGGTTTTTGGTGGAGGCGCCGGGTACCGCCCCCGGGTCCAATAGGCTTATTCCATCGACCGTTTATCGCCATATCCGGATTTGCATCCGGCAAGGGTCATATAGGCGTTTAATCCGCCAGAGAAAAGGGGCTGCGTGACAATTCCATGAAAGGTTGTGCGCAATTCTTGACGAGGAAACGGAGTTGTCCCATTCTGCTTATCAAGCGGCACCTTAAGCAGGGGCCGTATAACGCGGAGGAAAAGACATGACGGACTATCTCGCAGACGTGAAGATATACGATGCCGATGCCGATGAAGCAGTCGTGAACAAAATCGTCAAGCATCTGGGCATCGCCCTGCGCAATCGTGATTCGTCGCTCGTGTCTTCCTCCGACCCGGAAGAGCTTGAACGGGTAAAGACGAACTGGATTGGCAAGAAGCTTGGCGTCACCGGTCCCGATGCCGACAAGGCCGTTGAAGAAACCGTGACCGCCATGAAAGCGGATCGCACGAAATCACGCGTGACCTTCTATTATCTCGTGGCCAAACACCTCGATAAGCTCGAAACGCTCTGATTTCCTGTGAGTCGGATCATCGATGACTGGTTCCGTCGCCGCAAAAGTCTATAATACAGGCCTCAATGGAATCGGCGGCGGACTGATATGAAGCAATATCTCGACCTTCTTGCGCATGTGATGCAAACGGGAACCAACCGTGGCGACCGTACCGGCACGGGTACACGCTCCGTTTTCGGTTACCAGATGCGTTTCGACCTGTCGGAAGGATTTCCGGTTCTCACCACCAAGAAGCTGCACCTGCGCTCCATCATTCATGAACTTCTGTGGTTCCTGAAGGGCGAGACGAACATCGCATACCTCAAGGNAAATGGTGTTTCCATCTGGGATGAGTGGGCGGATGAAGATGGTAATCTTGGCCCGGTCTATGGTTCGCAATGGCGCTCGTGGCCAGCACCCGACGGCACCCACATCGACCAGATTGCGCTTCTGATCGAGGGGCTGAAAACCAACCCAAATTCCCGCCGCCACATCGTGTCGGNCTGGAACCCGGCGCTGGTGGACGACATGGCGCTACCGCCCTGTCACTGCCTGTTCCAGTTTTACGTCGCGGATGGAAAGCTGTCCTGCCAGCTGTACCAGCGATCGGCCGATATATTCCTTGGCGTCCCATTCAACATCGCATCCTACGCGCTGCTGACACTGATGGTCGCTCAGGTCACCGGCCTCAAGCCCGGCGACTTTGTGCATACACTAGGTGACGCCCATATCTATTCGAACCATTTCGAGCAGGCCGAACTGCAAATGAAGCGCACACCGAAAGCGCTGCCGACGATGCGCATCAACCCTGATGTCACCAGTANTTTCGACTTTAAATTCGAAGACTTTACGCTGGAAAATTACGAGGCGGACGCCTCCATCAAGGCACCGATTGCCGTATGACACAGCCGCGCATCACACTCATCGCCGCCGTGTCTGAAAATGGCGTCATCGGTCGCGATCTCGACATGCCGTGGAAACTGTCGACGGACCTCAAGCGCTTCAAGGCGCTGACCATGGGCAAGCCGATGATCATGGGCCGCAAGACGTTTCTCTCGGTCGGCGAACGCCCCCTGCCCGGTCGCCCCCACATCATCATCAGCCGCAATCCTGATTACCGCCCGCAGGGTGTCGATGTCGTTTCATCTCTGGAAGATGCACTTTCACTTGCCAAGGAAAAGGCGCAAGCACTTGGCGTCGATGAGGNTTTCGTGGCAGGTGGCGGCGAGATTTACCGTCAGGCCATGCCCTTTGCCGATCAACTTTCCGTCACCCATGTCGAGGTTTCGCTGGAAGGCGATACTTTCTTCCCAGCCATCGATCCTGCGCAGTTTGAGAAAATTGAGGAAATACCCGCGCCAGCAGGGGNAAAAGACAATTATCCTGTGAGATTTACGACCTACCGCAGGTATCACGCGGTTCAGTGAACTATTTACCGTAATTGGGTATTAAGTTACCGCCTCTGCGTTGAAACAGACAGCTCTCCTACTTATAACTGACCTATATTCTCGCCAGACATGCAAATGCCTGTCTGTGAGGAAGCGGGAAAGTTTTAGCATAAGAGGTATGGATGCCCTGGAGCAATCAGAATGGTGGCGGCGGTGGCGGCGGTGGCCCTTGGGGCGGCGGCGGCAACAACGGCGGCGGTGGGGGAAATAACCAAGGTGGACCTTGGGGCCAGGGACCGAACCGTCCACGCGGTGGCGGTGGAGGCGGCGGCAATGGTGGCCCGCCCGATCTGGAAGAAATTATCCGTCGCAGTCAGGACCGGTTCAAGAACCTGATTCCCGGCGGTATGAACGGCGGCGTCGTTGCCATCCTCGTTCTCATCGTTCTTGCCTTTGTCGGCATTCAGTCCGTTTATACCGTTCGTCCGGACGAACTCGGCGTGGAAACCCGCTTTGGGAAGCCAAAGGATGCGGTTGCGACCGAAGGCTTGCATGTCATGCTGTGGCCGGTCGAATCCGTTGAAATCGTCAAGATCAGACAGCAGCAGTTGAACATCGGCGTGCGGTCTAACGCCAGCACCACAAGTTCTGCCGCGACGGGCGTTATGCTGACGGGTGACCAGAACATCGTAAACGTTCAGTTCTCCGTTCTTTACACGGTCACTGATCCGAAATCCTTCCTGTTCAACATCGAAGCTCCAGTGGAAACCTTGCAGCAGGTATCTGAAAGCGCGATGCGCGAGATCGTCGGACGTCGTCCCGCACAGGACATTTTCCGCGACAATCGCCAGCAAATCGCGACGGAAGTGCAGACGATCATCCAGAGCACAATGGACGGATATGGTGCGGGCGTTGCCGTCAATGCCGTCTCCATCGAAGATGCTGNCCCGCCGCGCGAAGTGGCCGATGCGTTTGACGAAGTTCAGCGCGCGGAACAGGACGAAGATCGCTTCGTCTCCGAAGCCAACCAGTATGCCAACCAGAAGCTTGGTGCAGCACGTGGTCAGGCGGCGCAGATCGTTGAAGAAGCGAATGGTTACAAGAGCCGTGTCGTCAACGAGGCAAGCGGTGAAGCACAGCGCTTCATCTCCATCTACGACCAGTACAGCAGCGCTCCGGAAGTGACCCGTCAACGTATGTTTATCGAAACGATGGAGCAGGTCCTGAAAGGTTCCAACAAGGTCATTATCGATGAAAAGCAGGGCGTAATGCCGTATCTGCCTCTCAACGAGATCATGCGCAACAATCCGAATGCGGCACCACNGGGGGGCAATTGATATGAGCAATCGTCTTATGGCCCTTCTTGCCGGTTTCGCTGTCGTTCTGTTCTTCCTCTACAGCTCTATGTATATCGTCACGCCGCGCCAGCAGGCCGTGGTGCTTCGGTTCAACCAGATCCACGACGTCAAAAGCGAGCCTGGCGTTTACTTCAAGATGCCGCTCCCGTTCATGCAGTTTGATCGTGTTCAGTATGTTGAAAATCGCGCACGGCGCCTCGATTACGAAAATATTAGAGCGCAGGTATCTGGTGGCAAGTTCTACGAAGTCGACGCCTTTCTCGTCTACCGTATAACCGATGCACGCCGCTTCCTTGCGGCTGCGGGTGGTGATCAGGACGTGGCTGAGGATCGCTTGCGTACACGCTTCAACTCCTCGCTTCGTCGTGTCTATGGTCTGCGTGGCTTTGAATCCGCTTTGTCGGACGCCCGTGCATCCATGATGCAGGAAGTGCGTGACGACCTGCGTCCGGATGCCGAATCGCTGGGTCTGAGCATCGTGGACGTACGTATTCGCCGTACCGACCTAAGCCAGGACGTTTCGCTTGATACCTTCAAGCGCATGCGCTCTGAGCGACTGGCCGAGGCGGAACTGATCCGCGCGCGTGGTAACGAAGAAGCGCAGCGTCGTCGTGCCATCGCCGACCGTCAGGTTGTCGAGCTTGAGTCTGACGCAAACCGTCAGTCCGAAGTTCTTCGAGGTGAAGGTGATGCGGAACGTAACCGTATCTTCGGTGAAGCCTTCCAGCGCGATCCAAGCTTCTTCGAGTTCTACCGCTCGATGGCAGCCTATGCCAGCGCTCTGACAGGCACCGGCACAACGCTGGTTCTGTCTCCTGACTCGCCGTTCTTCCGTTATTTCAACGACATCAACGGCGCATCTCCTCGGCCAGCACCGCCAGCAGCTCCCGCTGCACCGGCGAACTGATGTCGGTAACATCATGNAAAAAGGGCCGGTGGAAACATCGGCCCTTTTGCTATTTTACGCTGGAAAATCGCAGCGATAGCGCCGCATATGAAATCGACTTTTCGAATGACGGAGATCGTGTTGAATATCAGCGAGATACCTTTCGGTACCACAGACTGGTCGAAAGTTGAGCCCACGCAGCATGCGGGTGAAACCGGCAGCGCCACTTGGCGCACGCGCCATTTCGGCAATATCCGCGTTCGCATGGTGGAATATACGCCCGGCTATCTCGCAGATCACTGGTGCACCAAGGGCCATATTCTGTTGTGTCTGGATGGTGAGCTGAACACCGAGCTGGAGGATGGCCGCAACTTTCTGCTCAAGGCTGGTATGAGCTATCAAGTGGCTGACAACGCCGAGCCGCACCGCTCCTCGACCACCACTGGTGCCAGACTTTTCATCGTCGATTGAAGCAGTAAGCACTTTGTGAAGATTCGCTGCGCTTTAGTCGTGGATGAGCAAAGGGATTCGTGTCTCAATCACGAAAAGGTATTTCTACGCTTCATCATTCCGCCTTATGCTTGGCTATTAAACTTGAGACCAAGTTTGCAAGATACGAGGACGCCGTATGCCCGTCACCACTCTTTCGCCTCTCCGCAGCAGCATCGCCGCCGTGGCGGGACTTGCGATCATCGCAGGCGGGCTCGCTGTTCCGGTCAGCGCAAGAGCACAAAGCAACGGGCCTGCATCGGTTGCCGATCTCGCCGCCCCGCTTCTGGATGCGGTCGTGAATATCTCGACGTCGCAAAGCGTCAAGGCGGAAGGCAAAGGCCCTACACCGCCGAGAATTCCAGAAGGCTCTCCATTTCAGGAATTCTTCAAGGATTATTTCGACAATCAGAAGCCAGATAGTGGTGGCAAGGTCAGTTCGCTTGGTTCCGGCTTCGTCATCGATCCCGCTGGCTACGTTGTAACNAACAACCACGTCATCGAGGGCGCTGACGATATCGAGGTCATTTTCCCCAACGGCAACAAGCTGAAAGCCAAGCTCGTCGGTACCGATACGAAAACCGACCTTTCGGTTTTGAAGGTAGAGCCAAAAGCGCCGTTGAAAGCCGTTAAATTTGGCGATTCCCGTGCCATGCGCATCGGTGACTGGGTTATGGCCGTCGGCAACCCCTTTGGTCTCGGCGGTTCCCTCAGCGTCGGCGTCGTTTCGGCGCGTGGCCGCAACATCAACGCAGGTCCTTATGATAACTTCATCCAGACGGATGCGGCCATCAACAAGGGCAACTCCGGCGGCCCGCTGTTCAACATGAAGGGCGAGGTTATCGGCATCAATACCGCCATCATCTCGCCAAGCGGCGGCTCGATCGGCATCGGCTTTTCCGTGCCGACAGAGCTTGCGCAGAACATCGTCCAGCAACTCATCGAGTTCGGTGAAACACGTCGCGGATGGCTCGGTGTTCGCGTTCAACCCGTCACCGATGACATTGCCGCAAGTCTGGGCATGGATGCCGCACGCGGCGCGTTGATATCAGGCGTCGTGAAGGGCGGGCCGGTCGAGAATGGCCCGATCCAGCCAGGCGATGTGGTGCTGACTTTCGATGGCAAAGCCATTCAAGAGATGCGAGATCTACCACGCGTTGTTGCCGAAAGCCCGGTTGGCAAGGACGTCGATGTCGTGGTCCTTCGCGATGGCAAGGAGCAGACCGTCAAGGTCAAGCTCGGTCAATTGCAGGATAGCGCGGAAGAGCAACAGCCCGGTGCGGGCAGCGAAAACACTATGCCGGAAGATGGTGATGGCGAGATGGCCGAACCGAACGAAAACGGCAAGGATCAGCCGGAGCAGCAGCAGCCGACCGAAGAGCGTGAAGCCCCGCAGACAGTGCTGGGCATGAACCTCGTTGCCCTGACCGCTGAGCTGAAGACCGAAAAAGGCATTGCGGAAAGCGTGGAAGGCGTCTTCGTGGCAAGTGTCGATCCCGGTTCCGCTGCCGAACAGAAGGGCGTCAAGGCAGGCGACGTTATTGTCGAAGTCGGGCAGGATTTCATGGAAGTTCCCGGCGATGTGCTGGTGCGCGTGAACGGTCTGAAATCAGCCGGTCGAAAAAATGCGCATATGATGGTGGCAGACGCTCAGGGCAACCTGCGCTTCGTCGCGGTACCGCTCGAATAGTATCCCTTCCATGACGTAAAGTGGGGCGGGAAACTCCCGCCTCGCCTCTACCGGGAGACTTCTGAATGGCGGAACCTACCCGACAGGAAAGGCGTTATCAGACGCTAGCAGCGTGAAGCAGATTCAAAATCATAAGCTTAGGCACGAACCCTGAATCAAACTGGCAGCACATTGAATCAGTTTGGAAAGCCACAGATTTGATCCGCAAACACTCCACCACCCTCCACGGCCACCGCACCAGCATCTCACTGGAAGACGCCTTTTGGGACGAACTACGCATCATAGCCGNAAAACGAAAAATCAGTTTCGCGGCACTGCTCGCAGAAATCGATGACAAGCGCCCCGAAGGCAGCAATCTCTCTTCATCGCTTCGTGTCTATGTGCTGAACTGGCTAAAGAGCCAGTCATAGCATAGCGGCATTTTCCATTGCTCTGGACGAACGATGGTCTTGGACCGAAGACCTCCATCAGACATATTGTTTCCAGCAAGCCTCGTAGCTTCGGCCTAGACAAGGTGAACAGGACGAGGCTAGCGGAAGAGATCGCCGGTTGGCGGGACTGTTAGCACCGGGTTGGGTTGGGGTTTGGGCTGTGTTTCCTGCTGGCGCTGCAGACGTTCCTGACTTGCCNTTTCGGCTTCCAATCTTTCCTGCGCCATTGCGCGCAGGCGCTCTTCTTCGAGCTTGCGTGTTTGCTCCGCGGCCACCGCACGTTCAGCCGCCGCCTGCCGCTCCGTCGCCTGGAAACGGTAGAGTGCCACTTCGCGGCGCAGACGCTGCTTCTCCATGATGCTGGCCTGCAAGGCTTCGACACGGCGGCGTTCAAGTTCGAAAGCCCGCATGGACAGATAGGCCGTCAAGTCGGAAACATCGGTCGTCAGTGCCGGCTGTCTCAACGGACCGGCATAGTTCAGCCGGATCGACGGCTCGGCACCAGCAATTTCTTCCGTACCGGGGTTGAACAGCAGATCAAGGCCGCCTGTCATGGTCTCATTTGCAATGTCTAGAGTGACATCACCGTTGAAAGACATTTGTGATGTCTTGGTGGCAACATTCTGCATGCGCAGATTTCCATCGCTCAACGTAAATGGCATTACAACTTCACCCAGCGGAACCTCGCCCTGCCAGAGCTGTGCGTCGACCAGCGGGCGAACCTTTGCGGCATCGACCGGGCCTTGAATGTCCCTGGCCGCTTGTAGCCAAGGTTGGAACGCAGCCTGGTTAAGGCCCCGCAAAACCAGTCCACTGGTGCGGATTTCACCGGAACCACCGGCCGATGACAACAACTCGCTGACGCNTTTACCCGTTGCCTCCGCTGTCAAATCCAATCCGAACCGACCGCCTGCAACGGGCGCCTGACCGCTCTTCCACATTACGGTTTCGGGGTTTGCGCCAGAAACAGCGAGCTTGGTGCGGAAAATGCCAGCACCCTCTCCCGTCGCCATGGAGAGACGGCCCGAGACTTTGCCACCCATCCAGTCGCCCGCAATATTATCCAGCGACAAAACGCCATTTGCGTGATTGAACGCGAAGGACGAACCCGTGACGACGCCAAAAGAACCCGTATCGAAGTTGGCTGCTTTAACAGTGACGGATGCGTCTAGCTTGGGGAATGCCGGAAGTGAAACCGGCTTTGCGCTGAGCGCGCCGGTCTCCGGGTCGATGACCGGCCCGTAAATCGTGTCGCCCAGCCAGGCAAGATCAATAGCGTTGAGCGTAAGGTCTCCCGTAACCTTGTAGGGAGCGGCTTTCAGGACCGAGAGATTACCGGAAAAAGCGTTGCCACCCGCCTGCCCGGAAAGGTTGGAAAGGACTGCCTTTTCCTTGTCGACGGAGAGCTTGCCATTGACCTTGGTCGACATGCCACCGCCCAGCTGCGGCAGACCGACAGCATTCATGATCAGATAGGGCTCGATATCAGCGCTTTCCAGCGCGATATCAGCATTGCCCTCGGCAAAACTCGCTGCTGCCAGGGAGAAGCTTCCATTGGTGGAAAAGTGCGTGCGCTCCGTAGAAAAGCGAAAATCCGTCTGTACCGAAGAGCCAAGCGTGCCGTTCAGCTTCAGCGACAGCAGCCCTTCCCCATCAGCATCGAACGGTAACGGGTCCAGCCCGGCCTGACCGAAGAGAATGGCCGTCGACTGGTTCTTGAGTACCGCCTCCAGCGTCAGTGCCTTATCATCCGTATCGGCCAAAACATCGGGAAGCTTTGCGACCGCGGAGACGCGACTGCCATTGATGGTGCCTGAAACAGCAGCATTGGCACCGCCTGCATTGCTATCCACTGAAAGATCCACGGCGATATCGGAATTCGCATACCAGGGCGCGCTTCGGACAAGACGATCGATAACCGGATGAGACGGCAATTTCTGGCGCAGCAAATCGAACACAGGTTGCATGTCCGTTGCGTGGAGGTTGAACGTACCCTTGCCTGCAAACTCCTTGAGTGAACCTTTCAACTGGCCTTTGGCGCGCACTTCGGCCCCGGCAATGTCACCGGCTATCATCTTATCAAGAGACAGAACGCCGCCTGCCAGGGTAAATTCGGTTTCCACGCGGTTGGCGGTAACACCCGCCATATTGAAACGGTCGGCCTTGAATTTTGCTGCGATGCGGTGATCCATGACCGAACTGCCGACCTGATCGCCCAGCACGAGACCGCCAAGCGCCCTCAAGGCATCCACATCGATTTCATCACCGGCAAGATCGATATCGATGCTTGCGCCCTTATCAACCGACTCGCGCGCCAGACGCCCGTGCAAGGTCGCCTGCCCGATGGCAAGTTCCAGATTCTCGAAACGCTGGGCCTGCGTGGTCAAAGACACCGTGGATGAAAAACCTGCGGCGTTCAGTTGGCGGATCGCGGGATCAACCGTACCCGACAACCAGTTGGCCAGCCCAGATGGCTGGTTGGACGCAAGCAGCAGATCGCCATTGAATGCCGGACCACCCGTGAGCGTCAGAGACCCCTTGGCCTCAAGCTGGGTGCGCCCCGGCAGCACGGCAACCGCGTTCTCCACCTGCCAGCCCGTACCANTTGGGCGAACATCAAGCCTGATATCGCGAATGGTGGTATCGTCGGATACCAGCGCCGGCAGCCGGATGCTCGCTTTGCCCGGCACCTGCGGCACCGGAATGCGGGCAATGAGGCTGGCAAATGCCTCGATGCGCTGGCGAACCGGCACGGTCGGCACCCGCGATGTCTTGCCGGTCTGGACAGGTGCTGGCGCAAAGCGGTTGAAATCGATCTGCTGGCCGTCCGCCGTCAGAAGAAACTCCGGCGCAGTGCCAGTGTCCAGCGTCGCCTCACCCGTGATGACATAGGGATTTTCAGTGCCGCCCAGTTCCATGCGGTAACTTGGCACACGAACGCGCCCGTTGGTCAGTTCAAAGCTGCCGCGAGTGCGCGGCGCCGAGAACATCGGCTGCGCGTTTTGTTGTTTCTGCTTGTCGTCCTCGCGGAAATTGAAGGTGAAGGAGCCACTGTAGACCGGGCGNCCGCCCACGGCGGCAATCGCGCCGTCGAGATCGATTTCGACGGGATGCTCATCGGGCAACATGCGCAAACGAAGACCCATGCGTCCTACGGCGGCGTCAGGCTCCCCACTCGACAGCGAAAACGATCCTGCGTGACCATCCACCGCTGCGCGGCCATCCGCCCGCCAGGGACCGGCGAGAGATTTTGCGGACATATCCGCAGTCAGCCCCGTGACGGTGCGGTTGCGGCCGGACTGCTCATCGATAAATTCGATCTGCCCGCCTTCGATGCTGACATTTTCCAGAACGACGGTCTTGGCAGGGATGACAGCGCGACTTCCGCGCGTCCAGTCCAGTGTTCCGTCCTTCAACAGCCGAACACGTGCCTTCGGCTCCTCGATGCGCATGTCGAATATACGTGCTTCGCCAGACAGGAATGGTGCAAGTTCCGCATCCATGGAGAAACGGGCCACCTGAATTTGCGGAGACCCGTCTGCATCCATGCCAGCGCGCACATCATGCAGCGTGACGGATGGAAAAGGTAATAGCCGCGCTTCGACACGACCATGCACGACAACTTTCTTGCCGATGATACGGCTTGCCTGATCTTCGAAATTACGCCGAAAATCCGTCCAGTCGATGAAATAGGGTATGAGCAGCGCTGCAAACAGCGCTACGACCAGAAGTCCGCCCAGNAAAACCAATATGCGTCCGAGCACGACTTCGCGTCTCCCTTAACTGACGATGNAAACTATCTTTTTTCCCTGACAGAGCAAGCGTCATTTCAGGTTCCACGGCACATTCCTACGCATTATCGCTGCGAAAAAGCTTGCCGGGATTGAAGATGTTATCCGGATCAAGTGACCGCTTGATGGCAATCATCGAATCCAGCGCGTTTCCAACCTCTTCAGCCAGAAAGCTCATTTTGCCCTGCCCTATCCCGTGTTCGCCGGTGCACGTACCATNCATCGCAATTGNCCGGCGATTCAGTCTCGCCACGAACGCTTCAGTGCTGGCAACACTTGTCGTATCCTTGCCATCGAACAGGACAAGGACATGGAAGTTCCCGTCGCCTGCATGGCCGACAATAGGCGCGAGCATGCCGTTATCGATAATGTCCTGCTGAGTCTGCGTCACACATTCTGCAAAGCGGGAGATCGGGACACAAACGTCTGTGGAGAGAGCATCGAGATGCGGCGCCAGCGCTTTCGATGCCCAATAGGCATCGTGCCGCGCCTTCCACAGCTTGGCACGCTCCTGCGCATCGCTTGTCCAACGAAATTCGCTGCCGCCACACTCATGGACGATTTCGGAAAACTGCTGGGATTGCAGCACGGTTGTTTCTTCCGTGCCGTGAAACTCCAGAAACAAGGTCGGCTTTTCCTCATAGGACAGCCCGGAATAGGCATTGCAGGCACGTATCTGCACCTCATCCAGAAGCTCTATGCGCGCAACCGGAATGCCCATCTGCACCGTCATGATCACGGCGTCGCAGGCCTCCTTGATGGTCTCGAATGTGCAGACACCACCTGCAATCTTTTCAGGAATACCTTGCAAACGCAGTGTAACGGAGGTGATGACACCCAGCGTGCCTTCCGCCCCGACGTAAAGTCGCGTCAGGTCGTAGCCGGCAGAGGATTTTCGCGCGCGCCGACCCGTGCGGATTTCCTCGCCATTGGCCGTCACCACCGTCAGTGCCAGCACATTATCCTTCATCGTACCATAGCGAACGGCATTGGTGCCGGATGCGCGCGTGGATGCCATGCCGCCGATCGAGGCATTTGCACCGGGATCGATGGGGNAAAACAGGCCGGTGTCGCGCAGGTAGGTATTGAGCTGTTCGCGGGTTACACCCGGCTCGACGGTGACATCGAGGTCTTCGGCATTGACGGAAATGATGCGGTTCATACGGCTGAAGTCAACCGAGATACCACCGCTGGGGGCATTGACCTGGCCCTCAAGCGATGAGCCGACGCCAAANGGGATGACAGGGACCTTGTGCTGCGCGCAGGCCTTGACCACGGTTTTGACGTCATCGGACGTTTCGACAAACACGACACCGTCTGGCAACTGCGTGGTGAGATAGGTGGTGGTGTGGGCATGCTGCTCGCGAAACGACTGGCCGGTCTGGAGCTTATCGCCAAGTTGCTGTTTCAGAATGTCGAGAACCGCAGCGATTCCCGCTTCGTTTCTCGTTCCAGACACAACATCTTTCAAAGCCATGATCGTACCCACTGCAATGCGAAACCGGACTCACCTTTTAAAGGCAAGCCCGGTTGGTATGTGACACGACTTTCCGTTTGTCCAGCTTTGACCTTCTACGGCTTGCGACGTTATTCAGCAGCAAGCAGCTGTTTGTCTTCTTCGATGGCCCTACGGCGAATGGCCGTTTCCAGTTCACGGTGTAGACGGATATCGGCATCCGCCTGTGGCTTGGCAAAGCGCGCAATCAACAGATAGGACACCGGTGTGATGTAAAGCGTGATAAGCGTTGCTAAGCCCAGGCCGCCGACGATGACCCAGCCGAGTGCGATGCGAGCTTCCGCACCGGCTCCTTGCGCCAGCACCAGCGGCACACCGCCGAGAATGGTGGCAATCATGGTCATCATCACGGGCCGCAGACGAATACTGCATGACTTTTCGATGGCCTCACGGACACTGGCGCCCTGATCACGCAGATGGTTGGCAAACTCGACGATCAGAATGCCGTTCTTCGCCATGACGCCCACCAGAAGCACAAGTCCGATCTGGCTGTAGACGTTGAGGCTGGAGCCGGTAACGAGCAACGCGATAACCGCGCAGGCCAAGCCCAGCGGCACCGTCGACATGACGATGACGGAACTCAGCACGCTTTCGAACTGGGCTGCCAGAACCAGGAAGATGATGGCAATGGCAAAGCCGAAGGTCAGCAACATGCCGCTTGAGTTTTCCTGCAGCGTGGCGGCTTCCCCCAGCGGCAACAGACGTGCGCCTGCGGGCATGATGGAACCTGCCATCTCGTTCACCCTGGCCACCGCTTCACCCAGCGATACGCCTTCTCTCAGGTTTGCCGTAAAGCCCACCGATGGCAATTGCTGTTCACGATTGAGTTGCGGCGAAACAGCCGTTTCCTTCAGGGACGCAATGATCGACATCGGCACCATCCGTCCGTCTTTTGCCTTCAGGAAGATGTTCTCCAGATCGGTCGGATCATTGATAGGGCGCGTCGATGACAACAGCCGCACCGGCACCGCATCGCCGTCCACGAAGACATCGACGATGGAGCGGCCTTCGAGAAGCGATTGCATGGCGGTCGAAAGCCCCGTGATATCGATACCGAGATCGGACGCACGCTCACGGTCGATGGAAACGGACAATTGCGCCTGGTTAGGCTCATTGTCGAAACGTGGCGTGTCGAAAAGGCCACTCTCTTCCATCGACAGCAGCAGCTTCTGCGTGGCTTCCGTCAGCGCGGAATAGTTGGTCCCAATCATTGCCATGCTGAGACCGTTGCCAGCACCGCGAATACGAAGGCTGTTGGGCTGTGATGCCGAAGCGCGAAGCCCGGGCACGGTCTGCGCGGCAGCATTGATGTCCTGCGCAATCTGGTTCTGGGTGCGCTCGCGGTCTGCCCAGGGTGCCAGCGTCAACACGACGAAGCCGGTATTGGACGAACCGTTCATTCCAGTGATGGAATAAACATTTCGGATTTCTCCGCTATCGCGAAGTGGCTGCAAGTTCTCCTCGATTCGCTGCAACTGATCGCGCGTATATTCGAGGCTTACACCCTGAGGAGCCGTGACACGCAACATGACCGATGAGCGATCTTCGCGTGGTGTCAACTCGTTCTGCACCATGCCAAAGGCAATCCACGACACACCGGCAAAACCAAGCGCGACGATAACGACGATCAACGGGTTGTTGAGGCAGACAGAGAGCGTCGTTTTGTAGGTCGATGCAAACACGTTGCCGAACCACGCAAGTGGCCCGGTTGGCTCCTTGACGCCGTTTTTCAACATGCGCGACGCCAGCATGGGGCAGAGCGTGAGCGCAACGATGGAAGAAAGTCCGACCGCAAAGGCGAGAAC
The DNA here is from genome assembly GCF_002896715.1 of Agrobacterium bohemicum. Lineage (GTDB taxonomy): Bacteria > Pseudomonadota > Alphaproteobacteria > Rhizobiales > Rhizobiaceae > Agrobacterium > Agrobacterium bohemicum. The sequence continues at coordinate 114,653 of NZ_PGEL01000028.1, forward strand.
GAAACCGAATTCACGGAACAGGCCACCCAACTGACCGGGCAGGAAAGACAGCGGAATAAAAACAGCGGCAAGGGTTGCTGTCGTTGCGATAACCGCAAAGAAAACCTCCTGCGTGCCGAGAACGGCAGCGGCGCGCGGCCCCATACCTTCGGAACGGCGGCGCACGATGTTCTCGAGAACGACGATGGCATCATCCACCACCAGACCCGTTGCCAGAACGATGGCGAGCAGCGTCAGAATATTGATCGAGAAGCCGACCATATAGATAGCGACGATTGTGCCTATCAGGGCAACCGGCATGGTAATGGCCGGAATAAGCGTTGCTCGCCAATCTCGGAAGAAGAGATAGAGAACCACCACGACAATCAAGGCGGAGAGGCCGAGCGCAAGCTGGACCTCATGCAAGGCGCCCTCGATGAACACGGCGTCATCGCTGGTCACCACGATCCGTGTGTTTTCGGGCAGATTGGGCGCCATCGCCGCCACGGCGGCTTTGACGCCGGTCGATATGCTCAGCGTATTGGATTGCGCCTGACGGATGACGCCGAGGCCTANCCCCTGCACACCGTTGGAGCGCAACGAGGTGGTCTCATCATCCGCACCCAGCATGACACTGGCGACATCCCGAAGGCGCACGCGATCCTTGACGATGAGATTTTCGAACTCAGAAGGCTTCGTCAGGCTGGCCGTGGCGCGCACGACAATGTCCTGCGTCGAGCTTTTCAGCGACCCCGCCGGGACGTCAAGCGCGGCACTGCCCAGCGCATTGGAAACATCAGTGACCGTCAAGCCACGGCTGGCAAGTGCGCCTTGATCGAGATCGATGCGGAACACTTTTTCCTGATCGCCATAAAGCTCCACGTCAGCGACGCCATCCACCGCGGCTAGACGGTCTATGACCTCGTCATCGACCAGCTTGGTCAAATCTTCCATGCTGAGGCTGGAGGACGTGACGGCTAGCCGCATGATCGGCTGGCTATCGGAATCGGCCTTGATGATTTGCGGCTCGTCGGCATCGTCAGGCATCTGGTTGGCAATACGACCGATGGCATCGCGCACATCGTTAGAAGCAACCGCGATATCGACATTGTCGTTGAACTCCATCGTCACGCGGCTGGTGCCGAATTGCGATGCCGAGGAAATCGACTTCACACCACTGACACGGGCAACGGCGCCCTCAATGGTCTGCGTAACCTCCTGATCGATGGTCTGCGGCGATGCACCGTCATAGGTCGTGCGCACCGAGATAACCGGACGGTCAACATCCGGCAGCTCACGCACGTCTACGCCAACAAGTGCCGCAAGACCCGCAACCACAAGAAGCGTGTTGATGACGGCGGCGAGAATCGGGCGGCGAACAAAAAGTGCCGTGAAGGCCAGCTTGGAATCATTTCCACCGGAAGGCGTCTGCTCTGTCATTGGCTGGCGACCTCCGGTGCTTTTTTCTGGCCTGCGGTGCGAACGGAACCACCCTCGCGAACACGCTGCAAGCCTTCGATGACAATGGGTTCATCCTGCACCAGATCAGCCTTCACCAGTACGGAATCGGGGTTGCGCTGGACGACCTGAGCACGGACCTTGTAGGACTTGTCGTCCTTCACACGCCATACGTAAGAGCCTTCTGCATCCCACTGCACGGCCAGCGGATCGACGGAGGGATAATTTTCACCGGTGAAGCCCATGGTCACGGCAAAGGACATGCCGGCGCGCAGATCGTCACTGGCATTATCGAAGACAGCGCGAACCCGCACGGTGCGGCTTGCCTCATCGACGCGATTGTCGATGGCTTCAACCTTACCATTGAAGGTTTCTCCCGGGCGAGAAATCGATGTCGCTTCCACCGGCATGCCAACTTTGATGGCCGTGGTAAAACGCTCCGGCGCCCAGAAGTTGACGAGAATTTTCGAACGGTCGTCTATGCTGACGATACTGGTTTGTGTCGTTGCGTTGTCACCGATGTTGATGGCGACGATACCGGCAATGCCATCGATGGGGGCAACGATGTTGCGGCGCTTCAGGTTGAGTTCCGAGGTGCTCACCGCAAGCTTGGCAGCTTCTTCGGCAATCTGCGCATCCAGCACATCAAGCCGCGCAACAGAACGTAAGTTCGCATAGGATGTGGACTTCTCGACGGCGCTTCTCAAAGACACCTGCGCCTTTTCTCTCTCGATAATCTGCTCGTCATCATCGAGCCGCGCCAGCACATCGCCTTTTTTGACGCTCTGCCCAGATGAGACGAGGATTTCGGAAATCAGACCGGAAGCTTGTGGCGTTACCACGACGGACTGGATGGCCTCGCCATTGCCGATGGCGTTCAACCGGTCGTTGACGGTTCCGGTTTTGACAGGGGCGATGGAAACCAGCGTCGCACTTTTGCCGCGCGAACCGCCCTGCCCGCGCCCTGCACCAGGTGCGCCGGCCGATTGAGCCGCAGGTTGTTCAGCACTGGCAAGGCCGACTTTTGCAAGCACACTCCTGCCATCGGGCGACATGAACGCCCATAGACAGACACCAGCGCCCAAGACAGCCAGACTGACACCGACCTGCTTCCAAACCTTCATATAGTTCTCCGAGGTAAAACACTTCGCTACCGCATATCAAGAGATTGCGGCCCCTTTTATAGTTAGCGGCAGTATTATTGCTTGTTTTAAACAACGCAACGCACAAATCCGTTTCTTACATAATGGTAATTTGCGACGCTTTTCTGAAGCTAGCCTCGTCTGCAACTTCACGTAGCCACATCGTTGGTTGCTGACGCAGCGCTCATATAGAAAATGCCTTGGAATGGGCACTTTGACAGTTGATACCGGAATAAAAGCAGAACACGGTTCTGGCCTTTCCGCCCCGAATCACTACATTGGGCCTCATGAGTAACAGTTTCGACGATATGCCGTTCTTCGATGAAGAACCTTCAGAGCCACGCCGCCAGCCAGCCGCTCCCCCTTGTGCTAGTGGTTTGGGCATAGCAGCGCAGGCCATGGCGGCACGTGATAAGGGGCGAGCTGCGTCCGATTATCTGGCGGGCCTGAACCCGGAGCAGCGCGAAGCCGTCGAAACTCTCGAGGGACCCGTTCTCGTGCTCGCNGGTGCCGGCACCGGCAAGACGCGGGTCCTGACCACGCGTATCGCACATATTCTCGCAACCGGTCGCGTCTACCCAAGCCAGATTTTGGCCGTGACCTTTACCAACAAGGCCGCGCGCGAAATGAAGGAACGTATCGGCGTTCTCGTTGGCGGTGCGGTCGAAGGCATGCCGTGGCTCGGCACCTTCCACTCCATCGGTGTAAAATTGCTCCGCCGCCATGCGGAGCTGATGAGCCTGAAATCCGATTTCACCATTCTGGATACCGATGATGTGGTGCGACTGCTCAAGCAGCTCATTCAGGCCGAAGGTCTGGACGACAAGCGCTGGCCCGCAAAACAGTTCGCGGGCATGATCGATGGTTGGAAGAACAAGGGACTGACGCCACCTGAAATTCCCGAGGGTGACAGCCGCGCTTTTGCCAATGGCAAGGGCCGTGAACTCTATGCTGCTTATCAGCAGCGGCTAAAGACGCTGAACGCCTGCGATTTCGGCGACCTGCTCCTGCACCCGATCACGANTTTCCGAAACCACCCGGACATTTTGAAAGAATATCATCAGAAGTTTCGTTACATTCTGGTGGACGAGTATCAGGACACCAACACCTGCCAGTATATGTGGCTTCGCCTTTTGGCGCAGCGGCCCAAAGGCCAGCCGCAAAACGTCTGTTGCGTGGGTGACGACGACCAGTCGATCTACGGCTGGCGCGGTGCCGAGGTGGACAACATCCTACGCTTCGACAAGGATTTTCCCGGCGCAAAGGTCATCAAGCTGGAGCGCAACTATCGCTCCACCGAACATATTTTGGGCGCAGCCGGTCATCTGATCGCCCACAATGAAGGCCGCCTCGGCAAGACGCTGTTTACCGATCGCAGTGAACCCGACGACGAAAAGGTCGTCGTCCACGCCGCGTGGGATTCGGAAGAGGAAGCCCGTGCCGTTGGAGATGAAATCGAGCAGCTTCAGCGCATCAAGCATCCGCTCAACAACATGGCAATTCTGGTCCGCGCGTCCTTCCAGATGCGTGAATTTGAAGACCGCTTCGTCACGCTTGGCCTGAACTACCGCGTCATCGGCGGTCCGCGCTTCTATGAACGCCTCGAAATCCGCGACGCTCTCGCCTATTTCCGTCTCGTCTGCCAATCCGCCGACGATCTGGCGTTCGAGCGCATCATCAATACGCCAAAGCGCGGCCTTGGCGACACCACGGTGCGCAACCTGCATGACTATGCCCGCGCCCGCGACATTCCCATGCTCGCTGCTGCCGCCGACATTATCGAAACCGATGAGTTGAAACCGAAGGCGCGTAAGGCCTTGTTCGATGTCGTGCAGGATTTCCGCCGCTGGCAGAACCTGCTTGAGAATACCGAACACACTGTACTGGCAGAGCAAATTCTCGATGAGAGCGGTTACACCGCCATGTGGCAGGCGGATAAAACCGCCGAAGGCCCCGGCAGGTTGGAAAACCTGAAAGAACTCATCCGCTCCATGGAAGCGTATGAGAGCATGCGCAGCTTCCTCGAGCATGTCGCACTTGTGATGGACACGGAAAAGAACGCAGAACTCGACGCCGTTTCAATCATGACGTTGCACTCCGCCAAGGGTCTGGAGTTTGAGACAGTCTTTCTACCGGGCTGGGAAGAAGGCCTCTTTCCGCACCAGCGCTCACTGGACGAAGGTGGCCGCTCCGGTCTGGAAGAAGAACGGCGGCTGGCCTATGTCGGCATTACGCGGGCCAAACGCCGCTGCCACATCTGGTTCGTTTCCAACCGCCGCATCCACGGGCTGTGGCAAGCCACGATCCCGTCTCGTTTTCTCGAAGAACTGCCACCCAACCATGTCGAGGTTTCGGCCTCGGACAGCAATTACGGCGGATATGGCGGACGTGGCGGCTACGGCCAGTCGCGTTTCGACGCCGCAGACCCGTTCACCAACAATTATTCGACACCCGGCTGGAAACGCGCGCAGGCCAACAAGTCGGATGCGACCCGCGACAATTGGGGTAGCCGCTCCGGCCACTCCGTTGACAGAATAGGCTATGGCGAAAGCGGCCCGAAAAGCCGCACCATCGACGGGGAACTGGTCGCGAAATCCGTGGCAGACACCCCATCGAAATTCTTCGTCGGCGACCGTGTCTTTCACATGAAATTTGGAAATGGCAACGTTGCGGGGGTGGAAGGTAACAAACTGACCATCGACTTCGATCGCGCCGGACAAAAGCGCGTGCTGGACGGGTTCGTAGAGCGGGTTTAAAGCGTCACTATTTTTGCCACGGGACTAATACTCTCCTGCGGCCCCACAGCGCCGGATATTCACTTTAAAAAATTGAATGCAATATATTTCCCATTCTATGGCCAGCTATGGTTGGGGAAATCCGTGCATTTATTACCTAAACCAAATTTAGACTTGATGCCTAACTCTTAAACCTCAGTGGCACGGACAAACGACGTGTTGCCATGNTTTCTAAAATCGCTGAACTTGGCCTGCCGGTCGAGCGGATTGAAGCCACGGATGGCAGAAAGCTGACCTTTCCCATCCCGGAATTTTCGGAATTATCGTATATGCTGATGCATGGCAGGCGTAATCACGGGTCTTCGCNAAAAAATATGGATATCACCGTATTAAGCAGCGACCAGACTGAGGTGACAGTGATCAAACCGGAGGCGTCTCACCCGGCGTGAAGCCAATCAAATAGATAGCGGCAACAATGATAGCCAAAATGNAAATCGTGATGACNAAAATAGTCATGCGGTTCAGAGGTTTGCGGGTCGTTTTCTTCATGACCACTTAACAACCGACACCGTTTTTGGTTCCGATAAATGCTGCCACTTTTCAAACTTCAGCGAAATTCAATTTTGCTTCAAGGACATATCGGCTAAAGCTGAATCACCCTCTGAAGCATTGGCCCATCATGACCGAAAAGACCCATACGCGCTTGAACCCGCTCCACCTTGCTGCGGCCTTCGCCAGCGGTTGCCTGTTGACCTTGATGGTGCATTTCAACGGTATGCTTGCCCATTACGGCAACGCCCTGTTTTCGTCTTGGACGGCACATGGCACGGGCACGATTGCGGCTCTGATCTACCTCGCCATTCTCTACCGAAAACCCAAAGGTGAGCGGCAGGCAAAGCCGAAGGCGCCGTACTGGGCATATACGGGCGGCGTTGTTGGTGCGGCCATCGTCATGCTCACCTCAAGCGCGGTGAACTCGCCGCTCGCTTTGTCCGGCACCATTGCGCTCGGGCTGGGTGGCCAGGTCATCTTCAGCCTGATTGCGGACTTCTGGGGCCTTTTCGGCCTGCCAAAACGCCGTCCCGATGCGCGTGATCTGTGCACAGTAGCCCTCATCCTTGGCGGTAGCGCGCTCATCGTTCTGGTGGGGAGAGCAGCATGACATTTTGGATTGCAGTGGCCTTTGCAGGCGGCGTTTTCGTATCGCTGAGCCGTCAGATCAACGGTCGCCTCAGCCTGTCGAACTCACCGTTGATTGCGTCCCTATGGAACCATCTGGTCGGCTTCGTGGTGTTGACGGCACTTGGTCTCGCCATCGGTGGACTCTTACCATCAGGCGCGGCGGACGCGNCGTGGTACGCCTTCATTGGCGGACCGATCGGCGTCATTTTTATTGCATCGGGAAGCTGGCTCATTCCGCGTATTGGCGCAGTCAACACAGCGCTTCTTGTCATCAGCGGTCAGATGGTGTCGGGTGTGGTGCTCGATCTTTTCAGCGATCAACCACCGAAAGCATGGGCCAGCGCGCTGGGCGTTCTGCTCATTCTCGCAGGCATGGTGCTGACGCAACGCAAGCGATGATCCGGGTCAGGAATCCGTACCGCGACCGGCCAGCATGCCGAACAGTGTTTTGCCACTGCCCTTCGTCGCGCCACCAGCCGTCATGGAAGACCGTCCCGAAAGCTTCGGCACAACCACGATCCGCTTGACTTCGCCTCGTTTGAAAGCGGCCAGAAAGCGCGTGTAATCCTTGAAAACAACACAGCCATTGGATTCACCACGCCGTGCCAGCATGTAAGTGTGTGCCAGAAGGCCGTTCCGTCCATGCGGGTTGACGCCGCTCTCAGGCGTCAGACGAATGGCTTCGACGCCGTGAAACAGCGACTCGCGCATCGTCAGCTTGTAGCTTGAAGGCGGTGTGGCACCGCGCATTTTAACATGCACGAAATCAGGATTGTCCCGCATCTTGCCAATGCCGGAGTGGGCTTCCAGCTTTTCGCCGCTTGGCAAATGCACGACGCCTGCGGAAATATCATAGATGGCAGTGCCATTGCCGCGATCAGGCCACGGCACAGCATCCATCTTGGTTTCACGCATCGGATTGTCAGGCCGCGCGAAAGCCACCATGTTGGTCGCGGGTCTCTGTTGAATAGGCGCAGGTACGGGTGCTGAAGTGGGCGCCGCCGCCAGTTGCTTCTCAGCCAGAGATGGTACGGCTGGGCGTGGTGTCGGCTCGACGTCTACCGCACGTGCAATCTCCGGACGGAAGCTTGGCAGCGGAACAGTTTCCGGCAGCAGATCGATCTCGTTATCGGTGGTTGTCTGAGGCTTGCCCAGCGCCACCTCGAATGCCGGGTGTTCCTTCGCCTGCGTTTCCAGCATGGCCTGCTCAGTATTGCGGCCAAGCGCCGAATCGACAATCGCCGATGGGCGCAGCGCTGCCAGGGCTTGAGCCGCAGCCTGCGCATGGGCATTCATGGCAACGGATGCACCGTAACGTTCGGCAAAAGCCTTTGCACCGATGTGATGCTCGGCGGCGAGCCGCACGGCCTTCTGGCTGCCGTGACCGTTTTCCGAAAGACGGGAGAATTTGCGAATATGAACATTCCGCTCGGCCGCATCGAGCGACGTCCGCTCCAGACCGGCGACAAGCAGCTTGTCGAAGCGCTGCACCCCATGGGAGGCTTGCGCCATACCATGCAGAGACGCAAAAGCCGTGACGGCACAGACACTTGCCAACACGCCGCCGCCCAGCATGGCGGNAAATTTGCCCAAGCCAGCAGGCTTGCGCTTTGCGGTGACGGAAGCGCGGCCAACGCGCACTTCGTTACGAGCCACGAGTGATAACGCCATGATACATTTTACTCAAACCGGTTACGCAAGACCGGTCGAAACCGGTCATCGTGTGAATGCCGCGAAAGCTGCACGCTAGGTGCGCCAGCATCGTTGCTAACAGGTTCAGAGCATGCCGAATTATGGTAACCAAAGTCTTTACAAGTCCCCTGAAAACACAGTTCTTTGAAAGCTCGCATGCGTTTCTCTTAAGCCGCCTACCAAGTTACCACACGCCATGAGATGTCATGCCGAGAATGGTCGGATAAGGCGCGTGTAAGAGATTTCGATATGGACGGTAACTGATTCTTCCCACCGATAAAGCTCGGTTATAGGCCGATTTGGCTAAAATTACGGCGGCGTAATGTCAGATGTTAACGAATAGCCAGGTGCGTGAACGTTTGGGCTTGATCCAAACCCTTTCGGTTGGCATCTTCACATGATGTCGGAGGACACAATATGAAAGCTCTGCNTTTGATCGATATCCAGAATGGTTTCTGCCCAGGCGGCAACCTCGCCGTGAAGGATGGCGACAAGATCGTACCCATCGCCAATGCACTGATAGACAATGGTGGATACGACATCATCGTTGCTTCGCAGGACTGGCATCCGGCAAACCACGGCAGCTTCGCCTCCCAGCATCCGGACAAACAGGCATTCGAGTTGGGCGAGCTTTCCGGCAAGCCGCAAGTCATGTGGCCGGATCATTGCGTCCAAGGCACGCAGGACGCGGAATTCCACCCCGACTTGAACACGGACGCCTTCGACTATGTGCAGCAAAAGGGCGAGAACCCCGCTGTGGACAGCTATTCAGCCTTTCGTGACAATGACCAATTCGCAACCACCGGCCTGTCGGAATATCTGGAGCGCCAGGGCGTGACCGTGTTGGACATCTGTGGGCTGGCAACCGATTACTGCGTCAGTTTTTCAGCGCTGGACGCCGTGGATATGTTACCTGATGTCAAGGTGCGCTTCATCGAGGACGCAAGCCGCGGGATCGACCCCGAAGGCATCCGAAACGCCATTGCGTCTATGAGGGCCAAGGGCGTGGCCATCGTCAACAGCAGCGATATCCTGAACGACTGATGCCGGGTCTCACCGGCGCGGCACCGTTCGCTCCAGCAAGTCGATATCGGCTGCCGCATATTCCATACGCTGCAGCACCGCTTCATGCGCGTCACGCAGGCCCTTGTTGTNAAACACCGGACCAATCACCTCGGCAAGATGGTCCACCAGCATATCGACCTGAAGCGCGCCGATATCCACGTCGAGTTCGTCGGTGAGAAAGCCACGCAGCGCGGTGACCATATCGGCCTTTTGCTGCTTTTCCAGCTTCAAGTCTTTCATCACAGGCTCCTTCGGTTACGGGGAGCGTAATCGATACTTCAATGAAATCAATCTAATCTATTCCAGCAATTCGTTTGTCAGATGACGCTGAGGACGCTAGGAGCAGGAGAAATTCGGAGCTTCTAACATATGTCAGTGTCCACCTTTCGGTCCGGCCTCAAACGTGGCCTCCCCGTCACTCTGTCCGTCTTGCCCTTCGGCGCTCTTTTCGGTGCCGTGGCGATTGATAACGGCTTGACGGTTGCCGAAGCGATTTTGATGAGCGGCAGCATCTACGCCGGGGCCAGCCAGCTGGTCGGTATCGAGTTGTTCAACCAGAATCTACCGGCCTGGCTTGTGGTGCTGTCCATCTTCGCCGTCAATTTCCGCCACGTGCTTTACTCGGCAGCCATGGTCCGCATTGTCCCGGAATGGTCGCTTGCCCGCAAGGCAATCGGCTTTTTCTTTCTGGTCGATCCGCAATTTGCCGAATCCGTGCGCCAGAAGGAAATCCACGGCAAGGTCGATTTTTCCTGGTATATGGGCTACGCGCTGATCGTCTATGTCGGCTGGATGCTCTCCACCATTGCGGGCGCGTCGCTGGGCAATCTGATCGGCGATCCGAAGGCGGCGGGCTTCGATGTGCTGCTGCCGGTCTATTTCATGGGGATGGTGCTGGGGTTTCGCACCCGCAGCAACTTCTACCCCGTCATGCTGGCCAGCGCCGTTGGCGCCATCGCCGCCTATCANTTCGTCGGCTCGCCCTGGCATGTCAGCATAGGCGCCATGACCGGCATCCTGCTTGCCGTCATCCTGCCGCCAGCACCAGCTGAGCCGCAAACCATTGTCGATAGCGGGGAGGCCGTATGATGAACGACCTCTTTGATCCGCAGACATTGTTCATCATCTTCGCCGGTGCTGTCGCGACATATCTCACCCGCATTGGCGGTTATGTGCTGATGGTACGGATGAAGACCATTCCGCCGCGTGTCGAAGCCGGTCTCAACGCCGTTCCCGTGGCCGTGCTGACCACGCTCGTCGCACCCGCCTTTTTCGAAGGCGGATACGAGGTGAAGCTCGGCATGATCCTGGCACTAATCGTCGGCCTGCGCTTTCCCGGCCTGATCATGCTGATATCAGGCTGGGCGCTTGTCGTGGCAATGCGTTACTTCTCTATCGCGTAAGCGGCTCGGTCGCAGCGTTCAGCCATTGCTGCACCTCTTCGTCGGAAATCAGTGGCAGGAGCTTGTCCCTGACCTTTGCGTGATAGGCGTTCAACCATTCCAGCTCTTCGCCGGTCAGAAGCGAAACGACGATAAGCCGCCGGTCGACAGGGCACCATGTCAGCGTCTCGAACGACAGCATCGGCAGGTCGCCACCGTCAACCGCTTCCGCCTCACGCACGTAGATCAGGTTTTCGATGCGGATGCCGAATGCACCAGGACGGTAATATCCCGGCTCGTTCGACAGGATCATGCCCGGCAGGAGTTCCTGTTGCGACACACGGGAAATACGCTGTGGTCCCTCATGCACGGAGAGGTAGGAGCCGACACCGTGGCCCGTGCCATGAGCGTAATCCGCGCCCGCCTTCCACAGTGCGATGCGCGCCAGCGGATCGAGATCGCAACCACGCGTACCCTTGGGAAAACGTGCAACGCTGATGGAGATGAAGCCCTTCAGAACCAGCGTGAAGAAACGCTTCTGTTCCTCGGGCACATTGCCGATTGCGACCGTGCGTGTGATATCCGTCGTGCCGTTGATGTACTGCGCGCCGGAATCGATCAGGAACATCGTGCCATCATTCAATGGCCGGTCGCTGTCCGTCGTCACGCGGTAATGCATGATGGCGGCATTCTCGCCAGCGCCGGAAATCGTGTCGAAGGAAATATCCTTGAGCGGGTTCTGCAACGTCTGCCCTACCCTCGCCCGTACGGCCTCCAGCGCGGTCACGGCCTTGATCTCCGTCAACGTACCCGGCTGCTGTTTGTCCAGCCAGGCCAGAAACTCCACCATGGCCGCCCCGTCCTGCACGTGGGCGGCGGCTGAACCGGCAAGCTCTGCGGTATTCTTGCAGGCGCGTGGCAATTTGACCGGATCGGAGGCTTCGATCACCTCTCCACCGGCTTCCTTTATGGAAAGCGTCAGTGCCACCGGTGTCACATCGACATCGGCGAGAATACGGCCTGCCGCACTGGCAATCGCATGTAACCGTGCCTCGATGTCAGCGGGCGGCAGAAGAGTGGCGAGTGGTGCGAGATGGGCCTTGACCTCATCACCGATCTTGCGCTCATCCACAAACAGATCGGCACTGCCATCGGCATAGATGATGGCGCGCGCCAAAGGGTGTGGCGTGTGCGGCACGTCATTGCCGCGAATGTTGAATGTCCAGGCAATCGAGGACGGATCGGTCATCAGCACTGCATTGGCTTTACGCCCTGATACGATCTCACCAATGACCGTGATCTTCATGTTGGCGGGAATGCCCGTGACGGCATCCGGCTGGATCGTAACCGGCTCCAACGGTTCGGCGGGGCGACCGTCCCACAGCGGGTCAAGCGGATTGGCTCCCAGAAGAACCACCGAGCCGCCTTGTTCCGAGAGCGCCTGTTCGAATCGCTTCAGTTCAGCACCCGTGTGCAGCCACGGATCGATGCCAAGGCGAAAGCCATCCGGAGCGTTATCGGCAAGCCACTTCGAAGGTGGTGCGCCCACCAGGTCGCCGCCCCGGAAAACGGATGGATCAACCTGCGTGGCCAACTGTGTCGTATAGCGACCATCGACAAACACAATCGCCTCGTTGCGCGTGACCAGCACGACACCGGCCGAACCGGTAAAGCCCGTCAGCCACGCCAGCCGTTCGGCTGATTCAGGTACATATTCGCCCTGATATTCATCGGCGCGCGGCACGAGAAAACCATCGATACCAAGAGTATCGAATGTTGCGCGAAGCGCCTCGACACGGGTTTTGCCGAATTGCGGTGTGGACTTGTTGTCGAATGACTGGAACATGAATGACTTTCCGAATGCCTGTTTCGGAGCGGACCTTATCGCGTCACGCTTGCCAACGTCCAGACGAAAGGCTCGTGTTTACAACACTCAGTCCTTGCGCAGATGGATCGTCACCCAACCATTGCGCCACAATGTGCGGATATGGCTGAGATGCATGCCATTATAGGCCGAAAGCACCTTCCACCGCTGCGACGCCAGAATGCCGGACAGGATGACCGTCCCGCCGGGTGCCAGATGCGTCACCAGTTGCGGCGCCATCTTGATCAATGGGCGGGCAAGAATATTGGCAATGATGAGGTCGAAAGGCCCATGCTTGCGAAACGAATCCGAATGAAAGCCGGGAGCTGTTTCCAGCGACATGCCCGAAACGATGCCATTCAATCGCGCGNTTTCCTTGGCAACCCTGATGGCGATGGGGTCGATATCCGTTGCCAGAACAGGCACCGGGCGCATCTTTGCGACCGCGATGGCCAGAACGCCGCTGCCCGTACCCAAATCCAGCGCATTGCGAATGGTGCGCGCCCGCAGAACCTGCTCGATCATCTCAAGGCAACCCGCCGTCGTACCATGGTGGCCAGTGCCGAAGGCCTGACCAGCCTCGATTTCGATGGCGAGATCGTTGATCCGAACCTTGTCGCGGTCATGCGAGCCGTGCACGAGGAACCGCCCTGCTCTGACTGGCGTCAGCCCTTCCAGCGATTTGGCAATCCAGTCGACGTCGGGAATCACTTCACGCACAAGGGTGAGATGCGGGAAGGCAGACTTCAGCGCCTCATNGACACGGTTGCGAACATCGTCTTCATCATTTGCATAGAGGTAGACGGACGTTTCCCAGATGTCGCGCTTCTCATCCANCTCGGTGTTGGCGATAGCGATGTCTTCTTCACCGAACACCTCGGACAGCAAATCCAGAACTTCGCCCGATTGAACTTCGGTGGTGGACACATAAAGACGGATTTCGCTCACGGCTGAGACTTTCTATGCAGATGTTTCAGCCGTCAGCCTTTGCCATNAAAGCGGCAGCAGTCCAATGGACTTCTGGTGAGATTATTGATCAAAGATCAGGTCTTGGTGAGATTTTGCAGCTTCTGGATGGCAACATCGGGGTTCTCACCATAGGCGATGGTGCCTGCAAAGCGGCCCTTCGCATCCAGCAGTATAACCGATGCGGTGTGATCCATGGTGTAATCGCCGTTCGGGTCCTTCTCATCCACCGGTACTTTCTTGGCGTAGATGCGATATCCCCTCAACGTCTCTGCAATCTTGTCCGGTGCACCGGTAACACCGGTGATCCGCTTGGAAACATTGGAAACATACTGGTTGAGAATTTCAGGCGTATCCCGCTCAGGATCGACGGACACGAAATAGGCCTGCATCCTGTCGCCTGCCGGGTCAACCTTTTCCATCCAGCCATTCAGCTCGAACAGCGTGGTCGGGCAGACTTCCGGGCAATGGGTAAAGCCGAAGAACAAAGCCGTCGGCTTGCCCTGAAAAGCTTGTTCGGTAATCGGCTGACCGTTCTGCGCAACCAGCTGGAATGGAACGCCGTAGACTTCCTCCACCATCTGTTCGCGGCTCTTGGTCAGCTCTATCGTCAGCCAGCCCATGACGCCAAGCAGAACGGCGACGGCACCCCAAAGCGCAATACGAATANTTTTCATGCCATTCCCCGATCAGCGGTAAGCCAGCTTTCCTGACATGCTTCTAGACCAGCAAGATGAAGTTCGGCAATTCAGGAAAGGCCACATTGCGCCAGCCGCGCTATTTTGTCTCAAATATCAAGGCGCTCAAAGGCACCAAGCGATACCGCTTTGAACGGCGGACAGAAAAATATCCGTGCCATGTCGCATCCAGCCCTGAAACGTCAAAACAGCCAGCAGCAATGCTGCGCCTGTTGCAACCGTGACACCAAGCACTTTCAACGGACCTGCGAGTACAGATTTCATGCTTTGTCTATACCGCCAAACAAGCCCGCATGAAACAGTAAATAACGTGCTTCTACTGTGTGTTTACAGCCGTCCGTTAGGAAAAGTTTAAATGGNTTTCGGGCATTATGATCGCCAGCGGTCGCTCAAGCGCACGACATGATGTCATCAGGAAACCTCCCGACACCGCATACCTCCCAAATCGAAACGGCCAGCCAGAGAGCCGTCAGGAAGTTCAAATCATGTCAAACGCCATCAAGCAATCCGGCGCATACCTTGAAATCGTTTCCTTCCATCTCGGCGATCAGGAATTCTGCATAGACATCATGGCGATCCGCGAAATTCGCGGTTGGGCACCGGTCACCCCGATGCCGCACACGCCGCCTTATGTTCTTGGCCTCATCAACCTTCGTGGCGCGGTTATTCCCGTCATCGATATGGCGTGCCGTCTGGGCATGAAAATGACCGAGCCTTCAGAACGCTCAGCCATCATCGTCACCGATATCGGCGGCAAGCTCGTCGGCCTTCTGGTCGAACAGGTCTCCGACATGATGACCATCAAATCCGAAGACCTTCAGCCCGCACCGGAAATCATCCCGGAAGAACAGCGCGATTTCTGCCGCGGCATCGTGGCGCTGGAAAAGAGCATGGTCTGCTTCCTCAACCTCGACACCGTTATCGCCGACGAGCTTTCGCGCGAAGCCGCCTAAGGCTCGCCGCACGTATCGATGGACTTTAAGAAAACGGCGAGCCTCACGGCTTGCCGTTTTTCCATGTCACAGTCTGCCCGTAGAGCGGCACGGTGGAAATCGCCATCTTGGCGGAACCATCGGTCAGTTCACGGGTGTGAACGAGATAGATCAGCGTATCGTTCGCCTTGTCGTAGATGCGGTTGACGACCATCNTTTTCCACACCAGCGACATGCCCTGGCGGAAGACCTCTTCACCCTCATCGTCCAGATCGATATCACCCACTTCCACGGGTCCGGTCTGACTGCATGAAATGGCGTTGTTGGAAGGGTCTTCGAACCAGTTTCCATTCTTCAGGCGGTCGATAACGCCACGGTCGAAATAGGTGACGTGGCACGTTACGCCCTTGACCTGCGGGTCCGCGACCGCCTCTACGACGATATCGTTTCCAGTCCAGTCGACCCCGACCTTGCCAACCACCTGCGCATAGGCCGCGATGGGTAGAGCAACAGAAGCAGCAACGCCGAGTGCACAAAGTACCTTTGAAACCATAACCCTAAGCCCTCCATAAGCTGCCATAGAGATAGGTACCCGCAAGCGCACCACAAGACCGCAAAGTCAGCGTTTTCTCATTGTGCATGGCGCGTAACCCGCAGCGTGCAACCGCCCTGCCACCATGCCTATCNTTTCGGGTATGTGGTGGATGTGCTCCACGTTGACAGCCTTCGCCACCGCAATGGCCGCAGCCGCACACACGACGGCGTCTTCCGCCGCATTATGGTGCACGAAACGCAGTTGCAGATGGTGGGCGATGATGTTGAGTTTGTGCGAGGGCAGCGAGGGCCAGACGCGCTGCGACATCTTCACACTGCACAAGTAGGAAAGCTGCGGATAGCTCTGCCGATACTTGTCGAAACTCGCCCGCATGACACTGAAATCGAAAGCGGCATTATGCGCAATCATCGTCGCGTCCCGNAAATCCTCGATGAACTCGTCCATCACTTCAGGAAATTCCGGTGCGTCTTCCACGTCAACAGGTTTGATGCCGTGAATGGCAACATTAAACGGCGAAAACCGCATATCCCTGGGGCGGATCAACCGCTCTTCCACCCGCACGATCCGGCCGTTTTCGATCCACGCCAGCCCCACGGAACAGGCACTACCCCGCTCCTCATTGGCTGTTTCGAAATCGATGGCGATGGNTTTCAAAGGTGATTCCCGCTTGCTACTCGCTCGACATAAAGGAAAACACCACGAAAATGAACCGCCTGCCGGAATCGGGTGGTAACGCGCTATTGCCCGAATTACACAAAGGCGGAACCGATGTGGCAAGGGGGCATCCGACGTGGCCGTACATAAACAGATGAACGCAACCGAATGGGCGCTGCTCGTTGCACTTTCGGTCCTGTGGGGCGGATCGTTCTTTTTCGTCGGCATCGCTGTCAAGGAACTGCCGCCCGTGACCATCGTCACGCTGCGCGTCTCCATCGCCGCGCTGGCGCTGCTCACCGTCTGTCGCTTCATGGGTTACCGATGGCCAACGAACCGCGATGTCCTTCGCGCTTTCTTTGGCATGGGTCTGCTCAACAATATCATCCCCTTCTGCCTCATCGTCTNGGGCCAGACCCATATTGCCAGCGGCGTTGCCTCCATTCTCAATGCAACAACCCCGCTTTTCACTGTCATCGTCGCCCACATGCTGACGGTGGATGAAAAACTGACCATCAACAAGCTAACCGGGATCATCATCGGCTTTGCCGGGGTCGCAACCATGATAGGCCCCGAAGCACTCACCGGTGAAAGCTCCAGCCTCTGGGGCCAACTCGCTATTCTCGGCGCAGCGATCTCCTACGCCTTCGCCGGAATTTTCGGCCGCCGCTTCAAGGCCATGGGCGTACCACCACTGGTTACCGCGACCGGGCAAATTTCTGCGTCCACCATCATGCTCATCCCTTTGGCCCTCGTCATCGACCAGCCATGGTCGCTCGCCGTGCCAAGCGGTGAAGTCTGGGCCGCACTCCTCGGCATAGCACTCCTGTCCACAGCACTCGCCTACCTGATTTTCTTCCGCATTCTCGCTTCCGCAGGCGCTACAAACCTCGCCCTCGTCACCTTCCTCATCCCCGTCAGCGCCATTCTGCTTGGCTCCCTCGTGCTGGGAGAACAGCTGGAAGCAAAACACCTCCTCGGCATGGCCATGATCGCCGGCGGCCTGGTGGCCATTGATGGGCGGGTGTTTCGCAGGAAACATGTCCGGTAACGGTTTGTGATGCCGGGAGCAGGCTTATGCCGGTCAAATGACGTGTGTGATGACCTTGACAGTCAGGATCGTGCCTTTAGACGTCCCCGCAGGCTAGGCGGAAGGAAACGAACATGAAGACATTGGCGCTGATATCATCATTTGTTGGCAAGACATTTGCCGCCTGGGTCGTGTTGTTCGCGTTCCTCGGCTTCTTCTTCCCAGACACGTTTAAGCAGATCGGCCCCTGGATCGTTACGCTCTTGTCCATCATCATGTTCGGCATGGGCCTCACTCTTTCTCTGGATGACTTCAGGGAGGTCGTAAAGCGTCCTTTCGACGTGACAATTGGCGTTCTGGGACAGTTTCTCATCATGCCACTGCTTGCAGTGCTGCTGACACGTTTGATCCCCATGCCACCCGAAGTTGCCGCCGGGGTGATCCTTGTTGGCTGCTGCCCGGGCGGTACGTCCTCGAATGTCATGACCTATCTTTCCAAAGGCGATGTCGCACTCTCGGTCGCCTGCACCTCGGTCACCACCATCGCTGCTCCCATCATCACACCATTCCTTGTGTGGATGTTTGCAAGCCAGTATCTGCCAGTGGATGGCTGGGCGATGTTTATGAGCATCATCAAGGTCGTACTCGTGCCGCTTGCGCTCGGGGCAGCCCTTCAGAAGCTACTGCCAGCCTTCGTTAAAGCTGCCGTTCCTGCCTTGCCATTGGTGAGCGTCATCGGCATCGTACTTATCGTATCAGCCGTGGTTGGCGCGTCCAAGGCATCGATTGTGCAGTCCGGCCTGATGATCTTCGCTGTCGTCATCCTGCACAATGGGCTTGGTTATCTGCTGGGCTTTTTCGCCGCAAAAGCCTGTGGTTTGACGCTTGCAAAGCGCAAGGCAATTGCCATCGAAGTCGGCATGCAGAATTCCGGACTTGGAGCTGCTCTGGCCACGGCATACTTCTCGCCGCTGGCAGCCGTACCAAGCGCCATTTTCAGCGTTTGGCACAACATCTCCGGTGCGCTGCTGGCCAATTGGTTTGCCGGGCGCTCAGACGATGTGAAGGCTGATGGTTGAACCAACAGGTTTGAGCCNTTTTCAGCTGAAACGACAGTTGACCTACCCCGCAATCAGCGCCAGCCACTCATCCTCATCCATGGTCTGCACGCCAAGTTCGCGGGCCTTGTCGAGTTTTGAGCCAGCACCCGGCCCTGCCACCACGTAGTCGGTCTTTTTGGAAACGGAGCCGGCTACCTTGGCACCCAAGCTTTCGGCACGGGCCTTTGCCTCGTCGCGGGTGAATTTCACCAGCGAGCCAGTAAAGACCACCGTCTTGCCAGCGACGGGACTTCCTTCCGTCGTCGGCTTTTCAGCTTCCTTCGGACGAAGCTCTTTCATCAGCCGGTCGATAACGTCGAGATTACGCGGCTCCTTGTAGAATTCAACGATGGCGCGCGCCATCACTTCACCGATGCCCTCGACGCTGTTGAGCTCGGCCCAGGCATCGCCGGTCAAATCAGCGGCGGCTTTCATGGCGTCTTCGAAATGCTCATAGGTGCCGTAGGTGCGCGCCAGAAGTTTTCCCGTCGTTTCCCCCACATGGCGAATGCCCAGTGCGAAGATCAGGCGATGCAGGTCGATCTCGCGGCGCGCATCGATGGCATCGAACAGCTTTTTGACGCTGGNTTTGCCGAATCCATCGATGTTTTCCAGTTTGGTAAGATGGGACTCTTCCTGACGCNTTTTCAGAGTGNAAATCTGGGGTGCGGTCCTGATAGACAGTGCCGGGTCTTCGCTCTCGAAGAAGAAATCGATCTGCTTCGTGCCGAGACCTTCGATGTCGAAGGCATTGCGCGACACGAAATGCTTGAGATGCTCTTTCGCCTGCGCGGAACAGGCAAATCCGCCCGTGCAACGGGTAACGGAATCGAGCTTGCCGGTTTTCTCATTGCGCTCGCGCACCGCGTGACTGCCGCAAACCGGGCACTGTTTTGGAAATTCGTAAGGCTGCGAACCGCCATCGCGCTTTTCCAGAAGAACATCCAGCACCTGCGGAATGACATCCCCTGCGCGCTGGACGATGACGGTATCGCCGACGCGGATATCATGGCCCTCTGGCCGAATACGCTCGCCATTATTGCCGATGCCTTCGATGTAATCGGCATTGTGCAGCGTCGCGTTTGTCACGACCACGCCGCCGACCGTGATCGGCGTCAGACGCGCAACCGGCGTCAAGGCGCCGGTGCGACCCACCTGTATCTCGATCTTTTCAACGGTCGTGAATGCCTGCTCCGCCGGAAACTTGTGCGCGGTTGCCCAGCGCGGACTGCGGGAACGGAAGCCGAGCCTTTCCTGCAAATCGAGCCGGTCCACCTTGTAAACAACGCCGTCGATATCGTAATCGAGATCCGGCCTTGCTATGCCGATTTCCTGATAATGTTCAATCAGTTGCTGGCCGGATGTGAATCGCTTCATGAACGGGTTTACCGGAAATCCCCATTCCCTGAACTTTTCCACGATTCCGAATTGCGTGTCTGCAAGACGCACCGGCTGACCGTCATCGGAAACCTCGCCCAGTGCATAGGCNAAAAAGCGCAGCTTGCGCCTGGCCGTCACATTCGCATCCAGTTGCCGTAGCGAACCGGACGCCGTGTTGCGCGGATTGACATAGGTCTGCTTGCCATCGGCTTCCATCTGCGCGTTCAGCGCCAGAAAATCGCTCTTGGCCATGTAGACCTCGCCGCGCACTTCCACCACATCAGGCACGCCCTTCGGCAGGCTGTTCGGGATTTCCTTGATGGTCAGAATATTGGCCGTTACATTCTCGCCGGTGGTGCCATCGCCACGGGTGGCCGCCGTTTTCAGCTTGCCGTTCTCGTAGCGAATCGACATCGAAAGACCGTCGATCTTCGGCTCGGCCGTAAAGGCAATCGAATCATCCGGCAGGTTGCCCAGGAAGCGGTAGACCGATGCCACGAAATCGCGCACGTCATCATCGGAAAAGGCGTTGTCCAGAGACAGCATAGGCCGGGCGTGCACGATGGGCGCGAATGTTGCCAGCGGCGCGAAACCGACTTTCTTGGACGGACTGTCCGCCCTGACGAGATCAGGGAATGCCGCCTCTATAGCGTCGTTGCGGCGCTTCAGCGCATCATAGTCAGCGTCCGAGACCTCCGGCGCATCCTTGCCATGATAGAGCGCATCATGCCGCGCAAGCTCGGCAGCCAGAAAGGCAAGCTCGGCAGACGCCTCAAGCTCGGACAGTTTTTCCACCGGGGTTTGATCTTGGGACATGGAGCAGGCCTCTTGCATGAACAGAATTCGTTTTTAACGAAGGTGAGACAGTTTTCAACGTCCGGCATTGCGGTAATCTGNAAATCACGACTGAATCAAACGGGGGAATATCCATATGGACATGATGACGCTCATCGCCTTCGCCGCCACCTTCTTTGTTTTCGCGGCCAGCCCCGGTCCCGATAATATGACCATCGTTGCCCGCACCATCACCCATGGCGCGGCATCCGGCCTCGCCTATGGCGCAGGTACAGTCGCGGGCATCCTGANTTTCCTGACACTCGCCGCTTTCGGCCTGTCCATTCTTGCCGCCGAGATGGGGACACTGATGACCATCCTGCGCTACGCCGGTGCGGCCTATCTGATCTGGATGGGTATCAAATTGTGGACGGCAGAGCCGGTTGTGCCGAAACTGCAAGCGGTGAAAGAACGCGGAAATCTGTTTTCGATTTTCGCAACAGGGATGGCACTCAACCTCGGCAATCCGAAAATGCCGCTGTTTTATGTCGCTCTTCTGCCGAACGTCGTAGGATCATCGTTGACCGTCGATCATCTGGCCGCGCTGGCTGGCGTCATTCTCTTTGTGGAAGCCATCGTCATCGGTGGCCATGTCGCGCTTGCGGTGCGCGCCCGCGGTTTGCTGCGTTCGCCCAAGATCGTCCGCCGGGTCAATCGCACGGCTGGTGGCGTCATGATCGGCTCCGGCGTTGCAGTCGCGGTCAGCCGTTAGTCCTTGGCCGCCAGCAAACGTGCCGCCGCCGCCCTCGCCTCATCCGTGACAGACGCACCGGCCAGCATGCGGGCGATTTCCTCGGTGCGGTGTTCCGGCTGCATGGTGGTGACGCGCGTGGCAATGCGCTCGGTGCCATCGCCGGATGGTCCCTTGGAGATGAGCAAGTGCGTGGCAGCACGGGCTGCGACCTGCGGCGCGTGGGTCACGGACAGAACCTGCACGGNTTTCGACAGACGTCTCAGCCGCTGGCCGATGGCATCTGCCACGGCCCCGCCGACGCCCGTGTCGATTTCATCGAAGACCAGCGTGGGTGCGGACCCACGATCAGCAAGCGCGACCTTCAGCGCCAGCAGGAACCGCGAAAGCTCGCCGCCTGACGCCACTTTCATGATCGGGCCGGGGCGCGTGCCGGGGTTGGTCTGAACATGGAATTCCACGACATCGATGCCATCAGCCGTACCCAAAGCCGCATCGCTGCTGACTTCCACGGTGAAGCGCGCGCGCTCCAGCTTCAACGCTGGAAGCTCCGCCATCACAGCTTCGGAAAGCGCCGACGCTGCCTTGTGGCGTTTTTCTGAGAGTGACAGGGCAGCCCGGTCAAAATCCGTTTTCACCACACCCAGATGCTTTTCCAGCTGGGCAAGCTTTTCCTCGCCCGCGTCCAGATCGGCAAGATCGGCAACCATGCGCTCGGCCAGCGCCGGAAGCTCGGTGACGGGAACGGAATATTTGCGGGCGGCCGCACGTAAGCCAAACAGACGCTCCTCGACGCGCTCCAGTTCACGCGGATCGAACTCGGTGCGCCGCAGCGCCGCCTCAACTTCCATCTGCGCATTGGAAAGACTGTCGAGTGCCGCATCCAGCAACTGCACCGTCTCTTCCAGCAGGCCCGGCGCTTCGTGGCTCTTGCGCTCCAGACGGCGCATCATAGATGCAATGACGGGTACAGGCGAAGCATTACCATTCAGAAAATCGCTCGCCTCGGCGATGTCACCGGCAATGCGCTCGGACTTCTGCATCACGGCGCGGCGCTCGGCCAACTCGTCTTCTTCGCCATCCATCGGCGCCAGAATCTCGAGCTCTTCGACGGAGGAGCGCAGATAATCCGCCTCGCGGGCGGCGGCCTCCACCTTGGCACGGTGAACCTTCAGGCCACGCTCGGCGTCTTTCCATGTTCGGTACAGCGACTGAACGGACACGACCTCGTCCGTCAAACCGGCAAAGGCGTCCAGAAGGGTGCGATGCGCATTGGTATCGACAAGCGCACGATCATCATGCTGACCGTGGATTTCGACCATATGCTGACCAAGCTGGCGCATCAGTTGAACGGAAACGGCCTGATCGTTGACATAGGCCTTGGTGCGGCCATCGGCGGATTGCACACGACGAAAAATCAGATCGCCATCGTCATCCAACCCATTATCGCGCAGCAGCACACGGGCGGGATGATCCATCCCCACTTCGAAGGTGGCGGTAACCTGCCCCTTGTCTTCGCCATGGCGCACAAGGCCACCATCGCCACGCCCGCCAAGTGCGAGCGACAGACTATCGAGAAGAATGGATTTGCCAGCGCCCGTTTCGCCGGTCAGCACAGAAAGGCCGGCCTCGAACCCTAGGTCGAGCCGTTCGATCAGAACGATGTCGCGGATCGATAGCTGGACCAACATGTCTTATGCTCTGCTCTCAGGCACCCACGANTTTTTTGCCAGCGCGGGAAATCCAGGATTCCTTGTTTTCGCGTGGCTCAAGCCCCTGCCCCTTCAGCAGCTTGTACGAATCACCGTACCACTGGCTGTCAGGATAATTGTTGCCGAGAACCGCAGCCGCCGTTTGCGCCTCGTCCACCAGACCCATGGCATAATAGGCTTCTGTCAGACGTGCGAGAGCTTCTTCGATCTGGTTGGTGTTCTGATACTGCTCAACGACGATGCGGAAGCGCGATACGGCAGCAAGATATTCCTTGCGCTCAAGATAGTAACGGCCAACCTGCATTTCGCGGCCAGCAAGCTGGTCACGCGCAAAGCGGATTTTCGCCTGCGCATCCGGCACATATTCGGAGGTCGGATAATCGGTTACGACCTTGTTCATCGCTTCGATCGTGCGCTGTGCAGCGCGCTGATCCTGCGTCACGTCGGCAATCTGCTTGGAATAGGCAAGACCGATCATGTATTGAACGTAGGCGGCATCCTTGGCGCGTGGGTATTGCTTGAGGAAGCGCGCGCCGGAAGCGATCGCCACCTCGTTCTTGTTCTGACGTGTGGCGATGAAGGTGTTCATCACGAGAGCCTTCTGGCCCCATTCCGTGAAAGGATACTGCTTATCGATCGCCGAGAACTTGCGACCGGCTTCGGTCATGTTTCCAGCATTCATGTTGGCAAGGCCCTGCTTGTAAAGCACATCCGGCGGATCGGTCTCGACGCCGAGTTTGGTGATGTCGATGTCAGGGTCAGACTGGCAAGACGTTACCAGCGTTCCGGCGCCAATCAGCATCAGCGATACGAGTGCTCCCCGTACCGTTCCATTCATTGCACCAGACACTACACGCTTCATTCGTCAGTTCCCACTTCCGCGTAAATACAGAACATCGGCTTTTCCAAAGGCGTTTCTAGCCATAAAAGCGTCCGCAGGGCAACGCAATGATGACGCAATAACGCATTTTTATGGCGCGGCACCCTGTAGTCGATGATTATATTCGGCCCACATACGAAAAAGCCGCCCTAGTGGACGGCTCTTGTTTCGCTAAACTCTCGATCATGCAGACCAGGGAGCAAACTCAAGCTGCTGGACGGGCACGAACTCGCGCGCACGAACAACCGGGCTGCGCACGGCTGGCGCTTCCACAATTTCATAGGCCGTGGGATCGCTAAGCAGCGCCTTCAACGCATTGGCATTGACCTTGTGACCACCGCGATAGGAGCGGTAGCAACCAATGAACTGAGCGCCAGCAAGGGCCAGATCACCAACCGCATCCAGCGTTTTGTGACGGACGAACTCATCCTTCGCGTAACGCAGACCTTCCATGTTGATGACCGTGCTGTCATCGGAAATGACAACCGAGTTTTCCAACGACGAACCCAGCGCATAACCGGCAGCCCAAAGGCGCTCGACATCACGCATGAAGCCGAATGTCCGGGCACGCGAAAGTTCGTTCTTGAACGTCTCAGGCGTCAGATCGCCCTTCCAGATCTGGCGGCCAATCAACGGCGTGTCGAAATCAATCTCGACTTCAAAGCGCGTACCGTCATAGGGGCGGAACTCGGCCCAGGATGCGGAAGCTTCGATACGAACGGGCTTCACAACGCGAATGTAACGACGCTTCACGCCAAGATTTGTGATGCCGACTGATTCGATGGCTTCGATGAAAGGCATCGAGCTGCCGTCCATGATCGGAACTTCAGGACCATCGACCTCAACGATGAGGTTGTCGATTCCCATGGCGTAGATACCGGCCATGACGTGTTCGACAGTCGAGATGGATTGTGGCAGCGAACGACCGAGCACCGTGCAGAGATCCGTATTGCCGACATTGGCCGAAACAGCCTTCAGTTCGGTGGTGTTGCCATTCTCATGCTGGCGACTGAAGACGATGCCTGTACCTGCTTCCGCAGGCTGAAACGTCATGGAAACCGGGTTGCCCGAGTGAACGCCAATACCCTTGAGCTGAACGGAGTTGGCGATCGTTGTTTGGAAACCGAGCAGTCCGATGGTCATGCGAGTAAAGCCTTTTCGTGTGGACCTGCCCGATATCCCGGCGCGATCCAAATTTCAACCGAGGGAGATGAACGACAGCTGCGCCGCCTCATAACCTCGTTTCACGGTCATACATACGCACAGTCCGGCGCTATCTCAAATCACTGTTGATTTCGTTTTGTAACAGACTCAAAGCTTTGAAAAATCTAAACTAACAGGCACGGATCACGGCCATTTAAGACAGCGATACCCGGGCCTTTCGGACCCGGGTATCGCGTTGATCGAGAATCAGAAGATCAGTTCGACTGACGGCGCAGGAAGGCCGGAATCTCGAGCTGATCGTCATCATGCTGGCTGGCAGACGACGGCGTCTGACGGNCATGATCGTCCAGATTGCCACGACGCGGTGCGTAGAGGCTGGCTTCCTGCGACAGCGGGCGACGCTGCTGAGTGGCCAGGCTTGGCGCGTCCATCATGTCGGATGGAACGGTTTCTTCTTCATCGCGGCGACCAAGCGAATTGGTGATGCGCTTCAGAAGGCCCATTGGGCCACGCTCTTCCGGAACGGCAGAGGCCGGGTGGGCGCGGTGATCCATCTCGGCCTTAACGACCGGAGGGAAATCCTCGACCTTTGGCATGCGGACTGGCTCAGGCGCACGAGCGACTGGAGCGGGCTCATGGTAGACCGGCGCTGGCGCCTGCATGCGAGGAGCAGGTGCTGCCACCTGTTCTGCAGCATGGTAGGCAGGCGCAGGTGCGGTGTGCACCGGTGCTGCGGGGCGAGCAGCAACCGGTGCTTCCGCTGGAGCAGCTGCGAACAACTTGCTCTGAGGACGGAATTCGGCTTCTGCCTGGGCCTGACGAAGCCGCTGTTCAGCAGCCGCCAGTGCCAGTTCGCGTTCCATGTCGGCTTCGCGAATGGTCTGGGCAATAGGATCTACGGTCGTCTTTGGTGCCTGCATGACTGGGGCAGGCTGCACTGCGGCCGGAGCAGAAGCAACGGCCGCGGAAGGACGGATAAGTGGCTTTGCAGCTGCAGCCTGGCGCAGTTCTTCTGCGTTGCGCTCCATCTGGCCAGGAACACGGTCGATGCCGGTGGCAACAACAGACACGCGGATGAGGCCTTCCAGAGCTTCGTCGAATGTCGCGCCGAGGATGATGTTTGCGTCCGGATCGACTTCTTCGCGAATACGGGTCGCGGCTTCGTCGACTTCGAACAGGGTCATGTCGCGACCACCGGTGATGGAGATCAGCAGGCCCTGCGCACCCTTCATCGATGTTTCGTCGAGCAGCGGGTTGGCAATAGCCGCTTCCGCAGCCTGCATCGCACGGCCCTGGCCGGAAGCCTCGCCGGTACCCATCATCGCACGGCCCATTTCGCGCATCACGGAGCGAACGTCGGCGAAGTCGAGGTTGATAAGACCTTCCTTCACCATCAGGTCGGTAATGCAGGCAACGCCCGAGTAGAGAACCTGGTCAGCCATCGCAAATGCATCAGCGAACGTGGTCTTGTCGTTGGCAATACGGAACAGGTTCTGGTTTGGAATGACGATCAGCGTATCGACGGACTTCTGCAGTTCCTCGATGCCCTGTTCGGCCAGACGCATGCGGCGACCGCCTTCGAAGTGGAAAGGCTTGGTCACGACGCCAACCGTCAGAATGCCCTTGTTGCGGGCAGCCTGCGCGACGACGGGAGCAGCACCGGTACCGGTACCGCCACCCATGCCTGCGGTGACGAAGCACATGTGCGTACCGTTCAGGTGGTCGATGATTTCATCGATGCACTCTTCGGCAGCAGCGCGGCCAACTTCTGGCTGCGAACCAGCGCCCAGACCTTCGGTGACATTGACGCCGAGCTGGATGACCCGGTCGGCCTTCGTCATCGTCAGAGCCTGTGCATCCGTGTTGGCAACGACGAAGTCGACGCCCTGAAGACCTGCCGTGATCATGTTGTTAACAGCATTACCGCCGCCACCGCCAACGCCGAAAACAGTGATGCGTGGCTTCAGCTCGGTGATATCCGGCTTTTGCAGCTGTATCGTCATTTTAACATTCCTTCTTTCTCTGGCCGCATCGCCCTGCAGGCCAATTCATATCAACTTCACTCGGTCCCCTGCCCGATGGGCAGGCAGAGGATCAAAAACTTTCCTTCAGCCATTGCCCTACACGGGCTATCCGGCCACTACCTGTTCCGAACGGCGAGAACATTCCGTTCTGCGCCGCATGGATTTCGATGTCCGCGATCTGCGGATAAATCATCAGCCCGCAGGCTGTGGAAAAGGCCGGGCCTTTGGCCGCGACCGGCAGGCCGGACACGCCCATGGGGCGGCCGATGCGAACGTTGCGGGCAAGAATGCGCCGCGCCGTTTCCGGCAGGCCGGTCAACTGACTGGCACCTCCGGTCAGAACCACGCGCTTGCCGACAATCGGGGAAAAACCCGATTTCTGGATGCGGTCGCGGATCAGTTCCAACGTCTCTTCGATGCGAGCCCGAACAATGCGGCTGACGAGAGCACGCGAAACCTGTGAAGGCTGGTCGCGGTCGTCTTCGCCAATCGGTGGCACGGCAATCATGTCGCGGTCGTCGGAACCGTTGGCCAGTGCAGAACCGTGAACAACCTTCAGGCGCTCTGCATCTTCGATACGGGTCGAAAGGCCACGCGCCAGATCGGTGGTGACGTGGTGTCCACCAAGGCCGATGGCATCGGTGTGAACCAGACGGCCCTCGGCNAAAACCGAAATCGTCGTCGTGCCGCCGCCCATGTCGATGGCAGCGCAGCCAAGCTCGACTTCGTCATCCACAAGCGCCGCAAGACCGCTGGCATAAGGTGTCGCAACAATGCCTTCGACCGAAAGATGCGCGCGGTTGATGCACAATTCCAGGTTCTTCAGCGCTGTGCGCTCAGCTGTCACCACATGCATGTCCACGCCCAGAAGGTCGCCGTACATGGACAATGGATCACGAATACCACGCTCGCCATCCAGCGAATAACCGGTTGGCAGGGAATGCAGAATGGCGCGGTCCTGACGCAGAGACTGCTGGCTGGCAGCGATCAGAACCTTGCGCAGGTCGCCCGATTCGACTTCCTGACCGCCCAGATCGATGCTGGCGGTATAGATGTCGCTGGCCAGACGGCCTGCGGAAACGTTAACGATAAGACTGTCGACCGTCAGACCTGCCATGCGCTCGGCGGCATCCACAGCCAGACGAATCACACCTTCCAGCGCATCCAGATCGGCGATGACGCCGGATTTGACACCACGCGAACGCTGGTGGCCAATGCCGATGACTTCGACCTTGTGCGTGCGACCGGGCAACACTTCGGTTTCCTCACGGGGTGTGAGACGACCGATCATGCAGACGACCTTGGTCGAACCGATATCCAGCACGGAAACCACATGGGTGCGCTTGGACGACAAGGGCTTCAGGCGCGGAAGGCCGAAATGGGAAGAACCGAAAAAGCTCATGTGTTCTTCTCCGCGGTCTTGAGCGCTTTGGAGCGAGCTTCGACAGCCTTCTGACGACGCTCGGCAGCACCTTCGGTGAGCTGAACCGTCGTGCGGTCCGACAAGCGCAGATCAACGGCAGCCACATCACGCGAAAGAACTTTTTCTTCCATATCCATGCGCGACAGCAGTTGCAGCGCCTTGGGAACATTCTCTTCCGGCAGCTTTACGACGATGCCGTTATCCAGATGCAGGTCCCAGCGACGTCCGGCAATGCGAACGTAAGCGCGAACGCGGTTGCGGATTTCCGGCCAGTCTGCCAGCTCGTCAACGAAACCGGCAGCGCCCGTTTCGGCATCACGACCAACAAAAAGCGGCAGGCCCGCATATTTGTTGTCACGCAACGGCGCGATCACGCTGCCGCTCTTTTCGATCAGCGAAAGCTCCGTGCCATGCTGCCAGATGCCGAAGGCCTGACGTTCTTTCAGGCGCACTTCGATTGTCTTCGGGTAGANTTTGCGGACATCCACATCCTCGACCCAAGGCAGTTCCGTCAGCTTCTTGCGCGCAGCGTTCACATCGAGCGCGATCAGCGATGTCGCACCATCAAGCCCGAGAAGCTGAAACACATCAATTTCAGAGGTCTGGACGTTGCCGGAAACCTTGACGTCCTCGATCGCAAAACCAGCAGCAGATGTGGTTGCCTGGGCGACAACATCCGTGTGGCCACCCAGCGACATGCCGTAGAGACCGATAACAGAGAAAAATGCGACAGTCGCAAGCGTGCCCGTATGAGCCGGAATATGGACGCGGCCAGTGGCGAGCGATACGCCGAAGCGAAAGCCCTTGCGCAGCGGACGCGGCAGAACCATCCGCTCATCGGCAGAACCCGAGGCGGACTGCCCGCGATTTTTAGCCGCCGANTTTTTACCGTTCATCGCAAACACGATGCGTCCTCCACCATCCACCGGACCAAATCACCAAAGGTGTATCCGGCATGAGCTGCCATTTCGGGCACGAGGGAGGTTGGCGTCATACCCGGCTGGGTGTTGACCTCAAGCCAGATAAGTTCGCCTTCTTCTGAGAAACGGTCGTCGTAGCGGAAGTCCGAACGGCTTACGCCACGGCACCCAATCACCTGATGCGCCATAACCGCCAATGATTGAATTTTTTGGTAAATTTTTGGTGAAATTTCCGCGGGAATGACGTGTTTTGAGCCACCCTTGGCATATTTTGCATCGTAATCGTAAAAGGCGTGACCCACCGGCACGACTTCGGTAACGCCCAAAGCCTCGCCATTCATGACGCCGCAGGTGAATTCACGGCCATGGATGTAACGCTCGACCATGACTTCATCGCCATAGCGCCATTCCGAAGAGCCGATGATCTGCGGCGGGTGTGACTGATCTTCCTGAACCATCACGACGCCGAAGCTCGAACCTTCACGCACAGGCTTCACAACATAGGGCGGCTTCATGGGGTGCTGGTTGCCGATGTCGAAACGACTCATGACCTTTTCAGCAGCAACCGGCATGCCGGATGCGGCGGCGACCTTCTTGGCCAGCGACTTGTTCATGGCCAGCGAAGAGGCCAGCACGCCGGAATGCGTGTATGGAATTTCGAGATATTCGAGAATGCCCTGAATGGTACCATCTTCGCCAAAGGGGCCGTGCAAAGCGTTGAAAACAACGTCTGGCCGCAGCCGAGAAAGCGTGGCGGCAACATCACGGTCCACGTCGACGCGTGTAACCTGAAAGCCCTCACCTTCCAGAGCCGATGCGCAAGCCTCTCCCGATGAGAGGCTGACTGGCCGCTCTGAAGAAAACCCACCCATAAGAACAGCTACGTGCTTGCCGCTCATAAAAACCTCTGACACAAAAATCACTCAGACGAGACCACCGGAGCACCGAACTGCTTTACGATTCGCTCGCCCGCTCCGTTCCAAACACTTAAGCGGCATTAAGGTTAATGAAGTGTTTACTTTCGTTAACCGATGCCACGCCCGATGTAATTTTTGTTAAAGAATCACACGAGGTCCGGATTCCTTCCTTGGAATCAGAGAGTTGCGCGCAATGCAACATGCAGAATTTCAGCTGGGTGAAATAAAACTCTTGCCGGAGCCGAAAGCGGCTCCCTTAAAAGCAAGCTCGATTCGTTAATATCCAGAGATTGTCCCCAAGCTATTTTGGCACTTCAGCAATCGCACCTGACTTGTGGGCTGGACGACCTCCCCGCCTCGTCGTGGAATTCGTCAACAACTCCATATTCGATCTTTTTTGTAATATATTGCGTCCAAGGCGTTCCAAAGGACGGNAAATTGCGTTAACGCACCGCTATCTCTTCCAAGAGTGATAAGTGTTACTTAACAACGGAATCCAAACAATGACCGACGCGATATCTCCCATATCGCCGACCGCTGACAATCCGAACGATGTAAAGACAAATTCGCCTGCACGAGTTCTTACTGCCAGCGTGGTCGGCACGACCATCGAGTTCTTCGATTTCTACGTCTACGCGACTGCCGCAGTGCTCGTGTTTCCGACGCTGTTCTTCCCGAACAACGACCCGATGACGGCGCTTCTGGCATCTTTCGCCACCTTCTCCATCGCCTTCTTCGCCCGCCCGCTGGGTGCCGTGGTCTTCGGCCATTACGGCGACCGCATTGGCCGCAAGACGACACTTGTTGCCGCCCTTCTGACCATGGGCGTTTCCACCGTCATCATCGGCCTGCTGCCGACCTATGAAACCGCAGGCGTTCTCGCGCCGCTGCTTCTGGCGCTGTGCCGTTTCGGTCAGGGCTTCGGTCTCGGCGGTGAATGGGGTGGCGCCGTGCTTCTGGCAACGGAAAACGCCCCTCCCGGCAAGCGCAGCTGGTACGGCATGTTCCCGCAGCTTGGTGCACCTCTCGGCCTGTTCCTGTCATCTGGCGTGTTCTGGATTTTGCTGCACTTCATGTCGCAGGAAGCGCTTTTGAGCTGGGGCTGGCGCATTCCTTTCGTCGCCTCGATCATCCTGATCGCCGTCGGCCTCTGGGTTCGTCTATCGATCACCGAGACCCCGGCCTTCCAGAAGGCCATCGACAAGGAAGAGCGCGTTGCCGTGCCTGTGGCCGAACTCTTCCGCAACCACAAGCGCAGCCTGGCACTCGGCACATTCGTGGCGCTGGCCACTTTCGTCCTGTTCTATATCGGCACCGCGTATCTTCTGTCCTACAACGTCAAGATTCTGAAAATCCCGTTCCTTGACGCCCTGGAAATCCAGATCGTCGGCTCGATCGTCTTCGGCATCTTCATTCCGTTTGCAGGCAAGCTGGCTGAGCGCTTCGGTCGTCGTGAAATCCTGATCCTCACCACGGTGCTGATCGCGGCTTTCTCATTCCTGCTGCCAAGCCTGATGAGCGCTGGTGAAGGCTCGATCTTCGTGTTCGCAGCTCTTTCCATGGCGCTGATGGGCATGACCTATGGCCTGATCGGAACAGCACTCGCGGCCCCCTTCCCGACCACCGTACGCTACACCGGCTCATCCATCACCTTCAACATGGCTGGCATTTTCGGTGCGTCGCTCGCACCCTATATCGCTACATGGCTACAGGTGAACTACGGCATGGCCTATGTCGGCTACTACCTCTGCGCTGCCGCCATCATCACACTGGCCTGCATTCTGATGTCACGCAAAGACGAAGTCTGACGTTTGAATCAAAAGCAAAGAAAAACCCGCGAAGTCATTGGCTTCGCGGGNTTTTTATTGTCTTTAAATATTAATTCACCGGGATAAATTCCCTATGCCCCGNAAAACGGTTCCACCTCACGACCCGGCATGAACAAGCCAAGACGCTTGATTTCCCATTCCAGGCGAATGCCCGCATGTTCGAACACGCGCTTGCGCACCGCTTCGCCGAGATATTCGAGATCATAGCCAGTGGCGTGGCCGGTGTTGATCATGAAATTGCAATGCAGAGACGACATCTGCGCGCCGCCGATGACCATGCCGCGGCCGCCCGCCTCATCGATAAGGCTCCAGGCCGAATGNCCCTCNGGGTTCTTGAACGTCGAACCGCCGGTCTGCTCACGGATAGGCTGAACCGTTTCACGGTGAAGGCGCACCGCATCCATGTCGGCGCGGATTTTCGCGCGATCTTCCGGGTGGCCTTCAAACAGCGCGCCGGTGAAGATCAGGTCCTTCGACGCGTCCGAATGACGATAGCTGTAGCCCATGTCGGCGTTGGAAAGCACATGTTGATTGCCCTTGCGATCGACAGCATAGACTTCCACCACGCGGTCACGCGTTTCGCCGCCATTGGCACCGGCGTTCATGCGAAGCGCGCCGCCAATAGAGCCGGGAATGCCGTAGTAGAAATGGAAACCACCGATGCCGTTATCCATCGCCATGGCAGAGATGTGTTTGTCGGGGCAGATAGCACCGGCCTTGATACGGTTTTCGCCCGCAAGTTCCACCTGGCCGAAGCCCTTGGCGGATAGGCGCACGACCACGCCCGGAATACCGCCATCACGAACCAGCAGGTTGGAGCCGACGCCGACAACAGTCAGCGGCACATCTTCCGGCAGAATTTTGAGGAAAGCAATGAGGTCGTCCACATCATGGGGCTGGAACATCAGTTCCGCCAGACCACCGGCCCTGAACCACGTTACGCGGTCCATTGGACTATCCGGCGTCAAACGTCCCCTGAGCTCATTCACTCCGTTGCCGAGTCTCTCCAGCAACTTTACCCCATCCACCTGTCTCATGCAGACTTTCCTGAAATGCTATCCAATTCCGAGGGCAGCACCGCCGCCCATTGCGTAATATTGCCAGCCCCCAAGAGAACCACGAAATCACCTGGTTTCGCGATAGCTGCGACAGTCTTGGCCAGATCGTCGCGGGAGGAGAGATGGCGAGCATCGCGATGGCCGGCAGCCTTCGTGGCTGAAACAAGCGTCTCGGAGTTCACACCCTCGATTGCATCTTCACCCGCCGCATAGACTGGAGCAAGAAGAATTGTGTCCGCATCGTTGAAACAATGTGCAAAATCTTCAAACAGGCTGGCAAGGCGCGAATAACGATGCGGCTGGTGCACCGCAATGATGCGCCCGCTGCACGCTTCACGCGCCGCCTTCAACACCGCTTTGATCTCGACAGGATGGTGGCCATAATCATCGAACACCTGTACGCCGTTGGATTCGCCCGTCAGCGTGAAGCGGCGCTTGACGCCACCGAAGGAGGCAAGCCCCTTCTTGATGTCTTCGACCGAAATGCCGAGACGATTGGCAACCGCAATTGCCGCCGTCGCATTCGACACGTTGTGACGGCCCGGCATCGGCAGCACGAGATCGGTAAAGGTAAAAATCTTGCCCGTGCGACGACGACGGATTTCCACGTCGAAAATCGATTTGGTCCCGTCGATGCGAACATTGGAAAACCGCACATCGGCCTGCGGGTTTTCACCGTAAGTGATGACCTTGCGGTCCTCGATCTTGCCCACCAGCGTCTGCACTTCGGGATGGTCGATGCACAGCACCCCGAAACCATAGAATGGCACGTTCTCCACAAATTGGCGGAAAGCGGCGCGCACGGCGTCGAAATTGCCGTAATGGTCCAGATGCTCCGGGTCGATATTGGTGATGACGGCAACATCGGCAGGCAGCTTCAGGAAGGTGCCGTCGGATTCGTCGGCCTCAACCACCATCCATTCGCCCTCACCCATGCGCGCATTCGTGCCGTAAGCGTTGATGATGCCGCCATTGATGACGGTGGGATCAAGATTGCCCGCTTCCAGCAGCGTCGCGACCATAGATGTCGTCGTGGTCTTGCCATGCGTGCCGCCAATGGCGATGGCATTGCGAAAGCGCATCAACTCGGCCAGCATCTCGGCACGGCGAACGATCGGCAGGGACTTTTCGCGCGCTGCAATCAGTTCCGGGTTGTTCTTCTTGATGGCGGTCGAAACCACGACAACCTCGGCATCGCCGATATTTTCAGCGGCCTGTCCGATGAAGACCTCGATGCCCTTGTCACGCAGACGCTGCACATTGGCGCTGTCTGCCTGATCGGAGCCCTGAACGCGATGGCCGAGATTGTGCAACACTTCGGCAATGCCGCTCATGCCGATGCCGCCAATTCCGATGAAATGGACAAGACCTATGGCTTTCGGCATCTTCATGGATGCACTCCTTTATTGTTTGTTTTGAATTGCGCAACCGGCTGCGCCCGCGCAATGGCTTCGACCAGATCAGCGAGCGCGCCAGCGGCATTCGGCTTGCCGGTTGCTTTCGCAGCCGCCGCCGTTCTTGCCAGCCGTTCAGGATCATTCATGGCATCGCTGATCAGCGAAGACAATTTCTGCGGTGTCAGGTCAGACTGCTTGATGACGCTTGCGCCGCCAGCAGCCGAAAGGGCTGCTGCATTGGCCGCCTGATCGTGGTCGAGCGCATGCGGATATGGAACCAGAACCGATGGACGACCGATGACGGAGAGTTCGGAAACCGTAGAAGCACCGGAACGGCTGATAACGAGATCAGAACCGGCGATACGCTCTGCCATATCGCCAAAGAACGGCGAGACATCAGCGACGACGCCGAGCTTCTTATAGGACGCGATAACGCTGTCCTTGTCTTCCGGGCGCGCCTGTTGCGTCACCGAGACGCGGCTGCGTTGCTCATTCGGCAGCAGGCAGATAGCCGCGGGAACAGCCGCCGAGNAAAACTGGGCGCCCTGACTTCCACCGAAGACAACGAGTTGAAACGGTTCACCGGCATGGGATGGCGTATAGGCCACATCGGCAGCCGTCAGCACGGCGGGGCGCACGGGGTTGCCCGTCGTCACCGTCTTGTCGGCGTATTGACCCTGCGTCTCGGGCAGAAACCCGCCCGCGATTGCCTTCACACGCTTTGCCAACGCCTTGTTGGCGCGGCCCATGACGGCATTCTGCTCATGGATCAGCGATGGGATGCCAAGCCCCGTAGACGCCAGAAGCGGCGGCACGGTCGGATAGCCACCGAAACCGACAACGGCCACCGGCTTCAGCTTGGTGATCAGGCGGCTGGCGGCACGAAGGCCGGTCCACAGTTTCAGCAGCGCCTTGGCCACAGCGATTGGATTTTTGGAACCGATGGTGGCCGATGGCACGACATGGATTTCGTCGGCAGGAAACTTGCCCGCATAACGTTCGGCGCGGCTGTCGGTCACCAGATGCACGGAATATCCGCGCGCCTTCAACTCGTATGCCAGCGCCTCTGCCGGAAACACATGGCCGCCGGTTCCCCCGGCGGCTAGCAGAACAATACCTTTGCTCATATTTTTACTCCGCAGGAAGGCCTGCATTGACCCGGAAGAAACTGCGCTCCTGCGCACGTTTTTCGGGGCGATGGCGGGTCAGCGCCAGCAGGAAACCGGCCGTCACGCAAATCGCCATCATGGAAGAACCGCCATAGGAAATCAGCGGCAGCGTCATGCCCTTGGCAGGCATCAGTTCCAGATTAACGCCGATATTAATCATCGACTGCATGCCGATCTGTAGCACCAGACCAGCAACTGCAAAGCGGACGAAATCATCCTTTTCCTTGAAGGCGTGGCTTAAGCCACGAAGCACGATGAAGGCGAAGATCGCGACCAGCAGCATGCAGAACAGAATGCCGAACTCTTCCGCCGCGACGGAGAAGATAAAGTCGGTATGGCTGTCGGGAATGATGCGCTTGACGATGCCTTCGCCCGGGCCCTGGCCGAACCAGTTACCACGAATGATGGCTTCGCGGGCTGTATCCACCTGAAACGTGTCACCCTCACCCGTCCAGAAACGGTCGATACGACCGGCAACATGCGGCAGCATCAGATAGGCGGTTACAATGCCGCCGACGCCCAGACCACCCAGCATGATGATCCAGAACCACGGGATACCCGCCATGAAGAACATGCCGCCCCAAACGACCGACGTCAGAATGGTCTGGCCGAAGTCAGGTTGCGCAATCAGAAGCGCCGCCACGATACCGAATGTGATGATGGCAAAGAGATTGCCCGGAATTTCAGGATGACGGGCGCGTTCGGCAAACAGCCACGCGCAGACGATCACGAAAGCAGGCTTCATGAATTCGGATGGCTGGATGGNAAACGAGCCGACGGAAATCCAGCGCCGAGCGCCCTTGACTTCGATGCCGAAAAACAGGGCAAAGATCATCATCAGCAGCGACACGATCAACAGGATGACGGCGACACGGCGCACCTGACGGGGCGACAGGAAAGACAGCCCGAGCATGATCGCCACAGATGGCACCATGAACATGGCCTGGCGCTCCACGAAGAAGAAGCTGTTGAGTCCGATGCGCTCCGCCACCGCCGGAGACGCCGCAAATGACAGCATCAGCCCGATGCCCATCAATGCTATGAACGCGGTCAGGAAGAAACGGTCGATGGTCCAGAACCATTCCGCGACCGGTCCCCGGTCTATACGGCTTACCATCTCTTCAGCCTCCNTTTTCAAACCCAATCAGCATCGTCACACCATCCAGTGCTGCAACATGCGAGACGAACGAATCACCACGTATCTCAAAGTTCTTATATTGGTCGAAGCTTGCGCAAGCCGGGGATAACATCACGACATTGCCATCCCTGCCATCGGCTCGCGCATCCGCTGCCGCATGTTCGACGGCCTTGTCGAGCGTTCCGGCAATTTCGTAAGGCACCGCCTCGCCAAGCGTGGCGGCGAAATCAGGCGCTGCTTCGCCGATAAGATACGCCTTGGCGATATGCGAGAAAAGCGGCGAAAGACTGCTGATACCGCCCGCCTTCGGCAGACCGCCCGCGATCCAGTAGATGCGCTCATAGCTCGACAAGGCAGGTGCTGCCGCATCCGCATTGGTCGCCTTGCTGTCATTGACGAAGGTCACGTTGCCGCGACGGCCAACCGGCTGCATGCGATGTTTGAGACCGGGGAATGAGTTCAGCCCCGCCTTTACCTCGTCTACGGAAACGCCCACCGCAAGGCAGGCGGCAATGGCCGCAGCCGCGTTTTGTGCATTGTGACTGCCGCGCAGCGTCGGAATGCCATCGAGATCGACCAGCAGCGAAGACGTGCCACCCTCGGCTTTCATGATTCGGCTGCCATCGGCATAAAGACCGTCAGCCACCACGTTGCGTTTGGAAATCCGCGACACCTTGACGCCAGCGCGTTCGATGCGATCGGCAATCAGCGTGCAGTAACTGTCATCGACACCAACAACCGCCGTATCGCTGCCCGCGACCAGACGTTCCTTGATATCGGCATAATGCTGCATCGTGCCGTGCCGGTCGAGGTGATCAGGTGTCAGGTTCAGCAGAATGCCAGCCGTCGGGTTCAGCGTCGGCGCGAGGTCGATCTGGTAGGACGAGCATTCGACCACGTAGAAGCGCTGCGCTTTCGGCGGCTCGAGGCTGAGGATCGCAGTACCTATGTTGCCACCCAACTGCGTATCGCGCCCCGACGATGTCAGAATGTGTGCAATCAGCGCCGTCGTCGTGGATTTGCCGTTGGTGCCGGTGATAGCAATNAAAGGGCAATCCGGCGCATGCGCCCGGCGTTCGCGCACGAAAAGTTCGATATCGCCGATCACTTCCACGCCAGCGGCGCGGGCAAGATCGACAGACCAGTGCGGCTTTGGATGCGTCAGCGGCACACCGGGTGCCAGCACGAAAGCCGCCAGCTTCGACCAGTCCAGTGTCCGCAAATCGGCTGTGTGAATGCCCTCGCTTTGCGCCTTGGCAACACTATCGGGATTGTCATCGAATGCCGTGACATCTGCACCGCCAGCCACGAGCGCCCGCGCAGTCACGAGGCCCGAGCCACCCAGACCAAACAGGGCGACCTTTTTATCCGCGAGTGAGGTGACAGGGATCATTCGATTATCTCAGCTTCAACGTGGCGAGACCAAGCATCGCAAGACCGACGGAAATGATCCAGAAGCGGATAACGACCTGGCTTTCCGTCCAGCCCTTCTTTTCGAAATGGTGGTGGATCGGGGCCATCAGGAACACGCGCCTGCCGGTGCGTTTGAACCAGAACACCTGAATGATGACCGACAGCGTTTCCATCACGAACAGGCCGCCGACGATGATCATGACGATCTCGTGCTTGACGGCGACCGCGATGGAGCCGATCAGGCCGCCAAGTGCCAGCGAGCCCGTATCTCCCATGAAGATAGCGGCGGGCGGTGCGTTGAACCACAGGAAGCCAAGACCCGCGCCGATGACGGCACCGACGATGACGGCAAGCTCACCCGTACCAGGCACGAAATTGATCTGGAGATAATTGGCGAAAATCGCGTTACCCACGAGATAGGAAATGACGCCGAAGGTCGCCGCCGCAATCATCACAGGCACGATGGCGAGGCCATCGAGGCCATCCGTCAGGTTGACGGCGTTGCCCGCACCAACGATGACGAATGCGCCGAACAGCACGAAGAAATAGCCGAGATTGACGACGAATTCCTTGAAGAAAGGAAAGGCGATCGAGCTTCCGAGCGTACCGCCATGCGGTGCCGTCGCCAGCGCGATTTCCATCATGAAGAACACGGCAATCGCGGCGATGACGAATTCGATGCCAAGGCGCGCCTTGCCTGAAAAGCCCTTGTCGCTCTGCTTGGTGACCTTCAGATAGTCATCGTAAAAGCCGATAGCCCCGAAGCCGAGCGTCACCATCAGAACGGCAACGACGTAGACGTTGGACAAGTCACCCCACAGCAGCGAACCGCCGAGAATGCCCGCAAGGATCATCAGTCCACCCATGGTGGGCGTACCGGCCTTCTTGAAATGGGTCTGCGGGCCATCGGCACGGATCGGCTGTCCCTTGCCCTGGCGCACACGAAGCGAATTGATGATCGCAGGACCGAACAGGAAGACGATAAGGGCGGAGGTGAACAATGCAGCGCCAGCCCGGAACGTAATGTACCGGAACAGGTTGAAGACTTGAACTTTGTCCGACAGTTCAACGAGCCAGATCAGCATGTTTGCCCTTTCAAAAGGCCGTTAAAGCGGCGGGCAGCAAAACGCGGGTGCCTGCGCCGCTTCAAGNTTTCGTTTCAGCACCGTTTCACCGAAGACTGCTTCAGCGTCCGGTTAAAATGCTCAGATTTGGCGTTCCGTCTCGGGGAATGCCGGATACTTGTCAAGAAGGGCCGTTACGATCTTTCCGAAACCGACGCCAAGTGACGATTTTATCATCAATACGTCGCCCGGCTGCACCCANTTCAGAACGAATTCGTTAAGTTCCGCCGTTGTCGGAAACCACGCCACGCTCACGCTTTCCGGTAAAGCATCGCGAAGAGCCGTCATCGACTCACCCGCAAGCCACACATGTTCGATGCCCGCAGACAGAAGTGGGCCGGATAACTCCTCGTGCACTTCAGCCGCGAATTCGCCCATTTCGAGCATATCGCCAAGCACGGCAACACGCCGCCCGTTGCCACTCACTTCAGCCGCTGCCAGCAGCGCGATGGCTGCACGCATGGAAGCGGGATTGGCGTTGTAGCTCTCGTCGATCATCAGGAACGAGCCTTCACCGACAGAAAGACGATGCCGTTGCCCCCTGCCCTTTACGGCTTCCAACTTGCCGAGTGCCGCAAACGCCTTGTCGATATCCGCACCCAGGACGGCGACCGTGCCGATGGCGGCCATGGCGTTTTCGGCGATGTGCCGTCCGGCAGCACCGATATGCAGTTCGCTGGTCTCACCGTTGACGATGGCCCAGATCGTAGATCCGTTCGGCGTACTCTCGAAATCGGCAAGACGGAAATCCGCCTTGGCATGTTGACCGAACGTCAGCACATGCTCGATGTCAGCATCGAACGCCGCCCGTTCCAATTGCTCGAACTGCGCATTGTCACGGTTGAGAATGACGGCACCACCCGGCAGAACGCCATCGAAGATTTCCGCCTTGGCAGCGGCGATTTCTTCGAGATTGTTGAAGTTTCCGAGATGAGCCGCCGCAATCGTCGTGATGATCGCCAGATGTGGCTTCACCTGCTTGACCAGCGGGCTGATCTCGCCCGCATGGTTCATGCCCACTTCGAAAATGCCGAATTCCGTATCGGCAGGCATGCGCGCCAGTGTCAGTGGTACGCCCCAATGGTTGTTGAAGGAAGACACCGCCGCATGCACCCGGCCCGATGGGGCCAGAACCTGCCGCAGCATTTCCTTGGTCGTCGTCTTGCCGACAGAGCCGGTAACAGCGATGACACGCGCCGACGTCCGCTCTCTGGCAGCGATACCCAACTTGACCAAGGCGGCCAGAACATCTTCCACGACGATCATTGGCACGGTCAGTCGACCGAGCGCAGGCAGTTTGGATTCCGAGACCACCAGAAGCCC
The DNA here is from genome assembly GCF_002896715.1 of Agrobacterium bohemicum. Taxonomy (GTDB): domain Bacteria; phylum Pseudomonadota; class Alphaproteobacteria; order Rhizobiales; family Rhizobiaceae; genus Agrobacterium; species Agrobacterium bohemicum. The sequence continues at coordinate 155,484 of NZ_PGEL01000028.1, forward strand.
AGCGCCATTGGCGACGGCAAAGCTTGCATAATCATGGCCATCCACCCGGTCGCCCTTGATGGCGAAGAAGGCTTCGCCCTCCTGCACCGAGCGGCTATCGATGGAAATGCCTGTAATGCCTTGCGGCAGGTTGCCGACCGGACGGCCTGCCATGACGGCGACCATATCCGGGACTGTCCATAACCAGTTCAAATCTACAATCCTTCCAGCGCAGTACGCACCTGTTCATGGTCCGAAAATGGCAGCGTCACGCCGCCAACAATCTGACCTTCCTCATGCCCCTTACCCGCTACAATCAAAGTATCGCCATTCCCCAACAGCGAAACGGCATGGCTGATAGCCGCTGCCCGGTCTGCAATTTCAAGCGCACCGGGTGCCGCCGCCATGATTTCGGAACGGATGGTCTGCGGCTCTTCCGAGCGCGGATTGTCATCCGTCACGATGACGATATCGGAAAGCCGTGTGGCAACCTCGCCCATGATCGGGCGCTTGCCCTTGTCACGATCCCCACCGCAACCGNAAACAGTGATGATGCGGCCTGACGTGAAGGGCCGCACCGACGTCAGCACATTTTCCAGCGCATCCGGCTTATGGGCATAATCCACATAAGCCAGCGCGCCGTTTTTCGTCTGGCCGATCAGCTCGAGACGACCAGCGGCCCCAACCAGCTTTTCCAGCGCCTTCAGCGCCACCGAGGCCGAAACGCCGGTCGAGATCGCAAGGCCTGCGGCAACCAGCGCATTGGCGACCTGAAAATCACCGGCCAGCGGAATATCGACTTCGTAAATCTTGCCCTGATGATGCACTTCGATCATCTGCTTGTGACGAAAATGCTCGACGCGCTTCAGCGCCAGATAATCGCCTTTGCGTCCAACGGTGCGCACATCATGGCCCGCATACGCTGCCGCCTTGATAGCGCGGTCCGACCATGGATCGTCAGAAAAGATGACAACCGGCGAACCCTTCGGCAACAGCGTATCGAACAGCCGCATCTTGGCGGCCATATAATCTTCAATGGTCNGATGGTAATCCATATGGTCGCGANCGAGATTGGTAAAACCGGCGGCTGCCAGTTTCACGCCGTCCAGTCGGCGCTGGTCGAGACCATGGCTGGAGGCTTCCATCGCCGCATGGGTCACGCCTTCGGAGGCCAGTTCAGCCAGCAGCGCATGCAGGGAAACCGGATCAGGCGTCGTCAGCGAACCATACTCTTCGCGGCCCGGCGCGATCACACCTGTGGTGCCGATCTGTGCCGCCGCATGGCCGGCAAAAGCCCAAATCTGGCGAATGAAAGAGGCGACCGAAGTCTTGCCCGCCGTGCCGGTCACGGCAATCATGGTTTCAGGCTGNTTTCCATAAAAGCGGGCAGCGGCAAGAGAGAGATAACGGCGCGGGTCGGAGACAACGAGAACCGGCACATCGGCATCGATTGCATGGCTGGAGACGACTGCGATGGCACCCTTGGCAATCGCGTCCTGCACATAGGTGCCGCCATCCGCCTTGGTTCCGGCCACCGCCACGAACAGCGATCCCGGCTGGGCCTTGCGGCTATCAGCCGTAATCCCGGTAATATCCAGCGCTCCGGTTTCTGTCCGAAGCAAATCATTCAGTTCCGGAAACTCAGTCCCGGAGAGGTCTCGCAAATTCATCGATGTGTCCGTCTTGTCCCCCGGCGCGATTCGCCGGTCCGTCATAAGCTGTACCAATCAATAAGACACCAGCAAGGCCGAACCGTCCTTGCCGAACTTGGGTTTTACACCAAGAATGGCGGCGGAACGGGCGATGATATCGTGCACCATCGGTGCCGCAGATGTACCGGCCAGTGCCGCGCCATTGCCCTTGTCCGTCTTCGGTTCATCGATGAAGGACAGAACCACATATTCCGGCTTGTCCATTGGGAAGGCAGAGAGGAAGGCGTTGAAGTTCTTGTCGTGTACATAGCGACCATTGACGACCTTGTCGGCCGTGCCGGTCTTGCCGCCTACATTGAAGCCTTCGACACGCGCGTTACGGCCAGAGCCATTGACGCCGTTCCACTCGAACAGGAAGCGCATGTCCTTGCTGGCACCCGGCTGCAAGACCTGCTTGGCAACCTGATCGGCCTGCGCCACCGTGCGCGGCAGGAAAGTCGGCTCGATCAGCTTGCCACCATTCACCAGTGCCGCACCGGCAATCGCCGTCTGCAAAGGCGTCGTGGACACGCCGTGACCGAAGGAAATGGTCACCGAGTTGATCTTCTTCCACACACGCGGCTGCGATGGCATGGCGATTTCCGGCAGCTCTGTCTGCATCTTGGTCAGAAGACCAAGCCGCGTCAGAAACTCCTTATGGCCTTCGATACCAACAGTATCGGCAATCTTGGCCGTACCGATATTGGACGAATACTGGAAGATTTCAGGCACGGACAGGATTCGGCCCTTGCCGTGGAAGTCCTTGATGGTGAAGCCGCCGATGCGGATCGGCGCACGTGCATCGAACGTATCGTTGATGTGCACCTTGCCGGAATCCAGACCCATGGCGATGGTGAAGGACTTGAAGGTCGACCCCATCTCGAACGTGCCGTTCGACATGCGGTTCAGCCAGCCCTCTTTGGCACCTTCTGCCGGATTGTTCGGATCATAATCCGGAAGCGATGCCATGGCGAGAATTTCGCCGGTGTGAACATTGATGACGACAGCGCCTGCCCCGATTGCCTGAAACTTCTTGATGGCATCGGAAACCACTTCACGCACAATGGCCTGCACACGCAGATCAATCGAAAGCTTGACCGGCTCCAGCGGCTGGTCGGATGTCATGCCCAGCGCCGTCAGGTCAGCGAGACCCTGGCTGTCGAGATAACGTTCCATACCGGCAACGCCGCGGTTGTCGATATTGACGTGGCCGACGACGTGAGCGGCCGTATGCCCACCGGGATAGAAACGACGCTTCTCGGGACGGAAGCCGATACCGGGAATGCCGAGCGCCAGAATCTGGCTCTGCTGCTTCGGCGTCAACTGGCGACGCAACCACTGGAAACGCGATTCGGATTTCAGTTTCTGATAGGTGCCGCGCGTATCGAGATCGGGCAGAACCGTCTGCAGTTTTTCGATGGCTTCATCGACATCTACGATGCGGTGCGGTTCTGCAAACAGCGAGACAGTACGAATGTCCGTCGCCAGCACTTCGCCGTTACGGTCCAGAAGGTCCGGGCGCGAGGCCATCAACCGGTCTGCGGGCGCAATGCTGGAAACGGTTTCCGGCTGGGTCATGCCATATTGAACGAGACGGCCACCAACGACACCGTAGAAAGCGATGAAACCGACGATCAGCAGACCAACGCGGGTTTTCGCCTGTGTGGCGCGCCGCTTGCGCGCACCTTCGAAGGCAGCATGGTCGGCAAAGCCGCTTGTGCTGGCGGAAAAATGAGCCCTGCTTTTCAGAACCATGACGCGTGACAGAAAAGACATCAGTCCACCGCTCCAGTTATCGTTTCATCCATGTCGCCAGCCTCGTCGCCCGGCTCTGCACGCACAGCCGGCATAGGCTGTGCAGGGCGCGCAGCCCGCGCACGCGGCTGTGGCACGGGTGTACCGCCAGTGGCGACGATCTGTCCGGCAGGTTTGGATTTGGGTTTTGCGCCGCCCAGCGTCGCGCCAGGCTTGGAACCATTCATCGCAGCGGCAATCACATCTTCCACGCTCATGCCCTGCGGCTCCGGTGGCTGCGGCAATTGCGAGCGCAGCATCGGCAATTCCTTCGGCTGCGAAAGCTGTGTCGGCTGTGTCGGCGCCAGGGCTAGATCGCTCTGATAGGCATTGACCAGACGGTGCAGACGGTTCGGCTGCGTCAGCAGCGCCCAGTCGGCCCGCAGAAGGTCGATAGTATCCTTCTCCAGCTTGATTTCGGTTTCCAGCTTCTTGACGGATTCCAGCTTCACATCGGCCTGATGCTTGATGGTGTAGGTAACGACGGCGGCAGACACCATCACACCCATCAAAATGAAATCGAGAGTACGCAGCATGTCAGCCTCCCATCNTTTCGAGGCTTGTGAGATCGGGAAGCTCGAAGATCGAAATGTCGGCTGGCCGTACGGGTGCCGTTGTGCGGACACCGGCACGCAGCTTGGCAGAACGGGCACGCGGATTGATATCCGCCTCTTCGTCGCTGGCCGCTATCATCGGCTTGCCAAGAGAATCGAAAATCGCTGACTTGGCAGCGAGCATCGGCATATGGCGCGAGCCCGCCGCACGGTCGGAACGATCCGCGAAATACTTTTTGACGATACGGTCTTCAAGCGAATGGAACGTGACCACGACGAGACGACCGCCGGGCTTCAAGGCCCGCTCGGCAGCAAACAGCGCCTGTGCCAACTCACCCAGCTCATCATTGACAAACACGCGCAGCGCCTGAAACACACGCGTTGCTGGGTGGATCTTGTCCTTGGCCTTGCGCGGGGTCACGATTTCGATCAGCCCAGCCAAATCGCGGGTGGTGCGAAACGGCTCGTCTGCACGCTTCTTTTCAATGGCGCGGGCAATGCGGCCCGACTGTTTTTCCTCACCGAGAAAACCAAAGATACGAATGAGGTCACCGACCTTGCAACGATTGACGACATCCGCAGCAGACACGCCAGAAGACGACATGCGCATATCCAGCGGGCCGTTTCTCTGGAAGGAGAAGCCACGTTCGGCCTCATCGATCTGCATGGAGGAAACGCCGATATCCAGTACGATGCCATCAAGCCCTTCGGCGGGCGCATGGGCTGCAAGATTGGAAAACTGAGACTGGATCAGCGACAAGCGACCACCATTGGCAGCGACCATGGCCTGGCCGTCGGCGATGGCGTTGGGGTCACGGTCCAGCGCGATGACATGCGCGCCCTGATCGAGGATGGCCTGGGTATAGCCGCCTGCGCCAAAAGTACCGTCGAGAATAACTTTTCCGGGCGCTGGCTCCAGCGCTTTCAGAACTTCATGGAGAAGAACCGGAATGTGGCGAACCGGTCCGCCACCGGCTTCAGAAGATTGTTCGCCAGAATTCGCCGCCATTCCGTTTCCCCGTCCTATACGGGGCGAGCAGCCGTAAAACCGCGCCCCGTTCTTGCAGCCTTCTGCGCCTCGTAAAACGCTTCCGGTTGCCACAACTGAAAATGATCCGCTCGACCCACAAAGGTAACCTCGGTCGTGATGTTGGTGAATTCCCGCATGAAATCCGTCACCATCAACCGCCCTTCCGCATCGAGCTTCATGAAAACGCCGCCGCCGTGAACCAGCAGCGACATCGCGTTCGCTTCCGGCGAGAACGCATCCATCGACGCGATCTGCCGTTCGTATCGTTCGAGCAAGTCCGGACCGCCAACGCTGATGGCCGGAAATGCGAAATCCTGGAGACAATAAAGCTCCTGGATGCCACGCTCCGTCAGCACCGAACGAAACAGAGACGGAACCGAGACGCGCCCCTTGGCGTCGATCCTGTTCGTCACGTTCGATAAAAAGCGACCCATTCCTAAACTCGCCAAAGCCGCCGAATGCAGAGCCGAAACTTGCACCGACCGGCAACACCGTTACGCACGACACATCGCTGACCGGCAGGACGTAATGCCCATCGGACCCTTGCAGGCCGCTCCGTTTCAGAGATTGCGGGTCAAAAACACGACCCTTTGTGGTGTGCATTTGGGATACCATGGGACACTTTGGGCGTCAATGGGAGAAGCCAGCGGGATACCGGCCTCGGATCGGATATTCATATCCCGTTAAGTTTAACGAATGGTTTACCGTGTTCATTCAAGCACTTGTGCGACGACAATAAAAAATCGCCTCTGAAATCTTATTTCATTAGGAATAACAGATACTTACGCGCGCCATGCCGATGCGCGACGTAAGAGCCTGTAATAAAAAGGAATTTGCCAGTTGGCCTGTAAGCCGGGTTCTGTATGGCCCCGGTTTGACCCGGAACGTGGCAGCCATTCATCTGGGACGACATTTGCACGCCGCCTCTCGCAACCCACCCGGATGACTCGCCCAAAAACCGGCTGTAGGTCCGCTTGCGCGCACCCCACGTCATCCCTATTCGGTCTTGCTCCCGGTGGGGTTTACCATGCCACCCCTGTTACCAGCGGCGCGGTGGGCTCTTACCCCACCCTTTCACCCTTACCACTATAAAAGTGGCGGTCTACTCTCTGCGGCACTTTCCCTAGGGTCGCCCCCGCCGGACGTTATCCGGCACCGTGTTTTCGTGGAGCCCGGACTTTCCTCACCCTACCGTCTTTCGACATTGGTAAAGCGCGGCTGCCCGGCCAACTGGCACGCGCTCCTTAGACGGGTTCAGAAACGAAAGCCACCGGAAAATCCGCAAACGGATCATTACGCAGAGAAAACCGGCGCGAAATCTGTCTCATAGCCCCCGTCGATGATTTGNCCCTCGACAAGAAGCTGCGCGCCCAGCCGCCCGATTTCATCCGAGCTTTTGGCCGCACTACCGCAGCCTCCGGTCAAAACGGCGATGCTGGATGAAGCCGTATAACCAATCGCCGGAAATCCCGTCGGTGTATAGGACGTCACGCAGGCCGCCATGGAAATGCGCGACGTATCAATGGAAGGGATCAACGCGTCGATGATGTCCGAAAAATTATCGCGCACCGTTACGTTTCCGCCCGAACGGAACCAGTCGCGGATTTCTTGATCTGTGCGCAACAGAACATCCACCGGCTCTCCACCGATCTTCAGATNAAACCTGCCATCGGGATAGCGCACCGGCGGCAACAGATAGATATGTTTTCGCGGGTCCGTCGGCTCGTAGATCAGCGATGGCATTCCAGCATAAAGATGCAGCTCGTCATCGGGAATTTCGAAAAACGCGACCGTCCTCGCATAGACCTCCATCGCAAGTGCCTGCGGCAAAAGCCCTTCGGCGATGGAGAACCCGCCCGCAGCAACCAGAACCTTATCCGCTGTAAAGGCTTGGCCCGCAGCAGTCGTCACCATCGCAACGCCGCCTTCTTCCCACACGCTGACTGCAATGTCGTCGATCCGCGTCACGCCACGCTTTTCAGCAATCGTGATCTGCGCCCGCACCAGTTCACGTGGATTGACGTATCCGGCATTGTTCNTTTCGNAAACGCCTTCGCAGCCGCTCTCAAACTTNAAATATGGAAAGCGATCGGCAAGTGACGCATCGTCCAGAAGCTCAGTCGCAACACCAAGCGCATTGGCAGACGCACAGACGCTCTCGATATAGGGGAAACCGGTACCACGCTTCTTGCCGACGATCAGGCAGCCGACCTCACCATAAAACTCGACGCCGCTCTCACGCTCTATTTCCGCGTACCGGGCAATCGAGCGGTTGGCGAGACGCGCCCAATCCGCGTTACTATCGATAGTGCGGGTAATGCGCGCCGCATCGTAGTGGCTGGCGAAAACGCCGGTATGGTTCTTGATATCAGCAGGTTCACGCGGCCCGATAAGCGCCACGCCATCAGTATGTTCCGCAAGATGTCGAGCCGCCGCAGCCCCCATCATGCCCGCACCGACCACGATATATTTAAACTGTGTTGCCATGCCTGCACTCGCCGAGTTTCGATTCCGTTACAAAGAGTTGTAGCGGTTTGAGGAATCGATTCCAGAGGNTTTGGATTCAGATGATGGTGGACGGCGGTGGGTGTGGCTTACCCCCTCTGTCCTGCCGGACATCTCCCCCACAAGGAGGGAGATTGGCTGGACGAACGAACCCCGCTTCACTCTCAACATTAGAGATGGCCAAGAGCTAACCACGAGTCGATCTCCCCCCTTGTGGGGGAGATGTCCGGCAGGGCAGAGGGGGTAAGCCGCACCCACCTCCACCCGCTTTAAACAAACACCGGCCCCACCTGCCCCGCAAAGTCCTCTTCCATCAATTGCCCGTCCAGCAACAGCACCGCCCCCAACCGTCCGATCTCATCCGAAGACTTAGCCGACACAAAATTACCGCCCGTCAAAACGGCAATGTTGGACGACTGTGTATATCCAATATACGGATAGCCGGTGCGCGTGATGGAGGCGACGCAGGAGCTTGATGTGACCAGGCAACCGGCAAGTCCCGGCATCAGTTCGATGGCGCGCTTCACCAGAAAATCGACCTCGCTGACGGTCCCGTCGGAGTGGAACCAGGACACCGCCTCGCCCAGCGTTTCCAGCCTGCCCTTTTCGCTCTCGCCACCGATTTTCAGGTAAACCTTGCCATCGGGATATCTCACCGGCGGCAGGATGTAGACGATGTCGTCGGCANTTTCTGCGAGCACGATAGTCGAAGGCATCGCCGCAAAAACCTGCTGCTTTTCCTCGTCCAACTCAAAAAACGCGATGGTGCGNCCCGTCGCGGCCATATCGACTTTCGATGGCAGCAGATCGGCCATATTGATGAAGCCACCCGCCGCGACGATGACCTTTTGCGCCGTATAGCGCCGCCCCTCATCCGCCACCACCTCCACGCCCGAGCCGGTGTCGTGAATGCGCATCGTCGTTTCGCGGATCAGTTTGGCACCCTGTGTTTCGGCAATCGCAATCTGCGCCTTTACCAGAGCACGCGGATTGACGTAGCCCGCATTGCGCGGCTCGAACCAACCCTCGTGATCATCAGGCAGATCGAACATCGGAAAGCGCTGCCCCAGTTGCGTGGAGCCAAACACTTCCATCTCGAGGCCTAACCTGTCACGCGCCGCCATGGCACTGGATACATAATCGCCACCCAAACCCTTGCCGTTACCAGCAAACAGGCAACCCGCCTCATGGTAGAACCGAATGCCGCTTTCCGCTTCGATCTGCGCATAGCGACCGATGGAGCGTTTCGCCAACTCGGCCCAGACAGGATCACCATCGAAACCACGCGTGATTCGCGCCTCGTCGTAGTGGCTGGAAAACACACCGTTGTGGTTCTTGCGATCCAGCGGTTCAGCAGGCCCGATCAATGCCACACCATCCGTGGCAGCGGAAAGATGCCGAGCCGCCGCCGCACCCATCATGCCCGCACCGACGACGATATATTTGAAATCCACCATGATCTTGCTCCTGCGCGTAAGCGCTGCCTAGCAAAATCAGGCGTGTTTCAAAAGCCGCAAAACGGCATCAACTCTGCAACAGCGTCTGCACCTTGCCGCAATAGCGCTTCGAAACCGGGTTCATGCGTGTGGCTCCGTGGCCTGCATTGTAACGCNAAATCGTGCTGCACACCTGGCTACCGCCAAGCTGGTGAGCAATCGCCAGATATTGCATGCCCCAGCGGATGTTGGTCTCAGGATCGTAAAGCGCCTTGGTCGTGCCGCGATAGCCCATCATCCGCGCCGTGGCGGGCTTGATCTGCATCAGCCCGACTTCGCCGGCACGTCCCCGTGCCTTTGGATTGAACTTGCTCTCCACGGAAACGATGGCATGCGCCAGATTGGTCGGCACGCCGTAACGCTTGGCATATTTGACGATCAGGTCGGAATATTCATTCTTCAAAACTGTCGGAAGAGACTTCTCGGGAATGGGATAGCCGGGTTTGCGGAAATAGGTTTCCAGCGGAATGGTTTGGGTCTTCACGTCGTCCTTGGCTNAAACGATACCACTCTGTGCCGCGAGCATGGAAAGACAGGCCGAGACAGCAAAAAGCACTCTTCTCATCAGTAAAACGGATCTCCGGTATGAAGACTTTGGGGCGTCACTTGCATAGCGAAGCCAGCGGGAAAGTTCATTGGAACAATCCGGCAAAAGTCCTCATCATTATTGTTGACGATCTCTGCTCGAAACTGAACAGGTCGCGGTTTGATGAGGGGTTATAGAGGGGCATAATAAGGAATTACTGTGGCGGCACAGAAAATACGCTTTACCAAATCAATTTTCACGAACGTTTTTTCTAAAAAATCGCCTTAAGCGCTGCGAAATTTCGGCAGACTGGAAATCAACCGGTGCAGCGTATCGATGGTCGAAACATCGGCAATGCCATCCACCAAAGCGGGCCTGAAATGGCGCTGGAAAGCCGCCACGATGCCTTCTGTCTGCTCACCGTAAACGCCATCTATTTCAATGCCGTAACCGTAGAGAGAGAGCATGGATTGCAAGGCTTCCACGGGCTGGCCGCTATCGCCGCGCTGAAAGAAACGCCCGCCGCCGATCGGCGCGGGTGTCACCCAGTGCCCGACGCCGTTCTGCGACAGGATGTCCCACGGGAATTTTTCACCCGGATCGATCTTCCTGACAGGCGCAATATCGGAGTGCCCCAGCACCCGCTCAGGCGCGATCGACCAGCGCGCGCCGCAATCACGACACAATTCGATGACCGCTTTTATCTGAGGTTCAGGAAACTCCGGCAATCCCGCAGGATGACCCTGATTGGCAATCTCGATGCCAATAGAGCGGGAGTTGATATCGGCAGCACCATCCCAGAGGCTTTTGCCCGCATGCCAGGCACGGCGACGTTCCGGCACCATCTGCACGACACGACCGTCCTCATAGACAAAGTAATGGCTGGAAACCTGACTTTCAGGATTGGCCAACCACGCCAACGCGCCATCGGCGCTGTTCATGCCGGTATAATGAAGAATGATGATGTCGGGGCCATCCACCCCTTCCCGCTCGCCATGGTTCGGCGAAGGCACGACGGAAGCACCTGCATAGTCCGCTGTGAATTCACTCATGCGACGCGGCGTTCTTTCTCGATGGCCGCATAGGCCGCATTCAGCGCTGCCATACGCTCATTGGCGGCCGCATGCAGTTCCATGGGAACGCCACGCGCGATGAGCTTATCCGGGTGGTGTTGCGCCACCAACGACCGGTAACGCCTGCGAATATCGGAGAATTCATCGGAAGGCGAAACACCCAGAACGCGGTAGGGATCGCGTCCTTCCATGTGCACATGCCGTGCCATGATCGTCTCGAAATGATCTTCGCTGATACGGAATATTTCCGAGATGCGTCCCAGAAACGCCAATTCACGCTCGTGAATCAAGCCGTCAGCCTTGGCGATATGAAACAGGCCGTCAATGACGCTTTCCAGCATTTCGCAGTTCTGGTCACCAGACCCACAAAGCCCGGCAAGCCGCTCGGCATAGGCCTCGTAACCGGCCACGTCCTGGCGTGCCAGATTGTAGAGGCGGGCAACGTTCTTGGCTTCCTCATCGGGGAAATCAAAAATCTGGCGGAAAGCCTGAACTTCGGCATTGTTCACCATGCCATCGGCCTTGGCCATCTTGGCGGACAGCGCAATGATGGCAACGGNAAAAGAAACCTGCCGACGCGTTTCCGGGTCACCCTCGAATACTGTTCTGACAGCTTCGATCACGCGCCCCAACACGCTTCCAGCAGCGTCGCCGATTGCGCCCAGTAGACGTTCCAGGAAGGATGAAATTTGCAAACAGGCGAAATCGTACATCATGAAATCAAGCATAAACTCCGATTTGACGAATGCAATATGCATAAAGGTCGCGGATCATTAACNTTTTTTCATCTGAAAGCCGCGCACCGAGCGGTCTTTCCGGCGCGGTTTCGTCGCCACCAAAGCGGTTTTCCACAGGCCGGGGCGCGAATGGTACACCATCTCCGCGATTGAAACGATTAGATTGGCCAACAGCCTCTATCACATTGAAAATTGCCACAAAACGCCCGATTTTCTTGAGAAATTCACTTTACATGCAGGTTTCACTGCCCCATCCATTTGCCGCATATATCTCGGAAGCGAACACGAAGGAGTGCCACGATGGCCAAACAGAAAGTCGCAATGTTGACCGCAGGCGGTCTCGCGCCCTGCCTCTCCTCTGCCGTGGGTGGCTTGATCGAACGCTACAGCGACATCGCGCCTGATATCGACATCGTGGCCTATCGCTCCGGTTATCAGGGAGTTCTTCTTGGCGACAGCGTCGCAATCACCGCCGACATGCGGGAAAAAGCGCACCTACTGCACCGCTACGGCGGCTCACCCATCGGCAACAGCCGCGTCAAGCTGACCAACGCCGCAGACTGTGCCAAGCGCGGCCTCGTCAAGGAAGGCGAAAACCCGCTGAAAGTTGCAGCCGACCGCCTTGCAAGCGATGGCGTTACCATTCTCCATACCATCGGTGGTGATGACACCAACACCACGGCGGCAGATCTTGCCGCTTATCTCGGCGCGAACGGCTATGACCTCACCGTCGTCGGTCTTCCCAAAANCGTCGACAATGATGTGGTGCCGATCAAGCAGTCGCTCGGCGCGTGGACCGCAGCCGAAGTCGGCGCAAGCTTCTTCGACAATGTCAGCAACGAACAGAGTGCCGCACCAAAGACTTTCGTCATTCACGAAGTCATGGGCCGCCATTGCGGCTGGCTCACCGCTGCAACCGCCCGCGCCTACATTCAAAAGACCAAGGGCAATGAATATGTCGAAGGTCTGCTGATGGACGAAAAGCTGAAAAGCATCGACGGCCTTTATCTGCCGGAAATGGCTTTCGACATTCAGGCCGAAGCAGAACGCCTGAAAAAGATCATGAACGATACGGGCTTCGTCACACTTTTCGTTTCGGAAGGCGCCGGTCTCGATTCCATCGTGGCCGAGCGTGAGGCGGCTGGCGATACCGTGAAGCGCGATGCCTTTGGCCACGTCAAGATCGACACGATCAATGTCGGCGGCTGGTTCCAGAAGCAGTTTGCGAGCCTCATCGGCGCAGAGCGCACCATGGTGCAGAAGTCCGGCTATTACGCCCGCTCCGCCCCTGCCAACGGTCAGGACCTACGCCTCATTCAGAGCATGGTCGATCTGGCCGTCGAAAGCGCGCTCAACAAGGTCTCCGGCGTCACCGGTCACGACGAGGACCAGGGCGGCAAGCTGCGCACCATCGAGTTCCCGCGCATCAAGGGTGGCAAGCATTTCGAGTTGTCGACGCCATGGTTCGGCGAGGTCATGGATCACATCGGCCAGCCTTATCAGGCTGCCTGATCAATCGAGCTAAACGCGGCCTTACGCTGTTCTATGTGTCTACGCTAAAAGACTGTGGCGGAAACACACCGCTCATCACCTTATCCATGTCAGGCCCAGAAATCCGTTTCGGTTTCTGGGCCGATGTTGTAGGTTAAAGGNAAATGACGTCGGGGAGGGCAAGGAGGAACGCATATGTCCGCACAAGTTTGGCTGGTCTTTTGCACGGCCTGTGTGATTCTGTTCGCATTGCCTTCGCCCATATCCTTCAAAGTCGCGAGTTACGCGGCCATTCGCGGTAAGCGCGCCTTCGTCGCCTCGGTCGTGGGCGCAACTCTTGGTATCGTCACAACGGTGACGGCAGCATCCGTCGTCGTCGCAGGATCGGAGTTCCTGCCATCCACTGTTCTCGACATCATCCAATGGGCAGGCACCGGCTGGCTGATGCTGTTCAGCCTGTGGACACTCGCAACGCCAGCAGCGCGTGAGTCGAATGCGGATAACGACAATCTGCGTGGAAAGACCTTCGGCACGATCTTTACCGATTGCTTCGTGATCGCAGCGCTTCGCCTGCGCTATTTCGGCTTCTTCATTGCCTTCCTGGTACAATTCGTCAACGGCACACGCAATGTCATTGAAATGGTATTGCAAATGCAGGCGGCAGTGCTGCTGCTGACGGTTGTCTGCCTGATTTTCCAGGCCAGTTTCTCGCGGCTGACCATTACTTCGGTGCGGCGCATGTCCGTGACCAAAAAGCTCCGCAATCCGAAAAGAACCCACTTCATCGCGGGCCGCGCCGTGACCGCCGGATACCGCCGGATTGCCGCCTGAAACGCAAATATGAGTCCCTGCTTGCCGGAATCCTTACGATAGGTTAATGATCGCCGGATAGGGACTGCCTGCTTCGCGAGAAACGGGGGTATCGAGCGACAGGCACATTCAAGGGCGGACGCATGAAAGTTGAAGGCAATTTTCGCCGNAAATCGGCTCTTCTTTTGTCGTCCACAGTCGGCATCGCGCTGACACTGGCGGGCTGCACAAGCGTAGAAGTCGCATCCAAAAGCGATATTGCCAAGCCTCAGATAGCCTCCGCCGCTACGGTGGAAAGCACCTTAGCCGCAAGCCCGGCCAGTGCATCCTCTACCCCAGCACAGGTCGCTGAAAATGCGACAGCGGAAGCTCTTCCGACAGTCGCTACGGCCAAGGGCGCACGTATCGCACTTCCACCTGCATCGGAAATTGCAGCCGCAGCAGCCATCGACGCACAAATTCAGCCACAGGCAGCAACCCAGACCGCTCTGGCCGCACCGGCAGCCACAACGCCTGCTGCAGCCGCCGTTGCACGTCAGACCGCCACCTCTGCCCTGCCGCAGGTCGTTGCGCTCAAAGGCAGCTTCCCCCCTGCCCCNGGTGCACCCNGGACACCATCGGCAGCCGCTGTACCTTTGACCGAAGACATGATGCGTCAGCAAAGCGTCATCCCGGTTCCCAAGCCACAGGGTGCCATGCTGGCCTACGCTTCGGCACCTCAGAACGCCGCTCTTGCCGCCATCAGCACCCGCGAAGGCCTGACGCCCTCACTGGATGCGCCGTCCATGGCAGGCCGGCAGAAGCTCAGCGGTCTCATCACCAAATATGCGACCATGTATCAGGTGCCGGAAGATCTCGTCCACCGCGTGGTCATGCGCGAAAGCCGCTACAATCCCAAGGCCGTCAATGGCGGCCATTTCGGACTGATGCAGATCAAGCACGCAACAGCCCGCTCCATGGGTTTCGACGGCCCCGCCTCCGGCCTGTTCGACGCTGAAACCAACCTGAAATATGCGGTAAAGTACCTGCGCGGCGCCTGGCTCGTCGCCGATAACAACCGCGACAACGCCGTGCGCCTCTATGCACGTGGCTATTATTACGATGCCAAGCGCAAAGGCATGCTGCACGTTCTGCGCAAGTAGGACTAGCGGCCTATCANTTTCCGAGATTGCACATCGGCGTGTGGGGCTTAACCCCCTCTGTCCTGCCGGACATCTCCCCCTCAGGTGGGGAGATCGGCTAGACGTCTGCTCATCACTCCTCCCACACCGTTCAAGATAGCCGAGAGGTCGCTACGAGTCGATCTCCCCCCTTGAGGGGGAGATGTCCGGCAGGACAGAGGGGGGTGGGCCAAGCCCACTGCCATCGAATATGGCAATCACCCCCGTCATCAAACTGTTGCGTCTCGTCGCTAAACGCCTCTCAACCGAATGAGAGGTGGAATCAGATGACGAGTGTCGCTCCAAAAACCGGTTTCAGCAAAAACGTAAAGCTCAAGTCCGCCCTCCTTCAGCACAAGGCCCTGTCCACCAGCGGCCTGTCTGAGAGATTGTTCGGCGTTTTGNTTTCCGGTCTGGTCTATCCGCAAATCTGGGAAGACCCTGAAATCGATATGCAGGCCATGGAATTGCGTGATGGCCATAGCATCGTCACCATCGGCTCAGGCGGCTGCAACGTCCTGGCTTACCTCTCGCGCAATCCGTCACGCATCGATGTGGTCGACCTCAATCCGCACCACATTGCGCTCAACAAGCTGAAACTGGCCGCCTTCCGCCATCTGCCCGGCCATGGAGATGTCGTGCGCCAGTTCGGCGTCGCAAACGTGCGCTCCAACAGCAATGGCTACGATCAGTTCATCGCGCCGAACCTCGATGCACAAACGCGCGCTTACTGGTCCAAGCGCACTTTGAGCGGACGCCGTCGCATCTCTGTCTTCGACCGCAATATCTACCGCACCGGCCTACTGGGCCGTTTCATCGGGGTCGGCCATGTGCTGGCCCGTCTGCATGGCGTGAAGCTGCAGGAGATGGCCAATACCCGCTCCATGGATGAGCAACGCCAGTTTTTCGATGAAAAGGTGGCGCCGCTGTTCGACAAGCCTGTCATCCGCTGGCTGACGAAGCGCAAGAGCTCGCTCTTCGGTCTCGGCATTCCACCGCGCCAGTATGACGAACTCGCCAGCCTGTCGGATGGCAACACCATTGCCCCGGTCCTGCGTCAACGTCTCGAGAAACTGGCCTGTGANTTTCCGCTGAAGGAGAATTATTTCGCTTGGCAGGCCTTCGCACGTCGTTACCCGCAAGCGCAGGAAGGCAATCTGCCGGATTATTTGCGTCGGGACTACTATCAGGCCATCCGTGAAAACGCCTCACGGGTGCACGTCCACCACGCCACCTTCACCGAACTGCTCGCCTCCAAACCCGCCTCCTCCGTCGATCGCTACGTGCTTCTCGACGCGCAGGACTGGATGAGCGATGTGCAGATCAACGAGTTGTGGTCGCAGATCAGCCGCACGGCAGCGCCTGACGCGCGCGTCATCTTCCGCACCGCAGCCGAAAAAAGCGTGATCGAGGGTCGCCTGTCGCCGGATATCGCAGCGCAATGGTCCTATCTCGGCGAACGTTCTCAAGAGCTGAACGCCCGCGACCGCTCCGCGATCTATGGCGGTTTCCATATCTATCAGAGGGCTCAGGCGTGAAGATCATCGGCGACAATATCAGCCTTGGCGATGCCAATCATGCAAACCTGATGGACCGCATGTACCGCAACCAGCGGCACATCTATGACATCACCCGCAAATATTACCTTCTGGGGCGCGACACGACCATCGACAAGCTCGATGTACCCCAGGGCGGCAGCTTGCTGGAAATCGGCTGCGGCACTGGCCGCAATCTTCTTCGTGCATCGAAGCTGTTCCCCACCGCCAAGCTTTATGGTTTGGATATCTCGGCAGAAATGCTGACGACGGCCGCTGAAAACTTCGGCGGACGTCAGGAACGGCCTGTATTGCGGGTCTCGGACGCGACAACCTTCAAGATCAGCGAATTCGCCCGAAACGAAGGCTTCGACCGAATCATGATTTCCTATGCCGTGTCGATGATACCGGACTGGGAAAAGGCCGTGGAGCGCGCACTGGCGTCGCTCGCACCCGGTGGCTCCTTGCACATCGTGGATTTCGGCCAGCAGGAAGGCTTGCCCCGCCCCTTCCGCACCCTGCTTCAGGCATGGCTCACCAAGTTCCACGTCACGCCGCGCGCCAATATGCGTTATGTTCTTGAAGCTTTGGCGGGCAGCCACAAGGCAACGCTCGAGTTCCAGCCGATTGCACGAGGATACGCGTGGCGCGCTGTTCTGACGCTCCCGAAGGGCTGAAGTCGAAACGTGGGTGTGGCTTGCCCCCGCTGCCTTTGCTAGTTAGAAGCCGCTCTAAGCCGCAGAATTTCCCGCCGCCCATCTTGCCATAACGGCTTGTTTACCCTGTTATGGTAAACAGGAGATTACGGCGCTTCTCACCAGGCAGCCGGCGGGACTTTCATTCGTTTCACTGGGATCATCATGCAGCGGCTACTTCCGGCTCTTTTCGCGTCCATCCTCCTGTTGAGCGGCTGCACCTCCACCAGTTATGATTTCCTCGAAACTGCATCCGTCGCCAGGCCGCGCTTCAAGGATAATGATCCGCAGGATTTCGGCGCACGCTCACCGCACAAGCATGATGTGCACGGAATCGACGTGTCCAAGTGGAATGGCGATATCGACTGGGCCACCGTGCGCAAATCAGGCGTCTCCTTTGCCTTCATCAAGGCAACCGAAGGCACGGACCGTGTGGATGCGCGCTTCGATGAATATTGGCGCAAAGCCTCAGCCGCGGGTGTGCCGCACGCGCCCTATCACTTCTATTATTTCTGTGCGTCGGCAGATGCGCAGGCAGACTGGTTCATTCGCACCGTCCCGAAAGAATCCATGAAGCTGCCGCCGGTGCTGGACGTGGAATGGAACCCCGCCTCCCCAACCTGCAAGACACGACCTTCACCAGATGTGGTCCGCGCCGAGATACAGCAGTTCCTCACCCGCATCGAACGCCATTACGGCAAGCGCCCGATCATCTACACCAGCGTGGATTTCCACCGCGATAATCTGGTCGGTCAGTTCAAGAGCTACCCCTTCTGGGTCCGCTCCGTCGCCGCCCATCCGACGCAAATCTACAGCGACCGCCAATGGGCCTTCTGGCAATATACCGGCACCGGCGTCATTCCCGGCATCAGCACTCCGACAGATATCAATGTCTTTGCTGGCTCGGAAAAGAACTGGCGCACATGGGTGGCATCCGCCAACCAGNCGCGCGGCTAGCTCATAGATTTCAACTTGANTTTTGCGACAATTCCAGCAGATGTGCTGTGAATTGATCGCATGGCGTTGNAAACAGACGTCTGTTGACGCNTTTCCATCGTCTTGCCCACGCTTCCGCCACAAAACTTGGCGAACGCATGGTCTAAATCGCACATTTGAGGAATTCTGATGTCCAGCNTTTCGCCACGCAGCCTCGCACTTGCTGCCACCCTTTTCACCCTGTCCTGCGGCTCGGCACTCGCCGTCACTCCCGTGGCTTCGCCGGATGACCCGAAACAGGTCGCCTGTGGTGGCGACCTGGCGACCTTCCTGCAAGGCGTAAAGACGGAAGCCGTCGGCAAGGGCGTGCCAGCAGAAGCCGTGGACAAGGCGCTGGCTGGCGCGCAGATCGACCAGAAGGTTCTGTCGCGCGATCGCGCACAGGGCGTTTTCCGCCAGACCTTCCTCGAANTTTCCCAGCGTACCGTCAGCCAGGGCCGGCTTGATATGGGCCGAAAGAAAATTCAGGAACTCAACACCACCTTCAAGCGCGCAGAAGACGAATTCGGTGTTCCCGCAGGCGTCATCGCCGCTTTCTGGGCCATGGAAACGGACTTCGGTGCCGTTCAGGGCGACTTCAACACCCGCAACGCGCTCGTCACGCTGTCGCATGATTGTCGCCGCCCGGAACTGTTCCGCCCTCAGCTCATCGCGCTCACCGAAATGGTTCAGCACGGCGATCTCGACCCTGCTACCAACTCCGGCGCATGGGCTGGCGAAATCGGTCAGGTACAGATGCTGCCGAAGGATATCATCGCCTTCGGCGTGGATGGTGATGGCGATGGCCACGTCAACGTCAAGTCCAGCAGCGCGGATGCCATTCTGACGGCCGCAAAGTTCATCCAGCATCTCGGCTTCAAGAAGGGCGAGCCTTGGATTCAGGAAGTTTCCGTACCGGAAAATCTGCCTTGGGAAAAATCCGGCCTTGGCGGCACGCTGACGGCTAACGAATGGTTCAACCTCGGTGTTACCCCCAAGGATGGCAACAAGACCTTCGGCGCCCTGCCCGCAGCCCTCATCCTGCCTCAGGGCCGCAAGGGTCCTGCCTTCATCACCTACCCCAACTTCAACATCTATCTGGAATGGAACCAGTCCTTCATCTACACCACGTCAGCCGCCTACTTCGCCACCCGCTTCATGGGCGCACCGGTGTATGCCAAGGGCAATCCAGAGCCCGGCCTTGACGATGCTGCCATGAAGGAACTGCAGACCAAGCTCGATGCGAAGACGCATGATGTCGGCAAGATCGATGGCATCCTCGGCTCCGGCACCCGCATCGCCGTGCAGCGTGAGCAGCAGCGACTCGGTCTACCCGCCGATGGCTGGCCAACACGCGCATTGCTCGACGCTCTCTGATCGACGGCGCTCAGTAGAATCACGACATAGACCAAACGGCCATGGCATTAACCATGGCCGTTTACGTTTAAGGCTTATTTGCACCGAATTTTTCAAACGGTAATATAAGTTGTTTTTCAATGCATTGAGGCCAACCGTTGGAAAATACTCGCTCTTTCGTGTGCACTGCATCATAGAAACCGCTTTCCAAGAGACACAAAACGGTCATAATGATTACTGTCAACACAATGGAGGCAGAGCATGGCACTTTCAAATTCTCTTAATGCCTTAGCAATCGGTGTAGCGTTTGCGTTTGTCGGAGTGATGCTTTTCATCTGACGCGCGACTTTGGGGTTTAACACGCACACCCGTCGTTGATTATCATAACCCATTNAAAAAGCGCAGGTTTTTCAGAACCTGCGCNTTTTTTTATGTTCAATTGAACGCTGTTCAGGCAGCCGATTGCCTCAAGGGGCGATAGCCGACATTTTCCAGAACCGCGTTCACCAGCGGTGCACGGTTCATGGTGTAAAGGTGGAACTCACTGATGCCATGGCGCTGCAAATCCAGAATCTGCTCGGCAGCGACATCCGCAGCCACCTTCGCCCGCTCCACCGGATTGTCATCCAGACCGGCAAACCGCTCATCGAGAAACGCTGGAATGCTCGTGCCACACCGACCCGCAAACCGCTTCAACTGCGTCAGATTCTGAATAGGCATGATGCCGGGAACGATGGGAATCGTGATGCCCGCCTTGGTCACGCGCTCCATGTAACGCTCGAACATCGTATTATCGAAGAAGAACTGCGTCAGGGCGCGCGTCGCGCCGTTATCGGCCTTGCGCTTGAGCATATCGATATCGACATCGGTGCTTTCGCTTTCCGGGTGTTTCTCAGGATATGCGGAAACTGAAATCTGNAAATCATCGATCTCGCGCAGACCGCGAACCAGCGCTGCGGCATTCTCATAGCCATCGGGATGCGGCTTATAGGCCGTGCCGGGGCCAGTGGCCGGATCGCCCCGCAACGCCACAAAATGCTTGACGCCGATGCCGCGCAGCTCTTCAACAACGTCGTGCACTTCCTGCTTGCTGGCATCCACGCAGGTCAGGTGCGAGGCTGTCGACAGACCCGCCACCGAGATCATGCGGTCGACCGCAACCAACGTCGGCGCCTTTGTCGTTCCGCCAGCGCCATAGGTCACGGACACGAAGTCCGGGTTCCAGCGCGCAAGTTCCTCGACCGTTTCCCAAAGCTGCACATCCATATCCGCGTTCTTGGGCGGAAAGAACTCGAAGGAGAGCTTGAAATTTCCGCTCGTGTGTCGGTCTGGATCGGTTTTTGTCATGTCATGCCCTCCCGGCTGATAGAAGCGGTGCGTCGACCACCTGCCCGCCCGCAATCAGCAGGCGCGGATCGCGCGCAACCCAGATTGTTACGTCAAGAGACTGGTCGGACACATTGCCGGAATGCAGATCAACCGCCTTCTCGGGCGAAAGCCCCGCCTTTTTCAGCCACTCTTCCATGGTTTGATGCGAAAATCCGAGGCGAACATGCGCGTGGTCTTCTCGCAGATACTCGAGCTTGTGCGGCGCCAGATCGATGATCACCAGACGGCCATTCGGACGCAACATGCGCGCCGCTTCGGCAATTGCCATCTCGGGATGATCGAGGAAGTGCAGCACCTGATGCACCACCACCAGATCGAAATCCTGGCTCTCCAGCGGCAGGTTCNAAATATCGCCATGGCGTACAGACGCGTGTGCCACGCCAGCTTTGTCGAGGTTGGAACGAGCAACCGCCAGCATATCGCGGCTGGCATCGATGCCGATTGCGCGGCGATAGATGCCGCTGAGAAGCTGAAGAATGCGGCCCGTGCCGGTGCCAAGATCGAGCATGGAATCGACAGGCGTCGTGCCGATCAGTTTCGAAAGAGCGCTTTCCACCGCGTCATCGCTGACGTGAAGACGGCGAAGCTCGTCCCAGGCGGATGCATTGCGGCTGAAATAGTCCTGCGCACGCTCCGCCCTCACCCGCTTGACGGAGGAAAGCCGTTCGAAATCCCGCAAAAGAACGGCGTCGTTGGGAGACGCGACGGAAAGAAGCTGTTTGACCAGCTCGGCAGCCTTGCCATCCTGCTTCAAACGGAAGTATGCCCAGGCACCTTCCTGATAACGGTCGATCAGGTCTTCCTCGGCCAGAAGCTTAAGGTGCCGCGAAATACGCGGTTGCGACTGACCGAGAATCTCGGTCAGATCCGTCACGGTCAGATCGCCCGCGCCCAACAGCGCCAACAACCGAAACCGCGTCGGCTCCCCCGCCGCCTTCAACAGCCCCACCAGATTATCAAGCCCTAAAGCCAATGCACAAACCTCAAGCCAATCAACATATAAAGATATGTTTATACGANTTTGGTGAAGCCTGCAAGATCGCATAGGTAATTGATCTCATGGGACGCAATGCATGCTAATCAAACGGGTATCGCGATGATTGCCACACAGCGCGCTCGATTGCGAACTTCGTATTCCTACGTCATATTAGTTGATGTTTGTCGTGGGAGCGGACTGTGGCTTGGTATCGGAACTTTTATATTTGCGAAGAATGTGGAGCGAAGTGGAACGACGACTGGTCCTGTGAGTGCGACGACGATTGTCCAGTTTGTGAAGTTTCTGACATCAGTCCAATCACGTGCCTTGATTTATCAGTCTATATGACGAAAGGCAGCGACGGTACGATCGCCATATACTATTCGCCGCCTGACGCAGACTACACCCCGAATTACACCCGCATGGCTGAGACNAAAATCCCAGTTCTAGCGTCGNTTTTGGGCAAGCTCGCAACGGAGCTTTCGCGTCCGATATGAAATTAGAATTCTCAGAGCCAGACCGAACTTACGTGAGTGGCTCGCAGAAAGCTCGAGTTCTGACCGAAGCATGGATTGAGCAATCGATCTACTGCCCTAACTGTGGAAATCAGAGTCTCAAACAATTTCCCCGAAATCTTCCTGTAGCCGATTTTTACTGTATGCGATGCAACGACCAGTACGAACTCAAAAGCCAGAAAAAGCCTTTCGGGAGGAAGATTGCAAATGGCGCGTATCAGACAAAAGTTGAAAGGCTAGAATCGGATACATCACCGAATTTGATCCTGATGAGATATGACGTGGCGGACGCTGCCGTGAGGCAACTTTACGTGGTCCCAAAACGCTTCTTTACTGCATCGTTGATTGAGCGCAGGAAGCCCCTTAAGCCTTCGGCACGTCGCGCAGGGTGGGTAGGATCAAATATACTTCTTGAACGCATTCCGCAGATCGGACTGATTTGTGTTGTACAAGATGGAATTGTTAAGAGTCGCTCGGATGTTCTGTCCCGGTGGCAAAAAACGGCTTTTCTGGAGCGACACACGCCTGCCGCACGCGGTTGGCTTGTGGACGTTATGAGCTGCATCGACCAAATCGAAAACTCCATCTTTACACTCGACAACGTGTACAGTTTCACTCGATATCTGAGCGAGATTTACCCCAACAATAACAACGTAAAAGCAAAAATCAGACAGCAGCTGCAAATATTACGCGACAACGGATACCTGGAATTTCTCGGCGCTGGAATTTATCGTCGCGCCACGTAAGCAAGTACTAGATTTCTGATGCGGGCTCACTCAATCCTGCTGTAGGCCATCTACTGCAAGAGTTACTTTCGACTATTTATCCCTCTAGCGGCACTGGACCGGCAAGTTGGCCCGCCCCGCAGCAGTCAGCGAGCAAGTAGGCTAGCGGGCCCGAAATAGGAAGTGCCCGCGGTGACGCACCAATAACTCGCCAATAAAGTTCGGCATCATCATTATCAGTCAAACAAAAAAGGGCACCGCTTGTGCAGTGCCCTTTTTGAAGTCGCAAGTGGATAAGGCAGATCAGCGCGTCAGACGCTTATACGCCTGGCTACCCGGGTTGAGCGCATCTGCACCCAGACGGCGGACCTTGTCCTGCTCGTAGTCTTCGAAGTTGCCTTCGAACCATTCTACATGGCCGTCGCCTTCGAAGGCGAGGATGTGGGTGGCAAGGCGGTCGAGGAACATTCTATCATGGCTGATGATGATGGCGCAGCCAGCGAAGTTTTCGAGTGCCGTTTCCAGCGCGCCGAGTGTTTCGGTGTCAAGGTCGTTGGTAGGTTCGTCGAGGAGGAGAACGTTGCCGCCCGCCTTCAGCATCTTCGCCAGGTGCACGCGGTTGCGCTGACCACCGGAGAGGTTGCCAACCTTCTGCTGCTGGTCGCCACCCTTGAAGTTGAAGGCACCGCAGTAAGCGCGTGAGTTCATGTCGAACTTGCCGAGCTTGATGATTTCAGCGCCGCCGGAAATTTCTTCCCAAACGGTTTTGGTTCCATCCAGCGCATCACGGCTCTGGTCGACGTAGCCAAGCTGAACGGTCTCGCCGATGCGAACCGAACCGCTATCGGGCTTTTCCTGACCCGTGATCATCTTGAACAGCGTCGTCTTACCGGCACCGTTGGGGCCNATGATGCCGACGATACCGCCCGGGGGCAGCTTGATCGACAGGTCATTGATCAGCGTGCGGCCTTCAAAGCCCTTCACGATGCCTTCCATCTCGATGACCACCTGGCCGAGACGCTCGGAAACAGGGATGATAATCTGTGCGTCGCCGGGACGCTGCTTGTCGGCGGCATCCACCAGTTGCTCGTAGGACTTGATACGCGCCTTGGACTTGGCCTGACGTGCCTTCGGGCTGGATGCGATCCATTCCTGTTCGCGCGAAATTGCCTTCTGGCGGCCTGCATCTTCGCGGGCTTCCTGCTGCATGCGCTTGGCCTTCGCCGTCAGGTAAGCAGAGTAGTTGCCTTCGTAAGGAATGCCACGGCCACGGTCGAGCTCGAGAATCCAGCCGGTGACGTTATCCAGGAAGTATCTATCGTGGGTAATCATCATCACGGCGCCGGGGTAATCGCGCAGGTGCTTTTCGAGCCATGCAATGGTTTCGGCGTCAAGGTGGTTGGTCGGTTCGTCGAGCAGCAGCAGGTCCGGCTTGGACAGAAGCAGACGGCACAGCGCGATACGACGGCGTTCACCACCCGAAAGCAGGGAAACGTCGCTATCCTTCGGCGGGCAGCGCAGGGCTTCCATCGCCATTTCGACCTGCTGTTCCAGATCCCACAGGTTCTGGCTGTCGATGATGTCCTGAAGCTTGGCACCCTCGTCAGCAGTTTCGTCGGAATAGTTCATCATCAGTTCGTTATAACGCTCAAGCACGGCCGTCTTGTCGGCCACGCCCACCATGACGTTTTCGAACGCAGTCTTGGTTTCGTCCAGATGCGGTTCCTGCTCCAGGTAACCAACGGTCGCGCCTTCTGCCAGCCACGCCTCGCCGGTGAACTCCTTGTCCTGACCGGCAATGATGCGCAGCACAGTGGACTTACCGGCACCGTTGGGGCCGAGAATACCGATCTTGGCATCCGGGTAGAAAGACAGGTTGACGTTTTCAAGGATTTTCTTGGCGCCGTAAGACTTGTTCAGCCCCGACATGTGGTAGATGAATTGACGTGCCATTGTAGCGAATGCTCCGCGTCAGATTTGAAAATTCGAATGGGAAATTTGCCGCTATGTAGGGTAAATAGGGCCAGGGAGCAACCTCTTGGCCAACAATAAGCACAGGCGCGGAGAGATGAATGGACGATATGGCCTTTAGTGAAATCAATCGACTGGCAAGTCCTTCGGGCGCATCCATCACCTACCGGCACGAGCCGGCGCAAGGCCAGCCAAAGGGCATCCTGATGATTTGCCACGGACTGGTGGAACATGCGGGCCGATACCGCCGCTTTGCCGATGTCATGGCGCAACAGGGATTCGAGGTTTACGCCCATGATCATCGTGGCCATGGCCGCACCAAGGCAGACGACGCCCCCATCGGTCGTTTTGCCTGGAAAGACGGCGTCACCAAGGTCATCAGCGATGTCATGGCGATGCGCACTCTGGTTGGCGAACGCCATCCCGGCCTGCCTGTCATCCTCTTCGGACACTCCATGGGCGGCCTCATCGCTCTCAACACCGCCGTCAGCAATCCCGGCGGCTTCGATGCCCTTTCGATCTGGAACTCCAACCTCCACCCCGGCCTTATGGGCCGCTTGGCGCAGGTCGTTCTGCGGATCGAGAAGATGCTGAAAGGCTCTGACGTCCCAAGCGCCATCCTGCCCAAAGCGACCTTCCGCATCTGGAACAGCAAGATGCCGGAAAAACGCACGATGGCCGATTGGCTCAGCCACGACAAGGCGGCCGTCGATGCCTATGTCGGCGATCCGCTCTGCCAGTTCGAAGCCAGCGTCTCACTCTGGCAGGACGTGTTCGAAATGTCCTATCGCGGCCCGAAACTCCTGTCGCGCTTGCCAAAAGACCTGCCGATCCTGCTCGTCAGCGGCAACGAAGACGCCGCGACCAACAACGGCCGCGAAATCGTCTGGCTGGCGCAGCAATTCCGTGCGGCAGGCTTCACCAACGTCGAAGACAAAATCTACCCCGGCATGCGCCACGAAACCCTGCACGAAATCGGCTGGGAAGTTCCGGCTGCGGATTTTGCGGCCTGGGCAAGGAAGGTGGCAGTTTTAAGTAATGGGATGTAGCGCAAAGCGTTCACGTAAATGGGGAACGGTATCTATTATTTCGACGTCATCCTCGGGCTTGACCCGAGGATCTAACGACCCACGACGTCAAACGCCAGTAGATCCTCGGGTCAAGCCCGAAGATGACGTATGAGTATTTGTCGAATCGGAATGACGCCATGAGATAATTTCACATGCACGCAGAAGTTCGTCCGTCTATAAACTTCTGAAATATGTGAGATAGACATGGCAGAACCTTCCGATAAGAAACAGCCGCCCTTGAAGGGCATTCGTGTGATCGAGCTGGCCCGCGTGCTCGCCGGTCCCTGGGCCGGGCAGATGCTGGCCGATATGGGTGCCGATGTCATCAAGGTGGAAAGCCCCGATGGTGGCGACGATACCCGCGCCTGGGGGCCGCCCTTTGTGGAGAGCAAGGATGGCGATAATCTTTCCGCCGCCTATTACCATTCCACCAATCGCGGCAAGCGCTCCATCACCGTCGATCTGAAAAGCGACGAGGGCCGCCAGACGGTGCGCAGGCTGGTCAAGACCGCCGATGTGGTGATCGAGAACTTCAAGCGTGGCGGGCTGGAGAAATACGGGCTGGATTATCAGTCTCTGCGAGCGCTCAACCCCAAGCTCATCTATTGCTCCATCACCGGCTTCGGCCAGACCGGCCCTTATGCGGATTTCGCCGGTTACGACTACATCGTCCAGGGCATGTCAGGTTTCATGTCAATCACAGGCGAGCCGGATGGCCAGCCGATGAAGGCGGGCGTTGCCGTTGCCGATATTTTCACCGGCATCTATTCCGTCACCGCCATTCAGGCCGCTCTCATCCACGCCATGCGCACCGGACAGGGCCAGCATATCGATATGGCACTTCTGGATGTTCAATCGGCCGTGCTGGCCAATCAGAACATGAATTACCTCATGTCCGGCAAAGCGCCGGTGCGATTGGGCAATGCCCACCCGAATATTTCTCCCTATGAAGTGGTGCCGACGGCTGACGGATTCCTCATTCTGGCTGTCGGCAATGACGGGCAATTCCGTCGCCTCTGCNAAATCCTCGGTATCGATGCCATCGCAGACGATGAGCGCTACGCCACCAACAAGGCCCGCGTCGCGCACAAGGTGGAGGTTCGCCAGATCGTGTCGACCGAGACGCTCAAATGGATGAAGCGTGACCTGTTGACGGCCTGCGAAACCAGTGCCGTGCCTGCCGGGCCAATCAATTCCATCGATGAAATGTTCGCCGATCCGCAGGTTCAGGCACGCGGCCTGCGCGTTGATCTTCAAGCCGCAGACGGCACCGTCATTCCTGGTGTAAGAACACCGATCATATTGTCGGAAACGCCTCTGCATTATGAGCGACCGAGCCCGCGTCTCGGGGAGCATCAGGCAGAAGTGCTGGCCGAGTTGGACGACATAGAAAGGAACCTGGCACCATGAAAAGAACCGGCGGACAGCTGATTGTCGAAGCCTTGAAAGCCAACGGTGTGTCGCGTGTTTCCTGCGTACCCGGCGAAAGCTATCTGGCCGTGCTGGATGCGCTGTATGAAAGCGGCATCGAGACCGTGATCTGCCGTCAGGAAGGTGGCGCGGCGATGATGGCCGATACCTGGGGACGGCTGACGGGCGAGCCCGGTATCTGCATGGTAACGCGCGGTCCCGGCGCGACCAATGCGTCTGCGGGCCTGCATATCGCCATGCAGGATTCCATCCCGATGATCCNTTTCATCGGCCAGGTGCAGCGCGATGCCCGTGAGCGTGAGGCCTTTCAGGAAGTCGAATACCGCCGCGCCTTCACCGAATTTGCCAAATGGGTCGGCGAGATCGATGATGCCCGTCGCATTCCGGAATTCGTCACCCGCGCCTTTGCGGTCGCCACCTCCGGTCGCCCCGGCCCCGTGGTCTTGAGCCTGCCCGAGGATATGCTGGTCGATCTGGTGGACGCACCGGAGGCCAAGCCTTACACGCCGGTGGAAAACCACCCCGGCCCAAAGCAAATGGCCAAATTCGCAGAGCTTCTGGGTGCAGCCAAGCGTCCCATGGTCATTCTCGGCGGCACCCGTTGGACAGAACAATCCGTTGCGCAGTTCAAGACATTCGCGGAACGCCTCAAGCTGCCAGTCGGCTGCTCCTTCCGCCGTCAGGCGCTGTTCGATCATCTCAGCCCGTCCTACGCAGGCGATGTTGGCATCGGCATCAATCCGGCGCTGTCAGCGGAAATCAAGCAGTCCGATCTCATTGTCCTCCTGGGCGGACGCCTGTCGGNAATGCCCTCTTCCGGTTACACTTTGCTCGACATTCCCTACCCGTCGCAGACACTGGTACATGTCTACCCGCAGGCGGAAGAACTCGGGCGCGTCTACAGGCCGGACCTCGCCATCTGCGCGTCGTCCACTGAATTCGTGGAAGCGCTTTCCACACTGGAAGTCCCGGNAAATCCGGTATGGGCAGAGCGCACTGCCGCCATGCACGCGGCCTACC
This sequence comes from Agrobacterium bohemicum, assembly GCF_002896715.1. Lineage (GTDB taxonomy): Bacteria > Pseudomonadota > Alphaproteobacteria > Rhizobiales > Rhizobiaceae > Agrobacterium > Agrobacterium bohemicum. The sequence goes on from NZ_PGEL01000028.1 coordinate 183,988, forward strand.
TGACATGGTCCACCCCACCGAAAACCGGACCCGGTCCAGTGCAGATGGGTCCGATCATGGACTGGATCGAAGCCAATACGCCTGTTGACGCCATCTTCACCAACGGCGCGGGCAATTACGCCACATGGCTGCACCGCTTCCACCGCTTCCAGCGTTTCAACACACAATCGGCCCCCACCTCCGGCTCCATGGGTTATGGCCTGCCCGCCGCAGTCGCCGCCAAGCATCTGTTTCCGGAACGCGAAGTCGTCTGCTTTGCCGGTGATGGCTGCTTCATGATGCACGGGCAGGAATTCATCACCGCCGTGCGCTATGGCCTGCCCATCATCACCGTGCTGGTCAACAACGGCACCTACGGCACCATCCGCATGCATCAGGAACGGGAATATCCCGGTCGCGTCAGCGGCACTGATCTCGTCAACCCTGACTTCGTCGCCTTCGCCAAAGCCTATGGCGGCCACGGCGAGATCGTCGAGAAAACCGAAGACTTCGGCCCTGCCTATGAACGCGCCCGTGCCAGCGGCAAGCCCTCGATTATCGAAGTGAAGCTCGACCCTGAGGCGATTACTCCTGCGCGGACGTTGACGCAGATTCGCGAACGCAGCTGATATTTCAGCAATGNAAATAGGACTGCCATGATGTAAACCGTGTCTGACAACGGAGAGCATCATGGCAGAGACGACACCGGCAGTTATCACCCCACGAAACGCAAACATAGAACCCTCAGCCGGTGCGCCTTTCGAAGCCGTGCGCGTGGCGCGGGACGTTCTGCACACCTGCCGTACCGCCGGTCTCGCCACGCTTGATCCGCAGAGCGGCTATCCCTACAACACCGCCACCAACATCGCCGTCGAGCCGGATGGCACGCCCTTCTTCTTCACCGCTCGCCTCGCACTCCATGCCCGCAATATCGAGGCGGACCCGCGCATCTCGCTGGTGCTGGCACCCTTCAACAAGGGCGACGCGCTGACACTGCCGAGACTGACGCTGGTCGGCAAAGCGGTGCTGATGGTTGATGACGAAGTGCCGTTGGCTAAGGCGCGCTATATCGCCCGCTACCCCAAAGCCAAACTCTATCTCTCGTTACCGGATACGCAGCTCTACCGTCTCAATATCGAAGGCGTCCAAATCAATGGCGGCCCTGCCCGCAATGCCAGCAATATCACACCATCGGATCTGCGTACCGATCTCTCGGGCGCGGATGGGCTGGAGGCCGAAATCTCGCGCCTGAACGTCATCAAGGGCGAGGCATCACGGCTGGCGGTACTGGCAGGCCGCAAATCCGGCGCGTGGAAAATCACGTCGATCGACCCGGATGGTATCGACCTGGCTTCGGTCAGTGACCTTGCCCGGATGTGGTTTGACGAGCGCGTGGAAAGTGTGAATCAACTTGCGAAGGTACTGACTCAATCCTCGAAGTGATAGCGGTAACAGATTCAGATCAAAGCGAAACTCGCGACCTTTGCCTTTTGATATTGATGGGTGGCACCACCAGAAGCATCTTCACCGTGCCATCCTTCACTTTCGCAACAAGGCATCGCAGATATTTCCATTTCGTTAACCATCTTCGTTAACAATATGCATCGCACCATGAATGTCGCGGTGCGTTGAAGAGCGATGAAATCAGGCTCTGCATTCGGGGGCCCTTATGCCAGTCATTACATTTGCAAATACCAAGGGCGGCGCCGGCAAGACCACGGCTGTGTTGCTGCTTGCCACCGAACTTGCCCGCATGGGCCACCGCGTGACGGTGCTGGATGCCGATCCGCAATTGTGGATTTCGCGCTGGTCCGAAATGTCCGGCGAGATGCGCAATCTCTCGGTCATCTCACACGTCACCATGGCCTCGATGGAAACGCATATTCGTGAAAACAGGTCCAATACGGACTGTTTCATCATCGACCTCCCCGGCACCAAAAGTCCACTGCTGACGATGGCGCTCGGAATTTCCGACCACGTCTTGATCCCCGTTCAGGGTTCCGCCATGGATGCACGCGGCGCTTCCGAAGTGCTGGAGCATATCGAGCTTCTCAATCGCAAGATGGGCATGAAGATCGATCACTCGGTTGTGCTGACCCGCGTCAACGCCATGATCAGCACGCGCTCCATGCTGCTGGTCAAGGCGCTGTTGGCGGAGAAGAACGTTCGCGTTCTGAACACGCCAATTGCCGAACGCGCCGCCTTCCGCGACATTTTCGACTGTGGCGGCACGCTCGAAGCGCTGGACTGTCAAAAGGTCAGCAACGTCGAGAAGGCGATGGAGAATGTGCGCAACTTTGCCTACGAGGTTTTGCGCCTGATGCCGGTCCGTGTCGTCCGTTCTGACCGTGATGGNAAATTCCTCGGTCGAAAAGCGGCCTGATTACCAATAGTTTCGAGCGCCCGGCACGTTTTGCGACCGGGCGCAAAATTCTGCTTGATTTGGAAATGATCGTTTTCTATATTGCGACCATGACCAACGCTCCTTCACCATCTTACCCTATCCGCCAGCGCGGTCGCCCGCGTGAGTTCGATGTCGATCTGGCGATCGACAAGGCTATCGGCGTGTTTTCTGAGCGTGGCTATCACGCAACCTCCGTGGGTGATCTGACGCAGGCGATGGAGTTGACGCAGGGCAGCCTCTACAAGGCTTTCAAGGATAAAAAGGACATCTACATCGCCGCCGTCGAGCGCTATAGGCTGGTGCAGACGAAGCGCTTCGAGGCGGCCGTTCAGACCGGCAAAACCGGGCGGGAGAAGCTGCTGGCGGCGATGAACTTCTATGCCGATGCCTGCATTGGACAGTCCGGTGGACAAGGGTGTCTCGTCGTGGGTGCTGCTGCCGATCTGGCCTCGTTGGACGAGGATATGGCGCGTGTCGTGCGCCGTGCCATTGATGCGCGCGAGACCATACTGGGGCGCCTCGTGCGTGAAGGACAAGCGGATGGATCGGTGTCGAACGCAATGGATGCAGACGCTCTCGCCAAGACGGTGCTTTGCCTGATTTACGGCATGCGGGTGGTCGGCAAGACCGGCCTTGAGAAAGCGGAACTTAACGCGGTGGTCGATGTGGCCATGAAGGTTTTCGACTGATTTTTATGCGTATTTTGGAAATGAATATTTCCTAATTTGGAGACGTGACATGACATCTACAGTGCTTGGTTCCGAGCCTGCACAGGAAGAGGCTATCTCTTCCGCAATGATTTTTCTGTTGGCCAGTGCCTGCGGGTTGATTGTGGCAAACCTTTATTATGCCCAACCGCTCGCCGGCGTCATCGGTGCGGAGCTTGGCCTTTCCGCCGGGGCAACCGGGTTGATCGTGACGCTGACGCAGATCGGTTACGGGTTGGGACTGCTGTTTGTCGTGCCGCTGGGTGATCTGATCGAAAACCGNAAACTGATCGTAACGACTGTGGGCATGGCGGTCGCGGCTTTGATTGCGGCGGCACTGGCACCGCATGCTTCGCAGTTTCTCACGGCTGTTTTCCTTGTCGGCATCAGTTCTGTGGCTGTGCAGATGATTCTGCCCTTGGCCGCGCATATGACACCGGATGCCAGCCGCGGCAGGGTTGTCGGCAGCATCATGAGCGGGCTGATGGTCGGCATCATGCTGGCACGACCACTATCGAGTGTATTGTCCGAACTGGTTTCCTGGCGCGGCGTGTTTCTGATGTCGGCTGTTGTGATGGCCGTACTGGCACTGGTGCTCTACCGGCTGCTGCCACGCCGTATGCCGGATGCGAAACTGCCATACCGCGCCCTTCTTGCGTCGATGGCAAAGCTGGCCGCGAACACGCCTCTTCTGCAACGGCGCGCAATCTATCAGGCTGGCATGTTTTCGGCGTTCAGCCTGTTCTGGACGGTGACGCCGCTTTATCTCAGCGGTCCGGCTTTCCGGCTGTCACAGGGAGAGATCGCGCTGTTTGCGCTGGCAGGTGCGGCTGGTGCCATAGCCGCGCCGATTGCAGGCCGCCTCGCTGATCGCGGCTGGACATGGGCCGCCACCTTGGGCGCGCTGCTGGCGGCTATGGCATCGTTCCTGATCACTCACATTGCGCCGGAAGGTTCGCATCTGGCTCTGGCGTTGCTGGTCGTTGCAGCAATCGTGCTGGANTTTGCGGTCACGACAAATCTGGTGCTGGGCCAGCGCGCCATCTTCACGCTGGGTGCCGAATTCCGCAGCCGCCTCAACGGCATCTTCATGGCAACGTTTTTCATGGGCGGTGCCGTGGGTTCAGCGGTCGGCGGCTGGGCCTACTCGCAGGGCCAATGGGTCGCAGCCTCATGGCTTGGCTTTGCACTGCCCGCGCTTGCCTTCGCATGTTTCCTGACGGAACGTCGGGCCGGAAAACGAGTGCATAAGTTAGGGTAAGGCAGGACCAACAATTTGGACGTCATCCCCGCCCTTGTGGCGAGGATCTATCCACGTTCAATGTCNGGGTTCGTTAGATCCTCGGGACAAGCCCGAGGATGACGTTGGAGAGAGTGTTGAGCGAGTTGCTCTTACTCGGCAAACTCCACCACAACACCCGGGCGGACCATCTTAGCAAGTTCCGTTGCATCCCAGTTCGTCAGGCGGATACAGCCATGGCTGTTGGTCTTGCCGATTTTGGATGGTTCCGGCGTGCCGTGAATGCCATAGGTCGGCTTCGACAGCGCAATCCAGACCGTANCGACGGGACCGTTGGGACCGGGCGGGATCTGCAATATCTGGCTGTTCTGGCCCTGCTGGAAGTTGATCTTCGGGTTATAGGTGTAGCCGGGATTGAGCGCGATGCGTTCGACGGTATGCGTGCCGGATGGCGAAGGCGTATCCGAAGAACCGATAGTGGCAGGATAAGCCGCAATCAGAACGCCGCTTTCGTCATAGGCGAACACCTGCTTGATGCCCTTGTGGGCAACGATTCGAGCGACCTGCCCCTTCTTCGGCTCACCGGGGCTGACGACCTTGATGATCGTGCCTGGTACAGTGAAATCGACGCCGGGGTTGAGTTCCTTCAGGTATGTCTCATCCATGTGGAAACGCTCAGCGAGGGCTTCCGATGTGGACGTGTAGGCCATGGCGGGAAGCTGCGCCTTTTCGGCGTAGTCATCCGGAATGGAGGCAACATAAGGACCAGCCGCGTCTGCTGCGGTTATCGTATAATCCACGATGGCCAGACCGCCGGTGTTGCGCAGACGCTCCAGAATGTCATCTGTATTGTTGGGGTCGAGACGGTCGCCCGTCATGTCCTGCCAGGCAGCGATGGCCTTGTTGACGTTGTCACCCATCTTGCCATCGATCACACCAGGCGAAATGCCTTCGCGGTCGAGAAACACCTGAAGCGCAACAATTTCCTGACGCGAGCGATTGACAGGAGCCGTCACCGGCTGGTTACGCTCGATGAGGTGGTCAGGCTGCGGCACGGCGGTGACAGTGCTCTCACCCGGCATCGGTTGGCCCAGCGGCGCGCTTTCGACAGCGCCCGGCCCTTCGACAGACCCCGTATACGGGTCTATGTCGCTTCCATCGCCACGGTACTGACGATAATCCTGCCCGCCGCCGCCGTTGCCCTGATAACCGTAATCGCGCTGTGGCTCCCGGTTCTGGCTCGGCGCTGGTGGATAGTAGGTGTCATTCTGATTGTAATAGGGATCTTGCTGAGCCTGGCGGCGCGGAGCCGCACCCTGCTGCATTTCCGTTGCAAGAAGGTTGCCGTAACGGTCAAAGTAAACAGTGCGGCCCATCCGGTCGCGGCTGATGACGATGTCGCCACGTTCGGGCATGAAATCGAGAACCCGCCCATCGGGCGTTACCATCATAGGCTGTTCCTGATAGACCTGCCGTTGCTGCGCGCTGGCCTCAGCGGGCAGGAGGACGGAGGTCGTCGCGACAGCGAGACCGAACATTGCGTTAATTAAAAGTTTCACGATTCTGCGATCCCTTGGGTTCTTCCCAATACACACACGTTAATCTTGACCCTATTGTGGNAAAGGTGAATTCGCGGTTAATGCAATCTTAATTTCCCGTCGTTGCGATAGCNTTTGCGTGATTGCGACGTCAACATGTCAGTGAAGGAGCGAAAATGCGAGCGCTGAAAGCCGGAAAATCTCCCGCAATCTTTCTTGATGAAACATCCCTTTTCGATATCGGCGCCTGCGTGGTCGATGGTATCGATATTGCTCCNGGGCGTGCCATCCCTGATGATGGCGATCCTCGTATTGATCATTCGCTAGAAGGCTTTCTGTTTACCTGTGGCCCTGACCATATTCGCCACCCTGAAGCCATTGAAGGTGACGCGGATGGAAGAAAATATCCTTTGCATGGTTCATTTTCCTCTCANCCCGTCGAGATAACGCATTGGTCTACTGAAGGTGGTAATGCGAATGCCGGGGCAAGGGTTCCGCTGGTCCTGGCCGATGGCGGCACTGCCCTTCTGGAAAGAGAGTGGGCCATCGATGGCGAAACCGGCGAAGTCAGCCTCAACGACCGCGTAACCAACACCAGCGCCGCCACGCGTCCCGTCTTCCACATGTACCACATGAATGTCGGCGCAAGGCTGTTCGACGATGCGGTGAAGCTTCAAGGCGCGATGTTTGAGGGCGGTGGATTTGGCTGGCGTTTTGGCGAGGACCCGGGCGGCGTCTTCTGCGTGCCAGCGGGAGATGACGGCGACGGCTGGGCCACCATAATGCTGGGGCCAATCGCAACCATTGGCGGGCGAACGCTCAAAGTCAGCTTCCGCACGGATACGCTTCCCTATTTGCAGATGTGGCGAAACCAGCAGGCACCGGCACATGTCATGGGCATAGAGCCGGTATCGCACCGCTGGGTCAGCCGCTCCGAACTTGAGGCGGCAGGTGAGTTTCACATGCTGAATCCGGGTGAGAACAGGACATACGGCCTGCGCTTTTCTATTCTCTGAACAGGCCCGCAATTGGAATGGCTTATCATTGACGCACCCTCTTTAACCCCTTAAACCGGGTGCGAAATTTAGGATGGCACAGCAATTTGTGCCGGGCTGCCACGGTTACCGGAGGACGAGAAAATGGATATCAGGCGTATTGACGATGAATATTCCGTAAGCGGCCAGATCAGCGTTGCCGACCTCGATGAGGTCAAGGCGCTGGGTTTCAAATCCATCGTTTGCCATCGCCCGGATGATGAAGAAGAAGGCCAGCCGCTGTTTGCAGATATTGCCGAACGCGCAGAGGCATTGGGCATCGCCGTCGCGCATGTACCTGTCGGTCGATTCGGCGTGGATGCCGATGCGGTGACGGGCATGGTCGATGCTTTGGATGAACTTCAGCGTCCGATGCTCGGCTTCTGCCGTTCCGGCGCGCGCTCCACAGCCATCTACGAAAAGACCCATCACATCCGCGGCTGATTTCACCGTAGCCGTTAATTCTACCCGAAATACCAACAGGAGTTTTCAGCATGAGCATCAAGCGTATCGAACCCGGCAAGCGCATGAGCGGCGCAGTCGTTCACGGTAACACCGTCTACCTCGCCGGTCAGGTGGGTGAAGGCACATCCGTGACCGAACAGAGCAAGTCCGCTCTCGCCGAAGTCGACCGCCTGCTGGCTCTTGCCGGTTCCGACAAGTCGAAGATCCTACAGACCATCATCTACATTTCCGACATGTCCACCTTTGGCGAAATGAACGCCGTCTGGGAAGGCTGGATCGACCCGGCAAACCCACCAGCCCGCGCCACCAGCGAAGCAGCGCTTGCTACGCCGGACTACAAGGTTGAGTTCATCGTGACAGCTGCGATCTAAGTGGTTTGATTTCTTGGAAAAAGCCGGTCCTTGGGGCCGGCNTTTTTTGTTGTTCGATTCATGTGTCGTGCAACGCCCTCTAAGGATCGCAAAACCTGCGAAGTCCCAGCCCAGCCGTGTCAAAAACCCCGGCACGCTTCGCCGTTCACGCGACGTCATCCGCCCGTGGTTTGCTTCGTCATTACCCCGTGAGAACACACGCAAATGCGGAAATGTCTCTGGTATGGTGTTTGTGTTGGGCTCCGCATTTGCGTGGCCTCCAGTCTTTCAATCAGCCAGACCGGACCTTGAACAAACCGGGCCGGCTTTGGTCGTCTTCCTGTGAACCTCGCCTCCTCCACTGACCGAAAACCGTTTATGGAATTTCGGACCGTGAAGCAGGCAGGCCCACAGGACATCGCCTTTGATGACCACCCGCACGTCTACGGCCAATCACCACCCTCCGCCTGCCCCGACAGTGTCTCGCGAAACACTCCAGCCGCGAAGGTGTGGGGATTGTAGGCATGGGGTTGATGGCCGTGGAGAAAACTTTTTTATTTTTTTAGGGTGGGGGAAGTGGAGGTTTGTGGGTGTGGTTTACACCCCTCTGCCCTGCCGGGCATCTNCCCCTCATGTGGGGAGATCGACTCGTGGCGACCTCTCGCACATCTTCGACGTTGAGATTGAAGTAAAGTGGCTCGGCCATCCAATCTNCCCCCTTGAGGGGGAGATGTCCGGCAGGACAGANGGGGGTAAGCCCCACCCTCCATCATCAGCCAAAATCAAAAGCACTCCAGAAACAGCGCCCGCGTATTCTCAGCCGTCAACTCGACAGGATTACCGCCGCAGCTTGGGTCCTTGATGGCCTCTGCTACAAGTTCATCCACCCGGTCAGGCTTGATGCCCATAGCCGTTAGGCTTTCAGGCACGCCGAGTTCTTTGCGAAGCTCCAGCACGTAATCATAGAAGCCATCAAACCCGCCTTCGATGCCAAGATAGGCCGCAGCGCGCGCAATTTTGTCTTCGATGGCCGGGCGGTTGAAGCGCAGAACGGCGGGCATGACGACGGCGTTGGTCATGCCGTGGTGGGTGTTATAGACCGCGCCGATGGGGTGCGACAGGGAATGGATGGCACCCAGCCCCTTCTGGAACGCAACCGCACCCATGGCGGCGGCGGCCATCATGTTGGAGCGGGCCTCGATATCCGTGCCGTCTTTATAAGCGCGGGGCAGAAACTCTTTCACCAGCCGCAGGCCTTCGAGCGCGATACCGGCACTCATCGGGTGATAGAAAGGCGAGGAATAAGCCTCCAAGCAATGGGCAAAGGCATCCATGCCGGTGCCGACGGTGATGGCCTTGGGCATGCCGACGGTGAGTTCCGGATCGCAGATGACGACGCCGGGCAAGAATTTCGGGTGGAAGATGATCTTCTTCACATGGGTCTGCGAGTTGGTGATGACGCTGGCGCGACCGACTTCCGAGCCGGTGCCTGCCGTAGTCGGCACCGCGACGATGGGAGCGATGCCTTCAGAATTGGCGCGGGTCCACCAGTCGCCGATATCCTCGAAATCCCAGACGGGCCGCGTCTGGCCTGCCATGAAGGCGACGGCCTTGCCGAGATCGAGACCGGAGCCACCGCCGAAGGCGACTACGCCGTCATGTCCACCATCCTTGAAGGCTTTGACGCCCGCTTCGAGATTGATCTCGTTNGGGTTCGGGTCCACCTCGGAGAAGATAGCGCGGCCAAGGCCTGCCTCTTCCAGAATATCCAGCGCATGGGCCGTGATCGCCATGCTGGCGAGGCCTCTGTCGGTGACGAGCAGCGGCTTTTTGATGCCGAGCGTCTTGCAGGCGTCCGCCAATTCCTTGATCCGGCCGCGTCCCATCTTGATCGGGGTCGGGTAGCTCCAGTTTGCGACGATGTTCATTTCGTGACTTTCTTCAGATGGTAGGATTTTGGACGGGTCAGGTTCTGGAAACCGATGACCGACAGCGAGCCGCCGCGACCGGTATCCTTGACGCCGGTCCAGCACAAAGCAGGATCGAGATAATCGGCGCGGTTCATGAAGACGGTGCCGGTTTCGATCTCGCGACCGATGTGCCCTGCCCTGTCAGCATCCTGCGTCCACAACGATGCGGTGAGGCCATATTTGCTGTCGTTCATCAGCGCGATGGCTTCGTCGTCGTTCTTGACCTTCATGATGCCGACAGCAGGGCCGAAGGTTTCCTCGGTCATGAATTCCATGGAATGGTCGACATCGATGAGGATTTGCGGCGCGACATAGGCGCTTTCGCCATCATCGGCGGCAAACAGCTTGGGATCAACAAGTGCTTTCGCACCTTTGGCAACCGCATCGGCCACCTGCTGGCGCACCACTTTGGCGAAACGCTTGTTGGCCATCGGCCCCAGCGTCGTTTCCTGCTCCAGCGGGTTGCCAAGCTTGTAGTTGGACACCCACGCCACAGACTTTTCAACGAAGGCATCGAACAGCGATTCGTTGACATAGACGCGCTCGATGCCGCAGCAGCATTGGCCGGAATTGAAGGTCGCACCGTCCATCAGCGTATCGACCGCCGCATCCAGATCGGCATCTTCCATGACGTAGCCGGGGTCCTTGCCACCAAGTTCCAGACCGAGGCCGGTGAAGGTGCCAGCGGCAGCGCGTTCGATGGCGCGACCGCCTTCGACAGAGCCGGTGAAGTTGACGAAGTTGAACAGGCTTTCGGCAATCAACGCCGACGTGGTCTGGTGATCGAGGAAAAGGTTGATGAAGACATCCTCCGGCACGCCCGCCTCCACGAAGGCCCGCACCATGCGCTCACCCACCAGCAGCGTCTGCGCGGCGTGTTTGATGACAACAGTGTTGCCCGCCATCAAGGCAGGCGCAATGGTGTTGATGGCCGTCATGTAAGGGTAGTTCCACGGCGCGATGACGAAGACGACGCCATGCGCTTCGCGCTCGATGCGGCGTTCGAAATCGCCGCTTTCCTCGATGACAAGCGGTGCCAATGCGTCAGCTGCAATCGCTGCGACGTAATTCGAGCGTTCGTTGAAGCCCTTGAACTCACCGCCATAGCGAACCGGGCGACCCATCATGTGGGCCAGCTCCGGCACGACTTCGCCCACCATTTCGTTGAGGCGAGCCACGCCTTTCAGCACCAGTTGAACACGATCTTCCAACGGGCGACGCGCCCAGGATTTTTGCGCAGCGCGCACTTTCAATACGGCGGTCCGCGCCGCATCCAGCGACATCGNCTCGCGCTCGGCATAGACCGAACCGTCGATCGGCGAGATATTCTGGATCATGACCATGATGGNTTTCCTATGATTTGTTATGCCCGTTCGAACCCGCGCGCGACTTCCCAGTCGGTAACGCGGCGGTCGTATTCTTCCTGCTCCCACTTTGCGGCGCGAACATAGTGATCGATCACATCGTCACCGAAAGCGCCGCGCAGCATCTTCGAGCCGTTGAGGTGGTCGGTCGCATCGCGAAGCGTTTTGGGGACTTCGCGAATGTCCTTGCCGCCATAGGCGTCACCTTCAAACTGCGGCTCAAGTTCCAGCTTATTTTCAATGCCGTCAATGCCTGCCGCAAGCAAGGCCGCCATGGCAAGATGCGGATTGATATCCGACCCGCCCACGCGGCACTCGATGCGGATGCCCTTGCTATCTGCACCGCACAGGCGATAGCCCGCCGTGCGGTTATCCGTGCTCCAGATGGCCTTGGTTGGCGCGAATGTGCCAGCCATGAAGCGCTTGTAGGAGTTGATGTAAGGCGCCAGAAAATAGGTGACTTCGCTGGCATGGGCCAGAAGACCGGCCACGTAATGGCGCATCATCTCGGACATGCCGTGTTCACCGTTCTTGTCGAGAAACATTGGAGTCTTGCCATCCAGGCTCCACAGCGACTGGTGGATGTGCGAAGAGCTGCCTGCGGCATCGTAGTTCCACTTGGCAAGGAAAGTGACGGCCTTGCCCTTGGACCAGGCGATTTCCTTGCAGGCGNTTTTGATGATGGCGTGACGGTCCGNCATGGTAAGCGCATCGGCGTAGCGCACGTTCAGTTCCACCTGGCCAGCAGACGCTTCGCCCTTGCTATTTTCAATAGGAATGCCAGCGGCTTGCAGATTGTTTCTGATGGCTCGCATCACCTCTTCTTCCTTGGTGGTCTGGAAGATGTGGTAGTCCTCATTATAGGGGCTGACCAGATTGAGATCGCGGTAGCCGCTGGCGCGGGCGGCCTCGAAACTCTGGTCGAACAGGAAGAATTCCAGCTCGCTGGCCATGAAGGCTTTCAGGCCCATGGCCTCCAGACGTGCGACCTGCTTCTTGAGCAATGCGCGCGGCGAGTGGGCGACTTCGGCGTGCGTGTGGTGGTCATAGGCATCGCACAGAACGAGCGCCGTGCCTTCCAGCCACGGCACGCGGTGCAACGTCGAGAGGTCGGGCTTCAGCGTATAATCGCCATAACCTTTTTCCCAGCTGGTGGATTTGTAACCGGGAACGGTTTCCATCTCCATATCNGTGGCCAGCAGGTAATTGCAGCTATGCGTTTCCTCATAGGCGCTTTCGACGAAAAATTCCGCCTGGAAGCGTTTGCCCATCAGACGACCCTGCATATCCACGAGGCATGCCAGAACCGTGTCTATGCGCCCTTCAGCGACATCTTTTTTAAGCGCGTCGAATGTGTAGGTCGTCATGATGTTTCCCTTTGATTCAATGGGGCGACCGTTGCCGGTCGCCCTTTGGAGTTGGTTCAAGCCTTCGAAGCCGCCGCATTGACTGCAGCCTGCTTGTGCTCCAGCGCGAATTCCTCTTCCGGCGACAGGATGAGGCGGTGACGGCCGACAAGCGCGAAATAGGCTATAGCGATGGCAAACCACAACGCCACCCAAATGACGCCCTTGGTGAAGTTCGGATCCTGCACCTGATAGAGCAAGGTGATGACAGCGATGATGATGGTCAGCACTGCACCGGGAATACCGAGCGGCGAACGGAAGGGACGTTCGATATCCGGCAGGTTACGGCGCAGCATGATGAAGGAAATGGCCTGCATGATGTAGGAGAACATTGCGCCGAATACGGCCATGTTGAGCAGAACGCTGCCGATGATGCTGCCGCCTTCGGTCGCACCCAGTGCAAACCAGATGGTCATCATCACGGCGAGGCCTACGATGGCACCCGTCAACATCGCGACATGCGGTGTCTTGAACTTGGGGTGGGTGACGGACAGCGCCGTCGGGAAATAGCCAGCCCGCGACAGCGAATAGATCTGACGGCCCTGCGCATAAAGGATGGTGTGGAAGCTGGCGATGAGGCCTGTGAGAGCCACGAAGCCCAGGAGAACCACGCCACCATCACCATAGACGGCCTTGAAACCATCCAGCAGCGGCTCCAGTGAGGAACCGAGATGGAAGGCGCCGATGCCGGGTAGTGAGGGGTTGAGCAGCACGATCATGAAGGCGGAAATCATCAGCGTGATGATGCCGAGAATGATGCCCTTGGGCATATCGCGCTTGGGATCAACCGATTCTTCGGCAGCCAATGGCAACTGTTCGATAGCGAGGAACAGCCAGACTGCAAAGGGCAGTGTGGCGAGAACGCCGGAGAAGCCGAAGGGGAAGAACGAGCCATTGCCTTCAGGCAGCTCGACGGCTGCACCATCCGGACCGACGCCGATGTTCAGCGCCCAGCGGGAGAAGTCCATGTTGGGGATGGCGCTGATCCAGAAGAAGACGAGAACAGCGAGCGAAATCAGCGTGATGACCAGCGTTACCTTGAAGGATAGTTCAAGTCCGAAGACGTTGAGTGCCAGGAAGATGACGTAGAACAGCACCCACAGGAGCGGTGAATAGACCGGATCGAGCCCCAGAATGGAGTTCACATAGGCCGTGATAAAAGTGACGATGACGGCGGGGGTGAGGACGTATTCAACGTTCTCGCAGAGACCGGTGATGAAGCCGCCCCATGGCCCCATGGCCGTGCGGGCGAAGGAATAGGCAGCGCCCGTATGTGGCAGTGCCGGGCTCATTTCCGCGATGGAGAATGTCAGCCCCAGATACATGACGGCAATAATCATGCCCGCAACCAGCATGCCGCCCCAGCCGCCGGTGGCAAAGCCAAAATTCCAGCCGGAAAAATGACCTGAAATGACCGCGCCCACGCCCAGCGCCCAGAGCGACCAGACGCCTGCGTAACGCGAGAGCCCTCNTTTTTCGAAGTAGGATGCGTCAGCTTTCTTATAGCTGACGNCTGATGATGAATTGTCCATGCCGTTCTCTCCTGATCAAGAAAAACAGGCTGTCAGCCAGAATGGCCGATTTTGNCCCAGTCTCAGCGCGGTGGTNAAATCCAGCCACGCCATGCACATCTGCTGTTCCCACGTTGCACCCGGACCTGTTTGGCCTTCTTTGGATATGCAACGGCATTCTTGCCCGGCGGGGCAATTCCCGCCAAAGCGAATTCATGGGCTGTGAGTGGCGATTGCCTTTATCAAAAGTTCACTCNAAAAATCGGCAGCAGCCCTCTGCCCCTCCTCATTCTGGATCAGGTCATTTCTGACCTCGATCATGACGTTCAAAAGCCCGTTCGGCAGCGCGTGGAGACGCAGCGTGTGCGTGACGCCATCTTCCGGGCCGTAAGGTTGGTTACGTTCCACCTGAAAGTTTTCGCTCTCCACATGGTCCAGCATCGCGTCGACCAGCCGCGCATCGACATCATGCAGAAGACCGATTTCCACATCGCGGCGCTTGCCGTGATAGACCGGCGTAAAGCTATGCATCGTTACCAGAACGACGCTGTCACGGGCAGCAACGAGATCGCTGATGCGGTCGTGAAACGGAATGTAGAGCGCTGCGGTGCGGGCAAAACGCTCTGCTTCACTCAAATTCGCATTGCCGGGAATGTCGTATATTTCGCTGGTGGCAGGCATGGCGGAAGGCGATTCCGGCGGGCGATTGCAATCATAAATCAGCCGGGAATAGTTCTGGTAGATGACGGTAGCGTCGAGACTTGCAGACAAGAGGCGGGCGACGGCGAGAGCACCGGGGTCCCAGGCGATATGGCTTTCCAGAACGTCGTCGCTGAGGCCAAGGGTACCGAAGCTGGCGGGCAACGTGTGTGAGGCGTGTTCGCAAACCAGCAGCACCCTGCCCTTCCCGAGCGGGTTTTCCACGACAACGGGCGCAGCCTCGTCGCTTGTGAAAAACTGCCTTTGCACCGTCATGGTGTACCCCGCTATCAACATACCTGTCCCCCGACAGTTAGNAAAGAATTCTTCACACACGCCAAAGTGTCAAATGGNTTTTGAAATTTTCTCTTCANTTTTTTGATTGACTCCTTTTCCTCGCCGTATCTTAATCAGCGCCAACAGACCGGCGAAAAGCTCGGCTAGGGGAAAAATTTGCACAGTTCGGCCGCGACCGTTTCGGACGTTATCCAGGCTCATTACGAGACCCTGACGCGTGCCGAAAAGCGCCTTGCGGAAAGTCTTCTCGGTAATTACCCGGTCTCCGGGTTGGGTAGCATCACCATCGTTGCGGAAAATGCCGGCGTCTCGACACCGACAGTTGCGCGAATGGTGCAGAAGCTGGGTTTCAAGGGTTATCCCGATTTTCAGGCAAGGTTGCACCAAGAACTGGAAGCCACGATTTCCAACCCGATTGCCAAGCATGACCGATGGGCCAGCAACGCGCCGGGACTTCACATCCTCAATCGCTTTGCCGATGCCATCACCGGGAACCTGCGCGATACGCTGAGCGATCTCGATACGGCATCGTTTGATCATGCAGCAACCCTTCTGGCGGATAGAAAGCGCAGCATATACTTCGTCGGTGGGCGCATTACCGGGGCGATTGCCGAATACTTCTTCACGCACATGCAGGTCATCCGCCCCAAGACGTCGCTGATGTCCTCCAACTCCAGCTCATGGCCGCAATTCATGCTGAACATGAATGCCGGTGACGTGCTGGTGATCTTCGACATCCGCCGTTACGAGCAGGACATGGTGACGCTGGCGCAGGTGGCGCACGACAACAATGTTCGCATTCTTCTCTTCACCGACCAGTGGACATCGCCGGTTTCGCGCTTTGCCGAACATACGTTTCGGGTCAGGATCGAGGCCCCGTCGGCTTGGGACAGTTCGGTGGTGACGCTATTCGTCGTGGAAGCACTGATCGAGGCCGTGCAGAACAATGGCTGGGACGAGACCCGCAAGCGGATGAATTCGCTGGAAGGCCTGTTCGAGCAGACCCGCCTTTTTCGAAAGCCCGGGAAAGAGGAGAGCTGAACAAAGCGCTATCAACGACGAAATGGCGCAACACGAATTTTTTATGTCGTTTCTCAAATATCATGGCGACGAACGGGCGTAATGATGGCAAGAAAACGGCAGGGACCATGATGGGGCGGGAGACCGCCGCACAACACGTCACATAACGTTCATGCAACCCACGTATCAGCGTCGTCCGACGCATGAGACACACAGAGGAGAACAACCGTGATCTCGCATAGCCGCCGACTGCTATCGCTTACCACCGCAATGGTCATCGCATCCACTGCGATTGCCGCTGCCGCGCCAAGCGCAGAACTCATCGCAGCCGCCAAGAAGGAAGGCATGCTGACGACCATCGCCCTGCCCCACGACTGGTGCGGTTACGGCGACGTCATCGCCTCCTTCAAGGCCAAGTATCCTGATATCAAGGTCAATGAACTGAACCCGGACGCTGGTTCTGCCGACGAAGTCGAGGCCATCAAGGCCAACAAGGACAACAAGGGCCCACAGGCTCCTGACGTGATCGACGTTGGCCTGGCATTCGGCCCACAGGCCAAGAAGGAAGGTCTTCTCCAGCCTTACAAGGTTTCCACATGGGACGAAATTCCTGACAATGTGAAGGATGCCGAAGGCTACTGGTACGGCGATTATTATGGCGTCATGTCTCTGTTCGTGAACAAGGACCTCGTTACCAACACGCCGAAGGATTGGGCCGATCTGCTGAAGCCGGAATATTCCGGTCAGGTCGCTCTTGCTGGTGACCCACGCGCCTCCAACCAGGCCATTCTCGGTGTTCTCGCGGCTGGTCTCGCCAGCGGTGCAAAGGACGGCAAGGCAGCTGGCGAAGCCGGTTTGAAGTATTTCGGCGAGCTGAACAAGGCTGGCAACTTCCTGCCTGTCATCGGCAAGGCCGGCACCGTGGCACAGGGCGCGACACCGATCGTCGTTGCATGGGACTATAACGCGCTGTCATGGGCAAAGACTTTGAACGGCAACCCGCCGACAGAAGTCGTTGTGCCATCCTCCGGCGTTCTGGCTGGCGTTTACGTGCAGGGCATCTCCGCCTACGCACCGCATCCAAACGCTGCCAAGCTCTGGATGGAGCACCTTTACTCCGACGACGGTCAGCTTGGCTGGTTGAAGGGCTTCTGCCACCCGATCCGCTTCAATGCGCTGGCCAAAGCCAACAAGATTCCNAAGGATCTTCTGGATGCCCTGCCGCCACCAGCAGCCTATGAAAAGGCCATTTTCCCGACGCTGGAAGACGTTGACGCCAACAAGGCTGCCGTCACCGGCGGCTGGGACAAGGTTGTCGGCGCAAACGTGAAGTAACGAACGAAACAGCCGCCCCGATCTTTTCGAAGGCTGGGGCGGCTGGTTTTATAAAATAGAAGACCGCGATGATCGCGGCGTTTGGGAACATCATATGTCGTCAAACATCAGTGGTGCGTCACCGCGACCAGCAGCCGGGCGACGTCTGAAGCTGGAGTGGCTGGGCGTTCTGCCATTTGCCATTTTTATTCTGCNTTTTTTGATCATGCCGACGATGAAGATCGTCCTTGGCGCATTTCAGACGCCTGAGGGCAGCTTTACACTTGAAAATCTCGCAGGCCTTTTTACCGCATCCATTCTTTCCGCCTACTGGATTTCCATCAAGATCAGCGTCGCCTCGGCCGCACTCGGCTGTCTGATCGGCTTTGGCGTCGCGACCGCTGTGGTGCTGGGCGGTTTGCCGCAGAAAATACGCGCGCCGCTTCTGACCTTTTCCGGGGTCGCCTCCCAATTTGCAGGCGTGCCGCTAGCCTTTGCTTTCATCGCCACACTTGGGCCGGTTGGCCTCGTCACCGTGTTTCTAAAGACCCAGCTTGGCCTTGATCTGCGCCTGCTGGGCTTCAACATCCTGTCGTTCTGGGGCCTGACCGTTACCTATCTGNTTTTCCAGATACCGCTGATGATCCTCATCATTACGCCTGCGCTGGATGGCTTGAAGCGCGAGTGGCGCGAGGCGGCGGAAATTCTGGGTGCCAGCGGCTTCCAATATTGGCGCATGGTGGCGTTCCCCATTCTACTGCCCTCCATTCTCGGCACANTTTTCGCTGCTGTTTGCCAATGCTTTCGGCGCAGTTGCAACGGCGATTGCGCTGACGGGCTCCTCGCTCAACATCGTCCCCATTCTGCTGTTTGCGCAAATTCGTGGTGACGTGCTGGGCAATCCCCATCTCGGTTACGCGCTGGCCTTCGGCATGATCCTGGTGACCTGCATTGCCAACACGCTCTATATCTGGATGCGCACGCGCAGCGAAAGGTGGCTGAAATGAAGCGGATTTTCGCCTGGGGCGCGCTGCTGTTCGGCCTGCTCTATTTCGCCCTGCCCCTGATCGGCATGACCAACTTCTCGCTGAAAATGCGGCGCGGCGAGTATTCCTTCGATGCCTATGGCAAGGTGCTGGGCGATCCGCGCTTTCAGGAGACGTTCACCTTCTCGATCATGATGGCGCTCTGCACCATCATTTTCGGCATCCTGCTCGTGGTGCCGACGGCCTATTGGGTGCGGCTGAAACTGCCAGCGCTGCGCCCGGTCATCGAGTTCATCACGCNTTTGCCGCTCGTCATTCCGGCCATCGTCATCGTGTTCGGCTATATCAGGCTTTACAACACGTCGAGCTGGCTGCCACTGACGGGATCGACGACCGGCACCAACCTGCTTTTGATATTCGGTTACACGACACTGGCCCTGCCCTATATGTACCGCGCCGTCGACACCGGACTTCGCACCATCGACATCGCCACCCTGACGGAAGCGGCACAGAGTCTTGGAGCCGGATGGACGACGATTCTCGCCCGCATCATTCTGCCGAACGTGCTGGTGGCGGTGCTATCGGGTGCGTTCCTGACATTTGCCATCGTCATCGGTGAATTCACCATGGCGGCGCTGTTGAACCGCCCGGCATTCGGCCCCTACATGCAATTGCTGGGTGCCAACCGCGCCTATGAGCCTGCCGCCCTTGCCGTCATTTCCTTCGGCATCACCTGGGGCTGCCTAGGCCTTATCCAACTCGTCTCGCGCTATCAAAAAGGCGCGCCTCCCAAGGCCTGAGGACTTATTTTATGAGCTTTTTGACACTTCAGAACATCAGAAAATCCTTCGGTCAGGTTCAGGTCGTTCATGATTTCAACATGACGATCGAACAGGGAGAATTCGTATCCTTCCTCGGACCATCCGGCTGCGGCAAGACCACCATTCTGCGCATGATTGCCGGTTTCGAGACGCCGAGCGAAGGGTCCATCGTCATCAACGGCAAGGACCAGACGACGCTGAAACCCAACCAGCGCAATATCGGCATGGTGTTTCAGGCCTACGCGCTGTTTCCCAACATGAATGTCTACGAAAACGTCGCCTTCGGCCTCAAGATCGCGGGCAAGCCCAAGGCAGAAATCGATGCGCGTGTGAAGGAAATGCTGGCGCTGATCCATCTGGATCATCTGGCGGATCGTTACCCCTATCAGATGTCCGGCGGGCAGCAGCAGCGCGTGGCGCTGGCGAGAGCGCTGGCCCCCAAGCCACAGGTTCTGCTGCTGGACGAGCCGCTCTCGGCGCTCGACGCAAAAATCCGCGTGTCGCTGCGTGAGGAAATCCGCAGCATTCAACGCAAGCTCGGCATCACAACCATTTTCGTGACCCACGATCAGGAAGAAGCGCTGACCATTTCCGACCGCATCGTAGTGATGAATGCCGGACGCGCTGACCAGATCGGCTCGCCCTTCGAGATTTACAACAAGCCAGCGACCCGGTTCGTAGCATCCTTCGTGGGTACGTTGAACCTGATCGATGCCATCGTCGTGGATGCCGCGACCAGCACCATTCGCATCGGTGACCAGCAGGCTTCGTTGAAGAAGCCACTGAACAAAGCCAATGGCGAAACGGTGACGGTAGCGCTTCGTCCCGAGGCCGGTTCTCTGGGTGAAGCCAATGTGGGCGATGTCGCGATATCAGGTACCGTGACCTCCAGCCATTTCCTCGGCTCGGTCATCCGCACCCGCATGGACGTCGGCGGCGCGACGCTGTCCTTCGATATGTTCAACGATCCCGGCAAGACACCACCCGCGATCGGTGAGCGCATCACGCTGAAATTTGCATCAGAAGATTTGATGATTGTAGCAGACTGACGCACTGTTTCTGACTGGGAGATCGCGCTAGAAAAAGCCATCTCAGGAGATCCACCATGCGCGCATTATTCTACGAACATTTCGGCGAAGCACCGATCATCGCCAACCTGCCGGACCCGGAACCGACGCCGGACGGCGTGGTGATTGCAGTAAAGGCAACCGGCCTTTGCCGCAGCGACTGGCACGGGTGGATGGGCCATGACACGGACATCCGCCTGCCGCATGTGCCGGGCCATGAATTTGCGGGCGTCATTTCCGCCGTCGGCAAAAACGTCATGCGCTTCAAGGTGGGTGATCGCGTTACCGTGCCGTTCGTCTCCGGCTGCGGCCATTGCCAGGAGTGCCGCTCCGGCAACCAACAGGTCTGCGAAACGCAGTTCCAGCCGGGCTTTACCCATTGGGGTTCCTACGCCGAATATGTCGCCATCGATTACGCCGACCAGAACCTCGTACATATGCCCGATGAGATGGGCTTCGATACAGCCGCAAGCCTCGGCTGCCGCTTCGCCACCTCGTTTCGGGCCGTAGTCGATCAGGGTCGGCTGAAGGGCGGCGAGTGGCTGGCGGTGCATGGCTGCGGCGGCGTTGGCCTCTCGGCCATCATGATCGGCGCGGGACTTGGCGCACAGGTCGTCGCCATCGACATTGCCGAAGACAAGCTGGCACTGGCGAAAGAACGGGGCGCGACCGCTACCATCAACAGCCGCGACGTCTCGGACGTCGCGCAGGCCGTGCGCGACATCACCGGCGGCGGCGCCCATGTTTCCGTCGATGCGCTGGGCCATCCGCAAACCTGCTGCAACTCCATCACCAACCTGCGCCGTCGCGGCCGCCATGTGCAGGTGGGCCTGATGCTGGCGGATCATTCCATGCCGCAAATACCGATGGCGCGGGTCATTGCGCACGAGCTGGAAATCTACGGCAGCCACGGCATGCAGGCCTGGCGCTATGACGATATGCTGGCGATGATTAATTCCGGCAAGCTCTCGCCGGAGAAGCTGATTGGTCGGCATATTACGTTGTCGGATGCGGTGATTGCTTTGCCCGCGATGGACACGTTTAGGGATAGCGGGATTAGTATTATTGATCGGTTTGAGTAGGTGAGTGAATGACGGTGGGCGTTGGTGGGTGTGGTTTACCCCCCTCTGCCCTGCCGGGCATCTCCCCCACAGGTGGGGAGATCGACTCCTGGTTAGCTTCCGGTCATCTTGAACGTTGCGGATGGAATGAAGTGCCAGCCTCTAGCTGATCTNCCCCCCCCCCGANGGGGAGATGTCCGGCAGGACAGAGGTGGTAAACCACCCCCACTGACGTTACCGAAAACCCACTCAAGCCACCGCCATCACCGCGAAAATCGTCATCAGCGCCGAGACACGATTGATCTTGCTCGCAGTGTAAGACGCCACACCGTCCCTGCCTCGAAAAATCCACGCTCCGAGATACAGTACCGTGTGGGCAAGGAAGAAGAAGACAAGCGGGCCGATGAACAGTGCACCGACTCCGATGNCCCAGGGGCCATCGCTTGCGGCTCCCGTTACGAAACNGGCGCTTAAGATCGTCAGTGTGACGAAGACCAACACGAGAGAAGACAGTTGCTGCACGATGATCTCCCATATGAGAACGATGATCAAGTTAGCAACCCATAAATACATTCGAATAATCTAATATTACGTAAAAACTTTGCCGACAATTCTGCCTTCTGGCCGAAACGCACCGGATAATTCGGTGGTTAAAAAGACAAAAGCGCGGATCGCTCCACGCNTTTTGTCTTTTTAAATCAATATATAAGGCTCGAGTTTGGAATCAAACCGGCAACCACCTGAATCGAATTATCAGGTGGCCGTCTCGACCTGNTTTTCGGCTTCGACAGGTACGTAGTTCAGCACAGGCCCCAGCCAACGCTCGATCTCTACCACTGGCATGCCCTTGCGTTGGGCGTAGTCCTCGACCTGATCACGCTCTACCTTGGCAACGCCGAAATAGTAGCTTTCGGGGTGGCCGATATAGAGGCCGGAGACGGAGGAGCCGGGCCACATGGCGTAGCTTTCGGTCAGCACCACGCCGGTTTCTTCCGTGGCGTCCAGCAGACGGAACAGGGTTTCCTTTTCGGTGTGATCCGGCTGGGCGGGATAGCCGGGAGCCGGGCGAATGCCCGCATAGGCTTCACCAATCAGGTCATCGGGGCCGAAGCTTTCATCGGTTGCGTAACCCCAATATTCCTTGCGGACACGCTCATGCATGCGCTCGGCAAAGGCTTCGGCGAAGCGGTCTGCCAATGCCTTGACGAGGATGGAGGAGTAATCGTCATTGGCTCGCTCGAAGCGCTCGGCAATCGCCACTTCCTCGATTCCAGCCGTAACCACGAAGCCGCCGACATAATCGGTCACGCCAGTGTCCTGCGGCATGACGAAATCCGACAGCGCCACATTGGGGCGGCCATCGCGCTTGGACAGTTGCTGGCGAAGCGTGAAGAAGGTCGCCAAGTCTTCCTTGCGGCTTTCATCCGTGAAGAGGCGGATATCGTCGCCCACCGCATTGGCGGGCCAGAAGCAGATGACGGCGCGCGGGCGGAACCACTGTTCGTCGATGATCTTCTTCAGCATCGCCTGCGCATCGGCAAACAACTGGCGCGCGGCCTCGCCCTGCTTCTCGTCTTGGAGAATTGCGGGGTACCGGCCCTTCATCTCCCATGTCTGGAAGAACGGCGTCCAGTCGATATATTTGGCGAGCTCTTCCAGATCATAGGTCTCGAAGGTCTTGGTGCCCAAAAACTGCGGCTTCACCGGCTGATAGGCCGTCCAATCCACCTTGTGGGCGTTGGCACGCGCACGGGCCAAAGGCAGGCGCAGCTTTTCGCGCTCGTTGCGGGCATGGGCGTCTGCGACCTTGGCGTATTCGGCCCTGATACCATCGATATAGGCTGGCTTCTGATCCTCGGACAGCAGGGCTGACACGACACCTACGGCACGGGAGGCATCGGTGACGTAGATCGCCTGACCCTTTTCGTAGCGCGGGTGGATTTTGACCGCCGTGTGAACGCGGCTGGTGGTAGCGCCGCCGATAAGCAACGGAATGTTGAAGCCCTGACGCTCCATCTCGGCGGCCACGTGCACCATCTCATCCAGCGACGGGGTGATGAGGCCGGACAGGCCGATGACATCCACCTCTTCGGCAATCGCCGTTTCGAGAATTTTGGTGGCGGGCACCATGACGCCGAGATCGATGATCTCGTAATTGTTGCAGGCGAGAACCACGCCGACGATGTTCTTGCCGATATCGTGCACGTCGCCCTTCACGGTCGCCATCAGCACCTTGCCTGCGGCCTTGCGCTGATCGCCGCCGTTGAGGCGCTTTTCCTCTTCCATGTAGGGCAAAAGCACGGCTACTGCCTGTTTCATGACGCGGGCGGATTTGACCACCTGCGGCAGGAACATCTTGCCCGAACCAAAGAGATCGCCCACCACATTCATACCCGCCATCAGCGGTCCCTCGATGACGTGCAACGGACGTGCCGCCTGCTGGCGTGCCTCTTCCGTGTCGGCATCGATGAATTCGGTGATGCCGTTGACCAGCGCATGCGACAGGCGCTTTTCGACAGGCCATTCACGCCATGCCAGATCCTGCACCTTGGCTTCGCGGCCGGGACCACCGCGGAATTTTTCAGCGACTTCGAGCAGCCGCTCGGTGCCATCGGCACGGCGGTTCAGCACCACGTCTTCGCAGGCTTCGCGGAGTTCCGGGTCGATGCTTTCATAAACGGCCAGCTGACCCGCATTGACGATGCCCATATCCATGCCCGCCTGAATGGCGTGGTAAAGGAACACGGCGTGCATGGCCTCGCGCACCGGTTCGTTGCCGCGGAAGGAGAAGGACAGGTTGGAAACGCCGCCGGAAATATGCACCAGCGGCATGGTTTCGCGGATGGTGCGGGTGGCGTTGATGAAATCGACGCCGTAATTGTTGTGTTCCTCGATGCCCGTTGCGACGGCAAAGACGTTGGGGTCGAAGATGATGTCCTCAGGCAGAATACCTGCCTGTTCCGTCAAAATCTTGTAGGCGCGGGTGCAGATTTCCACCTTGCGCTCGTAAGTGTCGGCCTGGCCCACCTCGTCAAATGCCATGACGACGACGGCAGCACCGTAATGGTGCACCAGGCGCGCCTGCTCCAGAAACTTCTCCTCGCCTTCCTTCAGCGAGATGGAGTTGACGATGGACTTGCCCTGAACGCATTTCAGGCCAGCCTCGATGATCTCCCACTTGGAACTGTCGATCATGACAGGCACGCGGGCGATATCCGGCTCGGCAGCGATGAGGTTCAGGAACTCGACCATGGCTCTCTGGCTGTCGATCAGACCTTCATCCATGTTGATGTCGATGATCTGCGCGCCGNTTTCCACCTGATCGCGGGCGACGGCAAGAGCCGCCGTATAATCACCAGCGGTGATGAGCTTGCGGAACTTGGCAGAACCGGTGACGTTGGTGCGCTCGCCGACGTTGACGAAGGGAATGTCCTTGGTCAGCACGAAAGGCTCAAGGCCAGACAGCGACATGAAAGAGCGGTGTTCCGGCACCTTGCGCGGCGCGTATCCGGCAACGGCATCGGCAATGGCGCGGATGTGGTCGGGCGTCGAGCCGCAGCAGCCGCCGACGACGTTGACCAGGCCTTCGCGGGCAAATTCCGCCACCTGCGCTGCCATCATCTCGGGCGTTTCGTCGTATTGACCGAATTCGTTGGGCAGACCGGCATTCGGGTAAGCGCAGATGAACGTATCCGCAACGTCAGACAATTCCTGCAAATGCGGACGCATGGCGCTGGCACCCAGCGCGCAGTTGAGGCCGATGGTGAACGGGTTGGAATGGCGAACGGAATTCCAGAAAGCAGACGGCGTCTGGCCAGACAGCGTGCGGCCGGACAAATCGGTAATCGTACCCGAAATCATCACCGGAAGATGAATGCCCTTGGCGGCGAAGCGTTCTTCGCAGGCGAATATGGCGGCCTTGGCGTTCAGCGTGTCGAAAATGGTTTCGATGAGAATGAGATCGGCACCGCCATCGATGAGGCCGTCGATCTGCTCGCCATAGGCAATGCGCAGATCATCGAAACTGACGGCGCGGTAACCGGGGTTGTTGACATCAGGAGACATGGAGGCCGTGCGGTTGGTCGGGCCGATGGCACCGGCCACGAAACGGCGACGCCCGTCTTCCCGTTCCGCCCGCTGGGCAGCGCGACGCACGATGAACGCGCCTTCGCGGTTCATGTCATAAACGGCACCTTCCATCTCGTAATCCGCCTGCGCGATGCGCGTGGAGGAAAACGTGTTGGTTTCGAGAATATCGGCACCCGCCATGGCGTAGCGATAATGGATTTCCTCGATTGCATCAGGCTGGGAGAGAATCAGAAGGTCGTTATTGCCTTGCTGATGGCAGGCGCAGCCGATGAAACGATCGCCACGGAAATGGGTTTCATCGAAACCCAGCCCCTGGATCTGAGTTCCCATCGCGCCATCGAGAATGAGGATGCGTTCCTGAGCGGCCTGACGGATCGCCTTCAGAATCTCCGCGCCGTCACGCTTGTTGCCCCCGGCNGGGCCAAACAGATCGTCCAACATCGGTACACTCCTCATTTCCTTGGCGGTTCGCCGCTCGTAAGTCACATAAAGATATCTTTATGTCAATATATCACTCATTTCCAGCGATGGTTTCGCGTTCTACATCAAGGGTACGAAATTTCCGTTATGGATGACACCGTTACGTCCGAAAGATATAGAGAATCGCACAAAGCGTATCATACGGAGGAAACGATGACCGAAGCGGAACACGGAAAGTCGAACTGGAGCACCCTGCCCTGGCACCGGCAATGGCTGGCAAAGCAGGCGGAAGGCCTTTTTGATTTCTTCCAGTATCGTGCCATCAACCCCAAGGGTGGNTTTTTCGATCTCGACCGGCAGGGTACACCGTTGCAGCCGGACAATCCCGTTCGGGGCATTCATATGTCGGCGCGCATGGTGCATTGCTTCTCCATCGGCCATTTGCTTGGTCGCCCCGGCTGCGGCGATATCATCGACCACGGCATGACTTATCTGTGGAACAGCCACCGTGACACCGAGCATGGCGGCTATTTCTGGCAGGTGGATGAGACCGGTCCGATTGACGCCAGCAAACAGGGTTACGGCCATGCTTTCGTGCTGCTGGCTGCATCATCGGCCAAAACAGTTGGCCATCCGCTGGCAGACCAGATGCTGGCCGACATTACCGACGTTCTTGAGACCAGGTTCTGGGAAGAAAAGTACGGCGCAATCAAAGAAGAATTCAATCGCGATTGGTCTCCCATCGAGAATTATCGCGGCCAGAACTCCAACATGCATCTGACCGAAGCGCTGATGGCAGCGTTTGAAGCGACGGGCGACAGGAACTATCTGACCAAGGCCGAGCGTATCGCCGACCTCGTCATTCGTCGTGCCGCCGGTGCACTGGATTTCCGCGTGCCAGAGCATTTCGATGAGAACTGGGTCCTGGACAAGGATTATCGCGGCAACGAGATGTTCCGCCCTTCCGGCTCCACCCCCGGCCACTGGCTGGAATGGGCTCGCCTCATTCTCCAGCTCTGGGTGCTGGGCGAGCGCAAGCATGAGTGGATGCCAACGGCGGCCAAATCGCTGTTTGTGCAGTCCATGTCGCTAGGCTGGGACCGAGAAAAGGGCGGGTTCTTCTACACGCTGGACTGGGACAACACGCCCGCCAAACGCGAAAAACTCTGGTGGCCGATGTGCGAGGCGGCCGGTGCCGCCCACTTCCTGAACGAGCATCTACCTGCCGACGAATTCTACGAAGACAGCTACCGCCGCGTCTGGAGCACCATCGCCAACAGCTTCCTCGACCACCAGAACGGTGGCTGGCATGAGGAACTGACGGNAAATCTCACCCCTGCCAACACCATTTTCCCCGGCAAGGGCGACATCTACCATGCCCTGCAAGCCTGCCTCATCCCGCTGTTTCCAGCGGATGGCAGCTTGACGAAGGTGATTTCGGATAAGGGCGGGCGGTTTTAGCACGCCCCTCAAATTGACAGGAGAGCCTACTTACCTCTCTACCGTCACCCTCGGGCTTGTCCCGAGGGTCTAACGAACCCCGACATCCAACGTGGTTAGATCCTCGGGTCAGGCCCGGGGATGACGAAGGTGAAGGATTTCGCCTCTGTCAGAACCCTAGCGTTTCCTCGAAATCGTCCCAGGACTGGTACATCTCGTAACGACCAACGCCCTTGATGGGCACATGCCCGTAATAGGGTGAAAGCTGGAATTCCGCCGCCTGCTCGCTTTTCTTGGCGACGGCACCGACATAGATGGCTGAGGCAAGGCCGGTACGATTGGCACCATGTTCGCAATGAATGAGAACGGGCTTTGGCGCATCCCTCATGATGCGCGCCAGTTTTTCGGCACGATCCTGCGGCAGTTCCTTACTGGAGCTCATGGGGAAATCGATAAGCTGAACGCCGTTGCTTTGGGCGGCATTCTTTTCGTCGCGGTACCACTCTTCCCGATCTTCATCGCGAAGGTTGATGATTGTCTTGATACCCAAATCCTGGGCATANTTTTTGACATCGTCGCCGCTGGGCTGCGCTGAACGATACAGTTCACCCGGCAGGACCTCATGGAAATTACCGGTCAACTGGTTGATGCCCATATGCGCACCGACAGATGCAGGCAAAGCGACAAGGCACAGAATGCCAATCTTCAAAACACGAGATACAGAAACCAAAACGCGACCTTCTGGAAAACTTCAAGAATTGCAGCTCAGATGGCACTGCCAGATGTCACAAGCAAGAGCACCGAGGTTACGGAGTGGCCAGCGAAATAAGAACACGCTCGGTCGAAAAGACAACGGAGCGGTTACAGGCCAGTTTGTATTAGCGGANTTTTAGCTGAAGAAATTTGCCTTCNAAAATTCGTGAGAACCGGCTTCATCGGCGCATTATGTCTCAATCGAATTCCGCGGAGTCGATCGTAACCCGCCATTCCAGCTTTCTCGGATCAACGTTCTCATTGTTGCGAAGGCGGAATGGGCGGCACGCCGCGTATGTTTCATTCGGCTCCAGCCGATGCTCACTGACCTGATAGGGATTAAAGGAAGCCGATGCCCGGAATGCTGCCTCGAAACCTTCCAGCGTATAGGTCAGACGGCGCACAGAGACCCCGTTGGTGTTGTGAAAGCTCAGCCGAATTGGTGCGTTTGCATCGGTGCAGGTCGGGTCGAAAGAGGCGGTGGCGATGATCGCGTTCAACCGCTCACCGGAGCGCCACCAGTCAAACACCACCCAGGAGACCGTGCATGCCCAGACGATCGCCAGACCGACGACCACGGGCTTGAGGCGTTTGGGATAAGCGATCNAAAAAAGCATCAGGATCGCGGTCAGAACAATGCCAACGATCATAAAGGCTGCACACTCTTTGGCGTGGTCGTCAGTCGTTTGAACATGGTGCCTCCCCGATCAATGTGTCTGTCGCTCCACCGATGCGGCGGCGTATACTTTGTGTCAAGCTACACGCAAAACACTTTAACAACCAAAGCCCGAAACATCCGCCCTGGCTCCGCAGGCAACACCTTTTCGTGATTATGCTGCATTGCCAGTGGCAGTTTCGACAGGCTTGCGCATAACGTCAATCAGGCCATAGGCAACACCAACCAGCACTAGAATGGTCGTCCCGCTGAGCGGAAGCGGCAAGACGAGGTGGCCAGATACCAAAGCACCGCCCAGCACCAATGCGATCTGGACGGCAATAAGCATCAGCGCCGTGGTGGCTGGCAACATCATGCCATTGTGAGAGAAGAACCGGCGATAGCCGGAGACNAAAACCGGGATGAGAATAGCCGTTATCGCCAGCACGTAAATCCTGATCCACTGGCCATCAGGCAACGAATCCGGCCACAGAAACGCCAGTGGCGTTAAAACATAACTCCCCGCGCTGGCAGCCAGCAAGGGAGGCCACACGACGATATTCAGCAAGAAGACAGACATCGTGATTTTCGTGGGAGCAAACCTTTTCTGGCTCGTCATCACCATGCGGGTTGCTGATATCGCCAGTGCAAAGGCAATGATGACGATCACCATCGTCAACAGAAGCTGAGAACCCGCCACCGCGCCGGTTCGCAACAGATCAAACGACAGGGAAAACTGCGCCGGAAAATCAATCAGAGCTGGCAGGAGCCACAAAATCCAGAACCCGGCGACAAGGCTCGGCAAGACCACCTGTCGCGACAAAAACAGCAAGACGGCGGTTCCGCCGATAAGGGATGCAACGAAGCCTGCCCAGGCAAGATAACCATCACCGACCNAAAGGCCCATCGCCGACATGGCCTGCGCAATAGCGTAGGCCTGCGAAACTGCAAGCAACAGCGCAACGGCGNTTTCACCGACGTGCAGAGCGAAGCTTCCGTTCGAGCGAGGAACCAATAGCCGGATGATCTGACCAAGCGCGAAGGCCGTCAGAACAGGACCAACACCCAGCGCCAGGACGGAAAGCTGCGATGGAACCCCATCCACCGTCCGCGCCGCCATAAAAGAGGCATCAAGACCCGGCAGCGCAATATTCCAGCCGATGATGGCAACGATGGAAATCAGCACGACCCGCAACGCGACGCCCAGAACACCGTTGCCGCGAATATTGGGGTCATCAACCATAACGCTCATAAAATACTCTCCTTACGCAATCATAGATATTAGTCTAAGCAATACGCCTGTCACGTATTTACGACCGAAAATGCGAAAAGCATTTTTCACTTGTAGTGTCGTCATAACATTCCTGCGATAAACGGCGCGCAGGAATCAGGAAAGGTGCATCGGGTTGAAAAACATCCTGTTCGTTTGCAGCCAGAATAAACTCCGCAGCCCGACCGCCGAACAGGTCTTCTCAACCTGGCCGCACATCGAAGTCTCTTCTGCCGGGACAAACAACGACGCCGAGAATCCTCTGTCCACCGAACTAATCCAATGGGCCGACATCATCTTCGTCATGGNAAAAGCGCATCACACGAAAATTCAGGCCAGATACCGAGCCGCACTCAAGAGTAAACGCCTGATCTGTCTGGATATTCCAGATAACTATACATTCATGGAGACCGCTCGTCACATTATTGGAGGCGAAGGTGCCAAAATATCTCTGAGCCGGAACGCGATGCCGCGGGAGGGGAACAAGATTATGTGGTGGGCCCGGAGAGACTCGAACTCCCAACCAAGCGGTTATGAGCCGCCGGCTCTAACCATTGAGCTACAGGCCCTTCCGAATGCATGAAGCGGGTCGGAATGCGGGGTTGCAATGGTTCAACCGGCGCGGAGTTGGCTTTAGCGGAATTTTTTCGACGCGACAAGCCGTTGTCGCATGGGACAGGCAAACTATGCCGCATTAGCCCCATAATCTCCTGCGACATCAACGTTAGGGACGCTAAATAAGAGGAACCTCAATGACATCGATACTAGCACGCACCGTAGCCCTTGGCGCTTTTACAGCACTTGCCGTTTTGCCCATGGCCGTATCCGCGCAGGAAAACGCAAAGCGTGAGCCGGTTATCAGCGTTTCGGGAGAAGGTGACGCGGCAGTGGCACCTGATATGGCCGTTTTGTCGTTCAGCGTGGTGAAGCAGGCGGAAACGGCAGCGGCGGCGCTGAGCGAAAACAGCAAGGCCATGAAAGAGGTTCAGACTGCGCTGAAAGCCGCAGGCATCGCTGACAGGGATTTGCAGACCAGCAATTTCTCCGTGCAACCGCTTTACAAGCAGTTCGAGCCGAAGGACGGCGTTTATGTTGCGCCTGAAATCACCGGTTATCAGGTCACCAATGGTCTGACGGTGCGGGTTCGTGATCTGGCCAAGCTGGGTGAAATTCTGGACAGCTCGATAAAGCTTGGTATCAACCAGGGTNGCGATATCGCGTTCACCAATGACAAGCCAGAAACAACGGTAACGGAAGCGCGCAAGGCGGCAGTGGCCGATGCCATATCCAAGGCGAAGACATTGTCGGAAGCCGCAGGCGTGAAGCTCGGCCGCATTCTTGAAATCAGCGAAAACATGCAGCGGCCAATGCCCGTTCCGCAGACGATGATGCGGGCAGCGGCGATGGAGAAATCCGACAGTGTTCCGATCGCAGCCGGCGAGAACACCTATAAGGTCAATGTCAACGTGACCTTTGCGCTGGAACCGTGAAAATAAGAGGGGCGCCAGAGGGCGTCCCTTTCACCTCACCTGAAACGAGAAACCCCTCGCCATAGACCATGACGAGGGGTTTTTCTGTAACAGCACGGCAATCACGGCCGCAGTTAGCGGCGAATCACCGGGCAACCACGAACGTTGGCGAACACGACGCGGTCACGACCGCCGCGGTCAAAACCTGCAACGACGACACGGCGTGGCGACACGTCGACAACGCGTGCGCGGCGCAAGCCCATGCGGTTGGCNTTTTCCTCAGCCATCCAAGGCGCGCAACGATCGCGATCACGTCCACGATCCGGGCGACCCCAGCCCTGGTGGCCGCCGTGGCGATAGCCATCCTGCACGTAAATTCGGTATTGAACATCTGGCCCTGCCGACGCGGTGGATGCCGTAGCAGAAATGCTGCCGAGGGCGATGAGTGCCGCAACGCTTGCTTTTGCAAATGTGCCTATCATTGTCATACTCCGTTTTCCTGATGTTCGCCGAAATGCCTGACATCCCGGTCGACTGTCGTGACGATAATCAATGCGGTGTGAACGNTTTCCGAACCAGACGTTCAGACTGTATTCATGGCCGCAAAATGTGGCAAACCAAGCTTCACGCAGAAAGATGAAGGACGATCTGCCGGTCATGCGCCTGATTTCTGTGTTCGAAAAGATAGATGCCCTGCCACGTTCCCAGCACCAGCTTGCCGCCACTGACGGGGATGCCGATAGACACCTGCGTCAGCGCGGACTTGATGTGCGCAGGCATGTCGTCCGGCCCCTCCATGGTGTGAACGATCCAGTTCATCGAGGGATCGCTGGACGGCGGGACAAGCCTTGNAAAGAATGTTTTCAGGTCGCGCTGAACATCGGGATCTGCATTTTCCTGAATCAGCAGCGAGCAGGACGTATGGCGCACGAAGACGGTGAGCAGCCCTTCGGCCTCGGCGCAAGACGCGATGAAGGCTTTGGCCTGGCTCGTAAACTCGTAAAGCCCCTGCCGCGGGTAGATATCG
Source organism: Agrobacterium bohemicum (assembly GCF_002896715.1). Lineage (GTDB taxonomy): Bacteria > Pseudomonadota > Alphaproteobacteria > Rhizobiales > Rhizobiaceae > Agrobacterium > Agrobacterium bohemicum. The sequence goes on from NZ_PGEL01000028.1 coordinate 216,344, forward strand.
TCAGCAATTTTTGCGGCACTGGAATTATTTACTTTCAGCTAGGGAACCAAGGGTGGGGTTCCCACGTTTGATGCAATCACGCAATGTTTTGTGCAGTTTTTGACGTTTGAGATTGCGAACTTAGCGGGCGCAAAAGGAAACGAAACGACGTATGGACTATAATACTTCCGTCAAAAACGACAAAATCCCTGAGCAAGTTCCGACACATCTGCTCGATACATTTCTTTTGGCGGAATATCGTCTATTGAAGACAGGAGGCTTGAAACAAGCCGCCACAGTCTGCCATCGAAAGACTACCATATGACGTCGCCAGTTCAGCAAGTAGACCTTACCAACTGCGACAAGGAACCTATTCACATCCCAGGATATATTCAGCCTCACGGCTGTTTGATCGCTTGCGACAGTGCGATGCGTACGGTGCTGCGCAAATCGGCGAACTGGAGTGAAATCTCTGGATTACCGGATGATATCATCNGGCGNCCGATTGAAGAATTTTTCGGGAATGACCTGGTTCACGATCTTAGAAATGCGCTGACGGTGACGGCAAACAGCAGCCGTCCGGCGATGCTTCCCAAGATAAAGCTGCCCAATGGCAAGACATTCGACGTTGCGATCCACCGGTACAAATCGGTTTCCATCATCGAGCTTGAACCTGCCAGCGACGACTCCCAGCCCCTGCACACAGCGCAATTGATGATCGACCGCATTCGCGACGCGGATAATGTCGACAGCCTGATTTCGCGCACCACACGTCTCGTCAAGGCCATGCTGGGTTATGACAGGGTCATGGTCTACCGGTTCGAGCAGGATGGTGCCGGAAAGGTTGTTTCCGAGGTAAAACAGCCCGCGCTGGAAAGCTTTCTGGGCCAGTATTTTCCGGCAAGTGACATTCCACAGCAGGCGCGCGCGCTTTATCTGAAGAACACACTGCGCATCATCTCCGACTCCAACGGTGTTCGAGTGCCTATCGAACCCATTCTGGATGCATCCGGCGAACCGCTGGATTTGTCGTTCTCACATCTTCGCAGCGTCTCTCCCATTCATTGCGAATATCTGCGCAATATGGGTGTCTCGGCTTCCATGTCGATTTCCATCATCAATGATGGCGAGCTATGGGGCCTGATCGCCTGTCATCATTATTCGCCGCGCATATTGCCGATGTCGATGCGCATTGCGGCTGAAATGTTCGGGGAGTTCTTCTCCTTGCATCTTCAGGCGTTGAAGCAAAAGAAAAAGCTGGCCACGGCACATGATGCACATGCATCGCTGGACAAATTCCTGCGCCTTGCCGCCCACCACAACAACGTGGAAGAACTGCTCGTCGAAAACCTGCCGGATTTCAACCGGCTTCTTCCTTGCGATGGCGTCGGTGTGTGGATGAACGAGCGGTGGTTCAGCATAGGCTATGCGCCGCCGGAATTGCTGGCACCGCAGTTGGGACGGTTGGTGAGTTCCGTTTCGGAAGGTCGTGTCTGGGCGACACACGCCTTGTCCAACCACCTGCCTGAAGCGGAAAGCTTTTCCGACCACGTTGCCGGCGTGCTGGCCGTTCCGCTCTCTCAGGTCAAAAACGACTACCTGATGTTCTTTAGGCGTGAGATCGTGCAGACGCTGAACTGGGGTGGAAATCCGGATAAGTCCTATGAAACCGGCCCGCTGGGCGACCGGTTGACGCCGCGCAAAAGCTTCGCATTGTGGAAGGAAACGGTGCACCAGCAGGCGCAGCCTTGGACTGAAGAAGACCGGCAGCTTGCCGAAGCGGCGCGTGTTGCCCTTGTTGAAGTGGCCTTCCGCCACAGCGAATTGATGGCCGGTGAACGCGCGCAGGCGGAAGTTCGCCAGCGCATGCTGAACGAAGAGCTGAACCACCGCGTCAAGAACGTACTGGCTATCATCAAATCCCTGGTCGGCAATCCCACGCAGGAAGGCCGCACACTTCAGGAATATGTCTCTGCATTGAAGGGCCGCATTCAGGCACTGTCCTTTGCGCATGATCAGGTGGTGCGTGGCGAAGGCGGCGGACTGCTTCGAGATTTGCTGGATGCCGAGCTATCTCCGCACCGCTCTCCCGCCAACGAAATCGAGGCTTATGGCCCAAGCGTCCTGCTCGATTCGCGCGCGTTCTCCGTCATGGCTCTGGTGCTTCACGAGCTGGCGACAAACGCTGCAAAATATGGCGCACTCGGCCCTGCCGGTGGCAAGCTATCTATTTCGTGGGCGCTGGATGATGTAGGAGAATGCGTTATTTCCTGGCATGAGACGGTGGCTGCAACCGTTACGCCGCCAACGAGAACCGGCTTCGGCTCAGCCTTGATCAGCCGAAGTGTGCCCTATGATCTGGGCGGCAAAAGCAAAGTTACGTACCATACACACGGCATTCAGGCCGAAATCGTGCTTCCTGCCCGCCATGCAACTGCGGGACCATCTGCTGCCGTGCACGAGACTGCGGTGGGAACTCACAAAGATTACACACCCTATTCCGCGGAGGAACCATTGCGGGTATTTCTAGTCGAAGATCAAATGCTTATCGCCATGGATGTCGAGTACATGCTGGAAGCTCACGGCATAACCAATATCGAAACATCCACATCTTCAGCTATGGCGCTGGATAAGCTGAAGACCATGTCGCCAGATGTCGCTATTCTCGACATCAATCTCGGCACGGATACCTCCATCCCCGTAGCGTATGAACTTCTGCGCCGGAGCATTCCGTTCATGTTCGCAACCGGTTACGCCGATGGCATCATGATCCCGCCCGAGTTCGCGCATGTCCCGGTTATTCGCAAGCCATATGACGAAGAGGCTTTGATGGCCATTATTGGACGGCTGGTGCACAAGACGGTGACGGCCTGAACCGTTGCGACTATCGCACGACCAGCCCTAGCCGCTTGACATCGTCGGGAGACAGTTTCGCGCCGATCCTGTACCGAAAGTCGGTGACGAGGTAATTGTCGATATCGACTTCGCAGCGGTAATCGATGGGAAACCACTGCGTGCCGACATTGAACGCGCCTTTCGCATCCATGACATTTCCGACAATCGGGTAATTCTTGCCGGTGTGCGGCTCGAGCCCGTCATAATGCCCNTTTCTGTCTTCCTTGATCTGGGCCATAGCCTCGGCCACGCATAATTGGCCCACCCTCTCCCGGGGTGGCAGGTTGCCCATGATTTGGCGCAACATCGGACCCGGGCGTTTTGCACCGACGAGTATCTTTTTCGCAGGCTTGAGGTTGGGATCACCCTCGCCATCCGGCGGTGCTTTTGCCGGTCGGGCAGGCGCAGGCGTCACTTCCGGCTTGGGTATCGGAACAGCCACGGCCGCCATATCATTTGGCACGGCGGCGTCAGAAGCGGGTATTTCTCCCTGCTCAGCTGTCGGAGTTGGCGGCGGCGGCTCCGGCTTTGGGTCATTTTCAACGGTATCAGGAGACGGCGGGGTCGCAGGCTGCGGGGCCTCCTCCTGTTTATCCGGCGTCTTCTGCTCCTGACCACCCGCCTCTTGGCTACCAGGTTCATCGCGTTCATCCATCTGCGTCGGACCGGGACGAACGGCCACGTTCGGCATCTGCGATGGCGCAGGCGGCTCCTTGGGCTTTTCTTCAGCAGGCTTCGGTGGCTCTTCTGCCNTTTTCTCTTCCGGCTTCTTTTCTTCGGGCTTAGGCGGCGGCTCCTCTTTGGGCGGCTCCACCATTTCCACGCTGACGCTTTCCGGTTCGGGCTCTGCGGGTGCCAGCGTAGCTCCCGGCCACAGCAGATAGGTCGTGCCCACAAGAACATGCAGCATGATCGAGAGCGGGATTGTCCAGCTCCCTTGCCACCATTTGTTCTTGCCAGTCGTTACCATCAGGGCATCATGTCCTTTGATTGCTAGAAATAGCGGTTTCCGGTGCAATCGCCATCCGAAAAAAGAAAAACCCGGCCAGAAAACTGACCGGGCTTCATGTCTTCCACTGGCGAATACTCAGCTATCCAGGAACGACCGCAGCTTGCGCGAACGGCTTGGGTGCTTGAGCTTGCGCAACGCCTTGGCCTCGATCTGACGAATACGTTCGCGGGTGACCGAGAACTGCTGTCCGACTTCTTCCAGCGTGTGGTCCGTGTTCATGCCGATGCCGAAGCGCATACGCAGAACGCGCTCTTCGCGTGGCGTCAGCGAGGCCAGAACGCGTGTCGTGGTTTCGCGCAGGTTGGCCTGAATGGCAGCATCGATTGGCAGAAGCGCGTTCTTGTCCTCGATGAAGTCACCCAGATGCGAATCCTCTTCGTCACCCACGGGGGTTTCGAGCGAGATCGGCTCCTTAGCAATTTTCAGAACCTTGCGCACCTTTTCGAGCGGCATGGCCAGCTTTTCAGCCAGTTCTTCCGGTGTCGGTTCGCGGCCGATTTCATGCAGCATCTGGCGCGATGTGCGAACGATCTTGTTGATCGTTTCGATCATGTGCACCGGAATACGGATGGTACGGGCCTGGTCGGCAATCGAACGGGTGATTGCCTGACGGATCCACCATGTCGCATAGGTCGAGAACTTGTAACCGCGGCGATACTCGAACTTGTCCACGGCCTTCATCAGACCGATGTTGCCTTCCTGAATAAGATCGAGGAACTGCAAACCACGGTTGGTGTATTTCTTGGCAATCGAAATCACCAGACGCAGGTTGGCTTCCACCATTTCCTTCTTGGCGATACGCGCTTCGCGCTCGCCCTTCTGGACCATGGAAACGATGCGCCGGAATTCAGCAATGGAAATGCCGGTTTCCTGAGCAAGGTTCTGGATTTCCAGACGGATATCGCGGATCGTGTTGTTTTCTTCGCGTGCGAATTCCTTCCAGCCTTTCGCGGCCAGATTGGCAATCGACTTCATCCAGTTCGGATCAAGCTCCGCACCGTGATACTGCTCGAGGAAGCCGTCACGCTTCACGCCGTAGGATTCGGCGAGACGCAACAGGCGACCTTCGTTCTGCATCAGACGCTTGGAAATGTCGTAAAGCTGCTCGACAAGGCTATCGACGCGGTTCTGGTTCAGCGACAGCGATTTAACCGCCGTGATCAGTTGATCTTTCAGTTCCTTGTAGCGACGTTCCTGGCCGGTGGACAGCGTGCCGGTGCAAGCCAGACGCGCCTCGACCTGCTGGTCCTGAAGCTTGCGCAGCTTCTTGTAGGTGTCGGCAATGGTATCCAGCGTTTCCATGACCTGCGGGCGCAGTTCGGCTTCCATCGCAGCCAGAGAAAGGTTGGACTCGTCGTCGTCCTCTTCTTCCTCTTCATGCGGAAGTCCTTCGCCGCCGACATTGGTCACATCGTCTTCACCGCCCGGATTGCGCAGGCGACGAACTTTTTCCTTCTCTTCGGCAGCCTTGCGGTCAGCCTCGATCTTTTCCGGGCTCTGGAACTGTGGCGCTGCCTTGGCTTCAGGGCCGGAATAGGTGGTTTCGAGATCGATGATCTCGCGCAGCAGCGTCGTGCCTTCGTTGAGTTCGTCGCGCCAGATGATCAGCGCCTGGAACGTCAGCGGGCTTTCGCACAGGCCGGAGATCATCGTCTCGCGGCCAGCCTCGATGCGCTTGGCAATGGCGATTTCGCCTTCACGCGACAAAAGCTCGACCGAGCCCATTTCGCGCAGGTACATGCGCACCGGGTCATCGGTACGGTCTGTCGGCTCTTTCTTCTTGGCTGTGGCGAGAGCAGTGCCAGCGGACGGCGCAAGTTCGCCACCCTCGGATTCTTCATCCTCGGCGTCTTTGTCTTCGGCTTCAGCGGGCGCCTCTTCAGCGTCCTCGTCCTCAACGACATTGATGCCCATTTCGCTGAGCATCGCCATGATGTCTTCGATGCGATCAGGATCGACCTGATCCGATGGCAGAACTTCGTTCAGCTCATCCATAGTGACGTAGCCGCGTTTTTTCGCGGCCTTGATCATCTTTTTGACCGCGTCATCTGAAAGATCGAGAAGCGGCCCATCCGTAGCGCTATCGCGTTCGTTTTCTGCTTCTTCGTTTTCTTTGACTTTGGTTGCCATCTATCTCGTCGCTTTCCCTGACGCTAACATCCGCTTCGCCGCAAGCCTGATTGCCTCGAAAGGCACCCGGCACTGGCCGCGAATCACTGTTAAACACCTAACGGAGTGATCTTTAACTGCCGATTAAATACGGCTACCACCGGCGGATTACCAAGACTGCGCATCCAGAAATGCTTTTTCCTGCAATTTCGATCCGCCAAGGTCAATTCCACCTTACTTTTCCTGGAATGGTGATTCCCGCTATTTCCCGTCACGTCAAGCCTTTATGGCCCAAGCGAGGGCTAAAAACCAAAAAAGCCGCGATTGCGACAACGTTTTGCGGGCCTTCCCAGACTTATCCTCTATTTAGGTCTCTCTGGGCAAAAGACAAGTCTTTAACGATGCAAAAGCACTAACCGTGGCTGTAGGCCGCCCCCTTGACCCTGCCCGACATAACCCCNAAACCATCGATAATCGCCTCCTGANTTTCCATACGTCCAATTTCCAGCTGGACCTCGGAAAGCGCCCGCATCAACTGCACCATGCGCTCGCCGTCTCCCACTTCTGTCGCCTCTGCAACCTCGCGTTCAAGCTCGATCTTCTGCCAGCGCAACGCCTTGGTCCGCTTGTGCAGAGAAAGTGACTGCGTGTAACCCTCCCGCGCATCTTCCGGGGCAGCTTGCTCCGTCGCAGTCCACAGTCGTGCATTTCGCACCTGCTGGTTCATGGCTTTCAGCAGCACGTCGAACCCTTGCGCTTCAAGCCGGGACAGCAATCCATCCCGCGACAGCTCAGCTGCATTTTCTGCGGCGTAGGTCAGTACCTGCGACCACAGCCGTTGCAGATCGCGGTTCTCGTAATCGATAGCGGCAATCTCGTCATACTCTTCCAGCAAAAGCTGCGGATGATTGACGATGGTCAGGGCCAGAACGCTTTCACGCAAGGCAGGCGCTGCCAGATAGCCCTTCACAAGACCGGATTGGCTGAGACGGTCGGATATGCTGCCTGCACCCGTCGTGCTTCCTCGTGCCGGTATTCTCTGACCATTGCGGTTCTGATTGCCGTCGCCTCGCCCGAAGTTTCTGTTCGGTCCGTTGCTGCGCTGAAACTGCGGCTGAAAAAACGCATTCAGCCGGTCGCGCATGTCCTGCTGGTAAAAGCGGCGCACGCTTTCATCACCGATGACGGATACGATCTGCCGCAAACGGTTTTCCAGTTCGGCGCGCTTTTCCGGCGTATCGAAGGTGACAGACGCCGTTTCGCGGCTCCAGATCATCGCAGCCAGCGGCTTGGCTTCGGAAAGGACCCGGTCAAACGGCGCCCTGCCCTCATGGCGGACCAGATCATCCGGGTCCTTGCCGTCGGGCAGAAGTGCGAAGCTGACCGAACGACCGGGCTTGATGTGCGGAAGTGCAAGATCGGCGGCCCGGCTGGCAGCGCGTATGCCTGCGCCATCCCCATCGAAGCAGAGAACCGGCTGCGTCGACATTTTCCAGAGAAGGTCGAGCTGGTTCTCCGTCAGCGCGGTGCCGAGAGGTGCCACGGCATTTTCAACACCGGCCTGATAAAGCGCGATGACGTCCATATAGCCTTCGACGGCAATTACAGCGCCGGAGGTCTGCGTGGCACGGCGTGCACGCGCAAAATTGTAAAGAACGTTGCCCTTGTGGAAAAGCTCGGTCTCATTGGAATTGAGATACTTCGCCATCGCATCCGCAGCCATGGCGCGACCGCCAAAGGCAATCACCTTTTCCCGCGATGACAGAATGGGAAACATGATGCGATCACGAAAGCGGTCATAGGAAACGGGCACATTCTCATGCACCACGAGACCGCAGGCCTCCATCTGTTCCTTGGAGATGCCCTTGGATGCCAGATGCTCNTTCAGCGCGTTACGGCTGTCGGGCGCNAAACCCAACCGGAACGTCTCGATGGTGCGACCGCTCAAACCTCGATCCCGCAGGTAAGCCCGCGCCCGCGCACCGACCGAGGTCTGCAATTGGTCCTGAAAGAACAGCGTCGCCATTTCCATGACGTCCTGCAATGTGGCCCGCTCACGCTCGCGCCGTTCCGCCTGCACATCCGGCTGCGGCATGGAAACGCCAGCCATATCGGCAATCTGCTGCACGGCTTCGGGNAAACCCATGCCGTCGAGGTCAGTCAGAAAGCGGAAATGATCGCCGGATACACCACAACCGAAGCAGTGATATCGCCCCTTGCGGTCCTCGCAATGGAAGCTGGGGCTCTTTTCGCCATGGAACGGGCAGCAGGCCCAATAATCACCCTTGGACGCGTTGCTCTTCTTCCTGTCCCACGTCACACGTCTGCCGATGACATCAGAGATGTTCACTCGGTCACGTATCTCGTCGAGAAATGAGTTTGAAAAGCGCATGGTTACCTGGGATCAGTGCCTGNTTTCGGCCAGTCTTTCATATAAGCGCAGCAAGCCGTGATTACCAAGGGCAGAAACAGATGTTACCCGTTATTCACAGGCACCGATGCCAAACGCAGATCACACCGATACGCCAACACCAGGCAAACTTGTTGCGAAGAGTTTCTCGCAAAACATTACGCCTTTGTAAGTTGATAGCAGGCATCAAACGGCGTAGTTTGCGTGTGTCGGCATGATGCCGAGTGTAGCGTAATGCTGGAATGTACGGGCGATTTCCCCCGATCGAGCCCGACGATGCGTCTGCTCAAGACAGCGTCCAGACATAAAAGGCAGGACACCCACATGTGTCCTGCCTTTACGNTTTTATCGACCCGCTTCTACTTCAACAATTCCTTGATCAGGGCGGATGCCTTGCCGAAATCGATCTGGCCGGGATAGCGCTCTTTCAAGACAGCCATGACCTTGCCCATGTCGCGCAAGCCGGATGCTTCGGTCTCGGCAATCACACCTTCGAGGATCGAGCGCACTTTCTCCTCTGGAATTTCTTCCGGCATGAAGCTCTTGATGATGACGATTTCCTCGCGCTCGTGCTCGGCGAGTTCGGCGCGACCGGCCTTTTCGTAAATACCGGCGGACTCTTCGCGCTGCTTGATCATCTTGGCCAGGATTTGCAGGATTTCCTCGTCGGAAACCGCCTCTTTGCCGATGCCACGATTGGCAATGTCGCGATCCTTGATGGCGGCTTGGACAAGGCGGATTGTCGAAAGCCGGCGTGGTTCGCGGGCTTTCATGGCGTCTTTCAAAGCGGCGGCGAAGGTATCGCGGATCATGTCTTTCTCCTTGGGAAAAGCCCTGTCGACCGGCATGTCCGGGTCCGGCATTTCCGTCATAATTTTGGCCGTGACATAAACGAGCAACCGGGTATCGGCAAATCATTTACATAAGCATCTGAATCAACTGGATTTTAAATCCAGCTAATCCACAGGGCCGCGGTTGACCCTTTGCGCCCGTTTCGTTANTTTCCGGCACCTGCACAGGATTTTAACGAAGGTTACGACGCGAAGGCTTTCGCGCGCCCTTATCCGCGAAAAAAGATGACCGCTTTGCACCTGCTTTTCAAGAGGCGGGCGCAAGTGGCAGAAACGGGAAACGAGATGACCGAGACAGCACCCTGGACCACCCGCAAACCCACCGCCATGCTCGTTCTGGCCGATGGCACCGTGATCGAGGGAACCGGCATCGGCGCAACCGGCAAGGTTCAGGCGGAAGTCTGCTTCAACACCGCGTTGACCGGTTATGAGGAAATCCTGACCGACCCGTCTTATCTCGGCCAGATCGTCACCTTCACCTTCCCGCATATCGGCAACATCGGCACCAATGAAGAAGACATCGAAGACCTGACGCCCGCCGCACGGCGCGGCGCAGTCGGCGTCATCTTCAAGGCCGACATCACCGAGCCATCGAACTACCGCGCCGCCAAGCACCTCGACGCATGGCTGAAGGCGCGCGGCATCATCGGCCTTTGCGGTATCGACACCCGCGCGCTGACCGCCTGGATCCGTGAAAACGGTGCGCCGAACGCCGTCATCGCCCACGACCCGAACGGCGNTTTCGATATCGAAGCGTTGAAGGCGGAAGCCAAGGCATGGAGCGGTCTGGAAGGACTGGACCTCGCCATCGAAGCCACATCCGGCCAGTCATCTGTCTGGAGCGAAACACCCTGGGTCTGGAACGAAGGTTACGGCAAGCTTGATGAAGCCGATGCCAAGTACCACGTCGTCTGCGTCGACTTCGGTGTGAAGCGTAACATTCTGCGCCTCTTCGCTGGTCTGGATTGCAAGGTCACCGTCGTGCCTGCCCAGACATCTGCCGAAGACATCATGGCGCTGAAGCCGGATGGCGTTTTCCTGTCCAACGGCCCGGGCGACCCGGCTGCAACAGGCGTCTACGCCGTGCCGGTCATTCAGGATTTGATCAAGAGTGAACTGCCGCTGTTCGGCATCTGCCTTGGTCACCAGATGCTCGGTCTGGCCGTTGGTGCAAAAACGGAAAAGATGCATCAGGGCCACCACGGCGCGAACCATCCGGTCAAGGACTTCACCACCGGCAAGGTTGAAATCGTGTCCATGAACCATGGCTTTGCGGTGGATGCGAAGACACTGCCTGATGGCGTTGAGGAAACACATACGTCGCTGTTCGATGGCACCAATTGCGGCCTTCGCATTACCGGCAAGCCGGTCNTTTCGGTCCAGCATCACCCGGAGGCATCCCCCGGCCCGCAGGACAGTCACTATCTTTTCCGCCGCTTCGTCAACTTGCTGCGTGAGAAGAAGGGCGAACCTGCCCTTGCAGAGCGCTGATACGATTTAACAAGATGTAGAGATTACGCGGCCCGCTATCAGCGGGNCGTTTGCATTTCACGCTTCACCATCAGGTAGAAGCGGGTCGTGAGAAGGATGGCGGCAGTCGACAGGCCGAATACGAAGCCGAACCAGACACCCGGCCCACCAAAGCCAAGCGGGAAAGCGGCAACCCAGGCCAGTGCAAGACCGATGGGCCAATAGGAAATCAGCGCCAGTATCATCGGCACACGCGCATCTTTCAGACCGCGCAACAGACCGGCAGCAACCGCCTGCATACCGTCCACCAACTGAAACACACCGGCAATAATGACGAGCGTGCTGGCATAGGCGAGAACGTCCGATGCGCCCGGCAGGCTGGGGTCCAGGAACCAACTGGCCAGATATCGGGGTGCCAGCGCAAACAGCAGCCCGCCACAGGCAGCGATGACGCAGGCCACGCCGTAAACGGTGATCGCAGCGCGCACGAGGTTGGGGTAATCTTTTTGCCCATGTGCGACGCCGACGCGCACCGTCGCGGCTTGAGCAAGGCCAAGCGGAATCATGAAGGCAATGGATGCCAGCTGCAACGCAATGCCGTGTGCTGCCAGTTCCAGAGTTCCAATCTGCCCCATGAGAATCGAAGCCGCCGAGAACAGCGTGACTTCGGCCAGAATGGTGACGCTGATGGGAAGACCGAGGCGAATGACTTCCCATAGCGCATGAAAATCCGGTCTCCAGAACCGCACAAACAGCTCATAACGACGTGTTTCATCGCGTGTCTGGATATAGACGACGATGAAAAGCAGGCTGAAAGCGTTGACGATAACGGCGGCAGCGGCGGCGCCAAGCATGCCGAAGGCCGGNAAACCGAAATGACCGAGAACCAGCGCATAGGCAAGAAAGCCGTTGATCACCAGCATCGCTATAGTGACGTAAAGGATAATGCCCGCGCGCCCGATGGCGCTGACAAGCCCGCGCATGACGTAAAACAGAAGCGCCGGCAGCAGGCCGAATTGCGCAATGGCCAGATACTGTCCAGTCTGCGCGGAAACAGAGGGGTTTTGGCCAAGCGCCNAAAGGATGTTTTCGGCGCTCATGNAAAGCGGCACGGTCAGCAGCCAATAGACTGTTGCCACCCACATGCCCATGCGCAACGCTCGACGCGCCGTCGTGGCATCACCCTGCCCGTAGGCATTGGCGACCATGGGAACGACGGCAACTGAAAAGCCCGAGCCGAAAATGNAAACCACGAAATAAAACTGTCCGGCCAGTACCATGGCGGCCAGCTTTTCGGCACCCAGTTGGCCAACGATGATCATGTCAGTGGTGTGAATGCCGAGCTGCGCCAGTTGCGCACCAATCAGCGGAATTCCCAACGCAAGCGTTGCGCGCAAATGCGCGCCCCAGGAGTTGGCAACCACANGGGCGTTTTCAACCGGGACCGACGAAGACATGACATCACCTCNAAAAAGCAAAAGCCGCTTACCTGCAAGCCGGGCAAGCGGCGCAACGTCTGGTTATGTCATTTGCGGCTAATGCGCAAGAATGCGGCACATGCGTAAAATACCGTCACTGAAATATAATGTTTTAATGAGAACAACGCCTTATCACGAAAACGGTATCTTCCTCTGGAGGATTATGAAGTTTGTTTACGCTTGCGCGATAAAGGTTCCATCAAAAGACAAAAATATTTGGGTGCATGAAGCACGCCGCGACAGCCACAGGCATGTTTTCATCAAAATCCGGTAATCCCGGTCTCTTATTGAGGTCCCGAATTGTCCNAAAAATCCAATTTGATGACGCGGATCGTCGTCGCGGCGTCCTGCGTCGTCGTCGCAGCTTTCGCAGGGNTTTCGATTTATATCGATGGGCTCCAGCGCAATGCGGCAAACCATTTCGTAGAAGACAAAATTAACGCTGCCGGTAAACAGTCTGCCCAGAGCATTGCCAACTGGCTGAACGGCCGTGTGATGATGACCGAAATGGTCGGTGCATCCATGGTAACGGCAACGACCCAGGAAAAGCTGGAGCTTGCCCTGCACAATGATGTGCTGGCACGCGAGTTCAAATCCACCTACTTCGGCGATGAAGCCGGTGTCTTCAACAACTTCCCATCGACCAAGATGCGCGAGGGTTATGACCCACGCCAGCGTCCGTGGTACCAGGCGGCCGTCAAGGCCAACTCCACCGTTTTGACTGAACCCTATACGGATGCCACCACCGGCAAGCTCGTGGTCAGCGCCGCCCTACCCGTCAAGCGCGACGGCAAACTGGTTGGCGTCGCCGCAAGCGACTTCCTGCTGACGACACTGGTTTCCATGATCGGCTCCGTCGATGCCGGTGACGAGGGCTATGCGTTTCTGGTCAACAAGGATGGCAAGATCCTTATTCATCCAGACGAAGCCATGATCAACAAGACGCTGACTGATCTCTTCCCCGTGGCGACGCCCAAGATTTCCCAGGCCGTTTCGCAGACCGAAATCGGCGGCGCTGNAAAGATCACCAGCTTCATTCCCGTGCCAGGTCTTCCCGGTGTCGAGTGGTCCGTGGGCCTTGTCATCGACAGCAAAACGGCGTTTGCATCCATCTCGCAGTTCCGTATCGCCGCCGTCATTGCCACTATTCTGGCTGTAGCAGGCATGATCGCGTTTCTGGCATTCCTTGTGAACAGCCTCGTCATCAAGCCTGTTACGCAGATGACATCGGCCATGGACGCATTGGCGGCTGGCAATTTGAATGCGACAATTCCCGGACAGGAGCGCAAGGACCAGATCGGCTCCATGGCGGCTGCCGTTGCCGTTTTCCGCACCAATGCGCAGGAGCGCCTTCGCCTCGAAGGCGATGCCGAACAGACGCGCAGTCTTTCGGAACACGAGCGTAACGAGCGCGAACAGCTTTCCGCCAAGGACACTGCCGATATCCAGTTTGCAGTCTACTCGCTTGCAAAGGGTCTCGCCCACCTCTCCGACGGCGACCTGAACTACCGCATCAGCACGCCATTCGTGGCGCGCATCGACCGGCTGCGTGAGGATTTCAACGCCTCCATCAGCAAGTTGAACGGCGCTCTCGTCAATGTCGGCCACAATGCACGCGCCATCGACGCCGGTGCCAGCGAAATCCGCCAGTCTGCCGACGATCTTGCCAAGCGTACCGAACAGCAGGCCGCATCGGTGGAAGAAACCGCAGCAGCGCTTGAAGAAATCACTACCACGGTCAAGGATTCGGCAAAGCGTGCCGAAGAAGTTGGTCGTCTGGTCGCCCGCACGCGCACCAATGCCGAACAGTCCGGCGTCGTTGTCGGTGACGCCGTCAAGGCAATGGAAGGTATCGAGCAATCATCGTCCGGTATTTCCAAGATCATCGGTGTCATCGATGAAATCGCCTTCCAGACCAACCTTCTTGCCCTGAACGCCGGTGTGGAAGCCGCGCGCGCCGGTGAAGCAGGCAAGGGCTTTGCCGTGGTCGCACAGGAAGTGCGCGAACTGGCACAGCGCTCCGCAAACGCCGCGAAGGAAATCAAGGTCCTTATCAGCGCCTCGACAACGCAGGTGGAAGCAGGCGTTTCGCTCGTCGGCAACGCCGGAAAGGCGCTGGAAACCATCGTGGCCGAAGTGCAGGAAATCAACCAGCACATCAATGCCATCGTGTTGTCATCCCGCGAGCAGTCCACCGGTCTGCAGGAAATCAACACCGCTATCAACACCATCGACCAAAGCACGCAGCAGAACGCCGCCATGGTCGAGGAACAGACGGCAGCAAGCCATGGCCTGGCCTCGGAAGCCGCGGCCCTCAACGCCCTGCTCGAGCAGTTCCAGCTGGCAAGTGCCCGTGACAATAACGGTTACAGCCGCGCAGCCTGATCTGGCGGCCATGTGAGAAGACCAGAGGCGTGACCGGAATAATGGTCACGCCNTTTTTGTTTGGACGGGCAGCATGGAGGGCATAGCTATGAAGAGGGCAGCGCCCCAATCACCCCGTCTTCCTCGGGCTCGACCCGAGGATCTAACCACGCCTACGCGTACTCTCCCCGTCGAATGCGCTGGAACGGCAGCAGATCCTAGTGACAAGCCCTAGGATGACGGAGGGAGGGAGTGTCTCGCCTCCATCCATCCGAAACCACCACCAAACCGACCTTGTAGACACGGCCAAAAGCCTACACCTTATCGATACACAATTGTGAGTCGGAGGGAGGACGTCATGGTTTGGGAAATCGTCTGGCGTGGCGTAGCAATGGGCATTGGCGGCACGGTTTTCATGGATATCTGGGCGATCATTCTGCACAGGTTTTTCCATCAGCCCGCCCCGAACTGGGGGCCTGTGGGACGGTGGTTCTGGCATCTTCCCAAGGGGAAAATCTTTCACGACAGCATAGCCAAGGCCAGTCCCTACAGACATGAGGCAGCGCTTGGCTGGACATCGCATTACGCAATCGGCATTGTTTATGGGGTCGTTCTGGCGCTGATCGTACCTGACGGATGGTTTACCGCACCCTCTTTCATCCTGCCATGGGTCGTCGGCATCGTGACGGTCGGCGCTGGCTGGTTTCTGCTCCAGCCCGGCCTTGGCATCGGCTGGGCCGCGTCCAAGACGCCCAACCCGAACAAGGTGCGCGCGCTTAACATCGTGGCGCACACCATCTTTGCACTCGGGATGTTCGTGACAGCGCTGATCATTCGCTGATGGCGTNAAATTGGCAAAAGTCCAAACCCACCCTCGAGTCATCCTCGGCCTTGAGCGGAGTATCCATGTAGCTCAGCGGGTGGTGGATGGTCGGGTCAAGCCCGACCATGACGGATGAGAGGTTTGCGAATCTTGCTACCCTCCGCACTCACTTAAATATCAGCCGAAAACGTATCGCAATCTTCGACGCGACCGCTTTGGAACCCGCGCTTGAACCACTCTGCGCGCTGTGCGGACGTGCCGTGGTTGAAACTATCCGGCACGACATAGCCCTGCGACTTCTTCTGCAACGTATCGTCGCCGATCTGGTGGGCGGCGTTCAGAGCTTCCTCAAGATCGCCAGCTTCCAGAATGCCCNTTTGCTGCGTGGATTTACCCCAGATGCCGGCATAGCAATCCGCCTGCAACTCGACCTTGACCGACATCTTGTTGGCCTCCGTCTCGCCCATGGACTGACGCTGACGGTTAAATTCTGGCAGGACGCCCGTCAGGTTCTGAACGTGGTGACCCACTTCATGCGCGATGACATAGGCCTGCGCAAAATCGCCGGATGCGCCGAAACGCTTGTCGAGCTCACGGAAGAAATCCGTGTCCAGATAGACTTTACGATCGACAGGGCAATAGAACGGACCGCTGGCCGACGATGCCGTTCCGCATGCCGAGCGAACCTGTCCGCCAAACAGAACGAGCGTCGGCTTTTCATAGGTTTCGTTGGAAGCGCTGAAAATCTTTGTCCAGGTGTCTTCCGTCTCGGCCAGCACGGTGCGAACGAATGCCGTCGTCTCGTCACTGGACTGACCCTGCGGGCGCGTACCCGTGGTCTGCTGGCTGCCGCTATCGGTGGAGACGTCACCGCCAGACAGAAGCGTCAACGGGTTGATACCCAGCGCCCAGCTGATCAGCNAAATGACGACAAGACCGCCAATACCGATGCCGCCGCCACGGCCTCCACCTGTCGGAAGGCGAAAGCCGCCACCGCCCGTGCCGGACGACATTCCGCGTCTATCTTCGATGTTGTCGGATTGGCGACGCCCTCTCCACTGCATATGTGTCTCCCCTTGAGTGCCTTGCTAAACGCTAGAACCTTCAAAGCGTTCCGGCAAGTCAGCTGTTGGCGTAAACATAAGCGCCGCCTTTCTTAAGGGCGCGCTGATAGGCAGGGCGCGCGCGGATGGTTTCGAGATAGCGCCTGATGGCGGGTCGATCGGTGACGCCATCCACCCGGCTCATCGCCGCCTCCACCGGAAAGCTCATGGCAAAGTCTGCGCCGGTCAGTTCGCTGCCCGCAAAAAGCCCGTCCTTTGCAAGCTCGCTTTCCCAATAAGCAGTATGATCCGCCAGTTGCGGATCGACGAACTGGCTGGCAACGCCTTTTGAAATCATGTTGGCGACGGGGCGAAGAAAGAACGGCACCTGACGGGGAATGCGGGAAAACAACAGTTTCATCACCAGCAGCGGCATCGCCGAACCTTCGGCATAATGCAGCCAGTAGACATAACGTCTATATGCATCCGTGCCCTGCTCTGGCCGGAACGCGCCGTTTGCGTAGGTATCCAGCAGATATTCGATGATCGCGCCGCTTTCGGCATAGACCTTGCCACCATCCTCGATAACCGGAGACTTGCCGAGCGGGTGGACGGCTTTGAGGCTCTTCGGCGCACGCATGTCGGGACCGCGCGCATAGGTCTTCACATCATATTCGACACCAAGCTCTTCGAGCAGCCAGAGAATGCGGTGCGCACGGGAGTTTTCGAGATAATGAACGGTAATCATAAATGCCCTGCTCTGTGATTTTGGAAACGGAGGTAATTCATTCAAATATCTCTACGTTTTTACCGGCGGAAAGGATCAGCCCGCAACATAGATATATGGAGAGCCAACTTTCCTGTCGGAAAGCGAAGATTCGGGGTTCCGTTCACCAAAACATTTGCCTATAAGCCGCTTCTAGCCTGAAAAGATTGGAATTGCGCCCGCGGCCGGTGAGTTTCACCTTGGCCGNTTTTTGCGCAACACGAAAAGCGGAACGAGAGCCATGCCGAAGCGCGAAGATATCAAATCCATCCTTATCATCGGCGCTGGTCCGATTGTCATCGGTCAGGCATGCGAATTCGACTACTCCGGCACACAGGCCTGTAAAGCGCTGAAAGAGGAAGGCTACCGCGTCATCCTCGTCAACTCCAATCCCGCCACCATCATGACTGACCCCAATCTGGCGGATGCGACCTATGTCGAGCCGATCACGCCGGAAGTGGTGGCCAAGATCATCGCCAAGGAACGTCCCGACGCGCTGCTGCCGACCATNGGGGGCCAGACGGCGCTGAACACCGCGCTTTCGCTGAAGCGCATGGGCGTGCTCGACCGTTACAATGTGGAAATGATCGGCGCAAAACCCGAAGCCATCGATATGGCCGAAGACCGCGCTTTGTTCCGCGAAGCCATGAAGCGGATCAATCTGGAAACGCCGAAGTCGATGCTGGCCAACGCCACCGACATCAAGGACGCAGACCGCAAGACACATGAAGCAGCGCGCGCAGAGCTGAAGTCAAAGCTTTCCGGCGCGGAGCTGGACAAGGCGCTCGACAACCTCGNAAACCAGTGGAATCTCGGCGAGACTGATCGCAAGCAGCGTTACATCAGCCACGCCATGGCCATTGCCGCGCAGGCCATCGATGTCGTCGGCCTGCCCGCCATCATCCGCCCGTCCTTCACCATGGGTGGCACCGGCGGCGGCATTGCCTATAACCGCTCGGAATTCTTCGAAATCATCGGCGGCGGTCTCGATGCATCGCCCACCACAGAAGTGCTGATCGAAGAATCGGTTCTCGGCTGGAAGGAATATGAGATGGAAGTCGTCCGCGACAAGGCGGACAACTGCATCATCATCTGCTCCATCGAAAACATCGACCCCATGGGCGTGCATACCGGCGACTCGATCACGGTGGCGCCAGCGCTGACGCTGACGGACAAAGAATACCAGATGATGCGCAACGCATCGATTGCGGTTCTTCGCGAAATCGGCGTCGAGACCGGCGGATCGAACGTGCAGTTCGCCGTCAATCCGAAGGATGGCCGTCTGGTCGTCATCGAAATGAACCCTCGCGTTTCGCGCTCGTCCGCGCTTGCCTCCAAGGCCACCGGCTTTCCAATTGCCAAGGTCGCGGCCAAGCTCGCCGTTGGTTACACGCTGGACGAGCTCGATAACGACATCACCGGCGGTGCGACACCTGCGTCGTTCGAGCCTTCCATCGACTACGTCGTCACCAAAATTCCGCGTTTTGCGTTCGAGAAATTCCCCGGCGCATCGCCAATTCTCACCACGGCCATGAAGTCGGTCGGTGAAGTCATGGCCATCGGCCGTACCTTTGCCGAATCTCTGCAGAAGGCGCTGCGCGGTCTGGAAACCGGCCTTACCGGTCTCGATGAAATAGAAATTCCAGGTTACGAAGAAGGCGAAGGCTCCAAGAACGCCATCCGCGCCGCCATCGGCACACCGACACCAGACCGTCTGCGCATGGTCGCACAGGCGCTGCGCATGGGCATGTCCGAAGCCGAAGTGCACGAAAACAGCAAGATTGACCCGTGGTTCATCGCCCAGTTCAAGGCAATCGTGGACATGGAAGCGCGTGTACGTGAACACGGCTTGCCACAGGACGCTGAAAACCTGCGGTCGCTCAAAGCCATGGGCTTCTCCGACGCCCGCCTTGCCAGCCTGACCAAGAAGCGCCCGAAGGAAGTGGCGGAACTGCGCAACAGCCTCAATGTGCGCCCCGTCTTCAAGCGCATCGACACCTGCGCTGCCGAATTCGCCTCGCCAACCGCCTATATGTACTCCACCTACGAGACACCCTTCGTCGGCCAGCTTCGGTCGGAAGCACAGGTTTCGGACCGCAAGAAGGTCGTCATTCTCGGCGGTGGGCCGAACCGTATCGGCCAGGGCATCGAGTTCGATTATTGCTGCTGCCATGCCGCCTTCGCATTGAAGGATGCNGGCTTCGAAGNCATCATGATCAACTGCAACCCGGAAACTGTTTCCACCGACTACGACACATCCGACCGCCTCTATTTTGAGCCGCTGACGGCCGAAGACGTGATCGAAATTCTCCGCGCTGAGCAGGAGAAGGGTGAACTGGTTGGCGTCATCGTGCAGTTTGGTGGCCAGACGCCGCTGAAGCTGGCCGAAGCGCTGGAGAAGAACGGTATCCCGATCCTCGGCACAGCACCCGACATGATCGACCTTGCCGAAGACCGTGACCGCTTCCAGAAGCTTTTGATGAAGCTCGATCTGGCGCAGCCGAACAACGGCATCGCCTATTCCGTCGAACAGGCCCGCCTTGTCGCATCGGAAATCGGTTTCCCGCTGGTGGTTCGCCCATCCTATGTTCTGGGTGGCCGCGCCATGCAGATCATCCATTCCGAGGGACAGTTGCAGACCTATCTGCTGGATACGGTTCCGGGCCTCGTGCCTGAAGATATCAAGCAGCGTTACCCCAACGACAAGACTGGCCAGATCAACACCCTTCTGAGCAAAAACCCGCTGCTGTTCGATAGCTACCTGTCGAACGCTGTCGAGGTGGATGTGGACGCATTGTGCGATGGCGAGAATGTCTTCGTCTCCGGCATCATGGAACACATCGAAGAAGCCGGCATCCACTCCGGTGACAGCGCCTGCTCGCTGCCATCGCGTTCGCTTTCCGAGGACATGCTGGACGAGCTGGAACGCCAGACCACGGCGCTTGCCAGGGCGCTGAACGTTGGTGGCCTGATGAACGTGCAGTACGCGATCAAGGACGGCACGATCTACGTCTTGGAAGTCAACCCGCGCGCATCCCGCACCGTGCCTTTCGTTGCCAAGACCATCGGCGCGCCGATTGCCAAGATTGCCGCTCGCATCATGACCGGCGAAAAGCTGGATGCAGCGATTGCGGCTTATGGCGAAAAGCCGGACCCGCGCAATCTGAAGCACATCGCCGTCAAGGAAGCCGTCTTCCCGTTTGCCCGCTTCCCCGGCGTCGATATTCTGCTGGGACCGGAAATGCGCTCCACCGGTGAAGTCATCGGCCTCGATACCGACTTCGCACTGGCATTCGCCAAGGCGCAGCTGGGTGCAAGCGTTGATCTGCCACGCTCCGGCGCGGTGTTCGTTTCTGTTCGCGACGAGGACAAGGAACGGGTTCTGCCAGCCATCCGCCATCTGGTCGAAATCGGCTTCAAGGTTCTGGCAACCGGCGGCACGCAGCGCTTCCTTGCCGAACAGGGCATCAATGCCGAGAAGATCAACAAGGTACAGGAAGGCCGTCCGCACATCGAAGACGCCATCCGCAACCGTCAGGTCCAACTGGTCATCAACACCACCGACAGCAACAAGGCGATCTCCGACTCAAAGTCGCTGCGCCGCGCAACGCTGATGCAGAAGGTGCCTTATTACACGACGATGGCCGGTGCTGAATCCGCAGCACTCGCCATCAAGGCCCTGAAAGCAGGCAGCCTGGATGTGCGGCCTCTGCAGAGCTACTTCGCATAATCCTGTAACTCATCCCNAAAAACAGACAGGGCGCGTCAGTGACGCGCCCTGTCTCGTTTCAGCAATGACGTTAGTGCGCCGCGTTTGCAGCAGCCACACCGTCGAGTTCGGTGATGACATCATCCGACAGAACGAGATCAGCGGCTTTAAGGTTCTCGTGCAGATGAGCGACGGATGACGTGCCTGGGATCAGCAGGAGGTTGGGGCTGCGGCGCAACAGCCAGGCAAGGGCGACCTGCATCGGCGTTGCCTCAAGACGTGCCGCGACATCCGACAGGGTCGAAGACTGAAGCGGGCTGAACCCGCCCAGCGGGAAGAAGGGCACATAGGCAATGCCATCCTTCGCCAAGCCGTCGATCAGCGCGTCGTCCTGGCGATGGGCCAGATTGTACATGTTCTGAACGCAGACGATATCAGCGATCTTTCGACCCTCCTCAACCTGTGCCGCTGTGACGTTGCTGAGACCGATGTGACGCACCAGACCTTGTCGTTGCAACTCGGCAAGCGGCGTCAGCAAGGGCTCGATGG
The DNA here is from genome assembly GCF_002896715.1 of Agrobacterium bohemicum. Taxonomy (GTDB): domain Bacteria; phylum Pseudomonadota; class Alphaproteobacteria; order Rhizobiales; family Rhizobiaceae; genus Agrobacterium; species Agrobacterium bohemicum. The sequence continues at coordinate 237,802 of NZ_PGEL01000028.1, forward strand.
AACCTTCTGCCGGTCCATGCACGTCGAACATGATCCGCAGATTGACCACATCCATAACGTCGAGACCAAGGTTGCGCAGATTGTCATGGACGGCATTGGTCAACTCTTCCGGAGAGGACGCCAAGTTCCAGGATTTGTCTTCACCACGCTTGGCACCGATTTTCGTGACGATGACGAGATCGTCCGCATAGGGATGCAGAGCCTCGCGGATCAGCTGGTTGGTGATGTGGGGACCGTAGAAATCGCTGGTGTCGATGTGGTTCACACCGGCTTCAATGGCGGCGCGCAGAACGGCGACTGCGCCGTCATGGTCCTTCGGCGGGCCAAACACGCCGGGACCGGCCAATTGCATGGCACCGTAACCGAGGCGTTTAACTGTGTGGTCGCCGAGCTTGAATGATCCGGCCTTGTCGATATCAGTCATGATCGTTCTCCTGATGTTGGAGAGAAGATAGGCCCTGTCGATATCCAAGGGAATACGATACAATCCGGACAGGCCGTGCGGGAATACGAACAATGAAGACCGATCTTGATGATCTCAACGCTTTTGTCGCGGTGGCACGCGCAGGTGGATTTCGTGAGGCGGCACGGATTCGAGGCAGCAGCGCTTCTGGCCTCAGCGAAGCGGTGCGCCGTCTGGAAACAGGGCTCGGTGTTCGCCTGCTGAACCGAACAACGCGCAGCGTCTCACCGACAGAAGCCGGTCAAGGGCTTCTTGCCCGGTTGGCACCGGCGCTGATCGAAGTCGAGGCAGCGCTGGATGTCGTCAACGGCTTTCGCGACAAGCCCGCTGGCACACTTCGGCTTAACGTGCCGGTCAGCGCAGCGAGGCTGGTCTTACCCGATCTGGTGCCGCAGTTTCTTGCCGCCTATCCCGACATCAACCTTGAGGTCGTCACCGACGAAAGCTTCATCGATATCCTGGCCGCAGGCTGCGATGCAGGCATTCGCTATGACGAACGCCTGCAGCAGGACATGATTGCCGTACCGATAGGCCCACGCATTCAACGTTTCGCCACCGCCGCCTCGCCCGCTTATCTCGAGAAATTTGGCCGCCCCGACCATCCCCGCGACCTGCTGAACCATGCCTGTATCAGAGGCCGTTTTGCCAGTGGTGTCATCCCGCCATGGGAATTTGAGCGCGATGGCGAAGTCCTGTTGATCGAGGCCGACGGGCCGTTAATCGTCAGGATCGGCGGCGCAACGGATCTCGCCGTCGATGCGGCCATCGCGGGTTCCGGTATCATCATGCTCTTCGAAGACTGGCTGCGGCCCTATTTCGACAACGGCGCGCTGGTGCCGGTGCTGGAACCGTGGTGGCAAAGTTTCTCCGGTCCGTTTCTCTATTACCCCGGCAGACGGCTGGTTCCAGCGCCGCTCAGGGCCTTCATCGACTTTGTGAAAACCGCCAATGCGGGCAAAATTTAACGGCCAGATGCCGGCTCATCTACCGAATGAAACTTGGGATTCCGTTTCTCCGCTGGTTTCCATAAGTCGTTGAACCGCCTGCATATCCTCTCGAAACCGCCGAACCTCTTCTGTCTTCTTCTGCTCGTCAGGAATGCGCNAAAGATACGATGGATGAACGGTCGCAAACAGCATCTTACCGCCGTCCATCGGTATTGGCATGCTGCGCACATCCGACAATTTTTCCTTCATGCCCGTCAGAGCAAACAAAGCCGTCATCCCCATGGCTACGATGAGCTTCGGCTGGATCAGATCGATCTCGCGCGTCAACCANCAGCGGCAACGCTGGACCTCGCCGGCATCCGGCCGTTGGTGAATGCGCTTCTTGCCGCGCGCCTCATATTTGAAATGTTTGACCGCATTGGTGACATAGAGTGCCTTGCGATCCATGCCGGTATCACCCAGCACCTGATCGAAAACCTTGCCCGCCGGACCGACGAAGGGACGACCGGCTAAATCCTCAAAGTCACCCGGTTGCTCGCCAACGACCATGACGTCGGCATTGGCTGGCCCCTCGCCGAAAACAGTCTGCGTTGCCTTGCAGTGCAAGGGACACAGCGTGCAGCTTTGCGCCTCATGTTTCAACCCTTCCAGCGTATCAGCATCGGGAAGAACAGGAACTGGCCTGCTGTCTGCCGCCGCTTGAAGCCGATGGTGAAACAATTGCGGCTCGGTTGCAGCCTTGGCACCCATTTCCAGCACACGTCTCTCGGCGTTCAAGATAAGGTCTGGAATGAGGTCCGCCTCGGGTAAATTCTTCCAATATTTCTTTGGCATTTCTGCCGTCATCGCCTTAATCTTCAGCCGTGCAGGATTGAAAATATTGGCATAATAGGTGCGCCAAAGCTCATCTGTTTCATCTGAAAGATCAGGCTTTTCCGCCGCCATCCTCGACGTCTGCATCGTTTCACCGTCCCAGCGCGCGGAGCCCTTCGGAGTGACGATCAACCAGTCCATATCGGTAAAACGTCGCTGGAAAAACGCTGCCTTGCGTTCCACGATGAAGTGGTCAGGCTCGAACCATGCAATGAAACGCCGTCGCCCAATCGTATCTGGCGGTAAGGGTACTTCCTTGAAACGCACGAAGGCCGTCATCTTGTGACTGTCGCGGCGAACGGATTTTTCCATCTTTCGCGCTTCCGCCACATCGGGGTCCGACTTGAACTCCAGCAGCGCTCTGTCCTTCCCCAAACACCACAACAAGCGGTATAGCAGCGCGAAGCGTGTCGGGTCACTGTGACAGATAATCGTTTGCGCAAACGGCATGAAGGCGGCGGGCACGTTCACGCTCGCGGCCCCATCGATCTGCGGTAAGCGATTTCCCTCTTCAAACCCGAAGAGACCCGTTTCCTCGCCTTGAAACTGCCACTCGATCTCATGAGGAGCGACATTGGCCGACAGGAAGGCACGGGCAGCATCCCGCCATTCGGTAAAATNCCCCCGCCCCTCCAGTGAGACCTTATACATTACAGCAACGACAATTGTTCAGGCTGCGGCGCAAACATGTCGCGTAAATCAGGCCGCTCCGTCAATTTCCCCGGCGTCCATCCGCCTGCGACGACGAAGGCTTTGACCTTTTTCAGGGAGACGCCAAAGCGGGCAATATCTTCCAGTCGCAATTGCCGAAACCGGCGCGACGACAGAATCGATTTCACCGTCTTCGTGCCAAAACCCGGTACGCGCAGCAAAGTCTCGCGGTCCGCCTTGTTCACATCCACAGGAAACTGCTGCCGGTTGGCCAGTGCCCATGCAAGCTTCGGGTCGATATCGAGATCCAGCATGCCATCCTTCTGCGTGGATGCGATTTCATCGATATCGAAGCCATAGAATCGATATAGCCAATCGGCCTGATACAGTCGATGCTCACGCATCAACGGCGGCTTGATCAAAGGCAGGTTCTTTGACGAGTCCGGGATGGGACTAAACGCCGAATAATAGACGCGCCGCAAACCATAGCTACCGTAAAGACGCGCGCTGGTATTCAAGATGGTGGTGTCATTGGCACCATCGGCCCCGACGATCATCTGGGTACTTTGACCAGCCGGTGCAAATTTTCGAACCCGCTTCGTCTGCAAGGTCGGCTCGCCCGCCTCCTCGATCTTCAGGCGGATATCGGCCATCGACTTGCGGATATTGATCGGGTGCTTTTCCGGCGCAAATTGTCCGATACCGCTATCTGTCGGCAACTCTATGTTGATCGATAGACGGTCGGCATAAAGCCCGGCTTCCTCCACCAGACGAGCAGACGCTTCGGGGATAGATTTGAGATGAATGTAACCTCGAAAGCCGTGCGTTACCCGCAGTTCTCTCGCCACCCGCACCAGTTCTTCCATGGTGTGATCGGACGAGCGAATGATGCCGGATGACAGGAACAGCCCTTCGATGTAATTGCGCCGGTAAAACTCCAGCGTTAGCCAAACCACTTCTTCCACCGTGAAACGCGCCCGCTCTACATTGCTGGAGGAACGGTTGATACAGTAGGCGCAGTCGTAAATGCAGAAGTTGGTCAGCAGTATCTTGAGAAGTGAAATGCAACGCCCATCCGGCGCATAGGCGTGACAAATGCCCGATCCTTCCGTCGACCCCAAACCTCCCGACGCAGACGAATTACGCTTCGTCGTGCCGCTGGAGGCGCACGAGGCGTCATATTTCGCCGCATCGGAAAGGACCGCCAACCGCTCTTTTATTGACTTTTTCATACAATGTTCACTATATGTTCTTGATCAACTCGTCAATATTAGAGTAGTTATGGCGAACGGTTTTTTACGGTGGAGTGACGGTTTCAAATTATCTGGCAATTTGTTGCGGTCTTCTGATATAGTCCCTCAAATTGTGATTTTGACATGGTTCCGTAGTTTTGCTCCGGAACCTGTTTCTTTTTGTGTCTGCGGGTGCCGCGGGTTGAATGCGAAGGAAGNAAAAATGGTAGAAAAAGTACCAATGACTCAGGGCGGATTCGTCAAGTTGCAGGAAGAACTGCGCTTTCGTCAGCAGGAAGAGCGTCCACGGATTATCGAGGCGATTGCAGAAGCGCGCGCCCATGGCGATCTTTCCGAAAATGCCGAATACCATGCCGCCAAGGAAGCGCAGAGCCACAATGAAGGCCGCGTTGCCGAGCTTGAAGATCTGACAGCGCGCGCCGAGGTCATCGACCTCTCGAAGATGTCTGGCACGACAATCAAATTCGGTGCCACGATCAAGCTTGTGGATGAGGATTCCAACGAGCAGAAGACCTATCAGATCGTTGGCGACCAGGAAGCCGACGTGAAGCAGGGCCGTATCTCCATCTCCTCGCCTATCGCGCGTGCGCTGATCGGCAAGGAAGTAGGCGACAGCATCGAGGTGCATGCACCCGGCGGCTCACGCGGATACGAAATCCTCTCCATCAACTGGGGCTGATCGAAAGCTCCCTNCCCCGAGAATCCGATTTTGCCTTACATTGACTTGGCTAACGTCCGGGTGCTTGCGCCGAATTTCAAGCGCAGGCTTTCCGGCGTAACATCCACCATTATTCAGCTTCTGCCCGTGCAAAACAGGCAGGGGCAAGATGTGGCGGCCATCGGGCCGGGTTTGCCCGACAGCCTGCCACATATTCGCTTTCGCGATCTGTGGCAGCTTTGGAAACCGGGGCCGGATCAAAAGCCGCGCGTGTGGCATGCGCGGCGCAACATCGAGATGCTGCCGGGCATCGTCATGCGCGACATCTTGCGCATGAAGTTGAAACTGGCCTTCACATCCGCTTCGCAACGCAAGCACACCGGCTGGACGAAGTTCCTGATTTCCCGCATGGATGCGGTTATCGCCACCAACGGCAAGACTGCGACCTATCTGGACGTGCCGAGCACCGTCATCATGCATGGCATCGATACGGAACGCTTTTCGCCTGCCGCCGATAAGGCCACGTTGAAACGGCTCCTCGGTCTGGATGCTCATCAAAAACATGCCGGTTGCTTCGGCAGGGTGCGCCACCAGAAAGGCACCGACCTGTTTGTCAACACCATGATTGCCGTGTTGCCGCAACGACCCGAATGGTCTGCCATCATTGCAGGACGCGCCACCGGTCCGCATGTGGAGTTTGAAAACAGCCTGAAGGAAAAAGTCCGGGCGGCCGGTCTTGGAGACCGCATCCTCTTCGTTGGTGAACATACCAACATCAACGACTGGTACCGCACCCTCGATCTTTTCGTCGCCCCACAACGCTGGGAAGGCTTCGGCCTGACGCCGCTGGAAGCCATGGCAACCGGCGTGCCGGTTGTCGCAACCGATGTCGGCGCGTTTCCGGAACTGATTGTGGAGCCTCAAACCGGCGAGGTTATCAGTCGGAACGACCTCGACGCGATGGTTCGCACTGTTGCGGTGTGGATGGAAGACGACACGAAACGCGATCATGCAAGCGGTCTTGCTCGCTCACATGTCACGGAAAACTTCACCATCAACGGTGAAGCCGAAAATATCGGCAAGGTCTACGCGGCGCTCACGGCTTCCGCTTGAACAGATCAATGTAAGCGCTGGCCACGGCCTCTTCAGAGAACTGCCCGACCAGCGTGGCGCGACCGTTTTCGCCGAGCCTTGCCGAAAGAGCGGGATCAGCAATCAACTGTTTGATGGCGCGGGTATATCCGGCAACATCGTCGATATCCACAAGCAGTCCGTTTTCACCGTCACGCATGAACCACGATGGCCCCTCAGAACGCGACGAGATAACGGCACGGNTTTGCGCCCATGCCTCGAAGATCACATTGCCAAGCGGCTCGTGACTGGACGGCATGACNAAAATATCGGCTGCAGCGACGTAAGGCCGCGTATCCTTTTGCCAGCCGAGGAAGCGTACCCTTTGTTCCATCTTGTGCTCACGGGTGACGGCCTCAAGCGCTTCGCGCTCCTCGCCATCACCGACAATCCAGAGATAGGCATCGGGCACAGCCGCAACGGCCTCGATGAGAAGATGGAAACGCTTGCGCTTTACGAAGCGCCCCATCGTTACAACCAGCGGCACACCCTCTGGAGTGTTGACGGAAGCCCGCGACACTGGCGCGACTGTCGTTGTGTCGGTGAAGTTGGAGATCACCTCCACACCGCGCGTCCAGCCAAGTTTACGCACATGGTCGCCGATACCCGGCGTGTTGCACACCAGAATATCCGTGTTCTTGAAATAGCCGAGATGAGTTGGGTAGTCGCCGAGCCGCGACAGTTTGATGCCACCTTTATAGTCCGGCATCAGACGCGCGCCGCGCGTCGACCAGGAGATGATCGCATCCGCCTTATCCCGTTTGGCAATCGACAGAACTTTCATTGGAAGCAGGATGCGGTCGATCGACAGGTTACGGAAGTTGCTCTGGATGACCTTCGCGTGAACTTCGACATCTTCGCGCCAACGGCGATTCCAACGCATGACAGCCGTCTGCTCCACGCCACGCCGCGCCAAAGCGCCAACGAGATGCACGAAGAACTTTTCCGCGCCGCCGTCCTTGCCGAAAATATACTGATGAACCCGCATACGTCTTTATCCTGAACTTCGCCTCTGGCAATTCTATATACCGCAAACCAGCATTTGCAGGCATTCCGGTCTTTATGTTCCGGTTACCGGATCGGTGCAAGGGGGAAAGCGGGCATTCCGAAATTCTTGCGCCCCACATTGTGGCCGCATGAAACCGCTTGTTCTGGAAGGCTCAGCCGGGATATTGGGAAGACGGCGACATCACGTTCGCATATCTGACAAGACAGGATACGAAGCCCGACATGCAGTCTCTTGGAATTTTCGTCATCAATCTGGACGGCAGCCACGACCGCCTTGCATCGATAAGCGACAAACTCGCCGCATTCGGCATTTCGTTCGAGCGGGTATCCGCCGTTGACGGACGTCCACTCGATCTGTCCACGGTCGGCGACTACAATGCCGAGCGCGCCGAGCGGTATATGGGCCGCAGCCTCGTCGGTGGCGAAATCGGTTGTTATTACAGCCACCTCAAGGTAGCGAAACAGTTTCTTCAATCCGAGGCCAACTACGCACTCGTTCTGGAGGACGACGCCCTGCCGCTCTGCAATCCGGTCGCATTGCTGGAACAGGCATTGCCGGAGCTGGAAGCGGTCGATCCCAGATGGCGCCTGATAAACATCGGCAACAACAAGCTGAAGATCGCCACACCCATTGCGAACTACAACGTTGACGGTCACGCGTGCCAACTGGTCGCTGCTCATTACTTCCCGATGACGACGAGCGCAATCGTCTGGTCGCGCGAAGGCGCGCGGCTTTTCGTTGAAGAACACCGCGAGATTTTTGCGCCTGTGGACAATTACCTCCGCTACTGGCTGACCCGCACGGGACACGGATACTCATTCTGGCCGGCACCCGTCACCACCACGGACGCAGCAAGCCAGATTGTTGCAGGTGCTGGACAGCGGCGCAACACGCACAAGAGGCGGTGGTATTATGGCCTCGCCAAGCAATACCGGCTTCTCATGGACAAGTTTATTGCCAGCAGGCACCAACAGAGATTCGCCAAATCACGACAATCGAAATGAGCCNAAACGGGGCAGAGATTCGCCGCCACTGCCCTCGGGTGCAAACACCTTTTAAAATCTGATGTTTANTTTGCACTCGACTTGAGATATCGCACAAGCAAATAACGTGCGCTTNAAAGAGCAGCATCCAGGGCCAATCGAGCGCAAAGTGCTTGAGGCCACATAGTGCGATAAAAGAAGGCGAATTGAATGTCTGACGAAGCGAAGGTCGCCCTCATCACTGGCGTCACAGGCCAAGACGGTGCCTATCTGGCGCAGTTGTTGCTGGATAAGGGTTACATCGTCCACGGCATCAAGCGCCGCTCCTCATCTTTTAACACCGGACGCATCGAAAACATTTACCAGGATCCGCACGAGGAGAACCCCCGCTTCTTCCTCCACTACGGCGACATGACGGATGCAACCAACCTGATCCGCATCGTGCAGGAAACCCAGCCTGACGAGATTTATAACCTTGCCGCGCAAAGCCATGTGCAGGTTTCCTTCGAGACACCGGAATACACGGCCAATGCAGATGGCATCGGCACCCTGCGATTGCTGGAAGCGATCCGCATTCTCAAGCTTGNAAAGAAGACCCGCTTCTACCAGGCATCGACATCAGAACTTTACGGTCTGGTTCAGGAAGTTCCGCAACGCGAGACCACGCCTTTCTACCCGCGCAGCCCCTATGCAGCGGCAAAGCTCTATGCTTACTGGATCGTGGTCAATTACCGCGAAGCTTACGGCCTGCATGCCTCGAACGGCATCCTGTTCAACCACGAGAGCCCCATGCGCGGCGAGACCTTCGTCACGCGCAAGATCACGCGCGCAGCAGCAGCCATCAAGCTCGGCCGTCAGGAAAAACTCTATCTCGGCAATCTCGATGCGAAACGCGACTGGGGCCACGCCAAGGAATATGTGCGTGGCATGTGGCTGATGATGCAGCAGGACAAACCGGATGACTACGTGCTGGCAACAGGTGAAACGACACCCGTGCGCCAGTTCGTGGAATGGACCTTCGAAGATGTTGGCATCAACCTGAAATGGCAGGGCGAAGGCGTCAGCGNAAAGGGCATCGATACCGCCACCGGCAAGGTTCTGGTCGAAGTCGACCCGCGCTACTTCCGCCCGACTGAAGTGGAATTGCTGATAGGCGACCCGACCAAGGCACACGAGAAACTCGGCTGGAAGCATGAGACGAGCGTGCGGGAACTGGCAAGGGAAATGGTGGTGGAAGACCTGCGTATCATGCAATCGGACATCGTGACGAAGGGCGCTTGAGCATGAGCCTATACGATCTCCAGGGCAAGCGGGTCTGGGTCGCGGGCCATCGCGGCATGGTCGGCTCAGCCATCGTGCGGCGCTTGCAGCAAGAGGGTTGCGACATTCTGACGGTCGGTCGCGATGAGGTGGATTTGCGCAACCAGGCGCAGGTTTCGGCGTGGATGACAAACAACAAACCGCAAGCCGTTTTTCTGGCCGCGGCAAAAGTCGGCGGCATTCTGGCCAATGACACCCGCCCGGCAGAATTTCTCTATGAGAACCTGATGATCGAAGCCAACATCATCGAGGCCTCCTACCGCGCCGAAGTGGAAAAACTCCTTTTCCTTGGTTCTTCCTGCATCTACCCGAAATTCGCAGACCAGCCGATCACCGAAGACGCCCTGCTCACCGGCGCGCTGGAACCGACGAATGAATGGTATGCCATCGCCAAGATCGCTGGCATCAAGCTGACACAGGCGTATCGCAAACAATACGGATGCGACTTCATCTCCGCCATGCCCACAAACCTCTACGGCCCCGGCGACAATTTCGACCTGACCTCCAGCCACGTCCTTCCCGCGCTCATCCGCAAGGCGCATGAGGCAAAGACGCGCGGCGACAAGGACATGACCATCTGGGGCACCGGCACCCCCCGCCGCGAATTCCTCCACGCCGACGACTGCGCCGATGCGCTGGTCTTCCTGATGAAGAACTACTCCGACGAAAGCCACGTGAACGTCGGCAGCGGCGAAGACATCTCCATCCTTGACCTCACAAAACTCATTTGTGAAATTGTCGGCTTCGAGGGCGAAATCAAGCATGATCTCAGCAAGCCTGATGGAACGCCTAGGAAGCTGATGAGTGCGGAAAAGTTGAGGACGATGGGGTGGGAGCCGAAGATCGGCTTATCCGAAGGCGTTAATGCGACTTACAGAATATCTAGAGTCGACCATCTCACGAACTAACAAACAAATCTCGCGTAAAAGTCACGCGTCGTTTATATCGAAGGTGCCTCATGCTTATCAAAGCGGGATTTATTTCGTCCTCTTCGGAGTGGCACTGGGAGCGACAGTTTCCTGATAACATCACAGTTTGGAACGGCGTAGAATTCATCTTCTCAGGCGATTTTCATGATTGTGATGTCCTGNTTGTTTACGACGCTATACCGCTCGATATGGTTGGGAAAATACGTGCCAACCGAAGCGTCTTTATTGCGTCAGAACCAGCGAGCATAAAGACGTATCATCCAGANTTTCTCAATCAATTTGACTTCATTCTCACCACGGATACCACCACCAGACATCGGAACGTTTTATTTGGACAAATAGGATCTCCTTGGCATATCGGGGCTTGGGATAATAACGGGCATCTTTTATCGACTCCGGTGAACTACAGAAATTTTGAGACACTAAGCTCTCCGAAAACGAAATCGATATCAGTCGTGTCCTCTAACAAAGCTCGAACAGAAGGGCATAGAGCCAGACTGGAATTTGTTCAGAAGCTCAAATCATACTTCGGGACCGAAATTGATGTATTTGGTCGGAACATAAACGGTTTTGGAGATAAATCTGAAGTTCTGAATGATTATCGATATCATATTGCAATAGAGAATAGCTGCTATCCAGACTACTGGACAGAAAAACTCGCCGATCCGTATCTTTCTTTGACCTACCCTATCTATTATGGATGCCCCAATATCACGGATTANTTTTCNAAAGAATCGTTGGCACCAATCGATATTGCCAATCCCGAGAATGCAATCGTCATTATTCGCGATCTGATTGAATCGGATCGAGCGGAGGCTGCACGCCCCCACCTCGAAGAATCCCGTAGACGTGNTTTGAATGAATATAATTTGTTCTCGATCCTCTCTGACCTAGCGACGGATATTGTNAAAATGGATCGAAGCATGAACGATCTGGAAGCAGAAAAGTACTTCTCGCGTTGGAAGTATCGCCTGAAGAGGAAGTCGATAAAAAATTTAAACCTTCTTTCAAAATTGCTTTTAAAAAACGTCCAATTCCTCGTTAAATAACGCCNAAAACAACATACAGCGTTGCGCAGAAAAGGTAGAAAATGGGCCTCCTTCGAGAACTCAAGAAAATGGCCAGAGTGTGCGGTATAGATACCAACAAGCTGTATAATTATCGTTTTATGAGGCGCTACCTGGCTGACAAGAAAAAATGGCTCGAACAAGGGGGCAAAATCGATAAACTTCGCATGGTGCTCGAAGATTTCTCTGACAGTGCGGGCGTCGTTAAAGGACACTATTTCCATCAAGATCTTCTGGTTGCCAGTTACGTTCATGCAGCCAGTCCAGTGCGCCATATCGACGTTGGCTCCAGAATCGATGGTTTTGTTGCGCATGTCGCGTCGTTCAGAGAAATTGAAGTCTTGGACGTAAGGCCACTACAACCGACTTCACATAAAAACATTGTGTTTCGGCAGGCAGATTTAATGCGCGATGCAGGTGAGGAAATCACGGATTCGCTCTCTTGCCTGCATGCAATCGAACATTTCGGCTTAGGGCGCTATGGTGATCCAATTGATGTGACGGGGCATGAAAGAGGTATTTCCAATCTGGTTAGAATGCTNAAAAATAATGGAATCCTCTATATCAGTTTTCCAATTGGTAGAACCGATCAGGTTCATTTCAACGCCCATCGCGTATTTCACGCTACGAGCGTGCTTAATCACGACAGTATAAAGTTAAACATGACACTAGAACGTTTTGATTACGTAGATGATTTGGGTAATCTGAAATTAAGAGAACCTGTGGACGGCGATGCCACGAAAGTAAGGTATGGATGCGGAATATACACTTTTAGAAAGACCAATTCACAAGCCCCGGCCTAGCACAGAATTCCTCATTTTGTGCTATTTCGGTAAATCAACCGGTGTGGTTTCCGGTAGTCCCTGGCGGCGTAGCGTCCCGNCCCACGTATAGTTCCAGCGTCGTTTTATGACAGTAAGCAGCTTTCCTTTGAAGTATAANTTTTTTGAGGTTAACTTCCCAAGGGCTTCTATAACCGCTTTGGCCTCGCAAGGCATGATGTGAACACCATCGTCGGAATACTTCCTTCTCAACACCCCATTTTTANTTTTATATTTTAATGGCATGCGTNAAAAATGCAGCCCTGATGTCCGACACAACCGATCCAAGCCATCACTCAGCAGGCTGTGCAAATGGACGCGCTCAGCAATACTTCCTCTAAAGGGAAGCTCGACATTCGGTCTCCGGTCAGTCGGAAATGGCGGCTGTGCGATAACAACTTTGATTTGGGGTTGGTCTCTTTGAAGTAAGATTAGCTTGGATATGAACCTTGCAGCTAATTCTTCTGCAACATCTTCGATCGGTCTTTTTGAAGTTTCCGATATCGGAATCAGGTGGCATCTGATATCAATTTCGCCAACCATGAATAAAGCAACGTCTCCATCTTCGAAACGCGACACCAGCTGACCAACAAATGCTATTCCATCACGTGCCAGTCGATGCATGGTGATCGGCCCGAGCCAGTGTATTTTAGCTTCCGCTAGACACTCGAAACAATATGCGGAGTGACTATCGCCAAAGACGTAGACTGTTATAGCGTCATCCCTTCAAAAAATAATCAAACTCAGCAACATCAGCAAACGGGCAAGATGTTACGTCGTCAATCTTTCCCAGCCCGCTGGCACCAAATCCGGATTACTATGCGCCTCTGACCGAAACCACATCGCTGGCGCAATAACACGCTTGTCCGCATTCGAATTAAGCCACGCCCCCCACCAACTGAATGTGCTGTTGGCAATGATATGGGAGTGGCATGCTGCCATGAGGTGCATGTCTTCTCCGTCTCGACCATCTGATTGAGGCTCGACAAATATCATTGCACCGATCGTCGTCAAATTTTCCCGTGCCCATTGCGGGTCGTCGGAAAAAACAAAGAAGGTAGCGTCCTTTATTGTTGATGCCATATTCTGCATCGCTTTTGCATACCATTCTGGTTCGCAGGTGCCGTGAATAGAGTTGGCCGTCGGGTTTGTGACGTAATCGCCGCGTCTGACGTGGACGGATATCGGAGACTGCGCCTCTTCAATCATTGTCAGTGTCCTTTGGCGCTCGACGCTGAAAGGTTGCTTCAAGGAAAAATCCTCGCGGATAATATCCGCATAATCTGCAAAGTATTTTTCCGTCTGCCAGTATCCAGAGAGATGCGCGGGGCCGCTGGTTCTCAAGATCGCTGGATCAAACTGCGCCGATTTTTCCACCAGTTGCGGAACGCGCCCTCGGTTTTTCACGGATGTCACGATCCGACCGAAAATGCTGTTGCGTTGTCTGGCGGGGACTTCATCTAAACGTGCGATATCACCCTTGATGTTGAATTGGTCAAGTTGCAGCGCGCGAAGCTTATATCGATCCATTTCCGTCAGATCGAGCTTCAACGGCTGTCCGCTGGCAAGCGACAGAGCGCGACCGGCCGCGTATTGAAACATCTGATTGCCAAGGCCGCCAACAATACGGGTAATGATCACAGGTCACTCTTTTGGTTTGTTATCACACGCATCTGCTCAGCCGTTCCATCGTCCCAGATATCGTACATTGGAGATAAATCGACCGATATCGTCTCCTGCACGATACAAGGCGCGCAGNTTTCGNAAACGTCTGGANTTTTTATCCCGCTGAGCGCCCTGCCATATTTCCGATTGATCCGGCGCTTCCGCCGCATGGGTGACTGGCCATGGCGAAAACCCGTAGCAATTGACGTGGTGCGTCCAAAACCGATCCAGATGGCAGTCCACAGGTTCGAACCAGACTCGAGCGGAATCTATCAGCTTTCTCGCAGCATCCGGGGAGATCGCATAACACGACGTCCCATGTGGGCCAATCTTCAGGCGAATAATGTCGAGACCATCTGCGACAGCCTCGATCCGGGTCCAAGGACGCACCTTGTGTCCGGAGAACCGCAGGAGCCCATATTTCCCGATATTCTCTACGGCTGCGTGATAGGCACTGAGGAAGGTGTCGTTCAATTCTATATCGTCTTCAAAAATCAGAAGCGATCGGTTTTCAGTGACACAACGTTCCCAAAGCAGGTAATGGCTCGCGTAACATCCCAGTTCACCGGGGGTCAGCGTAAACCCACGACGGATCTCTGCCATACGCGGATCAAATCGATCAAACAGGGGATGCTTGCCTGCTTTTCCATCCACCGCTTCGAAGAAACTATAGGACAACCCAAGCGGGTCCAAAAGCGCCATCATAGCTGTTCTGCGCTCGAGCGAGCGCGCCAGATTTACAACGACTATATCAAGCTGTCCCATTATATACTTCTGTCAAAGTTGCGACGATTCCGATTGCACATAAACTATTCCGCTACTCGCTCACCCAAGAACTCGCAGCATTGGTAATCTTTTTCTGAATACCGCGCTGGTCGCGCCAATCGCGACCGGTATCTTCTACCACAGGAATACCGGCGGGAGAAAAGATGTAGTTGTCGAAGCTGGCGATGTAGGTTTCCAACGCCTCGTTCACAGCTGAATAGAACTGCTTTTCGGGGTCAAAGGCCGGGTTCATCAATTCTGCGCTGCGGCGTGCGACCGTGCCATTGATGACGGAAGGCGACGTGGTGAATTTGGTATAGGAGCTTCGTGGCACTCTTATTCCGGCAAACTTCCAGTAGCGCTTTCCGCGGTGCAGATGTCCTCGTTTCCTGATGTCCCAGTTCTGGCTGGCGCTATGGAAAGACACTTGCTTCACGGTCTCGCTGAAGTTGGCGTGCACCCGCTCGTCCAGAGTGTCGAGAGCAATCCAGTCATCCTCCAGATGAAAGACGTAGTCGGCAGTTGTCGCCTGCCACAAACGCTTTACGGCGGCACCGAACCCTGCGGCTTCCGGTGTGAAGATGACGGGTGACGCGAAATACTGGTGCAGCAGGGCAATGCAGCGCGCTTCATCCTCATCCGTGCCAAAAATCGGATCGATATTAGCGTAGACGTTGACGACGTTGTGAAATTGGAATGCGTTCCGAGAAAAGCTTTCAAGCGTCCGCTGCAAAAGTTCAGGGCGGCGGCCTGCTACTATGGTGATGTCGAGGTTCATATTTTTTCCCGGCAAACGAAAATCAATGACTAGAACACGTAACGTCTATCGCCCAGTCGCTAAATCCCAACCAGCCCTGCCCGCTTTACCTGCCTGATCGTCAGCATCGTGCGCACGGTATCCACGTGCTCATCGGCAGTCAGCACTTCGATGACGAAGTCCTGGAACTGGGTCAGGTTTTCGGCCACGCAGTGAAGCAGGAAGTCGCTGTCGCCGGAGACCATCCATGCCTGACGCACCAAGGGCCAGCGGTCTGTGGCGGCGGCGAAGGCTTTCAGGTTGGTTTCGGACTGACGCTTCAGCCCCACCATGCAGAATGCCACGAGGTCGAAACCCAGCTTTGGCGCATTCAACATGGCGTGGTAACCTTCGATGATGCCAGCTTCCTCCAGCTTGCGAACGCGGCGCAGGCAGGGTGGCGCAGAGATGCCGACGCGGTCTGCAAGATCGACATTGGTCATTCGCCCGTCGCGCTGCAGTTCACGCAGTATTTTCAGATCGATCGCATCGAGGTCAACGCTGGCCACTCTGCTCTTCCTTGTTCAGTTTGATGCTTCCTTCTACTCTTCACGACGGGATTCGCAATAATCCTGCCGCACGGCGACACNAAATTACGTGTACACGGCCCTATGCCCTGTTGGTAATGCAAGGCTGCCCTTGAATATCGTCTCTGGACACTCTTAAATACCGGCCAGTGAAGGGGCGCATCGTGATGGAGCCAGTATGTTGGGCTCGGATGTCTGGCAGCCCCGTTTGAAAGGAACGTTCCATGTCTGCCCGCCATACCAAGGTCCTGATCATCGGCTCCGGCCCCGCTGGCTACACCGCCGCGATTTATGCNGCGCGCGCCATGCTTGAACCAGTTCTCATTGCCGGCATGGAACAGGGCGGCCAGTTGATGATCACCACCGATGTGGAAAACTATCCTGGTTACGCCGATCCAATCCAGGGGCCGTTTCTGATGGACCAGATGCTGAAGCAGGCAACGCATGTCGGCGCTGAGATCGTCAACGATCTGGTGACGGACGTCGAAACAACGCGTCGTCCCTTTACGGTAAAGACCGACTCCGGCGCGGTCTGGACCGCAGACACGCTGATCATATGCACGGGCGCGAAAGCGAAGTGGCTGGGCATCGAGAGCGAGCAGCAGTTTCAGGGTTTCGGCGTTTCCGCCTGCGCCACCTGCGATGGTTTCTTCTATCGCAACAGGGACGTGATCGTCGTTGGTGGCGGCAACTCGGCCGTGGAAGAAGCGCTCTACCTGTCCAACATCGCCAAGTCGGTCACGGTCGTGCATCGTCGCGACAGCTTCCGGTCCGAGAAAATCCTTCAGGAACGCATTTTCGCGAAGGAAAATGTGAATATTGTCTGGAACAGCGAAATTGCCGAGATTACCGGTACGCCTGCCAAACACCCCATGCCGCCGTCGGTAACCGGCGCAAAAATCCGCAATACGAATACCGGTGAAATTACAGATATGCCGATCCACGGTGTATTTGTGGCCATTGGTCATGCGCCAGCGGTGGAGCTGTTTAAAGACAAGGTAAAGTTGAAGCCGAACGGCTATATGTGGACTGCACCCGATTCGACGGCGACCGATGTCGAGGGAATATTTGCGGCAGGCGACGTGACAGATGATACATACCGGCAGGCCATCACCGCTGCTGGCATGGGCTGCATGGCCGCGCTTGAGGTGGAACGTTTTCTCGCAGCGCAAGCCCCGCTTGCCATTGCCGCTGAATAAGAAGGGCTAAACACCGCATGCCTATGCCATTGGACTGGGACAAACTGCGCATATTCCATGCGGCTGCCGAAGCTGGCTCCTTCACCCACGCGGCAGACAAGCTGCATTTGTCCCAGTCGGCCATCAGCCGTCAGGTCAGCGCACTGGAACAGGATGTCGGTGTGAAGCTGTTTCACCGCCACGCGCGCGGCCTTATTCTGACGGAACAGGGTGAATTGCTATATAGAACCGCGCATGACGTTCTGTTGAAGCTCGAAACCGTCAAGATGCAACTGACGGAAACGACGGAAAAGCCAAGCGGCAAGCTGCGCGTCACCACCACGGTCGGCCTCGGCCAAGGGTGGCTGACGGACAAGGTGCAGGAGTTCCTCCAGCTTTACCCTGATATGTCGATCCAGCTTATTCTCGACAATGAAGAAATCGACGTGAACATGCGGCATGCGGATTGCGCCATCCGTCTGCGCCAGCCGCAACAATCTGATCTCATCCAGCGCAAGCTGTTCACCGTGCATATGCACGTCTATGCGGCCCCGTCCTATATCAATCGCTACGGCGAGCCACAGTCGATCGAGGATCTGGATAACCACAAGGTCATCTCGTTTGGAGAGCCGGCCCCGAATTACCTTCTCGACGTGAACTGGCTGGNAAATGCCGGACGCTCGTCCGATAACACCCGCATCGCGCATTTGCAGATCAACAGCCAGACCTCCATCAAGCGGGCCT
The DNA here is from genome assembly GCF_002896715.1 of Agrobacterium bohemicum. GTDB lineage: Bacteria > Pseudomonadota > Alphaproteobacteria > Rhizobiales > Rhizobiaceae > Agrobacterium > Agrobacterium bohemicum. The sequence continues at coordinate 255,582 of NZ_PGEL01000028.1, forward strand.
GCCTGCTGGGAATCGGCATAGCCTGCCTGCCTGACTACATTGTTGGCCGTGATCCGGGCCTGATACAACTGTCCCTGCCCGCAGATATTCCTTCATTCGATACCTATTTTTGCTATCCGGACGAATTGAAGAATGCAGCTAAGCTGAAAGTCTTCCGCGATTTCGTAGTTGCCAAAGCTCGCAACTGGAATTTCTGACACGCTAATAGGTGTGAAGAACTGTAAAAATATTTNAAAAACAGACACTTAACAAACAGGTTGAAATCACTGTTTACGATGGTCTGCGGGCAGATTTGCGAAATAAATATAACTGTAATTCTCAGTGATGCGCCCAGCGCACGGCTGACCTGCACNAAAAAGAGTTGTTTACTGCCCNAAAAAGCAACATATCGCACATAGCTGATGCACACGGCGGCTTTTCCTCCCAGTTCCGCCGCGTCAGCTGTTCCCCTCTGGAGGNTTTTTTAACCTTCACACTTATAAGGGCCCTGGAGCAATCCGGTGGCCCTCNTTTTTTACCCGCAATATTTTTCTCGGGTCCTTACGTTTATTAAACAAAACGCCCTTGCTAAGATTGGCGCAGATTTCCATATTCAATGAAGCTGACGCGGGTGCTCCCGCACCGGTCAGCTGTTCCCCTCTGGAGGTCATGACCTTCNAAACTGTCAGGCCGCGGAGAAATCCAGCGGCCTTTTTTTNNNNCCGGGCCAAAATCAAATTTGCAGCAGCCCTTGATATCGAGNTTTATCGATATAAATATCGTTATGGACAGATATACGGAAACAACATGAACCATGAAGACGCCCTGAAGGCCATTGCTCATCCGGTGCGATTGAAATTCCTCGAATGGCTCAAAGAGCCGGACCAGCATTTCAATCAGGCGCATCCATTTACCATGGGTGTATGCGCGCACCAATTTGAAATCAGTGGCCTGTCGCAATCGACAGTCTCTTCCCACCTCGCGGCTTTGCAGGCTGCAGGATTGGTGCGGTCGCGCAAGGTTGGACAATGGAACTTCTACGAGCGCGACGAGGACAACATCGCGACGTTTCTCGCCTATCTGAACCAGAAGCTTTAGAGCATCGACCCGAAAAGTGTGAAGCGGTTTTCGGAAAACACGATGCTCCGATCTAAAACAGGCGCACTTCAAGCGCTCTCTATCAACCAGAAGAGAAAGCCAATTCCCATGACAAAACTTTTCGAACCGGCCCAGGCAGGCGATATCGCACTGGCGAACCGTATCGTTATGGCACCTCTGACCCGCAACCGTTCGCCGGGCGCAATTCCCAACAATCTGAACGCAGCCTATTATGAGCAGCGCGCCAGTGCCGGCCTCATCGTCACGGAAGGCACGCCCGTTTCACAACAGGGCCAGGGTTATGCCGACGTTCCCGGCCTGTACAAGCAGGAAGCCATCGATGGCTGGAAAGCCGTTACCGATAGCGTCCACAAGGCTGGCGGCAAGATCGTCGCACAGATCTGGCATGTCGGTCGCATCTCGCACACCTCGCTCCAACCGCATGGCGGACAGCCGGTTGCTCCGTCGCCTATCAAGGCAAACTCCAAGACCTACATCATCAATGATGACGGCACAGGCAGCTTCGCAGAAACATCCGAGCCACGGGAAATCTCGCTGCAGGAAATCCCCGTCATTCTGGAAGATTACCGCACCGGTGCCCGTGCAGCCATAGATGCCGGGTTTGACGGCGTCGAAATTCACGCCGCTAACGGATACCTGATCGACCAGTTCCTGAAGTCCGGCACCAACCAGCGCACGGATGCCTATGGCGGCTCCATTGAAAACCGCGCACGCTTCCTGCTGGAAGTCGTCGACACCGTAACAAAGGAAATCGGCGCTGGTCGCACCGGCATCCGCCTGTCTCCCGTTACGCCCGCCAACGACATTTTCGAAGCAGATCCACAGCCTTTGTTCGACTACGTCGCCAGCGAACTCGGCGGCCGTGGCCTTGCCTTCGTCCACGTGATCGAAGGCGCGACAGGCGGCCCGCGTGATTTCAAACAGGGTGACAAGCCGTTTGACTATGACGCACTGAAAGCCGCCTACACCAATGCAGGAGGCAAGGGTCTCTGGATCGCCAACAATGGTTATGACCGCGACAGCGCGATTGCGGCAACTGAAAGTGGCAAGGTCGATGCAGTCGCCTTCGGCAAGGCCTTCATTTCCAACCCTGATCTTGTGCACCGTCTGAAGGAAAACGCGGCTCTCAACGAGCCAAACCAGCAGACCTTTTACGGCGGCGGCGCAGAGGGATATACTGACTATCCCGCCTTGGGCTGAATATGAAATCGAAAGGCGCGCTCTTCAACGAGGGCGCGTCNTTTTGCCATTATTTTTGGGCGGCAGCAATATCCACCACCTCCGCCTCCGGCCTGTCACCGCCCTGGCTGTACTCTTCGTGCCAGCGACCGGATTTATCCTGATAGTTGATTTCCGTGTCTTCGTCGCCGACCTGCTGTTCGGCGGCGGCGATGCGGGCGGCTTGCAGAGCATCGGAATGCGTGGGGAATGTCTCCGAATAGGCACCGTCCATCCGGTAGGCCCAGCCGCCATCATGCTCCACAATCTCATACACCACTTTGGTCATGCACACTTCCTCCTGATACATGGAAGAAACATGGCAACCTTTGCCGCAAACGTGCATTTGAAGGACGGTAATGCGGCTGTGTCGCCATGTCCTTGAAACCACTATCTCCCCAAAACGATCAATGTGCAAACTCCGCATCTTGGTCTAACGCTACAAACAAGCATCGCATGATACGGAAGGGCGAAAATGTCAGTTGTTTCCACGCTGAAACAGGAGCGCATGTTGCTGGCTGCCGTGCCCATCGCCGTTGCAGCCTATATGGCCGAGCACGCGCTGATGGCCCAGGGCAAGACGATGTCTTTCGTTGTTGCCGCAGCATTGATCGGCGTGATCATTCTCGTGTCAATGCGGGTGGCGCATCATGCCGAGATTCTGGCCCACAAGGTTGGCGACCCCTATGGCACGATGATCCTGACGCTCTCTGCAGTGGCCGTGGAGGTGCTGATCCTTGCCATCATCATGAGCGAGTCGACCTCGCCGACACTTGTGCGCGATACGATCTATTCGGCCGTCATGATCGATATCAACGGCATTCTCGGCATTGCCGCGCTGCTTGGCGGGCTTCGTCACGGTGAACAGCCCTATAATGACGATTCCGCTCGCACCTACGTGGTGATGATCCTGACCGCCATGGGCATCTCGATGATCGTGCCGGAATTCATTCCCGAGGCGAAGTGGCACTATTACTCCATGTTCACCATCGGCGCGATGATTGCGCTGTATGCTCTGTTCCTCNAAATGCAGGTTGGGCCGCACAGCTACTTTTTCAGCTACAGTTATNCCCGCGCNGAACGCAAAGTGACTGGAGCAGAAAAGAGTGTCGATGAAGAAGAAGGCCGCCCCGCATCCTATTCCATCGGCGTGATCCTTGTCGGCGTGGTGCTGATCGGCGTTCTAGCCGAGTTCATGTCCGCATTTCTGAGCTTCGGGCTGGAGGGCAGCGGCGCGCCTGTGGCCCTGATGGCCGTTGTCGTCGCCACCATTTCGGCCGCACCCGAGATCATGACCGCGATGCGATCTGCGATGCGCAACCGCATGCAATCGGTCGTCAACATCGCCATGGGTGCGTCCCTCTCCACCGTCATTCTGACCGTGCCGGTGATGGAAGGCATTGCGCTCTACACCGGCCAGCCTTTCATCATGGCCATGACACCAGTTCAGACGGTCATGGTGTTCATCACGCTGGTTGCTGCGGCAATCAATCTGAACGATGGCGAAACGAACGCCATCGAAGGCATGACCCACTTCATTCTGTTCGCGACCTTCGTGATGCTGTTGTTTCTGGGTCTTTAAACCACAAAGCCCGGCATCTCTGCCGGGCTTTTCTTTGTTCAATCAATGCTTAACGGCAATTTGCGCAGAAGCGCTGAATACGGTTGCAGGCTTCTTCCAGCAACTTCTCCGATGTCGCATAGGAAATGCGGAAGTTGGGGCCGAGGCCGAAAGCGGAACCGTGAACGACGGCAACGCCTTCGGTTTCCAGAAGCTCGGTCACGAAGTCCTCATCCGTCTCGATAACCTTGCCGGACGGCGCGGTCTTGCCGATCAGTCCGGCGCAGGATGGATAGACGTAAAACGCACCTTCCGGCATTGGGCAATTGATGCCGTTTGCCTGGTTCAGCATGGAAACAACCAGATCACGACGGCCTTCGAAGATTTTCTTGTTGGCCGGAATGAAATCCTGGGTACCGTTCAGCGCTTCCACAGCAGCCCACTGTGCAATGGACGTCGCGCCAGACGTCTGCTGACCCTGGATCATGTCCATGGCCTTGATGAGCTGCAACGGGCCAGCCGCGTAGCCGATGCGCCAGCCGGTCATTGCATAGGCCTTGGACACGCCATTCATGGTCAGCGTGCGGTCATAGAGCGAAGGCTCGACTTCCACAGGCGTCACGAACTTGAAGTCGCCATAGGTCAGGTGCTCATACATGTCATCGGTCAACACCCAGACATGCGGGTGCTTGACCAGAACATCGGTCAGCGCCTTCAGCTCGTCGTGGCTGTAGGCAGCGCCCGATGGGTTGGACGGCGAGTTGAACAGGAACCACTTGGTCTTCGGTGTGATCGCCTTTTCCAGCGCCTCTGCCGTCAGCTTGAACTTTCCTTCCAGCGTGGTGTGGACGAAAACCGGCGTGCCACCGCAAATCGATACCATTTCCGGGTAGCTGACCCAGTAAGGTGTCGGGATAACAACTTCGTCGCCGGGGTTAAGCGTTGCCATGAAAGCGTTGAAAAGAATCTGCTTTCCACCGGTGCCGACGATTGTCTGCTCCGGCTTGTAGTCCAGACCGTTCTCGCGCTTGAACTTTTCGGCAATCGCCTTGCGCAGTTCGGGAATGCCCGAAATCGGCGTGTATTTCGTTTTGCCTGCGTTGATCGCGGCAATGGCGGCTTCCTTGATATTGTCAGGCGTATCGAAATCCGGCTCGCCTGCGCCAAGGCCAATCACATCACGGCCCTGCGCCTGCAATTCACGGGCTTTCTGAGAAACGGCGATGGTGGCGGAGGGCTTTACGCGGGAGAGAATGTCGGCAAGGAAGGCCATTTTTATCGGTCCTATTGAAATTGACATCGGCAGAAGTTTGCGACTGTCGCCTTCTGCGCCAAGTGGTATGTCGAAAGACGTACCGGGTTTCAAGGGTAGATGCCATGNAAATGGTACCAATGGCATATTTTAACATATGCTTAACTAGCTCGTAATGNTTTGCATGTTATGCTACCGGAGGTAGGGGTTATTTCCGGATAAGACGCCATGGCACCGAAAAGCANTTTTTCGAATCTCGTGCGTGAAGACGATGGCTCGTGGTCTACGACCTACGCGCCCTATTCGCTCAAATCCGCGCTTCAACCTATTTTCCGCCGTTTGTCGGATGGACGCTTCGATATCGACTCGTTCGAAGGTCTGGTCCGGCCCTATCAAGGCACGGAGCTGGTTTCGCCAGCCCAACTTTTCGCACAGGTGCGCCCCGATGACATCGAGGCGATAGATAGCATCCTGCGCACCATCCACATTCTCAATACAGGCGCGCTGGAACGATCGCGCGCCCGCATCTTCGTCAACTTTCATCCCGGCTTGTTTCGCACCCCGGCCAAGATGCGCCAGGAAGTGGAGCGCATGCGGCTTTCAGCCCATGAGGCGGGCATGTCCCCGGACCGGATCGTCTGCGAAATCGCTGNAAAGAATGCCTCCGACACACGGCTGGTGGCTGATTTTGCCGGTCACATGCGCGCCATGGGTTTCCGCGTTGCCATTGCCGATTATGGCGCGGGCGATTCCGACATAGAGCGCGTCAAGCTCATCAAGCCAGATTACGTCAAGTTCGAAGCCGCATGGGCGCGACACTTCATCAAAAACTCCGCAGGTGCCGCCCTCATCCGCGTTATCGTTGAACAGTTTGCGCGTGAGGGCATCGAACCGGTGTTCGAAGCGCTGGAGGACGAACGGGAAATCGAGTTGTGCCTGGATCTCGGCGTCGCCCTCATGCAGGGCTATGCGCTGGCCAAACCAGAACTCGCGCCCACAAGCTTCAACGAGCGTTTTCCAGAACTGCTCGGAACGCCCCGCTCCAGCCNTTTCAGGACACTGCCCGATGGGCAGACACATTCTACCCCGGCACTTGAACCACGCGGGTTAAAGCCCGTCCGCACCTTCGGAAAACGCGGCATTTGACCCTTGTTTAACGGGCGTTAACCGGCGCCTTTATATCGCCACAATAAATACGCCGGACTGTCTGAATTCGGTCCAGAAGACGTCCACTTCAGAGCCCCNTTTATGGCATGTCGCACGAAGCAGGAATAATGCGTCGCGACACACCGTAAAGCTGACGAGAAAGACGGAAAAGGGACCGGAACAATGTTTCTCAATGATCGGAAATCGGCAGACCGGCTGAGAGCACAACGGATGCNTTTTTCGGCGTGGATGGCACTCGCAGCGCTCGTTGTGATCATTACTATGGCGGCGGGATTGGTGACGTCTGCCCACGCGTCCGAAGCCGTCGATTATATCCATACGTCTTCCATAGCATCGGCTCCCATTTCGAAAGCCTCCGACCGCATTTTCGTCATCGTTCTTGTGGTGGCCGGCTTTGTGACCATGGCAATCGGCGGTATCGTTCTCACAATGAACAGCATCCAGGAATCCTCCGCGCGTCACCGCCGCGACTGATCAACCACGCGCCTGCCTTGCCGCCTTGGTGCTTTGCTGGTAGAGCAACGCCGAAACCGGCATATCGCCAAATCCAACCCAGTCTCGGTCGTAAGGTCGCGCAAAGCGCAAGCCTTTTGCATTTGGTGATTCCATGACACGCATTCAGGCCAACCTTGTTCTCTTGCTCGCCGCCGCGATCTGGGGTGGAGGGTTCGTCGCGCAATCGACCGCGATGGATACGATAGGACCTTTCTGGTTCGTTGGTCTGCGCTTCGCCATCGCGGCTCTGGCCGTCCTGCCCTTTGCGATGATGGAAACCCGACGCATGAAGGCGCCGCCAAGCCGTGGCGAATTCAGGGCTTTCATTCTTGTTGGCCTGGCGCTGTTCATGGGTGCCACCACGCAGCAGGTCGGCCTGCTGACGACGTCGGTCACCAATTCCAGCTTTCTGACGGCACTTTACGTCATCTTTGTACCGGTCATTGCCGTCATCATCTACCGCCGCCACCCGCACTGGGTGGTATGGCCGGGGGCGCTGATGATGCTTCTCGGCATATATCTGCTATCCGGCGGTGCCGTCACGCGCCTCACGACCGGAGATATGCTGAGCATAATCTGCGCCTTCTTCTGGGCCATACAGATTACCCTTGCCGGACGCTACGTCATGCAGAGCAACCGACCGCTTGCACTGTCATGCACACAGTTTGCGGTGTGTGCCGTACTCGCCATGCTGATTGGAGCGGTCATCGAGCCGATCAACTACCACGCCATCGCATCCTCCATCACCGAAATCCTCTATGTCGGACTGGTGTCATCAGGGCTGGCCTTCGTACTTCAGGTTATTGGTCAGCGCTATACAACAGCGCCACAGGCAGCGATCTTTTTGTCGTCGGAAGCCCTGTTCGGCGCGCTTTTTGCTGCTATATTCCTTCAGGAAACAATTCCAGCGGCAGGATATATCGGCTGCGCCATCATTTTTGCTGCTATACTGTTGGTTGAACTGGTTCCGGAGCTGTCCAAAAGGCGCAACAGCCGCGTCACGGCCAATATATAAGCATCCGACCTTTTTTAGCGAAAGCGATCGTACTCNTTTCACGCGAAAATAGCCGTAAAATAGCCTCGCCAACGATGATTTCGTTTCCCGACAGCGGGACCGTGAGAAAAATTCTGCCTGCCCTGCCCCAAACGTTTCGTAGCACCCTGCGAAGCGTGNAAAAACCGTGAAAACTTTTGCTTGCCAATTTAAAATAAACACAGCAATCTGTTGCAGTTCGGGCAATTTGCGAGCATGGGAAGGCCTATAAACAAATGCATCGGGGATATAATACTCCGAGCGGCGGGGACAAAATAACGTTGAGCAGAACGTCAAAAGCTTTCCACGCGATGGTTCACTTTCTCAATTATCAAAAACTGCCTGCCGTACGCCCTTGCGGGCAAAACTGCAATGCTGCCTGGAGCTGAACACGGGCAGAGCGAAAAGGACCTGATGCATGGCCGAGACTGGCACCGTTAAATTTTTCAATACCGACAAGGGCTTCGGCTTCATCAAGCCAGACAATGGTGGCGCCGATATCTTTGTTCACATCTCTGCCGTACAGGCTTCTGGCCTGTCCGCTCTCTCAGAAAACCAGAAAGTGAGCTTCGACACTGAACCGGATCGTCGCGGCAAGGGACCGAAAGCAGTCAATCTGCAGATTGATGGCTAACCCCTGACGACTTTCTCTTCTCGTTGAAGCCCGGCAGGAATGCCGGGTTTTTTTGGTTTTGGTGGCAGCTAGACGTACAGTTAATGGGCTTGCTTCTGGAAATCGGCCCGATCGCGACCCCAGAGACTCAAACATAACGCGTTACTCCGCTGTTTTGCTGGCTCCTTCAGCCATCCCGCTTTTCTGATCCGCATAAATCCCCTGCAAATACGGGTTGGTCCGACGCTCTTCACCGATGCGCCCGCCGGGTCCATGGCCGCATATGAAGCCTACTTCGTCGCCCAGCGGCAAGACCTTGTCGCGGATGGAGGCCAGCAATTGCTCATGGTTGCCACCGGGAAGGTCGGTGCGACCGATAGAGCCGCTGAATAGAACGTCGCCCACATGGGCAAAGGCTTGTGCGCGGTTGTAGTAGATGACGTGGCCCGGTGCGTGGCCGGGGCAATGAAGGACCTCGAAGTGATGATCGCCGAAAGAAACGGTATCGCCATCCTTCAACCATCGATCCGGCAGGACGTTTTGAAGGCCGGTGATGCCGTATTTCTCGGCCTGCATCTTGATGCGCTCCAGAAGTGGCTTGTCATCCTCATGCGGGCCGATGATCGGCAGCGAGAGTTTTTCTTTCATCTGCTTGGCACCACCGGCATGGTCAAGGTGCCCGTGCGTCAGCCATATTTCCTTTAGCTTGATGCCGTTCTCAGTCACCGTCTGGATGATCACATCCACATCGCCACCGGGATCGACGACCACGCCTTCCTTTGTATCTTCATCGAAGAGAATGGTGCAGTTCTGCTGAAACGGCGTCACGGGAACGATCCCCGCTTGTAACTTGCCCATGATCTCTTCCTTCCATTGATAAAACACCGACCTTCTATAAATGGGCAGGCTTGGCGGCACAACAAAGCCCGTGAGATGGACAGAGGTTTTAAGTTNAAAAACACGCCTTCGAGGTGCGCTCAGCTGTGCCTCCAAATGTTAGCGATCACGAAAACGGGAACAGACAGGTCACTCACGCGTTCTTGCCCCAGTCTTCAAAGGAGCGAGACAATGGACAAGAAGCTGAAACTTATGATTGCCGGTGGCGCGTTTGCGTTGATGGCTGGATATGCGAACGCAGCGATGGTTGCGACCACGGCCTCTGATCTCTCCGTGCGGTCAGGTCCTGGTGAGGACTACCCGGAAGTGGGTCTTGCCACCCGTGGCAGCGATGCGGTTCTCGATGGATGTATCGACGGCAGCGCATGGTGCCGCATTGAGGTAAATGGCCTTCGGGGCTGGGCAAATGCCGATTATCTCAATGTGATGTACGAAGGCGCACCCGTCATTCTGCGTGAGCGTCGTGCGGACGTCAACGTGCCTGTGGTAACATATGAAAAGACATCCAGCGCGCAGGCTGAACCCAACCCCGGCGATCCAAATCTTGGTCGTGTTGGTGAAGTTGACCCGCCAGAAAACGTGATGACCTACATCGATCAGCATCCCGGCGAAACCATCAGCATCGATGGCGATGTGGTCATCGGTTCAACCGTGCCTGCTGGCGCGCAGATGATGGAAGTCCCGGACTACGAGTATCGATATGTTCGCGTCAATGATCGCGCTGTTCTCGTAGAACCTGAAACACGTCGGATCGTTTACGTATACGATTAATCACTTGGTACATATCTGAAGAAGGAGCGCGGCATGTCCGCGCTCTTTTTGCGTTTAAAGCCGCACGGTTACATAATCATATTGAAGTCCAAACGACGTCATATTATCGAACGCAATAGNAAATGATCGCCTTCATGCTCCCGTTTGCCATATTTTCGGGTAGTGTCTCAGCGTTATGTAAGAAGCACCACCTCGTGGATGAGCAAAATAAGGAACGACAGTGCCTGCCCAGTCGATGAAAAAGGCCGCCGTCAAACAAACTCCGGCTCTTCCGCACGTCGATGACGGCAAGATCGACTTCGACACGATCGAGGCATTCTTCTTTGCGTATCGGGATTTCGTCTCCGACCCGGATGTCATTCTGTCCAAGCTGGATTACGGCAGGGCACACCACCGGGTCGTTTATTTCGTCTGCCGCCAGCCGGGCATGACGGTCGCCGACCTGCTGGAAACTCTGCAGATCACCAAGCAGAGTTTGGCGCGCGTGTTGAAACAACTGATCGACGACGGATATATTCGCCAGATGGCCGGGCCGGAAGACCGCCGCCAGCGCCGGCTTTATCCCACCCTGACCGGCCGCGAACTGGCGCTGGCGCTGAGCGACCCGCAATCACGGCGCATCGACCGCGCCCTTGAAGCCATGCAGCCGGAGGCGCGGGCCTGCGTTCGCGAGTTTCTGGCACGCATGCGTGATCCTGCAACCGATGGCCCCGTGATCGAGGCGAAGGAGTAACGATGCCAAGCACCGCGACGAAACAGCCATTGGCCGAAGATGACGCCCCTCACCTGCTGATTGTTGATGACGATGCGCGTATTCGCGATCTTCTCCAGCGTTTCCTGGGCGACAAGGGTTACCGCATCACCGCAGCGGCGGATGCTGCCGAAGCACGCCGCAAGATGGAGGGCATACGGTTCGATCTCCTCATCCTCGATGTGATGATGCCCGGCGAAAACGGCCTGTCGCTCACCCGCTCCCTCAATGAAAACAAGTCCGTTCCGGTTCTTCTCCTGACAGCGCGCTCCGAAGCGGATGCACGAATTGCCGGTCTTGAAGCGGGCGCAGACGATTACCTCGCCAAACCCTTCGATCCGCGGGAACTGGTGCTGCGCATCAACAATATTCTCAGACGCAACACGTCTCCCGATACGCCAAAAATCGAGCAGATCATCTTCGGCCCCTATAACTTCTCGGTTCCACGCAAGGAATTGCGTCGAGCTGCCGAAGTCATCCGGCTCACGGATCGTGAGCAGGAAATCATGCTGCTGTTCGCACTGCGCGCTGGTGAAACCATTCCCCGCCACGAACTTGTGGAGGCGGATGCGGAGGTTGGAGAGCGTACTATCGACGTTCAGATCAATCGCCTGCGTCGCAAGATCGAGGACGACCCCGCAAACCCTGTTTATTTGCAGACCGTGCGTGGCATCGGTTACCGTCTGAGCGTCGACTAACAGTCGTGCACCGCGCACGCGCATTCGAGTAGGCAGGACAATGGCGAGCCGGGATTTCATGACTGCTGTGAGAGACACCGNCCCCGCCCNGGCTTGGCGCTTTTCGGCCCGCTGGCTTCGCCACTGGCTGCCGACAGGGCTCTACACGCGGTCGCTTCTCATCATCATCCTGCCGATGGTTCTGTTGCAGATCGTCGTTGCAGCCGTGTTCATGGAACGCCACTGGCAGATGGTGACGGAACGGCTGTCTGCCGCTGTCACCCGCGATATCGCCGCCGTCATCGAGTTGCTGGAAACAGACCCCGAGGAAGACGACTATCAGCGGGTGATCCGCATCGCTCGTGACAGGCTTGATCTCAGCGTCTACATTGAGCCGAAGCAGGAGCTTCCGGAAGCGCGCCCGCAGCCGCTGTTTTCCATTCTCGACTCCATCCTTGCCGACCAGATCCAGCAGCAGATCGGCAAGCCATTCTGGATCGATACATTCGGAAACGGCGCGTTGGTCGAAATCCGCATCCAGCTGGNAAACAAGACGTTGCGGGTCTTTACCCGCCGCAGTCAGGCTTACGCCTCCAACACCCATATCTTCCTCGTCTGGATGGGCGGAGCCTCGTTGGTACTGCTTGGAATTTCCATTTTGTTCCTGCGCGGTCAGATCAGGCCTATTCTATCGCTAGCGAAAGCGGCGGAAAGTTTCGGGCGTGGCCAGAAGATAACCAACTATTCGCCCAGAGGCGCAGATGAAGTGCGCCGCGCCGGTCTCGCCTTCATTCTGATGCGTGAGCGCATAGAACGACAGATGGAACAGCGCACAGCCATGCTCAACGGCGTCAGCCATGACCTGCGCACCATCCTCACCCGCTTCAAGCTTCAATTGGCGCTGGCGGGCGACAACCCGGATCTGGAAGGCCTCGACAAGGACGTGGACGACATGCAGTCCATGCTGGAAGCCTATCTTGCCTTTGCGCGGGACGATGCGGAAGAGTCGGTCGGAAAGCTGGAGCTTAGCCCTCTCTTCGTACGCTTCAGCAACGATTTCCAGATGTGCGGCAAAACATTGAGCTACCAGTTGAACGGTGTTGACGAGCTTTCCGTTCGTCCCAACGCTTTTGCACGCTTGATCGGAAATCTCGTAGCCAATGCCCATCGCTATGCCAGCACGCTGGCCGTGGACATACGCAAGGCTCCCAAATCCATCACGCTCGTCTTCGATGATGACGGGCCAGGCATTCCACGGGAATCGCGTGAGGACGTTTTCAAGCCGTTTTATCGTCTTGACGAAGCACGCAATCTCAACGCGTCAGGCACCGGGCTAGGTCTGTCCATCGTGCTCGACATTGCCCGAAGCCACGGCGGTGATGTGACATTGGATGACAGCCCGCTGGGCGGGCTGCGCGTCATCGTCAAGATTCCAGCATAACAATCAATAGATTAACGTAACAGAGCAAGACTACAGCCAATCCCAATCCCACATTAACGGAATATTAGAACTTTGCACGGCCTATTACTATAAGTTGCAAAGGAGATTGAGATGGCAACCAAAAAGTTCACGACTGTCCGCATCAAAAACGAAACCGGTGTTAAACTGGCAAGCGTTGGTATCGTCCACAAATACAGTGATGAGTACAATCACAGCAAGGAATGGCTGAACGTCCCCAATGGTACGTCGCCCGAAGAAAAATTGATTGTAGAATACAACACCGGCTTCCTGACGACAGGCCGTGACTGGTGGAAAGTCGTCGCCATGACCGAAGACGGTCGCATCTTTCAATCCGCTCCCAACAATTACCGTGGCTTCATTGATGGCGTGGAAGAGGTTTTGAACGAATGCGGCTGGGACATCGTAAAGCTGGCGGTTGATATTACTATAAAAACCGAAGTTGGAGGCATCGTAGCGATCCCTATCGGCGTTGTCACTGCGATCCTCACCGGCCTGTCCAATTCGGCGTCAACAGCTGGCTTCAAGCAGTTCTTTCTTGAGGACAAAGACGTCGATCACGGCGTTGAAATCATTCTCAAGGCAAAAGAGGTCGAGTTCAAAGCGATTGAATCGACGGCAACAACGCCTTTCCTTACTGCTGCCACCATCGAGAAAAAGGTGGCAGCGTAAGCACGATCATGCAGCCTTTACACGCTGACCCTATGGGTTCAGCACATCTTCTCGCCATTGGGAACGGCCTGTTCTACACTGGCGAGAACGATGGCTCCGTCCTTATCGGCAAAGCCAAGCGTCAGCACTTCAGAGCGAAATGGCCCGATCTGGCGCGGCGGAAAATTGACAACGGACAGAACCTGTCGCCCAACCAGCGTCTCCAACGTGTAGTGAACGGTAATCTGCGCCGATGATTTCTTGATGCCGATCTCTGGGCCGAAATCGATCTTGATCTTGAAAGCGGGTTTGCGCGCTTCTGGGAAGGCTTCCGCTTCTATGATAGTGCCGACGCGAATATCGACTTTTTCGAAGTCGACGTAAGTGATCTGCTCGCTCATCGCCGCCCTCTTTAAACAGCCAATTCTTCGGCGCGTTTTTTCGCAGCAGCGATTGCCTTGTCGAAAAGCGGCTGCATGCCATTGTCATCCATCAGAACAGACAGAGCTGCTGCTGTCGTACCACCGGGAGACGTTACATTCTTGCGCAAACGCGATGCCTCGTCCGGGGACTGATGAAGCAATTCACCAGCCCCGGCGACGGTTTCCCGTGCGAGACGCATGGCGAGGTCCGCCGGCAAGCCACATTTGCGGCCTGCCTCCGCCATGCATTCTACGAGATAAAACACATAAGCAGGACCGCTTCCGGACAGAGCGGTCACCGCATCGATATCGGCCTCCGTCGCTACCCATTCGACAGGACCGCTGACTTTCAGCAGAGTTTCGACAAGCGACCGTTGCGGCTCGGACACCGTTTCATTCGCGTAGGCACCCGTCACACCGCGCCCCACCATCGCTGGCGTGTTCGGCATGGCGCGGATAGCAGCGGTCTTGCCCAGATAGGCCTCGATACCAGCCAGCGTCTTGCCCGCTGCGATGGACACGACGACGGTCTGCGGTCCGATCAACGGCTTTANGGGCGGCAGGACCGCATCCATCAACTGAGGTTTCACGGCAAGAAACNAAATACCGGCAGTCGTGTCATTCTTCGGTGCTTCGGTCAGGTGCGTCGCACCCGCTTCTGACATCAACCCCATCATCGTATCCGAGGGTCNGGGGTCGATGACGATGATCGATGCGCCCGGCACACCCCTCTTCAGCCAGCCTGAAAGCAAAGCGCCGCCCATATTGCCGGCGCCGATGAGAACGAGCGGACACGATGCAAGAGACATCATGGCTCAGGCTTCCCCAACAGTCTCGAACAACGCGGCTTCCATGGCCGCCTTGGCTTCCATGCCGGACCAGACGACGAATTGGAATGCCTGGAAATACTGTTCGCAGGCTTCAAGCGCGCTGGAGAGAAGCACTTCCACCTGCTGGTTCGTCGGTTCTGCACCACCCGCCAGCAACAGAGACTGACGGAAGATGATCACGTCTTCCTGACGCCACAGATCGAAATGGCCCATCAACGTCTGACCGTTGACATGCGCCAACAGACGAATGACCTCATTGACGCGATGATCGGCAATTTTAATATCGAAAGCACAGGCCAGGTGCAGCGCTTCAAACTGCTCCATCCATGAAAACGAAACATGATAATCCGCCCAACGGCCTTCGACCGTCATGGCAATTTCATCTTCGCCGGAGCGTTCGAACGACCAGTCGTTAGACGCGGCAACGAACTCGATCATATCGACCGGGTTGGAGTGACGCTCGACTTCAAATTCCATTAGGCTCATACGGCACCTTCTCAGCCGGAAATGAATGTTCTGTTTCGCACGCAAAGGTACAAAAAACGCACACGCAAATGCCGGGTTACAATACTTCAGGATGATGCCCGACGCCGCCAGAATAACGCAGTAAACATGTCTGGAGCTTACGGAGTTCGTTTCGAATCATCATTGNAAATCAGTGTATAACGAGCGAGTCCCCGCGCCACCCCCAACGTCCCGTTTTTGCAATCAGAACTGTGTATATCTCCTCGTACGAAACCTCAGTTGTGAGTCATAACCGACTCTGCCGATTATGTTTTTCGAGTGTTTCCACAGACGTTNAAAAAAACTGAATGAAATTGCTTGCTTGCGGCTTCCGAATCCCCACTGCGGTGCAAACTGCTTCGAAATGAGACAAAAACGAAAAATGCCGGACCCTTGAGAGGGTCCGGCATGAGAATCNAAAGCNTTTGTAGCCTGTCAGGAGGCGGGGGTGGAGAGCTTCGCCTCAAGCGCTTCGATGCGCGCGCGCAAGGCGTCGTTTTCGTCACGAGCCTGAATTGCCATCTCGCGCACGACTTCGAATTCCTCACGCTTGACCAGATCGAGGCTATTGAGCCAACGCTCGGCCTGCGCATGAAAAGCGGTTTCGACTTCCTTGCGCATACCCTGAGCGGCACCTGCTGCGTCCGTCATCAGCTTTGCGAATTCATCGAAAATACGGTTTGTGCCTGTCGTACTCATGGTGCGATGTCCTCGTCAGTGGTGGAAAAGGCAAGGCGCCTTTCGGTTCATGTTATTCAGGTAGGCACTCGCTATTGCGGTTGCAAGCNAAATAAGGACCGGCTCCTAGGCACGTCCGCACGAGACCGTCATCACAGTGTCAAAGAATCGCCTTGACCGCACCCTTTTCAGTCGCCANTTTCCCGCTCCGGGNAAAGAATANTTTGTAAATCCAATGGATAATTGGCCGCACCGACATTCCGACCTCCAAGCGCAATAATCATGGAATATCGAATTGTTTGCACCCATCGCCCAGTTTTCGATCATGCCGTTTCCCAATATCGATCCGGTGGCGATCCACATAGGGCCGCTTCCAATCCATTGGTATGGCATTGCCTATGTCTTCGGCATCATGCTGGGCTGGTATTACGCGCGTCAGCTGAGCCTTTCAGATCGTTTGTGGCCACACGAAAAATCGCCGATAACGCCCGTTCATCTGGACGACTTTATCGTATGGGCCGCTGCCGGTATCGTTCTGGGCGGTCGCATAGGCTACATTCTCTTTTACGATATGGGTGCCGTTATCGAAAACCCGGTACGTGCCTTGCAAATCTGGAACGGCGGCATGTCCTTCCACGGCGGGCTGATCGGCACGACGGTGGCGATGGTGCTGTTTGCGCGTCGCAATGGCATTCCCGTCTGGAGCATGTTCGACATCATCGCTGCGGTCGCACCACTCGGTCTTTTGTTCGGTCGCGTCGCCAACTTTATCAATGGCGAATTGTGGGGCCGTCTGACCGATGTTCCCTGGGCGGTCGTTTTCCCGACGGGCGGTCCTTTTGCCCGTCACCCGAGCCAGCTCTACGAGGCTGGTCTCGAGGGCATCGTATTGCTGATCGTTCTCGCAATCCTTATCTATGGCTTCAAGGCACTGAAAAGCCCGGGACTGATCACTGGCGTTTTCGTCTGCGGTTATGCGCTTTCCAGAATATTCGTGGAGTTCTTCCGTGAACCGGATGCGCAGATCGGATATCTGGCCGGGAACTGGTTGACCATGGGCATGGTTCTATCGACACCTATGTTCCTTCTAGGCGTGTGGGCAATTGTACGGGCGCGTCGCGCTGCTTTGTCATCGTAACCGGGTAAAATACCATGCCGACACCGCTCGCACGCCGTATCAAATCCCTCATACGCCTCAACGGCCCGATGAGTGTGACGGACTTCTTTGCGCTCTGCCTCGCAGATCCCGAACACGGCTATTATAAAACCAGACAGCCTTTCGGCCGCACCGGCGATTTCGTAACTGCGCCCGAAGTCAGCCAGTTGTTTGGCGAAATGCTCGGCGTCTTCATCGTTCACGCCTGGCAAAGACACGGTACACCGGCCAATGCCCGCCTCGTGGAAATCGGTCCGGGACGCGGCACCATGATGGCGGATATGCTGCGGGTCATCCAGCGCATCGCACCACCGCTTTATGAAAGCATGAGTGTCCATCTGGTGGAGACCAGTCCGCGATTGACCGAGACACAGCAAGAAACCCTTGCCAGCCACGGCGACAAGATCGGCTGGCACGAGAGCTTTGACGATGTTCCGCCCGGCTTCCTGCTGATTGCCGCAAACGAGCTGTTCGACGCCATTCCTATCCGGCAATTCGTAAAAACCCCGCAGGGTTTCCGCGAGAGGGTCGTAGCGCTGGATACCGAAGACGAACTCGTTTTCGCCACAGGTCTCGCCAGCATCGATCCGGATTTGCTGCCGCCTTTGCCGGAGCGCCAGGCGCCTGGAACGATCTTCGAATACTCCCCTGCCCGCGAAGCGGTTATGGCCGCCATTGCCCATCGGATCAAGATCAATGGTGGCACCGCAGTCATCATAGACTACGGCCACACCGTTTCCGGTTTTGGCGATACATTGCAGGCGCTGCGCATGCATGAGTTCGATCCGGTTCTGGCGCATCCCGGCGAAGCGGACCTCACCAGCCATGTGGATTTCGACAGCCTCGTCAAAACCGCCCTAGCCAACGGCGTGCACATCAACGGCTGCCTGCCACAAGGTGACTTCCTGCATGGTCTGGGGTTGAGAGAACGCGCGCAGGCACTGGCCGCCAAGGCAACACCCGATCAAACGCTGGAAATTGCCGAAGCCGTCAACCGCCTTGCCGGTGAAGGTGTTGGCAAGATGGGTGAGCTATTTAAGGTCCTCGCCATCTCCAGCCCGGCCATCCATCTGCTGCCGTTCCGCGCGCTGGATTGACATTGGCGCTGGCCTTTGGTCAACATCGCGTGAAATCGAAGCAGTAACAAACTGCTATCTGCATCCCACGCGATGCGCTTAACCGGAAACACTCGCTCGCGAATATGCGTTTCAAATCAGCGACATCGCCAAGGATCGATACCGTAATGCAGGAAGACACGCTGCCGCTTCCCCTTCAGAGCCCGCTGCTTGTCGCATCGACAGGGCCGCGCATTCGCCACGGCTTCTTCACCCGTCATGGCGGCGTTTCCCAGGGCATTTACCGCGGCCTGAACGTCGGGCTCGGCTCTCAGGATGAGCGGCAAGCGGTTCTGGAAAACAGAAGCCGCGTTGCTGCCTGGTTCGGTCTGCCACTGGAAAAACTGGCGACCGTGCATCAGGTGCATTCTCCCGACGTCGTCGTCGTCGATGACACATACGACGGAGACAGACCACAGGCAGACGCCATGGTCACCGCCACATCCGGCATCATCCTTGGCGTATTGGCTGCGGACTGCGGCCCTATCCTCTTTGCAGATGCGCAAGCTGGCGTCGTTGGTGCCGCTCACGCCGGTTGGAAGGGTGCCGTCTCCGGTGTTCTTGAAAACACCGTGGATGCGATGATCGCGCTGGGCGCCAGCCGCAAGCGCATCGTTGCCAGTCTCGGTCCCTCGATCAGCCAGGNAAACTACGAAGTTGGACCTGAGCGGGTCGAAAGTCTGAAAGAGATGAACCCTGCCCACGCCGCCTATCTATCGTCCTCGCCCAACGCAGGCCATGCNTTTTTCGATCTGAAGCAGTTGACCGTGGATCGTTTGATGGCTGCGGGTGTGACGGCAGNAAACCTGGGTATCTGTACTTACCCCGATAATGACAGCTTCTATTCTTTCCGCCGCACGACACATCGCAGCGAACCGGATTACGGGCGGCAGATTTCAGCAATAGCAATTCTGGAGAACTGATATGGCCTTGCACTTCGATGCCGCCGAATTCGAGGCACGCCGCGCCCGCCTGACTGAGAAGATGGCGGAAGAAAAGCTGGATGCAATCTTGCTGTTTGCCCAGGAAAGCATGTACTGGCTGACGGGATATGACACGTTCGGCTACTGCNTTTTCCAGACGTTGATCGTCAAGGCCGATGGCACCATGACGCTTTTGACACGCTCGGCCGATTTGCGGCAGGCGCGTCAGACATCCAATATCGAAAACATCGTCATCTGGGTGGATCGTCTCAACGCCGATCCGACGCTTGATCTCAAAAACCTGCTGAGCGACATGGATCTGCTGGGTTGCCGCATCGGCATCGAGTTCGACACCCATGGCATGACGGGCCGAGTTGCGCGTCTTCTCGACAACCAGCTTTCCAGCTTCTGCCAGATCATCGATGCATCAGCCGTCGTCAGCGGACTGCGTCTCGTCAAAAGCCCGGCGGAAGTGGCCTATGCCAAGCGCGCCGGCGCGCTGGCGGATGATGCGCTGGACGCCGCGCTCAAGATCATTGCGCCTGGCGCTGATGAGGCCGATATTCTTGCGGCCATGCAAGGCGCGGTTTTTGCGGGCGGTGGCGATTACCCTGCCAATGAATTCATCATCGGTTCTGGCCCGGATGCCCTTCTTTGCCGTTACAAAGCCGGGCGTCGCAAGCTGGACGAGAAGGATCAGTTGACGCTGGAATGGGCGGGCGTCAGCGCCCACTACCATGCCGCCATGATGCGGACAGTCGTCATCGGTGAGGTCGAGTTCCGCCAAAAGGAGCTTTACAATGCCTGCGCTGAAAACATCCGTGCAATCGAAGAAGTCCTGCGCCCCGGCAACACGTTCGGAGACGTTTTCGACGTTCACGCGCGCATCATGGACGAGCGCGGACTGACGCGCCATCGTCTAAATGCCTGCGGTTATTCGCTGGGTGCGCGCTTCTCGCCATCATGGATGGAGCATCAGATGTTCTACGCGGGCAATACGCAGGAAATTCTGCCTAACATGACGCTCTTCGTACACATGATCATCATGGACAGCGACTCGGGCTTCGCCATGACGCTGGGTCAAACCTACCTCACCACGGAAGGTGCGCCGGAATCCCTGTCTCGCCACAGCCTTGATTTGCTAGCGGTCTAATCTCGATTTGACTCGCGTCGAGGTCGAACCGTACATTGTTTGCGATCAGGGAACGACGGAGCACTTTATGAGGGGATATATGGCATGCGGCGGCTAGGGGTAGTCATGGCAATCCCAGGTCTCGCCTTGGTATTATCGGCCTGCAATACGACGGATGCGCTGACACCGCAGGTCGATGTGGGTCATAGCAACACCCAATCGACCCCGGTCAATCAGGGCGATCTGGACCAGATGGCCGCCGCAGCCGACCGTTCCCCGAGCGTTGTTTCCTCTCAGGTGCCAGCTTATGCGCCGCAAAACACCCGTCAGGCTCAAGCGCAGGCGATGACGAGCGGCGCCCAGTTCGGAGAACCGGTGGCGCAACAAACGGCCCCGGCACAGCCGCAGACACAAACCGCCTCCCTGCCATCCGGTTCAGCGTCCGGCACCATCCGCTTCCTGCCCATCATCGGCGCACCCGTTCAGGCCGTGACGCCGCTGTCGCGTCAACTGGGCGCTGAAGCTCGGGCGAAGGGTCTCACCATTCGCCCGTCGAGTGACACGTCCGCAGAGAACATCCTGAAGGGATATCTTTCAGCCTTCGCCGATGGTTCCAACGTCACCATCGTTTATGTCTGGGATATCCTGGATGCCAATGGAGCGCGACTTCACCGCCTGCAGGGGGAGGAAACGGTAGCCGGTCGCGGCAACGACCCCTGGTCCGCCGTCACAGATACCGCCATGCAGAAGATCGCTGCCAAAACGCTCAACGACTACCAGTCCTGGAAACAGTCTCAACGGGGATAGACCAGCTGAAATTGTGGATGAAACCTGTTGATACCGCCTAAGTCACAAAGNTTTCATGNAAATTAAGGGTATCACCCTCTGACCTCTTGCATTCACGGGCAACCCCGCTATTAAGGCGCCCATGGCAAAACGGCATGTCCGGCACCCTTCGGGTCGGGTATTCCTCCCCGTTGAACGACGCACGGACTACAAAGAGTAACGTCTTTGTCGGATCTCAGGCGATGGCATTAAAACAGGCGGCAACAATGAAGGTTTTCGCAGGCAATTCGAACCGGCATCTGGCCGAAGCGATCTGCAAGTATCTTAATGTTCCCCTGGGAAATGCTACCGTAAGGCGGTTTGCCGACCAGGAAATTTTCGTAGAAATCAGCGAAAACGTGCGTGGTGAAGACATCTTCATCGTACAGCCCACCTCTTTCCCGGCCAATGACCACCTGATGGAACTGCTGATCATGATCGACGCCATGCGTCGTTCCTCGGCACGCCGCATCACCGCAGTTCTTCCCTATTTCGGCTATGCCCGTCAGGACCGTAAAGCTGGACCGCGCACGCCGATTTCGGCAAAGCTCGTTGCCAACCTCATCACTGAAGCCGGTGCAGACCGCGTTCTGACGCTTGATCTTCACGCCGGGCAAATCCAGGGCTTCTTCGACATTCCGACCGATACCCTTATCGCCATGCCTATTCTGGCGCGCGATGTGAAGGAACATTACGACCTTGCGAACCTGATGGTCGTTTCCCCGGATGTCGGTGGTGTGGTCCGCGCCCGTTCGCTGGCAAAACGCCTCGACTGTCTGCTGGCCATCGTTGACAAACGTCGCGATCGTCCGGGTGAATCCGAAGTCATGAACATCATCGGTGACGTCGCCGGCAAGGATTGCATTCTTGTCGATGATATCGTCGATTCCGGTGGTACTCTGTGCAATGCCGCAGAAGCACTGCTGAAGAATGGTGCAACCAGCGTCACGGCCTATATCACGCACGGCGTTCTCTCGGGTGGCGCTGTTGCGCGCATCGCATCTTCCAAACTGCGCGAACTCGTCATCACCGACAGCATTCAGCCGACGACGAGCGTGCAGTCTGCCCCGAACATCCGCGTCATCACCACGGCCGCCCTGCTGGGTGAAGCCATTAACCGCACATCGCTTGAGCAGTCGGTTTCGGGTCTCTTCGACTAAATATCCCATCTAAAACATGAATAGAAAAAGCCGGAGCAAAGAACTCCGGCTTTTCTTATTTTCAAACGTCTCGAACCAATCGGCTCCGGCTCAGAAGAAGCCGAGCTTGTTGGGGCTGTAGGAAACCAGCAGATTCTTGGTCTGCTGATAGTGGTCGAGCATCATCTTGTGCGTTTCGCGACCAATACCGGACTGCTTGTAACCACCGAAGGCGGCACCGGCTGGATAGGCATGGTAGCAATTGGTCCAGACGCGACCAGCTTCGATGCCACGACCTGCTCGGTAGGCAAGATTGGTATCACGGCTCCAGACACCGGCACCCAGGCCGTAAACCGTGTCATTGGCGATCTCGATGGCCTCTTCAACGGTCTTGAAGGTCGTTACCGACACAACCGGCCCAAAGATTTCCTCCCGGAAAACGCGCATCTTGTTGTTGCCCTCAAAGACCGTCGGCTGAATGTAGAAACCGTCTTTGAGATTGCCGGAGAGCGATTTCTTGTCACCGCCGGTCAGCACTTTGGCGCCTTCCTTCTTGCCGATCTCAAGATAGCTCATGATCTTGTCGAACTGTTCCTGAGAAGCCTGAGCGCCGATCATGGTCGATGCATTCAGCGGATCGTCCTGACTGATCGCTTCGACACGCTTGATGGCCTTTTCCATGAAACGGTCATAGATGGATTCGTGCACCAGAGCGCGCGATGGGCATGTGCAGACCTCACCCTGATTGAGCGCAAACATCGCAAAGCCTTCCAACGCCTTGTCGAGAAACGCGTCGTCCTCGTTCATCACATCTGCGAAGAAGATGTTTGGGGACTTACCGCCCAGCTCCAGCGTGATGTTCGTCACGTTGTCCGCAGCATATCGCATGATCTCCTTGCCGACGGAGGTAGAGCCGGTAAAGGCGATCTTGGCGATGCGATTGCTCTGCGCCAGCGGCTTGCCAGCCTCAAGGCCAAGGCCATTGACGATGTTGACGACACCCGGCGGCAACAGGTCCTCGATCAGCTCCATGACCAGTAGGATCGACGCGGGGGTTTGTTCCGCAGGCTTCAGCACAACGCAGTTACCGGCAGCAAGCGCTGGAGCGAGCTTCCACGTCGCCATCAGGATCGGAAAGTTCCAAGGGATGATCTGGCCGACGACACCCAGCGGCTCGTGGNAATGATAGGCCACTGTGTCATTGTCGATCTGGCCGATCGAGCCTTCCTGTGCACGAATACAACCCGCAAAATAGCGGAAATGATCAATGGCCAGCGGAATGTCGGCATTTGTCGTTTCACGCAGGGGCTTGCCGTTGTCCCATGTTTCTGCACGGGCGATAAGCTCGAGATTGTCTTCAATGCGCTGGGCGANTTTCAGAAGAATGTTGGAGCGCTCGGTAGCGCTGGTCTGGCCCCAGGTGGCGCGGGCCTTATGGGCTGCGTCGAGCGCAAATTCGATGTCGCTGGCGTCCGAACGCGGCACTTCGCAAATCTTCTGGCCTGTCACCGGAGACAGGTTATCCATATAGCGGCCTGATTTGGGCTCCACCCACTCACCGCCGATGTAGTTGCCATATTTGAGCTTGAACGGCGCTTCACCGGCCTTTTGCTGGACCTGAATGTTCATGAGTTCATCCTCCCTGATGAAATGCGATCCTTTGTTTGATCGCGTGACAGGAAGGTGGGCGCAGATTTGATAGAAGCAAAGAGGCGCAACGATATTCCGCACTGCACTGTGTTTCACATCTGCGACAGCGCAATCCAAGAATATGACATCAGCGTTAGTGAACCGAAAGCTTCTTCATCTTGCGGTGAAGCGTGGCTCTGCTGATGCCAAGTAGGACAGCAGCCTGCGTGATATTGCCGTTGGCACGGGACAGTACCCGGCGCAGCGCAGCCCTTTCCGCATCGGCAAGCTCCGCGCCTTTGTCATGCCGCTCCTCCCGCAAGGCATCGGATGCGGGAATTCCTGCCGCGAGCCTGAGATCATCAAGGTGCAGCGCCAGACGGGCGGCACGGGTTGCTCCGAGAATGATGTCGTCCTGATCAACCGCCAAAAGGGACAGAGAGGTGGAGTTTCCAGATGGCAGCATGAGGATACGTGCACCGGGAAAAGCACGACGGAATAGATTGCCCTCTATGCGTTGTGCCGCGTCACGCACGGCCTGCGTCAACATGGAGAAGGTTAGTTCGTTGACGTCATCCCGGCAGGTGGAAATGTCCAGCGCACCGGTCACTTGGCCGAGATGATCCCGAATGGGCGCTGTTGTGCAGCAAAGGCTGATGTTGGAGGAGAAGAAATGCTGATCACGGTAAATGGTCACGGAGCGCTCGTCTGCTAGCGCCGTGCCAATGCCATTAGTCCCGACGCTGGCTTCGCTCCAGACTGCACCGGACCAGAGACCCAACTGGCGAAAGTCCTGATCATCGGTGGTGGCACCGCGCCGCTCCAGCGCCACGCCATCGGCATCGGTCAAAAGCAGGCAGCATCCAGCCTTGCCGACGCTCAGAAAAATACGGTCCAGTTCATCGGCACTTTCAGCAATCAGTCTGGCAGAGATCTCCCGCGCTCTGCGAAACTCGGCATCGGCCAGAAAAATCGGCTCGCTGCCTTTTTCCGGAGCCAGATGATGCATGGTCATGCAGCGCCGCCAAGACGCGATGATGGGCGAACTGGCCGCCGCCGACGGCTGGTTGGCACTTTGATACACATGGTCCGCATGAGCCGTGCTGATAGACATGGTCTCCTCCCGAGATTTACCGGGATGGTGCGCCTGATGCGTGTCTCTTTCAACNAAATAAAGTGTTATTGGCGGATACGGAAATCAGCTTGCCAGCGGCAGTACGTCANTTTGAGGAAGTTCATCGCCTGGGGAAACCCAGTTCACGATGGCGTCGATTGTAATCGCCGGTCCCGGACGTCCGTAATAGAAACCTTGAACGTGCTGACACCCTTCACGGCGCAGGAACTCCAGATGCACCTGTGTTTCCACGCCCTCTGCCAAAACCGGAATGTTGAGGCTGTTGGCAAGGATCAAGGTGGAGCGGACGATGGCCTGAGACTGGACGTTGGTGCCAAGCCCTTCCACGAAACCGCGGTCGATCTTTATCTTGTCGAACGGAAAGCTCTGCAATGTCGAGAGTGAAGAGTAGCCGGTGCCATAATCATCCATGGCGATGCGGACCCCCAACGATTTCAAACGGCGTATTGTCAGCAACGCATGACGGTGGTCTGCAATAATCCCGCTCTCGGTGATTTCGAGTTCGAGCCGTTTGGGCTCAAGGCCTGTCTCCTCGAGAATCCGTTGCACCTTCTTGACGAAATCGGAATCCGAAAGCTGCAACGGCGCAACGTTGACAGCAATGCTTAGAGGGTTTCTCCAGCGCACTGCGTGGAGACACGCCTCGCGCAAAACCCACTCGCCCATCTCGATGATGAAGCCGGTCTGCTCCGCAATCGGAATGAATTCGGCTGGCGAAATCATTCCGCGTTCGGGGTGGTTCCAGCGCAGCAACACCTCAAACCCGACGATTGCGCCGGTCGTCGTGTCGTTTTGCTGCTGNAAATAAAGCTCGAATGCACCTTTGCTCAGTCCTGAACGCATGCTGACCGCCAGCGCACTGCGCGCGCGGGACGCCTCGTCCATGGATTTGTCATAAAAGCAAATCGTACCGGTCACGTCACTTTTGGCGCGGTACATCGCCACATCCGCCTGCGAAATCAAGGTGTCGGCGGTTTTCGTGCTAAAATTGCCAATCGCGATACCAACGCTTGCGCCAACCGACAGACTTGTTTCGTGCCACTCTATCGGCTTGACGACCTCACCCAACAGCCGATGGGCAAACTCGATACCATCGTTGCGCCCGTAATACCGGTGCAAGACCGCGACGAACTCATCGCCANCGACACGCGCGACGAATTCTCCAGGGCGAAGAATGGAACTCATGCGGTCTGCCAGCGAGCGCAGCACCGCATCCCCTGCCCCGTGGCCGTGAACGTCGTTGATTTCCTTGAAGCGATTGAGGTCGAACGACAGAAGTGCGATGCGCGTTGTCGGATCGTTGCTACGCTTCAACAGGGCTTGCAAATGTTCATGAAATGCCGCGCGGTTGGGAATGCCGGTCAGCGCATCATGCAGGGACAGGTGACGATACCGCTCGACAGCCTGCAAGCTGGCCTGAGAATCGATCACATAGGTGGAAAATCCGAAGGCAAGCAGGACGAAGGTGATGATGATTGCGCTACCACCCATAAGGCTTGGCGAAACCAGCGACGGTGCTATCGTCATTGCAGGATTGAAGGAGACCGAGAATGCGGCCATTGCCGTGAAGTGCGTCAGGGCAATACCCAGCACAAGAAACGTCATGCCGCTATATTTGCNAAACCAGTTCACGGGACGAACGACCCGGTTTGTTGCCAGCATGCCGAACACGCCGCCAAATACCATCGACGCGACGACATAGACCGGTTCCCAGACCAATGAACCTTGAACGGTATAGGCCGCCATTCCGGTGTAGTGCATGCACGCTATGCCAAGCCCGACGACGAGGCCGCCGCCTTCAGCAAGCAGCGTGTTGCCGCCATAGGTGGCAATGGCAAAGCCCGCCGTTGTTGCCGCCACGGAAATGATGAAGGAAAGCCCGGTAAAGCCTGGAAGAAACCCGACATTCCCAGGCGCCTGATAACCCAGCATGGCCACGAAATGCGTGGTCCAGATCGTCGTGCCGCCAATCATGCCCGCCAGAAACAACCAGTTCGCCCGCTGAATGGCCGCCGATTGGCGCGAGCGAGCGAAAAGACGCATGGTCAAAAAGCATCCCATCACGCAAATGGTGACAGCTGCTATCGTGTAGCGAATGTCATGGTCTATGGCCAGGCAGCTCAGAATTTGATACATTGACATCACGCGTCTGTTGAATTGTTTCAGACTATAATGGTGATCTCGNTTTTACGGCGTTTACCGACATAGATAAGCAAGAATTAAAATACTCGCCTTCCGATAGAGGTAGCGCTGGCACAATGAAATCCGGACGCGAGCGGAAGAGATTGTTTCTCAAGGCTCTGCTACCCTTGCCTTTACGCCTTCTTTATATTATAGCGCCCGCAACCGTGTAGACACCCTTGGAGGCAACGCGGGCGAGACGGCTTTTCAAAAGTCTTCTCCAGTTCGATCCGGCACGCCGGAACGAACTCTCCAGACAACCTAAAAGGATTATGCCATGAGCAAAGAGACTTATGAGCTCAAGGCCGAAGCGCGCGAACGAGTTGGTAAGGGGTCCTCTCGTGAACTACGTCGCAACGGTTTGATTCCTGCTGTCATCTATGGTGACAAGCAAGCCCCAATTTCTATCGCGATCTCGACCAATGAAGTCACAAAGCGCGTTCAGGCCGGCGGTTTCATGACCACCGTCGCAACGCTCGACGTTGACGGCAAGAAGTACAAGGTCCTGCCAAAGGACTACCAGCGCGACCCAGTCCGCGATTTCATGGTGCACGTAGACTTCCTGCGCGTATCCGGCAACTCGCAGGTTACGGTTGAAATTCCGGTTCACTTCATCAACGAAGAAAAGTCGGACATCAAGAAGGGTGGCGTTCTCAACATCGTTCGTCACACTGTCGAAGCCCACGTACCGGCAAACGACATTCCTGATGCGATCACCGTTGACCTCGACGGCCTCAAGGTTGGCGACAGCGTTCACATCTCGCAGGTTACCCTGCCGAAGAACGTCGTACCTGTCATCACCGACCGCGACTTCACCATCGCAACCATCGTGCCACCAGTCGTTGCGATCGTTGACGAAGCCGAAGAAACAGTCGCGACAGAAGAAGACGACAAGTCCGAATAATTCATTCGGTATCGTACCGCTACCAATGCCTCGTATCGAAAGATGCGGGGCATTTTTTATGCCGCGTTGATCCCCGCTGAAACTTAACTCCCTTGTTTAGCAACGATTAATCATACCCGGAAACGATAAGTCAAAACTTTAGGTTTAGGACTTCAATATTCGCACGTTCGGGGAACCGAACTGCATCATTTAAAAAGTGAATACCGCATGTGTTTCAGGGTTGGACTTTTTATCGCGTAGGCTGGGAATTGGCGCGGCAAGGGTTTTAGAGGTAAGGGACGATAGTATCAACAGATGACCCATTCCGTAGAAAGCCGCTTTATCGCAATTGTTTCTGGCGTCCTTCTGGCACTGGTTGCTCCGCTTTTCACCATCGTGCTGATGCTCTCCTATCATGACTCCATTGCCAGTCAGAAAGACCGGCTTGAAATATTGCTCGTCGCCAATTCGCAGGCACTAGGCCGCCCCTTGTGGGATCTCGATGACGACAGCATCAATCAGATAACCGGAACACTTGTGACAGACCCTGCGGTTTACATGGTCAAGGTGCGCGATACGTTCGGCCAACTCGACATTACCCAGACTGCGGGCCGGACAATGTCTGGCGATACATCGTCGATCACCCGCGATATCATGTACNAAAACCTCGATGGAGATACCAAGGTCGGATCCATCACCGTATTCTTCCAGAATGTCGGCATGCTCAACTCGATGAGCAGCATCGAGCTTGCGTTCATCTCGATCTTCATCGTGGCTATTCTGACGGTTTTCGCCGCCGCCATCATCGGCAACCGATTGATGGTGATGAAACCATTGCTGAGGCTGACCGCCGCGATCGAGGCGACGCGTCGGCTCGGGTCTCGCCACCATGTCGACTGGCGTTCCACGGATGAAATGGGGCGATTGGCGAAGAGCTTCAATGAGATGCAGATTCAACTGGATCGCGAAGAGCAGGAAATCAAGAAGGCGCACAGACGCACCACGGAAATTTACAATCACACACCAGCGATGCTCNTTTCTCTCGATCCCGCAGACCGGATAGCCGCCGTCAGCGATTATTGGGTTGAGGCGACCGGCTATAGTCGCGACGAGATTCTGGGCCACGGCTTTGCCGATCTGATCACGCATGAAGATCGCGCCCGCTTTGTCCTGCGCAAACATAATAGCGAAGATACCGGAGGAATGGCCGGCAGCCCGGACCTGACGGTTCGCTTCCAGTGCAACGATGGCCGTCTGATGGACGTCCTCATCGCAGAAAAGGCCCTGAGCCTCGGCGATAGTCATCATCGTTCCGAAAGCTTGAGCGTCATGACCGACGTGACGGAGCTTCGCCGTTCAGAACACCGCAACCGACTGCAGGCCATCACCGATCACCTGACCGGTCTTTTCAACCGTCAGGGTTTCGAAGCTATCCTGGACGAGAAAATCCTCGAGGCGGATAAAAACGGCACCGAGCTTGCCTGCCTTTTCATCGATCTGGACCGGTTCAAGATCATCAACGACAATCTCGGCCACGCTGCCGGAGATGCCGTCCTCAAGACATTCGTGGAGCGACTGAAAAGCTTGCTGACGCCACTCGACAGCGCGTCTCGCCTTGGTGGCGATGAGTTTGCTANTTTGCTGGCCGGACCTACGACGGAAAGCCGCGCCACCCAGATCTGCGATGAAATCTGCGCCATTTTCGACAAACCACTCGACGCGATCGGACACAGCGTCCGTCTGAGTGCGAGTATCGGCCTGGCACTCTACCCAACCCACGCGAAGACTGCGTCCGAACTTCTCCAGAACTCCGATCTGGCCATGTACAATAGAAAGCGTGCAGGTAAGAACGGGGCACAGATGTTCGACCCTGCCATCATGAATGAGGCGCGGGAACGCGCGGAACTGGAACAGGATATCGAGCAGGCCTTGGAATCAGACTGGCTGGAGGCCCACTTCCAGCCAATCCGGAACATGACGAATGGCGAAACAGTTGGTTTCGAAGCCCTGATGCGGCTCAATCATCCGCGCAAGGGCATTTTGCCGCCCGCCGCCATCATCAACGTCGCCGAGGAAAATGGCATGATTCAGCGGATCGGCAACGCCATTCTCGACCACTCTATCCGTAACCTGGCGGCTCTTTCAAAACTTCCGGGGCTGGAAAACGTCTATGTCGCTGTGAATTTCTCTGCCTTGCAGTTCGAGCCCGGCCTACCGACACGAATTGCTGGCCTCCTCTACCGCCATGGCATCATNCCCAGCCGGCTGGTGGTGGAGATCACCGAAGCGGTATTGATGCACGACGACCCGCAAGTCCGCGCTGTGCTGAGTGCCATCAGGGAACTGGGATGCCGCATCGCTCTCGATGATTTCGGCACAGGTTACTCTTCGCTCAGCTATCTGAACCGGTTTCCGATCGATATCGTCAAGATCGACCAGTCCTTCACGCGCTCAATACGCGACGAGGTGCCGGAAATCAGCCACAGAAGTCGTATGCTTGTGGAAGGAATCAGCGCGATTTCTCACAAGATGAACTGTATAGTGATTGCCGAAGGCATTGAAACGCGTGAGCAGGAAGCGATGCTGAAGGAGATCGGTGTCGATTGCGGCCAGGGATATCTTTTCGCTAGACCGCAACCAGTCAGCGTATATATCGCCGCTTTCGAGCAGCAAAACGAAGAGATCACAGCGAAAGTCGGGACATAATTCATCGGGGAGGATGAACGTCAATGTGGCAAACCCTACTGGCATTGATGATGTTTGCAGTGGCTCCGCCAGTGTTGGCCGAACGCCTATATATATCTACCGAAGAATACCCGCCTTACAATTTTCGCGACACCGACGGGCAGCCAACCGGCGTGTATATGGATCAACTGAAGATCATATCGGAACGCGCAGATATCGATTACGAAGCTACCATACTGCCTTGGGCGCGGGCCCTGGCACGGGCCGAAACCGAACCGATGCATTGCGTCGTCGCAGCCGCCCGCACAGCTGAGCGCGAACACCGCTTCAAATGGGTGTCACCTATTCATACAGACCGGAATATTCTGGTTGCACGCAGTGGCGCGCACCTGAGCGTCAACACGCTGGAGGATGCCAAGGCCTATACGGTGGGGACGCAGCGTACCGACTATACCGAAGCGGTTTTGAAATCGCTGGGCTTTCCACGCATCGACCTCAGCGCCGATTTCGACAAGACGCTGGCGAAACTCAACGCGGGCCGGATCGACCTGATGCCGATGTCGGAAAGTGCTTTGAGGACATTGCCACCGGGCGAGTTCGTGGAAGTCATCGTTTTGACTCACCAAACGCTGGGAATGGCCTGCCATACATCCGTCCCTGACGGCATGATCCGTAAGATGCAGAGTATACTCGATGACCTCATTGCAGATGGAAGCCAACGCCGGATTTATGAAAAATATGGCCTTGTTATTCGGCCTTAAACTTCAGCCAACAGACAAAAAAGTTGACACTCGACGGTTTTTTCGGTGGTGAAGGACAACTGTCCATCGAACCAAAGCGGAAACGTCCATGATCATCATTGCAGGCCTCGGCAACCCCGGCACGCAATATGCGAGCAACCGGCACAATATCGGCTTTATGGCTGTCGATGCCCTGCAGCGCCTGCCCTCNTTTTCTCCCTGGTCGAAGAAGTTCAAGGCCGAGATTTCCGAGGGAGAAATCGCCGGTGAGAAAGTGCTGCTGTTAAAGCCGCTGACATTCATGAACCTTTCCGGCGAATCCGTTGGGGAAGCCATGCGCTTTTACAAGCTGAAGACGTCTGACATCATCGCTATCCATGATGAGCTGGACATCGTTGCTGGCCGCGTGCGGATCAAGACCGGCGGTGGCCATGGCGGCCACAACGGCTTGAAATCCATCGACGCCCATTGCGGAAAGGAGTACCGACGCCTGCGGTTGGGCATCGGCCACCCCGGAGACAAGGAGCGTGTGAACGGCCATGTCCTGGGTGACTTTGCCAAGAGCGACAAAGTCTGGCTGGAGCCGTTAATCGACGCTATTGCCGACAACGCTGAAATGCTTATCAAAGGCGAAGACTCGCAACTGATGAACAAGCTCGCACTGGCTGTCGGGGTCAAATCGGAAGAGAAAAAAGCAGCGACAGCGGCAAAACCCGCCGCGCAATCACACATCCACCAGGCCCGCAACTCCGCTCAGCCAAAAAAGCTGCCGGAAACGGGACCCATGGCAGAGATGTTGAAGCGGATGTTCGGCAAGAAGGATTAAGATTGCAGCGCGCATTCTTCTCGCTGCTTGAAACTTCTCCCCGCATCCCCATTTCACGCTGATGATAAAATCAAACGCATTTCCCCGGTCGGTCTCCTCGCAGCCAGAAAACACTTCGCATGGATGAAACATCGCGCCACCAAAGCATGGCCGCGGCGTTGAAACGCCTCCCGGAGGGATTGCCTGACAAAATCTCGTTGGATAGCCTGCTGGAAAAGCTTGGTGATCAGGCAATTGCCTTCGTATTGGTCGTGTTCGCCATTCCCGCCATCGTCCCAACACCCGGCATCCCTGCGGGCATGANTTTTGGTACAGCGCTTGCCATTCTGTCTCTCCAGATTATTTTTGGATCGCGACGGTTGGTGCTGCCAGGCTTTCTAGGGCGACTTTCGGTGTCCCGCACCATTATTCAGATGACAGCGGACAAGGCGGCACCCCGTCTGGCGAAGCTTGAGGCATTGCTGCGTCCACGCGGCCATGTGCTGGCGAAATATCTGGGGCATGTCTCCATCGGCATCGTCATTTTTCTGATGGCTGTACTGATTGCGCTGCCCATTCCCTTTGGTAACATGCTTCCGGGACTTGCCGTGCTGGCCATCGCGCTTGGCTTGGCGCAGCGAGATGATCTCGCGGTGTTGACAGGCCTTGTGCTCGCCATCCTCTCCGTACTGACCAGCGGGGCGATAATCTATGGCGGCTGGTCTTTGATTTCGGCTTGGTTCGGCTTGGGTCAGGCAACGGTATAACCGCTTCATTTGCGGGGAATCCGGATGGTTTGCCGCAACAAGGCTTGACCTTGCTCGACCGTTTCCGCAAAAGGCTCGCTAACGGAATTCTTTAAATAGAGGCAGGTTCAAGCCATGGGCTTTAAATGTGGTATCGTCGGTCTGCCGAATGTCGGCAAGTCCACACTCTTCAATGCGCTAACGAAGACGGCGGCGGCTCAGGCAGCAAACTATCCTTTCTGCACCATCGAGCCCAACACCGGCGAAGTGGCCGTGCCGGACCCGCGCATGAAGGTGCTGGCCGATATTGCAGGCTCCAAGGAAATCATCCCGACCCGCATCTCCTTCGTGGATATTGCCGGTCTGGTGCGTGGCGCTTCCAAGGGTGAAGGTCTGGGCAACAAGTTCCTCGCCAACATCCGTGAAGTCGATGCCGTCGTTCACGTGCTGCGCTGCTTCGAAGACGATGACATCACCCACGTCGAAGGTCGCATCAATCCGGTCGGCGATGCCGATACGATCGAAACCGAATTGATGCTGGCCGACCTTGAAAGCCTTGAGCGCCGCGTGGAACAGACCCGCAAGCGTGCGTCTTCCAAGGACAAGGATTCGCTGGCGCAATTGCCCGTCATGGAGGCGGTCATCAAGCTGCTGAACGACGGCAAGCCTGCCCGCCTGCTGTTGAAGACACTTGCAGATGACGAGATCGAAGTGCTGAAGGGTCTGAACCTTCTGACCTCGCATCCTGTGCTTTACGTCTGCAACGTAGCGGAAGCCGATGCCGTGGATGGCAACGAACATACCAAGGCCGTGGCCGAAATGGCAAAGGCGCAAGGCGCGGAATGCGTGATCATTTCCGCAGCCATTGAGTCGGAAGTCGCGCAGCTGCCTGACGAAGAATCGAAAGAATTTCTTTCGGCTCTGGGTCTGGAAGAAGCCGGTCTCGACCGTCTGATCCGTGCCGGCTACCAATTGCTCGACCTCATCACCTACTTCACCGTAGGGCCCAAGGAAACGCGCGCGTGGACTATCGTGCGCGGCACCAAGGCACCGGGTGCTGCTGGCGTCATCCACACCGATTTCGAACGCGGCTTCATCCGCGCCTTCACCATTGCCTATGACGACTACGTTGCTTTCAAGGGCGAAGTCGGCGCGAAGGAAGCGGGCAAGGGCCGCGACGAAGGCAAGGAATATGTCGTTCACGACGGCGACGTGATCCACTTCCGGTTCAACACCTGAACCGACTTCCATCAGCCATATTGGCCCGCGCTTCGTCGCGGGCCTATTCATTTGAAGTCACCGACATCAGCCGGTCCCCCACCAATTTTTACCTTTACGTNAAAGATAGAGTTACGCTACGCTGGCAAACACATCTCAGCGAAGGAGGAGTTCGCCGGTGAAATATGCTTTTGAGGATTTCACGCCAGGTCGGAGCTTTCCGCTTGGACCCAAAACAGTGACCGCGGACGAGGTCATCGACTTCGCCACTGAATTCGATCCGCAACCCATGCACCTGTCCGAAGAAGCGGGTAAAGCAAGCATTCTGGGCGGGCTCGCGGCGTCGGGCTGGCACACATGTGGCATGTTGATGCGCATGACGGTGGACAGCTACCTCGGTCAGTCCCCCTCTCAGGCAGGGCTTGGTGTCGATTACGTCGAATGGAAGAGGCCCGTGCTTGCCGGGGACACGCTGAGTGGAACATCGACGGTCCTGGAGCAGCGTGTGTCTCGATCCCGGCCTGAGATGGGTGTCGTCAAACTGCGGCACGAATTGCAGAACCAGCGCGGCGAAACGGTCTGCGTTGTGGAATTGAACGCGATGCTGGCCACCAGCACCGAGAGGGCCGCATCATGAGGTTCATCGAGCTATACCCAAGTGACGTCNAAATCGAACTCGGCACTGTGCATTTCTCAGCTGAATCCATTATTCGCTACGCCGAGAAATTCGACCCGCAGCCCTTCCATCTGGACGCCGCTGCAGCNAAAAACTCGATCTTCGAAGGGCTCTGCGCCTCCGGCTGGCAGACCAGTGCCTCCTGGATGAAATGNTTTCTGGACTATTGGGTACAGGAAGTTGCGAGGCTGCACGCAGAAGGGATAGAGCCGCCAAAACTTGGCCCCTCGCCCGGTTTTCGCAATCTCAGATGGCTACGTCCAGTCTATGCGGGTGACGACGTGACCTATTTCACAACCATGATCGCGTCTCGCCCGCTCGCATCCCGGCCAGGTATGCATATGAATACAGCGCTCAACGAGGGCGTGAACCAGCATGGCAAGGCGGTCGTAACCTTCGAGAGCAATGTTCTGGAATTCGAGTAACGCCAGTTGGGTGCGATCGGTTCGGCCAGACCTTGCTGGTCAGTTACTACCAGTCCACAATGGCAGGCCTGTCGCTTCGGCAACATCAGGGTCCGCAGTGTAAACCGGAAGGCCTTTTCTCCGCATTTCCATCAATGCAGCAAGGTCCGGTCCACTATGGCCTCTGTCCAGGTTTTCGACATTATAGATATGTCCCTTCGAGGCTGGATTTATGCCAGCGATCACCACGGCCTCTGCCCCACTCTGGAGCGCCAGCATGACACCGATGACACCGTTCGAAAACTTTGCCTGACGCTCGATCTCCAAATTCACCTTGCCGGTTATAGCATGGACAAGCGCAATGCGACGATTGCGGCCAGCGATGTAAAGGTCGTCATATCTGTAGTTGAAGCGAGTAAGGCCGGCCATGAGCCGTTTTTTGCTGTGCTGCCACAACAACAGATAAAGCTTTCCGGTTCTTTCGCCATCCAGTACGCGTCGGACTTCTTTTGCGTTGGTGTTGGTGCCTTCAATTTGGTTGAACGTCATCAACGTTATATCCGGTTTTTCCACACCCCANTTTTTCGCGACAATCTGCGAGCCGTTGACCGATATCGTCATATATGACGGGTCGAAACCGAGAGGCATGGATGAGTGTGGAGCCGAACCAACCACTACAACCTTGCGGCCTTGCAGCGAAGGTTCGACCCATGGCTTTGGCCTTGTTAAAAAATACCACAGTGATCGGNAAATCTTCGATCTGATATCCTTTAAATTACTCATAAACACTCCGAAGTCCGTTGCTAAAATTGAGCCTTCCGCAGCCATCGCGATAAGATCGATGTATTGAGGTTGGGATGACCAGACGCTCTTGGCTCAATGCCCGGAAAATTCCACCAGCGTGCGCACTTCTACGCCGAGATCTTCCAGCTTCTTGCGACCACCCAGATCCGGCAGGTCGATGACGAAGCACGCGGAGACGATGTCCGCCCCCATCTGCCGCAGCAGTTTAACGGCACCTTCAGCCGTACCACCGGTGGCAATCAAATCATCGACCAGAATGACCTTCTCGCCGGGCTGCACGGCATCCACATGCATCTCCATCTCGTCCACGCCATATTCCAGACTGTAGGCTACGCGAACGGTGGTGTGCGGCAGCTTGCCCTTCTTGCGGATCGGCACGAAACCTGCGGAAAGCTGGTGTGCGACCGCGCCACCGAGAATAAAGCCGCGCGCTTCCATGCCCGCAATCTTGTCGATCTTCGTTCCGGCATAAGGCTGAACCAATTCGTCCACCGCACGGCGGAACGCACGCGGATTGCCGAGAAGCGTTGTGATGTCGCGAAAGATGATCCCCGGCTTGGGATAATCAGGAATGGAGCGAATGGCAGCAGAGAGCTCCGAAGCAATAACAGTCATGGAATGTCCGATGGTTTCTGAATAAATTGAACGTCGGGCGACCTTATCAACTCGCACGTTGCGCACCAATAGAAAATGCCCATCCATGCGAAGCGGGAGCCTGCTTCCAAACAACAAAAAGCCCCCACGGATGAACCGTGAGGGCTGGTATCAGGCGTTGAATAGAACCAATCAGTGTTCTTTTCTGGAATATACGGACTTTTTCGTCAGGTAGATCAGTGCCGTAAAGATCAGAAGAAACACGATGACCATGAAGCCGGTGCGCTTGCGTTCTTCCAGATGCGGCTCTGCAGCCCACATAAGGAACGCGGAGACGTCCTGTGAATACTGGTCCAGCGTCTGCGGAGTGCCATCATCATAGGTCACCTGATCTTTGCTGATCGGCGGTGCCATCTTGAGCGCTATCGCGCTTCCGAAATACGGATTGTAGTGCGTACCTTCGGCAACTTCGATACCAGCAGGCGCATCCTGATAGCCGGTCAGAAGGGCGTGGATATAGTCAGGTCCACCTTCCTGATAACCACCGACAACCGGAATCATATCGAACACGAACTGCGGAAAACCACGTTCTACACCACGAGCCTTGGCCAGAAGTGACATATCTGGAGGAGCGGCGCCGCCATTGGATGCCGCAGCCGCTTCTTTGTTTGGATAAGGCGAAGGGAAGTGATCGGATGGAACAGCCTTGCGCGAGAACATCTCACCATCGGCGTTAGGTCCATCCTGCACTTCATATTCGGCAGCAAAGGCTTTGACCTGATCTTCAGAGTAACCCAGACCTTCCAGTGTACGGAAGGAGACGAGGTTCATCGAATGGCAGGCGGAACAGACTTCCTTGTAGATCTTCAATCCACGCTGAAGCTGGCCCTTGTCGTATTTGCCGAAAGGTCCTGCGAAAGACCATTTTTCTTCTTGCGGCTTGAGGATCGGGAAGTGCCCGCCCGCAATTGCATGTTCAGTCTGCGCCTTGAGATCATGACCTTCTTCTGCGGCCGAAACCGCAGAACCAAAACCACTCATGACAGCGATAAGCGCGATGCTCGTTACAAGCTTTTTCATTGTAATCGTCCCTCTCGCACTCATATTTTCACCGCAGCCGCAGGGGCTGCAGCGGCCTTGCCGTTCTTTTCCAGAACAGCCTCGGTGATGGAATTCGGAATACGCCTTGGCGTTTCAAACAGACCGAGAAGCGGCATGATGATTAGGAAGAAGCCGAAGTAGTAAACCGTTCCAAGCTGCGACAGGGCAACGTAGAGGCCTTCTGCAGGGCGCGAACCCAGCCAGCCGAGCATGATGGAGTTCACCACGAAGATCGCGAAGAACATCTTGTACCATGGACGGTAGACAGCGGAGCGGACCTTCGACGTGTCCAGCCAAGGCAGGAAGAACAGCACCACGATGGCACCGAACATCACAAGAACGCCGCCAAGCTTCGAGTCGATCGGGCCGACATTGAAGGTGATGGCGCGCAGCATGGCGTAGAACGGCAGGAAGTACCATTCCGGCACGATGTGCGCAGGTGTCTTCAACGCGTCAGCCATGATGTAGTTATCGGGGTGACCGAGGAAGTTCGGCATGTAGAAGACGAAATATGCGTAGAAGAGCAAGAAGATGGAAACGCCAAGCGCATCCTTCAACGTTGCATAGGGCGTGAACGGAACCGTATCCGTCTTGGTCTTCACTTCGACGCCAGTCGGGTTGGTCTGGCCTGTCACATGCAGTGCCCAGATGTGGAGGATAACGACACCCACGATCATAAAGGGCAGAAGATAGTGCAGCGCGAAGAAGCGGTTCAGCGTTGGCTGGTCAACGGCAAAGCCACCGAGCAGAAACTGCTGAATCCACTCACCGACGCCCGGAAACGCGGTGAAGAAGCCCGTAATAACCGTAGCGCCCCAGAACGACATCTGGCCCCAAGGCAGAACGTAACCCATGAAGCCGGTTGCCATCATCAAAAGGAAGATGACGCAGCCGAGTATCCAGAGGATTTCACGCGGCGCCTTGTAGGAACCGTAGTAGAGGCCACGGGCGATGTGCAGGTAGACAGCAATGAAGAAGAACGATGCGCCGTTGGCATGCATGTAACGCAACAGCCAACCGTGGTTGACGTCACGCATGATCNTTTCAACAGAGTTGAACGCAACCGTCGTTTCGGCGGCATAGTGCATGGCCAGCACGACGCCGGTCAGAATCTGCACGATTAGCATGACGGCGAGCATCGCGCCGAACGTGTAAGCGTAGTTCAGATTGCGCGGCACCGGGTAAGATATGAAGCTGTCATGAATCATGCGCGGCAGCGGCAGGCGAGAATCGACCCATCTTTCGATACCGGTCGAGGGCTGGTAACTGGAATGACCACTCATTTCAAATGTCCCCTTATCCGANTTTGATCACGGTATCGGATGAAAATGCGAAGGTCGGAATATGCAGGNTTNNCSGCGCNNGACCTTTGCGAACGCGGCCCGCTGTATCGTAGTGCGAGCCATGGCAGGGACAGAACCACCCGCCGAAATCGCCGGCTTGACCCAGCGGAACACAACCAAGATGCGTGCAGGAACCGACCATCACGATCCAGTTTTCCTTGCCAGCACCGGCAGAACGATCAACGTCGGTCGCCTGCGCTGCGGGATCGAGGTTGGCATTGCGCGCAACCGGATCTTTCAGATCCGTCAGCTTAACGGCGTTTGCTTCGTCGATCTCTTTTTGAGTGCGGTTGCGGATGAAGATAGGCTTCCCGCGCCATTTCACCGTCAGGGACATGCCAGGCTCGACACTCGCCACGTTCACCTCGATGGAGGCGAGCGCCAACGTGGACGCATCGGGGCGCATCTGGTCGATGAACGGCCAGACGGCCGCACCTGCGCCGACAACGCCTGCCATACCTGTCACCAGATAAAGAAAATCGCGACGGGTCGGTTCACCCGTAGCGTCATGATCATTAACGTGCTCACTCACCGCTACACCATCCTCTGCGCTGATTTCGTTGAAAGTCGCATGAGTCCTCCAGCTCTGTTTTGATCCAAGACAAACTCGATCCCCCAAGTCTCGGTCACTGCGCGACGATTAAATTCGCGCCTATTCTGCTTGATCGCNAAATATGCCGGACCTTGGCAAGAGGAAAGCACACAAAGCTGCCGTAATTCTGCCTTCCGAGCCATTTTTCTCTGCCTTTTCCGACCGAGCTGTCCATCCTGCAACATTGTGCGGCACATTGGCGCGTGATAATCACAGCGACGGGAGCCGACAACTGAGGTTTTGATTTTGAAAGCTAGGCTCGCCTGCGTCGCAGCATCTGCGCTCTTCCTTGCGCTGTTCGTCATAAGTATCCGATATCTCATGGATTCCTGGCTGTTGGCCTTCGTCAACAGCTTCCAGCTTCACATTGCCGTTCTGGCTGCATTCGCGGCGTTGTCGTGCCTTATCGTCCTGCGATCGCGCGTCTTTATCGTGCTGTTGGTTTGGGCTCTCATGCTTTGCGCCCATGCGGTTTATATGCATCGGGAATTCGTGACAGACGCATTTGCCCCGACAGGGGCGAAACCCTTCCGGCTGCTGTCTTTCAACGTGCTGATGGAAAATTCGCGCAATGCCGAATCAATCGCCGACACTATTCTTACGTCGAATGCCGACGCAGTTTACGTCATGGAGGCCGCAGCGCTGACAAGCGTCCTGCCGCGCCTGAGCCAAATCTACCCCTACCGGATTGGCTGTGGCGAGGGTGTGCAGTCTTGCGATCTGCTGATCCTGTCAAAACGACCGCTTGAAAATGCCCGCATCGGCAGCTTGAGTTACGTCAGCCGCGAACGATTTGCCATGGCGATGATCGACGTCGATGGCGTGAAGCTGACGCTCGCAGCCGCACATCTGGCAAAGCCCTACTTCGATGAATACCACCGCAACGAACTGAGCCGCATCCGGTCCGCATTCTCGTCCGTCACGGACCCACTGATTCTGGGTGGTGACTTCAATTCTGCGAGCATTGCGCCCGATATGCAGGATTTCCTGCTGGCGACCGATCTGAAGAAAGCACCGTGGGAACCGGCAACATGGCCGGTGGAAGCCAGGCAGTTCGGCATTGCCATCGACCACATCTTCGCTCGAAAGCCCGCGACTTTGATGAAGCTGGAGCGTTTGCCGGACAGCCTCGGCTCCAACCATTATGGGCTGGTGGCCGATTTCGTGATTGCCGCACCTTAAACCGGCGCAACATCATCCGCAGACAGAAACCCGCCGGACTGGCGCGTCCAAAGCTCTGAATAAAGCCCGCCGCTCGCAACCAGCTGGCCGTGCTTGCCCTGCTCCACGATCCGCCCCGCATCCATGACGATCAGGCGATCAAGAGCCGCGATGGTGGAAAGCCGGTGGGCGATTGCCAGCACGGTTTTGCCGCGCATCAACTCATCCAGATTGCTCTGGATCGCCGCCTCAACCTCGGAATCCAGCGCCGAGGTCGCTTCGTCCAGAACGAGAATTGGCGCGTCCTTCAGCATCACGCGGGCAATGGCGATGCGCTGTCGCTGACCACCGGAAAGCTTCACGCCACGCTCGCCCACATGCGCGTCCAGCCCCTTGCGGCCGCGTTGGTCTTCCAGTTGCGCAATGAAATCATCCGCCTTGGCCCGCCGGATCGCCTCCAGCAACTGTTCATCATTGGCGTCCATGCGCCCGAACATGATATTGTCGCGAATGGAACGGTGCAGCAGCGACGTGTCCTGCGTCACCATGCCGATGTGGCCGCGAAGCGTTTCCTGGCTAACCTTCGCAATATCCTGCCCGTCGATCAGGATACGGCCCTTCTCGACATCGTNAAATCGCAGCAAGAGATTGACCAGCGTGGATTTTCCCGCACCCGACCGGCCGACGATCCCCACCNTTTCACCCGGCTCGACATGAAGGCTCAGATGATCAATGACGCCTTTGGATCGCCCGTAGTGAAAGCTGACATTTTCGTAGCGGATGCCGGGCTTGGAGACGACCAGCGCAGGCGCGCCAGGTACGTCCACAAGGCTTATGGGTTGTGAAATAAGCTCGGCGGCATTCTGCACGGTGCCAAAGTTGCGCATGATGCCGTTGAACTGCGTCATCAGGCGACCCAGCAGAAAATTCAGTCGCAGAACCAGCGCCAGCGTAAAGGCGACCGCGCCGGAACTGATCCTGCCGGAAAGCCACAGATCGATGCAGAGAGCTGCCATCGACGTAATCATGATGCCTGACAACAGAGCCATGGATGCGC
The DNA here is from genome assembly GCF_002896715.1 of Agrobacterium bohemicum. Taxonomy (GTDB): domain Bacteria; phylum Pseudomonadota; class Alphaproteobacteria; order Rhizobiales; family Rhizobiaceae; genus Agrobacterium; species Agrobacterium bohemicum. The sequence goes on from NZ_PGEL01000028.1 coordinate 297,703, forward strand.
GCACGCCGGTTATGAAGCGCGTGAACATCATCGTGGTGCTCTGGAACGTGTCGAAGCCTTCCCGCATATAGCGATCATTGGCGTCGTCACGTCCGAACAGCCGCAGCGTCTGGATGTTGCTGTAGGCATCGACCATACGGCCAGAAAGCATGGAGGCGGCCTCTGCCGTCTCTCGGGAATGTTTCCTGATGCGCGGCACGAAATAGCGCGCCAGCAGGGAAAATATGCCAACCCAGACCAGAACCACCACGGCCAGACGCCAGTCCAGCCCGCCGATCAGAAACAGCATCGAGACCGAATAAATACCGACGAACCAGACACTTTCCATCAGCGATGTCACCAGATCGCCCGCCGCCTGCCCACCAGACCAGACCTTGGTGACGATACGGCCGGAAAAGTCGTTCTGGAAAAAGGTCAACGATTGCCGCGCCACATGCATATAGGACTGCCAGCGTACGAGATTATAAAAGCCGGGCGTAATGACCTGCTGATCCACCAGCGCTGTTATCATGGTGACGACGAAGCGCACGACGGCGATCAGAACAAGCATGCCAGCCAGCTCGTAGCCGTGATCTGCAATCAACCCGGCCCAGCCCTCACCCGGCTTGACCGTGGCCAGAATATCCACCAGCCGCCCGACGAACCAGAACAACGCCGCCTCGATGGCCGCCGTCATGCCACCCAGTACAAGCATGGCGAAGAAGGGCGNTTTTGCCTGGGAGAGATAGAACCAGATAAAAGCAAAGGTATCTTCCGGCGGACGCAGATCATCCTTGCGGGCGAAGGGCTTGATCCAGTTCTCNAAAAAACGAAAAATACGGGTAATGGCCATGATTTCGATATAGGTGGAATCAGTGGGCGGGCAAAGCGGGAGTGAGATTATATTTTGGTAATGGTTGCGCCATACTCCGTCACCCCGCACTTCATACGGGGTGACGGAAACNGGGAGCTACTCCCCCGCCACCTTCATATCGGGCTCTTCTTCCGCGATAAAACCACCGGACTGCCGCAGCCACAGGTCGGCGTAGATACCACCCTGCTCAACCAGTTCCGTATGCGTGCCAGCCTCGACAATCTTGCCCATGTCGAGAATGATCAGGCGGTCCATCTCCGTCAGTGTTGAAAGACGGTGGGCGATGGCGATGACGGTTTTGCCTTCCATAAGGGCAAACAGGTTTTCCTGAATGGCCGCTTCCACTTCGGAGTCCAACGCAGACGTTGCCTCGTCGAGGATCAGGATCGGAGCGTTTTTCAGGAACACGCGGGCAATGGAGATGCGCTGGCGCTGGCCGCCAGACAGCTTCACGCCGCGCTCACCGACCTGCGCATCCAGCCCGTGGCGACCATGCATGTCCACCAGCGTTTCGATGAAGTCCCACGCATTGGCACGCTTTGCGGCAGCAATGATTTCCTCGTCCGTCGCGCCGGGATGGCCATAGGCGATGTTGTCGCGGATGGTGCGGTGGAGCAGCGAGGTATCCTGCGTGACCACACCGATCAGCGAGCGTAGACTATCCTGCGACACCGTGGAAATATCCTGCCCGTCGATGCGAATCTTACCGGATTCCAGATCGTAAAACCGCAACAGCAGGTTCATCAGCGTCGTCTTGCCAGCGCCGGAACGGCCAACGAGACCGACCTTTTCGCCCGGCTTGATATCGAGCGAAAGCCCCTCGATCACACCCCTGTTCTTGCCGTAGTGGAAACGGATGTCATCGAACTGTATCTCACCCCTGGGTGCGGAAAGTGCTGGCGCATCTGCCTTGTCGAGGATGTCATGCGGCTTGGTCATCATGCTCATGCCGTCATAGACTGTGCCGATGTTTTCAAACAGCGATGTGACTTCCCACATGATCCACTGCGACATGCCGTTGACACGCATGGACAGGCCGATGGCCACAGCCAGAGCGCCGACCGTGACCGACCCAGTGAGCCAGAAATAAAGGCCAAGCGACGTCGTAGAGAACATGACCAGCGCATTGTTGATGTCGATGGCGATGTTGAAGGCGGAAATCTTGCGCATCTGCCGGTGTACGGTGTCCAGAAACACACTCATGCCTTCACGCGCGTAGACCTCTTCACGGCCCGCATGGGAGAACAGCTTGATGGTGGCGATGTTGGTGTAGCTGTCAACGATACGCCCAGTCATCAAGGAACGTGCATCCGCCTGCTCGCTGGCAAGACGACCGAGTTTCGGTACGAAGTAGGTTAGAATCGCAATGTAAATGGACAGCCAGACGACCAGCGGAATAACCAGCCGCCAATCCGCCGCCGCGACCATGAACAGCATCGAGAAAACAAAGCTGATGGCATAGACGAACACGTCAATGATTTTCAACGCCACTTCACGAATGGACAGCGCTGTCTGCATGACCTTGGTGGAAACGCGGCCCGCAAACTCATTGGCGAAAAACGTCATGGAATGGCGCAACAGGAAACGGTGCATGTGCCAGCGGGCAATCATGCCGAAGTTTCCAGCCAGCGTCTGGTGCATCGTCATGGTGTGGATGGAGCCCATCAAGGGCAAGGCCACCAGCACAATGGCCGCCATGACGACCAAATGCCAGCCCTCATCCTGCAGGAAGGTCTCGCGGTTTGCAGATGACAGCCAATCCACGATATTGCCGAGGAACTGATACAGCATCACTTCTGCAACCGCGATGCCCATGGACATCAAACCCAGCAGCAGCAACCAGGGTGCCGCTGGCTTGATGTAGTGCCACATGAACGGCAAGAGCTTGTTGGGGGGCACGACAGGCGTGGATGCGGGAAATGGGTCGAGACGTTTTTCAAACCAGCCGAACATGGCCAAGCTCCGGACATAATGATCCCGAAAGAGCAGCACGAGGACAAAAAACGCCCACAGCCATCACGGGAATAACATGGATATGGCCGCAACAGCCACATGACGAATTGAAATGGNAAAGCGGATCAACCGCCGNAAACACCTAAGCCTGCAAGGCCGTTACAATGGCCGGGAGGCGATATCGAACAAGCTTATTCATCTGAACCTCCGTGGCTGGTGTTGAAGATGCGCTCTTCTAGCTCNAAAAATAAGCATTGACCAGCACCAAACCACCTTAAGTATCGCAAAACACTCCGTAACACGCGAGTGTGTCTGTGCAACAACAGCGCCCCGGTTTGCGTCGCTTTGCTTATTTCGACCTTGCCTGTGACGTGATAAGGCCCCGCGATGACGACAAGAAAGACTTGACCATGCCAAATATCAGGATCGCCCTCTATCAACCGGACATTCCCGGCAACACCGGCACAATCCTTCGGCTGGCGGCCTGCCTGGGCATCGGCGTCGACATTATCGAGCCTGCCGGGTTCGATATTTCCGACCGCAATCTGAAACGCGCGGGCATGGACTATCTCACCACGGCATCACTGACCCGCCACGTCAACTGGGAGCGCTTCGAAGAATGGCGTGCCTCCACAGGTCGCAGGCTGCTTCTTGCGTCGACCAAGGCAGCCCTGCCCTATGTCGACGTGGCCTACCGTCCTGATGACATTTTGCTTTTTGGTCGCGAGAGCGCTGGCGTGCCGGATCACGTCCACGAAAAAGCCGACGAGCGGCTGATCATTCCCATGATCGAAGGTCAACGCTCCATCAATGTCGCCATGTCGGCAGCGATGATGTCAGGAGAGGCCTTGCGGCAGACAGCCTGGCGCTGAACCTATCGCCTTTCTAATCCAAAATGTCGCAAATACTCCTGTACGCTGCAGTATTTCAGGCCTATATTAATTAGCCAACTAAAGATTCCCACCTCCGTAACCTTTCCACGCATGTCGTCCGAAAGCGTATAGGTTTCGGGCAAGGAAGGGCGCTCAGACTACAAATACTGACGGAAGGAGGGCGACCAAGCATGCAATCCACCATCATCATCGTCAATCTGCTGGGCGCTGTCGCGCTTCTGCTTTTCGGCCTCGCGCAGGTCAAGGATGGCGTTACCCGCGCCTTTGGCGTCAAGTTGCGCACGGTGCTGGCGACCGGAACGAAAAGCGGTCCACGATCGCTGCTCTCCGGCTTTCTAGCCACCATCGCCCTGCAAAGCTCGACTGCGACAGCCCTAACGGTCGCGTCCTTTGCGGAACGCGATCTTATAAAGCCCCGCATGGCACAGGTCGTTCTACTGGGCGCGAATATCGGCACCGCCGTGACGGCGTGGATATTCGCCAACGGCGTCGCGTGGCTGTCACCAATGCTTATTCTCACTGGCATCGTGTTGCGCAAGGGCACCTCGACGGCGCGTCAGGGCGGCGGCACGGCTTTGGTCGGCGTTGGTTTGATGCTGCTATCGCTGCACCTGCTGAGTGCTGCGACCGAGCCGATGCGCGATTCCCCGGCTCTTGGCGCATTTATAGGGCTTCTGGATGGCGCATGGCCCGTGGCGCTTCTGCTATCGACGGTTCTGGCGTTCGTCTCCTCCTCAAGCCTTGCCGTCGTGGTCCTCATATTGTCCTTAGCATCCGCCGACATTCTGTCCACGGGGCTGATCATCGTCCTTATTCTCGGTGCCAATCTCGGCGGCGCGATACCGCCTGTGGTCGCAACGCTCTCAGCGCCCGCATCGGCCCGACGCATCACCATCGGCAATCTTATTGTGCGGACAGTTGGCTGCCTCATAGCCCTCCCACTGGCTGGATATGGAGCAATGNTTTTGCAACAGCTTCCACTGGCGCAAAACATGCTACCGGTCGATGCCCACCTGATCTTCAATCTGGCGCTGGCCACTCTGGCTTGGCCGTTTTCCGGGCTTATGTCGGAGATGATGGCAAAGATCGTGCCTGATGATCCGAAGACCGAAGAAGGCCCCCGTTTTCTCGATATCAACGCACTTGATACGCCCGTGGTGGCGTTGGCCAATGCCACACGCGAAGTTTTGGTCGTTGGCGATACCATCGAGCGTATGCTCATCCGTGCGGAGAACGCATTCAAGCATAACGATCTTGCCCCGCTGGCCGAGATCATTATGCTTGNAAAGAAAGTCGATACGCGCCAGCAGGACGTAAAGATTTATCTCTCCCAGCTTGGCCGAAAAGGGCTGGATGAAGACGATGCCCGCCGTTCAATCACCATCATCGACTACGCCATCAATCTCGAGCACATTGGCGATATCATCGAGAAGGGTCTGTGCGAACAGATCCGCAAGAAAATCCTCAACGGCTTCAAGTTTTCGGATGAGGGTTACGATGAGCTGAAAACGCTCTTCGACATGACCATCGAGAACCTGCGCGCGGCCCAGAGCATTTTCGTGACCGGCGATTTCGACCTCGCCCGCCGCCTCATGGAAATCAAGATCGATATAAGACGGCTGGAAAAGCGGTCGTCAGGACGGCATCTGGAACGTCTGCGCGATGGCTTGATGCAAAGTCTGCAAACAAGTTCGTTGCATCTGGATATGCTGCGCGACCTCAAGCGTATCAACGCTCACATTGTATCCGTCGCTCACCCCATTCTGGATCAGGGTGGCGTGCTGGGAGAAAGCCGCCTGCGGGCGACAGACAAAGCTGTGTGATCTAGTCGGCAGATGGCAGGCGGCGCATGGTAAATTCTATGTGGTCGCCTTCCAGCGGTCGCCAGCTCTCCACCTCGGTCCAGTAAGCCGCTTTTGGATACTCGTCGAACCATTCTTTCGCTTTGACGCGCGCTTCTTCCCGCGTCAGACAGAATGTCTGGCGCACGAACATACCTTGTCCGTCGTTCTTGCGTCCGCCAGCGGCACGGTTCTGCCGGTGCGCATCGAGCCTGCGTTTCAAGCCATCCAGTGGCGGCGGGCCGGTAAATTTCGCCATGACATTCACCTCTCTGTTCAAAAGATAGTGCGTGGACGCCTGCTTGGCGAGTCGAATTTGTGTCTGCCGTGCGTGGCTGCTAAACCGAAGAAAACGGAACGATTCGACCCAAGGAGATCGATATGGAACGGCCAGAACTGCCAAAAGGCTTGCCCGACGACATCGAGGACAAGAAGGCGCTGGCCCAGGCATGGTTCCAAAGCCTGCGCGACACCATCGTCACCTCCTTCGAAACCCTTGAAGACGAGTTGCAGGGCCCTCTTGCCGACCAAGAGCCCGGTCGTTTCGTGCGAAAGGAATGGCAGCGCGAAAACGGCGAAGGCGGTGGCGGCGTCATGTCGATGATGGAAGGCCGCGTCTTCGAGAAGGTCGGCGTCCATACATCCACCGTCCACGGCGAGTTTTCGCAGGAATTTCGTGGCCAGATACCGGGCGCGGAAGAAGACCCGTGTTTCTGGGCATCCGGTATTTCCCTGATCGCGCATCCCGTGAACCCCAATGTTCCAGCCGTGCACATGAACACCCGCATGGTCGTGACCTCCAGCCACTGGTTCGGTGGGGGCGCGGACTTGACGCCGGTGCTCGACAGACGCCGCACGCAGGATGATAACGACAGCCAGATTTTTCACCGTGTCTTCGAGATCACCTGCAACAGGCATGCCGTTGCGGACTACCCACGCTACAAGCAATGGTGCGATGAGTATTTCCACCTCAAGCACCGCAACGAACCACGCGGCATCGGTGGCATCTTCTTCGACTGGTTGCACCCGGACGAGGAAAAGGGAGGCTGGGACGCCAACTTCGCTTTCGTGCAGGATGTAGGGCGCGCTTTCAATCTGGCCTACCCCAAGATCGTCCGCGGCAATTTCAACCAGCCATGGACCGAAGAAGACCGCGATGAGCAACTGATTCGCCGTGGCCGCTACGTCGAATTCAATCTTCTCTACGACCGCGGCACGATTTTCGGCCTCAAGACAGGCGGCAATGTCGATTCCATCCTGTCTTCACTTCCGCCTGTGGTGCGCTGGCCCTGAAGCTCACGAAAAATTTGGCTTTTTTCGACTGTGTGAACGCCCAATTTGGAAAATTAGCTCTTATTAAAAAACAAGGCCGATGATAGTCTCCAAGCCGTTGATGGAGTGGAGGAGCTATCGTCATGACGACACCGAACAGCATGCCTATTTCCACGATTGGTCGAGACCAGTCACGGGCCATAACAACATCCGAATTGATCGATCGTCTGGCCGCAGAAATGCGTGCCACTGGAGATCGCGAACTGCCGCATTCCTTTTACGTGGAGCAGGTCAAGCGCAAGCTTGCAAACGACGCCGCCGCAAATGACGACAAGGCTGTTTCCAGTCGCGTACCGGCAGCAGCGACATCATCTGTCTTCCATTGCTGGGCGCATCCGGAATAAGGGCTGCCCGGAACATATGCCTTCCCAACCCGTTTGTTGATCATCAAAGCAGAGCTTCNAAAGGAGCTCTGCTTTGAAATTTCATAATGGGAGGCCAATATGAGACTGTTCGAATGTGGAACCCTGGTGCCGGGTTGTGAGTGGCATACACGCGCTGATGAGGATGCAGAAGTCGTACGCCGAACCGTTGAGCATTTACGACAGGCGCACGGCGAAACCGCCATCCGCGAGAATATGGTGCAGAATATCAAGAAACGTATTCACAACGAAAATAACGTTCAGGCCTGATTTTTCAACAAGGTTTCAAGCCGGGCNGTCAGCGCTGCCCGGTCGAGTGAAAAGTTGAATTCAATCCATTTTTCTTCAAGCTCACCCAAAATCTCTCCGACTTTTGGTCCAGGTGTAACCCCTGCCGATAGAACATCTGCGCCGGTCAGCGGGAAGTTTGGTTTTTCAAATTTCTGCGCACGTGACAACAAATTTGAAAAACGGGCGATCTTCTGCATGGCCGCGTCGCCTGTAGAGACGTATGCGCGAGCCGCTGCCAATGCCAGCTTAAGACGCATAACCACGCCTTCAACACCCTGTCGGTAAAGTAGACGATCAAATGCAGCATCTGTGATAGCAGGATCGACGGCCGGAGCGGACGCCCACTGTGCAAGACGCTTGGCCTCTGCTTTCGACATTCTAAGCCTTGACGTCATCGCACTCACCCGCTCTGCATCTGTCGGCACAATGGCAGATATCCGCATCAGCGCGTCCGGCTTCCAGCTAAGCGCCTGCTCGGCAGTCACCAGCCCGTGAATGGCATCGATGNCCCANTTTTCCGTTTCCGGCAGAACCTGCGCCAAAACACCGGACTGGCGCATCCACAAAAGCGCGCGCGATGGATCGTCTGCGGCCAACAGCTTCTTCATCTCGCTCCAGACGCGTTCGGCAGACAGCGTCGAAATCTTGTCCTTGGCCCGCGCACTTGCCCGCAGGNCGTCCGCATCCGGGCGTCCTGAGCCGTAATGCGCGAAGAAGCGGAAGAACCGTAAAATGCGCAGATAATCTTCGGCGATGCGCTGGTGGGCATCACCGATGAAGCGGATATTCCGTGTCTCGATATCCGCCAAGCCGTCGACGAGGTCGATCACGTCACCGGAGGTGTCGGCATAAAGCGCATTGATGGTGAGGTCCCGCCGCTCGGCGTCTTCGGTCCAGTCGGTGCCGAAGGCCACCTGCGCATGACGACCATCGGTTTCTACATCACGGCGAAGGGTGGTGACTTCGAAACCCTCGCCATCGAGAACCAGCGTCACGGTGCCATGCTCGATACCGGTTGGCACGGCCTTGATGCCAGCTTCCCTGGCGCGCTCAACAACGTCTTGCGGCGGCAGCGTCGTAGCCATATCGATATCGCCCACGGGCATGCCCATCAACGCGTTGCGCACAGCACCACCGACGATACGCGCCTCGCCGCCATCGGCATTCAAAAGCGCCAAAATCCGCTGAAGAGCCGGTTTTGAAAACCAGTCTTGTCCGGCAATGTTGCTCATGAATAGAACCTCTCGTAAATGCTGCGCATAATGCCCGCCGTAATGCCCCAAATGTAACGGTCGCCATAGGGCATTTCGTAGAAAAACCGCTCCCTCCCCTGAAACATGCGGCTACCGCGCTGGTGGTTGTCAGGGTTCATAAGAAAAGACAGCGGCACCTCGAAGACATTATCCACCTCGGTCGGGTTGAGCGTGAGATCGAAGCCGGGCTTGACCACTGACAGCACCGGCTTGATGCGGAAACCGGTACCAGAAATATAATCCGGCAATCGCCCGACGGTTTCGACATAGGAACGGGATAGACCGATTTCCTCTTCCGTCTCACGAAGTGCTGCGTCTTCCGGCGAGCGATCTTCCTTGTCAATCCCGCCACCGGGAAAGGAAATCTGGCCGGAATGCTTGCGAAGCGTTGACGTGCGCTGGGTAAAAATGACCCGCGCCTCATCGCCGTAATCCACCACCGGTACCAGCACGGCAGCATCCTTCAAACGAATGCCCTCACCTATCAGCTGCACACCGGGGTTGAGAACATGATCGCCATGATCCGCGTCCTCGCGCTCGGCAACGCCTTCGCCCTCTGAAAGCACGCGACGCCGGAAATCGGCTGCAGAAAACTCAATTACATCTGCTGTCATCGGGAAAGCGCATCCAGTTCATCGGCGGGCATCACAGGAAAAACTTCTCCACCGGACTGCACGGNAAACATCTCNTTTCTATCGATTTCAATCACTTCGCCCAGTTCCACCAGGTCATACATGACCGCACGCGAAACAAGAGCCTCAAGCCGTCCACGCACCAGAAGATAGGGCTTCAACTCCTTGTTTTCGCCGGTAATTTCGAAGCGCAAGGGATGTTCATGCCCCACTTCCACGACATCACCAACATTGGTACGAAAGGTCAGAAGCGGCGCACCATCTTTTTCGCCCACATTCATCTCCACCGCGATGAACGGCGCATCCANGACGCGGATGCCCACCNTTTCCACAGGTGTTACGAGATAGGTCTTGCCGTCCTCATCCCTACGCAAAACGGTGGAAAACAGCCGCACCAATGGCGCGCGGCCAATNGGGGTACCCATGTAAAACCATGTGCCGTCAGCCCGGATTTCCATGTCCAGATCACCACAAAAGGGCGGATTCCAGCGCTCGACAGGGGCAGGTCCTCGGCTTTTATCGCCCGTCTGTTCGGCGGCATGGGAAATCATCGCGGCCAGTCCTGCCGCGTCTGTTGCCGAATTTATCGTCTCAACCGCCATATTCGAGCCCTGCTTTGTCACCTATTGAAGTACCTGACATAGGTAACGAGATAGTCATTCGAAGGATGCTTGTCAGCGGGCAGTATGGCAATAAGCTATAGGCAGCGCGAAATCCGTCCTGTATTCGATTATTGACTGGCAGCAGACGTGAGCGGCGGCAGAGTTTTGAGGAGAGCGATATGGGCGTTATGAATACCAGCGAAACCCTCGACGAAAAGGCGATCATCGCCGCTGCCGAAAAAGCGCTGTCAGATATTGCCGCCATCAGGGCGGAAGTCTCCAAGGTCATTTTTGGTCAGGAAAAAGTGGTCCAGAACACGCTTCTCGCCATTCTTTCCGGTGGCCATACATTGCTGGTGGGCGTTCCGGGTCTGGCCAAGACCAAACTCGTTACGACGCTTGGTACCGTTTTAGGCCTGGACGCCAACCGTATCCAATTCACGCCGGACCTCATGCCATCGGATATTCTCGGCTCCGAAGTCATGGACCAAGACGAGAGCGGTCGCCGCTCGTTCCGCTTCATCAAGGGACCAATCTTTGGCCAACTGTTGATGGCCGATGAAATCAACCGCGCCAGCCCGCGCACGCAGTCTGCTCTGCTGCAGGCCATGCAGGAATATCACATTACCGTCGCTGGCCAGCGCTTCGACCTGCCCAAACCCTTTCACGTTCTCGCCACCCAGAACCCGCTGGAGCAGGAAGGCACCTACCCGCTGCCGGAAGCCCAACTCGACCGCTTTCTGCTTCAGGTGGATGTCGATTACCCTGATCTTGCCGCCGAACGTCAAATCCTGCTCGACACGACAGGCACGGCGTCGGGCGAAGCGCGCCGCGTGATCGAGGCGGATCGTCTTGTCGAAATACAGACGCTTATTCGCCAGATGCCTGTCAGCGACAAGGTGGTGGATGCCATCCTCGCATTGGTGCGCTCGGCACGCCCCGGCCATGGCAATGCGTTGACGGATAAGACTGTTGCATGGGGTCCTGGCCCTCGTGCTGGCCAGTCGCTGATGCTGACTGNCCGCGNCCGTGCGCTCTACGAAGGCCGTCTTGCGCCATCACTGGACGACATCTACGCGCTGGCGGAGCCTGTTCTGGAACACCGCATGGCTCTGACCTTTGCGGCACGCGCAGAAGGGATGTCGGTTCGCGACGTCATCGCCGGCCTCGTGGAACAGGCGAAACACTGACCATCAGGTCGGATAAGGAGTGCATGTGGCATCCATCGGCCAGATCGTAGAGCAGACTCATGGTAACGACGTGCTTGCCCGTGCGCGACAGCGTGCCGCTCTGGTGCCGGATTGCATGGTGGAAGCGAAACGCATCGCCAACACCGTGACCGCCGGTTGGCATGGCCGCCGCAAACGCGGCATCGGTGAAAACTTCTGGCAGTTCCGACCTTACGCAGACGGCGAAAGCCTGTCGCGCATAGACTGGCGCCGCTCTGCCCGCGACGACCATACCTATGTCCGTGACCGGGAATGGGAAGCGGCCCACACCATCTGGCTTTGGGCCGATCTCTCGCCATCGATGATGTTCAAGTCCACGCTCGGTTCCGTTTCCAAGGAAAGCCGTGCGCTGGTGCTGATGCTGGCGCTGGCGGAAATTCTGGCGCGATCCGGCGAGCGGATCGGCTGCCCAGGCATTATGGAGCCAGTGTCGGCGCGCAATGCCGCCGAGCGCCTCGCAACCGCCATCATGCATGCACCCGCAACCACCGGATTGCCTGACACGGCGATGATCCGCGGTTCCAGCGATCTCGTGGTCATTGGGGACTTTTTGGATGAAGCCACAACCATCATGGAGCGCTTATCGCCGTTGGCCCGGCGCGGCATGCGCGGCCATGTGGTGGAAATTGCCGACCCTGCTGAAGAAATCTTCCCCTATAGCGGTCGTACCGAANTTTCCGACCCTGAAACCGGCGAGAAGCTGACATCCGGCCGTGCCGAAACCATTCGCGATGACTACACCCGCGCCTATCTCGCACGACGTGATGCGTTGTCGTCCTCGCTTCGCCGCCTGGGCTGGAATTTCGTGTTCCATCGCACGGATCATCTCGCATCCGAAGCACTCGTCGCCATGCACATGTATCTGTCCGGCGCGCCATCTACCAGCAAGAACGGAGGCATGACATGAGCGCCCTGCCCTTCGTTTTCACCAGCCCATTTATTCTCGTCGGCCTTCTGGCGCTGCCCGCCATCTGGTGGCTGCTGCGGCTGACACCGCCGCGCCCCAAGGCGGAAGTGTTTCCGCCGCTTCGCATTCTAGCAACAGTGCTGAAGCGTGAAGAAACACCCTCCAAAAGCCCGTGGTGGCTGACGCNTTTACGCATGCTACTCGCCGCAGCTGTCATCTTCGCGCTGGCCGATCCTGTCATCAACCCACGCAACAACACGCTGGCAGGCGACGGTCCACTGGTGCTGATCGTGGATAATGGCTGGGCGTCAGCACCGGATTGGGACCGCCGTGTGCGCACGGCGCAGGCCCTGATCGGTGATGCAGAGCGGGCCGAACGCCCCGTTTCCATCACCTTCACCGCAGACCGCGACCACGATGCAGAACCCGGCACGACGGCTGCGGCACTGGAAAAACTGGCTGCCGCCAAGCCGCAACCTCTGGTGCCGGATCGCGTTCGTGCTGCCCAGTCCGTCAGCGAAGCCATGAGCGGCGCAGCGCCCGGTACATTGGCCTATATTACCGATGGCGTAGCAACACCCAACGACCAGACGGCGCTGAGCAGTCTGTCCGATATGAAATCCTCGGAGTTTCGCGTTGTAGAAGGCGATGGACAGGCCATTGCGGCGATTACAGGCGCTGATAACGGCGCTGAAACCATGACCGTTTCGCTCTCCCGTCTCGATACTACCGGCCCCGCCAACCTCATGATCAACGCGCAGGACAGTCAAGGCCGTATTCTCGCCAGCAATAACGCAACCTTCGCCCCCGGTGCGGCGGAAACCACTGCTGTCTTGAGCGCGCCCTTTGAACTTCGAAACGACTTTGCCCGCCTGTCCGTCGACCGGCTGTCCACCGCAGGCTCGGTGCACCTGCTGGATGATGGCTTCCGTCGTCGTCGTGTGGCACTGCTGGCTGGCGAAACCGGCAACGACTTCCAGCCGCTGCTCCAGCCGCTTTTCTACATCAGCCGCGCGCTTCAGCCCTATGTCGATCTGGTGCCGCAACGGCAGGCAGACCTTGCCGTCGCCATTCCCGAACTGCTGCAGTCCAATCCGTCTGTGATCGTCATGGCCGATATTGGTCGCCTGCCACAGGAAACCTATGCGCCCATCCAGCGCTGGTTGTCACGCGGTGGCACGTTGATCCGTTTTGCGGGGCCACGCCTTGCTGCGGCTCCCGCCGATGACCCACTGGTGCCAGTGACGTTGCGGCAAGGCGAACGCTCTCTAGGCGGCGCCCTGTCCTGGGCAGAGCCACAGCCGCTTGCGGATTTCCCTAACATTGGCCCCTTTGCTGGCATGCCGAAAGCGGATGGCATCCACATCAAGCGGCAGGTTTTGGCCGAACCCACACCTGATTTGGCGGAGCGCACATGGGCAAGCCTTGCCGACGGTACGCCACTGGTGACCACCCGCAACGTCGATGCGGGTCGCATCGTTCTCTTCCATGTCAGCGCCGAAGCCAGTTGGTCGGATTTGCCGATCTCGGGCCATTTCGTGGAAATGCTGCGCCGTATCGTTCAGCTTTCGCAAGTCGGCGGCTCTTCTGCCTCCGCCAACGCACCTGCTGCAGCCTTGCCGCCGTACCGCTTGCTGACTGCCACAGGTGCACTGTCGCCGGAAATCGGAGCCGCCCGTCCGCTTGAGACAAAGCCGGGCCAGCCTCCCCGCGCCAGCTTTGACAATCCGCCCGGTCTTTACGGCACCGAATCCGGCTTCGTCGCCCTCAATCTGCTGCCACCGAATGCGACGCTGCGCCCGATCGACACCGCGCTGGCGGGACCGGCAACGACCCGTGAAGGTCTTGTTGGAGAGGCCGCGAGGTCGCTGCGCCCCGCCCTCTTCATCGCGGCCCTTTTGATGCTGTTTGCCGATACTCTCATCGTTCTCTTCATGAATGGCGTCTTTTCACGCCTGCCTCGTGGCCGTTCACCAGCTGCGGCCATCCTGCTTGCCTTTACGGCGTGCCTGACGGTTTTCTCGCCGAATACGGCCCGTGCCGACGACCCGAAACCGGGTGACGAGGCCATTTTCGAGCGGCTGGACACGACACATCTGGCCTACGTCCGCACCGGTGAGGATGATGTGGACCGCATCTCGGAGCAAGGTTTGCAGGGCCTGACCGAATTCATGACATGGCGCACTACGCTGGAACCGGGCCAGCCTGTGGGGCTGGATATCTCCAAGGATGAGCTTTCCTTCTACCCCATCATCTACTGGCCGATTTCCGCGACAGCGCCTATGCCCTCCACTGCCGCGATCTCTCGGGTCGACGCCTATATGCGCGCGGGCGGGACGGTGCTTTTCGATACGCGCGACCAGTTCTCGTCTGCCGAAAACATGGGCGGCACCAGCGCCAGCGGCCAGCGCCTTCAGGAAATCCTCGCCAATGTCGATATTCCGCCGCTGGAACCCGTGCCGAAGGATCACGTCCTCACACGGTCCTTCTATCTGCTGAATAATTTTCCGGGCCGCTATGCGGGAAGCCCGCTCTGGGTGGAATCACGACAGGATGCGGCCAAAACGACCTCTGGCATTTCATCCTCCGGCGACGGCGTCTCGCCCATCATCATCACCGGCAATGATTTTGCAGGCGCATGGGCCATTGATGCCAACGGCGCACCGGTACTACCCACCGTGCCGCCGGATGAGGTGCAGCGAGAACATGCGTTCCGCACCGGCGTCAACATCATGATGTATATGCTGACAGGCAACTACAAAGCCGACCAGGTGCATGTGCCCGATATCCTCCAGCGGTTGGGGCAATAACATGACACTGACCTTCGCTCCGTTCCTGCCGTGGATCGTCATCGGCATTCTCGCCGCCGCCGCCTTCGTGCTTACCATCATAGGGCTATGGCGCGATGTGCGCGGCGCTTGGTTGCGTGGCCTGGCACTGGCCGCCCTTCTGCTGGCCATCTCCAATCCTCTTCTGACAAATGAGGAACGCGACCCACTTTCCACCATCGTTCCTGTCATTGTCGACCGCTCTCAGAGCCAGGATGTGCAGCAGCGCCCGGAACAGACGGATCAGGCGCTTGCAATTCTTAAAGAGCGGCTCGCCCGCTTCCCACGCATCGAGCCGCGTATCGTGGACGTTGAGAACGATCCGAATAGCGATGCTCCCGCAACCAACCTGTTCTCATCGCTGGCCGCCGCAGTATCCGACGTCTCGCCGTCGCGCGTCGGCGGCGCGATTTTACTCAGTGACGGCCAGATCCATGACATTCCGAATGTAACGCCCAATATCGAGCAGACGCTCGGCTTCAAAGCGCCGATCCACGGCCTGATCACGGGTCGGGCGGAGGAGTTCGACCGCCGCATTGAGGTCGTTCGCGCACCACGCTTCGGCATCGTCAACGAGCAGCAGGAACTGACCTTGCGTGTCTTCGATGATGGTCGTGCGCAGACAGGCCAGGCGGAGGTCACAGTCAAAATGAACGGCGAAGAAATCGCCAGGTTAGAGGCCACGCCCGGCCAGCCCCTGCCCTTCAGCTTCAAGGTTCCGCGTGGCGGCAACAATGTCATGGAANTTTCCGTGGCGGAGCTTCCGGGGGAAGTCACCGCCAGCAACAACCGCGCCGTTCATGTCATAGAAGGCATTCGCCAGAACCTGCGTGTTCTCTTGGTTTCCGGCGAANCCCATGCCGGGGAGCGCGCATGGCGCAACCTGCTGAAATCCGATACGTCCGTCGATCTGGTGCATTTCACCATTCTGCGCCCGCCGGAGAAGCAGGATGGCACACCCATCAACGAGTTATCACTGATCGCCTTCCCGACGCGTGAACTTTTCGTGGACAAGATCGAGGACTTCGATCTCATCANTTTCGACCGCTACCAGCATCGCGGCGTGCTGCCGATCCTCTATTATGATTACATCGCCCAATACGTCGAAAAGGGCGGCGCACTATTGATTGCCGCCGGTCCAGAACATGCTGGGCAGGATTCCATCGCCATGACGCCGCTCGCCTCGGTGCTGCCCGCGCAGCCAACCGGAGAGATGCATCAATCGGCCTTTTATCCGCGGCTATCCGAAGCAGGCAAGAAACACCCGGTCACGCGCGGCCTGGAGGGCTCCGGCGAAGAGCCCCCGAAATGGGGTCGCTGGTTCCGCACTGTCGGCGTCGAACAACCGCAGGGCCAGACCGTAATGCTGGGCGACGGACAGGACCCGCTTCTGGTTCTGAACCGTCAGGGAGAAGGCCGCGTTGCCATGTTGTTGTCCGATCAGGGTTGGCTCTGGGCGCGTGGCTTTGAAGGCGGCGGCCCGCATGTGGGTCTTTACCGCCGCATCGCCCATTGGCTGATGAAGGAACCGGAGCTTGAGGAAGAGGCGCTGACGGCACGCGCCAACGGCCGCACGCTGGAAATCACCCGCCAGACTATTGGCGATAACCCCGGCAATGCCACGGTCAAATTCCCCACCGGCAAGACCGAGACGATGGCGTTCACGCAAACGGAGCCGGGTCTTTATAAAATCGAACGCCGCATGGACGAAACCGGCCTCTACGAAATCACCAACGGTGATTTCACCACACTGGTCCATGTCGGCGCCGTCGATGCACCGGAATTCAAGGCGATGATCTCCACCACGGAGCCGCTGAAACCGGTGGTCGATGCCACGAAGGGCAGCATACATCGTGTGGTCAACGATGATGGCCGCGTCGTGCTGCCGGATATCCTGCCCGTGCGAGGCGATGTGCGCGTGGCGGACAATGACCGCATGCTCATTCGCCTGACGGATGAAACCGTGCTGAAAGGCGTCAACACGCTGCCGCTCTTTGCCGGTTTCGCAGGCCTCGCCGCCCTGCTCATGGCATTTTCCGCGCTCTGGTGGCGTGAAGGCCGGTAATGGAACCTGATATCACCATCAGTCATACGGCCGACAAAGACAGCGAAGCGGCGATANTTTCCGCCCTCAAAGCTTACAATATCGACCGTTTCGGCCCCAGTGACTGGCAAGAACTCGTCATCTCCCTGCGCGATGACGACGGTACCGTCATCGGTGGCCTCTGCGGTCACACCGCCCGCGGCTGGCTCTATACGAAGCTGCTTTTCATACCCGAAACCCTCCGTGGCAACGGCCTCGGACCCAAACTGCTTGCCATAGCGGAAGACGAAGCCCGCAAACGCGGATGCAAGGGCGCCTACATCGACACGTTGAACCCGGAGGCACTGGCGATCTATCAGAAATGCGGCTACGAAATTTTCGGCGCGATCGAGAATTTCAGCGGCATGGAGTCACTGAGTTATTTGAAGAAATCATTTATCTGATCGCGGAAAACTTACATTCGCTTTGATTGATTGCAAAGCCATCAGCCCACTGCGAGAAGAAGTGCGGGAATGGCGTCTTCGAAAACGATAGCCTCTTCGCAATTGCGCCATGCAATCTTGCCCGTCAACCGCTCGTGCGTGTCAGCGGCCAGCGGAACAATGAGAACCCGGTTCATATCGACCGGACCGGGGAAATCCAGCGCTGCATAGGCCACCTTCTCAAAACCCAACGGCATATAATATGGCGGATCGCCGATCAGGATGACGCCCTCCGAACCCTTGCGCTTCGCCGCAGCAATCGCAATCCGTACCAGCTCACGGCCGATGCCGAGATTCTTGTGGGAGGGACGCACGGCGAGAGGCCCAAGCATGTGCCCTTTGACGCCACCGGCCAGAACCGGCGTCATACGAACAGAAGCGATCGTCTCTCCATCATCGGCACAGATGTAGGAAATCGACCGGTCGTGTGGTCCCTGTTCGCGGATTCGCGCGGCGGCACGGGTGTGCCGGCCTGGGCCAAAAGCTTCTGCATTGATAAGTTCGATGATGGCGTCATGAGACGCGTCTTCGGTGAGGTAGACCAGTTCGTGCTTGGACATGAAGGGACCGGAACGTTAAATACGGATAGGACGATGTGACGGCTGCGCCGGTTAGGGCGTTCGAAGCGTCAGCGTCGTCGGAGCATCCGTGTTGCGGTCATAAAGCAGAATTCCCTCAGAATTGTGATAAACGCGGATATCAGTAAAATTAGGAGCCGTCCAGAACAAATCCTGCACTGAACTCATTCAATGATGTGAGGATGAGACGAACGCACTGTTCACTGCCTTTGGGGTTAACTTTCCGCAAAGTCATGACCTACAGTGTTTGTAGCAATACAAAGGAGAGAGCACGATGGGCATGCTGGTGGAAGGTGTTTGGAAAGACGTCTGGTACGACACAAAGGAAACCAAGGGCCACTTCAAGCGCAGCGCCTCGCAGTTTCGCAACTGGGTGACGGCAGATGGCGAGCCCGGCCCTTCCGGTACAGGCGGCTTCAAGGCTGAGAAAGATCGCTACCATCTCTATGTTTCCCTGGCCTGNCCCTGGGCACACCGCACGCTGATCTTCCGCAAGCTGAAGAAGCTGGAAGACTTCATTTCCGTTTCGGTGGTCGATCCCCTGATGCTGGNAAATGGCTGGGAATTCAAACCGGCAGATGAGCGCACGCCGGGCGCAACGGAGGACCATCTCTTCGGCTCTTCGGCCATGTGGCAGGTCTATACAAAGGCAGACCCGCAATATTCCGGTCGTGTTACCGTCCCTGTTTTGTGGGACAAGCAGCAGAACACCATCGTCTCCAACGAATCTGCGGACATCATCCGCATGTTCAATAGCGCTTTCGATGACCTGACCGGATCAACGAAGGATTATTACCCCGAAGCCCTGCGCGCCGAGATCGATGCCCTCAACGACCAGATCTACGACACCGTAAACAACGGCGTCTACAAGGCGGGCTTCGCCACCACCCAGGAAGCCTATGAGGAAAGCGCTATCAAGATTTTCGAGACGCTGGACGCCTTGGAAGAGCGCCTAGTCGACAAGCGCTTCTTGCTCGGCTCGCAGCAGACGGAAGCGGACTGGCGGCTGTTCACCACATTGGTTCGTTTCGACCCCGTCTATGTCGGCCATTTCAAATGCAACATTCGCCGCATCCACGATTACCCGAACCTGACTGGCTATCTGCGTGATCTCTACCAGACATCAGGCATACCGGAGACGGTCAATATCCGCCACATCAAGGAACATTATTACCGCAGCCACAAGACCATCAACCCGACCGGTATTGTGCCCATCGGCCCTGAACTCGAACTGGAAAGAGCGCATGATCGGGAACGGTTGCGCTGACGCTACCAGTAATCATCCGGTGGCACCTTGCCTGCCAACTCCGCAAGCCGCCTGCATGTGGCGGGCGTCGTGCCATCGGGTAACGCATCCAGCGGNAAAAATCCGCTTTCGCTAATTTCGCGGTCCGGCACCTTTGCTTCGGTCTGCGTCACCTCGAGGCGATAGAACATCACATGGTCGCGGTCGCTGGTGCGGTTGTTGAAATAAACATGGATAAGCTGCGGCGTGGATGTGGCGAAGAGGTTTCCCTCCTCACGGATTTCCTTGTGAAGCGCTTGCGACCCCGTCTCGCCACGCTCCAAACCACCACCGGGCATATGCCAGCCCGGAACATAGGTATGCCGAACCAGAAACACATAGCCCCGCGTATCGAAACAGGCGGCGCGGACGCCCATCGTCATGCCTCGGCTCCAAAAGAAAAACGTGTGCAGCAAACGTTTGACAACATTCCGAAGCACGCGCCGGAACCCTTCGCCCCGCCCATGGTTGTCACTCAAGTCTCAACTCTCCGTCAACTTGTACCGAATACACCAGATACTGCTTCACACTTCGACGTCAGCGCTTATCCCTTTGAAAAATCGAGGTTTCGCATTGTACGCTCCAACATGGATAGATTATGTCTGAACGCATGTTCACACTTGCCCACATCTCCGATATCCATCTCGGCCCGCTGCCCAAGCTCACCTTCCGCGAGCTTGCATCCAAGCGCATCCTCGGCTTTGTGAACTGGCGTCTTAACCGCCGCAAGCACCTTTTCAGCGATACGCTGGAAAAGGTGGTCGATGATATGGAAAGTAAGGCGCCAGACCACATTGCCATCACCGGTGACCTGGTCAATCTGGCAACCGGAATTGAAATCCGCGCCGCAGCTGACTGGCTGGAGGAAATTGGCGATCCTTTGAAGGTCTCCGTCGTGCCGGGCAATCATGACGCCTATGTTCCCGGCGCGCATGACAAGGCGATGGCTGCCTGGTATCCCTTCGTGCGTGGTGATGGCGACAAGGAAAACTGGGACGAAGACCGCAAGATTTTTCCGTATATGCGGGTGCGCGGACCGGTCGCCATGATCGGCTGCTCGACATCCATTGCCACCCCGCCCTTTTCCGCCACCGGCTATTTCGGCCGCAGACAGGCGCGCGCGACGGCGGAATTGCTGCGCAAGGCGGGTGAACAGGGCCTGTTTCGTGTGGTGATGATCCACCACCCGCCAATCCGGGGCGCGGCGGCCACGCACAAACGCATGATCGGCATTCGCCGCTTTGCCGCAGCCATTGGCACGGGCGGCGCAGAACTTGTTCTGCACGGCCACACGCATCTCAACACCGTCTACTGGCTCAACACCCATCGCGGACGCGACCACACGCCTGTCGTCTGCATCGCCTCAACCAGCCAAGGCCCCGGTGGCAAAAAANCGCGCGCNGGGTACAACCTTTTCCACATCGACGGTGGCCCCGGCACATGGAACGTGACCTGCGAACGCTTTGGCCTCAACGAAAAAGGTACCGGCGTGGAGCTGGAGGACGTGCGGGTATTCTACAACAACGGTAAACCGCTCGGTTTCAGCAATCCGGTGGAGCAAAGCGAGGAAGAGTGAGCGTCGAGTAAAATCCCGACGCTCCACAGCAAAGACGATTAGATCCAAACGTCGNTTTGCGCCGTGCGATCCCCGCCTGTGTGCCCGGTATTGAGAACACCACGCGGCTCGATCAGAAGCAGATGGACCTCATGTTCCGCATAGGGTTTGTGCTCCACACCCTTGGGAACGACAAGCATTTCGCCCGGACCAATCGATACCGTGCCGTCGCGAAAATCGATCCGCAACTGACCATTTAGGACGATAAACGTCTCGTCCGTTTCCGGGTGGTCATGCCAGATGAAATCTCCCTCGATGCGCACGATCTTGAATTGATAATCGTTCATTTCGGCTATGACGCGCGGCTGCCAAAAGGCTGTTATCTTTGAGAGTTTGTCCGCGAAATTGACAGACTGATATTGTTTTTCCATCGTTCGATTGCTCCTTGGTTGAATAGGAGCAATCTAAGCGCATCACTGTCGGCAATATTGAACGATCGTGCAAATCAGCGTTGGGTCAACGTCATCTTGCGCCACTGAGCGGGCGTCATGCCGAAGGTGTTACGAAAATGCCGGGTCAGGTGCGCCTGGTCGGCAAATCCGACATCCAACGCGACCTGAACAAGTGATTGCCCCTCGACAATACGCGCCTTGGCATGATCCAGACGACGTAGCGTCAGATAACGGTAAGGGCTGGTGCCGAACACTGTCCTGAAATCGCGAGACAACTTCCAACGATCCTGCCCGGTAAGCGTTTCCAGTTGCTCAAGGGAAACCACCTGACCATTTGAATGTCGAAGATAATCGCGAGCCTTATCCGCCGCGTGGTAGTCGGGCAGCGAAATTCCTCGCCTGCCACTGGGAGGCCCGGCGGCTTTCAGCCCTGCAGCGATTTCGTAGATCGCATCATCGAACTGCAAGGTCTCCAGCGGCTCGCTGATATGTGCAAAAATGCGATCAATCGCCTTCAGCAACTGCGGATTGCTCGTGACGCCAGCGGGAATGAATGGCAGTGCATGACCATGCCCCAAGGCATTCTGTACAAGAAGCGGGTCCAGATAGATCATCTGATAATGGAAGCCATCCTCCGTGCCTGCCTGCCCATCATGCAATTCGTCTGGATAAAGCACCATGACCGTCCCGGGCACCCCGGCACTCCCCTCGCCGCGATATTGAAACCGCTGCACGCCGGATATTGTGCGGCCTATCGCATAGGTATCATGCCGATGTGGCTGATAGGCAGGGCCTGAGAAGAAGGCCTCTATCCGTTCGCAACCTTCCATTCCGGAAGCGAGATTGATCCACCCAGACGCAACGGGAGCAGATAAATCGCTGACGACACCCAGTCCCGACTGCAATGGTGAATGCTCCCAAGATAGATGTCTTCGATGAGTCTCTGTNAAATCTTCGACCTCAGCAGAGTGCATCTGCTGAGGTCGACAGGGGTGACGTTCAGGTCAGGCCTTTGCTGCCCGCTCCTCCAACACACGGTTGGCAGCTGATACGATCGCCTCCAGCGAAGCTGCCACGATGTTCGTGTTGATACCCGCACCAAACAGCTTGCCGCCAGGATGCTCCATCTCGACATAGGCGATGGCCGAGGCGTTGGAACCGTGTTGCAGCGAGTGCTCTGAGTAATCGTTGACCGACAGATCAATGCCGAGATAGGTCGACAGAGCGTTAATGAAGCCGTCGATTGGGCCGGTTCCCTTGCCCTCGATGCGCTTGATCTCGCCGTTGTCGGTGATTTCGGCGGCAACCACGCGCACACCCCGGAAGTCACCAGCCGGATAGGTGTGGTGATCCACAAATTTGATGCGGGCGTTGGGCTGCGTCACATATTGTTCGATGAAGCGGTCGTGGATGCGCTTGGCGGGCAGTTCTACACCTTCTTCATCGGTAATGCGCTGAATTTCCTCGCGGAATTCCACCTGCAGATTGCGCGGCAGGTTGATGCCGTAATCCTGCTGGAGAATATAGGCGATGCCACCCTTGCCGGACTGCGAATTGATGCGGATGATCGCCTCGTAGGAGCGCCCGACATCTTTCGGATCGATGGGCAGATAAGGCACTTCCCACACCGGATGATTGGCAACCTTGATCGCCTTCATGCCCTTGTTGATCGCGTCCTGATGCGAGCCGGNAAACGCCGTATAAACCAGTTCACCGACATAAGGGTGGCGCTCTGGGATCGTCATCTCGTTGGAGTACTCGTAGACTGACTTGATGTGTTCGATATCGCGGCAATTGAGTTCAGGATCGACACCCTGCGTGTACATATTCAGCGCCAACGTGACGACGTCCACGTTACCCGTGCGTTCGCCATTCCCGAACAATGTGCCTTCCACGCGGTCGGCGCCCGCCATCAGGCCCAGTTCTGTTGCGGCGATGCCGGTGCCACGGTCGTTGTGGGGATGCAGCGAAATGATGACGTTTTCGCGGTTGTCGATGTTGCGGCACATCCACTCGATCTGGTCGGCATAGATGTTGGGCGTGGCCATCTCCACTGTCGAAGGCAGGTTCAGGATCAGCTTGTTATCCGCCGTGGGCTTCACAACCTCAACCACCGCGTTGCATATCTCAAGTGCTACTTCCAGCTCGGTACCGGTGAAGCTTTCCGGCGAATATTCGAAGCGGTAACCACCACCGGCCTTGGCGGCCATATCGGTGATCATCTTGGCCGCATCGACCGCAATCTGCTTGATACCAGGCACGTCCTTGGCGAACACCACGCGGCGCTGCAATTCGGAGGTGGAATTGTAGAAGTGGATGATCGGGTTCTTGGCACCTTCCAGCGATTCGAAGGTGCGGGTAATCAGTTCCGGGCGGCACTGAACCAGCACCTGCAAGGAAACGTCTTCCGGCACGCCACCCTGTTCCACGCACCAGCGCGCGAAGTCGAAATCCGTCTGGGAAGCGGATGGGAAACCGATCTCGATTTCCTTGAAACCCATTTCCAGCAACAGCTTGAACATGCGCGCCTTGCGATCATGCCCCATGGGATTAACCAGCGACTGGTTGCCATCACGCAAATCCACCGAACACCAGATTGGTGCCTTGTCGATGGTTTTCGAGGGCCATGTCCGGTCCTTGATATCGATCACAGGGTATGGGCGATACTTCACGTTCGCGTCCGGCATACCCTTGGAAATATGAGAGGTCTTGGCGTCCATAATCTTGCTCCTTCCACGCATCGCGGCTGAAAAAGCCTTGTGCTAATTCGCGCCCAAACGGGCCTTAAATCCAGTATAAAGTGAGATTTCGAGTTGAGGAGCGTTCGCACCAGCGGGCTTTCGGCCGCCGGGCGCTCCTCACTGGACCCGGCAACCGCGTGTAAGGTCGAGGCTAAGAAGCGAGAGTGCACCGCATGGGCAAGCCTTCGCAGAAATCTGCGCGGTCATGCCAAAAATGGTTGCGGTGCGATTGGTCATAGNAAAGCTTATAAGCGGCGAAATTTTTGGTTGCAAGTCCATCTTCAACTTTTCATTCGTTTCACAAAACTCGTCAGCGCCATCATCAAACCACCACCGATCAGCCCCCAAAAGGCGCCTGATATGCCGCCGAACGACAGGCCGGAGGCCGTGATGAGGAAGGTGATGGCAGCGGCTTCGCGGGTTTCGGGGTCTTTGAAGGCAGCAACAGCTGAGCCGGAGAAGGCACCGACCAAAGCCAGGCCCGCAACCGCCTGAATGAGAATCGGCGGGGCGAGTGCCACAAACGCGGTGACCACACCTGCTAGCAGCCCGNAAATCACGTAGCCGACACCGCTGACGATAACCGCCCAGTAACGACGCTTGGGGTCTGGGTGGGCGTCTTCGCCCGCGCACATGGCGGCGGTGATGGCGGCGAGGTTGACGGCATGACCACCAAAGGGCGCAGCGAGCAGCGAGAAAAGGCCGGTTGTGGCAAACAGCTGCCCCGGCTGCGGATCGTAATTGTTGACCTTCAGAACGGCGATGCCGGGAATATTCTGCGAGGCCATGGTCACGATGAACAGCGGCAGCGCAATCGATATCAGGGCTTGCAGGTTGAACACCGGCATGACGAATTCCATAGGCGGAGCCAGTGATTGCGCGATGCTATCCAAAGCATCGGCTGGAATATCGACGCCNAAAATCATCACCAGAACGAAAGCGGCAAGAGCTGCAGGCACGGCAAACAGACGCTTGAAAGCACCGACGATGATCCATGCCAGAATGATCGGCAGGCCAAGCGCGGGGTTGAAACCGATGGCCTTGATGGGCGCAAAGCATAGACCGATGATGACACCTGCCAGCATGGCGTTGGCAAGCGGCGTCGGAATGGAGGCAACCGCCCGCCCGAGCGGCCTGAACAGACCGGCGATGATGATCAGCACCGAACAGATGATAAAGGCGCCCACGGCTGCCGAAAAGCCGCCCTCGATCACCCCCGTCGTCGCCAGAAGCGCGCCACCCGGTGTAGACCACGCAATGCTGATGGGAAGCCGCGTTTTGGCGGATAGAACGATAGCGCAGATACCGACGGAAACCGACAGCGCCATCAGCCCGGATGCAGCCTCGAAATCCGTTGCGCCGACACCCTTCAAACCTTGCAGCACCACGGCGAAGGAGCTCGCGAACCCGACGAAAGCCGTGAGCAAGCCCATGAACAGGCTTTGGAGAGAAAAATCTTTTAACATGGCTGGGCTCTGGCAGAGGGAAAAGTCGATCATCATTCCAGATCAAAAAACGCCCACGCTGGCAAGGTTGCTTTGAGCGGCTAACGTACGCACGTTGAGTTGTGCGCAGCATTCTCATGCCCTGCCCTGTTGTTCTCACCAGCACGCCCGTGTAAACCCTCGCCATCAACCAGCGAGATATCAAATGCTTCCTTGGATAGAACTGGACCGAGCAGCCATACCCGGCGATGGCACCGAACTGCGCCTGAAGCAGCGCGGCCAGGAATTCTCCATCATGCTGGGCGCAAATGAGCTGATGAACAGCCGGTTGAGCGGTTCCGAAGAGGCCCTGGCGACGCTCTCCTGTGAACGCATTGCCGGACGTGCGAACCAGACCATGCTGATCGGCGGGCTTGGCATGGGNTTTACCTTGCGTGCCGCGCTTGCTGTTTTGCCTTCCGACGCCCACGTCACCGTCGCAGAACTCGTCCCAGCCGTTGTGGAATGGGCGCGCGGCCCTATGGCCGATCTGCACAAGGGCACGCTNGATGATGCCCGCGTTGACATTCATGTCGGCGATGTCGGTGCGCTTATCCGCTCGNAAAAGGCCGTCTATGACGCCATTCTGCTGGATGTCGACAATGGCCCCGATGGCCTCTCGCGCCCGTCCAATGACAGCCTCTATGATCGCGATGGTTTAGAAGCCGCCAGAACAGCTTTGCGCCCGAAAGGCGTACTGGCCGTGTGGTCATCCGGGCCGGATGCTGCCTTCACTCGCCGCTTGCGACAGGCGGGCTTTGCGACAGATGAGGTGAGCGTTCGCGCCAATGGCAAGCGCGGCGGTGCGCGGCATACGCTCTGGTTGGCGGCCAAGGCTTAACGCCTTGACGTGGACCGCTCTCCCAACGCGTCCAACGCATCGGCATTATCCCGCCCCCAGGCATAGAGCATTTCCACCGGCTCGATAAACCGGTTTCCGAGCGGTGTAAGGCAGTATTCAACGGAAGGCGGTCTGGTCGCATGGACGTGGCGTGTCACCAGTCCGGTGCGCTCCATTTCCTTCAACGTCTGCGTCAGCATCTTCTTGGAAATCCCCGGCAGGCTGCGTTCCAACACACCTGTGCGGGCGGTGCCCTGATGCAGGGTATGCAGCGTGTGCAAGATCATGCTCGTCCATTTGGTCGAGAACAGTTCCAACACACGTCTGGGCGCACAATCCTCGCGCCATTCCGCTTCATGGCTTCCCGGTTTCATCGTGGTCACCTTTTGGTATCCATGTCCCCAATCCGTGCCGTCTACACGATGGCGGGCGGGATGCCTAATTATAGCTTTTACAAAATGGAGTTCGAGCATGGTTAAAACGGCATTGGTGGTGGGCGCAAGCGGGATCGTCGGCAGCGCCACGGCAAATCTTCTGTTCGAACAGGGTTGGCGCGTTTACGGCCTTTCGCGCAAACCGGCGCAGCAGAAGAGCATCATTCCTGTTGCCGCCGATTTACAAAATCCGGTTGAAACGGCAAAGGCACTGACGGATGTCCGGCCAGACGCCGTGTTCATCACTACATGGGCTCGTCAGGACAGCGAAGCGGAAAATATCCGCGTCAATTCCGCCATGGTCCGCAATCTCCTGGATGGCCTGAAACTCGGCAAATCCACTCGCCATGTGGCACTGGTCACCGGTTTGAAGCACTACCTTGGACCCTTCGAGGCCTATGGCAAAGGCATACTGCCGCAGACACCTTTCCGCGAGGAACAGGGCCGTCTCGATGTCGAAAACTTCTATTATGCGCAGGAAGACGAAGTTTTCGCCGCTGCAAAACGTGATGGCTTTTCATGGAGCGTGCATCGCCCGCACACCGTCATCGGCCAGGCTGTCGGCAATGCCATGAACATGGGAACGACACTTGCGGTCTACGCCACCATCTGCCGCGAAACCGAGCGCCCCTTCCGCTTCCCCGGTTCCGCTGCACAATGGAACGGCCTGACCGACATGACGGACGCCAACCTTCTTGCCAAGCAGTTGCTATGGGCCGCAGAAACACCCGAGGCAGCAAACGAAGCGTTCAATGTGGTGAATGGTGACGTGTTCCGCTGGAGCTGGATGTGGGGTCGTATCGCAGATTGGTTCGGCATCGAGCCAGCGCCATTCGATGGCACAGTCAGCCCGCTCGAACAGCAGATGGAGCACGATTCCGAGATTTGGAGCACGATTGCTATTCGGGAAAACCTGGCTGAGCCCGATCTGACCCGTCTGGCATCACCCTGGCATACCGATGCGGATCTCGGTCGCCCCATCGAAGTCGTGACCGACATGGCCAAAAGCCGCCGCCTCGGATTCAAGGAATATCAGCCGACGGATGACGCCTTTTTTGCTTTGTTCACGGCGCTCCGCGAAAGCCGCCTTATCCCCTGATCCGGCATAATCGCTTAACAACAAAAAACCGCGCTGACCTTCGCCAGCGCGGTTTTTTGACGGACAGTTTCAGGTTAGATCTCGCCCTGCGAGGTCACGACGCGCGAAGCAAGGCCATAGGCCACGGCTTCTTCGGCACCCAACCAGTAATCGCGGTCGATGTCCTTGGCGATCTTTTCTTCCGTCTGGCCGGTGGCCACAGAGAAAATCTTGATCAGACGCTTGTTCATCTTGATAATTTCGCGTGCCTGGATTTCGATATCCGATGCCATGCCGCGTGTGCCGCCGGATGGTTGGTGAAGCAGGAAGCGAGTATTCGGCAAGCAGATACGACGTTCCTTCGGCACCGATACGTAGATCAGTGCGCCGGCAGATGCGACCCAGCCGGTGCCGATGATCCACACCTTCGGCTTGATGAACTTGATCATGTCGTGAATGCTATCGCCGGATTCGACGTGGCCGCCGGGCGAGTTAACATAGACGCGGATGTCTTCATCGCTGGCAGCCGACAGCGCAACAAGCTGCGTGCAAACCTTCTGTGCCAGTTCCTGCGTGATTCCGCCATAAATGAAGATCGAACGCGACTTGNAAAGATTCGCTTCCGTTTCTTTGCCGATCGGCAGTTCCTTGCTCTTGTCGTCTTCTTCTTCGTTCATGTGACGGTCTCCAACGTATTTCATTACCTACCGGACATAGTGTGATTTGTTTCGTNAAACAATGAGTGNAAAAGGCAAGGCGCGGAACTGCTTAATAAACAGACCACCGACAAATGACGCATGGACAGCGTGTTTGCGCTTGCGATATCGTTAATGACGCAGGGTTGGAGCGGCACCCCAAGAGCTTCTTGCCCTGCCTACNAAAAAACAAGAGGGACCGATGTTCAAAAAACTTTTACTTGCCGCTGTCACACTCGGCGCAACCACCCTGCCCGCATTTGCTCACCTCAACCCTGAAGAGCACGGCTCCTTCATGGCAGGATTTTCGCACCCGCTGTTTGGTGCCGACCATATTCTGGTAATGATTGCAGTCGGCATATGGGCTGCGCAGATCGCCGCCTCTACCCATAAAAGAAGCGCACTTCTCATCGTTCCAGCCGCGTTCGTTTGCACCATGGCAATCGGCTTTGCCTTGGCTCTTGGCAGTATTGATTTGCCATTCGTCGAACCGGCCATACTAGCCTCGGTCGTTGCTTTGGGTCTGCTCGTTGCCATGGCCACGCGTGTCCCGGTCGGCGCTGCTGCAGCCATCGTCGGCATATTTGCCCNTTTCCACGGCCATGCCCACGGCGGTGAACTCGGAAGCGCAGGCGCCCTTCAGTTCGGCGCTGGCTTCATCATCGCAACCGCACTTCTCCATGTTGCCGGCATCGCTCTTGGAATGGGCATTGCCAGGCTTGGCACGGTTGCGGCGCGCATCGTCGGCGGCATCACCGCACTGGCCGGGCTTTCTCTGGTGTTTGGCGGGTAAATCAAGGGTTTCTAACCTTACAGAAATGTAAGNAAATTTCGGC
Source organism: Agrobacterium bohemicum (assembly GCF_002896715.1). Classification (GTDB taxonomy): domain Bacteria; phylum Pseudomonadota; class Alphaproteobacteria; order Rhizobiales; family Rhizobiaceae; genus Agrobacterium; species Agrobacterium bohemicum. Next base: position 327,184 of record NZ_PGEL01000028.1, read on the forward strand.
TTTCAAAAGCCAAAATTGAACCCTACTTCCTTGGTGTGTGTTTCTCGACACGCCAAGGAGGCTACCGATGTCACCCGAAGAAACCCAACTGCTGAAATCCCTGTTCGACAGGGTCAAATCCGCATCCTCCACCCCGCGTGATGCGGAAGCGGAAACGTTGATCAATCAGGCGGTGCGAGACCAACCCGCCTCTCCCTATTATCTGGCACAAGCCGTGATCGTGCAGGNAAAGGGGCTTGAAGCCGCAGCGGCGCATATCACCCAGCTTGAAGAGCGTATTCACCAGCTTGAAAGTGGCAACGGCGCGCCACAACAGGCCCAACAGGGTGGGTTCCTCAGCTCGANTTTTGGCGGTAGTCAGCAGCAAGCGCCAGCATCGACGCCTGCCCCCGCGCAGACTTACCGAAATGATACATCCGGTCAGGCACCGGGGCCGTGGGGCCGCTCAAACGATACTTCGCAGCAACCCAGTGGCCCATGGACCAACCAGCAGCCATCTGCCTTTGCGCGCCCAAGCAGCGGCGGCGGATTTCTGCAAGGTGCGCTGGGAGCTGCGGCAGGCGTAGCGGGCGGCATGTTGCTTGCCAATTCGCTGAGCGGCATCTTCTCGAACCACGTTGCATCGTCGGGCTGGGGTTCCGCCTTGGGCGGCGCTGGAAATGGCGCCGCACCGGTGGAAGAAACCGTCATCAATAACTATTACGGTGATGACGACAAGCCGCAGCAGGATGCTGGCAACAACGATAATCTGCAACAAGCGGATTACGACGATAGCAACGATGATACGGATTTCGATTCAGGCGACGGAGATTCCTTCGTCTGAGTTGAAGAAACCGAAGGGTCAGCCGCGGCCACGATAGGTCGCGACGCCCTGTTCAGGCAGCCAGACACCTTGCAGTGGCGCACCCGTCTGCCAGAAGACATCGATGGGAATGCCGCCGCGCGGATACCAGTAAGCGCCGATGCGCAACCACTTCGGCTGAAGCAGATCCACCAACCGCTTGGCAATATAGATTGAGCAATCTTCGTGGAATGCGCCGTGATTTCGGAAGGCATGCAGGAACAGCTTCAGTGACTTTGACTCCACCAGAAAATCACCCGGAATATAATCGATGACGATATGGGCNAAATCCGGCTGACCGGTCATGGGGCACAGTGACGTAAATTCCGGCGCGGTAAAGCGCACGACATAATCAGTGCCAGCATTGCCGTTCGGTACTTTTTCCAGAACGGCCTTTTCCGGGCTTTCAGGGGAAGCGACTTGTGCGCCCAGTTGTGACAGGCCGGAAACATCCGTGACTGACATGGTTCAAACTCCTGTTTCTTGAAACTCAACCCGAACGCCATGTGCCTGTTCGCTCTCAGGCTCCACATGAATGGCCAGCACGGCACCGGGTATGGCTTCCCTTATGGCATCTTCGAGCCGGTCGCAAATCTCATGTGCCGCTCCCACAGACAGGGCAGAGGGAACGACCACATGGAAATCGATAAAGGCGACCGCCCCTGCCCTTCTGGTCTTCAGATCATGCACCCCCAGGACACCAGTGGAATTTTCGGCAATCGCCTTCTTGATCGCTTCGTCTTCCTCCGGTTCCACCGCACGGTCCATCAGACCACCGAGTGAGTGCATGATGACCTTCGAACCCTGGAATAGGATATTGATGGCGACGACGATGGCCAGCACCGGATCGAGAATGGCATAGCCGGTCAAAATCGCCAGAACGAGGCCGATCAGAACTCCGCCGGAGGTCACGACATCCGACATGATGTGCTGGCCATCTGCCAGAAGTGCAGGCGATGAATGCTGTCTGCCGACACGAATGAGGACCCTTGCCCATATGCCATTGAGAATGGCTGCAAAGGCGTTGATGGCGAGACCGATCGCCGGTGCATCCGGCAAGCGCGGAGCCATCAAGCCGCTCCACGCTTCCTTGACGATCAGAAGTGCAGCAAGAACGATCAAAACGCCCTCGACCACGGCGGACAGATATTCCGCCTTGTGATGCCCGAACTGATGATCGTCATCGGCAGGTTTTTGCGCGTAACGAATGACGAAATAGGCGATGAAGGCTGCGACAACGTTGACGGTGGATTCCAGACCATCCGACAGCAGCGCCACAGAGCCGGTAACCCACCATGCCGAAAGCTTCAGGCACAAAACCGTAATGGNAAACGGGATGCCCCAGAAAGCAAGTTTCCTGACGAGCGTGTTGCCCTGTTCGTTCATGACTGACCCCGTGCGGATGCGAATGAATTGCAGAAATGGACACCNAAACGCATGAACCGCCCGCTCGGAGGTTCCAAGCAGGCGGTTCATATTTGCGGCTTCTATGATTTAAAGCGAGGGCAAGGTCAAGTCCCTACACTCTGCTCAGCAGCAACTTGATACCCGCNAAACCGNAAAACAGGGCCAGCACGGTTTCGATATATCGCTTGGCGCGCTGATAGACGCGGATTGCCGGTGCTGTTGAAAACAGGAGGGCGTAGCCACAGNAAATGGTAATCCCCAACAGTCCGCAGCCGCCGATGATGGCCGCGAGGGTCGATGCTCCCGCGCCGGGCTTCAGGCCGAGGGACATGATGGCTATCCAGCCGAGAATGGCCTTGGGGTTGGTCAAATGAAGCAGCAATCCGCGACGGTAGAGTTGCAGATATTCCGCGCGGTCAACAGGAGCTTCCTGCACGACGGTTTGAGGCGTGACAGGTGAAAAGGCCGAGCGAGCGGATTTATAGGCCAGGTATAGCAGATAAAAGCCACCGGCGATCTTGATGAAGAACAGCGCATTGGCGTAGGTCGCCAAAACTGCGGACAGGCCGGTGGCCGTCAGTGTCGCCCAGAACAGTGAGCCGGTGATGACGCCGATTGCCAGAACGATGGCCGGTGCGCGTCCTCGGCTCATGGCTACGCCCATGATGGTCATGTTGCTGGGGCCGGGGCTAGCCACGGCGATAATATAAGCGATGTAAACCAGTAAAAGCTGATGGAAATCGATCATTACCGCCCTGCAAACAGAAAAGCCNAAACAATCAAACGATTAAGGCAGTTGGATTGATTTTGTCAATTCCCACATCTCAACGCGCCGGAACGGCAACGGNAAATATGCTGGCATCATTATGCATCCGTAGCGAGGCCGTGAGAAGCGGCGGCAAAGGCGTCCACCATCCGGTTTGCNAACCGGCATACCGCANGGCCGCCGCAGTCCATGTGTTACAGCCCACCACTGCATTGAAATACCCTACAGCCTCGNAAAAAGCATCATTGCGGCCGTATGATTGCCCCAATAGCGGGATCGGCNTTTCCTGAGAGTAGGCAAAGCTGCCAACGATGAAATCGACGAGTTTTCGATGCTCCTNCCCCGAAAGATCAAGCAACGTGACACTCGCGTCCGTGAGAGGGATATCTCCTGCAAGAGCGATATGCATGACCGAATGGTCGAGCGTTAGGCCCTTGAGCAGGGGGAACGGCTTCAGATCGGCCCATGTTGGCGTCTGTGTGTAGAAAGCCCGCCCTCCCCAGCCGAAAACGAGATACCGAACACCGGGGAAATCGATGTCGAGATTTCCATCGCGCAGAAACGCAAATTGCGCCAGCAGCTCTGCATCAACAGGAAGGGCTATGTCAGTGTGGATGGGATTGCTGAGAACCAAAACGCGGCGGGACGTGGCGTCCACGACCGTCGATTGATTGTGGGTGAGCGGCTTTGGCAGCAAGGTTCCAGCGCCAAGGCTTGCGACAATCAAGGCCACGGCGATGCATAGATATTTGNAAATCTTCACTGTGCATCACCTGCGCGGATCATAGGAGACGGCGGCGTTTCATAACGCCGCCGTTGTTCGTGGGCCAGGTCAGGCGGCCTTGGTCTTTGCCTTGCGCACCAGATGCGTGACCACGNTTTCGATCATCCGCATGCCGGCATCGCCACCCAGCGTCATGATCGATTCCGGGTGGAACTGAACTGCCGCAACCGGCTCTTTGGAATGTTCGATGCCCATGATCGTGCCATCTTCGCTTTCCGCCGTGATGATGAAATCCCGGTGGAGTGTAGCAGGGTCGGCGAAGATCGAGTGATAACGACCGACCGTCACCTCTTTACCGAGACCGGAGAAAACCAGACCGGGTTCCAGCACGCGGATACGCGACGGCTTGCCATGCATGGGAACTGCCAGATGGCGAAGCTCACCGCCATAGGCTTCCGCAAGCGCTTGNAGCCCGAGGCAGACACCGAAGATTGGCAAATCGCGGGAACGAGCCGCCTTGATCGTCGCCTTGCAATCGAAATCGCTGGGGTTGCCGGGTCCGGGAGAGAGAACGACAAGGTCCGGCTGGAAGCGATCAAACACCTCTGCCGCCACCGGCGAACGTACGGTGGAAACGGTCGCGCCCGTCTGGCGGAAATAATTGGCGAGCGTGTGCACGAAGCTGTCTTCGTGGTCCACCAGCAGAATTTTAACGCCAGTTCCCACCTTGGCCAAGTCCCGCTGCATTACCGCGGAGTTCTGGCCCTTCGCGTCTCGGATAGCTGAAATCATGGCAGATGCCTTTAGTTCGGTTTCGGCCTCTTCTTCCTGCGGATTGGAATCGTTGAGCAAGGTTGCCCCTGCCCGCACTTCGGCAATACCATCCTTGATGCGGATGGTGCGCAGCGTCATGCCCGTGTTCATATCGCCGTTGAAACCAACCATGCCGATGGCGCCGCCATACCAGACGCGCGAGCTCTTTTCATGAGCTTCGATAAAGCGCATGGCCCACAGCTTCGGCGCACCGGTAACGGTAACGGCCCATGCGTGCGACAGGAAGCCGTCGAATGCATCCATATCATCCCGCAAGCGGCCTTCTATGTGGTCCACGGTGTGGATGAGGCGGGAATACATCTCGATCTGGCGGCGGCCGATGACCTTGACGGAACCCGGCTCGCACACGCGGCTCTTGTCGTTGCGGTCCACATCCGAACACATGGTCAGTTCGGATTCGTCCTTCTTGGAATTCAAGAGCTTGAGGATCTGCTCGCTATCGGCAATCGGGTCCTCGCCACGCTTGATGGTGCCGGAAATCGGGCATGTCTCGATGCGGCGACCGGACACACGCACGAACATTTCCGGCGACGCGCCCACCAGATATTCCTGATGGCCCAGATTTATAAAGAAGGAATAGGGAGACGGATTGATGGCTTTCAAGCGGCGCGAAATAGCCGAGGGATTGCTGTCGCAACGTTCCATGAACTTCTGTCCTGGCACGACCTCGAACAGGTCGCCACGGCGGAAGCTTTCCTTGGCTTTCGTCACCAGTTCCGAGTATTCGCCCGGGTGATGATCGCCGCGCGGCGGAATGGTGTCCGTCTTGACGAACGGCTCTGGCACGATGTCCTGCGCCTTGCCATGCGTCGTTACGCCGTCCTTTTCGAAGTCGTAACGGTCGATCCAGGCCTTTGCGGAGTGGTGATCGACAACGAGAATTTCATCCGGCNAAAACAGCACCATATCGCGCTGGTCCTCCGGTCGTTCCAGTGAAAGCTTGATGGCATCGAACTGGAAGGCCAAGTCGTAGCCGAAAGCGCCGAACAGACCGATGGCCGCATCTGCGCTGGAATAGAATAGATCGACAATAGCGCGCAGCGCCGTGAAGACAGTTGGTATCTTCGAGCGTTCTTCTTCGGTGAAGACACGGTCCGGCTCGTTGACGATCAGGTCCAGACGGCGGGCGGTTGAGGTGCCAAGCTTCAGATCCGGCGTCGTTTTCAACNTTTCCGTGATGAACGTCAGCAGTGCCTCGCCGCGACCATTATAGGCTTCGATCCACATGGTACGGCCGAAACAGGAAATGCCGAGTGGCGGATCGATGATGGCGGTGTCCCAACGGGTGTAGCGACCGGGATATTCATAATTCGAGGAAAACACTGCGCCACGACGTTCATCAAGGCCGGTTACGTAGCTGTCGATAGCCGTTGCATAGTCGGCAGCACGGCGCTGGCGCGTGACTTTGACGCCGCCTCTGGTCTCGTAAGTTTCCGACCCGTCATCCTGAATAATCGTTACCATTTATTCCGCTTCCCGTTTCTAAAGCCCGATGACAGGCGGCATAATAACAAAAAAGCCGCCTGAAAATTCGGGCGGCTTGGACTTAGTCAAAGGACATGGGTGCTCAAGGCCGCGTAAAGCTGCCCCACCACCAGATTGCAAGGTTCTTCGACTGTGTGTTCATGGCGCAAATTGTTAGCCGCAAGCGCAGGCGATGGCAAGCGGATTTGAACCGAAAGACTGTTGAAACGTTGTGGGTCTGCCGCAACGGGGGAACGAACGGTCACATGCTTCATCGTCTCATGATAGTCGCAGCCAGTGCGCTGCTGATTGCAGCCTCGCAACCGCCACAGGATGTGCCGGTTCCTCAGCCCAAACCGGAGCAGGAGGACGTGACACCCGCACCTGCAGAAACGAAAAAGGACGAGCAGCAGCCTGCTCAACCGCCCGCAGAGAGCGCCGTGCCGAAGCCGGAAGAAACTAAAAAAGAAGAAGNAAAAAAGTCGGAGGAGCCCCCGCGCGATCCGGTGAAAGCAGNAAATCCGGAAGAGCTCAAAGCCTGCCTTACGGAACTGAAAGAGCTGGGCGCAGAGTTCAAGGAACTTCCGCCGATCAAAGGCGAAGAGGATGGCTGCGGCATCGCTTCGCCTCTGGAGCTATCGACAGTCATTCCAGGCATAACACTGGAGCCTGAAGGCACCATGCGGTGTGAAGCCGCACTTGCGCTTTCACGCTGGGCAAAAAATGTGGTGGTGCCAACGGCGAAAATCGCGCTTCCGGGCAAAAACGTCACCGCTTTCGGCAACGCATCGACCTATATCTGCCGCAACCGCAACAGCGCAGAAACCGGCAAGATGTCGGAACACGCCAAGGGCAACGCAGTCGATATCGCCACACTCACCTTTGACAAGGGCGAACCGCTGGTCATGAAGTCTCGCGGCGAAGACGGTACCATGGAAGGCGCTTTCCAACGCACAGTCACCACCGCCGCCTGCCTGTTCTTCCGCACCGTCCTCTCCCCCGGCAGCGACGCGACGCATCAAGACCACCTCCATATGGATGTGCTTGAGCGTAAGGGCGGATATTTGTATTGCCGTTAAGAACGCGAAATGGCGGAGCATGAGCCCCGCCTTTTGTTGACGTCAGGGGATTGCGATCAGAATTTCTGCGTGAGAGAAATTTTGAATGAACGACCGGGTTCGCTGTAAAACGCAACCGGTTGGTTGGCAGTCGTTACTCCACTTGTACTTACATCGCGTGTTCCGACGGCATTCCAGTAGGTCTTGTCGAAAATATTATAGACCCCTGCCTGAATCCGGAGCCCCTTGGTCTGCTCCGGCTCCCACCAGGCCGTCAGGTTGGTGATACCATAACCAGGTGCGTCGAATGTCTGATAGGTCGCCCCGGTAATTGTCGTGGCGAGCCCGTCTTCTCTCATACCGGCCGACAGAATGGTGGAGAGGTCGAGACCCCATTGCTCCTGCTCGTAGCCCACACCCAGAATAGACTTGAACGGCGCCACTGTGCGGATGAACTCGCCGGTATCGCTGTCCTTGCCATAGGCATAGGCGAGCGAGCCATGAACAAAGATGCCGTTTCCGAAATCCTTACGCGCGCTGATTTCTACGCCCGAAATCTCGACCTTGTCTCGGTTTCTCCACGTATACAATGTCGCCGGTTCTCCGGCGGCGGTGTTTCCGGGTGTTCCAAATGCGTCGATGAAATTGGAATAGATATTGTGAAACGCGGTAATCTTTCCGGTCAGATCATTGCCCTGATAGCTGGCGCCCAGTTCAAAGCCCTGGGAGGTTTCAGGCTTCAGATCGGGATTGCCGATATTGGCGTAGAACGTTCCATTTGTGAAGTTGACATAAAGTTCGTTGACCGTCGGCGGACGGTAAGCCATCGACCATTGGCCGAACAGTTGTACTTCGGGTGTCAGATCATATGTGGCCAAGAGCTTAGGCGAGAGGCGAACACCATCTTGCCCTTCCGGTAGTCCAAAAACGCCCGAACCGGTGTTGCTACTGAACCCTGACGATGGCTTTGGTTCGTAATCATACCAGTCGAACCGCACGCCGGGTGTCAGCGCAAAACCACTATCGCCGAAACCTATACGGTCATCCAAATACAGTCCGAGCCGTTTTCCATCGACATCTGGCATATCAGACTGCGAAACGACTGTCGTAAAGGGTACGACCGTCAGGAATTGCTCGGTTTGAGAAAACTGGAGGTTACCGCCGAAACGGACTTCGTGGTTCAGATTGCCGGTGGTGAACTCGGAAACAGCGCTTCCCGTCAAACCGACAGAGCTTTCTTCCATTTCATTGTAGCGACCATAATCGCTGCCGTTGTTACGCGTACCGTAAGACCCGGCATCCTTGACTAGTCGTTGCCAGTACAGCGACATTCTCGCGCTGTCGACCTGCGCATCGGTAGACGGGGCCTCATATTCATAGTCCAGCGATACGCGTTCGCGGCGAGTATCGTCATACCCCCAATAGTCGCCAACTCGGTTGCTCGTTGGGCCGGTGGCGGACTGAAGTGTTTTCAAGTCGGATGTGCTGTCGAGATTAAAGCGTTCGGCCGTCATACCAATGCGGTGTCCGCCTTCGAGATCCTGACGGATTTTGAAAAGCAGATTGTACTGATCGTAATCAGAAGGGTTGGCTTTGGTGCGATTAACGCCAATGATATCGTCCGTACCTTGGCTTTTACGCTCGTCGCCCTTTTTGTAACCACCCTGAAACATAACCGATGTGTTTTGTATCTTCTTCGCAACAGCGACAGAGCCGCCGAAACTTCTGTCTTCGCTGTCATACGTCAGCTTCGCCACACCGCCCCAATCGCGTCCTTCCGTTATTAGATCCTCGGGCTCAAGCGTGCGCAACACAAGTGCTCCACCCAGTGCACCCGGCCCGATGCGGCTTGAATCTGCTCCGCGCACAACATCAACTCGGGAAAGCGAAGAGAAATCGTAACTGTTGTTGGTGTCACTCATGGAAGTGGTCGCAACGCCAGCGCGCGGGTAGTTTTCGAAATAAGGAACAGGGATATCATCGATCAGCGTCGTAACGCGCGCTCCACCAAGACCTCTGATAAACAAACCACCTGGTTTACCTGGCTTGGATTCAATCAATTCGACGCCAGGTTCTGTGGTGTTGCCGAGGTCGCGTGCGTTGCTGATTTCCTTCTTGCGAATGACCTCGGCGTCCATCGTACTGGCCAAAGGCGTGTCAGAAGCGGCGTCTCCCGCCTTAACGCGTTTACCCTTGATGGTAATATGCTCAAGAACCGTCGGGCCGTTCTGGACGTTAGCGTCCTGCGCGTGGCCGATGGAATAGCTGGAAACAAGCGCCATGCTTGTGCAGAGCAGCAACGCGGATTGAGAAGCCCGGATCGTCATGATTACCCCCTGATGCAAGCACACGAAAGCGCGCGGCAACACGAAGCGCCGTCGCAGTGTGGCTTGATAAATACCCTTGATTTCTACGGCCCCGCCGTCGGCAGAGAACTATAAAACATGAGTATTGGAGTCAATTAATNAAACATGANTTTTTATATCATCTTTAGAGCGATTATGCTGCGTTGCAGAAATGTGACAACCGCCGTCTCAACGGCCGCGATGTCGGATGAAACGGATTACGGGCTACGATTAAAAACGGAGAATTTGACGATCTTTGAATAATAGTGAATTTCAGAGAAAAAGGCCCGCCGAGATCGTATTGACGGGAACTTTGAGCGATTATTTTAGNAAAACTGATGATTCCACATATCAAAAACGTCAAACAGGCAAAACCGGCGTTTTTGCCACCTCAATTTGAATCAAAACGCAACGGTTTTAAGCCGTTAACAGGAACCACATCGGAATTAAGGGGTGGAATTTCCGGGCAATTGGTATATTTCTCACCGTTAACATATTAAATTTATCACGATCGAAATCACTGATGATTACGCTTGAACGGCAATCGCTACTGGGTAAGGAGATATCGGCAGCTGAAAGCCGTCCTCGCTGGCTGCAGGTTGTCCAAGGCGTGGCGAAAGAGTTCGGCTATTCCTATGTGAGCCTGATGTGCGTACCGAGGCCGGAGGACGATCTGCTCGCCCCGAACCTTGTGGAAACGACTCTACCGATCCGTTTTGTTCGCGAATTCGATGAAATGCGCTTGTTGCGTTTTTGCCCTATCCTGCCAAAGGTCAAACATTCCATAATGCCGCAGTCATGGTCACTGGCCGACCTTGGCACCGATCAGCCGGACGCCGCCCCGATCGTTGATCTCCTGACCCAATATGGCATTTCCAACGGCCTCATCATTCCAACGAATGCCTTGAACGGAGACCGGCACCTGATGCGGTTCGATGGTCAATGCGACCAGCCTTCTCAAGTTGCCCTCAACGAAATCGGTATGATCGCGCTTCACGCATTTGACGCTTACGAGAGAATGCGCAGAACGGAGATGGTTGCGCCACGCGCCTTGACGAAGCGCGAGCTGGAGGTCATCCACTGGACCTCACAGGGCAAGACGTCCGCAGAGATCGGCCAGATCCTGTCGCTTTCCGACCACACGATCAACGCCTACCTGAACAATGCGATCCGCAAGCTCGATTGCGTCAACCGCACGCAACTCGTTGCAAAATCGATCCGGCTGAAGCTGATCAACTGACACTTCGACCAACGAAGTGTCAGCCCGCTTTATCAACGGTCCAGAACGGACCGGAGTTCGACAAGGTTCGAACGCACTCGAAGCACGTAAAAACCCATCGTTGCAAGATGCGAAGGCATGACCCAGCCGCTTTCATCCCCGTTGGAAATAATCATCGGCTGAATGCGCAATGCGGCGCGGGTCTGAAGAAGCGTGTCGTTCCACAAGCTGGTGAGGTTACGCTCGCGGATGACCTGAGAGAAGTCGGCACCCGCAGCAGATAGAATGCCGTAATAACCATAAAGCTGACCATAGGCGAACCAGAAACGATCATCTGCACGCGTATCGAACCAGCCGCCATTGTAGTTTTCGGAACGCTCGCGAAGAATGGCGGAGGTGCCACCGATGTCGTTGGCGATACGGTCCACAAACTGGATAAGGTTATCGGCGCGGCCGTCGAAAACAGAATTGCACAGCGCAAGACTGGCATTGAATTTGCGAAGGCTTTCAGCTGCAGAACGGTAGTAGCTCGGGCTCGGCGTCTTTGGGCCGAACGGGTTCAGGCCGAAATACCAGGAATACTCATCGAACTGAAGATTGCCGCGCGCGCTTTGCAGATTGGCATCGATACCCGAGGTGCCGCGAACGCGACCGAGCGAATCCACCAGTTCGACTGATGTACGGCGTACTGCCTGATTGACACCACGCTGGAACGACGCCTTGTTATCCAGAAACGGCGTGCTGTCCCAATCCATGCCGAATAGCCCCAGCCGGTACAGCAGCATCGAAGAAATCCACGCATTCTGGTCGACGTTATAGTCGATCAGGCCAGCGGACACATCAACGATGGCAGAGCTCTGGCAGCTCCTGGCGGCGGCAACTGCCGGTTCTGTCGTCGATGGAGCAGGTGCGGCCGTGGTAATTGGAGCAGGAACTGGCAACTCCTGACCTGCAGCTAACGTCCGTTCGGCGAATTTGTAATCCTTGACATAGTCTGGATTAAAATTCGTCCAGACCTGTGTCTGCCAGATGAAGTAGCCATAAAGTCCGATGAAAAATACCAGCGCTATGGCAATGGGGATTTTGATCACGCCATTTCGATTTCCATACCAGCCATGAGCAGCCCGGAAAGGCCAGAACAGCCATGCGATCACGACAGACGCACCTCTTCCAAGCGCTGCGAAAATGCGCTTGAAAAACGCGATAACCTGATCGACCATCGTTCAACTCTCCTGAGTGCATAGACCGTTCCAATCTCGTTCGATTGTAACAGGGCAAATACCTTGGTTTCACTGGCGGAAGCGTCTTTCACGCTCGTAACCAGCGTATGACACTCCAGCGCGACACAACCGCTCGGTCAGCGCTGCAGACCGGCTGTCACTCACATATGGTGCCACCGTGTCCGATACAACGGATGGGCGCAAGATTTCCCGCGATGTTTGCTCAGCCGGTCGTATCCAAGCCGCCCGCACGGCGACGAAGAAGCGTCTCGTCTGCCCGGTGNTTTCGCGTCTGAATATCCTGCAAGGTCACGATCCCTTGTCCATGCAGGGTCAGAAGCTCGCTGAAAATGCCAAGGGGCATGGGCGCTTCTTCTTCTCCGTCTGCGTGGGGAAGATGGGACTGTGCATCTGCCAAAAGCGGCTCCAGTGAACCGAACGCAGCGTCATAGAGGTGGATGCACCGTTCCGCTTCGATGTTGAGTTTATTGAGAAAAAGCGCGTGCATGGAAATTTCTTCGTTCAGCAAATCGATGATATTTCCAAGCAAAATTGCCTGATGGTCGAGTGCCTGGTGCCTGGAGCTCAATCTCTTGCGCTCCGACAACACGGTCGCGCGCTGCGATGTCGCCTCGGCTTCCTCGGCCTTCCACTGGTCCAGGCGGGTCTCGTCATACGGGTCGGCGATCTTGCGTTGCAAGGTGGCGAGCGAAGCGGCCAAAACTTTGTCCCNTTGCCGGGCATTGTCCATGGCAGAGACAATGCCACCACGCGTCTCCATGCTGGCGACAAGGTTAGGCTCAATGGCAGAGCGCAACGCCGTCGCCTGTTCTTTCCGGTCCTGAAGCAGGCTGTGGACGATTGCGGCCTCCAGAAGAATGGCTTTCAACGTTTCGGCGATAACAAGTTTTCGCGAGCGCACGACCTTGAAAGAACCAGCCCTCCGTCGCTTGAAAAAGGCGATAAGTATCTGGGCCCTCGTCACGTCCTCGACCCTGTCGAAGGCAGCATAGGCGGCGTCTGTCCGCGTGCCAAAACCATTGATCAGCGTTAGGATACGATCCTGAAACGCCGTTTCCAACGCCTGCAATTCGGTGAACTGAGCAGTTTCCAGGGCAAAAGCCGACTCCGAAACATCGTCTGGAAGCGCTGCAAAGGATTGCGCCAGGCGGGAGGACTGTTCTTGGACAGCCGCCGCATCGGCTCTTGCCTGCTCGATGTCGCTGTCGAAAGACGTCGATCTCGCCATGAAACATCATCCCCCGAATCGGATTTGTGGTAAAAGGCCACCCATATAAATATGCGCGACCTTTTCTCAATGCGGGAGATGGAAAGTAGCAGCACTCAAAGTTCGAGTTTGCTGATCTCTGCGTCCAGTCTCTCACGCGCCTTTTTCGGCAGTTTGCCAGCCTTCACCGCATCGAGATTGGCGGGTGTAGTTCCCACGACAACCAGTGCCACCATTCCCATACCCAAATGCGGCGCGCATTTGNAAACATACGCACCTTCTTTTTCAACGGTGATCTTCAAAGCCTCGTTCATCTTGCCTTTGAATTCTTCAGAACCATCGGGAATGAGGCCTTTCACCACTGAGGCATCATGACCCTTGTCCGTCGGCACGAAGGTGATGACGTCACCCACATTGGCTTTGATCGCAGCCGGTTCGAACACCATAGCCTGACCATCTGAGCCCTTGTTGAGCATTTTGATTTCAATATCGGCGCTAGACGCGGGAAATGTGAAAAAGCCGGCAACGGCGGCCATGGTCAAAAGACGAAGAATATTATTCTGCATGAACCTAACTCCTGAGCGAAACCGCGATGATGCGATCTTTCGCATCTGGTTTTACGCGTCGGAGCGCGGACATTCCTTGACCAAAATCAAACGGCCAATTTGCCTCAGCCCTTCACGGCCTCGACCCAATGACGGCGGCAGAAGGATACGTANTTTTCATTGCCCCCGACATCGATCTGCGCGCCTTCCTTGACGACTTTACCCTCTGAATCAAAACGTGCGACCATCGAAGCCTTGCGGCCACAATGGCAAATCGTGCGGATTTCCCGCAGTTCGTCGGCAATGGCCNAAAAGCTCTCTGGACGCGGGGAAAAGCTTGCCCTGAAAATCAGTGCGCAAACCATAGGCCATGACGGGAATGCCCAGCTTGTCGGCAATGTCGGCCAATTGCCAAACGTGATGCTCCGACAGAAAATTGGCCTCATCGATGAAAACGCATGCAACACTCTCTTCAGCGGACAGGCGCTGCACTTCGGCGAAAATATCCGTGCTGTCATCGAAGACCAGCGCGTCGGACGAAAGCCCTATGCGTGACGCCACCTTGCCGATCCCTGCGCGACTATCGAAGGCTGCCGTGAAGATGACCGTGCGCATGCCGCGCTCGTGGTAGTTATAGGATGCCTGCAACAGCATGGTGGATTTGCCAGCATTCATTGCCGCATAGTTGAAGTAGAGCTTGGCCATCATGCCCTCCGCGTCGCTTATTGAGGGTCTTGTGCAGGTTGGGCGATGCAAAGGGCAAGAGTGGAATGACGAAAAACACAGTTTTCGCAATCCGATCCGCCATGTTGCATTGCACAATTTTCTGCGCGCGTCGCAAACGGCACCGCAAGGCACGCAAACAAGCACTAGTTGATTACGCGTCGAAGATATTGATAATGGTTAGGGAACTTAAAAAACAGGGAGTAAGCAATGCTTGCAAAAAATCACCGCTGTCTGGCCCTTGCCGCAGCAGTTTCTGCAATGGCCCTCTTCACCAACACTGCCTCTGCCGCAGAACCGGCAAGTTGCGGGACGGTCCGCTTCTCTGATGTCGGCTGGACCGATATCACAGCCACCACGGCCACCGCCTCCGTCATTCTGAAGAGCCTGGGCTACGAAACTGATGTGAAGATTCTTTCGGTTCCCGTCACCTACACCTCCCTGNAAAATAAGGATATCGACGTTTTCCTCGGCAACTGGATGCCTACAATGGAAGGCGATATCAAAGCCTACCGCGATGATAAATCTGTGGAAACGGTGCGCGAAAACCTGACTGGCGCGAAATACACATTGGCGACCAATACGAAGGGTGCCGAACTGGGCATCAAGGACTTCAAGGATATCGCAGCCCACAGCGATGAACTGAGCGGCAAGATATATGGCATCGAGCCGGGCAATGATGGAAACCGCCTGATTTTGGGCATGGTTGNAAAGGGTACATTCGGCCTGAAAGACTTCCAGGTCGTGGAATCTTCCGAACAGGGCATGCTGGCACAGGTTGCCCGCGCTGAAAAATCCGGCGACCCAATCGTGTTCCTCGGCTGGGAACCCCACCCGATGAACTCCAACTTCAAACTGACCTACCTCACCGGCGGTGATGACGTGTTCGGCCCCAACCTTGGCGGTGCGACGATCTACACCAACGCCCGTGCAGGCTATGTGCAGGAATGCCCGAATGTTGGAACGTTCCTGNAAAATCTGCAATTCACACTGCCCATGGNAAATGAGATCATGGGCAAGATTCTCAATGACGGCACTGAAGCTGAAGCTGCAGCCACCGAGTGGTTGAAGGCCAATCCCAAAACCATCGAGCCATGGCTTGCAGGCGTAAAGACCAAGGATGGCAGCGAAGATGCGCTGGCCGCTGCAAAGAAGAATATCGGCCTCTAGCCTTTGAAGACTCTGCATTGAACCCGTCTTCCGATCTCATAAAGGGTCGGAAGACGATCACGACTCCGTTCACGAAAGGTTTGTTCTTACCGTGGAATGGCTCAGCGCTTCTCAAAATCGTTTACCGATCGGTCGATATGCCAAGGAGGCTGTCGACTGGTTGACCGGAAATCTTTCTTTTTTCTTTGATTGGCTATCTTTCANTTTCGAAAGCGTGATCAACGCTGTCCTCTATGTCTTACAGGCACCGCATCCGCTTATCATCGTTGCCATTTTAACGGCACTTTCGGCGTGGCTGCGCCGATCCATCGGCATGCCGTTGTTTACCGCACTCGGGTTGCTGCTCATCATCAACCTTGGATATTGGAAGGCGACGACGGAAACCCTAGCTCTGGTTCTGGCGGCCAGTGCTGTCTGCATGGTCGTCGGCGTTCCGCTTGGCATTCTCGCTGCACGACGCAAATGGGTCTACGCCTTCATGCGGCCGGCCCTTGATCTGATGCAGACAATCCCGACATTCGTCTATCTCATTCCAGCACTCGTGCTGTTCGGCTTGGGAATGGTTCCAGGGCTGATTGCAACGGTCATCTTCGCCCTGCCTGCACCGATCCGCCTCACTCGGCTTGGCATCATTTCCACCCCGCCCGCCCTTGTGGAAGCTGCCGTCGCCTTTGGCGCGACACCATCACAGGTGCTGCGAAAAGTGGAATTGCCTTTCGCCACGCCGCAGATCATGGCAGGGCTGACGCAAACCATCATGCTGTCTCTGTCCATGGTGGTCATTTCCGCACTTGTCGGCGCAAACGGCCTCGGCGTGCCAGTGGTACGGGCTTTGAACACCGTCAATATCGCCATGGGTTTCGAGGCCGGGCTTTGCATCGTCATCGTTGCGATCATTCTCGACCGTCTTTTCCGCTTACCTGGTTCGGAGGATGAGGGATGAGTGATGCAATCATATTTGNAAACGTCGACATCGTTTTCGGCAGCAACCCCGGTCCGGCACTGNCCCTGATAGATGCAGGCCGAACCAGAGCAGAAATCAACACGGAAACCGGCCTTGTGCTGGGCGTGGCAAATGCCTCGCTGACGGTGAAAGAAGGGGAAATTCTCGTTTTGATGGGGCTTTCCGGCTCGGGAAAGTCCACGCTTCTGCGCGCCGTCAACCGGCTGGCACCCGTCGTTCGCGGCAATGTCAGCGTAAAAACGCCGTCGGGCTATATCGATCCCTACNAAACATCGACAAAGGCGCTGCGTGATCTTCGTATGCACACGGTCTCCATGGTGTTCCAGCAGTTTGGACTGCTGCCATGGCGCAATGTGGCCGACAATGTCGGGTTCGGTCTCGAACTCTCAGGCATGCCCGATGCCGAGCGCAAAAAGCGCGTGGCGGAACAACTGGAGCTCGTCAATCTCTCGGATTGGGCAACACGCAAGGTGGGCGAATTGTCCGGTGGCATGCAACAGCGTGTGGGGCTGGCGAGAGCCTTTGCCACCGGCGCACCGATACTGCTGATGGATGAGCCGTTCTCGGCACTCGATCCCCTGATCCGCAGCCGTCTTCAGGATGAACTTCTGGAATTCCAGAGCCGCCTGAAAAAGACCATCCTATTCGTCAGTCACGATCTGGATGAAGCTTTCCGGATCGGCAACCGGATTGCGATGATGGATGGCGGACATATCATCCAATGTGGGACGCCTCAGGACATCGTCAAAAACCCGTCCAATCAATACGTGGCCGATTTCGTGCAGAACATGAACCCGATCACCATGCTGACGGCAGCAGATGTGATGCGCCCNGGCGTGACGGCTGAAAACGCCGGACTGTCTGTTTCCGGCACCGCACGCCCAAACTCACCATTGGTCGATATTCTGGACGCACTGGTAAAACAACCAGGCGCGATCGGGATTGTCGACAACGGTTCGGTCGTGGGGACTGTTTCAGCAGATGACGTGGTTCGTGGATTGACACTTCATAGACGAAAATAACACAGATGGCTGCGGGGTGGGATACTGCCCCGTTGCCGCAAATCCCAAAACACGGCAATTTTTCAAATTGAACCGTGATGAGATGGAGTCCCTTGAGACCGTTCGCCCCCGCCGAATCTGTCAGACTGCTTTCCACTTTTTTTACCAAGTGCGAAATTTAGGGGAAAGACACGAAAACTCAAAAATGCTCGCTCATACGTTGCGTCTAANTTTTTTGGTACGAAATTCCTATTTTCGTTAATTATACNAAAAAAATAACAACNAAGGATTTTAAGATTCACTAAAATAGAATTTTTTACTATTTTAGTGAAGAGGTGACGAAAACATTAGAATTTTATATATCTCTAATAAAGAGTAGGCTGTACCTTAGATTTAGGTATATACAACGATAATACCGAATCGATACACTTAGCTCATATAAAATTTCGATTTGCCATTGAGATGGTCCGAGCAGGACTTAACTCAGGAGAAGTAAGAATATGAATACAGAATCGCTATCAGAACAGTCCAATGCGGCAGCT
Source organism: Agrobacterium bohemicum (assembly GCF_002896715.1). Taxonomy (GTDB): domain Bacteria; phylum Pseudomonadota; class Alphaproteobacteria; order Rhizobiales; family Rhizobiaceae; genus Agrobacterium; species Agrobacterium bohemicum. The sequence continues at coordinate 345,235 of NZ_PGEL01000028.1, forward strand.
GGTCTTCTCTCCGCAATGGCAAATCCAAAACGCCTGATGATCCTGTGCAGCTTGGTCGAAGGTGAAGTACCGGTCGGCGTACTCGCAACACAGGTTGGCCTCAGCCAGTCTGCTCTCTCCCAGCATCTCTCCAAACTGCGCGCCCAACGCCTCGTCAAGACACGTCGCGACGCACAGACGATCTACTATTCCAGCACGTCTGAATCGGTGNAAAAAATTCTGGCGACGCTCGAAGGCATTTACTGCGCACCTGCAAGCACCGAGAAAACAGCTGCCTNAATGATAGCGCGAACATCGGGNTTTGCTCAGCCTCACGAGAGCTGTACGCGCCCTGATGAAGCAACGTAAAACGCCACGTTTCCTCTCGACACGTGGCGTTTTCAATAATGTCAGGTAGCAGGCTGCATCTGCATTTTGAGACTGGCCGCCGCCTTGGCATAGCCACCCTCCCCGCCATCGACAAAATGCATGTGGTCTTTCGACAGTGGTGACGGCACGATACAGGTCATAAGAGCCGTATCCTGCTCGTGCAGACCATACCAGCACACACCTTCACGCGCAGCGCCTTCCAGTCTGGCCTTGATTGTCTTCATACGCTCCGGATCAACATCCACCGTCATCTTCAGCCCATCGTCGAACTTGCGGAAATCGGTGTTGCTGGCGACAGAACGCTTGTATTGAACAGGGTCGAAACGCCCGGCAGGCTTGCGAAGCACGTAAAGCACCGTGATGATCGCCGTCTGCAACAGCACCCATGCGCCTTTACGGATCTGCGATATCCTGTCACGGTAAGCGGAAAGGGCACGGGCTTCCAGAACCATTCCTTCCCGAATGAAACCCAGCGGTGGCCCGTCGACTGGAACAGGATGCCCGCCACGCCCGTCTTCGTTGGCAAGTGCTACGATTTCGGAGACAATGTCCCGAAAAGCGGCGGAATCGCCCGTCGGACCAGGAATGGCTATAATCGACACCACCTTCCCATGGGTCGTCTTGATAGGGTTCCAGCGGCAGGAAAGGCCTGTCAGGTCAGGACGTTCGCCGCGACCGGCAGCATCAACCAGATAGTGGCCCTGCTTCATCTGCTCGTCGGCCCAATGATTGCCCCCACCGGAAAACATGGCATAGGACACATCCTCGCTCGCCTGAAACCGGGCAACGCGCACATCGAAACCATGTTCGCGAATGACGGAGAGCGGAACGATGGCCGCTCTAAGCGTCAGGCCGATATCGTCAGCCACCCAGCTCTGCACCTTTGACAAAGCCTGCCGGGCTGCCTCGACCTGATTTGGAGGGACCGCAACGGCTGCACCATCGCCGCCAAAGACAAAGGGCAAATCGTGCCGATCGAGAGCATTGAGAATACCGGAAATGACGCCAGCACCTGCCATGTTGACAGCCTTGTACCGCCCTTTATCGATTGCACCGGTGGAGTCGATAATATCGGCAAGCGCCAGCGCCCAGCCCTCAGGCAGTGCACGGTAGAGCATCGGGTCTGCTACATCCTCGAAATGCAGGAAGACCGGAAGATTGCTCAGGAACTCTTCGTCTGGCGATGTCATGACGGCACTATCCTCCTGCGCGAGATGAAAAGCCAGATGCGGGCAAGGAATTCAGTCGGTGTGAGAGTGGGTCTGCCTTGCCTTCACAGATGATTTACGTTGCTGAGCCGGCTTTGGATCAAACATGGCTTGCGCAATCGGCTCTGGTGGGTATGAACCGGGACAGGACGTCGGAAATCAAACATGGAACGACACCTTGTCGTCGGGCGGACCGGCTGATTTGCGCTGTCTCAAGCGCGCCCGGTTAGCGACGGTAGATTCGGGATAAGACCCAACCCAAGGAGAAACTGAAATGAAACTCAAGATTTTATCCGGCCTCACGCTGGCCGCATCGGTCGCTTTCGCACCGCTGGCCCACGCCGAGATCGTCATCGGCCTTATCGCGCCGCTGACCGGCCCGGTCGCGGCCTATGGCGCACAGGTGAAGAACGGCGCGCAGACGGCGGTAGACGTTATCAACAAGAATGGCGGCATTATGGGCGAGCAGGTCGTTTTGAAACTGGCTGATGATGGTGGCGAGCCCAAGCAGGGCGTTTCAGCTGCCAACCAACTGGTTGCCGAAGGCATTCGTTTCGTCGTTGGCCCTGTCACGTCAGGCGTAGCCATTCCCGCGTCCGACGTGTTTGCCGAAAACGGCGTGCTGATGGTAACGCCAACCGCAACAGCACCTGACCTTACGAACCGCGAATTGTGGAACGTGCTGCGCACCTGCGGTCGTGATGACCAGCAGGCGGAAGTAGCAGGCAAGCTGGTGCTCGCACAGCTGAAGGATCGCCGCATCGCCATCATTCACGACAAGGGGGCTTACGGCAAAGGTCTGGCTGACTCGTTCAAGAAGACGCTGAACGACGGTGGCGTAACCGAAGTGTTCTATGACGCACTGACGGCAGGCGACAAGGATCTCAGCGCGCTGACCACCCGCCTGAAGTCAGAAAATGTCGATGTCATCTATTTCGGCGGTTACCACCCGGAAGCAGGCCTTCTGGTGCGCCAGTTGAATGATGCCGGTACTAAGGCAACCGTCATCGGCGGCGATGGCCTGTCCAACTCCGAGTTCTGGAGCATCGGCGGCAACGCTGCTGCCGGTACCATCTTCACCAACGCTGCCGACGCCACCAAGAGCGCAGACTCCAAGGCCGCAGCAGATGCACTGACCGCCGCCAATATTCCAGCGGAAGCCTTCACGCTGAACGCCTATGCAGCCGTTGAAGTGCTGAAAGCCGGGATCGAAAAGGCAGGCAGCGCCGAAGACGCAGAAGCCGTAGCCAAGGTCCTCAAGGCAGGCGAGCCCGTGGCAACGGCCATCGGCAAGCTGACCTACGGCGAAACCGGCGATCTGACCTCACAGGCTTTCTCACTTTACAAGTGGGAAGGCGGCAAGATCGTCTCTGCCGAATAATCACTACGGAGTTGAAACCATACGACCGGGCGCGACCTTCGCGCCCGGTTTTGTTTTACGTGCTGGACAAGCGCTCCGCTCGTCTGGCTTACTCAGTTTCAACGGCAGAATCGAAATGAGGTACAACGTGGCTTCGACACTCGAACGCAAGATCGATCAGGGAACAGGTCGCGAGAAGGCCGACATCGTGCTGAGAGGCGGACGCTTCTTCGATCTAGTCACGGGCGAACTCGTTGTCTCCGACATCGCGATCTGCGGCGACACCATCATCGGTACATGCGAGGGCTATGAGGGTGTCGAGGTCATCGATATCACTGGCAAGATAGTCGTGCCCGGCTTTATCGACACGCATCTGCACATCGAATCGTCTCTGGTCACGCCGCATGAATTCGATCGCTGCGTCCTTCCCTACGGTGTCACGACGGCGATCTGCGATCCGCATGAAATTGCCAATGTGCTGGGCGTCGAAGGCATCCAGTTCTTTCTCGATTCCTCGCTGGAAACCATCATGGACATCCGGGTCCAGCTTTCCTCCTGCGTTCCCGCAACGCATCTCGAAACATCCGGGGCCGATCTGCCGATTGAAAAGCTGCTACCGNTTCGCGGCCACTCAAAAGTCATCGGCCTTGCCGAGTTCATGAATTTCCCGGGCGTCATCCACAAAGACCCGATCTGCATGGCCAAGCTCGAAGCCTTTCAGGGCCAGCATATCGATGGTCACGCGCCGCTGCTATTGGGTACTTCCCTAAACGGCTACCTGTCCGCTGGTATCCGTACAGAACACGAATGCACGACAGCCGAGGAAGCGCTGGAGAAAATCCGCAAGGGCATGCACATTCTGGTGCGGGAAGGCTCCGTTTCCAAGGATTTGCACGCGCTGATGCCAATCATCACCGAACGCCTTTCTCCTTATCTGGCGCTATGCACGGATGATCGCAATCCGCTCGACATCGCCGAGCAGGGTCATCTGGACTACATGATCCGCACAGCAATTGGGGCAGGTATCGAACCACTGGCCATTTACCGTGCCGCTTCGATTTCGGCAGCCAAAGCCTTCGGATTGCGCGATCGCGGACTGGTTGCTCCCGGCTGGCGCGCCGATCTTGTTGTCATCGACACGTTGCAGAACTGCAAGGCCAGCATGGTGTTTTCCGCGGGACGCAGAGTGACGAAGGAGCTTTTCGCCACCCGCAAACCCATCGCGCCGGTGGGTCTCGATAGCGTCAAGGCACGCCCCGTTCTGGCATCGCATTTCGGCGTTCCAGTCACAGAAGGCGAAACGCCCGTGATCGGCGTCATGCCCGGTAAGATCATCACCGAACACCGCCGCTACAAACTTCCATCGGATGGCAACCAGACAAGCGTCGATCTGGACAACGACATCATCAAGGTTGCAGTCATCGAGCGCCACGGCAAAAACGGCAACCATGCCAACGGTTTCGTGCAGGGCTTCGGCCTGAAGAAAGGCGCGATCGCCTCGACTGTCGGGCATGACAGCCACAATATCTGTGTCGTCGGCGTCAGCGAGGACGACATGGCACAGGCCGCAAATCGCCTTGGTGTTATCAAGGGCGGGTTCGTTGTCGTGGAAGACGGCAAGATCACGGGTGAAATTGCCCTGCCCGTTGCAGGTCTAATGAGCCTTGAGCCCTATGAAATCGTACGCGACACGCTGCACAAACTGCGCAAGGNCGCCTACGCGCTCGGCACGACACTGGAAGAACCTTTCCTCCAAGTGGCCTTCCTGCCCCTGCCTGTCATTCCACATCTCAAGATTTCAGACATGGGCATGGTGGATGTCGACCGGTTTGCACTCATAACATCAAGTCAAGCTTAGCAAACAGGGAAGTATATTTAGAATACTCATATTAAATTAAGACAGTTGCGTTAGATAACAAGTTCCGAGGATGGAGCATAGCGATCGAGGCAATCTGTGACTGTAACGAAGATCGACAAAACACAACTTAAAGTCGGCATGTTCGTTGAAGCTATAGAGGGTACGTGGCACAATTCATCAACCTTGGGAAGACGTTTTACGATCCGTTCGGGCCACGAGATCGATATTATCCTCAACAGCAATATCAGCGGTGTCTTCATCAACACGGCACTGGGACGAAATACATCGGGATCGTCTCTACCTTCGGGTGCGAAAAATATCGCAAACGCGACCAAGCAGGATCGATTCGAAACGGCAACGAAAATTCAGGGGCACGCTGCTGAAACCAAATCGTTGATCGTCGATATTTTCGAGGGCAGAGCCGTCACTGTCGAGGCCTTCACGCCGCTGATTGATGACGTTGCGCGAACGATGGAAGAAAACCCGTCGCTTTATATCGGCATGTCACGCCTGCGATCTCGCGATAACGCCACATTCGTCCATTCACTTTCTGTCGCAGCGTTGCTTCTTCATTTCAGCAGATCCTTACAGATGGACGAAGAGACCGTTCAGCATTTGTGCGTGGCTGGACTACTGCACGACATCGGCAAGCTTTCCATCCCGAAGCAGGTTCTGCAAAAGCAGGGACCACTGAACGCAGCAGAACGCAGTATCGTTGAACAACACCCCGGCCTCGGTTACGAACTGCTGTCGACAAACCTGAACATGCCAACACTGGTACTCCAGATCTGCCGCTCCCACCACGAGCGACTGGATGGCAAAGGATATCCCGACAGGCTGCAAGCCGACGCCATCAGCAAGGAAGTGCGCATGAGCACCATTTGCGACGTCTTCGACGCTTTGACCTCCGCCCGCTCATACAAAAAGGGCTGGTCATCGCAACAGGCGCTCAGCTGGATGATGTGCCGCGAAGAGCAGTTCGACAAAGGCCTCATGTGGCAATTCGTCCTCAGCCTCGACCCTGAGATGACGAAGGGTANTTTGTAAAAGCGCGCTACCGAAACAGCACGCTCAAGAGCTAGGCAATCCGGCAGCAAAACACGTCAAGCCCATCCAGCTTCACCGTGCCTGCGTCAAACAACGGCTGNAAACCAGGCATGGACAGGACTTCGCTGATCCTCAGATCAGCAGGAATCAAATAATCCATCGGCTCCCGCGTCAGGTTGAAGACGAACAGCAGACGTTCGTCACCCTTGTTGCGCGTAAACGCCAGCAAATCCTGCTGCGTATCCAGAAACACCATATCGCCATCGCGCAGCGCGTCGTGGNTCCTGCGGAATGCCAAAACCGCCTTATAATGGTTCAGCACCGAGTCCGGCTTGCGTTCCTGTCCGTCTGCCGCCAGCATGGCGTGGGCGTATGGCACTGGCAGCCATGGTTTTTCGGCAGTGGTGAAACCCGCATTGGGATGTCCGGTTTCCCACACCATCGGTGTGCGGCATCCATCGCGGCCCTTGAAGGCAGGCCAGAAGCGAATGCCATAGGGATCACGCAGATCTTCGAACGCTAGCTCCGCTTCCGTCAGCGCCAGTTCCTCGCCCTGATACAGGCAGATGGAGCCGCGCAGCGTGGCGAGCACGCTGCAGGCCAGTTTGGCAACGCGTGTCTGTTCTTCACTGTTTTCAGCAAAGCGGCTGAGATGACGGATGACATCATGGTTGGAAAAAGCCCAGCAGACCCAACCATCCGTCACTGCTTTTTGAAAACCACTGACCGCACTGCGGATATGGTTCGCGGAAAATTCTCCACCCAGAAGATCGAACGTATAGCACATGTTCAGCTTGTCGCCGTCAGCGGTGTATGACGCCACTGTCTTCAACGAGCGAGCGCCATCGCCGACTTCACCCACCGTCATACGGCCCTGGTACTCATCGAGAAGCGCCCGAAAACGCTTGAGAAATGCAATATTTTCGACCTGAGTCTTGTCGTGGATGTGGCTCTGCATGCCGTAAGGATTGACGTCCGGTGCATCGAGACCGGCGTCATCGCTGTCTGGTTCGTGCGGCGGGTTATCGCGCAGCAGCTTGTCATGGAAATAATAGTTGACTGTATCCAGACGAAAACCGTCGACGCCTCGCTCCAGCCAGAACCGAACGGTCTCCAGCAATGCATCCTGAACCTCGACATTGTGAAAATTCAGGTCCGGCTGCGAGCCGAGGAAATTGTGCATGTAATATTGCTTGCGGACGCCGTCCCATTCCCAGGCCGGACCACCGAACACCGACAGCCAGTTGGTGGGCGCTGTGCCGTCCGGCTTCGGGTCTGCCCAGACATACCAGTCGGCTTTGGGGTTCGTGCGGCTAGCGCGACTGTCCTTGAACCATGGATGCTGGTCGGAAGTATGAGAGATGACCTGATCGATGACGANTTTCAGTCCCAACCGGTGCGCTTCGGCAATCAGCGTATCGAAATCCGCCAAGGTTCCGAACATCGGATCGACATTGCAGTAATCCGAGACATCATAGCCCATATCCGCCATGGGAGACGTGAAAAAGGGCGAGAGCCAGATGGCATCGACGCCGAGGGACGAGATATAGGGCAGGTGTTTGGTAATGCCCGGAAGATCTCCATAACCATCACCGGTCGTATCCTGAAAAGACCGTGGATAGACCTGATAGATTACCGCCCCCCTCCACCAGTCTGCATGTTCTGCGCCATCAGGGGTGGAGGCATTCGGGTCTGACATAGGCAATCTCCAGTGAATTTGTGCAGAGCATATAAAGCCCACTTCAATTCGTAAACGGCAATCGCGTTCCATTCGTCTGCCATCTCACTCATATGATGACTTGCACTTGCCAGCTTCTATCAGGCGTCGTAAGCGAAAGGTCACATACGGGAGGCATTGGAATGGGTGGACGGTTTCTTTCTATCGGTGAATGCATGGTGGAACTCTCGCAGGCAGGAGACGGTCTGCTGCGCAAGGGATTTGCCGGCGATACGCTCAACACCGCATGGTATGCCCGCGCCTGCCTGCCCGCCGACTGGACCGTCGACTACTTTACCGCACTGGGCGATGATCCGCTCTCCGAGGAAATGCGCAGTTTCATTCAGGCAGCAGGTATCGAAACCGGCAACATCTCACGCATCAAAGGTGGCACGCCGGGGCTCTACCTGATCAACCTGAAAGATGGCGAGCGCACCTTCAGCTATTGGCGCAGCACATCCGCTGCCCGCCAGCTTGCGACCGACGCGGACCACCTGCGCGGCACGATAGAAGCCGCCGATCTCATCTATTTTTCCGGCATAACACTTGCCATCCTCGCAACACCCATGGCCGTCGATACATTCCTGTCAGAGTTGCGCCGCGCCAAGGCAGCGGGCAAACATGTGGTGTTCGATCCAAACATTCGCCCGCGCCTATGGGCCGACAAGCACACCATGCTGAGCATCATCACCGATGGCGCCCGAGCCGCGACCACTGTCATGCCGAGTTTCGATGACGAGACGGGCAGTTTTGGAGATGCCGATATCGAAGCGACGATAAAGCGCTATCGCGGGTTGGGCGTCGCCAATATCGTTGTCAAGGACGGCGAAAAGGGCGCGACGCTCGATTTCGCCGGACAACGCAGCCATGCACCCGCCGTCAAAGCAGCATCAGTGGTGGATACCACCAGCGCGGGGGATAGCTTCAATGGTGCATTCCTATCGAAACTGATCACCGGTAGCACACCTGCTGACGCCGCCACGTTCGCCGCCAAAGCTGCGGCAACCGTCATCGGCCACCACGGCGCACTCATCGATCCCGGCCTGCTACCCCGCAGTTGAATAATCGGCTGACATGATGCTGTAACACGCCTGTCGCATACACGCGAAGACCCGGCACATATCGGGATTCGCAAATGCGCGAGCGGAGGTCGGCACGTCATGACCAAAATAACCATTGTTACAGATGCATGGCATCCGCAGGTCAACGGCGTGGTGCGCTCGATAGAGAACACCAATGCCGAACTGGAACGCATGGGCGTCGAAGTCTGCATGGTCACGCCGCAAAGCTTCCACTCCATCCCCTGCCCGACCTATCCTGAAATTCGACTATCCGTAGCCGGTTATCGCCGCGTTTCCAAAGAGATCGAGAAAAGCCAGCCATCCTACGTGCATATCGCCACCGAGGGACCACTGGGCTTCATGGCGCGGCGCTGGTGCATAAAGCACGGCATGCGCTTTTCTACGAGCTACCACACCCGCTTCCCGGAATATGTCGCGGCGCGTTTTCCAGTTCCCGAAAGCTGGCTTTATGCTTTCGTGCGGTGGTTCCACAACGGTGGCAGCGCCTGCATGGTGGCAACGCCGAGCCTCGAGACAGAACTGGATGCGCGCGGGGTCAAGAACCTCAAGCGCTGGAGCCGTGGCATCGACGCCGCTTTGTTTCACCCGCGAGAAAAGCTGGCACGCCCCTTCGACTTGCCTCGCCCTATCTTCATGACAGTCGGTCGCGTCTCGGTGGAAAAGAACCTGCCTGAGTTTCTTGACCTCCACCTACCCGGCTCAAAAGTCGTGATCGGCGATGGACCGGCCCGCGCCGAGCTTCAGGAAAAATATCCCGATGTGCACTTCACGGGCATCAAGACCGGTGAAGAGCTGGCCGATGCCTATGCGCAAGCCGATGTGTTCGTCTTTCCATCCAAGACCGACACTTTCGGCAATACGATACTGGAAGCGCTGGCAAGTGGCGTGCCCGTGGCGGCATTTCCCGTGACCGGACCTATCGATATTCTCGGTGCCCACCCCAAGGCTGGCGCGTTGAACGCGGACTTGCGGACTGCCTGTATGGATGCACTTGAATGCTCTCAGGAGGCGGCGTTAGCGCTATCCAAAACCTATTCCTGGGAAAAGGCTTCGCGGCAGTTTCTGGACAACGTCACATCCGCTGCCAGCAGTGGCCTAACCGAGTTCGGCTCCCGGAAGGGCAGCCGCGGTGGAAATATCATGAAATTCGACGCNTTTTCCAGATAGGCATGTGGACGAATGCGGGCAACACTGTCACAAGACGCGTCGGGACGCGACCGCCGCTATCTTTAGAGCGGGGTCGGGCTGCTGATTGACGTCAGGCGGCTGCCGCGGGTTCACGCTGGCCGTCCTTATTCATCCCCAAATTACCAGCTTCCGACCAGCGAATTACCCGACAACGGGATCGTTGTGGATTGTCCCTTATCGTCGCTGACCGAAATCAACGATTGTATCTGCTTCGGAGACTTGCGGAACCAGCCCACCGCGATCGTTGCCAAGTCGCCAATCATTGCCTGTTTGCGCCAATCGGCAAAACGCCGCGCCGACGCCTCCGGTTCGGACTTGTAGAAAAAATCGCCGGATTTCGCGAGATCATTGATGGATGGTGCCATGGATGACAGCGGNTTTTGAAACATCTTCGACGGCACGGCGAGATCACGCGCCGCCTGCGTGAACGTAGGTGCCATGAAGTCAATGGCCCACCCATCCGCCTCCACCCAGCAATGAAAATTCTCACCAGCCCCGGTCACATGGCCATCGTCGCGATGATCCGCAAACAGGATGCGTTTGCCATCNAAATTATAGGCAGCCAACCCACCCTTGGGCTTTGCCTTGACCTTGTAATGATGCTCCAGAATGAAGGCACCGAAGGTGCTGAAATACATGCTGGCGGTGGCTGGATCAGCATTTTCATTGATCAGCAGGCTGTTGATGACCCGGTAGATGCGGTGATAATCGGTCTGCTTGATCAGCATGGGNTTTACCTGAGAATTAACAGTTCAATGCGACATCAATCGAAAAATGGGTGCAACTCTCCCAATTTATCGATGAAGCTCGACAACTCCTCGGCCGTCATCCTCGGGCTTGACCCGAGGATCTAACGAGCCACAACGTCCAACGCAATGGACCCACGGGTCAAGNCCGAGGGTTATGAAAGGTCACTTCATCGAATCAGAAACCGCAATCACCGCTTCTTCTTCGCCTTGCTCTCGAACGGATTGTCCGAACCACGATAATGGACGCGGATCGGCACGCCGGGCATGTCGAAGTCCTTGCGCAGATTGTTGACGAGATAGCGCGTATAGGATTCGGGAATGGCTTCCGGACGTGTGCAGGAAACCATGAAGGCCGGTGGGCGGGCCTTGACCTGCGTCATGTATTTCAACCGCAGGCGGCGACCGGATACTGCCGGTGGTGGGTGTTGGGTAACCTGCGCGTCCAGCCATTTGTTGAGCTTGGCTGTGGAGATGCGTCGGTTCCAGATCTTGTCGGTGTCCACAATGCTCTGCATCAGCCGGTCGAGGCCGTAGCCAGACTGGCCGGACATCGGCACTGCGCGAATGCCACGCGCCTGCGGCAGCAGACGCTCGGTCTTTTCGCGCAGGTCTGCCAGAAACGCTTGCGGGTCTTCCACAAGGTCCCACTTGTTGAAGGCGAGCACGGCNGCGCGCCCTTCACGGATCACCAGATCAACGAGCTGCAAATCCTGCTTTTCGAAGGGAATGGTGGAATCGAACACGATCACGACGGTTTCGGCAAAGCGGATGGAGCGCAGCGAATCCGCCACCGAAAGCTTTTCCAGCTTCTCGATCACGCGCGCCTTGCGGCGCATACCTGCCGTATCGAACATCTTGATGGTACGGCCGCGCCAGTCCCACTCGACTGAAATACTGTCGCGGGTAATGCCCGCTTCAGGTCCGGTCAGAAGGCGCTCTTCTCCGAGATAGCGGTTGATGAGTGTGGATTTGCCAGCGTTCGGACGACCGATGATTGCCACGCGAAGCGGCTTGGTTTCGTCGTAAACCGGCTCTTCTTCTTCGTCATCGTCCTCACCATCTTCGCCACGGGGTATGATGACATCCGTTTCCGCCTCGTCAAAATCATCCTTCGGAAACGCAACTTCTTCACCGATGGCCGCAACGATAGCGTCGCGCAGGTCGATCATGCCCTGGCCGTGTTCTGCCGAAATGGGGCAAGGCTCACCGAGACCCAGAGTATAGGCATCGTAAAAGCCGCCGTCTGAACCGCGCGCTTCGGACTTGTTGGCAACCAGCACCACCGGCTTGCCACCACGGCGCAGCATTTCCGCCAGCGTCTTGTCGGCAGGCGTCAGGCCGAACTTGGCGTCCACCACAAACAGCGTAAGATCGGCCTCGTCTATGGCCTCTTCCGTCTGCGCCCACATGCGACCTTGAAGCGTTTCCGGACCGGATTGCTCCAGACCGGCGGTGTCGATGATGGTGAAGCGCAAATCGATGAGCTTCGCATCACCGGGACGGCGGTCGCGGGTCACGCCCGGCGTATCGTCAACGAGCGCCAGTTTCTTACCGACAAGGCGGTTGAACAGCGTAGACTTGCCGACGTTGGGACGCCCTACGATGGCGACGGTGAAACTCATGGGGAAACCCTAACTTGAAACTACGGCGCGAACTTACGCTGCCTTGCCGGATGCGGCAATATTGTCGAGCATGATCTGCGCGCGGCTGGTGACGTTGCGCGGAGCCTGTGCATCAGAAATAATCTGCTGGAACCATTGCTTTGCCTTGACGAAATCGCCTGCCTTGTAAGCGGAAAGACCAAGCGCCTCACGTGCGGAGTTGCGCATCGCCTGCCCCTCGCTCGACAGCACTTCCGCCTGGGCGGAAACCTGTTCGTATGTGCCGGTATCAACCAGCAGCCATGCGGCGCGCACCTTGGCCGTATCGCGGNAAACCTGCGGTGCGGATGTATCGTTGCCGATGGCGGTGAAGGCTGCGATTGCGGCGGCTGCATCGCCCTTCTGGGCCAGAAGCGTGGCGGAGCGGAACTTGGCCAGCACCGGGTAGGAGCCATGACCGGCCGTTTCCAGATCGGCAAGCGCCTTCAGCGCCTCATCATTCTTGCCTTCAGCAGCAAGCTTCAGCGCGCCCGCGAACTGATCTCCGGAAGCCGATGCGCGGTTGCTGTTCCAGTATTCATAGATGCCGGCACCAGCCGCACCAAAAACAACCAGCACCGCAGCAATGATGACGACAATTCCGTACCGTCCCCAGAAATTGCTCATCTGCTCCGAGCGGATCTGCTCGTTCACTTCGCGGATGAAGGTATCATTCTCGTTCGCCATCGAATTCTCCATTACCCGCACCGGAACCGTCACCGTTCACCCGGTCTGCGGACATGCCAAAGCCCTTTGCCGAGGCCAGCAAAAAGGCCAACCACGGTCATTGGTCGGCCTTCTAGCCTANTTTCCCTTATATGTAAGGGGAAAACTCAATTTCTTACATTGCGAGTGGCTGAACGCCGATCAACCATTCGTGCAGCTTCCAGATGAAAGCGGCCCACAATGCAATGCCCAGCACCACGGCAACGATGTCGTAGCGTGCCGACACGAAAGGACGTGTGACGACCTCGCCCGCCCTCGCACGGCGCTTCAATGAAATGCGCATCACCACACCCCACGCCAGAACGGAAACGAAAAGCAGCACAGAAGATGTCTCGCCATTGGCGAGAAGATGGGCCAGCGCCCAGATTTTGACGGCCAGAACAAGCGGGTGTTTGGTTTTAGTGGCGATGTGGCCAGCAGGCAAAATGCTGGTCACGAGACAGATCATCGAAAACACCATGAGCGTCAGGGCGATGTGGCTTGTCCAGATGGGTGGCGAGTAAAGGACGCCCGTAACCTGTCGTGCCTGGTCAAAGGCATAGGCGACAAAGGCGACCTCAACGATGGNAAAGAGGGAATAGATGCCCTTCCACGCCCCCTCGCCCATGCGCGAGATCATGCCGTTGCGAAACGCTGGTGCAACGATCTGAAGCGAATGGGTACCGAGAAGTAAGACAAGAGAGAGAATAAGCAGTAGCATGAATGGCCCCTTGAACGTGCGGCGCGAAGTGTGAAGCAGTGTGAGGATATGCTTAAAACAACCACGCCAAAGCGCCAGCATTAATCTGCGATCGCTTCTCGCTTTAGACACGTGTCTACGGATTGATAAGAGCGATCAGTCCGAAATCGCCAGAGAAATCAAAGCTTCGCCTTATTGCGGCGTCAAGAAGCAACACCTTTTGAAAATGTGGTCATAATGTTGCGTGCTCTAACTCTTCTCACCTTATCTCTTACCTTCGCGTCGCCCATATGCGCGCAGACGTCGGAAAAGCCNAAACAGCTGGTCATAGTTTCCTTCGATGGCGCGGGCGACAATTCGCTGTGGGAGAGAAGCCGCGCAACGGCGAAAGAGGTTGGTGCGCATTTCACCTATTTTCTCGCCTGCACACTGGTGATGGATCGCAAGACCAGTGCCAAGAGCTATCAGGGACCGGGCAAGAAAGCCGGACGCTCCAATGTCGGCTTTGGCCAATCCGTGGAGGAAGTTGAGGCGCGTTTGCNAAACATCTGGGCAGCGAAACAGGAAGGCCACGAAATTGCCAACCACACCTGCGGCCATTTCGATGGTGGTGACTGGAACGAAGAGCAATGGGATACGGAATTTACCAACTTTACCAGCACGATGGAAAACGCCTGGCAGATGATCGGCAAGAAGGACGAGGAACCACAAGGTTGGCGTGACCTCGTCAAGGGTATCAACGGCTTTCGCGCACCCTATCTCTCGCAGAGCGATGCACTGACGGCGGCGCAGAAAAAACATGGCTTCATCTATGATGCAACCAGCATCACCAAGGGTCCGGCATGGCCGGTCCAGAAAGACGGCATCGAACATTTCGGCCTGCCGCTGATTCCCGAGGGCCCAAGCAACCGGCCCATTATCGCCATGGACTACAATCTCTTCGTGCGCCATTCCATGGCCATCGNAAACAGAGAGAGATCAGCCGAATTCGAAGAGCGCGCCTATCAAGCCTTCCGCGCCGCCTTCGACAAACAATATGACGGCGAGCGCATTCCGCTGCAGCTCGGCTTTCACTTCGTCAAGATGAATGGCGGCGCCTATTGGAACGCCTTCGAGCGGTTGTTGCGTGACGTGTGCAAACGCGAAGATGTCGCTTGCGTGAGTTACGCGCAGGCAATGCCGATGATCGAGGCAAGGCGAATGCAGAGGCCCNGGGGATAATGGGCGTCTGGTTCTGAAATNAAAAAAGGTGGCACATGGCCACCCTTTTTGTTTCACGTCGGCTTGTTGGCTGCCAACTCACCATCTTCAGCTTCCCGCTTCAAATAGCGCTGGTCGATCTCCGGTAGGGGCTTATCGTCAATCGCGGCTTCGAAGGCCTTCAAGCGTTTGTGGATGGAAAGCAGTTCGATGATCGTGGTCCATGAATTGACCAGATACTGGAACGAATTGCTGACCTGACCGAACGCAGTGGCGATCTGCTGGTAGATGCCGTAGGTGATTTTACCTGCAACAATGGTTGGAACAAGCATTAGAAGCAAAAATACTGCATCTGCCTGGATGTAGAAATAGCGCGCTACGTTAAAGTAGAGATAGTGCCAGTACATGCGGAAATAATTCTTCCGGACATTTCCGAACAGTTCTTTTACCGTCACTGGATCTGCGCGCTCCGCATGGTCTTCTCCGTAGACCAGCTCCTTACGATAAGCCGCTTCAACACGTTGATTTCGGAAATTCAAACCTGGCAGTTTGATGCCGACCGTTGCCAGCAAAATCGTACCGAAGGCTGACCAGAGGATCGCAAGCCAGAAAAGAGCATGCGGTACTTCGCCGATAATTGGCAGTTCCGACACATAGCTCGATAGCGCAAACAGGATCGGGAGAAAGACGACAAGCGTCATCACAGAATTGATGAGCGTGATACCAAGCCCTTCAACCGTTGCAGAAAACCGCATCGTGTCTTCTTGCACGCGCTGAGACGCGCCTTCAATATGGCGGAGCTTGTCCCATTTGGACATGTAGAAATTGTTCATCGCTGTGCGCCAACGAAAAACATAGTGGCTGGTAAAGAAATCCGTCAGGATCGATACTGCCATGCTGAAGAACACAAGCTTAGCAAAAACGATCTGCAAACTGTAGAAATCCCAAGCAGTTATCCCTGGCTGCTTAGAGAGTGCATTCTGGAGCAGGTCACCAAAAGGTCGCCTGAAATTGTTGATGACCACACTGACCTGAACGCCGAAATAGGTCACTGCGATGATTAGTAGCGACCCCCAAATGGACCAGTATTTCCACGGATGCTCCCGCGCAGCGACGGTCCAAAACGCACCGAATAAGCCAAGGCAAATAGTAAGATACGCGTAGAAATACAAATTTGCAGGAACGATGAAATAGCTGAGGTCGTACGGTTCCTGCTCAGGCATCGCGTATCCAAGCGAATCGCCAAGTGCCTGAAACACGAAATACCAGCCGAAAATGGCAACAAACGCCCAAAGAACGGCAGACGTGAAAAACAGGTTTGGTTTTGGGAAGAAGGAATGAAACACGTTACAAACTCTCGCGAGTTGGGGTCAGCCATTATTGGCGAAGCAGTTTGGGGGGAAACTAGGCCAGAAATTTGTGCACAGCAATGAGACAAACGCTAACTTACCAAGATGTAAGACAGGGCGCTGCATTAACCCTCAGGTATTTTATGAAGGCGACCGTATCAACATCGGTATCATCAGGGAAATACTGCACACGAGAACGATCACTGCGAGAATAGTCGGCGCCGTAAAGCTTCCGGTCATCTGCGCTACCCAGCCTGCGACAAGTGGCCCGATAATCTGCCCCGTGCCGAAAGCAGCGGTCATGAAGGCGAAGGCGCGGCGTGGGCTTTCTGCAGNAAATTCACGCCCCAACTGAAGGCCGTAAGCAGTGATGACCATAAATGTCAGACCGAGAAACAGGCCACCCACGAGGACGCCGAAAACCGGCGGCAGCGTAACCGACGCCAGCACCCCGACGGCCTCAACGCCAAGCGCAATAACGAAAGCGTGCTTCAATCCCACGGCGCGCAACACGGGCTTCCAGACAAAAAGCGAAACAGCAGCGGCGCAACCAGTAACGAACCATGCCAGAAACTCTACCATCGCTCCAGCCGCAGCCATGCGCGCAATCGTCACGATGAATGTGGCCGTGATAACGTAGCCAAAACCAAAAAGGCCATAAGCGAGTGTCACCAATGCCAGTGGCATGTGCCAGCGGATGGGCGGCTCGGCCCTCGTCTCAGCAAAGCGAGGCGGGCCATCAGGCAAAATCCGCCACACGAATGCCAAGGAAAGCAGGGTAAAGACGCCGCCTGCGATCCACTCCTCGCGCCAAGAGACAGAACCGGCATCGAACACCACACCAATCAAAAACACCAGAAGGGAGGAGATGGCGATACCCGTACCGACACCGCCAAAATGCAGCGCCTGTATATAGTCCTTCCCGGCTTTGGCGGCGTGACCGATGACAATCTGCGACGTGAAGATCATTGTCAGAGCGCTTGCCACGCCTGAAAGAAACCGGATGACCGTGAACGCTTCCAAGGAGCTGACGGCTGCCATTGCAAACAACAGAAGCGCCGTTGCGAACAACCCGGAGAGTGCGACAAGACGCTCTCGCCCCGTTCCCCAGGAATAAGCGGCAAGAACAGCACCGGTCAGATAACCGGAAAAATTCCCCGCAGCGATGATGCCCGCCTGCCCCGCCGAAAGCGGGATATCCGCCATCATGCCTGGCAGGATCGGAGTAAACGAGAAGCGGCCGAAGCCCATGGCGGACGCCATCGCGAGTGTGCCGCNAAAACCGAGCGCGAGCGCCCGACCTGCGGGCATATTGTCATTGGATGTCATGTGCCGCTTATTCCAGCGTCGCTTGTGCGCGACAACCAACTTATTTTGATCGCAGCGATTACAAGACGTTATGCATCAGTCAACAAGCGTCAGGATCAGCGGGCCGTTTTTGGTGGAAACGACGGTGTGCTCGAACTGTACCGTGGGTGCACTAGGGTCGCTGTAGAGAGTCCATGGATCATCGTCGCCATCTTCTGCCCAATAGGCTCCCATGGACAGGAAGGGCTCGACAGTGAACACCATGCCCTCGGTCATAATGCGGGTTTCATCCTTATCCGGCCATGTGGCGAGTTCGGTCGGCTCCTCATGCAGGGAGCGGCCAATGCCGTGGCTGGCGAGGTTTGTTATGAGCGTATAGCGGTTCTTCTTGGCAAATGCGCCAATGGCATTGCCGATATCTGCCAGCGGACGACCGGCCTTGATCTGTTGCAGGCCGGTCCACATGGCCCGCTTGCCATCACGGCACAGACGCTCAATCTCTTTCTTGACCGGCGGAACGGCAAAGGAGGAGCCGGTATCGCCGAAAAAGCCATCCTTTACCGCAGAAACATCGATATTGACGAGATCGCCCGCCTTGATGATACGAGGGCCAGGAATGCCATGCGCCACCTCTTCATTGACGCTGATGCAGGTGGCACCCGGAAACTGGTAGCAGAACGCCGGCGCAGATTGCGCGCCGTTATCCTCCAGCACCTTGCGACCAATGGTATCCATCTCCAGCGTCGTCATGCCCGGCTCCATCCTGTCGGCCATGGTCTGCATCGCCAGTCCGCAGATGCGACCAATGTCTTTCAGCTTCGCCAGTTCTTCTTCGGTGGAGATAACCATTGTAGTTCCGTCGTTTTTTCAGGCCGTGGCTTTCGCGCTATCGGCGCGGCCAGTCAATTCTTTTCTGACGATTGGGGCGACTTTGGTGCCATAAAGCTCGATGCCGCGCATGATCTGATCGTGCGGCATAGGGCCAATTGCCATCTGCAACAGGAAGCGGTCGTTCTTGAACACGCCATGTGCCTTTATGATCTTTTCAGCCACCAACTCCGGATCTCCCAGAAACAGATTGCCCTCGGGGCCACGGGCCACATCATATTGGGCACGGTTGGTCGGTCCCCAGCCACGTTCACGACCGATACGGTTCATGACTTCAGCCTGCGGACCGTAAAACTGGTCAGCGGCTTTGTCGGTCGTGTCGGCAATGAAGCCATGCACATTTATACTGGNTTTCTGCTTCGTAATATCCTGACCGCCACGCCGAGCCGCCTCGCGGTAGAGATCGAACAATGGTGCATAGCGTTTATATTCACCGCCGATGATCGCCAGTGCGACCGGAAGACCCATTGCCCCTGCCCGCGCAACAGATTGCGGTGTGCCGCCAACGGCAATCCACACCGGGAGATGCTCCTGCAAGGGTCGTGGATAGACACCGCGCCCATTGATGGGCGGATGCTTGGTACCGGACCATGTGACAATTTCCTTTTCACGAAGGGCCAGCAGCAGGTCCAGCTTTTCGCTGAAAAGCTCGTCATAATCCTCCAGCGCATAACCGAACAACGGGTAGGATTCGATAAACGAGCCACGACCGGCCATGATTTCGGCACGACCATTGGACAACAGATCGACTGTTGCAAATTGCTGGAACACGCGAATGGGATCATCGGAACTCAACACCGAAACCGCGCTCGTCAGCCGGATGTTTTTTGTTTTGACGGCGGCGGCGGCAAGCACCGTGGACGGCGAGGAAACGGCATAATCCGGGCGGTGATGTTCGCCAAGTCCGAAAACATCCAGACCCACCTGATCGGCAAGCTCTATTTCTTCCAACAGGTCTTTCAGCCGGCGCGCACCTTCCGGTCCTTTACCGTTTGGTGCATTCGGATCGACATCCGCGAACGTATAGAGACCCAATTCCATGCCTAATCCCTCAATGATGTTCGTTGAGAGATAGGGATACAGCAGGACGGAGGCAAATCCAAAATCTGGAAGTAACCCTTCGATAAAATCGATGGACCGCGAGCGCGGAAAAGAATCGGAAACCAACCGCTTGGCNAAACTATTGGATCCGGTTCCTCAAGCCCCTTAAAGACGCTGTAACAGCGCCTCCATCTGCTCAGCTGCCGCATTCCACCCTTCTTCGAAGCCCATTTCCTCGTGGGTCTGTTTATCTTCGGCAGTCCAGTGCAGCGCCCGCGCCACATATTTCGTGGCGCCGTTTCCAGCGTCTTCGAACGTGACATAACCGGTCATGAAGGGACGTCCTCCCGGAATCCAACCCTCCCGGAACGCATCGGTGAAGACCAGGCGACGGTTGGGGACGACGTCGAGAAACACGCCGAGGTTTTCGTATATTTCGCCCGTCGGCGCATGCATTGTGGTATTGAAAGCACCGCCCGGCCGCAGGTCTATGACAGCCTGCGACGTTTGATACGGCAACGGCGCCCACCACTGGATAAGCAACTCGGGTTCGACCCATGCCTGAAACACCCTTTCAGGAGTCGCGTTGATAATACGGCTCAGCGACAATTCATGCTCTGCGATGTCTGGCATTTGCTGTCCCTCTCCCCTTGAACAGCGGCCATAATATCGCATTTCAGACTTTACTATAACTGCTTATTTTGGGCTGTTGCTCAAGGTGCGGGTAACGGCGTTTCTCCAGCCTTTGATCTTGCGCTCTCGCATCTCGCCGTCCATTTTCGGCTCGAAGCGACTGTCGCGGGACCATGCGTCGGAAAATGCTTTCATATCCGGCCATACACCTGCCTTGCTGCCCGCAAGCCAGGCCGCACCCAGCGCGGTTGTTTCCAGAATGACGGGTCGATCCACCGGCGCGTCGATAAGGTCGGACAGACGCTGCATCGTCCAGTCGGAGGCAACCATGCCGCCATNGACACGCAAGACAGTGTCGCCATTGGCGTTCTTCCAGTCCTTATGCATGGCGTCCAGCAAATCGGCGGTCTGGTAGCAGACGGCCTCCAGCGCCGCGCGGGCAAACTCGGCTGGCCCCGTGCCGCGCGTCAGACCGAACATCGCGCCACGCGCTTCCGCATCCCACCAGGGTGCGCCGAGGCCGACGAAGGCCGGCACCAGATAGACCTCCTGCGTGGCGTCCGCCTTATCCGCCAAAGCACCCGCTTCCGACGCTGCACCGATCATCTTCAGCCCGTCACGAAGCCACTGAACGGCAGCTCCCGCCACGAAGATCGATCCTTCCAGCGCATAAGTCGTCTTGCCGTCGAGGCGGTAGGCAATCGTCGTCAACAGCCGGTTTTTGGAGCGCACCATGTCTTCACCGGTGTTGAGAAGCGCAAAACAGCCGGTGCCATAGGTGGATTTCAACATGCCGGGCGCAAAGCAGGCCTGCCCGATAACGGCCGCGTGCTGATCACCAGCGACACCGAGAATAGGAATAGGTGCGCCGAACAGTTCCTCATCGGCAACGCCGAATTCCGCCGCGCAATCCAGAACTTCAGGCAGAATCGACGACGGAACGTCGAGAATGTCGAGTAGCTGCTTGTCCCACACATTCNTTTCGATGTTGAACATCAGCGTCCGCGATGCATTCGTGGCATCGGTCACAAAGGACTTCCCACCCGTCAGCCGCCAGATGAGGAAGGTATCGACGGTGCCGAAGCAAAGCTCACCCTTTTCGGCCCGTTTGCGTGCGCCTTTGATCTTGGAAAGCAGCCAGGACAGCTTTGTGCCGGAGAAATAAGGATCGAGCAGCAGGCCGGTCTTCTTGACGAAGGTCTTTTCGTGGCCTTCCTTTTTCAGCTTTTCGCAGAGTTTGGCGGTACGCCGATCCTGCCAGACAATGGCATTGTGCAGCGGTTTGCCGGTTTCCCGATCCCACAGCAGCGTCGTTTCGCGCTGGTTGGTAATGCCGATGGCAGCGATGTCGGATGCTTTAAGCTTGGCTTTTTCGAGAGCTTGGCGGATGGACCAGACGACGCTTTCCCATATTTCCTCCGGATCGTGCTCCACCCAGCCGGAATCGGGAAATATCTGCCGGAACTCCTTTTGTGCCGTCCCTGCCACCTGCATCGAACCATCNAAAACAATGGCGCGTGTCGATGTCGTGCCTTGGTCGATGGCGAGAATATAACCGCCCATACATGCCTCCCGGATATAAGTTTGGCGCAAGACAATATGCGCGGCCCCCAAAGTCAAGCCACAGCGTGTTATCCTTACGTGAAATCCGATTGCCAGNCCCCACGATTTAGGCATAACCTGCCGTAAATCGTTGCAACGTTGGGTNAAAAGGGGAACGCATGCATCGGACCGTGATCGTAACAGGCTCAACCAGTGGTATTGGTCTGGCTATAGCGCAAGCCTTCGCCAATGACGGCTGCAACGTCATGCTCAATGGATTCGGCGTTGAGCATGAGATCGAAGACACGCGCCTCCTGATGGAAGCGGAGAGCGGAACACGTGTTCTCTACCANCCCGCCGACATGACCAAGCCGGACGAGATTGCCGATCTCATCAAGACAACCCACGAAAAGCTGGGCTCAGTGGACATCCTGGTCAACAATGCGGGCGTTCAGCACGTTGCGCCGGTGGAAGATTTCCCGCCGGAAAAGTGGGACCAGATCATCGCCATCAATCTGACCAGTTCTTTTCATACCATGCGGGCTGCCATTCCACTGATGAAAGCTGGGGGAAAAGGCCGCATCATCAACATCGCCTCGGCCCACGGGCTCGTCGCCTCACCTTATAAATCTGCCTATGTCGCGGCNAAACATGGTATCATCGGGCTGACAAAATCCGCAGCGCTCGAGCTTGCCGAAACCGGAATTACCGTCAATGCCATATGCCCCGGCTATGTGCTGACCTCTCTGGTGGAAAAGCAGATACCCGATACGGCCAAGGCACGCGGCATCAGCGAGGACGAGGTGAAGAACGATGTTCTCCTACGGCTGCAAGCGACGAAGGAATTCGTGAAGGTCGAGGACATCGCAGCGACCGCGATTTTTCTGGCCAGCGATGCGGCCAAACAGATCACTGGCACGCATATTTCCATCGACGGCGGTTGGACCGCCCAATAATCAGAACGCATACGAAGGCTACGCATGAAAGACGCAATCAGCTTCATCCTCAACAACGAGACAGTGTCTCTTCGGGATTTCGGCCCGACGGAAACGCTGCTCGATTATCTGAGGCTGCAAAAACGACTGACCGGCACCAAGGAGGGCTGCGCCGAAGGCGACTGCGGCGCTTGCACGGTGCTGGTCGGGCGTCTGATCGATGGCTCGTTGCGCTATGAGACCGTCAATGCCTGCATCCGCTTCATAGGCTCGTTACACGGCACGCATATCGTCACCATAGAGCATCTTGCTGGCAAAAATGGAATGCTGCATCCGGTGCAGCAGGCAATGGTCGATTACCATGGTTCGCAGTGCGGCTTCTGCACACCCGGTTTCGTCATGTCGCTCTATGGCCTGTGGTTGACCAGCGACAAGCCGTCGCGTGCAGACATCGAAAAGGCCTTGCAGGGCAATCTCTGTCGCTGCACGGGTTACGAGCCGATCATACGCGCTGCCGAAAGCGTGACGGCTGCCAAGCCGAGCACTCTGTTTGACCCGATAGAGCGGGATCGCGCCAGCATCATGTCCCGCCTATGGGCCATCCAGATGAACGAGACCATTGTCGTCAGCAAGGGTGACTGTCGCTCGATCATNCCCTCCAACCTCTCGGAATTCGCGCAAGTATACGCCGCCGAACCCAAGGCGACCATCGTCGCCGGCTCCACCGATGTCGGCTTGTGGGTGACAAAGCAGATGCGGGCGTTGAATCCCGTGATCTTCATTAATCACTTGAACGACCTGCAATCCATTTCGGTTGAGAATGACGGCATTTCGATAGGCGCCGGCGTGACTTACGCCCATGCCTTCACCGTTCTGGCAAAGCACATTCCACCCTTCGCCCGCCTGATCGACCGCATCGGCGGTCAGCAGGTGCGCAATATGGGAACGATAGGCGGCAACATCGCCAACGGCTCACCTATCGGCGATACCCCACCGGCGCTGATTGCGCTGGGTGCGACGCTGACCTTGCGCTCGGCGTCCGGTAGCCGGACCATGCTGCTCGAAGAATACTTCATCGATTACGGCAAGCAGGACCGTCTCACTGGCGAGTTCGTGGAGAAAANTTTCGTACCAGTCCCAACCGCCGATACGCATTACGCTATCTACNAAATCTCCAAACGCCATGATGAGGATATTTCCGCCCTCTGCGCCGCCTATCATCTCAAACTTGATGCGGCAGGCACCGTGGAAGATATCCGCATCGCCTTCGGCGGCATGGCGGTAACGCCGAAGCGTGCAGCAAAACTGGAAGAAGCGTTGATGGGAAAGACCTGGAGCATGGAAACCATCGAGGCTGTTCGTGATACCATTGATGAGGATTTCCGGCCGCTGACGGACTGGCGCGCTACCGCCGAGTACCGGATGCTGACGGCAAAGAACCTACTCACCCGGTTCTTTCTTGAGACATCCGGTGAACGCCAAGAGTTGCAGCGTTTCGCGCTGGCGGAGGCTTGACCATGGATACCAACACTTTCGAACGCACCAAAACCGTCATCGACGGCAAGATGCATGGATCATTACGGCATGATTCAGCACACAAGCATGTCACCGGAAGTGCCGAATATATCGATGATATTCCAGAACCCGCAGGCATGATCCACGGTGCCATCGGCATGGCCGACCGAGCGCACGCCGAAATCGTGTCGATCGACTTGTCCGAAGTAGAAGCCACGCCCGGCGTTCTGTGGGTGATGACCGGCAAGGATGTTCCGGGTGAAAACGATGTTTCCTCCGGTGGACGTCACGATGAGCCGTTGCTGGCGGAAAAGCTGGTGCAATTTCACGGCCAGCCGATCTTTGCCGTGTTCGCCGAAACCCGCGATATTGCCCGTAAGGCTGCCCGCAAGGCGAAAATCACATACAACGATCTGCCGCATTGGAGCGACATCGACGGAGCGCTTGAAAACGGAGAACCGCTGGTCACGCCTGGCATGGTGTTGCAACGTGGCGAAGCAGAACTGGAAATGGACGTCGCGCCGCGTCGGTTGACCGGCACGATGCGGATCGGCGGGCAGGAGCACTTTTATCTGGAAGGCCACATCGCTATGGCGGTGCCGGACGAAGACGATGAAGTGACGGTGTGGAGTTCCACTCAGCACCCCAGCGAAATCCAGCACATCGTCAGCCATATTCTGCAAGTGCCTTCCAACGCCGTGACCGTGCAGGTACGTCGCATGGGCGGCGGCTTCGGCGGCAAGGAAACGCAGGGCAATCAGTTTGCCGCACTCTGCGCTATCGCCGCCAAGAAACTGAACCTTGCCGTCAAAATGCGCCCTGATCGCGATGAAGACATGACCGCCACCGGCAAGCGCCACGACTTCCGCGTCGACTACGAACTCGGCTTCGATGAGGAAGGCCGAATTCACGCCGTAGACGCAACCTATGCAGCCCGCTGCGGCTTCTCGTCCGACCTCTCCGGTCCCGTCACGGACCGCGCACTTTTCCACGCGGATTCAAGCTATTTCTATCCGCATGTAAAACTGCAATCGAAGCCCTTGAAAACACACACGGTTTCCAACACAGCCTTCCGCGGTTTCGGCGGCCCGCAAGGCATGCTGGGGGCGGAACGCTTCATCGAGGAAATCGCTTACGCGGTTGGCAAGGACCCGCTTGAAATCCGCAAACTGAATTTCTACGGCCAGCAGGGTTCAGGCCGTACCCTGACGCCTTACCATCAGGAAGTCGAAGACAACATCATCGCTCGTGTCGTTGAAGAATTGGAAAGCTCCAGCGATTATCAGGCGCGGCGAGAGGCTATCATCGAGTTCAACAAGACCAGTCCCGTTATCCGCAAAGGCATTGCGCTGACGCCGGTAAAATTCGGCATCTCCTTCACCATGACCGCCTTCAATCAGGCCGGAGCCCTTGTCCATATCTACAATGACGGCTCCATTCACCTGAACCATGGCGGCACCGAAATGGGCCAGGGCCTTTACACCAAGGTCGCCCAGGTCGTCGCCGATGCGTTTCAGGTGGATATCGACAGGGTCAAAATCACGGCTACCACCACCGGCAAGGTACCGAATACCTCTGCCACTGCCGCCTCCTCCGGCACCGATCTCAACGGCATGGCCGCATATGATGCCGCACGCCAGATCAAGGAACGCCTCGTCAAGTTCGCCATGGNAAAATGGAATGTGGGCGAGGATCAGGTGAGGTTCCTTCCTAACCGTGTCAGTGTCGGAACAGAAGAAATCGCCTTCAACGACTTCATCAAACAGGCCTATTTCGCCCGCGTCCAACTGTCCGCCGCTGGCTTTTACAAGACACCAAAAATCCATTGGGACCGCGCAGCCGGCAAAGGCACGCCGTTCTATTACTTCGCCTACGGCGCATCCGTGTCGGAAGTCTCCATCGATACGCTGACCGGCGAATATATGATGGAGCGCACCGATATTCTCCACGATGTTGGCAAATCGTTGAACCCGGCCATCGACATCGGCCAGGTCGAAGGCGCTTTCGTGCAGGGCATGGGCTGGCTGACGACCGAGGAATTGTGGTGGGATGCCAAGGGGCGACTGCGCACCCACGCGCCCTCCACTTACAAGATACCGCTAGCCTCCGACCGTCCGAAAATCTTCAACGTCAAACTGGCAGAGTGGTCCGAAAACGCCGAGCCCACCATTGGCCGTTCCAAGGCCGTGGGCGAACCGCCTTTCATGCTGGCGAACTCGGTGCTGGAGGCGCTGTCTATGGCGGTGGCCAGTGTCGCAGATTACAAAGTCTGCCCACGGCTGGACGCGCCAGCAACGCCTGAAAGGGTGTTGATGGCGGTAGAG
Organism: Agrobacterium bohemicum; assembly: GCF_002896715.1. Lineage (GTDB taxonomy): Bacteria > Pseudomonadota > Alphaproteobacteria > Rhizobiales > Rhizobiaceae > Agrobacterium > Agrobacterium bohemicum. The sequence continues at coordinate 371,593 of NZ_PGEL01000028.1, forward strand.
CGGTTGAAAAAGGTGTGAGGCGATGAAGCAGCGCTCGAGTGCAGGGCAGCCCCCCTCTGGCTTGCCAAGGCCAACGCCCATGCCTGATGCCTCCCTCCAGAGCTTCCTCGAATCCCCCACCATCCTCATCGAAATCGAATCCGTCAAAGGGTCCGCTCCACGGGAAGCTGGCACGTTCATGCTCGTCTCCGATGACCGCATATGGCAAACCATCGGCGGTGGGCAGTTCGAATATATGGCGATTGACCATGCCCGAGCCATGCTGGCGGGCAGAACGGCAATTGACATCATGGACATTCCACTCGGTCCCGAAATCGGCCAATGTTGTGGTGGCCGCACGCTACTGAAATTCACCAAGGTCACGCCCGCGATAACGGAGGCGTTAAAGCAACGCCTGGCACAGGATCGTAAATCCCAACCCGCGGTCTTCATTTTCGGTGCGGGCCATGTGGGCAAGGCCTTGGCGCAGACATTGTCGTTACTACCGCTATCCGTCTCAGTTATTGAAACCCGCGCGGAAGAACTTCAGGACCTGCCCGAGACCGTCACATCACATCTGACTGCGATGCCGGAAGTAATAGTCAATAACATTCCGACAGGTGGTGCTCTCATCATCGTCACCCATGACCATGCGTTAGATTTCCTGATTGCGAAGGAGGCACTTAACCGAACCGATCTTGCCTATGTCGGCATGATCGGCTCAAAGACCAAGCGCGCCACCTTTGCGCATTGGCTGGAACGTGAAGGTGAACCGACCTCGACTCTGGCCCGGCTCGTTCTGCCAATTGGCGGCACTGTCGTAAAAGACAAGCGCCCTGCCGTCATAGCGACCTTGGTAGCAGCCGAAGTGCTTCACGCAATTCATCGCTTTGCTGCTCCCTCCCCGGCCCGATCTGAGCGCGGCCATCCAGCAGGCCAAGATCACGCTTAATGTGGTCTTGTAGCTCGTCCTCCTGAGAATTACCCGGCCGAGCTGACTTTCGCACAAACCACTCCGCTGTCCATAGTCGCGCAAATAGCCGTGGCCAGACGCTGAAAGCGGCTGTACTCATATCATTTCTCCTAAGCTCTTTTGATGCTATGCAAGAGAAATGCTCCTGTTTCCATGGNAAAACCAATGAAACTTCTGAAGATATGGATAAAGAGAACTTATCCATGAAGCTATCCCGTAACGTCCCATTAAATGCGATGCGCGTGCTGGAAAGTGCCGCCCGTCACCTGAGTTTTACCAAGGCTGGCGAGGAACTGGGCATGACGCAGACAGCGGTGAGCTACCAGATCAAATTGCTGGAGGATTTCGTTGGCGCGCCGCTGTTTTTACGCAAGCCAAGGCAGGTTGCGTTGACCGAAACGGGCGAATTGCTGGCAGGCCGGGCGTCGCAAGCCTTCAGCATTCTGGCAACGGCAGTGGAAGAAGCTCGTAACAGAACGGCGGATATCCTCATCATTTCCTGCACTACGACATTTGCGCACCAGTGGTTGGCCAAACGGTTGGGCGTGTTTCAGGCGCGGCATCCGCAAATTGCGGTGCAACTGGCACTTTCCAACGAAATCGTGGATTTTTCGCGCACCAACGTCGATATCGGTATACGTTGGGGCAAAGGCGATTGGCCTGGCCTGATCAGCCGTCGCATCATGCGGCTCGATTTTGCGCCGGTCGTCAGTCCCACGCTGGCAGCGACCATCGGCGGAATGAAGCACCCCTCCGATATTCTCAAGCTGCCTATCATCAGCCCGAATGACAGGTGGTGGAAACATTGGTTTGCGGAGGCTGGTGTCACGGAAACCGATCTGGACAGTCGCACCCGGAGCGATTTCGGCATTCAAAACCTGGAAGCGCAGGCGGCGATAGCAGGACACGGCGTTGCCATCGTCAATCCTGTGCACTTTGCGGAAGACATCGCCTCTGGACGTCTGTTGCAACCGTTCGATCTGGTTTGTAACGATGGTCATGACTACTGGCTGGTTCACACCGAAGCGCGCCGCAACGTCGCCAAAATCAAAGCCTTCACGGAGTGGATGCAGGAGGAATTTCCGACAGAAACCTGATGTAGAGCAACAATATCTGCGCGTTTCGCACAACGCCCCTTTTCTGATCGGTAAATATTTCGCACAGTGCGTTGCAAAGTCAGGGGAACAGAATGTACGAATACGCCATTGCGTGGGAATGGATGGCCTTTGCCGTCCGCTGGCTGCACGTTATTACCGCCATTGCCTGGATTGGCTCATCTTTCTATTTCATCGCGCTCGATCTGGGATTGGTAAAGCGCGCGCATTTGCCGCCGGGTGCTTATGGCGAAGAGTGGCAGGTGCATGGCGGCGGCTTCTATCATATCCAGAAATATCTGGTCGCGCCTGCGCAGATGCCGGAACATCTGACATGGTTCAAATGGGAAAGCTATGCCACATGGCTCTCCGGATTTGCCATGCTCTGCATCGTCTACTATGGCGGCGCGGATCTCTTTCTCATCGATCATTCCGTGCTGGAACTCACGCAGTTCCAGGCCATCTGTCTGTCGCTGGCGTCGCTTGTCATTGGCTGGGTGTTTTATGACCTGCTGTGCAAATCGCCAATCGGCAACAACACCTGGGGCCTGATGGCCGTGCTTTACATTGCGCTGGTGGGCATGGCCTGGGGCTATACGCAGATATTCACCGGTCGTGCCGCTTTCCTGCATCTGGGCGCCTTCACAGCCACCATCATGTCGGCCAACGTCTTCATGATCATCATTCCCAACCAGAAGATCGTCGTCGCGGACCTCATTGCAGGCCGCACACCGGACCCGAAATATGGCCGTATCGCCAAGCAGCGCTCGTTGCACAACAACTATCTGACGCTGCCCGTCATCNTTTTCATGCTGTCGAACCACTATCCGCTGGCCTTTGCAACGCAGTTCAATTGGATAATTGCAGCACTGGTATTCCTGATGGGCGTCACGATCCGGCACTGGTTCAACACCACCCACGCCCGCAAGGGTAGACCAACATGGACATGGCTGGTCACGGTCCTGANTTTCATCGTCATCATGTGGCTCTCCACCGCGCCGAAGATACTGACGGGTGAGCAGGAAGAGAAAGCGGCAACACTCTCCCCCACACAGCAGCTTTTTGCCGCTGATGTTCATTTCGCCTCCGCGCGGGATGTCGTGCAGAGCCGCTGTTCCATGTGCCATGCGGCAGAGCCGGTCTGGGAGGGTGTTCCCTTTACCCCGAAGTCGGTAAAGCTTGAGACGGATGCACAAATTGCGGCGCATGCGCGGGAAATCTATTTACAGGCGGGCCGCAGCCATGCCATGCCCCCCGGCAACATCACGGCGATCACGCCGCAAGAACGCAAGGTGCTGACCGCATGGTATGAGAGCGCCGTATCCCAAGGAAGAACGGAATGAGCATGCTTCTGCTGCGCGGACGACTTTTGAGCTTCAACCGCGCACCGCACTCCATCGATGACACAGCAAGTTACCTTTATATCGAAGATGGCGGGTTGCTGATCGAGGACGGCAAGATCAGCGCCATTGGCGAGTATGAAGATATTCTTGCGCGGGTGCCCGAGGGTGTGGNAAAAAAAGACCACCGGCCTCACCTCATCGTCCCCGGCCTGATTGATCTGCACATGCATTTCCCGCAGATGCAGGTCATCGGCTCCTACGCCGCCAATCTGTTGGAGTGGTTGAATACCTATACGTTCCCGGAAGAATGCCGCTTCGTGGAAAGCACCCATGCAAAACGCATCGCCACGCATTTCTACGACGAACTCCTTCGCCACGGCACGACGACGGCGGCGGCTTATTGTTCTGTTCACAAAACATCTGCCGACGCCTTTTTCGCCGAAGCCATGAAGCGCAACATGCTGATGGTGGGCGGCAAGGTGATGATGGACCGCAACGCTCCGCAAGGCCTGCTGGACACACCGCAACTCGGTTACGACGAAACGCGCCAGGTGATTGCCGCCTGGCACGGCAAAGGCCGCAACCACGTCGCCATCANCCCCCGCTTCGCCATTACTTCGACACCGAAACAGATGGAAGCCGCCCAGGCTCTTGCGCAGGAATTTCCTGACCTGTTCATCCAGACCCATTTGTCCGAAAACCTGGACGAGATCAAATACACCTGCGAGCTTTACCCGGATGCCATCGACTATACGGATATCTACGTCCGCTACGGTCTGATGGGCAGCAAGACGCTGCTCGGCCACGCCATTCATCTGTCGGATCGCGAAGCGGATGTACTCTCAGAAACCGGCGCCGTCGCTGTTCACTGCCCGACATCCAACCTGTTCATCGGCTCCGGACTGTTTCCAATGAAGACGCTGCAACGGCGCGAAAAGCCAGTGCGCATTGCCGTTGCGACCGATATTGGCGGCGGATCGAGCTATTCCATGCTGCGGACCATGGATGAGGCCTACAAGATTCAGCAACTTCTGGGAGAACGTCTGAACCCGCTGGAAAGCTGGTATCTTATGACGCGCGGCAATGCCGAAGCCCTTTCGATGGTCGACAAAATTGGCACTCTCGAAGTCGGCACGGATGCGGATATTGCTGTGCTAAACGCATCAGCAACGCCCGCAATGGCGCTGAAAATGGAGGTTGTTAACAGCCTGACAGAAGAACTGTTTCTCATGCTGACGATGGGAGACGACCGTGCAGTAGAGGAAACCTATATTGCAGGCATAGGTGCAAAAACCGTTATCTGACTTTCGCCAGTCAATACCGTCTGCGCACCGGTCAGAGCTGCGTCCAGTGTTCCGAGCTTAAAACTCAGAGCAAATGAAATGTGCGGCTTTTGCCGCCCNTTTTTCCGCCTACAAATGATCAGCTAGCGAGAAGGCCGGATGGACTGTTTGTTGCCTTATCGAACCGCTTCTGCCGCACATCCCGGTGACTGTTCTTCAACATGCTGGCATATTCGAACACAGTCCTCGGCGTCCAGACGCCGGCAGCGACCCTTGAATTCAGATAGTCTGCCGTGATCGACCCAATATCAACCCCTGTTCCAGCATCCAGCAACACCTTGACCGTCCATGCACAATTCCTGCGCAGCAGATAGTAACGCGCCTTCTTTGCAAGCAAAGCTTCCCAGGTTCGTTTCATCCGCGCCTCGTCGAGGCCGGAAATCGACACCCGCCCTATAGGAGGGCCGCCTTCAGCGACGACATCCTGATCGTAGGTATATGGATGGACGGGTACGCCCATTTCTTTACTTCCGTCATCNTTTCCAGGCCACCAACTGACATATGTTTGCTGACCGGCACTTTGTCCGGCACCAATCAAAAGCGAAACATGACCGACACGTCCAGGAAGGTCAGCAGGCCAGAAATTCAACAATATCATGGTTAACTCCGATCACACCGATTTCGAATTAATCTATCTCAGGTAGTATAATTTATAATCTGGAGTTTCACAGCGTGTAAAAGGCGATTTTATGGCAAAGCGACTTTACCTGCGGTTCGAGTTATCCGCGAACTCATGCCAAAAGCGCTGTCCTGCATCCGAGCGATCGAGACTTTTTACACAAATTCAGATGTTACAAATGACACTCTCATGTTAGGTGAAGATGTTATTCAAATTTGAAGGCTTCATCCATGGGCAAAGTTCTTACCATTGCGGACTTGAAGAAACAGGCACAACGTCGCGTGCCGAAAATGTTCTTCGATTATGCGGATAGTGGCGCGTGGACGGAGAGCACCTATCGCGCAAACGAAGATGANTTTTCCAAGATCAAACTGCGCCAACGGGTTCTCGTTGACATGACAGACCGGTCGCTGGCGACAGAGATGATTGGGGAAAAGGTATCAATGCCCGTGGCCCTTGCACCCACCGGCCTTACCGGTATGCAGCACGCGGACGGCGAGATGCTGGCCGCGAAAGCCGCGGAAGAGTTCGGCGTTCCCTTCACTCTGTCGACCATGAGCATATGCTCCATCGAAGACGTCGCCTCCGTCACTTCGCGGCCGTTCTGGTTCCAGCTTTACGTGATGAAGGACCGCGATTTCGTCAATAACCTGATCGACCGTGCCAAGGCCGCAAAGTGCTCCGCGCTGGTTCTGACGCTAGACCTTCAAATTCTCGGCCAGCGTCACAAGGATCTGCGAAACGGGCTATCCGCGCCGCCAAAATTCACGCCAAAGCATATCTGGCAGATGGCAACGCGCCCGCAATGGTGCCTGGATATGGCGCGCACAAAACGGCGCAGCTTTGGCAATATCGTTGGCCATGCCAAGAACGTGTCCGATCTGTCCTCGCTGTCGTCGTGGACGGCGGAGCAGTTCGACCCGCGCCTGTCCTGGAAGGATGTCGAATGGATCAAGGAGCGTTGGGGTGGCAAACTCATCCTCAAGGGCATTCTGGATGAGGAGGACGCCCGTGCCGCCGCCGATACCGGTGCGGATGCCATCATTGTTTCCAATCATGGCGGCCGCCAGCTCGACGGGGCGCTTTCATCCATCGAAATATTGCCGAAAATCGTTGATGCCGTTGGCGACAAGATCGAAGTGCACATGGATGGCGGCATCCGCTCCGGTCAGGACGTGTTGAAGGCCATCGCGCTGGGCGCCAAGGGCACCTATATCNGCCGGCCGTTCCTCTATGGTCTCGGCGCTGGCGGCAAGCTTGGCGTTACCACCGCACTGGAAATCATCCGCAAAGAAATGGATGTCACCATGGCGCTGTGCGGCAAACGACTATTGACCGATGTTGACCGGACCATTCTCGTACGTTGAAAAGGCCACTGCCCGTCAATGCCCAACCGTCTTTGNAAACACGTTTACAACGACGACTCCTGCGATGATAAGCCCAAGCCCGATCATCGCGGCCAGATCAAGCGTCTGGCGGAAGAACACATAACCGACGACGGAAATCAGCACGATGCCGAGACCGCTCCAGATCGCGTAGGCGACACCAACGGGCAGCGNTTTTAGGGTGATGGACAATAGGAAGAACGCCGCACCGTAAAAGACAGCCATGAGCACCGTTGGCACAAGCCGGGTAAACTGTTGCGATTGCTGCAGGAAAGACGTGCCGATGACCTCGCAGACGATAGCTGCAATGAGCGCCGCATAGGTCGTGACAACTCCATTCATGTTTTGTCCTCTCCGCGTGTCATCCCTATCAACCTCTTGCGAAGTGCCTCGCCAGTGTTACCTGCGTGACCGTTATCGCTCATCAAATCCGCAAGCCAGATGCCATCGACGGCAAGCCTGACAAGCTCGAGACCGATCTCGCCATCCGTCTTTTTATGGCGCGCATTGCGCCCGTCGATCCAGCTTTGCCACATCTGCCGCAGCGACGGTTCGCTGATCAGCGCAACCGACATCGCAGACCATTGCGCATAGGTTTCACGCCTGCGATCGGTAAAGAAGGCATTCACATAGGCCCGTGTGAAGCATCCATAGCCGTCACGATCCCGTGAGATCAGCGCGTCGATGTCGGCATCGAGCTTGGCCAAAAGGTCGCTAAGCAAAGCCTCCAGCAGCGCGTGTTTGGAGGAAAAATGATGAAACAAACCGCCCTTCGTTACCCCAGCAGCGGATGCGACGGCCTGCACTGAGACCGCCGAAAACCCCTGCTCCGCAGCAAGTCTGGCCGCGCAGTCGATGAGATTTCTACGCACCACGTCAGGCTGCTTTTTACGTTCCGTCAAACTATCCATCGTCAATACATACCGGACGGTAGGTTTCTTTTCAAGAAAATTACCCGCCACCAATGGGGGTCGANTTTCATACTTAATTAAGGATGAAAGCGATCTTTAAAGTTTGAACGGTTTCGCTGCCTGAAACTATTGGTAGGCTTGCGGGGCGACGAGTGGACGGACAAGGGGGGAATTTATGTCGGGAACGATCAGACGGGGATTGGCTGGAACATGGATGTTTGCTTTGGCCTTCCTCTGCACGGTCCTCTCCCTGCAGGCGTCTCAAGCGCAGGCGGGCTATGCGCATTTCGTAATGGATGCGAAGACAGGAAAAGTACTGGCGTCGGAAAATGCCGACGTTAAAAACTACCCTGCATCCCTCACGNAAATGATGACGCTCTATCTGGTTTTCGAGGCGTTGCACGATGGTCGCCTCAGCTGGAACGAGCGCATCACGATGTCGAAGCGCGGTGCAGCCGTCATCCCTTCGAAACTCTGGGTGAAAGCGGGTACGACCTTCACCGTGCGCGAGGCGGTCTATGGCATGATCGTAAAATCCGCGAACGATATGGCGGAAGGCATGGGCGACCATCTGGGCGGCTCGCAAGCGAAGTTCGCGCAGATCATGACACGCAAGGCGCGACAGCTTGGCATGACGAAAACCGTTTTCCGCAACGCATCCGGCCTGCCGAACAAGGCACAGGTCACGACGGCGCGCGACATGGCAAAGCTTGGACTCGCGCTACAGCGTGATTTTCCGAAAGAATATAACCTTTTTGCAATGCAATCCTTCAAGTTCCGCGGCAAGACGATCCGCGGCCACAACCGGCTGATGGCGCGCTATCAAGGCGTTGATGGCATCAAGACCGGCTACACCAATGCCTCCGGATTCAACCTCGTCAGCGCGGTCAACCACAACGGCCGCAGCGTCGTTGGCGTGGTGCTGGGTGGCAAGACCGCCCGTGGTCGAGACAATCAGATGGCGTCCCTGCTGGACCGTACACTCCCGAAAGCGTCCAGAGGAACTGGCAACCAGCAACTCATCGCAAGCGCAAGTTCAAGCAAAACATTCGACGTGACGCCTGCCAGCGTGCCTTTGCCGATGTTTGCGGAACGCCGCGACCCGATCGCCGCGCAGATCGCTGCCGGAAACGCCGTGATACCGGATATGATGCAGACATCTGCGGTGCGCGCCACGACCTCGGAGCGCAGCGCATGGGAAGTGCAGATCGCAGCAGCGGATTCGCAAAGAGCAGCCCTCTCCCTGCTGCGCAACGCCCGCCCATCCATCGCATCCAGCTATTCAGGAATTGCGCCCTACACGGAAGCAGTCAGAAGCGGTTCCGCCACACTTTACCGCGCCCGCTTCACTGGTTTCGACAATCAGGCAGCAGCGCTGTCTGCATGCAAGGATCTAAAGGCACATTCCTACTCCTGCGTCGTCATGGCAAACGAGAGTTGAGAGCGGATCAGTCAAGCCAGCCGGTAGCAATCGCATTGCCCAGTTGTGACATGCCGTTTGCCCGCGCAAGCTCACCCATGGCGACATGGTCGTAGCGGACTTGCCGGAAATAAACCTGCCAGCCGTGAGCCGTCTCTTCCAGCACGGCATAACTGGCAAGCGGATGACCGGCTTCGACCTGGTGATAGACCGGTTCGTCATCTTTCCAGCCCGGGCAACCGACACTGCCCGGATTGACGATCAACCGGCCATCGGAAAGATGAACGGTGCGGGCTATATGGGTGTGACCGCACAGCATAAGCGGTTGCTTGATACCTTCCGCCAGTGCTTCGATCTCTTTCAGTGGGCGCAGGCTAAGAATGCCTTCGGGTGAAAGCCTCTCTAGCCAATATTCCAGATCGCCTTTTGGTGAGCCGTGGCAGCAATAAGCAACATCCTTGAACACCATGTCGAAGGGCATGGCCTGCAACCAGGCGAGATGAGCCGTCGAGAGCTGCGCATGCGCAGGCTTTTCCCAGTCTCCCATGTTCTCGAACGGGCGGTCGATCAAAGCACGATCATGATTGCCACGAACGGTCGGGATGTTCTGCCCCACCAGAATATCAGCGGTGCGGCCAGCTTCCAGCGGCCCGCTAAAGCAATCGCCGAGATTGACGATATCGGTAATCCCAAGNTTTCCAATATCCGAAAGGACGGCTTCCAGTGCGGCGCAGTTTCCGTGGATATCGGCAATAGCGGCAAAAATCATCGAGTTCAGCTTCCACGGTATGTTGAGTAACTATAGGGCGAAAGCAGCAGTGGCACGTGATAATGGCTGCTCTCATCTGCTATGCCAAAACGAATGGGGATGATGTCGAGAAAGGCGGGGTCCGGTAGAGCAAGACCTCGGGTTCGGAGATAATCGCCCGCGTGGAACACCAACTCATAGTACCCCGCGCGAAATTCATCGCCGATGAGCAACGGTCCACCATCAACACGACCGTCACTGTTGGTTTCCACCGNTTTCAGCTTTTCGCGGCTGTCGCCATCCAACCGGTAAAGATCGATGTTCAAANCCTGCGCANGGGTGCCATTGGCGGCGTCGAGAACATGGGTGGTAAGACCGGTCATGGCTTGGGCTCCGCAACGAAATAGGGCTGATCNAAAAAGAATTCTTCCAGATTGTTACCGGGGCCATCCCGATCCACAACCAGNAAATCACTGGTGGAATCGAGCGTCATCAATGGATGATGCCAGACATTGCGATGGTAATTCACGCCTTGATCCGCACGGGCCAGAAATACACGCGGTTTTCCAGGCTTCCCCTGCACGTCCTCAGAAACGACCACCAGAAACGGATTGCCGGACAGCGGCGTAAAGCTCTGGCTGCCAAGCGGATGTCGTTCCATCATATCGATGGCGTAGGGAAACCGCCTGGGTTTGCCACGAAAAATGTTCAATACGACACGAGCACCCTCGCCTGTCACGTCAGGCGCTGCGAGCGCATGATGCCGCTCGGTATTGCCACCATTGATGAGCTTGATCGTTGCGGTGTCTGCCTCGATAACATCGCCAAAGGGTGCGAATACCTCTTTGGTCAAAGGCAGGATTTCAAGAAATTCAGTCAAAATTCATTCACCTTGGACACGCCAGTTTCTGATGAGTGCCATACGCGCCTGCAAGTCGGGGATACTTTCAGTGACCGTCCTCCAGACAACCGACAGCAGGCCGGAATAATCATGCAAGATGAGATTGCGCATGGCCTCAGCTTTCCGGCAGGATGGCAGTCAATCGCAACAGAGCGATCTTCTCGACCTGCTCTGTCGCGGTTGCAAACTCATCCTGCACATTATGATTGATGCGAGTTTCGAACGAGCGCAGGATATCGTCTTTGGTCAGACCTTTGACGGCGATAATGAACGGAAAGCCGTTCTTCTCGACATAGGCAGCATTGAGTTCCGTAAATCGGGCATGCTCGTTTGGAGAAAGGCGATCAAGACCTGCCCCAGCCTGTTCTTTGCGGCTGTCTTCGGTCAGCCCTCCGGCGATGGCCAGCTTTCCTGCAAGATCGGGATGGGCGCGCAGAACGCCCAGTCTTTCGTCTTGGGAGGCCGCGCGAAAGTGTTTTGTGAGTGCGGCATGCACGGTGCCAGCCGTCATAGGCTCCCGAACGTCGCCTGCATCAAAGGCGCGTTCCGCAATAAACGGCGAATGCTCGAAAACGCCGCCGAAACGGCTGACAAACTCGGCCCTACCAACCATCAAAGCGCCTCCGGCTTATGATGTGCATGCCAGTGACGTGCGATTTCGACGCGTTGGGGTATCCAGACCTTTTCATGGCCAAGCACGTATTCAATGNAACGACGAAGCGCTGCGGNCCGGCCNGGACGACCGACGAGCCGGCAGTGAAGGCCAATGCTCATCATCTTGGCTGCACCTTCGGCCCCTTCCTGATAGAGCACATCGAAGGTGTCCTTCAGGTAGGTCAAGAACTGATCACCGGAATTGAAGCCCTGCGGCGTNGCAAACCGCATGTCGTTTGCATCGAGCGTGTAGGGAATGATCAGGAACGGATCATCCTTCAGTCCTTTGACCCAGTAGGGCAGATCGTCTGCATAGCTGTCAGAAGAATAAAGGAAACCGCCCTCCTCCATAACGAGGCGCAAGGTGTTATCTGAGGGCTTGCCTTGATACATGCCGTAGGGGCGCTCGCCGGTCAGCTCCGTGTGCAAGCGCACGGCTTCAAGCACATGCTTTCGCTCTTCTTCCTCTGAAAAGTCCTTGTATTCCAGCCAGCGATAACCGTGGCTGGCAATTTCCCAGCCTGCTTCTTTCATCGCAGCAACGGCTTCAGGGTTGCGCGCCATGGCTGACGTGACGCCGTAGACGGTGGTCGTGACGCCGAGGCTGGTGAACATGCGCCACAGCCGCCAGAAACCGGCGCGCGATCCATATTCGTAGATCGATTCCATGTTGAGATTGCGTTGCCCTGGCCATGGCTGCGCACCGACGATTTCCGACAGCAGAGACTCGGACGCCTTGTCGCTGTCGAGAATGCAGCTTTCGCCACCTTCTTCGTAATTTATGACGAATTGTACCGCGATTCTGGCATCGCCTGGCCATTTGGGATCAGGGGCATTACGACCGTAACCAACGAGATTACGGGGATAGTCAACGGAAATCATCAAATCACCTTCACGCAAATTTCGTGAACGGTAGCATTGCGGACCGGAAAGTCGAGAGCATTTTCGATCGCGTCGTTATGCAATCTTTCGGGCAGACACGCGACCCATGGGGTGCAGTGAATGCACGCGGAACGGGGCGCCCGGCTCGTCTTCCACGAAAAGGGCAAGGTTGGAGAATTCGACTTGCCTGTCCAAAACAGGCTCGAAGACGCCACGCACTGCCCGCTCCACACGCACGCAGTCCGCAGGCACTACACCACCCGTCAAGATCATCTGGAACCGAAATTCGTCCATCACATAGGGATGGCCCCAACGGTGAAGATTGGTCAGTTGCGTTGCAGACAGACGATCGGGGTCGGCGCGCTCGATATCGGCGTCGGATAGGGGCGCACGATACCGATCAAATTCCTGAACAACGCTTGCCGCGAGAAAATTCAGGGCTTCCGATGGCCAGGACAGCACCAGCCCATACAGATTTCCGAGTTTGGCAATTTCGAACGGCGGCAAGGTAAAGGGTTGATGCGTTCCGGCAAAATGCATCAGGCTACGCAGCAGCGCTGCCTCGCCGACATCATCCATCAAGCGGAATGGCGCCTTGATTGCGCCATGGAAACCGTAACGACGTGGAAGAGCCGTATGATAGGAAATTTCCTGCATGCCGAGGCTTGAAACGGCGGGTGGTTCCACCGTCTGGCCGGAATAGACATCGCGACCAAGCCAAGCCGCAGCCGCATGGGTCAAGGGGTCGTTCGGGGAAGGCGTAAAATGAATGGCGTACCGCATGCGTCGTCACCTCGCCGTCCGAAACGGTTTTCATCAGCTATATTGCATAAGGCAAGCTGTTAGGTGATTTGCGTGACAGATTAACGACGTGCAAACGCTGATAAATCAATGAGGCAGGTTGAAAACGCAGATGTGATCTTCAAAAGAAAAACTGCCCGGTACATCCATGGGCTTGCCCTGTAAAGCATCCAGAGCAGCATCCGCCAGGCGATGTGCCAGGCCGAAACTGACCTTGAAGCCGCCGGTCAATGCAATTATTCGTGGGTAATCAGGATGCGGACCAACCATAGGGTCACGCCCGATCGCCTTGGGACGCAAACCGGCCCAGCGTTCGATAACGGGAGCATCTGCAAGCGAGGGAACGATCTGCCGTGCCTGCGCAATCAGACCATCCAGCTTCTCATCCGTCGTCAAAGCGTCGTCAAAGTCTTCCTCGCTGGTGCTGCCGATAGCAACCGTGCCATCCTCATGCGGCACGACATAGAGACCGTTCAGAAACACCACAGGCATTAAGGGATCCGCATTGACTTGCAACAATGCGGCCTGCCCTTTGACGGGCCGCCCAAGATCGGCATCCGCAGCGAAGCCCAACGCTTCGGTCAAAAGCGGAAATGAATGATGCCCGGCTGAGACCATGGCGTGACCAAAGCCAATCCGCTGGCCATCCATCAAGATCGCCGCTCCATTCCTATCCAGCGTCGCAACACCGCAGTTCTCCACCACCTGCACATGNTTTGCCCGTCGCAGATACTCTTTCAACATGGCAATGAATGCCCGGGGGGAAACCTTGGCGGCGAAGGTGTCGTGTACAAAACCCGCCTCACCCGCTGCTGCGTTCACCCATCCATCGACCGGCGGCGTATCCAGCAGGTGCCAATGAAATTGCCGGCCACCTTGGCCCCAATTCGATATGGCATCCCTTTGATGCCGTTCCGCGATTGAGCGCAGATGGGGCTTGGGCAACGGGATGATTCTCCCGCATCGCCGGTAGCCTGCCGACAGGCCCGTTTGCGCCTCCAATGCCCCTATCTCGGTTTCGAGGCTCAGCAAGGCATCGAATTGAAATTGCTTCTTGTCGGACCAGCGATCCGGCATGTGCGGCATCAAAGCACCCAGAAGACCGCCACTGGCACCGCTTCCAATGCCGTCGGCATCGACCAGCAACGTGTCGATACCGAGCTTTTCCGCCTTTACCGCCGCCCACAGCCCCATGATGCCACCGCCGATGATCAGCAATGAGACGCTGGCTGGCAAAGATGATTGACCTGTTTGCCGGGGAAGACTATCGGCTTGGAGCATGAGACATCCCGACGAAAATATGCCGGCACGAGCCGGCTCAAATATGCTGGATTGGCGAGAGGGCGATATGCCCTATTCTCTGGCCTTTGGCGACCACTTTTATTGCCAGACGGACGGACGGCAGGAATGCAGCCACGTCTCACTGTCGGGCAATGGCCTGCCTGAACGCTGGCAAACGGCGCAGGGAACATTCCGCATCGGTGAACTCGGTTTCGGGACGGCACTCAATCTGTGCGAAACCTGGCGGCAGTGGAAACTGCACCGCCCCACCAATGCCAAGCTGCATTTCGTGTCCTTCGAGCTCTACCCGATGACCACGAGTGAGTTGGACCGCGCGCTGTCCCATTGGCCGCAGCTGGACGCCGAGCGCAAAGCGTTCGTCGCGCAGTGGCCCTCGGACCCGGAAGGCTGGGTTGACATAACTCTGGATGAGCAGACGCGTCTGACCGTCTTCTGCGGCGACGCCATGCAGGGGATCATCCAGAGCACGGATACATTCGACGCCTGGTATCTCGATGGCTTTGCGCCCGCGAAGAACCCGGATATGTGGTCGCTGGAGATCATGGCAGCGCTGTTTGCGAAGACCGCTCCAGGCGGAACCTTTGCGACATTCGCGGCGGCAGGTTTCGTGCGGCGCAATCTGGGCACAGTTGGCTTTACCGTCGAACGTCGACCCGGCTTTGCGGGNAAACGGGAAATGCTGTGTGGCGTAAAGCCATAACGAAAAACGCCCGGANTTTTCATCCGGGCGTTTCTTAATTCAGATCAGACCCGATCAGCCGCGCTTGCGACCGCGACCTGCGTTACCAGCAGGACGAGCCTGACCGGCAGGTGCGAAGGAACCGGGTTTACGTGCCGGACGACCCTGGCCACCGCGATGGTTGCGGTTAACGGCTGGCTTGCCAGCTGCGCCTTCGGCATTTGGACGCTTGAAATCTGACGTCACTTCCAGATCGTTGTCGCGTTCAACAGGTGCGAATTCACCAGCGCGTTGACCACGGAATTCGCCATTGCGGCGTCCGCCGTCACGCGAAGCGCCGTCACGAGGACCGCGCTGTGGACGATCACCATGTGCACGCTCGCCACGTTCTGCACCTTGACGGCGAGGACCGTTTGCATTGGCGCGGTTGCCAGCGCCACGGTTATTGTTGTTCCCGCGAGACGGGCTCGACAGACCTGCTGGACGTTCGCCGGACAGAACCGGAATCTCGATCTTCATCAGCTTTTCGATGTCATGCAGCAGACGGGTTTCGTCCGGTGCGCAGAACGCAATGGCAATGCCGTCGAGACCAGCGCGGGCTGTACGACCGATCCGGTGAACGTAAGCGTCAGCCACTTCAGGCAGATCATAGTTGAAGACATGCGTTACGGCTGGAATATCGATACCGCGTGCGGCAACGTCAGTCGCAACCAGAACCTTGAATTCGCCGTCCTTGAAGCCCTTCAACGCACGTTCGCGCTGGCCCTGGCTCTTGTTGCCATGGATCGAAGCAACCTTGAAGCCGATGTGTTCCAGATACTTGGACAGCTTTTCAGCCCCATGCTTGGTGCGCAGAAACACGATAGAACGGCTATCCGGGTTTTCGTTGAGGGTCTTCTTGAGAAGCTCGGTCTTGTCGTTCTTGCCTACAACGAAATGAACATATTGTTCTACCTTGTCGGCAGCCTTGCCCGGAGGCGTAACCTGAACGGTAACCGGGTTTTTCAGATAGCTGCCGGCCAGGTCTGCGATCGAGTTCGGCATGGTGGCCGAAAACAGCAGTGTCTGACGCTCGGCAGGGACCATCCTGGAAATCTTGCGCAGATCATGGATAAAGCCGAGGTCGAGCATCTGGTCGGCTTCGTCAAGCACGAGGAAAGTCACCTTGGACAGGGAAATCGCGTTGCGCGAGATCAGATCGAGCAGGCGACCAGGCGTGGCAACCAGAATATCTGTGCCCNTTTCCAACTGCAGTTGCTGCTTGTTGATGGACGCGCCACCAACGACCTGATTGATCTTCAGATGCGTCTTGCGCACGAAGCCGCGGAGGCTCTCGCCAATCTGGTTCACCAGTTCGCGTGTCGGCGCCAGAATAAGGGTGCGGGTGGTTCTGTTTGCAGGACGATCAGGTAGCTTCAACAGCATTTCTATGAGCGGCAGGCCGAAAGCGGCCGTCTTGCCTGTGCCGGTCTGTGCAAGACCGATCATGTCGCGACCTTCGAGAAGAAGCGGAATCGCTTTTTCCTGGATGGGCGTAGGTGTGGTGTAACCGAGCTGGGTGACGCCGGCCACGATTTTTTCGGAGAGGCCGAGTTCGCTAAAACTGGTCAATAGTATACCTTTCGGGGCGCCAAAACGCTTGAACCCGGATCAGCCTTGCTGTCCGGTTGTCTTGGCGTCAAGAACCCCGCGTGAATTGGGAACTTGTGGGTTGGAATGACTTTCTGCGCTTCAGTGCGGCGATTTCGCCGGCTCCTGTATCAATGCGCTTTTTCCTTCATGCGTCGTATCGTTTTCGTTGACGCTGCAGCTCACGCGGCTGCCGAGGGTGAAAGCTTGAGGGGGTTTGATCGTTTTGCGGAGAAAAGTCAAGCAAATGTTTTAGGTGCTTGATTTTCCATAGCGCCGCCAGCGGCGACCGAAACTTTAACTATCCATGAAAAACTATAGTTAACAAACCTTAATAAAGCGCGTCGGCGCGTAGCCAGTTCGGTCATTCTACAATAGNTTTCANTTTCAAACACGACAAAACAGATGTGCTGATTCTATCGTACGTCACAGGCAGTTACGGAGAATATCTTGATAAATGGGGGCGGATTGCTTGAAAAAGCATGTGAAGGCGTTCAAGCGCTGGATTTGCCCGCCTGCATTAAAGATAGTCAATTGCGCTATGTCTGCGTTAATTCAGCCTACGCACTTTTTGTCGGCCGCCCGATCGCCTCTTTCCAGAACAAGACAACACATGAATTGCTTGGCATAACCGAAGATAACGAGCGGCAGGATAAGGAACGCCGTTCGCTCGTTTTTGCGACGGAAGAAGTGATATTGTGCAAAGGTCACAACGAAAGCCATGCGGTAAAATGCGAACGGTTCGAAACCGAAGATGGGGCTTTGTTCCTGTTCGAGATTTTCGAAACAACGCCTTCTGTCGCGACGGATATTGAGGCCGATGGAAACGAGACACTGATCGGCAAAAATGTGCTTGATCTTCTCGATGTGGCTGTTGCGGTTTATGACCCCGAAGACAGGCTGATTTACTCCAACAAGCGGTTCGAGACGTTATACTCTGACCTCAACCTTGATTGGCAGGCCGGGCTTGAACTGAAGACAATCGCCGCGGCTTTCCATGACATCGTCGTCAAGGTCAGAAGCCCTGACGCGTCTGACAAAGAGGCCTGGCTGGAAGCGAAGCTCGCTGAAGCCCGCGAGCCATACTCCGAATTCACCGAGGAGATGAGCGACGGACGTTTCATACGCTTCATCAACAAGCGTCTCGAAAACGGTATGCTGGTTGCGCTTCGAATCGACGTCAGCGAAGCCAAAGCACGAGAAATTCTGCTGGAGAAGCACACGCGCGAAAACTGGCTTTTCCGGGAAGCGCTGGAGCGTGTGCCGGTTGCCGTTTTCATGCTGGATAGCGAACGTCGCCTTACCTATGCGAACGCTTCCTATGAAACATTGTGGCGCGAGCCCCGTGGGAAATATTACGGCCTGACGGAGTCGCAGATTTTCGTTCACGAGGGTGAGCGCTTCCGAAAGGAAAATGATCACGTTCTCCAGACCGGCGAGGAACTGCAGAAAACCGAAGAAATCCTGCTGAACGACGGCACATCCGTGCCGACAATCATCAGGGTGGGCCGCATGATAAGCCCAGACGATGAACCCTATCTAGTCGGCTCCGTAACCGACACCACGCCGCTGATGGAGCAAAAGCAGGCACTGCTTGCTGCCCGCGATGAAGCTGAGAAGCTTCACGCTGAGGTTCAGTCGATTCTCGATTCACTTCCCGTTGGCGTCATGTTGCTGGGATCGGACCTGACGATCGAGTACGCAAACACGTGTTTTTATGACCTTTGGGAAGTCGAAGAGCAAATCGATCTCGTTGGTCAGCCCTATAAGCGTTATATGCAAATGGGCTACGAAAGCGGNAAATATGATTTCGGCGATATCAGCTTTGAGGATGCTTGCCGTGACCGCATCAACCGCCTGAACCTGATCGATGGTCATACGTCGCGGGAAGTCGAAAGCAAGGCCGGCAAGTTCACGATCCTCTCAAAACAGCGGATAGCCGGAAACAAAATCCTTATCACGTTTTCCGACAGCACCGCCGTGCGCGCCCGCGACAAGGAAATCAGTGCCGCCCGCCAGGAATTGCAGCGTGTTGGTAAGTATTTGCAGGATGCGACACGCGTCATGGCCCAGGGATTGGCTCTGATTCNAAACGGCGAGATCATCATGTCGAACGATGCGATGGCACGCATGTTCGATGTCCCGCCAGAGCTGGTCGCCGCTGGTAAAAGCTGGCTGCCATTCTTTGCCTATTGCGCAGACCGAGGCGACTTTGGCGATGCCGAAAGCGCCGAAGCAACGCGTTTGGAATGGATGCATAATGTTGCGGCTGGCAAACCCTTTTCATCGCTCAAGCAAGTGGACGCGAAGCGCTGGCTCAATGTGGAGGCGACCATCAGTGCCAGCGAATACTGGCTTGTCATCGTAANCGACGTCACCGAGATGAAGCAGCGTGAAGCAGAGCTTGAGGGCCTGCTGGCGCGCGCCAAAGCTGCCGACATGGCCAAGTCCGAATTTCTGGCCAATATGAGCCATGAGATCAGAACGCCGATGAACGGCGTCCTCGGCATGGCGGAATTGCTGGCCAAATCCAAGCTCGACACCCGGCAGCGAACATTTACTGATGTCATCGTGAAATCCGGCAATGCGCTGCTGACGATCATCAACGACATCCTCGACTTCTCGAAGATCGACGCAGGTCAGATGACGCTGCGCAGCACGACCTTCGACGCGGCGGAAGCCGTCGAGGATGTTGCATCGCTTCTATCGTCGCAGGCGATGGNAAAAAATATCGAACTCATCGTCAGCATTGATCCATCATTCCATCATCTGGTGAGCGGTGACGCAGGACGCTTCCGGCAGATAGCGACGAACCTCATCGGAAACGCCATCAAGTTCACGGAAACCGGCCACGTCCTGATCGAGCTTGTAGCCGAGAGCGTTGACGACAGCGAACTCATCATGAACCTGCGCGTCCAGGACACCGGTATCGGCATTGCGCAACATCAGTTGAACCGCANTTTCGNAAAATTCAATCAGGCAGATACCTCCTCGACACGCCGCCATGAAGGCACCGGCCTCGGTCTTGCAATCACGGTGGCACTTGTCGGGCTTTTCGGTGGAAAAGTGGATGTGGAAAGCGTGGTGGGGCAAGGCTCGACCTTTACCGTAACCTTGCCATTGCGCATCGTGGGAAATCGATCCGAGCAAAACGCCGGCCCTATCGATACCNAAAAAGTCAGCGTCCTCGTGATCGATGACAACGCGGTGAACCGACAGATACTGACCGAACAACTGACAAGTTGGGGTGTCGATGGCTACGCAGCCGCCAGCGGCCCGGCGGGTCTGGCTATTCTCGAAGAGGCCGCAGCAATCGGCTTCGATATCGATGCGGTCATTCTGGATTGTCACATGCCGGATATGGATGGGGTGCAGGTGGCGCGCACCATAAGAGGCGATCCTAGGCTTTGCGATACCGCAATCGTCTTCCTGACATCGATGGATTCGGTTCACCGCGAGCCCGAAATCCAGTTTGATGCACATCTTATGAAGCCCGTGCGTGCCAGACNTTTGCGCNAAACATTGACGGATGTCGTCCGCACACGGCGCGCTGAGCGTGCGTTGCAGGATCAACTCGGCGGTAGAGATGGATCGGAGTCGCCTGCGCCGGTGAGGAAAAGCAGCGATACCGGCCATCGCCCAAACGCTGGTGAACAAGGACACCGAGACGAGACCCGGGCAACCGAGGTACGACCAAACACAGGATCACTGGATGTCCTGATTGCCGAGGACAATGACGTCAACCAGATCGTCTTCACGCAGATTCTCCAGCAAACCAATCTTGATTTCCGTATTGTCAGCAATGGNAAAAAGGCGGTTGAAGCGTGGAGAATCGATAGACCTTCCATTATTTTGATGGATGTTTCCATGCCTGTCATGAACGGTCATCAGGCAACTCAGGCTATTCGTGCAGAAGAACAAAATATGCCGAATGGGACGCGGGTTCCGATCATCGGCGTTACCGCTAACGCACAAGACAGCGATCGTGATCTGTGTCTTTCGGTGGGGATGGATGATTATCTGTCAAAGCCCATCAGTCCCGAACTTCTTCAGGCNAAAATCGAAAAATGGCTGATGAGACAACCGCAAATGACCGCGGATTCGAAGTCGAATTAAAAACGCCGCCTGAGAATATCCCACGCGGCGCTCAAAATCTCAGACTTGCCAGCGATTAACGGCGCTGCCCATCCGCGGAGAAGGCACCTGGGCCAGCCACGACCAGGTAAAGAAAGATGAAGCAGAAAAGAATGGCCGCATCGCCGCCGTTCAAAACTGGAAAGAAGCTTTTCGGTGCGTGTGCCGTGAAGTAGGCAACGGCCATCAGACCCGACAGAAGGAATGCAACAGGACGGGTGAAAAGTCCGACGAGGATGAGAAGTCCGCCGACCAGTTCGAGAAGCCCGGCGATCAGCAACATTGTAGGAAGAGAACCTTCCATCTGCGACGCCGGGAAACCGAACAGTTTCTGCGTGCCGTGCTCGATGAACAAGAGCGCCGCGATGATCCGCAGCGCAGCCAAACCGTAAGGCTGGTATCGCGATAGNTTTTCNAAAAATGCCATTTTATTTTGTCCTTATAAAGCAGGTTCGACCTAACGATCTTCAAAACCTAACTGGGAAATACAACTATTCGAGATACACTTTTCCCGACCAAAAACAACAGCCTACCCATCGATTCACAACGCGTACAAACGATCGTGATCAGCTTTTTGGAAGCGTGGAATTTCGCCTTGTCATCTCATGCGAATATGACGCGTAAGCGACAGCAGGACGGCACAAATCAGAACACAATAGACCCCCATGACCATGATCTGGGACGTGAAGGCCACGCCGGAATCGATGAGCATTCCGCCAAGGCCGGGACCGAGCGCAGACGCAAAGACCATGGTGGCGACGATGACGGCGCGGATCGCGCCCAGATACTTCACACCGTAGACTTCCGGCCATAGACTTCCGAAAAGCGTGAGCGAAAAGCCGTCGGAAATTCCGTATNAAACCATAAAGACGAAAACCACCCACGGCGCATCCACAGCTCCCAGCAGCAGACAACCGACCCCG
This sequence comes from Agrobacterium bohemicum, assembly GCF_002896715.1. Lineage (GTDB taxonomy): Bacteria > Pseudomonadota > Alphaproteobacteria > Rhizobiales > Rhizobiaceae > Agrobacterium > Agrobacterium bohemicum. Next base: position 393,313 of record NZ_PGEL01000028.1, read on the forward strand.
AAAGGCAACAGGTAGAATGGAAGCAATCGAAGCGCCGAAAACCGATCGACCAGATAGCCGGAAAGCAAAGAATTCGATACGGCGACCACCGCATAGATCAGGAAAGCCGATGCAAAAGTTTCGAGCGGCCATCCCTTCGATTGCGACAAATGCACCTGATGGNAAAAGATCGTGTTGCTGATAAAGGCTGGCGGCAGCATTCCAAGCATCAGAAGATAGAAATACGGATCACGTAGCACCTCGCCGCGCATCCAGTTGCGGGAAACCTGAGCAGTTGGCAAGACCGGAACAGGCGCGGTCACGCGCTCGACTTTCAGCAGCGCCAGTAGAACGGGAAACAATATCAAGATGATAAACGCAGCAACTATAACCCAGAGATTACGCCATCCGAATGCTGCCATGCCAGCGACGGCAAGCAGGGGCAATAGGGCTTGTCCGGCGTTCACCCCCAGTGCCGAGATCGACACGGCCCTTCCCCGTTCCGCTGAGAACCAGCGCCCGATAGTGGTGTAGGCAATGTGCACCATCATGCCCTGGCCGNAAAGACGTAGCNAAAACAGGCTTACCGCCAGCACCACGATGGATGAGGAGTAGGCAAGCCCGATTGNCCCTGACGCCAGTGCGAGAACGGCCAGGGCAACAATGGAACGAACCGCTTTGACATCCAGAATTTTACCAAGCCATACAAGGCTGAAGGCGGATGCGAGCGTTACGGCCATATAGACAAGCCCAAACTGGCCGTCGCTGAGATCAAGCTCGCGGCGTATTTCACCACCGGATAGCGAAATGAAAAAGGTCTGGCCGAAAGAGGACGCAAAAAGCATCGCGAAACCGGCGCCCAGCCAGCGAATGTTGTCGCGCAAGAATGAAAGCNAAATCGACCCTGACTTATGGAGAAGCCCTGTTGTTCAGGCGATCATGCGGGCCTGCGGCTGCGCGATCGGATTGAACGGCTCAAATGTTATGTTAGCGCCGACGATTGTCGCCACCGAGTTCGCTGGGATTATTTCCCATTTTTCAGCACCGGTACCAAAGGGTTCTGACGCAATCGCTATCCCCTGCCCCACATTTCGCCAGTAAAGCGTTGGCGGGCGTGCATCGCTGGACCAGCGAAAGGCGTGCAACTTTTCTCCATCAGCATGGATAGCACTGAACCGAATAGGTTGGTCGATTCCGGAATTGACGACGATATCCAGGCATTCCTGCAAGGTTTTTCTAAGAGCACCGACCGGATCGCGGTCTAGACCATAGCCGGCAGCAATCAGAAAAATGGCTTCGCTGTCACCATTTCCTGCGCGCGAACAATAAACCTCATCCGGAATATACGCTTCGATGGCGCGCTTGACCTTTTCATATCCGCCAATTTGACCGTTGTGCATGAAAAGGTGGCGGCCGAAGCCNAAAGGATGACAGTTTGCCATAGACACGCCACCGGTCGTGGCCGAGCGGACATGGGCCAGAAACATGCTGGAGCGCAGTTGGTGGCACAGCGACGTCAGGTTCCGATCAGACCAAGCAGGAAGAATACCGCGATAGATACCGGGTTCGCCTCTTTCCCCGTACCAGCCTATGCCGCAGCCATCGCCATTGACCACAGTCTTCGCCTCACGCGCCGCCATCGACTGACTGATGAGCGAGCTTTCCGGCTCGATCAGAAGACTGTCAAGCCAGACGGGAACGCCGGAATAGGCAAGAAAACGACACATGCGGTACCGCCATGGTTGAGATTGTGATCCGGTGCAAAGAGCGCCGGATCACGGCGTTAATAAGGTGCTCAGGCCTGCAAAACAACCACCCGCGAGCTAACAGGCACTCGCTGATAGAGGTCGATGATGTCGTGGTTCAGCATGCGGATACAGCCGCTGGACATGGCATGGCCGATAGACTGCGGCTGGTTGGTGCCGTGCAGACGGAACATGGTATCGCCGCCATCGCGGTACAGGTACAAAGCGCGTGCCCCGAGCGGATTGTTTGGACCACCCGGCATACCGCCCGCATATTTGCGGTTACGATCCGGCTCGCGGCGGATCATGTTCGGGGTTGGCGTCCAACTGGGCCACTCGGCCTTGCGGCCGATATAGGCGTTACCCCTGAGCGCTAATCCCTGACGGCCAACGCCCACGCCGTACCGCATGGCGCGACCATTGCCCATGATGTAATACAGACGGCGAGCGGGGGTATCAACGACGACAGTTCCGGCCGGATATGTCGTCTGATACGCGACTTCCTGGCGACGCAGTTCTGGATCGATCTTGTCCAGAGGCATCGCCTTTAGCGGAAACTTCTCATCTGGAATGGCTGCGTAATTCTGNTTTTGCTGAACGAAATTGGTGCTGGCGCAACCTGCAAGAAGAAGCGGTAATCCAAACAGGACTCCACGGCGCGAAATAGACATATTACCCCCGGTCGATTCATATCTCTGTTACCAAGGAGTATAATTTTATGGTTAACAAACCTCTAATTGCGATTGTGACAATTAACCAAGTATAGGCGCGGGCACCGAAAGCACCGGCGGATTGGCGGCGAAAGAATGGTCAAAAATTAGGCAGAGAATTCGCTGTTAGTCTCTGTAAATCGGCACTGCGCCGAGTGTGACCGAGGAACCCTTTGCCACTGCGCCGCATTTTACGTCACAAAAGGCGAAACTGCTTANTTTTTGCATATTTAGCAAAGCTGCAGGTGGCNAAAAATCTCGGTCTAGACAGCGCATGGTTCTTGCATTGCTGTCGTCGTTGTATTCAAATGGGCNAAAATGGGGAACATAAAGTTGGCATTTGACGAAATGATTGATGCGGACTCCACTCCGCGNAGCCCATATAAAACGTATAATGACTGGTACAGCCGCCAGGACAGATCGCATCTGATCCAGAAGTCCCGGGACGCTGAAAACATCTTTCGAAAAACCGGCATAACCTTTGCCGTATACGGTCACGCCGACAGTGCCGAAAAGCTGATCCCCTTCGACATCATTCCTCGCATCATCTCTGCCAAAGAGTGGCGCAAACTGGCGCTAGGGATCGAGCAACGGGTTCTTGCGCTGAACGCCTTTTTGGATGACATCTACCACAAGCAGGAAATCATTCGGGCCGGACGCATTCCCCGTGAACTGATCGAGCGCAACGAAGCGTTTCTGCCTGAGATGATCGGCTTCAAACCACCGGGTGGCGTTTACACGCACATTGTCGGCACAGACATCGTTCGCACGGGTGAAGACCAGTTCTACGTACTCGAGGACAATGCCCGCACACCGTCCGGTGTCAGCTACATGCTGGNAAATCGCGAAACGATGATGCAGATGTTTCCTGAGCTGTTTCATGNAAACAAAGTACGGCGGGTCGAAGACTACCCGTATCAGCTGCGTCAATCACTCTCATCACTCGCTCCTCCGGGCTGCAAGGGCAAGCCGCGCGTTGCGGTTCTCACCCCAGGCATTCACAACTCAGCCTATTACGAGCACTCTTTCCTCGCCGATATGATGGGCGTCGAACTGGTGGAAGGCTCCGACCTGCGTGTCATGGACGGCAAGGTGAAGATGCGCACGACGCGCGGATACGAGGCCATCGACGTGCTCTATCGCCGCGTGGATGACGATTTTCTCGACCCCCTCACCTTCCGCCCGGATTCGGCACTGGGCGTCCCCGGTATCATGGATGTCTACCGCGCTGGCAACATCACCATCGCCAACGCGCCGGGCACCGGCATATCCGATGACAAGGCGATCTATTCCTACATGCCTGAAATCGTAGAGTTTTATACGGGCCGCAAGCCGCTACTTGAGAACGTGCCAACATGGCGCTGCTCCGAGCCTGACAGCTTAAAATACGTTCTGGACAATCTGGCAGATCTCGTTGTCAAGGAAGTTCACGGCTCTGGCGGCTACGGAATGCTGGTCGGGCCAACGGCATCCAAGAAAGAGCGGGCGCTGTTTGCAGATAAGCTTCGCTCCCGCCCTTCCAACTACATCGCTCAGCCCACGCTTTCACTTTCCACAGTGCCTATCATGGTGAAAAACGGGATCGCGCCGCGCCACGTCGACCTTCGTCCCTATGTTCTGGTTTCGGACAAGGTGAAGATCATCCCCGGCGGGCTGACACGCGTTGCGCTCAAGCAGGGATCACTCGTCGTGAATTCCAGCCAGGGCGGCGGCACCAAGGATACGTGGGTACTGGAGGACTAAGCCATGCTGGGAAGAACGGCGAACGGACTCTATTGGATGTTCCGCTACATCGAGCGCGCGGAAAATATCGCAAGGCTGGTTGATGCGGGTATGCGTGTCTCATTGACCAGAAGTGGCGGTGGCGACGAGGACTGGGACGGCGTGCTGCAAAGCGCAGGCGCCCACGAGGAATTTCTTGAGCACCATGAAAAGGTAACCTCGGCGGATGCCATCGACTATATGCTTCGAGATAAATCCAACCCATCCAGCGTCATGTCCTGTATTGAATACGGCAGGAACAATGCCCGCATGGTGCGAACCGCGTTGACGCGCGAAACCTGGGAAGCAACCAACGAGTTCTGGATCGAATTGAAAAACCTGCTTGGCCGCAAGGTCAAGGCTGCGGAACTGCCGCAGATCATTGATGTCATCAAACATCGCGCCGGCCTCGTACGCGGCGCGTTTCATGGCTCGATGTTACGCAACGATCTCTATAACTTCTCGCGCATCGGTACCTTCATCGAGCGCGCTGACAACACGGCACGGATTCTGGATGTGAAATACTACGTGTTGCTGCCAGCGGCGGCGCAGGTGGGGTCGTCCCTGGACAATGCGCAGTGGGAATCCATACTGCGCTCCGTCTCAGCGCATCGTTCCTATGGTTGGGTCTATGATGCAGAGTATAAACCTGCCAATATTGCCGACTTTCTTATCTTGAATGGAAGAATGCCGCGTTCTCTTGCCTATTGCTACGAAAAGATCGTCAGCAACCTCGGACACCTTTCCGAGGACTACGGCGAGAGGCACAAGGCTCACGATACGGCGGACGCAATCAAGGCGACGTTGCAGAAAACAACGATAAACCGCGTAATGGACCAGGGCCTGCACGAGTTCCTAGAGCTTTTCGTCAACAGGAACGCGCAGTTGGGACAGGAAATTACCGATGGCTACCGCTTCTATCAATGACGAGCGGGCGGAATACGGGGACATGGCATGCGTTTAAAGATCAATCATACGACCGAATATCTCTATGACGAGCCGGTCCCCTACTCGCTGCAACGTCTGCGGCTGACGCCTGCGAGCGGACCGACACAAACGGTGAAGGAATGGGACGTCACAGTTGATGGGGCAAAGCTGGAAGTGCGATATGACGACCACTTTGGCAACCGCGTTGAACTGGTGGAAACAGAAGGTCCTCGCAGCGCGGTAAAAGTCGTTGCGCGTGGTGAAGTTGAAACGATCGACAAGGCCGGCGTGTTCGGCCCCCATATTGGCAACGCGCCATTGTGGCTTTTCATGCGTGAAACCCCGCTGACCAAGTCGGGTAAACTCATTCGGGAACTCACACGACAATCGACGGGTGACACGCCGTTGGAGCGTCTGCACGAGTTGATGGCACTCATCCACCTCGAAGTGGAATACGAAACCGGATCGACCGGCACGGAAACCACCGCCGAAGAGGCGCTGGAGTCCGGGAAAGGCGTTTGCCAGGACCACACCCACATTTTCATCTCCGCTGCCCGGAATATGGGGCTACCGGCACGCTATGTTTCCGGATACCTGATGATGGAAGACGTAGCAGAGCAGATCGCCACCCATGCATGGGCAGAAGCACATGTTCCGGGCCTCGGCTGGGTAGGTTTTGATGCCGCCAACAAGCTCTGCCCTGACGAACGCTACGTTCGCATCGCCAGTGGCCTCAGCTACCGTGATTGCGCTCCGGTTTCCGGCATGCGAGTGGGGCTCTCAGGGGAAAGCCTGACTGTATCGGTCACAGTGCAACAATCTCAAAGCCAAGATCAATCGCAGAGCTGACATTAGGCTTAGAAGTGGGCTCCGTCATCGGCACCCGACATCGGCCTCGCCGTATGTTAGGAAGCGCTCATTTATGAGCGCCTCTTTTTATTGTCGAGGCGCATGGATTTATTATTTAAAATTCCCTCTACGTGCCATTATTCTTAAAATATACTGAATTCAAAACTCGGAACACGATAAAAACGGCCCGGTCACCCTTGAAAACCACAACCAGAAATAATTTTTATTTGACACCTCGGCCCTTAAACGCTCAAGACCCNAAAAAAGTCACCATCTAAGCGATAAGGCCAAATTTCTATTTCATACCCAACTNAAAGATCGCAATACTATTCATATACAGGTCTATTGATTTGGTATCCGTTCAGAATGACGCAAACTCTATCGCCTTTTAAGAATATTCTGCGATTTTAGACTCGAAGTTAACTTCACCAAGACATAAGTCTGGTCGACTCGTTAACTAATANTTTACACATTTCGAATGATAGTGGCGTCGGTCATATGAGGTGTTCGTGAACGCACTANTTTTGGTGCGAGCAGGTATGTCGAAAGTCCTGCTTNAAAAGCGGCACTCCAATGTCCGATGGCGTAGGGATCAGAACACGATCAGAGTTCTGTACGCATGATGCCCTTCCGATGCGCCGGCTCACACGAGCCATGTTCTGCTTAATATTGCTATTGTCCCGAACGGACACTTACTCGATCGACGCTCGTGTCGACCGATTGAGACACTGTGCCAATTCGCGCAAAAGCGCATCCGGGGTATCGGATGCGGCCCTGTGGCTGCGCGGCGCGAAAACGGCTTGGTGTGTGGCGCTTTGGCCAGTTATCAACGGGGGCACGTGTCCATGACTTCAATTATCGCTTCACTTTCTATCAAGCAGATTTCCTCTCTAACAACCACGACCATCGCAAGCTTGAAATCCGATGACGTCGCAGCTTTGACCAGCAAGCAGGTCGCCGCTCTGTCATCGGCACAGATCGGAGCTTTCAGCACCGATACGATTTCCTCATTCACAAGCTCTTCGATCTCCGCCATTTCTGCAAAAGCAATCGTTGGTCTGACCGTCGATCAGCTTGGCGCCATCGGTTCGGAACAGGTTTCCGTCCTTTCTACTGGCCAGATCGTTTCCATGTACTCCAGCCAGTTGGGCGCGCTCTCTTCCGAGAACATCGCTGCCCTCACAGGTACGCAGGTTGCAGTTTTGACAGCTGCCCAGATATCGACCCTCGATGCAGATGAGCTCAACAGCTTCACAACCGGTGAAATCGCAGCTCTCAACGTCAAGGCATTGTCTGGCCTGACAACAACGGCCCTCGCTGGCCTCAGCACTGACAACCTCATTGCCCTCACAAGCACGCAGATCGCAACACTGTCGACTGCTCAGATCGCTGCTGTCACATCTGAACAGCTCGGCGCACTGACGACAACTCAGCTCGGCGCGCTAACAGCAAAGCAGATCGCAGCTGTAACAACTGACGCACTCTCCGGTCTCCAGTCCACACAGGTTGGCTCGCTCAACGTCAAGCAGCTTGCTGCTATGACCACCACACAGCTTCAGTCCTTCAATTCCGATAACATCGCCGCTCTCACAGACACGCAGGTTGCTGCACTCAGCTCTGCTCAGGTCGCGACACTGGATGCAGATGAACTCAACAGCTTCTCCACCAGTGAAATTGCATCGCTGAACGTCAAGGCACTCGCTGGCCTGTCAACAACGGCACTGGCCGGCCTCAGCACCGACAACCTGATTGCCCTCACAAGCACACAGATCGCAACGCTGTCGACCGCACAGATCGCTTCCGTCACATCGGAACAGCTCGGCGCGCTCACATCAGCGCAGATCGGCGCTCTGACAGTAAAACAGATCGCGGCTGTAACAACAGACGCACTTTCCGGCCTCCAGTCCACTCAGGTTGGCTCGCTGAATGCCAAGCAGCTTGCTGCTATGACCACCACACAGCTTCAGTCCTTCAATTCCGACAACATTGCAGCCCTGACAGACACACAGGTTGCTGCACTGAGCTCTGCTCAGGTTGCGACACTGGATGCAGATGAACTCAACAGCTTCACAACTGGCGAAATCGCATCGCTCAATGTCAAGGCACTCGCTGGCCTGACAACCACAGCACTGGCTGGCCTCAGCACCGACAACCTCGTTGCTTTCACAAGCACGCAGGTTGCAACGCTGTCGACTGCCCAGATCGCTTCCGTCACATCTGAGCAGCTCGGCGCGCTCACATCAGCTCAGATCGGTGCCCTCACAGCAAAGCAGATTGTCGCTGTGACAACCGACGCTCTTGCTGGCCTCCAGTCTACTCAGGTTGGCTCGCTGAATGCCAAGCAGCTCGCGGCTCTCACCACCACGCAGCTCCAGGCCTTCAATTCCGATAACATCGCCGCTCTCACAGATACGCAAGTCGCTGCACTCAGCTCTGCTCAGGTTGCGACACTGGATGCAGATGAACTCAACAGCTTCTCCACCAGTGAAATTGCATCGCTGAACGTCAAGGCACTCGCTGGCCTGACGACAACGGCACTGGCCGGCCTTAGCACCGACAACCTCGTTGCCTTCACAAGCACACAGGTTGCGACGCTGTCGACTGCCCAGATCGCTTCCGTCACATCGGAACAGCTTGGCGCACTCACATCCGCTCAGATCGGCGCGCTCACAGCAAAGCAGATTGTCGCTGTGACAACCGACGCTCTTGCTGGCTTGCAGTCTGCTCAGGTTGGTTCACTCAGCGCCACGCAGCTCGTTGCTCTTACATCGTCCCAGCTACAGGCCTTTAACTCCGACAACATTGCAGCCCTCAGCAATGCTCAGGTTGCAGCGCTGAGCTCTGCACAGGTCGCGACGCTTGATGCAGATGAACTCAACAGCTTCACAACTGGCGAAATCGCATCGCTCAACGTCAAGGCGCTCGCTGGCCTGACAACCACGGCACTGGCTGGCCTCAGCACGGATAATCTCGTAGCCCTGAGCACGACCCAGATTGCGACGTTGTCGACAAATCAGATCGCATCCGTCACGTCGGAACAGCTTGGTTCACTGACGACTGACCTGATCGCCGCGCTGACTGCCAAACAGGTTGCGGCCCTTACCACGGACATGCTGGCTGGACTTCAGAGCGCGCAGGTCGCTGCACTCAGCAACAATCAGCTGAAGGCACTGACAACTGCACAGTTGGCAGCATTCAGCTCCGACAATGTGGCAGCTCTGACCAGCACACAGGTTGGCACTTTGAGCTCGGCGCAGATCGCCACGCTCGATGCGGATGAACTGAACAGCTTCACCACCGATGAAATTGCGGCGCTGAACGTTGTTGCTCTCTCAGGCCTTACCACATCTGCTCTTGCAGGTTTGAGCACCGATAATGTTATAGCACTTACCAGCGGACAGATTGCAAAGCTGGGTACTGCCCAGGTTGCTTCGATGACATCCGAGCAGGTTGGCGTGCTGACCAGCAGCCAAATTGGTGGACTGTCCGCACTACAGGTCAAGGCGCTGACAACCGACGCTATCTCCGGTTTGCAGAGCTCGCAGGTTTCTGGACTGTCCTCCGTTCAGCTGACTGCGCTCACAGCATCACAGCTTCAGGCCTTCAATTCCGACAACATCGCGGCTTTGACCAGCACGCAGGTCGCTACACTGAGCTCCGCTCAGGTCGCTACACTGGATGCGGACGAACTCAATAGCTTCACCACCGATGAAATTGCGGCGCTGAACGTAAAGGCACTCGCTGGCCTGACGACAACGGCACTGGCCACCCTCAGCACTGACAACCTCGTTGCCTTCACAAGCACGCAGGTCGCAGCGCTGACGACTGCCCAGATCGCATCGGTCACATCGGAGCAGCTGGGCGCACTGACAACAGGTCAGGTCGCTGCATTGACGGCCGCTCAAATCGGAGCGCTGACGACCGACATGTTGGCCGGCCTTCAGAGCACACAGGTCGCTGCTCTCAGCAACAACCAGCTGAAGGCGCTGACAACCACACAGTTGGCAGCGTTCAGCTCCGACAATGTGGCAGCTCTGACCAGCACACAGGTTGGCGCTTTGAGCTCGGCACAGGTTGCCACGCTCGATGCGGATGAACTGAACAGCTTCACCACCGATGAAATTGCTGCTCTGAACGTTGTTGCTCTCTCAGGCCTCACCACATCTGCTCTTGCAGGGCTGAGCACTGACAACGTTATTGCACTGACCAGCGGACAGATTGCCAAGCTCGGCACTGCCCAGGTTGCTTCCATGACATCCGAGCAGGTTGGCGTGCTGACCAGCAGCCAAATTGGTGGACTGTCCACACTACAGGTCAAGGCGCTGACAACGGACGCTATCTCCGGCTTGCAGAGCACGCAGGTTGCAACCCTCAGCGCGGCGCAGGTTTCTGCACTCAGCGCTGGTCAGTTGGCAACCTTCAACTCCGACAACATTGCAGCCCTGACAGACGCCCAGGTTGCAGTGCTGACATCCGCTCAGGTGGCAACACTCGACGGTGATGAACTGAACAGCTTCACGTCCAGCGAAATCGCTGCACTGACCGTCACGTCGCTCACCGGCCTGACAACAGATGCGATTTCCGGCCTTACAAGCACCTCGCTGCAGAGCCTGACCTCCACTCAGGTTCAGTCTCTCAACAATGATCAGGTCAACGCGATCATTGCAGCCTACCAGAACGCATAACGTAACTAGTGCTAACTAAAAATCGAACGGCGCGACCCAGGTCGCGCCGTTTTCTTTTGTGGGAGGTAATACCTCGTCGTTCCTCCAAGCTTCGTAACTCCCGATGCCACCCATGGCNTTTGGACGGTGATCGGCATGAAATCTCATTCATCAACGTCTGCTCGTTATCGGTACGCTGGTTCCCCTCGTTCACTCCCGTCCTGCGGCGCGTTTCTTTGGAACTGGAAGCGCCTTTGGCATAGTTCGTTATTGTGGATTCCTATTTGTCACACGCGATGCATAAGCTGCTTCACGCTCCGTCCTTTCGTGCTCGCGATATCTAAAACCGGATATATGAAATGACAGGGAAAAGGCGTGCTGCTCATGTCTGCGATGCCGTGATCACAATCCATTAGAAACACCCGGCGCACCTGATTAATCTCNAAAAAAAAGCCCCGAACCGTGAGGTTCAGGGCTTCTCGAAAATCGGCCTATGATCTTAAAGCTGGTGGATGGTAACCGGCTCTTCCATCTCGACCCTCAGCGCATTGCGCAGTGGCAAGCCAAACCCGGCCGCTTCGATTTCAAACACGTCGCCTGCTTCCGGCTTCACGCCATCGGCAAAGGACAGCGTCGCGGTGCCGAACATATGCACATGCACTTCGCCAGGTGCCCGGAACAGACCGTATTTGAAATGGTGGTATTCGAGGTTGGCAAAAGTGTGAGACATGTTGTCTTCACCAGACAGGAATGGCNTTTCGNAAATCACCTTGCCATCGCGCAAGATGCGCGACGTGCCGCGAATATCCGATGGCGGTGCGCCGACACGAATTTCCGGACCGAAACTGGCCGGGCGAAGCTTGGAATGCGCGAGATAGAGATAATTGATCCGCTCGGTCACGTGATCGGAAAACTCGTTGGAAACGGCAAAGCCGATACGGAACGTGTCACCCTTGTCGGAAATGACATAGATTCCCGCCATTTCAGGCTCTTCGCCACCATCCAGCGCNAAAGAGGGAGAGACGAGCGCAGCGCCCGGAGCGGTCGCAACATTGCCATTGCCCTTATAGAACCACTCGGGCTGGACACCCTTTTCGCCAGACTTCGGCTTGCCGTTCTCAAGGCCCATCTTGAACATCTTCATCGAGTCCGTGAGCGTCTCGTCAGATGATTCGTTCGCTTTCTTGTGCATGCTGTCACGCGTGGCGGCTGAACCAAGATGGGTCAGGCCGGTGCCCGTCAAATGCAGATGCGCGGGATCGGGATGCGTGATCGGCGGCAGGAAACGACCTTCGGCGTAAGCCTCTTCGAGATCGATGATCTCACCGTAGCCGTGCGCGGCGATCACATCCGCCAGCGATTTTCCGTCGTTGGCAGCTTCCATCGCCAACGCATAAACAGAACCTGCGTTGTTGACGGCACGCGCTTGCCCACCCTCTTCACGAACGGCGACGATGATATTTCCGCTCGCATCCTTGATCTGAGAAATCAGCACGGTAGTTCCTTTCAAAGACGTTATGACGCCTGCATCTCATGGAAGTGGCCGGAAACCGGCCACTCATGTCGTTCAATCTCTGGTACGCCGATCTTTCGATCAACCCTTGTTCTTGTTGTAAACGTCGAAGAACACGGCAGCCAGAAGCACCAGGCCCTTGACCATCTGCTGGAAGTCGATGCCGAGGCCGACAATCGACATACCATTGTTCATGACGCCCATGATGAAGGCACCGATGACCGCACCAGTGATCTTGCCAACGCCGCCGGAGGCCGAAGCACCGCCGATGAAGCAGGCCGCGATCACGTCCAGTTCGAAGCCCGCACCCGCCTTTGGCGTTGCCGAGTTCAGACGCGTTGCGATGATCATGCCAGCGAGACCGGCCAGAACACCCATGTTCACGAAGGTCAGGAAGCTGAGGCGCTCGGTGTTGATACCGGAAAGCTTCGTTGCCNTTTCATTGCCGCCCATAGCGTAGATGCGGCGACCGATTGTCGTGCGGCGCGTGACGAAGCTGTAAACAGCGATCAGTACCAACATGACGATCAGCACGTTCGGCAGGCCACGATACGTCGACAGCTGGTAGCCAAGGAACAGAATGGCCGCTGCGATCAGTACGTTTTGAACGAGGAAGAAACCAAATGGCTCGACATCGATACCGTGGCGAACATTGACCTGGCGACGGCGCAAAGCGAGCACGAACAGAGCAAGAGTGATCGCAAGCGTCAGCGCCATGGAGGTGACATTGATGCCTTCGATCCCACCGATATCGGGCAGGAAGCCTGTGCTGACGACCTGAAAATCGACCGGGAACGGACCGATATTCTTGCCACCCAGCACGAACAGCGTCAGTCCGCGGAATACGAGCATGCCAGCCAGCGTCACGATGAACGACGGAATGCGGTGATAGGCAATCCAGTAACCCTGCGCTGCGCCGATAAGCCCGCCGACACCAAGGCAGATCAAGGCTGCCAGAAGCGGGTTCATGCCCCATTGCACCGTCAAGATGGCCGCGATTGCGCCGACGAAGGCAACGATCGAGCCGACAGAGAGGTCGATATGTCCTGCGACGATAACCAGCAGCATGCCCAGTGACATGATGACGATGAACGAGTTCTGCAGGATCAGGTTTGTCAGGTTAACCGGACGGAACAGAATACCGCCGGTGTAAAACTGGAAGNAAACCATGATGGCGACGAGCGCGATCAGCATGCCGTATTCGCGGATATTGGACCGGATATACGAGCCGACTGAAATGACGTTGCTTTCTTCGGTGGATGTGTTGGCCGAACTCATCAGTTCTTCTCCCCTGAGCGCATGATAGCGCGCATGATACTTTCCTGGCTCGCCTCTCCCTTCGGCAATTCCGCGACAATGCGTCCTTCGTTCATAACGTAGATGCGGTCACAATTGCCGAGCAGTTCAGGCATTTCCGATGAGATCATCAGAACACCTTTTCCTTCGGCAGCGAGCTNGTTGATAATAGTGTAGATTTCATATTTCGCGCCAACGTCGATGCCGCGCGTCGGCTCGTCCAGAATCAGAACGTCAGGATTGGAGAACAACCATTTCGACAGCACGACCTTTTGCTGGTTGCCACCGGAAAGATTGACCGTTTCCTGGAAAATACCGGATGACCGGATACGCAGACGCTTGCGGAAATCGTTTGCGACCGACATTTCCTTGTGGTCGTCGATGACGCTTGCGGACGACACACCTGCCAGATTGGCAAGCGTGGTGTTGTGCAAAATATTATCGTTGAGCACGAGACCGAGATGCTTGCGGTCTTCGGTGACGTAAGCCAGACCGGCATCGATGGCTTTGCGAACGGTGCTGACATCCACCGGCTTGCCGTGGATCAGAACATCGCCCGTGATCTTGTGACCATAGGACTTGCCAAACACGCTCATGGCGAACTCGGTGCGACCTGCACCCATCAGACCCGCGATACCGACGACCTCGCCCTTGCGGACGTTGACGTTGATGTCGTGAAGCACTTTGCGATCACGGTGCTGCTGGTGGTAGGCGTTCCAGTTCTTCACTTCCAGAATGGTTTCGCCGATCGGCACGTCACGCGGCGGATAACGGTCGTCGAGATCGCGGCCCACCATGTTTCTGATGATGACGTCCTCGCTGATCTCTTCCTTGTGACAGTCGAGCGTCTTCACCGTCATGCCGTCACGCAGAACCGTGATCTGGTCCGCAACCTTGCGCACTTCATTCAGCTTGTGCGTGATGATGATGGAGGTCAGACCCTGTTTGCGGAACTCGATCAGCAGATTGAGAAGCGCTTCAGAATCGCTTTCGTTCAACGACGCCGTCGGCTCATCGAGGATGAGAAGCTTCACGCTCTTCGACAAAGCCTTGGCGATTTCCACCAGCTGCTGCTTGCCCACGCCGATGTCGGTGATCAACGTTTCTGGCGATTCCTTCAATCCAACTTTCTTCAAGAGCTCGCGCGTACGATTGAACGTCTGCTGCCAGCTGATGACGCCGTTGGTGGCGATCTCGTTTCCGAGGNAAATGTTTTCGGCGATCGACAGAAGCGGAACCAGCGCCAGCTCCTGGTGGATGATGATGACGCCGACTTCCTCGCTATCATTGATAGCTTTGAAATTGCGCAGCTCACCTTCATAATGAATTTCGCCGTCATAGGTGCCAGCGGGGTAAACACCCGAAAGGACCTTCATAAGGGTCGACTTTCCGGCGCCATTTTCGCCAACGAGTGCGTGTATTTCACCTTGGCGAACCTTGAGGTTCACATTCTCCAGCGCTTTCACGCCCGGGAACGTCTTGGTGATGTTCCGCATTTCGAGGATGGTATTGTCCATGTCAAAATCCAGCGCCGTACAGTCCGGCGTTCTTATGTGGAGAAGCGGGGATGGACAAGAAGCCCATCCCCGCCACGGTCATATAATCTTACTTGAGCTGGTCTTCTTTGTAGTAACCGCCGTCAACGAGAACCTGCTTGTAGTTCTCCTTGGTAACAGCAACTGGCTTCAGCAGGTAGGAAGGAACGACCTTGACGCCATTTTCATAGGTCTTGGTGTCGTTGACTTCAGGCTCTTTGCCCTGCATCGCAGCGTTGACCATGCCAACAGTAACCTTCGCAAGTTCGCGAGTGTCCTTGAAGATCGTGGAATACTGTTCGCCAGCAATGATCGACTTGACGGAAGGAACTTCAGCGTCCTGACCGGAAACGACCGGCAGTGGCTGGTCCTTCGAGCCATAACCTACGCCCTTGAGCGAGGAAATGATCCCGATGGAGATGCCATCGTAAGGAGACAGAACAGCGTCAACCTTTGCGTCTGTGTAGAAAGCAGACAGCAGGTTGTCCATGCGAGCCTGCGCAGTTGCAGGATCCCAACGCAGCGTGCCAACCTTGTCCATGCCCATCTGGCCGGACTTTACGACCAGCTTGCCGCTGTCGATGTAAGGCTTGAGAACAGACATTGCGCCATCATAGAAGAAGAAGGCGTTGTTGTCGTCTGGGGAACCGCCGAACAGTTCGATGTTGAATGGACCCTTGCCGTCCTTCAGACCAAGCTTGTCAGCAATGGACGTTGCCTGCAGAACGCCAACCTGGAAGTTGTCGAACGTTGCATAGTAGCTGACGTCGCCGCTGTTGCGGATCAGGCGGTCATAAGCGATGACCTTGATGCCCTGCTCGCCAGCCTGCTTTAGAACGTCCGACAGCGTGGTGCCGTCGATGGACGCGATAACCAGGACCTTGACGCCCTTGGTGACCATGTTCTCGATCTGTGAAAGCTGATTCGGGATATCGTCGTCAGCATACTGAAGATCGGTGGTGTAACCGGCTTCCTGAAGCTGCTTGACGATATTGTTACCATCATCGATCCAGCGTGCGGAGGACTTCGTTGGCATAGCAATGCCCACAGCGCCCTTGTCCTGCGCCCAGACAGGCGAAGCAAATGCTGCAGCGCCGATGGCACAGGCTGCAAACAACGAAATGACTGATTTCATAAAACTCTCTCCCTTGAAACCCNTTTAGGCATCGTACTCCACGATGCCCCGATAAATTCACGCCCGAGCGTAGGAGTGTAACTTACTCGAACGGACTGCAAACACAATCCGATCTTTCACCTCTCCTCCTCGATACCGGCGCAAACTGTTCTGAATCCATATAACTGTCAAATACAATATAAGACTTTTCCTATATCATTTTTGATATATTAAATCGATATAAATCCCTAAACCATTTTTTAATCCGGTAAGGACGGTGCTTTATGGAACGAAATGGAACGAATAGTTTCGAATTTTTATCGTTGACCGAAGACAACCCACTGTTGCGTGCCGGGCTGAAAATGTCGCATTTGCGTATGCTTGTGACCATTGAAGAACACGGCCAGGTAAGCGCTGCGGCAGCTGCGCTCAACATGACCCAACCTGCCGCATCACGTATGTTGTCTGAAATGGAGGCCATTGTTAAGAGCCCCTTATGCCAGCGCGCATCCCGTGGTGTAGTGCTGACGCAGTTCGGTGAGGCGCTTGCAAAACGTGCNAAAAAAATTCTTCTCGAGTTGCGGGAAGCCAGCCGAGAACTGGCGCAAATGAAATCCGGCAGCGGCGGATCGGTGTTTATCGGCTCCGTTACCGCGCCAGCGATCAGCCTGGTGGTGCCAGCACTTCGCAAGGCGATGGATACCTATCCGGGCATCGAGGTCAATGTGCAGGTTGAGACCAGCAACATTCTGGCCCGGGAACTGCTGGCCGCCCGACATGATTTCGTCATCGGTCGCATACCCGACGATATCGATCCCGCCCTGTTCAACGCACATGAAATCGGCATAGAGCGCGCCTGTCTTCTGGTGAGGAAGGACCATCCGCTTTTGCAGGCCGCGCACGCACAACTGGAGGATTTGTCGCAATATGACTGGGTATTTCAGCCGCCCGGCGCGCTGCTGCGGCGAACAATGGAAGACGTCTTCCTGGCACAGGGCGTCGCTTTGCCACGCAACATCATCAACACGCCATCAATCGTTCTGACGCTGGCAATCGTGACGCAAACCAACGCGATAGCGCCCATCGCCTTGGAAATGGCGCAGTTCGTTTCGGGCCAGCATTCGCCGATGGGCGACATCCGAATTCTTCCCACGGAGTTCGAACTCAACGTCAAACCCTATAGCCTGATCGTCACAAAGGACCGCGCATTGCCGCCCAGCGCGCAACTGCTTTATGATCTTGTGCTGGAGGAAAGCCTCAATCTGACGTGGAATTAAAGCCGTGAACCGCTCTGGCGCGCAAGCCAGGCGCCACGCTCATGTGATCGACTACCCCATCAACAGGNAAATTTAGATGCTGTTCGGACAGTCCGTTTTTCAGTCGGTTGTGGAACGTCTCGAGCGCGAGGTGGAAGATACTCCGCCTACAGAAGAGCCCGCCTCTGCCTTCGGCATCAACAGTTTCAGCGCAAGCATCGTCTTCGACACGACAACCCAAGACCCCTCATCTGCGAATCTCCCGCTGGATTTCTATCTCGATTTTCTGGAGGAGCCGACACCTGCGCCCGCACCTGAGCCGGAACGTATGCCAGCCTATCTGGAAAGAACATCACTCTCCGACGTCTCGGACGAACTGGCAATCACTGAAAAAGATACTGCGGAAACGTTGGGGGAAAAGCGACGCAGCTTCGCCCGCGCGAATCATCCAGATGCGGTAAGGCCAGAATTTAGAGACAACGCCAACCGTCGTATGACGGCAGCAAACCTGTTGATCGATCAGGCGATACGGTTTCTCGATAGATGACTATGCGTCATCGTGTTGGACGGGAGCAGTCTCTTCGACTTTTTCCTGCGGAGGCTTGAAGGTGATCAGCAGGACATAGGCCGAGTAGACCGCGACACCACCCACGACGGTTGCCCNAAAAATCTCGTGATTGACGAATTCGATAATAGCCCAACCCGCACAAAAGCCGACGATCAACAGCCTGACCCAGAGAGGCCGGTAGATCGGATGGTTCGTATCGATGATCAGCATATCGTCTCCATGCACCGTGCCAGCAGCGCTAGACTATCTGTGGCGCTGCCATGCCAGACATGACGATATCTCCATCTAGGCGCGACAATGCAAGCCCCATATGGCCTTCGAAGACCAAAGTCTGCTCATCTTGCACGATTGTGATCTCCGGCAAGCCTCCAATCCGTATGGCGTTCGTCTGCATCATGCCATCGTGGATACTGGTCCTGAGGATGTCGNAAAAACGGGTGCCGGGTCCCGTTACGAAAACAGGCATATGGCCGTAGAGACTGNAAAGCCGTGATAGGCCGTTTCCAAGCGCCAGCCCCGCCTGCCGAAAGGCAAACGCCGCCATGCGATTGCCCGAACGGGCCGAAGCGGCGATCTTTTCCACTTCGACGATGGGGACGAACTTCGCAGGGATCGTGTTTGTGGGAACCTCAAAGGCTGTGCGCAATATGCCATAGAACCCGCAATATGCCTCGACACATCCNTTTGCGCCGCACCGGCAGAGCGCGCCATCCGGCATATGCAGCATGTGCCCGAAATTGGGTGCCACGACATCGGCGCGCTCCCCATCCCTTTCGCGGGCCACACCAAGACCGATACTATGGCCCAGGGAAAGGGCGGCCAATGCGCCGGTTCCGCCTGTTTGCGCACGCATGCGAACCCACAGCGCCTCGGCTGCCAGAAGAGTTTCGTTATAAAGGTAGATTTGCGCCCGAAAATGGGCCGATAATATCTCGCGAAAATTGACCTGCCGCTCGCCGAGAACAGGGGACCAGACCAGCGTGGCGCTGGCGGGATCAACCAACCCTTTGCTGCTGATGGAAATGTGCAGGACCGCGCTTGGGGCAATCTTCGAGCGGCTGACCAGACGCAGCAATCCATCCAGAATGGCTTGGGCAAAATCAGAGTCGTTTGCAGCCGACCTGCCCTCCCCAAAACGGTCCATCAGTGTACCGGTGAAGTCTACCAAGGAATATTGAACTGCATCAGACGATATGACGACCACAGCGACATAACCAAAGCGNCGATTCGGCTGAAACAGAACGCGGGGACGCCCCCTGCCCGACGATGCCTGCTGTTCGGTTCGCTCGATAAGATCGACCCGCTCCAACTCTGCAGTGATGGCAGACACGGTTGCCGAGGCAAGTCCAGTCAGTGCGGCCAGATCGGTATGCGAAATGTCACCATGGCGTCGCAATGCCGTGAGCACACGCAGACTGTTTTGTTGCCGCACCAGTTCGGTGCTCGCTATGGCCGACATGCTGTCCGGTTCCTCCGCCTGTTTCCACCGCCATAGACCGTGCAGGTACACGCCGCAACCGAAGCCGTAAAACCCACCGCTACCTGCTGTTGACAGCCTCAGGATTCTCTGACATTTAATTTCTCGACTGTCGAGNAAAATGCTTTTGGCGTAGCTCGACAGGTTTTCAGGCGATCGTACAGGCATGGAGGTGCCTTGGCGTTTCGTCGTTACCCGGGAGGACATCATGAATTCATTTGCCAAGTTGTTGGCGGGTACAGCCGTACTCGTTTCTCTGCACACGGTCGCCGTTGCCGCCGATCTCATCGTCGGTGTATCGTGGTCCAACTTTCAGGAAGAACGCTGGAAGACCGATGAGGCCGCCATCAAGGACGCGCTGCAAGCGTCTGGTGCCAAATACATTTCCGCAGATGCTCAGACATCCGCCGCAAAACAGCTGACCGATATTGAAAGCCTTATCGCGCAGGGCGCCAATGCACTGATCGTGCTTGCGCAGGACTCGAGCGCGATTGGCCCGGCCATCGAGAAGGCAAATGCCGAAGGCATTCCAGTCGTCGGTTACGACCGCCTGATCGAAAACCCCAGCACCTATTACATCACCTTCGACAACAAGGAAGTCGGCCGCTTGCAGGCCAAAGAAGTCTTCAAGATCAAGCCGACCGGTAATTACGTCTTCATCAAGGGCGGCTCGACAGACCCGAACGCGAACTTCGTCTTTTCCGGCCAGATGGAAGTGCTGAAGGACGCCATCGCGTCGGGCAAGATCAAGAATGTCGGCGAAGCCTATACCGATGGCTGGAAGCCGGAAATCGCCCAGAAGAACATGGAGCAATTCCTAACCGCCAACAACAACAAGGTCGATGCAGTCGTCTCGTCCAATGACGGCATGGCGGGCGGCGTTGTCGCGGCACTCGAAGCGCAAGGTCTTGCCGGCTCCGTACCGGTCTCCGGTCAGGATGGTGACAAGGCAGCACTGAACCGCGTCGCACTCGGCACCCAGACCGTTTCCGTGTGGAAAGACAGCCGTAAGCTGGGCAAGAAGGCGGGCGAAGTTGCCGTTGCGCTGGCCAAGGGTACGAAGATGGAAACGCTTGAAGGAACCGTCAAATTCAAGGGCGGCACCAATGGTATTGAAATGAGCTCATACTTTCTGGAGCCTCAGGCTATCACCAAGGACAATCTGAACGTTGTTCTGGACGCCAAATGGATCACCAAAAGCGAGCTTTGCCAGGGCGTTAAGGCCGGGACTGCCGCCGCTTGCAAATAAAGCCATAACGAGNCCCCCCGAAGTGAAGCCCAATCGCATTCATTTCAGGAGACCTCAACCGAAAGCGTCGCAGGGTTTACCCTGCGGCGTCAACGGGACGTGCAAGTCATGATGGATTTCAGGGAGTTTTAGAAATATGGCGGAACAAACCATTGCCGCACCGTCGCCCGGTGCACAGACAGAGCGGGGAAACCCGTTGCGCCGTTTCTTGAACGCGACGGAAATAGACACCCGGCTGCTGGGCATGGTGATTGCGCTATTCGCGATCTGGATCGGTTTTGAAATCCTGTCTGGCGGCCTATTCCTGACATCGCGCAACCTTTGGAATCTCTCGGTCCAGGCCGCATCCGTTTCCGTCATGGCAACCGGCATGGTGCTTGTTATCGTCACGCGCAACATCGACCTCTCTGTCGGGTCGATCCTCGGTTTCGTCGGCATGATCATGGCGGTCACGCAAACACGCTTTTTGCCCGGCTGGCTTGGCTATGATCACCCGATGTCGTGGATGGTGGCTTTGAGCATCGGCATTGCACTGGGTGCCGCAATCGGCGCATTTCAGGGTGCCATCATCGCCTTCATGAATGTGCCGTCCTTCATCGTCACGCTCGGTGGCCTGCTTGTCTGGCGCGGAGCGGCGTGGATGGTAACGAGCGGCGCAACGGTTGCACCCATGGATACTCGCTTCCGCCTGATGGGTGGCGGTGCCGATGGCTCCATAGGCGCGACGGCAAGCTGGGTCGTCGGCATCATCGCCTGCGTCCTGATCGNTTTATCCATCCTCAATTCGCGAAGGCAACGCAAACGGTTCGGCTTTCCCCTGAAGCCTGTTTGGGCCGAGTATTTTATGGGCCTGATCGGCTGTGGCCTTGTGCTTGGTTCGGTGAAGGTCCTGAACAGCTATTACATGCCCACCAATCTCGCACGCAGATATGCCGAGGCCAACAACATGGCATGGCCGGACGCGGGGCTCGAGATATCCCTTGGCATCGCCATACCGGTACTGATTGCCCTTGGCATCGCAATCGTCATGAACTTCATCACCAATCGCACCCGTTTCGGCCGGTACGTCTTCGCCATTGGCGGCAATCCGGAGGCTGCGGTGCTGGCCGGCATCAAGACACGCTGGGTCACGGTTAGAATTTTCGCGCTGATGGGCGCGCTCTGCGCGGTAGCGGCAGCCATCTCCACAGCGCGCCTCAATGCCGCAACCAATGCGCAGGGCACTCTGGACGAGCTGTACACAATCGCCGCAGCCGTCATCGGCGGCACCTCGCTCGCCGGTGGTGCCGGTACGATCGCCGGTGCCATTCTAGGTGCGGTCGTCATGCAATCGCTCAATTCCGGCATGGTGCTTCTGGGAATGGATACGCCGTTGCAGAGTATCGTCATCGGCATCGTGCTCGTCATGGCCGTATGGCTGGACACCGTTTATCGCGCCAGAGCCAAATAATAAAAGAGGAGTTTCCGATATGACGGACCAATCCACTCCGCTTGTGGAAATGCGCAATATTTCCATCTCTTTCGGCGGCATTCACGCGGTGGAAAACGCTTCGGTCGACCTCCACTCTGGTGAGGTTGTGGCGCTGCTGGGACACAACGGCGCAGGCAAATCGACACTGATCAAGATTCTCTCGGGCGCCTATCGCCGTGATGGCGGCGAAATCCTGATCAACGGTGAGGACGTCGATATTCGTAATCCGCGCGATGCAAAGAAATACGGCATCGAGACAATCTACCAGACGCTGGCCGTGGCAGATAATGTCGACGCTGCCGCCAATCTCTATCTGGGTCGCGAGTTACGCACCCCCTGGGGCACGCTGGATGATGTGGCCATGGAAGCCTCCGCTCGCGAAGTGATGGGCCGCCTCAACCCCAACTTCAAGCGGTTCAAGGAGCCGGTGAAAGCGCTTTCCGGCGGCCAGCGTCAATCGGTCGCCATTGCCCGCGCTATCCTCTTCGACGCCCGCATTCTCATCATGGATGAGCCCACAGCGGCATTGGGTCCGCAGGAAACCGCTCAGGTTGGCGATCTCGTCAAGGAATTGAAGAAAGAGGGCATCGGCATTTTTCTGATCAGCCATGACATCCACGATGTCTTCGACCTTGCTGACCGTGTTTTCGTCATGAAGAACGGCAAAGTGGTTGGCCATGCCAGAACGCAGGATGTTACCAAGGACGAAGTGCTCGGCATGATCATTCTTGGCAAAGTACCGCCAGGCGCAACGGCAGGTCCCGGCGCGATGAAAATGTGAGAGTACTACAAGCAATTAAAAAGGTGCGACAGAGCCGCACCTTTTTACATTCGCATCGAAGTCAGAACAGGCCGCTGCTCAGTCCTGAATACGACGAAGAAGGCCAATCAACTGGTCCCGCGCTTTTTCGCCACCGAGACGATCAATCAGCTTGGCTTCATGACGTTTCCATATTTCGGAAATCTCCTCCAGAACGGAACGTCCTTCGTCAGTCATTTCAATATAGTGGACACGCCGGTCAGAATCGGAACGGCGCCTTTGCAGAAGCCCCTTGTCCTCCAGACCATCGATAATGGCGACGAAATTGGCACGCTGAATACCGAGCGCTTCTGCAACATCGCTCTGCTTCAGACCCGTGTTGTTAGCAACGACGATCAATACTGAAAAATCAGCCGGCCGGAGCCCGAACTCGAACAGGCTCTCGTTAAAATCACTTACAACCGATAGCTGAGCGCGTCTGAGACGGTAAACAACAGCCTCGGACAAAATCGAATAGTCGATTTCACCCTTGGAAACCAATGGAACGTCATTGGCCTTCACATAGGTAATTTTACCCCTGCCATGCTCGAATGCGAGACCTACCGTCATATCCGTCCCCTTGTTGATTCGTCGTGATAATCGTTAAATTACCCAATTACGTTTATTAGAACAAGGTTTAATAATAGATAAAGCAAAGGCATAAAGTTTTCCCCGTGAATAATCATTGTCATCTCAAGTTAGCGCAAACATAGTGCTGGTTGCACAGCAGTGTTCTGGCTCAACAACCTTTTTATGAAGAATCCGTATCTCAAGCGGGAAGGAAAATAATTTAGGCGCGGATCAAACGAAAAAGGATGAAATTGTCAAAAAAGCTCAGGATTTTCAACGCGATGATTTTTATCGTGCAATTCTTGAGTGAGNAAAAACGATATTTAGATTAAAATTACTGTGCAACCGCCACTTCGAAGAACCGCGTCTCAATTTTACGCATTGATGCGAAAGACAAGCTAGGCTAAGAACCAATCGCTGCCAGATGCGATTCATCGCACATACGGATGCACCCGTAGCTCAGCTGGATAGAGTGTTGGATTCCGATTCCAAAGGTCACAGGTTCGAATCCTGTCGGGTGCGCCATAAAATGCAACAAAATCAAACACTTAGCTCAATAACAGCAGATTTAGCCCTGTTTTACTACGAAAACTGCTACGAACTTTCCGTTCCAGCAGTAATCGCGCCTTCGCGCCTCGCTGTCTTCACCACAGCCAAAATATTTCCAGTCCAATCAGACACCTAACCTAAGTTGTTTTGAAAACATATTTCGGNTTTCGATGTACGTCTGAAATTATTTACTAAAAACTTCGTATTTTTAGTTGACAGTAAAGTTTAGACAAGTANTTTATAGGCATCACCAAGGAACGAAAAATACTTTCTGNTTTCCTTGAGACAAACCCGAAATATTTTCAAAACAAAATTCACGCCGATGCCTGTTGGGACCGGCTGTTGCTATCTATTATGAAGGAAATTTAATATGGAGAAAAATTGTAGTCTTATGCAGAGGGGTAAGGTTTACTACCTACGCATTTGTGTTCCCCGAATACATCAAAGCCGTTTGGGTAGAGAAATATGGNAAAGCTTGAAAACGTCCAATCGCGATGTCGCGCATGNTTTATCGGGCAAATACATTAGCGAATACCACGCCAATATCGAAGCAATCGGATTGGGCGGCGACGACCTTACGTATTTGAAAGCCCAAGAAAGCGCGAAAGCCATTGGCGTCGATTACCTGCCAGCGGAAAAACTGAAACAGCAAAACGCTTCTGAACTCCTCACAACATTGATCAGGTCTTTGTCCTCACTCGAATCGGTGAAGAATCCAGATGAGGCGCATGTGGCAGTCGTTGGGGGAGCAATTCCAGAGCAATTGAGCCTCGACGACATGCTGACCCGATACAAGAAGTTGGCTGGCGCGAAATGGCTGGACCTTGACGAACGGGCACGTGACAAGAAGTGGAACCGCTATGCCAACCCCGTGCAAGATTTTAAAGACACCATGGGTGACATGGACGTGCTGGACATCAAGCCAAAGCATGCTTTCGACTACGCCATTAAACTAGGCGAGCGCATAAAGCGTGGAGAAATCAAAAGCGAGACCGCGAAGAAAAAGCTGCTCTTCTTGTCCGCGATGGTCAGAAAGGTTTTCCAATCTAACTTTCCTGATCGTGCGAACCCGTTCGAACATGCCTCCATCGACTATGAGGGCGACAAGGAAACTCGCAAGCCCTTTACGGAAACTGAAATCGCTGCGGTGACGGAGCGCCTTCAAAACTGCGATGCGAACGACGAATTGATAGCGATTCTTCAGATCGCGCAGAATACAGGCGCTCATGCCAAGGAGATTGTACTCGCATCGGCAAACGACATCGTTTTGGATGCTCCAATCCCATT
Source organism: Agrobacterium bohemicum (assembly GCF_002896715.1). Taxonomy (GTDB): domain Bacteria; phylum Pseudomonadota; class Alphaproteobacteria; order Rhizobiales; family Rhizobiaceae; genus Agrobacterium; species Agrobacterium bohemicum. The sequence goes on from NZ_PGEL01000028.1 coordinate 418,632, forward strand.
CATTCGAATAGGCGTCAACGAGAACCGCAAGAAGTTGAAGACCGGTGGTGCCAGACACCGCGACATACCGCTTGTAGGGGTTGCGCTAGAGGCTGCAAAGCGTCATCCGAACGGTTTCCCTCGCTACTGCCGTTCAGGCGGCTCCGAAGCTCTCTCTTCCGCTGCCAACAAGATCATCAAATCGGTCGCACCGGGCAAGACAACGTACTCGTTCAGGCATCGGCTGTTTGATCTTTTGAGAGATGCAGATGGCATTGAAGACAGCCTTCTCAAGGCGATTGTCGGTCACAACGGTGGCATGACTGCTGGCTATGGCACTGGCTTCACCCTTGAGAAGAAAGCAGCCGCTTTATTGAAAGCCCTCCCCGCATAATAAACTTCAACCCCCAACCAACATATGACTTCGTGTGACGGCACTAGCCAACTTTAGATTATGAAAGAAAGTCATATCCGAGAGGATATGAATTGNAACTAAAAGGAAAGACTTACCACGACTTGATGATGGATATAGCCCTGCAACAACACTTTTTGAAGCAGTATGACAGGCTTATAATCCAACCATTGAAGCAAGCAGGATATTTAGAAGCCGCACTTATTCACGCTGGACTTCGGAAACGCATTATCACCGAATTTGAACTATTAAATTGAAAGGAAAAAATATGGCAACTGTGAAAATTGCAGTCGTAACCGCCAACTACGAAGAATTTAGACATAAGACATTCCGTGGCTATGTCGTGAACGAAGTTGTTCTTCAAGACAACGCTACTCCTTCGCCTTCTCTCTGATGCGGCTTTTGATTTGGTCCGATTTCGCACCGACTTGTCGTCTTGTCTTGATTAAGCTCGCGACGAAGTTGACGAACCAGTTCTCGACATAACTTCTGTAAAAATACACTGCGGCAAGAGCCAACAACAAAGGTACAGCAAAATACGCGAGGATGAGAACGCTTTCCCCGAAGGCTTCCAATCTTTCCCAAAGCACGAACCTCTGATGAAATTTTTCCCGACACGCGATTGCGATCTCTCCAGACAAACCCGCGCACTTCTTCGATACGTAGTCTTGTGCCGCCAACATGCCGTCAGCGATTGACTGCATCTGTTGTTGGGACAACGGCTCATCGGTGTACGTCTGAAGCAGTTGTGGCATCGGGGTCACCATTGAGTTGAGTATATGAAAATTTATATTACGATAAATTGCTACGGAAAGAAACGACCGGTCAACAACGGTCAAACTCCAAGCCCGTAGCTTCTCTCCTGAACTACGGGCTTTTTGCCGTTTGTCGATATCTATCAAAGATTTCTTACTGCGTTACCCCTGTATCTTGAGCAGCGCCTTCGCTTCGGAAACCATCACCCAATTTCCGGAAACTAACACGAGGCGGTGCAGCAGCCGGTGACAACAAGCACACAACAGCGCGACATCATCCTTTCTGGTCGTCCGTTCGCCGTTTGACATCGGGGCGCTTGAATGGTGGGCTTCAAACAGGGCATCCCGAAGTCCTGCGCTAAGATGCTCTCCAGTAGTTTCACAGATGTCGCAGAATAGCCCGGCGCGTCCTCGTGAGCGCAGTAACTTCTTACGCACTCCAGCCGCTCGCTCGGTAAAAAGATGGGATCTCAAAATCTTTCTACCTTCTGTGAATTCCCAGTCTTCTTCTGAAGCGGGAATATCGTCCGCTACTACGAACTGCCATCGGTTTACTACTCTGGCACCCCATCCCTGCGCCGATGGCACAAAGCGGAGGTTTAGCAACTCCCCACTTCGCGTTTTATCCTTGAGATAATTGTTTAGAACGTTCGCAGGCGAATAGAAGTTACCGCTTCCTTTGCCGCCCGGACCCCATTTTTCAACGAATGGTGCCCACACATCAGGAGCACTCGCTTCAAGTAGGCGTTGGAATTCCTGCGTCGTGAAAGTTCCGGAAAGCCGACCTCTAATGTCGTCCCAAACCCCATCAAGTAGATCGAAATACAGCCTCGTTCGTGTCGTCATTGNCCCCCCTCTAGTTGTGCTCAAGGGGTTTACAATACAACTTATTGACGAACAGTAAGCGCCTTGGAGACAAGCGAAGCCATGGGCGTTTGGCTTATGCGTCAAAAAGCTGAAAATCCCAATATCATTGATGATCAAACGGGAGACCGGTCATGAAACATAAGACAATCAGCGCAGAAATGCGTAAGCTGAGTCGAACAATTCTGGAAAAGCTGGCGGATATCGAAAACGCTCAATAGGCNAAATAGCTGACGTTTGCGGTTAATTGGTCCACTTTTGATGCCAAGCCAATTTTGTTCTCGTTTTGTAAGTTGACGATCCATGCCGTCTTCGGCAGATTGCGCAGCAGCCAGCAGCAGCACCTTCANTTTATTTTTAAATGGAAAGGTGCGCCCTCATGGATCAACTCTCAGTAAAACTCTTCATTCTTGAAGCTTCGGCAAACGGGGCTATGTCCGTTTGCTTTGTCTTCATCCTCGCACTGATTGTTCTAGGCATCGTCTGGAAGCGAAGTTGATCCGTCTTGTGGATGCGGTGGCTCAAAGCCTTGCAAATTGTTAAAAAAATGTAAACAGCAAGAAGCTGTTAATACTATATGTAGTATCCATGTGTAGAATTCGATCAATATAAGAGTGGCGGAAACTCTTGTCGCATTGAAGGACGCTTGGAAATGGAACAGCAACTATCTCTGAAAATCTGGTTTTTTGAAGCAAGCGGATCAGGTTCGTTTGCGCTATCGATAATGCTCTTTCTGTCACTGGCGATCATAGGGCTGGCTTTTCTCCGGATGCGGTAATGCGAGTTCTCCACCGTACTCCACAGGTCCAACGCACCAAATCTGGTGGTTAATAAAAGCTTTCAAACTAGGTCTTGACCCGGTTATCGCAAATCAGCACAGTGCGCAGCAGTCAGCAGCACCTTTATTTGATTTTTAAATGAAAAGGTGCGCCCAATGCCCAAAATCACAATAAAATTCTTAGGAATGGAAGTCTCTGCCCAAGGCGTATTGTCCGTTGTGCTTGCGTCCATCATTGCGTTGGCAGCGCTGGCAGTTATCTGGGCATATCTCGACAAACGACCACTTCCATTTCGGAATGATATTGCAAGCCGCTCTCAACCCGTGATTTAGTTTGCGTTGGGTAAAGTAAGCAGTGGGTTGGTAGAATGTCGTATTGGGTCAAGAACGAAGACAAGCTTGGGCGGGCTGAAGAGTCTGCGTACATCATCAAATTCTTACAGCAACGTGTTGCCGAACGGATTGAGCGTGGCAAGACCGGCTCGTACGTCCTGAATATTGATGCGACTTGGGGTGAAGGCAAAACCTTCTTCATGAAGGGACTGTTTGCTGACCTGAAAGAAGCCGGTCATCCTGCGATTATGATCGACGCTTGGCGTGATGATTTTTCAGATGACCCATTGACGGCTGTTGTTGCCGAATTCGATAATTTTCTGAACACATTCAAATCCTCAAACCGGACGATTACGACGAAGGTCAAAGCAGCCGGTAAAGAATTTCGACGCAATGTTGGGAAGCTATCATTACTGACAGCTAGAGGCCTCGCGAAACGCGCGGCTACTTATGTTGTTGGAGAAGCAGCCGAAGAGGTTGTGCAGGCTGCGAAAGAATTGGTCTCAGGTGACATTGAATCGATTGTCGATGATGCTACCGGTGCCGTTGTCAATTTCACGGATGCAAAGATCGATAAATTCGCAGAAAGAAAACTGGCGCAATTCAATGAGGCNAAAACCAGTCTCGATAATTTTCAAACCAGTTTAGGCAAAGCGGTCGAAGCACTAACTGTCAAGGATTTCAAACCTCCGTTCTTCATTTTAGTTGATGAGCTTGACCGCTGCCGACCAACGTACGCCATTGAGATGTTGGAGCGAATTAAGCACCTTTTCGAAGTGGAGAACGTGGTTTTTATTCTCGCAACCGATACGAAGCAATTAGCCAATTCTATCAAAGCAGTTTACGGAAGCGAGTTCGATAGCAGGCATTATCTGGCAAGGTTCTTTGATCGAACTTATATGCTCCCCGCTCCAGACCGGATCGAAATGGTAAAATATCTTATTAGCACATCTGCTATGATTGCGGATAAAAGGGATATTTCTCTCGATATTGATGAAGCAACATTCATTGCAGAAATCGGGATGCAATTCGGTTTGGAGATACGCCAAATTGAAAAAGCGGTGGATTTGCTATCGGTCATCTGCTCGACATGGAACGAACAGGTTCCGGTTGAGACAACGTTGATATTCCCGATGATTGTTGCNTTTCTGAAAGGAAACACGCTCGACACGCCGGAACAGATTAACGAAGTTTACCGAACTAAACTTGCCAACAATTCGATGAGACCCCGTGAAGTAAGCGGACGAAATATACAAGAATTTTTTAATGTGATCAGTAGGTTCACCCGAAGCTCACTAGCGGATGCGGTACGCTCGAAAAAGGAACTTCACGACACGGCTCAATGGAACTCGACAAGTTTTGTATCGCAGGTCGCGTATGAAACCATGGAAAGAGAACACAGGACTAACGGGCGAAGGAATAGAAGACCGCTGCTGGCTTCATATCCGTCTCGTGTGAAAATGGCAGGCAGATTTGTTCAGTCTGACACTGATTTAAATCAGACGATGCAATGATTATAGCCACTCATTGGTGACGACCGCATGAAAAAGATTTGGAACGGTATCAATTGGCTCATACTTGCAGGAGTCATCACCGCAGGCTACCTCGGCATTTTCCTTTGGTGGATTGGCTATGATAGAATCGCGCGCTACCCAGCTAATAATTCTCTGAATGAGGTTGGTGACTTCATTGCTGGTTTCTTTTCACCGCTTGCCTTCATTTGGCTCGTCGCTGCCGTGCTTACACAGCGCCAGGAGCTGACCGATACTCGCGATCAGTTTGCTGAAAATCAGAAGGTTGTCGATGCGCAGTTGAAAACGATAAACGAGCAAAGCGGGCTACTTCAGCAACAGCATACCTTGGCAGAAGAGACCGCGAAGAGGACTTATCGACTGAGCCTGTTCCAAGAACGCTACAAAATCTACGAAGAGTTCATTGCCTTCGGTAAACAGCACGAAGCTTCAAAATACGATGACGCATATCTAGAAATGGTCGATTTGACGCACAAAGCGTCATTCGTATTTGGGAGAGACGTGCACGAATANTTTGGTGAGATCGCCCAAGTCATTTATGAGCTCGAGCAACTTAGAGATGCGCATACGACGTATCAAAGCGACGGAGCGGGAAATCGGACTGCCATTATTAAGAGCCAAGATGCAGCAGAGAGCATAGGTCAGACCGAAAGTTGGCTTTGGGAACAATTTTTTCTTCCTGAAGAAAGGAAAGACAAATTCTTCGCGTCGTTACGAATTAGCGATGAGTGATTTTTGAGGAAAGAAGCCATGAGCACGAAGTCTGCCAGATCGNAAACAGAAGATGCCGATCAGCCAGCAAAGCTGCCGTTTTGCGGGATCATCATGCCTATTGCCGCTATGGGGCAATATGNAAAGTCTCATTGGGATCGCGTTCGCATTATTCTCGATGAAGCAATTGCAAATGCTGGCTATACGCCACGCTTAGTCAGCGAAAGCGAAGATATCGGTGTGATCCACGCTCGCATTGTTCAAAACCTCTATGATGATGCAATTGTCGTGTGTGATGTCAGTGGCAAGAATGCCAACGTTATGTTTGAACTTGGGTTACGATTGGCATTTGACNAACCAACTATCGTCATCAAGGACGATCAAACGGCGTACTCNTTTGATACATCGCCAATCGAACACATATCCTATCGAGCCGATCTACGCTTCGATGATGTCCGTGACTTTGGNAAAAAGGTCGCTGCCGCCATCAAAGCAAGCGTCGCGAAGAAGAGAGAGGATGCTTCCTACTCGCCTTTTCTTGGTCATTTTGGCAAGTTCAAGGTCACTGGCTTGGAAACAAAGGAAGTCAGTTCTGAACGCTATATCATCGAACAATTACAATCATTGCAGGGTGAGATCAGCCGCTTGAGCTCTCGGCTCCCTAATAGCAATCCTCCACCGCAGAACCGCAAGGATATGCTAGTAACAGCGGCGATGGCGAAAAACTTAGCCAGTTCCCTTGTGCAATTCGAAAATTTCGATCTCTCCTCCGATATTGATGTATCGCGGTTTATCGACAGGGTACACGAAGAGGTGAAGGACCGTGGTATCAACATCTCTCAAGACGTGTTGAATAAGATTATCGTAGCGGTGGTGCAGGAGACGAAACCCAAACCAATGGAATCGGCAAGCCTGTTTTAAGCGCCTGACCACATTACTCGCACGCCAGCCGAGACCTGCCACATTTTCAGCAAAAATCGCCCAAAAGTATGACGTTTCATTATTGTTGAACAATCCACGATCAATTCAGCCCTTTTCGCCAAGATACCGATAGACAGTTGCTCTGCCGATGCCGAGTGTCTTGGCGATCTCTGTTGCGCCTTTGCCAGCGGTAACTAGCTCATTGATCTTGCCGCCATCCACACTGGCTTTCCTGCCCTTATAGACGCCTTCCTTCTTTGCCTTGGCAATTCCTTCCAGTTGGCGCTCCTTTCGAATAGCTGTTTCAAACTCAGCGAAGACGCCAAGCATTTGTAGGAAGGCTCTTCCGGCTGGAGTGCTGGTATCGATTGGCTGTTCGGTTGCCTTGAGCGAGACGCCTCGTTCCTCCAGACGTTTCACGATAGCTGCCAGATCGCCAATGGAGCGGGCTAGACGGTCGATACGGGTAATGATGATGGTGTCACCCTTCCGAACGAAATCAAGCAATCTAGAAAGCTCTTCTCTGCCTTCTATTGTGGTGCCGCTTCTCTTCTCTTTCAGAATGAGCGTTGCCCCGGCTGATCGAAGGGCCTCTTCCTGAATGGTCAAATCCTGATCGACTGAAGACACTCTGGCATATCCGTAGATGACCGACATCTGACTTCCCTTGTATCANTTGGTTCTAGACGTTTGAGTCATACCGTCTCGTAAGGCTAAAATAAACCCTAATGAGACGCGAAAAGTGTCTCATCCAATTGTCTTGCTACGGTTTACCCAAATGACGCAGTCACTGAAGTAAATATCCGTCTTGAGGTCACCTTTATCGGACTGTTAATGTCGGACCGGTGTTCAGTTGTTTGGGATTGTCTGTCTCCGGGCTATGCCGTGTAATGCTCCGACAAAGCGTCTCGCGAAATCGTATACTGAGACCCAAGTTCGAAATAGAAGAAGAATAAATGTCAAATTATTCAATAATTTAGTTGAATATATTGACGAAATTTGTTATTATAGAATTCTTCCGTGGCATCACTTCTATGTAAAGTTTGAATCGCGACAGAAGAAAAACTCAACTAAATAAGAAGTGACCGANTTTCGGCAATCAGGGGTCCGCTCACTAGAGCGATCTTGATTTTCTTTATTTAACTTTCACATGCGCCTCTCAATGATTGGCGCAATTAGATTTATATCGCCTATTAACAGAGAAAGATGACAAACGATAAAACAAAAGAATGGGTTCTAGATAATATTATCCATAAAGCNAAATTCGATATACTAAATTCAGACAATCAAGACGAGCACAGACTACNAAATTATATTACAGATAATTCGTTCATTATTACAGTACAGCTAAGAAATTACGGTGGTTATCACAACATTATCGAAGGGCAGCGCAGAGTTGAACGAGCATTTGGGAGATATCACGCTTCAACACTAAGACCTCAATGCCTTAAAACTGGGAAAGTGACGCGACGGAACAAAAAACTACAGCCAATGGCTTTCACAGCTTTCGATATCGAAGGAAGTCGTGAAAATGGTTTTCACATCAATTCGCTTTATCCTCATGCTCATGGAGCCATCTTGTTTCATGAAAGAACACTTGGGAATTTCCAAGACAATAATCGCAGGTTTCTTACCCCAGAGGGCGGATATAAGATTACTAATCCAACAGCCGATATTTCATTGATAGACTTTAAGCCGGTGCACAGCCTCTGCGACCTCGATCAATTTTTGGGCTATTCGCTGAAACTTGAACGGCACTTGAGAGATAATCGAACAAATTATGCTCCGTTCAATTTCTACCCGGCGTCGTCAATCGATTTTCCGTTTTGGAGCCGCTTTGGTGACCAACTATGATCGAGAGCTGAGGTCGCCAGTTTATCTCACCATTAGGAAGACGAATGAAATCAAATGGTTTTGGAAGTTTCAAACAAAAGATCGTTGTTCACATCGATCAAGGTCTCGCCTTGCCATTCGAAAACCATAGTAGCTTTGCCAACACAGGTACGATTGACGGACGCCACACTTTCGTTTGGTCGAGACTTTCAACCCGAAAAGGTGACGATGAGGGTGCCACTTCGCATCTCTCATCCGTATTCAAAGACATTCCAGAGAACGCTTGGCACATCGACTGGGGAAATTCACAATATTGATCTCGGAAGCAAGCGAGTTTCATCCCGTCGCCTCTGGCAAGAACGTGCAATTNNCCCCCCCCCGCGATGCCATTCTGAAAAGCTCATCTAAAGCGAGGGTCTTGAGGAACGATGAGCCCCCCGCCCGTATTTTTCTGCCCAACAACTTCGCGCTTCTTCAGTCTCGCGTTTTCGATACCGGGTGGNAAAATCGATGCGAGCTTTTGGCATGCCTTCCAGTGCTGATAATTCATATCTTTCATCCCCGTCAGAATAACAGCCATTGTAAACAACGCGTTCATCTCGTGCGCTTTCCGAGACACGGCTTGCTTATCAATCCTTGGGTCACGCTTTAAAATTTCCGCCTCATCCTTCAGGAAATCTGTTTCAGCTTTCTCCATCACTTGTTGTGACAAATAAATTGGAGATTGATTTTCTCTGGCTTTGAAGCAAGCACGGATCGAGTCGTATCCCTCATAAAGGTCCAGCAAAGCTGCGACATTGATATTGTCGTATTCGGTCATCCCCACATTCGGGGCGGCGTTGAGGGGCTGTCCCTTATCTGTCGGTGTTGTGAGGCGTTCAGTGTCAGCTCGTTTGTTTGCTGAAGCGAACGCATCGTTTGTGCCGCTCATTTCTCGTTTGTTTTCGAAAGCGCGGATATTTTCGTCAATTTCTTCATAGCAAGCATCTGAATTACCAATCGGATGCTTCGCTAACGATTCCCAGGTTCTTCCGTCGAATGTCATAGACCCAAGTGTGCATTGATCGCCATCTCGCCACGTTGCGATCAGAAGCCGACTGCGCGCGCTGTGCTTTATCGTCACCGGTCCAGATTCTTCACCACCATACGGAAAACGGAACTGCTGACCGGTCTTCAGATCACTCACAAAGGTAATCGAACAACTTGACCCGCAGCCGACTTGCGTAATCGCATATTGACCGGCGAAATTGACGCCCGCCTTCATGCCGTTGGAAATGCGAGTACGAAAAGTGGCAAAGTCGCGATCCCTTCCTTTGAAATCGGGAAGCCTGATTGGACCCTTGTGGATTTTCGACACGGGAAATCGATCCATCGACAGNAATGGTAGATCAGCACCCGAAACGACTTCGGCATCGTCCGCTTCCGACATACCCTCGTTGTCGGTAGCTTCTTCCTGAGCAACGGCGCGCTCATCCCAAAGCTCAGACATAAGGTCGTACTTTCGATCTAACTCGTCAGCGCTCAAGATTTTGACAGTAGCAATACAACGATTATAGCGAACCACTTCGACAAACCTTGTGCTGCCTTTCTGTCGATAGATCGAAACGATGCTTCCATCTTCTCGCCCAATATTCTCAGAATGAGATGCCAAATCCGCATTTTGCTGATGGATATCCGTTTCTTTAAGACAGGCAGAATGGGCGGCTATCGCTGATGCCACAATCGCAAGAAACGAAATGCCAGAGAGTTTTATAAACATCAGCAAGTCCACCAGCGGATTAAGTTTAATGGACGGAACATTTCGCCCATGATCTTCATACATCAGGCGACCTTCGGTCTGGTGAAGAGCACGAACATCCCAAGAATGATTGCCCCCAATACCCAGACAGTCAGCACCATTGCCATACCAATTCCGGTTCCGATTGCGGCTCCCGCTTGTTCCGCGCCAGTAAGCGCCCCAATGTCTTTCGTCGCCGTGTTAAATCCTGCAATAGCCCNAAATAACATCAAGGCATTAAAGCCAATGAAGGACCATTTGAATAACTTGCCAAAGAAGCCGCGCTTTGCTTTGCGTAGTTGGACACCGCAGGTTGGGCACTTGTACGCTGCATCGCTCACGCTGTTATTGCATTCTGGACAATTGATCATTGCCATTTTTCGTTCTCCTATTGTTTGGAAATGTCGGTAAATTTGAAGAGAAATTCGGGAGCCGTCATTGCGCCTCGAACGGTGATACTTTGCTCGAATAATCCGTCCGCCTCGGCACGGATAAAGTTGCCGGAGAGCTTTATCTTGTCACCAGCCGACATGTTCACGAGGGCAGCGTAAAGGGGAGTTCCCNTTTCAATCAGGGTCGAATGCACAACGTCCGAGATCGCGTTGTTCCATGTCGCCAGATCGATATTTTGCGCGACACGTACGATGACGACCGCATTGCCGTCGCTGTTGGTCTCCAACTTGCGAAGGGTGCCTAACCATCCATCGGCGCGAAGCTGCCCACCGACCGCTTTCACGATTGCCACACTACGCTCGTCTCGCAGAACACTTTGCTGAAGCTCATTTACCGCAGAGTCAAAACGGGTCTTATACTCGCTGATTGCTGCGATGAAGCTTACCTGTCGTTGTGGCAAAGGCGCGGCGGCGGACTCTATGGCTGACTTAGGTACAGCAATTTTGCTGTTGCCCTCGACCGCGCCTTTCTTTGATTCACCTGAACCAAGAATTGCAGTGAAAATCACTAATGCGGCGAAACCGCCGCCGACCCACTTCACTTTCGAGAAACGTCTGCCGTCCTTACCGCAATGCGGACATGACTTCGCCTTCACCGAAAACTGCTTGCCGCAGGCTTCGCATGCTTTCCATAAGCTATCTGATTTCACGATCCCTCTTTAGCCCCCAAATTCAACCAGTCGTATGTGCAGAAGCCCGCGCTTTTCCAGCCACGTGGTTGCTCCATATATGGGANTTTTCCATATCGGANTTTTCCATATACTTAAAGAGCCCTTTCAACCAGGAGGGCTTTTTCTTGCAAAAAACGATCTGGACAAACGGTCATCGCGCGCTCATCAATCTCATTATCGAGAAACGGAAAGCGGCTGGGCTTAAGCAAGAAGATGTAGCTAAAGCACTCGGGCAAACACAGCCTTGGGTGGCGCATCTTGAAAGCAAGGAAAGAAGGATAGACGTAGTTGAATATGTGCAAATAGCTTCAGCAATAGGATTTGATGCCGCAGAGGAATTAAAGAAGCTGATCCCCACAATCCTAGAAATAAGATAAGCTACGCTAGCTATTGCAGAAATCAGAAAANTTTCAATTTACATCACTTCTTTATAATACTGAGCCAAACCTTGAAGCCTCTGCTAAGAATATCAATTCGTACGGCGTGGGATACTTTATCATTGATATTTCTTAGTGCGGACTTGTAACGATCCGCGTCATCCGCGGACGTAAATACGGGAGTTCCCTTACCCGAAAGTTCTGTCGTTACTGCGTCGAGATACGACCTCACAAGCCTCAGAACCTCGACATCCAAAGCCCTGATGAACCAATNAAAAGCTGGAATGCTACCTGCCGAGCGGAGCATTCTATCGCGATTACCGAAAACTACGGACATTTTGTCTAAAGTTTGCATTGCGTCTTGTTTGGCAATCTCTAACTGCTGAGCCTGATTGGCTAATTCGGAAACCATTCGGTCGAGATTGACGCGCTTTGTCTCAACTGGATCACCAGCAAGTTCAAAAGCAAGAATTTTGGCGGCATTGTTCAAACTTTCCCCTCGGTCGTCTTTATAGGACGTAGAGGAAAGNAAAAACTCATGAACTGCAAGTTCCTTAATTGCTTCGGGTACACCACCGATCATGGCGTTTCGCTTCTCAGGTCCGGTAAGAACTATGCCCTTGTTCAGCCTCAGAAATAACTCTCTGATTTTTGCCGATTCGTCCGTCACTACGTGAACAATTGGCATTGGAAACTCTTCGACCCTCTCTGCNAAATCGAAAGCAATTTCAGCAACATCCTTATAATACATCCCGGCTAGCTTTAGATTTGGGNTTTCCTCAAGTACAAATGTCTCAGAAAGAGGCATGCTGTTAGACAGAAAATCAAATATCGCATTTATGCGCTGCTTGCCGTCAATGACGGCGTATCGCATTCCAGCAATGTTCAGCGGCGATTTGATAGTTGTGAAGTCTGCAAAGTACAATTTTGGCATATCATAGCCGTTTATCATTGTATCAATCAAAGCTTGCCTGTCTTCTATTCTCCAAAGACCACCCTTTCGCTGGTAGGACGGTGAAAGATCGATTTGACTACGACGGGTCAACCAATAACGCGCTGATTTAAATTGTTGATGCTGAATTTCAAACATTTGATCTTCCATGCCTACGTCGAATTTCGATTGCTAGACCTTCAAGGTCGGGGNAAATGGTGGAATACGTGATTCCATAGCTTTCGAGGTCAGACAGAATTTTGGACTTCGCATTCTTATCTATAACGGCTTGTCGGAGCACATCATTCTTGACTTTATATTGTTGCGCATAAGTTTTTTGATCTTTTGGCTCTGAGCCNAAAATAACGAACCGCCCCTTCTGTGCGTTTATCCTGGGGTTATTCATGATGCCCTGTATTGCGAGAGGCTCGCTTCTACTACTCNTTTCATTGAATGTTGGATGGTACTGCTTTATTATACTTTCATCGGTAGCAAAAATTCTTGGTGGCTCTTTGATATCATCAAGCACTATTCCATTCCAAGCGCTCGGATTTAAACACCACACAATAGCATTGTTGGCATCATTTCCTGACATTAAAGCGAAGAATAGAGCCACTAGCGGACTGGCAGTCCAGTCTAGCAGCCGAGTAGGTGCCCGATAATGCTGCATCNAAAAGAGTAAGTCCCATTGATCTCGCTTATAGGTGTCGAACAAAGGAGAACGACGCAGGAATTCATCGTAAACGCTTTTCTCCATACCCTCAATTTCGGTTCGATGTTCAGCAACCCGATTTCGATGGATGTAGGGTTCGAGCTTGTAGGACGTTGAGCTGTGCCCGCGATACCATAACTCAACGCCCGGAGGAGCTTTCGATCTGAAGCTCTCAATATATTGTATGTACTCGTTGAAGCGCGAAATCATGCCCTTGAACACCCTCCCAGATTGCGACGACATCAAACGCTAAACAACAACGAGTTGTCAATGACGATAGGCGCTGCAACTGAGAACTCATGGGAAAGAAACCGCTATATTCGCTGTAGGACGCACCACATTCACACATCGAGCTCCTTTCAACGGGTACTTAGACAATTTCGTTGCGCCAAGTGTTCAACCTCGATTGGAAAAAGCTACGAACAATGCTACGAACTTTCCAGCTTTAACCACGCTATGCCATTGAATCAGTTATGTAAAATTCACATGCTCAAACCTGTCGGGTGCGCCATTACAACGGTATCTTCGCCAGTCCCTTCACCAATATCGGCCCTGTCGGCCTGCCCGTTGGCGACCCACCTCTTTGCTCCAGTGTGATTTCGTAGAGCTGTTTGTCCTTGGGCCTTGGAAGCGATGGCGTTGCGAGTTTGACGGAGCGGTGCTCGTTCAGCAGTCCGAGGGAAACAGGGCCGGTTTCCTGGTTGGGAAGCGTCCAGACCTGCATGGTTTTTCCTTCAGGCACAACGAAGTCGGCGAGCAGACGAATGCTGGCTTGTTCGTTGCTGAAGTCCTCTACGATTGCCTGCGGTTCGCCCGCATCGTTCAGCAAAATCGCGATGACGACCGGATCGACCTCGCGCATCAGCGACCAGCCAAGACCTGCGGTGAGCAACAGCGATGCAGCCAGAGACGCAACGGCTGTTCGCTTCCAGACGTGGACACGGTTGTCGTTGGATGGGGCGGGACGCACGGGTGCTCTCTGCTGTTCTTGAGCGACGCTCAGGTCAGCATCAATCCGCTGCCAGAGCGACGCGCTCGGCATTGCTTCTTCCACGGATAGATCGAGCGGTAGAAAGCGCTCGCGACTGGCGGAGATAGCATCGCGCAGTTCCTCGTCCTTATGGCTTTCGGCCTCAACGCGTCGGCTTTCGTCGTCATCGAGAAGGCCAAGGACATATTCATCCGCCACGCGGGCCATGTCTTCCTTTGATATCGTCATGCCATGCACTCCCGAAGCGAAGACAGGCCACGTCGAATCCACGACTTCGTCGTTCCAAGCGGCACCTTCAGTCGCCCGGCGATTTCGCCGTGCGTGTAGCCGCCCACATAGGCCATGAGGATGCCCCGACGCCTCGTTTCATCCAGGGTGGAAAGACAATCGCGAAGCCTGCTGTTCTGATCCAGCCGGTGCCAGGATGTCATGATGTGTTCGACGTGCTGCGCCTCCTGCAACGTATCCAGACGGTCATCGGCGACCAGATCCTCACGCCTTCCGTCCCTGAGCATGTTGAGTGCGCGGTTGCGCACGATGGCGTAAATCCAGCCGCGAGCGGACCCGCGTTCCGGCGCGTATTGAGATGCGTTCTTCCAAATGCGGATAAAGGCTTCCTGAACCACCTCTTCGGCCAGATCGCGTCTGCGCACGATGCGTTCAGCCACGGCAATCAGCCGCCCGGCCTCCTTGTCGAAGATCAACCGCAAGCCGTTTCGATCTCCTTTGGCACATGCGTGAAGCGCTGCGCCNAAAATCGTCTGCCTGTGTCTGCTTCACGTCCAAAAAGGCTCTCCTGATGACCATATCGTTTCAGAAATCATACACATGAAAGAGGGGCATGGATGCAAATCACNAAAAAATTCTAGACGGCTGCATCCAAACGACCATCCCCATGTGTCTAACCTTCAAGAGCGATGGAAAGCATCTTGCTGGCCGCCTCTTGAAACGGATTAAACACGGGAGAAAGATATGACCATCCTTCGCACAGCATCGATTGCCTCTGCCCTGCTTGCAGCAACCGCTACCTTTGCCTCGGCAGCACCCGTTCTGGGTCTAACCGGCGACAAGACACTTGTCATGTTCGATACCGNAAAACCTGCCGTCACGAAGACAATGGATGTTACCGGCGTGGACAAGCTGGTCGGCATCGATTTTCGTCCCGGCAACAAGACCGTCATCGGTGTGACGCCTGATAACACCATCGTCTCGATCAACCTCGAAACAGGTGCCGCCACCGAGGTCGCGAAAATGGACAAGCCTTTGGCCATGACACAGGCTCCTGTCATCGTGGACTTCAACCCCATGGCAGATCGCCTTCGCTACATGACCGGCACAACCAACCACCGCGTCCACCCAGATACAGGTGCAGTGACCGTCGATGGTACGCTGGCCTATGAGGACGGCGACATGCACAAGGGTGAAACTCCGAATGTCGTGGCTGCTGCCTATACCAATTCCTATGGCAAGCCCGAAAAGACGGCTATGTACAACATCGATGCAACTATCGGCGCGCTGGTGCAGCAGACAAAACCNAATGATGGAACGCTGAAGGCAATCGGCAAGCTTGGCATTGATGGCAAGCCGACAACATACGCTTTCGACATCCAGACGACTGCGGAAGGCAAGAACACCGCATGGCTGGCAGCAGACAAGACGCTCTACACCGTCGATCTGGAAACCGGCAAGGCAACCNAAACAGGTGATGTGACCGGCGTCGAGACTCCGATCCGCGCCATCGCCGTTCTCCCCGCCATGTAAGCTGGTGGAACAATGACTGGCCGGTTTCAGACCGGCCAGTTTTCTCTCAACTATTTGCCATCATTTGCGATTTTGGCTTCAAGCAATTTCGCGATGGCTTTCAGATTGCGCTTTTTACCGGCGATTTTTTCTATTGCGGCGATGGCCAGATCACTTGCCACGTAGTCCGATTTATGACCAAGATTACGCACGACAATGAGTTCTGCACCACGGATATCACGTGCCAGATGGCGTGAGTGGATTTCGGTCGAAACGACTTTGTCGGTATCGCCAGCGATGATGACCGTCGGCGCCTTTATATCACGAAATCCGGCAGACGCCGTTTTGGCCCAGGCATTGAGGCCAGCCACTTCCTGCGCATTGTGGCGAAAGGCAACGGGGCGCAGGGCCTGATAGGCCTTCGTTTTGGATATGTAGTCCGAAGGGCGTGGATTAGGCGCAAAGACGGACTTGACCGCACCGTCGATAACCAGAGCACCTGCGGCGGGCGCAATCAGCGTGCTAAACAGTACGCCAGCCACAGGCACACTGGCGGCATCATAATACCAGGAAACGCCGCCCGGCCATGGATAAAGCGCTGGCGACAGAAACACCAATCCCTCGACCATATCCTTGTGCCGCATGGCAAAAGCTGCCGTTATTGCGCCACCNAAAGAATGGCCGACGATGATCGCCTTGCTGATGCCGCGCTTTTTCATCAGCCGTGCGATGGCGTCGGCCTGCGCATCCGGCTGAATATTGTCTTTGGGTCCGACATCGGACCGCCCGTGACCTGGCCTGTCGACAAACAGGAGCGTTGCCTTGCCTTCCAGCTTGTCGCGGAACGCATATATGGGGTCATAAAGGCTGGAGCTGGCACCATGGATGAACACGATAGGCGGAAGTGTCGCACCCNTTTTTCCAGGGAGCAGAATGCTGTTCAGCTTGAAGCCACCAACATCGATTTTGATCTCGCCGGACTTGAGTGCGCTATCANTTTTTTCAGAAGCCAACGCGCTTCCCCCAAGCATCACCGCAAAGACGATACCACACATACCAACGAGATAAGACGCCATGATAACCCTGCAGTGACGAGAAAACCGTNAAAGATGAAACATTAACGCACGATGCGCCTACTCACTTTTTCGGTCACCCAGTGCCCGGCACAGGCTGAAATTGCAGACAGAAGAGAGCCCCAGATCAGATCAGCGACCGTGAGCGTCGTGGACCAGTTGGCCAGGGTCGCCTGATTGGTGAGATCGTAAGTGCCATAAGCCATGAAGCCCAACAGACCGCCATAAAGAAACGATGTGCCGAATTTTGCGGTTACCAGACCGGGGCGTACCGCGAAGAAGGTCAGACCAGCGGCATACATCAGGTAAAACAACACCGCAGGCATCAGGCGGAACTCCGTTGCCAGCATGTCGCCAAGCACCGGCCTGTAGAGAACATTTGCCATGACGCTAAGCCAGACGAAGTCAATTGCGATGAAAATGACCAACGTCGAGAAGTAGGCAACCATACGTTTTTTCATTCCAAGCCTAGCCTTTCCAATCATTACTGTATGCGAGACCAGTCAACGCCCTTGCAGATGATACCTGCCAAAACACAGCCCTTGGTCGTCATCGTATCGCCTTTTACCGAAACGGTGAGCTTGTAGGTGAGATCACGCTGCGGATCGAATGCGGTCCCGGCATATTCGCCGTCAGACGTCGGCTTGATGCTCATCACAAGTCGGTCGCCAGTTTTTTCTTTCGGTGTGCCGGGTTTGATCCACGTGTTGGTTGCGCAAATGTCCGAACCGCAGGGGGCGATCTGAACCTTCGCATTCCCATCACCCCGCGCCCACTGACCGTTGATATCGGCAGCGGACGCGCTACCGGCACAAGCGAGTACAATGCAGGCTGCATATTTCACTAAGGCTTTCATGACAGTTTCCTCCACCGCGATGCGTTGGCATCGGCTTTTGCAGAGTAGAACGATCAAGACGACATTTTGGATCACTTGTATTCGTTCGATCAATTTTAGACAGACATGAAAACCAAATTGGCTCCATCGCCGTAGTCTATTGGAAAGCACGGCCATTTGATGGGAAGAGCATTGCGATGAATTATGGATTGCTGATCGTAATCGCCGTTGGCCTCAGTCTGGCGATGACAGCTGCATGGGCCATTCAGAGAAAAACCGGTGCCAGCGGCTGGATCGATACGATCTGGTCCTTTGCGATCGGAATCGGTGGCCTTGTCGTGATCTTGGCGGCAGAAGGAACATTCGAGCGGCGCGTTGCTGCTTTTCTGATTGTTGCAATATGGTCGATCCGTCTTGGAAGCCACATCGGTTCGCGCACGAAGGGTGGTGGCGAGGATCCGCGCTACGCTAAACTGGTCGAGGAATGGGGCACCAAAGCGGGCCGCCGCCTGTTTCAGTTTCTGCAAATTCAGGCGCTCGCAGGCTTCATCCTCGTGCTGGCGGTCTATGTTGCAGCATCCAATGGCTCTGAATTTCCGGGCATTCTGGATATTGCAGGGATCATCGTCGCACTGGTGGCTTTGGGCGGCGAAGCTCTGTCAGATCGCCAGCTTGCACATTTTCGCAAGAAACCGGAGGCAAAAACTGAAGTCTGCGAGGAAGGCCTCTGGCGCTATTCGCGCCATCCCAATTACTTTTTCGAGTGGCTGTTCTGGTGTGCATGGCCATTGCTGGCGCTGACGGGTTCGTCACCATGGAGCTGGGCAGCATTGCTCGCCCCTGCCCTCATGTACTGGTTGCTGGTTCATGCCTCTGGCATTCCCCCGCTTGAAGAACACATGCTGCGATCGCGGGGCGAAAAATTTCGCTCGCTCCAGCGCCGCGTCAACGCATTTTTTCCCGGACCGAGNAAAGAGGAGGAATAACAATGAACATGCTGGCTTTTGCCATCAACACCGCCGAAAGAGCACCACTCTCCGACAGCTTGACGCTAGCCGGCATTGACTTTCTGTGCGCTCGCACAAAGCGCAAGATGGAGCGAGTCCCCTACGACGAAGAACTCGGCTTTGCGCGCAACATGGCAGATTTCCCGGTTGCCATGCACACGGATGAGGCCAATCGCCAGCATTACGAGGTGCCGGCTGAGTTTTTCTCACTGGTGCTCGGCGCGCAGCGAAAATATTCCTGCTGTTATTATCCCAGCGCCACCACCACCCTGGACGATGCGGAAACAGCGGCTTTGGCAGAAACAGTCAAACATGCAGCTCTCTCTGATGGCATGGATATTCTGGAACTGGGCTGTGGCTGGGGTTCGCTTTCGCTTTCCATGGCCCGTCAGTTTCCGAATGCTCGTATCACGTCCGTTTCCAATTCGGCATCGCAGCGCGCCTACATCGTCAGTCAGGCGGAACGCCAGGGCATCCACAATCTGACTGTCATCACCGCAGACATGAATGANTTTGCACCATCCGGCAGCTTCGATCGCGTCGTCTCAGTCGAGATGTTCGAACATATGTCGAACTGGCGCGCGTTGATGGAACGGACGCGCAGCTGGTTGAAAGAAGACGGCAAGCTTTTCATTCACGTCTTCACCCACAAGGATCGATCCTATCGNTTTGACCAGAGTGATCCGGCCGACTGGATTGCACATCATTTCTTCACCGGCGGCATCATGCCCGCACATGACCTGCCCCACCGTTTCGATGACATCTACAATGTCGAGGCTGAGTGGCGGTGGCCTGGGGATCACTACCGGCGGACGGCAATGGATTGGCTTACGAATTTCGACCGCGAATCTGCTCGGATCACGCCGATACTGCAGCAGGTCTATGGCCCTGACGCAAACCTCTGGCGTCGCCGCTGGCGCTTGTTCTTCCTGGCAACCGCCGGGCTGTTTGGCCATGACAAGGGCGCCGTCTGGGGCGTTGGCCACTATCTGCTCTCGCCCGTGAGAAGCTGACGCATGACAGAGAAGGATAGCACGCATGATCCCCTGACGGCGGCGACACTGACGGTCGCGTGGGTCATCATTCTCAACAAGCCGTTCTATCCTCTTTCCATCTGGTGGCTGGTCGGAAACGGCGTCGAGGCCTCGTTGATCAGCGTCGCCTCCATGCTGTTCTTTCTGGCCATTCCAGTTCTTGCGCGCCGGTCGTCACTTGCAGCCCGCGTCTCGTTGCCGTTAATCGGCACCATCGACACCATTTTCGAGACCAAGCTGTTCGGCACCGCCGCTGGAACCGAGCTATTCTTCGCCGCTTGCATCATGCTAGTTGCACTGTCGTTCCGGACGGGAGAAAAACTGTGGCAGATCGGCATGACGGGCTTCGTTTTGGCAGCTTTCCTGTTCACCCGCTATCTGGTTGGCGATGCGCTCTACATCTGGAGCGCGCCTGACCTTGCCAAGCTTTTCAACCTCAACGCTTTTGCCGTCGCCTGTCTCACGGCCTTTATCGCGCTTCGCTATGCTGGGATCAGTCGGGCCGATCACTCCTCCGGCACAAGACCGTCGTAGACTTCCAGAAGTGCAGCTGAAATTGCCGCCCCCAGATTGTTGGCCGCTTCGCGGATCGCATCCTGATCGCCATCCCGCGACGCTATCGCAAGTTCGGACCCTTCCTCTGCGATAATGGCCTTGGCACGCTCGATTGCCCAAAGACCGAAATCACCACGATTATCGATCGATACAGTGTCCATGTGACCCACTTCCCATCAAAATTGCCGATTACGACACCGACTTGATATATGGCGGATCACCGCGAACTGTCAAAACTTGAGAGATCATTGTCGATCAGGTACCAACCAGAAGCATATCGAAATTGGGGATCAATGCGGCGCTTTTTGCGTTAAGTCTGCGATCTCTTTGATCGAAGTAGCATGGAACGACCCGGAATAAGGAAGCATTCGACATGAGCCTGAAGTTTGGAACAAGCGGTCTTCGCGGACTTTCGCAGGATTTGAAAGGCAAGGCATCCGCCATATATGCCACGGCCTTCGCGCGACATCTTCTCGCTTCCGGACAGGCAAAAGCTGGCGATCCTATTCTGATCGGGCAGGATTTCAGAGACTCAAGCCCAGCGATTGCGCAGACCTGCATCAGCGCACTCGCAGCGGCAGGGCTGAAGCCTATCGATTGCGGCGCGCTGCCAACGCCTGCCTTGGCGCTCTACAGCCTGTCTCTCAAGGCAGCGGCCTTGATGATTACTGGCTCCCATATTCCCGCAGATCGCAACGGCATCAAATTCTACCGTCCGGATGGTGAGATCGATAAGAAGGACGAAATCGCGATTGCCGAATTCGCAAAACAGGTTGAGGCGGCAGACGTCGCCGTCAAACCTTCAACAGCCGAAAACCGTGCGGATCAAGCGAATGCGTTCTTCCTCAAACGCAACGCATCCCTCCTGCCAGAGAAATCGCTCTCCGGCCTCAAGATCGGCGTCTATCAGCACAGCACGGTTGCCCGCGACGCTTTCGTGGAGGCTCTCACACATTATGGCGCAGATGTTCTGCCGCTGGGCCGCTCTGAAACCTTTATCCCGGTGGACACCGAAGCGGTTTCTGCCGATACATTGGNAAAGCTCAAGGCATGGTCTGCTGAACACAAGCTCGACGCAATCATTTCAGCTGATGGTGACGGCGACCGCCCCTTGCTGGCGGATGAGCATGGCGTTCCCTTGCGCGGCGATCTGCTCGGCCTCATGACTGCGAATTTCTTGAAAGCAGATGTCGTGGTTACGCCGGTGACCTCCAATTCAGGCATCGAAAGCAGCGGCGATTTCGAGGTTCTGCGCACGAAAGTCGGATCTCCCTTCGTGATCGCGGGCATGGAAGAGGCTCTATCAAAGGGCAATAAGGGCGTGATCGGCTTCGAAGCCAATGGTGGNTTTCTGACGGCCTCCCCCTTCACGCTGAATGGCGAGATGGTTTCCGCCCTGCCGACCCGCGATTGCTTCTTGCCTCTGCTCGCCGCCTTGAAACTCGCAGCCGAACAGGAAAAACCGATGTCCGAGATCGCCGCTGCCTACAAACTCCCGGTCGCCGCCGCAGACCGCCTGCAAGATTTTGCGCAGGAAAAGAGTGCCGCCCTGATGGAGCATCTGCGCTCCTCACCCACCAATCTCGAAAACTTCCTCAAGCCCGTCGGTGCGGTCAAAGAAACCAGCGATATCGATGGCCTGCGGGTCACGCTCAGCAACGGCAACACCATCCACTTCCGCCCCTCCGGCAATGCCCCGGAAATGCGCTGCTATGTAGAAGCGGCCAATGAAGATGAAGCCGAAGCGCTGCTCAACAAGGGGCTCGATCTCATCCGCAATTTCGGCTGAAATGTCNTTTAGGTGCGGCGAAGCGAATTGCCGCACCTGCCNTTCCCTGTTGCACTTTTCTTTATGAATCGGCAAAACCGACGGGAAATGGAGACTGCACGCGGTGTCGGACGAAACCATCACGCTTTATGAGGCCATCGGCGGTGAGACCACCGTCCGCGCACTGACCAGCCGTTTCTACGAATTGATGGATACTTTGCCCGAAGCCTCCCGCTGTCGCGCCATCCATCCACCCGACCTGTCCAGCAGCGAAAGCAAATTTACCGATTATCTGCTCGGCTATCTCGGTGGACCACCTGTTTATGTCGAGAAATACGGTCATCCCATGCTGAGGCGACGGCATTTCGTTGCCCCCATCGGCGCTGCGGAGCGCGACGAGTGGTTGCTGTGCTTCCGCCGCGCAATGGATGAAACCATCGAGAATCCCAAGCTTCGCGACATTATCTGGACGCCAATAGAACGGCTCGCATTCCACATGCNAAATCAGGAAGACACCGCATCATGAGCAAGAGCTGGCTGCGTCCGACAAGCCTTTTCCTCTCCGGCCTTCTGGGTGCCGGCGGCGTGGCGCTGGCAGCAGCGGCGACGCATACGGGCGCGACGCAACTGCTGGGCAACGCATCCACCATGTGTCTTGCCCATGCACCCATTCTTCTGGGCATCTACGTAGGCTGGGAGCGTATTAAAACCGCAGCACCGGCAGCGATCTTGCTCGGTGTCGGAACCGTGCTTTTTACAGGCGATCTCATTTCACGCCATTTCACCGGCAGCGGCGCGTTCCCCATGGCCGCCCCCATCGGCGGCGTCGGCATGATCCTGGGTTGGTTGGCGCTGGCCGCCGCCGCTTTTTTCAAAACGGCGCGCCTGTAGCCATCAATTCGCGGCTGCGCGGTCATTCATAGTCTGAAGCGCACGCTCAAGGCTGGATTTGCTGCCGTTGCGCAGCGGAATGAATGTCTTGCCGAACTTTTTGCAGCCAGACTTCACCCGCAAACACGCATCGTGGCTGATACAGTCGATGGGACAAAACACGCAATCCACTGATGGAAGCAGTGTATCGATGCGTGAAACCGCTTCACGCAAGCCCCCATCGTGGTGAATGAGTTCAGCATCGAAGTTGCTGGCAATTTGGCGAAGATGGGCAACCTGACAATCACGCCCGCCGACATAGAGAAAGCTTCTCGGCCCGGCGGGGGCAGCGACTTGTGCGACGGGTTGCGATGCCTGCTGCGGGCGATTGTCCCGCTTTCCGTTTCGCTCCGCCTTCTTCTTGTCCTTGCGCGCCATGCCTTACCTCATCATCNAAAACACTCCCTGAACGATCAGGTTGGTGCCACGTTAATAAAGATGAGTTTTAGAGTAAAGTATAAAGTTGATTATTTAGATCATGTTTTTCTCAAAGGTACCGGATTTATCCCCAGGCCACCCATGAACAGCTGTTCCAGAAAGCGGGCGGCGTCCTCAAATCGCCCCTCACCCGAATTGCCTTCACCTAAAACGGAGCGCACCTGCACGTCGAAATCCGCGTAGTGTTGCGTTGTTGCCCATATTGAGNAAATCAGATGATAGGGATCGCAAGCCGCAATCCTCCCCGCCTTGGCCCATGTTCGGATGACCTCGGCCTTCTCATCCACCAGCCGTTTCAGTGGCCCCTTCAATTCGTCTTCAACGTGCGGGGCACCCTGCAACACTTCATTGGCAAACAGTCGGCTTTCGCGCGGATAGTCACGCGCCATTTCCAGTTTGCGGCGGAGATAGGAGCGGATTTCCGTTTCGGGATTACCCGTAGCATCGAAGGCACGAAGCGGGTCCAGCCAGGTGTCCAGCACACGTTCGATCAAGGCACGGTGCATCGCTTCCTTGGTGCGAAAATAATAGAGAACATTCGGTTTCGACATACCCGCGACATCGGCGATCTGATCAATCGTCGTGCCACGAAAGCCATTTGCCGAGAAAACATCGAGTGCAGCCTCGAGAATGGTCTCTTCTTTCTCCTCCTGTATCCGTGTTCGCTTCTGTGTTTTCGCCGCTCTGGGTATGGGCATGAAAGGTCTCTGTCTGNTTTAAATGCAGNTTTCGGGCAGAATGGGCNAAAAATAGCCGATGATCAAAGCTCAATCAGAAAATACCGCTTTACACGGGAAAAATCCCTCGGTTTCTTTTACGGGCCAAAGCTGAATTTCACAATGTTTACCAGTCGGTCAAATTATGGGCCGTCGATTTCAGAAAGCATTTTGCCACTTCCTCACGGAACGGCACGCCCCTTGCATCATGACGATCAAAACAGGTGAGGNAAAGACTGGCATGCCGGAAACACCCGCGAAAGAACAGACACCCGGGGNAAATCTGACCATTAATGGCAACCGTCTGTGGGACAGCCTGATGGACATGGCGAAGATCGGCCCGGGCATTGCTGGCGGCAACAACCGCCAGACCTTGACCGATGAAGACGCTGAAGGCCGAAATCTCTTTAAGCGCTGGTGCGAAGCAGCGGGCATGAGCATCGGCGTCGATACAATGGGCACCATGTTTGCTACCCGCCCCGGTACGGATCCCGACGCCCTGCCGGTCTATATCGGCAGCCATCTCGATACCCAGCCGACCGGTGGTAAATTCGATGGCGTGTTGGGTGTGCTGGCCGGGTTGGAAGTCGTCAGGAGCCTCAACGACCTCGATATCCAAACCAGACACCCCATTGTCGTCACCAATTGGGCAAACGAGGAAGGCGCGCGCTTTGCACCCGCCATGCTGGCATCCGGCGTGTTTGCTGGCATTCACGATCTGGACTACGCCTACAGCCGCACGGATACGGCAGGCAAAACCTATGGCGACGAGCTGAAGCGCATCGGCTGGCTTGGCGAGGANGTGGTCGGTGCACGCAAGATGCACGCCTATTTCGAATATCATATCGAACAGGGGCCCATCCTCGAAGCGCAGGGCAGACAGATCGGCGTCGTTACCCACTGCCAAGGCCTGTGGTGGCTGGAGGTGACGCTAACCGGCAAGGAAGCGCACACCGGCTCCACCCCCATGGCCATGCGCGTCAATGCCGGTCTCGCCGCCGCCCGCATTCTGGNAAAGGTGCAGGAGGTCGCCATGGCCCATCAACCCGGCGCGGTTGCCGGTGTCGGCCAGATGATCTTTTCACCCAACTCCCGCAATGTGCTGCCCGGCAAAGTGGTTTTCACCATCGACCTGCGCACGCCCTCGCAGGAAAAGCTGGATGCGATGCGCGCAATCTTCGATCAGGAAGTGCCGAAAATCGCAGAGGAACTCGGTGTCGGCTGCACTATCGAGGCCATAGGCCATTTCGACCCCGTGACCTTTGATCCCGTCTTGGTCGGGCGCGTGCGCGATGCGGCAGAAAAGCTCGGCTACAGCCACATGGACATCATCTCCGGCGCGGGCCACGATGCATGCTGGACAGCGCAAGTCGCCCCCTCAACCATGANTTTCTGCCCCTGCGTCGACGGCCTCTCCCACAACGAAGCCGAAGACATCTCCCCCGAATGGGCCGCAGCCGGTTGCAATGTGTTGCTGCACGCCGTTCTGGAAACTGCGGAGATCATGGAATGACCACCATCATCAAGAACGGCACCATCGTCACCGCGGACCTGACCTACAAGGCCGATGTCAAAATTGATGGCGGCTTGATCATAGAAATCGGGCCGGACCTTTCCGGCGCCACGGTTCTGGATGCGACGGGCTGCTACGTCATGCCCGGCGGTATTGATCCGCATGTGCATCTGGAAATGCCCTTCATGGGCACCTATTCGGCGGATGATTTCGAGAGCGGAACGCGTGCGGCTTTGAGCGGTGGCACGACGATGGTGGTGGATTTCTGCCTGCCTGAACCCGGCCAATCGCTTCTGGACGCGCTGAACCGCTGGGACAACAAGGCCACACGCGCCACTAGCGACTATGCCTTCCACATGGCCGTGACGTGGTGGGGCGAGCAGGTCTTCAACGAAATGAAGACGATTGTTCAGGATAAAGGCATCAACAGTTTCAAGCACTTCATGGCCTATAAGGGCGCCTTGATGGTGAATGACGACGAGATGTTTGCCTCCTTCTCCCGTTGCGCAGAACTTGGTGCGTTACCGATGGTGCATGCGGAAAACGGCGATATCGTCGCGCAGATGCAGGCGAAATTGCTGGCGGAGGGCAATAACGGACCAGAGGCGCATGCCTATTCCCGCCCCGCTTCTGTTGAGGGCGAAGCCACCAACCGCGCTATTATCATCGCCGATATGGCCGGCGCACCGCTTTATGTCGTCCACACATCCTGCGAACAGGCGCATGAGGCCATCCGCCGGGCGCGGCAGAACGGCATGCGGGTCTATGGCGAACCGCTGATCCAGCATCTCATTCTGGACGAGAGCGAATATGCCAACCTCGATTGGGTCCACGCCGCCCGCCGCGTCATGTCACCGCCGTTCCGCAACAAGCAGCATCAGGATAGCCTTTGGGCAGGACTTGCCGCTGGCTCGCTGCAATGCGTGGCCACCGACCATTGCGCGTTCACCACTGAGCAGAAGCGAAACGGCATCGATGATTTCACCAAAATCCCCAACGGCACCGGCGGGCTCGAAGACCGCCTTCCGCTACTCTGGACACATGGGGTGGTGACAGGCCGCCTGACGATGAATGAATTCGTCGCTGTGACCTCCACCAACATCGCCAAGATCCTCAATCTTTATC
This sequence comes from Agrobacterium bohemicum, assembly GCF_002896715.1. Taxonomy (GTDB): domain Bacteria; phylum Pseudomonadota; class Alphaproteobacteria; order Rhizobiales; family Rhizobiaceae; genus Agrobacterium; species Agrobacterium bohemicum. The sequence continues at coordinate 445,395 of NZ_PGEL01000028.1, forward strand.
CGAAAAAGGGCGCGATCCTCGTCGGCAGCGATGCGGATATCGTCGTGTGGGACCCAAAGTTGGAAAAGACCATCACCGCNAAAAACCAGCAATCGGCCATCGATTACAACGTCTTCGAAGGCCAGACGGTGAGGGGCCTGCCGCGCTTTACGGTCTCGCGCGGTGTGGTGGCTATCGAGGAAGGCACAGTGAAGACGCGCGAAGGCCACGGGCGGTTCGTGGCCCGCGACCCATACCCTGCCGTTAGCAAAGCACTGTCCACCTGGAAAGAACTGGTCGCACCCCGCAAGGTGGAACGCACAGGCATACCGGCAAGTGGGGTGTGAAAACGATGGCTTCTCCTCCCTTCTCTGTCGTTTCCGCCAAAAACCTCGGCCTCACCTTCGATACCAACGACGGCCCTGTTCACGCGCTTTCCAATGTCGATCTCGAGGTGAAAAAGGGTGAATTCGTGTCTTTCATCGGCCCGTCCGGCTGCGGAAAGACAACGTTCTTGCGCGTCATTGCCGATCTGGNAAAGCACACCTCCGGCGAGATCACTGTCAACGGCACGACTCCGGAAAATGCCCGCAAGGACCGGTCCTACGGTTACGTATTTCAAGCCGCAGCCCTTTATCCGTGGCGCACCATCGAAAAGAACATTGCTCTGCCGCTCGAAATCATGGGCTATACCAAGGCCGAACAGCAGGCGCGGATCGAACGCACGCTCGATTTGGTCAATCTCAGTGGCTTTGCCAAGAAGTTTCCCTGGCAGCTTTCGGGCGGCATGCAGCAGCGCGCCTCCATCGCCCGCGCGCTCGCTTTTGATGCAGACCTCTTGCTTATGGATGAGCCCTTCGGCGCTCTGGATGAAATCGTCCGCGATCATCTCAACGAGCAGCTTCTGAAGCTCTGGAGCACCACGGGCAAAACAATCTGCTTCGTAACCCACTCCATTCCCGAGGCCGTTTATCTCTCCACCAAGATCGTTGTCATGTCTCCCCGNCCCGGCCNGGTGACTGACATCATAGAGTCCACTTTGCCACGTGAACGACCCCTGGAGATTCGGGAAACGCCAGAATTTCTGGAGATTGCACAGCGGGTCCGCGAAGGATTGAAGGCGGGACATAGTTATGAGGGGTGAGCGTTTGACGTCGAACTCAAGAACCCCTCCCCAACCCCTCCCCACAAGGGGGAGGGGCTTAACCCAGTCGTTTNCCCCGCGACCCAATGAAACCTCGGGGACGCAGCATGGTTTCTCCCCCCTTGTGGGGGAGATGGCCGGCAGGCCAGAGGGGGAACGCCGCAAGACGCTACCGGTAATGGGGAGGCAACGCACGGCGCATTCGAATATCGAACTCAAAACGCGTCAGCGTGCCAAGACCTTGCGCCGGGAAATGACGAAAGCCGAACGGGTCATGTGGGATATTCTCCGGGATTTCCGCTCCAGAGGCGCACGGTTTCGGCGCGAAACACCCATTGGGTGTTATATTGCGGACTTCGCCTGGCTGTCTGCCCGTTTCATCATAGAAGTCGATGGCAATAGCCATGAAACGACGCACGGTCGGAAACACGACATCNAAAGAGATGTTTTTCTCGCATCTCAAGGCTTTACGGTGCTGAGGTTCGATAACAGTCAGGTCATCGATAACCCCGACTACATTGCGATCTCACTGGAGCAGGCCCTCTGCAAATGTCTGGATCGGGGCCACCCATGACCACCCTCCGGCACCGCATCCTACCTGTCCTCACCATCCTTCTCGCCATCCTCATCATCTGGCACATCGCCGTCGTCTATCTCAACATGCCCTTTGCGCGCGATCAGGCCACTAGGGCAGGACAGCAGTTGAGCTTTGCCGAACTGCTGCCGCAGACCTTTGCGCAGGAACGCCCGGTGCTGCCTGCCCCGCACCAGATCATTGCAGAATTGTGGGATAAGACCGTCAACAAGGCCATTACTTCCAAGCGCAGTCTTGTCTATCACGCGGGCATCACACTGTCGGCGACGCTGCTTGGTTTTGCCATCGGGACCGTGCTTGGCATCCTGTTGGCTGTCGCCATTGTCCATAACCGGGCGATGGATCGCTCTGTCATGCCGTGGATCATTGCCAGCCAGACGATCCCCATTATCGCAGTGGCACCGATGATTATCGTCGTGTTGAACTCCATCGGCATTTCCGGCTTGCTGCCGAAAGCGCTGATTTCGACCTACCTCAGCTTCTTCCCCATCGTGGTCGGCATGGTGAANGGGCTCCGCAGCCCTGAGAGCATTCAGCTGGATCTGATGCACACCTATCATGCGGCGCCGTCGCAAATCTTCTGGAAGTTGCGGTGGCCGTCTGCCCTGCCCTACCTCTTCACCTCGCTGAAAATCGCCGTCGCCATCTCGCTGGTCGGCGCCATCGTTGGAGAACTGCCAACCGGCGCCGTCGCGGGTCTCGGTGCGCGGTTGCTGTCCGGCTCCTATTATGGCCAGACGGTACAAATCTGGGCCGCTCTGTTCATGGCAGCAGCCGTCGCTGCCATTCTCGTATCGGTTGTCGGCATCGCGCATACGGCCGTGCTTAAAAGAATGGGAGAGCGGCCATGAGCAATCCCAGTTGGGTCATCGCCGCGATCTTCTTTTGGCTTGCCGCTTGGGCGTTGAACGAATGGCTGGTGCGCCAGCGTTTCCAAACACCGGCCGCAAAACGCGCCAGCAGCATTGCGATACCACTCATCTTCGGCGCTGCCATCATCGTATTGTGGGAAGGCATGGTGCACGGCTTTGCCATTCCCTCTATCTTGCTGCCAGCGCCCAGCGCGATCTTCCTGCGCCTGATCAATTCCATTCCCATCCTCTGGGCGGATTTCCGGCAGACGTTTCTGAAAGCGGTGCTGACGGGATATGTTCTGGGCTGCGGCTTGGGCTTTGCCATGGCCATCATCATCGACCGCTCGCCCTTCCTGCAACGCGGACTGCTACCAATTGGCAACTTCGTCTCGGCCTTGCCGGTGGTCGGCATTGCGCCCATCATGGTCATGTGGTTCGGCTTCGACTGGCAGTCCAAGGTCGCCGTTGTCGTCATCATGACGTTCTTTCCCATGCTGGTAAACACGGTGCAGGGGCTGTCGGCCTCCAGCCACATGGAACGAGACCTGATGCACACCTATGCTGCGAGCTGGTGGCAGACGCTGGTCAAGCTGCGCCTGCCCGCGGCATGGCCTTTCATCTTCAACGCCCTGAAGATCAATTCCACGTTGGCGCTGATCGGTGCCATCGTGGCCGAGTTCTTCGGCACGCCCATCGTGGGCATGGGATTTCGCATCTCCGCCGAAATGGGCCGGAGCAATGTGGATATGGTTTGGGCCGAGATTGCCGTTGCGGCAATCGCGGGTTCCGGCTTTTACGGGTTGGTGGCGCTGGCAGAGCGCGCCGTCACCTTCTGGCATCCGTCCGTCCGCAGTGGACGCACGTAAACAACGAAAAAAGGGAACAGCGATGNAAAACAGACTTGCATCCATGCTTCTGGCCGGAGCAACGCTGATGACGGCGTTCGGCGCACAGGCCGCCGAAAAGGTCACACTTCAGCTGAAATGGGTCACGCAAGCCCAGTTCGCCGGTTATTATGTCGCCAAGGACAAAGGATTTTATGAAGCAGAAGGGCTCGATGTCGAGATCAAGCCGGGCGGCCCGGATATTGCGCCTGCCCAGGTTCTGGCCGGTGGCGGCGCTGACGTGGTGGTCGACTGGCTGCCTTCTGCACTGGCCACCCGTGAAAAGGGCGTGCCACTTGTCAATATCGCCCAGCCCTTCAAGAAATCCGGCATGATGCTGACCTGCCTCAAGGAAAGCGGCATCACCAAGCCTGCGGATTTCAAGGGCAAGACGCTCGGCGTCTGGTTCTTCGGCAACGAATACCCCTTCCTGTCATGGATGGCGCATCTGAAAATCCCAACCACCGGCGGTGCCGATGGCGTGACCGTTCTGAAACAAGGTTTCAACGTCGATCCACTGTTGCAGAAGCAGGCCGCCTGCATTTCCACCATGACCTACAATGAATATCTGCAGGTGCTGGAAGCGGGCGTGAAGGCAAGCGACCTCGTCACATTCAAATACGAAGACGAGGGCGTGGCCACGCTGGAAGATGGCCTTTACGTACTGGAAGACAAGCTGAAGGATGCCAAGCTCAAGGAGAACATGGTGAAATTCGTGCGCGCCTCCATGAAGGGCTGGAAGTGGGCGGAAGAAAACCCCAATGATGCCGCCGATATCATTCTGGNAAACGATGCCTCCGGCGCCCAGACCGAAGCACACCAGAAGGGCATGATGACTGAGGTTGCCAAGTTGACGGCAGGCTCCACCGGCGCGCTTGATAAGGCGGATTACGACCGCACGGTCAAAACCTTGCTGGGCGGCGGTTCCGACCCCGTCATCACCAAGGAACCGACGGGCGCGTTCACCACCGAAATCACGGATGCCGCTCTGAAATAGGCTGCTACCAACCAAGGCGCGCAAAGTGTCGCGCCTCGGACCACCGTCATTCGCCAGCCTGTTCAGCGATATTCAACGCGGCACATTCGTTCCATTAGTGAGACGGATTGAATTAACCGCTGTGACGAACTACATTCCGCAACGACATGCTCGGATATTTGCCTCGCAGTAGACTTGGCCCCTTGAGAGGGGCGGGTTTTGTGGAGGACGCAGACATCTGCGAGGTGAGTGCAAGAGATGTCACCCTACTTTCTTGCATTCATCGTTGCATGACCGTCATAGACACAAAGTGTGCATGAAGGACGTGCGATCCGACCTTGGAACGGACAGGCACATGCATCGCAATACACTCGCAACCCGGCTCTCGGTTTTGATGGTCTCGGCTCTCTTTGTGCCTGGCCTGGCGAACGCGCAGGGTGGCGGCGACCGCAAGAACCTGCCCTCCATCGTCGTCAGCGAAGCAATCAAGCGCGACCTCGTGGACCGTGTCGTGGCAACAGGAACCCTCAAACCGGTTGATGAGATTTACGTGCAGCCGCTGGTGGACGGCCTGTCGGTCGAAAAATTGAATGTCGATATAGGCGACAAGGTCGAGGCCGGTGCCTCACTTGCCGAACTGTCGAAAGACAGCCTCATTCTACNAAAAAGCCAGCTGCAAGCCAACAGGGCAAAGGCCGAAGCCACAGTCGCCCAAAGCAAGGCGCAGGTCATCGAGGCGCAGGCCAATTACGACGACGCCGTTCGCCAACGTGACCGGGCGGATCGCCTCGGTAAATCCGGCTCTGGTTCGGTCTCTCAGGTCGAACAGACCGCTGCCGCTGCCGATGTGGCACAAGCCCGCCTTCAGGCCTCCAGACAGAATGTGACCGTCGGTGAAGCCGACATCAAGGTCGTGGATGCCCAGATAGAAGACATCGACCTCAAACTGTCGCGCACAAGCGTCAAGACACCGGTTGCGGGAATCGTATCGGCAAAGAATGCCCGTGTCGGTGCCATTGCCAGCGGCAGCGGAAATCCGCTCTTTACCGTTATCAAAGACAACGCGATCGAACTCGTTGCCGATCTCTCGGAAACCGATATCCAGAAAGTTCAGGTCGGGCAAAGAGCCATCATCACGGTGGCGGGTGGTCGCAACAAGATCGAAGGCAAAGTGCGGCTCGTGTCGCCCACGGTCGATGCCACCACGCGCCTCGGCTCCGTCCATATCCTGTTGCCAACGGACAGCCCTGCCCGCGCTGGCATGTATGGCAGCGCCGAAGTGGTGATCGCCTCCGCCAATGCTTTGGCACTCCCCCTCTCCGCAGTGACATCCGGCCGCGATGGATCGACCACCAGACGTGTTGAAAATGGCGTGGTCAAACAGGTGGCTGTCGAAATCGGTATTCAGGACGGTGGCTTCGTGGAAATCAAAAACGGGATTTCAGCGGGCGACGTGGTCGTCGAAAAAGCAGGCGCATTCGTGCGCGATGGTGACAAGATCAACCCGGTCCCGGCTGACGCCGCAGCCTCGAACTGACTGAGAGAACACCATGAACTTTTCCGCATGGTCCATCCGCAATCCGATTGCGCCGCTGCTTTGCTTCGCCTTGCTGCTGTTTTTGGGCGTCAAAGCCTTCTACGATCTGCCGATTACACGCTTTCCCAATATCGACGTTCCCGTGGTGGCGATCACCGTCACGCAAAGCGGCGCTTCGCCTTCCGAGCTTGAAGCGCAGGTCACCAAGGAAGTCGAAGACGCGGTTGCCTCCATCAGCGGCATCGATGAGATACAGTCAACGGTCACCGACGGTCAGTCGCTGACCACGGTTCTGTTCCGTATCGAAAAACCAACGGAAGAAGCCGTTCAGGACACCAAGGACGCCATCGATAAAATCCGCAGCGAGTTGCCTGCGGATATTGAAGAACCTGTTGTCAGCAAGATCGATGTCGAGGGACAGGCGATCCAGACTTTTGCCGTTTCCTCGCCCAACATGACGCTGGAAGAGCTGTCCTGGTTCGTGGATGACACAATCAAGCGGGCGCTTCAGGGCCAGTCGGGCATCGGCAAGATCGACCGTTACGGCGGTGCCGACCGTGAAGTACGCGTGTCTCTCAACCCAGCCAAGCTTGATGCGTACGGCATCACCGCATCAGATGTGAACGCTCAACTGCGCGGCACCAACATCGATCTCGGCTCCGGTCGCGGACAGGTGGCAGGTAACGAGCAGACGATCCGCACCTTGGGCGATACCCGTGATGTGGCGCAGCTTTCCAACACCACCATTTCACTGTCCAACGGTCGCTTCGTCAAGCTGTCGGAACTCGGAAAAGTTACCGACACCTACGAAGAGCCGAAATCCTTCTCGCGCTTCAACGGCAATCCGGGCGTCACCTTCGCCGTCTTCCGCTCCAAGGGCGCGAGCGAAGTCTCCGTTGCGGAAACCGTCGCGCAAAATCTGGATAAGGTGCGCGCAGAGCACCCCAACGTCTCCATCGAAATGGTCGATGACGCCGTCTACTTCACATATGGCAACTATGAGGCAGCCCTTCACACTCTGGTGGAAGGCTCCATTCTCGCGGTCATTGTGGTGCTGCTGTTCCTGCGAAACTGGCGCGCGACCCTGATTGCTGCCGTGGCGCTCCCCTTGTCAGCCATCCCAACCTTCTGGGTCATGGATGTGCTGGGCTTTTCGCTCAATCTCGTCAGCTTCCTGGCTCTGACGCTGGCGACCGGTATTCTGGTCGACGATGCCATCGTGGAGGTGGAGAACATCTCCCGCCACATAAAGATGGGCAAATCGCCCTATCGCGCCTCGCTGGAAGCCGCCGATGAAATTGGCCTTGCGGTGATTGCTACCAGCTTCACCATCATCGCCGTCTTCGTGCCGGTTTCCTTCATGCCGGGCGTACCCGGCCAATACTTCATCCAGTTCGGCCTCACCGTGGCATTCTCGGTGTTCTTCTCGCTGATGGTCGCGCGCCTCATCACGCCGTTGATGGCCGCTTACCTCATGCGGTCCGATGATGCCGTAGATGACCACCACGATAATGATGGCTGGCTGATGAAATCCTATACGCGGATGGTGACGGCAACCACCAGCAGATGGTGGGCGCGTTACCTCACACTGCTCGGCGCCATCGGCTTCCTCGTCGGTTCGATCATTCTCCTGAGCGGTGTTCCCGGCAGCTTCCTGCCGCCGGATGATGCATCGCGCGTCGTGCTTTCCATCGAGCTTCCTCCCAATGCAACGCTGGAAGAAACCGATACGACGACGTCGAAAATCTATCAGGCAGTAAAAGGCATCAGCGGCGTCGAGAGCGTCTTCATTCTGGGCGGCGCCTCGCCGAAGGGCGATCTGGAGCTGCGGCGCGCAACGGTGCGCGTCATTCTTCAACACATCGACCACTCGCTGGTGAAAACGCTGGTCAATGATGGATTGGGCTCGATACCGCTGATCGGCCAGTATCTTCCGAAAGTCGACGACAACGGCAGAACACGTCCGCAATGGGATGTGGAGCGGGACATTTTCGCCAGTGTAAACACCATTCCCGACGTGCGCATCATCAAGCTGAATGACCGCGCCGAACGCGAACTCAGCTTCAATTTCCTGTCGTCAAGCGAAGAGGATTTGCAGAAAGCGGTTGGCATTCTCGAAACGAGTCTTCGCGCTTCGCCCATCCTCGTCAATGTCAGTTCGGAAGGCGCGCTTCCGCGTCCCGAACTGCAGATACGCCCGCGCAAGGACGAGATCGCGCGCCTCGGCATCACGCCACAGCAAATATCGCAGACTGTACGTGTGGCCACCATCGGTGATATCGACGCGCAATTGACGAAGATTTCGCTCGATGACCGACAGATCCCCATCCGCGTTCAGGCATCGCTCGATGTCCGTCGTGATCTCGCAGCCATCCGCGCGCTAAAGATCAAGACTGCGACGGGTGCCACCGTTCCGCTCTACAGCGTGGCCGACATCGACTATTCGGAAGGTCCAAGCTCCATCAAGCGTAACGACCGTAACCGCGTGGTGTCCATAGGCTCAGATGTTCCCTTCGGCACGGCGCTGGACACGTCATCGGCCGAGTTCAGGCGCATCGTGGCGGAAACGCAATTGCCCGCCACCGTGCGTCTGGCCGAAAGCGGAGACGCCAAGGTGCAGGGTGAAATGCAGCGTGGCTTTACCAATGCCATGCTGCTCGGTCTGCTGCTGGTGCTGGTCGTTCTCATCCTGTTGTTCAAGGATGTGATCCAACCCTTCACCATTCTGTTCTCGCTGCCGCTGGCGATTGGCGGCGTGGCGGTTGCGCTAATCATTACTAACAACGCCCTGTCCATGCCCGTCCTCATCGGCATCCTGATGCTGATGGGTATCGTCACCAAAAACGCCATTCTTCTGGTGGATTTCGCCATCGAAATGCGCCGTCACGGTATGGAACGGGTCCATGCCATGGTAGAAGCTGGCCGCAAGCGCGCCCGCCCGATCATCATGACCTCGATTGCCATGTCGGCAGGCATGCTGCCGTCTGCCCTCGGCGTCGGTGAAGGCGGTTCGTTCCGCTCGCCTATGGCCATCGCGGTCATCGGCGGCATCATNGTCTCGACGGTTCTGTCACTTGTCGTCGTCCCGGCCTTCTTCCTCATCATGGATGATCTGTCGCGGTTGCTTGCCCATCTCTTCGGTCGCTTCATAGGCAAGAAAGAAGAAGAGCATCCGGTTCTGTCCAACGAGAAACTGTCTGAAGCGGCAAGGACCAATCAAGACACCTTGTCGGGCCTCGAAGAGCGTCTGGCAAGCATCGAGCAGAAAAACGGAACGGGCCAGAAAAACAACGGCAATTCCAACAATGTCCTGCGCCTCCCCCCACTTGCGGCAGAGTGAAGCGATAGTTCGAAAAACCACAAGACGCCGGGCACTGCTCGGCGTTTTTTATTTGCTCCACCTCTGAAAAATCGCACGAGTTGATCGAAATCAATTTAGCGTAGACCCCAACTGCTATCGTCTCCACCATCAGCGTCAAACGGGTCATCAGGCACGTCTCAGCCAGGCCATTGTTGGGGAGCGAAACAGGCGTGAGCACGATCATCCGAAATGTAGNAAAAAATGGTACTTTTCTGCACATGCCTCTCATTGCTGCAATTGACGGCGTCACGACAGCAACGCTGATGGACGTATCAAGCGTGCTTACCCTGCCGTACCGTAGCATTCTGTTTCGCGAGGGTGATGTTGCAGAACATCTATTTTGTGTTTTGAACGGCTACATCCGTCTTTACCGTCTGAGCAAGGATGGACGCGAAGCTGATGTGAGAATATGTGGCCCCGGCGATACGTTCAATGAATGCCTGATTTTTGGTGCCGACCACTATCATTACAATGCGCAGGCGGCAGAAAGCTGCACGCTCGCGCGTTTCGAGCTGAGCCATCTGAGAACCATGATCGAGAAAGAGCCGCAGGTGGCAAAGGCCATTCTGAAAAGCCTTTCCCGAAGCCTGCTCTCGACCATGGACAGCATGGCCAACGACCGCCTTCAGACAGCGCCGCAACGTGTGGCAAACTATCTCATCGCGCAGTGCCCCGGCGGCGCAACCTCATATTCGCTGCGCTTGCCGTTTCAAAAAAGTGTTCTCGCAGGCAAGCTCGGCCTTGCACCGGAAGCGCTATCGCGCGCATTTTCCAGCCTTCGCGACGCCGGCGTCATCGTGCGGGGACGTATCGTTCAGATCAAGGATATCGTGGCGCTGAAACGGATTTAGTCCGCCTCGGCAGCGATCGAACGTTACAAACCGCCGTGCTGCTTGAGGAAGTCAACGATGGTGCCCACGCCCTCGCCACGCTTCATATCGGTAAAGACGAATGGCATCTGCTGGCGCATACGGGTCGCATCATTGTCCATGACGTCAAGATCGGCTCCAACGTAAGGCGCGAGATCCTTCTTGTTAATGACCAGCAGGTCGGAGCGCGTGATGCCAGGCCCACCCTTGCGCGGGATTTCCTCACCCTGACAGACCGAGATGACATAGATCGTGATATCTGCAAGATCAGGCGAAAACGTCGCGGCCAGATTATCGCCACCGGATTCGATGNAAATGACGTCCAAATCGGGAAAGCGTTCATTGAGGCCGGCAATGGCCTGAAGATTGATGGTCGCGTCCTCCCGGATGGCCGTATGCGGACAGCCGCCGGTTTCTACACCTACGATCCGCTCGGACGGCAGCGCCTGCATACGCACCAGTGCTTCGGCGTCTTCCTTGGTGTAAATATCGTTGGTGACAACGGCAACCGAATAATCGGTACTCATGGCCTTGCACAATTTTTCCGTCAGAGCCGTTTTGCCGGAGCCGACAGGTCCACCGATACCGACCCTGAGCGGACCATTTCCCGATTTCATTCCATTTCCCTTCAAGATGATTCTTANTTTCATAGAGTTTCGAGGCTTATGAGCGGAATAGACGTGTGTGCTGTATCTCGTGGCGCATCGATGCCGTGTCTGCAAGAATTGTCGCGGAGCCCAAGTCATCCAATGTCGACGCAGTCGTACGGTCTGCAACAGACGCGATATCTGCTTCCAATTGCGCGAGAATGGCCACACCGTCTTTCTGGCCTGCAACACCCAGCCGAATACCGGCAGACACGAACTGTGACACGCCGGAATGAAGGTATGCCGCCAGCGTGTCCTCAAGGCCGACGCCATGAGCCGCAGCTATGGCACCCACCGCGACAGGATAGGGCGCTCCCTTCGGAAGGCGGCTGAAGACATCATGCGGCCAAGCGGTGGCGGCGTCCATGAAGGCCTCGCCCAGCAAAACCGTTTCACGGTAGCGCTCCGCAGAACCAGCCAACGCCTGCGCAAGCGCTGCCAATTTGGCCAAGTCCCCAGCATCGTCATGGCACCGCCAGGCTTGCGCCAGGAGAACAGCGTCGTTCCAAAGCGTTCCACGATGCAAAAGCAGGCCAATCCAATCGCGAAGATCATGGGCGTTCGCAAGACGCCTGTCGTTGACCGCGCTTTCCAATCCACCGGAATAGGAGAATGCGCCAACGGGAAAAGCGGGCGACATCCACGCCAGCAGGCGCAATAACGCATCGACGCTACGCTTGGCTGTCATCGATCAATCATGGCTGTGGTGGCTGTGATCGTGACCATGCGAATGNCCACCGTGGGCATGATAGGCGCCGCTCGCAGGCTGGAACGGCTCTTCCACCTCACGCACAGTGGCACCAAGACCTTCCAGCATCGAACGGATCACATGGTCGCGAAGGATCAGAATGCGGCCTTCTTCAATCTGAGCCGACAGATGGCGGTTGCCGAGATGCCAAGCGAGTTCGATGAGGTGGAGTGTGTTTTTTGCCGTCACTTCGAAAAGCTTCTCGTCGGCTGCGCGAACCTCGATCAGATCTCCANTTTCGATGACCAGCAAATCGCCATGCGCAAACAGCACCGGCTCTTTCAGGTCGAGCATGACCATCTCGTCATTCTGAAGATGCAGCAGCTTGCGGCGCAGGTGTCGCTGGTCATGGGCAAGGGTAACGTAGCCGGTCGGTTCGTCCGCAGGCGTGCCGGCGGGAAGATAGGATTGTACGCGCAGCATAATATTTCCAGGGTGAGTTTATGTCTCTGTGAAACTTGGATGATCGAGAGATCGAATGCAAGTCACCGACGATAAAATGCCTCGCCCTACACAGCCTGTTCGGCCCCGAAGCCGATTAGGAAGCTGCGAGCAATGTCGACTTGAGTTGATCAACTGCCTGTGAAAGTTGCAATTCTTCTTCGTGACAAACACAATTGCGTCCAGACGCCTTGGCCAGATATAGCGCCTTGTCAGCGGAGGCAAATGTATCGTGTTTGGAGCGAGATGGCTCGATATCCGCGACACCAACGGAAACCGTGGTCTGCAACTGTGTTCCATTAAAATTGATCGTCAGGCAAGACACGCGAATGCGCGCCAGTTCGATCAGGATCAGGCGATCCTTGCGCTTCCCGCCACGAACGATCACGGCAAACTCTTCGCCACCAAGCCGCGCTACACAGTGAAATTCACCGAATACATCCTCGATGGCGGCGGCGGCTCTTTTGATGACAATGTCACCCGCGGCGTGCCCATGATTATCGTTGATGCCTTTGAACCTGTCGAGGTCAAAGATAGCCAGCGACGCGTCGTTCTCGACTTCATCGAAGCACTGGTTGAAAGCTCTTCTGTTCGCCAGACCAGACAAAGTATCTGTTTTGCTCAGACGTTCGAATTCAGCATGCGATGCGTGCAACTTGCGGATCGCTTTTCCGATGACCGAGCACATAACTCCCGTGACGATACCGCCGACGATCCAGGCCATGATGACGCTGTGGACCAATGCTTCCAGCAGCGGCAAAGGCAAAACATTGAAAAAACCCGCAATGGCGATAACGACGCAGCTGACCAGCACGGATAGGATAATGGAAATGAACACCATTTTGGCGGCAAACGTGCGGAGATTCTGACCTTCGCCAGGGTCGCTCAAACTCATTTCTAATGAAACAAATTTCCTCAAACGGTCAGTCATCACACCCCACCCTTGTATGACATAATCGATAGTGATCAGAGATTGGTTGGTCGTAAATGAAATTCCTAAAATTTTAACTACCAGAGGTATATTTGTAGGATAGTTTTACGGTGCACGTGTAAGCTAGATGTAAGGGTGCGTCAGAGTGCCACGGGCATCAAACCCTTGAAACCCGGCACATGCCGATCATTTCATTCTTTAGTCTAATGACAAACGGCGGGGTCAGCAGGCGGCGGAGGTTTCAGCCGTATTATATANTTTTTTAATTAAACAATATCTCAGTCGTTAATATTTTCGAACTCTAAAACAACATCNAAAAACATAGAGACCCGGAATCGCTTCCGGGTCTTCACATCGGCATTCATCAAATTCAGGCCGCTATGCGAGCCTTGAGATTTTCGAGAATATTCTGCGGTGAGGAAACTCCATAGGGATCGCTTTCGCAATTGTCCGAATAACCCTCTTCCTCGAACCATTGCTCGACTACGCCATCGTTGACGATGGCGGCGTAACGCCAGGAGCGCATGCCGAAGCCTAGATTATCCTTGGCGACCAGCATTCCCATCTTGCGCGTGAATTCGCCTGAGCCATCAGGGATGACCTTGACGTTTTCAAGGTTCTGGCCTTTAGCCCATGCGTTCATGACGAAGGCGTCATTGACCGACAGGCAGTAGATTTCATCAATACCCAACGCGCGAAACTCCGGCGTCAGCTTTTCGAAATCCGGAAGTTGGTAAGTAGAGCATGTTGGCGTGAAAGCGCCGGGTAGAGAAAACAGAACGACCTTCTTGCCCTTGAAGTAATCGTCGGATGTCAAATCCTGCCAACGGTAAGGGTTTGGGCCGCCAACGGCCTCATCGCGAACACGCGTGCGAAAGGTGACGGCAGGCACTTTTTTACCGAGCATGANTTTCTCCTGTGCGAGTGTGTCGTGTGAAAAGCCTTGGGAACAATTCACCTCTAGAACTGACCTTGTTGCGATACCGCAAAAATGTTTGCAGTGCAGCAAAAACTTGGCACCGCAGGGCAGTCATGCACAAGAGGAAATGCTTGCGCGTCAGATGATCACTAGAACAGGAAGTATCGCTGCGCCATCGGCAGAACCGTGGCCGGTTCGCACGTCAGAAGCTCACCATCTGCGCGCACTTCATATGTCTCGGGATCGACTTCGATATGCGGCGTCAGGGAGTTGTGGATCATGGAAGCCTTGGAAATACCACCGCGCACATTGCGCACCGCCAGCAGTTTCTTTGCAACACCCAGGCGCTGCACAATTCCGCCGTCCAGCGACGCCTGGGAGACGAAAGTCACGGAAGAATTGGTCAGCAGCTTGCCATGCGCGGCAAACATCGGCCGGTAATGCATCGGCTGCGGGGTGGGGATCGACGCATTCGGGTCGCCCATAGGCGCTGCGGCAATAGAGCCGCCCAACAGCACCATTTCCGGCTTCACACCGAAAAATGCCGGGTTCCAAAGCACGAGATCGGCGCGTTTTCCGACTTCGACGGAGCCGATCTCATGGCTGATGCCATGGGCGATAGCGGGATTGATGGTGTATTTGGCGATGTAGCGGCGAACACGGAAATTGTCGTTCTCGCCCGTCTCTTCTTTCAGGCGGCCACGCTGGCGCTTCATTTTGTCCGCCGTCTGCCAGGTGCGGATCGCCACTTCGCCGACACGTCCCATGGCTTGACTGTCAGATGNAATGATCGAAAACGCGCCCAAATCGTGAAGAATGTCTTCGGCAGCGATGGTTTCCTTGCGAATGCGGCTCTCCGCAAAGGCAATGTCTTCAGGAATGGATGGCGAGAGGTGATGGCACACCATCAGCATGTCCAGATGTTCTGCCAGCGTATTGATGGTGTAGGGGCGAGTCGGGTTTGTGGAAGACGGAATAACGTTGGGATTGCCGCATATCTTGATGATGTCAGGCGCATGCCCGCCGCCCGCCCCTTCTGTATGGAAGGCGTGAATGGTGCGTCCGTTGATGGCCGCGACTGTGTCTTCCACGAAGCCACTTTCATTCAGCGTATCAGTGTGGATCATCACCTGCACATCGAATTGATCCGCAACAGTCAGGCAGTTGTCGATGGCAGCGGGCGTCGTGCCCCAATCCTCGTGCAGTTTCAGCGACGAGGCACCTGCGAGAATCATCTCTTCAAGCGGTGCCGGTAGCGAGGCGTTGCCCTTGCCAGCAAGAGCAAGGTTCATTGGAAACGCATCGAAACTTTCGATCATGCGCTCGATATGCCACGCGCCCGTGCAAGTGGTCGCCAGCGTTCCATGCGCGGGGCCGGAGCCGCCGCCCAGCATGGTGGTGACGCCGCTCATCAGCGCTTCCTCGATCTGCTGCGGGCAGATGAAGTGAATATGCGCATCCATGCCGCCAGCGGTCAGGATTTTGCCCTCACCGGCAATCGCCTCCGTCGATGGGCCGACGATGATGGTCACGCCCGGCTGCGTATCGGGATTGCCCGCTTTGCCGATGGCAAAAATGCGCCCGTCCTTCAAGCCCACATCCGCTTTGTAAACACCGCTATGATCGATGATCACCACGTTGGTGATGACGGTATCGACGGCACCCTCAGCCCGCGTTGCCTGACTTTGCCCCATGCCATCACGAATGACCTTGCCGCCGCCAAACTTAACCTCTTCACCGTAGATGGTGAAATCCTTCTCGATCTCGATGAAGAGTTCAGTATCGGCCAGACGAACCTTGTCGCCGACTGTTGGGCCGAACATGCTGGCATAGGAAGCGCGGGAGATCTTGTAAGGCATGGAAATCAGGCTCCTTGGGAAGCGGAGAAAAGCGATAGACTAAAGATGCCGGCAGGGCGGCCATTGGCTTCTGATATCGACAGATGGGCGACACTCACCACCATCAGAAACCTTCCGAAAGCTCGCGTAGTTCTTCGGCGCGCTTGGTGCTCATATCGGCAAGGCAGGAGGAAACGAGCATCGGCTCCATCGATCCGCCGCGGGCTTGAAAACCGGACGCTTCGCAGTTCGCATCACGAAACTCTACCCAGGCGCGCTGGGCAGCAACGAGTGCTTCGACCGCACCTTTGCTGTCATCATCAGCACTCTTGTCCCAATCGCCCATCTTTTTGCGAACCTGCTGATAGGCCTTGTTCAGATCCTTGTCAGCCTTCTCATAATCGAGAGCCGCGCAGCTGTTCATATCGCTCTGTGTCGTCGGTTCGGCACAATTCGGCGTGTCCTGGGCGCGGGCATCATCAACGAATGTGGAAGACGACAACGCCCAGCAAAGCAACGCAAGGCCACATGAGAAGCGGAACGTCCTGATACCAGAGGTCATACGGACGCACCGTCATAGGCATGCGATTTCAGCGCGCGGGATTCAACGCCATCGAGACAATTGGCATTGACCGCGACGACGTCACTGCCGTCAGGCGCTGTGGCGTAAGCAAAGCTTTCGATGCCGCAATCGCCGCAGAAGAGGTGGTGAATTTGCTTTTTGTTGAAGAGATATTCTTTCAGGTGATCTTCACCGGAAAGCAGCGTGAATTTATCCTTTGGCGCGAAGGTCAGCACAGAGCCAAGACGTTTGCAGCGAGAACAATTGCACGTCACCGTCTTGTCCAGGTCGGCATCGACTTCAAAGCTCACCGCACCGCACTGGCAGCTTCCATGATAATGTTCTGTAGCCATTGTCACAGCCTCCCCATGACGAGTTTGCGAAAACCGTAGACTTCCCGCTTGCCGGAAAGCGGAACCAACGTCACTTCGCGCTTCTGGCCGGGCTCAAACCGAACTGCGGTTCCGGCGGGAATATCCAGGCGCATACCGTGCGCCTTGTCACGCTGGAAATCCAGAGCGGCATTGGTTTCCGCAAAGTGGTAATGGCTGCCGACCTGAACCGGCCTGTCGCCAGTATTGGCAACTTCGATCGTTATGGTGGGCTGACCCGCATTTAGCTCGATCTCACCCTCTGCCGCAATGACTTCACCTGGAATCATGANTTTTTCCTTTATCGTCACGCCGCTTTGACCGGTGCGCAGCCTTCTGCTTTCAAGACACGTTTTGTCGACGCCGGATTATTGACCAGTTTTGACGCTGGACGCACCGGACGCCGCACCAGTTCGCCACTGCAATTGGGGCATGTGCCGTTCAGCACGGATGTGGCGCAGTCACGGCAATAGGTGCATTCAAACGAGCACATCATTGCATCGAGGCTATCGGGCGGCAGGTCTCTGTCACAGCATTCGCAGTTTGGGCGAAGGTCTAGCGCCATGGTACCGCTCCTCAGCGAATGGGTTCGTGGACAGTCACCAGCTTGGTGCCATCGGGAAACGTCGCTTCAACCTGCACGTCATGGATCATCTCGGCGATGCCCTCCATGACCTGATCACGGGTGATGACATGCGCGCCAGCCTCCATCAACTCCGATACGGCACGGCCATCGCGCGCACCTTCCACGACGAAATCGGNAATCAGGGCAATCGCTTCGGGGTAATTCAACTTGACACCGCGCTCCAGACGGCGACGGGCCACCATTGCGGCCATGGAAATCAGAAGCTTGTCTTTTTCTCNGGGGGTGAGGTTCATCGTCGTCCCGTTTCTAGAGCGCCATGCGTTCTTTATAACGCATAAAGGACGCTCGAACTCTTATTCAATTCGCGCATCAGAGATTCCAGACTTTCGGCACTGGCGCGCCATTTCGCAAGAGCGAAATGATCGGAAACAGCATTTTTCTCAATGTGAAGCCATCTGGCGCAGAAACTCTAACCACGAGCTTTCCCTGCCATTCACTGGCACCGCCGGAAGAACCCAGTATATCGCGGATTTTTGGAAGGAGCGCCTCCCCGAGAGGACCGATATAGAACAGGGTAGCGAACGCCACCTGACCGGAGAGAACAGAGGCCGTCTTCGTCAGTTCGCCGATGTTCCCATCAAGACGAAGCTCTTCGGCATGGATGAGCTTGCCGCCGTGGCGAATGCGCCATCGGTCGCGTAGCAGGCCCTCTTTCATCGCTTCCCCCATGGCCTGACGTCCGAGGAGAATGGCTTCGACGGCAATGAACTCGGCGGAAGCATCGATATCGACTTCCAGCCTGCGGGTTAGCGAGGCACGGTCGAACAGAATGGTTTCCTGGGGTAGCCAATGCAGTTTAGCGCCGGGGCCAACTGTGATGCGGGCAGTAACGGCTGCTGTGCCAGCGCCTGCCTTATAGACTTTTTCACAGGCCTGCGTGGTAACCACGAGCGATGTGCCAGCACCCGCGACGGCCTGCCACTCCAATTCATCACCGCCGGTCAAGCCACCGGAGGAATTGATGAGGATCGCTTCCATTTCATTGGAGAATGTATCGGGTAGCCTGATTTTGGCACAGCCTTCCTGAAACAACTGGTCCAGACGGCTGCGCCCGTTCAGGGCTTTTGTTACAATGCGTCCTCGGCCACGGGCACGTTGCGGACGGGGTTGCTCAATACTTTGCTGGTCTGGCTGCACGTCGTCTCCGATGCATTCGCGGATGCGGAAACCGCTTTCACAGAGCAATCTGCCTTTGACGTTGCATCGACAACCATCTGCCCTTCCGTATTCTGGAAGAAGTCCCACATTCTTTCGGCTGCATCAATCTGTCGAGCCGTATCACCTGTGGAGATTTTACGATCAACGGCTGGCTGCACCTTGCCGGCGACATCACTCGTCGGCTTGCGCATGACGGCTGCGGCAGAGGCGATGACCTCTGTCTTCATCGTGGCGCGTGGCCATGCGTGGTCCCAGGCATCGATGACGTATGAGTGGATACGCGCACCGCTCTTGCAAACATCGTAGGAGTTGAAGGTGAAACTGTCGGTTGCCTTGCTCTTCGCGCCACCCTTGCAGCCATCCATCTCGGCCCAGCGCTTCAAGGCCGTTTCGCCGCTATACTGCCAGTAGGCCTTGCCGCCGCCTTGATAGGGGTTGGCCGGATCCTTCAAGCCTGCGAAAGCGATGATCGACATTGGCTTTGCGGGTGCGCAACTCGCAGTATCCGGCACCCACTTGCCAGAGTTTTCAACGGGAGAGCCTGCGCGCAACGAAGCAACGAAGCCGGCTGCTGTGAAATCCCGATTACCACTGCAGATGAACTGCGACAGCATGCGTCCGCCGCCGGAATATCCAGAGCCAAAGAAGCGCTCTTCATCGACGCAGAATTTAGATTTTACCATCGTAATGGCATCGCGAATGAAGCCGGGCTCATCAAGCCCGCCCTTGCGCGTGGTCACCCCCGGCACGTTCCAGGCATGGGTACCAGGAAGATCGCCATCAAGACTGCCTTGAAGTGCAACCACGACAACGCCCTGGCGTTCGGCCAGTTTGTCCCAGCCGCTACGATCAATCTGTCCGTTGGGGTTGCTGTTGCTTCCATGAAAATCAAAGACGACGGGCAATTTCTTCTGTCCATCATAAGAAGACGGAACAAAATAGACGCCGGTGCGTTTTGAACCTTCAGACGTCAGCGAAAACGCGTGACGGCCCGGTTCCATATTCTGACCGCAGCTTGAGGCTAATGCTGCGGCGCTCATGCCTGTGAGTATGGCAAAGCTCGCAACGAAAACGCGAAGCGGGCGGGCAGCACGGACAAACCGGCTGGAAGCAGTCATTGATATCATCAGCACGCCTTTATTGGCACAGTCTCCCGACACTATGCCGGAAAATGCGTGGAATGTAAGGGTTTGACGGAGCGCGGCATACGGATGTTGAACCACTGTGTCTCGTACGCTGCATTTTGCGTGGAAATAACACAACTCTATACTCAAGGAAACGCTTAAACTGCGCATGAATGCCATGCAAAGATGCATGAGTATTCACAATATTGTTTGAATTTTATCTCTTCGTGATCGTAAAGGCGCCATANTTTACACCGTCAGATGCCGTCTTGCCTCTGGCGTATCCAATGTTTCAGCCAGGCCTTGGTGAACGATCTCGCCCCTGTCCATGATATAGACGTAGTCCGCAAGCTCTCGGCAAAAATCCAGATACTGCTCGACCAGCAAGATCGCCATGCCGGTGGAATCCCGCAAATATTCGATCGCCCGGCCAATATCCTTGATGATCGACGGTTGAATGCCTTCGGTCGGTTCGTCCAGAACGAGGACTTTCGGGCGCGTCACCAGCGCACGACCGATGGCAAGTTGCTGCTGTTGACCGCCCGAAAGGTCTCCACCTCGACGCGAGAGCATGGATTCTNAAACGGGAAACAGGCTGAAGATATCATCGGGAATAAAACGTTCTTTGCGTGGCAGCGGCGCGTAGCCCGATTGCAGATTTTCCTGCACGGTCAAAAGCGGAAAAATCTCTCGCCCCTGCGGCACATAACCGACACCACGCTTGGCGCGCTGGTAGGGCGCAAGACCATTGAGACTTTCGCCGCCGAAGCTGATCGTTCCACCACTTGTCGCGTGCTGACCTGTGACGGCGCGCAACAATGAGCTTTTACCCACGCCGTTGCGACCAAGCACACAAGTGATCTTGCCCATTTCCGCGTTCAGCGAAATGCCACGCAAAGCCTGCGCTGCGCCATAATGAAGATTGATGTTGTCGACGCTTAGCATGATGTCGCTCCCATTATGGTTTTTGGGTGTGGCTCACCCCCCTCTGCCCTGCCGGGCATCTCCCCCTCGANGGGGGAGATCCAAATGCCGCTCGCACGCTGCCAAATTTGCAACGTTCGAAAGAGATTCGAGGTCAACTCCGAGCCGATCTNCCCCCTTGAGGGGGAGATGCCCGGCAGGGCAGCGGGGCGTGTCACGCGCGCGAACCTCACCATCATCGCCCCAAATAATTCTCGATGACCTTCGGGTCGTTCGACACGAAATCGATCGACCCTTCAGCCAGCACCGAGCCCTCCGCCAGACACGTGACCTTCACGCCGAGGTCGCGAATGAAGCCCATGTCGTGTTCGACCACCACCACGGATCTGGTCTTGGCGATTTCCTTGAGCAGCACGGCCGTCTCTGCCGTTTCCGCGTCTGTCATACCCGCCACGGGTTCATCCACCAGCAGCAGCTTCGGCTCCTGCGCCAGAAGCATGCCGATCTCCAGCCACTGCTTTTGACCATGTGAAAGGTTGGCCGCCAGAGAATCGCGACGGTGGCCAAGGCGGACGGTGGCAAGAATTTCTTCGATTCGCGCCTTGTCGTCTTTCGTCAGCGTGTAGAACAGCGTGGCGAAGACACCGCGCTTGCGGTTCAGCGCCAGCTCCAGATTATCCCAAACGGTGTGGCTCTCGAACACAGTCGGCTTCTGGAATTTCCGGCCAATGCCGAGCCGGGCGATATCGGCCTCGTCCNTTTTGGTGAGATCGATGCTGTCCTCAAACAGCACCGTGCCACTGTTGGGGCGCGTCTTGCCGGTGATGATGTCCATCATCGTCGTCTTGCCCGCCCCATTGGGCCCGATGATAGCCCGCAGTTCGCCGGGCTCGACCACGAAGGACAGCGAGTTCAGTGCCTTGAATCCATCGAAGGAGACCGACACGCCATCCAGATAGAGCAGGCTTTTCGTTCTGNTTTCAGAGACCGTATTCATATCCGTTACTCCGCTGCCTGTTGCGCCGTCTTGGCAGCTTCAGTGGACGCCACCTGCCGCTTCTCGCGCCGCCCTGCCAGATGGTGCTGGACAGTACCGACAATGCCCTTGGGGAAAAACAGCGTGACCGCGATGAACAATCCACCCAGCGCAAACAGCCAGAATTCAGGGAATGCCCCGGTGAAATAGCNTTTGCCACCATTGACCAAGACAGCACCCAGGATCGGCCCGATCAGCGTGCCGCGCCCGCCGACTGCCGTCCAGACCACGACTTCAATGGAATTGGCTGGCGAGAACTCGCCGGGATTGATGATGCCGACCTGGGGCACGAACAAGGCTCCAGCAATACCCGCCATCATGGCCGAGACGACAAAGGTGAAGAGCTTGATGTTCTCAACCCGGAAACCCAGGAAGCGCACGCGGCTTTCGGCATCACGAACGCCCACCAATACCTTGCCGAATTTGGAATTGACGATGCCGGAGGCGATCATCAGGCACAGCGCCAGCATGATGGCCGTCATGGCAAACAGAACCGCACGCGTACCATCCGCCTGCACGGAAAATCCGAGAATATCCTTGAAATCCGTCAGGCCGTTATTGCCGCCGAAACCCATGTCGTTGCGGAAAAAGGCCAGCAGCAGCGCATAGGTCATCGCCTGGGTGATGATCGAGAGATAGACGCCATTGACTCGAGAGCGGAAGGCGAGCCAGCCGAACACGAAGGCCAGCAAACCCGGTACCACCAGCACCATCAGCATGGCAAACCAGAACATGTCGAAGCCATGCCAGAACCACGGAAGTTCCTTCCAGTTCAGGAAGACCATGAAATCAGGCAGAATGGGGTGACCATAGGTGCCGCGCGTGCCGATCTGCCGCATCAGATACATGCCCATGGCATAACCGCCGAGCGCAAAGAACGCGCCATGACCGAGCGAGAGAATGCCGCAATATCCCCACACCAGATCGAGCGCCAGTGCCAGAATGGCATAGGACAGATACTTGCCCAGCATCGACATGATGTAGGTCGGAATGCGAAACGCACTGTCTGCGGGCAAGAGCAGATTGGAAGCGGGCACCAGCAGCGCAATGGCCAGAATGATGCCGATGGCAATGGAGATGCGGCGGTCGAGCGCGCGAAGGAGAAAGCCGGTAATCATGCTTCGATCGCCCTTCCCTTAAGTGCGAAGAGACCACGGGGCCGCTTCTGGATGAACAGGATGATGAGGACGAGGACGAGAATCTTGCCGAGAACCGCACCGACCGTCGGCTCAAGGAATTTGTTGAGTACGCCGAGCGTCAGCGCCCCGACAAACGTGCCCCAGAGATTACCGACGCCGCCGAACACCACCACCATGAAGCTATCGATGATGTAGGACTGGCCAAGATTGGGCGAAACGTTGTCGATCTGTGAGAGCGCAACACCAGCCAGCCCGGCGACGCCGGAGCCGAGCGCAAAGGTGAAAGCATCGACCCACGGTGTGCGAATACCCATGGACGATGCCATGCGCCGGTTCTGCGTCACGGCACGCATTTGCAGACCGAATGCGGAGCGCTTCAAAAGCAGAAGCAGGGCGAAAAACACCGATAGCGAGAAGCAGACGATCCAGACGCGGTTCCAGGTGAAGTTGAGATAACCGACACTGAAGGAGCCGGACATCCAGCTGGGATTGCCCACCTCGCGGTTCGTTGGCCCGAATATGGAGCGCACCCCCTGCTGCAAGATAAGAGAGATACCCCATGTCGCCAGCAGGGTTTCCAGCGGGCGGCCATAGAGAAAGCGGATGACGCCACGTTCCATCACGAGGCCCACAGCACCCGTAACCAGAAACGCCACAGGCAGCGCAATTGTCAGCGACCAGTCGAACATACTAGGGTAATTGCTGCGGATCACCTCCTGCACCATGAAGGTGGAGTAAGCACCGATCATCACCATCTCGCCATGCGCCATGTTGATGATGCCCATCACGCCAAAAGTAATGGCAAGGCCAATGGCCGCAAGTAGTAGAACGGAACCAAGCGACAGGCCGTACCAGATGTTCTGTCCAGCGTCCCAGAGCGCAAGCGTGCTTTCGATATGGGAAATCGCGGCATCGACATCGGGTTTCAGGCTGGCGTCGGTAACAGGCGCAGCAGCCATCAGGATGCTGATTGCACCGCGTCCACCCAAACTCCTGATGGTCTCGATGGCAGCGCGCTTTTCCTCAATGGAGCGATCAGAGGCCAGCAGCGAAACGGCGCGCGCTTCTTCCATGCGAGTACGCACCTGGGCATCCATTTCCTTGGCAAGAGCCGCTTCCAGCAATTGCAGGNTTTCAGCGCTCGGCGCTTTCAAAACGGCGTCGGCGGCAGAAAGACGAACGGATTTGTCGGGGCTGAGCAGCGTCAAGCCACCAAGGGCTGCGCGAATGACACGGCGAAGATTATTGTTGACCCTGATCTTGGTCACGGCAGCCTTTGGCACCTCGCCAGCACTGACCCCCGTCAAAGGATCGATCAGCGTGAAATTGGCCCCAGCGACTTTGGCCATGNAAACCAGATTGTCGGCCTTGCGGACGTAGAGATCACCCTCGGCATAGGCTTCCAGAGCGGGCACCACACGCGGGTCTCCGGTTGCGGCAATCTGTCCGGTCAGCGTTTCAGCCTGCTTGAAGTCGGCGGTACCCAGCGCATCTATCAGCGCTTTGGGATCGCTTTGTTGGGCGAAGGATGGAGCGGCGATCCCAAGCGTCAGCCATAGAAACATGGCTCGAAGAAGAAATCGGATCGTCATGTCAGCTCCTCAATTTACGGTGCTTCAGTGTGGGTGTTTGAGCGTCGTGGGTGTGGCTCANCCCCCTCTGCCCTGCCGGGAGATCCACTCTCTCGACGTCATCCTCGGGCTTGACCCGAGGATCTAACCACGTTGACAACGAGCGCGGAGCAGCGGAAGCAGATCCTCAGGTCAAGCCCGAGGATGATGACGTTGGAGTGGGAAGAGGCGCTCCTTATCGATGCGCCTCAAACCTCCTCAATATTACATCCCCTTACCGCCGCACTTGCCCGTAGCGACATTGAAGTTGCCGCACGACATCGGCTTGCGCCAATCGGAGATCAGGTCCTTGCTGTCCGGCAGGTAGTCCGACCACTCATCACCCACGACCTGCGCGGTCTGCTGAACGATTTCGAACTGGCCGTCCGACTGGATTTCACCGATCAGCACTGGCTTGGTGATGTGGTGGTTCGGCATGACAGTGGCGTAGCCGCCGGAGAGGTTCGGAACCGAGACACCGATGATCGAGTCCAGAACCTTGTCGGTCTCAGTCGTGCCCGCAGCCTCTACAGCCTTCACCCATGCGTTGAAGCCGATATAGGCGGCTTCCATCGGGTCATTGGTCACGCGCTTGTCGTTCTTGGTAAAGGCATGCCATTCCTTGATGAACTCGGCATTCACAGGGCTATCGACGGACTGNAAATAATTCCAGGCTGCAAGGTGGCCAACCAGCGGGCCGGTATCGAGACCGGCGAGTTCTTCTTCACCAACAGAAAAGGCGACCACTGGAATGTCTTCGGCCTTCACGCCCTGGTTTGCCAGTTCCTTGTAGAAAGGCACGTTGGCATCACCATTGATGGTGGAAACAACGGCGGTCTTTTTGCCGGCAGAGCCGAATTTCTTGATGTCGGAGACGATGGTCTGCCAATCGGAATGACCGAATGGCGTATAGTTGACCATGATGTCTTCAGGCTTCACGCCCTTGGATTCCAGATAGGCCTTGAGGATTTTGTTGGTCGTCTGTGGGTAGACATAGTCCGTACCCGCCAGAACCCAGCGCTCGACACCTTCTGTGCTGGCAAGATAATCGACCGCTGGAATCGCCTGCTGGTTAGGAGCAGCACCGGTGTAGAAAATATTGCGGGAGGATTCCTCGCCTTCATACTGCACGGGATAGAAGAGGATCGAGTTCAACTCTTCGAAAACTGGCAGAACGGATTTGCGCGAAGACGACGTCCAGCAACCGAAGACGGCGGCGACCTTGTCTTGGCTAATCAACTGACGAGCTTTTTCAGCAAAGAGCGGCCAGTCGGATGCAGGATCAACGACGACGGCTTCAAGCTTCTTACCGAGAACGCCACCCTTCTTGTTCTGCTCATCGATGAGCATCAACATCGCGTCTTTGAGCGTCGTTTCGGAAATTGCCATCGTGCCGGACAGCGAATGCAGAACACCGATCTTGATGGTGTCGTCAGCGGCAAAAGCACCATGGAACGCGGTGGTGGATAAAATGGCACCGAGCAAAGCGCCGGTCAGCATCTTCTTGCCCATGCGTGTTGTTTTGAAAGTCATCGGAAGGACCCCTCTCCTGTTCAGCCTCTTTGGGCTCAGCGATTATTTTACCGCTGCTGGAGGGGACTATCGGTCTCGCATCTGCAAAACCGTATACGTCAATTGACGTAGGTGGGGTGGCGAAACCGGAACGCTCGCCCATTCCTCCCGGCGCTCATCTGATTGCGCCGAGACATGCTGGAGATCAAGCGTTCAGTTGTGCGGCTTGTCGGTGTCAGAANTTTCCAGGATCGCTTCCTGATGATACCAGCTATCGAAGTCGATATGGGTCTTCGGTGCTGTGACCGAAGGACCGTTCAAAATAGCATCGTTACGCAGTCCCTTAAAGCCTGAACGGCCGCCAACGGGAAACTGGTAGATTGTGGCGCTCTCCATATGTGGTTCGCTTCTCATGACATTCACTCTTTCGTTGAATACCCGGCATTGTTGCTTCACTTGGAATATACTCTCAAAAAAGCTGAAAAGCACCCCATCTGATTNAAAAAATATCAATAAGCCTAAAAATTAGGCGGCGCATCATCAGTTTGATCTAAAGAACAGTCTTTATGCAGATATCGACTCAAATCGCGAAGTTTTTGCGGGAAAATTGAGCTCACACGCTAAAACGGCATCANTTTTGACCAAAAATAGCGCCTGCCCCTGCNAAAGCATCGGAAATTGCACGCTTTTCCAATTTGTGACATTTGGCTTTTCGCTGATTTTTGACTCTTGAGAATCACTTTACTGCNAAAAAATGAAGACGATCTTATCTCAATAGCGAAACTGGCACGGCGCATGCTTCTGTAAGAACAGCACTTGAAAGCGGGAACGGTTGAGAAAACGGTTTTACTCGCAGAAGGATATCAAGGCTTCGCATCTTAACCTATGAGAGGTTCGTAATGACTAAGTTCAAACTCGAGTACATCTGGCTGGATGGTTACAAGCCGGTAGCAAACCTGCGCGGCAAGACGCAGATCAAGGAATTCGACGAATTCCCGACACTCGAGCAGCTTCCGCTCTGGGGCTTCGATGGCTCCTCCACGATGCAGGCCGAAGGCCATAGCTCGGATTGCGTGCTGAAGCCCGTCGCCATCTATCCAGACCCAGCCCGCACAAACGGCGCGTTGGTCATGTGCGAAGTCATGATGCCGGACGGCGTTA
This sequence comes from Agrobacterium bohemicum, assembly GCF_002896715.1. GTDB lineage: Bacteria > Pseudomonadota > Alphaproteobacteria > Rhizobiales > Rhizobiaceae > Agrobacterium > Agrobacterium bohemicum. The sequence goes on from NZ_PGEL01000028.1 coordinate 472,361, forward strand.
CGCCACACGCATCCAACAGCCGCGCAACCATCCTTGACGACGAAGGCGCTTGGTTCGGCTTCGAGCAGGAATACTTCTTCTACGAAGACGGTCGTCCGCTCGGCTTCCCTGAGCAGGGTTACCCGGCTCCACAGGGTCCATACTACACAGGCGTCGGCTACAAGAACGTCGGCTCCATCGCTCGTGAAATCGTTGAAGAGCATCTCGATCTCTGCCTCGAAGCCGGCATCAACCACGAAGGCATCAACGCCGAAGTGGCCAAGGGTCAGTGGGAATTCCAGGTTTTCGGCAAGGGCTCCAAGAGCGCTGCCGACCAGATCTGGATCGCTCGTTACCTGCTTCTTCGCCTTTGCGAAAAATACGGCATCGACGTCGAATTCCATTGCAAGCCGCTCGGCGATACCGATTGGAACGGTTCCGGCATGCACTGCAACTTCTCCACCAAGTTCATGCGTGAAGTTGGCGGCAAGGAATATTTCGAAGCGCTCATGGCTGCTTTCGAAAAGAACTGGAAAGAGCACATCGACGTTTACGGCCCGGACAACCATCTGCGCCTGACCGGCAAGCACGAAACAGCGCCTTGGAACAAGTTCTCCTACGGCATCGCTGACCGTGGTGCGTCGATCCGCGTTCCGCACTCCTTCGTCAACAACGGCTACAAGGGCTACCTCGAAGACCGTCGTCCGAACAGCCAGGGTTGCCCATACCAGATCGCTTCCGTCGTCCTCCAGACGATTGCTGAAGTGCCGCTCGCAAAGTCTGCTGCTGCCTGATAAATCAGAAGATGGCGTCGCTCGTTCCGGTGACGCCATTTTTGTGTCCAGAGTTTGCAATTGCGAACGGCTGCTCGCTGGGTTGACCTTTCCCTCCCTCGTACGCGGCCTATTCTCCGCGTTGACGTAACCAATAAATCGGGACGGTGAGCGATGGGCATTCTCCAAAAANTTTCGCTGGNAAACCGCACGGCCATCATCACCGGCAGCGGGCGCGGCCTCGGCTTTGAAATTGCCAAGGCCTTTACCGAGGCGGGAGCCCATGTCTGGCTGACCGGGCGCAATGCCGAAACGCTGGAAAAATCGGCCAACAGCCTTCGTGAAGCCGGCGGCAAAGCGGACTATGCTGCCTTCGATATCACTGACACCGCCGCTGGCAGCAACCTCGTTCACCGAGTCATGAAAGAGGCCGGGCACCTCGATATTCTCGTCAACAATGTTGGCGCACGAGACCGACGTCCGCTCTGTGACTTCCAAGACGATGACGTGCTGGACCTCATCCGCACCGACCTCACCTCTTCCATCTGCCTGTCACGGGATGCAGCCGAAGCCATGAACGCAAACGGCTACGGGCGCATCATCACCATCACCTCCATCCTAGGTCATGTGGTAAAGCCGGGTGACGCGATCTACCCCGTCGCCAAGCAGGGTCTGACCGGATTGATGCGCAGCATCGCTGTGGAGTATGGCGCGCGCGGCATCACAAGCAATGCCATCGCACCCGGTATGTTCGCGACAGAAACCAATGCCGCGCTCGCGGAGGACCCGGATATGATGGCTTTCGCCAAGCTCCGCGTGCCTTTGGAACGCTGGGGAAAACCGGATGAAATCGCCGGAGCGGCTCTCTTTCTGGCCAGCGATGCGGCCTCCTTCGTCAACGGCCACGTCTTGACAGTGGATGGCGGCATGTCAGTGCGCCTTTGAGCCCGGTGAAGCCGTAATTCTCTTGCAAACCAAACCCGTTAGCCCGAATGTGCACAATTGAGCATCACCCCNAAAAAGGCGCTGGNTTTTAGGCATGGCCGCACGGCAACGCATCATNCCCGTCAGGCGCGAATATAATCGCTGGGTCGCCAACCAGACGCTCGAAGACTACGCGCTGCGCTTTACTGCCAAAAGCGCCCGGAAATTCTCCTCCAGCCGCATCTCGCACACCGCCATTGGCGCCATTTCCTTTCTGGCGCTGGAAGCCATCGGCGGCGCGATCACTCTGTCCTACGGCACGACCAACGCGTTTTACGCCATTCTCGTCGCCGCCACCGTCATGCTGGCCGTGGGCGTGCCGATCAGCCGTTATGCCATTCGCTACGGTGTCGATATCGACCTGCTGACGCGCGGCGCGAGCTTTGGCTATATCGGCTCAACCATCACCTCGCTCATCTACGCCGCCTTCACCTTCATGCTGTTTGCTATCGAGGCATCGATCATGTCCGGCGCGCTGGAACTGGCGCTCGGCATACCCCTGTGGATCGGCTACATCATCTCGGCCATCATGGTTATTCCGCTGGTCACTCACGGCGTGCGGCTCATCAGCCGCTTTCAGATCATTACCCAGCCTTTCTGGATCATCCTCAACGTCCTGCCCTTCATCTTCATCGCATTTCTGGACTGGGAAAAGTTCGATGTGTGGCGCGCATTCGCAGGCATTCACCACGCTTCCGGCCCGCCTGGAACAACGGCTGATTTCAACCTGATCGAGTTCGGAGCCGCATCCGCCGTGATTCTGGCACTGATGTCGCAGATTGGTGAACAGGTGGATTTCCTGCGCTTCCTGCCTGCGGATGGCAAGCTGAAGCTGCGGCATCGGTTTGCCGTGTTTCTGGCAGGTGCTGGTTGGGTTCTGGTCGGCGTGCCGAAACTGCTGGCGGGTTCTTTTCTTGTCGTCCTGACCTTCAGCTCCGGCGTTCCGGTGGATCGCGCTGCCGATCCCTCGCAGATGTACCTCACCGCCTTTGGCTATATGATACCAAACGAAAACGCCGCTCTGTTGCTGATGGTGGCTTTCGTTGTCGTTTCGCAATTGNAAATCAACGTCATGAACGCCTATGCCGGGTCTTTGGCGTGGTCGAACTTCTTTTCCCGTCTCACACACAGCCATCCGGGTCGCGTGGTCTGGCTGGTGTTCAACGTGCTGATCGCGCTGCTGTTGATGGAACTCGGCATCTACCGGCTGCTGGAAGAAACGCTCGGCATCTTCTCCATCATCGCCATGGCATGGCTTTGCACCATCTCCGCCGACCTTTTCATCAACAAGCCGCTCGGCCTTGCGCCACCCGGCATCGAGTTCAAGCGCGCGCATCTTTACGACATCAACCCCGTGGGCGTCGGCACCATGGCGCTGGCCGCGACCATCGCTCTCAGCGCCCACTTTGGACTGTTCGGGACACTCGCCGCATCGCTTGCACCCTATCTCACCCTCGTCGTCGCCTTCACCGTTTCGCCATTACTCGCCTGGGGCACCAAGGGCAAATTCTACCTTGCCCGCAAGCCGCGACAAAAGTGGAAGCAGGAAAGCAGCATTACCTGCTCCATCTGCGAACATCCTTTCGAGCCGGAAGACATGGCGTGGTGCCCGGCCTACGCCGCGCCCATCTGTTCGCTCTGCTGCTCGCTGGATAGCCGCTGCCACGATATGTGCAAGCCAAAAGCCAAGCTGAACTATCAGGTCGCCACTGTCGCACGCACGTTCTTACCGGATGATCTGGTTTCCCGTCTCTCAAGCCGATTAGGCCGATACGCCATGTCGGCAGCACTTGCCATCGCGGTCCTCGGCGCGACGCTGGCGCTCATCGCGCATCAGGTGGGCACCGCCTCGCCCGCCACTGTCGATGTGGTCAACCGCACGATCCTCGCCGTCTTCTTCGTCTTTGCCGTCATAGCGGGCATCGTTTGCTGGTTTCTCGTTCTCGCCCACGATAGCCGCGTGGTGGCGGAAGAAGAATCCTCGCGGCAGAACACGCTTTTACTGAAGGAAATTGCTGCACATAAGAAAACGGATGCGGCACTTCAGAACGCCAAGGACACGGCTGAAGCTGCCAACCGCGCAAAAAGCCGTTATGTGGTTGGCCTTAGTCATGAATTGCGCACGCCGCTCAACGCCGTTCTCGGCTACGCACAAATCCTCGAGCGTGACGAAACGATCCCGCAACCGCGCCAGTCCGCCATAAAGGTCATCCGTCGCTCCGCAGATCATCTCTCGGGACTGATCGATGGCCTGCTGGATATTTCAAAGATCGAAGCAGGCCGTCTGCAGGTCTATTCCAATGAAATCAACATTCAGGATTTCCTCGACCAGATCATCGATCTATTCCGCCCACAGGCGCAGGCAAAAGGGTTGGAGTTGCTCCATCAGCGCACCCGCGCATTGCCGCAATATGTGCGTACAGACGAAAAACGCCTGCGCCAGATCCTCGTCAATCTTCTCTCCAACGCCATCAAGTTCACCGATGCAGGCACGGTCAATTTCGATGTCACCTATCGCAGCGAGGTCGCCACCTTCACCATTTCGGATACCGGACGCGGCATTGCCGAGAAGGATTTAAGCCGCATTTATGAGCCCTTCCAGCGCGGTGAAGCCGAAAGCATTCGCCCCATGCCGGGCCTTGGCCTTGGACTCACCATCACCCAGCTTTTGACCAACACGCTGGGCGGCGAAATTTCCGTCGTCAGCCAAAAGGACAAAGGCTCTACCTTCAAGGTGCGGTTGATGCTCTCGGCCGTTCATCGTCCCAGCACCGCCCCTGCCCCGGNAAAAACCATCGTCTCCTATTCCGGCCCACGTCGCACCATCGTTGTGGTCGATGACAATGAGGACCATCGCGAACTGATGCGGGAAGTTCTCGGGCCCCTCGATTTCGTTGTCCTGACGGCGCAAAGCGGCCCGGATTGCCTTACCCTCATCGAAGGTGTCAAACCCGATCTCTTCCTTATCGACATCTCCATGCCCGGCATGAGCGGTTGGCAGCTCGTCACGAAACTGCGCGAAGCGGGCCAGACAGCACCTCTCATCATGCTCTCGGCCAATATCGGCGATGGCTCCATTGCCGGTGCTGGTGAGGATAACCACACTGACACGATTGCAAAGCCTGTCGATATCCGTCAGCTCTGTGATAAACTCGCGGTGCATCTGGGCCTGAGCTGGATTTATGAAGCGGACGTNCCGCCCCCGCCAAAGCCCGTCAAAGCCGTGATAAAAACGCCGGGACAATCGCATATTCAGGATTTGCGGCAGCTGGGCGAGATCGGTTACATACGCGGCATAGAAGCCAAGCTTGCCGACCTTGCACGTGATGCCGACAACCAACCTTTCACCGATAAATTGAACACCTACGTCCAGGTCTTCGATATGGCGGGCTACGCCGCATTTCTCTCCAGCTTCGAAGGTGACGACATGACACAGGAGCGTCAGCCATGAGCGTGCAGATGACGGCGCACCCCAGAGATATCGTGCTGCTGGTGGATGACAGCCCTGATACACTGGGATTTCTAACCGACGCTTTGGAACAGTCAGGCTTTTCGGTACTGATCGCCACCTCAGGTCAAGCAGCACTCAACATCGCTGACCGCATCACACCAGACATCATTCTGCTCGATGCTGTCATGCCTGCGATGGATGGATTTGAAACCTGCGCGCGCCTCAAGTCCAACGCCGCCTTGACGCAGGTGCCGGTTATTTTCATGACGGGTCTTACCGAGACCGAGCATGTCGTGCGCGCATTGGAATCCGGCGGGGTGGACTATCTGACCAAGCCGATCAACATCGACGAATTGCGGGCGCGCATTCGTGTTCACCTCGCCAATGCCCGCTCTGCGCAAAGCGCACGTGTCGCACTCGATGCCGCTGGGCGCCATCTTCTGGCGGTTCGCAGCAATGGCTCGATCCACTGGTCGACGCCACAAGCCACACGGCTGGTCAACGCTGCAACTGGCAGCGACGATGGTCTGGATATCGTGTCCGCCCATGTCGCTCAATGGCTTGNAAATCGGGAAAATGACGGGCTTCGAGACGCACCGCTCATCATTCAGCAAACCGAGCGCGCAACGCTGCAACTGACATTTCTCGGAGCAATGGGACCGGACGAACACCTGTTCCGTCTCACAGCGGCAAACGATAAACCTGCTGATGTGCTGCTGCGACAGCATTTCGCGCTGACGATGCGGGAATCCGAGGTTCTGCTCTGGATCGCAAAGGGCAAGGCCAACCGCGACATTGCCGAAATTCTCGGCCTCTCCGCCCGCACGGTAAACAAGCATCTCGAACAGATCTACGTCAAACTCGGCGTTGAGAACCGTGCGTCAGCAGCTGTGAAAGCCGCCCATATTCTTCACGACACATNAAAAACGGGCGCGGATGATGCGCCCGTTTTTCGAACTATCGCCTTAGACCAATTAACGGCAAACGCGCGTCTTTTTGATAACAACCCGGCCGTGATGCTGGGTGCGAACCTTCTTGACGAAGCAATCGCGTGGTGCACGGTGATGGCGAGGACGGTATTCTTCGCGCACCGGCTGGCGGATAACGCGTTCTGTTGTTGTGACCGTTACGCCCTGCGCAAAGGACGGTGCAGCAAAGGTGAAGACGGAGGAAACAGCGATCAAGGACGAGATGAGAAGGGTTTTCATTTTAAGACCTCATTGATAGTGCAGTGAAACGTTGCATCGCGCTTTCGGTTCCCGTTCTGAACATTAATACGGTGTAATGTATCGACACCGNAAAACTTTATGNTTTCCAAGAGATAACATGAGAAAAAAGTCAGATAATCTTGTCGTCATTTCCGGCTGTTCAGGCGGCGGCAAGTCCACGTTGCTGGCGGAACTGGCACGACGCGGTTACGCCACTATCGAAGAACCGGGCCGCCGGATCGTCGCCGCTGAAATGAGCGCAAGAGGCACTGCCCTTCCATGGATCGATATGGAAGCCTTTGCCCGTCTGGCTGTCTCGGTATCGCTGAAGGATCGTGCGCAAGCACCTGAACGCGACTGGGTGTTTTTCGACCGAAGCCTGATTGATGCCGCCTCTGCCCTTCACCATGCAAGCGGCGACGGCTTGCTGTATCAATTGAAGACCGAACACCGTTACAATCCGCTGGTGTTCATGACGCCACCGTGGCCCGAAATCTACGTGACCGACAATGAACGCAAACATGATCTCACCGTAGCAGACGCGGAATATGAACGTCTGCTGCGCGACTACCGCGCGCTCGGTTACGAGACCATCATTCTCGCGAAATCCAGCACCAGCGAACGGGCCGACACCATTCTACAGACGATAGCAGGTTCCACCTGATACGCACTTAGGGCTGGCGATCTTTTAGCAACTCCGAGGCAGTTACGAAGCCGAAACCCCGTTGCCGCAAACCATCGATGATATGCGGCAAGGCCTGACGGGAAACATCCCGGCTTCGATACATCACATGCAGAAGAATGATGGAGCCGTCTTTTGCGTTATCGACCACATATTGCGTCATGGCATCGGCATTCCCGGCAACCTCTGGATAGGATTCTGGCTCCACGTCCCACATGATTGTCTTGCGATCATGCTGCGAAAGATACCATGGCAATGTAAGGAGCTTTTTGCCGTAGGGCGGGCGGAAGAGGATTTCACCACGATATCCAGCGCTGCGTATGGCGGCATCCGTCCGCTCTATCTCGTCTTTTACGCTGCCTGGACCCATCCACGCCATGTTGGAATGGGTATAGGAGTGGTTGCCGATCTCATGGCCCGCATAAGCGATCAGCCGCGCCTGCGGCAGATTTTCAGCCATCTCTTTGCCGATCAGAAAAAACGTCGCTTTCACGTCGCGTTCCTTGAGGATCGTCAGAACGTCCGTCGTGAACCGCACCGATGGACCATCGTCGAAAGTCAGGGCAACGACGGGCCTGTTCGTTTCGACGCGCGCGACGATGTCGCCGAACAATTGCGTCGTACGAGCGTTGCTATACAGATGGAGCGACACGATCGCCAGCAGAAGAACGGCAACGATGCCAGAGCCAGTTACAATACGCCGCGTCTTCATTGCTATCCCTAATTGCAATATCCAGATGAAGATGTTATCGCCAGCCTTGTTGTCTCCATTGTGGCAATCACCGCAGATGCCGTCTGGAAACGAAAAAGCCCGGCATCGCTGCCGGGCTTCTGATGAAATGTGGCTTAAGACTTACATGCCCTGCTGGAAGTAGCTGTACTTGCCATCCGGGCCCTTCTTCCACTCGTACATGACGTAGCCTGGAAGCTTCGGGTCACCCNTTTCGTCGAACGAGAGTTCGCCGAGAACTGTTGCGAACTTGCCCTTCTTCATGGCAGCAGCAACGGCTTCCGGATCAAGCGAGCCGGCGTCCTTGGCAGCAGCAGCAATCGTCTGCAAAGCGGCGTAGGAGTAGAGCGTGTAAGCTTCTGGGTTGAAGCCAGCGGCCTTGAACTTGGCAACCAGGTCCTTGTTGGCAGGGTTGATGGTTGGATCAGGGCCGAATGTGTTCAGCGTACCTTCAACAGCGTCGCCAGCGATGGAGGCCAGTTCGTTGGAGACGATGCCGTCACCGGAAACGAGCTTGGCCTTCAGACCCTGGTCTGCGGCCTGGCGGATGATGAGACCGGCTTCGGTGTGGAGACCACCCCAGTAGATAACCGATACGCCAGCTTCCTTCATCTTGGCGATGAGGGCCGAGAAGTCCTTGTCGCCAACGTTGACGCCTTCGTAGATGGCTTCTTTGACGCCAGCTGCGTTGGCTGCCTTCTTGGTTTCATCGGCAAGACCCTGACCGTAAGGCGTCTTGTCATGAATGATGGCGACTTTGGCGTCCTTGAAGTTGTCAGCCAGATACTTGCCGGCAATACCACCCTGCTGGTCATCACGTCCGCAGGTACGGAAGGTGTTCCACAGACCGCGTTCGGTGAAAACCGGGTTTGTCGCAGCAGGCGTGATTTCGAGGATGCCATTTTCTGCGTAGACTTCAGACGCCGGAATGGAAACGCCGGAGTTGAAGTGACCGACGACGAACTTGACGCCATCAGCAACGAATTTGTTGGCTACGGAAATGCCCTGCTTGGGATCGGACACGTCGTCGCCAAGCACGATCTTGATCTGTTCGCCGTTGATGCCACCAGCAGCATTGATGTCTGCTGCAGCCTGCTCAGCACCCTTCTGGAGCTGTGCACCAAAAGCCGCATTCGGGCCCGTCAGAGGGCCGCCGACGCCGACGAGAATGTCAGCCCAGGCAGATCCACTGAAGGCGACCATTGCGGTCAGCGCAACTGCGGAAAGAAGAGACTTCTTCATTATATTACTCCCAGTTCCATGGTTGGGTTGGTTATCCTTGCCTGATCAGCACCCACCTTAACTGCTCAGGCTGTTCCACTCTTGCGGGCATTCTGAATTCAGNAAAACGCCGCTGTCAATCTTTCTTCTTATAAGAAAACGCTGAAGTCCGCTCATACAGCCAATAGTACCTATCGACCATCTGGCTGGTGCGCCGCATGCGGAAACCAACCGTTGCTAGAACGAGCAGAAGAACGACATCGATCAGGTAATAGAACCCGTTGAGCATGGGTCCAGCAAACAGCGAATAGTGCAGGAAGCGCATCACGACGCCTAAAAGCAGCACGTAAACGACGACCATTGGATAGTCGCCCCATCCATCCGCAACCGACTTTCCAGCCCGCCACGCCGTCCAGAACCCAAGAAGGACGACCAGCACGCGCNAAACATAACGCACACCAATGTCACTTTCGNAAAAAAGTCCTTGCATCTTTTTCCCCATCCGTGCCCCGAAACATTTTCGCCGCAGAGCATGCCTTTGGTATAGCGCCCACCGTTTATCGGAAGGCTTTATTGTTATCTGTGATCGACAAAGCCCGAGGGTATTTGCCGATGATCTGCGCCCGCAGTTGCAGGCGCAGGAGACGTCAGTGACGACCGCCTTCGAGATAGGCGGCGCGTACTTCCGGATTTGCCAGAAGCTCCTTGCCGGAACCGCTCATCGTCACCTTGCCGTTGACCATGACATAGGCCCGGTCGGACAGCTTCAAGGCTGCAAAAGCGTTCTGCTCCACGAGAAAGACGGTCAGGCCTTCTTCCTTGTTAAGCGTCTTGATCGCCTCGAAGATGCCCTTGACGATCAAAGGCGCGAGGCCGAGCGACGGCTCGTCCAGCAACAGCAGCTTTGGTCGTGACATGAGCGCACGACCAATGGACAACATCTGCTGCTCACCGCCCGAAAGCGTACCGCCTCGCTGGCTCTGACGTTCCTTCAGGCGCGGGAACATCACGAAAATCTTTTCGACGTCCTCTTTGAAGTATTTGAGGTTATCGAGGTTTGCGCCCATCTGAAGATTTTCCAGCACGGTCATGCGTGGNAAAATACGACGACCCTCTGGAGACTGCGCGATACGCCTGCGAGCAATCAGATGCGTCGGCACCTGGGTGATGTCTTCACCATCGAAAATGACCGAACCGGTGCGCGCCTGCGGGCTGCCGCAGATCGTCATCATCAAGGTCGATTTTCCCGCACCGTTCGCGCCGATCAGGCTGACGATCTCGCCGCGGTTAACCTCGACATCGACGCCAGCCAATGCGCGAATGTTACCGTAATAGGTTTCAACGTTCTGGACTTTGAGAAGGGGTTCACCGGACATCAAAGCGTTCCCCCGAGTTCTTCTGCAATCACTTCTTCCACTTCATCATCCTCGACACCCAGATAGGCGGCGATGACCTTCGGGTCGTTCTTCACATGATCAGGCGTGCCATCGGAGATCTTCTGGCCATACTCCAGAACCACGACGTGATCCGAAATTTCCATGACGACAGACATATCGTGCTCGATGAGAAGCAGCGACGTCCCCTCGGCACGGATGCCGCGCAACAGGTTGTTGAGCGCCAGAGATTCCTTCGGATTAAGACCGGCCGCCGGTTCATCCAGGCACAAAAGTTCCGGCTCCGTGCACATGGCACGGGCAATTTCCAGACGGCGTTGCGCACCATAGGGAAGATCGCCGGCCGGATCGTCAGCGCGTTCCGTCAGATCGGCTTTATCGAGCCAGTATTTGGCCTTGTCTATCGCACCCGCCGCAGCCTTTTTGTAGACCGGCATGCCGAGCAGACCAAGGAACGTGTAACCGGATGCCTTCATCAACGCGTTGTGTTGGGCAACCAGCAGGTTTTCCAGCACGGTCAGGCCGGAGAAAAGCCGGATGTTCTGGAAAGTACGCGCGACCTTTGCCNTTTTGGTGATTTCGAAATCCGGCAAACGCTCGAGAAGATGCTCCTCACCGGTTCTGCGACGCATTGTGATCATACCCATCGTCGGCTTGTAGAAGCCGGTGATGCAGTTGAAGACGGTCGTCTTGCCTGCCCCGTTCGGACCGATCAGTGCGGTGATTTCACCGCGCTTGGCCTCGAAGGAGAAGTCGTTGATGGCCATCAGGCCGCCGAACTTCATGGACAGGTGTTCGACTTTCAGGATCGTGTCTTTTGTCATGTCAATATTTCCGGAAGCCATCAGCCGTGACCTTCCTTGGTGAAGCTGCCGGAGACGGACTTACGCTCTTTCAGGAAGGCCGTGGGCTCACGCGAGCCGACNAAACCGCGCGGNTTGAACAGCATGACAATGATCATCGCCAGGCCGAACAGCAGCATTCGGTAGAGTTCCGGCGTGAAATCCGGTCCGAAGATGTGCTTCAGGAATTCCATTTCACGAAGCAGTTCCGTGCCACCCACCATGACGACAGCTGCAATTGCGATGCCGGTAAGCGAGCCCATGCCGCCGAGAACGACGATGGCGAGAATGACAGCGGATTCGAGGAACACGAAGCTTTCCGGCGACACGAAACCCTGACGCGCCGCGAAGAACGAGCCTGCAAAACCGCCGAACATCGCACCTGTCGCAAACGCCGTCAGCTTGGTCTTGACGGTATCGATACCGAGCGAACGGCAGGCGATTTCGTCTTCACGCAGGGCTTCCCACGCACGGCCGATCGGCATGCGGCGCAGCTTGATGGTGACGTAAGCCGTCAACATGCACAGCAGTAGGATCACGTAGAACAGGAAGATCTTGTAGTAGGACGAGGACATCGTCAGGCCAAAAACCTTGGCGAAGTTGTTCGGCGCGCCGACATCGAACGACCAGATGCCGAACACGGATGCCTTGGCGATACCCGAAATCCCGAACGTTCCCTTGGTGACCTCAGTCCAGTTCAAAAGAACAAGGCGGATGATTTCACCGAAGGCGAGCGTGACGATGGCGAGATAGTCACCGCGCAGACGCAGTACCGGAAAGCCGAGTATGATGCCCCAGAAGGCGGCAAGAATACCGGCCATGGGCAACAGCACCCAGAACGACAAGCCGAAATAGCTGGACAGCAACGCGTAGGAGTAAGCACCAACCGCGTAAAAGGCGACGTAACCCAGATCGAGCAGGCCAGCGAGGCCAACCACGATATTCAGGCCCCAGGCCAGCATGACGTAGATAAGGATCTGAATGCCGAAGTTATCGACGAGTTTCAGTGACCCTTGGAAGCCGAAGAGGCCAACAGCGATTGCAGGATAGATCAGCAGAAACACAAGCGCGATCTTGAGGAAATGCTTGCGCAGGAAACCCTTGTCTTCGGAAATTTCCAGAACGCCGGATTTTGCCTTCGCCAGTTTGCGGCTATCCAGATGTGGCTTGATGAAGCCGACGACGAGGAAACGGCCAACGGCGGCAATAGCAACGAAGATGGCCAGAAGGCCCCAACGCGTACCCCATATCAACTGGTTGTTGATGTCCTGATAGGTGACGATGCCGATGTAAAGAACGAACATTCCCAGCGAGACGACACCCGCAAGAAGGCCCTCCTTCAACGCATGCGCCATCACGCTCTGGCCGGAATTGTCTTTTTCAGAGGTAATATTTGCCATGATCTTAAACCTTCTCGACTTCCGGACGGCCCAGAATACCAGTCGGCTTGAAAATCAGAACGAATGCAAGGATGCCGAATGCAGCAACGTCCTTGTAGGCGATGGAGAAATAGGCAGACCAAAGGCTCTCGATGAGACCGATGAGCAAACCACCCAGCACGGCACCCGGAAGAGAGCCGATGCCGCCAAGAACGGCTGCGGTAAACGCCTTGACGCCCGGGATAAAGCCGTCGTTGAAGGACGCGACACCATAATACATCAGATACATTGTACCGGCGACGGCAGCGAGAGCAGCGCCCATGACGAAGGTGATCGAGATCGTGCGGTCAACATCCACACCCAGAAGGGCAGCCATCTTGCGGTCCTGCTCGGTGGCACGTTGCGCACGGCCAAGCGGCGTCTTGTTGACGATATACCAGAAAGCGAACAGCAGAACCGAAGTGATGACCACAATGACAAGCTGCTTCAGCGAAATGGTGATGGCACCGAAGTGATAGACGTCCGTTACCAGCGACGGGATCGGCTTGTTGCGCGGGCCCTGCGCCACCTGAATGAAGTTCGACAGCGCAATCGACATACCGATCGCCGTGATCAGCGGCGCAAGACGGAAGGAGCCTCGAAGCGGGCGATAGGCCACCCGTTCAATGGCCCAGTTCCACAGACCGGTCATCAGCATTGCCACAACCATCATGACCAAAAGGAGAATGACGACGGGAATACCGGCAAAAAACGATGTCAGAATCAGAAAAACGATCAACGCGGCGAAGCCGCCCAGCATGAAGATATCACCATGGGCAAAGTTGATCATGCCGACAATGCCGTAGACCATCGTGTAGCCAATAGCGATGAGGCCATAGATCGAGCCAAGAGTCAGCCCGTTGATGAGCTGCTGGAAGAAGTACTCCATATTTTTCCCCCGGACCCACTCTCGAACGGAACAGGTCTCGTTTATGTTGCTTCCGGGGGCTGCANTTTTTGTCCCCCTTACCCNAAACCCATATCGGGTTCGGAAGAAATGTGAAGTCAAAAACGAGTCANTTTGCCCAAAATTTGAATTTTCCTCATGCATTGCTGCCTGACAGATCACAACGGTGATATTTTCAGCATCAATTGCCGTAAAAAGCAGCTGGCATTCAAAAATCCCGCGTGTTTCAGATCATCCGGCGGCAATTCGGTTGCGTTGTAAATCAAATAAGGAAGGCTTATGTCGTCTTTGCTGGAGAATCCATCTGGCGACCGGCTAAGGGACTTAGATGCTTGAAATATTGATTGCGGCAACCTTGAAGGCAGGCAAAGAGATCATGTCGGTCCATGCCGCAGGTCCCCATGTCACATATAAGAACGATTGCTCCCCCGTTACCGAAGCCGATCAGCGGGCAGAAGACGTTATTCTCGAAGCGCTTGCGCATCATTTCCCAGACATTCCTGTCATCGCGGAAGAAGCCGCGGCCAACGGCATTGTGCCAAACGCCGGTGACGAATTCTTTCTGGTCGATCCTCTGGATGGAACCAAGGAGTTCATTTCCGGCAAACAGGATTTTACCGTCAACATCGCTCTGGTTCGCAATGGCGCCCCGGTAATGGGCGTCGTCTATGCGCCCGCACTGAAGGTGCTTTGGACCGGAGACGGAGACATCGCCTGCAAGGTTCAGATTTCCGATGAGTTCGAGCAGACTGATGTGCGCAAGGTTCGCTGTCGCGCCAAGCCGACAATTCCGATCGCCGTTATCAGTCGCTCTCACTGCACGCCGAAGACGGAGGCCTTCGTTGCCGAACGAGGATTGATCGACAGTATATCCATCGGCTCCTCATTAAAATTCTGCCTGCTGGCCGAAGGGGCGGCAGATGTTTATCCTCGCTTCAGCCGCACAATGATGTGGGATACGGCAGCGGGCGATGCCGTGCTCAGAGCAGCCGGCGGCATAACGCTGGATATGTCTGGTGCGCCCCTACGCTATGAACTCGATGACAGCGATAGCGACGGGCTTGCCAACCCTGATTTCATCGCCTGGGGTGCGGCACCCTNAAAGCAGCTCAAAAAATAATTTCCTATTTTTCTCCACGGCATCAGGCATGGCCGCACACTCTTCGTTGCAACGGAGATCGAACCATGACCGAACAGACAACACGACTTGAACTGCCCTATATCATGCCGTCCCAGGCGCAAAAGCACGTAACGCATAATGAAGCCCTGCAAAGGCTGGATGCCATCACGCAACTGGTTGTCCAAAGCGAAATCAGTACGCCTCCCGGCACACCTGAAGAGGGCGACTGCTTTCTGATCAGCTCCACAGCCACCGACGATTGGGNAAACCGGGCCGGGAAACTGGCATTCCGGCAAGACGACGCCTGGATTTACATATCACCACGCGAGGGCTGGCAGGCCTGGTTCGTGGAACTCGAGCGCCCAAGAGTGCTGCAAACCGGCGTATGGAAAGACGTGCCTCCCCCTGAAAACGGGCGTTTTCTACAACTTGGCGTAAACACCACAGCGGATACTGTCAACAGATTGGCCGTTTCGTCACAGGCCAGCCTGTTCACCAACGCCCTCTCTGGCGGCGGGCACCAGATCAAGGTGAACAAGGCATCCTCCAACGATACGGCATCGTTACTGTTTCAATCCGGATGGAGCGGACGCGCGGAAATAGGACTGGTAGGAAATGACAGTTTCTCGATCAAGACCTCGGCGGATGGCGCGTCATGGACAACCGCACTTTCAATCTCGGGCGCCGGGCATGTCTCCATGCCCGTACGACCCTTGGTGCGCGCTGGACGCGCAACCGGCAACATTTCGCATGCGGCTGGCTCTATTTCAGGCTTTACCGATCTTCCTGTCCAACAGGGTGGATTTACGCTTGGTAACGTCGTTGTCGAGGCGTTGAAGGAACTGCTGATCCCGGCAACTGGTATCTACGTCATGACCTTGTCGGTGGCAGTTTCCTCGTCTTCCGGCCATACGGTAACGATCAGGATCAACGGAGCGGCAAGCTCATTTGCATTGAACGGCACCGCATCCGCTGCCAACAGCTTGCAATCGGCAAGCTTTCTTGTCCCGCTAAAAGCGAATGACCGCATATCGCTCGCCCATAGCGGCAGTTGCCAGCTTGCTTACGGACCTGGGNAAACAGAAGTCTCTTTGATGATGCTCTGATCACCANGCCTGCCGTTACGACGAAAGGTGACGGCAGGCAACTTTACTTTCAATATANGGGGGCAGCCAGAGAAGAGCCAATTATGGGCCGATCACGACTACCCGCAAACATGATGAAATTCCGATATGACTTTATTTGGCTGTAACTGACATNAAAAAAGACAAAATGATTTTTTCTTTTTGGCACAAGAATCCAGCAAAGCTCGAACAAATCAGGCGAAACCATTCAAATTCTTAACAAATCCTCACAAGTTGCTTAGGTAATTTTTAAAGGTACGGCCCTAGAGTGCATCAAATATGGTCTTGAGTTTGTGTAGAGTGTCCAATGACCGAAATGATACGCCCACGAGTTAAATATGTCATCGGCCCCGATGGCAGCCCTCTTACGATTGCCGACTTGCCCCCTGCGGATACGCGCCGCTGGGTCATTCGTCGAAAGGCAGAGGTTGTCGCCGCGGTACGAGGAGGATTATTGAGCCTCGAGGAAGCCTGCGAACGTTATACGCTGACAGTTGAGGAGTTCCTCTCCTGGCAGTCTTCTATCAGTGACCACGGCCTTGCTGGCCTGCGCACAACGCGCATCCAGCAGTACCGCCACTAGTTTACGATTTCCCGTCAAAGGGAAATCGCCGACAAATATCAAGCGTCACCTTTCCCCGGGATGATGGGGAATGTGTGGCGCTGATTTGTTCTGGCTCTGTGAAAAAGCAGACTGTTTGTGGGTCTTTCGGGCTGATCAAAACCAGAAGTCTGTCACGGCCCGCCCGTCGATCGGTAAGTCGTCAAAGCTGTGCAAACCATCGAACCGCACGATCGGGATATCCGCGACGTCGGCAGGTTCAGCAAGACGCAGGTTGACAGCTATCCGCAAGCGGCCATCCTCCTCTGCTTTCGTTCGGCGCCAAGAGACCAGATTGCCGCATGTCTTGCAGAAGTTAAAAGACAATACGTTTGATCCCCGTTGATATCCAACGAGTTGAGCGTGCGGATCATATATCGAAATGCCGTGGCCTTCATATTCATAGGCCCAAAGAACACCGTAGCGACGGCACGCGGTGCAGTTGCAAATTGTTGCATCCGGTATCTCGCCCCGAAACTCCCAATGCACGTTCCCGCAAAGACAAGAGCCTCTGGTCAGTTTTTGTGCCGTGACCGTTTTTGCGATGTGGCTCATCGATTTCCAACCTTCAAGTGTTTGAGATTGTGTAACCGATCACAATCGCCAAATCACTCGCATNAAAAAACCGCTCGAACATCGAGCGGTTTTTGTCGGTGCCATAGAAAAACAATTTGCGCCGGGCACATCTTAACGATTGCTACCGACGACAAGACATGACGTCACACCATTGAAAGCAGCCTCCTGATCCACTGGCCACCGTCAATGAGGACGTTTCGTTCTTCGTATGTGTCTCAGGCGCGAGCGCGAATCGCAACGTCGCGATTTTCGAGAGCAGTTGCTCTCTCGTACTCGGCCTGTACTTCTTCCAGGACCGTTTCTGCGGCTTCTTCCTGCATCTTCAGTTCGCGAATGGAGACCTGAAGATTATCCGCGCGTTGGCGAGCGGCCTTCGCGAAGGTCGGATAGGCGAAATGCGTTGGATCTGTAATCCCCGATTTGCTCTCCTCCAGAGAAATCTGATGGACCAACTCCTTGGCCATTCGTTCGAATTCGGACATCATTGATTGCAATTGCTGCAATTGACGACGTTTTTCGTTGACCTGAAATTCCTTCAGGCGAACTAGGCTGTCACGCGACTTCATACGCAATACTCCGTGGATAGCGAGACCCCGGTCATAACTCGAACCGACCCTTCATCGCGGCATGTGCCGGAATGATTCCGAAAAGTTACCGGACGTTAATAAAAAATCGACGTCGTTAACCTTTCGTTTACGGGCATCGTTAATGATAAGGCAGATCATTTAAAGGTCGGTAAACGCCAAGTCCGAAAAAACGGGCACGACAATGTAAGAGTCGATTGAATCACTTAGCGGGATTTGTTCACGTTACGATTCAAGTTTGGTGATGCAGATTCACGTTGAATAACAGCAGACTGGAGCCAGTATTTAATAAATTCTACACACCTTGCCAAAGGTAATTAGAATTTGTTAACCATTTGGTGGCAGCCTGCAAATCAGGCAACGACTGGATCCGCATCGCGCAAAGGGCAATCATTTACCTTCCGCGGCGGCAAAGGGGATAATTATGCGGGTTCTACTGATCGAAGACGACAGCGCAACAGCTCAGAGCATTGAGCTGATGTTGAAGTCTGAAAGTTTCAACGTCTATACGACCGACCTCGGCGAGGAAGGCGTGGACCTTGGAAAGCTCTACGATTACGACATCATTCTGCTCGATCTTAACCTCCCCGATATGTCGGGCTACGAGGTTTTGAGAACGCTTCGCCTTTCCAAGGTCAAGACACCGATCTTGATTTTGTCTGGTATGGCCGGCATCGAAGACAAGGTACGCGGTCTGGGCTTCGGCGCAGACGACTATATGACAAAGCCGTTCCACAAGGACGAACTTGTTGCTCGTATTCATGCTATTGTACGCCGTTCCAAGGGCCACGCCCAATCGGTCATCTCGACCGGCGAACTCATCGTCAATCTGGACGCAAAGACGGTGGAAGTCGGCGGTCAGCGCGTTCACCTGACGGGCAAGGAATACCAGATGCTGGAGCTGCTTTCGCTCCGCAAAGGCACCACGCTCACCAAGGAAATGTTCCTCAACCACCTCTACGGCGGTATGGATGAGCCTGAACTGAAGATCATCGACGTTTTCATCTGCAAACTGCGCAAGAAGCTGGCAAATGCCGCAGGCGGCGCAAACTACATCGAAACCGTCTGGGGCCGTGGTTACGTTCTGCGCGAGCCCGATAGCGCGGCTGAATTTCTCGAAACAGCCTGATAGTCTCCCAAGCATGCCCGCAAACNAAAAAACCGCCCTTCATCCGGCGGNTTTTTTGCTTTAACGGCCAAGTGTTTCGGCACCGGAGAGTTAATGCAGAGCGACACCATGCNTTTCAGACATGCTAAAGCGTCAGATGCCTCAAGCCTTGCGGCGATCTCGATAGAGGTTTGGATCGGGACCTATTTGCGCAAGGGCGTGAACGGCTTCTTCGCCGATTACGCCTTGTCCGAGTTCACCACGACCAAGCTGGAAGCGATCATCACAAGCGATAACGAACGAATCATCGTCTCGGAGAATGAAGACGGCATTGGAAAAGGTCTTTTAAGCGAGGGCTTAGCGCAATGCGCAGCGTTAGGGATCGACGCGGTATGGCTGGCGGTGAATTCCGAAAACGCAGACGCCATCAACTTCTATCTCGGCAATGATTTTAAGCGCGTCGGCACGACGCATTTTCGCATCGTCGACAAGGCCTATCTTAACGAGATCATGCGCCGAACGATCAGCTGATGCACGTGTTCTGAACAACAAAAGGGGCCGCCAAAAGGCAGCCCGACATGTACCCAATGAAGGTGGCGAATCAAGCGGTTTCTACAGTCGTCGCCGTGAACACGATGCGGTCTTCGTGGACTACGTATTCGATCATCATACCCGCATCACGGGCCATCAGAAGCGTATAATAAGGCTGCACGGAATGCGCATCGACGTCTTCTTCTTCCGTGCCTTCGGATAGGGCCACGAACTTCGCCGGCAGGCGCATCATGCGGCCCTTGACTGTGATTTCGAACTTGGCATCCGTTTCCGGGNTTTCCACGGTCACATCAATGTTACCGCCGCGTGGAATGGCGCTATAGGCCACGAGGAAAAGGTTGAGAAGCATCTTTACGCGGNTTTTGGGTACAATGGCGCGCGCCCCGTTCCAGGTCACTTCGGCTTTCTTTTCGGCGGCAGCGAAATCCTTGGCGGCCTTTTCGGCTTCGCCGGTATCGATGGATGCGCCAGCAGAGCCGGATGCACCGAAAGCGAGGCGGGCGAATTTCAGCCGGACAGACGCATTGACCGCCGATGTGCGGATCAGATCGAGAGCATCCGCGTCCGAGCCACCCTCATCCAGCAGCTCAAGTCCGTTGTTGATGGCTCCAACAGGAGAAATCACATCATGGCATACGCGACTGCAAAGAAGCGCCGCCAGGTCGGCTCCAGACAGCGTCAGGTTTGGTTTGCTCGTCATAAATTTCTCTCCTGCGCAAGGCTGCGCGGACCGTGTGGAAGTTATTAAGCCATAATGACACCATATTTGGTAAACCGATTGTTAATATCATAGTTTCNAAATACCAAATGTCTTAACAGGGCAAAACGAACGAAACAGACGGACGGAATTGAAGATGCGACTGACCGAACTCCGCACCATCGCACGCCTCGGACTGGTAAAGATTTTCGTGGTACTCGCGAGCCTTTGCGTATCTGCTGCGCATGCCTCTGCCCAGAGCAGCGACCAATACTCCCTTCAGGAGATTGTCGACGCTGGACATGGATTTTTTGGCGAAACGACCGGCGGGCTTGCGAAAGTGGTAGAACGCGCCTTTCAACAATACGGCCTGCCCAACGGCTATATTCTGGGCCAGGAAGGTTCTGGCGCGTTCGTGGCCGGCCTGACCTACGGCGAAGGACAGCTTTATACCAAGAACGCCGGCCAACACCCCGTTTTCTGGCAAGGTCCGTCGCTTGGTCTGGATTACGGCGGACAGGGCACACGCGCCATGATGCTCGTCTATAATCTTCCCTCCGTTGATTCGCTTTATCGTCGTTATGGCGGTGTATCCGGTTCGGCCTTCATCGTTGCAGGCGTCGGCATGACCGTGTTGAAAAACAGCGACGTCACGATTGCTCCGATCAGAACGGGAATCGGCGCACGTCTCGGCATCAATGTCGGCTATCTCAAGCTGACACAGCAGCCCACCTGGAACCCCTTCTGATTCGCAATTGACGCAAAGTGGCGTAACATGGTGCTCGCCCGCTCTCTTGAGCATAAGGCCTGGCACAAGATTGGCGTGAAAGAATTCGGGCCTGTGGAATAATCCGCGCNGCCGAGAACCCAGTCGGTTCCGGCATCGCGTTTTCGAGTGGAGACAAGCTGCGTGATCGAGTACGCCCTTCTTTTTGGCCTGGGTTTTCTCTCTGCCATTCTGCTGGTTTCGCTGATGGCACCGGCCATTCATCGTCGCATCGTCGTCTACACGGAAAAACGGCTTCGCGCGACGATGCCGATCAGCCCGCAGGAAGTCCGGGCGCAAAAGGATATGGCGCGCGCGCTCTATGCGGCTGAAAATGCACGAACCCGCCAGGAACTGGATGCGGAGCGCGAAAAAGCGCTATCTCTGAAATTCAGAAACGACACGGCGGTTACGGATTCCAGCAGGTTGCTTGCCGAAACGCGAGACCTGAAATCACAACTCGAAGCCATGACGCTTGAGGCCAATGACCTTCGCGCCAAGGCACGCCGTCACGAGGACGCTGCGGNCCGGCTGAAGGCAGCCTTGAACGATGCCGAAGAGACCGCATTGTCGCGCACGCAGGAAATTTCCAACCTCACCAAGCGCGTCACGACCATTTCCCGTGAACTGGATGATTTGAAAATTACACTGTCCGCCCGCGACATCGAGGTGGAACAAGCCAAGCACAAAATGGCGACATGGCGCAAAGAACGTGAAGCCATCACCAAGGAACTCGATGAGGCCGCAGCCAAGAACCGCGAAGCGGCAAACCATATGAACCGGGAAAGCCGCAAGATCGCGCGCCTGGAAGAACAACTCGCCACGCAAGCATCCCGAAATGCAGACAACGAGATGCTGCTGGAGCGCCGCGCTCAGGAAGTTAGCCGCCTCAAGCAGCAACGTTCGACTGACGACAGCACCGAAGAGCCCGCCGCTGTAACAAAGCCCACGATACAAATCGGCGTAATGGCGATGACGCCGGACAGGATCGCCCGAGAGATCGAGGATATCCGCAATCAGGGCACGGCCTTGACCGAAAGACTGCTGAACGGCAAAGGCAGCGGCAACGACGAAGCGATCCGCAAGGAAATTTCACAGATTGCGGCCCGGATGATTGCCTTGACGGCTGCGCAAGAAGGCGAAGCTTCTCCTCTTCCGTCGATGATTGCCCATGGGCGGAGCGAAAGCGGGCGTAAAAACCTCGCAATCCTTGCCCACGACGCTTTGACCCAGCAGAAAAACTAAGTGTTTTGGCGCGTTCCGNAAAAAATCGATATAGATCGCATTAAAAATAAAGACTGATAAAATTGTAGCTATCGGCTTAAATCCCCCGAAAAGACTGCCCTGTATTGTCGTGATCACTGGCCCGGATGAAACATCTGACGCCGATCAGAACAACGCGGAAAAGACCGGCAGAAAGCTGGCCGACGCAAAAACGGGGTACGACCATGTTCAAGAAACTCTTTGCAGCCGCCATCTGCGGAGCCGTTATCGCATCCGTTTCGACCCATGCAGACGCAGCAGGCCCGGGCGGTTTCGCCCGCGAATTTGGGACTATCGAGCGCGACGTTGTCGCCTCAGTCTCACCCTTGAGCAGCGCAGACAAAATCGACGTTTCAAGACAGGACGCTATCACGACGCTCGATCACTATTTCAGTGGCTTCGACCAGAGGCAGGCCGCAAAGTAACCCTCGACATTCAAAGTTCATGACTGACTTGCCGCCGTTTCCTCAAGGAAGCGGCGGNTTTTTTCTTTCGGCCACCGCAATGCCGCTAAGCGTCAACAGCAGCGCGATGATCTGGTAGGGATGCAATGTTTCGCCGAGAATGAGCACGGAGAGAAACGTGCCGAAGACCGGAATGAGGTTGATGAAAAGGCCGGCGCGATTGGGCCCGATACGCTCCACGCCCAGAATGAAGAGTATCTGCGCGACGAGCGATGCGAACAGCGCGGTATAGACTGTAATCAACCAACCCTTGGAATCCGGCCAGACTGCCGCGTCTCGCGAAACCTCCCATAACACGAGAGGGACAGAAGAAATCAACGCCGCTATGGCTGGAATAGCCATGAGAGTGCGCCAGTTGACCTGCGGCTTCCAGCGCAACATGACGGTGTAGATCGCGTAGGAAAGGACGGCGAGCAGCATGATGGCATCACCAATGTTCATATCGAGATGAATAAGAGACATCAGGTTGCCCTGTGAGGCAAGCATCCCGATACCGACCATCGTCAGCACGAAGCCAATGACCTGTCCGACGGAAATACGTGTCCTGAACAGTGCAAAGTTGAAGGCGAAAATGACCATCGGAATGCCAGCCTGAATGACCGCGACATTGATAGCGGATGTGTATCGCAGCGCCGTGTAGAGCGCCGCGTTGAAACAGGTATAGCCCACAGCGCCCAAAACCAGGAAATACGGCAGACGTTTTTTGACGATTGGCCAATCGCGAACCAGTTGCGGCATCGATATGGCAACGATCACGGTCACCGCGATGGCCCATCTGAGAAATGTAAGGACCATGGGGCTGACATGCCCGACGGCCAGCTTTCCCGCCACGGCATTTCCACCCCAGCACAGTGTGGCGATGATCAGCACGAGATACGCTTTGGATGACACGGAATTTTTGACTTTCAGATGAAGACCCGCAGCTTTTTTGCACTGCCGATTCGTCTCGCGCAAGCGCAGATGAAGCTCAATAAAAGGCTACCGGTCTGAATTGTCCCGGAAAAACAAGGATTCGCCACATAAACGGGGTCGCTTTCCGCAAAACAACGCAGTATACATTCGCGGGTTTGAGTTAGGGGCCTTCATTGGCGCCAGGAGCAGGAAAGCAAGAAATGACGAATGTCGTGGTGGTCGGCTCGCAGTGGGGCGATGAAGGCAAGGGTAAGATCGTAGATTGGCTGTCCGAGCGCGCTGACGTTGTCGTGCGCTATCAGGGTGGTCACAATGCAGGTCATACGCTTGTTATCGATGGCGTCAGCTACAAGCTGTCGCTTTTGCCCTCCGGTGTGGTGCGCCCAGGCAAGCTTGCCGTTATCGGCAACGGTGTCGTCGTTGATCCGCATGCGTTGATTGCCGAAATCGGCCGTCTTGACGTTCAGGGCGTAAAGGTCACGCCTGAGAACCTGCGCATTGCTGATAACGCAACGCTCATTCTTTCCCTGCACCGTGAACTGGATGGCATGCGCGAAGACGCAGCCTCCAACAGCGGCACCAAGATCGGCACGACCCGCCGCGGCATTGGCCCTGCCTATGAAGACAAGGTCGGCCGTCGCGCAATCCGCGTCATGGACCTCGAAGACAAGGAAGCGCTGTCGGCCAAGGTTGACCGCATCCTGACGCACCACAATGCTCTCCGCCGCGGTTTCGGTGCTGCCGAAGTCAGCCATGAAACGATCATGGAAGAACTGACATCGGTTGCCGACCAGATTCTTCCGTTTAGCGAAACCGTATGGCTCTTGCTTGACAAGAAACGCCGCGCTGGCGCGCGTATTCTGTTTGAAGGCGCGCAAGGCTCGCTGCTCGATATCGACCACGGCACATATCCCTATGTCACGTCGTCCAACACCGTTGCAGGACAGGCAGCAGCCGGTTCCGGCATGGGTCCAGGTTCCCTCGGCTATATCCTTGGCATCACCAAGGCTTATACGACACGCGTCGGCGAAGGCCCCTTCCCGACAGAACTGCACGATGAAGTCGGCCAGTTCCTGGGCGAAAAGGGTCATGAATTCGGCACCGTCACGGGCCGCAAGCGCCGCTGTGGCTGGTTCGATGCAGCGCTGGTTCGCCAGTCTGTCGCAACCAACGGCATCACCGGCATCGCGCTGACAAAGCTTGACGTTCTGGATGGTCTCGAAGAGCTGAAAATTTGCGTCGGCTATAAGCTTGACGGACAGGAAATCGACCATCTTCCGGCAAGCCAGGGTGCTCAGGCGCGCGTCGAGCCAATATACGTGACACTTGAAGGCTGGAAAGAATCCACCGTCGGTGCCCGTAAATGGGCGGATTTACCTGCTCAAGCTATTAAATATGTCCGTCAGGTCGAGGAATTGATTGGTGCACCGGTTGCGCTTCTTTCCACCAGCCCTGAGCGGGATGACACCATACTTGTGACTGATCCATTTGAAGACTAATGTCTTCGATGATTGAGTTTCATAAACCATATCGGGCCAGGACGTCATTGGCCTCGACGAGAAAGTGCTTATGGCGGATTTTGTAGCAGTCATTCGCAAAGCCGTGGATGGCTTGGCGAACAATACTCCCGAAAACCGGGCTAAGGTGTACGACAAAGCGCGTAGCGCCGTCGTGCGCCAATTGGNAAACATGAAGCCGCGCCCGCCGGAAGAGCTGCTGAAGCGGCAAATCCTCAAGCTGGATACGGCCATTTCCGAGGTTGAAGGCGAGTATTCCGAGGCACTGCCGGCCATCGATGAAGAAGATGACTACGTCGAGGCAGTGCCCGCGGCTACCGTCATTGCTGCACAACCCGATGTTTCCTCACCCTATTACGAGGAAACGGTTGCGGACGAGCAACGGCGCTATGACGAAGAAACCGTTGCACCCGAGCCGGTGCAGACCGAACGGCTCGAAGAAAAGCATCTGCCTGACTATCCGACCTATCATGATGAGCCAGTCGTCGCGGCTGAGCGTTATGTTGAAGAAGAGCCGGTCGCACCTGAGMCTGTCGAGGCAGACTATGCTTATGCGAACGCTACGCCAGAGCCAGAAACACAAACATATTTCACGACCGCCACAGAAGAGCCGCGCTATGCGCCGGAACCTGTTGCGTCCGTTGAGCCTGAGACGGTTGCTGAAGAGGAGCATGCTCACCAGAACTGGGTTGGGCAGGACAATCTCGACGATGCGCCCGTTTACGAGGCTTCCGACAATCTGCACGAAGAGCCTGTGCGCCATGCGGAGAACGATGTTTTCCACGAAAACACACCACTGCCCTACACCGCAAGCTACGCTGCTCCCTCACCCTATTATCAGGATGTAGCCGCCGAGCAGCCGAAGGATGAGCGTCGCAATGACGATGTCCGTTTCGGCGAAGCACCGGTTTTCTCTGATGATGACTATGATAAGCTGGAGCCTAAAGCCAACGCTGCAAAACAGTCGCCAGCGGTTGTCGAGGACTACTCGACCTATTTCCAGGACACGGCTCTCGACCTGCCTCCCAAGACGAGTCCTGGCCTTNCCCGCGCAGATAACGATCCCTTCGCCCTACAGGCCGGCCAGAAGGATGATAAGGAACGGACACCTTGGGACGATCTGGAAGAGCTGATCGGCTATGATGGTACGTCCGGTAACTCAACCACCAATTCCGGCAAGAGCGATTACGATTCCGGTCTGGCTGCTGATGGTATTCCAGCTGCGGCCTACCGCACGAAGAAAAAGCCACGCCGTAATTATGCGGCACTCGTTCTGTCGCTTTGCGGCTTCGTGCTATTGGCTGGCGGTGCCTACGCACTGTGGGTCAACCGCGATACACTGAATGATATGGTGGGTGGCCTCGTGCAGTCTGCAAAGACCGGCACCACCGCCTCGACACCGTCTGGAACCGAATCTACCCCCGCCTCCGCGCCCGCTGCAACCACACCCGCACAGCCCACCACGAACGGACAGCCTACGAACACGCCGACGCAAACGGCTGCGGTCGATGACGGCTCGGTCACAGGCACGAAGTTTACCCAACGTCTTCTGGCTGATGGCACGGAAAAAGACGAAGGCGCCGGACCCGGTGCCAACGGCCAGCCCGTAACGGCTGAGGGTCAGTCCGTTTACGTCCAGAACGAAGAGGCACCGCCAGCAACGGCGCAAACGACGCCTCCGACAACGACCGCCACCCCGGCGGGTCAGGCTACACCCGCGCAGCAGCAAGCGGCTGCCGCTTCCGGCCACCGCATGTTCCTCTATGAAGAAGTGCTCGGCCAGACCGTGCCGACAGCAATTGAAGGAACGGTATCCTGGTCGCTTCAAAACGAAGCGGATGCTAACGGCAAGCCTTCGCCAACCGTTCAGGGCCAGATCACTATTCCCGGCCGCGGCCTCAGCGCGTTGATCACCTTCAAGCGCAACACGGACCCGTCCCTGCCCGCCAGCCATCTGGTCGAGATCGTCTTCTCTGTCGGTCCCGGTTTCGAAGGCGGCGCAATCGACAGCGTGCAGCGAATCGCGATGAAGAGCACGGAGCAGGATCGCGGTAACGCTCTCATTGCCGTCCCAGCGAAGATCACCGACGATTTCCACATGATCGCACTCAATGATTTTCCGGATGCACTTAAGACGAACCTCGAGCTGATGCGGACCCGTGACTGGATCGACATTCCCGTGTCCTACCGCAACGGTCGCCGCGCTCTGTTGACCCTGCAGAAGGGTGCGGATGGCAAGCCTGCTTTCGAAACCGCATTGCGCGAGTGGAGTGCCGCGGCGCCCGCCACCGGACAGTAAGGTTTCTATTGACCAACAAAAAAGCCCCGGATGGAAACATCCGGGGCTTTTTACTTATCAAAACCGGTTCGTTTACGCGTCTACAACGCGCAGGGATTTCGCAGTTTCAAGTGCGTCCTTCTGGACAGCCTCTTGAACCTTTTCGAACGCACGGACTTCAATCTGGCGGACACGTTCGCGGCTGATGTCGAACTCCGTGGACAAATCTTCCAGCGTCACCGGGTCTTCGGACAGACGGCGCGCTTCAAAAATACGACGCTCACGGTCGTTCAGAACGCCCATAGCTCTGGAAAGCATGCGGCGGCGTGTTTCCAGCTCGTCCTGCTGAATAAGCACGGTCTCCTGGCTCTCGTGGTCATCCACAAGCCAATCCTGCCATTGTCCCGCCTCACCTTCCGCAGCCTTGATAGGCGCGTTCAGCGAAGCGTCACCGTGCAGGCGACGGTTCATGGAGATGACCTCTTCCTCGGACACCTGAAGCTTGGTGGCGATCTCCGTCACGTGTTCGGGCTTCAGATCGCCATCCTCGATAGCCTGGANTTTACCCTTCAGGCGACGGAGGTTGAAGAACAGGCGTTTCTGGTTGGCGGTCGTTCCCATCTTCACCAGCGACCAGGATCGCAGGATGTACTCCTGAATCGAGGCTTTGATCCACCACATGGCATAGGTCGCAAGGCGGAAGCCACGCTCGGGGTCGAATTTCTTGACCGCCTGCATCAGGCCCACATTGCCCTCGGATACGACTTCGCCGATCGGCAAACCGTAACCGCGATATCCCATGGCGATTTTCGCCACGAGGCGCAAATGGCTCGTCACCAATTTGTGAGCTGCATCGCGGTCTCCATGTTCGGCGTAACGCTTGCCAAGCATGTATTCCTCTTGCGGCTCAAGCATGGGAAACTTGCGTATCTCATCGAGATATCGGTTCAGACCGGCTTCACCGGCAGTAATTGAAGGCAAACTATTGCGGGCCATAAAGCACCCCCTTATCTATGTTCCAGGCTGGCTCCCTTCGCAGGCAAACCAAAATTGCGTGTCGAACTCCGACCCCGCACGAACCCACGTAACAAATATGTATTGGAAACTCACGTTTCAAGCGCGTGCACTTCACACACGCGTTATAAAATAACCTGCGTATTTTTCACTCTGGAAACAGATCAGCGATAGATTCGTTCCGAAAAATTTGTGAGGCCGGAACGCAGCATCAATTCATAGATCATCCGGCGTCCCATGGGATTGTGCAGCCGCGTGACTTTCGAACCCAGGAACTCGGTTTCGACATGGTCGAAAGCCAGCAATTCAGGCGACTGCAGAACAACCCTCTCGTAAAAATCATGGTATTCACGCCGGCAAACATAGGTCTTGTATTTCGTCATGCAGAAGGCGCTGAAGCTATCGCCTTTCTCGCGCAAAAAATCCGCTACGCCGACCGTGACTTCAGGCCATTGCGGATTGAACGTATCATCGAACGCAATCACGCCATGGTCGGCCAAGACGTCCATCGCCAGTTTGCTGTCTGACATGACGTGATGCAGCATATGGCCACCATCGATGCTGAAAAACCGCACCTTGCCTATCTTCTCCAGCACGTCCTTGGAGTCGAGTTTCGTGCTGTCACCCTTAATGACCAGACTTTCGTCAACCGCAAGATTGAGTCGGATGCCGTTATCCAGAAAGCGTTCGTACTGGCGGCAAACACCGTCGGAGTCATCGAGATCGAACATATCCACTGCAAGCACGCGGCCATCATTGCCGACAGCTTTACGCATGAGGAAATAAGAGCGGCCGTAGAAAACTCCGATTTCGGCAACGCCCCCCTCGAAAGCCTTCTTCTGCTGGGCGTGGAGCAATGACGTGNAAACAAGAGCGTCTGGAGGATCAATATAACCTTCGANTTTTTGCAGATCATGAAAGATGAATTTTCGATCATTAACATTCATGGCGCGCAATCCCTGGTTTCTGCATGCTAGTGAGCAGGTTGCAAAGTACAATTCAATCTTCGGTAGGCAAACCCAGAAGATACATTGTCTTCTGCGAAAATTTTATTGTACCGCNAAAAGTAGAAATAATTGAAGCGAAAATGAGACTTGATATTAGGGCGCTTATTTAAGTAATTATAATAAACTAAATTATAAGTATAATTTACTGCTTACGCGGATATGCGACACCAAAAACCACTTCGGGAGCCGATGGCTCCCGAAGTGACTGTGTCTGTAATTGGGCGGTATCAGCCCCTAAGGGCTTGCGCCAGCTCTTCCATATCGTCAGGCATATCCGTTTCAAACTCCATCACCTCGCCGGTGCGTGGATGTTCGAAAGCGAGTAAATAGGCGTGCAGAGCCTGCCTTGAAAAACGGTTCACCACCGTTTTTGCGTCCTCCGGCAACAGATTGGCCTTGGTGCGGAACGCCGCACCATATTCCGGGTCACCGATCAGCGGGTGGCCGATATGGGCCATGTGAACGCGGATTTGATGGGTGCGCCCGGTCTCCAGACGGCATTCCACCAGCGAAGCAAGCGATGTCGCATCCGGCTTTTCGTGATAACGCTCGATCACTTCGTAGTGGGTGATGGCCTCACGCGCATCATCGGTATCTTCGCGTTTGACGGCGCGCTTGGTGCGGTCGGCGCCGCGACCCAGTGCGGCGTCAATCGTGCCACGCAACGTCTTGGGGCGTCCCCAGACGATGGCCTTATAGGCACGCTCGAGCGGCCCTGTACGACCATGGTCGGCAAATTGTGCCGCCAATTTGCGATGGG
The DNA here is from genome assembly GCF_002896715.1 of Agrobacterium bohemicum. Classification (GTDB taxonomy): domain Bacteria; phylum Pseudomonadota; class Alphaproteobacteria; order Rhizobiales; family Rhizobiaceae; genus Agrobacterium; species Agrobacterium bohemicum. The sequence goes on from NZ_PGEL01000028.1 coordinate 502,293, forward strand.
CATTGTCGTTTTTGGCCACGACCATCACACCGCTGGTTTCCTTGTCCAGACGGTGCACGATGCCGGGGCGTTTGACGCCGCCAATGCCGGAGAGGCTATCACCGCAATGGTGGATCAGCGCATTCACCAGCGTTCCTGTCCAGTTGCCAGCACCGGGATGCACGACGAGACCGGCTGGCTTGAGAAGTACGATGAGGTCTTCGTCCTCATATTCCACCTCAATGGGAATGTCCTCACCCTTGGGCTCCGGGTCTTCCGGCTCCGGCATGGTGATCTCGATGCGGTCACCCGGATGAACCTTCTTTTTCGGCTCAGCGATTGGCTTTTCATTCAGAGAAACCGCGCCCTGCTCGATCAGCGCCTTGATGCGGCTGCGCGACAGATCGCCGCCGACTTCGGCTGCGAGCCATGCATCGAGGCGACCTTCGGCATCTTCCCCGGCAATCAGGACTTTCCTTGCGTCTCCGCCTTGTTTAAAGGGGTCGTTCATTCTTATTTCCGATCAATCAACAATATCCAAGGATCCCGATGACGCAGATCGAGCAAGCCGAACAGGACGACCAGCCGTTAGACCCGGCCATGGAAAAAGTTCGCCGCAAGATGATCCGGTTGCAGATCGTGTCGGGCTCCGTGATGTTTATCAGCCTTATGGCTGTCTTCGGTGCCGTTGTCTACAAGGCGGTCGGCCCATCCAAGACCGCGACCGCCACCAATACCAGCCCAACCGTTCCCTCCGACGCGCCGGTTGCTGCCACCGCAAGCCTGCCGCAGGGCTTCACCATCGAGAACGTGTCTTTCGCCAGCGGCGATATGCTGTTCTACGGACGCCTGGCCAACGGCACACGCAAGGCGCTGGTGTTCAATGTACAGGCGGGCCGTTTCGTAGCAGACATCACCATCGATGCCCGGTGATCTGGGATTCACCTCTATAACCGAGGCGGATGATCCACGCATTTCAGCTTTCAGGGACATTCGCGAGCGTGACCTGACCGGCAGGCAGGGTCGCTTCATCGTCGAAGGTACGGTCGTGCTGCGCATGTTGGCGGCAGCGCACAAGGCCGGTGGTGATTTCGAGGCGGAAAGCATTCTGATCCTCGAAAACCGCCTTGCAGGCGTGTCTGATATTCTGAGAGAATTTCCATCCGACGTGCCGATCTACGTGGCCACGGCATCGGTGCTGGATGCGATTGTCGGTTTCAACCTGCATCGCGGCATTCTGGCGCTCGGCAAGCGCAAGAGCGACAAGGATATGGCACAAACAATACGCCAACTGCCGAAATCCTCGCTCGTGCTCGTCGGTTGCGGCATTTCCAACCACGATAATCTCGGCTCGATGTTTCGCAACGCTGCCGCGTTTTACGCAGACGCGGTGTTTATGGATGCCACCTGCTGCGATCCGCTTTATCGGAAGTCGTTGCGCGTTTCGGTCGGCTCGGTACTTTCAGTGCCATATCATCGCGGCGGCGGTGCGGTTGAGATGCTGGAGACATTGGCAGCGGAAGGCTTCGACATCTGGAGCCTGTCGCCCGCAGGTACGACGGAAATCCGGCAGATACCGGCTTCCAACCGCATGGCGCTCGTTATCGGCACCGAAGGCGACGGCTTAGCCCCCGATGTGCTGACGCGCTTTCATACGGCCCGTATCGCCCAGGCACCTGAGCTCGACAGCCTCAATGCAGGCACAGCCTCCGGCCTCGCGCTTTATCAGATGGCAAGCGCAATCGGCCGCATCTGATTGTAAACGAAACCTTAATAGGCCGCATTTGCATTAACCTTGTCTCAAAACCGACCGTTAACATTTACAATTTAGTAATGAGCGGAACGAGAGGTTTCGCGATGCGTGGCGTATTTGTCGTCGTTTTTCTTTTGACTGTTCTGGCTGGCTGCGCGACGGCTCCGTCGCAGATCACCAATGCCTGTGCGATTTTCGAACAGCGGAACGGCATATTCAACAACTGGAAGAAAGATGCACAAGCAGCAGAACGGGAGTTCGGCGTGCCAGTGCCGGTTATGATGGCGACCATCTACACCGAATCCAGCTTCCAGCCCTATGCCCGACCGCCGCGTAACAAGCTCTTCGGCTTCATACCATGGGGACGCAAATCAACCGCCTATGGCTATGCCCAGGCGCTAGACGGTACGTGGAAAGTCTATCAGCGCGAGACAGGTCGCTGGAACGCCAGCCGTACCGATTTCACCGACGCAATTCACTTCGTCGGCTGGTACCATGCCAAGAGCAACCGTCAGAACGGCATTGCCCTCAACGACCCCTACAATCTTTACCTCGCCTATTACTCCGGCCACACCGGCTATGCGAAGGGCGTCTGGCGCAGCAACACCGCCATCCAGAAGGCCGCCCGCAAATCCGCTAACGTGGCCATGCGGTATGAGAAGCAATTGCAGGATTGCGGGTATCGGTAGAACGTCTGTTTTGTGATCCCACCTTCCCGCTCCGTCATCCCGCACTTTCTGCTGGATCCAGCGCGATCAAGGACTTCGTACATCGTCTGCTTTGTAGATGGAGGTCAATTACCTCTCCACGTCATCCTCAGGCTTGACCCGAGGATTTAGCGAACCCCCAACGTAAAACGTGGTTCGATCCTCGGGTCAAGCCCGAGGATGACGGTAGTGGGTTTNGCCAAANCCTTCTTGAACCGCTAAACGTATGGTGCCAGAAACACCTTAGCCGCCTCGATCTCGTTAGAACGGATTTCGTGGCCGCCGGAATGCCATTCCACGTCAACGTCACCACCCTGAGCCATGAAATAATCCGCCAGCCCAGTTGTCAACGGGACCGGGCAGATCGGATCATGTTCGCCCGCCGTGATCAGCACACGCCTTGACGCGAGTGCTGGCGCGGGCTTCGGCTCGAACGGAATAAGCGGATGCATCAGCACGGCTGCGTCAAAAAGATCGGGGAATTCGATCAGCACGTTGGCGAGAATATTCGCACCGTTGGAAAAACCCAGGCCAACGACTAGACCCGCCTCATGATAATCGCGGTTGGCTTTGATAAATTCAGCCATCTGCTGCGTGGCACGATTGAGATCGGCCATGTCATAGACGCCTTCCGCCGTTCTGCGGAAAAACCGCGAAGCGCCGGATTCCGAAACGTCGCCGCGGGGCGAAATGACGGTCGCATTCGGCAGCAATCGCGCGCCGAAATCGAAGAACTGGTTCTCGTCACCACCTGTACCGTGAAAGACGAAAAAGGCTGGCTGGCCCGGCGCACCGGCGCGAACCTTGTGAGAATAAGCGTCCTTGCTCATGGATATACCTCCTGAAAACGGCCTGCGGCCCTCAAGCCGCAAGCGTTTCCTCTTTCCTGCAAAATCAATTGTCCAATGGTTCCAGATGCTGTTCCAGCGTGGCGCGCAGATGTGCGTGCTGTGATGGCAGCTTCAACGCTTCGCCCAGATGGGCCGTGTCTTCGTCGCGGTCGAAACCCGGTTCGTTCGTCGCGATTTCAAACAGCACGCCGCCGGGCGTGCGGAAGTAGATCGCCCAGAAGTAATCACGATCGATAACCGGCGTGACCTGATGCCCCGTATCCATCAATGCCTTGCGGACTTCCAACTGCGTCTCGCGGTTTTCGACCGCGAAGGCGATGTGGTGAACCGAGCCTGCCCCAAGACGAGCGCCGGAAATATTCGGCATGGTTTCGATGTCGATAAAATCGGCACCATTACCGCCGGGCATACCTAGCCGCAACACGCCGTCCTGCCTGTCCACTTCCTGATAGCCCATGAACTTCAGAAGCTCCGCCGTCGCACCTTCATCTGCAAGCCGTAACGACGCCCCCTGNAAACCACGGATCGCCTGATCTTCACCGACGCCATTGGCGGTCCACTGCGTACGCGCATCGTCCTTGACCTCGACAAGGGCAAAGCCATCGCCATCCGGTCCGGCAAAGTGCAGGCGTTTGTTACCGAAAGCTTCATCGGCTTTCAGGCCATCGACATTGGCTTTCGCCAAACGATCCTGCCAGTACCCAAGCGAACCCTCGGGAACGGNAAACAACGTCGTGCCGACTTCGCCAGTGCCCTGACGGCCCCGCGCCATGTGCGGAAAAGGAAAATAGGTCATCACTGAGCCGGGTGTACCAACCTCATCACCGTAATAGAGGTGGTAGACATCAGGCGCGTCGAAGTTGACCGTCTTCTTGACGCGGCGCAGGCCGAGCGTATCCGTGAAGAAATGGTTGTTGCCACGCGCACTCGCCGCCATGGATGTGACGTGGTGCAGACCTTTGATCTGGTTCAACATTTTAAACCCTCCGATTGGACGGGCGCGCAGGGAAGCGACACCCTTCTTTCATGGGTTCAAGATGGTGCAGATCAGGCCGCTCGCATAGATGGGACGTTCAGAACGGATTGTTCTCAAATTGGAAACGATGCCGTTTACTGTTCAGCAAACCAGACGCGCTTTATCAGTGGTCGTCATTGGCGCCACGGACCCAGTANCCCGCGGTGTGAAGGCATGTTTTCGGGAGACCGGCCTCGTCCCCCAACATCTTTTTGATAATGCGGGCTTCACTTTTTTCGCAGCCGACGAACACATGCAGCCCCTCATGACCATTCCAGCCATGAGAGCGCAGGGATTGTTGCAGCAACCCGGCAGTGCCGGCGGCTTTCCCATCGCGGTACAGCCAGTTCCACGTCACCTGCGCCTTGGAGGAAACCTCCTGCCGCTCGTTCTCATTGTCGATTTCCGCATAAACCGTGAGCTTCTTGCCCGCTGGCATTTCGGCCGCCATGCGTAACATCACCGGCAGTGCGGTTTCATCGCCAGCAAACACGTAGTCCTCGGCGTCGGGCAGTTCGCCGCCGGGGCCAACGATACCGACGATATCGCCAGCAGCCGCCGTTGCGCCGAAATGCGCGCCGGGCATGTCGTCGCCCTCGTGCATGACGAAATCGAGATTGATTTCCCCGCGCTTGATATCGCCGGAACGGATGGTATAGACGCGACGCGCCTGTTCATCCTCGCCTTGCGCCCAGACGATGGCACCCGNTTTCGACACATGCGGCCAAACGGGAGCGCGAGCCTGATCGGGAAGGATGAGGATGCGGACATGCAGCCCACCACTCATCAACCGCTCGATGCCCTCATCGATCGCGATCACGACGCGCCGCATCTTTGGCGTCAGATTATAGGCTCGCACAACGCGACCGCTAAACAGATTGGGCAGTTCCCGCAGCTCTGCTCCATCCCCTTCCCAGCGAAAATCGAGCGACGTATCGCCGGAAAACTCAACAATATGCTCGGCAACCATGGCCTTGACGGAGAGCAGAATATTTTCCGAAACGCAATTGATCCGAGCAGCAAAGCGCCCATCCTCGGCACCAAATGTGCCGTTGCCGTAATCCGCCTCGAAATGCACAGCCTCGCCATCGCGGGTCATCGTCATATACTCGGCGAAATGCTCGTGAAAAGCCGCAACGATGGCATGTGGGTCGGGAAGAGCAACAGATGTTTTCGCAGACAGAAAAGTCACCGGCGTAAATCCTTCAGATTACAGTCCGGTTATCTTTAGATCAGTAAATTTAAAAGTGCAAAGCAGTTTTTACGACGTTCGATCACACTTTTNCCSGCAATTGCCAGTTTATTGGCTCCCTGCCCCGCGAAACAAGAAACTCGTTGGCTTTGGAGAAATGGTGGTTGCCAAAAAATCCGTTGTGCGCCGACAGCGGTGATGGATGCGGTGATTTGAGAACAAGATGTTTCGTCTGGTCTACGAAAGCTGCNTTTTTCTGCGCGTAGGAGCCCCAGAGCAGAAAAACGACGCTATCGCACTCTTCATTCACGGTGCGGATGATGGCATCGGTAAACTTCTCCCAGCCCTGCCCCTGGTGAGATGCAGCGCGCGCCTCTTCGACCGTCAGGACACTGTTGAGCAGCAGCACCCCCTGTTTGGCCCAGCTTTCCAGAAAGCCGTGCTTGACGGGCGCAATCCCGAGATCGCTCTGCAATTCCTTGTAGATGTTGACGAGCGATGGCGGCGTGCGCACGCCCGGCTGCACGGAAAAACACAGGCCATGCGCCTGTCCCGCGCCATGATACGGGTCCTGGCCAAGAATGACGACCTTGACCTCGTCCAGCGGTGTCAGGTCGAGTGCGCGGAAATACTCGCTGCCTTTGGGGAAAATGTGCTTGCCGGCAGTTTTCTCTGCCAGCAGAAAGTCTTTCAGCNTTTGCATGTAGGGGCTGGCGAATTCCGCCGAAAGCACGTGTTTCCAGCTTTCCTCGAGTTTGACGCCTGCCTCTGTCATGAAACCCTCTTGATCTATTTAAAGCGATTGCCGCGCTGGAGAACTTCAATCTTGTACCCATCCGGGTCGCAGATGAAGAAGTACTTCGCAAATGGCCTACCCCTATAGTCCACATTAACGATCTTGCCGACTGACAGACCAAGCGCTGCCAGACGAGCATGTTCGGCATCTACATCTTCGACGCTGACGGCAATGTGGCCGTAGCCATCTCCCAGCGCGTAAGGCACTTCGCGGCCTTTGTTGATGGTCAGCTCCAACTCGAAGTCACCGTCGGCATTGCTGAGATAGACCAGCGTAAACGTCTCGAACTCGAAACGCTCAGCGATCTCAAGACCGAAAGCTTGGCTGTAAAAACCCACCGAACGCTTCTCGTCCAGCACCCGGACCATAGAGTGAATAAGTTTGGCCATGGTGTTTCCTTCTTCCTGCATCGTTGGTCGCCCGCTTATGCTGCAGGCATTGGGCGAGGCTGATAAAGCCTGAACGCTCGGGTTTCAACCCTCAAGGCCATTTCCGGTCGCATGCCAGACAACCACATGCGTCTATACAACGACAGCTTCCCACTATCATGACCAGAGAACTCATGATACCGGCAGTCATGCGCGTCTTGTATCTCTGTCTTGGCTGGCTCATGGTTGCCACCGGTATCGTCGGTGCGTTTCTGCCTATTTTGCCTACGACGCCGTTTCTTCTGGTGGCACTCTGGTGCTTTTCCAAATCGTCCCCGAGGCTCGAAACCTGGCTTCTGTCCCACCCCAGATTTGGGCCATCCCTGCGCAATTGGCGGGAAAAAGGTGCCATTCCCCGCAAGGCAAAAATCGCCGCAGTTTCTCTTATGACAATGAGTTACGGGATATTCTGGTTCACAACCGAACCGACGCCGCTGCGTGCCTCGATCGTCGCCGCCGTCATGCTGGGCGCCGCCATTTTCGTGGCCACCCGGCCTGAACCCTGACGTCTGATTTCAGCGATGCCGCGATTGCGGTAACACATAGGGGATGTGCCGTGCCGGAATACGCCCCACCGTGCCACCAATGCCATAGACCCGGGCAATCGTTTCATCATTGATGGTTTCCAGCGATGGCCCACAGGCCGTGATCTGTCCACGGCGCATGACGATAAGTTGATCGGCAAACTCGGCAGCGAGATTGAGATCGTGCAGAACCGCAAGCACCGCGCCACCAGCCAGCGCAAAATCGCGCGCGGTCTCAAGCACGGAAATCTGGTGGCCGAGATCGAGGCTCGACGTTGGCTCATCCAATAAAAGCGCCCTCGCCTCGCCATTCTCCACAGCGTCAGGCACTTGCGCCAGAGCGCGGGCGAACTGCACCCGCTGCTGCTCACCGCCTGACAGCATGTTGTAGGATCGACCTTCGAACCCGCAGAGGCCGACCTTTGCCAGCGCCCGCCTTGCCTGTTCCTCCGGCTCTAGCGATCCCTGCGCCACTGCGCCCATGCGCACGATTTCCAGCGCGGTAAACGGAAACGACAGCACGGTGCTTTGTGGCAACACAGCGCGCAGACGCGCCAGTTGCGCAGGCTTGAAGACGCCAACATCGACCTTGTTATAGACAACATCCCCAGCATCTGCCCGCATCTCGCCGGACAGCACCTTCATCAAGGTGGATTTACCCGCACCATTGGGGCCGATGATGACGCTGAATGTGCCGGGATTGAGCTCGATCGAGACATCATCCAGCAATCTGCGCCCAGAACGAACGACTGTCACGCCACGCGTGGAAATCATGACACATTCCTCAAACCAAGCCCGTTGCCACGGCCCAGCAGCAGAAACAGGAAGACCGGGGCGCCGATGAGTGCGGTGACGACACCAATCGGCAATTCGGCGGGTGCCGCCACGGTCCGCGCNAAACTATCCGCCAGCAGCAGCAGCCCCGCCCCACCAATGGCGGATGCAGGCAGGAGGAAGCGGTGCGACGAACCGATGACCAGCCGCAGCAGATGCGGCACGACGATGCCAACGAAACCGATGGAGSCCGCGNNCGCGACGCTTGCCCCGCAGGCTGCGGCAACGGCTAGAATGACGAGGCGTTTCAGCCGTTGCACCGGAATGCCCATATGGAATGCGGCGGCATCCCCCAGGATCAGCGCATCCAGCCCTTTCGAGACGAACGGCATGCTGGCCATGATGACGACGAAGAAGGGCAAAGTCGTCCATATCTTGAGAGGCGTCGCGCCACCCAGCGAACCAAGGCTCCAGAAGGTGATGTCGCGCAAGGCGCGGTCATCGGCCATNAAAATCATCAGCCCCATTAAGGCAGCACTGAGTGCGGCTACGGCAATACCGGCAAGGATCAGAACCGTGGTCGATGTCGCGCCGTTTCGCGTCGCGATCATGTAGAGCAACAACGTGTTCATCAACCCGCCCATGAACGCCATCAGCGGCAGGAAATGAACGCCAAACAATGCAGATAAAGGCGCGAGCAGACCGCCACCCAGCGCCAGAGCAGCCACGGCAAAAAGGGCCGCACCGGAGGTAACGCCGACGAGGCCAGGATCGGCAAGCGGGTTGCGAAACAGGCCCTGCATCATGGCACCGGAGACAGCCAATGCCGCACCGATCATGAGACCAAGCCCTGTGCGCGGCAGGCGCACCGCTTCGAGGATAACCCGATCGCGAGGCTCCATGATCTGAGAATGGCCGGTGAAATACAGCCACAACTCATGCAGCCCCACGCCAGTCGGCCCGCTGGACAGCGACACGAAGCAGGCGAACACCAGAAACACACACAAATAGACAAGAGTGATGACACCCTTGCGGGAACGGTCGCCCGGCATGGGATCTGCGACCTCGGTCACAGCCAACACGCTCACGGCTTCACGATTTCTGGGTAGAGCTTGGCAGCCAGTTCACGACCGGCAGCGGGCGTGCGCGGGCCAAAGCCGATCAGATAAAGTCCATCCATGCTGATCAGCGACTTGGAAGCCGCAGCCGGGGTGGACTGGAAGGCGGGAAGCGCAAAGACCTCATCGGGGNTTTCCGCATGATTACCGCGTTGCATGGTCAAGACCACATCCGGGGCGGCCGCGATCACGGCTTCGTCAGTCAGTGGCTTGTAGCCGGTAATCTCCTGAGCGGCATTGATGCCGCCAGCCATTTCAATGATTGCTGCCGCCTCTGTATCCTTGCCGGCGGCCATGATGCGCCCACCGGCGGTGGAGAGAACGAAAAGCACACGCTTTTTCTGGCTGCCAACGGCAGCAACATCCTTGGCGAGCGTAACGAGGTCAGAATTGACCTGCGCTGCAAGCACCTTCGCCTTATCTTCAAGGCCGACAGCGGNCCCGACATCCTCGATTTTCTTGGCAATGGCGCTGCCTTCCGGCGGCGTATCGACGGTCACCATCGGAACTTCGCTGGCCTTCAAAATGCCGATCACATCGGCAGGGCCGGAGCCGTCTTCCGACAGGATCAGATCGGGCTTTTGCGACAGAATCCCTTCAGAAGACAGCGCCCGCATGTAACCGACATCCGGCTTGGACAGCGCGTCAGCGGGAAAACTGCTGGTCGAGTCACGGGCCACGATGCGATCTCCGGCACCCAGCGCATACAGAATTTCCGTCACCGTGCCACCAAGTGCAACGATCCGCTTCGCCTCCGGATTACCCATATCCGACGCGTGGGCCGTGAGTGGCGAAAGCGCCATAACGGCAAAGAAACCAAGTGAGCGAAGTGAAAACGGCATGATGTGAATCCTGAACAATGCGGCGCGCTACAGCCTGCACGCCATATAACTTGAGTTGATTGCACATCTTTATAAAACGCACAATCCGATAAGTTGACTATTTTCGTTATCNTTTATATTTCCGTCGTTCAGGGTAGCGGCGCCAGTTCCGGTACCGCCAATTAAAAGGGAAACAATCGATGTTTATTGCCATGAACAGGTTCCGTGTCGTGCCGGGCTTTGAAGAAGCGTTCGAAACCATCTGGCGCGAGCGCAAGCGTCATCTGGCCGAAATGCCCGGCTATCTGGAATTCCATATGCTGAAGGGTGCGAAGGCTGACGATCACACGCTCTACGCCTCTCATACTGTCTGGGCCACGAAGGACGATTTCACCGCATGGACGAAGTCCGAGCAGTTCCGCGCCGCCCACGCCAATGCCGGTAACAATCGCGGCAAGGTCGAATATCTCTCCGGCCCGCATTTCGAGGGCTTCGACGTCATCATTCATGAAGGCAAGGACGGGCAAGACCACCCGGTTGCGGCTTGAGTATGACCATCAGCTTGAATGCCGAGAAGAGCGACGGGCGGCTGGAGCGCGCGAAAGCAGCCCTTGCAGAAAAGCCCGATGGCGTGGTGGAAGCCATTGCCGCCAAGGCAGAAGTGACGCCAGCGGAAATTCTGGCGCTTCTCCCGCATGGTGCAGCTGTTTCCGCTCCTGCCGAAAAGTTTAACGATATTTGGGACGAGTTGCGCTCCTGGGGCGAAGTTCTGATGATCGTCCAGACACCGGATATCGTTTTCGAAGTCCCCGGCCACCTTCCCGAGGGAACCGAGGGGCATGGCTGGTTCAACATCCACGGCGACAGTCCCATTGGTGGACATATCAAGAAAGACAACTGCGCGTCGATCACCTTCATCGACCGTGAATTTCATGGACGTCGGTCACTGTCTGTGTGGTTCATGAATGCAGGCGGCAGCGCCATGTTCAAGCTCTTCGTGCGCCGTGACGAGAACAAGGAATTGCTGGCGGATCAACTGACGAAATTTGAAGCGTTGCGTAACAGCTTCCTCTCCTGAAAAAATGGTGTGAGCCGCTATCATAATTCTGATGGCGGCNTTTCCTTTGAACATCGAATGTCGCTTCCGGCATGTCTCGACCATCCCGTGATGCCTTATCAATTCAAGGCCTTGGTAAAGCACGAGAAGCTTTGCGCCACTCTCGACCTGCGCTATAGGCCGTTGCGACACATGATGAGGGAAAACCTATGACGACCTATGNTTTGACCGTAGCCTGCCAATCCAAGCGCGGCATTGTCGCTGCCATATCGGGTTATCTGGCGGGCAAGGGTTGCAACATCGTCGATAGCTCCCAGTTCGATGACCTCGAAACCGGCAAATTCTTCATGCGGGTCTCCTTCATTTCCGAGGAAGGCGAAACCATGGAAGCCTTGAATGCGGGCTTTGCGCCGATTGCGGCAGAGTTCGGCATGGATGCCAATATCTACAGCGATGGCGAGCGGACCAAGACGCTGTTGATGGTGTCGCGTTTCGGCCATTGCCTGAACGATCTGCTCTATCGCTGGAAGATCGGTGCGCTGCCGATCGATATCGTTGGCGTCGTGTCCAACCATTTCGAGTACCAGAAAGTCGTCGTCAACCACGACATTCCCTTCCACCACATCAAGGTTACCAAGGACAACAAGCCGAAAGCAGAAGCGCAACTGATCGACCTGATCGAAACCAGCGGCACGGAGCTTGTGGTGCTGGCCCGTTACATGCAAGTGCTCTCCGACGAAATGTGCCGCAAGATGTCTGGTCGCATCATCAATATCCATCACTCNTTTCTGCCGAGCTTCAAAGGCGCCAACCCTTACAAGCAGGCATATGAGCGCGGCGTAAAGCTGATCGGCGCGACAGCGCACTACGTCACCGCCGATCTCGATGAGGGTCCGATCATCGAGCAGGACACGGTTCGAGTCACCCACGCGCAGTCAGCCGAAGACTACGTGTCGCTGGGTCGCGATGTCGAAAGCCAGGTGCTGGCCCGCGCTATCCACGCCCACATCCATCACCGTACCTTCATCAACGGCAGCCGCACGGTTGTCTTTCCGCCAAGCCCCGGCTCCTACGCGTCAGAGCGGATGGGGTAAAATTTCCCGAAATACATGAGAACCGTCGAACTTTANTTTTGGTGACGAGCAACCGACTGCCTGACGCAGCAGTTCTTACCATGTTGTCAAACACCAGAGGTTCCCCTCATGAAAAAGCTGATTATTGCCGGTGCCGCGTTTTTCCTCGCGGCAGGTTCGACGTTTGCCCAGCAGCCTCCGCCACCACCCCCAGGTGCGCCTGATGCAGGTCAACAGGCCGACGTGCCACCACCACCACCGCCGCCACCAGGTGCCGGTCAAAGAGCCGATGCCCCTCCTCCTCCGCCACCCGGCCATTGGGGGCCCAAAGACGGTGGACCAAGAGAAGGCGGGCCGCGTGAGCGGATGATGATGCCACCACCGCCACCGCCATCGAAGGGCGCACATTTCCGCTTGGAACAGGGCGAAACTAAGATCGACATCAAATGTGCTGATGACGAGCCAATGAAGGCTTGCGCTGACATTATGATGCAGCTGATTGACAAGATTAACGAGTAATTTTGCGTATTACGAGCAGAAACGGCGCAATCATGCGCCGTTTCGCGAGAACTGAACGGTTGCCTTCAAACCACGTCCACTGGACGCGTCTTGCAGCAAGAGCCGTCCATTAAACAGAGCTGCAATTTCCTCAACGATCGAAAGCCCGAGGCCCGCACCGGGTGCTGCATTCCCATCGCCTCTGGCAAACCGCTGACGCACGACATCCCGCNTTTCCGCNAAAATACCAGGACCATTGTCCTCTACCTCCAGAAAAGCCATGCCGTTGACTTTCCCGACCTTGACCGTCACTTCCGCGCCGCGCCCTGCATAAGCGATGGCATTGCTGATGAGGTTACCCAGCAATTCACCCAGCAGAAGCGGCTCTGCGGGAATGCTGGCTGTTTCAACCAGTTCGAAACCAAGATCGATGCCCGCCTCTGCGGCAATGGGAACGTAATCGGCTGTCACCGATTGCGCGAGTGAGACGAGATCGACTTCGACAAGGCTCTGTTTTTCGCCCGACCCCGCCGCATCGATGTTCGCCATGCGCAAAAGCTGCGCCAGAATGTGTTCGGCATGGGCCACCGAAGCGTCACCCTTGTGGGCCGCCGCCTGTGCTTCCTGCAAGGTCGAGGCACGTGCCGAAAGCGCAAGCTGGGTGCGGATGATCGCAAGCGGCGTTCGCAACTGATGACTGGCATTGCCGGTNAAATGCCTCAGCGCATCGAGTGCCGACTGCAGCCGCACCATAAAGGAATTGACGGTCTCTACGAGGTTTTCAACCTCCACCGGAACCGATTGGCGGATGGGGTGCAGATCGTTAGGGCTCCGCTCATCGATGGCTTCGCTCAGTCGGTACAGCGGGCGCAGCGAGATCGTCACCGCAATCCACACGATGATGGCAGCACCGATAATCATGAAAAGAAGACGCAGCGCAGAACGAAGGATGATGGCCTGTGCCAGCCGGCTACGCGCAATCGTGGTTTCCGCAACGGTCACGGTAAACGGTACGGAATTGACCCCCGTCGATGCAAAACGCTCGATGGCCGCGACACGAATGGGCTCACCGCGAAATTCGGCATCCACGAAAATCGGCGCGTCACTGCGCGCCTTTTCCACTGAAGGCAGGTTCTGATAACCTGTCAGGAACTGACCATTCGGTCCATCGACACGGTAAAACACCCGGTCTTGCGCCGCCGATGTCAGCATTTCAAGCGCGACATAGGGAATATCGACCTCCAGCGATCCGTCTTCGGACACCACCACGCGCTCGGCAATCGCAAGAGCAGAGCCGGAGAGGACGCGATCGGAGACGATATTTGCGGTATTGGTGGCTTCGCGGTAGGTATCGGCCAGCGCGATGCAGCCAATGATCGCCGTGGAAATCAGAAGCCAGCCAAGCAGACGCCGCCTCAACGAATAGGCGGCTTGCTTCATTCCGCCATCTCCGGCAATTTCTCAAGGTAGTAACCAATACCCCGTGCCGTCTTTACCGTCAGCCCATGCGGCCCGAGACGTTTGCGCAGACGGCTGACATATTGCTCGATGGCATTGCCGGAAAGCTCGTCATCGAAACCGGTCAGAGATTGCACGATGGCTTCTTTGGCCACCACTTTTCCGGCACGCATGAACAACACTTCCAACAGCGCGACCTCGCGTGCTGGAATATCGAGCGGGAAACCTTCGGCGGAAAACGTGCGTGATGTCAGATCGAAAGAAACCTTGCCGAAACTGACCAGCGACGAGCGCAGCCCGGCATTGCGGCGCAGAAGCACCCTCACCCGCGCCTCGAATTCTGTAATGTCGAAGGGCTTGATCATGTAGTCGTCGGCACCGAGGTCCAGCCCCTTAACGCGCTCTTCCGGTGTGCCGCGTGCGGTAAGGATCAACACAGCCGCCTTGTCCTGGCGCGCCCGCATGGAGCGTAACACATCGATGCCGTCCATTTCCGGCAGGTTGAGATCGAGAATGACGAGATCGAAACTTTCGGCAGCGATCGCGGCATCGGCAGACGCACCATCGGAAACAACGTCCACGGCATAGCCACTTCCACGCAACAGCGCAGACAGCCCCTCCGACAGAACCTGATTGTCCTCAACCAGCAGAATTCGCAAGCTGACGCCCTCCATTTGCGGGAAATTTATCGAAGCGATGCCGTCTTGTGAATGGCAAGAGGCTGCGGCATGATCTTTCCATGCGTATTCTTCTTCACCTCTGTCTTTTCTTTGCCACTGCAAACGCTTTGCAGGCGCAGCCGATGATCTTTCCCGCGCGCTCCGGCAAAGCGGATGCGGAAACGCTCATTGTCTATTCGTCCCTTGACGAACCACTGGCAACGCCGATGATCGAAGGTTTCCAGAAAGCCAACCCTGACGTGGCTGTCTCCTACGAGGATATGCTCACCGGCGAGATTTACGACCGCATCGTGAGCGAAACGGATGCGGGCNAAAAAACCGCTGATTTCGCCTTCTCCTCCGCCATGGATCTTCAGGTCAAACTCAGCAATGACGGTTACGCCCAGCGGTCCGATCTGCCCATGAGCGCGCGCTGGCCCGCCTGGGCCAACTGGCGCAACACGGCCTACGCGCTAACTTTCGAGCCCGCCGTCTTCGTCTATCACAAGCCCAGCTTCCAGACCGAAAAGCCCCCGGCCAGCCGCGCCGAATTCGTGGATTATCTGGAGCGCCATGCCAAGCAGGTGCATGGGCGCATTGCAACCTATGACATCGAACGCTCTGGCGTTGGCTTTCTGTTCATGTCGCGGGATCAGGAGCAGTTCGGCGATATCTGGAACGTCATCAAAAGCATGGGCACGGCGGGCGTGAAGGTTTACTCCACCAGTTCCGCCATTCTGGACCGTATTTCGGATGGTCGTTTTATCCTTGGCTACAACATTCTCGGTTCATACGCGGCGGATTGGGCTTCGCGCCATCCCGATGTCGGTATCGTACTGCCCAAGGATTACACCGTCGTGATGTCACGCATCGGGCTGGTGCCGCAGGCGGCGAAAAATGCGGAGCTTGGCCGCCGCTATCTGGAATTCTTCATGTCGAAGGAAGGCCAGACCATCATGGCGCGGCAGTTGCAGATACCGGCCGTCAGCCCCGATGTGGCGGGCGAGAACACCGCAAATATGATGCAGGCCATCCACGGCGCGCAGTTGCGGCCCGTTCCGGTCAGTCCGGGATTGATGGTCTATCTCGATCAGGTCAAGCGCGCGCGCATCATAGAGCGCTGGAACGAAGCTTTACGCGCCCAGTAGACGCCTTTCNAAAATTAATAGACAGTAAATGTGCTGAGGAGTTGCCGAGCGTCAGTTAGATGACAGCTTTCTATGGTGCTGTGCAATTCTTCGTTCATCCGTGGAGGCGGACTGAAGAAGCGGGAGGAAAGTCTCACAGGACAGATGGTTCGGGTCGCTGATTGCCACCCTTGATGTCGTCCGTGCGCGCCCCTTCCGCGATCACAACAACATGCCGAAACGGCATACAAGGAGGGTTCACTTTGAAGCATTTCCTCATCGCTTCGCTTCTCGCAGGCGCAATTGCATTTCCCGCGGCAGCAGCCGACTACACCATCATCGCCCCGGCAAATCCCGGCGGCGGCTGGGACCAGACGGCACGGTCCTTGCAGACCGTGTTGCAGGAAGAAGGCATTTCCAAGAGCGTTCAGGTTCAAAACGTTCCCGGCGCTGGCGGCACGATCGGCCTTGCACAGTTTGCAAGCCAACAGAAGGGCAACCCGAATGCTCTGATCGTCGGCGGTTACGTCATGGTCGGCGCTATTCTCACCAACAAGGCACCCGTTACGCTGAGCGCAGTCACGCCTATCGCGCGTTTGACCGGCGAATATGAAGCCATCGTCGTTCCTGCCTCGTCGCCGATCGAAAACATCGGCCAGCTCATCGAGCAGCTGAAGAAGGATCCGGGCAGCGTGTCCTGGGGCGGCGGTTCGGCTGGCGGCACTGACCACATCACAGCTGGCCTGATTGCCAAGGCAGCAGGCGTTGATCCAACCAAGATCAACTACATCGCGTACTCCGGCGGCGGTGAAGCTCTTGCTTCCATTCTCGGCGCGCAGGTAACAGCCGGCATTTCCAGCTACGGTGAGTTCGAAAGCCAGGTTAAGGCCGGAACGGTTCGTATTTTGGCGATTTCCAGCGAGCAGAAGCTTGAAGGTATCGATGCACCGACATTGAAGGAAAGCGGCCTCGACGTCGTGATCCAGAACTGGCGCATGGTTGCCGCTCCTCCAGGCCTGACACCTGAGCAGGAAAAGGCCGTTGGTGCCGATATCGAAAAGCTGGCGAAATCTGCCAAGTGGCAGGAAACGCTGAAGACCAAGGGCTGGATGGACACATATCTTGCAGGTGATGCTTTCAAGGAGCAGCTTGCAAAAGACACTGCCTCCACAGAAGCCATTCTCAAAGACATCGGACTGGTAAAATGAGCCAGGGTTCATCCCCTTCCCAACCCACAAAGCGCCGCCCTGATTGGGCNGCGTTCGCGATCGCCGTTTTTCTGGTGG
Source organism: Agrobacterium bohemicum (assembly GCF_002896715.1). Lineage (GTDB taxonomy): Bacteria > Pseudomonadota > Alphaproteobacteria > Rhizobiales > Rhizobiaceae > Agrobacterium > Agrobacterium bohemicum. Next base: position 519,409 of record NZ_PGEL01000028.1, read on the forward strand.
CGATTGCAGCCGTTATTTTCTGGGATTCGGCGAGGCTTGCCAGTGTAGCCGGTTATTCTCCGGTCGGCCCGGCAACCGTTCCTTACGCCATTGCTTTCTGTCTTATCGGCCTGGCCATCTGGACCGGGTTCGAAGCATGGCGCAATGAGTTTCCGACCCGCGACCGACAGGAAATGGGACCCGTCTTCTGGGTCATTGCCGGTCTTGCCGCGCAGATGCTGCTGCTCAAAATCGCTGGTTTCTCGATTGCAACAGGCCTGCTCTTTGCCTTCACGGCACGCGCATTCGGCAAACGCAAGCTCTGGTATTCGATCCCCATCGGTATCGTTTTTAGCTTCATCATCTGGGTGATCTTTGCGCAATTGCTGCAATTGTCGCTGCCCGCTGGTCCCTTGGAACGGCTGTTTTTCTAACGGCCGATCCACTCGATAAACAACAAGATATGAAACCTTCGCGCCCGCATTTTAAGCGCAGCAAAGGCTTCACCCGACAGGGGGACAACTGTCCATGAGCACTTTTGAATTTCTGCTGCAGGGTCTGGCGGTTGCCGCGCAACCTATGAACCTTGTTTATGCGTTGATCGGCGTCACACTCGGCACCGCTGTCGGCGTTTTGCCCGGCATCGGTCCGGCCTTGACTGTCGCACTGCTTTTGCCCGTCACCTACCGGCTCGATCCTGCCGGATCGCTGATCATGTTTGCCGGTATCTATTACGGCGGTATGTATGGTGGCTCGACCACGTCGATCCTGTTGAACACGCCCGGCGAAAGCGCCTCTATCGTCACCGCGCTGGAGGGCAACAAGATGGCCCGAGCGGGGCGCGGAGGACCGGCACTTGCCACTGCTGCCATCGGCTCTTTCGTCGCCGGCCTGATAGCGACCATCGCCCTTGCCTTCGTTGCCCCTTACATCGTCAAGCTGGCGCTGGTCTTCGGGCCCCGCGAATATTTCGCGCTGATGGTGCTGGCCTTCGTCACCGTGTCATCGGCATTTGGTGATTCCGCACTGCGCGGCCTCACTTCTCTGTTCATCGGCTTCACGCTGGCCATTGTCGGCATCGACCAGTTGACCGGCCAGACGCGCATGAGCTTCGGCATTCCCGACCTGCTGGACGGTGTGGAAGTCACAACACTGGCCGTCGCCATGTTCGCCATCGGCGAAACACTGTTCATCGTGGCGCAGGGCCAGAGCGGCGACGAAAAGGTCGAAGCCGTCAAGGGGTCTGTCTGGATGAGCGCGCAGGACTGGGCACGGTCCTGGAAGCCGTGGCTGCGCGGCACGTTAATCGGCTTCCCGATTGGCGCGATGCCAGCAGGTGGCGCTGAAATCGGCACCTTCCTGTCCTACGCAACAGAAAAGAAGCTGTCGAAGCACCCGGAAGAATTCGGCCACGGTGCCATCGAAGGCGTCGCGGGTCCCGAAGCGGCCAACAACGCATCTGCCGCCGGTACACTGGTTCCACTGCTGACGCTCGGCCTGCCAACGACGGCAACAGCCGCCATCATGCTGGCCGGTTTCCAGCAGTTTGGCCTTCAGCCCGGCCCGCTTCTGTTCGCGACCAATCCGCAACTCGTCTGGGGTCTGATCGCAAGCCTGTTCATCGCCAATCTCATGCTGCTGGTTCTCAACCTGCCGCTGATCGGCCTGTGGGTAAAGCTGCTGACCATTCCCAAGCCTTGGCTCTATGCCGGCATTCTCTTGTTCGCGACGCTTGGCACTATCGGCGCGAACCCGTCGGTCTTCGAACTCGGCATGCTGCTCGCCTTTGGCATTCTCGGCTATGTCATGCGCATCTTCGGTTACCCGATTGCGCCTGCCGTCGTCGGCCTCATCCTCGGACCACTGGCCGAACAGCAGTTACGCCGTGCACTGGCCATCGGCCAGGGCGATCCATCCGTACTGTTCACGTCTTGGATTGCAGTGGCCCTGTTTGCCGTTGCAGCCGCGGCCTTCTTCGTGCCGCTCATCATGCGCATTCGCGGTCGCGGACAGGTGCTGACACAGCTTGCTGCCAACGAAGACTGATCAAGCTCCCTCCCAAGGGCCTGCCCCGCATTCGAAAGAGTGCGGGGCNTTTTTATGGCCGCGATGGAACAGACAGGATGCCGTTATCTTTACAATAGTTAGACAACATCTGGGAAAGATATCATGCGCAAACTGGCCATGCTTTTCGTTGTGGCGCTTGCGTCATGCACAACAGCTTCAAACGCTATAGAGCCCATTCCGGGCAGCATTACCTATAATGGTCAGCCAAGGACCAAACTGACCAAATCTCCCATAGGCAGCACCTTCAGTCACGACTTCAGCATGGGAGACGGGCGCCGGGCATACGAAACTTATCGTATCGCACCAGACCGCTCCCTCATCTTGATGAACCGTGTGATCATGAGCGATGTCCCGCCAGATAATTAGATTTCGTAAAGAATATATATTTTCCATCACAGATAATGGAACGACTGACGCCCCAAGTCGTTGATTTCCCGGACGTTTAAAAATCAGAACATAATCGCGTTTCAGGAGAACGACATGAGAACTCATAAGACCCGAAACGATCTACCTTCAAATACCAAAGCGACCGTCATAGGGCTCTTGAACGAGGCCCTTGCCTCCGTTATCGACCTTTCTCTGGTAACGAAGCAGGCTCACTGGAACCTGAAAGGCCCGCAATTCATAGCCATCCACGAGTTGCTTGATACCTTCCGCAGTCAGCTGGATAAGCACAGCGATACGATTGCGGAACGCGCCGTCCAATTGGGTGGCACAGCGCTAGGAAGCGTACAGTCGGTTACATCGACGTCGAAACTCAAAGCCTATCCAACGGACATTTTCAAAATNCAGGACCATCTGGACGAGTTGATAGAACGTTACGGCGACGTCGCCAATCTTATTCGAAAGTCTGTCGATGAGGCGGACGATGCAGGCGACCCGAACACAGCCGACATTTTCACGGCTGCGTCACGCGACCTCGACAAATCGCTTTGGTTTCTTGAAGCCCATATCCAGGAAAAGAGCTGACCAAAACAAAAGCGCCCGGGAAACCGGGCGCTTGGACTGTCTCAATCTGATTAGTGGGGGCGCAGAACCGCCTTACCTATGTCGCGAAGCATATCATGATCCAGAATGCCGCGTTGGGCACTTCTAATCAGAACTGCCGCGCATTTATTCGCCACCTGACTGCTCCGATCTTCAAGGCATTCNAAACAAACGCCATCAAATATAGTCTGAAGATCAGTGACCTGCTGGGGAGACAATTGTGTACCCACACGTTGAAAAGCCACGTACGACAAGGCTCATCCTCCTGAAAGATGCGAATTATCAGTACTCATTCCATGAACAATTATCTTTTACACCTGATCGAATCGCATGTCGAATCAGATTTTAACGAANTTTCAATGATTANTTTTGTCNAAAATGCAGATGGTTTGCAGCCGTTACTTTCAGGCCACGGCAGTGGAGATCGTTCAGTACAGAGGCAGACCTACGTCCATCAGTGCCTTTTCGATGAGATCGGGGGAGACCGGTTTCGTTAGAAAAACCGCCCCCGGTGGCAACACGCCGTCGGCGGGATTGTATCTGCCTGAGATTACGACGACCTTGATGTCCGGCCAGCGCCGGTGTGCTACATTGGCAAGCCCCAGCCCATTGATCGAGCCGGGCATATCGATATCTGTCAGAATAGCGTCGATACGGACTTCAGTTTCCAGCATCTCGACCGCTTGATCAGCTGTTGCTGCCTCTTGAGCCAGGAATCCGAGATCCGAAACCATGTCAACCAGATCGAGACGAATGAGCCCGTCGTCCTCAACGATGAGAAGTCGTGCTGGCGGTTGCATCGATCAATGCTCCTGCTGAAAACTGGCAAGGTCGGCTGAGATCACGCAACGCAGACCACGGGCATCGTACAAAATATCGACGCGCCCATTGGCGGCGCCAGCGAGACCAGCCTTGATAAGCCGTGAGCCGGAACCGACACGTTCCGGAACCGCGACTTCCGGGCCTCCGATTTCCGTCCAGACAAGCTCGAATCTGTCTTTGGCTTCACCAATAATATGCCAACGAATATCCACCTTGCCATCTGGCACCGACAGCGCTCCATATTTGACCGCATTCGTGGCCAACTCGTGCATGATCAATGAAAGAGACAGGGACGGGCGTGAACCCACGCGCAGGTTGGCTCCTGAAACTGTAAATCGCGACGCCATTGGATCGTCGTGAACTTCAAGCATCTGATTGACCAGTTTGTGGACAGTGGACGTTCCCAGGCCACCCTGTATGACTGTGTCATGCGCGGCACTCAAAACTCCGATGCGAGCAGACAGTATTTTGCGCGCAGAATCCAGGTTTTCTGCCGAACGAAGCGTTTGAGATGCGATTGCCTGAACCATGGCCAACTGGTTCTTGAGCCGGTGGCCAAGCTCGTGCGATATCAGTTCCCTGTGCTTCTGCTCGGCCAGACGTTCCGTTACATCCTGTGCCTGTACCAATATGCCCGTAATGTCACCGGACGGCGCACGCATCGCCTGATACACAAGGTCTATAAACCGCTTTTGCTTCTCACCATCAGGCCCGCGATTGAGCTCGACGGGAATAGCTCTCGCCGCGAAGGGTTCTCCGGTTTTATAAACTGTATCAAGGAGGTCGATAAAGCCTTGGTCGACCACCTCGGACACGGCCTCTGCAACGGATTTCCCAATGATATCGCGGCCGATACCGATCATCGAATAATATTCTTCATTCGCAAATTCAAATATGTGGTCAGGGCCACCCAGTGTGGCGATGCCTGCCGGCGACATTTCGAATATTTGCAGCAGCTTCTCATGAAGGCTTTTCTGCTCACGCCGGACGATGATCTCACCGGTTATTTCAGAACAGGCGCAAAACATGCCAAGCACAACACCCGCCTGATCTCGCACAGGCGTATAAGAAAACGAGAAATGGGTTTCCTCGGCATAACCTTTGCGGTGCATGATAAACTCGATGTCATCCATCGATGTGCCCTGCCCGGCGTAGGCCGCAGAAATGATCGGGTCAACGGCATCCCAGATATCGTGCCAGAGCTCGCGAAACGGATGACCGAAGAATGCGGGGTGGCGGTTGCCGCACATTGCCGCGTAGCCATCATTATAAAGCGTTATTTGCGCCGGGCCCCACACCATCAACATGGGTTGCAGGGAGCCGAGCATGACGTTGACAAGTGTTTGAAGTTCGACCGGCCAGGTATCTGGGACGCCTAGAGGGCTATCATCCCAAGCAAAATTCCGGAACAAGTCTCCGCATTCACCGCCGCCTACAAAATTCAAAGCTGTCCCCGTACGTCTTTAGCCCCAAGCGCATCAACTCGGCTGCTCGCATTTGGTTCCACGATGACTCCAGCGAACGCATGGACGATTGAGAAGAGCCGCCAATCATGGAACGACGGGCATGTGGAGACGTTAGATTAGCAATCCAACAATATCGCGCAGGAGCGGTTCATGTCTCGAGTACCGAAGAAGCAGGATCAGAAATCGTGTGACGTCAGAGATCGGTTGATACTGGCGCTTCACGCGCAGCTGCGAGCGGAGCGCGAAACGCGCGACGCGATGGAGTGGGTCATGCGCAATGGTGGACTTTCACCCGAAGTCCTGGAAGCGATGGCATCGGACCCGATCCCCGTCGTGACCGCACAAGACATCAGGATGATCGACAGGTCGATCAAACATCTACGACTTGAACCCCGGCACGGAGGTGCGCATTCATGACACGCCGGGCAAGCTGGAAAGGCCACATCAAGTTCGCGGATTTTGCCTGCGAGGTTGGATTGTACTCCGCCATCACCTCATCTGAAAAGATTTCGTTCAACATCGTCAATCGAAAGACAGGAAACCGCGTCGAGCGGCAATATGTCGACAGCGATACCGGAGAGCAGGTTGAAAAATCCGATCAGGTGAGAGGCTTCGAACTCGACAATGGCGACCACGTCATCGTTGAGGGTAACGAAATCGCAGAGCTCATGCCCGATAGCAACAAGATCATCCGCATCGAAAACTTCATTGCGTGCGACAACATCGACAAGCTCTATTTCGACCGCCCCTATTTCCTCGCCGCCACCGATGGCGATGGCGAAGACGCTTTGAGCCTGCTGGCGCAGGCCATGCAGCGGCAAAATGTGGTCGCCGTTGCAGAGGCGGTGCTGTTTCGTCGCAACCGCAACCTCATCATTCGCCCGCACGGTAAGGCGCTGATCGCGACGACGCTTAGCTTCGATTACGAGGTGCGCTCACAGAACACTACGTTCAAATCCATTCCAGACCTGAAATTCGATGATGAGATGCTGGAACTCGCTGGCCACATCATCAAGAAACGTGCCGGAAAATTCGATCCTGCGGACTATGCCGATCGTTACAACGATGCCCTGGCGGAGCTGGTCAAAGCCAAAATCGAGGGCCGCCCGATCAAGAAGCCTGTCGAGGAAAAGCGCGACAACGTCGTAGATTTGAAGGAGGCTTTGCGCCGCAGCGCTGCCGGAGGCAAGGGTACGGCTGAAAAAACCGCCAGGAAGCCAGCCAGCGGGACCAGAACGAAAAAAGCGAGTTGACTATGGGCCTGCAAAGCTACAACTCGAAACGCCGTTTCGACCAGACACCTGAGCCACGCGGCACCAAGAGTGAGGTTCAGGGTTCGTCTTTCGTCATACAAAAACACGACGCCCGCAGGCTTCATTACGATTTCCGGCTGGAAATGGGTGGTGTCTTCAAAAGCTGGGCGGTGACGCGTGGCCCCAGCCTCAACCCGGAAGACAAACGGCTTGCCGTTCACGTGGAAGACCATCCCTTGAGCTACGGCGACTTCGAGGGCGTCATCCCCAAAGGCCAATATGGCGGTGGCACGGTGATCCTCTGGGACAAGGGCACGTGGCACCCCGTCGGCGACGCCNAAAAAGCATACAAGAAAGGCCATCTGGAGTTTGACCTCGATGGTGAAAAGCTGAGAGGCCGGTGGCATCTGGTTCGTATGCACGGAAAGCCCGGCGAGACCCGCGAAAACTGGCTGCTGATCAAGGTAGAGGATGAAGAGGCCCGCTCGAAGGGTGACAAGGATATTCTGGTGGAGGAGCCTAACTCCGTCAAATCGGGGCGCGATATCAGGGACGTGACCGCAAACCCTGACGATACTTGGAATTCCAAGCCGGTCAGCAAGAAGTCAGAAACTGCTGCGGGCATCAAGCAGACGCATGANTTTCCAAAAGGCGCACGCAAGGCAGCCTTACCGGATTTTATCCCGCCTGCCCTCGCGACCCTCAAACCCAAGCCGCCCGCAGGAGACCGTTGGCTGCACGAAATCAAATTCGACGGTTACCGCGTTCAGGTTCGGATCGATGATGGCAAAGTGTCACTCCTGACCCGCAGCGGGTTGGACTGGACCGAAAAGTTTGGCCCTGAGGTCGTCAAGGCTTTCACCGCGCTTCCCGTTCAAAATGCGATACTCGATGGAGAGATCGTCGTGGAACGCGACAATGGCGCATCGGATTTTTCAGCCTTGCAAGAGGACTTGAGCGGTGGTCGAACGGACCGCTTCCGCTATTATGCCTTTGATCTGTTGCATCTGGATGGCCAAAGCCTTCAAAACGCGGAGCTGATCGAGCGCAAGCATCTTCTCGAGAAGCTGCTGCCATCCGGCGATGCTGTCTTGCGATATAGCGAGCATTTCGAGGCAAGCGGCGAGATGATCCTTGATCACGCCTGCCGCCTGAGCCTAGAGGGTGTGATATCCAAACAGAAAAGCAGCAAATATCTTTCCGGACGCAAGGGACAATGGGTGAAGTCCAAATGCTCCAGCCGTCAGGAATTCGTCATCGCTGGCTTTACACTGTCATCCACCTCGGATCAGGCCATCGGTTCACTGGCTCTCGGTGTCTACGATAAAGATGGATTGCACCACGTCGGACGCGTCGGAACGGGTTTTACGGCAGATGTCGCGGAAACGCTGTTCAATACACTGAAGCCTCTCAAGGAAAAATCGAGCCCGTTTGTCGACAAACTCACCGCGCTGGCAAAACGGGACCTGATTTTCGTCAAACCGGAGATCGTTGCGGAGGTGGAGTTTCGCACGTGGTCTGCGGATGGCAACCTGCGCCACGCATCGTTTCGGGGTATTCGAGAGGACAAGAATGCGAAAGATATCCATCGCGAGGATACGCAAAGTTCGGCAAAGCCTGTCCCCAAAACAAGTGTCACTTTCAGCCACCCGCAACGACTGTATTGGCCAAACGACGGCGTGACGAAGGAAGGTCTCGCCGATTATTACGCGCAGGTCTGGCATCTGATGGCACCCTATATCGTAGACAGGCCGCTCGCCCTTCTTCGCTGCCCGGATGGCATAGACGGACCGCATTTTTTCCAGAAACATCCGTGGCGTGGCACCAACAAAGCCATCGGCCAGATTGCGGACCCCAAGGATAAGCGGGGCGAACCACTGATTCGCATCACAGACTTCGACGGGCTGATGGCACTGGTTCAGTCGGCAGCGCTGGAAATTCACCCCTGGGGCGCGACAACGCGCAGTTGGGAAAAGCCCGATATGATCACCATNGATCTCGATCCCGGGGAAGACGTGACCTGGAGCGATGTCATTGGCGCGGCGCTTGAGCTGAAGCAGCGTTTTGAGGATGCAGGGCTGGCGGCCTTCGTCAAAACATCCGGTGGCAAAGGGTTACATGTCGTAAGTCCTCTCAAGCCGCAGGCAGGATGGACGGCGGTGAAGGCATTCGCCAAAGCCATGGCTGTCAGCATGGCGAAAGATGACGGGGACAAATTTATTGCCGTCTCGACCAAGTCCAAGCGGCGTGGTCGCANTTTCATCGATTATCTTCGCAACGGCCGCGGCAACACCGCCGTTGCCCCGTACTCGTCAAGAGCACGACCCGGAGCTGCTGTCTCCATGCCGCTGGAATGGTCCGAATTGTCAGATCAGATCAGTCCTGATTATTTCACCGTCACCAACATCGCACCGCGTCTTTCTGCGATGAAGAATGACCCATGGAAAGGCTTTTTCGATGCCGCGCAACCGCTGCCGAAATAGTTAGAATCGCTCAGCCTCGTTTCTCAGAGGCGAGGCTCTTTTTAAGAGCATCCATAATGTTGATGACGTTGCCGCCACTCTTTTTGGCAGGCGAGGATTTGGATTTCGAGGATGTTTTACTCTTTTCCTTGGATTTGAGCAGCGCCTTGATCTTCTTTTGAACCTTGTCCTGCGTGACGGATGGTTTCCACGCGATGGTATTTTCCTCGATCCGCNTTTCCATCAGTGACAGGAGATCGGAATCGAGTTTCTTTTTAGGCTCCAGCGTATCGATGCTTTCGCGCACCTCATCGGCGTAATGCAGTGTCCATNAAATGATGCCATTGCCCGCAGGCTCCAGCAGGACGGCATGTTCCCTGCGATAAATCACCAGNCGCGCGATACCTGAGACATTATTGGCCCTCATCGCATCCCTGATGACGCCGAATGCCTCGGCACCGATCTTGTCTTCAGGTTTCAGAAAATGCGGGCGGTCATACCATATCCAGTCGATCGAGCCTGCGGGAACGAACGTCTGGATATCGATGGNTTTGGTGCTTTCCAGCCCGACAGCATCGATCTCGTCGTCTTCCAGCAAAACGAAGCCGCTATCTTCCTTGGGAAATCCTTTGACCTGATTTTTGTCTGCCACGCGGCGGTGCGTCGTGCTGTCGGCATAATGGCTTTCAACACGGTTGCCGGTCTTGCGGTTCAGAATGTGAAATCTGACCTTAGCGCTTTCCGTGGTCGCAGGCGTCAGGGACACCGCAGCCGTAACCAAAGAAAGCCGTAGATGTCCTTTCCAGAAAACGTGACGTGGCATGACCGCGAACTCCCTCTTTGATTGCTTTTCCGATAAACGGCGCAGCGCCAACATCGTTGCCGACACCGACGAAAACATCGTCTGACGCAGGGGCATGAGATTCGGCGCCCTGAAATCAGTGCCGTTGGAACAATCCAGAAGTCGCAGTTGTTAGGGACATGAGCGCGCCCATTCGAGTATTCCGACCGCTTCCGGGGCATTGAGGGAACCAGAGATGTGGTCTTGATGTGCGCGCAGGATATGGCTGCGGCTGGCCTGCATGAAGGCCAGGAAATCACGCTGGTCAGTGATTTCGAAGATGGCAAGAGACGAGAGCTGGGCGGCTTTTCCGTGCGCGCTCACAACCTGCCCCGCGGCACCATCGGTGCTTACTATCCAGAGGCCAACACGTTGATTTCCATCGACCATCACGACGAATTGTCGACGACACCTGCCTCCAAAGCAATCCCTGTCAGGATCGAAACAGGACAGCCGTCAAAGTCCATTTAATTTCACTAATATGGAACGAATGGTCTGACGGACGGTTATTGAGCCACGGAGCTGTAAAGAACGGTCCGCATGAGAGGAAATCACCATGAAGAAGATTATTCTTGCAGCAGCGCTGTTGAGCGCTACTGCCCTGACAGCTGCTGCCCAGACAACTGCACCTGCAACGACGGCTCCGTCCACGACGGCTCCAGCGACAAGCACTGATGGTAACACACCAGCAGTTGCAACGCCGGAGACCAAGAACCCGACGGCCCCTGTCGAAGGTGCAAACAGCTTCACCGAAGAGCAGGCAAAGACCCGCATCGAAGAAGCCGGTTTCTCTGACGTCAAGGATCTCAAGAAGGACGACAAGGGCATCTGGATGGCGGCAGCCATGAAGGACGGCAAGGCCGTTATGATCGCCATGGATTACCANGGCAACGTCGTCGCCAAGTAACGTCGCAATCGCATGATGCCAACGAAATACGAGGAAAATAATATGNAAACCATTACCGGACTTTTCGACGATCATTCAGATGCACGCTCGGCGGTTAACGCCCTGGAATCTGCTGGCGTACCATCCGATGACATCAGCATCGTTTCCAACAACGCCGATAACCATCACACCGACGAATCGAAAGCCGCCGAAGGCGCTGGCACCGGTGCTGGTATCGGTGCCGTCGTCGGCGGTGCGGGCGGTCTTCTGACCGGCCTCGGCATCATGGCGATCCCAGGCGTCGGCCCGGTCGTCGCCGCAGGTTGGCTTGCAGCCACCGCCGCAGGTGCCGTTGCCGGTGCTGTCGCAGGTGGAGCTGCCGGTGGCATCGTCGGCGCGATGACAGACAACGGCGTTTCTGAAGAAGACGCCCATGTCTACGCCGAAGGCGTGCGCCGTGGCGGCACCATCGTCACTGCAAAGGTCGATGATGCTATGGTGCCTGAAGCCGAAGCCATTCTCAAGCGCTCGAACTGGGTCGATCCGTCTGAACGCCGCGTGGCCTATAATGAGCAGGGTTGGGAAAAATTCGACGATACGCTCGATCCCTACAATGCCGAACAGATCGAAAAAGAGCGCACCCGCTACGGCCGTCCCGGCCTCTAAGCCAGACTGATGAGTGAGGAGGCCGCCTCTTTCGGGCGGCCTTTCTACGTCTGGGTCGTGCTGACGCAGTCGAGATCGAAACGATGAGGAGAACCACCATGGCCNAAAAACCGGCTGCCCTAAAATCCATGCAGAAAACCGACATCGTGACCATCCACGATCAGAAAATGCAACGCGGATCGGGTGGGGAACTCCACCAGTTTGCGGAGGGAGACACACCCGTCCTGACGACGGCCCAAGGCGGCCCCGTCTCGGACGATCAGAACTCTTTGCGGATCGGCGCGCGTGGTCCGCTCGTCGTAGATGACTTTCATTTCCGCGAGAAGATGTTCCATTTCGATCACGAACGGATACCGGAACGCGTCGTTCACGCGCGTGGCTATGGAGCTCACGGCTATTTCGAAAACTATGATTCGCTTGCGCAGTACACCAAGGCGGACCTCTTCCAGCGCAAGGGCGAAAAGACGCCCGTCTTCGTGCGCTTCTCCACGGTAGCGGGCAACAAGGGATCCGCCGACCTGGCACGCGACGTGCGTGGTTTTGCAGTCAAGGCCTATACCAAAGAGGGAAATTGGGATCTGGTTGGCAACAACATTCCGGTCTTCTTCATTCAGGATGCCATCAAGTTTCCAGACCTCATCCATGCTGCCAAGCAGGAGCCGGACCGCGCCTTCCCGCAGGCGCAGACGGCCCATGACAATTTCTGGGATTTCATCAGCCTGACGCCTGAGAGCATGAACATGATCATGTGGACGATGTCGGACAGAGCCATCCCTCGCTCGCTGCGGTTTATGGAAGGTTTTGGCGTCCACACTTTCCGCTTCGTCAACGACAAGGACGAATCCACCTTCGTCAAGTTTCACTGGAAGCCAAAGCTGGGTCTCCAGTCCGTTGCTTGGAATGAAGCGGTCAAGATCAACGGTGCCGACCCGGATTTCCACCGTCGCGACCTGTGGAATTCCATTCAATCAGGCAACTTCCCGGAATGGGAGCTGCAGGTCCAGCTGTTCGATCAGGAATTTGCCGATAACTTCGATTTCGACGTTCTCGATCCCACGAAGATCATCCCGGAAGAAATCCTGCCGCCAAAGGCCATCGGTCGTATGGTGCTGGATCGTATGCCCGACAATTTCTTTGCCGAGACAGAGCAGGTTGCGTTCATGACCCAGAACGTGCCGCCGGGTATCGATTTCAGCAACGACCCGTTGTTGCAGGGCCGCAACTTTTCCTATCTCGATACACAGTTGAAGCGCCTTGGCGGTCCAAACTTCACCCACTTGCCCATTAATGCGCCGAAGTGTCCTTTCGCACATTTCCAGCAGGATGGTCATATGGCCATGCGCAACCCTGTCGGCCGGGTCAATTACCAACCGAACTCGCATGGCGAAGGCCCGCGAGAATCGCCCACTCAGGGATATCGCCACTTTCCCGCAGAAGAACAGGGCACCAAGGCACGCCTGCGTCCTGAAAGCTTCGCAGACCATTACAGCCAGGCGCGGCAATTCTATATCAGCCAGACAGGCGCAGAACAGCGCCACATTGCAGCGGCTTTGACCTTCGAACTCAGCAAGGTCGAAATGCCTGTGATCCGCGAACGCATGGTATCGCATCTGCTGAATATCGATGAAACGCTGGCCGCAACGGTTGCGCAGAAGCTTGGCCTCGAGGCGATGCCAAAACACGCTGATGCTGCCATGCCAACCCGTCAGGATCTCGACCCATCGCCCGCACTCAGCATCGTGAACAATGGTCCGAAGCGTTTCGAAGGTCGAAAGCTCGGCATTCTGATCACGGATGGTGTCGATGTTGGCATGTTGAAGGCCCTGACCGACGCCATTACTGCCGAAAAAGCCGTGTTCGAGTTGATTGCTCCAAAGGTTGGCGGCGTCAAAGCCTCCGATGCCAGCATGATCAAGGCTCACCACATGATAGATGGCGGCCCTTCGGTGCTCTTCGACGCGGTTGCTCTGCTGACCTCGCCGGATGGTATAGACGACCTGATCGATGAAGCGACCGCGCGAGACTTCGTGGCAGATGCCTTCCAGCACTGTAAATTCATCGGTTACGTCGAATCCGCTACTCCCCTGCTTCAAAAAGCAGGTATCGCGGACGCAATCGATGAAGGTGTCATCGCATTGCCGCAGGATGAAGACCCAACGGATTTTGTTTCGAAACTCGCAGATTTACGGGTCTGGGGCCGCGAGCCATCGGTAAAGCTTGGCAAAGCGTCTGCGCCTCCTAAAAGTAAATGAATACGAAAAGCGCGACATTCCGGTGTCGCGCTTTTGATTTTGGATGACAGGCTGGAACGCGGCGATGACACAAAACCCGAAGCTACGACGCCTCGTCGTCATCAGCGACTATCAGGACGGCAGCACTTTCCCCGACGAAGTTCCAAGCGTCCAACACTTCAAACATCAATGGCAAAGTGGAAACCGTGGTCGGCCAGCACGTGCCTCGGAGGTCATTGCGGATTTCCACGTCGAGGGTGGATACATCGAGCGCCTTCCTCTCGCATGCGTCAAAGCGGGTCTTGTGGATGTCGTTGAAATCTGGACCCATTGGCGCGGCGGTGATCTGCCGCCACCAGATATGAGCAAGGCTCCCCTCCTCATCCGGCGGGCATTTCAGATGGACGGGCCTGATGCCCCTTTCAGCTCCAATGACATGCTGGCTTACATCGATACGTTTGGCGCACCCGAAATCCTATGCGTTTGGGGACTTGGCGTATCGGAAGATATTCTAAACGCCTGCCAGNAAAGCTATAAAATATATAATTCCATAGACGCACCTGCCCTGCGGGTGNCGCCGGATGTCAGCAGACATTTCGACTTGATCCTGACAGGTGCCGAATGGCAATCTCGTGAGATTATCGAACGCCACTCACATATAAAAACTGCAGTCCTGCCCATTGGACCGGAGTTCGCATCCGACTGCATGTTCTATCCAATCAAGGGCGAGAAACCCTACGATGTCATCTACGTGGCCGCCGCACAGAGCTACAAACGTCACGACATTCTCTTCGAGGCCTTGGCGAAACTCCCCCGGTCTATCCGCGCATTATGCGTCTTCGGCTACGGCGAAATGAGTAACGATCTGCAACGGCACGCTCAGAAACTGGACATCAATGTCGATTTCGTCGGGCCGCCCGGCGTACCGTTTTCTGAAATCAACCGCTTGATGAATATGGCCAAAATCGGCGTCGTGTGTGGTGTCGATGACGGCGCTCCAGCAATCATTACCGAATATATGCTTGCCGGTTTGCCGGTGCTGGCCAACAGCGACCTCAAGTGCGGTCTTCAATACATCACTCCGCAGACCGGTCTCGTTGCATCGGCCGACCAGTTTCACGAGGGCATCCTTACGATGCTGGAACACATCTCGACCTTTTCCCCGAGACAAGCCGTTCTCGATGATTGGACATGGCAACATTCGGTCACGAAATTGCGTAAATTCATGGGAATTTCAGAGCATTAGAAAGTTTTCAATAGCTCAGGAACAAACCCTATTTCCCCCGGTTTGAGTACGCCCTCAAACGCGGATGCACCAATGAATCTCTCCAGTTCGATATCTTCACCACTACATGCAATGAACGAGCGCAACGCGCCGCTCATCTGTTTTTCGCACCTGCGGTGGGATTTCGTTCTTCAGCGTCCGCAACATCTGATGGAACGCTTTGCCAAGGACAGAGCGGTGTTCTTCTTCGAAGAATTCATCCCGACAGACCACCACCTCGCCTATCTCGAAATTCATCCTTTCGAGGGTACGACGGTCAAATCCGTGCGTCCTCGCATNCCCCACTGGTGGAGCGAAGCTGATCGCGAACGCGCCCTTGCCAAATTGCTGGATGACCTGTTGGCAATGTATGGCGCGGCGCTGCCTATCCTCTGGTTCTACACACCTGCGATGTACGGCTTCGCACACCACGTCGATGCATCGGCAGTTGTTTATGACTGCATGGATGAGCTGGCGAATTTCAAGTTTGCACCTCAACGCATGAAGGAAATGGAAGCAGCGCTGATGGCGCGCGNCGACGTCGTCTTCACCGGCGGTTACAGCCTTTACGAGGCGAAACGCGATCGGCATGACAACATTCATGCCTTCCCCTCGGGCGTGGATGTCGCGCATTTCCATGCCGCCCGTAGGGATCGGCAGGAGCCAGCAGATCAGATGTCGATACCTGGCCCGAAAGTCGGCTATTACGGCGTTATAGATGAGCGTCTGGATCTGGCGTTGATCGAAGCAGTGGCCAAAGCCAGACCGCAACTCTCCTTCATCATCATCGGCCCGGTGGCGAAAATTGCGCCTGAAGACCTTCCGAGAGCTCTCAATATTCACTACCTCGGTCAGAAAGATTACAGGGAATTGCCCGCCTATCTCTCCGGGTGGGACGCAGCACTCATGCCCTTTGCACTGAACAGCTCGACGCAATTCATCAGTCCAACGAAGACGCCCGAATATCTCGCGGCAGGTCGTCCGGTGGTCAGCACACCGATTACCGATGTCATGCGTCACTACGGGGAGGTCGAAGGCGTTTTTGTTGCCGCCGATGCTGCCGGGTTTGCAAAAGCCTGCGATGAAGCGCTTGCTTTGAAAAAGTCCGGTCAGAACTGGTTGGTCCCTGTCGACGTCATGCTCGACGCGTCATCCTGGAACAAGACGTTTCTCGGCATGAAGGCGTTGATGGATGAAGCGGTTCGGAGACATCCCTACGCGGCTGTCACCACTGCTCAGCCTGTGATCCGCAAACAGAGCCAACCTTCTGTCGTGTCACACAACGACATCGCGGCTGTCAGCGGCCTATGAGCAACGGTCGTCATAGGATCGTCCTTGCAACTGACAGTCTCGACCCGTCCGGCATGGGTGAACACATGCTGACGCTCGGTCGAGCGTTGGGCGATGGTTGGGATGTCACCATTGCAGCACCATCCGGCACTTCGGACGAATTGATTTCGAAAGCCGCACGTCATGGTCTGGCCGTCAAAAGCTTCAGCGACGATGCAGAATTTTCAAAATGGCTGAAAACCTCGGACGCCTCGCTGCTTCACGTCCACGCGGGCATTGGTTGGGAAGGACACAAGACCGCCAGAGCAGGCATTGCCTGCAATATTCCCGTCATCAGAACGGAACATCTGCCCTACCTTCTGACGGATGGCGATCAGAAGCGTGAATATGAACGCGAATGCGCGTCACTTGCTCATCGTATCGTCGTCTCACAGGCATCCAAAGCCAGTTTCGAAGACAATGGCGTCGATCCCGATGACGTGACAGTGGTGCGCAATGGCACATTTGCATTGGAGTGCCGACAGGACCGGCACATCGACCTGACCGATGATCTCAAGGGTAAAAAAGTTCTCATTACGGTTGCCCGATTTTCCCGGCNAAAAGACCACACCACACTGATCAAAGCTTTACCCATCATTCTCGCCGCTCACCCGTCCACCGTGCTTCTTCTGGTCGGCAAAGGTGAGGAGCTGAAAGCGGTCAAGGCCTTGGTCGATGAGCTCTCTTTGAGAGAACACGTGCTGTTTGCCGGTCACCGCAGTGATATTGCCGACCTCATGGCCAGCGCCGATCTTTTCGTCTTACCATCGCGGTTCGAAGGACTGCCGCTTGCGGTACTGGAAGCCATGTCGATTGGGCTACCGGTCGTCGCAACCAGTATTGGCGGCAACATAGAGGCCTTGGAAGCGCAGCATCCATTCCTGGCCGAAGCTGGAAACCCTATCTCTCTGGCCGCTGCGGTGATCGACGCTCTCAATGACCCTGCAAAGACCAAGGCCATCGGACAAGCTGGCTGCACACGCTTCAACAATGAATTCTCAGCTCAACGCATGGCGACCGAAACCGCAGCAGTTTACCGACGCGTTCTTTCTCGCCACACTCAACCCATACAAGGACACGTTTCCATGAAAAAGGCACGCATCGGCTTTATCGGTGTCGGCGGTATTGCGAACCGCCATCTGGATATTCTCGCCGGTTTTGAGGACGTCGCACTTGTCGCATTTGCCGATCCGGATTTCGCACGCGCTGAGCAGGCCGCCTCTCGCTTCGGTGCAAAAGCCTTCGATAATCACCGCGCAATGCTGGAGCAGGAGACGTTGGATGCGGTCTATATCTGCATTCCCCCCTTCGCCCATGGAGATGCGGAGCGCGATCTGATCAGCCGCGCAATACCCTTCTTCGTCGAAAAGCCGATCACGCTCGATCTCGCTTTAGCCGAAGAACTCAGCACCGCCATCGAAGCCGCAAAGCTGATAACGGGTGTCGGTTACCACTGGCGTTACCTCGATACCGTCGATGAGGCGCGCAACCGTCTGGCTGACAACCCCGCACAACTTCTTTCAGGTTACTGGCTGGACCAGACCCCACCGCCGCAATGGTGGTGGAAATCCGAGCTCTCAGGCGGCCAGATGGTGGAGCAGGCAACCCACATCATCGATCTTGCCCGTTATCTCGTCGGCGAAGTTACCGATGTTTATGGCCGTGTCGGCTTCAAGGATCGCCCGGANTTTCCCGATCTCGATGTGCCAGCGGTCACGACAGCAAGTCTAACGTTTCAGTCCGGCGTCATCGCCAACATTTCTTCCACCTGTCTGCTGGGATGGAGCCACAAGGTTGGCCTCAACATCTTCGCGGACCGCCTGGCCATCGAACTGACGGATCACGACATCATGGTGGATGTCGGCGCCGGAAGACCTGTCCGTCACGCGCAAGGCGATCCGGTCTGGCGTGAAGACCGCGATTTCATCGACGCTATCAGCGGCGGCGAAAATCACATTCGCTGCACCTATCAGGATGCCCTGGTCACGCACCGCGTCGCATTGGCGGTTGCCACATCGGCACGAGACGGTGAGCCAGTGAGACTTGAGCATACGGCTGTTACTCGCAATCCACCGGCCCCTCTGGCTCACCCATCCCGCACGGAAGAACCGCAAGGGCTTGCTCCGGGTCATCGCATCATCCGCTCGCTTGGCATCGAGGCTCCGGGAAAAGCCTACCTGTTCGATTACGAAGAAGGCCCACCCTCTGATGGTCAGGTCCGTCTGGAAACCCTCTATACCGGTTTTTCTGCGGGAACCGAGTTGACGTTCATGAAGAACACCAACCCCTATTTCCACTCACGGTTCGATGGGAACAGAGGTGTCTTTCTCGAAAACGAACCTGATTTGCATTATCCCGTACCGTTTCTCGGTTACATGGAAGTCGCCCGCGTATCGGAATCCCAAGCAGCTGGCTTCCAACCCGGCGATGTCGTCGCGGGAACCTACGGTCACAAAAGCGGCCACACCGCCGACCCGTTTCATGATGTGCTGGTTCCACTGCCTGATGGTATCGACCCTATTCTCGGCGTATTCGCTGCACAGATGAGCCCCATCGCCGCCAATGGTATCCTGCATGCAGATGCAGACCTCCTTGGGAGCAATGTCCCATCATTTGGAGCAGGTATTGCCGGACGACACGTCATTATCGTTGGCGCCGGCACCGTCGGCCTGATGACGGCGCTATTCGCGCAAAGGGCTGGCGCGCTCGGCATCATCATTGCTGATCCATCAGAGTTCAGGCGTAAAAAGGCCGAAGCCATGGGCTTCACTGCGATGACGGAGCATGATGCATGGCAGCATGCCAAGGCACGTTGGCACAATGGCGGCAGCGACCGCGGTGCCGATATCGTCTTCCAGACCCGCGCCCATGCGGAAAGCCTCCATATTGCGTTGAAGGCGTTGCGCCCGCAAGGAACGGTCATCGATCTCGCCTTCTACCAAGGCGGCGCGGACCGTCTGCGGTTGGGCGAGGAGTTCCACCATAATGGCCTCAACATTCGCTGCGCCCAGATCAACCGCGTGCCGCGAGGGCTTTCCGGTCAATGGGACAGGCGACGTCTCGCCCATGAAACCATGAGCCTGCTGAAGAGCCACGGCGGCATCATCCGCGATCAAATGATAACGCACATCGTCCCTCTTGAGGACGGGCCGGACTTCCTCGCCGACCTCGTTACCAACCGCCCGGAATTTATGCAGATCGTTTTCAAGGTTCACAAATGACGCCGCAAGAGCCGCCTATTCGCATCCTGTTCGTCTTCGCGTGGCTCGTCGTGGGTGGAGAGGAGACAGAGGTTCGGCTACTGGCCCGCAATCTCGATCCCACCCGCTACCGCATCGAAGTCGTGGCATGNTTTCACAAACCGAACATGCCGCGTCAGACGCATGAGCAACTGAGTGAACTTGGCGTCGATGTCGACACTGCGCCCTACGACATGTCTTTCGAGGACACGGCGTCCTACCTCGCAAACAAGATACCGGGCTACGACGTCGTCATTTCCTGCCAGAACGTGGCTGACATCTACCCTGCGCTGGAGCATCTTCACTGGCGCCCACCACTGATCGAACACGGCGGACTGGTCTCCGAAGCGCTGGCCGGGCCGAAGCACTTCACCAGCCGCTATGTCGGCGTTTGCCGATCCATATGTGACGCGGCTGCGTCCGTCATGCCGGGTCGCGAGCATGACGTCATTGAAATACCGTCCATGGTCGATCTCTCCGAGTTCGATCATAAAGGACGAGCAGCCATTCGCCGTTCACTGGGTGTAGATGNAAACAGGCTCCTCGTCGGCTGGGTCGGAAGGCTGGACCCGAAGAAGAACGTCGAGGACTTTATCGAAGCAGCGGCGCTGGTGCACGCTCAAGATACCAATGTCCGGTTCGTGATCATCGGCGGGCCAGATGCATTCATGCCAGACTATGCCGAGCAGTTGCGGGCATTGGCGACGTCGAAACAACTGGATGATGTCCTAAGCTTTCTCGGAGACAGAAAGGACATCCCCGCCCTTCTTTCGGCTCTCGACATTTTCGTTTGGCTTTCCAGAGGCGAAGGAATGCCACATGTGATCGCGGAAGCAGGAGCAGCGGCGCTGCCTGTTATCGCCACACCAGACAATGGCGCGCTGCAGCAGATCAAAGACGGCGTCTCCGGCCTGTTCGTGCCTTACAACTCCCCCTCGTCCGTTGCTGATGCGATCATAAGGCTCAGCACTTCCGCAAGCTTGCGCGAGACGCTTGGGCAGGCTCTTCGCCACAAGGTAGAAGCCAGCTACAGCGCCTCTGCGGTCGTTCCGCAATGGGAGCGCCTCATCAACGCCGTGATCGCGGAGAGACCGGCATCCGGCCCGACAGGATTGCTCCAGTCTTTTCTTCAAGGCGGGTTCGAGTGCTCAACCCATCGCCTGCGCCCACGAGACGGTCAGACCATCGGTAAGCGGCTTGATGTCATCGCCGCTACCGAACACGACGTTTATGCGACAGAAGATTACCGGCAACTCGCATCCTACTCCATCCGCACCGTGCGCGATGGGTTGCGCTGGCACCTGATCGAAAAGGCGCCCTGCCACTACGATTGGTCGAGTTTCATACCGATGCTGAATGCAGCGAAGGACACCAACACACAGGTGATCTGGGACCTCCTGCATTATGGATGGCCGGACGATATCGATATCTGGTCGCCGCATTTCGTGGACCGCTTCGCCGCATTTGCCACCGCTACCGCAAAGCTCATTAAAGAGCAGACCGGCGAAATTCCCTACTATTCGCCCGTCAACGAAATCTCGTTCTTCTCATGGGGTGGCGGAGATGCAGGCTATCTCAATCCTTTCGCCCACGGGCGCGGCTTCGAGTTGAAAGTTCAGCTGGCACGTGCCGCCATTGCTGCAATGGATGCCATTCTGGCAGTGGATAGCAGAGCGCGCTTCGTCCATTGCGACCCAGTCATCAACGTCATCACCGACCCCTCACGCCCTTGGGAAAGAGGCGTGGCAGAAGGCCATCGTCAATCGCAATTTCAGGGCTGGGACCTGCTGTCAGGCCGAATATGGCCGCAAATCGGTGGAGCCGACAAATATCTCGATATCATCGGCGTCAACTACTACCACAACAACCAATGGATCCACGGCGGCCTGCCCATCGACATGGACCATCCCCTCTACAAACCGTTCAGAACCATCCTGACAGAGACCTACGCCCGCTACGGCAAACCAATTTTCATTGCCGAAACAGGCATCGAAGGAGACAGGAGAGCAAGCTGGATGTCCTACATCCACACAGAAGTCACCGCTGCCATGAGACAAGGCGTACCCATAGAAGGCATCTGCCTCTACCCCATCCTCAACCACCCCGGCTGGGACGACGACCGTGCCTGCGAGAACGGATTGCTAGGCGCTCGTTTTTTCAACGGTAAACGCTCAGTGCATCAACCGCTTGCGGAGATATTGAAACATCAGATAAATCTGGNAAAGTGGTAGCGGGAGAGGGACTTGAANCCCCGACACGCGGATTATGATTCCGCTGCTCTAACCACCTGAGCTACCCCGCCACAGAGGCACGTGACAGTTTTATAACTGTCCGTTCCNAAGGATGAGCGGCTTATAAGGTGCCGCTCCCTAAAGTGTCAAGCGCAAGATGTGCAAAAAGGACCGCTTTCTGCGTCGCGCTAAAAAGCCTGTCGTTTCAAGCAGCCACCGGCCTTTGCAGAAGCGTCTTCAAGGAGGCTTCCGCGTCGGCGGATCGTTCAGAACGTTCAATGAACCCTCCGCCGTAAACGCGCGCATCCGGGCCGGGTGCGGAGTAGAGCACGCAGGCCTGGCCCGGTGCCACACCTGCTTCACCGACCGACAGATCGACATAGACGCCGCGCTCATCGCTGTGAATCACGGCCTCCATGGGCGGGCGTGTGGAGCGCACCTTGGCNAAACACGCAAAGCCTTGCCCTGCATCTTCCGTCAGCGATGCATCGCCCAGCCAGTTCATATCACGCAGATAGACGCGGTGAGTTTCCAGCGCCTCGCGTGGGCCGACAATGACGCGGCGGCCGCGGGCATCCAGATGCACGACGTAGAGTGGCTCACCGGTTGCAACACCGATGCCGCGCCGCTGGCCGATGGTGTAGTGAACGATGCCGTCATGACGCCCCAGCACGCGCCCGTCGAGATGGACGATATCGCCGACCAGAGCCGCGTTCGGCTTCAGCTTGTTGATGATATCGGTATATTTGCCCTGCGGCACGAAACAGATGTCCTGGCTGTCTGCCTTCTTGGCGACGACCAGACCCATTTCTTCGGCAAGCTCACGCGTCTCCGCCTTCGAGAGGCCGCCCAACGGGAAGCGCAGATAATCGATCTGTTTCTGCGTCGTGGCAAACAGAAACCAGCTCTGGTCCCTGTCACTGTCAATTGGGCGATACAGCGCGCGGCGATTGGGATGACCGGCGACAGGGTTGAGCCGCGAGCGGATATAATGTCCGGTTGCCAAAGCATCGGCACCCAGTTCTTGGGCGGTTGCTAGAAGATCGGCAAATTTGACCGTCTGATTGCACGCTACGCAAGGAACAGGCGTTTCGCCCATTGCATAGGCTTCGGCAAAGGGGTTGATAACGGNTTCGCGAAAACGTGCCTCGTAGTCGAGAACGTAATGAGGAATGCCAAACGTTTCGCATACCCGCCGAGCGTCATCGATATCCTGGCCAGCGCAGCAGGAGCCAGCTCGATGCACAGCGGCACCATGATCATACAGCTGAAGGGTAATGCCGAGAACATCATAGCCCTCGCGTTTCAGAATGCCAGCAACCACCGAAGAGTCGACACCGCCGGACATGGCGACCACAATACGGGTATCTTCCGGCTTCTTATCAAAGTCGAGCGTGTTCACGTGTTTTCCAATCGTCAGTCATACCGGGGTTCAAGGCCCCGCCGCCTGTCGTATCTGGATCGCCACTAGGCGTTCAGCCAGATTTTTCAGGCCTGCATATAGNAAAAAATCAGCCAACACGCAAGTAGAGGGCGACATAGCCGCCCTCTACGAATGGGAAATCAAGTTTGTACGTTACGCGCCAGCGGTCTTCTGGCCACTGCCAATCCACTTTTCGCGTTCGCGCCACAGGGCAGGAAGAGCCAGCATCGCCACACCAACCAGCGCGATGATTGTCTTTTCGACCTGCGTCAGCTCTGCGGTGCGGCCATCGAGGTAATAGATGCCGTAGACGATCGCGACGTGCCAGACATAGACCTGAAGCGAGTGGCGCCCCAGAAGCTGCAGGAACTTCAGCGACAGAACCCAGATTACAGCGGCAGCAGCCTTCTGGACCAGCGGGTTGTGGTGCTTCGGACCGGCGATCAGCAACCATGTCAGGCCAACGGCAACGGCGAGGAAGTTGATGAGATAAACCGGACCGAAGTCGGCGCGGATTTCCATTGTCGAGAATTTGCCCAGCATGAACTCAGGCATCAGATTCCAGGCGGTTGCGATGCGAAGCGGAACGAAGAAAAGGCATACCAGCAGAGCAGCCTTGGGAATCCAGCTACGTTGCGGCGAGAAAATCTTCGTCCAGGCAATCTTGTTCTGCGCCGTCATAGCACCCATCACCAGAGCGGAATAGAACACGAGCTGCCAGCCGAACAGGTTGAAGCTGACGCGAATGCCCTGCTCATCTGCACCTTTGACGAGCTCGTTCACAGGCGCGGTAAACAGTTGCTGCAAGCCCAACTGACCGGCCATCCAGACCAGCAACGAGCCAGCGACGACGTAGGCCCACTTGCCATCCAGGCAAAGCTTCACCAGCAACGGTGCAAACACCATGTAGACGATATACTGCGGCAGGATATCCATGAAGGTTGGTTGGAAGAGGAAAGTGGCAATTGCCGCCAGGCGCAGCGGATCGTCAAACGATGTCATGCCCAACCAATTGTACCAGATGTATGGTGCGTGCGGGATGACCATGCGAACAAACAGAACCGCAATGACAAGGCCCATTGCATATTTATAAAGCTCGAGTGCCCGCGCCCAGATGAGGTCGCGACCCTGCTCATATCCGTATTTCATCATCTTTCGTGCATAGACCATACCGATCAGCAGACCGGACAGGAACACGAATCCCTGCGCGTCCTCCACGAATGCGAGTTGTCTATGGTTGATTTCCATCAGCCAAAGACCGCCTGCNAAAACGAGGTGGTTGATAAGCATGAAGACGAGAAAATACCCTCGCATCCCATCGATCAGGTCGAAGCGTTTCATTTAGATTGCTCTCCATACTCGCAGGCGCCTTTGAACAAAAGTTGCCTGATCCGAACGACTGGATGGATCTTGGGTCGCCATCCTGACTTGGATCGTGAACGCGGTTTTAAAGCTACGGTTCCGATAAAAACGAAGTTTTAGCGCTCGCTATGATTTCACATTGCTGTGTTCCACCCTTGGTTAGAGCGGACCAACTGAACACCGGATGAATAAAAAAGGGCAATTGCGTGGATGAACTGCGGCAAGCAGGAACAAGGACTTAGGGGTTGAAATGCCGAGATCGCCTGAAATACAGGGGCTTCAGAACGCATGTGGCCGGTGCAGAAGAGCTCTGCACCGGCCACATTTTTATTCAGTTTTTTCAACCTGTCAGGCAGCGGCCTGGATAGCGGCAACCTGCCATTCCGAACCATTCTGTCGAACGAACGTCCACAGCTCAGTCGATTCTTCCGGCTTGTGCTCGTCACCCTCAACGATCTTGCCGGTGTTACGGTCACGCATCACGTCGATCGCGGAGTAGCGCATGGCGACGGTGGCGTAGTCCTTGCCCTCTTCATGCCAGGCCTCTGAAACATCACCCTGCAACAGGGTCACGTCACGCACGTCGTTCTTAACGCCGCTTGTGGCATGGTCGCTCAGTTCCTCGGCCAGATAGGACATGGCTTCCGGCGTCGTCAGCTTGCGAAGTGTACCGTAGTCCTCGGCAGCATAAGCGGCCTGAACGTTCTGCAACGTCTTCTGGAAAGTTTCCAGATCGACCTGTGTCACGCCGATTTCGTCACCTTCCGACATGGCATTTTCATGCGGCACCGGCTTTGGCGCAACAGGGGCAGTCGTTTCAGCGGCGGCAGCACCACTGAAAGAACCGGCCTTGGAGCCCATCTGCGGGATCTTGAAGCCACCCATCGAATTCTGGTTGCTCTGCGGCGCGGAATAGTCGTTGCGCGCAGAGTCGTTACCAGCCGCACCGCCGAAAGCAGGCTTGCCCTGACGGCGCGATGCGAAGAAACGCATAGCCAGCATCACGAGACCGCCAATCAGGAGACCCTGGATCAACAGGCCGAAGAAACCGGCCATACCGCCAAAGCCACCGCCCATGAGCATGCCGAACAGGCCACCCATCAGCAAGCCACCCATGAGGCCGCCCATCATGCCACCAAACATACCGCGGCTCTGTTGCGGAGCCTGGGCCGCAGGACGTGCCGCGCCACCGGGCTGTGTCGCCTGATTGGTATTCGGGGTCATGCTACGGTTGATCGGGGCGGCCTGGCCTGGCGTGGTCGCTGTCGCAGGCGGCGCAGAAAAGGTCCGAGTACCACGGCTGCCAAATCCGCCGCTTGCCCGTCGTGCTTCGGCCATATCCACAGCAATGAATGACACTGCTATGCCCAATGCGGCAACAGCAAACAAACCTCTAAAGCGCCTAATGGCAGCAAACATCGTCTTCTCCTATTACGCCGCCCTCCCAAGGATCGGCTCATCATCGTCGATATAGCAACTATGGATCATCANTTTTAGGGGAATGGCATAAAATTTTTCGTGATATACAACCATAGATAAATATTTGATCGTAAATACAAAAAGCCCGACACAGAATTTCTCCTGTGCCGGGTGATGACTGCGATAGAATGTAAGGCGAAAGTCTCAGTCGATGTTGAAAGACAGTGACTTGACCTGGCGGATGGCCGGGTTGGCGCGCAGCTTGTCCAGCACCTCTTCGGAAACCGGGCCATCGACATAAAGCAGCGCAATCGCATCGCCGCTTTCCTTTTCGCGANCCAGCTGGAAGTTGGCGATGTTGACGCCGGCTTCGCCGAGCGTGGTGCCCATGAAGCCGATCATGCCGGGAACGTCTGTGTTGGTGATGTAGATCATGTGCTGACCGACATCGGCATCCATGTTGATGTTCTTGATCTGTATGAAGCGAGCCTTACCGTCCGAAAACACCGTTCCGGCAACGGAGCGGACCTGGTTTTCGGTCTTCACGGTCAGCTTGATGAAACCATCGTAAACGCCGGTCTTGTCGCGCTTGACTTCGGAAAGAATAATACCCNTTTCCTTGATCATGACAGGTGCGGAAACCATGTTCACATCGGCAACCTGCGGACGGATAAGACCGGCCAGCAGCGCAGATGTCAGCGCCTTGGTGTTCATGTTGGCGGTTGCGCCATCGTAGAGAATTTCGATTTCCTTGGTGGCGCTTTCCTGCACCTGACCAACGAAGGAACCGAGAACGTCTGCCAGCTTGATGAACGGCTTCAGGCGTGGTGCTTCGTCAGCGGTGATCGACGGCATGTTGATGGCGTTGGAAACAGCACCCTTGATCAGGTAATCCGACATCTGTTCGGCAACCTGAAGCGCCACGTTTTCCTGCGCCTCGGTGGTGGATGCACCGAGATGCGGCGTGCAAACGACATTCGGCAGGCCAAAAAGCGGGCTCTCGGTCGCAGGCTCGACTTCGAACACGTCGAAACCGGCACCGGCAACGTGGCCGGACTTGATGGCCTCGGCAAGTGCTGCCTCATCCACAAGGCCACCACGAGCGCAATTGATGATGCGAACGCCAGGCTTGGTCTTGGCAATGTTTTCAGCGCCGAGAATGCCGCGGGTCTTGTCCGTCATCGGAACGTGAAGCGTGATGAAATCGGCCTGTGCCAGCAATTCGTCCAGCTCGACCTTGGTCACGCCCATTTCCTGCGCGCGCTCTGGCGACAGGAATGGGTCGTAGGCCAGAACGTTCATCTTGAGGCCGATGGCACGCGAGCAGACGATGCCGCCAATGTTGCCAGCACCGATGACACCAAGCGTCTTGCCGGTGATTTCGACACCCATGAACTTGGACTTTTCCCACTTGCCAGCCTGCGTGGACGTATCGGCGGAAGGAAGCTGGCGAGCAACGGCAAACATCAGCGCGATGGCATGTTCAGCTGTGGTGATGGAGTTACCGAACGGGGTGTTCATGACGATGATACCGCGACGCGACGCCGCTGGAATATCGACGTTGTCGACACCGATACCGGCGCGGCCGATGACCTTGAGGTTGGTAGCGGCTTCAATCAGCTTTTCCGTAGCTTTGGTGGCAGAGCGGATGGCCAGACCATCATAATTACCGATGATTTCGGCCAGCTTATCCTTGTCCTTGCCGAGCTTCGGCTGGAAATCGACTTCGACGNCGCGATCGCGGAAAATCTGGACGGCGGTTTCCGACAGTTCGTCAGATACGAGTACGCGAGGTGCCATGGTTTGGGCTCCTTGAAAAGGGTTCAGTCTTGAAAGCGAAAATGCGCGGCCCTGCCGTCGCAGGGCCGGAATAGATCAGGCAGCAGCCTTGAAAACCGCAGCCTTCTGCGTTTCGAATGCCCATTTCAACCAAGGCATAACGGCCTTCATATCGGCTGTTTCGATGGTCGCACCGGCCCAGATGCGAAGACCGGATGGCGCATCACGATAGGCACCGATATCGAGCGCCACGTTTTCCNTTTCGAGAAGGGCAACCATGCCCTTGGCGAAATCGGCCTGCGCAGCAGCATCGAGAGCTGCGACATCCTTGCAGACGATCTTAATGCAGACCGACGTGTTGGAGCGCGTCTCGTCCACCACCGCCAGATTGGCAATCCAGTTGTGTTCTGCTACGAAATCGAAAATGACTTTCGCGTTTGCATCGGCACGCGCCATAAGCGCGTTGAGACCGCCGAGGCTCTTCGCCCACAACAGCGCATCGATATAATCTTCGACACACAGCATGGACGGCGTATTGATGGTCTCGCCGGTGAAGATGCCTTCGATAAGCTTGCCGCCTGATGTCATGCGGAAAATCTTCGGCAACGGCCATGCTGGGACGTATGTCGTCAGACGCTCTACGGCGCGTGGCGACAGGATGATGACGCCGTGACCGCCCTCGCCGCCCAGGACTTTCTGCCAGGAGAAGGTCACGACGTCGAGCTTGGAGAAGTCCATGTCTTGCGCAAATGCCGCGGACGTAGCGTCGCAAATTGTCAGGCCCTTGCGATCAGCGGGAATGAAATCAGCGTTTGGAACGCGAACACCAGAGGTCGTACCATTCCAGGTAAAGACCACGTCACGGTCGAAATCGATTGTGGAAAGGTCTGGAAGAACGCCATAATCGGCTTCGATCTTGCGAACATCCTTGAGCTTCAATTGCTTGACGACGTCGGTTACCCAACCGGCACCGAAGCTTTCCCAGGCAACCATATCGACGCCGCGATCGCCGAGCAGCGACCACAGAGCCATTTCAACGGCGCCGGTGTCGGACGCAGGTACGATACCAATGCGATAATCGGCGGGAACGTTCAGAATTTCGCGGGTAAGATCGATGGCCTGCTTGAGCTTGGCTTTGCCAACCTTGGCGCGATGCGAACGACCAAGAGGTGCATCGGCAAGAGCATCTAGCGACCAACCGGGGCGCTTGGAGCAGGGACCAGAAGAAAAATGCGTATTGCCCGGACGGGTGTCCGGCTTCACTATATCTGTCATTTGACTATCCTTTCAGATAGGCGCCTCTCGTTAGGGAGAGGTGTCCTGCCGTCGTTGCTATGCTCGTCGCCTGTCGCAGTCAAGTAGAATATGTCGCAAGCAAAAAGAATCTTGGCCCATATGCGTCATAGAGGAAGACCCCCCAAAACGCGAAAACCGCCCGCATCCTTGATGGACACGAGCGGTCTATGTCTAAAGCTCAAACGTAACGGTTATTTGTAAACCGCAGGCTGAAGCGGAATGTCTGCCGGCGGGATATACTGTGCTGTGTCGCAACCGTTGAAGACATAGCGGCCACCTAGGCGAACCTCATGCGAGGTCAAACCCTTGTCACGTCCTGAACTGACAGCACCAGTACCACCAAACATTTCACCACTGCCGATTTGTCGGAAACGGTAACCCACGTCGGCTTTGAGGTTGCATGTCACGTCAATAGATGCGCCAGCCATCAACGCGTAAGCAAAGCGCCAGTTGCCTTTACCTTCGAACTCGCAGCAACCGCTGTCAAGTTGAACCTTATCCCACTTGACGTGAGCTCCGCCGATACCTGCACCCAGATAAGGAGTGATGCGACCGTATGTTCCAAGATCGACATAGGCGTTGGCCAGCAGGCTGTAGGCACGCATTGATGAGCGGAAATTATCGATACCACCGCCAGCCGAATCGGCTTGACCGCGATAGTCGGATTTCCCCATGTAGTCGAACGTCAAGTCTGTACGCAGGTAGTTGTTGATCTGATAGCCGGCACCCGCACCGAAAAGGAAACTGTCATCCGACGATGTTCTTGACGAGCGGATGAGGGTGTTTGTTCCACCTGCTGCGCGGCTGAACTCAAAGCTCCGCGACTTGTTGAACGAGTACCCGACATCACCGCGCAGGTACCAGCCGCTTGCTTCCTGAACGGTCACTTCTGGTGCCTGATCAGGGAATGCAGGTGGCGGCTCCTGATACACATCGGCTGCGAAGGCGGTTTGGCTTGCCATCAAAGCGGCGACAATACCGATCAGGCTCTTTTTCATAATGACGGCTCCCTAAGCGGTATAGGCGGCAAACGCGGCAATACCCGTGAAATTCTTCATTTACGAAGCCTGAAGGAAAATGGTTAAATCCCTGTTAAAATCCGAAGTACCTTGTTTGGATTTACTNAAAAACACGGTTAATGTTCTTCAAGCAACTCGGCCGCAGTCTCCCTATCAAAAGCNAAATAAAACTCCCGGAATGCGGGTATTTTCGCCTGGAGCGTCATATATCACCCANCCCTGTATGAATTCGGAATAATATTTTGTTAGCTAATATTATTGTCCTTATCACAACAATGCTGCTGCATAGTGAGTATCGGTCGCGAACTTGAAGCGACGCAAGAGTGCAGGTCAGGCATGATGCGCTGATACCATAGGGAATCCCGTCCCTCGCCTTCCGTCGGCACTTCGGTGCCGCAGGTCGCAAAGACAATTTTCTCAAGGTTATCAAGCTTTGAACACGCCGCTGAAGCTCCTTCTCGAGTTTGTTAAAATACCAGATCACAATCCCGATCTGCTGATTGCGAAATACCGTGCGNTTTGCAGGCAGATGCCGATCATGTANTTTATCTTGATATCAAGCACTTGGGCATTGGCCGCGACACACCTGTCCGTAGCACCGGTCTGGCTGACAATTGTCGTCCCGATGANTTTCTCAATCATCAGCGCCATCAGGGTCGCCTTTTGGTGGAAGTCTCGCAAAGTCATCCCAACGGCGCGGGAAGCTTTTGCTTCCTTGAAGAGAACGCAACGTCTGTCGGTCGGCATCTCCATCGCCTTCACGCTGTGGTCTTTCCTGCTTTATCCCTATGGCGATGCGTATCAGCAGTCTCACATTGCCTTTTACATGGCTATCACTGTCATTTCCTGCATCTTCTGTCTGATGCATGTGCGCTCTGCGGCTTTCTTCGTCGCCGTCATCGTCAATGGCACATTCATCGTANTTTTTGCGTGGACCGGCCAAGCCACATTCATCGCCATTGCAGTCAATATTCTGCTCGTCAGTTTCGGCATGCTGGCCGTACTGACGGTCAACTACCGCAACTTCGAAAAAATGATCAGCGCACAACAACAGACCCAAGCGCTCAGCAATGAAAATCTGAGACTGGCTAATATTGACAGCCTCACCGGACTGCCAAACCGGCGCGCGTTTTTCAATCATCTGACGGAAGCATTTCAACTGGCTATCGAAAACGAAACCCGTCTGGCCATCGGTGTAATTGATCTCGATGGTTTCAAACCCGTCAACGATCTCTATGGACACTCGTCAGGTGACCGGCTGCTGATCGAAGTGAGCGACCGCCTCACTCGAAATTTCGCCGCAACCGACCTGTTTCTGGCACGACTCGGCGGTGATGAATTTGCCTTTGTCATTTCCGACGTCGCCTGCGATCGCAACATCGTCTCGGAGGGCGACCGCATGTGCGATCAGTTGCGCTCGCCGTTCAATCTTCCCGATGCGACGATCATGATCTCCGGCTCCATTGGCATCGCGGTCTTCCCTGATCTGGCATCGTCACCGGAAGAGTTGTTCGACCGCGCAGATTACGCCCTCTATCATGGCAAACGGCAAAAGCGCGGCAACAGCACGCTGTTCACCGCCCGGCACGTCGCTGAAATCCATCGAGATGCGCGGATCGAACAGACCTTGAAACAAGCCGATCTGATGGCGGAACTGTCTGTCGTCTTTCAACCCATCATNGATGTATCGCTGAACAAAACCACCGGCTTCGAGGCTCTGGCCCGCTGGAATAGCAGCGTTCTCGGACATATGTCGCCTGCGCAGTTCATTCCAATTGCGGAGCGTGCCGGTATCATCGGCAGCCTGACGAAACCTCTGCTCAAAAAGGCATTGGAAGCCGCCCGCAAATGGCCTGATGCCGTCAGGCTATCCTTTAATCTTTCGGCGCAGGATTTGAGCAGCCCGGAAGCAGTGATGACGATTATCGCCATAATCGAGACAAGCGGTTTCGATGCCTCGCGTCTCGATCTCGAGATTACGGAGACAGCATTTATTCATGATACACGCCAGGCCCGCCAATCCGTAGACTTGCTGAAACAGATCGGCTGCGGCATTTCACTGGATGATTTTGGCACGGGATATTCCAGCCTGACGTCGCTTCATTCCCTGCCGCTCACCAAGATCAAGATCGACCATAGCTTCGTGCGTGGAATCCAAAACAATCCCGCCAGCGAGAAAATCGTGAGATCCGTGCTGACACTCAGTCGTGAAATGGGGCTTGATGCCATCGTTGAAGGTGTCGAAACCGAGGAAGAAATGGCCTTCATCACCCATCTCGGTGGCAATCTCGTGCAGGGTTACCTGTTCTCACGCCCGATGAAAGAAAGCGCCATTTCCGATTTTCTTGCATCCGAAACTGAGATTCAACCGTCTTATCACCGCACAGCATGACATTGCACGATGTGAAAAAGGGCTAGCGTCACCGCTGACCCTTTTCATGAAGCTCTGAACTTTACGCTGCCGATCTGGCGTTGGAAATGACGCCAACCAGTTCGTTGACGATGCGCTCAACCTGCGCGCTGTCATCGCCTTCCGCCATGACGCGGATCAGCGGTTCCGTCCCAGAAGGGCGAATAACCAGACGGCCATTATTGGCCAGCGCGCTTTCAGCATCAGCAATCGCCTGCTGAACCACAGGGTTTTCCAACGGCTTGCCGCCGGTTGTGCGAACGTTTTTCAGCAATTGCGGCACGGGTTCGAACTTGCGGCAGACCTCGCTGACCGTACGACCGGAGCGCTTCACCCGCGCAAGAACCTGAAGTGCGGCAACAAGGCCATCGCCGGTCGTGCCGTAATCAGACAGTACGATGTGGCCGGATTGTTCTCCACCGACATTGAAATCGTGGTTACGCATATGCTCCACCACGTAACGGTCACCAACCTTGGTGCGCGCCAGCGTCAAGCCCTTGTCTCCAAGGAAGCGTTCAAGACCAAGGTTCGACATGACAGTTGCGACGATGCCGCCGCCACGCAGGATTTTGTCATCGGCCCAGCTAGCCGCAATCGTCGCCATAAGTTGATCGCCATCAACAATCTGACCCAACTCGTCAACGATGATCACGCGGTCCGCGTCACCATCGAGCGCAATGCCGATATCGGCTCGAACTTCGTGGACTTTGCGTTGAAGTGTTTCGGGATGGGTGGAGCCGCATTCGAAATTGATGTTGGTGCCGTTCGGCTCATTGCCGATGGTGACGACTTCCGCACCAAGCTCCCAAAGGGCAGCCGGGGCCACCTTGTAGGCGGCGCCATTGGCGCAATCGATCGCAATCCTCAAACCACTCAGTGTCACATCACGGGGCAAGGTACGCTTGACGAATTCGATATAGCGATAGATGTCACCATCCACGCGCTTGGCTCGCCCGATTTCATGGGGCTTGGCAAGCTGCGAATAGATGTCCTTGTCCAGCAGATCTTCGATCTCGAGTTCCAGCTCATCCGAAAGCTTGTACCCGTCTGGTCCGAAAAGCTTGATGCCATTATCGGAAAATGGATTGTGCGAGGCAGAAATCATCACTCCGATATCAGCGCGCAGCGAACGCGTCAGCATGGCCACGGCAGGCGTCGGGATCGGCCCGAGCAGAAACACATCGAGGCCAGCGGCGGTAAAACCGGCAACAAGCGCGTTTTCCAGCATATAGCCGGACAGACGTGTATCCTTGCCGATGACAACACGATGGCGGTGATTTCCACGGCGGAAAATCGTGCCGACTGCGATACCGACCCGCATTGCCAGATCCGGCGTCATCGGAAAGACGTTGGATTGCCCGCGAATACCATCGGTTCCGAAATAGCGACGTGTCATGTGAACTCCAGAATTTGTCCCGTGCTCGGCAAGCGCTTTTAAACCGCGCCAAGCCTTTCTGGTTAGATGCCATAAAAGCCGGNAAACAACACGTCAATTACCGCGAAAGGCCAATATATGTTGTTACCAACTCTGTTTGGCGCGACAGAAACATACGCACAATGAAAAAGGCCGCCCGCACAGCGGACGGCCCTCATATCAAGTCTGTTCAAGACATCAGCGCGGTTGCGGTTCAAGGCCGCCTTCAGCCTCGCCGTCGCCCTTGGTCTCACCGTCACCCTTGGCTTCGGTAGGACCATCCTTCTTAGTCCCGGTTTTCGGAACAGCAGAACCACGACCCGGAGAATCATCGCCCAGATCACGTGCTGGCTTTTCGCCGCGGATCAGCGCCTTGATCTCTTCGCCTGTCAGCGTTTCATATTCGAGAAGACCCTCGGCAATGGCAACGAAGCCATCGTGGTTTTCCGTCAGAATACGACGCGCTTCCGTATAGGCTTCATCGATCAGACGACGAACTTCGGTGTCGATCGTCTGTGCAGTCGCCTCGGAAACGTTCTTGGACTGTGAAACCGAGTGACCAAGGAAGACTTCCTGCTGGTTTTCACCGTAGGAAACCTGACCAAGCGCATCGGAGAAGCCCCACTGCGTGACCATCGCACGGGCAAGCTTGGTGGCCTGCTCAATATCGGACGACGCGCCGGAGGTAATGTTTTCCTTGCCGAAGGTCAGCTCTTCCGCCACGCGGCCACCCATCATGATAACGAGACGGGAAACCATCCACTTGTAGCTCATGGAATAGCGGTCGCCTTCAGGCAGCTGCATGACCATGCCAAGCGCACGACCGCGCGGAATGATGGTTGCCTTGTGCAGCGGATCGGCAACCGGCACCTTCAGCGCTGTAATCGCGTGGCCGGCTTCGTGGTAGGCGGTCAGCTTCTTTTCGGCCTCGGTCATGGCGGAAGAGCGACGCTCCGCACCCATCATGATTTTGTCCTTGGCGTCTTCGAATTCGGCCATGGTCACCACGCGCTTGTTGCGACGTGCGGCCATAAGGGCTGCTTCATTGACGAGGTTCGCAAGGTCAGCACCGGAGAAACCGGGCGTACCACGAGCCAGAACCTTCAGGTCGACGTTCGGTGCCAATGGCACGTTGCGAGCATGAACCTTCAAGATGCGTTCACGACCAACAATGTCAGGATTCGGCACGACAACCTGACGGTCGAAGCGGCCTGGACGCAGCAAAGCCGGGTCAAGCACATCAGGACGGTTGGTAGCGGCAATGAGAATGATCCCCTCATTGGCTTCGAAACCATCCATTTCGACCAGAAGCTGGTTCAGCGTCTGTTCGCGTTCATCGTTGCCACCACCGAGACCGGCGCCACGATGGCGACCGACCGCGTCGATTTCGTCGATGAAGATGATGCAGGGCGCGTTCTTCTTGGCCTGCTCGAACATGTCGCGGACACGGCTCGCACCAACGCCGACGAACATTTCAACGAAGTCCGAACCGGAAATCGTAAAGNAAGGTACATTGGCCTCACCCGCAACGGAGCGAGCCAGCAGGGTCTTACCCGTGCCCGGAGGGCCAACGAGCAGAACGCCGCGTGGGATCTTGCCGCCGAGGCGCTGAAACTTCTGCGGATCACGCAGGAATTCCACGATCTCTTCGAGATCCTGCTTTGCCTCATCGACACCGGCGACATCTTCGAAGGTGATCCGGCCATGCGCTTCGGTCAAAAGCTTGGCCTTGGACTTGCCAAAGCCCATCGCGCCACGCGAGCCACCCTGCATCTGTCGCATGNAAAATAGCCATACACCCAGAATAAGGAACATCGGCAGCAACGTACCGAGGTAGCTCAGGAAGCCGGATGAACCGTCGCTCTCAGGGCGCGCCACGATGGTGACGTTTTTACCCTGAAGGCGATTCATCAGCGAATCATCGATCACCGGCGAATAGGTCTGAAACGCAGTGCCGCCATCGCTGTAAGTGCCGAGAACGCGATTACCGGTAACGGTGACGTCACGAACACGCCCGGAATCGACATCGCGCAGAAACTGCGAATAGGGAATCTCACGTGAAGCCGATTGTGACGGTGATGTCTGGAACATGCTGAACAATGCGATCAGCAACAGAGCAATCACTGCCCACAAGGCGAAATTTCTAAAATTTGGGTTCATCGAACTCCCCGAACTCCAACGGGCAAATGCGCGCCCGCCATTATGTTGACCCTAACATAAGGAGCACAGTCGCCCTTGCCAAGGCAGGCGGGGACATCAGATGCGATTTGAGGTAAAAACTCTGAGAAAATCCGTGTGAAAAGCGCAGGTTCGGCTAGACCGGAGGCTGCGGGTAGGCGGAACGACCGATAAGGCGGGCGATCACGTTCGCCAATTCGAGATCGAACCGCGGTNAAAACAGATCGTAAGGCACAAGCAGCGGACGAATATCAACCTCCCCTGCCTCCGCAGCAGACCCTTCGTTACCCTCGACCTCAATGGTAGGCGTGATCTGCATTACCCGTTTCGCAACGCTTTTTGGAATGGAGGCGGGCAGATCAACCGCCATTCGTGCGTGTTTGCCGCCAATCAACAGGGTACGCGTTGACCGATTCGTGATCTCGAATCGCTCGTCCCACAGGGCGGTGGCACCTGCGGCAACCGCCAAGGATGGTATGTCCCGGGTTTCCCGCATCAGATAAAGCGCATCCTTACGCAGCTCGAAAACCGCGCGGCTCGCCGTTATCCGCCCTGGCTCACCCTTGGACAGGAATGCCATGACCCTGTCCATGCTATCCGCCGCCATTGCGAAGCGCCGGCCGCCGATGACGCTCGCCAGCGCCGAGAGCGCATACCGGACGATGGCAGTATCTGACTGCAAACCAGCGGGNTTTATCTTGATCAGGCAGTCAAGATGAGATTCGGCTTGTTTTTCAATCCAGTGCGCCGCCGCAGCAGATAGCATCGATCTGTTGATTGACTGATCAATCAAAGTCCTTTGCGGTTCCGAGTGACGAATCCGCACCCGCACCCGCTCGTATTTGGCGTCGTTGTTGGTGGGGTCATCGAACCAGGATTGCCCCTTTTCTCTCAGGAAGTCGCGAATATCCTGACGTGTGGAGACTAGAAACGGGCGCACGATCCAATGACGACCGGCATAGAGAACCGCGTCCGCCATACCAGCGAGACCGAGATTGTCATGACGCTGGCTTCGAGCGCTGCGCATGGCGATGGTTTCCCGCTGATCGCCATGCGTATGGCCAATCGCAATGACATCAGCGCCGATCTCCGCTGCCACTTCGCCAATCAAAGCATACCGTGCAAGCCGGGCGGCGGCTGAAATTCCGGTGGCCGGTTTGTCACCATCCCATCGGCGGATATGGTGAACAATGCCATGCCGGGCGCAAAGCTCTGCGACGCCCCTCGCTTCATCCGCGGACCCGCCACGCAATGCGTGGTCGATTGTCACGGCTTGCAGCGAGATGTCGCGGCTGCCCGTATCGGTCNAAACCCGATGCAGCGCGATCAACAGGCCGGTCGAATCGCTGCCACCGGAAACGGCAACGAGAATGCGGGCGGGCTTTGAAATTTTGTCGATAAACAGCCGCGCTGCCTCTAGGGGCGCAATCGGCTCTACGGAAAACGACAGATCGCCATCACCGGTCAGCACCTGCTCAGCAGCTCAGGCGTTTCTGTTCGCTCGTGACTTTGCCGAGAACGGTCTTGGAGGCGCTGGGATAACGCTTTGGCACTTCGCGAAGTGTTGCGCAGGCAGTTTCCTTGTTGTCGAGTGCAGCCAGAGACATGCCGAGCTTTAGTAGCATCTCAGGCGCCTTGGGCGACTTGCTGTAGGTCTGGTGTGCGTTCAGGAACGTCTTGGCTGAATCGGTGAATTTGCCTTGGCTATATTGCGCCTCACCCAGCCAGAAGTTTGCGTCCGCAGCTTTTGCGCCTTTGGGGTAACCCTGGATATACTGCTCGAAGCCCTTTTCCGCCGCCTTGTAATCACCCGACAGAACGTGGCTGTAGGCCGCCTGGTAGATATCGTTCTCGCTGGTCAAAGCTGCGGTGTTGACCGGATCAGGGCTGGGGGAGCCACCGGTTTCAACACCGGGAAGAGCACCTGCAGAATTCTGCGCGTTGCTGTTCAGTGAACCGCCAATCGGCATGCCGCGCTGGTCGAGCTCGATCGAGCCGAGCGTCGTTTCACCTGGAGCGGCATTGCTCCGTGGACCTGTTGCCGTTTGGCCTGCACCCGGCGTGCCACCCATTGAAGCGCCGCCTTGGGACGGCGTTTCAATGATGGTTGCGACATCGTCCTGGCCGCCCGACGATGGAATATCGGCTTCGGCCTTCTTCTTCGGTGCAGTCGGTGCGGCAGACTTTCCGCCTTCAAGTTCTTGAAAACGGAACTCGTTGTCTTCCTGCGCCTTGCGGATCGTTTCCTGCATTTGCAGCAGTTGGAAACTCATTTCCTCGATACGACCGTTGAGCTGACGAAGCTGTTCTTCCAGTTGTTGTACTCGGTAGGTGTCATTCGCCTGAACATTCACCACCGGTGCTTGTCGCGAATTGACCGTGCCAGAGNCCCCACCCCACCCAAACAGCGGCCCTGAAACGGCAGTGCCGCTCAAGCCTGTGCAGGCTGCAAGCCCCAGCATTCCCGCCACCACAAGTTTCTTCATGTTGCGTCCTGTCTGGTTGATTTGCGCCCCAACGACGCNAAACCGGANTTTTTCCATTTGGCATCAAAAAGCAACTTAACTTCGGCCAAACTATGGAAAAAACAAAAGGCGGTCCGAAGACCGCCTTTCAATCATCCTCACAAAATTGCGAGGCAATTACATGCCTGCGCCACCGAGAACGGTGACAGCGCGACGGTTCTGCGACCAGCAGGAGATATCGTCGCAAACAGCAACCGGACGTTCCTTACCGTAGGAAATGGTCCTCATGCGGTTTGCAGGAACACCCTGCGATGCCAGGAACTGCTTGGTCGAAGCGGCACGGCGTGCGCCGAGCGCCAAGTTGTACTCGCGTGTGCCGCGCTCATCGGCGTGGCCTTCAACGGTGATGGCGTAGTTTGGATAACGAGCCAGCCACTGTGCCTGACGCTGCAGCGTCTGCTGCGCATCTGCGCGGATGGATGTGCTGTCGGTATCGAAGAAGATACGGTCGCCGACGTTGACGGTGAAATCCTGGGCAGAGCCCGGCGTTGCAGAGCCTGCGCCGCCGCCAAGGCCAAGTTCGCCAGCACTGTTGGGCATGTTCTTCTTGTTGGCGCAACCGGCCAGC
Source organism: Agrobacterium bohemicum (assembly GCF_002896715.1). GTDB lineage: Bacteria > Pseudomonadota > Alphaproteobacteria > Rhizobiales > Rhizobiaceae > Agrobacterium > Agrobacterium bohemicum. The sequence goes on from NZ_PGEL01000028.1 coordinate 558,525, forward strand.
GCAAGCGCAAGCGTCAGAGCGATCATGGCCGGGTTGCGGGCAATTCTCTGCATCGGGCCGAGTGCCGAAGTGTTTGTACGGCTCATTGCCGGTCTCTCCTTAGAATTCAGTAACGTTGCCAGACAATAACCGAATGCAGTTAATTGCCCCCAAACAATTATGGTTAACAGAAAGGAAATGCCTCATTTTCTGTGTCCCCGCAACACGTAGCGGTAAGAAAGCAGGCAGTTCCGGATAAGGGCATGCGTAGAATACGGCGGCAACTGTGCTCAGTGCCGCCGCAATAGGNAAATCAATCCAGAAGCGGCGACCATGCCGGGTCCGACGCGAATGTCGGTGTTTTGATCAACTGTTCGTTATAACCCGTCAGATCGATGGAATAGAGCTGCGGGCCGCCCGAACCGGCATTCTGGCGGAAGAACATGATAACGCGACCGTTCGGTGCCCAGGTCGGGCCTTCATTGTGGAAGCCTGTGGTCAAGATGCGCTCGCCTGAACCATCAGGCTTCATGACGCCGATGGAAAACTTGCCGCCAGATTGCTTGGTGAATGCAATCAGGTCGCCGCGAGGAGACCAGACAGGCGTCGAGTAGGAACCATCGCCAAAGGACACACGGGTCTGGCCGGAACCATCCGCATTCATGACGTAAATCTGCTGGCGACCACCACGGTCGCTTTCAAAGGCGATGCGCTGACCATCCGGTGCATAGGACGGTGCCGTATCGATGGCACCCGTATTGGTAAGGCGCGTCGTGGTGCGCGAGCGCAGGTCCATGGTGTAGATGTTGGCGTTGCCTTCCTGCTGAAGGCTCATGATGACCTTCTGACCGTCGGGCGAAAAGCGCGGAGAGAACGTCATGCCGGGGAAGTTGCCGACAACTTCACGCTGTCCGGTTTCCAGCTGCAACAGATAAACGCGCGGCTGCTGACCCTCGAACGACATGTAGGTGACTTCCTGACGGCTTGGCGAGAAGCGCGGCGTCAGAACAAGGTCTTTCGTCGTGGTCAGGTTGCGAACGTTGAAGCCGTCCTGGTCCATGATCGAAAGCGCACGCTTTCGGTCGGTCTTGGGTCCGCTTTCAGAGACGAAAACGACGCGGGTATCGAAGTAACCCTTTTCACCGGTGACGCGCTCATAGATAGCATCGGCGATGATGTGGGCGACACGACGCCAGNTTTCCGGCTGGGTAAAGAATTGCTGACCACTCATCTGCTGACCGGCAAACGTGTCCCACAGGCGGAACTCGGCGCGCAGACGGCCATCGGCCTCCTTGGTTACGCGGCCCGTGACCAGTGCCTGCGCATTGATGACCTTCCAGTCTTCGAAGCGTGGCTGTTGGTCCGGGTTGCTGATCNTTTCGATAAAAGCGTTTTTGTTGACCGGAGCAAACAGGCCTGAACGCTGCAGGTCGGCTGCGATAACCTGCGAAACTTGCGCGCCGATGCCATCACCCGACATGAAATCGGTGACCGCAATCGGCAGCGGCTGGACGTTGCCCTTGTTGATATTGATTTGAACTTCAGCACTGGCCGGTGTGACCGCTGCGAAGGAAAACAGCATGCCGGAGGCAACCATTACCGCACGCAGGAGAGAGAACTTGATCATTGAGACAAGCCTTTCAGCTTCATACAAAAATTGGACATCGAATTGGGCATTGGTCTTTCCATCGGTCCCAAAACTGTCGGTTTAAAGCGCGAATTCGGATGGGTCGAAGTTCAGGACCAACGTGTTCCATCCCCTTTCGCCATCGTATTTTTCAACTGGCAGATTTTTCAACGGCGCAGACCTGAAGATTGCGCGACGCGCACTGCCTTCAACAGCGCGTCGCGTCCCTTCCGGTCCGCCGGTCGCAGTCACTTCCGGCTGGCCGACGATGTTGCCGGACTGGTCGAGAGACACGCGAACGACAACCCGCACCTCGGAAACGCCGGTCAAACCGGATGCCATAGCCCAGTTGTTCTGGATTTGACCTCTGACACTGTCGATTTCACTGGCACTCAAGCCGGTACCAATCGTCTTCTTGCCACCCAGCGACGCCGTCTCGGTCGAGCGTTTCGCGCCACCACCGGAGGGAGCCTGCTTGTTCAGCAATGCAGAAATCTCGTCGGCATTGAACTCGCTGGCCTGCGAAGCGGCAGACTTGGCGGTTTCCTGCTTGCGGTCTGCCGGTTTCTTGTCGGACGGCTTCTCGTTCGATTTAGCCTGCTCCGGCTTCTTCTCCGCTGGCTTTTCAGCAGGCTTCTGCTCGGCTGGCTTTTGTTCGGCCTGCTTGGGCGGCTCCGGCTTCGGCTCAGGCGGCTGCGGGCGGGAATTCGGGCGCGGCACATTCGGCGGCACCGGAATTTCGGCAGGCTCCTGATTTTGCGGCGGAGGCTCCTGCGCCTGTTGTTCGGCAGGCGGTTGCGTCGGCGTCGGTGGTGTCGCTATTTCCGGCTTGGGAATGGGCAGCGATGCCGTCTCCTGCGGCTTTGGCGCAGACGTCTCTTCCTTGACGATGTCTTTCACATCGTTGGGCTTGGTATCCACAACAGGCGCTGGTTTTTCTTGCTTGGGCGGAGCCGCAGCACTGTCGTTATTGTTGGGCTTTTCCGTTGGTGTCGGCGGAGCGTCGAGATCAGCGGTGTTGTTGCCCATGTTCTGGGCATTGGGAATGATATCAGGCCGGGTTGTCGGAACAGGCGCGGATTTTTCGGCCTTGGGCGCGTTTTTGTCGCCCTGCTGGATCTGGGTCATCTCTTCCACGGACACGAGATCGACAGGCATCGACTCAGCCTGAGACACCTCAAGCGGCGCTGGCGAGCCCAGAGACACGAGGGCAAAGGCCAGCAGCGAGGCGTGCACGATCGCAGATGTGGTGACGCTGCCCTTCATACTTAGATCAATTGTCCTGTTTCTGTTGCGTTACAAGGCCGATATTCTTGAAGCCCGCAGCCTGAATACGCGCCATGACATCGGCAACGATGCCATAGGCCGCAACCGAGTCCGCACGCACGAAAATACGCTCGTTATAGCCGGTCGTCGAAATCGCCTGCAGCTTGTCAGCGACTTCCGTCGCCTGGATCGGCGTTTCCTGTAAATGGATCACGCCATCGGCATTGACGGNAATGGTAATCGGCTGCGTATCGGAATTTAGGGCATTGGCGGATGTCTGTGGCAGATCAACAGGCACGCCGACCGTCATCATAGGTGCTGCCACCATGAAGATGATAAGCAGCACCAGCATGACGTCCACGAGGGGCGTCACGTTGATTTCGCTGATCGCGCCACCCTTGCGGCGTCCTCGGCCTCGACCACGGCGCCCACCGGACCCACCGCCGCCACCGCCTGCTGACATTCCCATTATGTTACTCCACTCGCTCGGGTGCGCGTTTACTGCGCGGCCTGACGTGTCTGCAGCTTCTCATCGATCTGGCGCGAAAGGATGGCGGNAAACTCGTCCGCAAAACCTTCCATGCGCGCAGAGAGCTTGCCTGCATCGCCTGTGAATTTGTTGTAAGCGATAACCGCCGGGATAGCGGCAACCAGACCAATGGCCGTCGCGAGAAGCGCTTCGGCGATACCAGGTGCAACAACCGCTAGGTTGGTGGACTTGGAACCGGCAATCGCCTGGAACGAGGTCATGATACCGATAACCGTACCGAACAAACCGATAAACGGACCCGCAGAACCGATTGTCGCCAGAGAACCGAGACGCGCTTCGAAGGTTTCGCCTTCGCGTGCCATGGTCACGTCCATGGCACGGTCGATACGCATCTGAAGACCGATGGGAGACCGTGCGCCTCGCTCGAAGGACTTCTTCCACTCGCGCATCGCCGCCACGAAGATCGCCGCAAGGCCCGTATTCTGGCGTTCCGCCAGCGTCCGGTACAGCTCTTCAAGCGACTGGCCGGACCAGAACACCTGTTCGAACTGGTCGAACTGACGCTTCGCCTTGCCGAAGGACACATATTTGTCGATGACGATGGCCCACGTCCAGACAGATGCGGCGATGAGGCCGATCATAACCAGCTTGACGATGAGACCAGCCTGCATGAACAGCGCCCAAAGACTTACGTCGTGCGTTGCCGCGGCCAAACCTGCCTGTTCCATAAAAATCCAATCCCCGAATCCAAACGCCCGGTGCATGACCGGGCGATTTAAACGCGCATCAACGTTTGAAGTCCTGCGGCAAGTGCCGAAAACCCCATGAGCCGTGCCCCGATATTACCATTTAGCCTTCCTTGACCGTAAATTTGGTAAAAGGAAGGCGTGCGGCGCACAAATACCGAATGGTTAAGGTAGACTACATTATGGTTAAGGGAGTGTTACGAAATAGGCACTTCAAACAGCAGCACCATATTTCCCAATTCTTACTTCAAAAATTTCTCTGCAATCGTATCAGGTAGACGCCGCGGTCTTCCCTTGGCATTGATCACGGCAATAATCACTTTCGCGGTAACCAGCAAAGTTTCCCCGCGCCGGATTTCCTGATTGAGCACCATCTTCGCCCCACCAGCTTTTTCGGTGAGTGTGGTGATTGCAAGCACATCGTCCATCCGCGCCGGTGACTTGAAGTCGATTTCCATGCGATGAACGACGAACACAAGCCCCTCCTCATCCGCCGTCAGCAACGCGCTCTGCTCGCAGCCAAGGCAACGCAGATAATCCGTGCGACCACGCTCAAGGAAGTGCAGATAGCGGGCGTGATAAACGAGGCCGGAGAAGTCGGTGTCTTCGTAATAGACACGCTGCGTCAGCCGGTGGCCGTGTTCGATGAGTTCGCCGGAGAGGGATACGGTCAGGTCAGTCATGCCGCTTTACTCCTTCACGCACAATCAGATGCTCGTGCCGTTCCGGCAGCGCCTCGATCCGCTCGGCGATAAATGCAGGCCGTAAATCACTCTCTTTCNAAACAGGAGCGGTCGCGAGCAACCATCTAAACTCGACATCCACCCCATCCACGATACGATGAACGATGTCGCTTTCATGAAAGGGAAAAGCCTGTTCGAGATGGATCAGGTAATAGAAAGCCAACTCATGCGCGTCATATTCGCCGTATGAAAAGAAGCTCTCGGCTGACCACAAGAGACGCTCGATCCGCGCTTTAACATGCAGTTCTTCCTCAATCTCCCGCAGGATCGTTTCTTCCGAACTCTCCCCGATTTCGGCACGACCACCGGGGAGCGCCCAGTAGCGGTCGGTAACACTGCGGTTCACCAGGAGATGACCGTTGTGGAACACGAGGCCCGCCACACGAAAGCTGAAAAGCTGCGGCTTATGATCCAGTCTGATCATGTGCCGTGGAGAAATGACATCGCTCATTTGTCGTCCAAGTTCCCGTCATCCCAAACGATGTGCTGAACGGAAGCGGGAAGGTTTTCGATTTCACCGGCGATGAAATAGGGCGGAATGTCCAACTGCGTCAAGGCTTCCGTGGTCGCTCTTGCCCAGCGAAACTCCAGCGGATGTTTGCCATCCTGCATGCGGTGCACGATGTCTTCCTCGTGGAAAGGAAACGTCTCGGGCAGTTCCATCAGGTAGTAAAAACCAAGCTCGTGCCAGTCCTTGCCCTCATAATGGAAGAAGTTTTCCACCACCCAAAGCAGACGCCCGATCTGGGCCTCGACGCCAAGCTCTTCCACCATCTCGCGCGCCAACGTATCCTGTGATTGTTCGCCCATTTCGGCGCGGCCGCCGGGAAAACTCCAGAATTTCTCATGTGTGGCCCGGTGCACCAGCACATAGCCATCGCGAAAAGCGATGCCTGCAACGCGCATCTGGAAAATGCGCTTCGGCTTGAATTTCATACGGATACGGGTGTCTTCAGTCATATGTTTTTGCTTCCGGGAGCATGAGGTCACGTTCCGACCAGCCTAGCGCGTCCAGTTCCGTTTTGCGAACCCCCGCATCATCACCAACGACGAATTCGTCCAGTTGCGGTGGTTTGATGGAGGTGCCGGACAGCATTGCATGAACCTGTCCGCGATGATGCGTCTGGTGCTGGAACAGATGCGTGAGAATATCGTCGCAGCGGTCGGTCTGTATCCGCTCTGCCCTGTGTATGCGCACGATATCGGCAAGCATATCAGGCGCCAGCCCATCGGTGAATGCCAGGAGATCAGCGTCGAGTTTCGCCTGCGCTTCGCGCAGCTCGACCATATCACTGTATGGCTCGGCCATTGAGAAAGCAGCATATCCCAATGTGCCGCCCTTGAGGGCATCGATATAAAAAAGATCGACGCAGTAAATGTGGTTCAGGGTCGCGCGGATCGTCGGAAAAAAGCCTGTTCTTGGGGCCACCAGCTCATCGCGTGAGAGGCGGAGGCAGGTTTCGTGCAGCCTGAAATTCGCCAGCAGATTGTTACGGGCGAGTTTCCTGAACACGCGGCACGGATCATAGGCCATGGCAGGCTCCCGGATCAGTCCAGCTTTTCCAGTTCAGATTGGCTTTTAAGAACACGACCGCCGTCCTCCTGTTCGACCAGATAGGCCGGTTCGTCTTCACTTGCCTTGCGCTTGATGACGGAGCCTTCGATCTTGCGTTCGACATCTTGGGTAAAGCTCTCGGTAACCTTGCCCTCACCCGTGCCCGATCCCCATTTCCATTGAACCTTGGTACCCTTGCGAAACTTCGTCATCACACGCTCCTCACCAAAAACGGTGAATGACCGGACTGCGGGATGGTTCCTCACACCCCGCCGAGTTCGATCACCACAACCTCTGGCGGAGACATGAAGCGAACGGGTGCAATGGAGCATCCCAGCCCACCGGACACGACGAGATGCCTGTTGTCCTCGACCACATGACCATAGGCGAATCGCTCGCCATAACGGGATGGCACTGCCGGTCGCCAACCGAAAAGGTTCACCTGCCCGCCATGCGTATGCCCCGAAAGCGTAAGTGCAACGCGATCAGGAACCGACGTGAAAATATCCGGCTCATGTGCCAGCNAAATGATCGGCGCATCATCTGTGACCTGCGCAAGCGTTCCGCCCAGATCATCGAGCCCCGTCCTTCGGCGCCCTTGAAGATACGCCCATTGGTCTTCCAGTCCGGCAATCCAGAATGGCTGGTCGGCAGACCCGCTTCGGACAGAATCGTTGGAATGAACGTGAATACCGACGGCCCTCAGAGCCCGATGTGCGACTGTCTCTTTCAGCCTCAGCCGCTGGGCTTCAAGGTCCTGCCACCAGTCGTGGTTCCCACATATGGCGTGAACGCCGTAGGTTGCCTTCAACCCGGACAGAGCGCGTGCCCATTCTTCTGGAGGAACGACACCCGTCACCAGTTTCATGCCCGACATGTAGTCGCCCAGCAGAAGAATGATATCTCCGTCCAATGTGTTGGCGTAGTCGCAAATTTTGGCGATGCGTTCAGCAGGCATCCACGGTTCGCAAGCATGAAAATCTGCCAACGCCACGATGCGCAGTCGCTGACCTGTAGGCCAACCCGGCNGGTTGATGCGATAGCGGGTGGTGGAAAGCCGCGCCAAAGGTTCTATGCCACCTGCATAGGCGCCAAGAGAAACCAGCCCCGCCGCCATTGTCGCGGCAGTTTTCAGCAGGGTCCGGCGGGTGATCATGATCAGTCGTCCTCGAGGGTGAGACGAAATTGCGCCGCTTCCAAATCCTTTGGCGGCTGCATGCCGAGATGCTTCCACGCGGTTGCGGTCAAAATACGGCCACGCGGCGTACGCTGAATGAAGCCCTGCTGGATCATGTAGGGCTCGATGATGTCCTCGATGGCATCCCGTGGCTCGGACAAGCCAGCCGCTATGGTCTCGATGCCGACAGGCCCACCACCGAAGTTGACGGCAATCATCGTCAGATAGCGCTTATCGAGCTGATCAAGGCCCATATTGTCGACCAGCAGCCGCGTCAGCGCCTCATCGGCAATCTGACGTGTCACCGATTCCGCCCTCGCGACCTCGGCAAAATCACGCACACGACGCAATAGCCGTCCGGCAATACGCGGCGTACCGCGTGAGCGACGCGCAATTTCTCTGGCACCCTCTTCCGTCATCGGCAATCCCATGATGCGGGCCCCACGCCGCACGATCAGCTCAAGCTCCTCAACCGTGTAGAAGGACAAGCGCACGGGAATCCCGAAGCGATCTCGCAACGGGTTTGTCAAAAGCCCGAGCCGAGTTGTGGCCGCAACCAGTGTGAANTTTGACAGATCGATCTTCACCGACCGCGCCGCTGGCCCCTCCCCGATGATCAAATCCAGCTGAAAGTCTTCCATCGCTGGATAAAGAATTTCCTCTACAGCCGGGCTTAACCTATGGANTTCATCGATGNAAAGGACGTCGCGCTCTTCGAGATTGGTCAACAGCGCCGCCAGATCGCCCGCCTTGGCAATGACGGGGCCAGAGGTAGACTTGAAATTGACGCCCAATTCCTTGGCCATGATCTGCGCCAGCGTCGTCTTGCCAAGACCGGGTGGGCCGACGAACAGGACGTGGTCCAGCGCCTCACCACGGTTCTTGGCCGCTTCGATGAAGATTTTCAGATTGGCGCGAGCTTCCGCCTGACCGGTAAAATCATCCAGCGTCTGCGGGCGCAACGTTGTATCGATATCTTCGCCGCGCTTCTCCGAAGAAATCAGCCGTGCCGCGTCGCTCATGTCAGAAGTTCCATTCCGGGTATTTTGCGGGCCGCTTTCTGATCGAATGTGTATGTCATCTTGCAGCTGGCCATTCTATTCATTTCCGAAATAACGGCATCGGNAAAATCCGCACCGGAATTCCGGCAAATATCAATCGCGTTGCCCACCACCTCATAGTCTGGCACCTCAATTTCACGACGNTCGAGGATCGCCTGAACAAAATCAAGAACGGCACTCTTGGAGTAGCCATAAAACCGCTCCAAGACCCATGACGTTTCCATAATGACGACCACGCCCACGACAAGCGTGTCATTTTCTCCCAGCTTGTCGATGAAGTTCATCACGCTGTCGCTTTGAACGGGATCATCAATGACAGCAACACGAAGGAGAATATCGGTATCGATACCAAATCGACCGCTCATTCATCATCCTCGTCGCGCAACGATTCCTTATAGGCATCGGACAGAGCATATCCGATCGCAGGGTTCATTTCGTTAATCGTCAGCTTTCTGCCATTGGGTGGGGCACCCAACAGACCGGCCAGATCGTTGAAAGACTGGTTACGCGGTACGACGACCATCTCGCGATTACGGACCCAGACGTAGCATTTGTCACCCGGCTTGATATCGAGTTGATCTCGAATATTCTTGGGAACAGTCATTTGCCCCTTGGATGTGATGGTTGTCTGGAACCCCATAACAAGCGACTTTCTTACTTTTTTAAAATCGTAAGGAAATTAACACAGGCTGTCCTAGCGCGAAAGCTCCCGTAACCCCAGCCGGATCAGCTTGGCGCTGTCACCACCCTCACCGCCATTCTTCAGCGCAGCGGCCACAGCATTGGCCGCCTGATCGCGGGAATAGCCGAGATTGGTGAGTGCGGAGACGGCATCGGCCACCGGCGCGGATGCGACACCCTCGCCCAGCTCCTGCTTGAAACCGATGGAGGCGGAGGCCTCACCCGCAAACGCGGGAGCCTTGTTGCGAAGCTCCGTGACGATACGCACCGCCACTTTCGGCCCGACACCGGGCGCACGCGAAACGACCACCTTGTCTTGGAGCGCGATGGCATTCGCAAGCTCGGAGGGGGTAAGCGTCGACAGCACCGCCAAAGCGACCTTGGCACCAACGCCCTGAACGCTCTGCAGAAGATTGAACCATTCACGCTCCAGCGCACTGAGAAAGCCGAAAAGCCTGATTTGATCTTCACGAACATAGGTTTCGATGAAGAGAACCACGGCTTCGCCAGCGGAGCCGAGGCGTGACAGGGTGCGCGTCGAGCAATAGGCGACGTAACAGACACCGTGCACATCAACGACCACATGGTCGTCGCCGATTTCATCGATAGTGCCTTTGAGTTTTCCGATCATGTCGATGCCCGTCCGATGTGTATAAGGGTTAGCTGGCCGCCAGAACGCGCCGCATGCGCTCGCTGACGCGATTGTGGGCGTGGCAAATGGCGATGGCGAGAGCATCCGCTGCGTCATTGCCCTTGAACTCCGCCTTCGGCATGAGAATTTTCAGCATCATGTGGATTTGCTGCTTGTCGCCGTGGCCGACACCGATGACCGCTTTCTTGACCGCATTCGGGGCGTATTCCGCAACCGGCAACCCAGCGCGCGCCGGAACCAGCATGGCAATGCCACGCGCCTGTCCCAGTTTCAGTGTCGCCACCGCATCCTTGTTGACGAATGTCTGCTCCACGGCGGCTTCATGTGGCTGATGGGAATGAACAATCTCGGCAAGGCCGTCATGCAACTGGCAAAGGCGTGAAGCCAGATCCATATCGCCATCCGATGTCACGGTGCCTGACGCCACGAAACGCAGGCTGTTGCCCAAGGTTTCTATGACACCCCATCCCATTCGGCGCAGTCCCGGATCAATCCCGATAATTCGAATCGCATTTTGCATATGGCACCCTATCTCTGAGCGACAAAACCTGCCAGCGATAAGTGAACAAAACGACAACATCCTTCATTTGATGTGAGGGGGAGCGGCGGCACACCGCCGTTCCCCGTATTGCTTTACATCACATCGAAGAAATCGACGGCACCGGTATCGAGGTGGTAATAGGCGCCGACAATCTTGATCTTGCCGTCTGCCAAGGGCTTCAACAGCAACGGGTCGCTTTCCTCTCTCAATGTCCGCACGACGCGCCTCACATTCTGTTTGACGGCGTTTTCCGTGGCATCGCCCTCCATTCCACGGGCCTCCAGCACGGCTGGAATAATGGGCTCGATCATGTTGTCGATCTGTCCGGGGAAGCGGGCATTTTTCTCAACGACCGACATAGCAGCCTTTACAGCACCGCAACTCTCATGGCCCATCACAACCACGAGCGGCACACCGAGGACGGCAACGGCGTATTCGATCGAGCCCATGGCGACGGTATCGACCGTATTGCCGGCGTTACGAATGATGAAGAGTTCACCCAATCCACGCCCGAACAGAAGTTCTGGTGGTACACGGCTGTCCGAGCAGGACACGTAAGCGCAAAATGGTGCCTGTCCCTTGGCAAGCTCAAGCCGCCTCGCTTCGTTACGATCGGCAAACACCAGTTCATCGCGCAGGAATGCCTGATTACCCTCTTTGAGAAGATCGAGCGCGCCATCCGGTGTCAATGCTGACTTCCCATCCTTGACGGGCGCGTGTTTCAGGGGCGCTGCCTGCCGCAAGGGTGAACTCTGGGCTTGGCTCACGGCAGGAATGGCGGCAGCGGCAGTCGCTGCCCCGGCGGTCAACNAAAGACGTCGAGATAGATTGCACATAATTGACACTCTCTTTCGCAAGTTGCGCTGAAGCGCTTGGCTNAAATAAATCGAGCATCTTCAGAGAGTTTGGGTTTCCCGCCAGACTGCACCGAGCACGCTCGATGCGGTCCGACATCACCAGAAAAATGGTCTGGTCAGANGGGCCCGGTCCGCTACCATCACGTAGGAGGCGCAACAAGGCGAGCAAGGTGCCGTGCCAAAACGTCGCAGTTCAACACCAGNTTTTTTGATCCATCGATCAATTCGCCGCGACTGCTCTGGCAAATTTGCCCGTGCGGCTTACATCCTGCCCAACGTAAAATATCAAACGCGTCAGGAGCGTACGATGATCCCNTTTTCCATTCTCGATCTCTCCCCAGTTGGCGAAGGCGAGAACGTGAGCAAGGCGCTTGAAAATTCGCGCCGCATGGCCATCCACGTGGAAGACCACGGTTATGAGCGTGTCTGGCTTGCCGAACACCATGGCATGCCCGGCATCGCCAGCGCTGCAACCTCCCTCGTCATCGCTCATGTGGGCGCTGCAACGAAACGCATTCGCGTCGGTTCCGGTGGCATCATGCTTCCCAACCACTCGCCCCTCGTCATCGCCGAACAGTTCGGCACCCTGGCCGCCCTGCTGCCGGGCCGCGTCGATCTTGGCTTGGGTCGTGCGCCGGGAACCGACATGCGCACTGCGCGTGCGCTGCGTCGCAACCTCGATGCGGGAGCCGAAAACTTCCCTCAGGACATACTCGAGTTGCAACAATATCTCGGTCAACCGATACAGGATCAGGCAATTCTGTCCGTACCGGGCATGAATACCAACGTGCCGATCTGGCTGTTGGGCTCCAGCGTCTACAGCGCACATCTGGCGGCGGCCCTTGGTCTGCCATATTCTTTCGCGTCACATTTTGCGCCTGATATGCTGATGGATGCTATCGCCATCTACCGCGAGCGCTTCCAGCCCTCCGCCACACTCTCGAAACCCTATGTCATGGTGGGCGTCATGGGCGTAGGCGCGGACACCGATGAAGAGGCGCAACACCTGTTCACCTCGGCGCAGCAGCAGTTTGTCAACCTGCGGAAAAACATCCGCACCCAGTTCCCCAAACCCGTCGAAAGCATGGACGCTCACTGGAGCGACATGGAACGTATCACCGTCGATCATACGCTGAGATACGCGGTGGTGGGTTCTCATACGACGGTGGAACGGAAACTGGCAGATTTCCTGTCAGACACCGGCGCGGATGAATTGATCATCTCCATGCCAGTCCACGACATCGAAAAGCGCCTGCGCTCTGTGGAAGTGTTTGCGGAAGTGCGTGGCGGGTTGAAACTAGCCGCTTGATCCATGTCTGAAACATAAAAGCCCTCGCGCATCACTGCCGAGGGCTTGTTGAANTTTAGCGGAGAGGCAATCAAGCCGAAAGTCTGGCCATGATTTCTTCGGATACTTCGAAGTTGGAATAGACGCTCTGGACGTCATCGTCGTCTTCGAGATTATCGATGAGCTTCATCAAAGACTGCGCCTTTTCTTCATCCACCGGCACGGTGTTCTGCGGCTTCCAGATGGACTTGACGCTGTCCGCTTCTCCGAGAGCCGCTTCCAAAGCCTTGGAGACTTCGTTCATCGCTTCGAAACCGCAGATGATCGTGTGACCATCTTCGCTGCTTTCAACGTCGTCGGCACCGGCTTCGATCGCCGCTTCCATCACACTGTCGGCATCTCCAACAGAGGCCTTGTAGGTGATTTCACCGACGCGGTCGAAGGAGAAGGACACAGATCCGGTTTCGCCCAGCACACCGCCAGCCTTGGTAAAGATCGAGCGAACGTTGGATGCCGTGCGGTTGCGGTTATCTGTCAGCGCTTCGACGATAACGGCCGTGCCGCCCGGGCCATAACCCTCGTAACGGACGTAATCGTAGTTCTCGGCATCCGCGCCAGACGCCTTCTTGATGGCACGGTCGATATTATCCTTCGGCATCGACTGCGCTTTGGCGTTTTGCACCGCCAGGCGCAACGCCGCGTTCATGCTCACATCCGGCAGGCCGGATTTGGCAGCGACGGTGATTTCACGCGCGAGTTTGGAGAACATCTTCGAACGAATCGAATCCTGTTTTCCCTTGCGATGCATGATGTTCTTGAACTGTGAATGGCCAGCCATGGCACCCCTGATCGGATCGTTTGTTTGGATTGCGGTGCTTATAAGTGTGATAGCCCTGCGGTTCAAGCCCAAGCGCCCACTCTTCTCTCAACACATTAAAGCGTTTCCTTGTTAACTGGAACAGTTTTGCCGGAGCAGGTTTTCGTCAGGGCAAAATCGATTGGCGAAGGGCACACCCCTAGGTACGCCCGAGCCAATCGCCCTTGAGCCTGGCGGAAAGATACCCGGCAGAACTGTTCCAGTTAACAAGGAAACGCTTTAGGGAACTGAAATCTATTCTCTTCGTTTTGGTCAGGAGTGCCGATGCGGGTGGCCTTGTCCCCGTCATCGCNAAAGATAACGAGAAATGTGAAGGAAACTACTCCATGGTCAGTCTGAGTGAAGCACGCGAAGCCCCTGCCCGGCAGCTCTGGGACGAAATCAATTCCGTTCATGCCGGCATGCTTGGTCTGGAAGGCCTCCACAGCCATATGCAGCCAATGGCTCCTCATGCGGATCCAAAGACGAACACCATCTGGTTCTTCACCNAAAAGGATGCCCATATCGTGCAGGCGCTGAAGTCGGGCGCACGCGCCCACTTTTGCGTTGTCGGGAAAGACCATGACTATCACGCCTGCCTGTCCGGCAAGCTGGAAGTGCGCGATGACAAGGCAAAGCTCGAAGAATACTGGAATTCAGTGACCGCTGCCTGGTACGAACATGGTAAGAGTGATCCGCAACTGACGATGCTTGCGCTACATGTCGATGATGCCGATATCTGGGCCTCCACGGACAGCACGCTGAAATTTGGCTGGGAAATCGCCAAGGCGAACTTGTCCGACGACAAGACANCCGACGTCNGGGTACGCCAGCATCTATCATTCGCTTAACGTCTTCTTCTCCCGCCAATCATGGATTCACATGCCTTGCGGCACGAGAATTTGCGGTTGGCGGGGAAGGCTCCGCATGGATACGCGAATGACAGGATCGCTGGCATAGGCGATCTTGAACTGGGCGCCGAACGTCACCAGAAATTGCTCTAGAGCGCTTGGCTGGTGCATCGGCAAAATCAGTGCCGACCTCAGCCGTTTGACGATGCGGCTCATGCTGTCTGCCCCCATCGTCAATNCCCCATCAACCGGAACCATCAGGACATCCAATCGTCCGATTTCCGCATATTGGGTTTCCGTCAGTTCGTAGTGCAGGTGCCCGAGATGTCCGATGCAGAGGCCGGCGATTTCAAAAATGNAAATCGAATTGCCGTCTTTCTTCAACAGCCCGCCACCACCCCAGCGATTGCGGATGTCCGATGTGACATTGCGCACATAAACGTCATCCACTTGTAACTTATGCACGGCCTTTTCGTCAGGCATATCGCTCCAGCCATGCAGCACATTTTTGATCGCCGGGTCTGGATACAGCGTGTAATGGGTCGAATGCGCATTGTTCATGGTGACGATGGCAGGAGTAACCGGAGGTAGATAGACGCCGTTATAATCCGTCGCAATTGTCACACCTTCGGGAGAGGTGATCAAAAACGTCGAATGCCCGATATACTGTATCTTCACCTCTTCCTTCGCCACCTGCGCCAGTTGAACATTCGAAGGCTGAAAGCTGGCGAAGGTCACACCGGGCAGGGTCTGGGCAATCGCCTGACACTGGCTGATGGGCGGGCGGCTCACGGAAGGGCGGCTTGGCTGTTGCTGGGCCGATGCGCCAGTGGCCACCAAAAGCCCTGACAATGCGAAGATAAGCATGCGAAGCATCGGCACCACTCCCATAACGAGACGAGTGCGGGCAGGATGCGGCAAGGGTTGATGATCGTCCAGACGCAAGAGGTAGAGGCCGCTCACAATGTCGTCATTGGAGGTAGATTGCTATTGGGGTTGGCGGGTGTGGCTTANCCCCCTCTGTCCTGCCGGACATCTCCCCCACAGGTGGGGAGATCGAATCGTGGCTAACTTTCGGCCATCTCTTGCGTCGAGATGAAGCTAGGTCGTGCGCCCAACTAATCTNCCCACCTGTGGGGGAGATGTCCGGCAGGACAGANGGGGGTAAGCCACACCCGCTGCCAATTAACTGAGAACCAACCTCCAGGCCCCGATCAAACCCAAAACGCTGGAACCGTCTCCGCCAACCTTGGCCCCAACCGCAGCGGCGCGATCTTTTCTGCAAGACCGGTACGATCAGATATCTCAACGCCGACGCCGCAAATGGTCGCCGGACCACTGGCCGCCTCGAAACGACCCTTTGGCATTTTTGATATGAAGCGGTTTATCGGTTCTTCNTTTTCCATGCCGAGCGACGAATCGTAATCGCCACACATACCTGCATCAGACATATAGGCAGTGCCGCCGTTCAGGATTTGCGCATCTGCCGTGGGTACATGCGTATGGGTGCCGACGACGAAGCTGGCACGTCCGTCGACAAAGTGACCGAAACACTGCTTTTCGCTGGTTGCCTCGGCGTGGAAATCAAAAACAATCGCATCGGCCTGTTCCCCCAGCGGGCAGGCGCCAAGAATGGTTTCCGCAGAGCTGAAGGGGTCATCCAGTTCGGGATGCATGAACACGCGACCCATGATGTTGGCCACCAGAATGCGCGCACCGTTACGGGCATNAAACAGGCCTGAGCCCTTGCCCGGCGTTCCCTTCGGGTAATTGGCAGGGCGCAGAAACTGGTCATGACGCTCGCAGAAACTGACCGCCTCTTTCTGGTCCCAGACGTGGTTGCCTGTTGTCACTACATCGGCACCCGCATTGATCGTTTCAAGATAAATGTCTTCGGTGATCCCGAAACCGCCAGCGGCGNTTTTCGCCATTGACGACAACGAAATCCAGCTTCAGATCGGAGATAAGTCCCGGAAGACGCTCCCACACCGCCGTGCGGCCCGTCTTGCCAACCATATCCCCGAGAAAAAGCAATCTCATTGCGCCGTCCTGTTATCGAAATATCGTAGACCGCTCTCGGTCAGAACGGCATCCAGCGCCACATCATGCGCTTCTGCCGGCACTGATGGCACTTCCTGGCAGTCGAATGCAATGCCGATGAGCACTGGATTCAGTCCNTTTGCATGGAGTCTGGCAATCGCACGGTCGTAATGTCCCGCTCCGTAACCGATCCGGTGGCCACTTACGTCGAAAGCCGACAGCGGCACCAACAGAACATCGGGGTCCAGAACCGCCGCGTTTTCGCCGGGGCCTGTGGTGCCAAAACCTGATTTGAAGAGTTCGGCACCCTTGACGAATTCGCGAAAGACAATGGTTTCGCGGTCCACCATAACAGGTAAACAAATCCGCCCGCCTTTGGCGCGCAGCGCTTCCATCAAGGGCCGCGCATCGACTTCGGACCTGATAGGCATAAAGCCGGACACAACGCTTCCCGCTGCGAACCTCAAAGCGACCGCTCCATTTTCCGAAATGGCGAGGCTTTTTAATTGGCGCTGCTCAAAGGAAAGAGCGTCCCGCAAAGCGAGACGCTCCACACGTATCTGGGCTTTGGTGAGAAGGCCCGATGTCATCAGGCCGCCCGGCTGACCAGCACCTTGTCTATCCGGTGCCCATCGAGGTCAATCACTTCGAAGCGCCAGCCATCGCGGGTAATATGCTCACCCAGCTCCGGCAAACGCCTGAATTCATCGAGAACCAGACCGGCAACCGTCTCGAACTCGGCATCGTCGGCAATCTGGAAGCCCATGCGGTCGGCAAATTCGTCGGCTGGCATCCAGCCTGCAACGAGGAAGCTGCCATCTTCGCGCTCGACCATCGCGGGCTCTTCGCCGTCATCTTCCTGGAAAGCACCGGTGATGGCTTCCAGAACGTCACCGGAACTGACGATACCTTCGAAGTGGCCGTACTCGTCATAGACGAGAACCATATGCACGGTAGAACGGCGCAGCGACTGGATGACGTCGACCGCACTTGTCAGGTCCGATACGACAGGCACTTCGCGAAGCAGCTCTCGAACATTCAGTTCCTTACCGGAAGCGAGTGCATCGAACGCATCCTTGGCGAAGAGGACACCGAGAATTTCGTCGGAAGCACCATTGCGCACAGGCAGGCGCGAACGCTGCGTTTCGCGCAACTGCACCCGGATTTCTTCAGCCGTATCTTCGATATCGACCACTTCCACATCACGGCGTGGCGTCATCAGGCCGCGCGCATTGCGGTCTGCCAGACGCATGACGCTGGTGATCATGGCCGATTCTTCGCTCTCAATGACACCCGCGCTATGCGCTTCGGCCAAAACCGTACGAATTTCATCATCGGTGACAGAATTGTTGGACTCGCCGCTATGACCAAGAAGCGCAAGGATGAGCTTGCCGGACTTGTCCAGCAGCCACACCACGGGCGCACCGATCCTCGACAGCATCACCATGGCAGGAGATACCTTCACGGCAACCTTTTCAGGATCGCGCAGAGCAATCTGCTTCGGCACCAGCTCGCCGACGATCAGCGAAAGATAGGTAATGGCGACAACAACCACGCCCACGCCGATCGCATCGGCAGCGCGATCCGGCACGCCCTGCTCCAGAAGCCATCCGGTGAAACGCGCACCGAGTGTCGCACCAGAGAAAGCGCCTGAGAGCACGCCGACCAGCGTAATGCCGATCTGCACGGTGGAGAGAAAACGTCCGGGGTTTTCTCCAAGGGTGAGCGCCATGGTGGCACCTCTGCTGCCTTGCGCGGCAAGCACTTTTAGCCTCGCCGGTCTGGAGGAGACGACGGCAAGCTCGGACATGGCAAGCACACCGTTCAATACGGTAAGCAGAACCACGATCATAATTTCAGTAAACAAGTTTAGCTCTTTTTGGGCTGTTGAACGGCATGTCGCGGCTGCAACCACAATCGCTATAGTTGAGAGCGGGAGCGGACATACCAACACCAATAATAAGGAATAGTTCCGCCAATGCAATGACCGGCCGACCAAAAAGCCAAATCATACAGCCTACTGGCGATAATGGGTCGATCAAGCGCGGAATGCCGTTACTGGCAGAGACGCATGCGGTGCCGTTGCCGCATGAGATGATAATACAAATAGAGAAAGGTGCGATCCGCGGCGACCGATGGAGTTTTACGATCCTGGGTGCCTACAAACGTAGGTGGGCGCCATATGTCCAAGCCCACGGGCCTGGCCAGGGACAGCTCCCTTTGGATCGAGTATGGCCCCAGGGATTGAGTTTCCTGTCGAGAAGCGCAGAACGCACTTCATATATACGACGGTTCGGAGAAATGCGGAAGGGGGCGGAGACCACAATATAACAGATTGTTCGGTGAGACCTTGTTACGCAAAGCAAAGCTTACGACGCGATGCTTCAACCTGTTAGTTCACGACCGGCTTCGGGCGCGCCACCAGCTTTTCGGTAATGCCATTCAACCGCGTCGAAAGGTCGGAGATTGCGCTGACCAGCATCTCCTCGGTCTTTGCTCTGCTTTCGGCCATGCCGTCGCGATTGCTTTGCAACGTTGTGACCTGCCCCTCCAGCAAATCGATCTTGCGCCTCAGTTCAGACATTTCGTCGGTGATCATGATGCCCGCCATGACCGTCAGGCGCAGGTCGCCGATTTCGCCGAACTGGCTCTTCAAATGTCCGACATATTGGTCGAACTGGCTGGCAAGGTCTGTCAGGTGATCTTCCTGCCCCGCCTCGCAAGCCATGCGGTATGCCTTGCCGTCGATCATAACTGTCACTTGAGCCATGAATTTCAGTCCTTATCGATCCAGCACGGCGCGGATGGTTTCCATCGCGGTGACGAGGCGGCGTGAGACCTCGCGGTTGACTTCTTCAAGCCGGTTGGCCCGAAACTGCGACTGGTCCAGCTCCTGCGCAAGGCGGGCACGATCCACATGCACGCGCTTGACTTCGCTCTCGACCTCACCGCTCTCGCGCTGACGTTCGATACGCATATCAATTGCGTTTTCGAGACTGTTGATGGCGGAGCCTAGCTCCGACAACGCGACATGTATGGNTTTTTCCGCCGTCATCGTTTCTTCCAAGCCGCAAGCAACAAGCCGAATCGTTATTGCCTGGTCTAAATCAGGGCGCTTCTACGATATGACTTGATTAACCGTCTCGTCAATCAATCCAATACATTCAAGCACTTTGCGCTGTGGATGAATGCAGCACCGGAAGGTCAAGAAGATGGCAGCGGTCTAAATATTGCCAGAATACGAAACGATTTTTGTTGGCTATCGAACCACAAGCGGCCCTGGTTTTATTGACTCGCCCGCCCTACCTGCTATGGATCAACCCGCTTTTTGGATAGTTATAATGACTATCTCCTATCACCCGGAACAGACGGAAAAGCCATGATTTCTCGCGACAAACACGACCGGATGGCCAATGCAATCCGATTTCTTGCCATGGATGCTGTGGAGAAGGCCAACTCTGGCCACCCCGGCCTGCCAATGGGCGCAGCGGACGTCGCCACGGTTCTCTTCACGCGTTACCTGAAATTCGATCCGAAGGCATGGCAGTGGCCAGACCGCGACCGCTTCGTGCTGTCTGCCGGTCACGGCTCCATGCTGCTCTACTCTCTCCTGTATCTCACAGGGTACGAGGATATGACGATCGATGAGATCAAGCGCTTCCGCCAACTCGGTTCCAAAACCGCCGGTCACCCGGAATACCACCACGCCACCGGCATCGAAACCACGACAGGCCCACTGGGTCAGGGCATTGCCAATGCCGTCGGCATGGCGATTGCCGAGCGCAAGCTGGAAGAAGAATTCGGCTCCGATCTTCAGAGCCACTTTACCTACGCACTGTGCGGCGACGGCTGCCTGATGGAAGGCATAAGCCACGAGGCGATTGCGCTGGCTGGTCATCTGAAGCTCAACAAGCTCGTGCTGTTCTGGGATAACAACAACATCACCATCGACGGTGAAGTTGGCCTCTCCGACTCGACCGACCAGATCGAGCGCTTCAAGGCCGTTCACTGGAACACGATTGCTATCGACGGCCATGATCCGGAAGCGATTGCCAACGCCATCGAAGCCGCTCATGCATCTGACCGCCCAACCTTCATCGCCTGCAAGACCGTCATCGGTTTCGGCGCGCCGAACAAGCAGGGCACGCATAAGGTTCACGGCAACCCGCTGGGTGCCGAGGAAATCGCTGCTGCCCGCAAGAGCCTGAACTGGGAAGCCGAGCCTTTCGTCATTCCAGAAGACGTGTTGGACGCATGGCGTCTTTCCGGTCTGCGCTCCACCAAGACCCGTCAGGAATGGGAAGCCCGCCTGGAAGCGACCGATGGCGACAAGAAGGCAGAATTCAAGCGCCGCTTTGCCGGTGATCTGACCGGCAACTTCGATAGCTCCATCGACGCCTTCAAGAAGAAGGTCGCCGCGAATAACCCGACGGTTGCGACCCGCAAGGCATCCGAAGACACGCTCGAAGTCATCAATGGCATCCTGGCTGAAACGATTGGCGGCTCTGCCGACCTGACGCCGTCCAACAACACCAAGACCAGCCAGATGAAGTCGATCACACCGACAGATTTCTCTGGTCGTTACCTGCATTACGGCATTCGCGAACACGGAATGGCAGCGGCCATGAACGGCATCGCCCTGCATGGCGGTCTCATTCCATACGCTGGTGGCTTCCTGATCTTCTCGGATTATTGCCGTCCATCGATCCGCCTTGCCGCACTCATGGGCATTCGCGTCGTTCACGTGCTGACGCATGACTCGATCGGCGTTGGCGAAGACGGCCCGACGCACCAGCCGGTGGAGCAGATCGCAGCCCTGCGCGCCATTCCAAACCTTCTGGTCTTCCGCCCTGCGGATGAAACGGAAACAGCGGAAGCTTGGCAGTTTGCCCTGCATCAGAAAAACCGTCCGTCTGCACTGGCCCTCACACGCCAGAACCTTGCACCTGCCCGCAAGGATTACGAGGAGAAGAACCTCGTATCTTACGGCGCATACGAACTGGTTTCGGCAAGCGACGCAAAGGTTTCGATCTTCGCATCCGGTTCGGAAGTCGAGATTGCGCTAAAGGCTGCCGCTGACCTGAAGGTCAAGGGTATCTCCACCCGCGTCGTTTCCGTTCCTTGCTTCGAACTCTTCAAGGAACAGCCGGAAACCTATCGCAAGGCCATCATCGGCAATTCGCCGGTCAAGGTCGGCGTAGAAGCTGCCATTCGTCAGGGCTGGGATTATTTCATCGGCAATGACGGCGCGTTCATCGGCATGAATTCCTTCGGTGCATCCGCGCCTGCGAAGGACCTGTACAAGCATTTCGGCATCACCGCAGAAGCCGTGGTCGCTGCCGCAGAAGCGAAGCTGGGCTGACGGCTAGCGCCGTCACCGTTCCATACAAAAACGAAAATATTGATCGGGAGTATGTATATGACTGTAAAAGTTGCCATCAATGGTTTTGGCCGCATCGGCCGCAACGTCCTTCGCGCTATCGTGGAATCCGGCCGCACGGACATCGAAGTCGTTGCCATCAACGACCTCGGTCCCGTTGAAACCAGTGCGCACCTGCTGCGCTATGACAGCATCCACGGCCGGTTCCCGGCAGACGTAAAGGTCGAAGGCGACACCATCATCGTCGGTGGCGGCAAGCCGATCAAGGTTACGGCCGTTCGCGACCCTGCACAGTTGCCACATGGCGAACTCGGCGTCGATATCGCGCTGGAATGCACCGGCATCTTCGTCGCCCGTGACAAGGCCGCCGCTCACCTCACAGCAGGTGCCAAGCGCGTCATCATTTCGGCCCCTGCCGAAGGTGCGGATTTGACGGTCGTCTTTGGTGTCAACCACGACCAGCTGACGAAGGACCACCTCGTCATCTCCAACGCGTCTTGCACCACCAACTGCCTGGTTCCTGTCGTCAAGGTTCTTGATGATGCCGTCGGCATCGACCACGGCTTCATGACCACGATCCACTCCTACACCGGCGACCAGCCGACGTTGGACACCATGCACAAGGATCTGTACCGCGCCCGCGCCGCAGCCCTGTCCATGATCCCGACGTCGACCGGCGCTGCAAAGGCCGTCGGCCTGGTGCTGCCGCACCTCAAAGGCAAGCTGGACGGCACATCGATCCGCGTTCCAACGCCAAACGTCTCGGTCGTCGACTTCAAGTTCGTCGCCAAGAAGGCAACGACCGTCGAAGAAATCAACGAAGCCATCAAGTCTGCCTCCAACGGCAAGCTGAAAGGCATCCTCGGCTACACCGACGAGCCGCTGGTATCCCGTGACTTCAACCACGACAGCCACTCCTCCATCTTCGCAACGGACCAGACCAAGGTCATGGAAGGCAACTTCGTGCGTATCCTCACTTGGTACGACAACGAATGGGGCTTCTCCAACCGCATGTNCGACACGGCAGTGGCACTCTTCAAGACGTTCTGATTTTTGTCAGGTAGTGAATAAGCAAAACCCGGCTGGAGTGATCCCGCCGGGTTTTGTGTTTATGGGCGTCAGTCATTGTCAGGTCAGGTCAGGCCGTTTGCAGATCGACTGGCTTGCCGTTGAACGGTGCGACATGAATCTCCCCTTCCCGCTTGCGCGTCTGGGCAATGTCAAAGCTGTTCTGCATCCTCATCAGCGTGTCCATCGACACACCGAAGGCTTTTTCGATCCTCAAAGCCATTTCCGGCGAGAGATGCGAACGTTCATTCAACAGAGCCGATAATGCCGCTCGTGTAATGCCCAGAACGTGAGCTGCGCCCGTTACAGACAGCCCAAGAGGTTTAATAATCTCACTTTTAATGAAGCCGCCGGGATGAGCGGGGGTCTTCAGACGAATGCCTTGCATCGCTTTCATAGCCACCTCCTAGTGGTAGTCTTCATAATCGAGATCAATGATCTCGATTTCGGTTTGATCGATCCGGAGTGTGATCCGCCAGTTCTTGGTTACGAACAGGCTCCAGGTGCCTTTACGATCTCCGGTGANCTGATGAGCCTTCCAGCTCGGAACCGTGCGCAACTCATCTTCCCGCTCCATATCCTGAAGGAAGGAAACGATGCGAAGGAGTTTCGGCACAACGGCAGCCTGCAAGACGGTCGCGTCATCATCCTCGATCAAACGGCGCAAACCTTTGTGGATCACGTTTCGAATTTTCATAGGGCATGGCTATCAATCAATTCGACAAGCGTCAAGCTACGCTTTACACACCTATTCCTTACCCCTTCCGTCGCTTCAAGTGTAACACAGTCAATTTTCCCCACATCCGCCTTGCTCTGGTCCATTTTCGCCCGGNAAAATCATCTTTAGGGATTCGGTCGCGTAGCTCTGCGTATCCTGCCCTGCCGTATCATTCGATACACCTCGCCTTGCCCTGCCCGCTGCGCGAAACAAAAAGCGCCGTGGCCGTCCAAAACGTGGCGCATTGACTGCTGACGTGCGGGAGCTTGCATGCCACGCGGCCTTTCAGGAAAAGGACGTGGCGTGGAATCANTTTACATCTTGCTGCTGGTCGGCACCGTTCTCGTCCTCGTTGCAGCCTTTTCGAGCCTGATCGCTTATCGCTTCGGCGCACCGCTGCTGCTGCTGTTTCTCGTCATTGGCCTGGCCGCAGGCACGGATGGGCTGGGCATTCATTTCAGCAACAACCCGCTCGCCTATATGCTGGGGTCGCTGGTGCTGGCTGTCATCCTGTTCGATTCGGGCTTCGGCACGTCCATCCAGTCCTTCAGACTGTCTGCAGGACCGTCCATATCGCTTGCTACCGTCGGCGTAGTCCTGACATCCGTCTTTTTTGCAGGTGCCGCAGCCCTTCTGCTCGGTTTTTCCTGGTTGGAAGGCTTGCTGCTCGGTTCTATCGTCGCCTCGACAGATGCGGCCGCCGTCTTCTTCCTGCTGCGCATTGGCGGCATTCATATTCGCGATCAGGTGCGATCCACGCTGGAAGTCGAATCCGGCACCAATGATCCAATGGCGATCTTCCTCACGATTGCATTGGTGGAGGTGGTGGCAAAGGGGCAAGGTTTTGCAGGCTTCGACACCAGCTTCATCCTGCTGTTCCTCCAGGAAATGGTGCTCGGCATTGTGTTCGGTGTCTTGGGCGGGTTGATGATCGTCAATGTCGTCAACCGCTTCCAGGTGGATCGAGGTCTTGTGCCGATCCTCGTACTCGCCCTTGCTTTGCTGGTCTTCTCCTTTACCGGCGCGTTGCACGGCAGCGGATTCCTCGCTGTTTATGTCGCGGGCATCGTTGCCGGCAATCGCAAAATTCTGGCCAAGGGCGCCATTCGACGTTTTCATGAAGGCATGACGTGGCTGGCGCAGATCATCATGTTTTTGATGCTTGGCCTGCTTGCCACACCGTCGCAATTCCCCGCCATCATCGTGCCAGCCGTGTTGCTGGCACTGTTCCTCATTTTCATCGCCAGACCGCTCGCGGTGTGGCTCAGCCTCATGCCGTTCAACTATACGCAACAGGAAACCACCTTCGTGGCCTGGGTGGGCCTGCGTGGCGCTGTATCGATCCTTCTTGCTATTCTGCCATCATTGGGTGGCCTGGAAGGAGCGGAAACCTATTTCAATGCCGCCTTCATCATCGTGCTGGTCTCGCTTTTGATACAGGGTTGGACGATCAAGCCCGTCGCAACCCGCCTCGGCCTCATCGTACCGCCACGCATGGGCGATGTTGACAAGCTGGAAGTAGACCTGCCCGGCACCGCCAACCATGAGCTGATTTCCTACCGGGTCGCCAAGGGCAGCGCCANTTTGCAGGGCGAACGCATTCCGCGCTGGGCGATGCCATCGCTGGTGGTGCGTGATGGCAAGTCCATTCGCTATCAATATGCGGGCCGGCTGCGAGAAAAGGATTTGGTCTACCTGTTCGTCATGCCCAGCTACACCCGCCTACTGGACCGGTTGTTTGCCAGCGCCAAACCCGTGACGAAGGATGACGAGGACATTTTCGGAACCTTTTCCATTTCTCCGCAACGTCCTGCGAAAGAGCTCGATGCATCCTATGGTCCCGGCCTGCTGAATGCGCAGGAACTAACCATGACGATTGCTGAGCTGATCGAAAGCCGCCTGGGCGGCAAACCCGAATATGCCGATCGCGTCAGGCTGGGATGGCTCATCCTCATCGTGCGTGATCTCGATGNAAATCATGCGGTTTCCAGCGTCGGCATTTCGCTGGAACCGGTGGCACCTGCTACGGCCTTGCCGGNTTTCATCAGTCTCAAGGAAATCGTTCAGCGGACCCGGACCTATTTTGCCGAAAAACGGGCGACACGCAAAGCGCAGGCCGCCGGTAACGATATACCTGCTGAACCGGATCGCGTGGACGTGGCCGNAAATGATCGGTAACCGTCTTGCACCATCAGTCAGGCATAGTATGTTCGCGCGCAAACCCGTTCCATTCAACGACATCAGGATCGACACATGCCCGCCTTCAAGACCCTCGATCACCTCACCGACATCGCCGGAAAGCGCGTTCTCGTTCGCGTCGATCTCAACGTGCCGGTTGCTGACGGCAAGGTAACGGACAAGACCCGCATCGAGCGTGTTGCGCCGACGATCCTCGAATTGTCGAAAAAGGGCGCGAAGGTCATCCTGCTGGCCCATTTCGGCCGCCCTAAAGGTGCACCAGTCGCGGATATGTCGCTGTCCCTCATCACCTCCTCGGTGGAAGAGGTTCTGGGCCACACTGTTCATTTTGCTTCCGAAGCTATCGGCACTCCGGCTGCAGATGCAGTTGCTGCCATGAAGAATGGCGATATCCTGCTTCTGGAGAATACCCGNTTTCATAAGGGCGAAGAGACGAACGACGCGGCCTTCGTCACGGAGTTAGCAAAGAACGGTGACATCTATGTCAATGATGCGTTTTCCGCAGCCCACCGCGCCCACGCCTCCACCGAAGGCCTAGCTCGCCACCTGCCCGCTTACGCTGGCCGCACCATGCAGGCAGAGCTTGAAGCCCTGGAAAAAGGCCTCGGCGCCCCTGCCCGTCCGGTCGTTGCCATCGTCGGCGGTGCAAAGGTATCGAGCAAGATCGATCTCTTGATGAACCTCGTCAAAAAGGTGGATGCACTGGTCATCGGTGGTGGAATGGCCAACACCTTCCTTGCCGCACGCGGCACCAATGTCGGCAAGTCGCTGTGCGAGCATGATCTGGCCGAAACCGCAAAGCAGATCATGATCGAAGCCGCGACCGCAGGCTGCGCCATCGTACTGCCGGAGGACGGCGTGATCGCCCGCGAGTTCAAGGCCAACGCCGAAAACGAAGTCGTTGACATAAACGCGATCCCTGAAGATGCCATGGTTCTTGACGTCGGCCCAAAATCCGTCGAAGCCATCAAGGGCTGGATTTCCCGCGCTGAAACGCTGGTCTGGAACGGCCCCCTCGGCGCCTTCGAAATCGCGCCTTTCGACAAGGCAACCGTTGCAGCGGCCCAGCACGCCGCCGAATGCACCAAATCCGGCAAGCTCGTTTCCGTCGCCGGTGGTGGCGATACGGTGGCCGCGTTGAACCACGCAGGCGTGGCAGATGACTTCACCTACATCTCGACCGCAGGCGGCGCGTTCCTGGAATGGATGGAAGGCAAGGTCCTTCCCGGCGTCGCTATTCTGCACGAGCACAAGTAAGGGTAAGAGATCAGGCAAGGACAGATAACGCCGCCCACCTCGCCAGCCTCCCCCACACAGGACGTTATCCTCGGGCTTGACCCGAGGATTGATGACGGCTGGTCTGTGGGTCGTTAGATCCTTGGGTCAAGCCCAAGGATGGCGGCCGATAGGAGGTATTTCCATCTCGCCCCAAAACTCACCATCGAACTTTTAAAATTTTTAAAGATTTCCTAAAGTTTCAAACGATTGAAATGATTTCAATCGTTTCAATGATTTAGCGTGCCANTTTCCTGCCTTGGAACTTCTGATAACCCAAATTCATTGTGCTAAGGGAGATTGAAAATGACTGAGCGTCTTGAAGATATTGCAGCAAAAATGGTCGCCAATGGCAAGGGTTTGCTGGCTGCGGATGAGTCCACCGGAACCATCAAAAAGCGTTTCGACACCATCAATCTGGAATCGACGGAAACGAGCCGACGCGATTATCGCGAAATGCTGTTCCGCACAGACGAAGCGATGACGAAGTGCATCTCTGGCGTGATTCTCTACGAAGAAACGCTGTTCCAGAAAGCTGCCGATGGCACGCCGTTTGTCGATATCATCAAGGCTGCAGGCAGCATTCCAGGCATCAAGGTCGATACTGGCGCCAAGCCTCAGGCGTTCTTTCCCGGCGAAACCGTGACCGAAGGTCTCGATGGCCTCGCTGAACGCCTGAAGAAATATTACGACACTGGTGCGCGTTTCGCCAAATGGCGCGGCGTCATCAACATCGGCGACGGCTTGCCCACATGGGGCTCGATCAAGGCGGATTCGCAGGCGCTTGCCCGTTACGCTGCACTCTGCCAGCAGGCGGGCATCGTGCCGATCGTAGAGCCGGAAGTGTTGATGGACGGCGAACCCGGCACCCATAGCATCGACCGTTGCGCCGAAGTCACCGAGTGGGTTCTGCGTACAGTCTTCACTGATCTCTATGACGCGCGCGTCAATCTCGAAGGCATGGTCCTGAAGCCGAACATGATCATCGATGGCAAGAACGCGCGCAAGGCATCGGTTGCCGAAGTGGCGGAAACGACCGTGAAGGTTCTCAAAGCCACCGTGCCACCGTCAGTTCCAGGTATCGCCTTCCTCTCCGGTGGCCAGTCGTCCGAAGAGGCAACTGCACACCTCTCCGCCATGAACAGCGGTTATGACCTGCCTTGGTCCCTGACCTACTCTTATGGCCGCGCTCTTCAGGACTCCGCTATAAAGGCATGGGGCGGCAAGCCGGAGAATGTCGCCGCAGGCCAACGCGCCTTCCGCCACCGCGCCGAGATGAACACGCTGGCAGCCCTCGGCAACTGGAAGCAGGAACTCGAAAAGGCCGCTTGAGCTCAGCTATTTCAAGCCATTGGAAAGCCGCTCGTGACCATGTCGCGGGCGGTTTTGTTTTTAACGCCGCTTTCCCCTTCNAAATCACCCCGAGCCGACGCAATATCCGTCGTGCATGCAAAAACCGTCCAGAAGCACCCGACACCGACACGACAGTCGGCCTGGTGTCGTGGTGGCGAGAACTGATCCCATGCAGATGTTCGGCATCGAAATTGGAGAGACGGCAATGTTGATACAGAAACTGAGACTTCAACGGGGCTGGTCGCAGGAGCAACTGGCGACCATCAGCGGCCTCAGCACACGCACCATTCAACGGATCGAGCGTGGGCAGGCACCAAGTCTTGAGACCCTGAAAACATTGGCCGCCATCTTCGAGATCGATGTATCGCAACTAACCGAACAGGATCAAAAAGAAATGCCGACAACACCAACCAACACTGCGGAAGCCGAAGAAGCTATCGCCTTTACCCGCGTGCGTAGTATCAAGGCGTTTTACTTGCATGTCGTCAGATATTTTATAATCATCGCTTTTCTGGCGGTCGTCAATCTTCTCACCAGCCCACACTATTTCTGGGCCGTATGGCCAGCACTTGGCCTGGGCATCGCCCTTGTGGGGCATGGGTTGAGAACCTTCGATATGGTGCCGTTCCTCAACGCGAATTGGGAAAGGCGGCAGGTCGAACAGTATCTGAAGAGAAAGCTATGATGTTCCCATGAGGTTGTGGAGTTTCGCTGCCTCCCCGGCAGGAAACTNCCTCCCACATCCATCACGGCCGCAGCAATAGCACCAGTGTCCAGATGACAAATGCCGCAGCCGCAATCTTCCAGCAATCGCCGCGCCGCCGCAGTCCCGGCAGGTCGAGCGGGCGGATGAGCTGGATACACATCGCCAGAAGCAAAAAAAGGCCGATCGCCTTCGTCATCATGAAACCTTTTGGCTTTATTGAAACAGCGTCACAGGCTGGACATTTTTAATGTTCACCAAGGACAGGCAATCTATTGGCGCGTCGCCGACCCAGATCTACACCATGAATCGCTAGCATGAGAGTGGCTTTATGAGCAGAAACCTTCTACCCGTATTCGCTCTTTTATCCAGCACCTTGTTTCTGTTTCTGGGCAATGGTCTGCAGGGCCTGCTGCTCCCCATGCGGGGATCAGCGGAAGGATATTCCAACGAAGTCCTCGGTTTCCTCGGTACGTCATGGGCGGCAGGTTTCGTTATCGGCTGCTTTGTAGCACCGGCCATCGTCCGGCGTGCAGGCCACATCCGCGCGTTCGGCAGCTTCGTGGCGCTCATCTGCCTGACGGTGCTTTTAACCGGCTTGTTCATTGACGATGTCGCATGGGTCGCCCTGCGCGCACTCACCGGCTTTTGTACCGCTGGCACTTCGATGATCATCGAAAGCTGGCTGAACGAACGCGCCACCAATGAAAGCCGCGGGGCGATATTCTCGCTCTACATCGCCATCACGCTGTTTGGTGTTGTGGCCGGTCAGATGGTCGTGCCATTCGGCACAGTCAGCACAACGTCCCTGTTCATGGTCTGCGCCATCATCTATTGCGTCGCCATCATGCCCGCCATGCTGTCAAAGGCGGAAAGTCCACAACCGCTGNAAAAGGTAAAACTCGATCTACCGGCGCTTTACCGAACCTCACCGGTCTCCTTCGTCGGCATTTTGCTCATCGGCATCGCCAACGGGGCCTATGGTACGCTGGGCGCAGTGTTCGGTGCCCGCGCCGGTCTTGATCCCAGCACGATTGCCATCATGGTCAGCGTGACCATCTTCATCGGCGCATTGGCGCAGTTTCCGGCAGGTAAGCTTTCCGACAGAATAGATCGTCGTTTTGTCCTGGCGGGACTATCAGGCGTGGCCGCAATTGCGGGCCTTGCCGTAACACTCATTCAGCCCAGCCAGATCTATGTATTGATCGGCATGATCGCGCTGTACGGCGCCTCTGCGAATGCGCTCTACCCCATCGCCGTTGCCCATGCCAACGACTATGCTTCTTCCGAGGACTTCGTGAAGGTTTCCGGCGGGCTGTTGCTGCTCTACGGCATTGGCACCATTATCGGACCGACACTGGGTGGCCCGATCATGACCTCCTACGGCCCCTACGCGCTGTTTGCCGTGACGGCAGTGGCGCATCTCCTTATCACCGCCTATGCTATGTTCCGGTCCAGGCAGCGGGCGACGTTGCCAACAGCGGAGAAGGAGAATTTCTCCACCGCAGCGGCAGCGCCAATGGCCACGCCTGAAAGTGTGTCGCTCGATCCGCGCGCGCCTCAATATCCGCCAGAAGAGGCCGAACTGGNAAAGGGAGCTGGAATATGAGTGGTATCGACGACGACCTTCCCAAGCAGCCAGCAACGACTCACGTTGTCGGTGGAGACATAAGCCTGCTGTCCGTTGATGAATTGACTGCGCGCATCGCAGTTCTGCATACGGAAATCGAAAGGCTGGAATCAGAACGTGAAAAGAAGTCCGAAGGTCGCAAGGCCGCGGAGAACCTTTTTCGCGGTTAAAACCACAAGGAACGTTTCGTTAACGTTACGACATGGGTCAGCTTTTCGTTTACCATTAACGAAAAATTAAGCTTTATAAGCGATAACTATACATGTTCAGTTCTTCTGGACTTCAGGCAGTTTCTCCCATCGGCGAATTGGTCTGATTTTTCTCCCTGTTTTACCTTGAGAGCCGCTTTTGCGGCTCNTTTTTTGTGCCGTGGAAATAGTGCCAAAACTGTGGGTATTAACCTTTCTTTAATAATCAGCTTGCGCATTTGCGTTATTGATATCATCCTGAAACTACAAAGAGGCCGGAACTATTAAGCCTCTATCCCGTTGCCAGTATGGTGCGTAAGCAGGATTTGGNAAAATGTCAGAACAGGTTTTGAATACCATTAGCTTTGCTGGCCGGGCCGCAGCATCCAACCAGTTCAAAACTCTCTATACAGAGGGTATGACTTTGGTGGAAGAGACGGCTACTTATCTGGATGGTTCGGGTCGTGCCGCATCAAAGGTTTTGCCGCGTATGGCATCTGTCCTTTACGCTGCCGAATCGATGCGCCTGACGACGCGCCTCATGCAAATGGCCTCTTGGCTGCTGCTTCAGCGCGCGGTCAACAACGGCGAGATGAGCCGCGATCAGGTGCTGAGCGAAAAGAACAAGGTCCGTCTCGATAACTTCAACGTCGATCGCAACGCACCCGGCTGGAACGACCTGCCTGAATCCTTCCGGGATTTGGTAGACCGCTCCTTGCGCCTTCAAAACCGCGTCGCTTTGCTGGACCGCGAGATCTACCGTCCTTCCGAAGCCACCAAGGTCCCAGACAACGNAAACAGCGTTCAGGCCCAGCTCAACTTGCTTCGTACGGCCTTTGCAGGAAACTGAGTTTCCATCACACAACAAATTATGAAAAGCAGGCTTCGGCCTGCTTTTTTGTGCGCCTAACACCGTCGCGCATCAGCCCAGCCTTAGCGTAAACAACAAAAAACCCCGGATCGCTCCGGGGNTTTTGCATGCAAGAAATCCAAGACGATTAGAGGCCGAGGCCGCCAAAACGCTTGTTGAACTTCGAAAGACGACCGCCACGGTCCATGAGCTGCTGGTTGCCGCCAGTCCATGCTGGGTGCGAAGTCGGGTCGATTTCGAGGTTCATAGTCTGACCCTCGGTACCCCATGTGGAGAATGTTTCGTATTCTGTGCCATCGGTCATGACCACTTTGATCATGTGATAGTCGGGATGAATTTCAGCCTTCATGACAATCTTCCTGCTTTGGTGACGTGCGGACCATTTGCCGCAATTGCGTCAACTGAGCCAATTCAATATTGAAGCTCCAGACCATTTGGCCATGGCTTCCCAATTCGATGCGGAGCCTATACATGAAGGTCACCGAGATAACAAGTGCCTGCCTACGCTTGGCCGCACTCTTGGCAAGACGCATTTGAGCAAAGCAGAACGTTGCCGCAAGCTGGGGNAAACCCAGCCGACGCTGGCACATGCAGGAGTATAAGGTGGCAGACATGCAGGAACGGAAGTCGGCAAGACGCAAGACGCCGAAACCACTGGCCAGCCTCTTTCCCTATTTGAAGCGGTATCGGGGACTGGTGGCGGCAGCCCTTTTTGCACTCGTTCTGTCTTCTGCCACCACGCTCGCCCTACCACTTGCCGTACGCCGCATCATCGATCATGGGTTCGAAGGTGCCGACGGAGCGATGATCAACAATTATTTCGCTGTCCTCTTGGCCATCGCCGTCGTTCTCGCCATCGCCAGCGCCATGCGTTATTATTACGTCATGACCATCGGTGAACGGGTCGTCACGGATTTGCGCCGCGACGTTTTCGCACATCTGACCTCGTTGTCGCAGGGCTTCTTCGACACCAATCATTCCGGCGAACTGACATCGAGACTGACCGCCGACACGGTGCAGATCCGTTCCGCTTTCGGTTCATCCGCTTCGGTGGCGTTGCGCAACATTCTGCTCTGTCTCGGTGGCGTGGTGATGATGGTCTATACCAGCCCGCGCCTTGCAGGCATGGCGTTGCTGGCCATTCCCTTGATCGTCTTCCCCCTGATCGCCTTTGGCCGCTCCGTTCGCTCACGCTCCAGAACGACGCAGGACACGCTTGCGGCGTCGGCAGCTTTTGCGGCTGAAACCATGTCTGCGAGCCGGACGATCCAGTCCTTCAGCGCCGAGACGCTGGCCAACGGCCGTTACAACGATGCGGTCGAAAAAGCCTATGAGGGCGCACGCGCCGCCATCAGTGCCCGCGCTGTATTGACGGCTGTCGCCATCAGCTTCGTCTTCGGTAGCGTCGTTGCCATCCTGTGGTACGGCGCGCACGGGGTTCTGGTCGGTACGATCTCGGCGGGAACACTCAGCCAGTTCGTCCTTTACGCCGTCATCGCCGCAAGCTCGCTCGGCCAGCTTTCCGAAGTCTGGGGTGAACTTTCGCAGGCAGGAGGTGCGGCAGAACGGCTGTCCGAACTGTTAAACGAGATATCGCCCGTCGAAGACCCCCTGGCTCCGCTTGCCCTGCCCGCACCGGCACGCGGCGAGGCAAGCTTCGAAAACGTTGCTTTTCATTATCCAAATGGCGCTGGCAGGCCCATTTTTACCGAACTGTCCTTCACGGTCACGGCGGGCGAAACCGTCGCCATCGTCGGCCCATCGGGTGCGGGCAAAAGCACCGTCTTTTCTCTGCTGATGCGTTTTTATGATCCGCAAGCCGGGCGCATCACCGTCGATGGCACGGATATCCGTTCGGTCACGCTGGAAGATTTACGCTCGCGTCTTGCGATCGTGCCGCAGGATGTGGCGATTTTCGCGTCATCGATCCACGACAACATCGCTTTCGGCAAACCCAACGCCACGCGCGAAGAAGTCCGCGCTGCCGCAATCGCGGCCCAGGCCGATGGTTTCATCACCAAGCTGCATGATGGCTACGACACCGTCGCAGGCGAACGCGGAGTGACGCTATCAGGCGGCCAGCGCCAACGCATCGCCATTGCCCGTGCCATCCTTCGCAACGCGCCCATTCTGCTGCTAGACGAAGCAACCTCGGCGCTGGATGCCGAAAGCGAGACGCTGGTGCAAAAAGCGCTGGATCAGTTGATCGCCAAACGCACCACCATCGTCGTTGCCCACCGTCTGGCCACCGTGCTGAAGGCAGATCGCATTCTGGTCATGGACGAAGGCCGGATCATCGAGGAAGGCAACCACCAGAGCCTGATCCGCCAAGGCGGCCTCTACGCAAAACTCGCGCGCCTACAGTTCGAAACCGGCGGTGACGATGACGTCGTGACACTGGCGAAGTCTATTTAAGGAATACGCCTTCCTTGAAGGGCGTCGCTCTCCACGCGGAGGTCGCGCATAGCACCCACGAAGCATTGAGCCGCACGCTCTACGCTTAACCTCGTGCTTCGACACGCTCATGATGAGGGCGGTGAAGTCGATGCCCTACCGCTCCGTCAGCTTCAACTCGATGCGTCGGTTCTGAGAACGCGCTTCCGGCGTATCGCCTTCCGCAAGCGGTTGGTATTCCCCGAAACCGGCAGCGACCAGCCGGTTGGCGGGGACGCCCTTGGAGACAAGGTATTTGACCACCGAAGTTGCGCGGGCCGAGGAGAGTTCCCAGTTGTCGCGAAAACGGCCATTGCCCGACAGCTGAACATTATCGGTATGCCCGTCCACGCGCAGCACCCAGTTGATTTCTGCCGGGATTTCCTTGGCGAGATCAATGATGGCGGTGGCAAGTTTGGCCATCTCCACTTGTCCCTCGGGGTTCAGGTCGTTGCCGCCGGACGGAAACAGGACTTCGGACTGGAAGACGAAACGGTCGCCGACAATGCGGATGTTCTCACGGTCGGACAGAATTTCGCGCAAACGCCCGAAGAAGTCTGAGCGGTAGCGGTTCAGCTCCTGCACACGCTGCGCCAGCGCCACATTCAGGCGACGGCCGAGATCGGCGATCTTGACCTGTGACGACGTGTCTTTTGCTTCGGACGCCTGCAGGGCGGATTCGACCGAAGCGATCTGCGCGCGAAGTGCTGCGATCTGCTGGTTCAGAAGATCGATCTGCGACGATGCCCGTGCGCCCGCCTGTCGTGCATCCTCAAGCTCTCCGGAAAGCTGGCCGACCCGTGCATTGGCAGCAGAACTATTGCCCGCGCCCGAATCCAGCAAAGACTGCAAACGGGAACGTTCGCTTTCCGAAACCGCGAGCGTGGATTGCAGATTGGCGAGCGTATCTTCGATGTCCTGCTTGCTGCCCTTCTCGAGCGCCAGCAACTCAGTGAGTTCGGAAATCTGGTTGTTCAACCGATTGAGAACTTCATCCTTGCCGGAAATTTNCCGCGAGAGTATGAACTGCGCCAGCACGAAAACGGTGAGCAGGAACATGATGGCCATGAGCAGCGTGGACAAGGCATCCACAAAACCCGGCCAGTAATCGACACTCCGGTCGCGACGGCGATTGCGCCCAAGCGCCATGATCACTCGCTCCCGTTATCGTGACGGGCAGGACGACCGGTGGTTTTCTGTTCGGCATCGATGCGTGCAGACAGCCTGTCCAGCGTCCGGCGCAACGCCCGCGACTCTTCCTGCTGCGCCTCAATCCAGTCACGCAGCATCTGCTGCTCGCCGCGCATGNTTTTTACCAAGCCCTGAATGCCTTCAGCAAGGCTTGTCATGGCAGCTAGCGACCGCTCCGTGCCGACAGCGCCATAGCCACTGACCTTCGCCTCACCCGCGACATCGGTTCCCGGATCGGTGACAGACGACAGCCAGTTTTCGAGCTCCGTGTAAAACCGGTTCTGCGCGCGGCCAGCCTGAAGGTCGAGNAAACCGAGAATGAGCGAGCCGGACAGACCGAGAAGCGAAGACGAAAACGCCGTACCCATTCCAGACAGCGGCGCGGTGAGACCGGATTTCAACGAAGACAAAATGTCGTTGGTATCGCCCGATGTGGGGTCCAGCCCCTGAATGACGTCGCTGATGGCGGCGATGGTGCCAATCAGGCCCCAGAACGTGCCGAGCAGGCCGAGGAACACGAGCAGGCCAATAAGATAACGCGACGTGTCGCGAGATTCGTCCAGCCGTGTTGCAATGGAATCGAGAATGGACCGCTGCGTGACGATCGAAAGCCGCACTTCGCCGCGCTTGCCGATGACCGAGTGCATGGGTGCAAGCAGCTTGGGCGTGCGACCAGCCTTGTCGACATTTCCAGCGGCCTGAAAACCGTTGAACCAGCGCACTTCCGGGCGAAGCGAGAGGATTTGCGTNAAAACCAGAATGATGCCGATGACGAGAACGCCGAGAATGAAGCCGTTCAGACCCGGATTGGTCATGAAGGCCGTCTGTGCCTGACGAAAGAGGATGGCAGCGAGGAAGGCGACGATGATGAGGAAGAGGATCATCGTCCACAAAAAGGGCGTGGGGCTCGACAGCTTGTGATGATATTGCTTCGTCACCGATCTCTCGACGCCGACGTCGAGCCGTTCCGTATCCGCCATAGTGCTCATTCCCTCTGGTATGGCCGCAACGCCCGCGCGAAATCCACGAGGATTCGGCAGGCATTCACGGTACGCCCGGAAGCTAGTGGAAAATTACGACGAATTGAAGTGAAAAGCCGGTTACGCCACAAGGCTTTTTGCGTGGCGTGGCAAGAGAGGCGTCTCAAGACGCCTCTTCGNAAGATAGGTCAGCGAAAAAAGGGGTTTAACGGCCCGGAATCGGACGGTTGATGACTTCGCTGAGCGCCTTGTGGATATATTCGTTTCCGGCAACGACGCTGCCTGTGCCGAAAATGTCCTGTCCGCCCTTCATGTCGCTGACGAAACCACCCGCTTCACGGATAAGAACGAGGCCAGCGGCCATGTCCCAAGGTGCGAGTTCGGCTTCCCAGAAACCGTCCAGACGGCCAGCTGCGACGTAGGCGAGATCGAGCGAGGCCGCGCCGAAGCGGCGGATGCCTGCCACTTCGCCCATAGTGTGACGAAGCTCGACCAGGAACTTGCCGTGATTGCCGCGGCCCAGATGCGGAACGCCGCAGCTGACGACGCAATCGGTGATCTGCTTACGGGCGGCCACACGAATGCGGCGATCGTTGAGGAACGCGCCGCTGCCACGCTCAGCGGTGTAAAGCTCGTCCGTCGCAGGATTGAAGATGACACCGGCGACGACTTCACCGTTGCGCTCCAGCGCGATGGAAACGGCGAACTGCGGAATGCCGTGCAGGAAGTTGGTGGTGCCATCCAGGGGATCGACGATCCAGCGATGCGCGCCATCGGACCCTTTTTCCTCGCCGCCTTCTTCACCCAGGAAATCGTAGGTTGGGCGGGCCTTCATCAGTTCGTCGTGAACGATCTTTTCGGCCTTGAGGTCTGCCTGCGACACGAAATCGCCGGGTCCCTTGACCGAAACCTGCAGGTTCTGCACTTCACCGAAGTCACGCGACAAAGATTTTCCGGCCTTGAGCGCGGCCTGAACCATGACATTGAGAAGGGCTGAACGGGCCATGAAGATGTTCCTGAAAGGTGGCTGAACCTGCTAGCCGAAATTTCCAGCAGGCACGCAAATGCGGTTTCTGATTGAAAGTGTGCGGTTCAAGACCACAAAACGCGCTGGAATTCAAGGTAAAAAGCCGAAAGCTGGCGCCAGGCTCACGCTGGGCGAAAGCGGTTGGCAGCCTCGATAGCCTTCNTTTGCTGATCTTCTTCGATGCCGAGATAGAAATCCTCCAGTCCGGGGTCTTTCAGTCCCGCACGGCGCGACAGCACATACCANTTGGCTGCCTCCACCGGGTCTGGCTTGGTGCCGAGCGCCTGAATGTAGAGATGCGCCACCTTGTTCTGGGCCACGACATTGCCCCGTTGTGCTGCGCCGTAGAGCCAGCGGAAGCCTTCTTCGAGATTGCGCGCGNCGCCCACGCCGTTGACCAGCCAGACACCAAGATCGACCTGCGCCGTATCGAAACCGGCCTTTGCAGCGCGCGTCAACCATTCTCGGGCTTTCGCCTTTTTATCGGCAGGAATGTCCTTGAGGTTCCAGTAGATTTGCGACACGGCATACTGCGCATCGGCAATGCCTTTTTCGGCGGATTTTTCGTAAAATGGCAAGGCGGCATGCAGGCCGTTGGGTCCGGGCGTCTGCGACACGAGGATTTGCGCCCAGTTGAACTCGGCTTCGCCATTGCCCGCCTGTGCGGCGCGGTGCATGTAATCGTCGGCCAGCTTCTTGTCGTGCTTGACGATTTTGCCTTCCATCAGAAGCAGGGCATATTTGAACATGGCGACGGGATCGCCACCCTTGGCAGCCTGCTCGTACCAGAAGGCCGCAGTCTTGTCGTCGCGGGCAATGCCGAAGCCACGCGACATCATTTCAGCGACCAGTGTCTGTGCGGCAGCGTCACCCGTCTGGGCGCGGGTCAGCGCCTTGGAGAGCGCTTGGACATATTCGCCGCGCTGATAGTGACCGAAGGCCTCATCGACCTTGCCGAGGAATTTCTTTTCCGGCGGAAGGGCTGGCAGATCCGCTCCCATGCGCTGGTAGACATTGACGCCTTCGGACGGCTGCAAATCCTTCTGATCGCTGGTACCCACACGGCCCTTGCGGATCGGTTCGGCATTCGCATCGGACGGGCGCGACAGGACCTCGGGGCCATCGGGCTTGGCGGGGCCGAAATCGGTATCCTCATCCGCAGGCGTAACATCCGGCTGCGGCGCGTTCGTTCCCACACCCGGCAAAAGGTCGGACTGTGGCTGTGCCGGGGTCGCATCTTGCGCAAAAACGACGTGCGGAAACAAGGCGCAAGCCAGGGCAAGAGCCGAAAGGGACAGACGGAAAGGAAGCAAACGAGCGATCATCGCCTGTATCAACCGCCAAACCGTGGCGCTTTTTCGTCAAGCAGCGCATTCGCTTCGGCAACCGCCTGCGCAGGACCGCCCGCATGGCTGAACACACCCAGACGCAAGGCCACGAATTCAACGCCCGTTTCAGCAACGGGGATGACGGAAGCGACATCCGACCCGCCCATGATGATAACAGGGATTTCGATCATGGACGCCCACCATTCGCCAAGCGCCATATTCTTGGGGTGCGCTTCCGGCTTGATATCACCTTCCAGCTTGCCGAAGAACATGTAGTCGGGGTTGCTCTCACCCTGCTCCAGCGCCTTGTGACGGTCATCGGCATTGCCGCCACCGACGATGAGCTTCGGCGAAAAACTCTCGACGGCTTCGGAAAGCGCATCTGCCCCGCCCATCACGTGCAGGCCATCTGCCTTGACGCGGCTGGCCGTGCGGCTGTCGCCTGCGACGAGTGCCGCGGCACCGGCTTCCTGAACGATCGGCACCAGCGTTTCCGCCAGTTTCTGGAAAGCCGCATCGTCAAGACCATATTGCGGAATGATGACAGACGCGACATCGCCGCCACGCAGCGCATCTTCCAATGTCTTGGCCTGATGGTCGGTATCGTCGTGAGCAGGAACGATCAGAACGAGTCGGCAGCGGTCTTTGGGTGCAGTCATCGGNTTTTCCATTTTCCGCAGACAGGACGCTTCCCGCGTAATCTGCACTCGNTTTCATGTCATACTTCCGATAAACCGGACAGGCGAAAGGATCAACCGTCCATCCATGCTAGCTGATTTCCANTTTTTCCTCGTTGCCATNCCCGCGGTCATCCTCGTTGGCCTTTCCAAAGGCGGGCTGGGCGGCGCATTGGCGCTGATGGGTGTGCCTTTGATGGCGCTCGCCGTGCCGCCGGTACAGGCGGCTGCGATCTTTCTGCCCATTCTCGTGGTGATGGATATCGTCGCGCTGATTGCCTGGCGCAAATACAATCACCGTCAGACCCTGTTGATCATGCTGCCGGGGGCGATTGTCGGCATAACGCTGGGTTGGGCGATGTCGAGCATGATTTCGCCCGATGCCATGCGTCTGGTGGTGGCGAGCGTCACCATTATCTTCGTGTTGCGCTATTTCTATGAGGCGTACAGAACCTCTCACGGTGGGTTGGAAACGCCGGCGAAAGGCCAGCGCCCGGTAAGGGCGACGATCTGGTCCAGCCTTTCGGGTTATGCCAGCTTCGTGGCACATGCGGGCGGGCCACCATTCCAGATTTACGTGCTGCCGCTGAAACTGGACCCTAAAGTCTATACCGGCATGAGCGTTCGCTTCTTTGCGATTATGAACGCGATAAAGCTCATACCCTATTTCGCGCTCGGCGCGCTGGATGCCACCAACCTCACCACGTCAGCCATGCTGTTGCCGGTTGCCATGGTTGCGACCTTTGCCGGGGCGAAAGTGGTGAAATACATGAAACCAGCGGTCTTTTATCCACTGATGTATGGCATGGCCTTTCTGGCCGCGCTGAAACTTCTCTGGGACGGACTGCCGCTCTAAACGCCGGGACATACGCGTNAAAAAGGCCCTGATCGCAAAAGCAATCAGAGCCGGGCTTTCAGGCTGCGACGTAAACTATACTGACGTCAGGCAACAAAGATATGGTTTGATCAATGCGTGGTGGAGGCTTGCAGCCTCTGCATTTCGTCCTTCAGGCGCAGNTTTTTGCGTTTAAGATCCACAATCTGCTTATCATCCGAAGAGGGGGAAGCGAGAACGGTTTCGAGCTCCTCCTCAAGAGCACCGTGTTTCTTTTCCAGCGATGCAATATGAGCCTGAATGGTCATGCGGCACGTCCTTCCTTGTTGAACCTACCTCCAGCGCTCCATCGCTGGAGTTTCAGGTTTACGACACCAATGTGACATGGAACGCCCGGCTTGTCGAAGGCAGAATCAAGGCAATATCTAGGCNAAATGCACATGAGGGAAACTTCCCGTTACCGTCATTTGGTGGTACAGGCACCAAGAGCGACAACAAAATGGCCGGATGGCGGTCCGGTTGTATCATATGGGGATAAACAGATGCCCGATCAGGACCACGCTGATGTCAGGCTTGCACTTGCAAGACTGCGGCAGGAGCACGAAGACTACGATGCCGCGATCAATGCGATGATCCAGACCAACTGCGAAGCATTGCGCATTCAGCGGATGAAGAAGNAAAAGCTGGTCATCAAGGACAAGATGACCCAGATCGAAGACCAGATTATTCCTGATATCATTGCCTGATACGGAGAGACCGTTGAGCACAGAGACACCGCCCGTCGCCATCATCATGGGAAGCCAGTCCGACTGGGAGACCATGAAAAACGCAGCCGACACGCTGGATGCGCTGGATGTGGAATATGAAGCGCGCATCATTTCCGCCCACCGCACACCGGAGAGGATGTTCAGTTTCGCCAGCGGCGCGCGTGACGAAGGTTTCAAGGTCATCATCGCCGGTGCTGGCGGTGCCGCCCATCTGCCGGGCATGACGGCTTCACTGACACCGCTTCCGGTATTTGGTGTCCCCGTGCAGTCCAAGACCATGTCGGGGCAGGATAGTCTCTATTCCATCGTCCAGATGCCGGCAGGCATTCCCGTTGGCACACTCGCCATCGGTCGTGCCGGTGCCATCAATGCCGCTCTGCTCGCCGCCGCCGTGCTTGCGCTATCCGACGAAGATCTGGCCGACCGGCTGGACGAGTACCGCGCCCGCCAGACGGCAGCCATTGCCGAATACCCCATGGACACCCCGCAATGACCTTGGAAGTGACCGGGAAATCAGGAACCATCGGCATTATCGGTGGCGGTCAGCTTGCCCGCATGCTGGCCATGGCTGCAGCGCGCCTCAACTTCCGCACCATCGTGCTGGAGCCACAGGCCGACTGTCCGGCAGCGCAGGTCTGCAATCGCCAGATCGTCGCCGCCTATGACGACGAAAAGGCGCTGGCCGAACTGGCAAATGTCTGTGATGTCGTAACCTACGAATTTGAAAACGTGCCGGTGGTTGCAGCCCAGACGCTAGCCGCTTCCGTTCCCGTCTTCCCGCCACCACAGGCGCTCAGCGCCTCGCAGGACCGCTTGACCGAAAAGCGCTTCCTCAACGATTGCGGCATCCCCACAGCCGATTTCCGCCAGGTCGATGATCAGGCGAACCTCGAAGCCGCACTGTCGGATTTCGGCGGCAAAGGTGTGCTGAAGACCCGCCGCATGGGTTATGATGGCAAGGGCCAGCGCGTGTTCAAGGGTGGCGAAGACCTGACCGGCGCATTCGATGCGTTGGGCAGCGTTCCCCTCATCCTCGAAAGCTTCATTGCCTTCGAGCGCGAAATCTCCATCATTGCCGCTCGTTTTCAGGACGGCTCTGTCACCTGCTACGACCCGGCAGAGAACGTGCATCTCGCCGGCATACTGCACACCTCCACCGTTCCAGCGAAGCTTTCAGACGCCGCCAGAACGGTTGCCGTGGAATCGGCAGAGAAGTTGCTCGCGGCGCTCGATTATGTCGGCGTCGTCGGCATCGAGTTCTTTGTTTTGCCCGATGGCTCGCTGGTGGCCAACGAAATGGCACCGCGTGTACACAATACCGGCCACTGGACGGAAGCGGCCTGCGTCATCTCACAATTCGAACAGCATATCCGCGCGGTAGTGGGGCTCTCCCCCGGCTCCACACAGCGCCATTCCGACTGCGTGATGACCAATCTCATCGGCGATGACATCCATGACGTGCCGCAATGGCTGGCCAAAACAGACTGCCTCGTGCATCTCTACGGCAAGACGGAAGCGCGCGCGGGCCGCAAGATGGGCCATGTAACGGCGCTCATGAACCCCGGAAAACCAAGTCTTTCCCGGCAAAATATGCCTTAGCGTGTTGACAGGCAAAGACTGACAAGGTATTTGCCTGCCAACCGAAAGAAGCGCGCCCTCGTAGCGCGTTTTTGATTGTTTATATATGCGTGGCAAGAAGCGTCACGCCAAACTGCGGACCAGAAAAATGAAAATCAAGAACTCGCTCAAAGCGCTTAAGGCCCGTCACCGCGATAACCGTCTGGTTCGCCGCAAGGGCCGCGTCTACATCATCAACAAGATGAACCCGCGTTTCAAAGCTCGTCAGGGCTGATTACCGGCTGCATGCGTGTCCGCCCGGTCGAGGGGGATCACATTGTTGATAGACTACAGAATTTGATTTCATAATTGGCGCAGGCGGATTATCGTATTCGTATGCGCCAATTTTGNTTTCATACGTTTCTCATTGCCTGCCTCGGAACCGCCGCCCTTAGCGCGCTTCCCGCTTTTTATGTTTCAGCTGCCCATGCTGCCGATTCGGCAAACCCAGCGCAAACAGCTACTCCGCCAGACAACCTCTCCAGCGATTCAGTCGGTGGCCTGTTCACCAGCCTGNAAAAAGAACGTGATGCCCAGAAGGCTCGCGTGATCGCCAACGAGATCGTCGGCGAGTGGACCGACTCCGGCAGCGCCACCATCAATCTTCTGATGAAATGGGCGGAAGAAGCCGCCGACGAAAAGCGCAAGGCCGCAGCCTACGACTTTCTGGACCAGACCATTCTGCTTGAGCCGGATTATGCGGAAGCATGGTATCGCCGTGCACTCGTGCATTTCGCTGATGGCGATACCCGCAAGGCTATGTCGGACCTGAACCAGACGCTGGAAAAGGAGCCGCGCTATTTCCCGGCGCTTGCCAGCCTCGCCAATATTCTCGAAAGCACAGATCGCAACGAGCTGGCACTGAAAGTGTGGGAACGCTATCTGGCGCTCTACCCCGCCGACAAGGAAGCACAGAAGGAAGTGGGCGATCTCTCCGAGAAGCTGGCGGGTACGCGCAGCTAATCAGGTCCGGCTTACGCCACGCCGATACGCAGCAGGTCGTGGAAGTGCACGAGGCCGATGGGGCGGTTGTCTTCATCCACCACGATCAGCGCACCGATATGATGTTTCTCCAGCGTTGCCAGCGCAGCCGTTGCCAGCACGCTCTTGGTCACGGTCTTCGGCTTCACCGTCATGATCTCATCGACAGAGAGTTCCGACAGATTGCGCGCCAGATTGCGCGCCATGTCGCCCTCGGTGACGATGCCGCAAAGGCGGCCATCCTCATCCAGCACCGCCACGCAACCGAAATGCTTGCGCGCCAGAACGCTGACGGCTTCCTGCATTGGCGTACCCNTTGACACCAGCGGCAGGCGCTCACCCGTATGCATGATATCGCCAACCAGCGCGAGGCTGGCGCCGAGTTTTCCACCGGGGTGAAACACGCGGAAGTCACCCGCGGTGAAACTGCGTGCTTCCAGAAGAGCGACGGCCAGTGCGTCGCCCAACGC
The DNA here is from genome assembly GCF_002896715.1 of Agrobacterium bohemicum. GTDB lineage: Bacteria > Pseudomonadota > Alphaproteobacteria > Rhizobiales > Rhizobiaceae > Agrobacterium > Agrobacterium bohemicum. Next base: position 602,626 of record NZ_PGEL01000028.1, read on the forward strand.
CAATTGCATCATGGTAGAGGTCGTCGGAGCAAGCCCATGCGGGCAGGCTTCCTGCTCATTGGGTATCAGCAGAACGATGTCGGAGGATTTCGCAAGCGAGCCCTGCTCGGTGCATGTCATCGCGATCAGTGGAATGGAAAAGCGTCTGGTGTAATTGATGATGCTGCGAAGCTCGACGCTTTCTCCACCCTTGGAAATGGCAAGCACCACATCATTACCGCCGATCATGCCAAGATCGCCATGGTTGGCTTCTGCCGCATGCACGAAGAAGGCTGGTGTTCCCGTTGATGCAAAGGTAGCAGCGAGCTTGGAGCCGATATGACCACTTTTGCCGACACCGGTGATGATGAGACGACCATCCGATTTACCAATGGCGTCGATGGCCTTGCAGAAACCATCCCCAAGGTCGCCCAGCAGCGCCTGCTCCAATGCGGCAAGGCCGNTTTTTTCGATGGAAACAGTCCGCAACGCGGACTCGACGGCGTGGTTTTCAACCAGTGTGACAGCTCTCGTAATCATGCTGGGACTGATACTCNTTTCAATAAAACATGTCTATTGGCCACGCTTAGAGACTTTGCCAATAATTGAAAACGCGTTTCAGTGCGCCATTTTCTTCCTGCCGACAGGCAAATCAGCGGGACACTCGCCCGCGTAACGTCCATCCACCGTAAAGGTCTGCCCCTCTTCTTGTCCCGTCTTGCCAGTGAACACGGTCGTGGACTGAAACTTGTATTCACTCTGGAAATCGCCTGAAAACTCCAGGAGAAGCTTTACCTTGCCACTTAAAGCGGACTCGCAATAGGCAAAGACCGTCTCGCCGTCCGCGGTCTTTTCCGTATGGGCAACTTGGCACTCGTTGGCNAAATTATCCCAAACATCACTGTCGATGAAATTGTCCTTTTTGTCTCCAACGCAGGCCGACCAGTTCGCGAACGGGTTGTCCCTCGACGTCACCACCCATAGTCCGGCCTTGCGGGGTGGCGGTTCCGACGCAGCGGTCGCAACTGGCGGCAACATTACCCAACCCATGAAACAAGCGGCGTATCGCAAAAACCTGTTCAANTTTTCCATTCCTCAATGTCATACAGCGCGTCCTATAAACGAGCCTGCTCACCCATTGAAGAGCGCAGGCGTTTCCAACGTTTTTTACAGAACGTTAACCATAAAATAACCCGGCACGGGCAAACTGCCCTCTCAATACGGCACTGCCGACACGTAAAATCTCCGAAGAAAAACATGTGCTTATGCCTGATAACGGTTCGCATATGCTGACGATGGCAGACTTACTTTCGGCAATGATTTGGTCAGAACCGGATAGAAACGAGCATGGNTTTTCACAGCACCGCAAGACGTCTGCCGACGTGGCGGAAAGCAGCCGTAGCGCTGCTGGCTTGCACCATGCTGTGCCCGGCAGCGCAAGGGTTTGCCCAATCCACCACCCAAAGACCTGTCGCAACGACCGCCAGCAGAACGCTGACCAGCGCTGATCCTTTCATTGGACAGAACGACCTGTCCGTCATCGATCCGACTAGTTCCAGCCGCCAACCGACAGCGCCAGTCGCGCCGAACACCGTCACGACCGGCAGCATCCGCCCGGCGACCAACCCCGGCGAGGCAATTCCTGAAGAGGGCGATGAGGCTGTCGAACCCGTCGATACGCGCGAAAACACCTTCGAACCGACCGTCGACGGCGGGGAGAATGCGACGATAGATGACGGCACCGCTCCTGGCATTCGCATCGGGACGCTCACCCTGCGCCCTTCGATCAGCCAGACTCTGAACCACGAAAACAAGACATTTCCCGGCAGCTCGACCAGCCGCAATTATCTGACGACGGGCATTCGCGGCACACTGACCAGCGACTGGTCCCGCCACGCACTAACGGTAACGGGCGATGGTGCCTACCAGCGTAATATCGGCGGTAGCAGCGCGGGCGAAGAACCAAGCGCCAATATCGGCGCTGACCTTCGCCTCGACCTCGGCGACAGTACGCAAGCCAATCTGACCGCTGGTTACGCCTTCAGCCGCGAAGATACCAATGATCCCAACGCCGTATCCGGTGCGTCCGTTCAAGGTGGCGAACATGTGTTTACCGGTGGCGCATCAATCGAGCGAAATGTCGGGATATTGAAGGCTTTGGCCGCGCTCGACCTTTCGCGCACGATCTATACGGATGCCAAGGGCGTCAACGGCCAGGCCATCAGCCTCAGTGACCGTGACCGCTATGGTGCGGGACTTCGAGGGCGTCTGGGATACGAGCTTTCCCCTGCCCTCATCCCGTTTCTCGAGATTACGGCGGGTCTGACCAATTACGACCAGAGCCGCGACAACACCGGCTATGAACGCTCGTCGCAATCCTACGGCGCAAAGGTCGGCGCGCAGATCGATCTGGGTGAAAAACTGAAGGGTGAAGCCGCCGTCGGTTACCTGCGCAAGGGTTATGATGACAGCAGGCTCTCCGCCATCGATGCTCTGGCCATCGACGGTAACATCGTCTGGTCGCCGCAGCGCGGCACGGATGTCAGCTTCGGACTTCGCACGACAATCGAGGATTTTGCGGGCGGACCACGCGGTGGCTGGATTTCCCGGCAGTTCACCACCGGCCTGACCCAGCAATTGCGCAGCGATCTGGTGGCACGATTGACCGCAGGCATAGAACGTCGCTCCTATCTTACCTCCAGCCTCGACGACGAAACGGAATATGTCGCTGGCGCCGGACTGACTTGGAGCATCAACCGCTATCTCGATCTGACCACCGACATCAGCTACGAAACAACACCCGTTACCGACAACAGACAATGGCGGATCGGTGCCGGTCTGACACTGAAGCGGTAAAATAAAAATCCCGGCACGAGGCCGGGATTTCATCANTTCAAATCGGAAGACTCACTTCAGCCGGCTGACCAGCTTCCTCAACGGCTCTTCGATGGATGGGCGAATATCAGCACGCTCCAGCGCGAAGGCGAGGTTGGCGAGGATGAAGCCATCCTTGGCACCGCAATCGAAAGTTTCGCCGTCGAAGCGATAACCGGCAAACTCCTGTTGCTTGGCAAGCGCCAACATACCATCGGTTAGCTGTATCTCGTTGCCAGCACCACGTTCCTGATTTTCAAGAATCTTGAAAATCTCGGGCTGAAGGATGTAGCGACCGTTGATGTAGTAGTTCGACGGAGCAGTTCCCTTGGCTGGCTTTTCCACCATCTCGGTAATCTTGAAGCCTTCGCCCACGGTCTCGCCAACGCCGACGATGCCATATTTGTGCGTCTGGTCCGGCTCGCATTCCTGAACAGCGATGACGTTGCCACCGGTCTGGTCGTAGAGATCGACCATGCCCTTGAGGCAACTTTTCTTGGAGTGCATGATCATGTCGGGCAGCAGCACCGCGAAAGGCTCGTCGCCAACGATGTCGCGTGCGCACCAGACCGCATGGCCAAGACCGAGCGGAACCTGCTGGCGCGTGAAGCTTGCCGTACCTGCNTTTGGCAGAATGTTCGACAGAAGCGTCAGCTCGGCATTCTTGTTACGCTCGCGCAGCATCTGCTCGAGCTCGAACTGAATATCGAAATAATCTTCGATAACGCCTTTACCGCGTCCCGTAACGAACACGAAATGCTCGATACCGGCTTCAGCGGCCTCATCCACCACGTACTGGATGACAGGCTTGTCCACAACGGTCAGCATTTCCTTCGGAACCGCTTTGGTTGCAGGCAGGAAACGTGTTCCAAGACCCGCGACTGGGAAAACCGCTTTCCGAANTTTTTTATGTTCTACCACACATCCCTCCTCAGAGATTCACTGGAGCATTAATTGCACACGACTTTGTTATTTAAAAAGTGGCAAACTTTTGTAAAGAGTGACGATACCTTTGGTTAATGGTAAAGAATTTGTTGACTTTGAGTTGGTATTACATCGTTAAGCCCGATGCGTATCTCGCTATCGAAATGACATTCGAGAGAAACGAAAGACTGCCGATGAAAAAGCTGATCCNTTCCACCGTCCGTAAATATGGCTGCATGGCATTTGCGGGCATTACAATTGCCCTTGCGCCTGCAACAGCGAATGCCGACGCAGGCTTCAGACAATGGATCAACCAGTTCTATACCACTGCCGCCAAGGAAGGCATCACCAAATCGACCTATCAGAAGGCATTTGCGGGTGTAACCGAGCCTGACCCGGACGCCCTGCGCAAGGCGACGTTCCAGCCCGAATTCACCACCAAGATCTGGGATTACGTCGATAGCCGCGTAAACCCCTATACGGTCCGCATCGGCCGCGAAATGAAGATGAAGCATGCCACCACGCTCAACTGGATCGAGCGTAACTTCAAGGTGGACAAGCACATCATTCTCGCCATCTGGTCGATGGAATCCAATTACGGTGCAGTTCTGGNAAAGCCGGAACGCCTGCACAATATCACCCAGGCGCTGGCAACCCTCGCCTATTCCGACCCCAAGCGCGGCAAGTTTGCCCGCACCCAATTGATTGCGGCTCTGAAAATTCTTCAGAACGGTGACGTGACGCCGAAGCAACTGACCGGATCATGGGCCGGTGCCATGGGCCACACGCAGTTCATTCCCACCAGCTACCTGCTCTACGCAGTTGACGCCGACGGCAATGGCAAGCGCGATATCTGGCACTCCATTCCCGACGCGCTGGCCACAGCTGCCAATCTTCTGGCCAAGAACGGCTGGGAGCCTGGCAAGACCTGGGGTTATGAAACAGCCGTACCAACCGGTGGCGCACGCTATCAAGGCCAGACGAAGAGCATGGCCGAGTGGCAGAAGCTTGGATTTGCCCGCCCCAACGGCAAGGGTTTTCCACGTGGTTCTGACCGTGCGATGCTGAAGATGCAAGGCGGTGGCAACGGCCCCGGCTTCCTGATGACGAAGAACTTTTTCACCATCAAGAGATACAACGCATCCGACAGCTACGCACTGGCCGTGGGTCTTCTGGCTGATGAAATCGCCGGAACCGGTGGTATGCAGCAACGCTGGCCGCGCCCGGACAACACGCTGGACGTAAAGGAAAAGTTCGAATTGCAGACCCGCATGAAAGAACTCGGCTATTATGATGGCGAGGTCGATGGCAATTTCGGCTCCGGTTCCAAGGCTGCTATCAGCGCAATCCAGAAGCGTATGGGCATGGNAAACGATGGTGAACCATCGCGCCTGTTACTGCGCGCCCTGCGCAATTGACAGAACCTGCCGACGGCACCAGAATTAGAAAAATATAATAAAGAGCCGTCCGGGAGGTTCATGCCGTGGTGACGCAAAACACAGGCACTAAATGGAGCAAGACACGGCGCAGCGGTGCCGTGNTTTTTGCGCTGGTCATCTGCCTGCCGGTCGTCTCCGATTTCGCCCAGGCACAGGAAATGCGCGAGCGTCGCACGCTGTTTGAAATGATGTTCGGTAGCCCCATCAGGCGCGATGACCGCATGTATGCGCCGGAACGCAACCAGCAACAGAGAATGCGCAGGCCGCCACCGCGTGACAACCGTGCTGTCACCCGCCCGCCAGCACCACGCAAGACACCCTCGGTGGTGCAGATGCGAACGGAAAAACCTGGCCCCGTTGCCAAACTTGAAACCGCCCGCCGCGTTCTGGTCATCGGTGATTTTCTGGCGGGCGCCATGGGTGAAGCGCTGGTTTCGACCTTTGGAAGCTCCCCCGCCATCTCGGTAGACGTGCGCTCCAACGGTTCGTCCGGTCTGGTACGCTCGGATTATTACGATTGGTTTTCCAACCTGCCGCAATTCATCAAGGAAACCAGCCCTGCGACCATCGTCATCATGATGGGCTCCAACGACCGCCAGCAGATGGTGATCGGCGACGTAAAAGAAAAATACGGCACCGAGGCATGGCTCAAGGAATATGAGCGGCGCATCGACGCGCTGATCACGCTTGCCAAACGCCAGCAGGTTCCAGTGCTGTGGGTGGGCCTGCCTGCCTTCCAGTCACCATCCCTGACCGCGGATTTCGTCAGTTTCAACCGTCTTTACCGCAGCCATATCGAAAAGGCAGGCGGCGAGTTCGTGGATGTCTGGGATGGCTTCGTGGACGAGGGTGGCAAGTTCGTGACCACAGGCTATGACGTCAACGGCCAGCAGGCGCGCCTTCGTGAAGCCGATGGCATCGGCATGACGCAGGCCGGCAAGCGGAAACTCGCCTTTTACGTCGAAAAATTCGTGCGCCGCCATCTGGATGGCGCAACCCCGGACCTGACGACGCTCGACGGCAGCAACCTTCCAGCCCTTACCTCCCTGCCAGCCCTCGGGATCGACGCCCAACAGGTCCGCACCCAGCCCATAAGCCTGACCGACCCCGACCTCGATGGCGGCGACGTGCTTCTAGGCGACAAACCAGTCGCCAAATTCTCAGTCGTGCCTTCACCCAGAGAACGGCTGACGAAACAAGGCCTGATGGACGCGGCGCCTCTGGGTCGCGTGGATGATTACCGCATGCCCGCGCCAGCGGAGACGGCGGCCAAGTAACGGGCCATAGTTCGGTCGATGCCGAATCACCCATAGATGCCGAGCGGCTCTTCGTCTCCTTCGATGAGCGAAATCACATTTCGTACTTAAGGCTTCCTCAGCAGCTTGAAATAAACAAGCCTCCAACGGCCTAAGACCATCGGAGGCTTTTATTTCTGTAATAGCGGTTTCTCAACGCGGAAGAAGCGTCTCGCCCATCAGCGCTTCATCAATCGCACGTGCGGCCTGTCGACCTTCGCGGATGGCCCAGACGACGAGGGACTGGCCACGACGCACGTCACCCGCCACCCAGAGCTTATCGACCGAAGTCTTGTAGTCCTTGTCGTTGGCAACGACGTTGGTGGAGCCGCGGCGGTCGGTGTTCAGCGTCAGCTTGCCGTCCAGTTCCTTCAGAACGCTGTCGGTGAACGGGCCGGAGAAGCCGATGGCGATGAAGGCGAGATCGGCCTTGATGATGAATTCCGAGCCTGCAATCGGCTTGCGGGCATCATCCACCTGGCAGCACTTCACACCGGTCAGCACGCCATCTTCATCACCAACGAATTCAAGCGTTGCCACCTGGAACTCACGGGCTGCACCTTCGGCCTGGCTGGAGGATGTGCGCATCTTGGTTGCCCAATAGGGCCAGACGGCCAGCTTGTCTTCCNTTTCAGGAGGCATCGGGCGAATGTCGAGCTGGGTGACCTTCACCGCACCCTGGCGGAACGCCGTGCCGACGCAATCCGATGCCGTATCGCCACCGCCGACGACGACCACATGCTTGCCACCTGCAAGGATTGGATCGGAAGGCCAACCGATGCTGTCGATGTTTTCACGACCAACGCGCCGGTTCTGCTGCACGAGGTACGGCATCGCATCGTGAACGCCGTGATATTCGGTGCCACCGATACCGGCTGGACGTGGGGTTTCCGAGCCGCCGCAATACAGAACGGCATCGTGATCCGTCGTCAGCGTTTCGACGGTGACATCGACGCCAACATTGACGCCGTAATGGAACGTCACGCCCTCGCCCTTGATCTGCTCGACGCGGCGATCGATGAAGTTCTTCTCCATCTTGAAATCGGGAATACCATAACGGAGCAGACCGCCAGCCTTGGATTCACGCTCATAGACATGCACATCGTGACCGGCACGCCCCAGTTGCTGCGCTGCCGCCAGACCTGACGGGCCGGAACCGATGATGGCAACCTTCTTGCCGGTGTGAACCGTGGCAGGCTTCGGCACGATGAAACCAAGCTCGTAAGCCTTGTCGGCAATGGCCTGCTCGACCGTCTTGATCGCGACCGGCGCATCTTCAAGGTTCAGCGTGCAGGCTTCCTCGCAAGGTGCAGGACAGACACGGCCTGTGAATTCCGGGAAGTTGTTGGTGGAGTGGAGGTTGCGGATCGCCTCTTCCCAATTGTTGTTATAGACCAGATCGTTCCAGTCGGGGATCTGGTTATGAACCGGGCAGCCGGTCGGGCCGTGGCAATAGGGAATGCCACAGTCCATGCAGCGCGCCGCCTGCTTCTGCACCTCGGGGTCCGACATGGGAATAGTAAATTCCCGGAAATGGCGAATACGGTCCGACGCTGGCTGATACTTGCCAACCTGACGGTCTATTTCCAGAAAACCTGTAACCTTGCCCATGTTATATCCTCACATCAAAGCAGGGCACCCGTCGGGCCCCAGTACCAATAAGCGCCGCCCACGGCTGCTCCCAGTACGATGAACTCAAGTCTGATCTCGCCGCTCGTCCAGTAGATCGCCGTGGGAACGGCGACCGCGATCAACAGCGAGATCAGTCGGTGTAGCGACTTCACGCGTCGGATTACTCCGCCGCCACGCCCAGCTTCATCCGCTCCATATCCTCAAGCGCACGGCGGTATTCCACCGGCATGACCTTGCGGAATTTAGGACGGAACTCGCTCCAGCGGTCCAGAATGTCCTTGGCGCGGTTGGAGTTGGTGTAGTGGAAGTGGTTGGAGATCATCTGGTAGAGGCGCTCCTCGTCGTGGCGCGTCATGTCTTCGGAAACGTCCACACGTCCCTTGTGCATCAGGTCGCCACCGTGATGGTGCAGNTTTTCCAGCATGTCGTCTTCTTCCGGCACCGGCTCCAGCTCGACCATGGCCATGTTGCAGCGCTTGGCGAAATCGCCCTGCTCATCCAGAACATAGGCCACGCCGCCGGACATGCCGGCTGCGAAGTTGCGCCCGGTTTCACCCAGAACAACGACAATGCCGCCCGTCATATATTCGCAGCCATGGTCACCCACGCCTTCGACAACGGCGATGGCACCGGAGTTGCGAACGGCAAAGCGTTCACCCGCCACACCACGGAAGTAGCATTCGCCGGTGATCGCACCATAGAGAACCGTGTTGCCGACGATGATCGAGTTTTCCGCAACAATACGAGCATTTTCCGGCGGACGCACGATGATGCGGCCACCTGACAGGCCCTTGCCGACATAGTCGTTACCATCACCCACCAGATCGAACGTGATGCCGCGCGCAAGGAACGCGCCGAAGGATTGACCCGCCGTGCCGCGCAGCAACACGTGAATGGTGTCGTCCTTCAGGCCCTTATGGCCCCAACGCTTGGCAAGCGCGCCCGAGAGCATGGCACCGGTAGAGCGGTCAACGTTCTTGATCGGCACTTCGAAAACCACAGGCTCGCGGTTTTCAAGCGATGGCATGGACTTCTCGATCAGCTTGCGGTCGAGAATGTCGTCGATCGGGTGCTTCTGGCGTTCGGTCCAGTAGGTTGCTTCCTTCGGTGCATCGACCTTGTGGAAGATGCGGCTAAAATCAAGCCCCTTGGCCTTCCAGTGCGCCAGCATGTCATCCTTCTTGAGCAGTTCGGAAGCGCCGATGATCTCATCCAGCCTGGACACACCCAGCGAGGCAAGAATTTCGCGCACTTCTTCGGCGACGAAGAAGAAGTAGTTGATGACGTGTTCCGGTGCGCCCTTGAAACGCTTGCGCAGAACCGGGTCCTGTGTCGCAACGCCCACGGGGCAAGTGTTCAAGTGGCACTTACGCATCATGATGCAGCCAGCCGCGATCAGCGGAGCCGTCGCAAAGCCGAATTCGTCGGCTCCCAGCAACGCGCCGATGATGACATCACGACCGGNTTTCAATCCGCCATCCACCTGCAAGGCGATGCGCGAACGAAGGCCGTTCATAACAAGCGTCTGCTGTGTCTCGGCAAGACCGATTTCCCATGGGGAACCGGCATGCTTCAGCGACGTCAGCGGAGAAGCGCCTGTGCCGCCATCGAAACCGGAGACGGTGATATGGTCTGCACGTGCCTTGGCAACACCGGCGGCAACCGTGCCGACACCCACTTCGGAGACGAGCTTGACGGAAACATCGGCTTCCGGGTTGACGTTCTTCAGGTCGTAGATCAGCTGCGCCAGATCTTCGATCGAATAGATATCATGGTGCGGCGGTGGCGAGATGAGGCCGACGCCCGGTGTGGAATGACGGGTCTTGGCAACCGTTGCATCCACCTTGTGGCCGGGCAACTGGCCGCCTTCGCCAGGCTTGGCACCCTGTGCAACCTTGATCTGCAACATATCGGCATTGACGAGATATTCCGTCGTCACACCGAAGCGGCCAGAGGCGATCTGCTTGATGGCAGAGCGTTCCGGGTTTGGGTTGCCGTTGAGCAACGGCAGATAACGGTCGGATTCTTCACCGCCCTCACCTGTGTTGGACTTGCCACCAATGCGGTTCATGGCAATGGCGAGCGTTGTGTGCGCCTCACGGCTGATGGAGCCGAAGGACATGGCACCGGTGGAGAAACGTTTGACGATATCGACGGCAGGCTCGACCTCATCGATGGCGATAGGCTTGCGGCCCAAAGCTTCCGCGCCCTTGACCTTGAACAGACCGCGAATGGTGTTCATGCGCAGGTTGGTGTCGTTTACCATTTCGGCGAATTCGCGGTAACGCTCCTGGCTGTTGCCGCGCACGGCATGCTGCAAGGTGGCAACCGCATCCGGGCTCCAGGCATGGTTTTCGCCGCGCATGCGATAGGCATATTCGCCACCAATATCCAGCGTGCTGGCGAGGATAGGGTCCTTGCCGAATGCGTCTGTGTGACGCGACACGGTTTCCTCGGCAATTTCCTTCAGGCCAACGCCTTCAATTTGTGTGGCGGTGCCGAAGAAATATTGCTCGATAAACTCCGAGGATAGGCCGATGGCGTCGAAAATCTGCGCGCCGCAATAGGACTGGTAGGTGGAAATGCCCATCTTGGACATGACCTTGAGAATGCCCTTACCGACAGCCTTGATGTAGCGATAGACGACTTCATCATCAGACACTTCCTTCGGGAATGCATTGTGCTTGTGCATATCCAGAAGCGTATCGAAGGCGAGATAGGGGTTGATGGCTTCCGCACCGTAACCGGCCAGAAGGCAGAAATGGTGCACTTCGCGCGGCTCGCCGGTTTCGACAACGAGACCGACCGATGTGCGCAAACCCTTGCGGATGAGATGATGATGCACGGCAGCGGTTGCCAGCAACGCTGGAATAGCGATGCGGTCCGGCCCCAACTGACGGTCCGAGAGAACGATGATGTTGTAGCCGCCGCGAACAGCGGATTCCGCACGCTCACACAAACGGTCCAGCATCTCGGGCATGCCTTCGGCACCGCGCTCCACGGCGTAGGTGAAGTCCAGCGTCTTGGTATCGAAACGGTCCTCGGTGTGACCGATGGAGCGGATCTTCTCCAGATCGCCATTGGTCAGGATCGGCTGGCGAACTTCCAGACGTTTGGCACGAGCCGCGCCCTCATGGTCGAGAATGTTCGGACGCGGACCAATGAAGGAGACGAGGCTCATCACCAGCTCTTCGCGGATCGGGTCGATCGGTGGATTGGTGACCTGCGCAAAGTTCTGCTTGAAATATGTGTAAAGCGACTTCGACTTGGACGACATCGCCGAAATCGGCGTATCCGTCCCCATCGAGCCGATGGCTTCCTGACCGGTCGTGGCCATGGGCGACATCAGCAACTTGGTGTCTTCGCTGGTGTAACCAAAGGCCTGCTGACGGTCGAGGAGAGAAACGTCGCGACGCAAAGCACGGGGCTCGACGGGCTTCAGGTCTTCGAGGATCAACTGGGTGCGGTCCAGCCATGTGCGGTAAGGATGCTTGGTCGCCAGTTCGCGCTTCACATCCTCATCGGNAATGATGGCACCCNTTTCCATGTCGATCAGCAGCATCTTACCGGGCTGCAAGCGCCACTTCTTGATGATGCGCTCTTCCGGCACAGGTAATGTGCCAGCTTCGGACGCCATGATGATGCGGTCGTCATCGGTGACGAGATAACGGGCCGGACGCAGACCGTTGCGGTCGAGTGTCGCGCCGATCTGCTTGCCATCGGTAAAGGCCACGGCGGCCGGGCCATCCCATGGCTCCATAAGAGCGGCGTGATATTCGTAAAATGCCTTGCGTTCCGGCGACATGGACTGGTTGCCCGCCCACGCCTCGGGGATCAGCATCATCACGGCATGCGCCATTGAGTAACCGCCGCGCACGAGGAATTCCAGCGCGTTGTCGAAGCAGGCGGTGTCCGACTGTCCCTCGTAGGAAATCGGCCAGAGCTTGGAGATGTCTTCGCCAAACAGCGGCGATGCAACAGAAGCCTGACGCGCCGCCATCCAGTTGACGTTGCCGCGCAGCGTGTTGATTTCGCCGTTATGAGCGACCATGCGGTAAGGGTGCGCGAGCTTCCACGATGGGAAGGTGTTGGTGGAGAAACGCTGGTGAACAAGGGCCACAGCACTCTCGAAACGAGGATCAGCCAGATCCTTGTAATAGGCACCAACCTGATAGGCCAGGAACATACCCTTATAGACAATGGTCGAGGATGACAGCGAAACCGGATAGAAATCCTGCGCTTCCTTGCCACCGCCTGCATCATAGATGGTGTTGGAAATGACCTTGCGGATCAAGAACAGCTGACGCTCGAAATCGGCATTGGTCGCGGCATCCCGACCGGCACCGATGAAGACCTGCACATGGTGCGGTTCGGTGGCGGCAATATCAGGCGCTTCCGACAGAGAAGAGTTGTCGACGGGAACATCGCGGAAGCCGAGGAACTGCTGTCCCGCGTCGGCGACGACATCGATGATGACCTTCTTGTAGTGCTCGATCTGAGCCGCATCACGGGACATGAAGATGTGGCCGACTGCATATTCGCCAGCCTTCGGCAGCGTTACACCCTGAAGCGCCATTTCTTCGCGGAAGAACTTGTCGGGGATCTGTACCAGAATGCCCGCACCATCACCCATCAAGGGATCGGCACCGACAGCGCCGCGATGGGTCAGGTTCTCGAGAATGAACAGACCGTCCTTGACGATCTGGTGCGACTTCTGACCCTTCATATGTGCCACAAAGCCGACGCCGCAGGCATCGTGCTCGTTGCGCGGATCGTAAAGACCCTGCTTTGGAGGCAGGCCGCCAATCGTCGCGCGCACGCCAGCCTTCGGCTGGGCACTCGTCGGACAGTCGTTGGTCAAGATAGCAGTGGCGTTTTCGCCTTCCAGCTTGATCGTCATTTTTCGTCCCTCCTGCAACAGGTTGCATGGCTTCACGCAGAGAGGCGGACGCTCAACCACCTCACCCTTTCCGGATAGTGGGTTTGCATCCGCTTGTCAATTTAGGACAGCAATACTGTCTTAATTCTGGTTGGANTTTGACAGAAACGGTCGCACTCTGCAAGTCCACCCCGACATTTTATAAACGTACTAAATGACGCTAAATGTCTCTCACGCGAATCTTTGCGCAATTTTCTTCCGGNAAAATCCCGAAATCCTTGCTTTCATTGCCGGATTTGCGTTCCCGAAGATAAGGCCATAAAACGACAATCGTTTGGCAGATCCGCCACTCCCTTCCATCGTCAACTCATCGAAAGTGCAGACCCATGTTTTTTGCTTCCGACAATTGGGCAGGCGCCCACCCCGCCATCAATGAGCGGCTGATGAAGGAATCCACCCGTTTTGCCGCCGCCTACGGCACAAGCGAGCTGGACCGCGCCATCGAGAAGCGCTTCAACGAAATTTTCGAGCGCGAAGTCGCCGTCTTCTTCGTCGGGACCGGCACGGCTGCCAATTCACTGGCCATGGCCAGCGTTGCCCGCCCCGGCGGTATCGCCTTTTGTCACTCCGAGGCCCATGTCATCGAAGACGAATGCGGCGCGCCGGTCTACTTCTCGAACGCCTCGCGCCTGATGCCGGTTGCCGGACCGAACGGGAAGATGCTGCCGAAGAACCTCGAAGCCGCCATCGGCCGTTTCCCGCCGGGCTCCATCCATCAGGGCCAGCCAATGCTGGTGACTGTAACACAGGCAACGGAACAAGGCACGGTCTACGACCTCGATGAAATCGATGCCATTTCAAAAATCGCCAAAAATGCCGGTGTGCCACTGCACATGGACGGCGCGCGATTCGGCAACGCGCTGATCGCGCTGGACACGACGCCTGCGGAAATGACATGGAAACGGGGCGTTGACATTTTGTCCTTCGGCGCGACCAAGAACGGTTGCTGGTGTGCGGAAGCCATCGTCTATATGGACCCGNAAACGGCAGAAGACCTGCCCTTCATTCGCAAGCGCTCCGCCCAGCTTTTCTCCAAGACCCGCTTCATGGCCGCGCAATTCGATGCCTATTTCGCCAATGACCTCTGGCTGGAACTGGCCGCCCACGCCAATGCCATGGCAACCCGCCTGCGCGAAGGCCTCTCGGCCTCCAACAGCGCAAGATTGGCTTGGCAAACGCAGTCCAACGAATTGTTCGTAGTGCTGAACAAGGATAAGGCCAAGGCCGCGAAAGACGCCGGCGCCAGCTTCTACGATTGGCCAGTTCCGCACGACATGCCGGAACCAGTCGGCGACAACGAACAACTCATCCGCCTCGTTACCAGCTTTGCGACGTTGGNAAACGACGTGGATGATTTCTTGCGGATTTGTGGGACGTCCTAAAACCGCGTCTCCTCCGTCATCCCGGACTTGATCCGGGATCCAGCAGACGCGCGTCTGCGCGGCGAAAAAAGCCTTTTCAGCCCAAGGACTTGGGCTGACTGGATTCCAGCTCAGGGCCGGAATGACGGAGAGGNAAAGCTCACACAGAACTCCCCGGCACCATNCCCTTCGCCATCACCAGCTTCGACAGCGCCTCCACCAGTTCCGGATCCGCCCCCTTTCGCGGCTGAAGCACGAATTCCACGTCTTCCAGTGCAGGCAGCGCGCCCTTCGGTAGTTCGCGCAGGCCGGATGGGGCCATGCTGCGGGGCTGGACGAGAACGCCCATCCCTGCACGCGCGGCAGCCGTCAGTCCGCTGAGGCTGGCGCAGGTGCAGACGATACGCCATGCGACACCAGCGCGGTCGAGCGCTTCCTGCGCGGCCTTTCGGGTGATGCTCGGCGGCGGGAAGGCGATAAGCGGCAAGGCATTTTCCCGAGATAAAATGGCATTGGGGTCTTTTGCCAGCCAGACGAGAGGTTCCCGATAAAGAAAATGGCCAAGCTGATCGCCCAGCCGCCTCTTCGCCAGCACCACATCCAGTTCGCCGTTATCCTGCATCTCATAAAGCACGCCGCTCAGCGCCACCGTCAGCTCCAGATCGACCAGCGGATAAAGCCGGGTGAACTCCTCCAGAATAACCGTCAGGCGGCTTGCAACGAAATCCTCGGAAACGCCGAGGCGCAGACGTCCGCGCAGCTTGCTTTCTCCGAAAAGAGCAGCGACCTTGTTGTTGATATCCAGCATGTTACGGGCATAACCCAGCAGAGCCTCACCTTCTGGCGTCAGGCGGACCCGATGGGTATCGCGCGCGATCAGGCGCTGCCCGAGAAATGCTTCCAACCGTTGAATATGCTGGCTGAGCGTGGATTGACCAATACCCAGCCGCTCGGCGGCATGGGTGAAACTCATGGTTTGTTCCAGCGTTACAAAGCTGGCAAGGTGCTGAAGATTAAGCATCATTATCTCATATCATGATAACTGTTAGTTTTTGCATCTGCTTTCATGATGATCAATAATGCCCGTCAATTCAATGCGAAACCGGNAAAACGAAAGCACGCCATCATGAGCCGCTTCCTGCCTGACCGCTTCACCATGATGCTGGTCGCCACCGTCATCATCGCTTCCTTCCTGCCCGTCAGCGGGCAAGCCGCAGAATACTTTGGTATCGCCACGAAATGCGCGATCGCTTTGCTCTTCTTTCTTCACGGCGCGCGTTTGTCCCGCGATGTGGTGATCGCGGGCGTTCTGCACTGGCGTCTTCATCTGGTCATTCTGTTCGTCACCTTCGGCCTGTTTCCGCTGATCGGCGTCGGGCTGGGTTATATTCCCCAGAGCATTCTGCCTGCGCCGCTCTACATGGGTGTTCTGTTTCTCTGCGTCCTGCCATCCACAGTGCAATCCTCCATCGCCTTTACCTCGATGGCTGGCGGAAACGTTCCCGCCGCAATCTGCTCGGCTTCGGCATCGAATATTTTCGGCATGTTCCTGACGCCGCTGCTGGTTGGCCTTTTGTTTACCGTGGGCNGCCATGGCGGTGGATTTTCGCTTGAGGCCTTCGGACAGATTTTCCTGCAATTGCTGGCACCCTTCATCGTAGGTCAAGTCCTGCAGCCATGGATCGGTGACTGGATTCGCGCCCGCAAAAAGCTGCTGGCTCCCGTGGATCGCGGCTCTATTCTGATGGTCGTCTATCTCGCGTTCAGTGAAGCTGTCATCGAAGGCATCTGGCACCAGTTTACCCTGCGCGACATCGGCGTCGTCATTGGCATAGACATGGCTCTGCTCGCCGTCGTCCTCTGCATCACCATGTTCGGCAGCCGCCTACTTGGCTTCAACAAAGAAGACGAAATCACCATCACCTTCTGCGGATCGAAGAAGAGCCTGGCGAGTGGCGTACCGATGGCAGGGGCCATCTTTGCGGGCCAGAGCATCGGCGCGATCGTCCTGCCTCTCATGCTGTTTCACCAGATCCAGTTGATGGCCTGCGCCGTGATTGCGCAACGATATGCCAGCAAGGCGAAGAAGATCGAACTGCNAAAAAACGCAGAGATTGCGCTTTCGCCAGAACAAACAAAAACGGCCCTGCAATGAGGGCCGTTTCATCAGACTTTACGATACAGGCTTAGTTGACCTGAGAAGGCGTGACCTGCGCTTCGATTTGCTTTGGCTCATCCATCACGTCTGAAACAATCGCGATGCGGCGCGGTTTCATGGCTTCTGGAATGTTGCGCAGAAGGTCGATATGCAGCAGACCGTTCTTCAGCGAAGCGTTCTGCACTTCGACATGATCGGCAAGCTGGAAGCGGCGCTCGAAGGCGCGCTTGGCAATGCCGCGATAGAGGAACTCGCCTTCGCTCTCCTTGCTCTCTTCTGCCTTCTCAGCCTTGACGGTCAGAACATTCGAGCGGGATTCGATGCTCAGTTCGCTTTCGTCAAAACCGGCTACTGCCATGGTGATGCGATAGGAACTCTCACCGGTGCGCTCTATGTTATAGGGCGGATAGGCTTGCGCCTGTTCCGGCTGGCCAATGCCGTCGAGCATGGNAAAAAGGCGGTCGAAACCAACTGTGGAGCGGTAAANGGGTGAAAAATCAACGTGACGCATGGTGTCCTCCTGTGAGCGACTGTTTGCGGTTAAAGTCTTCACCCCGAATGGGCGGTGAAGACCCGGATACGGCCCCGTTCTGGCGACCGTAACCAAGAGATGGGAAGGCTTTTGAACAAGTTCAAGAGATAAATCGACGCTGAATATGCCTGAACCCCATCTGAACAACCGGTTCCGAAATCGTTCACTTTCAAGGCGCTATTCATCGGGACATCGGAGACAACCTCCGGCGACAGAAGATATTGTCCCTTTCTTCTGTCACATTCGCCGGAACCGCGACTGCTAAGCCCGACGGTTCCGGCAANTTTTCCTTTGACGTGCAAAGACGCGCAACTTATCCCGTTGTGAAACACCTTTTCAGTGCCAAGTCGGAACCACCATCCATGACCGAAGCCATCCTGCATGCGACCAAGGGCAACCCTGTGCCTGAAAACCATTTCGCAGGCTATTTCAACGGTCATAAAAACAAGAAGCTGCGCTATGCGGTCTTTCGCTCCAGTCAGTCCGTGGCACGCGGCACGATCGTTCTGCTGCATGGCCGCAATGAATGTATCGAGAAATATTTCGAGACGATCAATGATCTCACCGCCAAGGGTTTCTGGATCGCAACCTTCGATACCCGCGGCCAGGGCGGATCGGAGCGGCTGCTGAAGAAAGCCCATGCCGGGTATGTGCGACGATTTTCCGATTACCAGAAGGATATTTCGCTGTTTCTGGAGCAGGTCGTTCTGCCGGATACGCGCCTGCCATTCTTCATGATTGCCCATTCCACCGGTGGGCTTGCGGCACTGTCCATGGCACCCACGCTCTCCAACCGCATAGAACGCATGGTGCTGACGGCGCCCTTCATCACGCTTGGCGGGCAATCCGTGCCGAAACCCTGGATCAGAGCCGTCGCCACGTGCCTCAGCATGGTCGGCCTCGGCGGTGTTCAACTCGGNAAAGACCAGCGCGAACGGCATTTCGAGGACAACCCATTGACCTCGGACCCGGTTCGCTTTGCCCGCAATGCCTCCATCGGGCTCGAACATCCTGAACTCTTCATTGGCGCACCCACGGCGCGCTGGCTTTTTGAAGTGCTGAAAACGATGCCCTGGGTCATCCGGCAGGATCACCTCACCAAAATCACCGTACCCACGCTGCTTCTGGCTCCGGTGCTGGATGCCATCACGCCCTATGCGGCGCAGGAAGAGCTGTCACGCAACTTCCGGGCAGCGCAACTTATTCCTGTCACGGGTGCGCGCCACGAACTGCTGCTGGAGCGAGACGTCTATCGCAATCAGGCGCTAGCCGCCATCGACGCATTTTTCGCGCCGGATGCCTGATCTGAAAGTCCGACGCCTGCAAGGCTTGGCAAGATAAAAACAATGCTGCAAGACTTGAACGCGCGCTCGCGCCGCGTGGCAGATATTGCGCGCCCAAAAGCCTGATATCCTGGGGAGGAGACAGATGACAGACAACACGCCTCTATGGACGCCATCAGACGCGTTTCAACGGTCGACGCCAATCTATGCCTTCATGCGGCATTGTAACGCCACCTTCGCGCAAAACATGGCCAGCTACTCGGATTTGCACGCATGGTCGGTCGATCACAGTGCCGATTTCTGGACGGCGGTTTGGAATTTCTGCGAAATCAAGGGACATCGTGGAGAGCGGGCACTGATCAACGGCGAGCAGATGCTGGACGCAGCATTTTTCCCCGATGCCACGTTGAATTTTGCCCAAAATCTGCTGTCCACCAAGGGCAGCACCGATGCCATCATATTCCGTGCGGAAGACAGGGCGTCGGACCGCTGGTCCTGGGACCAACTGCATGAACAGGTCTCAAAGCTACAGCAGGCATTCATGGCGCTTGGCATCGAACCGGGCGATCGTATCGCCGCGATGATGCCGAACCTGCCTGAAACGGTGGCCTGTATGCTGGCGGCAACATCCATCGGCGCCATCTGGTCATCGTGCTCCCCCGACTTTGGCGAACAGGGCGTGATGGATCGCTTCGGGCAGATCGAGCCCAAGCTGTTCATCGCCTGCAGCGGCTATTGGTACAATGGCAAGCTCCAGAACGTCGCTGATAAGGTAGGAGCCATTGCCCGACGTCTCGGCTGCCCAACCTTGATCGTACCCTATGCCGGTGGCGTGACGTCCGCACTTGAAACAACCGACGGTGCGCGTCTCTTGGAAGACTTCATCGAACCGTTCGCAGCAAAACCCGTAGAGTTCACGCAGCTACCCNTTTCCCACCCGCTCTTCATTTTGTTTTCTTCGGGAACGACGGGCATTCCCAAGTGCATCGTCCATTCCGCCGGCGGCTCGCTGCTGCAACTGATGAAGGAACACCGGCTGCATTGCGGTGTCGTTCCGGGCGAGCGCGTCTTCTATTTCACGACCTGTGGCTGGATGATGTGGAACTGGCTGGTGGCAGGACTGGCGGCCGGGGCAACCATCTGCCTCTATGATGGGTCCCCCNTTGCACCTGACGGCAACGTCCTGTTCGATTATGCGCGTGATGAACAATTTGCGGTCTTCGGCACCTCAGCCAAATATATCGATGCCGTCCGCAAGAGCGGCCTCACACCCATTACCACCCACGACCTGACGTCACTCCGTCTGATGACCTCCACCGGCTCACCCTTGTCGCCGGAGGGTTTTTCATTCGTCTATGAGGGCATCAAGGCCGACATTCAGCTTGCGTCGATCTCCGGTGGCACCGACATCGTGTCCTGCTTTGTGCTTGGCAACCCCTTGTCCCCGGTGTGGCGCGGCGAAATACAGGGGCCGGGGCTGGGCCTCGCCATTGACGTCTGGGACGAAGAGGGGCACCCGCTCCGTGAGGTCAAAGGCGAACTCGTCTGCACCAAAGCTTTCCCGTCTATGCCCGTGATGTTCTGGAGCGACCCGGATAAGGCGAAATACAAGGCGGCCTATTTCGAGCGTTTCGACAATGTCTGGTGTCACGGGGATTTCGCGGAATGGACGTCGCATGACGGGCTGATCATCCATGGCCGCTCTGATGCCACGCTCAATCCGGGCGGCGTCAGGATCGGCACGGCTGAAATCTACAATCAGGTCGAACAGCTTCCGGAGGTGGAAGAGGCAATTTGCATTGGCCAGGATTGGGAAGGCGATGTTCGGGTCGTTCTATTCGTGCGACTGGCAGCTGGTATCGCTCTCGATGAGCGTTTGTCTAAGACGATCCGCGATAAGATTCGCGCAGGCGCGTCTCCTCGCCACGTTCCGGCAAAGATCATCGCCGTCCCGGATATTCCGCGCACCAAGTCAGGAAAGATCGTCGAGCTTGCCGTTCGCGAGGTCGTCCACGGGCGGACGGTNAAAAACATGGAGGCTTTGGCAAATCCCGACGCGCTGTCGCATTTTGCAAATCGCATTGAGTTGCAGACGTAGTCCACCCTCGCCCCCGAAAGAAAATGGCGGCGCAAATAACGCCGCCATGATAAGATTTCGACTGAGCGCCTGCCCAGCCTTGTCCCGAATTATTCCATTCCGAGTGCAGCCATGTAGGTCTGCAAAATCGTTTCTTCTTCGATGCGCTCGTTGGCGTCCTTCTTGCGCAGGCGGATGATCGTGCGGATGGCCTTGGTGTCGTAACCACGGCCCTTGGCTTCGCCCATCACGTCCTTGATATCGCCCGAGATTGCAGCCTTTTCCTCTTCCAGGCGCTCGATACGCTCGATGAACTGACGCAGTTCGGCGGCGGCTACGGTCTCGGTTGTCGCTGTTTCGTCCATCATTCTATCCNTTATGGTGGCGGCTCACGGCCTTGTTCGTCACTTGGCGACATCTTCGCCCGCTGCCGTTGAGGCAGCAAAATTCCCGGCTGGTGAACTGCCCGCCTGCGAGCCTCACGTCAAGCCGTTTCGGGTGATGACACCCTATTCCTTCGGTCTGTTTTGCTCGAATGCGGCTTTCTGTGCCTCACTCGTCTCGCCCTGATGCAGGCNTTTCCACTGGTCATAAGGCATGCCGTAGACCATCTCGCGTGCCACATCCTTGCTCACGTCGTGGCCTGCATCCTTTGCCGCTTTCGCGTACCAGTTGGACAGACAGTTGCGGCAAAAACCGGCCAGATTCATGAGATCGATGTTCTGCACATCGCTGCGTTCGCGCAAATGCTGGAGAAGCCTGCGAAAAGCAGCCGCTTCCAGTTCTGTTTTCTGGATGTCGTCAAGTTCGCTCATCATGCTCTCCGCTCAATATGGTCCTGTCCGCGAGGCGAACTGCTGGTAGTCGTGCAAGGCGGGATCATCGTTCATTGCGGCGAAAATAGGGGCAAGACGCTCGCTCCAGGCCGTAATGCCCGCCTCATCGGCGATCAAATCCTGCCGCACTTCCAGAAGTGCATGTGGAATGCCTTTGACCATGCAATGGCGATACATGGTGTCACCCTTCAACGCGCCATCATAGGGCTCGTTGTCACCAACGAGAATATCGCCCGCTGCGCGCAAACCATCGATCAGTGGCAGGACGGCGCGATGGTCCGTATCCCACAGAACGGCGGCATGCCATGGACGAGCGGTTTCTTTCCAGAACGGTGTGTAGGAATGCAGCGAAAGCACCAGCGGTGCCTTGCCTGACTGCCCGGCAACTCTATCCAGAACCGATCCGACCGCCTGATGATAGGGACGATGATAGGTGTTCAGGCGCAGATCCCATTCTTCTTTCGTCATGGGATGATTGCCCGCAATGATCGCGCCATCGGAAATTTTCATGACCAGCGTCGGATCGTCCTCGCCGCGATTGGGATCGATCAGCAAACGCGAAAAACGGCTCATCACTGCAGGCACACCAAGCTTGGCAGCGAGCTGTCGCGTCAGGCCTTCGATGCCGATATCGAAGGCGATATGGCGTTGAAAAGCGGCTTGCGGAAGGCCGAGATTACCGTAAATTGGCGGAAGAAGGTTCATGGCATGATCTGCGAGCAGAACCATGCCTTTGTCATAATCGCCTTCTATAATTTCGTATGGCTGGAAGTCTGACATTGTTGATTTCTAGAGCCGATAAGGGAGAGACGCTTGATGCCATGGCTTGATGCCACGCGCAAGTTGGGTTGGCCCAGATGCCGCCACTACTACCGTTCACGATATTCCATACAGATACAATCGATTGAACTTGCGTTGACTTTCTTGGACGTCCGCGCCAAGAAGTGTTCTCATTTTATAACCATGGAATCCGGATGGAAGCCGTGACACAGACATTCTCCGCTAAGCTTCAAAAACACCGACGCGCTATCCGCCTGTTTTGCGCAGCCACCCTCTTCACCTCACCGCTTCTTCTTGCAGAACCGGCATTGGCGGATTTTCGTGTCTGCAACAGCACACAGAACCTTGTGGGCGTCGCCATCGGCTACCGTGCTCAGGGTGGTTGGATCAGCGAAGGCTGGTGGCAGGTTCCGGCCTCCACATGCGCCACCCTGATAGAGGGTGAGTTACAGTCACGCTATTATTATCTCTATGCCGAAGATGCAGCGCGCGGCGGCAGATGGACAGGCGACGTCAACATGTGCGTTGCCGAAAACGAGTTCAAGATCAACGGTGTCGACGATTGTTACGCCCGTAGTTTCCAGCGAATGGGCTTCAAGGAATACGATACGGGCAGACAGGGAAGCTGGATGGTCCAGCTTTCGGACACGCCAGGTACACAGGAAAGTCAGAACTGATGAAGCGTAACCGCAAAGTCAAAATCCTTGCAACTCTCGGTCCTGCGTCGTCCGATGAGGCAATGATCGAGAAGCTCCATCTGGCGGGCGCCGATCTCTTCCGCATCAATATGAGCCATGCCAGCCATGATGTGATGCGCAGCCTCATCCAGCGTATTCGCGCCGTCGAAAGCCGCGTTGGCCGCCCCATCGGCATTCTGGCCGACCTTCAGGGCCCGAAACTGCGTGTCGGCAAATTTGCGGACACCAAGGTCGATCTCGTGGCAGGCCAGACATTCACGCTCGACAACAACGAAGCCCCCGGCGACAACAACCGCGTATTCCTGCCGCATCCCGAAATCCTGGAAGCCGTAAAGCCCGGCGACCGCCTGCTGATCGACGATGGCAAGCTGCATCTGCGCGCTGAAAAATGCGACGGCAAGAGCATCGTCACCACAGTCGTTTCGGGCACCAAGATTTCCGACCGCAAGGGCATCAGCCTGCCCGACACGCTGCTCGGCGTCGGCGTTCTGACCGACAAGGACCGCGTCGATCTCGATGCCGTTCTGGCAACCAACGAAGTCGATTGGGTCGCGCTCTCCTTCGTGCAGCGCCCGGAAGATCTGGTCGAAGTGCGCAAGATCGCCGGTAACCGCGTCGGTTTGATGTCCAAAATCGAAAAGCCGCAGGCTGTCGAGCGCATCGAAGAAATCATTGCGCTGTCCGACGCGCTGATGGTTGCCCGCGGCGACCTCGGCGTAGAAATGCCGCTGGAAGCCGTTCCCGGCATTCAGAAGCAGCTGACACGCGCATGTCGCAAGGCTGGTAAGCCCGTTGTTGTGGCGACACAGATGCTGGAATCGATGATTTCCGCTGCCGTTCCGACGCGCGCCGAAGTATCTGACGTGGCGACCGCCGTGTTCGAAGGTGCCGATGCGATCATGCTGTCTGCCGAATCCGCCTCTGGCGACTATCCGGTCGAAGCCGTTTCCACCATGGCGTCGATTGCCAGCACCGTCGAGCAGGATCCTTACTACTCCAACATCATCTACGCGCAGCGCCCGCAGCCGGAAGCAACCGGTGCCGACGCGATTTCGCTCGCCGCGCGCCAGATTGCTGAAACGCTGGGCCTTACCGCCATCGTCACCTACACATCATCAGGCACGACGGGTCTTCGTGCTGCGCGCGAGCGTCCGCAGGTGCCGATCATCGCCCTGTCGCCGATCGTTCAGACCGCTCGACGCCTCTCCGTCGTATGGGGACTGCACTGCGTCGTCACCGGCGATGCCAGTGACCAGGATGACATGGTCAACCGCGCATGCCGCATCGTTGTGGACGAAGGCTTTGGCCAGCCCGGTAACCGCATCATCATCTCGGCTGGCGTTCCCCTGGGCACCCCCGGCGCAACCAACATGGTCCGCATCGCCTATATCGGCTCTGACGGCCAGAGTGGCGTATAATCAGGAATTTTGAAGCAACGAAAAAGGCGCGGCATAGGCCGCGCCTTTTTTCATTCGTGCGAGAAAGACATCAGNTTTCCTGATATGCAGCGATGATGATGTGGACCTGCGCCTGGCTCATGGCCTGAACCTGCTTGGTGGTGAAAGCGGTGAGGTTGTCGCTGCTGAGGCCTTCAAGCGCGGATGTCGACAATCCGGCAATCGCTGTTTTGTTGATCAGTGCTATTTCGGATGTGCTGAACGTGTTGAGTTCGTCAGCATCCAATGTCGCAACCTGCTTGGAGTTCAGCGCTGCAACCTGCGCCGTGCCCAATGCCTCGATGCCGTCTGCGCTCAATGCCGCAAACTGCTCAGCCGTCAGAGCACTGATCTGCTTTGTGGTCAAAGCGCTGACCTTGATACTATCCAGGCTGGCGATGGTCGCGGTGGAAAGACCGGCGATCTGCTTGGAACTGAGCGCCGAAAACTGCTGCGTTGTCAGCGCATCAAATTGCGTTGGCGTGATTGCCTTCATCTGGTCGGATGACAGGCCTGAAATCTGCGTTGTCGTCAAAGATGCGAACAGCTCATCCGNAAGACCGGCAATCGTTGATGTCGTCAAACCCGTCAGCGTCGCCTTTTTGAGTGACGCTATTTCTTCGGCACTGAAGCTGTTCAGTTCCGCAGCAGACAATGTTGCGGCCTGCTTGGCATTCAACCCGGCAACCTGGCCCTTGGTCAGGGCTTCGATGCTTGCGAGGCTGAGGGCATCGAACTGATTGGTGGACAATGCCATGATCTGTTTGGTTGTGAAGGCCGCCAGGTCGTCGGCATCCAGATTGGCCATCACGCTTGTTGAAAGGCCTACGATCTGTTTTGACGACATGGCTGAAAATTGCGTCGGCGTCAGCGCGTCGAGTTGCGTGGAACTGAGAGCCTGCATTTGCTGCGACGACAGGCTGGCAATCTGTACCGTCGTCAATGCGGCGAGCCGGTCTGTCGAAAGGCCTGCAAGCGCTGTCGTCGTCAGGCCTTTCAGCGCAGTTTTGCTCAACGACGCAATCTCTTCGAGCGTGAAGCTATTGAGTTCGTCCTCGGAAAGTGTCGAAACCTGCTGTGACTTCAGCCCTATGATTTGTTTCGTCGTCAGGCCTTCGATGCTGCTGGAAGTCAAAGCCTCGAACTGCACGCTCGTTAGCGCCGCCACCTGCTTTGTCGACATGGCCGCAACCTGAGACCCCTCGAGATTGGCAATCGCGGCGGTCGAAAGTCCGGCAATCTGCTTTGCCGTCATGGCAGCAAACTGGCTTGGTTCCAGAGCCGCGAGTTGGGCGGAGCTCAGAGCGCCCATCTGGCTGGAAGACAAAGCCGCGACCTGTGTCGCGGTCAAAGCAGCGATTTTATCGGTTGTGAGGCCTGCAATGGCTGCCGTTGTCAGTCCGACAACCGCCGCCTTCTTCAACGATGCGATCTCTTCTGCGGTAAAGCTGTTGAGTTCGTCGGCCGTCAATGTGGCGGCCTGCATGGATTTCAGCCCGGCAACCTGTGTCGTCGTCAAGCCTTCAAGGCTGGTAGAGGTCAAGGCATTGAATTGCTCGGCCGTGAGCGAAGCGATCTGTTTCGTCGTCATGGCGCCGAGCTTTGAGCCGCTAAGAGAAGCGATCACATCGGTGGAGAACCCGGCGATCTGCTTCGTCGTCAGGGCCGAAAACTGGCTTGGTGTCAGTGCCGAAAGCTGCGTCGAGCTCAGTGCCCTCATCTGGTCCGTCGACAACGCTGCTATTTGGACCGTGGTCAGTGACGCGATCTTGTCGGTTGCCAGCCCTGCCATTGCGGCGGTCGACAGCCCTGCGATGGAGGTTTTCTTGATCGATGCAATTTCTTCGTCGGTGAAACTGTTAAGTTCTGCTGCCGATAGCGTTGCGACCTGCTGACTGCTAAAGGCGGAAACCTGTGCGGTGTTCAGGGCCTCGATCAGCGCGCTGGAAAATCCTTCGAGCTGACTTGCGTAGAGATACTTCACCTGCCCCGTGGTCATGCCTGAAACCTGCGTCGTGCCAAGCGCCGTCAGCTGGTTCAACGTCAATCCCGTAATGGATTTCGGTGCGAGAGCACTGACGACCTTCGTGGTCAGCGACGACACGACCGACGTGGTCAACGCACCCACCTGGGCGGAGGTGAACGCCTTTATTTGCGCGGAGCTGAGCTCGCCCAGATCGCTCGCCGTCAGCGAAGCGACGGTAGCCGTCGAAAGCAGAGCGATCTGCCGAGTGGGGAGAGAAGCAATTTCAGAGGCCATGAGCGCGCGATACCATCAATTACTGGTCAAGAACGATCTTTACGCCACGAATCTTGCCCCGACATTGCGACAAAGCATTACCTTCCGGCAAATGCAGCATCGGTCGACACAACAGATGGCGATGGCCGAACCGGCAAGCACCAAAACACGTGACGCAAATAGCGAANTTTCAGGAACATGGTTCGCGAGAACCGGCGCAATGAAGATGCTTCATGCAAGCAGAGATTTAAGAACCTCCACCCCTGCGCCACGAGTAAACTATTGCCTCGTAAAGCTGTAGTATTGCAGGCGGAAATTTTAAGTCACCAACGAATATTACAGAATGAATCGCAGGTTAACAGCGCTGATACTTCACGTCAAGCTCGCCTTAAAGCATTATAGAACAGTTGGCGCAACCAGTGGACGTTTTAACGAAAACCGCCCCGCTATCGTCAAGATAGCGGGGCGGTTTTGAAGTCGTTACGACCAACAGGTGCCTAGCTTAAGGCATCTTGATTGGTGTGCTGAAGCGGCTGGACTCGATGGCCGCAGCACCTGGACGGAAACTTGCGGTCGCCGCAGATGCAGACATGTCGTGGCTGAGCATCCGGTTGTTGACGACGCGTGGCGCCTTGACCGCGCGACCCGTGACACCCTTGTCCTGGCTCAACGCCCAGTCGGAAATTGCTTCCTGCGTCAGTCGACCACCGCTGACCATGGCNTTTTCAGAAACAGCAGCATCCTGCTTGCTGGGGCGTGCACCCTTGGTCGGCAGGCCAGCAGTCAGACCGCTGTTGTTGCCACGCGGCTTCACATCGAATTCATCGCCATACACCTGCTCGTCACGAGCTGCAGTCACTGGATCGGCCTTTGCCATGTGAACAGGCTTGGCGGCAGGCTGAGCAGAAGCGGTGCGGCTGATGGCGGCAGGGAATTGAGCAGCACTCGGCATGGCCGTCGCGGTTATGGCCGAACGAGCGTCCTGACCGCTTTGCTCAAGCGCAGCGACGACAACCGGCGAGAGGCTAGCCTGCTGCGTGTCGGCTTCGTCTTCCTGACCGTCCACATTGGCATTGGCGGAAGCGAGAAGCGCTTCTGCGACAGCTGGGCGATTTGCGGGAACCGGCACATGCGCGGCGAGTAGGTCACCAGGCATATCTTCGGAGCCAAGTGCTGCCGTCATGACAGAGTCGTCGGCATCACCCTTCATGCGGCGCGGTCCAAGCAGCGTCGGCACAGGAATGGAGTATTGCGCCAAATCGGCAAACTGCTGCTCTGCGGGGGCGGCGGCTGGAGTTGGCATGGTTGCGGCTTGAAGCGCGTCCTGAGCAGGGTTGCGGTTTGGCGAATAAAGCGCGGTTGCAAGCCCCGTCTGACCAGCATCATTGCGGAATGCCGGACGCGCAGTTGGCAAAGGTGCATCGGCAACCGCTGGAGCCGGCGTTGCGGATGCAACGGCAACGGCTGCGGCAGGTGCTTCCTCGTCAGCTTCCTGAGCCACCGGTGCTGGAGCCGCAGAGCGGGATGCGGGCTGTGGCGTCACGATGCTTTCGGCATCCTCGTCCTCATCCCCGCCACCAAAGAGTGCGGCCAGCAGCGTCTTGCGCTTGCCACCGGATGACGAACCCGCAGGGCCAGAACCAGCGGTGCTGGCAACCTGAACGGAAGAAGAGCTCACGCGCCTCTTGTAATCGACCATCGCCTGCTCATAACCCGGCAAAGGCTTGCCATCGGCTGGAAGGTGGATGGTATTGCCCTTCGGGAAGATACGAACAAGTTCCTGACGGCTCATGCGCGGCCAGGCACGAACGCTGCCGACATCGAGGTGCACGAAAGGGGAACCGGACGTCGGATAGAAACCAACGCCACCGATCTGCATCTGCATGGCAATTTCACGCAAGCGAGCGAGTTTGACACCAGGGATGTAGAAGTCCATGGCCTTGCCGAGCGTGTGCTGACTGCTCTTGGCAACACCCTTGGTGCGCGAACGCAGCATGCCGTTTGTTTCAGGCGAACGGAACGCAGAAACGACATTGATATAGTCTGTGCCACCGGAGCGACGATAGACTTCCCACACGAGGTCGAAAAGACGCGGGTCCATCTTGGTCGGCTGGTTACGACGCCAGTCACGCAGAAAGCGGTTCAGCTCCTGCAGACCCTTCTGGTCGTACTTGCCGTTTCTCTTGAATGTGATGACGGCTTTTTCTTTGGTGTGGATATAATAGAGCTTGAGACTGCGTGTTTCGGCGGCGGCTTCCGTCGCCGAAATGCCTAAAGCGGGAAGCGCAGCCACCATCAGGCAGACGCATGTCACAACGCGTGCCGACAGCTTCGTGCCGATCTCTTTGATCAAGCCGCGCGCTATCTTGCCCGAGAGCGCGATATTCCGATGCAGATAAGGCAATTTGATCCCCGCCTGGCAGACAATTCGTCACATTGCCCCACATGAACCTCAAATACGGTCACACGATGGCAATTTTGCCACACATGGACATTCATCCTCTATATAGTGAACGCGATACTAACAAGAGGTTTATAGACCGTAAGTGAATATCATTGCCCAGGAGTTAACAAATATCGTATTTGCTAATTTAAGAAGGATACGCCGCGGTTAAGCGGCGTCACGAAGCGGATTATCCGGATCAATGCCATAATCCTTCAACTTGCGGTATAGTGTGGAGCGTCCGATGCCGAGTTTACGGGCAACCTGGCTCATCTGACCGCGATAGAATCGCAGCGCAAATCGGATCAGTTCCTCCTCGATGTCAGATATCTTGCGGACATCTCCAGTGTTATCGGTGCTGGCAATCAGGCTACCGCCCGGAAAGACCGAAGCCGATGAGCGCTCTTCTTCGGTTGTCATCGCTTCCATGACCGACATGATGTCGGCGGCGTTGCTTCTGATATCCGTCGGTGGCGGAGCGACGAGCAGCGAACGCTCCGTCGGGCGATGCGGAGCGTCGTAGTCACCGACGTCACCGGCAAATTCTGGTACCTGAAACGCGATCTGCGGAAAATCCGCTTCTGTCAGCTCGTCGCCTTGCGCAAGAACGACGGAGCGGAACACGGCANTTTCCAGCTGGCGGATATTGCCCGGCCAGTCATAGGCTGTTAGCAGCGCCAAGGCTCCGGCGCTGACGCTCAGCGCATGCGGCAATTTCTGCTCGACGGNAAAGCGTTCGGCGAACACACGCGCAAGATAAGGAATGTCCTCCTTGCGGCGGCGCAATGCCGGAATGGTAATGGGGAAGACGTTGAGGCGATAATAGAGGTCTTCGCGGAAGCGGCCTTCCTTAACCTCTTCGATGAGGTCCTTGTTGGTGGCCGAAATCAGCCGCACATTGACCTTCTGAACCCGGGCCGAACCAACGGTTTCGATTTCACCCTGCTGCACGGCGCGCAAAAGTTTTACCTGCACTTCGAGAGGCAGGTCGCCAATCTCGTCGAGGAACAGCGTGCCGCCATCGGCTTCCATGAATTTGCCGATGTGCTTTTCCGTAGCACCCGTAAAGGCACCCTTTTCATGGCCGNAAAGAATGCTTTCCACCAGATTGTGCGGAATCGCACCGCAATTAACGGTGATGAAAGGCTTGCCCGAACGGTCGCTGCCGGACTGGATGGCGCGCGCAATCATTTCCTTGCCAACGCCGGATTCACCTTCCAGCACGACAGGAATATTGGACTGGGCCGCACGTTGCGCAAGCTCGATGACGCGCAGCATAGCCGGGCTGGCCGAGACGATATCGTTGAAATTGACGGCGTGATTGCGCGAACGTTTGCCCGTGCGGGCTTTCGCCTCGCGCTGGTCCAGCTTCAGAGCATTGGCGATGGCGGAGCCGATGCGTTCCGGCGAAACCGGCTTGACCACGAAATCAAATGCACCCGCGCGCATGGCCTGCACCACGGTATCGATACCGCCCTGCCCCGTCTGCACGATGACAGGCACATCGGTTCCAAGCTCTCCGACAGCCTTGAGGAAGGACAGCCCGTCCATCTCCGGCATCATCAGGTCAAGAACGATAACGCTGATATCGCCACTGTGTTGCTTCAACAGCTCCAGCCCCANCCGGCCGTTTTCAGCAAGGATTGGCTGGTGTCCATAACGCTCCACCGCTTGTTTAAGCAGGCGGCGCTGAACTGGATCATCATCGATAACGAGTACTTGCGCTGTCATGTCAGGCTCCGGTTTCCGGTTTATGGACCCGCTTCATGCAGACCCTTTGAACCGAATGTGACATGGAAGGCTTGAACATCGAGNTTTGAGATTAGCTTGCATTTTATGCATTGCCACGGGAAACAGTGGCTCCCATATGCTTTGCTGCAGAGATAAAGAGGAAACCAAGAATGACCTTCAAGACTTCGATCCCCCTGCCCGCTTTTTCCCCCGCAGAAGCAGCAAGTGCAGCCCTGGGCGATCTCCCGACGTGGAAGCTTTCCGATCTCTATGCATCCGCCGATTCAGCGGAGTATAAGGGCGCACTGGAAAAGGCTGCGATCGATGCAAAGGCATTCGAAGCTAAGTGGAAGGGCAAGCTTGAAGCTGCGGCAAAGCTTTCCGGTAACGAAGGTCTTGGTGCTGCCTTGAAGGAATATGAGGCACTGGACGATCTTCTTGGCCGCATTGGCTCCTTTGCAGGCCTGACATANTTTTCCGACACGTCCAATCCCGCCAACGGCAAGCTTTATGGCGATGCGCAGTCGAAACTGACGGATATGTCGGCGCATCTGCTGTTCTTTGCGCTGGAACTCAACCGCATCGATGATGCGACCATCGACGCCGCCATGGCGAACGATCCGCAGGCCGGTCACTACAAACCGTGGCTCGTAGACCTGCGCAAGGACAAGCCGCACCAGTTGGACGACAAGCTGGAGCAACTGTTTCTCGNAAAATCGATGACCAGTGCCGCCGCTTTCAACCGCTTGTTTGATGAAACCATGACGGATCTGCGCTTCATCGTGGATGGTGAAAGCCTTGCTCTGGAACGCACCCTCAACCTGCTTCAGGAGCCAGACCCGGAAATCCGCAAAAAGGCGGCGGAAGCACTCAGCGCAACCTTCAAGGATAATCTGCGTGTCTTCACGCTGATCACCAACACGCTTGCCAAGGACAAGGAAATTGCCGACCGTTGGCGCAAGTTCGAGGACATTGCCGATAGCCGACATCTGGCCAACCGGGTCGAGCGCGAAGTGGTCGACGCTTTGGCACAGGCCGTGACCGAAGCCTATCCGCGCCTGTCGCATCGTTATTACAAGATGAAGGCCAAATGGCTTGGCATGGAGCAGATGAATTATTGGGACCGCAATGCGCCCCTGCCCGATAGCTCCAACGCCATCATTCCATGGGAAGACGCCAAGGAGACGGTATTATCAGCTTATGGCGATTTCGCGCCTGAGATGGCCGATATCGCCCGCCGCTTTTTCGACGAAGAATGGATCGATGCCCCTGCTCGTCCCGGCAAGGCACCAGGCGCTTTCGCCCACCCAACGGTGCCGTCTGCGCACCCCTACGTGCTGGTCAACTATCTCGGCAAACCACGAGACGTGATGACGCTGGCGCATGAGCTTGGCCACGGCGTGCACCAGGTGCTAGCAGGTGGACAGGGTGCCTTGATGTGCGCAACGCCGCTGACCTTGGCTGAAACAGCATCGGTCTTCGGCGAGATGCTGACCTTCCGCAAGCTGCTGGATGGTACCAATAACAAAGGTGAGCGCAAGGACATGCTGGCCCGCAAGGTGGAGGACATGATCAACACGGTCGTCCGCCAGATTGCATTTTACGAGTTCGAACGCAAAGTGCATACCGCCCGCAAGGAAGGCGAATTGACCGCCGAGCAGATCGGTGCACTGTGGCTTTCCGTTCAACAGGAAAGCCTTGGACCGGCCATCAAGATTTCCGAAGGTTATGAGAACTGGTGGACCTACGTTCCCCACTTCATCCATTCCCCTTTCTACGTCTACGCCTATGCCTTTGGCGATTGCCTCGTCAACTCGCTCTATGCCGTCTATCAGAATGCGGACACAGGCTTTCAGGACAAATATTTCGAGCTCCTGAAGGCTGGCGGTACCAAACACCATTCCGAATTACTGAAGCCCTTCGGTCTCGATGCCACCGACCCGTCCTTCTGGAACAAGGGCCTGTCGATGATCGAAGGCTTGATAGACGAGCTGGAAGGGCTGGACAAAGAGTAGCAAGAAACCGACGAAGCTCCCATTTCGGGCAAGCTTGGTCGGTTTTTATGCCTTACCTAACGTAAACCGCATGACGGACGCAGATCATGAAACGCAAACCGGCCGACCTGACCTTGAGGGAAACCCTGCGATGGGAACCGGATACCGGTTTCCGGCGGCTGGAACAGCATCTGCGCCGTCTGCTGCGCTCTGCCGATGCGCTGGGTTTTCGTGCACCTGCAGACACGGTCAAAGCGCTTAACGCAGCCGTCAGCGGCACCGCACCGCTGACGGTGCGCGTCGTCATGAACTACAAGGGCGAACTCGACATTGCTGCCGAACCCTTTGTTCCCCTGAAAGCCGACGCCATCTGGCGCGTCCGGATCGCGCAAAAGACACGGCTCGATTCTGCCGACACCTTCTACCGCCACAAGTCCTCTCGCCGCGAGCCTTACGATGCAGCACGCGCCGAATTTTCCAGCAAAGAGGCGGATGAGGTTCTGCTTTTGAACGAGCGCGGCGAAATCTGCGAAGGCTCTACCACCAGCATTTTCGTGGAGGGCGCGGAAGGGCAATTGCTGACACCGCCACTCGATAGCGGCATTCTGCCAGGCGTTTTGCGCGCCGATCTCATTCGGGAACGCAAGGCGCGTGGACAGGCACTAAGGCCGGAAGATCTGAAGGGCCGTAAACTGTTTGTGGGCAACTCGCTCCATGGGTTGGTGGCAGCGGAACTGGTTTGAGGTCGATCAAACTGACCATGGCGGGCGTGGCTTACCCCCCTCTGCCCTGCCGGGCATCTCCCCCACAGGTNGGGAGATTGGCAAGACGCACACGTCCAAAACTATCCGCGGCCTTCAATATGGTCGAGAGCTAACCACGAGTCGATCTCCCCCCTTGAGGGGGAGATGTCCGGCAGGACAGANGGGGGTAAGCCCCACCCACTGAGTCCACCATCTCTCACTCCAACAACCACTCCACCCGCGCGCGGCCCTTTTGCTTGGCCGCGTAAAGCGCGCGATCGGCGCGGTGATAGAGATCACTGCCGCTCTCCCCTGGCTTATACAGCGCAAGACCCGCAGAACAGCTATAGGNAAAATCGTCCANCCCCGGGAAGGGAGCGGAGGCGCTGACCGTCTTTAAAAGGCGCTCCACGATACCCACGCATTCCGCCAGATTGGTGCGCGGCATGATGAGCATGAACTCTTCGCCGCCGACGCGCCCGAAGCAATCGGAACGACGGATCGTGGAATGGGCGATCTTGACGAAATCACGCAAGACCACATCGCCACCCTGATGCCCGAAACGGTCGTTGATGCCCTTGAAGAAATCGATGTCCATCACGCACAGCCCGAACGGGCTTTCGATGCCNTTCTGGACGTTTTCGATCTGGACAGCCAGCTTGGCGAAAACGAAGCGTCGATTGGCCGTTCCCGTCAATTCGTCGGTCTGGGCGGCGCGCAGGGCAATGTCGCGGTCCTGACGCAGGCTGCGCTGGTTTTGCTTGAGCTCNGTGATGTCGCTACCGACGCACAGCATCCAGCCATCTTCCTGCACCGTCTCGGTCATCCATATCCAGCGGCCATCGTGCAAATCCAGTTCCAGCCCACGAAACGGCAGTTTGCCCCGGCGCGATTGTGCCGACAAAAGCCAGGGGTCAAAATCATCGGTCGTGATGATCAGGCCNTTTTTATCGTGATAATTCGCCCGCAACAGTTCGCCCCAGGTCGGAAAGACGTCGCTCTTTACGTTGAAGGCTTCACGAAAGGCACGGTTCGCGTGGCGTAGTCTGTCGTCCGTATCATAAAGAGCAATAAAAACAGGCGTCATATCCTGGAGCGCGATGACGCGCTCGATCAGACTATCCAAATTGGCAGTCTCCTGACGCACAATGATTGCCCCCTCTGGGAAACTGNAAATACCTATGCCCATCCCCATTATAGTGGCTGGGCGGGAAATGCGTAGTACCAAGCTATATCGATGATTTCATAAAAACCGGGGTTGATCGGTTTACCTTTCTCACAGTCTTCATACGCCCGTCATCCGGCTACCCNTTATTGTTACAGACTAATCATCTAGCTTAGACGTTGCATTTAAAGAGGAAATTCAGAATGACGGATGTTGAGCACCCGATTTACGGCGAAATTACCGGTCCCATCATCATGATCGGTTTCGGCTCGATCGGGCGCGGCACGCTTCCGTTGATCGAGCGACATTTCAAATTCGATATGTCCCGACTTGTTGTCATCGACCCACGAGAAGATATCGCGGACTATCTGCAAAGCCGCAACATCCAGCATATACGCGCACATCTAACCAAGGNAAATTACAAGGATGTGATGAAGCCTCTGGTTAAAGGCGTCGAAGGCCAAGGCTTCTGCGTCAACCTTTCGGTCGACGCCTCCTCCGTCGAACTGATGAAGCTCTGCCGTAAATACGGCATGCTCTACATCGACACGGTGGTGGAGCCCTGGCCCGGNTTTTACTTCGATACCGACGCCGACAACTCCGCACGAACGAACTATACGCTGCGCGAAACGATGCTGAAGGAAAAGGCCAAGCGCCCCGGCGGCACGACGGCGGTTTCCACCTGCGGCGCCAATCCCGGCATGGTTTCATGGTTCGTCAAACAGGCGCTGGTCAATCTGGCACACGACACAGGCCTTGAATTTGAAGAACCCGCAGCCGATGACCGCGAGGGCTGGGCGCGGCTGATGCAGACACTCGGCGTCAAGGGCGTCCACATTGCCGAGCGCGATACGCAACGCGCCAAGGAGCCGAAGCCCTTCAACACCTTCTGGAACACATGGTCCGTCGAAGGCTTCATCGCCGAAGGCATGCAGCCAGCCGAACTCGGCTGGGGCAGCCACGAGAAGTGGATGCCGAAAAACGCAAAGAAACAGNAAAAAGGCCGCAAGGCCGCCATTTTTCTCGACCAGCCCGGTGCCACCACCCGCGTGCGCACGTGGTGCCCCACGCTTGGAGCCCAATACGGCCTGCTGGTGACGCATAATGAAGCGATTTCGATTTCCGACTATTTCACCGTGCGCGACAAGCGCGGCAATATCGATTTCCGCCCGACCTGCCACTATGCCTATCACCCGTGCAACGACGCCGTGCTGTCGCTATATGAAATGTTCGGAAATGGCGGCAACGCCCAACCCGTGCAGCACGTGCTGACGGAAGACGAGTTGATCGACGGTTCGGATGAACTCGGTGTTCTCCTCTACGGCCATGAAAAGAATGCCTATTGGTATGGTTCGCGCCTGACCTTGGAAGAAGCGCGCAAGCTTGCCCCCAACCAGAATGCAACTGGCCTCCAGGTCTCTTCGGCTGTGCTTTCAGGCATGGTCTGGGCGCTGGNAAACCCGCAGGCCGGCATTGTCGAGGCTGATGAGGTGGATTATCGCCGCTGCCTCAACATCCAGCGACGCTACCTCGGCGCAGTGGAAGGTCACTACACGGACTGGACACCGCTGGATGGCCGGCCGGGCCTTTTCCCCGATGATATCGACAAGGACGATGCATGGCAGTTTCGCAACATTCTCGTGCGCGGCTGAATGGACCGAGAGGTTGGAAGTGACGCAGCGCGGCATTTGAAGGATTGCGACGCTGCCTAGTGCAGTTTTGCAACGCTGCCGANTTTGTCGAGACTGCCGGGAACCGGTGCATAGCGGGCTTCGTTCGCTTGCAATAAAGTCAACTTCCATCCATGATCNTTTCAACGGGATCGACAAGCATCGCAGGAGACGAAAGAGATGAATTTCAAGACAGGCGCAGCCTTGGTTCTGGCCGCAATTGCCGCCTCTTCATGCGCTCCTAACGCGCCATCCCCGCGCCCCATGGCATCCGCCATGCCACAGGGACCAGCCGTTGACGGTCGCTGGGTTGATAAGAACGGCATCGTCTCTACGTTCCAGGCTGGTGCCTTCTCCACCCGTTCTACCGACAGCAATACCCTGCTCGCATCCGGCACCTACGTCACGCTCTCACCAACACTTTATGAGATCAACATGACCTCGCTGGTGCGCAACACCCAGTCGCGTGTCAATTGCGCGCTCATTTCACGTGCGCAGCTGAACTGCACGACCGACACGAACGGTCAGTTCACACTGACGCGTCAGGGCTGATCGCTCTCAGTCCTCTCCATGTTTAATTTCAACGCGCGCGTGTAGCGCGCGNTTTTTATTTGTGCGACCCTGTCATATTTCTACTTGCAGCAGATGACTTGAGGTGAAAACATCACCTTTGAACGGCTGACACATATTCAGACTAGCTATGATGGCAGGGACGAGCCCTTCAGCTTTTTGCTTAACAGGAGAGACAGAACGATGAACAGGATTTTGAGATTTGGCCTGATGACCGCATCGGTCGTTGCACTTTCCGCCGGCGCGGCCTTTGCCGATTACCAACTCAATATTCTCCACATCAACGATCTGCATTCGCGCATCGAGGCGATCAACAAATCCGACTCCACCTGCTCCGCAGCAGAAGCCGACAAAAAGGAATGCTTTGGGGGTATCGCGCGTGTGAAAAGCGCCATCGACGCTCGCCGCACCGAGCTTGGCGCCAATGCCAACATTCTCGTGCTGGATGCCGGTGACCAGTTCCAGGGTTCCCTGTTTTACACACAGTACAAGAGCGGCCCCGTTGCCGAATTCATGAACGGCATCGGCTTTGATGCCATGGCCATTGGCAACCACGAGTTCGATGATGGTCCGGCAGAACTGCTGAAACTCATCAATGCCGTGAAATTCCCCATTATCTCCGGCAACACCAAGATTGCCGATGGTTCAGAGCTGAAGGACAAGTTCAAGGGCTACATCGTCAAGGACATGGGCGGCCAGAAGGTTGCTGTCGTTTCCGTGCTGGCCACAGACACAAACGAAACCTCCTCCCCCGGCGACAAGGTGACGTTTGAAAACGAGATCGAGTACCTCAAGGGTGCCGTCAAGGAAATCCAGGATCAGGGCGTCAACAAGATCGTGCTTCTTTCGCATGTTGGCTACGTCAAGGATCAGGACATCGCACGCTCGGTGGATGGTATCGACGTCATCGTCGGCGGCCACAGCCACACGCTGCTCTCCAGCACCGATCCCAAAGCAGCAGGTCCCTACCCTACGCTTGTCAAAGACCCCTCCGGCGTCGAAGTGCCGATCGTGACGGCCTATGCCTACTCCAAATATCTCGGCGACCTGACGGTCACCTTTGACGATAACGGCGTCGTCAAATCCACCAGCGGCGCACCAAAGCTGCTGGACGCATCTGTCACGCCTGACGAAGCCTTCACCAAGCGCGTGACCGAACTGGCCGCTCCGCTCGAAGAGATGAAGCAGAAAGAAATCGGCACCAGCGAAGCCGCCATCGACGGCTCTCGTGAAGTTTGCCGCGCTAAGGAATGCACTATGGGCAACCTGGTGTCCGACGCGCTGCTCGACCGCGTGAAGGATCAGGGCATCACCATCGCCATCCAGAATGGCGGCGGCTTGCGCGCTTCCATCGATGCCGGTCCTGTGACCATGGGCGAAGTGCTGACTGTTCTGCCATTCCAGAACTCCGTTGCCACCTTCCAGATCAAGGGCGTAGATCTGCTTGCCGCTCTTGAAAATGGCGCGGGCCAGATCGAGGAAGGCGCGGGCCGCTTCGTGCAGACCGCAGGTCTGAAATACAGTTTCGACCGTTCCAAGCCAGCCGGCAGCCGCATCGTCTCCGTCGAGGTCAAGGAAGGCGATGCCTTCGTCAAGCTCGACCCTGAAAAGACCTATGGCGTGGTGACGAACAACTACACCCGCACCGGCGGTGATGGCTTCAAGACCTTCGCCACCAAGGCCATCAACCCATATGACTTCGGACCAAGCCTTGAAGACGCGGTTGCCGCCTATATCGGTGCTCACAGCCCTTACAAGCCCTACACCGATGGCCGCGTAATGGACGTAACACCAGCCGACTACGTAGCGCCGCCGAAGGAAGCCGCAAAGCCCACCACCCCTGCTCCAGCAACAACCGCACAGGCACCCGCTGCAACCACTCCGGCCCCGGCAGCGCCTGCTCCAATGGCCACTGCTCCGGCAGCACCGGCACCTGCCGCCAGCACCACAACGGCTTCATCAGCTGTGAAATACGTCGTTGCACGTGGTGACTCGCTGTGGNAAATCGCCGCTGNAAAATACGGTAATGGCGCAGAGTGGAAGAAGATCGCCGAAGCCAACGCGCTGAAGCGTCCAAACCATATCGAGATCGGTGAAGAGCTGAACGTACCTGCAAACTGATCGTAGGGCGCCTGATAAAACGAGCCGGCTCGCACATGCGGGCCGGCTTTTTCTTTGCGGATTTGGGCCATGCGTCCTTTGGACACGGCAAAAGGGCCCCAAGCCGTTGAAATGTCAGGCCGTGACCAACAGAAATCAATTCAGATTGCGGGCTGGATGCTTTACAAGATGATCCAAGGCCAAGACCAAGCCGTATGGCTTGTTACGCAATGCAGGTTCAGGACGTTTTTATGCTCGCAGATACCTCTACACTTCCCGCAAATCACCTCCCGGCAGACCACCCGAAGGTTGCCTTCGGCAAGGTCGGCGTCCTCCTGGTCAATCTCGGCACGCCAGATGGAACCGACTATAAATCCATGCGCCGCTACCTCGCCGAGTTTTTGAGCGACAAGCGCGTCATCGAGTGGTCACGCCTGTTCTGGTATCCGATCCTCTACGGCATCGTGCTGAACAAGCGTCCGCAGAAAGTCGGCAAAGCCTACCAGTCGATCTGGAACAACGAGCTCAACGAAAGCTACTTGCGCACCTACACGCGCAATCAGGGTGATCTTCTCGGACAAGCCTTGAAGGATTTGCCCAATGTCGTGGTCGATTGGGGCATGCGCTATGGCACACCCAGCATCGCCCAGCGTATCGATGCACTGAAAGATCAGGGCTGCGAGAAAATCCTCTTGTTTCCGCTCTACCCGCAATATGCGGCAGCCACGACTGCTACCGTCAACGACAAGGCGTTCGAGCACCTGATGAAACAGCGGTGGCAGCCAGCGCTGCGTACCGTGCCGCCTTACCACGATGACGAAACCTATATCGATGCACTCGCCAACTCCGTCACATCGCATCTGGCGACGCTGGACTGGGAGCCTGAAAAGATCATCGCTTCCTTCCACGGCATCCCACAATCCTATTTCAAAAAGGGCGATCCCTATCATTGCCAATGCATGAAGACGGGACGCCTGCTGCGCGAAAGACTGGGCCTCGGCAAGGACCGCTTCCTCATCACCTTCCAGTCCCGCTTTGGCCCGGAAGAATGGTTGCAGCCCTACACCGACAAGACCGTCGAGCGGCTGGCAACCGAAGGCGTCAAGCGCATTGCGGTGATGAATCCCGGCTTTGTGTCCGACTGTCTGGAAACGCTGGAAGAAATCGCCGAAGAAGCGGCCGAAAGCTTTCACCACAACGGCGGCGAGAAATTTTCACATATTCCTTGCCTGAACGACAGCGCCGAGGGTATGAGAGT
Source organism: Agrobacterium bohemicum (assembly GCF_002896715.1). Classification (GTDB taxonomy): domain Bacteria; phylum Pseudomonadota; class Alphaproteobacteria; order Rhizobiales; family Rhizobiaceae; genus Agrobacterium; species Agrobacterium bohemicum. Next base: position 642,782 of record NZ_PGEL01000028.1, read on the forward strand.
TCTCGAAAAAGTTGTACGTCGGGAGTTGCAGGGCTGGGTATGAACCAGCCTTTAAACCCGCGTTTTAGTATTGGGAGAATGCCGTGATGGATCTGAGTGGTTTCGATATCGTCGTGATTGTGGCGGTCGGCCTGGTTATTCTGACGCTCTTTGCGGGCATCAAGACAGTACCACAGGGCTATCGCTACACGGTGGAGCGCTTCGGTCGCTATACCCGCACGATGGAACCCGGTCTTAACATCCTCACGCCCTATATCGAGCGCGTCNGCGCGCGCCTGAACGTGATGGAACAGGTGCTGGATATCCCGACGCAGGAAGTCATCACCAAGGATAATGCCAGCGTCTCGGCAGATGCCGTTGCCTTCTATCAGGTGCTGAACGCCGCGCAGGCAGCTTACCAGATCACCAATCTGCAATTTGCCATCCAGAACCTGACCATGACCAACATCCGCTCGGTCATGGGCTCTATGGATCTGGACGAGCTTCTGTCCAACCGTGATGCCATCAACGACCGCCTGTTGCGCGTGGTCGATGAAGCCGTCGGCCCATGGGGCATCAAGGTAACCCGCATCGAGATCAAGGACATCGCACCGCCGAAAGACCTTGTGGATTCCATGGCCCGCCAGATGAAGGCAGAGCGCGAAAAGCGCGCACAGGTCCTGGAGGCAGAAGGTTCGCGAAACGCACAGATCCTGCGTGCCGAAGGTGCCAAGCAGTCCGCCATTCTCGAGGNAGAAGGCCAGCGCGAAGCAGCTTTCCGTGATGCCGAAGCGCGCGAACGTCTGGCCGAGGCCGAAGCCAACGCCACGCGCATGGTTTCTGAAGCCATTGCAGCCGGTGACATTCACGCCATCAACTACTTCATCGCGCAGAAATACACCGAAGCCATGGCCGCAATCGGCACCGCTAAGAACTCCAAGATCGTGCTGATGCCGATGGAAGCCTCGGCGCTGATCGGTTCGCTCGGCGGCATCGGTGCCATTGCCAAGGAAGTGTTCGGCAAGAACAGCGATGGTGCGGCAGCACCTGATACACCTGCGCCAGCAAGACAGCGCAGCTCCATTCCACCCTCTTCCAGTCGTCCAACAGGCCAGACCATCAACGTGACCATCCCCAACAATCCGTTCGGCCCGTCCTCGGAGAGATGAGATGATCGCGAGCCTCGTCACCGATCTAGGCCCATGGAGTTGGTGGATACTCGCCGCCGTTCTGCTCGCTGCGGAGCTTCTGGCCCCCGGTGTGTTCCTGATCTGGATCGGTGCCGCAGCCCTCGTGGTGGGTGCCATATCGCTGGCTCTGTGGGGCACCGCCGTGTGGAGCTGGCACGTCCAGCTTCTGCTGTTTGCGGTGCTATCCGTCGCATTCGCCCTGCTGGGCCGCCGTTACTACCACAATAATCGCAACTCCACCGACGAGCCTTTCCTCAACCAGCGCGAAGCCAGCCTCATCGGCAGGACAGCGACCCTTGAGGAGCCGATCACCGAAGGCCGCGGCCGGATCAGACTGGATGACACATGGTGGTCGGTCCAGGGCGAAGACATGCCCGCTGGTACACGCGTGCGCATAGCGTCGGCACACGGTCGTACCCTGACTGTCGAGAATATAGGCAGCTAACGTCTGTCATAGGTATCGAACGCGCGAAACCCCACCGTTTTCTCATTCCTGCTGGTGGCAACATGCGGCTGACGCATCACTTGTCTTCCTGAAAATCAATGCTGGTTTCCCTGTCAATGCTGTACGCATCCTTGCGTATCGTCAGGTAATTCAGAGAAAAGGNTTTCNAAAATGGAATTGCAACCACCCGCAGATATGGAACTCACACTCCGCACTCTCGCTATGCCAGCCGACGCGAACCCCGCAGGTGATATTTTCGGCGGATGGGTCATGTCACAGATGGACTTGGCCGCTTTCGTACGCGCCAATGACGTCGCCGGCGGCCGCACCGTGACAGTCGCCGTCCACGAAATCGTCTTCAAGAAACCCGTAAAAATCGGTGACACGCTCTGCGTCTACACACGCATCGAAAAAGTCGGCCGCACGTCCATCACTCTCAAAATCGAAGCGTGGACGCGTAGATACTCCGAACAGTCCCGCGACAAGGTCACGGAAGCGGTGTTCATCATGGTGGCGGTGGATGCGGAGGGTAATCCTAGGGCGGTGGCCCGTGATGCGCCGATGAATGTTTAGAGTGTCCGCCATAGGCCGGTCAGCGCAAATTCTGACTGTCAGAGACGACCCAATTCATCTGACNAAAAATCCATGATGTTTTTCCGAACTCGCCAGACTCACANTTTGCGAAAGATGTTACCCAATGTCAGGAATCTCACCGTGCTGGTAGATGATGGTCGGAGGACCGTATTCTCCGATGTCTGGGTCTGCATCACGCGCCCAGGCTAAGACGCCATCGTACTGGCTGGATAATGCTTTCCCCTCGCGTATCGCTCGGTCCTCTGTCGGCATCTGCCTTGGCTCAAATGCCTCAACCATATTCCCCTCGTCGTCAGCTTTATAAGCGGCAATAACAATCAGTCGGATTTTGGCCATCGCTCAATTCCTTGTGTGGTTGTCCAGCGTATATCACAGGTGCGAGGCAATGGTGATGATTGTGGCGGGCTGGCGCTGATTCGGATGATACCGCCCCGACGTATAAACAGTCCGCCGATCCAAACAGCTAGATTTCATGAACATGTCACCCACAACGCAAAAAGGCCTCGCAATTTCTTGCAAGACCTTCAAACGAAACTGGATGGTGGGCGTAACAGGGATTGAACCTGTGACCCCTACGATGTCAACGTAGTGCTCTCCCGCTGAGCTATACGCCCATCCGTTGCGGCGCATAAATCACGAAACTGGATGAAGCGTCAACTGCNTTTTTTCAGTTTTGTGAAAGGTTTATGCGAGGCCTTATGCCACAAGGAGTTTGTTCACTTCGTCGACGAGATCACGGAGGTGGAAAGGCTTGGAAAGCACCTTCGCATCCTTCGGCGCCTTCGAATCAGCATTGAGAGCAACCGCCGCAAAACCGGTGATGAACATGACCTTGAGGTCGGGGTCGAGTTCGGTGGCGCGGCGGGCGAGCTCGATGCCGTCCATCTCAGGCATCACGATGTCGGTTAGCAAAAGCGAGAAAGGCTCCTCACGAAGCCGGTCATAGGCGCTTGCCCCGTTGTCGAAAGAGGAAACCTTGTAACCGGCTTTCTCCAGCGCCTTCACGAGAAAGCGGCGCATATCATTGTCATCTTCCGCGAGAAGAATTTTCTGTACCATTTAAGTGACCGTAACTTCTGATTTGCTGGGAATACCTTATCGCGATCATACCGTGNTTTCAGTAAATATCATGTGAACGGTAGAATCATGACTCGGACGACTGTTGCACAGTATGGACTTGCTCTGCCTTAACTGGCAACATGAAGCTTCTGGCAGAATTATGACATGGTAAACGGGGCGGGATGGACTGGGTCACTGGCGAGTATGAACTCTTCGAAGTGCACGAGCCGACCGTTCACAGCATTCCGTTTGTGTATAACTCCCCCCATAGCGGCCGCTGCTACCCGGTTTCCTTCCTCGAATCATCCCGTCTGAACGCTTACGAAATCCGCCGGTCCGAAGATCACTTCGTCGACGAGCTGNTTTCCAGCGCAACCGAGATCGGCGCGCCCCTCCTCAAAGCCAACTTTCCGCGCGCCTATCTCGACGTCAACCGCGAGCCCTACGAGCTCGACCAGCGCATGTTCGACGGCGCTTTGCCGTCCTATGCAAATATCGGCTCAATGCGCGTGGCGGGCGNNCTTGGCACCGTGCCGCGCATCGTGGCCGAGAATATGGATATCTACGCCCACAGACTTCCCGTGGACGAGGGCATTCACCGCATCGAGAGCATCTACAAACCCTATCACGCTTGCCTGCGAAAACTCGTGTCGCGCACCCACGCCAGTTTCGGCATGGCGGTGCTAATCGACTGCCACTCCATGCCCGGCAATATTCGCCTCACAGGTTCCAATATCCGCCCCGACATCATCATCGGAGACCGCTACGGAACCAGCGCCTCTGCAGAAATTTCCCGCGCCGCCCTGTATCTGCTCGAGGAGCTTGGCTTTACCGCCGTCTGTAACAAGCCCTATGCGGGCGGCTTCATCACAGAACATTACGGTCGCCCGGTACGCTCTCTCCACGCGTTGCAGATCGAGGTCAACCGGGCGCTTTACGTGGACGAGAAGACACTTGTGAAGACGGCAGAATTTTACGCGGTGCAGTCTGCGCTGGATACGTTCATGCGCCAGCTTGCGATGTTCGTGTCCGAATACGCAAACGACATGGCATTCGCAGCCGAATAGCAATTCCAATTCCACTGAATGAAAGCTGAGCGCGGACACTGTCCGGGCAAAAAAAACCGCGCCTTGGCGCGGTCAAGTCTAGGGAGGAAACACCCAAGGAGGGTATTTACAGTCAAAGACTGTGATTAAAATCTACGAATGATTTGCTTATTTGTCAATCATATTTANTTTTGCCTATAATTTATGCGTTATTTTATTGTCTGCTTTTTATTTGGTCTTCGTTCGGCAAAAATTGCTTGCGAAGCGTGCAGCGAGTTCGAGTGGACGAAGGCCCCTGAAGCAGGCTATGTCCTCATTGAGTTCTCAGATGACGGAGTTTTCCATGCTGCCAGATCGCGATTTTTTCTTTCGTCTAGCCGATGCTGCCAAGGCCGAGACCTTACCTCGGTTTCGCACTGGCATCGCCGTCGCCAACAAGCAGGATGGTGGCTACGACCCGGTGACGGAGGGCGATCGGGCTGCGGAAACGGCTATTCGGGCCTTGATTACAGAATACTTTCCCGACCACGGCATTCTGGGCGAAGAGCACGGTAGCGTTGGTATCGATCGCGAGCATGTCTGGGTCATCGANCCCATCGATGGCACACGGGCCTTCATTTCCGGCCTGCCCGTATGGGGAACGCTCATTGGCTTTCAGTCGTCAGGCCGCGCCGTCATGGGCGTCATGGATCAACCCTTTACAGGCGAGCGCTATTTCGCCGATGGCGAAAATGCCTGGTATTTCGGCCCCGGTGGCGACAGGCAGATCAGCACCCGCAAATGCGAAACACTGTCGGACGCGATCCTCTTCACCACATCGCCCCACATCTTCACCAATGAGGAAGCCGAACGTTACGGCGCCGTCGAGGAGAAGGTGCGCCTGTTCCGCTATGGTGTGGATTGCTACGCCTATGCACTGCTGGCCGGTGGCCATGTCGATCTCGTCATCGAATCCGGCCTCAAACCCTACGATGTCGGCGCGCTCATTCCCATCATCGAGCAGGCGGGTGGCGTTATCACCAATTGGGATGGCGGCAGACCGGAAGCTGCGGGCCGTATCGTCGCCGCTGGAAGCAAGACGCTTCATGAACAGGCGCTGACCCTGCTCTCGGGCCTGTAACACACGGCAAACACCATATCGGTGCCAGTCCCCAGGGCGCGCCGCATGGCGGCCCAAGATATATGCGCGCCTTGGTTGTTCTTTGTTGCGACAAAGACAGCGCCTCCGGATTTGAAGTCGCACATCCCCCTACACTGCAAGGAATGACATCACGTAGTAACGGTTGGTTAACCATACTACGGCACTCTGGCGTTGAATTCTTTCATATTCATATACTGATATACGTGAGGACCGCTATGGCATATGACTGGAGTGGGAATACCGTTAAGGNAAAACACGACGACTGGACCATCGTCGTCATGGTTGCAGTCGTCGCTCTGGTCCTGCTGGTTACCGTAGCACCGCTTCGACTGATAAAGGCACCAGCGCCGCAACATGTGGTCGAAACGACAGGCGCCGAGATCAGGCCCGCATAGGCGTTACGCCTTTACCAGGTCCAGATGCAGCAGCCTTGGTGACAGGACCTGAAGGATGGTTTCGGAGCGGCCGATGTAAATGATCGCCGTATCTTTCATTCCCGCCAGAACTGCCGCCAGCCTGTCGATTGTCTCTGTCTCCAAACCTTCGAGAAGATCATCGATGAACAGCCAGCGCGGCTTCAACAGCACGGCGTTGGCGACACGCACACAGGCCTGCTCATCGGAATCGAGTTTCTTGTCCCAGCGAATATTCTCGTCCATGCGCGAAATGATGTGGCCAAGTCCACATTTCTCCATCGCCTCGAGGAAGTCGTTCTCCTGGAATTTTTGCGGGCTGCGCGGATAACAGAGAATTTCGCGCAAGGGTGCTGCGGGTAGATATCCGTGTTGGGCAATGAACAGAGTTTCCTCGCGAGGCGGCATCGTCATGGTGCCGCGTCCCCATGGCCAAAGCCCGGCAATCGCTGCNAAAAACAGGCGTCGGTTGACGCCCTGATCGCCATTGACCATCCACCGGTCGCCAACCTCGATCTCGACCGGTGCTTCGCGCAAGCGGAAAATGCGGGACATATCCTTCCCGCCCGCCTCCGGGCAGATTTCAACCGATGACCAACGGATCGGTCCAGACGTGGACCTTTCGATCTCGATGGCGTTGCCGTGCTGCTCGACGCTGTCCATCTGGATCAGGGCGTTGCGAAACACCGAAACGCGCTGCAAGTTCGCCTTCCAGGCGGCGATCGGGCCGAAATTGTCGATATACCACCGCAAGGCAACGTTCACCTGGTTGAACGCACCAACCGCCATCATCAGTCCACCGAAACTCAAATGCCCGGAAAAATACACCGGCGCGGCAATAAGAATGGGGGCCACGATGGCCAGCCAGCCATAACCGGATGAAACCCATGTCAAATGGGTCAGCGCCATGGCGAGCCCTCTGATGACGACCAGCACCGCGTTGATGTCTTCGCCAATGCGGTGACGTTCGTTCTTTTCACCCCGCGCCAGCGTGATCGCGGTGACATTTTCACTGGCCCGCATGAGAGAAAAGCGAAGCCCCGCCTCTTTCGAATAGCGCTCGGCGTTGAGTGGCACCAGCCGGTAGCCGACAAGGTTGGAAAGCAGCGAAGCAGAGCCCGCGTAAATCAGGGCAGCCCAGACCATATAGCCTGGTATTTCAACCATCTTGCCGCCGATCTCGATGGCGAAACCCGCTGACAGCCCCCAGAGAACACCGATAAAGCTGACGAGCAAAATGGTAGCGTTGACGAGACCGATGGCGAGTGCCGTGCTGCTTTCAGCCAGATTGCGGACGTCATCATGCAGACGTTGATCGGGGTTGACGGCAATGGCGCCGAAACCGGCAAGCCTTGCGGCGCGACCGGGTTTGAACCATTGGTCAACCATGTCCTTCGCCAGACCTTCGCGCATGCTCAGCGCCGTCATCTGGTTCAGCCAAGTCTGGNAAACGTTGAGAAGCAGCAGCGTCCCGGCAATGATCGCGAAGACTTCCAGCTGGTGCAGAAAGGAATTGAGATCGCGCCGCTCCAGCGCGTTGTNAAACGGTGCGTTCCACTCGTTGAGTTTGACCTGCCCATAGGCTGTAACGAGGATGATGGTCAGCAACGCGCACATCAGGAGGATGAGCCTGCCGCGCACCTTCGATGTCCAGAAGGCGCTGCCCATCATCGCCAGCTGCGCCTTGAAATTCAAATCGAAGGACGGATGGCCGACCGTCTCGGGGGACAGATTACCTTGCGCCATCAGTAGCTTGCCATTTCCATGATATTTTGAATTCCGGGACTCTTACACGTATCGACCTTATATGCGTGTCGTGACAGCAATAGCACGACACGAAGGCTTGTCCACTTCCCGCAAAAACGCTGAAAAAGGACAACGGGCAGCAATGCGCGAAGCGCTTGAAATGTTCCCTTGCTTTCTTCGCGTGCATTGCACAAAGTCGAAGCAATCAAAGAGGGGCGGCACAATCCGCGCAAACCGGAAAAACCGGGCAAGGGCAAGTATGTCAATCAAAGCAAGCATCTATCATCTGACCCATTATAAATATGACAATCCGATTCGCCTTGGACCTCAGATCATACGATTGAAGCCTGCGCCGCATTCCCGTACCCATGTCATCAGCCATTCGCTGAAAGTCACGCCCGCCAACCACTTCGTGAATTTGCAGCAGGACCCCTACGGCAATTTTCTAGCCCGTTACGNTTTCCCTGATCCGGTGACGGAGTTCCGCATCGAGGTCGATCTCGTCGCGGATATGACGGTCTATAATCCCTTCGACTTTTTCGTGGAGGAAAGCGCCACCTATTGGCCTTTCGAATATCCTGAGACATTGAAGGCCGACCTTTCGATCTACCAGACGCCGGAGCCATCAGGCCCGCTTCTTGCGGACTACCTGAAAACGCTCGATTGGACACCGGGACAGCCAACGGTCGATATGGTCGTCGGTCTCAATGCCCGCCTGCAAAGCGAAATCGGCTATGTCATCCGCATGGAAACCGGTGTGCAGACACCGGAGGAAACGCTGGGTACCGCCAGGGGCTCATGCCGCGATACCAGTTGGCTGCTGGTGCAGATTCTGCGCCATCTCGGGTTTGCCGCCCGCTTCGTGTCCGGCTATCTCATTCAGCTGACACCAGACCTGAAGGCGCTCGACGGTCCCTCGGGAACGGAGGTGGACTTTACCGACCTGCACGCCTGGGCGGAAGTCTATCTGCCGGGTGCGGGCTGGGTCGGGCTTGATCCGACATCGGGTCTCCTGACCGGTGAAAGCCATGTGCCGCTGGCCGCAACGCCGCATTTCAGCAATGCCGCCCCCATCTCCGGCGGTTATTACGGTGAAGCCAACACCGAATTTGCCTTCGACATGCAGGTCACCCGTGTGGCCGAGCATCCGCGCATCACCAAGCCGTTTTCGGATGAAAGCTGGGATCGCCTCAACGCTCTCGGCGAACAGGTGGACAAGGTTCTGGCTGAACAGGACGTGCGCCTGACCATGGGCGGCGAGCCGACTTTCGTGTCCATCGATGATTTTGAAGCGGGCGAGTGGAACACTGATGCGGTCGGCCCGACCAAGCGCGAAAAGGCCGATGTGCTGATCCGCAAGCTGCGCGAGCGCTTTGCCCCGCACGGCTTCCTGCACTATGGTCAGGGCAAGTGGTATCCGGGTGAAAGCCTGCCGCGCTGGACGTTTTCGCTGTATTGGCGCAAGGACGGCAACCCCGTCTGGCACAATCCAGATCTGGTCGCACGAGAAGGTGCCGATACCGGCGTAACGTCGGAAGATGCCGAAAAACTGCTGACCCACATCGCGACCAATATCGGCATTGCGCCGGAACTGGTGCTGCCCGCTTATGAAGACCCGGCGGAATGGCTGATCAAGGAAGGTAATCTCCCCGATAATGTCGATCCGTCAAACTCCAAGCTGGAAGACCCGGAAGAGCGCAACCGCATCGCCCGCGTGTTCGAGCGCGGCCTGACCACACCGACCGGTTATATTCTGCCGGTACAGGCGTGGAACGCCAAAGCTACATCTGACAAACGCTGGATGAGCGAGAAATGGCAGACCCGACGCGGCCGTATCTTCCTTGTTCCCGGCGATAGCCCGGTCGGATACCGCATTCCGCTCGGCACCCTGCCCCACGTTCCGCCGTCGAACTACCCCTATATCCACCCTGCCGACCCTTCCGTTCCGCGTGGTCCGCTGCCGGATGCCGTCGCACCCTCTGCCCGCGCCCTGCCGGAAGCTTCGTTTCAGGCTTCGGAAGGCGCAACGCAGGAGCGCATCGAGCAATCCATCAGCGATATCAATGGCGAAGTTCGCACCGCCATGTCCGTGGAAGCGCGTGACGGACGCCTCTGCGTCTTCATGCCACCGGTGGAACGTATCGAGGACTACCTCGATCTCGTCGCCGCCGCTGAAGCTGCCGCGACCGATCTTGGCCTTCCCGTCCACATCGAGGGTTACACGCCGCCGCATGATGAACGCATGAACGTCATCCGCGTAGCACCAGACCCCGGTGTTATCGAGGTCAACATCCATCCGGCCGAAAGCTGGAAGGATTGCGTCGATATTACCACGGCGGTCTATGAGGACGCACGCCAGACCCGACTGGGTGCAGACAAATTCATGATCGACGGTCGCCACACCGGCACCGGCGGCGGCAACCATGTGGTGGTCGGCGGTGCCAATCCTGNAAACAGCCCGTTCCTGCGCCGTCCAGATCTGCTGAAAAGCCTTGTGCTGCATTGGCAGCGGCATCCTTCGCTGTCCTACCTGNTTTCCGGCCTCTTTATTGGCCCGACAAGCCAGGCCCCGCGCATCGATGAAGCCCGTCATGACAGCATGTACGAGCTGGAAATCGCCATGGCGCAGGTGCCGATGCCGGGCGAAGGTGCGCCGCCTTTGCCGTGGCTGGTCGACCGCCTGTTCCGCAACCTGCTAACGGATGTCACCGGCAACACGCACCGCTCCGAGATTTGCATCGACAAGCTGTTTTCGCCGGATGGTCCGACCGGTCGTCTGGGTCTGGTGGAATTCCGTGGCTTCGAAATGCCACCGAATGCCCGCATGTCGCTGGCCCAACAATTGCTGGTGCGTGCCATCATCGCCCGCTTCTGGAAGAACCCGTCGGGTGGCCGTTTCGTGCGTTGGGGAACGGCGCTGGCCGACCGGTTCATGCTGCCCCATTACATCTGGGCGGATTTCCTCGATGTTCTCGCCGACCTAAAGGACAACGGCTTCGATGTGAAACCCGAATGGTTCACGGCACAGTTGGAGTTCCGCTTTCCCTTCTTCGGCGAGGTCGAATATGAAGGCTCCAAGCTGGAGCTTCGTCAGGCGCTGGAGCCATGGCATGTCATGGGCGAACAGGGTGCCATCGGTGGCACAGTGCGTTATGTCGATTCGTCGGTTGAACGCTTGCAGGTGCGGCTGGAAACCTCCAATCCGTCCCGCTACACCGTGGCTTGCAATGGCCGCGCCGTGCCGCTCAAACAGGCGGAAAATTCCGGCGTTTCCGTCGCCGGTGTGCGCTTCAAGGCGTGGCAGCCATCACAGGGTCTGCACCCCGCCTTGCCAGTCAACACACCGCTAACCTTCGATATATATGATACATGGTCGAACCGATCGATCGGCGGCTGCATCTATCATGTTGCTCATCCGGGCGGCCGCACCTATGAGACGTTCCCTGTCAATGGAAACGAAGCGGAAGCCCGCAGGCTCGCCCGCTTCGAACCGTGGGGGCATACCGCCGGTCAATATACTCTGTGGCCGGAAGCTGCGTCGCCGGAATTCCCGCTGACGCTCGATCTAAGACGTCCGCAGGGAGTGTGAGTTGGCAAAGACACCGGCAAGAAAACGGATAGAGGCAAAGCCCGGCATGGCATCCATGCTGGGCTACCGCGCTTTATCCGGCATTGCCGATGAAATGCTGGATATTAACGGCCGCATTCGCCCTGTCTGGCAGCCATTCGTCAACGCGCTGGAGCGCATGGACGAACGCGAACTGCACGAGCGTTTCGCTCGCACCGACCGTTACTTGCGCGATGCCGGCGTCTTCTATCGTGATTATAGCGCGCAGGGGAATACCGAACGCAACTGGCCGATCTCGCATATCCCCGTTCTCATCGATGAGAAGGAATGGGAAGCCGTCTCCCATGGCCTGGTGCAGCGCGCCAATCTGCTGGAAAGCATCGTTGCGGATTTCTACGGCGAAAATCGTCTGGTGCAACAGGGCTATGTTCCGCCTTCGCTGGTCGCGTCCAACCCCGAATATCTACGCGCCATGGCGGGTGTCAAACCGGCTAACGGCCATTATCTGCATTTCTGTTCGTTCGAAATCGGCCGCGGACCAGACGGCAACTGGTGGGTGCTGGCGGACCGCACGCAAGCCCCATCCGGCGCGGGTTTCGCACTGGNAAACCGCGTGGCCACTACCCGTGCCTTTTCCGATATCTACGGCGAATCCCATGTTCACCGCCTCGCTTCCTTCTTCGGCGCATTTCGCGATACGCTGCAGTCGCACCGCCAGCACCCGGATGACCGTATCGCGGTTCTGACGCCCGGCCCCGCCAGCGAAACCTATTTCGAACACGCCTATATCGCCCGCTATCTCGGCTTCATGCTGCTGGAAGGCGAGGACCTGACCGTCGTCGACAACCGCGTCATGGTGCGCACCGTCGCCGGCCTGAAACCCATCGGCGTGTTGTGGCGGCGGTTGGATGCCTCCTATACAGACCCGCTGGAACTGGACCAGAATTCCCATATCGGCACCCCCGGAATGGTGCAGGCACTGCGCTCCGGCTCGCTCAGCATGGTCAATGCGTTGGGGTCAGGCATTCTGGAAACGCGGGCGCTGCTTGCCTTCATGCCCGCCATCTGTCGTCATTTGCTGAACGAAGACCTCGCCATGCCATCCATCGCCACATGGTGGTGCGGCCAGCCGTCCGAACGCGAGCATGTGGCGCGCAACATCGAGCGCATGGTCATCGGTCCCGCCTATTCGCGCCTGCCCTTCTTCGATGACAACGGCCAGTCGGTTCTCGGCTCTTCGCTGCGCGAAACGGCCAAGGATTCCATCGGCGACTGGCTGGCGAGCGACGGCCACAAGCTGGTCGGTCAGGAAGTCGTGACGCTGTCCACCACGCCTGCCTATATCGATGGCAAGCTGGTGCCGCGCCCGATGAGCCTTCGCGTCTTTGCGGCACGCACGGAAAGTGGCTGGCAGGTGATGCCCGGCGGCTTTGCCCGCATCGGCCGTAGCAACGATACGGCGGCCATTGCCATGCAGGCAGGCGGCAGCGCCGCCGATGTCTGGATCGTCTCCGCAAAGCCGGTGGAGCGCACCACGCTTTTACCCGCCGAAGAAAACTTCATCCGCAACATGCCCGGCAGCCTGCCGAGCCGTGCGGCTGACAATCTCTTCTGGCTTGGACGTTACATCGAGCGCGCCGAAGGGGCGCTGCGCATTCTGCGCGCATGGCATGCCCGCTTTGCCGAATCCGCAGATCCGAAGCAGCCGCTTCTGGCCCATGTCACCGCATATCTTGAAACCGTCGATATCGACGTCGAAGAATCCGTTCCGGCGAGCCTCATCGCCAACCTCAACAGCGCGATATATTCCGCCAGCAATATCAGAGACCGTTTCTCGCCCGATGGCTGGCTGGCGCTCAACGATCTTGCCAAGACCGCGCGCCGCTTCAAAAGCAAGGTCGCCGCCGGCGATGACGCAACTCACGCCATGACGGTGCTGCTGCGCAAACTGGCGGGTTTTGCCGGTCTGGTGCATGNAAACATGTACCGTTTCACCGGCTGGCGGTTCCTCTCCATTGGTCGTTATCTGGAGCGGGGGCTGCACCTGACTCGCCTTCTCGGCCATATGAGCGGGCCGGAAGCGCCTGATGGTTCCCACGACATGCTGCTCGAAATCGGCGACAGCGTCATGACCCATCGCCGTCGCTACAATGTGAATACGGCGGCATTGACGGTCATGGACCTGCTCGGCCTCGATCCGCTCAATCCACGCTCCATCCTGTTCCAGCTCAATGAAATCCGCACCGAAGTGGAGCAACTGCCCAATGCCTTCGTCAACGGCCAGATGTCACCTTTCTACCGCGAAGTGATGCGGGTCCATTCAGGCCTTGCCGTCCTGACCCCGGAGAACTTGACCCCTGCCCTCTTCCGGCAGTTGGAGCAGGATCTGGAACACCTGTCGGACCTTCTTGCCCAGACATATCTCGGATAACCCATGCTCTACGATCTGACGCTGCACATGGGCTATATCTACGATACGCTGGCGTCCGGCGCGCGCCACATCATCCGTGTCATGCCGCTGTCGATCCCCGGCAGGCAAAGGCTGATTGCAGGTTCGCTCAGCGTCTCTCCCTCACCGGAAGAGCGCACGGNTTTCAACGATTTCTTCCAGCAGAGCGCCACATCGGTCTTTCTGCGCGCTTCGCATGACAAGCTGGATATCCGCATGCAGGCACGCGTGTCGGTGGAAAGCGCGTCGCTGACGGCAGATTTTTCGCCCGAACTTTCAAAACTGCCGCGGGATCTCGCCACCGTCTGGTCGCTCGACCCCCAATNCCCCCACCACCTGGCAGGTCTTAGCCCGCGCATTGGTGAAAACGCAGCGATTGCAGCCTACGCCCGCGAGACCATCAAACCCGGCATGACGATCCGTGAAATTGCGCTGGCGCTGTGCAAACGCATCTATAAGGACTTCAAATATGATGGCGAGGCGACCACGGTGGACACGACACCAGCCGAAGCCTTCAAGCTGAAACGCGGCGTCTGCCAGGATTTCTCGCATATCATGATATCGGCGCTGCGCAGCCTCGGCATTCCCGCAGGCTATGTCAGCGGCTTCCTGCGCACCATTCCGCCTGCGGGCAAGGAACGGCTGGAAGGTGCGGACGCCATGCACGCCTGGGTGCGCGTCTGGTGCGGTGAAGCGACAGGTTATATCGAGCTGGACCCCACCAACGACATCGTCGCGGGCAACGACCATATCGTCGTTGGTTACGGGCGCGACTACTCCGACATCGCCCCCGTCATCGGTGTCTTGAAAAGCTACGGCAACCAGCAGACGACACAGGCCGTGGACGTCATTCCCGTCAAAAGCTGATCGTGCCATAACGGGACAATTTCTGCTCCGCAATGTAACATCCGCCGGTTTCGTGCGGTGGAAGATGCTCCATTTTCAGCACTCGCTAAATTTGCTCACGTTACGTTAGGAAAATCTCCACTGCCCCGCAGTAGATGTGATTCCATATCACAATCGAACAGGTGGACATGATGTTCAACGGGGCCGGAATGGTAAAAAGCATGCGCGCACTGCTGGCTGACAGACAGGGCAATTTTGCGATGATGACAGCGATATCATTGCCGCTGTTGATGGGCGTTGCAGGTGCCGGGCTTGAGTTCACCAAGGCGATACAGGTCAAATCCGACCTTCAGAGTACAGCCGATGCGGCAACACTCGCCGCCGCAACCATGTTCCGCGAATCCGAAGGCGAAAAGAGCGATGAGGAACTCAAGGCACAGGTCGCAACATTCATCGGCGGACAGAGCTTTGCGCAGAATCTTACGGAACTGGAGNAAAAAGCCCTCGACTCCAATGTGAACAGCGTCGCGAAACGCACCGATACCGACAAGGGAACGAGCTTCAAGATTTCCACGACGGTCAGCTACCAGATGCCGCTCAACCCCCTGCTGGGCATGATCTGGGCNAAAACGCTGACGCTGAGCGCCACCAGCACATCGGAAAGCAGCTTCAACAAGGGCGCTCCCATGTCCATGTATCTGGTGCTGGACCGTTCAGGGTCAATGTCCTTCAGGACCGATACGGTCGACAAAAGCAAATACGCCTGCCCCAATTACACCGCCAGCAACTGGGGCCAGAGCCAGTCAAAGGTCACGTCAAACCCCTGCTATGTCAACAAAAGCACGTCTCTTAAAACTGCGGTGAGCTATCTCGTTGATACCCTCAACAGGGCAGACCCGACGTATAAGCTGGGCGCCTCGCCAGAATCCAAATTGGTCCGCACCGCAGCCGTTGCTTATAATGATGCAAAATTTGCAGAACANGGGTTCGATTGGGGCACGAAGAAAACAGCCGCCTATGTGCAGGCCATTCCGCAATATCCCGAAGGCGGAACCAATGCCGATGCCGCATTGAATATCGCCTATAATGCACTCAAGAGCAACAATACGAACATCACGACGACAAGGGAGGGCATCGAGCATGCCAACCAGAAGAACAAGTTCTACAATCGCTACATCGTCTTGATGACAGACGGAGAAATGACTGGCGCAAGCGCAAGCTGGAATTCTGGCATCGACGCGCAGGTTCGCGCGACATGCACGAAAGCCAAGGCCGACGACATCAAGATTTTTACCATAGCCTTCATGGCCCCCGTCAAAGGCAAATTGCTGCTTCAGGCCTGCGCCACCAGCGCGGACAACTATTACGCGCCGGAGAATATGGAAGAAATCGTTGAAGCCTTTGGCGACATTGCCAGAAAAGCGTCCGGAAATCTCAGCCGCCTGACGAACTGAAATCCTTAACTGCCANTTGATAGACCACGCAAACCACACCGGTTTGCGTGGTTTTTTGTTATTTTCACACAATGTCCATAAGCATGTCGTAACTCTCTAAGTCATTCACGTTTCCGGCAAAACGTCTGTTGCCACGGCTCGATATCGGTGCATAAATTGCGGATATGACAGGCATGCCGGCTCGACAGAATCAGACACTATCCTCCCAACAAGGTGCTGACCGACCAATGATCAATAAACTCGTCACCAACGATCTTCCTCGTCCCGCCCCGCGTAGCTCGGAACCAGAAGTTCTTGCCTCCGAAATCATCGAGCGACTGACCTATCGCATCGGCAAGGACGTCAAGGTTGCAAAGCCGCACGACTGGCTGACAGCCACCATTCTGGTCATCAGAGACCGCGTCATCGACAAATGGATGGAATCCACCCGCAAAGCCTATCAGCACGACAGCAAGCGCGTTTATTATCTGTCGCTTGAATTCCTGATTGGCCGCCTGATGCGCGACGCCATCTCCAACCTTGGACTGATGGGTGAAATCAAGGATGCGTTGACATCTCTGGGTGTCGAGTTCGACGTGATCGCCGGTCTGGAGCCGGATGCAGCGCTGGGTAATGGTGGTCTTGGCCGCCTTGCCGCCTGCTTCATGGAATCGATGGCAACCGTCGATATCCCGGCTTACGGCTACGGCATTCGTTACGTCCACGGCCTTTTCCGCCAGCAGATGGCCGAAGGCTGGCAGGTGGAACTGCCCGAAACGTGGCTTGCGCACGGCAACCCATGGGAATTCGAGCGTCGTGAAAGCTCTTACGAAATCGGCTTCGGCGGTTCGGTCGAAACCGTCGGCGGATATGAAGACCCGGAGCGTTTTGTCTGGAAACCGGCCGAACGCATGATCGCCACCGCCTTCGACACGCCCGTGGTCGGCTGGCGCGGTACCCGCGTCAACACGTTGCGCCTGTGGTCGGCACAGCCGATCGACCCGATCCTGCTCGACGCCTTCAACGCCGGTGACCACATCGGCGCGCTACGTGAAAGCAACAAGGCCGAAGCGCTGACCCGTGTTCTCTACCCCGCCGACGCCAACCCGGCTGGCCAGGAACTGCGTCTTCGCCAGGAATATTTCTTCTCGTCCGCCTCGCTTCAGGACATTCTGCGCCGCCACTTGCAGCAATATCCAGACTTCACCAACCTTGCGGACAAGGTGTCGATCCAGCTCAACGACACGCACCCGGCCATCTCCATTGCCGAAATGATGCGTCTGCTGGGCGATGTGCACGGCCTGACTTTCGAAGAATCCTGGACGATCACGCGCAACACCTTCTCCTACACCAACCACACACTTCTGCCCGAAGCGCTGGAAAGCTGGCCGGTTCCGCTGTTGGAGCGCCTGCTGCCGCGCCACATGCAGATCATCTACGCGATCAATGCCCAGACACTTCTTTATGCCCGCAAGGAAAAGAAGATGCTCGACCAGCAGGTGCGATCCATCTCGGTGATCGAAGAGGGTGGCGAACGCCGCGTACGCATGGGCAATCTCGCCTTCATCGGTTCGCATTCCATCAACGGCGTGTCGGCACTTCACACCGAACTCATGAAGGAAACGGTGTTTTCCGACCTTCACACGCTCTATCCTGATCGTATCAACAACAAGACCAACGGCATCACTCCGCGCCGCTGGCTGATGCAGTGCAATCCCGGCCTGACAGACCTCATCCGCGAATCCATCGGCGATGAATTTCTCGACGATGCCGAAAAGCTGGTCGCGCTCGATCGCTTCGCCGAGGACGCGGGNTTTCGCGNAAAATTTGCCGAAATCAAGCGCCAGAACAAGGTGCGTCTTGCCAATCTGGTCGCCCAGCGCATGGGCATCCGCGTCGATCCATCTGCCATGTTCGACATCCAGATCAAGCGCATCCACGAGTACAAACGCCAGCTCTTGAACCTTGTCGAAGCCGTTGCTCTTTATGACCAAATCCGCTCGCGCCCGGAACTGGATTGGGTGCCGCGCGTTAAGTTCTTTGCTGGCAAAGCAGCGCCGAGTTATCACAATGCAAAGCTCATCATAAAGCTCGCCAATGATATCGCGCGCGTCATCAATAACGATCCGGCAGTTCGCGGGCTTCTAAAAGTGGTTTTCATTCCCAATTACAATGTGTCGCTTGCAGAAATCATGGTTCCGGCAGCTGATTTGTCGGAGCAGATTTCAACGGCGGGGATGGAAGCATCCGGCACCGGCAACATGAAGTTTGGCCTGAACGGCGCGCTGACGATCGGCACGCTGGATGGCGCAAACGTCGAGATGCTGGAACATGTCGGCGCAGACAACATCGTGATCTTCGGCAAGACCGCCGCCGAAGTGGCACAGGCGCGTTCCGAAGGACACAACCCGCGTGCCATCATCGAGAACTCTGCCGAGTTGTCCCAAGCCGTTTCGTCCATCGCATCAGGCGTGTTTTCGCCCGATGACCGCTCGCGTTTCGCCGAGTTGATGGACGGCATCTATAACACCGACTGGTTCATGGTCGCCGCAGACTTCGACGCTTATGCGCAGGCACAGCGTGACGTCGATGCCATCTGGAGCGAACCGGCAAGTTGGTACGAAAAAACTGTCCGCAATACTGCGCGCATGGGCTGGTTCTCGTCCGACAGAACGATCCGGCAATACGCGTCCGAAATCTGGAGAGCCTGATGAAGAAACCGCTCAATTCTGCCGAAGAGAAAAAGACTGGCACCATCGCTAAGGCTGAGATCGAGGCAATCAAGAGCGGTTTGCATTCCAANCCCTTTGCCGTTCTGGGCGTCCACCAGACCCCGGACGGCTTTGTGGCCCGGTGCTTCATTCCCGGTGCGGAAAACGTCACCGTCATGACACTGGACGGCACCGTTGCGGGTGAACTGGCCCGCACCGATGCCGACGGCTTCTTCGAAGGACCGATCCAGCTTTCCAAACGTCAGCCGATCCGCTACCGCGCACTTCGCGACGATGCGGAATGGGCGGTCACCGACCCCTACAGTTTCGGTCCCGTTCTCGGCCCTATGGATGATTATCTGGTCCGCGAAGGCTCGCATTTGCGACTTTTCGACAAGATGGGCGCGCACCCGCTGAAGCTCGAAGGCGTCGAAGGTTTTCATTTTGCCGTCTGGGCACCCAACGCCCGGCGTGTGTCGGTAGTCGGCGATTTCAACAACTGGGATGGCCGCCGTCATGTCATGCGCTTTCGCAAGGACACCGGCATCTGGGAAATCTTTGCGCCGGATGTCTATTCCGGTTGCAGCTACAAGTTCGAGGTCATCGGCCCGCATGGCGAGTTGTTGCCACTGAAGGCCGATCCTTATGCACGCCGCGCCGAGCTGCGCCCCAAGAACGCCTCCGTCACGACGCCGGAACTGGTTCAGGAATGGAGCGATGACGCGCATCGCAAACATTGGGCCAGCATCGACCAGCGCCGCCAGCCGATCAGCATCTACGAAGTCCACGCCTCCTCGTGGCAGCACAATGAGAATGGTGAGTTTCTGACGTGGGATGAACTGGCCGCACGGCTCATTCCCTACTGCGCCGACATGGGCTTTACCCATATCGAATTCATGCCCATTTCCGAACATCCCTATGATCCGTCCTNGGGATATCAGACCACTGGTCTCTACGCGCCAACCGCCCGTTTCGGCGAGCCGGAAGGCTTTGCCCGCTTCGTCAACGGCGCGCATAAGGTCGGCATCGGGGNTTTGCTGGATTGGGTGCCAGCCCACTTCCCGACCGACGAACACGGGCTGAAATGGTTCGACGGAACCGCTCTTTACGAACATGCCGATCCGCGTCAGGGCTTTCATCCGGACTGGAACACCGCGATCTACAATTTCGGTCGCGTCGAGGTCATGTCCTACCTCATCAACAACGCGCTTTATTGGGCCGAAAAATTCCATCTTGATGGTCTTCGCGTCGATGCAGTCGCGTCCATGCTCTACCTCGATTATTCCCGCAAGGAAGGTGAGTGGGTTCCAAATGAATATGGCGGGCGCGAAAACCTGGAATCCGTGCGTTTCCTCCAGCAGATGAACACGCTGATTTACGGAAACCACCCCGGCGTCATGACCATTGCCGAGGAATCCACCTCGTGGCCGAAGGTCTCGCAGCCGGTGCATGAAGGCGGTCTTGGCTTCGGCTTCAAATGGAACATGGGCTTCATGCATGACACGCTGAGCTATTTCCAGCGCGAGCCGGTGCATCGCAAATTCCACCATCAGGAACTCAGCTTCGGCCTGCTCTATGCCTTCAGCGAGAACTTCGTTCTGCCGATTTCCCATGATGAAGTGGTGCACGGCAAGGGCTCGATGATTGCCAAGATGCCGGGCGACGACTGGCAGAAATTCGCCAATCTGCGCGCCTATTACGCCTTCATGTGGGGTTATCCCGGCAAGAAGCTGCTGTTCATGGGCCAGGAATTCGCTCAATGGAGCGAGTGGAGCGAGAAGTCCTCGCTGGACTGGAACCTGCTGCAATATCATATGCATGAGGGCATGCGCCGCCTCGTGCGCGACCTCAACTTCATGTACCGCTCGAAAGCCGCGCTGCATGCGCGCGATTGTGAACCGGAAGGCTTCCAGTGGCTTTCCGCCGATGACCATGAAAACTCCGNTTTTGCATGGCTTCGCTTGGCACCGGGTGAAAAGCCGGTGGCTGTCATCAGCAATCTGACGCCTGTCTACCGGGAGAATTTCTATGTGCCGTTGCCGACTGCCGGTCGCTGGCGCGAAGTTCTCAACACCGATGCCGAGATTTACGGCGGCACCGGCAAGGGCAATGGCGGGCGCGTTCAGGCTGTGGATGCAGGGGGCCAGATTGGCGCAACACTAACCTTGCCGCCACTGGCGGTCATCATGCTCGAGCTGGAGAGCTAAGAGCATCGACGTCTNAAAAACATACGGGAATTTTATGGGAGGATTGCTATGAGTGAGAAAAGAATTCAGCCGCTGGCACGCGATGCGATGGCCTATGTTCTGGCCGGTGGACGTGGCAGCCGCCTGAAGGAACTGACAGACAGACGCGCAAAACCTGCCGTCTATTTCGGCGGCAAGGCGCGCATCATCGATTTCGCCCTGTCCAACGCGCTGAACTCAGGCATTCGCCGCATCGGTGTCGCCACGCAGTACAAGGCTCACTCGCTCATCCGTCACCTGCAGCGCGGTTGGGACTTCTTCCGCCCGGAACGTAACGAAAGCTTCGATATTCTGCCCGCCTCCCAGCGTGTATCCGAAACGCAATGGTATGAAGGCACCGCCGACGCGGTCTATCAGAACATCGACATTATCGAGTCCCACGGCCCGGAATATATGGTCATTCTGGCGGGTGACCACATCTACAAGATGGACTATGAATACATGCTGCAACAGCATGTGGATTCCGGCGCGGATGTGACCATCGGCTGCCTTGAAGTGCCGCGCATGGAAGCCGTCGGTTTCGGCGTCATGCACGTCAACGAGAAGGATGAAATCATCGATTTCATCGAAAAGCCTGCCGACCCACCAGGCATTCCCGGCAATCCTGATTTCGCCCTGGCGTCCATGGGTATCTACGTGTTCCACACGAAGTTCCTGATGGAATGCCTGCGCCGCGATGCTGCCGACCCGAATTCCAGCCGTGACTTCGGCAAGGATATCATTCCCCATATCGTGCAGCATGGTAAGGCCGTAGCACACCGTTTCGCCTCGTCCTGCGTGCGCTCCGATTTCGAAAACGGTCCATACTGGCGCGATGTCGGCACCATCGATGCCTATTGGCAGGCCAATATCGACCTCACCGACATCGTTCCCGACCTCGACATCTACGACAAGTCCTGGCCGATCTGGACCTATGCGGAAATTCTGCCGCCTGCCAAATTCGTGCATGACGATGAGAACCGCCGTGGCTCGGCCACTTCATCCGTTGTAGCGGGTGACTGCATCATCTCCGGCTCGTCGCTCAATCGCAGCCTGCTGTTTACCGGCGTCAGAGCCAATTCATACTCACGCCTTGAGAATGCCGTAGTGCTGCCGAGTGTGAAAATCGGACGCCACGCCCAACTCAGCAATGTCGTGATCGACCATGGCGTCGTCATTCCGGAAGGGCTTGTTGTTGGAGAAGACCATGACCTGGATGCAAAACGTTTCCGCCGTACAGACAGCGGTATTTGCCTGATAACCCAATCGATGATTGACAAGCTGGATCTATAGACCTCATGAATGTTCTTTCGGTTGCGTCCGAAGTCTATCCACTCATCAAAACCGGAGGGCTCGCCGACGTCGCCGGCGCGCTTCCCATCGCTCTCAAGGCTCACGGGGTCACCANCCGCACGCTGATTCCCGGTTACCCGGCTGTCAAAGCGGCGGTCGAGGGTGCGGTGAAGATTGCCGAATTGCCGGGTCTTCTGGGCGAACATGCCGATATTCTCGAGGCGCATCACGAGGGGCTGGACCTGCTCATTCTGGATGCCCCCGCCTATTACGACCGTCCGGCTGGCCCTTACCTCGATTCCACCGGCAAAGATTTCGCCGACAACTGGAAGCGCTTCGCCGCCTTGTCCCTTGCCGCTGCAGAAATCGCAGCAGGTAAGTTGCAAGGCTGGCAGCCGGACCTGATGCATGCCCATGACTGGCAGGCCGCCATGGCCCCGGTCTATATGCGCTATGCCGAAACGCCAGAAATCCCCAGCATTCTGACCATCCACAACATCGCGTTCCAAGGTCAGTTCGGTGCCAATATTTTCAGCCAGCTTGGCCTGCCTGCCCATGCTTTCAACACCGAAAGCATCGAATATTACAATGATATCAGCTTCCTGAAGGGCGGTATCCAGACATCGACCGTCATCAGCACGGTCAGCCCGTCCTACGCCCAGGAAATACTGACGCCGGAATTCGGCATGGGTCTCGACGGCGTTATTCGCAGCCGCGCCCATGTCATGCACGGCATCGTCAACGGCATCGACGCCGATGTCTGGAANCCCGCCACCGATCATCTGATCCACGACAATTATTCGGCGGCAAATCTCAAACTGCGCACCCTCAACAAGGCGCGGGTGGCCAGCCATTACCGTATCGATCAGGATAGTGGCCCGCTGNTTTGCGTCATTTCCCGTCTGACATGGCNAAAGGGCATCGACCTCGTCGCCGAGGTCGTGGACGATATCGTGGCGGCAGGCGGCAGGCTGGTCGTGCTGGGTGCCGGCGAAATCGGGCTGGAAGGCGCGCTTCTGGCCGCCGCCTCGCGCCATCCGGGCCGGGTGGGTGTCGCCATCGGTTATAACGAGCCGCTGTCGCACCTCATGCAGGCTGGCTGTGATGCCATCATCGTTCCGTCCCGTTTCGAGCCTTGCGGCCTGACACAGCTTTACGCCTTGCGGTACGGCTGCATCCCGGTGGTCGCGCGCAACGGCGGCCTCAATGATACCGTTATCGATGCCAACCATGCGGCCATCGCCGCCAAGGTGGCGACGGGCGTGCAGTTTTCCTCCATCACGGCGGAAGGTTTGCGCCAGGCCATTCGCCGCACCGTGCGCTATTATCACGACCAGAAACTGTGGACGCAGATGCAGAAGCAGGGCATGAAATCGGACGTTTCCTGGGAGAAAAGTGCAGGTCTTTACGCCGCTCTTTACGCCCGACTTATTTCGAAAGGCCAATAAATGACGATCAACACGATCAAAACCAAGCCATTTCAGGACCAGAAGCCCGGCACATCCGGCCTGCGCAAGAAAGTGCCTGTCTTTGCGCAGGAAAACTACGCGGAAAACTTCATTCAGTCGATTTTTGACAGCCTGGAAGGTTTTGCCGGACAGACGCTGGTGATCGGCGGCGACGGTCGTTATTACAACCGCGACGTCATTCNAAAGACCATCAAAATGGCCGCGGCATCCGGTTTCGGTAAGGTTCTGGTCGGCCAGGGCGGCATTCTGTCCACACCTGCCGCATCCCACATCATTCGCAAATACAAGGCCTTCGGTGGCATCGTTCTGTCCGCCAGCCACAATCCCGGCGGCCCCAACGAAGACTTCGGCATCAAATACAACATCGGCAATGGCGGCCCCGCGCCTGAAAAGATCACCGATGCGATTTTCGACCGCACAAAGTCGATCGAGACCTACCGCATTTCCGACGCAGCCGATGTCGACCTCGACATGATTGGAAAAGCTGATGTTGACGGCATGGTGGTCGAAGTGATCGATCCTGTCGCCGACTACGCCGCAATGATGGAAGAGCTGTTCGATTTCGCCGCCATCCGCGATCTGATTGCAGGCGGCTTCAAGGTGGTAGTCGATAGCATGAGCGCCGTCACCGGCCCTTACGCCGTCGAAATCATCGAAAAGCGCCTCGGCGCGCCCGCTGGTTCCGTGTGGAATTCCGTTCCGCTGCCAGATTTCGGCGGCCACCACCCGGACCCGAACCTCGTCCATGCCAAGGACATGTATGACGCGGTGATGAGCGCTGACGGTCCGGATTTCGGCGCCGCGTCAGATGGCGATGGTGACCGCAACATGGTGGTCGGCAAGGGCATGTTCGTCACCCCGTCCGACAGCCTTGCCATCATCGCCGCCAATGCGAAGCTTGCACCCGGCTACGCGTCCGGCATTTCCGGGATCGCCCGCTCCATGCCCACAAGTGCAGCGGCAGACCGTGTGGCCGAAAAGCTCGGCATCGGCATGTACGAAACACCGACAGGCTGGAAGTTCTTCGGCAACCTGCTGGACGCTGGCAAAGTCACCGTTTGCGGCGAAGAGAGCTTCGGCACCGGCTCCAACCATGTTCGCGAAAAGGATGGCCTCTGGGCCGTGCTCTTCTGGCTGAACATCGTCGCCGCCCGCAAGGAAAGCGTCAAGGACATCGTCACCCAGCATTGGGCCGAATACGGCCGCAATTATTATTCGCGCCATGACTATGAAGAAGTCGACAGTGACGCCGCCAACACGCTGGTCTCCATTCTGCGTGAAAAGCTGGCCACCCTGCCCGGCACGACTTACGGCGCACTGAAGGTCAAGGCTGCCGACGACTTCGCCTATAACGACCCGGTCGACCAGTCCGTCAGCAAGAACCAGGGCATCCGCATCCTCTTCGAAGGTGGCTCGCGCATCGTCATCCGCCTATCGGGTACCGGTACGTCGGGCGCGACGCTTCGGCTTTACGTGGAGCGCTACGAGGCGGATGCATCCCGCCATAATATTGAAACGCAAGAGGCTCTGGCTGATCTGATTTCGGCGGCTGATGCGATTGCGGGCATCAAGAAGCAAACGGGGCGTGATGCTCCGACGGTTATTACCTAACCAGTTTCGGCTAGGGCAGTGAGTGGGGTTTTANCCCCCCCTCTGCCCTGCCGGGCATCTTCCCCTCAGGTGGAGATCGACTCGTGGCAACCTTTCGGCCATATTTACTGTCGAGATTTAAGTGTTGTCAGCGCGCCCAGCTAATCTCCCCCTTGTGGGGAAGATGTCCGGCAGGACAGAGGGACAGGCCCCACCCGCAACCCCAACGAACGGAAACCCCATGCCAAGCCCCACCGTTCCTCCACTCGGCGCCATCCTCGCGGCAAACGGCACGGCATTCTCCGTCTACTCCCGCCACGCCTCACACATCGACCTCTGCCTCTTCGACCCCACCGGCACCACCCAAACCGCCCGCCTGCCCATGCAGCGCGGAGCTGACGACATACACCGCCTCACCACCAACGCGCCCATCAGCACCCGCTATGGCTTCCGAGCGGATGGCGTCTACGCACCAGACCACGGCCTGTGGTTCGACCCGTCAAAACTCCTGCTCGACCCCTACGCCACACAGATCGACCGACCCTTCACGCATGACGCCGCACTCTTCACCTTCGGAACCGACACGGCATACATCATGCCGAAGTCCATCGTCTCGCAGCATCAGCCGGTTAAACGCCAGCCACCCCATTTTGCACCGGGCGGCCTTATCTACGAAGTCGCCGTCAAGCCCTTCACCATGCTCCACCCTGATGTGCCTGAAGCCATCAAGGGAACGGTCGCCGCACTCGCCCACCCCGCCGTCATCGCCCACCTCAAACACATCGGCGTCGATGCCATCGAGCTGATGCCCATCACCGCATGGATCGATGAGCGGCATCTTCCACCGCTCGGCCTCACCAATGGTTGGGGCTACAACCCCGTTGGTTTCATGGCCCTGGACCCGCGCCTCTGCCCCGGTGGCGTGGACGAGTTACGAAACACGGTCGCAGCGCTGCATGAAGCGGGCATCGGCGTCATCCTCGATCTCGTCTTCAACCACACCGGCGAAAGTGACCGCTTCGGTTCGACGCTGTCTCTGCGCGGGCTGGATAACCTCACCTATTACCGCCATATGCCAAATGATCCCGGCACGCTGGTCAACGACACCGGCACCGGGAATACCGTCGCCTGCGACCACCCTTACGTCCGCCAGCTTGTTCTCGACACCCTCCGGCACTTCGTGGCGCATGCGGGCATAGACGGCTTCCGCTTCGATCTCGCCCCCATTCTTGGCCGCACGGCAGATGGTTTTGATAGCGCCAGCGAAACACTGACCGCCATGCAAACCGACCCTTTGTTGCATGATCGGGTGTTGATCGCAGAGCCCTGGGATATAGGCCCCGGCGGCTATCAGCTCGGCAATTTCCCCCACAATTTCCTCGAATGGAACGACCGCGCCCGCGATGATCTGCGCCGTTACTGGCGTGGCGATGACGCTACGACCGGCGCGCTGGCCGATGCGCTCGCCGGCTCCTCGCCCATCTTCTCCCGCCACGACAGAACCGAAACCCGCAGCGTTAATTTCCTCGCCGCACATGATGGTTTCACCCTGTTCGATCTCGTGTCCCACGCCCACAAACACAACGAGGCCAATGGCGAAGACAACCGCGATGGCCACAATGAAAACCATTCCTGGAACAACGGCGTCGAGGGGCTGACCAACGATCCAGCCATCCATGCCGCCCGCATCAACGACGTCAAGTCGATGCTCTCCACGCTATTTGCCACGCGCGGAACCATCATGCTGACGGCAGGCGATGAGGGTGGTCGCAGCCAGCAAGGCAACAACAATGCCTATTGTCAGGATAACGAGATCACATGGGTCGATTGGTCAGCGCTTTCGCCGGAACTGATCGAACATACGGCTTTCCTGTCCAATCTGCGCAGGCGCTTCAGCGCTTTCAGCGACATGAATTTCNTTTCGCCCCATACCGATGACGTCTCCTGGCTGTCACCATCGGGAGAGCCGATGAACGCGACGGACTGGGAAAAGCCGGAAGGCACGCCGCTCTCCGTTCTCGTCNAAACCCATGACAGCCTGACCGATGACCCTGTCCGGCTTGCCATTCTGTTCAACCGGACCCACGCGGTCGTGCCGTTTTCACTGCCCGGCGAAGGTTGGCAGGCTATCGGCACGAATTTCGGAAATCCCGCCCACCTGCCTGCCCGCTCAGTCGTCTTCTATCTGCGGCCTTGAATGCTGCATTGCAAAAAGGCCATTGTTCTTTAGGCCCGCCCCTGTAGAGTTCGGCACGTCAAAGCGTTCAAATGCCATGTCTTCGCGAGGAACCATGCCCAAAGAAATCTCTCTGGCTGACGTTAAAGACCTAGTCGGCTCCGAAGTCGGAGTATCGGACTGGATCACCGTCGATCAAGCGATGATCGACGCCTTCGCCAAGGCCACGCTCGACGACCAGTTCATCCACACAGATCCCGAACGCGCCAGGAACGAAAGCCCCTTCGGCGGCACCATCGCCCACGGCTTCCTCACGCTGTCCCTGCTCTCGGCCATGAACTACAGCGCCCTGCCGAAAATCCGCGAACAAACGATGGGCATCAATTACGGCTTCGACAAACTCCACTTCGTCGCCCCCGTCAAAAGCGGCGCGCGCATCCGCGGCCACTTCACACTCGCCGAAGCCCGCTTCCGCGGCGGTGCCATGCTGATGAACACCTATGATGTGACGGTGGAAATCGAAGACGAAAAGAAACCAGCTTTGACAGCGCGGTGGACAACCATCAGTCAGTTTAACCCCGAGGATCGGCCGGAAGACGTGTGACGCGCGCAGCATCGTGTTGCGTTCGCCCTCACGGTCCCGCTAGCGAACATCCATTGCGCACAACGTTTTCTTCCTGACTGGCCGGAACCTGTCCCCGCTATACGCGTTGAAGGCTACACGCCTTGANGGGGGACAATTCAATGGCACAAAATATCACGCAACCGGACGATTCCGCAGAGCCGAAAACTGAGCTCAAACGCGTCATCGGGCCGGGGCTGCTGCTTCTGTTTATCGTGGGAGATATTCTCGGCACCGGCATTTACGCGTTGACCGGACAGGTCGCGGCGGAGGTCGGCGGTGTCGTCTGGCTACCATTCCTCATCGCCTTCGGTGTCGCGCTTCTGACCGCCTGTTCCTATCTGGAACTGGTCACCAAATATCCGAAAGCCGCAGGGGCAGCGCTTTACACGCACAAGGCCTTCGGCGTGCATTTCATCACTTTCCTCGTCGCCTTCACGGTCATGTCGTCGGGCGTTACATCCGCCTCCACGGCGTCACGGGCCTTTGCCGCCAACTTCACCACCGTCACCGGGTTTGACTTCGGTGCCTTCGGCGTCACCGGTGTCGCCATCGCCTTCATTGTCGCAATTGCGCTCATCAATTTTCGCGGCGTAGGCGAAAGCGTGAAGATGAATGTGGTGCTGACCATCGTTGAACTGACCGGCCTCTTGATCATCATCGGCATAGGCTTTTGGGCCATCGGCAATGGACAGGGCGACGTTTCCCGCGTCTGGACATTCGAGCCTGCGGGCGAACATGGCGTCATCTGGTCCGTGGTCGCCGCAACGACGCTCGCTTTCTTCGCCATGGTCGGCTTCGAGGATTCGGTCAATATGGCCGAGGAATGCAAGCAGCCAGCCCGCATCTTCCCCAAGGTGCTACTCGGCGGCCTCGCGATCACCGGCGTCATCTATGTTCTCGTCGCCATTTCCGCTATAACGCTGGTTCCGGCAGCAGATCTTGGCGAAGGCGAAACGCCCTTGCTGAAAGTGGTGGCCGCTGGCGCACCCAACTTTCCCATCGGCATTTTCGGCATCATCACCATGTTCGCGGTGGCCAATTCCGCCCTCATCAACATGATGATGGCCAGCCGCCTGATCTATGGCATGAGCCGCGAAGGCGTCCTGCCCCCCGCACTCGGCAAGGTCCACAAGGCCCGCCAGACACCCTATATCGCCATCGTCTTCACCTCGATCATCGCCATCGGCCTCATCGCCTTTGCAGGCGGCGTCCCGGCCCTCGGCGGCACCACAGCGCTGCTCCTGCTTGGCGTCTTCACCATCGTCAACGTTGCCGTACTGGTGCTGCGAAAGGACAAGGTCGAGCACAAACACTTCCGTACCCCCACCATCCTGCCCATCATCGGCGCCGTCAGTTGCTTCTTCCTCGTCGGACCATGGACAGGGCGAGATATGGTGCAATATTCCATCGCTGGTGTGCTGCTGTTCATCGGCGTGTTGTTGTGGCTGGCGACGATCAGCTTCATGAAGATGCAGGAGAAGGCGGCGTAACAGGCGTAACAGGCGTCACACGCCCCCACTCCGTCACCCCGGCCCTGAGCAAGGGTCCAGCGACCTGATGTCCGTCAGGTCAAAAGACTCTTTCAGCTCAAGGACTTGGCCTGACTGGATCCCGGCTCAAGGCCGAGATGACGGAAGAGGGAAATGTCACCTACATTCCGCCATACGCAAAAGATCGCAGTGTCGCCAAGCATAGTTGCAATCCGCCGCAACAGTGATACATCGAAATTCCGGCTCCCATTTCAAAAGGAAATCATATGCCGGACTTTTCCACTCTCATGCTTTTTTCCGCCGCAGCACTCGTTCTGACAGCGACGCCCGGTCCCGATATGTTGTTGATTGCCTCTCGCAGTGTCAGCCAAGGCCGGTCCGCCGGTTTTCTGACATATGCGGGAATAGCCGTCGGCACGTATTGCCACGCGCATGCAGCGGCACTCGGTCTGTCTCAGCTTTTTCTGACTGTTCCCGTCGCTTATGAGATCGTGCGATGGGCGGGCTGCGCCTACCTGCTATATCTCGCATACAAGACCCTTCGTGCAAAAAGCTCAGCCTTCGCGCCATCGGCAGGTCTCNAAAAACTTTCGACCAAACGAATCTTCACGGAAGGGTTAGCGACCAATCTGCTGAACCCGAAAATGGCACTGTTCGTGCTGGCGCTTTTCCCGCAATTCATCGATCCGAATGGCAGCTCCCTGCTGGTTCAGATGCTCCTGCTCGCCAGTATTTTGAACGGCATCGGTTTTCTGGTAAATGGCGCCGTAATTATTCTGGGTACGAGCATCCGCAATCGTCTGTCCGCAGTCAGCCGTTTTCCCAAGCTGCCGCAATATCTGCTGGCGACAGTTTTTACAGGCCTCGCATGCCGCTTGGCACTTGGATCAAGAAACTAACGGACACACAAGAGTGGCTGTGGCATGCGCGACAGCCTCAGTCTTGCGAAGCCCCCGCATCCCGCGCGCCCTCTTCCAGCAACCCGAACACATAGTCCGCAAACGAGCGCCAGCATTCCACCCGAAACGTGTCTTCCGCCACGCGCAAGATCACCACTTCCGCCTTGCCTAATACCGTGCGCGAGCAGGCTCCGACCGGGAACACACCAAGTGACAAGTCCTGCGGGCAGCCAGCGTTCAGCGTGGCCTCCGCGCCTTCGCCGGACACGGTGATGGCCGTGTTGCGGTGGGAGACGTCGGTGGCGGAGTGGGGGGCGGAGACGGTGGCGCAGGCGTCGAGCAGGTTGCTTTCGCCCTGGTCGATCACCAGCCATTCGTCCGGGCCCAGCCAAAGTGCGGCACGCAAAGCTGAGGTTGTGGACGTCTTGGGGGCCTGCGGCATGCTGATGTCCAGTGCCTGCGAAAGCTCGCTGACAGCATCCGCCTTGGCGCGCAGCGCCAGTCGGTAAGCGGGTGCCGCCATCTTGATGGAGACGGTTGCGGAACCGGCGCGCGCGCCCTCCAGAACCAAAGTGCGGTTTGCCATTGCGATATCAGCCATTGATGCGGCCTCCTTCCTTGTCGAAGAACACCATGTCCGTCACCTCAACTGCAATCGTCTTGTCGGCCAGTGGAATGTAGAGCGTTTCACCCATCCGCGCCCGGCCACCGGCCACCAGCCCGAAGGCGATGGAACGGCCGAGATTTTCGGACCAGTAGGATGATGTCACATGGCCCAGCATCGTCATCGGCTTCGGCTGGTTCGGATCGACAACGATCTGCCCGCCCTCTTCCGGCACATCATGCGGANTTTTCGGCAGCAGACCAACCAGTTGCTTGCGGCCCTCGCGCTTGAGGTCCGGGCGTTGCAAACCGCGAATACCGACGAAATCGGTCTTCTTCTTGGACACCGCCCAACCAAGTCCCGCATCGTCAGGCGTTACCGTGCCGTCCGTATCTTGCCCGACGATGATATAGCCCTTTTCGGCGCGTAGAATATGCATGGTCTCGGTGCCATAGAGGCAACCGCCAACGGCCTCGGCGCGCTCCGCAATCGTCTTCCAAACCGCCGGACCGAAATCGGCTGGCACGTTGATTTCGAAGCCGAGTTCGCCGGTAAAGGACACGCGGAACAGTCGCGTCGGCACACCACAGATCGTACCTTCGGAAATCGCCATATGCGGGAAGGCGTCGGGCGAAAGATCGATACCATCCACCAGTGGCGCGATCACCTCACGCGCCTTCGGNCCCTGCACCGCAATCACCGCCCATTGTTCGGTAGCGGATGTCAGCCAGACATTCAGGTCCGGGAATTCGGTCTGGAGATAGTCTTCCATGTGCTGCAACACACGCGGCGCACCGCCTGTTGTCGTCGTCACATGGAAACGGTCCTCGGCCAGACGCCCAACCACACCGTCATCGTAAACGAAGCCGTCTTCGCGGGTCATGATGCCGTAGCGGCAGCGGCCGGGCTTCAGCGTGTCCCAGGCATTCGTGTAGAGCAGGTTGAGGAACTTGGCCGCATCCGGGCCGACCACCTCGATCTTGCCGAGCGTGGAGGCGTCGAACACGCCCACCGTCTCGCGCACCGTTTTGCATTCGCGGTTCACCGNCTGGTGCATGTCTTCCCCGCCACGCGGATAGAACCACGCACGCTTCCAGTTGCCCACGTCTTCAAAGGCGGCACCGGCGGCCTCTTCCAGCGCATGCATCGGCGTCTTGCGGGCGGGGTCGAACAGCTTCCCACGCGAATGGCCCACCAGCGTGCCGAAAGTCACCGGCGTGTAGGGCGCACGAAATGTCGTCAGCCCCACCTTGGGCAAATCGCGCCCCAGCGCTTCGGATGCGATGGCCAGACCATGCATGTTGGACATCTTGCCCTGATCGGACGCCATGCCGTTGGTCGTGAAGCGCTTGATATGCTCGATGGAATGCATGCCCTCGCGCACCGCAAGGCGGATATCCTTGGCGCAGACATCGTGCTGGAAATCGATGAAGGCTTTGACGTTGTCGCCTTCGCCCGCCCCTTCCGCCGCACCAATCATGCCGCCGGTCCACACATGCGCGTTGCTGGCGGAAAACTCTGCCTTACCACCACCCGCAGATGCGGCCTCGGCAATCAGGGCGTTCAGATCATCCGTGCCGTTGCAGGCACCGATGGAGATGCAATTCTGCACATGTACATCCGGCAGAAAACGCTGGNTTTCCGCATCATATTTCAGCTTGCCGCGCGATTGCGAGAAGAGATGCACGGATGGCGTCCAGCCTGCGGAAACGATAAGCGCATCGACCTTGATCTTGCGCTTCGAAGACCCGCCATTGCGACCGACGGTGATGGAGGAGACCCGCAGACGACCAGCCGTATCATACACACTGTGGCCCGCCAGCACCTCGATGCCCAGCGCCCGCGCTTCGTCCAGAAGCTTCGCATTCGGGNTTTCACGGCAATCGATTATGGCGGCAATCGCCACCCCTGCCCGTTTCAGATCGAATGCGGTCTCATAAGCAGAATCATGAGCGGTGTAGACACCCACATTGTGGCCCACGGCCACGCCGTACTGGTTGAGATAGGTGCGAGCCGCAGAGGCCAGCATGATGCCGGGGCGGTCGTTGNTTGCAAACACCATGTGCCGCTCGATAGCACCCGTCGCCATCACCACCTTCTTCGCCCGCACCTGCCATAGCCGCTCACGCGGCTCATGTCCCGGCGTCGCAAGGTGGTCGGTCACGCGCTCGGCCAGCGCTATGAAATTGTGGTTGTAATAACCGAAGACGGTCGTGCGCGTCAGCACCTGCACATTGGGCATGGCTTTCAGTTCGGCCAAAGTCCTCTGCGCCCAGTCGTAGCCGTTGATACCGTCGATGGTTGTGCCGGTATCGAAGCGAAGCGCACCGCCAACCTCCGGGTTCTCATCGGCCAGAATAACCTTCGCGCCCGTCTTGGCCGCAGCAAGTGCTGCCGTCAGACCGGCCACACCGCCGCCTGCCACCAGCAGGTCGCAATGGGCGTAACGGCTGGCATAATGGTCGCTGTCGCCTTCCTTCGGCGCATTACCCAGACCAGCTGCACGGCGAATGATCGGCTCATACAGCTTGTCCCACGCGGCCTTCGGCCACATGAAGGTCTTGTAGTAGAAGCCCGCCACGAACATCGGCGAAAAGAAGTCGTTGACCGCGCCAACATCGAAGGACAGTGACGGGAATCGGTTCTGCGAAGACACGATCGCCCCATCGAACACTTCCTGCACCGTGGCGCGCACGTTCGGCTGCTTGCGGCTGCTGTCTCTGGACACATCGATCAGCGCATTCGGTTCTTCCGGCCCGGCGGAGAGAAACCCGCGCGGACGGTGATATTTGAACGAACGGCCAATCAGATGCACGCCATCGGCCAGCAGCGCAGAGGCAACCGTGTCTCCCTGCAAAGCCGTGTGGATCTTGCCGTCGAAGGTAAAGCGCGCAGTGCGCGCAGGCGTCAGGCGACCAGCGCCTTTGATGCGATACGCGCCGCTCATCGGGCTGCTCCTTCATGTCCGGCCAGAACCGTGGCCTCGTCCGGCTTCGGCTCGCCCGCCTTGTACGTCAGGTGGATCTTGTCGGTCACGGAATGGCGCGCCGCATTGAAGAACCGTCCACAGCCGTGGATATGCCGCCAGCGCTCGAACACGATGCCCTTGTCATTGTCGCGCATGAAGAAATATTCAGCGAATTCCTCGTCCGAAATGGCAGAGATGTTTTCGGGCCGCGCAATATGCGCCTCTCCCGCCCAGCGGAATTCCAGTTCGGAGCGCTCTTCTTCACAATATGGGCAGCGGATCAATAACATCGTCGTTTCACCTAAAGAGAGCTTTCCGGAATCACCGTTCCGGCGGGTTGGTCACACAGGCGCTTTCCCATCGTCACATAGGGAGACAACCTTTTTATCAGGTCTTCATAATTGGCGTAGGCTCTGAACGCATCGCCCCGGCCGACATTGATGATCGCCATCGCCATGAAATTGGTGTCGATGTTGATCGGATATTCGTTCTCACCCTCGGCATTTTGCGGCACGAAATAAACCAGCTTCTGGCCCATGCTCGGCGCACACATCAGGTAACCTTCGTCAGCCGTAAACGGCCAGTCGGCCTCCCCTTGCGCCTTGCGGATCGTCTGCACGCGAAAATCCCCCGCCTCCGGCACAATGCTGTTGACCGTCAAAGGTGACGATCCCAACGCTGCGCTCAGAAGAACGGTTGCCATCATCAATGCGCCACCGCCGCCGCCGCCGCCTCATCGATCAGCCGTCCAGAACGGAACCGCTCCAGATTGAGGCCTTCCGCCAGCTTGTGCGGCTCACCGCGCGCGATCAGATGCGCAAACAGATGCGCAGACCCCGGCGTTGCCTTGAAACCGCCCGTGCCCCAGCCACAATTGACGAAAAGGTTCGGCACCGGCGTCACGCTCTGGATGGCGGACCTGTCAGGCGTGTTATCGGTAATGCCGCCCCATTGGCGCATCATCTTCACCCGGCGGAACATTGGGAACAGCTCGCAGATCGCATCCAGCGTGTGGGTGATGATCTGCAAACCACCGGTCTGGGAATAGGAATTGTATTGGTCCGTGCCAGCACCAATCACCAGCTCACCCTTGTCGGATTGCGAAATATAGGCATGCACCGTATTGGACATGACAACGCAAGGGAAAATCGGCTTCAACGGCTCCGATACCAGCGCCTGCAACGGGTTGGAGGCAAGCGGCACCCGCACATCCGCCATCTTCATGACGACAGACGAATGCCCCGCAGCCGAAACGCCGATCTTCTTGGCGCCGATAAAGCCGCGATTGGTCTCCACGCCCGTCACCGCACCGTCAGGTCCGCGCCTGATGGCGGTCACTTCACAGTTCTGGATCACGTGAACGCCGCGATCGGATGCCGCGCGCGCATAACCCCAGTTCACCGCATCATGCCGCGCCGTGCCGCCCCGGCGCTGAAGCGCTGCACCATTGATGGCGTAACGCGCATTGGCGGAAATATCGAGCGGCGGACAGTAGGCCTTGGCCTGTTCGGGCGTCAGCCATTCATTGTCAATGCCGTAGAGCCTGTTGGCATTGATATGGCGCTTGAAGCTCTGCTGGTCATGCACGTTGTGCGACAGCATCATCACGCCACGCGCCGAATACATCACATTGTAGTTGAGATCCTGGCTCAGGCCTTCCCACAGCTTCAGGGAATGCTCGTAAATGTCCATGCTCTCTTCATAGAGATAGTTGGAGCGGATGATGGTGGTGTTGCGCCCGCTGTTCCCGCCGCCGATCCAGCCCTTTTCCAGCACCGCAATGTTGGTAATGCCGTGTTCCTTGGCAAGATAATAGGCCGCACCCAGCCCATGCCCGCCACCACCGATAATGATGACGTCATAGTCCTTGCGCGGTTCGGGAGAAGCCCACTGCGCATCCCAGCCCTTGTGCCCACGCAAAGCCTCGCGAGCGACGGCGAAAACCGAATATTTGCGCATTGGCGAACCACTCCTGAGAAAACCGGCTCGATTATTCCGGCACCATCATACACATGACAAATCAATACCGACTGCAATGTCCANTTTGCGACGCGCCCACATAAAGTATCGACATTGCCNAAACCAAAGTGAACGGCGCGGCCCGAAACGCCTTTCCCGAAACGCGCTGACGCATATTGTCGAGCCCGAAAACTTTCACTAATGGTATATCGATATTGAAAGTTCTTGCCAGAGTTGAGAATTGCCATGCGCCTGCTTCGAAAGCCCGTCGATGACCTCGCTCTATCAGTGGTCTGCGTATGTACCGCCATCTATCTCCTGTCGGCAGCCTTCAGCATGGTCGCGGCACCGCCCACGGAGCCATGGATCAAATTTCTGTTTGAACCGTCGCTGGAAACGCTCATTGACATGGGCATTGGCGGCAGCCTGCCCCTGCGCCAGCTCGATATCTGGTCGCTGATAACCTCGACCTATCTCCATGCGGATATCGTGCACATCGGCCTCAACGCCATGTGCCTGTTCGCATTTTTCCCTGTCGTCACACGGCAATATGGCAAGGCCAAGGGTTTCGTCATCTACACTGCCGCTGGCATCGCAGGCAGCCTGCTGTCAGCGGCAACAGGCGAGGTCTATTCTCTGGGTGCATCAGGCGGCGTTGTCGGCCTATATGGCGCCATGGTCGCCTACGGTATCAGCAGTGACGATCCCGCGCGCTGGGCACCGGTCAAGGCGGAAGCGCTCTGGGTCGCGGCCAATTTCGCATTTGGCCTTACGCTTTCCGACAGCATCAGCAACGCCGGACATTTTGGCGGTTTGCTGGGAGGTCTCGCGGCAGGCCTGCTCATCGGCCCCGCCAAAGGCGAGACGACAGCNTTTTTCCGCTCGAAGGCATCCTTGACCTGCATGGCGCTCGTCGGTGCATTTCTTGCCGTCAGCCTCTCCCAGGGAGCATGGGCCACCTATCTGGCCGTGAAGGATCGCCCCGCCTACGACGCTCGCCTTGCGGCCCGGCGGGCAGTGGAACTGGATGAGATGATCCGNAAATCGCCGAACGATGCTGCGTCTCTTCTCGCCCGCGCCAACCAGAGTTATTCCCGCAAGGACTGGAACGCAGCCTTGACGGATTTGGACGCCGCCGTCTCCATCGACCCCACTTTTGAAGCGCTTTATTTCAAAGCATCCAGCCTTTATATGCTGGCGCGCTACGACGAGGCACTGAGGGTGTACGACACGCTGGTGCAAAGGTTCGAGCCCAGGATCCCTGTCCATTATTTTAGGGCAGCGACCCAGGAGCAACTCGGCAATCCTGAAGATGCAAAATCTGATTACAACGAAATCATCACGCTTGAGCCAACCGATGCAGACGAATTCCAGATGCGAGCAACAGTCTTCGGCCTCTTGGGAAAAATGGATGAAGCGTTGGAAGACTATAATCGCTCCATCGAACTCGATGGCAGCATTGCTGGCGTCCATCTTGATCGAGGATCGCTCCTAGCGACCCGCGCGCAATACGAAAATGCCATTGCCGATTATGATCAGGCGCTGCTGCTGGAACCTCAATCGACCCGAGCTCGTCTCTTGAGAGCGGAAGCTTTCACGAACATGAGCCAATATCAGAAATCAATTGAAGACTACACAGACGCTATAGATAACGGCGTCAACGACTCTACGGCATGGAATGGTCGTGCTTGGGCTTATTATAAACTCGGGCAACAGGCACAAGCACTTGCTGACGTGGAAAAATCCCTGGCTCTCGCTCCGGAATATTCCGCCGCATTGGATACTCGTGGCCACATTCTTGAGGCAACAGGCCAGCGCGACAAAGCAATCGCAGACTACCGGGCAGCACTTTCTAAAGATGCCAAAAACACCAGCAGCCTAGAAGGACTGGCTCGCCTTAACGCGCAATAAAGGCCCGAAAACGTGCATTTTCCCTTGCGCATTTGCGTTAACGGCTGGACTTCACAAAAATGATCTGATATTGCACCACACCAATCGCGCGGCCACACGGCCAACCGAACGATTTTTTGTTTGCTTGCGAATGCCACTATTCACACGGCAAAATAACCAACCAAAGGAACGGGATTCACGTGCAGGTACTAGTCCGCGACAACAACGTTGATCAGGCGCTTCGCGCTCTCAAGAAGAAGATGCAGCGCGAAGGCATCTTCCGCGAAATGAAGATGCGTGATTTCTACGAGAAGCCTTCCCAGAAGCGCGCTCGTGAAAAAGCTGAAGCCGTTCGCCGCGTTCGTAAGCTGGCCCGCAAGCGTATGCAGCGTGAAGGTCTGATTGCAGGCCCACGTCCAGCACCTGGCCGCACGTAAGGCCGTTTTTTCGACGTTTTTGAATGCTTATGGGGCGGGGGCGATTTTTTCGCCGCCGCTCTTTGAGTTTAAAAGCTTGGAACGGGCTTGGTAGAGGGAACCCAAATCGCATGAACGCTGTTGATACCCGTCAGTCCAGAAATCCGTTTGCGATCTCAAGCGGCGTATCTCAGAGNAAAAAAATGCGAATTAGTTCTTCCCTGTTTGTGTGTGGGGTCCTCGTGGCCCTGTCCGGTTGCGCCACCTCGTCGCCAACCAACGATGNTTTCCAACTGGACCGCGCGCAAGGTTCAACGGNAAATATTACGTCTCTGACCTCGGTCATCAACGCCAACCCGCAAGACCCTGAAGGCTACAATGTTCGTGGCTCGGCCTACGGCCGTGCTGGCGATTCGAAACGGGCCATCGCGGATTTCGAGCGCGCCTTGCAGCTCAATCCACGTTTCTACCAGGCATATGCCAACCGTGCGCTCGTTTATCGCAACAGCGGCCAGCAGCAGTTGGCCTTGCAGGATTACAATTCCGCGCTTCAGATCAATCCAAGCTACGACGTCGCCCTGATCGGTCGCGGTAATCTCTATCGCCAGACGGGTCGCGTCAACGAAGCCTTCAACGACTTCTCGGCTGCCATCAACCTCGACACGACCGATGGTCGCGCATGGCACAATCGCGGCCTGATCTATCAGCTGCGCAACCAGCATGCACAGGCCATCGAAGATTTCTCCAAGGCCATTTCGCTCTCGCCGAACTCGCCTGAGCCTTACAATGGCCGTGGCATTTCCTACGTCGCGACGAACGACGATGAAAACGCCTTCGCAGATTTCAACCATGCGATCGCGCTCGATGGCGACCTTGCCGAATCCTGGGCCAACCAGGCACTTGTCTACGAGCGCCGTGGCGAAAAAGACAAAGCCGCCAAATCATACGGTCACGCCGCCCGCCTAGACCCAAAATACAAACCCGCCGTCGATGGCCTTGCCCGCACCCGCGGCGCAACACCGGCGTAAACGACAGCAGTCACATACACAAAGAAAAGCCGGAAGCATTGCTCCCGGCNTTTTTGTTGTAAAGCCCTCCCCAACCATCACATCCTTAAGCGGCGAGTTCTTGCGCTAATGCCCGCCCAGCCAAGCGTGCGATATGCAGCAGGCGGTCGAGGTCGAGCCCCCTGCGGGCCTTGGCGGAAAGACCTGTCATGGTGGTGCCGATGAAATCCGTCAGGCGTTCCGCATCCTCCGGGTGGCGTGCGGCAATGTACGTGCAGATGACAGCCTCTGCAGCCGCGTGGAAGACACAAGCAGCCGCGCGCGCTTCCTCGTCATTGCAACGGGTGCCTTCCAGCACAAGACAGCCAGCGGCTGTCGGATCAGCAGCATAGAGCCGAGCGGCTTCTTCCAGCAGCAACGCGACGCATTCGGCCACCGGTCGGTCGGGTCGCAGGATATCGGCAAGAGGAATGGCACCTGTTGCCGCGTAGCGAACTAAAACGCGGTCATAGAGGCCGGCTTTATTGCCGAAGGCAGCGTAAAAGCTGGGCGGATTGATACCGAGCGCTTCTGTGACATCCGCCACGCTGACAGCGTCATAGCCTCGCGCGTGGAACAGGTGTTGGGCAACGGCCACGCCCTGATCGGGATCAAAACGGCGTGGACGGCCACGCGGCCGTACAGTATTTGTAGTGTTCATTACAAAAATCTCTTGACGAATACTTCCAAGCATTTATGTAGCATTCATTAAATTAATTCTCAAGGAGCCCAGATGTTAACTTTTCAAGGAAAATCCGTTCTGGTACTCGGCGGCAGCCGGGGTATCGGAGCAGCCATTGTGCGCCGGTTTGCGGCAGAAGGCGCTGTCGTGACCTTCACCTATGCGGGCTCACGGGATGCGGCAGATCAACTGGCTTCTGAGACGGGAAGCAAGGCAGTTTTGACAGATAGCGCCAACCGAGATGACGTTATCACGCGAGTACGCGAAAGCGGCCCTCTGGACATATTGGTGGTCAATGCCGGGATAGCCATTTTCGGCGACGCTCTGGAACAGGATCCTGACGCGATAGACCGACTGTTTCAGATCAATATCCAGGCACCCTACCACGCCTCGGTGGAGGCAGCGCGCCAGATGCCAGACGGTGGACGGATCATTGTCATCGGCTCGGTCAATGGTGACCGGATGCCCGTCCCTGGCATGGCGTCCTATGCGGTCAGCAAGTCTGCCCTACAGGGCTTGGCGCGAGGGCTGGCGCGCGACTTTGGCCCTCGCGGTATCACGATCAACGTCGTCCAGCCGGGACCGGTCGATACCGACGCAAACCCGGAGAATGGCCCGATGAAAGACCTCATGCACAGCTTCATGGCCATCAAGCGCCATGGGCGGCCTGAAGAAGTTGCGGGAATGGTCGCCTGGCTTGCAGGCCCCGAAGCTGGTTTCGTGACCGGGGCGATGCATACGATTGACGGTGCGTTTGGCGCTTGATGATGAAACGCGAGGGAAGCCGAAGTCCGCGACCCTCGCCAGCAATACGGCCTAAACTCCCTCATCCCTATCGGCAATGTACCCACCCGTCTGCCGCTGCCAAAGCTTGGCGTAGAGCCCGCCTTTCGCCAGAAGGTCGGCTGGTGTTCCCTCCTCCACGATCCGCCCCTTATCCAGCACGATGATCCGGTCCATCTGCGCGATGGTCGACAGGCGGTGGGCGATGGCGATTACCGTCTTGTCCGCCATCAGCACATCCAGTTTTTCCTGAATGGCCGCCTCCGATTCACTGTCGAGCGCGGATGTCGCTTCATCGAGAATGAGGATGGGGGCGTCTTTTNAAAGCACGCGCGCAATGGCCACGCGCTGGCGCTGGCCGCCTGACAGCTTGACGCCGCGGTCTCCCACGAAAGCATCGTAACCTCTCCGCCCCTCGGCATCAGTCAGATCGGCGATAAAGCCATCGGCCTGCGCTGCCCTCGCCGAAGCATCGATGGCCTCAACAGAGGCATCCGGCTTGCCGTAGCGAATATTGTCGCCCACGGAACGGTGCAGCAGCGAAACATCCTGGGAAATGACGCCAATGNTTTCTCGAAGACTGGCCTGTGTGACGGAGCGGATGCTTTGCCCGTCGATGAGAATGTCACCCTTATCAAGCTCGTAAAACCGCNAAAGCAGGTTCACAAGCGTCGTCTTGCCTGCACCGGACAAGCCCACCAGTCCAACCTTTTCACCGGCTGCGACCTTGAGCGTCAGANTTTCGATCACCGNTTTTTCTGAACGGTAGGCNAAATGAACATGGTCGAAACTGATCTCGCCGCGCGTCACCGCAAGTGGGGCNGCCTGCGGCGCGTCTACGATTGTCGGCGGCGTCGTCATGACAGGCATGGCGTCACGAATGGTGCCGATGGCCTGAAAGATTTGCTGGCCCATATCCAGAAAGGCCCGCGCATTCGCCGAAAGGCGCTGTGTCAGATAGATGGACCCCGCGAACTGACCCGTGCTGACGAAACCGTCGACCATGCCCCAAAAGCCTATGCACAGCATGGCGATCCACAAGGCGACATTAAGAAGGAGAATAGCTGTGCTCGTCGTCAAATAGACGCGCCGTTCTTTCTGCTGCGTTTCGATGACCTCGGAGAAAACCTTGCGCAANGCGCCGGCCTCGCTGTCTTCGGCGGCAAATTGCTTGACCATCTGGATGTTGCTGTAAAGATCGGTCATCGACCCGACCAGCAAGCTTCGNTTTTTGGCAGAGCGTTGGGCGAACTTGGAAAATTTCGGCACTGCCAGCACCGCGATCAGCACACTGAAAACGATCCAGACGAGAACGGGCAAGGCCAATGGCCATGCCACTGTGCTCAACAGCACAAGCGAGCCGACGAACTGGACCACAAAATACGGTATCGAGTAAAAGGCAACGGTTACCTGCTGCTGAACCGCTGATGCAACCTGAGCAAGCCTTGAAGCAACCTGTCCGGCAAACAGATCATGGAAGAAACGCAGGTCCTGACGCTCCACCGCCTTGTGCCCCTGCCACTGAATGGCAGCGGGCATACAGACGGCAACAGTCTGCGACGAAAGCGTATTGACCATGAACGAGATGAGCGGCTGTACCGGAAAGAGCAGAACGACCATGACGGCAAGCAAAGGCCAGTCTTCGTGCAGAAATGCCGCTGCACCCTTCGTCGTCACGCCATCGACGATGGCCGAAAAGCTCCAGATCAGGAAAAGGTTGGTCGCCTCCATCAACATCGCAAACATCGAGATCGCGATGAGAACACCGCGAAACATCCGCACAAAATGCATCAGCAGATGAAACGGCCCCTGCGAGGGCAGCGGCTTGTAGGGAATTTCAAGGGGTCGGATCAGCCGCTCGAACGGGCGATAGACGAAGTCTGAAAAAGCCATGGTACCNAACAGTAAAACTGACAGGGAAAGGCGACTGCATCGAGAATCGCCAATATCTAACCATGAATTGCCGCAGGAGACAAAAACTTATCGTAGATTGCNAAAAGAATATCGGGCGCGGGAGTTTTCCCTCCCGCTGCCGTCTTATACTGTGAAGTTCAACGAAGCAGCACGAAACCGGCAATCGTCAGAATGAAAAACACGAGAGCGCCACCGAAAAAGCCGCCGGTGGTGNAAAATCCGACAGCCATGGCAATCATGAGCACCGTCACCATAATGGTGACGTACTTCGTTGCGGCCAGGAAGCCATTATAGGTCTTCTCGTGCTCGGGATAATTCATCGGTGCGCCGACTTCGGCTGGACCTGTGTGGTGTTCGCTCATTCCATTTCCCCTCTCGTAAATCCAACGATCTTGCCCGTTACATCACGCGCGTGGCGTGTTCTTCACACGACAAAATCTTGCAGAAAGCTCCGACACGAGACGTAACATAGACTGGCTGAAAAACGCAATGGATAGAGCAAGCGCGAGCACCCGAGATACGGCACTTCAGACAGGATGCGAAAAACTGTGCAGCCCGGCAACATATACGTCGCTAACTCTTCACAAATGCCCAGTTTACATGGCGTAACGCGCTATCCCAGTTGCATTTCGCAAAACCACCTCCTACACGAAATAAGTGGAGGACGTCCGTAGCTTTGATCGGGCACGGTGTCGGCATTGTCATATGCAGACAGCCAAGGGATATTCCTGCGCATAAAACCCGCAAAGGGATCGAGGAGGGGAAAGAATGAAGGCTCTTTTGAAAGTCAGCGCCCTTATTGACTGGTTCAGTGAGGCGATGGGCAAGTTTGCAGGCTATCTTGTGTTGATTTGCTGCCTCGTCAGCGCAGGCAACGCCATTGTGCGTTACCTTTTCAATTATAGTTCGAACGGCTGGCTGGAAATCCAGTGGTACATGTTCGCCTTCATCGTTCTCGTGGGCGCGTCCTATACATTGCGGATGAACGAACATGTGCGCGTGGACATTATCTATGGCGCGATTTCAGCGCGCACCCGCCTGTGGGTCGATATCATCGGCATCGTCTTCTTTCTGCTTCCCGCATGCTTTTATCTGGCATGGCTCAGCTGGCCAATGTTCCTGCTGTCCTTGC
Source organism: Agrobacterium bohemicum (assembly GCF_002896715.1). Taxonomy (GTDB): domain Bacteria; phylum Pseudomonadota; class Alphaproteobacteria; order Rhizobiales; family Rhizobiaceae; genus Agrobacterium; species Agrobacterium bohemicum. The sequence continues at coordinate 686,563 of NZ_PGEL01000028.1, forward strand.
AACAGAACGAGGTGTCATCGAATGCGGGCGGGCTTATCCGCTGGCCGGTGAAATTCATCATCTTCGCGGGCTTTGCCCTTCTGGTCCTTCAGGGAATATCCGAACTGGTGAAGCGCATCGGCGCGCTGGGCGGGCACTATATGCTCGACACCAAATACGAAAAACCGCTCCAGTAACACAGGCGCAGATCGCTAAGGATATTTCCATGTTCGAATACGGTATTCTGCCGCCACTGATGTTCCTGGGCATGATCATCTTCATGCTCTACGGTTTTCCCGTGGCGTTTTCGCTGGCCTCGGTCGGGCTTCTGTTCGGCATCATCGGTATTTTTACCGAGCATTTTTCGCCTGCCTTCCTGCAAGCCCTGCCGCTTCGCATTTTCGGCATCATTTCCAATGATCTGTTGCTGGCAATCCCCTTCTTCACCTTCATGGGTGCCATTCTCGAACGATGCGGGCTGGCAGAAGACTTGCTGGAGGGAACCGGCAAGCTGTTCGGCGCGATACCCGGTGGCCTTGCCTACGCCGTCATCCTCGTCGGCGCGATCCTTGGTGCCATCACTGGAACGGTTGCCGCGTCCGTCATCACCATGGGCGTCATCTCGCTGCCCATCATGCTGAAATATGGCTACAATCCCCGCCTCGCCACCGGCGTTATTGCGGCGTCCGGTACTATCACACAGGTCATTCCGCCCTCGCTGGTGCTGATCGTTCTGGCAGACCAGCTCGGCAAGTCGGTGGGCGATATGTATCTCGGTGCCATCGGGCCATCGATCCTGCAAATCACCANTTTCCTCCNTTTCATCTTCGTTATGTCGAAGCTGCGCCCGAAGGATTTGCCCGCCTTGCCGCCGGAAGCGCGCGGCGAGCTTAACCGCGCCCTGGTCTTCAAGGTGCTGGCGGGCATGGTGCCATCCATCGTGCTGATTTTCCTCGTGCTCGGCACCATCTTCATGGGTCTTGCGACACCAACGGAAGCAGGCGCGCTCGGCGTCGTCGGTGCCATGGCGCTGGCCGCCGCGCACCGCCGCCTGACATGGGATCTCATCAAGCAGGGCATGCACTCCACCATGCACATTACGTCGATGGTGGTGTTTATTCTGGTCGGCGCCACCTGCTTCAGCCTCGTCTTTCAGGGCATGGATGGTTCGCTATGGATCGAGCACATGTTGTCGGGCATCCCGGGCGGNCCGATCGGCTTCCTGATCTTCGTCAACATCTTCATCTTCTTTCTGGCCTTCTTCCTCGATTTCTTCGAGATCGCCTTCATCGTCATCCCGATGCTGGCCCCGATTGCGCAAGCTCTCGGCATCGACCTCATCTGGTTCGGCGTGCTGATCTGCATCAACATGCAGACAAGCTTCATGCATCCGCCCTTTGGTTTTGCGCTCTTCTACCTGCGCTCGATTGCGCCGCGTAGCGTCAAAACCTCGGATATCTACATAGGCGCGATCCCTTGGCTGGGCATGCAGCTCATCCTCGTCGCCATCGTCATCTTCTGGCCCGAATCCGTCACCTACTGGCTGGACAAGGCACCGGATGTCGATCTCAACACGATCAAGATCGAAGTACCCGCATTCGGCAATCAGGGCGGCAACACCATGCCCAACTTCGGCCTGCCACCCATGGATGGTGCACCCGCACAACCGGGCGGAAATGGCTTGCCGGGCATGCCGAACCTGAACGAACCGCCGAAGATCGGGCCGTGAGGCGAAACACTTGTTACGTGTGTGAAAACATATTATATTGGTGAAGTGGAAGGCAGAGCGCTAACTCTACCTTCCGGTTTACCTATAGTTTGAAATTGAGCCGGACAGTCATTGACCAGCCTGTCCGGCTTTTTCTCACGATAAACGTAATGCTCAGCGGCTTTCGCATCGCATCACCTCCACAGTTGAACAGCAAGGCCGTTGCCAAGGTCGGCGGGGCCTGTCTCCGCCGATACTCCGGCTGGTCCCGGAGTGTGCTGCTTTAGCGTTCAACCATCGCGATCATAGAATTGAATTCGTGNTTGTCGAGATGCCACAATCATTGAGAGCAAAATAAAACCCGGACCTTTCGATCCGGGTTTGTCTGATCTGCCCTTGATATCTTCAGAGCTTGCCGTTGCGCTGCTGGATCATCATGAAGGTATCGAACGTATATTCTGCAAGCTGCATCCACAGATACCCCTCGCGCTTGAACGCCACTTGGTCTTCGTAAACCTTCTTGAAGTCCGGATTAACAGCTGAAATCTCGGCATAGACTTCCAACGCCGCCTTGTAGCAGGCATCGAGAATGTCCTGACTAAAGGGCCGCAGTGTCGCTCCCTCAGACACGATCTGCTTGATCGCCATCGGGTTCTTGGCATCGTACTTCGCCATCATATTGGTGTTGGCAAACGCGCAGGCATCCTTCAACACCGCCTGATATTGTTTCGGCAGGTTGTTCCACTTGTCCAGATTAACGAAGGAATGGATGACCGGACCACCCTCCCAGAAAGCCGGGTAATAGTAATATTTCGCCACCTTCTGAAAGCCCAGCTTGTGGTCGTCATAGGGACCAACCCACTCGGCCGCATCGATGGTGCCTTTTTCAAGCGCCGGGTAGATGTCGCCACCGGCGATCTGCTGCGGCACGACGCCAAGCTTTTCCACCACCTTGCCAGCAAGCCCGGCGATGCGCATCTTGACGCCCTTGAAGTCCTCGACCGTGTTGATCTCCTTGCGGAACCAGCCACCCATCTGCACGCCGGTATTGCCTGATATCATGCCGTAGAGATTGTGCTTGGCATAGAACTCGTTGAGCAACGTGTTGCCATTGCCCTCATAGAACCATGAGTTCGTAAGCCGCGCATTGAGACCGAACGGAATGGCCGTGCCGATGGCAAAGGTCGGATCCTTGCCGACGTAATAATAGGAGCAGGTGTGGCACATCTCGACTGTGCCGGACGATACCGCATCGGCCGCCTGAAGGCCGGGTACGATTTCACCGGCAGCAAAAACCTGAATGTTGAAATTGCCATCCGTCGCTGCCGAAACATGGCTGGCCACGTCCTGCGCCCCGCCGAAAATCGTATCCAGCGATTTCGGAAACGAAGAGGTCAGACGCCATGTGATCTTGGTATTCTGTTGCGCGATGGCAGGTGCTGCCAGAACGGTTGCGGCAGCGGCTCCAGCACCGGAAACGGCACCNTTTTTGATGAATGAACGACGATCCATAAATATCCTCCCAGATACGAATCTTGTGCCTCAGCCGAATTCCCCTCCGCTATCAGGCATATCGGGAGCAAAGCACGGGTCTTTGGCCCTGACAAGCATGTCATCCAAGAATAAGTCGCGCCTTATACTTTAGAATAAAGAGATGGGCGCAAATCACGAACGCAAAGCTTGACGAATCCCCCTGCNGGGCTTCACAAGAAATGACATCGACTTCGGAGCCATCATGTCCAGACCCATCATCGCCATTCCCGCCGACATCAGATTTCTCGATGGTGCGGAGTGGCACGCCGCGCAAACCCAATATCTGTCGTCGGCTCTCAATGTGGCCGACGTCATGTCCTTCATCATCCCCGCTTTCGAGCAGGGAAATGATATCGATGCCATTCTGGACCGCGTCGATGGCCTTCTCGTTTCCGGCTCCGCAACCAACGTTCATCCATCGCTCTATGGCGTCGAAGCCAAAGACAGCGATGGCCCGTTCGATCCCGGTCGCGATGCCACCAGCCTGCCGCTCATCCGCCGCGCGATAGAGCGCGGCATTCCGATGCTGGCCATCTGCCGTGGCATTCAGGAACTGAACGTGGCGCTGGGCGGCACGCTTGCCAGTGAAATTCAGGAACAACCCGGCAATTGGGACCACCGCAAGCCCGCAGACGTCGATCGCGACGCAGCCTTCGCCATCCGCCAGCCCGTCTTCATCCGAGAGGGCTCCTGCATTGCTCAACATCTGGGCTTGGCGGGTGAAGTGCAGATCAACTCCCTCCACCGCCAGGCCATTGCACAGACGGCTCCACTGCTTCAGGTAGAAGCAACGGCGGAAGACGGAACTATCGAGGCGGTATCGGTCATCGATGCCAAGGGCTTCGCCGTCGGCGTTCAGTGGCACCCGGAATACTGGGCGCAGACCGATGCGCCATCGCGGGCGCTGTTTGAGGCGTTTGGTAGGGCAGTGCGGGAGTATCGGGCTGGAAAGGTGTGATTGAGCTAGGAGCGTGCGGCTGGGTACCTCTCCCATAAGGGGAGAGATAATCCCGCGCCCCGTTGTCCCAAACTCACCCCTTAACAGGCGTCTCAGCCACCGGCGTCACCACTTTCCGCTCGCTCAACCATCCCAGCACATTGTCTGCCACCAGATCGGCCATGGCATTGCGCGTTGGCACCGAAGCCGATGCCACATGCGGCAGCAGGGTCACGTTCGGCAGCGACAAGAAGCCTTCCGGCACTTTCGGCTCTTCATAGAACACATCGAGACCCGCAGCACCAAGCGTTCCATCCTGAAGCGCCGTCAGCAGCGCATCTTCATCCACGCTGGAGCCACGCCCGACATTGATGAAAACGCCGTTGGAACCTAGCGCCGCAAGGATATCGGCATTGATGGCCTTATGCGTTGCTGGTGTTCCCGGCACGATGCAGATCAGGACATCGACGGCCTCCGCCATTTCTTTCAGCGAGCCGTAATAGGTGTAGGAAAGCTCCGACTTGCGGCTGCGCGTATGATAGCCGATCTCCACCTTGAACGGCTCCAGACGCTTGGCGATTTCCTGGCCGATGCGGCCCATGCCGAACAGGCCGACCTTGCGGCCGCGCAACGAAAAGGGCGAGAGCGCAAACGGCCCTTCGGACAACCATTTGCCGTCGCGAAGATGCTTTTCCGCCTCGTAGAGGCGCCTGACAGTGTTGATCAGCAGTGCAATCGTCGTGTCTGCCACCTCGTCGTTCAAAACGTCCGGCGTATTGGAGACGATGATGCCGCGAGAGGCCGCATGTTTCACGTCCACGCCATCATAGCCGACACCAAAATTGGCGATGACCTCGAGATTCGGCAGCGCATCCATCCACCTGGCATTAAAGCCACCGGACACGGCAACGGCAGTAATCCGCTGGGCATCATCGGCAGATAACGATGGCTCAGGTCCTGCCGGTGCCTTGATGACCTCCACCTTGCCTTCGAAGCGCTCGAGAACACGTGGGTGGATTTTTCCCGGAACGAGAACGACGGCTTTGCTATCTGACATGCTTGTGTATCCTCCTGCGATGCATGAGGCCAAGCTAGCCGATAGGCTTACAAAGCGGAACCCAAAAAGCTACTTGCGCGGAACGCACGGGCTGGTGGATTGGCGAATGCGCATTTCCGGCTTGATCAGGTGAATACCGTCAGGCTCATGGCTGCCCGCAAGCCTGTCCAGCAGCGCACGGGCCGCCAGTCGCCCGACTTCCGCCTGCCCGTTGGACACCGTCGTCAGCGCAGGCGTGGCAATGGCCGCCTCTTCCAGATCGTCATAACCGGTCACCGAAATATCCTTGCCGGGCACGAAACCAGCGCGGGAAATACCGTTCATAAGGCCGATGGCGACGAGGTCGTTCCAGCACACCGCAGCGGTCGGCTTTTGCGGCAGGGACAGAAAGTTCACCGCCGCCTCAAACCCGCCCTGCTTGGAGCGCGCACCGGGAATGCGCAAATTGGGGTCTACCTCGATCCCCGCCTTGCGCAGCGCATTGACGTAACCCTGATAGCGGTCACGGCCTGTCGAGGTCTGGTCGGTTCCCCCCACCATGGCAATGGTGCGGTGGCCAAGGCTGATCAAGTGGTTGGTGGCAAGCGAGATGCCATAGCTGTCATCGCCACGAAACGTCGGCATATCCACGCCGTCCATGGAACGGGCCACGAGAATGGCGGGCATGCCGTTTTCCTCGGCCAGCGTCATATCCTCCAGCGGTGTGCCGATGGCGGGCGACATGATGATGCCGTCACTGCCCAGTTGCAGCAGCGTCTCGATGAAGGTGCGCTGCTTCTCGACGGAATCATAGTGGTTGGACAGAATGAAGGTCTGGCGGCTGCGGTCCAGCTCACTTTCGATGGCTTTGAGAATTTCCCCGTAAAACGGGTTCATCACATCGTGGAAGACGACGCCGATAATGCCGGAGCGAGAGGTGCGCAGACTGGCTGCACGACGGTTGTAGATGTAGCCCAGAGCGCGGGCTTGGATCTTGATTTTTTCCCGCGTATCCCCTGCCACAAGCGGGCTGTCCCGCAGCGCAAGTGAAATCGTCGCGGTGGAAAGCCCAAGACTTTCAGCAATGGTCGATAATTTGATCTTTTGCGCCACAGTTGCCTCCCCCGGTCACGCAGGCCGCCTCCGCAACCTTTAAATTGTGACTAAACAATTTAAATAAACCGCGCAACAATTTTAAGGGATTCAAAGCGACCGATCAGAGAAATTCAAAATTTTAATCGATTGATTCNAAAGATTGCAAATTCGCATCGATGGCGCGCAGCAATTTGACCACGGTTTTTACCTCTTTGGCAGATAATCCATCCACGGCGCGAGCATTGCAATCCGCCAGTGACGTGTTGATGTGCTCGACGCTTTTCAGACCCGCCTCGGTCAGTTTCACCATGGTCAGTCGCCCGTCGCCGTCATCGGCGCTGCGTTCAACAAACCCCTGCGCCTCCATGCGACCGATGGTGCGCGTCATCGTCGGTGCCTTGACGCCAAGCTTCTGGGCAATCTGCCCCGGCGTCATGCTGCCTTCCTGCGCCAGCGCCAGGATCACGCCATCCTGACCCGCATAGAGACCGCTGGCCGAAAGGTTGTGGCTGAGTGCCGTGCGCATGGAGCGGGCGGCCTGCGTAATGGACTGGGCCAGCTCTTCCGCATTGAACGGCAAATCCTTCTTTTTGCCGGACTTGGCTTTCTTCTCGGACTTGTTCTTTTTAGCCAGCTTATCCTTGCTCATCAGCAAATGCCTTTCCTGAAGTCCCGGACGACGATATGTTCTTGGTAACACTTAACGAATGCAGGCGCAGATCGCCAGATGTCTGACACATATACGCATATTCACGACAATAACGTAACAGCCGCTTTACACGCGCGAAACGAGATCATTGCCGTGCTGCCTTTNGGGGCGCATGAGCAGCATGGACCGCATCTGCCGTTTGAGACGGATACGCTGATCGCACAAGGCATCGTGGACCGGTTGAAACAGGCGCTCGCCCCCAGCGCACCCATTCATTTTCTGCCCACAGAACCAGTCGGCTACTCCATCGAACATATGGATGTATCAGGCACGAAGACCCTTGCTTTCGATGAGGCCGTCAACCGTTGGCTTGAAATCGCCGAGGCCCAGCACATCAAAGGCATCCGAAAATTCGTGATGCTGAATGCCCATGGCGGCAATTCCCCGTTGATGATAGTCGTCGCCACGGAAGCCCGAGTGAGGTTCGGTATGCTGGCCGTCGCCACCAGCTGGACCCGCTTCGGCATGCCGCAAGGCGTGATGTCACCTGAAGAGAAAGCCATCGATATCCACGGTGGCGATATCGAAACCTCTGTCATGCTGGCGCTGCACCCGGAACTGGTACAGATGGAGAAGGCCGAAAACTTCGCGTCGAAACAGTCCCAATTCGCCCAAGACTTTAAACAGCTGCGCGCCTATGGCCCACACGCCTTCGGCTGGCGCATGTCGGATTTGAACACACAGGGCGTTGCGGGCAACGCCGCCAATGCGACCGCCGAAAAGGGCGAGACGATCATCGCCCATGCGGTAGCAGGCTTGCTGGAGCTTTTGGAAGACGTATCGGCCTTTGACATGAATTTGCTTGAAAGCTCGGTTCAAAAAACTTCGGCAAATTCTCTTTGAACTCACTTCGCCACACGCCTATATGAACGGCAACGCTTTCAAAGCCGCGTCGCGGCCCATTACCTTCAGAGGTTTCTCATGACCGAAGCAGCAACAACCATCAAGCCGATCCCCGTTACAGTGTTGACGGGCTATCTGGGCGCGGGCAAAACCACGCTTCTCAACCGCATCCTGTCGGAAAATCACGGCAAGAAATACGCCGTCATCGTCAATGAATTTGGCGAAATCGGCATCGATAACGATCTGATCGTGGAATCGGACGAAGAAATCTACGAAATGAACAATGGCTGCGTCTGCTGCACCGTGCGCGGAGACCTTATTCGCGTGGTGGAAGGCCTGATGCGCCGCCCCGGCCGTTTTGATGGCATCATCGTTGAGACCACCGGCCTTGCCGACCCCGTTCCCGTCGCCCAGACCTTCTTCATGGATGACGATGTGCGCGCCAAGACAGAACTTGATGCCGTCATCGCGCTGGTGGATGCCAAGCACCTGCCGCTGCGCCTGAAGGACAGCCGCGAAGCCGAAGACCAGATTGCCTTTGCCGATGTCATCGTCATCAACAAGACCGACCTCGTGACGCCGCAGGAACTGGCCGTCATCGAAGACGTCGTTCGCGCCATCAACCCGTCCGCCCGCGTCCACAAGACCAGCCGCTCCGGCGTCGATCTCGCCCATGTGCTCAACCAGGGCGCGTTCAACCTGGAACGTGCGCTGGAAAACGACCCGCATTTCCTCGAGCAGGAACATGACGACCACGTCTGTGGCCCCGATTGCGGACATGACCATAGCCATGATCACCATCATCATGACCATGACCATAGCCACGGGCATGATCATGGACACCACCACCACGCCCCCTCGCCTATCCACGACGTGACGGTCCAGTCCGTTTCACTGCGCGGTGGCGAAATGAATGCCGAGCGTTTCTTCCCATGGATTCAGAAGGTCACGCAGACCGACGGCCCGAAAATCCTGCGCCTCAAGGGCATTATCGCCTTCAAGGATGATGCCGAACGTTACGTCGTTCAGGGCGTTCATATGATCATCGAAGGCGATCACCAGCGCCCATGGAAAGACGGCGAAAAGCGCGAAAGCCGCCTCGTCTTCATCGGCCGCGATCTGGACCGCGAAAAGCTGGAAAATAGCTTTAAGGCGTGTATCGCTGCGGCTTGATAGACCGGTCGTCGTAATGCCGCGTACAATCATGCACGGCGACGCGGCCTTAAAATGAAGACCCACCACCACACTCTCCGTCATCCTCGGGCTTGACCCGAGGATTTACTGCCGCAAACTGTGGATGGTCGGGTCAAGCCCGACCATGACGACGGATAGGGAAACAAAATCCCGACGCGGCCATTGTTACCCATAACCCATACACGGAAAGACCCTTTACCCATGCCCACCGTTGCTCCTCTTGACCTTGAAGGCCACGTCGTCGCGACGCANTTTCTGGGCGATATCCCACTTTTTGCCACGGCAGCTGGCAACATCCATCGGCTGGATGGCGGCGAGAAGGTCATCGAGGCGCATCAGGGCCTGCTGACCTGTATCCGCGATCCGCATAGCGCCACACTTCTGACCGGCGGCGAAGACGGCAAGGTGCTGCGCGTCGGCCATGACGGCACGGTGACAGAGCTTGCCCATGTGCCGCGCAAATGGATCAGCGTTGTCGCAGGCGGCCCGCAGAATGCCATTGCCTATGGTGTCGGCAAGTCCAGCTTCGTTCGTCTGGGTGATGGCACTATTAAGGAATTCAAGGAAGAACGCACGGTCGAGGCCATCGCCTTTGCGCCAAAGGGTCTGCGCATCGCCGCGGCCCGCTACAATGGCGTGACGCTGCATTGGGTAGCAACCGCTGGCGACCCCATCGATCTGGACTGGAAGGGCGCCCACACCGGCGTCACTTTCTCCGCAGATGGCAAGTTCCTCGTCACCACCATGCAGGAAAACGCCCTGCATGGCTGGAAGCTGGACGCGGCCAAGGGTGGCACGGATGCGCGCCACATGCGCATGACCGGATATCCCGCCAAGGTCAAATCGATATCATGGTCCGTCAAATGCAAATGGCTGGCCTCTTCAGGCGCACCGGCTGCCATCGTCTGGCCCTTCGCCGGCAAAGATGGCCCGATGGGCAAGGCACCGCTGGAACTCGGCACCCGCTCCGATATCATGGTCACCAACGTCGCGTTCCACCCGCTGGAAGAAGTGCTGGCCATCGGCTTTGCCGACGGCATGATCCTCGGCGTTCGCTTGGCCGACCAGAAGGAAGCCCTGCTGCGCCGCCCCGGAAAAGGCGCCATCACCTCCATGTCCTGGAGCAACACCGGCAAACTTCTGGCCTTCGCCTCCGAAGCCGGTGATTGCGGGATCGTCGATATCACGGCGTAAAGCCACGTGGCAATTTCGTTCGCCATAGTTACGATCTGAAGTTACAGTTATCTCCGGTTGCAGTACCGGAGAACACCAATGAACAGACCGAGATTATGCGTGGAGCTCTTTGTAGCCGATATCGCCACGTCGAAGGGCTTTTATACAAACGTGCTTGAGTTCGTCGCGGGACCACAGGGTCATGGAGGGTATACGCCCCTGTCCCTGGGCGACATTCATCTCTCTCTGAACAACAATAATTCTCTGCCAGAAGACCACCCGACAAAAGTGTTGGCGGGTGAAAGAGCAGGTCGTGGCGTGGAAATCGTCATTGAGGTTGAAGATCTTCAATCCGCCTATGACAGGGCAAGAGCCAGCGGGTGGCCGATCTCAGGTAATCTCACCACACATCCCTGGGGCGTAACCGATTTCCGCATCGTTGATCCCGACGGCTATTATTTGCGGCTGTCGAAGACACGATAAAGGGGGCGCCATGCCCCCTCCATCATGCCTGTTATCGTAGAAAATCCCTAGTGGCGGCGCTTCTTCTTGGAATAACCGCGGTCGTGATCATTGCCGCTCCCGATGGCATCGACCGATGTCTTGTTGCCGTTGAGAATGCCGCTCAAAAGGCCGGTCTTGTTGCCGTTCAGAATACCGTTGCCGGACAGGATGTTGCCGATGCCGAGGTTGATACCGGGCGAGACATTGACAAGACCACCCTTGTTGCTGTTGCCCGAAAGAAGGCCACCCAGCAGTCCACCGGCATGGGCAGGAGCCATGGAAGCAATGGTAAGAGCGATCGTAGCACATGCGATTTTCGTAAGCATTTCTCTCTCCTCTGATCTTTGAAACAACGCCGTCCGGCGTGACCAGACAGTACAATTAGTACGATCTAATGCAAGCATATGCTAATGTTATAATAAACCGTTAATATTAACATTTTTAATTTGAATAAAATTCACATCAAAATCGCCTACATCTCGAATCCCGCCGACAATACTTCGACCGCAGGCCCCGCCTGACATCTGCNAAATATTATTAACCCTCTATCTATAAGATATACCTCAATTAGATATTGAGGATAATCATGATGCGTTGCGTCATCGTTGCGTTGCTCGTCTGCGGTGCTTGCGCGCACAATGCCAGCGCCGAGCCACGCCTCATCTACGACGTGGAAACGACATACGACACGAATTATTTCAGCGATATCAACAAGATCGCCGTTCTCAGCCTGCGGACGAGCATCGGCGTCGAAGGCGAGATCGAGCGAGAGGGAACCAAATTCGGATATTCCTTCAACCATCAGGAGGTCAGCGTCCCGCGCTATGGCTTTGCCAAAGAACACAATAGCTGGGTCAATTTCACGCTATCGCGCACAATCTCCGACAAACTGGAATGGAGCGCTCAGATCCGCGGCACGCGCAGCGATGCGGGCGACATTTTTCTCAAGCTGCCGGATGAGGTGATCGGCTTTCGCCGTCTTGATCATAAGCTCGATGTCTCGACCGCAGCCACGCTCGAGGCCTTCGGCGGCAAGAATACGCTGACAGTCAGTTACACCGGCCTGATGAAGGGCACATCGCATTTTCGCCCCAGCTATTTCCTGCCCGCAAGGCTGGAGGCCAATGAAGCCTTGCTCGGTTTGAAGGCCAATCACATCCGCGCATTGGCAGGCGGTGAAGTTGGCGTAACGGTCGCCTACAACGCCAGCCTTATCCCCGATAACCAGCAGCAAATCTATGAGCGCTTCCCCGCCACCAACCTGCGCGGCTCGCTCGCCTACGGCCGCAAATTCGGTACCAACCTCGCGGTTTTGATGGAAGCAGGTCTGACGACGATCTCGGGAGACGAGGTCAGCAATCAGGTCAAACGTGCCAGACCTTATCTGCGCGCCGAAGCGGAATGGGCCGTGAACGACCGGTTATCCNTTGGCGCAGCCTTCTCGCAGGATTACGCACTCTACGATCTGGACGATCCCCTGGGCGAATTTCAACGTCGCTGGAAGGCCGTGATGNAAACCAAACTCACCAAGTCCCTGGGTTTCGACCTTGCCGTTGAAAGAACCCACAAGGACTGGGTTTATTACGATTACGACAGCAGCGAAAGGCGACTTGTCGCAACGCTAGCGCTCGACACCGGCAAGGACCGCAAGCTGGAACTGGAATTTTCCCGCCTGCTGCACGACGAGGATGACGAAACCGCCGCCTATCGCGGCAGTGCCATTTCCTCCCGCTTCAGTGGTCGTTTCTAACCACACCTCACACATCATCCAGCGTCGAAGGCGTCAGTAACAACAGGCGTCAATAAAGACGTTTGAGCCGGAATGGCAATGACACGCTAACGTGTTCATCCATCTGGAAAGAAACCGGCGACAAAATGTTAGAAAATTCGACAATTATAATAATAATCGATGAAAAATTCTATTAATGGNAAATCAACATATTCAAGTNAAAGATGAGNAAATACAGGTGCAGAAGAACAAAATTAACAACTTTATCGATTATAAATAAGAATACTTTGTTCGGATGTTCACTCAGCCGCCTCTTGCGTCCGGNTTTCCACGGCATGCGATACCAGCCGGTCTCCGGCACATAAGTTTACGACCCTTTCCCTCGTCTCCGTTCCGGACTTTCGCAATGAAGCTGTCGATCTCTGCACTCGTCACCGCAACCGGCGTCGCCTTGGCAACCGGCGTCATCCTCACCCTTCTGACGGGGGCTTACGCGCTCGATACGCTCAAGGTGAATGGCCCGATCTATCAGGAAATCATCGACAGCAAGGATCTGATCGCAGACATCCTGCCGCCGCCGCTCTATCTCATAGAGACCTACGCCCTGACCAACGAGGCGGCCCTTCACCCGGACCGAATGGCGAAAAACATCGAACGGATCGAGGTGCTGAAAGGTCAGTATCAGGAAAGGCGCGAATATTGGAAGACGACGACGCTTCCCGACACCCTGAAGCAGAAGTTGCAGAATGACGTGCTGATCAAGGGCGATGCGTTCTGGACCGTGTTGGAAACCGACACACTGCCCACGCTTGCCGCGGCAGATGCGGCAGATGCGGCAAAGATTACCACATCGCTGGATGTCCTCAGTGCAAAATTCCACGACCATGAAGATGCCGTCAATCAGCTGGTCGACATGGGCACGGTGTATGGCAAAGCCAAGGAAAACGAGGCGGCTTTGCAAACCACCTTCCTGCAGAACACCAATTACACGCTGGGTGGCCTGCTGATCATGCTCAGCATCTCGACAACCATCTTCCTGCGCCGCCGGGCCATCGCGCCCATCAAGCAGATCACCGAGACGATGACCCATATGGCCAANGGCCATCTGGAAGAAGCGCCGCCACACCTCAAGCGTCACGATGAAATCGGTGCCATGGCGCGCGCGTTGGCAATCTTTCGGGATGCGGGCCTGGCAAAACGCCAGCTTGAAGGCGAGGCCGAGCAATCGCGGTTGGCCACCAATGAAGAGCGCGAAAACCGCGAAAAAGAACGCGTCGCGGAAGCAAACGCCCTGCGNTTTGCCATCGAACAGCTGGGAGGCGGCCTCAACAATCTCTCCAATTGCGACCTGAGTTCAACGCTCGATCGCAGCTTCGATGCCAAGTTCGAAACCCTGCGCGGGGATTTCAATGCCTCGGTCCTCACCCTTCAGTCCACGCTTGGAAAAATCCTCGGCGAGACGGATCACCTGCGCAAGCAGGGCCATGAGATGAACAGCGCGGCCAACGATCTCTCCCGTCGCACCGAACAGCAGGCCGCAGCGCTGGAAGAGACAGCAGCCGCGCTCGAGCAGGTCGCCTCAACCGTCAAGACATCGACTGTCCGCGTCAACGAAACCCGCGATCTGGTCAAGGAAGCACGCCGTTCCGCCACCCAGTCTTCCGGCGTCGTCAATGAAGCGATCTGCGCCATGCAGCGTATCGAAAGCGCATCCGGTGAGATCAAGTCCATCATCAGCGTCATTGATGAAATCGCCTTCCAGACCAACCTCTTGGCGCTGAACGCCGGTGTGGAGGCAGCCCGTGCGGGTGAAGCAGGCAAGGGCTTTGCCGTCGTCGCGCAGGAAGTGCGCGAACTGGCGCAGCGCTCGGCAAAGGCGTCGAAGGAAATTCGAGATCTCATCGGCAAATCCGGAGAGCAGGTCACGAACGGCGTGACGCTGGTTCAATCCACCGGAAGCGCCCTTACCCAGATCGAAGACTTCGTCACCCGCATTGACAGCAACATCGACAGCATCGCCACCGCCGCGCGTGAGCAGTCCGTCGGCCTTCAGGAGATCAGCACCAGCGTCAATACGCTGGACCAGATGACCCAGCAGAACGCCGCCATGGTGGAAGAAACCAACGCCGTCAGCCAAACGATCGCCGAAGCCACCACCGCGCTTTCGGCCATGGTGGGTGCGTTCAAGCTCAATCGCGCCGAAGCTCTGCGGCGCGTTGCCTAGCTGCAATTTTGATGAGTCGTGATGGAGTGTGGGGTGTACCCCCACGCTTCGTTACCTAACGTCTACCAACCGACCGCCTGAAATCCAGGCAACCAGGCTCTCAAGAAAACTTGCGGCCACTCGCGACCAGCATACCGGCGGCACCATCAAGCCAGCCCTTTTTCAGCTCCAGCGCAAGAAAGCGCGAACGCTCGAACGGGCCGGGCATGACAAGGTGCTGGGTATGGCTGGCAAAGAAGCCGAAGCGCTCGTAATAAGGCGCATCACCGACCAGCAGGACAGCGCCGTGATCGCGCTTTCCAGCCTCGGCAATGGCGGCACGCATCAAGGCTGAGCCGATGCCCTTGCCTTCATGGGCGCAATCCACCGCAAGCGGTCCCAACAGGAGGGCAGATATGGGGCCGCCTTCACGGGTTACGCCAGCCTGAACATTCCACAGGCGAACGGTACCGATGACGTGGCCGTCCTGATCACGCGCCACAAGCGCCAGACCTTCGGCAGGCACGCGACCTGCGCGCAGCTTTTCGGAAGACTTGCGACGACGGCCTGCGCCCATGACACGGTCGAGCAGATTTTCACGGGCGACGACATCACCCGGANTTTCAGCGTCGATATGAAATGTCTGCGGTGTGNAAAATGCACGTACAGAATTGAGAACAGCGGCCATCCCGGCCTCCCGTCACCAAGCCGCCCACGAAAGCGGCACCCTAAAATGAAAGCATGTCGCGCAAAAGTGTTGAACGGTTTTGCGAGAACGACATGCGATAATAATGTGAAACCGTTCCGGCCCGCCAGACGACGCCTTATCCTCGGCTTGACAGAGGTGCGGCAAGCAGGGTTTGCGCTTGAGCGCGAATGAGCAAGCCGGAACGGTAGGATCCTAAAGACTGACGTCTGCCCCCAGACAGACGTCAGACATTCAGATCACATAGGACTTCAGCGGCTCGAAACCGTTGAATGCGACCGCCGAATAGGTGGTCGTGTAGGCGCCCGTACCTTCGATAAGAACTTCGTCGCCAATGGTCAGAGAGACCGGCAGCGGGTACATGTTCTTCTCGTACAGCACGTCGGCGCTATCGCAGGTCGGGCCAGCCAGAACGCAAAGCTCCATCGCATCTTCGTCGCGCTCGGTGCGGATCGGGTAGCGAATGGCTTCGTCCATGGTTTCGGCCAGACCGCCGAACTTGCCGATATCGAGGAACACCCAGCGGTGGTTGTCGTTGTCGGACTTGCGCGAAACAAGCACGACTTCCGCCTTGATGACACCGGCATTGCCGACCATGCCGCGACCCGGCTCGATGATGGTCTTCGGAATCTGATTGCCGAAGTGCTTGCGCAGCGCCGTGTCGATGGCATGACCATATTCTTCGGCAGCAGGAACGTCACGCAGATACTTCGTCGGGAAGCCACCGCCCATGTTGACCATCTGCAGGTGGATGCCTTGCTTGGCGAGCGATGCGAAAACGCGCTTTGCATCGCCAAGAGCCGCGTCCCATGCGTCGAGGTTCATCATCTGCGAACCGACGTGGAAGGAAACGCCGTAGGATTCCAGACCCATCTGATGGGCATAGACCAGAACATCGACAGCCATCTGCGGTACGCAGCCGAACTTGCGCGACAGCGGCCATTCGGCGCCTTCACCATCGGTCAGAACGCGGCAGAATACACGGGCGCCGGGGGCGGCGCGGGCAACCTTTTCCACTTCTTCATGGCTATCCACGGCGAAGAGATCGATGCCCAGCGCAAATGCGCGTGCAACATCGCGTTCCTTCTTGATGGTGTTGCCGAAGGAGATACGGTCGGAGGTCGCACCGGCATCAAGCGCCATCTGGATTTCAGCCACGGAGGCGCAATCGAAGTTGGAGCCCATGCCGGCCAGCAGCGTGAGAATTTCAGGAGCAGGATTGGCCTTGACGGCATAATAGATCGCACTGTTTGGCAGAGCGTGCCGGAACGCATGGAAATTATCGCGCACAACATCAAGGTCGACCACCAGGCAAGGGCCTTCTGGGCGGCGGGTCTTGATGAAGTCAATGATGCGTGCAGTCGTCATCGTTGTATTCCCTAAAATGTTCCGACCCCGGTAAATTCCGGAGGACAAAGGGCGCTCAAGATATGCAGAACGATCCGCCGGTGGAGACGCGGAATCAATCGCATACGCTCAAGGCGCAAATGTGAACAACGCCCTGCCAGGAGCATTATTCGGCTTTGTCTGCCATGGGATTGGAGGGAATCATACCCAACCGCACTTACGGCAATGATGGTGTGCCTCTTTAGTACCCCGGCTGATGGAAAGCCGGCAGAGAACCAGAAAGGCCCGCACCGTCGTTGCTTCGTATGTCCTCGCATTTCCCGGTTGGCCGGAATAGCGACTGGAGGGGTTAATTCCAGGTACCTTACCAAACTCCTCACCACATCGAGGGTCCGGCGGACACACATGGGCACGTGCGACTTTGGGCAACCGGGAGATAAGAATATTCGCTGTAACAATCAAGGGAANTTTTCATCATAATGCGGANTTTTTCGGCACCGGANTTTTATTCTTGAACGACAGGGCGCGCGCGTTCAAGAATGTGGAACAAACAGGAGCCATTAATGGACACTCTCACCCGCATCAGGGCCTTTATCGACGTGGTCGAAGCGGAAGGGTTTTCCGCCGCCGCCCGCAAGACCGGGCGCTCCAAGGCGCTTCTGTCCAAATATGTCCGTGAATTGGAAGACGATCTCGGCGCATTGCTTCTCAACCGCACCACCCGCCAGTTTTCCATGACGGAAGCAGGCCATACCTATTACCGCACCGCCGCCGATATCTTGAAGGAAATCGATAATCTCGCCGATCTCGTGCGCGAGAAGAACGCCGATCTGAAAGGCAAGCTGCGCATCTCCGTACCGCGCACTTTCATCGACGCGGAAATCGGCCAGAGCCTGATCGATTTCGCCAAGGAGAACCCGGAACTGGTTCTGGAAATCGTGGCGGAAGACCGGTTCGTGGACCTGATCGAGGAAAGTTTCGACCTGGCTGTGCGAATCACCAAGCTGGAAGATTCCGGCATGATCGCCAAGAAACTGGCAGACTTTCGCGTTTATGCGGTCGCGANCCCTGAATTCGTCGACCGTTACGGCCCGCTGAATTCGCCGCAGGATTTGGCCAAGGTTCCCTGCATCGTGGATACGAACTCCCGCTTCCACAACCACATCCGCTATTTCGAACCCGGCGGCGGCACCAATTCCGTGGCGATTACAGGTCCTATCGAGGTCAACAGCCCGCAGGCTACGCTCCGCGCCGCCCGCACCGGCCTCGGCGTCGCCATCGTGCCGGATTTTATCGCCAAACCGCACATTCTCTCTGGTGAACTCGTGACCCTGTTCGATGACTATATATCCCGCGATCGCGGCATCTACGCCGTCTATCCGCACCGGCGTTATCTGCCCGCCAAGGTGCGTAGCTTCGTGGACTATCTGGCGAACTGGTTCAAGAATTACAGCTGAGTTCGAAGTTCATCTTCAGGCAAGCCGAAATTCGGTCCCATTTGCCGGTAGAATCAAAACCATATTGAAGCGTCGAGACAGACAGGCATCCATGAAAAACGTGATCGTACCGCTGGCTGCATGCCTGTCCGCCTGTCTTGCGCCGTTCAGCGCCATGGCGCACCCGCATANTTTTGCCGAAGCGCGGATGGAAATCATCGAGGGCGCGGATGGAAATATTTCGGAAGTGCGCAACATCTGGCGCTTCGATGAAATGNTTTCCGCAAGCGTCGTCCTGGACTATGACAAGAACAGCGATGCCAAGCTGGACAAGGAAGAACTGGCCGAAATCGGCAAGACAGTCCATGAATCACTCGCCGAGTTTTCCTACTACACCTTCGTCACCGAAAACGGGAAACCGGTCGATCTGGGCAAGCCCGATGCTATCCATGTCGATTATAAGGACAATCAGGTGCTGATGTTCTTTTCCATGAAGCCGCAAAAGCCGCTCCCTGTAAAAGGAACATTGACCTTCGGCGCATGGGACCCGACGCTCTACACGGCAATAGACTTCGCCAAGGACACCGACATCGTCGTCAAGGGTACGCATCTGGCGGTCTGCAAACACAAGGTCGTGCGTCCCGACCCGGATGAGATCATCTCCCAGAACCAGAACAATCTGACAGACGCCTTTTTCAACGACCCGACCGGCACCGACATGACCAAGCTGTTTGCCACGCGACTGGAGCTGAAATGCTGAGGGAAACGAGTTCATCGCGGGCGGAAATGTCTGAGCTTGCCGCTTACCCCCCTCTGCCCTGCCGGGCATCTCCCCCTCAANGGGGGAGATCAGCAAGACGCCCGCTCTTCGCTTCATCCGCAACGCCTGAGACGGACGAGCGGGTAACCACATGTCAATCTCCCCCCTTGAGGGGGAGATGCCCGGCAGGGCAGAGGGGGGTAAGCGGCACCCTCCACCGCATCATAACTATTGCCCGTCCTCNAAAACAGNAAAACCCTACCGCCACTCGCTTCCTCATTCTTTGCGCCATCTTCCTCGCCACCCTCTCCACTGCCCACGCCCAGTCGCCGCTCGGCATCGGCTCGGCAGAGCCATCCATCTCCATCGGTGGACCGCTCGNCCCCCTCTTCCAGTGGATCAATGTCCATCAGCAATCCTTCTACCGCGCCTTGACCGGCGCGCTGAAAGCCATGCGGGAAGACCCGTGGGCGCTGACCTCGCTGATCGGTCTGTCCTTTGCCTATGGCGTGTTCCACGCCGCCGGCCCCGGCCACGGCAAGGCGGTCATTTCGTCCTATATGATTGCCAACGAGACGCAGCTGAAACGCGGCATCGTCATCTCCTTCATTTCAGCGGTACTGCAAGGCGCAGTCGCCATCGCTCTGGTGGGCGCTGCCTATCTGGTGCTGCGCGGCACCTCGATCACCATGACCAAGGCAACGCAGGCGATGGAAATCGCCAGCTTCGCCATGGTCGCCCTGTTCGGCGCATGGCTTTTGTTTCGCAAGCTCCGCAGCCTCATGGTGAAGGTCGAACCCGCGCCAGCGCTGGCCGTTGCCGGCCCCTCGCCCGTCGCAGTTGGACCCGTAAGAACAGGAATGGGAACCGGCCTTCGCTTCCAAGGCAAACCCGTCTTCGCCGATCATGCCCAGAGCGGCAGCGGCGACCTCTGCACCACCTGCGGCAACGCCCACGCGCCGGACCCATCCATACTGCGCGCNAAAGATTTCAGCCTGCATGAAGCATGGTCGGCCATCATCGCCGTTGGCCTTCGCCCCTGCTCCGGCGCGATCATCGTCATGAGCNTTTCCGTGCTGAACGGCCTGCTGATGGGCGGCGTCCTCTCGGTCCTCGCAATGTCCATCGGCACCGCCATCACCGTCTCGCTCCTGGCCTGCCTCGCCGTCAAAGCAAAAGACATAGCCGTCCGCTTCGCCGGCACCGGCAGCACCAAGGCATCACGCATCACCCATGGCATAGAGATCGCGGGTGCCGTGTTCGTGCTGCTGATGGGGCTTGGCTTGCTGGGTGCATCATTGCAGGTTTGAGGCAAGCCCTTAGATCATATCCGGTCGCATGAAGGCGCTCACGTTTCCGATTCCGCTCTCAGTGAGCTTTTCGGCAAGAGCGATGCGCTCACTGGCACCGTTGGCACGGATATAATTAAGCTCGGCAGCTGTGATGACAGTGAGGGGAATGATCCTTACCGGTGAAAGCGGCATATCGGTTATCTCGGTCGCAAAATCCGGCTGTGGCGCGCCGAGCAGAATGCCGATGCAGTCATCGTCGGTGATGAAGCGTTTCGGCACCTGCATCTGGACGGCATCGGAGTGGCTTACGCCTGGCACTTCAATAGACAGCACCGTGTAGCGGTCCAGCTGCTCATTGATACCACCGGCACCTGCTACCGTCCCTGCAACATTCCGGATGATCTCGAACGCCCAGCTTTTTCCGATGCTGCCGATGTCCCCGGCCTGCCCGGCATGCTCAGGGTCGATATCGGGCGTCTCGATAAACAGTTCCAGCTCGAAACCGTTCTCACCGCCCGACACACCGCGAAAAGGATCTGACAGCCCGTCCGTCGCGATAATGATCGTGTTTTTCCGACGCACCANCCGGTAGGCCTGACGCGTCGTTGGCCAATCCGGGCCACCTGTTAATGAAGGGCTGATGAGATGAGCCAGCACATCGGTTTCGACCTGCCCGACGGCTGCCCAGAACCGATCGCGCTTGAGGCAACTTTCCTGGNAAAAATGCTCGTCCCACTGCTCTTCTTCATCAGCAGTCAGCTCCGCCTCAACGACATCTGGATCAGGCGCTTCGGCGTCTTCTTTCGGACGAAACAAGCCGGTGAGGAATTTGACCAGAGCCATGGTGTCCTTTCGGAAAATCTTGGGACGTGCGCCTCAGCGATGACGTCGCTGATAGCGCGCCCGCAGCCAGAAGATCAGAAAGAACGCCAGCACTGCAACCGTATCGAACGCCGCAGCGGCCCAGACGGAATAGTGGTTTGCCAGCCACAACGTAATTGTCGGCATGATGTAAAACAGCAGGCCGAAGCCGAGGAGGATGGCGATAGCGGCGATCATGGCCGAGCTGTTGGTCTTACCGGTCATGCCGTGATCCCTGCGCGGATATCGTCAAGCTTCTGCTTCTGAACACCCTCGTCACCAAAATTATCCGGTGACAGCCACGTCTCGAAAGCCTGCTTTATCACCGGCCATTCACTATCGATCATCGAGAACCAGGCGGTATCGCGGTTGGCCCCCTTCGAGACCATGTGCTGGCGAAACACGCCTTCGAACACGAAGCCATAACGCTTGGCGGTGGCTTTGGAGGCTTCGTTGTCATTGTGGCACTTCCACTCGTAGCGACGATAGCCAAGATCATCGAAAACATGCCGCGCCATCAGATAATGCGCTTCGGTGGCCAGAGGCGAACGCTTCATCTTCACGCCATGGGCAACGGAGCCAACTTCCACCACGCCGTTTTTCGGGTCCGGCCGCATGTAGCTGGCCATGCCCACGACCTCGCCGCTGGCATTCTCAATGAACACCAGCGTCACCCAGCCGAACCCGGCCTGCGCACCGTCGATCCAGTCGCCAAAGGCCTGTGAATTCAGGAACCCATCCTGCGGAAAATATTTCAGCAGGTCGTTGATGCCAAGCCCGCCCAGCCCATCCCAGAGCTTTTCCAGATGCGCTTCACGATCAAACGGGACAGCAGTGACCAACCGACCTTCGAGCGTCACCGGCTGAGGTGCCGGACATCCTTTGAACTGGCTGAGATCGCGCATTCNTTTCCCCGTAAAATAACGGNAAAGATGTACGGTAGGCGGTTGGGAAAGACAACAGCGGATTGCGTTGAGGTTGGAGGGTGCGGCTTACCCCCCTCTGCCCTGCCGGGCATCTCCCCCTCAGGTGGGGAGATTGGCTGGGCGCGCGCTCATCACCAATCCGCAACGCTTAAGATGGGCGAGGGTTCTCAACGAGTTGATCTCCCCCCTTGAGGGGGAGATGTCCGGCAGGACAGAGGGGGGTAAACCACACCCTCCAACCGCTGACGACCTGACGCCATCAAACCTTGGCGGCAGAAACCGTCGCCTCGATATGCTCCACCAGCGCATCCGGCAAGCCAAGGCGACCCGCCAGCAGATCCAGATACCCACGCTCGGCGCGACTATCCGGCTCGATGGTCAGGCGCGAAGCGGTGTAGAGTTCCACCTTCTGCTCTTCGGTCTTGGCAGCAGCCACAAGTGCGTTGATATCCAGCGGGTCGGCCAGTTCCTTTTCGATGAAGGTACTCGCTTCGCTATCAAGCTCGGAGACCTGCACCTTTTCCATGATGCGCGCACGCTCGGCCTCGTCTATGTGGCCATCGGCTTTCGCGGCGGCAATCATGGCCTGCACCAGCGTCAGCGCGAAATTGTTGGAGAGCGTTTCAGACTGCGGGTGAAAGGGGGAGTCCACCGGTGGCGGCAACAGCTCCTGGGTCGGTTGCGGTTGCTGCACAGCCTCTGGCTTCTGGCCGGACTGGTAATTCTTGTAGGCGAGGTAGCCGAGACCGGCGATGGCTGCGATGCCACCGACTGCCGCGGCGTTACCCGCCAGCTTGCGACCGGTCTTGGTGCCAAAAATGGCGGCGGCGATGGCGCCGGCCTTCATCGGATTGTTCTTCGCGATCTGGGTGGCCTGTCCGGCCCGGTCCCGCACGCTTCCCGACAGGCCCGGTACGTTGGAGCCCAGAAATTGGTCTAGAAGCTTTTTCGCGTCGAACATTCAAATCTCCTGTTTGTTGAATATAAACAGGAGATAGGAAGTTAAGGCCGGAATACAAATGGCTGTTACGTTCACGCCGTCGTGAACGCCAACTCTCAGCCGCGCAGCGCTGCCGCTTCGGCTGCAAGCTTGGTGATACCCGCCCAGTCACCAGCCGCGATGAGTTCCTTCGGCGCGACCCAGGAACCACCAACGCAGACGACGTTCGGCAGAGCAAGATAATCCTTGGCGTTCTTCAGCGATACGCTGCCCGTCGGGCAGAACACGACGTCTGCCAAAGGTGAAGATAGAGCCTTGAGGTAAGGTGCGCCACCGGCCTGTTCGGCAGGGAAAAATTTCAGAACCTTGTAGCCCTTGTCACGCAGATGCATGACTTCGCTGGCGGTTGCCGCACCCGGCAGAAGCGGAACCTTGGAACCCTTGGCTGCCTCAAGCACGCTTTTGTTGACGCCGGGGCTGACGATGAAGGTCGAGCCTGCCTTGACGGCGGCCTCGAAATCCTTGGCATTGAGAATGGTGCCTGCGCCCACATGTGCGCCTTCGACCTCGTTGGCCACGGCGCGGATCGCATCGAGTGCTGCCGGTGTGCGCATGGTGATTTCGATGGCTTTCAGGCCACCTTCAACCAGCGCGCGGGCCAGCGGCACGGCGGATGCCACATCTTCGACGATGAGAACGGGCACGACCGGCTGGAGTTTCAGGATAGAAAGCAGCTTTTCGGAATCCTGGGCCATGACGGTGTCTCCTCTATTGAATCGATTGAATTGCGCATTCAATTACCGCGCAAAGCCAGACCTGTCGAGGCAAAATGAAATATTTCAGTTTCATTGCTTTTTCATGACAGTCGCTTGCGCTACGGTGCCTGAAAATCAGGCAGGGCGTTGAATGGCAAAAGAAATCGAACGCAAGTTTCTGGTGGCAGACGAAAGCTGGCGCGAGGAAATAGTCACACGGACCCGGTTTCGTCAGGGCTATATCGTCTCGCTGGACGACCGCTCGGTTCGGGTGCGGATCAAGGGCGATGACGCCGCAACGCTTACCATCAAGATCGGCGTTGGCGTTCTGGTGCGGGACGAATATGAATATGACATTCCGGTTGCCGACGCCGAAGAATTGTTGAGTTCAGCCCCCGGCTTCATCATCGNAAAAATCCGCTACACCGTCGAGCATGAGGGCTTTGTGTGGGAGGTCGACGTTTTCGATGGTCTCTACAGAGGCCTTGTCGTGGCCGAGGTGGAGTTGAGCGCTGAGACCGACCAGCCAGCGCTACCCGCCTGGATCGGTGAGGAAGTCACCGGCGACCACCGTTATTCCAACCAGCATCTGGCGACAGACGACCTCAGCACCGAGCTATGCTATGTCATTCAGGATTGATCCGNAAAAAACCTTCGCTGAAGAACTGCAACGGGTCGGTGTCGAACTGATCGATGACGCGATCGCCGCCTTGTCGCAGCAGCCCGATGGCCCGCATGCCGCCGTGCATGGTGCCCGCAAAAAATTCAAGCGACTGCGCGCCCTTTACCGCTTCGTGGCACCTGAAGAACCNAAATTCCGCAAAGCTGNAAACATTCGCTTTCGCGATATTGCCCGCTCGCTGTCACAGGCCCGCGAAGCCGCAGCACTTGTGGAAACGATCCACTACCTTCAGCAATTCAGCCGTTCCGAGGCCGAAAACCAGGCACTGGCATCCGCTAATGCCGAGCTGACGGAGCGACGCGATGCGATGACCAGCGAAGATGGCGACCTGTCCGCCCGCATTGCGGACGCCCTGATGGAATGCGAAAAGGGTAAACACGCCCTCATGCAGCTTTCCTTGCCGTCGGGCAAAAAGATTGCAACAAAGCTCGTCAAAAAGACATGGCGCAAGCAGCGTGAGAAGGCGCTCCACGCCCTCGGCCAATGTCACGCGCAGGCCCATGACGAGGACTTTCACGATCTGCGCAAGAGCGGACAGGTGTACTGGATTCATCTGGCGCTGATGCGCAAAATCTGGCCATCCGCCATGCGGGCCAAGAAGGTCGATGCCAAGCGGCTGGTCGATCTGCTGGGCCACGAGCATGACCTTTCGGTGCTGGCAGCCTTTGCCGATCATGAGCCGAAGCGGTTCACCGCTGGTGACACTTTGCCGCTTCTGCTGGAAGCAGTCACCCACCGCCAGCAGGCCTTGCGTCGGGAATGTCTCGATCTGGCCGATCAGGNTTTTGCCGAATCCGCCAAAACCGAGAGCCGCATCGTCGGCCTCCTGTGGGAAGACGCTGCGATTTAAGCGGTTTTGACAAATCTCAAAACTTCACCGCAAGCCGCACGCCTCAGCGAAATATGATTGCGCAAAAGCCGATCTGGCTGTATTTCAGCCGGCATGACCGACACCTCTACCCTACCCCGCCCGGAAGCCGCCGGAGAATTTCTCGTGGCAGCGCTGTATCATTTCGCCCGCTTTGCGCGGTTTGAAAGCGTGCGCGAGCCGCTGTTTACGCTCTGCCAGCAAAACGGCGTCAAAGGCACGCTGCTTCTGGCCGCCGAAGGCATCAACGGCACCATCGCCGGAACAGATGAGGGCGTCGGCAATGTTTTGGCCTATCTTCGCGCCCAGCCGGAATTCACAAACCTGGAGCACAAGGAAAGCCGCGCGTCCAAGATGCCCTTCGTGCGAATGAAGGTGAAGCTGAAGCAGGAAATCGTCACCATGGGCGTGCCGGATATCGATCCGAACCAGATCGTCGGCACCTATGTCGACCCGAAGGACTGGAACGACCTGATCTCCGATCCTGACACCATCCTCATCGATACCCGCAATGACTACGAGACCGCCATCGGCGTCTTCAAGGGCGCGGTCGATCCGCAGACCAAGACCTTCCGCGAGTTTCCAGACTGGATGAAGAACAATCCCGGCCTGCACAACAAGCCCAAGATCGCCATGTATTGCACCGGCGGCATCCGCTGCGAAAAAGCCACCGCCTTCATGAAGGATCAGGGCTTTGACGAGGTCTACCACCTCAAGGGCGGCATTCTGAAATATCTGGAAGAGGTGCCGGAAGAAGAAAGCCTGTGGGAAGGCGCCTGTTTCGTGTTCGATGAGCGCGTGTCCGTGGTTCACGGTCTGGCCGAGGGCGACCACAAACTCTGCCACGCCTGCCGCAACCCGATCACCCCGGACGTCCGCCTGTCGCCAAAGTTCGAAGAAGGCGTCTCCTGCCCCAGCTGCTACGACGATCGCACCGAAGAAGACCGGACCCGCTTCCGCAATCGCCAGAGACAGATCGATCTGGCGAAGAAGCGCGGTGAGAAGCATATTGGACGGTAAGCGATGGGGTTGGGCCTCTTCGCCACCGCGATCTATCCGCCGTCTATAGCAGTTCTGCCGTCTCCCACCCTCTGCGCCATCATCCTCGGGCTTCACCCGAGGATCTGACCACGGTCAATGTTGGGGTTCGTTGGATCCTCGGGTCAAGCCCGAGGATGACGGTGTGTCGTAAGTTGACGTCACAATTTACGTGGACGTCATACAGAACACAAAACCTCAAGAAACCCTGCGCTGCTCCACCGGCGCATCCTGCGCGTCCAGCAACTGCGCAATCTCCTCGGCTGGGACCGGCCTTGAAAACAGATAGCCCTGTAATTCATCGCAGCCGCACAGCTGGAGAATGGCGGCCTGATCTTCGGTTTCGATGCCCTCTGCGGTGACGGGAATGCCGAGCGAACGGGCGAGTGCTACGGTTGCCGTCAGCATTTCCAGCGAGCGACCGCCTTCATCCAGTGCCACGACCAGCGACTTGTCGATCTTCATGCGGTTGAAGCCGAAGCGGCGCAGATAGCCTATGCTGGCGAAGCCGGAGCCGAAATCATCCAGCGCAATGCTGACGCCGATCTGCTTCAGCTTCTCGATGGCTGTGCCTGCCCGTTCTGGATGGTGGATGAAATAGCCCTCGGTCATCTCGAGCATCACACGTGAAGGTGGGATGTCGTTTTCGGCGAGGATGGACATGACTTGGGCGGCGAAGCCGGGGTTTCTGAACTGAACCGGCGAAATGTTGACGGCAAGCTTCACAGCCGACCATTCAGCCGCTTCGTGACAAGCCTTGCGCAGAACCGAAAGGCCAAGCTGGTCGATCAGCCCGCTGCTTTCGGCGGCCGGAATGAAAATGTCGGGCGAAATAGGCCCATAACCGGCGCGGTTCCAGCGTGCCAAGGCTTCCACGCCGGTAATACGGCGGGTCAGCGTATTGACGACGGGTTGGAAGACAACCTTGATCTCGTCGTTCTCGATGGCGTATTTCAAATCCGCTTCAAGCTGGTTCTTTTCTTCACGGCGCGTGTCCATGTGCGGCTCATAGGCCATGTAGCGTCCGCGTCCGCTCCCCTTGGCCTCATACATGGCCATATCGGCACGTCGCAAAAGCTCCTCGCCATCGAGATCGCCCCCCTTCGCTACCGCCGTTCCGATGCTGCATCCAATCGAGGCGACACGGTCGCCGATCATGAAGGGTTCGGAAAACAGCGCCAGCAGATCGTCGCACAGCTTGCGCCCTTCGATACGCGCCTCAGGACCCTGTACCGCAATAGCAAATTCGTCACCGCCCAGACGCGCCACCAACTTGTCGGCAGCCAGCACTTGCAATGCCGCAGCGACACCCTTGATCAACAGATCGCCCACGCCATGACCGAAGGAATCGTTGACCTCCTTGAAGCCATCAAGATCCAGATAGATCAGCTTGACGTAGGAATTATCCTCCTGCGAACAGTCCAGCAGCTGCTTCAGCCCCAGGAAGAGACCGGGGCGGTTGTTCAGCCCGCTCAAACGGTCACGCAGCAATTGGCGGCGGGCCCATGTCTCATCGCNTTTCATCTTTTTCAGCGCCGTACTGCCAATGGCCACAAGCGCCAGGAAAAACATCAGCGTGATCGCAATTGCAACCAGCACCCGCGGGCGAACCTCCGCCAGACTGACATCACCCGGCATCTGCGAGCGCCAGGTCATGTTGGCCAGCACATCGCCTAATGGATTGGTGATGCTGACGAAATAAGCCAGCTGGGCATCTGGGGGCTGGAGAGAAAGACCGTTGACGACATAGGTATGCGCCAGGCTCTCGACTTTGTCGTTCGTAAGGTGACGCGCGAAGATCAGATATCGCCTTGCCGCTTCCGGGACGCTCAACAAGCCGGATTTGTTGCGCACAAGACTAACGCCCACGGCTGCAATGCCATCCTGCGNTTTCAGGAAGCCGGACGCCTCGGGTGGTTCCCCGGAGGGTGCGGAGCGTGCCTTTTTCACCAGCTCCGAAAGCCCATTACCGAAATAGTCGGACAGCGACCATTCGACGGGCGTACCGTCGCGATAAGCCATCAAGATCTGATCATCGATGTCGATGAGGACAGCCGTGTCGAACAGATCACTGTTGACGGTCATGTCACCATAATTGCTGATGAGCCATCCCAGCCCGTCAGGGGCATAGGCAAATCGTGCAGCATCGTCCCAGGCCGAGTAATCGTTGAGCGTTGCGGTCAACTGGTTGAGGAAGGTGGAGAGGGCGCCGGATGTCGTTTCCTGAGAGCGCTGTTCATCGAGAGCGTTGGTGTTCTTGGCGACATCGCCCAGCGCGGAAAGAATGAGAACGGTGACGATGACGACGACGATGGCAAGCGCAGACAAAACCCCTGCCACGGCGGTGCTCCGGCCGACCGACAGTATTCTGG
This sequence comes from Agrobacterium bohemicum, assembly GCF_002896715.1. GTDB lineage: Bacteria > Pseudomonadota > Alphaproteobacteria > Rhizobiales > Rhizobiaceae > Agrobacterium > Agrobacterium bohemicum. The sequence continues at coordinate 715,189 of NZ_PGEL01000028.1, forward strand.
CATGCTTAAGCGACATCTTGCAGCATCTTTTTTCCTCTAAAGGCTGCATATTCGGTCGGAACTCTTCAAAAGGTATTAAAATACCTCGGCGTCTTGTCCCCAATTGTAACGCGCATGAGGCAAACGCCGCAACGTTTCAGTTTAGGGCTAACCGAACGTAAAAAAACCTCCCCCGTCTGGACGGGAGAGGCTGAAAAAGGCCGGTAAAAGTGCTGCTTACCAGGACGGAATGACCGTGCCGTTGTACTTTTCAAGAATGAAGGTCTTCACTTCCGGGCTCTGGTAGGATTCGACCAGAGTCTTGACCCAAGGCTTGTCCTTGTCCTGTGCGCGCACGGCGATGACGTTGGCGTAAGGAGACTTTTCGCTTTCGATGGCGATGGAATCCTTCTTCGGGTTGAGACCAGCGGCTGTCGCATAGTTTGTGTTGATGACCGAGGCGTCGGTATCGTCCAGCGAGCGCGGCAACTGGGCAGCGTCAAGCTCAACGATCTGGATGTTCTTCGGGNTTTCGGTGATGTCGGCAGGCGTGACCTTCAGGCCAACATCCGGATTGACCTTGAGAACGCCCTTGGAGGCCAGAACCAGCAAAGCGCGGCCGCCATTGGTCGGGTCGTTCGGAATGCCGACGGTTGCGCCGTCCTTCAGCTCGTCAAGGCTCTTCACCTTCTTGGAGTAAACGCCCATCGGTGTGGTGATGGTGGTGCCGACGCTGACGAGATCGAACTTGCGGTCTGCGACCTGATTGTCGAGGTACGGCTGGTGCTGGAAGGAATTGGCCTGAAGTTCGCCATCCGCCAGCGCCTGATTGGGCACGACATAGTCGGAGAATTCGAGGATTTCGAGGTCGAGACCCTTGGTGGCTGCAACCTTCTTCACCTGCTCCATGATCTGCGCGTGTTCGGCAGGGGTGACGCCGATCTTGATGGTTTCAGCCAGTGCGCTGCCTGCGAACAGGGCAGCGAGCGAAGCCGCGATAATGAGTTTTTTCATGGGTGTCTCCTGCGTTTGTTATTGTAAAGAAAAGGAAATCAGTTTTTACGGTTGCGCTTGTCGAAGCTGCGGGCCAGCGCATCCCCTGCGCTTTGCACGATCTGAACAAGCACGATGAGAACGACGACGACGACCAGCATCACGTCAGGCATGAAGCGCTGGTAGCCATAGCGAATGCCCAGATCCCCCAGCCCACCGCCACCGACAGCACCGACCATGGCCGAGTAGCCAATGAGGCTGACCAGCGTCAGCGTCAGCGCGAGCGTGATGCCGGGCCTGGCTTCGGCCAGCAGCACCTTGGTGACGATCTGGAGCGGTGTCGCGCCCATGGCACGGGCCGCTTCAATCAATCCCTTGTCCACCTCACGGATTGCCGCTTCCACCAGCCGCGCCACGAAAGGAACGGTTGCCACCGTCAGCGGCACGATGGCGGCAGAAGTGCCGATGGAGGTGCCAGCAACCAGCCGGGTGAACGGGATGATGGCGACCACGAGAATGATGAACGGCGTGGAGCGAGCGGCATTGACGATGAGGCCGATGACGCGGTTGACCATGGGCGCTTCGAACAGCTCACCCTTGCCGCTGGTAGCGAGGAAAATGCCGATGGGCAGGCCAAGCAGCGAACCGACGAGGCCGGAAACCGCGACCATATGGAGCGTCTGGATCAAACCCTTCCAGAGAACAGCAAAGAGCATATCAGGCGACATAACCGAGGACCTCCGTGGTCAGGCCGGTATCGGCATAGAAACTATTGGCACGGGCCGTGACCTCTGGCGTTGCCGGATAGGACACCACCAGCGAGCCGAAGGGCTGGCCGGAGATTTCCTCGATGGTGCCAGCGAGAATGTTCACGTCAGGGCCGATTTCCGCAACCAGCCGCGCCGTGAGCGGCTGAAACGCAGTGTCGCCGAAGAAGACGAGACGCACCAGCACGCGGTCGCCGGGCACTGCATCTGGCTTCAAACCGGACGTGACCCAATGCGGCAGCTTCACGCCGACGGCTGAAGACAGCAGGCTGCGGGTTGTTTCATGACGCGGATTGGTGAAGATGTCGAAAGTGGTGCCTTGCTCGACGATCAGTCCCTTGTCGATGACCGCCACTTGGCTGGCAATGGTTTTCACCACCTCCATCTCATGGGTGATGAGCAGCACGGTAAGGCCGAGTTCGGCATTGATCTTTTTCAGCAGTTCCAGAATGGACTGCGTGGTCTCCGGGTCAAGTGCGGACGTGGCTTCGTCAGACAGCAGCAGCTTCGGCTCGGTGGCCAGCGCACGGGCAATGCCGACGCGTTGCTTCTGACCACCCGAGAGTTCTGCAGGATAACGGTTGGCCTTATCGCCCAGTCCGACCAGATCGAGCAGCGGCCCGACCTTGCGGCTGATCTCGGCGCGCGATACGCCAGCGATTTCCAGCGGCAAAGCGACGTTGTCGTAAGCCGTGCGGGAGGACAAAAGGTTGAAGTGCTGGNAAATCATGCCGACCGAGCGGCGCAGGGTGCGAAGACCCGCCTCATCCAGTGCCCCGACATCCACACCATCGACGGCAACCTTGCCAGAGCTTAAACGCTCCAGCCCGTTGACGAGGCGGATGAGGGTAGACTTGCCCGCACCTGAACGGCCAATGATGCCGGAAATCGAGCCTCTGGGGACAATGTAATCGACACCGGCAAGGGCTGTGAATGATGTCTGTCTCCGAGGATCGCCAAAGGTCTTGGTCACGGCGTCGAACACGACCATCGGGTCGCTACTCCCTGGACCGGCGGGTACGGGACTGGCCGCTAAATTGTGTCGTGTCATAAAATGCTCTTCGAATGGAATCTGTTAGGTCGAGACCCGGCGGCGGGAAAAGCCGCTCTTCATGCTGCCGTGAGGCACATTCGACAACGGAAAATGTTCCGGAGCATTAAATTCAACTTTCCTTGGAAAAGCCGGGGTCGGCTTTGTGTATCGCAAACATGCCTGTCTGCGATACGANTTTATAGGTATGANTTTTCAATTATTAGCGAGCGCTGGAAAAATNGACCCAATTCCTGAAGAAGGGTTACTTCACCTCGGTAACGAACTCTTCCAGCGGGCGGCGAACCTTCTTGAGGTTGACCAGCCAGTCGCCTTCTTCCTGACGATAACCGAGCGGCAGGATGACCGCAGAGCGCAGGCCCTTTTCGCGAAGGCCGAGGATTTCGTCCAGCTTGGCCGGATCGAAGCCTTCCATCGGTGTGGAGTCCACACCCTCGAAAGCAGCCTGTGCGACAGCCATGCCGAACGCAATATAGGCCTGACGCGCAGCATGCTGGAAATTCACTTCGGCATCACGCTGTGGGTAGGACGACAGCAGAGACTGGCGGTACTTTTCCCAGCCTTCGTTCTTGAAGCCACGTTCGTCATTGGTGAGATCGAACATGTGGTTGATGCGGTCTGCGGTGTAGTTATCCCAGGCAGCGAACACCAGAAGATGCGAGCCCTCGGTCACCTGCGCCTGGTTCCAGGAAATCTCCTGAATCTTGGCGCGTGTTTCCGGGTTGGTGACGACGATGATTTCGAAAGGCTGCAAGCCGCTCGATGTCGGGGCCAGACGCGCTGCCTCGATGATGCGGTCGACCTTGTCCTGCGAAACGGACTTGGATGGGTCCATTTTCTTGGTGGCATAACGCCAGTTCAATTTCTCGATCAGCATAAAAATCTCCTTGGGACAGCCACTCATGTCATGGCACGCATGCGCCGCGCCGGGCTCTCCGTAAAACCCACCGAACATAGGTCATGTTGCGCCGCACACAAGAAGGCACAGAGAAGTAACCAAGCAAAATCCGCTCCGGCCCGCTTTATGNAAAAAGCAGGCCGGAGGGATGATGAATGTCCGGCAAATGCGTGTTGCATTGGCAGGTATGGTAAAGGTCTTGGCATTTGCCGGACCCGTTACAACAGCATTGTCACAATACCTATCGGAACGCCCGGTCCCTTGCCTGGCCAATGGCAAGAGGTGGGTCCACGGAAACGACCCTCTTTTGGAGATGCCGCTTGTCGATACCGGCTTTTGAACCGTGGAGGTGCCGCGCGTTGCACCCCTTTGCTTCGAAAGCACGGGGATTATGCTGGAGGGTTGGATGGCGTGGAGAAAAAATNAAAAATANTTTTTGCCGTTTTAGCGACAGCAATGGATTGAAAACGAACGTAGACGCTGGCGATGCAACGAACGGCACCACGCCCCCACCGCCGTCACCCTCGGGCTTGACCCGAGGGTCTATCCACGTCTCGGTTTTGGCAACGTGGTTGGATCCTCGGGACAAGCCCGAGGATGATGTCGAGGGTGACGGAATCGCCTGCCACGAGGGCAGGCGATGCCACTAGACGTAACGGTTGACCACGTTTTCCAGATATTCCTGACGGCCGGACTTTGGCTCTGGATTGATGTTGTCGCGCTCGACCATCGCCGCGATCTCATCCAGCTTCACCTCGCCGCGCAAAAGCTTCTGTGCGTCAGCCGAATCCCACTTGGCGTAGCGGTCCGCCAGCGGCTGCGACAGGGCCTTGTCTTCGACCATCTTGGCCGCAGCCTTGAGGCCACGGGCGCAGCAATCCATGCCGCCGATGTGACCGATCAGTAGATCGGCTGGATCGAGCGACTGACGGCGCAGCTTCGAATCGAAGTTGGTGCCACCATTCTTGAACCCGCCGCCATCAAGCACGTGGTAATAGGCCAGCGCCATTTCCGGCACATTGTTGGGGAACTGGTCGGTATCCCAGCCGGACTGGTAATCGTTGCGGTTCATGTCGATGGAGCCGAAAATGCCGAAGGCATTGGCCATGGCCAGCTCATGCTCGAAGGAGTGACCGGCGAGAATGGCGTGGCCCTGCTCGATATTGACCTTCACTTCTTTGTCCAGCCCGTGCTTCTGCAGGAAGGCGTAGACGGTGGCGACGTCGTAGTCATACTGGTGCTTGGTCGGCTCCTGCGGTTTCGGCTCGATCAGGATCGTGCCTTCGAAACCGATCTTGTATTTGTATTCCACCACCAGATTGAGGAAGCGGCCAAGCTGGTCCAGCTCACGCTTCACATCGGTGTTGAGCAGGGTTTCATAGCCTTCACGACCGCCCCACAACACGTAGTTCGCGCCGCCGAGCTTTTTGGTGGCATCCATGCAGGTTTTGACGGTGGCTGCCGAATAGGCGAATACATCCGGGTCGGGGTTGGTGGCGGCACCGGACATGAAGCGGCGGTTGGAGAACAGGTTTGCCGTACCCCACAGAAGCTTGACGCCTGTGTCGGCCTGCTTCTGGCCGAAGTAATCGACGATCTCGTTGAGATTCTTCGTGTTTTCGGCAAAAGTCTTGCCTTCCGGGCGCACGTCGGCGTCGTGGAAGCAGTAGAAGGGCGAGCCGAGCAGCGAGAAGAATTCGAAAGCAACATCCGCCTTCAGCTTGGCCGCCTGCATCGTGTCTTCAAACCATGGACGCTCGAAAGTCTGACCACCGAACGGGTCGCCGCCCGGCCATGTGAAGGTGTGCCAGTAGGCCACGGCAAAGCGCAAATGATCTTCCATGCGCTTGCCGCCGACGATTTCATCGGGGTTGTAGTGACGGAAGGCCAGCGGGTTGGTGCTATCTGGGCCTTCATATTTGATTTTCTGGATGTCGCCGAAAAAGCCTGTGGTCATGGNTTTCTCCCTAGTTTGGATAGTGGTNAAATGGTGAAAGTGTTCCTGGGTATATTCGCTTGTGTTGGTGGGTGGGGCTTACCCCCTCTGCCCTGCCGGGCATCTNCCCCACAGGTGGGGAGATCGGTTCGTTGAAACCTCTCGCCCATCTTGAAAGCTGCGGATAGAGCAAGGAGCAAGCGTCTAGCCGATCTCCCTCCTTGTGGGGGAGATGTCCGGCAGGACAGANGGGGGTGAACCCCACCCGCTGACCATCAATGCGACAACCCTCTGATCGCCGGATAAAGCGCCCGATACCGCCCATAAGCCTCCTCATAGGCATCACCCAGCGCCGCCACCGGCTCGATGGTCTCTTCCGTGTCTGGCTGAGAACACACCGCAACCGGGTCCGCTCCAGTCGCAGCTATCAGCCCCAAGCGCGCCGCGCCGAACGCTGCGCCGAAATCGCCTTCCGCCGGAATATCCACGGGAACACCAAGCGACGTGGCGATCGAAGCCAGCCAGTAGCGCGAGCGCGAGCCGCCGCCGATGGCGGTAACGCGGGAGATGGATGTGCCTGCGGATTTCAGAGCTTCGAGATTGTCTCTGATGGCGAAAGTGACGCCTTCCATGACGGCTTGCGTCAGCGCCTTGCGGTCGCTTTCGTGAGACAGGCCAATGAAGGAACCGCGAATGGCGGCATCATTGTGCGGGGTGCGTTCGCCCGAGAGATAGGGTGCGAAGGTGACGCCTGTCGGTGCCTTCAGCTCATCGCCGAGTTCCGTCGACAGATCGGCAGCGGATTTGGCCGTAATGCCGGAATACCAGTTCAGCGCATCGGTGGCCGACAGGATGACGCCCATCTGGTGCCATGTGTTGGGCAGCGCGTGGCAGAAGGCGTGAACGGCGCTTTCGGGCTTCGGCAGATAGGATGCGTTGGCGGCAAACAGAACACCTGAAGTGCCGAGCGAAACGAAGGCATGGCCTTCCGAGACCGTGCCCATGCCGCAGGCGGACGCGGCATTGTCCCCTGCTCCACCGGCGACGACAACCTTGCCGGAAATGCCCCAGGCGGAGGCAAGTTCCGTGCGCAGCGTTCCGGCCTCATCCGTGCCTTCCACCAGCGACGGCATGTGCNTTTCATCAAGACCGGTGGCTTCGAGAAGTTCGGATGACCATTTGCGCGCGCCGGTATCCAGCCATGATGTGCCAGCCGAGTCCGACATTTCGGAGATGTATTCCCCCGTCAGCCACAGCCGCAGATAATCCTTCGGAAGCAGGACCTTGGCGACCCTGGCAAAAATTTCCGGTTCGTTATTGGCGACCCAGGCCAGTTTCGGCGCGGTAAAGCCGGGGAAAACGATATTGCCGGTGATCTGGCGGAAGCGCGGATCGGCGTCCAGCTTTGCCGCCTCGGCGTAGGAGCGGGTGTCGTTCCACAGAATACAGGGGCGCAGCACATCGCCTGCCGCATCCACCAGCGTTGCGCCGTGCATGTGGCCTGACAGGCCAATGCCTTTGACGGCGGCCAGCTCCTTGGGGTGCTTCGCCTTCAGACCGGCAATCGCCGTTTCCGTGGCGGTGATCCAGTCTGCCGGGTTCTGCTCAGACCATCCATGATGGAGGCGCGAAACATCCAGCGAACCATTGGCCGAACCGATGACGTTTTGATCACCATCGATCAGCAGCGCCTTGACGCCGGATGTTCCCAAATCGAGACCGAGATACATGCTCTTCTCCACTTTCTAAATTGTCATCAGGGAAGATTATCCCTCAAGAATATGTCGATACGGATGCGCTCCTGTGCGTCGATGACGGCAAGCCCATCGGCCCTCGCCTTCAACACCCTGATAGCGCTGCGCACCTCGTGACCTGCGTTCTGGTTCAGCACAGCGTCAAAGATGCCTTCACGCAGGGCATTGGCCGTGTTTTCGTTGAGCTCATGGGCGATGACGCGCGGCGATGACGGCTGGCGCGACGATTTCAGCGCCTTGATGAGCCCGCGATTGCCAGCACCCAGACTGTAAAGTCCCNAAAGCTGCGGATTGGCCTCGAGGCATTGTGCTACCAGTTGCTCCACCGTTTCAGGGTCGTCACGTCCTTCCAGAACCGGCAGCAGGCGCAGATCAGGAAATTCCTCTTCCATGACGGACTGAAACCCGGCCAGCCGCTCACGGTGGTCCTTGACCAGCATGGAGCCTGCGAGAACAGCGACATCGCCACCTTTTTCCGGCAGAAAGCGGCCGATCAGGCTGGCAGCCGTGCGGCCTGCGGCGACGTTATCCACACCGGCAAAATGGTCTCGTCGGGAGCCAGTGATATCGGACACCAGCGTCACGGCCGCAATGCCGCTATCGGCAAGCCGGTCCACCGCCTCCACCACATCCTGCGCATCGATGGCGACGAAGGCGACGCCGGAGGGCTTTTCCAGCCGCGCGACATCAAGCGCCTGGGCGAGTGCCGCCGCATCGAAAGGCGGCACTTCGATGATGCGGATGGATGTGCGCTCGACATAAGACCGCGAGGCCGCAGCCCTCACCTCGGCACGAAGCCCGGCCATGAAGGAATTGTCGTTGTTCGGTNAAATGAAGACCAGCGCATAGCTACGGCCCTTGGCCAGATTGGCAGCGGCGATATCGCGCACGTAACCCAGCTCCAGGATCGCCGTCTCGACCTTGGCACGCGTGACAGCATGCACTCCCGGACGCAGGTTGATCACCCGGTCAACGGTGGCAAGACTAACGCCTGCCTTCGATGCAATATCGTGAACTGTCGGCTTCATGTTTCCTCCCGGAAGATTCCTTAGAGGAGTTTTTGAGGTACGTAAATCAGAAAATGACGTACGTACCTCAGAAATGGGATCGGGTGGGAGTTTTGTTGGCTAATGTTGAGGCTGTGGCTTANCCCCCTCTGCCCTGCCGGGCATCTCCCCCTCAGGTNGGGAGATCGACTCGTGGCAACCTCTTGGCCACCTTTAGCGGTGCGGATGGGTGATGAGCGCGCGTCTAGCCGATCTNCCCCCTTGANGGGGAGATGCCTGGCAAGGCAGAGGTGGGTAGGCGACACCTTCGACGCTCAATAAACCACCCTAGACNAACGAAAGGGGCCGCCATTTCTGGCGACCCCTCAGCGCTGCGGTGGATGGGTGGAATTAGTGCCCGGCACCCGGTGGAGGCGCGGCTTTGGGTTTCTTGATGAGAACTGTCAGAAAGATCAGGCAGCTGAAAAGAACTGTCAGCGCCAGGAACACATCGGCGAAGGCCTGAAGCCATGCCTGTTGCGAGACGACGCCGACGAGTTTCTTGACGGCGACGGAGGCACCGTCCAGCCCGTAGGAATCGTAGTTGGCGCCGACGCTGTTCAGCCATTCCAACGCTGCGGGATTGCCGTAGTTCACATGCTCGGCGATGCGCACATAGTGGTCATCGGTGCGCTGGCTGAGCAGGGTGTTGATGACCGCGAGGCCAACCGCGCCACCGAGGTTACGGGTAAGGTTGAAGAGACCCGAGGCATTCTTCATGCGTGCTGGTGGCAAGGTGCCAAGCGCGATGTTGTTGATCGGCACCATACACATCATCAGCCCGAAACCGCGCAGGATTTGCGGGATCAGCAGCTCGTAGAAATCCCAATCGGCCGTCACCGACGTCATGATCCACGTACCCGAACCGAAGCTGATGAAGCCGATGGCCATCATGACGCGGGGATCGAGCTTGGTGGAGAGCTTGCCCGCAACCGGAGCGGTGAAGAACATGGCCATGCCTGAGACGAACATCGTCTCGCCGATCATCAGCGCATCGTAACCGCGAATGCGCCCGAGATAGAGCGGGTACATATAGGTCAAGCCGTAAAGTCCGATGCCCATGACGAAAGAAAACAGCGAGCCGATGGAGAAATTCCGGTCCGCAAAGGCTTTCAAATCCACCACGGGGAAATCGACATTGAAGGCGCGCCAGAAGAACACGACGCCGCCGATCGTCATCGCCACTGCACCGATGACGATGTGGGTGTCGTTGAACCAATCGTTGTTGTTGCCCTCTTCCAGGATATATTCCATCGAGCCCAGGAACACGCCCATGGATAAGAGGCCCCACCAGTCGAACTTTTTCCACAGCGGCAGTTCCGGCTTGTCGAAATCGATGAAATTCCACGTCACCAGAGTGACGATGATGCCGGGGATGATGTTGACGAGGAACAGCCAGTGCCAGGAGAAGGCATTCGACAGATAACCACCGACCGTTGGGCCGATGGTGGGGGCCAGCGTTGCCACGAGACCGATGATGGGGGACACCACCGAGCGTTTAGAAGCCGGGAAAATCGTAAAGGCGGCGGCAAATACAGATGGGATCATGCCGCCGCCTATGAAGCCCTGAATGCAGCGGTAGACGATCATCTGATCGATGTTCGTTGCCGTCGCACACAGGGCGCTGGAAATGGTGAAACCTGCGGCACAGGTGGCAAACAGCACCCGTGTCGATAATATTCTGGCAAGGGTACCCGACAGCGGAATCATGATGACTTCCGCAATCAGATAGGATGTCTGCACCCACGCGATCTCATCCGAACCGGCACCGAGACCGGCCTGAATTTCCGCAAGCGATGCCGACACGATCTGAATGTCGAGGATCGACATGAACATGCCGAACACCATCGCGAAGAAGGCGATGAGGCGTCTGCGATCCATCGGAGGATCGATCGCCGCGACGTTTCCGCCTGCCATATTGGCTGTTGCCGCCATGATCTTGGTCCTTATCGAAGATTACTTCGACTGATTTTCTGCCGTGCGCGTATTATCCGGTGCGGTGCGGGTATCGACGTCGACCACCACGCTCAAACCAGCGCGCAACTTGTGCTTGGCGAGATCTTCCTTCGAAAAGACGACCCGAACCGGCACGCGCTGAATGACCTTGGTGAAGTTACCCGTGGCGTTTTCCGGTGGCAGCATCGAAAAGACCGAACCCGACGCTGGCGAGATGGACTGAACGGTGGCTTCGATGTCGTGATCGCCGAAGGCATCCACGTGCACACGCACCTTGGAGCCGGGCGCGATCTTGGCCAACTGCGTTTCCTTGAAATTGGCATCGATATAAAGGTCATCCATCGGCACCAGCGAGGCAAGGCGCTTACCGACCGACAAAAGATCACCGGTCTGAACCGAAAGATTGCCAATCACGCCATCATAAGGCGCGCGCAGCACGGTGAAGGAGAGGTCACGAGCGGCCTTGTCGCGGGAAATTTCAAGCGACTTGACCGAACCTTCGGCTTCCTTGCGCTGCGCCCTCAAGAGATCGATATTCGCCTGAGCGGAAACGACGCCAGCCTGACCGGCAACCAGATTGGCCTTGGCCTGTTCCATGGCGATCTGTGCATTATCCGACGATGCAGCCGTGCCGACATCCTTGGCCTGAAGTTCACTGGCGCGTTTCAGGTTGATATCGGCACCCCGCAATGCGGCGTCCAGAGAGCCCTTCTGGGCAATCGCCTGTGCAAGCGAGGCTTCGGCACCGGCGATCTGCGCATCGATACGATTGAGCGAAAGCTGCTGCGTCTCAAGCTGGGCTTGCGCCTGCTCCAGCGCGTTGCGATAATCGCCGTCATCAAGCGTCACCAGCTCATCGCCAGCCTTGACTTCCTGGTTGGCGACGACATCGACCTTCGTGACATAGCCGGAAACCTTCGGAGAGATAACCGCGATATCGCCCTTCACATAGGCGTCATCCGTCGAAATGAGGAAGCGTCCATCCGTCCAGTACTGGTAGCCATACCAGCCACCGGCAGCCAGAACGGCAATGGCGATAATCGGCAGGACTAGGGATTTGCGCTTCTTCNTTTCCGGCACCGCGTGCTGCACGGGAGCAGCGGTATCCTCTGCCGTCACCGGCTGGCCCTCGTCGGCGAGCACCTTGGTTTCATCTGACGAATTGACTGCACGGACTGCACCGCTCTTTTGGGCCGACATCGGTAACACCATTCACATCTAGNAAAAGAATAAAGTCGAACTGAACCGTTCGGTTCGATTGACTTAATCNTTTTCCTGACACATATCAAGTGCTATCGAACTGGCTGGTTCGATATATTGAATCGAATCTAAACTATTGGGGGATCGAAGCGTGACCGAAGAGAAAAGCATGGACCATATTTGTCCCGCCTCCCCTGCTGGACGCTTTGCCGCGGGTGAAGACCCGGCAAAGCGCGAGCAAATCCTGCACGGCGCATGGCGCGTGTTCAAGGCCAAGGGCTTCGATGCCGCCAGCATGAACGATATTACCCGGGAAGCAGGCGTTTCCAAGGGGACGATCTATGTCTACTTCCAGAACAAGGACGAGCTGTTCGCAGCGTTGATCGACTGGCACCGTGCGGAATTTGCGCTGTCCATGCGTGATATTCTGGCTGGCACGGAAGAGGTGCGTGACGGTCTCTGGCAGTTCGGGGATGCNTTTATTCACAAGGTGACATGCACTGACATGATACCTGCCATGCGCTCAGCGCTTGGCGTCATCGACCGCATGCCCAAGCTTTCGCAACGGTTCTTCGTGGCGGCACCGAACAATGTCCGCGTCGTGCTGCGTGATTTTCTCCAGCATCATGTCGATCAGGGAACGCTGGTTGCTGATGATGTGGACCTTGCAGCCCGCCAGTTCATAGAGCTTGCGACCGGTACATTCTTCAAGATGCGGCTGTTCGGTGAGCTCAACGGAGACGTGCCACCCGAAGACGCCAACCGTGTCCTTTCCAGCGCAATCACCGTATTTATGGCAGCCTATGGAACCAAGAAGGCCTAACCACATTCAGCTTCCGCGTTTCTCGCAATGCGCGCAATATCAAGNAAAAATGGCACGACACATCTGTCACACGCTTGTTTCTCGCGCATTCGAATATAAAACTGTGGTGTTTCGAATTGTCGAAGCCGGATAGCTGAGAAGGNAAACAGGCCCGATGGACTCCATTGTCCCTCTATTGACAGACCCCGCCGCATGGGTGGCGCTCGTCACTCTTATCGTCATGGAGGTCGTGCTTGGCATCGACAACCTGANTTTCATCTCCATCCTGACCAACAAGCTGCCGGAAAACCAGCGTGAAAAGGCCCGCAAGATCGGTATCGGTCTGGCGCTGGTCATGCGTCTCGGATTGCTAGGCACCGTCGCATGGATCGTCCAGCTGACCGAGCCCGTCTTTGAACTCTTCGGTCACGGCTTCTCCTGGAAAGACATCATCCTCATCGTCGGCGGTCTCTTCCTCGTCTGGAAAGCAACCAAGGAAATCCACCACAATGTGGACCCTGAAGACCACAAGGAAGACATGGTTGGCGGCGGTGCTGCCATCAACAGCTTCTCCTCCGCTATCGTGCAAATCCTCATGCTCGACCTGGTCTTCTCCGTCGACAGCATCATCACTGCCGTTGGCATGACCCCACATGTTCCCATCATGGTCGTGGCCGTCGTCTTCGCTGTTACCGTCATGCTGGTAGCTGCGACGCCACTGGCCAACTTCATCGAGAAGAACCCGACCATCGTCATGCTGGCGCTGGCCTTCCTGTTGATGATCGGTACCACGCTGATTGCCGAAGGCATGGGCTTCCACGTGCCGAAGGGCTACGTCTACGCTGCCATGGCATTCTCGGCGCTGGTCGAGGTGCTGAACATGGTCTCGCGAAATGCGCGCAAGAAAAAGAAAGCGCTGCATTAANTTTTTTTCGAACAACGATCTGCCAAAGGCCCGCCCCGTGCGGGCCTTTTCGGTTTTTGAAAGGGCAGAAGAGTTCTTTCCCGGCGTGCAGGAACTGACGGAACGGGCTTGCGTTGTTGCAGACACATCATGCAAGGAAAATCAGCCGCTTCGATTTTTCCGATTCCGAAAGTAAATCCGCCACATGACCATCGAGCAGATCTTAGCCTTCAGCGTGATCGCCGGAATGATGGTCGCCTTCATCATCGACAAGTTCAGATATGACGTCGTGGCGTGCAGCGCGCTGCTGATTGCAGTTGCGCTGGGTGTCGTGCCATTCGACAAGGCGTTTTCCGGTTTCTCCGACGATATCGTCATCATCGTTGCCAGCGCGCTGATCGTCAGCACCTCGGTGGCACGGTCCGGCATCGTCGATACGACAATCAAGAAATACTTCCCGGAGATGCGCTCCAAACATCTGCAACTGGCATTTCTCATGATCGTTGTGGCCGTGATGTCCGCCTTCATCAAGAATATCGGCGCGCTGGCGATCATGATCCCGGTGGCCTTCCAGTTTGCCCGCAAGTCNGGCAGCCCGGTATCCTATTATCTGATGCCGATGGCATTCGCTGCTTTGCTTGGCGGGTTGATGACGCAGATCGGCACCTCGCCAAACATCGTGGTGTCACGCCTGCGCGAGGAAATGACCGGGCAGAGCTTTTCCATGTTCGATTTCACGCCGGTGGGCGCGACGCTTGCCGTGGTCGGAATCGCCTTTCTGACCTTCGGTTACAAGCTGCTTCCGGCCCGCGCCAAGGATAGCACCTCCGTTGAGGACATTTTGGAAGGCGCGAGCTACGCTGCCGAGGCAACGCTTCCCGCCGACAGCCTGATGATCGGCAAGCCGCTGGCGGACCTTTTGAAACAGGCCGATGGCGACGTGATTGCCAACACCATCATTCGCGGTCACCGCCGTGTCTCGCCCTTCCCCGATGTGGTGCTNAAAGCTGGCGATACCATTCTTCTGGAGGGTACATCCGAAGGTCTCGACCGCATTGTTTCCAATGCCAAACTGACGCTTTCCGGCAAGCCCATTACCGAAAATGGCCAGAAAACCGTCGATCTGATTGCCATGGAAGCGGTGATCAGCAATGAATCCCTCTTGAGCGGTCTTTCCGCCCGAGACCTCGCACTCTCCTACACACGCGGCGTCAACCTGATTGCGGTAAGCCGCCGTGGCCACCGGGTGAATGAGCGTCTTGCCGACCTGACGCTGAAGGCTGGCGACGTGATCGTGCTCCAGGGATCACGCAAGAACCTGCCGGGCGTGTTGCGGGAGTTTTCGCTGCTTCCGCTGGCGCAACGGGAAATTCTTCTCGGTACGCAGCGCCGCGCCTTCATCACCGTGCTTATTCTGGCAGCAGCCATGCTTGCCGCCGCCACTGGCGTTGCACCCGTGGCCGTTGCCTTCTTTGCCGCCGCCTTTGCGATGATCCTGCTCGGTGCGATACCGCTCACCGAGGTCTACAAATCCATCGACGGGCCGATCCTCGTCATGCTGGCGGCCCTCATTCCGGTCAGTGACTCCCTGCGCTCCACTGGCGCCAGCGACCTGATTGCCGGATGGCTGGGAACGGCGGCGCAGGGGCTTCCACCCTATGCGGCGCTGGGCATGATCCTGTTGACGGCGATGGCCGTGACGCCCTTCCTCAACAATGCCGCAACGGTGCTGGTGATGGGGCCGATTGCCGCCGGATTTGCAACGACGCTCGGTTTTCGTCCCGAAGCCTTCCTGATGGCGGTGGCTATCGGTGCCGGTTGCGACTTCCTCACCCCCATCGGCCACCAGTGCAACACGCTGGTCATGGGACCGGGCGGTTACAAGTTCAGCGACTATCCGCGTCTTGGGGCTCCGCTTTCCATCATGATCGTCATCGTCTCCATTCCCATGCTGCTCTATGTCTGGCCAGTCTAAAGACCAGTCTAGGAGAGGCCGAAACAACCTAATTTTCTTGACGCCTGCGGCTGAATGTGGCCTAAGCCATGCCAACGGAAACTGTGGAATGGCACCGGATATCGGCGTATTTCTGCTTTTTCTTCGACATTCAACAACACATCCGTGACACGTGGCTCGCGCTCCGTATCACCTTGCGTCAGCACGAGTGAATTCAATGACCACTTCCGGCGTCCGCGTCCGCATTGCACCTTCCCCCACCGGCGAGCCGCATGTCGGCACAGCCTATATCGCGCTTTTCAACTACCTCTTTGCCAAGAAACATGGCGGCGAGTTCATTTTGCGCATCGAAGATACCGATGCCACGCGCTCTACGCGCGAATATGAAGAAAAGGTGCTGGAGGCGCTGAAATGGACCGGCCTGACATGGTCCGAAGGCCCTGACGTTGGTGGTCCTTACGGCCCGTACCGCCAGTCCGACCGCAAGGACATGTACCAGCCATTTGCCGACGAGTTGCTGGAAAAAGGCCATGCCTTCCGCTGTTTCTGCACGGCCGAGCGCCTGACGGAAATGCGCGAGGCCCAGCGCGCCGCCGGCAAGCCGCCGAAATATGACGGTCTCTGCCTGCATCTCAAAGCTGAAGAAGTCACCAGCCGCATGGCCTCCGGTGAAGCCTCCGTCGTGCGCATGAAAATTCCGACCGAAGGATCCTGCGATTTCACCGACGGCGTTTACGGCGATGTATCGATCCCCTGGGACAGCGTTGACATGCAGGTTCTGATGAAGGCCGATGGCATGCCGACCTACCACATGGCCAATGTCATCGACGACCATCTGATGAAGATCACGCATGTGGCGCGCGGCGAAGAATGGCTGGCATCCGTGCCCAAGCACATTCTGCTCTATCGTTATTTCGGTTGGGAACAGCCGACTTTCATGCATCTTTCGCTGATGCGCAATGCCGACAAATCCAAGCTGTCGAAGCGCAAGAACCCGACCTCGATTTCCTATTACTCAGCACTCGGCTATCTGCCGGAAGCGCTGATGAACTTCCTCGGCCTGTTTTTCATCCAGATCGGCGAAGGCGAAGAGCTTTTGACCATGGACGAGCTGGCGGGCAAGTTCGACCCCGAAGCGCTGTCCAAGGCCGGTGCTATCTTCGACATTCAGAAGCTGGACTGGCTGAACGGCCGCTGGCTGCGTGAAAAGCTGACCCAGGACGAGTTCATTGCCCGCACGCTGGAATGGGCGATGGAAAATGCGCGTCTTACGGAAGGTTTGAAGCTTTCGCAGAGCCGCATTTCGAAGCTCGGCGATTTGCCGAACCTTGCAGGCTTCCTGCTATCAAGCGATGTGGGCCTGACGCCCGCATCCTTCGCTGGTCTGAAGAGCAAGCCGGAAGAGATGCACGAAATCCTGACCACAGTTGCTGCCGATCTGGAGAAGATGCCGGACTGGACGCTGGAATCCATCGAACAGGAACTACGCGATGTGGCCGAACGCACCGGCAAGAAGCTGCGCGTGGTAACGCCACCGCTCTTCGTTGCCATGTCCGGCTCATCCCGTTCGCTGCCGCTGTTCGATAGCATGGCGGTGCTGGGTCGCTCGGTCGTGCGCCAGCGTTTGAAGGTGGCGATTGCGGTTGCGGCGTCCATGGTTGGCACAGCCTGANTTTTTAGGAACGAAAATGTCTGAAACAGAAAACAACTCCGCAACGCTGGTTGCAACAGCCCCCATGGGAGCGGCAACCACCGCCCTCTCCTCCGACGTGACCGAAGTGCGCCGCCAGAAGCTGGCGATGCTGCGCGAGAAGGTTGGCGATGTTTACCCCGCGCATTTTCACCGCACGCTGACCAATGCCGAGCTGGCCGAAAAATATGCCGAGATCGAGCCTGACGTCGAAACCGGCGATACGGTGACGGTGGCTGGTCGCGTCTATTCCTCACGCAATTCCGGCATGTTCATGGATATCCATGACGCATCCGGCAAGGTGCAGATTTTCAGCCACAAGGACACGACGCCGCAAGAGGCCCGCGATCTGCTGCCGATGATCGATATTGGCGACATCATTGGCGTGACCGGCAAGGTGCGCCGCACCAAGCGCGGAGAGCTGACGATCAACGCCGAAGAGATCACCATGCTGACCAAGTCTCTGCTGCCGATGCCAGAGAAGTGGAGCGGTATTTCCGACATCGAAATCCGTTATCGCAAGCGCCATCTGGATATTCTCTCCAACGAGGAATCCAAGCTGCGCTTCCAGCAGCGCTCCAAGATCATTTCCGGCATTCGCCGCTTCATGGAAGAGGAAGCTTTCCTCGAAGTGGAAACGCCGATGTTGCAGACCGTCTATGGCGGCGCGACGGCTGACCCGTTCAAGACCTTCCACAACACGCTGAAGCAGGACATGTATCTGCGCATTGCGCCGGAACTGTTCCTGAAGCGCACGCTGGTATCGGGCCTCTCCGACAAGGTGTTCGAGATCAACCGCAATTTCCGCAATGAAGGTGTTTCCACCCGGCACAATCCGGAATTCACCATGCTGGAATGCTACTGGGCCTATGCCGACTACGAAGACATTATGGGTCTGGTCGAGCGCATGTTCGAAACGCTGGCCATTGCCATTCACGGCACGACGGAACTGGAGTTTCAAGGCAAGACGATTTCCTTCAAGGGACCGTTCAAGCGCGTGCCGATGCCCGATGCTGTGAAGGAAGCGACGGGCATCGACTTCCTGGCCATCAAGACCGACGAAGAAGCCCGCGCTGCCGCCAAGGCTGCCGGTTTCGAGGTCGAGAAGGACTGGACATGGGGCGAATGTCTGGCCTTCATCTTTGAAGAAAAGGTCGAGGCCACACTGATCCAGCCAAGCCACGTCACGCATTTCCCCAAGGACATCTCTCCCTTCGCCAAGGAAGTCCCGGGCGAGCCGCGTCTGGTGGAGCGTTTCGAGAGCTATTGCAACGCCTGGGAAGTGGGTAATGCCTTCTCCGAACTCAACGACCCGGAAGAACAGCGCCGCCGGATGGTGGAGCAGCTGGAACAGGCGCATGCCCGTGGCGNAAAGGACAAGCAGCTGGACGACGAATTCCTCGACGCCATCGACCAGGGCATGCCACCTGCCGGTGGCCTCGGCATCGGCGTGGACCGTCTGGTCATGCTGCTGACCAATGCACCGTCGATCCGCGACGTTATTCTGTTTCCGGCGCGNCGCCAGAAGACTGATTGATACAGGCTGTTATCGATAAGAATGAGAAGCCGAAGGCCACAACGCCTTCGGCTTTTTTGTTTCTGCGGTGCGGATGGTGGGCTAGCGGGTCAAGTCCAGATCAATGAGCAGGCTTGGAAGCCTCTTCCACCTTCTCGGACGCGGCCTCATCGTGTGCGGCAGGTTCTTCGGCAACAGGTGCCTGGCCGTGTTCCGGTTCCGCTGCGACAGCGGTGGACTGGCCTTTACCGAAGATCAGTGACTTTAAATAAGCNAAACTGAATATGCTAACGCTGTCATGCTCAGGCGTTGAGGTCAGAAGTGCCGGGTCGTCCACGGCTGCATGGCCCGCCGCTGCGGGTGCAGTTTCGTGGGATGCGCCCTCGGCGGATTCTGGCGCATGGTCAGCGCCTGCCGGTGCTGCTTCCCCGTGGCCGCCCTCTGGCTTGTCATGGCCCTTGGCGGGGGCATCGTGTCCGGACGGAGTTTCCTTCGCGGCGAGATCGATACAATCGGTGAACTCGTTCAGGCCTGTTGCCAGTTTCTCGGTGTCTTCGAGCGGCAGATCGACCCGCAATCCGTAGAAAACGCCTTCATCGCTAGGCGCGCCATCGTAATAATAGGCGGAATAGGGTTTGGCACTCGCATCATCAGGGAGCTTTTTGACGTCGGGAATGAAAACGACCTGAGCGGCAACCGCTCGCCCACGCATGTCCGAGCGCATGGTTGGACCATTCTGGTCCAGAACGGAAACCTGCACGAGATCTGGNTTTTGCTGGTTATAGATGGCTTTGGCGACCCGAAGCGCTGTCTTTACGCGTTCGGAACCATCGCCACCCTGTGTGCGGATGAACTTGCGGACCCAGACCGAGCCGTTTTTCTTGATACTGACGGATTGCACCAACGTACATTCGAGACCGTTGATCGATGCACTGGAGGCGCCGAACAGGCGTTCTTTGCCGACGAAAACGGCGGCCATGCCGGATGCTCCCCCGAGAAGGAGGACAGCACCGCCAATCAATACGAACTTGCGAGAAAACCGTATTCTCTTGAACACTGCTTTCACGTCGAACGTTCCGACATCAACTACCCCGTTTCATGCCCATAAACCGAAAATCGCCACACCAGCCAAATTGCCAAGCGATAACGAGTGCAGAAGCAGCAGAACTGCAGACTTGCAGGGATCAATTCTGACGTGTTGTTGTTGAAGAAGATTTAACTCAGGCAAGAATCCGGGCCGACGAGTGGACCATTTTTGGACTCCGCGAAAATCATCACAATTTTANTTTTTGCGAATGATTTGCAATAGCGTTGACAAGTGCCACTTTTCCTCCCAAATTGATATTGCGAATTAATCGCATTAGGAGTTTGATCGGGCGATGACAGTATCCACACTTCGCAACGTCTTGGCCGCCGCGGCGCTTTTCCTACCNTTTTCAGTGATGGCCGCCGAAAAACCGAAGGTCGTGACGACCTTCACCATCATCGCAGACATGGCGCGCAACGTGGCCGGTGACGCAGCCGAGGTGGACAGCATCACCAAAGCGGGTGCGGAAATTCACAACTACCAGCCTACCCCGCGCGACATTCTCAAGGCCCGTAATGCCGACCTTGTTTTGTGGAACGGGCTCAATCTGGAATTGTGGTTCCAGAAATTTCTGGCAAACCTTGCCGACGTGCCGAATGTGACCGTGAGCGACGGCGTACAGCCGATGTCGATCAGCGGCGGTGCCTATCAGGGCAAGCCCAACCCGCATGCCTGGATGTCTCCAGACAATGCTCTCATCTATGTCGAGAACATCCGTAAGGCTTTGGCGCAGATCGATCCTGATCATGCAGATATCTATGCCGCCAATGCCAAGGCCTATTCCGACAAGATCAAACAAGAGATACAGCCGATGCGCGATGCCATCGCCGCTTTGCCGGAAGACAAGCGCTGGCTGGTGACGAGCGAAGGTGCATTTTCCTATCTGGCCCGTGATTTCGGGCTGAAAGAACTGTTCCTGTGGCCTGTCAATGCCGATAGCCAAGGCACTCCGCAGCAGGTGCGCGGCGTGATCGATGCGATGCGCGCGCACAATATTCAGGTCATTTTCAGCGAAAGCACGGTCTCTCCCGACCCGGCCAAGCAGGTGGCCAAGGAAACCGGGGCTGCCTACGGCGGCATTCTCTATGTGGATTCGCTGAGCGAAGCCGACGGGCCCGTGCCGACCTATCTCKATCNTTTGCGCGTGACCACGGAAACGATCGTGAAAGGCCTTTCCAAATGATGATGGGGAAGCGAAAGGGCGCTGAGACAGGACTGAGCGTCGATGATGTAACCGTGACCTACCGAAACGGCCACACGGCGCTGCGCAGCGCCAGCTTTTCCATCCCCCGCGGCACGATAACCGCCCTTGTCGGCGTCAATGGCGCTGGCAAATCCACCATCTTCAAGGCCATTATGGGCTTCGTGCCGCTGGCGGCAGGCGCGGTTTCCATCTTCGACCTGCCGGCTCGCGATGCGCTGAAGAAGAACCTCGTCGCCTATGTACCGCAGGCCGAAGAAGTGGACTGGAGCTTTCCGGTTCTGGTGGAAGACGTGGTGATGATGGGCCGTTACGGCCATATGAATTTTCTGCGCATTCCCTCCAAGCGCGATCACCAGATGGTCGATGAAGCGCTGGCCCGCGTCAACATGGTGGAGTACCGAAAGCGCCAGATCGGTGAACTCTCCGGCGGGCAGAAGAAGCGGGTGTTTCTGGCGCGCGCGCTGGCGCAGGAAGGCCAGGTTATTCTGCTGGACGAGCCCTTTACCGGCGTGGATGTGAACACCGAAGAGCAGATCGTGACGCTGTTGAAGGCGCTGCGTGACGAAGGCCGCATCATGCTGGTTTCCACCCACAATCTGGGCAGCGTACCGGAGTTTTGCGACCGGGCCGTCTTCGTCAAGGGAACGGTCATTGCCTCCGGCAAGACGGAAGACACGTTCACCGAAGNAAACCTGCAAAAGGCCTTTGGCGGCAGCCTGCGTCACTTCATTCTCGGCGGTGCCGATCTGCATGACGATGCCGACACACGCCGCGTCAAGGTCATAACGGACGACGAGCGTCCTTTCGTGATTTACAGCAAGGACGGAACGGCGACCCCGACGGCGAAAGCGAAGAGCCATGATTGAGACTCTTCTGGAACCCTTCACCTATTCCTACATGCTGAACGCCATCTGGGTCAGCGCTCTCGTGGGCGGCGTCTGCGGTTTTCTGTCGTCCTATCTGATGCTGAAGGGCTGGTCGCTGATCGGCGATGCGCTGTCTCACGCCATCGTCCCCGGTGTTGCCGGTGCCTATATGCTGGGCCTGCCCTTTTCCCTCGGCGCATTTCTGTCCGGCGGGCTTGCAGCGGGTGCCATGCTGTTTCTGAACCAGNAAACCCGACTGAAGGAAGACGCGATCATAGGCCTGATCTTCACGTCCTTTTTCGGCCTTGGTCTGTTCATGGTGTCGCTGTCGCCGACATCGATTAATATCCAGACCATCGTGCTGGGTAATATCCTCGCGATCACACCCGAAGACACGATTCAGTTGGCACTGATTGGCGGCATCAGCTTGTTGGTGCTGGCGGTGAAGTGGCGGGATTTCATGGTGGTGTTTTTCGATGAAAACCATGCCCGCACCGTGGGTCTCAACCCCGAACTGCTGAAAATTATCTTCTTTACCCTTCTCGCCGCCTCCACGGTTGCTGCCTTGCAGACGGTTGGCGCGTTTCTGGTGGTCGCCATGGTCGTCACGCCGGGTGCCACGGCCTATCTGCTGACAGATAGGTTCGAGCGGCTGATCGGCATGAGCTTCGGCATCGGTGCAGCCACCAGCTTCGTCGGCGCTTATCTCAGCTATTTCCTCGATGGCGCGACCGGCGGCATCATCGTGGTGCTGCAAACGCTGATCTTCCTGACAGCCTTTGTTTTTGCCCCCAAACACGGCTATCTCGCCTCCCGTGCGAAAGCGAAATCCGCATTGGAAACAGCGCCATGAGCGAAAACCTGCAACTGGCAATTCTGCCGTTCCAACTGCCCTTCATGCAATATGCCTTCGTGATCACGCTGATGATTGCCGTGCCGATGGCCATGCTCTCGTGCATTCTGGTGCTGAAAGGTTGGTCGTTGATGGGGGATGCGGTTTCTCACGCCGTTCTTCCCGGCGTTGTTATCGCCTACATCGTCGGCATTCCCTTTTCGATTGGCGCCTTCGTCGCGGGCATGATCTGCGCGCTCGGCACGGGCTTCCTCAAGGAAAACAGCCGGATCAAGGAAGACACCGTTCTCGGCATCGTCTTTTCCGGCATGTTCGGGTTGGGGCTGGTGCTTTATGTGAAAGTGCAGAGCGACGTGCATCTTGATCACATCCTGTTTGGCGACATGCTGGGCGTTACCATGCGCGACATCATCGAGACCGGCCTGATCGCGCTGGCGGCGACGCTGTTTCTGGTGCTGCTGCGCAAGGATCTGCTGGTGCATGCCTTCGATGCGCAGCACGCCAAAGCCATCGGCCTACCGGTGCGCCTGCTGCATTACGGATTGCTGGCGGTTCTTTCGCTGACGGTTGTTGGCGCGCTGCAGGCCATCGGCATCATTCTCTCGGTCGCCATGCTGGTCGCGCCCGGTGCCATCGCCTTCCTGATCACGCGGCGCTTTTCCAGCATGCTGATGGCAGCCGTTATCATCGCCGTTTTCTCGTCGATTACTGGCATCTGGGCCAGTTTCCTCATCGACAGCGCGCCCGCCCCGACCATCGTTCTGGTCATGACGGCACTGTTCATTCTGGCGTTTCTCCGCACGACAATGCAGGCGCGCGCCACAAACCGGGTGGAAACTGCAATTTAAAAGACAATTGTGCGCAATTGAAAAGATTATTTCAGAATCCGCGGAACTTCATAGCTGGATTTGCGTCAATATAGGCAGGTCGTTGGCGTGTGCGTTCGACCGCATCAATTGACGCAAGAGGAACGGCCA
The DNA here is from genome assembly GCF_002896715.1 of Agrobacterium bohemicum. Lineage (GTDB taxonomy): Bacteria > Pseudomonadota > Alphaproteobacteria > Rhizobiales > Rhizobiaceae > Agrobacterium > Agrobacterium bohemicum. The sequence continues at coordinate 738,622 of NZ_PGEL01000028.1, forward strand.
TGCTGAAGTGGGCTCTTATATTTTTCGTAGTTTCGCTGATTGCCGGTGTATTCGGCTTTACCGGAATTTCAGCGGCGACGGCGGGCATCGCTCGCATCCTGTTCTTTATCGCCGTGGTGGTCTTCGTGATCTTCCTGGTGCTGGCACTGATGGCTGGACAGGCAATCCTCTAAGCTGAAGACTATGACGGNAAACGGCGGGNCCCACGGTCCGCCNTTTTTTGTCGCGCTGCGTTTACGCCGTCCAGCCGCCATCGATCACATGTGCCTGTCCGGTGGTNAAACCAGCCTCATCCGAAGCCAGATACGTCACCAGCGCTGCGATCTCTTCCGCTTTGGCGATGCGGCCCATGGGTTGGCGGGCGATGAAGTCTGCAAGGGCCTGTTCGTAGTTGCCTGTTGCGCGCAGACGTTCATGCAGAGACGGGCTGTCCACCGTGCCGGGGCAGATGGCGTTGCAGCGAACGCCCTTGGTGACGAAATCCGAGGCGATGGATTTGGTCAGGCCGATAACCGCCGCCTTGGATGCGGTGTAGGCGAAACGGTTCGGCACGCCTTTTACGCTGGATGCCACGGACGACATGTTGACGATGGCACCCTTGCCGTGGTCCAGCATGGCGGGAAGAAATGCCCGGCAGGTGCGATACATGGCCTTGACGTTGAGGTCGAAGGAAAAGTCCCAGTCTTTCTCATCGCAGTCGAGAATGGTGCCGGAATGGACGAAGCCAGCGCAATTGAACAGCACATCGGCGCGGCCGATCTCTGTTGCCAGAGCCTTGACAGCATCGGCATCGAGAACGTTGAGGACGCGGATTTCGGCATGTGTCAGAGTGGCAAGTGCCGCCTCGTTGATATCCGTCGCGATGACGCGCGCGCCAAGTTCGATGAACCTTTCCGCCGTGGCACGGCCGATGCCCTGCCCCGCAGCGGTAATGACGACTGTCTGGCCAGTGAAATCCTGCGCCATATGTTTGCTCCTCCCACCCTTAAGGGCATGTATCCAGTCGAATACGGATCGACAATTCATATGTAAACAGTGTATTTATATGGCGTCAAGTCAACTCGGTGGCGGTCGTTGTTCATCCGCACCATGCAGGAACCAGATGATCGAAGACGATAGCGATAAATACCGCGCGCCTGCCCTGGACAAGGGACTGGATATTCTGGAGCTTCTGGCCAGCACCGATGGCGGGCTGACGCAAGTGGAAATCGCAAAGGCCATTGGCAAAAGTCCCAACGAGTTCTACCGCATGCTGGACCGCCTTGTTCGCCGGGGTTATGTGGAGCGGCAGGATGGCGACCGGTTTTTCCTGACCTTGAAACTGTTCGGCCTTGCCCATTTTCATGCGCCGCTGCGCAGGCTTGTGTCCTTTGCGGCCCCTGTGATGCGCGACTTCTCCAACCGGGCGAGACAGGCCTGCCATCTGGCCGTTTATGATCGCGGCGTCGTAGCAGTGATCGCCCAACAGGATTCCTCGACTTACTGGGCGCTGTCGATCCGGGTCGGGGCCCAGATGAGCCTGTTCAACACCGGCTCCGGCCATGTGCTCCTCGCTTTCCAGACGGAGGCGCAGCGCGACATCATGATTGCCGAGCAGATACGCGGCGGTGACGAGATATCCGTGCCGGAAGGGCTGCTTGAGCGTTTGGCGCAGATCAGGACCGATGGCTACGAGAGCATGAACAGCCTTCAAACCGCTGGCGTTCGCAATATTTCCGCACCCATATTGACGCTTGATGGCACGGCGCTTGCGGTCGTCACCTGCCCCTACATCACGCCATTGAACAGCGATGCGCCGAGTGCTGAGGATTGTGTGGAGCTCATTTGCGATGCTGCCCGCAAAATCTCGGAAGTGGCTGCCGGACAATAAAAAACGCGACCGGCAGGGGACCGATCGCGTTTTCTTGACTGGAGGTATTATACTTCAATAACGAGCAACTATCGCGAAGGTTCCAGAATTATTTAAGCGGCCAGTTGCTTGCGAATGATACCACGCAGGGATTCGAGATCCTTGGCGAACTGGCGAATACCTTCCGACAGCTTTTCTGTTGCCATGGCATCTTCATTGAGGTGCCAGCGGAAGGCCTTCTCGTCGAGAGACTGCAAGGGCTCAGCCTTGGCATCATCAGCAGAAAGCTTGCGCTCCAGAGTGCCGGTGTCCTTTTCCAGCTCTTCCAGCAGCGCCGGGCTGATGGTCAGGCGGTCGCAACCGGCCAAGGCTTCGATCTCGCCGACATTGCGGAAGGAAGCGCCCATGACGACGGTGGCAATGCCGTTGGCCTTGTAATAATTGTAGATCTTGCGAACGGAAACGACGCCCGGATCGGTCTCAGCCGTGTAGTCCTCACCGGTGGACTTCTTGTACCAGTCAAGAATGCGCCCGACGAAAGGCGAGATCAGGAATGCTTTTGCTTCCGCGCAGGCAATGGCCTGTGCCTGCGAGAACAGCAGAGTCAAATTGCAATCGATGCCTTCGGCCTGAAGCACTTCGGCCGCCTTGATGCCTTCCCAGGTCGAGGCGAGCTTGATGAGAATGCGATCCCGCTCGATGCCGCGCTCCTTGTAACCGGCAATGATCTGATGTGCCTTGGCGATGGACGCCTTGGTATCGAAAGACAGGTCGGCGTCTACTTCGGTCGAAACGCGACCTGGAACGAGTTCGACAAGCTTTGCACCGACGGAAATCGCCAGCCGGTCCGCAATCGCGCTGACCACTGCATCGGAATCACCACCCTGCTTCTTACCCCAGGAAACGGCTTCTTTCACGGTATCGGCAAACATCGGGGTGCCAAGTGCCTTGAGAATGATCGATGGATTGGTGGTGCAATCCACCGGCTTCAGTCGAGCGACCGCCTCGATATCGCCGGTATCGGCGACAACCGTCGTGATTTTACGGAGCTGGTCAAGTTTGGATGTCATGCTGATTGATCCTCGTAATCTCTGGAAAACCGTTTCAGCCGGGTTTCGTTCCTGCCGCTCGCCTGTGTGCGATACCGGAACCAAGCTGTTTTCTCATTGTTAAGTATCGCGCAGCGCCAATCACAAAGTCAAGACATTTGCGCAATGCAATTGACATAAGTTTCACGCCTGCCATAGTGACGGCTTCCTCCAAGCATGGCGAAAACAGTGGCGAAACTGCGAAGAGACACCCACACAGCCTATTCGGAAGCCGCATCTTTGCGGCTGCGGGCGGCGTGGCTCTATTACAATCAGGGCATGACACAGAAGGACGTGGCGGAAAAACTCGGCATCAGCCGCTCCACCGTCATCCGCCTTTTGGACGAAGCCATGAAGCGATCCGAGGTGCAGATCTGGATCAATGAAGGCATCGAGGACTACGTCGAACTCGCCATCAAGCTGGAGGCCGCCTACGGACTGGATGAGGCGATCATCATCCCCTCTGCTTCTGCCAAAGCAGAAGACATCGCCAAGGCCGTCGGTCTGGCACTCGGCCAGTTCCTGTCGGAAGCCGTGCCTGACAATGCCACTATCGGCGTCGGCTGGGGCCGCACCATGACCGCATCGCTCTCCAGCTTCCGCCCGCCGCGCCGCGAAAACTGCAAGGTCGTATCGCTGTTAGGTGGCATCGTCGCCGTGCACCAGACCAATCCGCTGGATTACACGTGGCGTCTGGCAAGCGCGCTCGGGGCGGAATGCTACATGTTCCTTGCGCCGTTGCTGGTGGACTCGGAAGAGACGCGCCGCGCTCTGATCGAAAAATGCGGGTTGAACACGCTGTTCGAACTGGCAGAAAATCTCGACCTCGCCATTGTCAGCTGCGGCGATATCGGACCGCATTCCACATCGCTTTCGGAAGGCTTCATTTCCAAACAGACCCATGATGAGCTGGTGGCAGCAGGCTGCGTCTGCGACACCATGTTCAACTTCATCGATGCGCAGGGACGCTCGGTCGATCACCCCATCAACCAGCGCGCCATGGCGATTGGTTTGGACACGCTGAAGAAGGCAAAACACATCGTGCTGGCCTCCGGCGGCGCCCACCGCGCCACCGCCATCCGCGCCACCATCAATCGCATCGGCTGCAACACGCTGATTACGGATGAGGCGGCGGCAAGGGCGTTGCTGGAGTTGGGAGAAACGACCCCGTGACCGACATCAGTCAGAAAGAGCAGTGGGCCATTCGCACGCGCCGTGTTGCACGAACAGAACCTGGATGTCATCGCCCAAAATGGCATAGGCAATAATGTAGGGCGTGCCCGATATGACGAGTTCTCGCGTGCCCTCGATCTCCCCTCTCCGTCCGATGAACGGATTGGATGAGAGAAGGTCTCTGGTCGTCTTGTGAATGAGGCGGACGATGCGGGCCGCCGCCCGAGGGTTCTGTTCGGCAATATAGTCGCCGATGGTGGCGAGTTCTCTCAGATATCGCTTTGTCCAAACGAGGCGCACAAACAATCAAGCCTGATCGTAACGGTTCAAAACCTCGGCAATATCCTCTTCGCTGGCGAAATTTCCNTTTACGGCGTCGTCCAAACCCTCTTTCACGCCAGTGATCCACTGCTCCTGCCAAGCGATCGATCGACCGTGGGCAAGAGCTTCCTCAACGATTTGGCTTCGTGTCAAGCTGCTCTTCGCCGCAACCAGATCGATACGGCGGTCAATGTCGTCGGAAAGTTGGATCGTGCTTTTCATATGCTTTCCATGGGTTTCACACGGCAGATGTGAGTTTCATATCCTATATCACATGCGCCGCGACCGGATCAAACCTTACCCGTTTCCCAGCCCAGCATAGCGCGTTTGCGGGTTAGCCCCCAGTGGTACCCCGTCAGCGCGCCACTTTTGCCCACCGCCCGGTGGCAGGGGACGACGAAGGAGATGGGGTTGGCGCCGATGGCGGCACCGACGGCGCGGGATGCCGTGGGCTGGCCTATATCGTTGGCGACGTGGGAATAGGTGACGGCTTTGCCCAGCGGAATTTTCAGGAGGCTCTGCCAGACCCGGACCTGAAAATCTGTGCCAAGCAGAACCACCCGCAGAGGCTGTTCGCNTTTCCATTTGGCAGGATCGAAGATGCGGGATGCGTAGGGGGCGGTGGCGGTACTGTCTTCTATATAATCGGCATTGGGCCAGCGGCGCGACATGTCCTCGAAGCAGGCTTTTTCTTCACCCGCATCAGCAAAGGCGCATCCGGCCAGCCCGCGATCTGTGCTCATGATGAGCGCCAGACCGAAGGGAGACGGATGGAAACCGTAACGGATTTGCAGGCCTGCACCCTTGGCTTTCCATTNCCCCGGCGACATGGCTTCGTGGGTCACGAACAGGTCATGCAGGCGTCCGGNNCCGGACATGCCGACCTCGATGGAGGCTTCCAGCAGCGGCAACCGCTCTTGCCCCAGCAGCCGCTTGGCATGATCAAGCGTTACCGCTTGCAGAAACGCTTTTGGAGAAAGTCCGGCCCAGCGGGTGAAGGNTTTCTGCAATTGCGTAGGGGATTGCGAAAGCTTCGCCGCGATGGTTTCCAGTGATGGCTGATCGCGGTATTCCACCGTCAGAATTTCAATCACCTGCCGCACCGTCTCATAGTCAGAGCCAACGGGCGTGATGTCTTCCTTCAGCATGATATTGGCGTTCATGGCGTATCTCCTTGGTAGACACAAAACCACGGGGCTTCACCTATCTCCACCCGTTTCTTGCTCGACCAGCTAGATTTTCAACCGAACCGTCGCGAGCGCACCGCGAAACGCCTTGGCAAAACTTTCGCGATCATCCGGATTGAGGAAGGAGCCGATGTCGGTCACCCGCCCCTCACCTGAAACATGCATGGAGGTTATGCCGATATCATCACGGCGCTGAACCTGAAAACGAGCCCAGAACGGGTTGAAGCGGTGTTCTACCATGCGGCCTGCCGGGGAGAACTTGCGGATGGAGAGATTGGTGCGCGACACGACCACTTCTTCGCGTGCTTTGGCAGCCCTGTAGTTCGCGCGGAAGGCAACATAGAGCAGGAGAAAATCGAGACCCAGAAACAGCCCGATCGGCCATGCGCCTGTGACCATGAAGAAGACGCCGTAGAGAAGGCAGACGGCGCCTGTCAGAACGAGAAGAATGCGAAAACCCTTGCGCCCGAGGGAGCGATGAGGAACAAGTTCCGCTGCAAAAACCGGCTGCTCGTTTACCCTGTCCACGTTGCCGTCCTCAATAGCGCGAAACCACAGCTGACCATGACAATTGCCAAGAAGAAATCCAGCACCCAAATCCTGAAAAAGTCAAATACGACATCTCGTCGCAAGCCGGCGCGCGTCAAGACACTCTATTCGCAGGATGAACTCAAAGAGATTTTCCGCCGCTTCTCGATTCAGCGACCGGAGCCGAAGGGGGAGCTGGAACATTCCAACCCGTTCACGCTGGTGGTGGCCGTCGCGCTTTCGGCGCAGGCAACCGATGTTGGCGTCAACCGGGCAACGCGCGGCCTATTTGAGGTGGCGGATACGCCGGNAAAGATGCTGGAACTGGGTGAAGAACGGCTGATCGGCTACATCAAGACCATCGGTCTTTATCGCAACAAGGCAAAGAACGTCATCGCGCTCTCGCAGATGCTGATAGACGATTTCGGTGGCGAGGTGCCGCGCACCCGTGAAGAGCTGATCCTGCTGCCGGGTGTTGGGCGCAAAACCGCAAATGTCGTGATGTCGATGGCCTTCGGCGTTCCGACACTGGCGGTGGACACGCATGTGTTTCGCATCGCAAACCGGCTCTGTCTCGCGCCGGGGAAAACCCCGGATGAGGTCGAAGACCGCTTGGTGCGAATCATTCCAGATGAGTATCNTTTCCACGCTCATCACTGGCTGATTCTGCACGGGCGCTACTGTTGCAAGGCGCGAAAGCCGGAATGCGAGCGTTGCGTGATTGCAGATTTGTGCAAATCACCGGNAAAAACCTGTGATATTCCAGCCCCGCTGGTCGAACTACCGGCCCAGTTGACGGGTGAATGACGGATCGCGGCGGCTGATGGATTTGTGCAGATGCACCATCAGCGACGCGGCAAAAAGCGGCGTCAAAAGGTTGAGAAACGGCACGGCGAGGAAGGCCGCAATCACCAGACCGGCCATGAAAACCGTCGTGCCGTGCTTCGAGCGGAAGGCGCGCGCATCCGCAGGTGTGCGGAAGCGCATGGCCGCAAATTCGAAGAATTCCCGACCCAGCAAATAGCCGTTGACCAGAAAAAACGCGACGAGATTGACGCCGGGAACCAGAAGCAACATGAGCGCAATCAGGTTGCCTAGAATGACGATGCCGAAGAACTTCAGGGACGACGGAATGGCCTGTGACAGCGGCATGGCCGTGCCTTGCGGATCGTTGGGATAATCTTTCNTTTCAATGACTTCGGCTACATCATCCAGAAACAGACCGGCAATCACGGCGGTGACCGGCGAGATCAGCAAAGCCAGGGCGAGCGCAAGCCCGATGCCCGCAATGATGGCCAGAATAAAGCTCATCCAGCCCGCCCATTCCGGCATGCTGGGAACGAGCGAATCAAGCCATGGCAATGCAAGCCAAATGAAGATGCCACGGATGGCAAACCAGAGGCCAACAAGCACCAAAATCGTCAGCCCGAGGCACTTCCAGAACACCGACCGTGTCTCTGGAGCNAAAAGATTCCTGAAAGCATCTCGCGCTGCATCAAAAATCATTCGTTGCCTCCCTTTTGGCTGATTTACAGGCGACGCGGAATCGCTCGCAGGTGGATGTGGACATAGGGACCTACAGGATCTCCGACAAGAATCCACCGGTCTCCTGCAAAGAAAAATTTCAACCCGCCATTTTGCACTTGAAGGAAAGCAACTACTAAACTATAAAAACAAACAGGCAAAAAGTGGTATATTCTCGTCGGAGTGGGGATCAACGGGATAACACTTGGCCTTTTGTACAACCTAGTCGTCACGAATGGCAGCGGGAAATCTCGCTTGAGTACCATCGTCCGCTAAAGACAAGAAAAAGAGGCGTCGTTGGAAAAATTGCTGATCGATCTCACCCGTTCGCTCAAGACAGGTACGCCGTCTGAGCGAAGAATTGCNAAATACCTTATTGAGCACCTGGCCGAACTGCCGTTCGAAACGGCTGCAACACTGGCAGAGAAACTGAGCCTGAGCCCGATGACCGTTGGTCGTTTTCTGCGGTCACTCGGCTACAGACAGCTCAGCGATATTCGCGAACATCTGCGCGACGAATCGCACGTCTCAGAAACAGCAGCTGCAGCAGCGCAGGAAGCACCGCAGACACCGCTTTCATCGTTGATGCTGCAACAAATTCAGGCGGTCCAGGCGGTCTATGATCTGGCGGGACAGTCCGTGTGGAAAACGGCGCTCAACAACATTGCCGAAAGCAAAAAGGTATTTGTGGCTTCGTCCGCCGAAAGCTTTGGCATATGTCGCTACTTTTACACCAAGCTTCTGGAATCACGTGAGAGCGTTCACTATTTGCAGCGTGACGGCGCGACATACATCTCGCTGATGGATGAGCCCGTTGAAGGCACCCTACTGATATTGATGGACTGCGGTGGCAACCTTGCGGCTTTGCAGCGTTTGGCGAAGATGGCCATGAAGGCTGGCTACAAGACGGTGCTGATCACCACCCGGTTTTACGAGTGGGGACCTGATAGTGCGGACATCTGTCTGACCATTCCGTTGAGCCAGAATGGTGGGCATAGCATGCTGCAACTGGTGGCGATCACCGAGTTCATGCTTCACTCGCTATCACAGAAAAGCGAAACCGGACGCAAAGACCGGAACCGCCGCATAGGCGATATGCAGCGCGCGCTGAATGGCTGAATGACTGAGAGCGGCGCAAGCGCCGCTCCTTTTTGCCGTCAGATGGCTTCGAGTTCAGCGCGATGGCGGTACATGGCGAGAAAACGCTGATAGTCGCGCTCGTAACGCTGTTTGCGTTCGCCACTCGATATTGTCTCTTCACCAACAGAGTACATGGCGGCACCGGCAGCCGCGAGCCCCTTATGTACTCCGCCCGCAGAGGCCGCCGCCATGGCGGTGCCAAGCAGCACCGCATCTGCGGTGGCAGGAATGACGATGCGNTTTCCGGTGACATCGGCGTAAAGTTCCATCAGCAGCGGGTTGTGCACATGGCCGCCGGTGACGTGCAGCGTTTCAACCCTGTAGCCAAAGCCCTCCATGGCATCCAAGACGTGCCGGGCGCCAAGCGCGATGGACACAGCGGTGCGCCAGTACAGACGGCAGAGGCTGTCGAAAGACGTGTCGAGCGTCAGCCCGCTGACGACGCCACGCGCATGCGGATCGGCCAAGGGCGAGCGGTTACCGTGGAAGTCCGGCAGGACATGCAGGTGATCGGCAAAACCTTCACCTTCCGCGCGACGTAAATCCAGCACCCGTTCCACAATGCGGGCGTGGAGTGCAGATGTCGGCTCGCCGCCTGCGGCATGCATGCGCACGACGTGGTCCAAAAGCGCGCCGGTGGCCGATTGCCCGCCTTCCACCAGCCAGTGGCCAGGCAGCACCGCCTGCCAGTATGGCCCCCAGAGGCTGTGGCCGGGCATGCGTTTCGGTGTCAGCGTCACGAGGCAGCTGGACGTCCCGGCAATCAGCGCGACATTGCTGCCGACATCCGATTGCAGGCTACCGCCGAGCGCTCCGAGCGCACCCGCGTAAGCATCGATCATGCCAGCTGCGACTTCGCATTCGGTATCAAGCCCAAGTTCTTCAGCGGCTTGCGCCGAGAGCTTGCCGACGCTCTGGCCGGGCGCAACTGTTTCTGTGGGCAGGTTGCCGCGCTGGAGAAGATCGCCAATGCCTGCCAGCTCCAAATAGTCCTGGCTCCAGCCCTGNCCCTCATGCGCCAGAAAATTCCATTTGGCGGTCAGTGTGCAATTGGAACGCTTCACGCTACCGCTTGCCTTCCATGTCAGAAAGTCGGCGAGATCGAAGAAATATCCGGCTTTGGACCAGCTTTCCGGGAGATGCTTCTTCAGCCACATCAGCTTCGGCATCTGCATCTCAGGCGAAATCGATCCGCCTGCGAAATCCAGCACGGGATGGCCGGAGCTGCTTAGAAAATCTGCTTCCGCGATGGCACGATGATCCAGCCAGACGATGGTGTCGAAGCGGTCGTCGCCTGACGTGGACACCGTAACCTGCTGACCTTGCGGCCCACGAACCACCAGCGAACAGGTGGCATCAAAACCGATAGCCGCAACCGCAGTGGCCGCAATACCGGCATCGGCCATGGTCTTGCGCACGGCAATGCAGACGGCGTTCCAGATATCTGCGGAATCATGCTCTGCGTGATTTTCCTTCGGCCTCTGCATGAGAATGGGGTGGGTTGCACGCGCCATCAGCCTGCCGCTCGCATCGAAAACGCCAGCGCGAGCGCTGCCCGTGCCGACATCGACAGCAACAAGATGTTGACGCATCAAGCTAAATTCCCATCCCTTAATCGCGACCATTGCGCATGGTTGCAGACAGCACCGATACCTTTAAATCCGCGCAGTTTGATCGGCCACAAGTTGGACCAAATCCGGCATGGCGTCAAACATCAGATCAGGTTTCAGGCTGGCAATATGGTCACGAAATGCCGGGAAACGGGCATGCGAGCCGCCGGTAAAGGCAAACACCCGCATGCCAGCTGCTTTCGCAGCGGCAATTCCGGCAGGGCTGTCCTCGATGACGATGCAGTCTCTCGGCTCCACCTGCATCTGATCCGCCGCATGCAGGAAAAGATCGGGCGCTGGCTTGCCGTTTTTGACCATCGTAGCGCTGAAAATATGGGGTTCGAGCTTGTCCAGGAGGCCGGTGAGGCCCAGCGAATAACGAATGCGCTCCGGTTGGCTGGACGACGCGACGCAGCGCGGCACCGTGATGCGATCCAGCGTTTCTGCCATGCCCTCAATCGCTTTCAACTCGTCGCGAAAGCGCTGGAAGAGTTCACTGCGCATATGCTCGAGAAAGTCGATATCGGTCTCGACACCATACTCCTCCCACAACGTCGCCGTCATGCTGGTCACACTGCGACCTAGGAAGCGCTGATAGGCTTCCTCTTCGGTGATCTGGACGCCCTGATGGGCGACCATGTCGATCAGCACCGCAATCGAAACCGGCTCGCTATCCACGAGAACGCCGTCGCAATCAAAGATCAGCAGAGGCGCGTTTCCGGTTTGCATGGCACATCTCTTTTCGTCAACTGACGAGTTTGTTTTGCAGGTAAAGCTCAATCGTTTCTGCCGTACCCTTCTCCCACAGCGTCTTCAAGGCATGGGAGAAGCGTTTGCGGAACAGTTCGGANTTTGCGACATCGCCAAAGATATCGTCAAGGGCGAGAAACGCCATCGGATCGTCCTTCGCCTTGATGGCGGCAGCCTGCAGGCGCTCGGCGCTGGCATCGTTGAACACGATCTGCGCGCCGCTGTCTGATGTGCCTGCAAAATACCTGCACCAGAGCGCCGAGACCAGCGAGAGACCGACGATATCATCGCCCTTTTCAAGACGATCCGTCGTCGATGGCAGAATGAATTTGGGCTGGCGGTTGGAGCCGTCCTGAGCAAGGCGTGGGATCGTGTCGCCGATCTTGGGGTTCAGGAAGCGGCGCTCGATCAGGCCGAAATACTCGTTGAGATCGGTATCCGGCACCGGCGGAATGATCGGGATGATCTCTTCCTTCTCCAGCTTCGCCAGAAAAGCGCGGATCAGCGGATGCTCCATCGCCTCATGCACGAAGTGGATATCGAGAAGAGCTGCGGGATAGGCAATCGCCGCATGGCCACCGTTGAGGATGCGGATCTTCATATGCTCATAGGGTGCGACTTCGGGCACGAATTGCACACCGACCTTTTCCAGCGCGGGACGACCTGCGGGAAAATTGTCTTCCATGACCCATTGCTTGAACTCTTCGCAGAAGACCGGCCAGTTGTCGTCAATGCCGAAATCGTCGCGGGCGATATCGCGCTCGCGCTGACCGGTGGCAGGCGTGATGCGGTCCACCATGGAATTGGGGAAGGAGACGTTATCGCTGATCCAGTTGGCGAAATCAGGATCGGAGAGCGCAGCAAGCCCGACGACTGCGTTTTTCGTGACCTTGCCGTTGTGGGGAATGTTATCGCAGGACATGACGGTGAAGGGCTGGAGGCCTTTGTCCTTGCGGGCCTTGAGGCCAGCGACGATCAGACCGAAAACAGTCTTGGGTACCGCCGGGTTGTTGCCGTCTTCGGTAATGGCCGGATGCTGGGGATTGAACGCGCCAGAGGCGTCGATGAAATAGCCGCCTTCGGTGATCGTCATCGAGACGATGCGAANTTTCGGGTCGGCCAGCGTATCGATGATGACCGCGGTGTCGCCGATCTTGAGAATGTCGATCATCGGTCCGGTAACGCGTGCGCTGGTGCGGTTGTTATCCTGCTCCACCACGGTTGTCAGAAAATCCTGGCTCGCCAGCTTCTCGCGCATCACAGCATCTGATGGCAGAACGCCCGCGCCGACAATGGCCCAGTCGTGATCGGCGCCTGTGTTGAACAGATCGTCCAGATAGATCGCCTGATGGGCGCGATGGAAATTGCCGACGCCGAAATGCACGATGCCAGCGGAAAGGTCACTGCGCGAATAGGACGGAACAGCCGCCGTCGCTTTCGCCTGTTCAAGCGTGGCGAGCGAGAGTTTGAATGTCATATGGCCAGGCCCTTGCTGTCGAACTTGTGGATTTTGGTGTCATCGGGCGTGAGGTAGACGGTATCGCCGTGCTGGCAGGCGAACTCGCCGCCTGCGCGCGCCGTGACCATGCCGATGTCATCGACATTGATGTGGATGAAGGTGTCGGAACCCAGATGTTCGGCCACCGTGACCTTGCCCTGCCACAGACCGCTTTCCTTGGACAGCAGCAGATGTTCGGGGCGAACACCGACCGTATCGCCACCCTTTGCGGCAGCGTAGGCGCCCTTGACGAAATTCATGCGCGGCGAGCCGATGAAGCCTGCGACGAAGAGGTTGCGCGGCGTCTTGTAAAGCTCCATCGGAGAGCCGACCTGCTCGATATTGCCGCGATTGAGCACGACGATCTTGTCAGCCATGGTCATGGCTTCCACCTGATCGTGGGTGACGTAAATCATCGTCGTCTTCAGCGTGTTGTGCAGCTCGGAGATTTCCAGCCGCATGGTGCCGCGCAAGGACGCATCGAGGTTGGATAGCGGCTCATCGAACAGAAACGCCGATGGCTCGCGCACGATGGCACGACCGATGGCGACACGCTGGCGCTGGCCGCCTGAGAGTTGCGATGGGCGACGGTCGAGATAATCGGTGAGGTTCAGAACGGCTGCTGCATCATTGACCTTCTTGTCGATGACGGCCTTGTCGAGCTTGGCCATTTTGAGCGGAAAGCCGATATTGTTGCGCACACTCATATGCGGATAAAGCGCATAGGACTGAAACACCATNGCAAGCCCGCGTTCTGCCGGTGCCTTCTCGCTCACATCCTTGCCATCGATGATGATCTGCCCGCCGGTGACATCCTCAAGCCCTGCAATGAGGCGCAGCAGCGTGGACTTGCCGCAGCCGGATGGGCCAACGAAGACGACGAACTCGCCATCCTTGATATCAAGATCGATAGACGGAATGACCTTGGCTTCACCAAAGACCTTGGAAACGTTTTTAAGGGAAATGCTGCCCATTTTCTTGTTCCTTATTTCACCGCGCCAAAGGTGAGGCCGCGAACGAGTTGTTTCTGGGAAAACCAGCCAAGCACGAGGATCGGCGCAATCGCCATCATCGAGGCCGCAGACAGCTTGGCCCAGAACAGGCCCTGCGGGCTGGAGAAGGAGGCGATGAAGGCCGTGAGCGGTGCCGCATTGGTGGTGGTGAGGCGAATGGTCCAGAAGGACTCGTTCCACGCCAGAATGATGTTGAGAAGCAGTGTGGAGGCAATGCCGGGGATCGCCATCGGCGTCAGCACATAGACGATCTCGTTCCACAAGGATGCGCCATCCATGCGTGCAGCTTCGAGGATTTCGCCCGGAATTTCCCGGAAATATGTGTAGAGCATCCACACCACAATCGGCAGGTTAATGAAGGTGAGCATGATGGTGAGCCCGATGCGCGTATCCAGGAGCCCTGCATTGCGGAACAGAAGATAGATCGGCACCAGCACGGCAACGGCCGGCATCATCTTGGTGGAGAGCATCCACATCAAGATATCCTTGGTGCGCTTTGTCGGCGAAAAGGCCATGGCCCAGGCAGCCGGAATGGCGATGATGAGGGCGACGATGGTGGAGCCAACCGACAGGATCACCGAGTTCATGAAGGGCTTGAAATAATCACGCTGGGTGTTGACCGTGATGTAGTTTTCAAACGTGCCCGATGGCCAGAGGCTGAAGCCCGCAATGGCTTCCGGCTCCGTCTTTAAGGACGTGAGAAACGCATAGAGGATGGGGAAGAACAACAGAAGTGCTAAAGCCCAGGCAACAATGGTGAAGCCGATTTTGGAGCGCGTCGAGACATTACGAGCCATGATCCGTACTCCTATCGATCGAGGNTTTTGCCGACGGCGCGCATCAGGAAGATGGCGACGATATTGGCAAGGATAACGGCGATGATGCCGCCTGCGGACGCACCACCCACATCATAGCCAAGCAGCGCCGTGCGGTAGATGAGGAAGGCGAGATTGGTCGAGGCGTAGCCCGGTCCACCATTGGTGGTGACGAGAATTTCCGCGTAGACGCCAAGCAGGAAGATCGTCTGGATGAGAATGACCACGGTAATAGCGCGGGCCAGATGCGGCAACGTCAGATAAATGAAGCGGCTGAAGAAGCTCGCGCCATCCATCTCAGCGGCTTCCTTCTGCTCGCCATCCAGCGATTGAAGGGCTGTCAGCAGGATCAGCGTTGCGAAAGGCAGCCACTGCCATGCAACAATGATGACGATGGACAGCAGCGGAAACTGCGAGAACCAGTCGATCGGCTGCGCCCCGAAGAACCGGCTGAGGTCTGCCAGCACGCCGTAACCGGGATGCATGATCATGTTCTTCCACACGAGTGCGGCCACCGGTGGCATGACGAAAAACGGCGAGATGACGAGAATGCGCACGATGCCCTGCCCGAAAATGGGCTGGTCCAGCAACAGCGCAAGGCCGATGCCGCCGATGATCGTGATCAGCAGCACGCCGCCGACGATGACGAGCGTGTTCCAGATGGATTGGAAGAAGGCCGGGTCGGTGTAAAAATACTGGTAATTGAACAGGCCGGCAAAGCTGACATTGGCCGGGTTCAGCAGATTGTAATTCTGGAAAGAGAACCACAGCGTCATGGACAGTGGCACGATCATCCACACCAGAAGCATGACAACCGACGGCGCCATCATCAACCGCGCCAGATTTTTAGTGTTTTGCGTCGCCATGCGGCTCCCTCCCAATTCGGAACCGCGCGGTCAATCACGCGGAACGCTTGGCATTTTCTTGTTCTGAACGGGTAGCAATCGGTATCTGTGAAAAAGTCTGTTCAGCAAACGCGCCGCCCGGTCATCACGACCGGGCGGCTGTTTTCGGGAGGATTACTTGATGTATCCCGAGCGCGTCATTTCGCGCGTGGCTGTGGACTGGGCGCTGGCAAGCGCATCATCAACGCTGGACTGACCGGCAACCACCGCCGAGAACAGCTGACCAACCGTGGTGCCGAGCGACTGGAACTCAGGGATCGCTACGAACTGACCACCTGTGTAAGGCACAGGCTTGACCGTTGGCTTGGTGATATCGGCAGCATTCATGGCAGCAAGCGTCGGTGCTGCAAAGCCTGCGGCCTTCTGGTAGTCAGCGTTCTTGTAGAGCGAGGTACGGGTGCCAGGAGGCACGTTGGCCCAGCCATCCTTGGAGGCGACGAGCTGCGTGTATTCCTTGCTGGTTGCCCAGGCAATGAACTTTTCGGCGGCTTCAGCCTTCTGCGAGCTCTTTGGAATGGCGAGGTTCCAGGACCAGAGCCAGTTGCCATGGTTCTTCATTTCGCCCTGCGTTGGGAAGAGTGCATAGCCAACCTGATCGGCGACTTTGCTATCTTTAGGGTTCGATACGAAGGAGGCTGCAACCGTGGCGTCGATCCACATGCCGCATTTGCCCTGCTGGAACAGCGTCAGGTTTTCGTTGAAGCCGTTGGACGATGCGCCCGATGGACCGGCATCCTTCATCAGGTCAACGTAGAACTGAAGCGCGTTCTTCCATTCAGGCTGATCGAACTGTGGCTTCCAGTTTTCATCAAACCAGCGGCCGCCAAAGGAGTTGGTCAGCGCCGTGATGAAGGCCATGTTCTCGCCCCAACCGGCCTTGCCACGAAGGCACATGCCATTCACATCGGCCGTGCGGTCGGTGATCTTGCGGGCTGCATCGCCAATGAATTCCCAAGTTGGGTTTTCAGGCATCTTCAGGCCTGCNTTTTCAAACAGATCCTTGCGATACATGATCATGGCGGATTCACCGTAGAACGGTGCAGCGTAAAGCTTGCTGTCGACCGTCAGGCCACCTTTGATGGATGGCAGCATGTCTGCGACGTCATAGCCTTCGCCCAGCTTTTCAAGCGGCAGAAGCCAGCCCTGCTTGGCCCAGATCGGCACTTCGTAGTTGCCGATGGTCATGATGTCGTACTGACCGCCATTGGTAGCGATATCGGTGGTGACGCGCTCACGCAGGACGTTTTCTTCCAGCGTGACCCATTCAACCTGTATATCAGGGTTTTTGGCAGTGAATTCGGATGTCAGTCCCTGCATGCGGATCATGTCACCGTTGTTGACGGTGGCGATGGTCAGCGTTTCTGCAGAAGCGAGGCCCGAAAAGGCGAGAGCCGAGCACGCGCCCAGCAGAAGTGTCTTCAATGTCATGATCTTCCTCCCAGAAGAAGTTAGTGAGCATTCGCTTTGCTCTAGGGCAAATACTCACTTTTGGGAGACGGAAGTCAAGCACTTACCTGCGCTGCGATGCACAAGGAATAACTAACATACTGAAATAACGATGATATTTCTGCTCAATCTCTGAGCAAATATTCGGCTGAAGCCTCATCCGTTATCACGCCATTGAGCAGGCCACCGCGCAACGCGGCGAGAATGGCAGGTGANTTTTGCTTGCCCTGGGCAATACCGATCACCGTGCTTGTCTCGCGTGGTGGCAGGGGAACGGAGGCGACACGATCATTGATCGGCGTGTCGAGGATCCGGCCATCCCGGTCGAACGACCAGCCGCAAATCTCGCCCGCACCGCCTTTGGCTATGAGGTCGCGCATTTCCTGAACCTCAAGAAAGCCATCGACGCAGAGCGGCGCGTCCTCTGCCAACTGACCGACACCGACGAAGGTCACATCGGCAGCGGCACCCAGTGCGAGCGTGGAGCGGACCATGGACTGATCATGCAGCAATTCCCGCTCTTCCGCCGACGAACAGAGAACCGGCAAAGGCATGGGAAAGTGCCGCGCCTTGATGGCATCGGCCATGCTGAAGATGACGTTGTAATAGGCCGCAGAGCCATCCGGCCCGATATTGCCGGTCAGCGAGACGATGCGGTGTTGCGGGCATTCCATCGGTGGCAACTGATCGACCGCCGCTTTCAGCGTTCGGCCCGTGCCGATGGCCAGCACGATGGGGTCTGTCTTGCGCAGCCAGCGTTCGATTTCCGCCGCTCCCGCCTCGGCAATGCCGACGGTGGAGGAAACGCCAGCGGGATCGCTTGGTACGACCTCGACATATTTCAGCGAAAACCGTGCCCGCAGGGCCTCGCTTTTTTCCAGGCAAGCGGCAATGGGGTGGTCGAGCCGGACCTTGATCAGTCGTTCGGCAACCGCCAACGACACGAGGCGCTGCGCCGACTGGCGGGAAATGCTCATGGCGGCAGCGATCTCATCCTGCGTGCGACCGGCAACGTAATAGAGCCACCCGGCCCGCGCCGCGTCATCTAGCCGTCCACCTGTTTCGGATCGTTTGGCCATATGCCTGCCCTTACGTCATATTTCCACTGTGCTGACATTTTTCTAGAGCCCATGTCAAACGCGGCGAGGCACGCTCACCCCAACAATGGTCCGACCACGAAATAAAGCGTGGCTTTGGCAATGCCATAAATCACGCCGCTGACGACCGCCAGCGAGATCACCGATAGAACACCGCCGATAAGGGCAAACAGGCCGTCGCGTTCCAGAAGAGCGAAGGAAAAACAGCATATTGCGATAGCGGGCAGGATGTTGCCGAGTGGAATGGGCAGGGCCAGAATGACCGCAAGAAGCAGACAGACAAGGCCAATCAGACGCTCGCATACCGGCAAAAGAAGGACTTCCATGCGCGGCTTCAGAAGCTTCTGAACCCACAGCAGAACAGGGACGATCTTTTGAACGACGCGGGCGAAATCTTCCCGCGCCAGCGAACGATCTGAGATCATGCGTGGCAGCCAAGGACTCTTTCCTGCGAAAAGCTGGGCTGCCAAAAAGACCAGCGGCGTTCCAGTTATCGCCGATGTCCCGGGCGGTGTCGGCACGATGTTGGGCAGCGCAAAGACCAGCATCAACGCGCCGAAGGCACGATCGCCCATGGCAGACAGAAGATCGCCGACGGCAATGCGCTCACGGCTTTCATCGCTGGCAAGCCCTTGCAGAATATCGACAAGGCCGACTTTCGGCGTGGCGGGTTCCGTCAATGCCAGATCGGCATCATCGACCGAACCGGATAGAGCGGGATTGTCCGACAGGCGCAGCATAGGGTTTCAACTCCAAGATTATGGCCCCCGCTGTAACAGAGCAATGGCGGCAGCAATACGACATCTGCCTCACATTGTCGTTGTTTCGCTAACGGCGCAGTCTCGGGTCGAGCAAATCCCGCAAGCCGTCGCCCAGCAGATTGAAGCCGAGAACCGCCAGCGCGATTGCCAAGCCGGGGAGGATCGCGAGCCAGGGCGCGGCGGACAGATAGGTCTGCGATTCCCACAACATCCGGCCCCAGGTAGGTGCGGGCGGTGGCATGCCGAGACCGAGGAAGCTGAGGCCCGCTTCGGTCAGGATAGCAAGACCCAGCTGGATGCTGACCTGCACGATGATAAGGTTGGTGAGGTTCGGCAGAATGTGGGTGAAGGTAATACCGCCCCTGCTCCGCCCCAGGCTTTCCGCCGCCAACACAAAGTCCCGCGCCCATAATTGCAGAGCCGCCGCACAGGTGAGCCGAGCAAACACCGGCACCATGAAGGTGGCGATGGCGACGATGGCAGTGAAGCGGCCGGAGCCGATNAAAGCACCCAGCATCATCGCCGNAAGGATGGGTGGCAGTGCGAAGACGATATCGCAAAGACGCATGAGCAAAGCCTCGACGACACCGCGTTGCGCGGCGGCAAAAATGCCGACGAGCGTGCCGATGGTCGCGCCGATGGCAACCGCCACGACGGCGGTAGAGAGCGAATTCCACGCCCCGACCATCAGCATCGAGAGAATATCACGCCCGAACTGATCGGTACCCAACAGACCCTGCGTCAACGGCGGCTTTAACTTGGCGACGATGTGCATCTTCGTGGGTATCTGCGGTGTCCAGACGAGCGACAGCAGCGCAATGGCAACAAGAGCGCCGGTGATGATGGCACCAGTGAGAAGAGGGACACTGCGGCGATTGAAGCGTCTCATGCAGCACGCGCCCGCAACCGCGGATCAATCAGCAGATAGGCCATATCGACAAGGAAATTCATCACGATGACCAGCGCGCAGAAGAAGAGCACGACCGATTGCATGACGACGATGTCTCGCTGTGTCAGCGCCTGATAGGCGAGACGCCCGAGCCCCGGCAGGTTGAAGACGTTTTCCACCAGCACCGTACCTGCAATCAGGAACGTGAATTGCAGGCCGATCATGGTGATGACGGGAATCAGAGCATTGGGCAGAACGTGTTTCCACAAGGTCGCGGCCTCACCAATGCCCTTGGCGCGAACAGTCCGCACGAAATCCTCGCTCATCACCTCCAGCATGGCCGAGCGGCAGACCCGCGTCAGCACACTGGCTTGAGAGAAGGCAAGCGCCACCGCCGGAAGAACGAGCGCCTTCAATGCCACATCCGCACCTGCCTGCCAGCCCGGAAAGCCGCCTGCGGGCATCCAGCCGAGTGTGGTGGAGAAGAGAAGGATGAGCAAAAGCCCGACCCAGAAGCCGGGCACGGCGATGCCCGCATGGGAAAACAGACCGCACAGAAAATCGATCACGCCGCCTCTGTATCGCGCGGCCATGACACCCAACGGCAGGGCGATGAGGATGGACAGGCCGACGGCGATGAGAGCGAGTGGCAGGGTGACGGTAAGCCTGTCGAGGATGAGCCCCGCCACTGGAACGCCGTAAGTATAGGATTGCCCCAGATCGCCTCGCGCCATCGCCGCGAGCCATTGCAGGTAGCGCAGCACGAGAGGCTGATCGAGACCCATCTGCNTTTGCAATGCCGCAAGTGTATCGGGACTGGCCGAGGTGCCGAGCATGATGGCGGCGGGGTCTCCCGGTAGCAGGCCCATGACGGTGTAGATGAGGAAGGATACGGCGAGCAGGGTGAGAAGGAGGCCGAGGATGCGTTTGACGATGAGGGCGATCATGTTGAGGCCCGTATATGACGGTGGGTGGGGCTTANCCCCCTCTGTCCTGCCGGACATCTCCCCCTCATGTGGGGAGATCGGAAAGACGCGCCCTCGTCACCCAATCCGCAGCGTTCAAGGTGGCCGGAAGATCGCCGCTTATCGATCTCCCCCTTTGAGGGGGAGATGTCCGGCAGGACAGANGGGGGTAAGCCCCACCCACCATCACTATACGGCNAACNAAACATCACTCTTCCCAATGCACATCCGTCAGCACGTTGGACGGGATCGGCTCATTCTCCCACAGACCCTGTANTTTTTTGTCCCACACGCCGAGCTTCGGCATGACGAAGAGGAAAAGCGCTGGCACATCCTGCGCCAGAATTTTCTGTGCATCCTGATAAAGCTCTTCCTGCTCGACGGGATCAGCGGTCAGTTCGACATTCTTGATGATCTCGTTGAAGGTCGGGTTCTTATAGTTGAAATAATAGGGATCGCGCGAGAATATATCGATATCCATCGGTTCCGCATGGGCGACGATGGTCATTTCGTAATTGGCGCCCTTCAGCACATCCGATACCCATTTGGCCGGAAATTCCGTGGTTTCGATGGTCATCGTCACGCCGATTTCGGCAAACATCGCTTGCAGGACCTGCGAGGTGCGCTGTGCGTAAGGCATCTGCGGTGCCTTGATGGTGAAGCTCAGCCCGTTGGGATATCCCGCCTCAGCCAGCAGCGCCTTCGCCTTTTCCGCATCATAGGACAGAACGCCGGTCGTATTCACATAGCCGCGATCATTGGGCGTGTAATGGCTGCCGATGGCCGTACCGAAGCCGGACCATGCGCCTTCTATGATGGTGGCTCGATCCACCGCCATCATCAAAGCCTGGCGAACGCGCTTGTCGTTGAAGGGTTTGACGGCGTTGTTCATGCCCGCAACGACCTTCAGCTCGGTGTTGCCGATGAAGGTACCGAGCCGCGCATCGCCCTCGAAAGACGCCATCAGCTCTGGTGCGCCGAATTCGGGAAAGGCATCGACATCGCCGGATTTCAGCGCAGCGGCTTGAGCCTGCGGATCGGGAATAAAACGGAAGGTGGCCTTATCAAGCGCGACGGTTACATCCTTGTTCCAGTAATCCATGTTGCGCGCCAACTCGACCTTGTCGCCCTTGGCCCAATTGACGAACTTGAACGGACCGGTGCCGATGGGTATCGTCTTGTTGGTTTCGGCAGACTTGGTGCCGACCATGACCGAAGCGGGCCAGCCGAGCCAATAGAGCAGGCTGCCAGAGGGCTGCTTCAGTTTGAGAACAAGCGTCGTTGCATCAGGCGTTTCGATGCTGCTGATGGCCGCAAAGAACCGCTTCTGCGGATTGACGGAGGCGTCACCACGCGCGCGCTCCAGCGACGACTTGGCGACAGCGGAATCGAAAACCTCTCCATCGTGGAATTTCACGCCCTCATGCAGCTTGAATGTATAGGTCTTTCCGTCTTCGGATATTTCCCAGCTGTCTGCCAGTTGCGGCTGAATCTTGCCATCCCTGTCGATCGTAACGAGCCCTTCGAAGATGTTCTGCCATGTGACCTGCCCGATGAAGACGGGCGCGGCGACGGTGGGATCGAGGCCCGACGGTTCGCCGCCCATGCCGATGACGATGGAGTTTTTAGCGGCTGCAAACACCGAGGTCGCGGGCAGCATGGCTGAAAGAGCAGTGGCGACGGCAAGGCCAAGGGCCAAACGGCGTGTGAATTTTGCAGATTGCGAAAGAGTGCTGCGGATCATCGTCAACTCCGGTCGAGTGGTGCGAACATTTTGTGTTCAGCGCGTTGCGAAAATCGCTACACGACATCAGAGGTAAAAATCAACCGTCTATTTTGGCAGGTTGCCCATGAAGGTCTCGATGAAACCGGCAAGCGTNGCGGCCGCAAAGGACAAGTCACGGTCTGGTGCAACGCAAAGTTCCATATGTGTGCGCACGCCCTTGGTACTGCTCAAAGGTATCGCCACCATCTGCCCGGACTTGATTTCGCGGGCAACGGCAAGTGCCGGAAGAAGCGTAACGGCTGCGCGGTCCAGCACCAATTCTTTCAGCAACTCAAGCGAGCTGGCGGTGAAGACCGGATCGAGAGTGACACCGGCTTGCGCAAATAGCGCGTCGAAGGCTTGCCGTGCCGCGAATGNTTTTTCCGGTAACGCCAACGGCATATTGGCGATTTCTTTCAATGAAATCGAAGGTTTACCTGCTAGTGGGTGCTCTGCGGGAAGGATGACATCATAGCAGATTTCCCGCTTTGCGAGGATTTTCACCTCGGAGGTTTCAGGCGCAAACAGCGTGATGGCGATGTCGGCCTGTGCCGTAACAAGCGCATCAATAGCCTGACGGGCGCTGGTGATATGGACATCGAAACGCAGCTTCGGATAGGTCTGGCTGAATTGCGATAGCGCCGGTGCCAGCAGGCTGGCGACTGTTGCGCCATTGGCATAGATCGTGGCGCGCCCACGCTCCAGCCCCTTGAGATCATCGATCAACTGGTGAACGTGACCAAGTTCGCGCAGAGTCTTTCCGGCACGTTCCGCAAGAAGCTCTCCCGCTGCCGTCAAGGTCACGCCACGGCTGGAGCGCTCCACCAGCGGCGTGCCGAAATACTCTTCCAGATTTTCGATCTGGCGGCTGACAGCGGTGGGCGCAACATTGAGATTTTCCGCCGCCGCGCGCATGGAACTGGTGCGGACAAGCTCATCGAAATACATCAATGCGCGTAGATTCATGGTGGNTTTCCGNTTTCTAATGGGCCGTCATACCGGGCTAGACCCGGTATCCAGCGCGATCAAGTCCTTGATCGCAGAAGACTCTATTCGTCTTGCAGACGCAAGACGGCTGGACCCCGGATCAAGCCCGGGGTGACAGAAGAGTGGGAGAATAACCACGCCTCAATCGCGCACAAAACCCTCACTCGCCACCAGCAACTGCCGTGTGTAATCCGCCTGAAACTCTCGACTTTCCAGCGCCTCCACATCCAGCATTTCCACCACCTTACCGCTTTTCATGACGGCAAGACGGTCGCACATGTGGCTGATGACGCCCAGATCGTGGCTGACCATGAGGAAGGTGAGGCCACGGTCCTTGCGCGCCTGTTCCAGCAAGTTGAGGATTTCGGCCTGAATGGAAGCGTCGAGCGCCGATGTCGGCTCATCCAGCAGCAGGATTTTCGGCTCCAGAATCAGCGCACGTGCAATGGCGATGCGCTGGCGCTGGCCGCCGGAAAGTTGATGCGAATAGCGGAAGCGGAAACCGGTTCCTAGGCCGACTTCATCCAGCGCACGGGTGATACGGCCTTCCTTGTCATCCATGCCGTGGATCGTCAGAGGCTCCAACAGCAGCGCGTCCACCGTCTGGCGCGGATGAAGCGAGCCATAGGGGTCCTGAAACACCATCTGCACATCGCGGTAAAAACTCNTTTCGCGAAACTTGCTCTTGTAGGTCCGCCCCTCGACCATGAGGCTGCCCTCGTCGAAGTGGTTGAGACCGGCAATGGCGCGCAGCAGGGTGGATTTGCCTGAGCCGGATTCGCCGACGAGCCCGAAAGATTCGCCCTGAGCGACATCGATACTGACCCCATCCAGCGCGATATGGCCTTCGAAATCCACCAGCAGATCGGTGACGGACAGAACTGTGGTCATAGGCGCCACTCCACCTGACGGTCCAGAACCGGCAGCGGATGCCTGTTCTCACCAATCTTTGGAAGGCAGTTGAGCAGCCCGCGGGTATAGGGATGCTGGGCATTATCCAGATTGGCCGCCTGAAGCTCTTCCACCACGCGGCCCGCATACATAACAATGACGCGGTCGCAAAAGGACGAAACCAGCCGCAGATCATGCGAGATGAAGATGAGACCCATGCCGCGATCCCGCACCAGCTTGTCGAGAATGCCGAGCACTTCCAGCTGCACGGTCACGTCAAGCGCCGATGTCGGTTCGTCGGCAATCAGCAGTTCCGGGCCGCAGACCAGCATCATGGCAATCATCACACGTTGGCCCATGCCGCCGGAGACTTCGTGCGGGTAAAGACCGAAAACACGCTCAGGCTCGCGAATCTGCACGGCCTCCAGCATGTCGAGCGCCCGCTGTTTGGCCGCCGATGTGCTGATGCGCTCATGCGTCTGCAAGGTCTCCACGATCTGGCGACCGATCGGCATGACCGGGTTCAGCGAATATTTCGGGTCCTGCAGAATCATGCCGATGCGCTTGCCGCGAATACTCCGGCGCTGCTTAGCTGAGGCTTTCATGAGATCGATATCGCCGAAACGCAAGGCATCCGCCTCGATTTTTGCGGCTGACGGCGTCAGACCCATGATGGCGCGGCCGGTCTGGGACTTGCCGGAACCGGATTCACCGACGATGCCCAGACGTTCCTTGCCAAGCGTAAACGAGACGCCGCGCACCGCTTCCACAAGCCCTGTGCGGGTGGGAAAGCTGACGCGCAGGTTTTCGACGGTCAGAAGCGGCGCACTCATTGGCCTGCCTCCTTCGGGTCCAGCGCATCACGTAGACCATCGCCCAACAGGTTGAAGCCCAGGCTGACGATGAGGATGGCAATGCCCGGCATGGCCGCAACCCACCATTGGTCGAGAATGAAGCGGCGACCGGATGCGATCATCGCGCCCCATTCCGGCAGCGGCGGCTGTGCGCCGAGGCCGAGGAAGCCGAGACCAGCTGCCGTCAGAATGATGCCTGCCATATCCAGCGTGACACGCACGATGAGCGATGACATGCACAGCGGCATGACGTGTTTGAGCACAATGCGCCACGGCGACGCGCCCATCAATTGCACCGCTGCGATGAAATCGGAATGGCGGAAGGTCATGGTTTCAGCGCGGGCAATGCGGGCATAGGGTTGCCATGAGGTGATGGCGATGGCGAGCACCGCATTCTCGATGCCCGGCCCGAGTGCCGCAACCAGCGCCAGCGCCAGAACAAGCTTGGGGAACGCCAGAAAGATATCGGTGATGCGCATAAGGACTGCATCCACCCAGCCACCGGCATAACCGGCCACCGTTCCGACGATGAGGCCAACGGGGGCTGCAATGATGGCAACCAGCAGAACCACGAATAACGTCAGACGCGACCCATGGATGAGGCGCGAGAGGATATCGCGGCCCTGATCGTCCGTGCCGAGCAGATAGCCTGCGCTGCCCGGAGGCAACAGGCGGGCATTGCGCAGATCACCCTGAACAGCGGAATGCGGGGCCAGCACATCGGCAAAGATCGCGACCAACACCAATACGAGAATGATGCCAAGCCCGGCCAGCGCCAGCCGGTTTTCCGAAAAGCGCCGCCAGATGACATAGGCGCGGCCAAGTCGTGCCTGCCTGCGCGAGGCGGGGCGATCGGACAGCAGCCATTCGCGGCTATAGGGTTTCAAGGGGGTCAAAGCTGTCGTCATCGGCTGCGCGTCCTTGGATCGAGCGTCCGGTAGAGCAGATCGGACAGGAGATTGATGCTGATGAAGACAGCGCCGATCACGATGGTCCCGCCGAGAACGGCGTTCATATCCGCATTCTGCANGGAGTTGGTGATGTAGAGCCCCAGGCCCGGCCAGGAGAAGATGGTTTCCGTCAGGACCGACCCTTCCAGCAGACCGGCATAGGACAGCACGATAACCGTCAACAGTGGCACGGCAGCGTTGCGCAGCGCGTGAAACCAGATGATGCGGGTTTCAGACAGGCCCTTGGCACGGGCCGCGACGATGTATTCCTGGCTCAATTCATTCAGCATGAAAGAGCGCGTCATGCGGCTGATATAGGCCAGCGAAAAGTAACCGAGCAATCCGGCAGGCAGAATGATGTGGCGGAAAAGGTCCCACAGCACATCCCACTGCCCCTGCCAGAAGGCATCCAGGAGGTAAAAGCCGGTGACGGGGGTGAAGGTGAATTCGTAGACGATATCCATGCGCCCGGGGTAAGCGACCCAGTTCAGCTTGGCGTAAAACACCAGCAGCGCCAGCAGGCCGAGCCAGAAGATCGGCACGGAATAACCGACGAGACCGATGATACGCACGATCTGGTCGATGATACTGCCGCGCTTGACGGCGGCGAGAACACCGAGCGGAATACCGAAGACGGCACCGATCAGCGTGCCGATGGTGGCAAGCTCGATTGTGGCGGGAAAGACCCGGATGATATCGGTCATAACAGGGTTGGTTGTGAGGACAGACGTGCCGAAGTCGCCGGTCAACGCCTGTTTGATGTAGAGGAAAAACTGCTGCCAGAGCGGCAGATTGAGGCCGAGTTCTTCGCGCACTCGCTCTATCACATGGGCAGGCGCACGATCCCCCACGATCGCCAAGGCGGGATCGATGGGGATAACGCGACCGATGAAGAATGTAACCGCCAGCAACCCCNAAAAGGTGGTGATGACGGTAACGAGGAAGCCGAGAACGGCGGTCAGGCGCTTGTTGGCGCGGCTTTTGCCGCGCCTTGGCCTTGGTACTGTTTCAATAATGGTCACTGAATCAATCCTGCCGGACTATTCCTTGGAGACCGGGTAGACATAGTTGGTGTCGAAGCTTGGTCCAAGCTTCAGACCTTTGACCTTGTTGGAGAAGCCGGCAATTTCCGTCTTCTGTTCGATCACGACGAACGGGCCGCTTTCCAGAACCTTTTTCTGAAGGTCCTGATACATGGCCGCACGCTTGGCGTTGTCTTTCTCCAACAAAGCAGCCTGCGTTTCCTTTGTCAGTTCAGGAACGTCCCAGGCATTGCGCCATGCCAGCGTCTTGTTCTTGCCTTCGTCCGAGTTGTCGTAATTGATGGTGAAGGTTTCAGCATTGGAGTTCGGGTCGAAATAGTCGGAANCCCAGTCACCGATATAGATGTCATGCTGGCGAGCGCGATACTTTGTCAGAGTCTGCTTGCCATCGCCGGGAATGATTTCCAGCTTGATGCCAGCCTGCGCCAATGTCTGCTGCATGTTTTCCGCAATGCCGGTAACCGGCTGCGTGTTGCGCACATCCATGGTTACCGTAAAGCCGTCTTTCAGACCAGCCTTTGCCAACAGTTCCTTCGCCTTCGCGACGTCCAGCTTGTAAGGGTTTTCATCCAGCGCACCGAGCTGCCCCTTCGGCAGGAAGGTCTGGTGTATCTCACCGATGCCCTTGATGATGGTCGCACCGATACCTTCGTAATCGACAAGATACTTGAAGGCCTCAACGACCTCAGGCTTTTTCAGGTTCTCGTTCTTCTGGTTCAGGCCGAGATAATAGACCGTACCCTTGGGTGCAGAGATAACAGTGAAGCCTTCCTTCTTGGACACGGCTTCCATGTCGCCTGGCTCAAGATTGCGGGCAACATCGATATCGCCATTTTCAAGCGCCAGACGCTGACCGGAGCTTTCCTTCATGTGGCGGTAGACGACGCGCTTCAGCTTTGGCTTTTCAGCGTAATAATTCGGGTTGGCCTCAAGAATAACGGCTTCGTTGGCCTTCCAGCCAAGAATTTTGTAAGGGCCGGAACCGGCGTAACCGGTCTTGAGGAATTCGTTGCCGAAATCGCTGTCATATTTGTAATCGGCGCTTGGCGTCACCGCCTTCGCCTTCTCCATCACCAGCTTCTTGTCCACCACCGAGGCAACCGTTGCCGTTAAAACGTTGAGAACGAAGCTTGGCGCATAGGGCTTGTCAACGGTCAGCACAAAGGTGTTGGCATCGGTTGCCTTCGCCTTTTCTGTGACGTTATCGCCGTTGAGGCCGAATTGCGTCAGAAGGAAAGCCGGGGATTTATCCAGCTTGACGGCACGCTCCATGGAGAAAGCGACATCTTCTGCACTCAGCGGATTGCCAGAGGCGAATTTGAGGCCCTGCTTCAGCTTGAACGTGTAGGTCAGACCGTCTTCGGAGGTCGTCCAGCTTTCGGCCAGATCACCCTTCACCTTGGACGTATCAGCGATATCGATGGAAACGAGCTTGCTATAGGTGTTGCCGGTGACTTCCGCAGTCGTAATCTCGAACGCCTCGCCCGGATCGAGCGAGATGATGTCATCGATGGCGAAACCTTCGACCAGCGTATCGGCAGGCGTTGCCGCAAAGGCTTGTGGCGCTGCGAGAGAAAGCATCGAAAGAGCCACGCTGGTGGCGAGGATGCGGGCGGCTTTGTTGAGCGATTTGTTCATCGTCTTCCCCTGTTTGTATCTCGGTGTCTACTCGGTCTCAGGCTGGTTCGTGCCATGCCTGAGCCAAAACGCGCAGCCAGTTTTCCCGGCAAATTTTAGCAAGGTCTTGATCAGCGTATCCCGCAGATTTGAGCGCGGCAACAAGATTATTGTTGCCACTGGCATCGCGGATTTCCGTTGGGATGGTCGCGCCATCGAAGTCCGAACCCAGTGCCACGCAATCGATGCCCATGCGTTTGACCATGTAATCGATGTGCTGCACCATGGCCGAAATCGGCGTGTTGGCGTCATCGCGCGCATCCGGGCGCAACATGGTCACGGCGTAATTGAGACCGACCAAACCCTTGCTCTCCTTGATGGCGTCCATCTGCTTATCGGTGAGATTGCGGGCCACGGGCGTGAGCGCATGGACGTTGGAATGGCTGGCGACCAAAGGCTGATCGGTGGTTTTCGCCACGTCCCAGAAGCCNTTTTCGGTGATATGCGCGAGATCGATGAGGATGCCGAGCCGGTTGCAGCGCTTCACCAGCTCGAAACCGGCATCGGTCAGCCCTGGCGCCGTATCCGGCGACATGGGATAGGCGAACGGCACGCCGTGGCCGAAAATATTATGGCGGCTCCAGACAGGGCCGAGCGAGCGCAGCCCTGCGGCATAGAACACATCCAACGCATCGAGATCGGCGGCAATCGGCTCGCAGCCTTCCATGTGCAGCACTGCTGCAAACACGCCGTCTGCCATGGCTTGGCGGATTTCGACGGTCGAGCGGCACAGCTTCCAGCCGCCCGCCTGATCAAGACGTAGCGCAATCGCAGCCTTTTCCAGCGCGATATCGAGCGATGGCTGGCGCTCGAGCGGTGCCGCAAGCGGGGTGATGTAGTGGCCTGATGCGTCGGGCTCCTTGAGGATCAGATCACCAGAGGGAATGTAGATGGCGCAGATGCCACCTGCCAATCCGCCCGCCTTGGCGCGCGGCGCATCGATATGGCCTTCATATGTACCCTGCATGAACTCGGCGACGGGATCGCTTCCCATTTTGGCGTTGCGCCACAAACGCAGGAGGACATCATTATGACCGTCGAAAACAAGTTGCATGCAGGAATTCCAAAAGGCGGGGTCGTTTTTTATATTTAAAGCCATGAGCTTAGCGATAAGCTCGATGCCGGGGTACGCTGTTGGTGATGATCCTAGGCCCATCCTCTTCGGCTTCGCAAGTCAAAAAATGTGCAGGGTGNAAAAATGACCAGAGCGCGCCTACCGGCGATTGATAGCTGTCAGGAATGCCACCCGTCACCGCCCNTTTTCAGCATCGGCGTCTGAAAAACCCTTTGCACCCTGCCGGTCCATTGCTCGCCGAAACTGGCCAGNTTTTCCTGCCATCTGTCAGATTGCAGCATGGCGGCACCGATGACGACGGGCTCGATGTTGGACGCGGCAAGAAGTGAAAGACCGGCGATGATGGAGGTGCCGCTGGAAATCACATCATCCACCAGCGCAACTCGCTTGCCCTCCAGTAGTGGAAGCATGCGTGGGTCGATATAGAGCCGTTTCTGCTGTTGCGTGGTGATCGAAGACATGGGCACGGACAATTCGTCCAGATACCAGAATTTTCGCGACGTCCCGAGCGGCACGTAGCGGCTGTGGCCAAGGTGGCGTGCGACTTCTGCCGCAAGTGTCAGGCCAAGCGTGGGAAGACCGACGATGACATCGATATCGAAAGGCTTGAGCTTCGCCGCGAGATTTCCCGCCAAAGCTTCGACAACAGGGAAAGATGCCTGATTGACGATCAGCGATGCGAGCGCATGTTCCCCATCGGCTAGCGGGCGGATCGGCAGGCGCAATTGCCTGCCATCATCGAGCGTCACCGGGAAGGAACCGGAATGGGGACCGGCGAGATCGAAGCTGCCGGGCGCATGGATATCCTGCCAGAATTCGTGCGGCTTCATGACCATTCCTTTCGCGGCGATATTATTTCCGTTTTCTCAGTCGGTACTATTAANTTTCANGGGCTTCTGCACTAGAAAAAGAAGCCCGTTTTGCTTTCGCAAGGAAAGACCGCCCATGACCCCGCTCGCCCGGTTCGGAAACGACCTGCCTTTTCTGACCGCTCTGCGACACGACCTGCACGCCCACCCGGAACTGGGTTTCGAAGAAGAGCATACCAGCGCGCTGGTTGCCAAGCATCTGGAAGAGGCCGGGATTAGCGTTCATCGGGGCCTAGGCGAAACCGGCGTCGTCGGCACCCTTCAGGTGGGCAATGGCACCCGCCGTATCGGCCTGCGCGCGGATATGGATGCGCTCGCCATGCCTGAGATGGCGGAGCGGCCCTATAAATCCACCATCCCCGGCAAGATGCACGCTTGCGGCCATGATGGACACACGGTGATGCTGCTGGGTGCTGCACGTCACCTGGCCACGAGCCGCAATTTTTCCGGCACCGTGCACTTTATTTTCCAGCCTGCCGAAGAAGGACGTGGCGGCGCGAAACAGATGGTGGAGGACGGTCTGTTCGACCTATTCCCCTGCGATGCCGTCTATGGCCTGCACAATATGCCGGGGCTGGATGTTGATGAAATGGCGGTGGTCGAGGGACCACAACTGGCGTCCTCCGATAGCTGGCGCGTGACGTTCAAAGGGGTCGGCACCCACGGTGCAAAACCGCATCTGGGGCGTGACCCGATCACGGCAGCGGGGAGTTTTCTGGCCGCGCTGCAAAGCATCGTCGGGCGCGTGGTCGATCCGCTGCAACCGGCTGTCGTCAGCGCCTGTTCGGTGCAGGCGGGTGATCCCAAAGCGCTCAATGTCATCCCTGATGTCGTCGAGATCGGCGGCACGGCGCGGGCTTATTCGGCTCATGTTCGTGACCAGTTGGAAGAGGAAATCGGGCGGCTGGCAGCGGGAACCGCCGTCATGTTCGGCATCGAAGCCAGCTACGACTTCATCCGTCGCATACCTCCCGTCATCAATGATACGGATGCGACAAGCCGCGCCCTCAAGGCGGCGCAAAGCGTTTTCGGAGAGAAAGCACGGACAGCCTTTCCACCCTCGACGGCTGGCGATGATTTCTCGTTCTTCGCCAGCGAGGCTCCCGGTTGCTACGTCTGGCTCGGCAATGGCCCTGCCGTCGATGGCGCGCTGCACCACAACACGTCTTATGATTTCAACGACGACGCGATCGTATCAGGCGTTGCGTTCTGGACGAGTTTGGTGGAGCAGGAACTGGCCGCGGAATGATCGCCTTTAGTCCAGAACCTCCAGCACCGGCGTCTCCATTACCCTTCCCGAGACAACATCGGCAATGCCCATATCCGTCTGGTGCGGGCCGATATTGCAGGCGAGTGTGGCACCGAAGCAGGCTTTGAAGACGAGATAAGGCGGCTGCCACTCCACGATTTGACCGACGGCATCGCGCACCGACTCGAAACCGGAAGCGACATCCACCAGAGGCGCATCCGAGACGAGGCCGGAAAGTGGAAGCGCAAGCAAGGCAGTCACCTTGCCGCCGGATGCGGCAGCCATGCCGCCACCAGCCTTGATGATGGCGTTTGCGGCGACCGCCATATCATTAGCATTACCGCCAAAAACCGTAAGGTTGTGGCTGTCATGTGCGACCGTGGTGGCGAATGCGCCGTCCCATTTTCCCCAACCGGTGAGGAAACCGGTTCTGGTGATGGGATCGGCCTTGCCGTGGCGGTGGGTGACGGAGATCATGGTTGCGCCCTCCGGCGACACCACGAAACCGTTTTCCACGGCGGCTTCCGCCTCACCCCACTGTGTGAAACGCGGCTTGTCGATGGTGGCGAGTTTGACCCTGTTGCCCTCGGACTTGACCTTGAAATCGGAGGGGGAGCGAGGTGTGAGCTTCACCGAGTGCTTGAGCGGTGCTGCATCCATCTCGGTTAGATCGACCAGCATCTTGCCAGCTTCTGCAACGGGCGTGCCGCTGGCCAGAACATGTCGCGCTGAGAATTGCGACAGGTCTTCGAAGACGGCGATATCGGCCCTACGACCAGCTGCGATCAGGCCGAGATCATTGCGTTGGAGACGCATGGCCGCATTCAGCGTGGCAGCGCGCAGAGCCCATTCCGGTTTAAGGCCGTAGCGCACCAACCGCCTCACGACATCATCCAGCCCACCGNTTTTTGCGAGATCATCAGGGNAAACATCGTCGGTGCACAGTGTCAGCGTTTGCGGCAGATGGCCCAGCGTATTCAGCGCCTCCACGAATTCCGGCAGAAGATGATCGTGCGAACCGCGCAGCTCTATCGTGAGCCCTGCCCGCAACTTTGCCATGAGGTCGGCAGCGGAGGTGAGTTCGTGATCCGACGTGATANCCCCTGCCATGAAGGCGTTGAGATCGGCACCTTCAAGACCGCGTGCATGGCCGCAGATCAGCTTGTCGGAAAACAGGCCTTCCTGAAGAATGGCGCTCATGCGCGGTTCACGCTCGATCACGCCGCGCATATTCATGACCTCGGCGACGCCACCGACTTCAGGCCAGAACAGCATTTCGGCCATGGCCGAGGCATCGAAATCACCACTCGCCTGTTCCAGCCCCGGCGCTGACGGCACCGACGATGGTGCGAGAAGGATGGCCCGCAACGGCAGCCCCTTGCTGGCTTCTACCGCCCAGCGCACGCCATCGATACCGTGGACATTGCCGAATTCATGCGGGTCCCAGACGATGGTGGTGANCCCGCNGGGGACAATGGCACCGGCGTAGGCCGCGGACGTTACCATGGAGCTTTCGACATGCATATGCGTGTCGATCAGCCCCGGCGAAACGAAAGCGCCCGTTGCATCCAGAACCTGTGCGGCATCTGTGCGGGTTCCAGCCGCGTGGACGCTGGCAATCAGCGGACCGACGATACCGATATCCGCCAAACGAAGCTCACCGGTGACAACATCGACAAGCGTGCCACCGCTGATGAGGATATCGAAAGGCTGGTCGNCGCGCGCGGCGGCAACAGTGCGGGCGCGCAACGCATCGTCATTCATCCCGTCACGATCAACGATAAGAGTCTGCTCTTTCATCGGCTGGCCTCCTGACGCAGGGCATCGAGAATGATGGATTTGGCACGCGCGGCATCGACCGTCTCTGCATATTGCGCGTTGAAACTTAACGCATGGGCGGCGCGCGCTTCGACAACGGTGCGGCCACGTGTGAGGCCGCCGTGAAGTTCGATATCGATGCGCGCCGTTTTCCAGCCGATGCAATCCGGTGCCACGAGGGCAACGGCTGCACAGGGGTCGTAAAGCGCCATGGCATCTCGCCCGCGACTGGTGGCGATGTTGATGAAGCCTTCCAGCATATCGGCAATCAATGCGGCATTCTTTCCACCGGCCGCGCGGATGGGCGCAACATCGGATAGCCCGGCGGCGACCTTGCGGCAGAGATCGAGATCGACCATGCGCAGGGGCAGGCCGTGGGCGATGACAATGGCAAGCGCTTCGGGATCGGCGAAGGCATTGAATTCCGCAGATGCCGTA
This sequence comes from Agrobacterium bohemicum, assembly GCF_002896715.1. Lineage (GTDB taxonomy): Bacteria > Pseudomonadota > Alphaproteobacteria > Rhizobiales > Rhizobiaceae > Agrobacterium > Agrobacterium bohemicum. The sequence continues at coordinate 772,797 of NZ_PGEL01000028.1, forward strand.
TGATTGCCAGCCGTGACGCCGCCACCCATCCAAATCAGGTCTGTGATGCGGGCGGCAAGGTCTGGTCTTGCGAGGCAGAGCGCGGCGATGTTGGTGACGGGGCCCAAAGCGAGAATACGCTTGTCTTCGCTGCCCTCTCCCAGCCAGTCGCAAAGCGCTTGAAACGCTTCGCTGTGCGGCAGATCGGCAGCGTTGGGCAAGCCCGCGCCAACCGTTGGAATGCCGGTATCTCCGAGAATGGTTTGTGCTGTCTCGAGCTTTCCGAGCACGGGATTTTCGCGGCCCATATGGATGGCGAAGTCCCAGCCAAAGGCCATTTTCGCGCTGGCAGCATTGCGGCGCACCTGCGCAAGCGGTGCGTTGCCGAACACCAGCGAGAGTCCATCTATCTGAAGTCCATGAGACGTCGCCACCATGATGGCGGCGATGTCATCGAAGCCCATGTCGCAATCGATCCAGATACCCATGATCAGCTGAACACTTTCAGGCTGGCTGCNTTTTTTACGGGCAGATCAAACGCGAGGGGTGTGCCGATGTCCTGCACCGGCAAGGCAGCATCGACCTCGGCCTTGATCGGNCCCAGCGGCGTATCCAGCAGATACTCACGCGTGTTGCCGGCNAAAGACGTGCCGCGCACGGTTCCCTCGAAAGGTCCTGAACCGAGGGTCACCATGCGCGGCCTCCAGGCAAGTCCCGCCGTACTCGGAACCTGACCGGAAAGGGCGATGCGGCCATTGTCTGTTTTCAATTCTGAACCTTCCAGACGGAAGATGTTCTCAAAGCCGACGAAGTCAGCCACGAAGGATGATGCGGGTGCGTTGTAGATTTCTTCCGGCGTGCCGATCTGCTCGATCGCGCCGTTTTTCATCACCACGATACGGTCTGCCAGAGCCAAGGCCTCGACCTGATCATGGGTGACGAAGATCATGGTGACACCGGTGGCTTTCTGCACCCGCTGAAGCTCGGTGCGCATTTCCAGCCGCAGCCTTGCATCGAGGTTGGATAGCGGTTCGTCCAGCAGCAGAACCTTGGGGTCCATAACCATGGAACGGGCCAGCGCCACGCGCTGCTGCTGGCCACCGGACAATTCCGCCGGTTTGCGAGAGGCGAAAGTGGAGAGACCAACGGATTTCAGACCGGATGCGACNTTTCCATCCAGCAGAGAACCTTTCATCCCCTTCAGCTTTAAACCGAAGGCGACATTTTCGTAGACGGTCAGATGTGGAAACAGCGCGTAAGACTGGAACACCAGCCCAACCGCCCGCTTGTTGGCGGAAATGCGGGTGATATCAACACCGTCAAGATCGATCCGGCCACCAGCCGCAGGCATCAGCCCGGCAATGGCGCGCATCGTCGTGGTCTTGCCGCAACCGGAGGGGCCGAGCAGTGCCAGTAGCTCGCCCTTGCGGATGTCGAGATTGAGGTCTTTGACGGCAACGGAACTGCCATAGGCCAGCGACAGGTTCTGGAGCGAAAGATAGTTTGCATCAGACATAACGGGAGAACCCCAGAAAACGTTCGGCCATGAAAACTATGCCGATGGAGAGAAAGGCGAGCAGCGAAGACAGGGCTGCAACGGATGGGTCGAAGACGATTTCCATATAGCCCAGCATATCGATGGGCAGGGTGCGCACGCCGGGACCGGAGAGGAACAGCGACACCGGCACCTGATTGAAGCTTGTCACGAAGCCCAGAATGAAGGCCGAAAGAATGCCGCCCCTGATATTCGGCAGCACCACGCGGAAGAAAGCGCCGATGCGGGACGAACCAAGCAGGACGGCTGCTTCCTCAATATCAGAGCGCAGATTGGTAAGGCTGGCCGACACCACGCGCACCGCATAGGGCAGGATCAGCGCCGTATGTGCCNAAAACAGCGCAAGCGTAATGCCGATGCCGAACGGCACTACGAAGTAGCGCAGAAGCGCCAGACCAACGATGATGCCGGGAACGATGATGGGAGCCGAGACGATGGTGCGGATGGTTTCCGAAAAGGGCAGCTTGTAGCGCGACATGGCATAGGCAGCGGGAATGCCGAGGATCAGCGCTGCGAACGTGCCGCCGATGGCAAGGAACATCGACATGGCGAAGCTTTCGCGNAAACTTTCGACCGTGAAGACCTTGGCGATCCATTTCAGCGAAAAGCCCTGCGGCGGAAAGGCCAGCGTATCGCCTGCCGAGAAGGAGGCCGCGACAATGATGAGGAACGGGCCGATCAGAAAGCCGATGACCAGCGCGAGCGTCAGCGGAATGAAGAGGTGCCGGGTCATGTCTTGTTCCTTGCCGTGGCGATGCGCTTGAGCAGGATGTTGGCCGCAAAGCTCATGACGATCAGAATGAAGGCGATGACGCTCGCCGCGACGAAATTGTTGGAGACCGTAACCTGCTGATAGAGCAGCGTTTCCAGCATCAGAACCTTGGAGCCGCCGAGAATGGCGGGGGTGATATAGGCCGTCAGCGAACCGGTGAAGACCAGCGTGCCGCCGACGACAAGGCCTTCCTTGGTCAGCGGCAGAATGACCTTCCAGAACACCTGCAACCAGTTGGCACCTAAAACGCGGGAGGCGGCGATGACGTCTTTCGGCATGNTTTCCANGGCGCTGATGAGGGAGATGATCATCAAAGGCAGGAACAGTTGCAGCAGGCCGATGAAGACGGCGGTTTCGGNAAACAGAATGCGGATCGGCGCATCGGTGAGACCCACCAGCTTCAGCAACTCGTTGACCATGCCGGTGCGACCGAGAATGACGATCCACGCATAGGTGCGGGCCACGGGCGAGATCATCAACGGCAGAATGACGAGGTTGATCATATGGCCCTTGGAGTTGGCTGGTAGGTTGACGATGGCGAAGGCCGCTGCGTATCCGATGATGGCGGAGACGACGGTGACGAGCGCGCCGAGCTTCAGCGTGCGCCGGAACACGGCCCGGTTCAGCGGATCGAAAAAGAAATCCACATAGGCCTGAAAGGCCCAGCCATCGGCAGTGCGAAACCCTTCCGACAGAAGGATGAACACAGGCACAAGAAACACCGCCGCCGCAAAGATCGCGGCGGGCAAGGCAAGCGCCAAGGCTTCAGCCCGGTTTTGAAACATGGAGTATTCTCCGGTGTTGAAATATCTCCGCCTTTGCTTGGCGGAGGATTTGTTATTGAGCGTCGGTGGGTGCCAGCCCCCCTCTGCCCTGCCGGGCATCTCCCCCACAGGTNGGGAGATTGGCTGGGCGCGCCGTCACAGTCCAACCGCGACTTCACTGGAAGAGGAAGGGTTGCCCCGGGTCAATCTCCCCCTGAGGGGAGATGTCCGGCAGGACAGANGGGGGTGACGTACGTCAGCACCTAGGCCCCGCCCCGGCAACCTTCCTTACTGCCCAACCTTCGCATTCCACTCCGACAACCATTTGTCGCGGTTATCGAGCGTCACCGCAGATGGGATCAGCTGGAGGCTCTTCGCCGTCTCATCGCCGTAAGTGATGTTGTTGGCCACCTCTTCAGAAACTTTGACTTCTTTGTTGGTCGGGCTATCGACCAGCTTTTCGGCCAGCGCCTTCTGCACATCGGTGGAGAGCCAGAAGTCCATGAACTGTAGCGCCAGATCTTCATTCTTGCCGTTCTTCGGGACGATGAGAACGTTCATGCCGCCCGTCTGGCCTTCCTTGGGCGTTGCCCATGCCAATGGCAGGTCTAGCTTGGTAAACGGTGCCCAGGAGAAGCGGCCGATNGGCGCCGCCCAGATTTCTTCCTGTTGCATCAGTTGCACCAGCTGCGAGGACTTGACGTAGAAGGTGACGATCTCGTCCTTCTTTTCGCCGAGAGCCTCGATGGCACCGGAGAGATCAGGCGTATCCTTGCCGATGGCCTTACCCAGCATATAGAGCGCGGGCGGACCCTGGTTTGTGGTGACATTCGGGAAGGCGACGTGGTCGACCACGCCGTCCTTCAACAGGTCGGCCCAGCTATCGATCTTCATCTTGTCGGTACGGTAGACGATCGAGGTGGCGTAGAAGTTGACGCCGACGCTCATGCCATCGCCATTCGGGTCCTTGGCAATGTCGTAGAGCTTGTCGACATTCGGCACCTTGGAGGTGTCTATCTTCTGCACCAGGTCCTTACGGGCGGCGGAAAGCGCATCTGCCATGGATACGATGGCGAGATCGATGACCGGGCTTGCCTTGTTGGCTTCCATCTTGGCCAGACGCTCGACGCTGTTGCCTGTTTCAACCACCAGCTTGCAGCCGCATTTGGCTTCGAACGGCGTGTAGACCAGTTCCTTGAATTCGTCCTGCGCGAAGGCATAGACGGAAATCGTGAGCGTCTTGTCCTGCGCCTGCGCGGCACACATGGACAGCATCAGCGCGGTGCCGGATGCCAGAATGATCTTCTTCATGATGCGAGTTCTCCTGCTGTCGAGGTTTTGTTGACTGCCTGCTTCTTATGGTTGGGGCCGCAAGAGCTTCTGACGATGAGCTCCATTGCGACTTTTGAGATATCGGCGACGACGCCTCCCGAAACGGGGCGGTCTTCGGCATCGATGCTGCGCACCAGAGCGGTGACAGCCAGATCGGCAATCCGCACCATATCCATGCGAATGGTCGTCAGCGCCGGGGTCACGACAGGCGCCCAGATCAGGTCATCGAAGCCGGTGACGCTCGCCTGTTCCGGCACGGTGATGCCATCGCGCTGCAATTCGGTAAGAGCGCGTAAAGCATGGAGATCGGAGACGGCGGCAAATGCCGTAAAGCCCTGCGCCACTTTCTGAGCAACGCCCAACGGGCACCCTGCGCCGTCATGCNTTTCCAGAGAGGCGATCCACAATGTCTCGGCTTCAGCCAAGCCGGAGAGACCGGAGCGGATGCCGCCCACGCGGTCGTTCTGCACATTGGAATCCGGGTTGTTGCCGATAATGACCACCTTACGATGGCCGAGTTCCGCCAGGTGACGACCGATCTGAACGCCGCCGCCCCAGTGATCGGCCGACACCGTGTTGCCGTGTGTGGAGGGAGAATCGATGACCGCCACCGGGCAATCGACATTGCCGATGCGCGTGCCGCGACGCGGCACGATGACCATACCTTCGACGCCGCGCTCGATGAGGCGGTTGATGGCATCTGTCTGCTTGGCAACATCGCCATGTGAGTCGGCAATCAGGACGCCGTAACCGGCATTATCAGCCGCCTTTTCGATAGCCTGCGCGATTTGCGGGAACAATGGATTGGCGATATCCGGCAGGACAAGACCCAAAACGCCGCTCTTACCCGTGCGCAACGCGCGACCAGCGATGCTCGGCACATAGCCCAACGCATCTGCCTTAAGGCGGATTTTCTCGGAAAGCTCTGCAGAAACGCGGCCTTTGCTGGAAAGCGCATTGGACACCGTCGCTGTCGACACACCCAATGCCGCAGCGATCGCCGTCAGATTTGCGCCTGCACGACCAGTGGTCATGGCTTGCCCGCCCGTGTGATTAAACGTTTAATCAGTGTAGTTCGAAACCGCTTTTTTGTCGAGTCGCTGACGGGTAGATTTCTACGGGAAAACTCTAAGCTGTGATAAGAAAGGCGAAATTATTATCAGGCCTTCATACGAAACGCCTCGACTTCAGCCAGAAGCCACTGTTTGAACAGCACGACGGGCGCATGATTGATGCGCGAAAGCGGTGCGACGGCGTAGTAGGAGCTNGGGCTTTTCACCTGATGATCGAAGGCTGGCACGAGTTGCCCAGCCTTCAGCTCGATATCGATCAGAAACAGCGGCATAAGCGCCACGCCCAGGCCGGCGATACAGCCCTGCGCCACGCTGGAGAATTGTTCGAACCGCATGGCGGGTGCATTCTGTGCGCCCAGCCCAAGGCTTTGGAACCAATGATCCCATGCGCCCGGTCTGGATGCCATATGCAGCAGTGGCAGGGTCGAGATATCCTGCGCCTTGGCGATGGGGTGCTGCGCCAGAAAGGACGGGCTGCACACGGGCGCAACCATCTCGTCCATCAGGAACGTGCTTTCAGCCGCCGCCCAATCCGGCTGGCCGATATGGATGGCCATATCGAGGCCTTCCTTTTCGAAATCGAACTGGCCGATGCGGGTGGCGAAATTGAGCGTGATTTCTGGATGCGCCGCCACGAATTTGGGAATGCGCGGCAAAAGCCAGCGTGTGCCGAAGGTAGGCAGCATGGCAAGGTTCAGCGTGTTGCCATGCGTTTTGGTCATAATCTGCAAGGATGCGGAGCGAATATCGCCCAGCGCCGTGCCGATGGCTTTGGCATAGGTCTGGCCTTCTGCCGTCAGAGAAACGCCCCGCGCCCCGCGATCGAACAGCCGAACGCCAAGTTGTTCTTCAAGCGACAGAACCTGCCTGCTGATGGCCCCTTGCGTCAGCGAAAGCTCGTCTGCGGCCAGCGAAAAACTGCCGAGCCGCGCCACGGAATCAAAGGCGGCGAGAGCGCTGGTGGAGGGCAGAAGTTTGCGGCTGAGCGAGGTCATGGCGCATTCCTATCGGTAATAGCNAAATGAGTAAACATGGCTTGCCGCGATGGTATCAAAGGCCAATAATCTGTTCAGAAATTTTGGAGATTTACCGTGAGCGAACGCACAGCATTCAATTGGCAGGACCCGTTTCTTCTCGAGGAGCAGCTGACCGAAGACGAGCGGATGATCCGCGATACGGCAGCGGCCTTTGCCCAATCGGAGCTTCTGCCGCGCATCAACGAAGCCTATCTGTCCGAAACATCCGAGCCTGAGCTTTTCCGTCTGATGGGCCAGACCGGCCTTCTGGGCGTGACGCTTCCTGNAAAATACGGTGCTGCCGAAGCCAGCTATGTCGCCTACGGCCTTGTTGCCCGCGAAGTCGAGCGCATCGACAGCGGCTATCGCTCCATGATGAGCGTGCAGTCCTCGCTCGTCATCTACCCGATCTTTGCCTATGGCTCGGAAGAGCAGAAGGACAAGTATCTGCCGGGTCTCGTCTCCGGCGAGCTGATCGGCTGTTTCGGCCTGACCGAGCCGGATGCCGGTTCCGACCCGAATGGCATGAAGACACGCGCCGAGAAGATTGATGGTGGCTACCGCCTGCGCGGTTCCAAGATGTGGATTTCCAACTCGCCGATTGCCGACGTCTTCGTCGTCTGGGCAAAATCCGAAGCGCATGACAACCAAATCCGTGGCTTCGTGCTGGNAAAAGGCATGAAGGGCCTGTCCGCACCGAAAATCGGCGGCAAGCTGTCGCTGCGTGCTTCCATCACCGGCGAAATCGTCATGGATGGCGTCGAAGTGGGCGAAGATGCGCTGCTGCCGAATGTCTCCGGTCTCAAAGGCCCGTTCGGCTGCCTCAACCGCGCCCGCTACGGCATTTCCTGGGGTGTGCTGGGTGCCGCCGAAGACTGCTGGTTCCGCGCCCATCAATATGGCATGGACCGCAAGCAGTTCGGCAAGCCGCTGGCCGGCATGCAGCTTTACCAGAAAAAGCTGGCCGATATGCAGACGGAAATCACGCTCGGTCTTCAGGCGTCGCTTCGCGTCGGTCGGCTGTTCGATGAGCACCGCATGGCCCCGGAAATGATCTCCATCGTCAAGCGCAACAATTGCGGAAAGGCGCTGGATATCGCCCGCCAGGCCCGCGACATGCACGGCGGCAACGGCATTCAGATCGAATATCACGTCATGCGCCATGCCCAGAACCTGGAAACGGTCAACACATACGAAGGAACGCACGATGTTCACGCCCTGATTTTGGGCCGCGCCCAGACTGGCATTCAGGCGTTTTTCTGAGATTTAATGTTAAAATACGAAACCGGCGACACCCCTCGCCGGNTTTTTGCTGCATTGCGAAGATAAAATCATACTTTTCCCGCGCTAGACGGTTGAAACCGTCGCCGCGAGAATTAATATAGAGATGTCATCATCGTCTCTGGCAAATCCATTTGCCATATCCGGTCTCGTTGCCCTCGATTGTCCCGCCATGGAAGACATGTCATGCAGCGCCGGTAAATTCCGAGACCGCAAGTCAACGCCAAAGCATCGGCACCGTGCCGGTGGGTCAAGCCACGAAGGTATTTCAAATGCATAGCTATCCCGATATCAAGCTTCTCATCAACGGTGAATGGCGCGATGCCTTGTCCGGCAAGACCATTGCCGTTTCCGATCCTGCCACCGACGAAATCCTCGGCAACATTGCGCACGCCGAAAAGGCCGATCTCGATCTGGCGCTGGATGCTGCCGACAAGGGCTTCAAGGTATGGCGCGAAACATCCGCCTATGAGCGTTCCAAGATTATGCGCAAGGCAGCCGACCTGTTGCGCGAGCGCAAGGACACGATTGCCTGGCTGATGACCCGCGAACAGGGCAAGCCGCTGGCGCAGTCCGCCATGGAAGTCATGGGCGCTGCCGACACCATCGACTGGTTTGCCGAAGAAGCCCGCCGCACCTACGGCCAGGTCATCCCTGCCCGCGCAACCGGCGTTTCGCAGCTGGCCATCAAGGTTCCAGTCGGCCCAGTTGCCGCGTTCACGCCTTGGAACTTCCCGATTAACCAGATCGTGCGCAAGCTTTCCGCAGCGCTGGCCGCCGGTTGCTCCATCATCGTCAAGGCGCCTGAAGAAACACCGGCATCGCCTGCCGAACTCATCCGCGCATTCGTGGATGCGGGCGTTCCCGCTGGCGTCGTCAATCTCGTTTACGGCGTGCCTTCGGNAATTTCCGAATACCTCATTCCGCATCCAGTCATCCGCAAGATTTCCTTCACCGGCTCCACGCCTATCGGCAAGCATCTCGCATCCCTTGCTGGCAAGCACATGAAGCGCGCCACGATGGAACTGGGCGGTCATGCACCCGTCATGATTTTCGATGATGCCAACATCGATAAGGCCATCGAAATCATGGCCATGTCGAAGTTCCGCAATGCCGGTCAGGTCTGCGTCGCACCGACACGCTTCCTCGTACAGGAAGGCGTTGCCAGCCAGTTCCTCGACGGTTTCGTCAAAGCCGCCGAGGCCGTCAAGGTCGGCAATGGTCTGGAAGATGGCATCACCATGGGGCCGCTCGCCAACGAGCGTCGCATCCCGGCCATGGAAGCCCTCATTCAGGATGCCGTCACACACGGCGCAGAACTGAAGACCGGCGGCAAGCGCATCGGCAACAAGGGTAACTTCTTCGAACCGACCGTGCTGGCCAATGTGCCGACATCTGCCAAGATCATGAACGACGAGCCGTTTGGCCCGGTTGCCATCGTCAACACGTTCAAGTCCTTCGATGACGCGATCTCCGAAGCAAACCGCCTGCCCTTTGGCCTGGCGTCGTTCGCCTTCACCGGCTCGGTCAAAACGGCCCACGAACTTGGTCGTCAGGTCGAAGCTGGCATGCTGACGATCAACCACAACGGCCTTGCTTTGCCGGAAGTGCCGTTTGGCGGCATCAAGGACAGCGGTTACGGCACAGAGGGCGGCTCGGAAGCCGTCGGTGCGTATTTGGAAACACGTTTTGTCAGCCAGATGAACTGACATCTAGCTGATTTGAGTTGAAACTTTAAAGCCCGGCGNTTTTGCGACGCCGGGCTTTTTTGTTGCGNAAAGCAGCACTCTTTGCTAAACGAACAAAGAGTGAACAATGAGGCGACCACATGGCAGAGATAAACGACACGGCAGCGCCTGCATTGAAGGAAATCTTCAACCGCGCCCGTCTGCAATCCATCGCCGCTGAAACAAAAGCTGTCTATCCACCTTTCGATGAGCAAGCGTTTCTGGCGCTGGCCGAAACCAACCTCGAAGCACTCGGCATCATGCAGCGCATGCGACAGGTCGCGACCAGCCTTCATGCAACCTTGCCCGGTGACTACCTCCGAAACCTCGAAATTCTCACGGCATTGGCGCCGCGCATCAACCACGGTTTCGCCTCGATTTCGCTTTCGGAATATGTGGCGCTTTACGGGCTCGAACACTTCGACGTCTCCATGAATGCCCTGAAGTTTTTCACCCGCTTCGGATCATCGGAATTCGCGATCCGTCATTTTATCCTCTCCGATATGTCCCGTGCGCTGGCGACGATGGAGGAATGGTCGCGAGATGAAAATGAACATGTGCGCAGGCTGGCTAGCGAAGGTTGCCGCCCGCGTTTGCCTTGGTCGTTCCAGATCAAGGCCCTGATCGATGATCCCTCACCCGTCGCGACAATTCTTGNAAATCTGAGAAGCGACGACGCGCTTTATGTGCGCAAATCCGTCGCCAACCATCTGAACGACATCACGAAAGATCATCCGCGATGGGTTCTCGACCGCATCTCGACATGGCCAAAGGAGAACAAGCACACCGCATGGATCATCCGGCAGGCATTGCGGACGCTGGTGAAGAAAGGTGATGCCTCGGCGCTCGCGCATCTGGGCGCGCATGAGAAGGCCAACGTTTCTGTAGAGGTATTCCAAGTGACACCGGATGCCCTGCCACTGGGCGGTAACGTACGGATTTCGGCATCCCTTCGGTCTAAATCCGAAAAGCCGCNAAAGCTGGTGATCGACTACGCCGTTCACTATGTGAAGAAGGGCGGCGGCACATCGGGCAAGATTTTCAAATGGAAAGAGTTGAGCCTTCAACCGGGAGAACTCTGCACGCTCTCCATCAGCCGCGCCATCCGCGATTTCACCACGCGTAAGCATTATCCCGGCCTGCACCTGATACAGTTGATGGTGAATGGCAAAGCGCTGGCCGACACGGCGTTTGAGCTGTCCATTTAACCCGCCGGGAAAATCTTCGCTCTGCGAATGACGATGTGGCCCCGATCACCCGCCTCAACCGCCGTTTCAGGCGGAACGTCGAATTCTAAGAGATCACCTTCCGTGGTCGAAGCAATAACGCGGCGGTCGCCTGCCCGGTCCAGTACGCGGGTAACTTCTGCGGGAATGCCATCATGCAGGTCTTCCCATTCAAGATCGTTGGGACGGGCGTAGATATCGACGGGGCCATCGGCCTTGCTGTAGGCGAAGGGCACTTCGGCTGAGCCGACGAAAACCTTGCCTGCACGGGCGGTGCCTGAGATGCGGTTGGCATCGCCCAGGAAGCGCATGACGAAGGATGAGTTGGGCTGGCGGCAAACCTCTTTCGGGGTGCCCTGCTGGACGACTTCACCCTGATTGAGGATGACGACGCGGTCGGCGAGATCGAGCGCTTCTTCCTGATCATGGGTCACGAAAATGGTGGTGATGCCGAGTTCGTTGTGGATTTCGCGCAGCCAGCGGCGCAGATCGCGGCGCACATTGGCGTCCAGCGCACCAAAGGGCTCGTCCAGCAGGAGAACCTTCGGATCGACGGAAAGCGCACGGGCGAGCGCCACGCGCTGTCTCTGTCCGCCGGAAATCTGAGCGGGAAATCTTTCACCCAGCCCATCCAGCTTCACCAGCCGCAGCAGGTCTTCCACCCGCGCATCGATGGCTGCCTTGTCGCGCTTGACCTTGGAAACCTTCATGCCGAAAGCGATGTTTTCGTGGAGCGTCATATGCGGGAACAACGCATAATGCTGGAACACGAAGCCGACGCCACGGTCGCGCACCGGGATATTCGTGGCGTCCTCGTCCCCAAAATAAATCTGGCCGCCATCGGTGTATTCCAGACCCGCCACCATGCGTAGGATCGTGGTCTTGCCCGAGCCGGAAGGCCCGAGAAGCGCCAGCAGTTCACCGCTTTCGATATCCAGCGAGACATCGCGCACCGCACGGAAATTATCGAAGGTCTTCACCACGTTTTCGAGGCGGATTTTCATGCGCGTGTCTCCGATGCGGCGGTTTTCTTCGCGCCACGCCCTGCCCCGCGCTTTTCAAGCGCGACCTTGGCGAAGATCGTGACGACGGCGAGGGCCGCGAGAATGGATGCCGAGGCGAAGGCGCCAGCGGCCTGATAGTCATGATAGAGCAGTTCGATATGCAAAGGCAGGGTGTTGGTCTGGCCACGAATATTGCCCGAAACCACCGACACAGCCCCGAATTCACCCATGACGCGCGCATTGCACAGCACGACGCCGTAGAGCAGCGCCCATTTGATATTGGGCAGCGTAACCGACCAGAATGTGCGCCAACCGGACGCGCCAAGCGAGGTGGCCGCCTCTTCCAGATCACGCCCCTGCGCCTGCATCAACGGGATCAGCTCACGTGCCACGAAGGGAGCGGTGACGAACATGGAGGCGATGACGATGCCCGGCAGGGCGAACAGCAACTTGATATCGTAGGCTGCAAACAATGGGCCGAGCAGGCCTTGCAAACCGTACACGAAGAGGTAGGCCACGCCCGCAACGATGGGAGAAACGGAAAACGGAATTTCGATGAGGACCAGCAAAAAGCGACGGCCTCTGAAATCGAATTTCGTAATGGCCCATGCAGCGGCAACGCCGAAAACGGTGTTGACTGGCACCGCGATCAAAGCCGTGATCATCGTCAGCATGATCGCGTGGCGCGTATCCGGATGATTAATGGTTGCCGTGTAAGTCTTCCATCCCTGGGNAAAGGCTTCGACGCCGATGATAAGCAGGGGCGCGACGACGAGCAACGCTCCTGTTATCAGAACGAAGGCGATCAGTGATCGGCGCACCCAAGGCGCGTCACCCACGCGCGGCGGCTTGCGAAGGGAAGAATGAGCGCTCATCGGCTAGCTCCTTACCGTGTAACGCAAGGCGCGCGTTTGGAGATAATTGGTGACGGCCAACATGACGAAAGCGGTAATCAGCAGAACCGAGGCAATGGCNGCCGCGGCCTGATAGTCATATTCCTCCAGCCGGATGAAGACGAGGAGCGAGGTGATCTCAGTCGAAAACGGTTGGTTACCGGCGATGAAGATGATCGCGCCGAACTCGCCAAGGCTGCGGGCAAAGGAGAGCGACAGCCCCGCCAGAATGGCAGGCGTCAGCAGCGGTAGAATGACCTTTCGGNAAATCTCGAAATCCGAACCACCCAGAGACTGAGCCGCCTCTTCCAAGGCCGGGTCCAAATCCTCCAACACCGGCTGCACGGTGCGCACGATGAAGGGCAGGCTGGTAAAGGCCATGGCGATGATGATGCCGAGCGGCGTGTAGGCAACCTTGATGCCGACATGGGCAAGAGCAGACCCGAACCAGCCATTGCCAGCAAAAAGCGCCGTAAGCGCAATGCCCGCCACCGCCGTTGGAAGTGCAAAGGGGAGATCAACGATAGCGTCGACCAGACGCCAGCCGGGNAAACGGTAGCGCGTCAGAACCCAAGCCAGTGCCAGGCCGAACACCGTGGTGAAGAGCGTGGCCGCAAGCGCGCAGAGAACCGTCACGCGGTAGCTGGCAACGGCACGCGGGGAGGAGATGATCGCCCAATATTCCGCAGGACCGAGACTTGCAGCTTTGAAAACGAGGGCAGCCAGCGGCAGCACAACGATGATGCCGACATAAAGCAGGGTGACGCCAAGAGACAATCGCAGCCCCGGCAAAACATTGCGTCTCAAACCCGTCCCCTATCATGGAAGATCGACCCGGCGGGAAGTCCACCGGGTCGATGTCATCTCGAACAATTAGCGCTTAGCGGTTGCCGTAAAGCGTATCAAGCACGGCGCCGGATGCGAAGTGTTCTTTCTGGATTTTGTCCCAACCGCCGAACACATCGTTGACGTTGACGAGGCGGATGTCTGGGAACTGATCCTTGAACTCAGCCGTGACCTTGTCATTGTGAACGCGGTGACCGAACTGCGCTGCAATGCGCTGGCCTTCCTCGGTGTAGAGGAAATCGAGATAGGTCTTTGCCAGTTCACGCGAACCGCGCTTGTCGACAACCTTGTCCACCACTGCTACCGGGAATTCCGACAGAAGGCTGACGGAGGGAACGACGCTTTCGACTTTGTCCTTGCCATATTGCTTGGCAATGCCGCGTGTTTCAGCCTCGAAGGTGATCAGCACGTCACCGACTTCACGCTCGACAAAGGTCGTGGTGGCCGCACGGCCTCCGGTGTCGAATACAGGCGTGTTGGCGAAGATTTTCTTGATGAAATCCTGAACCTTGGCCTCATCGCCATTGAACTTTTCCTTCGCGTAGGCGGTCGCGGCCAGATAGGTGTAGCGGGCGTTGCCTGATGTCTTTGGGTTCGGGNAAACCAGCTTCACATCGTCCCTGACGAGATCGTCCCAATCCTTGATATTCTTGGGGTTGCCAGCACGAACGAGAAAGGACGGAAAGGAATAGAAGGGCGATGCGTCATTGGCGAAACTCTTCTTCCAATCAGCAGACACGAAACCCTGCTTCACCAGAAAATCGATGTCCGTCACTTGGTTGAAGGTTACGACGTCCGCCTCGAGACCTTCGACGATGGCACGCGCCTGCTTCGATGTACCTGCATGCGATTGGTCGATGGTGATGCCCGGATGCACCTTGATGAAGGCTTCGTTCTCGGCAACAAACACTTCACGCGCCACGTCATAGGACGCATTGAGAAGCGTTTTTGGCTCCTGCGCAGAGGCAGACGTCGACAGAAGCGCCGCGATGGTTGCGCCGATCAGGATGATGCGTTTCATGAAATTCCCCAAACCACAAATGTAGGGGCAAGATACGGAAGCGAGAGCGTCCATGCGAGGAACCCAACGCTCCATCTCAAGTCGAACTTAGAATTTTTTACCGCTGAGACAGTNAAATTCGAACGCATATGCGCATTGCAATCCATTCAGAGGCGGTGATCGCGAAACAGCGGCCGTTTGACGGAAACGAAATATCGATCAATATCCTCGTCATCGACGTCACCAAGAGTGGCCGGACACCATCTGGGATTGCGATCCTTATCGATCAGCGCGGCGCGGACACCCTCATAGAAATCATGATTGCGCAGCACTTCGCAGCCTGCGGCGAACTCACGCTCCAGGCATTCGATGAGCCCCGAACTTTGCCGTCCGGCTCGCAGAAGCCGCAAGGTCAATTTCAGGCTGGTCGGAGACCTTGATTGCAGAACATTTAGCGTTTCTCTGGCGAAGTCAGCGTCCATGGCGGTGAGAGCATCGATGATCTCCTCAATCGTGTCAAAACCGAAAGCGGCGTCGATCACCTCACGATTGGCGGCTAGAACAGCGGGAGCTTCAGGCCTCACGGAAAACCTCTCGATCACGGCGCCGACATCGGCAGCGAAAGAAGTGTGCGCCAATGCTTGCGCCAGTTCGGGCAGCCGATGCGTGGGGATGTAAGAATCTGCAAGGCCCGCATAAATGGCGTCTGCCGCACCCACTTCACGGCCCGTCAGGCCCAACCATGTTCCGGTTTCCCCAGGCGCTTTGGGAAGCAGCCACGTTGCGCCGACATCAGGAAAGTAACCGATGGCCGTTTCCGGCATGGCGAGCCGGGTGCGCTCGGTAACGACGCGATGTCGACCATGTGCGGAAATGCCGACACCTCCCCCCATAACGATGCCGTCCATCAGGGCGATATACGGTTTCGGATAATGGGAAATCTGTTCATTCAGCGGAAACTCCTCACGCCAGAAACGCGTGCGCCCAGCCTCATCGGCGGATCGCGCCTCATAGATCAGGCGCACGTCACCACCGGCGCAAAGCCCGCGCTCTCCTTCTCCGCAAAGGACGACACTCGTCACACCCGCATCCCGGGCGAACATGTCTAGNCCCGCTTTCATTCCTGAAACCATGGCCTCGTTGAGGCTGTTGATGGCTTTGGGTCGGTTCAGGCGGATAAGGCCGACGCTGCCNTTTTTCTCGGTAATAATTTCATCTGTCGTGGAAACGTTCTGCATCGTGCCTCCTCTGTCACTCTGCAACACCACCCAGTCTGAAGGTCCCGGTGCCATCACGCAACATTTATCGCTGTGAGGTGAAACGGGGGGATTTCCTGCGCGTTGATATCCTCGAAAAAGTGACAACCATGACGTTTTGCGGTGCAGCAATTTCACTTGACGCTCTTGCGAATCGTGGCATGTAATGAGTTGGTAAAATACCGGCGCCAATTCCTGTCCAGCGTTCCAGCCGGACCATACAGACGGCCCTTTTCGGGCGATGACGTAGTAACGGGAGATCAATATGCAGGTTTCATCGCAAGAGTGGATCAGTAAACGTGCCTACACCCTGTGGGAAAGCGAAGGTCATCCGCATGGACGGGATTCCGACCATTGGGAGCAGGCAAAACATGAATACGCACTGATGGAAAATACGCGGGCAACAAAGCCTGCAACCCGTAAGAAATCAGACGTGAAAGACAGCGCTGCTGCCCAGGAAGCAGCGAAACCCAAAGTGTCTGCACGCAAGAGCGCTAAAAAATAGCGCACCGTCCCAAGCNAAATCATGTCAATAAAAAGCCCCGCTATACGGGGCTTTTCGCTGTGATGTATCGGCAGATCAGAATGTCAGGGCGCGATCGCCGTTCTCGTCCTTGATCCGGCTTGGCAAGCCGATTTTGTTGAGAACGTTGAGGAAAGGCTGCGGTGGAAGCTCTTCCACATTCGCCATCTGCTTGACATCCCACTCGCCCGTCGCAATCAGCATGGCGGCAGCAACTGGCGGAACGCCAGCCGTGTAGGAAATACCCTGGCTTCCGACTTCATTGTAGGCGTCCTTGTGGTCGGCCACATTGTAGATGAAGACTTCGCGCTCTTTGCCGTCTTTGATGCCCTTTACGATATCGCCGATGCAGGTCTTGCCGACATAGTCAGGCGCCAGCGACGATGGATCAGGCAACACGGCCTTGACCAGTTTCAGCGGTACGACTTCGAGACCTTCCGCAGTCTTCACCGGTTTTTCGGAGAGCAGGCCAAGGTTCTTCAGAACCGTGAAGACGTTGATGTAGTGGTCACCAAAGCCCATCCAGAAACGCACATCGGCACCATCCATGTTCTTGGACAGAGAATGTACTTCATCATGGCCGGTCATGTAGGCCTTTTGCTTGCCGACGACCGGCAGGTCGAATTCCTGGCCGACTTCGAACATCTCGTTCGTCTGCCACTGGTTGTTCTGCCAGGAATAAACGACGCCGGTGAATTCGCGGAAGTTGATTTCCGGGTCGAAGTTGGTCGAGAACCAGCGGCCATGGCTGCCAGCGTTGATGTCGACAATATCGACGGACGTGACCTCGTCGAAATACTCATCCTTGGCCAACCGCGCGTAAGCGTTGACAACACCCGGATCGAAGCCGATGCCGAGAATGGCGGTGACGCCCTTTTCCTTGCACTCGGCCGCGCGCTGCCACTCGTAATTTCCATACCAAGGCGGATTTTCGCAGATCTTGGTCGGATCCTCGTGAATGGCGGTATCCATATAGGCAACACCCGCATCCATGCAGGCACGAAGAACGGACATGTTGACGAAGGCAGAACCGACATTGATGACGATCTGAACGCCGGTTTTCACGATCAAGGCTTTTGTCGCCTCGACATCCATCGCGTCAAGCGCATGGGCCTCAAGCTTTACGTCTGTCTTGAGGCTGTTCTTTTCGCGTACGGACTCGACAATCTTGCGGCACTTTTCGACGGTGCGTGACGCAATATGAATGTCTCCCAATACATCGCTGTTCTGGGCGCATTTATGCGCCACGACCTGTGCCACGCCACCGGCGCCGATGATGAGAACGTTCTTCTTCATTTCAGGTGATGCCCCCTTTATCCCCGCAGGGATGAGCTATTGATATTAAGACAGGCTTTGTTCGAAATCGGCAAAGCCGAATTCACGGACGGAACGGACGGAACCGTCCAGCTCCTTGATGGCAATGGTTGGCATTTTGACGCCATTGAACCAGTTTTTCTTGACCATGGTATAACCGGCTGTGTCCTGGAAGGAGACGCGGTCACCCACCTTCAATTCGTTCTCAAAACGAAACTCGCCAAACACATCGCCTGCAAGGCACGACTTGCCGCAGACCATGTAAGAATGATCACCCTCATTGGGCGAAACCTTGGCGGTTTCGCGGTAGATCAGCAGATCCAGCAGGTGCGCCTCGATCGAGCTATCGACGATGGCGAGGTTCTTGCCGTTGAACAACGTATCGAGAACCGTTGTTTCCAGCGTCGTGCTCTTGGTGATCGAAGCTTCACCGGGTTCCAGATAGACCTGAACGCCGTATTTTTCCGAAAATTCCTTGAGACGATCGCAGAACTGGTCGAGCGGATAATTTTCGCCGGTGAAATGGATACCGCCGCCGAGGCTCACCCATTCTACACGCGCCAGAAGCGTGCCGAACTTGTCCTCGATCTGCGACAACATGCTGTCGAACAGATCGAAATCGCCATTTTCACAATTGTTATGTATCATGAAGCCGGAAATGCGGTCCATGACCTTTTCGACCTTTGCAACATCCCACTCGCCCAGACGGCTGAACGGACGCGCCGGGTCGGCGATATCGAAGGTGGAGGAGGAAACCTGCGGGTTTAGGCGCAGACCGCGCGTGATGCTTTCGGCCTTGTCGGCAAAACGCTCCAGTTGCCCAATGGAGTTGAAGATGATCTTGTCTGCGTTGGCGATGACCTCGTCGATCTCGTAATCCGCATATGCGACGCTATAGGCATGCGTCTCACCACCGAATTTTTCGCGACCCAGGCGCACCTCGTAGAGCGACGAGGACGTCGTACCATCCATATATTGCGACATGAAATCAAACACTGACCACGTTGCGAAACACTTCAGCGCCAAGAGTGCCTTTGCGCCGGATTTGTCGCGCACATAGGCAATCTTCTCCATGTTGCGAAGAAGCTTTGTCTTATCGATCAGGTAATATGGCGTTTGCAGCATTTGTCAGTCACATCTTATCTTGGACAGGAAAGGTCTCGTCTTGAGACGGGCCTTATATGATGCTTGTGACAGGAAAACAAACCCGCAGCAGAGATTCTGCAATCCAGCTGTTTTTTCGCTACGGTGAAGACACAGGGGAACCAAACGTCGTCAGGCACGTTCTGAAACCAAGCGTGAGCCGTGTAAACGGCGNTTTTGAGATAAATTCAGCAAAGGACACATCATGGCGACGGTTCGTAACGTGGAAGATAAAGTGCGTGAAACTCTCGAAGGCGGCGATGCAGCAGAAGTGTCTGCGCAGCTAGCGCAGCTACGTGAAGACCTTGCCAATCTGGCTGGCAGCGTGAAAGCGCTGGGTGCTGGCGTTTCCCATGAGGTCAAGGCCCGTGCCTCCCGCGCTGCCGACGATGCTATCGCCGCCGGTGAAGAGACAGTCGAAACCGTACGCAATGAAATTCAGTCTCTCAACGACAACTTGACCTATCAGGTTCAGAAGAACCCACTTCAGTCTTTGGGCATTGCCGTTGCTGCAGGTTTCCTTATCGCTCTCGTCACCCGCAAATAAGGTAGCAACATGCTTCAGACGCTGCTGCTTTATCTCGGTGACACCCAGCGAGAAGGCCAATTGGTGACACGGCGCATCAAGTCCACGATCCNTTTGTGGACGCTTGCCGGTGTGTTTTTTGTTATTGCCTTCATTGCTGCCTTGGTTGGCGGCTCGATCTACCTCGCAAAAGAAATCGGGGCCGGACCTGCGGCTCTCGTGATTGCTGGCGTGGCATTTCTGCTCGGCGTCATCATGCTGGTGTGCCTTTCCATCAAACGTAGACCGCGCGTCTATGCTACGCGACCTTTGATGCCGCTGGCTGCAGCACCGATTGCGGCACAGTCCCTGGCTGGCAGCGCGCTTGCAGCACGGCCATTCGTCACACTGCTGACAGCGATTGCTCTTGGCTATGTTGCGACCAGAACCACGATTCTGAAGAAGAAGTAATTCGATTTCCGAAGCCGCCCTCGATCAGAAGGCGGCTTTTCCNTTTTCACCTGCAATAAATTCCGCTGCCCTTCTGCCGACAAAATGCTAGGCAGTTTGCCAACACGTCTTTTAACGGAGAGAATGTTGGATGCGGAAAAAAGTCCTTGTTGTCGGCGGTGCCGGATATATTGGTTCACACACCTGCCTATTGCTGGCTGAACGTGGATATGAGCCTATCGTCTTCGACAACCTTTCCAACGGCCATGAAGAATTCATCAGATGGGGACCGTTTGAACAGGGCGACATTCGCGACCACAAGCGACTGGCCGAAGTTTTTTCCAAACATAAGCCGGAAGCCGTCCTGCATTTCGCGGCACTGATCGAAGTCGGCGAATCCGTCAAAAATCCCGTTGCCTTTTACGATAACAACGTCACCGGTGCGCTGACATTGCTGTCAGCCACGATAGATGCGGGCGTGAAGGCCTTTGTCTTCTCGTCTACCTGCGCGACCTACGGCCTGCCGGAACGGGTGCCCCTGGACGAAACCCACCCCCAGGCACCGATCAATCCCTATGGCCGCACCAAGTGGGTCGTGGAACAGGCATTGAAGGACTACAGCACCTACAAGGGTCTGAAATCCGTGATGTTGCGCTACTTCAACGCCGCGGGCGCCGATTTCGAAGGGCGCATCGGCGAGTGGCACAAGCCTGAAACGCATGCCATTCCGCTCGCTATCGAAGCCGCTCTGGGACGCCGCGAGGGCTTCAAGGTGTTTGGCACGGACTATGACACGCGAGACGGCACCTGCGTCCGCGACTACATTCACATTCTCGATCTGGCGGACGCCCATGTGCGTGCCGTCGATTATCTGCTGAATGGAGGAGAAACCGTCGAGCTTAACCTTGGCACCGGCACCGGAACAACGGTCAAGGAATTGCTCGATACAATCTCGGAAGTCTCTGGCCGCCCCTTNCCCGTGGAATACACCGAACGACGTGACGGCGATTCCACCACCCTCGTCGCCAACAACGACAAGGCAAAGGAAGTGCTGGGCTGGGAACCGCAATATACGCTGACGGATATTATCAGGTCCGCATGGCGCTGGCACTCCTCGCGAAACGCCAGCATGTAAGAGGTGAGCAAGCTTTTATGGTGCTGCCTTTGAAAAGACNAAAAAAACGCCGGTCCAGTGGACCGGCGTCTTCGCTATGAGAATGTTCTCATAGCTCCTCTCCCAGGTAACTCTATTATGGCTTGGGCGCCGTTGTGGTCGCACCGCCAGTTGTGGAGTTGGTTGCCGGCGCGGCAGAGCCTTCATCAGCCTTCTTGTCCTTCATCGTTACGAATTCAGGAGCGGCTTTGAGTGACTCGGCCGTTTCGGTCGTCGTCAGGCGCACTGTGCCGTTGGCGGCGTCACGTGTAACCGTCAGCTTGTCCATTGGGACGGCGACGTCCTTGGCACCAATGCCCAGAAAACCGCCAACGCCGACCACTGCCGCGACGATGCCACCANTTTCCTCAAGAATGAGATTGGTCACGCTGCCAATGCTCTCATCAGCTGCGGTATAAACTGCATTGCCGATGTAGTCATTGGCGCTGATCTGTGTCGCTGCCTGCTCTGTGAGATAAGCTCCGCCTGCTGCCGAAGGCGTCGCTGGCATCGCAGTCGTTGCCGGAACTGTGGCACTTGGTGCTGCCGGTGCAGGCTGCGTCGTACCCTGTGCCATGGCAAGTGATGCGAATGTTGTGGAACCCAAAAGAGCGACTGTGGCGATCATGGTGAGTGTCNTTTTCATTTCGTACCTTCCTTATCCTATCAATGTAACCTGCTCGACGGTTGAACCCGTTCTGTGTGAGCCTGTTGATTTGCAAACGGCACAAGAAGGAAATTGGTTCCGCTGNTTTTTTAGGCAATAACGGATGAAAAGACATAAAAAGCGGCTGGTAATCAGGCATATTATGGGATTGCGAACTATGAAGGCTTGCGCCATTCTGCGGTTCAGCCAGAATGATTTGAACACCGGTCGAAACCGGCGAGACGATGCGAAACAACATCATATTGAAACTAAGACGACGTCTTTCCGGNTTTTTTCCAACCGCGCCTATTAGTGTCTATCTCGTTGTAATGACAGCAGTTATCACGCTGCCTCTGGTTATTTTCGTCGGCTATCTGATGCTGAAACTGGAAGCAAACGAAACAGGCGACCTTCAAAGGGAAGCCGTCGAAGATGCACGCGCAGTCAGCCGCAACATCGATCGCCGTTTGCAGGAAATGGCGACAACTCTCAACCTGCTGACGCAATTCCCCGAGTTAGAGGATGGCGACCTCGCGGCGTTTCACAAGCGCGTGAGCGAAAGCCTTGAAAGACAGGGCCTCTACGTCATCGTTGCAACTGCTGACGGNAAACAACGCCTGAACAGCCGTGTGCCGCTGAATCAGCCCTTGGGCAATGTGCCGCCCGACATCAAGCTACAGGATGTCATTGCCGGACGCAGGATCGCCGTCTCCAACATCTTTTATGGCAATACCAGCAAGGAATGGGTGTTCAACGTCATGCGCCCTTTGCCGCCGTCGCTGTCGGCCGCCGGTGACGCACTGATCATGACCCAAAATGCCAGCGACCTGATGGGACTGGTCTCAACGGACGGGCTTCCATCTGGCTGGACGATTGCGATCGTGGATGGCAACAATCACGTCGTTACATCCAGCGCGCCGAAGACCATCGCAGCCGGATCCGACTTCGATCATACGTGGGCGAACGAAATGCAGGCNTTTAGCGGCAGTTTCGAAAATGAAGACGGCATTATATATGCCTACTCCCAACTGCCGGGATGGTCTTGGAAGGCAGTTATCTGGGGACCGTCCGACAATAGCGATTCTGCATTGGCAAGCACCTGGCGGNAAATGATGATCGGCAGTTTGACCCTCGTCGCAATCGCTATCGCAGGTGCCTATCTCGTCGGCCAGCAGCTCCGTGGGTCAATACGCGAACTTGTCGATGTGGCCAAACGAATAGGCGAGGGCGAAATCGTTTCGCCGATCGACACCNAAATAAAGGAAGCAAATCAGGTCGCTGTCGCCCTTTCGAACGCCTCCTTTGACCGCAGCCAGGCGGACGATCGTGCCCACCTCATCCTGCACGAGCTGGTTCATCGCTCCAAGAACATGCTGACGCTGGTTCAAGCCATGATGCGCCAGCTCGCGCGCGACAGCACGACGGTTGCGGAGTTCCAAAAGGAGGTGGACCACCGTCTTCGTGGCTTGGGAATGTCGATCAGCGCTTTGTCGGAGGTGCAATGGCAGGGACTGCCGATGCGCAAGTTGCTGGAAACCCATTTGAAGGTCTTCGGGAACGCCATCGATCAGGTCAAGCTCAGCGGAGAAGACTTCATTCTTTCGCCGGAAGCTGCGCAGAATCTGGGCCTCATCATCCATGAGCTGGCGACCAATTCGATGAAATACGGCGCGCTTTCCGAGGCGGCAGCCACTGTCGAGCTCTCCTGGGTTCGTAAGATGAACGGTGAGAAAGAGATGCTGACAATAGACTGGAAAGACGTTGGTGGCCCTCCAGCCGTTGCCCCGACACGAAGCGGCTTTGGCACCACAATTACGAGACGTCATGCCGAAAGTGCATTTTCTGCAACCATATCAACAGATTACAAAGAGTGTGGATTCCAGTGGACGCTGACAGCACCTTTTCATAAATTTCTTGCTCNAAAAAAATCTGTTTTGCCGAATTAAAATTTAGACGGCACGGAACCAACTGGCAGAACCCGCGTTTTTAAGGCAAGCCAAGCCACTCCCGTCCCCGCCTGAGGCTTGGCGCACGCAGGTTTTGCCCCTGNAAACCTGCCATAGATAGCACGGCTCTACGGAGCCGTGCNTTTTTGTTGGCACAAGGGCGTCCCCAAACTCCGCAGATGAACAGATAACAAAAGCGACGCGACAAAACGTCGTCTTCCATCGGACAAGCCAAAATTCAATTNGGTTTTATTCAGGTCGGCAGCGGAGCCGGGAACCTCAGGAAATAGTCAATGCTTTCATCAGAGACTTTATATTTAGCTTCCCCACCCAACGCTGCCGGGACGACTTTCTCCAAAACAACGCTTCCGAAATTGCTTCGTTTGTCAGCGTCGGCAGTGTGTTGAGCGCCACTGCCTCCAAGTGGTTCCGTCCAGCGAACTTCGAAGAAATCCGCATCTTTTCGACATTCCAGTGTCAAAGGAAGATGCTGCGATAGGTTCCCACCATGACTGATCGTATTCACGACAAGCTCATGGAAAGCGAGCCCCACATAGAGCGCCCCGTTTGGGTTGAGGAGAAGGTTGTCGCCCTTCATCTGAATCAGGTTAGGATATTCAGGCAAATAGAGATCGGCCTGCTGTTTCAGCAGATCGAAAATCTCTGCTCCGCGCCAATCCGAATCCGTGATCAGATCCTGGGACTGCGCCAAAGCATGCAGACGCCCTCTGAATTTTCGCAGAAAATCTTCTTTGGTAAAACTGAAACGCGCGGTTTGGGAGGATAGGCTCTGGATGATGGCAAGGAGGNTTTTTGAGCGGTGACTGACTTCGCGGAGCAATGATCGAAGCAACTGCTCCCGCCGTCGCTCCACCGTTACTTCTCGAATTGTCGTTTTGAGGACGCGCTGTCCAGACATGTTGACGGTGGAGTAGACGTAAAACTGGAAGACACGGTCCTTGCCGGCATTGACCTCCAGCATTCCCCTGCTTCCTGCTGCCGTCAGATCNTTTTTCAAATCTGACAGGCGGGCAGCAAGCTCTTTTCCAAACATCGTGACGTCGTTCGGATCGTCGCCTGACTCGTCCGGAAGCGTCCAGACGTCAGGCAGATTCGCGATAAAAATATACTCTTTATCACNGTCCTGCAGCATGACCGTCTCATCAGAGTCCAGCAAGGCAAGCACGAGTGAATCGTGAAGGTCTCCCTCTTCTCGCCCCGCATTATGCCACGCCAGCCGATGCAATATTGTCTCCTAACGGGTAACGGCGATCAAGGTCGCTGTGTTCGAGCAAACATGCAGACCTGAACGCCGGGTAAGAACCCGGGTTCCAAAATCTCTTCAGTTCAGCGTCAATTAAGCTGCGACACGTGAACTTTCATTAAAGAACAGAGCCTGACTTATGAGAGCTTTCACCATGTCGGGATTAAATGGCTTGGTCACAAGGAAGGTCGGCTCAGGACGCTCGCCGGTAAGAAGACGTTCCGGGAAAGCGGTGATGAAGATCACAGGCAGCGTCGTCATCTGAAGGATTTCCTTCATGGCTTCCAGACCAGAACTTCCATCCGCAAGCTGGATGTCGGCAAGGATCATCTTGGGCTGCGTACGGTGGAACAGTTCCAGCGCTTCCTTATGGGTGCGCGCAATGCCTGTCACGTTGTGGCCGAGGTCCGTTACCATCTGCTCGATATCCATCGCGATCAGAGGCTCGTCCTCGATGATCATGATGTCGGTCGCAACCTGACGCGCAATTTCAGAGGCAGCCTCATCGATCAGCTTTCCGACCTGCGATTCAGGAACGCGGAGAACTTCGGCAACTTCAGCCATCGAGAATTCTTCTACGGTCGTCAGCAAAAATGCCTGGCGCGGCACCGCCGGCACTGCCGAAAGATTGGCAGACGCACGCTTTTCCCAACCCGTAAGGTTTTCGTCGCTTTTGATGTTGATTGTTACGGAACTAAAGATGGAGACAAACAATTGATAAAGCGAGACGCGATCGCTGCTCGTCTGCGGGAAGATGCTAACATCCGCGATCAATGCTTCCAGGCTGGCGGCGACGTAGGCATCGCCAGTCGATTGTGAACCGCAAACGGCACGCGCAAACCTGCGAAGATAGGGCAGGTGCGGTGCGATGCGTGTAGAAACTGACATGGAATTCTCCCCTGTATCATGCGGTGTGCAACGCACACATAATGGNAAAAACGTGGTACCCNAAAAATAGTTCCAGTTGGTTGGAACTANTTTTTCAGTTAGGCATTAACAGCGACATCACCTAACGAATACCGGAAATCATGAATATGTTTCAATCGGATCAGGATCCATCTGAAAAGGGAACGTCTCCGACTGTTTCCGACTCAGGTAGAACCGTCATCTCGCGTAAACTACGGGAACTGTACGACACAGTTCAGGACGAAGGCATTCCAGACAAGTTCCTCGATCTGCTTGAGAAACTCGACGAAGCTGAAAACAAAGCAAAAGCTTCGAGGGGATAATGGCAGAAGAACACACCAAGAACGAAACCAATTTCAAGCGAGAAATGCTGGCCGCGCTCCCCAATTTGCGCGCATTCGCTATCTCTCTCATCCGGTCCCGCGACCGGGCCGATGACCTCGTGCAAGACACGATCATGAAGGCTTGGGCGAAGCAGGAAAGCTATCAGCCCGGCACCAACATGCGCGCATGGCTGGTTACGATACTTCGTAACGAGTTCTACAGCCAGATAAGAAAATCAGGCCGCGAAGTTCAGGACACGGATGGAGCTTACACATCCCGCCTGTCTGTTCCACCAGAACAGCACGGTTCCGTCGATCTTCAGGATTTCAAGACCGCGCTTGCAAAACTGCCGGAAGATCAGCGTGAAGCCATTCTGCTGATCGGCGCGTCGGGCTTTGCCTATGAAGAAGCTGCGGAAATTTGCGGTTGCCCCGTCGGGACAATCAAAAGCCGCGTTAGTCGTGCACGTCTTCGTCTTCAGGAACTTTTGGGGATTCAGGACGAAAACGAATTCGGTCCAGACGCTCAGGTAGCAGCGGTCACAGCGGCTGCGGCTATACGTTAAACCTGACTGACATCAGAACGGCGCAGCCCAAAGGCTGTGCCGTTTTATATTCCCACGTCTTTGACAGACTGCATGACGACGAATGTCGATGTGTTGGCCACACACGGTAGGCTGGATANTTTTTCACCCAGAACCCGCCTGTATTTGCGGATATCGTTGGTGCGAACCTTCAACAGATAATCGAAGGCTCCAGCGATCATGTGACACTCCTCGACTTCCTTGATCTTGCGGACCGCCGTGTTGAAATCCTCCAGCGCCTTCTCGCGCGTATCAGACAGTTTGACCTCGGTGAAGGCGATGTGCTCCAGCCCCAACTTGGCCGGATTGAGCATGGCACGAAAACCCAGAATGTATCCCTCATCCACCAAACGTTTCAGCCGCGTCTGGCACGGCGTCTTCGACAGACCGACCTGCTTGGACAATTGCAAGATCGACATGCGGCCATCATCGCTCATTGCCTCCAGTATCTTCAGATCGAAATGATCGAGATCACCTGTATCAGACGANTTTGCCATTCATATTGCCTCCTGAAATGCTCATTATAAGTCGGTTTGTCCTGATATACCGCTNAAATAGGACCATAGCAATTTTGCCACCAGTGATATTCTGATGTCTGNAAAAGATCGCCTTGCGACAGATATTCGAGGACTGGACCGATGGTAGNAAATACAGCTNGGTTTGCCAAATCACACGCCAACCAAACATGTGATATTTTCGCGCATTTTGCGCCACCGGTGCAGCCGCAAAGCGCCCTGCGCCAAGCCATCACCGCTGCCTACCGCCGGGCGGAGCCGGATTGCATGGCGCGGCTACTCGAAGCGGCAACCGTTTCGCCTGAACAGGCCGATACAATTCGCACGACTGCACGCAAACTGGTTCAAGCGCTGCGTTCCAAAGCCAAAGGGACCGGCGTCGAAGGATTGGTGCAGGAATATTCGCTATCGAGCCAGGAAGGCGTGGCGCTGATGTGCCTTGCCGAAGCCCTGTTGCGTATTCCCGATGCCGCCACACGTGATGCCCTGATCCGTGACAAGATTGCCACCGGCGACTGGAAATCTCACCTCGGCGGCGGTCGCTCACTGTTCGTCAATGCCGCGACCTGGGGGCTGGTCATCACGGGCAAGCTGACATCCACCGTCAACGACAAGGGCTTGTCGGCAGCGCTGACNAAACTCATTTCCCGTGCGGGAGAGCCGGTCATCCGCCGCGGCGTCGACATGGCCATGCGGATGATGGGCGAGCAATTCGTGACCGGCCAGACCATCGGCGAGGCAATCAACCGCTCGAAGGCACTTGAGGCACAAGGCTTCCAATATTCTTACGATATGCTGGGCGAAGCCGCGACGACGGCTAAGGATGCCGAGCGCTATTACCACGATTACGAGCAGGCAATTCATGCCATCGGCAAGGCCTCAGCCGGTCGCGGCGTGTATGGTGGTCCCGGCATTTCCATCAAGCTTTCCGCCTTGCATCCGCGCTATGCCCGCGCGCAGGCACAGCGTGTGATGGATGAACTTCTGCCGCGCGTGAAATCCCTGATGCTGCTGGCCAAGCGCTACGATATCGGCCTCAACATCGATGCCGAAGAAGCCGACCGGCTGGAGCTTTCGCTCGACCTGCTGGAAGCAATCGCGCTTGACCCGGAACTGGGAAATTGGCAGGGCATAGGCTTCGTGGTGCAGGCCTATAGCCGCCGCTGCCCCTTCGTGCTGGATTATATCATCGATCTCGCCCGCAGATCGAACCGCCGTATCATGGTGCGTCTCGTCAAGGGTGCCTATTGGGATGCCGAAATCAAGCGGGCGCAACTGGACGGATTGGAAGACTTCCCAGTCTTCACCCGCAAGGTCCACACGGATGTCTCCTACATCGCCTGCGCCGCCAAGCTGCTCGCCGCCCGCGACGTGATCTTTCCGCAATTCGCAACCCACAACGCGCAGTCGCTGGCAACGATCTATCACCTCGCTGGACCCGAATTCAAAATCGGGGACTACGAGTTCCAGTGCCTTCACGGCATGGGTGAACCGCTGTACAGCGAAGTCGTCGGCAAAAAGAACCTCGACCGTCCCTGCCGCTTTTACGCACCGGTTGGCACGCATGAAACGTTGCTGGCCTATCTCGTGCGCCGATTGCTGGAAAACGGCGCCAACTCTTCTTTCGTCAACCGTATCGCCGACCCGAATATTCCCATCGATTCGCTGCTGGAAGACCCTGTCGTCGCGGTGAAATCCATGGCTGCACCGGGCGCGCAACACGAGAAGATTTCCAAACCCGGCAATCTCTACGGCGCGCGGATAAATTCGGCTGGGCTGGATCTGGCGAATGAACAGACGCTGGCGTCATTGAGTGAGGCGCTCTGGACCAGCGCGGAGATGGAATGGAAAGCTGTGCCACTGGGTGCAACCGGTTCTGCGAGAGCCGTTCTCAACCCCGGCGACCTCAATGATATCGTCGGCTTCGTGACCGAACCGACCGATGCGGATGTAAGACAGGCGCTGGAAGCCGCCGCCGCATCCAGCTGGCCGCAAACCAGCGTCGAAGACCGCGCCGCTTGCCTGGAAAAAGCAGCCGATCTGATGCAGGCGAAATTGCCCGTTCTGCTCGGTCTCATCATGCGCGAAGCCGGAAAATCGGCGCCGAACGCCATCGCCGAAGTCCGGGAAGCTATCGATTTTCTACGGTATTATGCAGCCGAAGCACGTAACACATTCGGCCCGCAGCAACAGGCTCTCGGCCCAGTCGTCTGCATCAGCCCGTGGAATTTCCCGCTTGCGATCTTCATCGGTCAGGTCGCGGCAGCGCTCGTGGCAGGCAACCCGGTTCTGGCCAAGCCCGCAGAGGAAACGCCGCTGATTGCCGCAGAAGGCATTCGCCTGCTGCATGAGGCTGGTGTTCCCGCGGATGCCGTGCAGCTTCTGCCGGGCGATGGCAAAGCCGGCGCGCAGTTGGTGGGTGCCGAGCAAACCGCAGGCGTCATGTTCACGGGCTCCACCGAAGTCGCTCGCCTGATCCAGAAACAGCTGACGGCGCGTGTGTCGAGCGATGGACAGCCGATCCCGCTCATTGCCGAAACCGGTGGCCAGAACGCCATGATCGTGGATTCCTCGGCTCTGGCCGAACAGGTTGTGGCCGATGTCATCGCGTCCGCCTTCGATAGCGCCGGCCAGCGCTGCTCGGCGCTACGCGTTCTTTGCCTTCAGGACGATGTGGCTGAGAGAACGCTGACGATGCTGAAAGGCGCCTTGCACGAATTGCGAATCGGTAGAACGGACCGGCTGTCGGTGGATGTCGGCCCGGTGATTACGCTGGAAGCCAAGGAAAACATCGAACAGCACGTCGAAGCCATGCGGGCGCTCGGCAACCGGATCGAGCAAATCACACTGGCTGGCGACACCGACAAGGGCACCTTCGTTCCGCCAACCATCATAGAGTTAAAATCCCTGTCCGACCTCAAGCGTGAAGTCTTCGGCCCTGTCCTGCACGTCATCCGCTTCAAGCGCGAAAAGCTCGACCGTCTCATCGATGATATCAACGCAACCGGTTACGGCCTAACATTCGGCCTACACACGCGCCTCGATACGACGATTGCGCATGTGCTTTCCCGGGTGAAGGCGGGCAATCTTTACGTCAACCGCAACATCATCGGCGCCGTGGTCGGCGTGCAGCCCTTCGGCGGACGCGGTCTTTCCGGTACAGGTCCAAAGGCTGGTGGCCCTCTTTACCTCGGTCGTTTGACGAAGAATGCACCGCTTGTAGACCGCAAGGGGCATCAACACGACACTGCAATCACCGATTTTGCCAACTGGCTGGAGGCAAAGGTTGACAAGGCGGCAGCGGAAATGGCCCGCCTCTCCGCCAAACTCTCCGGCCTCGGNTTTGAAACCGAACTTGCAGGTCCGGTGGGAGAGCGCAACCTCTATGCCCTGCATCCACGCGGCCATGNTTTGCTGGCACCGCTGACCGCACAGGGATTGTTCCGGCAACTGGCAGCGACACTTGCAACCGGAAACACGGTGGTGATAGATAAAGAAACCGGTCTGGAAACGGAACTGAACGGTTTGCCATCCAGCGTGACGGCCCACATCACATGGTCCGCTGATTGGGTCAGGTCCGGCCCCTTCTCGGGCGCGTTGGTGGAAGGTGATGCGGAGCGGGTACGTCAGGTGAATGCGCGCATTGCCGAGCTTCCCGGCCCGCTGGTTCTGGTTCAGGCCGCAACCAGTGAAGCGTTGCTGGGAACGGACCAGCCTTACAATCTGAACTGGCTGCTGGAAGAAGTCTCTGTCAGCGTCAACACGACTGCGGCGGGTGGAAATGCAAGCTTGATGTCGATTGGCTGATCGTCGCGTCGGTCCTGTACGGAAATTCCCGTTTCATTCTGTTTCCCGATCATATACGGGTTTGAGAGGTGCTTTCGGTGGAGAAAGCGCGCATGTTGATGCGAGACTGGAATGGACACACGCAGACGGCTGGTTCCTGATATCGTGACCTTGCAGGCTTTCGAATGCGCTGCAAGGCACGGCAACTTCACGCGCGCTGCCGAAGAGTTGAACCTGACGCAGAGCGCGGTCAGCCGCCAGATCAGCGATCTGGAAGCGCAGACCGGCATGCTGCTGTTCGAGCGCATTCGCCGCCGCGTGGTGCTATCCGATGCGGGGCGCAAGTTCCTGCCTGACGTGCAGAAGCTGCTGCATCAATCCGAACAATTGATGGTGCGGGCCGTCACGGCTGGCTCCTCCAGCGCGCTGCTGTCCATCGCGACCCTTCCGACATTCGGTAGCCGCTGGCTGACACCCCGCCTGCACGACTTCATGGCAAGCCACCCGAACACGGTGCTGACAGTAGGATCGCGCACCCAGCCCTTCGATTTCGATGAGGAAGGCTTCGACATCGCCATCCATTACGGCCAGCCGGTGTGGGCGCGTGGTACATGCACGTTCCTCTGCAACGAAGTGATCGTTCCCGTCGCCAGCCCGCGGCTTCTGGCGTCCAAACCTGTCGCAAACCATGCCGATATGCTGGACGGGCCGTTACTTCACATCACCACGCGTCCCAAGCTGTGGACGGAGTGGTTCGAGATGAACAGGCTTGCCTCCGACAGCGCTTATCGCGGCAACCGTTTCGACCAGTTTTCCATGCTGATAGAGGCCGCAGTCAGCGGTCTGGGCTTTGCGCTCTTGCCGAAATATCTGATTGAAACCGAATTGAAATCAGGCTTGCTGAATGTCGTGTTCGACGTGCCGCTGGCGACGGAAAACAGCTATTATATCGCTCTGCCAGANGGGCGTCAGGACAACGTGCTGGTCCAGGCGTTCCAAAGCTGGCTTCTTGAACAGGTCGGGCAAAACCTCTGAATCATAGTCTGTTGCGGAAAAACGGATTCCACCGCACGATGCCAAGGCGGANTTTTTCACGCATCATAGTCAGCAATCCGGCAGAGGCTATGACCACCAGACCGGAGATCGCAAGCGTATCCGGATACTCGCCGAAGAAGGACGCGCCGATGGCAACCGCCCATAATATCTGGGAATAGTGCGATGGGGCGATCTGACTGGCAGGGGCAATCTTCGTCGCCGTCAGCAGGGTTATCTGGCCGATAGCGGTGCACATGCCGATGACGATGAAGGCACCGATCTGGTTCAGCGTTGGAACCTGAAACTCCGGGATCATCAGGATACCGTTGAACGTCAAACCATACATAATGAGCACGCCCATGATCGATGTGCGCTTTTCCCGTCCGGCGAGCGAGCGCAGAAGAACGATGGTCAGGCCCGCGAGAAAGGCCACGCAAAGCGCTGCGAAATGCCCGAGTTCCAGTGTTTTGAAACCGGGGCGCACCACCAGCAACACGCCAACGATGCCAGCCATGACCGCAGACCAGCGCCACAGTCCAATATCTTCCTTCAGCACCAACGCCGACAGGATGGTAACGAAAAGCGGTGACAGGNAAATCAGCGCATAGGCCTCTGCAAGCGGCACGTTAGTGAACGCATAAATGCCCAAAATGCCCGCGAACAGGCCGGAAATCGCCCGCCCATGCACGGCCCACGGCCTGCTCATGCGCCAGAAATGGCGCCAGCGCTCTTCTTTTGGTTTCAAGAAGAAAATGAGGGATGCGGACGACAGGATGCTGAAAAAGCCGATTTCGAAGACGCTAACCTGCGAGCCGAGCGACTTGATGGTGGCGTCTCCACAGGNAAAGCTGGCATAGGCAAGCAGCCCCAGTAGAAAACCCNTTTGCATGGCAACCGCTCCCGTAGCGACAACCGGGCGGCATGGGATGAGACTCGATACCCGGCTTGAACGCTATCTCCGTAGTCTGGCTACGCCTGAGACGACCAGAGCGCAAGGCATGAACGCGGGAAAACCGTTCTCTCTTTCTTCACGTTGCAATCAGCACATTTCCGGGTCAATGGTGTAGAGCTCATGCGCCCTTGCAAAACCACGCAAAGCATAACGCCCCATGGATACCATGAAGCCGCGCATATCTTCCGGACACATCGCCATGAACTCGCGGGACATAACGGTATCGCGATCCACCGAACCGCACAGGCTGCTGATGCGGCTGACCATGTTGACAGCGGGTCCGACCACCGTAAAATCCAGCCGGTTGCGACTGCCGATATTACCGTAAAACACCTCACCCACATGCAGGCCGAGATAGACATCCGTCGTCGGCAAGCCCTCCTGCCGTCGCCTGTCGTTCAGCACGGTGAGATTGGTACGCATCGTGATTTCCGAGGCCAGTGCCGCCGCACATCCTGCGCGCTGGTCGGCATCACGGAAGATTGCCAGCACCCCATCGCCGATCAGTTTCAGCACGCTGCCGCCATGGGCGTGGATCGCGTCGATGACCAGACCCGCATAGTCGTTGAGAAACGGAATGATCTGATCTGGCTCCGCCCGGTCTGAAATGCCGGTGAAATCCCGCAGATCGGAAAACCACAAGACGGCATCGATACGTTCGACCTCCCCACGGGTGATCGTGCCGCTCATGACCTTGCGACCAGCATCGCGGCCCAGATAGACGTCGCTGATCGTGCCGATGATGCGCATGCAGGAAGCGGCTTTGAACGCAAGAGCGAGCGTCGGCAACAGCAAGCGCAAGGCGGCAAGCTCGTCGTCGTGAAAGCCTTCAGGATGTCGGGTCAGCCAATGCGAATAGAAAGCATTCATTTCACCGATGCTCCCGCGATCCGTAAAACGATGGATCGCCGCCAGATAATCCGTATGTCCGGCTTGCTTCAGTTCGGATAGCTTTGGAAATTTCGTGTCTTCACCGAGAAAAAACCGGTGACGCGCCTCATCAGCATTTTCCTTGATCAGATGGNAAAATACCGAACTCTCCCAGGCCTCGCGCGCCTTTCCGTCATCGGTGAAATCATAGACGCTGGACGATTCGAAAACATCGTGGCTATCCCAGCGAAACGCATGCCCCTCNAAATCCGGGTGCAGCGTATCCATCAATATCAGTGCCGAGGAAATGCTGATGCCAGCGGCGTTGCATCGCTCGCAAAATCCGGACAACAGAGATTCTTCGGCAACGCCTTCATAGCCTTGCTGCGAAAGCCAGAGCGAAATTTCCGAAAGGCAGGATTGCTGGATCATGGATACCGATGTTCCCTGGAATGAGCAGCAGAAGATATGTTTGATGAACGCTTCACAAGCCCTACGGTGCCTTGGCATCAGCTTCATTTACAACAAATTCTTGAAATCGTCCGTTGAAAACAGCCTGCGCGCTTGGCCCCGGCAGCGAAGGCAGATAAACACCTATCCGAAATGCTGTTTAGCGCATGTGCGGCTGGCAAGTTTTATAGTCGGCCTTGATCCCGAAAGGTTTTTTGATGCGTATTGTAATGATTGGCTCCGGATATGTAGGCTTGGTTTCAGGTGCCTGNTTTGCCGATTTCGGTCATGACGTCATATGCGTCGATAAAATGCCCGAAAAAATCGAGGCGCTGAAAAACGGTCAGATTCCGATTTTCGAGCCAGGCCTCGACATGATCGTGGCAAACAATGCCAAGGCTGGCCGACTGAGTTTCACCACCGACCTGAAAAGTGCTGTGGCGGATGCGGATGCCGTTTTCATTGCGGTTGGCACACCATCGCGCCGTGGCGATGGCCACGCCGATCTGGCTTACGTTTATGCCGCCGCCCGTGAAATTGCCGCAGCCGTGACCGGCTTCACCGTCATCGTCACCAAATCGACAGTGCCGGTCGGCACCGGCGACGAGGTGGAGCGCATCATCCGCGAGGNAAACCCAAGCGCTGATATTGCCGTCGTTTCCAACCCGGAATTCCTGCGCGAGGGCGCAGCCATCGATGACTTTAAGCGTCCCGACCGCATCGTTGTCGGTCTGTCTGACGAGCGCGCCCGGCCGGTGATGACGGAAGTTTATCGCCCGCTTTACCTCAACCAGTCGCCGCTGCTGTTTACCACGCGCCGCACATCCGAGCTGATCAAATACGCAGCCAACGCTTTCCTTGCCATGAAGATTACCTTCATCAACGAAATGGCAGATCTTTGCGAAAAGGTCGGTGCCGACGTTCAGGACGTCTCGCGTGGCATCGGCCTGGATGGCCGCATCGGCGCAAAATTTCTGCATGCCGGCCCCGGCTATGGCGGCTCCTGCTTTCCGAAAGATACGCTCGCGCTTGCCAAGACCGCTCAGGATTTCGACAGCCCCGTTCGCCTGATCGAGACGACGATTGCCGTCAACGACACCCGCAAGCGTGCAATGGGCCGCAAGGTCATTGCCGCCGTCGGCGGTGATATCAGAGGCAAGAAGATTGCCGTGCTGGGCCTGACATTCAAGCCAAACACGGACGACATGCGCGACAGCCCGGCAATTGCCGTCGTACAGACATTGCAGGATGCGGGTGCCAAGGTGACGGGTTATGACCCGGAAGGCATGGTCAATGCGCGCCCGCTGATGGAAGGCATCGAATATGCGACCGGCCCATATGAGGCGGCGCAGGATGCCGATGCGGTGGTAATCGTGACCGAATGGAACCAGTTCCGCGCGCTCGACCTCGACAGGCTGAAATCGATCATGGCGTCACCGGTGCTGGTAGATTTGCGCAATATCTATCGACCGGATGAAGTCACGGCTCACGGCTTCACCTATGCCGGCATCGGCCGTTCATCATAAGCAAGGCGAGAACATGCGATATCTGATTACCGGCACGGCGGGTTTCATCGGTTTTCATCTGGCAAAGCGCTTGCTCGATGAGGGACATTTCGTCGTCGGCTTTGATGGAATGACGCAATATTACGACGTCGCCCTGAAGGAAAAGCGCCACGCCATTCTAGCGCGGTCCAACGGCTTCAAGGCCCAGATCGGGATGCTGGAAGATGTGGATGCGCTCAACCGCGCCGCTGATCTTGCCGAGCCGGAGGTGATTATCCACCTCGCCGCACAGGCGGGAGTTCGCTACAGCATCGACTGCCCCAAGGACTATGTGAACTCGAACCTTATCGGCTCCTGGAATATTCTGGAGCTGGCAAAAACGCTTCAGCCCAAGCATCTGATGCTCGCATCCACGTCATCGATCTACGGCTCCAATGAAAAAGTACCTTTCGCGGAAAGTGATCGCGCCGACGAGCCGATGACGATCTACGCCGCCACCAAGAAGTCGATGGAACTGATGGCGCATAGTTATGCCCATCTGCACAAGGTACCGACAACGGCCTTCCGCTTCTTCACCGTCTACGGCCCGTGGGGACGCCCGGATATGGCGCTGTTCAAATTCGTGGATGCGATCTTGAAGGGCGAGCCCATAGACATATACGGCGAAGGCCAGATGAGTCGCGACTTCACCTACATCGATGATCTGGTCGAGGGCATCGTGCGGCTGAGCCACATTGCGCCATCCGAAGACAACCGAGTGACCGAAGAGGGCGTCACCGACACCCTGTCGAAACACGCACCGTTCCGCGTCGTCAACATTGGCGGTGGGCAGCCCGTGGAGTTGATGCGCTTTGTCGAAACGGTCGAGACCGTTCTGGGGCAAAAAGCCATTCGCAACATGTTGCCGATGCAGCAGGGTGATGTGCCACGTACCTTTGCGTCACCCGATCTGTTGCGGGCTCTGACCGGTTATGCGCCTGACATCACCATCGAAACCGGCGTTGCTGCCTTCGTGGAATGGTATCGCAGCTGGCAATCCGGCAAGGCCTGATGATTCAGGCTGCCGGATTTTGTCTCAGCTTCAGCTATTTGCCTCTTCGCCCTCATTGCCCTGCNAAAGCCGGGTTAACTCGGCGCAGTTCGGATCGTTAGCGTCGAGCAGTTGCGAAGGCGATGTCCAGCCGATCGTGTAGCCCACTGCTGTCGCGATTGCCCAGGAAGGGTCTTCGCCAGCACGCTGAATCAGTTTAGGTCCCTGCGCCGTGATGCACTGCTGCGATTGCTGAATGGATTGTGCAGACGCATTCGCGCCCTGCATGCGCTCCTGCACGTCGGCCTGAATGGGGCTCAGCACAAAAAGGGTGATGAACCATGCGGCAATATCGGAAATCATGAGTGAACCTCTGAATGTTCGGCGTATATGTCGGNAAAGGTCCGACATCGTGAAAGCACCGAAACTTCCACCAGAGGGGCCCGGACCAGCGGGTTGAACCGAATGTGGGAGGCCGCCTCCTCAATTCAAGAGATGCACATCCGAAATCGGAAACAAGTCACGCCTTTGAATATGGGTTGCTGTCGTCGCGTGGCGGGCGGTAGCGGATGTGACAGATGTCGCCATCCTCCCGCTCGACGGTCACATCGACACCGAAGACATCGCCGATCAGCTCTGCCGTAAACACCGCTGACGGCTTACCGAGAGCCACCAGCTGACCGCCTTTCATCACGGCAACGCGGTCACAGAACATCGCCGCGTGGTTGAGATCGTGCAGGGCTGCGACGACTGTCAGGCGTTGCTTGCGAACGAGATGCAGGAGCGCGATCTGGTGACCGATATCGAGATGGTTCGTCGGTTCATCCAGCAGCAGAATATCAGGCTTCTGCGCCAGTGCGCGGGCGATGTGCAGACGTTGCCGCTCCCCTCCGGAAAGCGTGTGCCACATGCGCTTGGTCAAATGATGCGCATCGACATCCTGCATTGCCTGATCCACAATGGCATCATCGTTTTTCGACCATGGAGACAGGGCACCCAAATGCGGTGTGCGGCCAAGCTCCACAGCCTGGCGAGCGTTGATATGCTCCTGTGTTTCCGCCTGTTGCTCGACCAATGCGATGTGGCGCGCAACATCCCGACGGTTCAGGCTCTGCATGTCATTGCTATCCAGATCGACCGCGCCGGATTTCGCTTTCTTGAGACCGCACAGCAGCGACATGAGACTGGNTTTACCGGAACCGTTTGGCCCGACGATACCGAGAAACTCGCCCGGCGTGATGTCGAGACTGACATTTTTGACGATGTCGACACCACCGGCAGACCAACAAAGATTTCGGGCCGTCAGCATTATATTGCCCTCCTGCGCTGGCTGAGAATGAGCGCGAAGGCCGGTGCGCCAAACAAGGCGGTAATGACGCCGATGGGAAGGACCTGACCGGTGACAATGGTGCGCGACAGAATATCGGCGGCGATCATGAACACCGCACCCGTCAAAGCTGCCGCTGGCAGAAGACGGCCATGTCTGATGCCGACGATCATGCGTGCGGCATGGGGAATGACCAGACCGATAAAGCCGATGGAGCCAACAATGCTGACCATGATGCCGGTCATCAGTGCGGAGACGCCGGTGAGCACGATGTAGACACGCCGAACCGGCACACCCAGAGACCCGGCCGATTGTGCTCCGAAGGTAAAGGCATCGAGCGCGCGTGCATAACACAGACACACGACAAGACCGATGATGGTAACAGGCAACGCCAGCCAGACATCCGACCAGCGCACGCCAGAAAGGTTGCCAAGCAGCCAGAACATGATGCCCCGCGCCTGCTCGGCATTGGCTGCCTTGGTCACGATGAAAGATGTCAACGCGTTGAACAGCTGTGAGCCCGCCACGCCCGCAAGAATGATCGCACTGTTTCCCCGGCCAGCGCGAAAGGCCAGCAGACTGACAAGAGCAAATGCCACCAGCGCACCCAGAAATGCACCCAGCGGCATGGTCAGCATGCCAGCGCCGAACCCAAGAATGGCTACGCTGACCGCACCCGTAGAAGCACCCGCCGAAATGCCGAGAATGTAGGGATCTGCGAGCGGATTGCGCAACAACGCCTGCAAGACAACACCGGAAAGCGCCAGTGCGGCACCGCAGCAAGCGGCAACGACCGCCCGGCTGAGGCGGTAGTTCCAGATGATGCCTTCATCGATGGCATCCAGCGGATAGCCCGCATGAAACACACGATTTGCCACCGTCTTGGCGACGACATCCAAGGGAATGGATGTCTCACCAATGGCGGCACCGAACCAGAGAGCCAGGCCAAGGCACCCGACTGTAAGCAAGACGGCACGGGTAAGGGTGAAACATGCACCCATGACTTACTTGGAGAGCCCAAGCTGGACGACAGCGTCGGCCAGAACTTCGATGCCTTCGAT
This sequence comes from Agrobacterium bohemicum, assembly GCF_002896715.1. Classification (GTDB taxonomy): domain Bacteria; phylum Pseudomonadota; class Alphaproteobacteria; order Rhizobiales; family Rhizobiaceae; genus Agrobacterium; species Agrobacterium bohemicum. Next base: position 811,809 of record NZ_PGEL01000028.1, read on the forward strand.
GGTGCGGATCGTTGGGTTCATGGCTTGCGCATCCATGATGACGATATGGCCCTGTTTGACGGCGGGCATCAGGCTCGTGACGGGATCTTCTTTGAGGAACTTCTGCTTGAGCGCGATGTCATCCGCCGGAAAACGCCTGCGATCCATCTTGCCAGCAACGATGAGGGTGGGTTCCGACTTTGCGATCGTTTCCCAACCAACCGTCGGCCACTCCTCTTCGCTATTGATGACATTCTTGATGCCGAGTGCCGACATGATGTAACCGGGTGCGCCGTTCTTGCCCGCGACATAAGGATCGATATCGAGTTCCGCGCTGGAGAACCAGAACACGGCAGAAAGCTTACCGTTTGCGGATGCAATTTTCTTTCGGGCAGCCTCTTCACGCGCCTTCAGGTCGGCAACGAGCTTTTCGCCCTTGTCCTGAACATTGAAGATTTGCGCCAGTTCGGTGATTTCCTGATAGATCAGATCCATCGAGAATACGGAGTGGCGCACGCCATCTCCACCGCCGGAATTGTCTTTACCGGTGCAATCGGCAGGCGATGTATAAACTGGGATGTTCAGCTCTTCGAACTGTTCAGGCTTGGCAACGATCCCTTCAGGACCGACATGCCACTGAAACTGCACCGTGACGAGATCCGGCTTGGTGGCCAGAACGCTTTCGAAACTCGGGTCGTTATCGGCCAGCCGTTTAATCTTGGCATTGGCATCTTCATAGCCCTTGATGACGGGGCCGATCCAGACGGCGGTGCCGACCACCTTGTCGGCAAGACCCAGCAGATAGAGAATTTCCGTCGTACTCTGGCCGAGCGANGCAGTCCGCTCAGGCGCATGCGTATAGGTTACATCTCGTCCGCAATTCTTCAGCGTCAAGGGATAGGTCGTCTCTGCCGCATGCGCGAATGGCGCCGCCAGGCCAATCGACATTGCAGCGAAACTCGCAGCAAAAACGGTTTTTTTAAAATTGAATGTCATTTCCGATCAGTCCCCGAAATCGTCAGCGGCAGCCATTGAGGCAAAGCCGCGTGAGCATGTTTAGACCTTCAGTCCGAAAGAACACGTGCTGAAACGATCCGAAACCGGGACATGGCAGATGGAATAAGGCGCTGGCTGGCGCTCGATGCAATCACGACGTCTCCTGTTCCAGGCATCCCCGCCCGTGACATTGGAATGAACTTTCGACGGCAGGTCTCCTGGCTCACGGATTGGCGTCTTCACCCACCTTCCCACGAAATTTCGCAGTGGCATGACGCTTGTAAGAGCGGCAAAGGGTTGGACAATCCGTTTACAGTTGCGGGGGCAGCTGCGGCATAGATCCCGAAGGCTCGCACCGCATTCCCTATTATTTCTTGCGATCACTCGCTCGAAACCGTCACAACCAGATAGACGTATTGGAAACGAGTCGTCAAGCATTGCTTTTGTAATGTTATTACATTTTATCGCAAGCCCTAAATTCGCTTTGGTGCCAGCACAACAAAAAATGGCCGGGAAGATTTTCCCGGCCATTCCAACATCGACGTCTCGATAGGTTTTTAAGGCAGTGTATAGGCGATGACGTAGTCACCGGGCTTGGTGCCCACAGAGCCATGTCCGCCAGCAACCATCACCACATACTGCTTTCCATTTTCCATCGCATAGGTCATCGGCGTTGCCTGCCCACCCGCTGGAAGACGCGCTTCCCAAAGCTGCTTGCCGGATGTCAGGTCATAAGCGCGAAGGTAATTATCGACCGCTGCACCGAGGAACGCGACGCCGCCCTTGGTAATCATCGGTCCACCAATACCGGGCACACCTACCTTGAAGGGCAGTGGCAACGGCGTCATGTCATAGACGGTGCCGTTCTTGTGTTTGTAAGCAACATCGCCTGTTCGCAGATCGGCACCTGCGACGTAGCCCCATGGTGGAGCCTGACAAGGAACACCCAATGGTCCAAGGAATGGGCCCATGAACACACCGTAAGGCGCACCATCGTTGCGATTCAGGCCTTGCTCGCTACCCTTTTCGTCCTGACCGCGTGGCGGAATCTGGTCGCGTGGAACGAGTTTCGACGTGAAGGCCAGATAAGTCGGCATACCGAACATGACCTGACGCTCAGGATCGACAGCAACTGAGCCCCAGTTGAAAGTGCCAAAGTTGCCTGGATAGATCAGCGATCCGTTGAGGGATGGAGGCGTGTAGCGGCCTTCATAGTTCAGCTGATGGAATTTGATGCGGCATGCCAGCTGATCGAACATGGAGACGCCCCACATGTTCTTCTCCACCAACGGATCAGGCTTGAACGACAAAGCGGATGTCGGCTGCGTCGGAGCGCTGAAATCTTCCGGGATCGTACCACCAGGGGCCTTCTCTTCTGTCATGGCCAGAATAGGCTCACCGCTGCGGCGATCCAGAACGTAGATATCACCCTGCTTGGTTGGGCCGACCAGTGCCGGAACCGTCTGCCCGTCTTTCTTGGTAATGTCGAGCAAGACAGGCTGCGCCGGAACATCCATGTCCCACAGATCGTGATGCACGAACTGGCGAACCCATTTGTCCTGCCCCGTGTTCACATCCAGTGCCACGATAGACGAGGAATATTTCTCGACATTCTCGCTCCGACCCATGCCGAGTTGATCCGGAACCTGATTTCCCAATGGGATGTATACGAGCCCAAGCGCTTCATCGACGCTGAATACCGACCAGCTGTTGGGAGAGTTGGTCGTATAGGTCTGACCCGGCTGAAGCGGTTGGGTCTGGGTAGGGTTCCCCGAATCCCAATTCCAGATCAATGCACCGGTGGACACGTCGAACGCACGGATGACGCCGGACTGTTCCTGCGTCGAGTAGTTGTCGTTGACCGCGCCGCCAATGATGATCTTGTTGCCTGCAATGGCAGGCGGGGATGTCGAATAATAATAGCCAGCCGGATTGTGCTCCATGCCGGAGGTCAGGAGAAGAGTGCCCTTGTCGGCAAATGTCGTGCAAACCTGACCTGTCGCAGCGTCGAGTGCAATCAACCTTGCATCCGACGTTGGCAGGTAAACGCGCGCTGCACAGAAGGAACCGCTTTCGGCTGCGGGGTCGGCGTAATAAGTAANCCCACGGCAGGTCTGATGCTGGCGATCAGGATTCATTCCAGCATTCGGGTCGTATTTCCACTTTTCCTTGCCGGTTGCCGCATCGATGGCAATAGCCCAATTGTGCGGTGTGCNAAGATAGAGCGAGTTTCCGACTTTCAGGGGAGTGACCTGATAGGTCGTCTCGCCAACGTCATCAGGCAACTTCACATCGCCGGTCTGGTAGCGCCAGGCTTCTTTCAGCCCATTCACATTCTGCGCATTGATCTGAGACAGTGGAGAATAGCGCTGACCATATGATGTGCGACCATACTGATGCCATTCATTGTCAGGCACGTCATTGCCGTAGCTCGGCGCCGACGTCACGATCTCACTTGAGAGGTTGCCTTCCAGATCATGCGGGTCTTGCGTCATCGCAAATGCTGCAGCACCCACCGAAACCAGAACTGCCGTCAGCAGCGGAACCGCATTGGCACCATAAGACGTGCCGGTAGGGCTGGTGAAGCCGAGCGGCTTTCTGATCCATGGCATCAACAGCCACATTCCGATCAGGATGATGAAGCCACCGCGCGGTCCGAGCTGCCACCAGTCGAAACCGACTTCCCACAGCGCCCACAACAAAGTCGCGANGACGAAAGCGGCATAGAAATGCAATGCCACCTTGTTTCTCTGAAATAGAAGAACGGCAGTCACCACAAATGCGATGCCTGCCAATGCGTAATAAAAACTTCCGCCCAGCATGACGAGCTGAGAACCAAAGCCAAAAATTGCAAGTCCAATAAGAGTCAGGACGACTGCAGTCGATGTCACTGCCATAAAAGGCCCCCGGTGGTCTCCCAGCCGGTGAAACGGGATCAGATCCCAAAGGTTCCCNAAAAAATCACGATTTCGCCANTTTTTGAAAATCACCGAACGCATCCGCCATATCGGCACGTTTTTTCGATGAGGCAATCATGGCGGCGAGCAGGATTCTCGACTGCCCTGCGCGCAATGTCCGGGAGTGAATGGCGCCCGCAGCACCCATATCGTAACCGCCACCGCCGCCGCCATAACCGGCAACAAGTTCACCAACGGGAACCCGGCTGGACACTACGACAGGCACGTCGCTCTCACGGCAACGGTTAAGGGCATCAACGATAAGAGTATTGGCATTGCCAGACCCCAGTCCAGCGAGCACGATGCCTTTTGCGCCAGCCTCAAGGCTGGCATCGATATGGGCAGCATCACAACCGGGATAGATGGCGACGATGTCTATTCGGATGTCTTTGACCGTTCCGGTAAAGCCGGGGCTCTCTGGACAAATGGCATGTCCAGAAAGATCGAAGGCATCGGGCTCGTCAGCAGAGCGCTTGTAAAGCCCCCATGCGGGCAACAGCTTACCGCCGAAACTCAGCAGGACGCCTTTTTCCGTGTTGGATGGATCAACAGATGCAGCGATGGCCGCAGAAAGGTTGCCTGGGCCATCTGCCTGCGGATGATCGGCTGTAAACTGCGCGCCGGTAAAAATAACCGGCTTGGTCAGGCTATGCTGGAGATGCACCAGAAGCGCGCTTTCCTCCATAGCATCCGTGCCGTGCAGAATAACGACTCCCGATACCTCAGGGTCGGCTAGCTCTCTGCCCACCGCATCGCTGATGGTCTGCATGTCCGCCAGGGTCAGGCTGGACGAATCCTTCGCCATGAGCTCGATCGGCTTCACCTGCACATCGCTTTTGCTCACATCGGACAGCAGATTCTCGCCTGTCAGAGATGGCTTGGCCACGCCGGTTTCATCGCGTTCGCTGGCAATGGTGCCGCCGGTGGCAATGACGGCCACCAGCAGTTTTGATTCCGTCATTCTCAATTTTCACTCCGCGCACCAGCGCCGCTCAATACATCTGCTTTCGCCAGTTCGTGAATGCGATTGCGCAGCAGATACCACCCCACCACAAGAGCCGGCGCGATGATGATGAGCGAACCCACAGTCAATGTCCCAGCCGGATAATCCATCGCCATCAGCACCAATACACCGAAGAGGAAGACAAGCGTCAGGACGCCTGTATAAGGCGCGCCAAACATTTTGAAATCAGGACGATTCATTTTCCCCTGCCGGGACAGATGCCACAGCTTGAGTTGGCATAACACGATGGCACCCCACGCGCAAATGATGCCCAGCGCCGCAACATTGAGCGCGATTTCGAACGCGGCGGCGGGAACGATGGCGTTGAGAATGACGCCAATGACGGTGACAACAGCGGTCACCGCGATGCCGCCATAGGGCACGCCCGCCTTGTTCATTTTAGCGAGCGCCGCCGGTGCAGAACCGGAAACGGCCATGGAATGGAGAATACGACCAGTCGAATAAAGACCGGCATTCAGCGAAGAAAGAACCGCAGTCAATACCACGAGGTTCATGATGATATCGGCACCTTCGACGCCGATGGAACCGAAGAAGGTCACGAACGGGCTCTCACCCGCCTTGTAGGCGGTATAGGGCAAGAGAAGCGTCAGCAGCAGGACCGAGCCGACATAAAACACCAGCAGCCGGAAGACGACGGTGCGGATAGCTCCGGGAATGACCTTTCGCGGAACTTCCGTCTCACCCGCGGTGGTGCCGATCAACTCGATCGAGGCATAAGCGAATACTACCCCCTGGACGATGATGAAGGCAGGCAGAATACCATTGGGGAAAAAGCCGCCATTATCCGTAATCAGGCTGAAGCCCGTAACATGGCCCTCGATCGGCGTGCCGAAAATGACGAAGTAGATGCCGACGACGAGGAATGTTGCCAAGGCCACCACCTTGATGAGGCTGAACCAGAATTCCAGCTCGCCAAACACCTTGACCGACAGCATGTTCATGGCCAGCACGATCAACAGCGCGCCTAGCGCAAAGACCCATTGGTCGATGCCCTGCATCCACGGAAGATATTGCTTGAAGAAATTCATGTAAATGGCGACGGCGGTCACATCGGCAACCGATGTCATGGCCCAGTTAAGCCAGTACATCCAACCGACTGCAAATGCCATTTTCTCGCCGTAGAACTCGCGCGCATAGGACACGAAAGAGCCTGACGTCGGGCGATGCATGATCAATTCACCCAACGCGCGCAGCACCAGAAAAGCAAAGAAGCCGCAAAGGGCGTAGACGAAAATCAAAGCCGGTCCAGCGGCGGCGAGACGTCCACCTGCCCCCAGAAACAAGCCTGTGCCAATGGCACCACCAATGGCAATCATCTGAATCTGGCGCGGTTTGAGCGCCTTGTGAAAGCCTTGGTCTTCCCTGGATTCGGNTTTTTGATGTGTCGTGCTCAACTCTTTCACTGACATTCGCCCCTCCCTAGAGCTTACGTGTCAAGCCGATCCCACCGTCACATCAGACCAATCATCTGACACGAGGGTTCAGCTGCTCCTGCCTTCTATTAAAACGCATTAAATGCGTGAATAAAATATCATTCTGTAATGCTGCAAGACAGATTTTATCCCAGATATCGCCCCTTTCCCACGTCGTCAATCCTTCTTCACAGCTGCTTGACGACATCAATCAGTAGGCATAAGCGTATTAAATCTGTCAAGCAGCTTTACAGATATTTGATTTTTCATGGGGAGGAAACTGTTGTGGACATGCGTCAAGAATACGATCTACTGGGCGTGAAAGACATTCCAGCCGAGGCATATTGGGGCATTCACACAGCCCGCGCCGTCGAAAATTTCCAGATCACCGGCATGACCATCGGCCGCTATGCTCATCTCATTCGTGGCCTTGCTTTCGTCAAGCAAGCAGCCGCGAATGCCAATCACGAACTTGGATTGCTGGACCGGACAAGGCTGGACGCCATTACACAGGCCTGCCGTGACATTCGCAATGGCGCACTGCACGAGCAATTCATCGTGGACGCCATCCAGGGCGGAGCAGGAACATCCACAAACATGAACGCCAACGAAGTCATCGCAAATCGTGCGCTTGAGANTTTGGGCCATGCCAAGGGTGATTACGCGCATCTGCACCCCAACGACCACGTCAATCTCAGCCAGTCGACCAATGACGCATACCCGACGGCGATCAATCTCGCCCTGATCGAAGCCATCGATGAGCTGGCAGCATCGATGCTGANTTTGCAGGATGCCTTCGAGCGCAAGGCCAAGGAATTCGACGGCATTTTGAAAGTGGGTCGCACGCAGTTGCAGGACGCCGTGCCGATGACGCTGGGCCAGGAGTTCAGAACCTTCGCCGTGATGCTCGGCGAAGATCGCTTGCGCCTCATCGAGTCGGCAGCGTTGCTCCATGAAATCAACCTGGGTGCTACAGCAATTGGCACACGCCTGAATGCGCCAGCTGGATATGCGGAAGTCGCCTGCAAACATCTGGTCGAACTGACTGGTCGTCCACTGGTCACCGCCGCCGACCTCATAGAAGCAACACAGGACCCCGGTGCATTCGTGCATCTGTCCGGCGTCCTGAAGCGGGTCGCGGTGAAACTGTCCAAGACCTGCAACGACCTGCGCCTGCTTTCCTCCGGGCCGCGCGCAGGCATCGGTGAGATCAACCTGCCCCCGGTTCAGGCCGGGTCCAGCATCATGCCGGGCAAGGTCAATCCGGTCATTCCAGAGGTCGTCAATCAGGTCGCGTTTGCCGTTATCGGCAACGACATAACCATCACCATGGCGGCAGAAGGCGGTCAGCTTCAACTCAATGCGTTCGAGCCGATTATCGTAAGGTCGCTATTGGACAGCATATCGCAACTCAGCGCCGCTTGCCGCACTTTGGCAGACCGCTGCGTCGACGGCATCACGGCCAATATCGAGATCATGGCCCGCAGGCTGGAAGAATCTCTCGGCATCGCCACCGCGCTCAACCCGCTGATCGGCTACTATGCCGCGACGGAAGTGGCGAAGGAAGCACTGGTGTCTGGTCGCACGGTGCCGCAGGTGGTTTTGGAAAAAGGCTACATGACAGCCGACGAACTTAAGCAGGCCTTGCGACCGGAATTGCTGGCAAACCTGCCATGGCTCAATAACACGGTCGCGCCCCGCGAGGCTAAAGACCTGCTCTAGCGCACCAGGTTTTCATCGCGCATGATGGCGGTAATGATCTGCTTGACCTGCCCGAGATGCGCTTCCATGGCGCTCCGGGCAGTCTCATCAGACCCGGCCGCAATGGCTTCGGCAATCAGCCGATGCTCGACGTTGGAGGCCACACGCCGGTCGGCCATGATGTTCAGCAAACCCGATTGCTGGCTAAGCGAATCTCGCGCATCGGACACGACCTTGGCAAACAGCGAATTCCCGGATGCCTCGGCAATGGCGCTGTGAAACTCCGAATCTAGCTTGACCCATTTGTGCGGATCTTCCTGCGCATCCATGGCGTCGCAGAGCTTTACCATTCGCGATAGCTGTTCGCCGGTCCGCCGCACCGCAGCCCAACCTGCCGCGGGGACTTCGATATAAGGCCGGGCCTCAATCAGATCACGGGCGGAATAGCCACCATAGCGCAATTCAGGACTTGGCCGATCCGTCAGAACAAAAGTGCCGCTGCCGGTCCGCGTCTGCGTCATACCTAGTGTTTGCAAAGACCGTAAAGCCTCGCGAACAATCGGTCGACTGACACCGTATCGGCCTGCCAGATGCGTTTCCGCAGGCAGCCGTGTACCCACAGTCAACCGTCCTGAAACGATTGCCATACGCAAATCTTCAAACACCGATTCCGCCGCACTTTTACGGTTGATCGGACTTGTTTCTGACAACCAGTCCACCCCTGCACTCATGGGAGTGACATTTTATAAACATGCGAAGCTTGTCAAGCCGCTGAAGCGGAGGAGAAATGTTTTGGTACAAAACAAAATAGCCAATACGCACATTTTTTAATCACGCTGNAAAAGATTGCAAATAATTTTGCGCTGCGTCATCTATGCGCGATGACGCAGCGCGACCTGACCATTCTGGTGATCGATGAAAATGCCATTCGCGCCTCCATTATCGAAGAGGGTCTGCGAGAGGCCGGGCATGACCGCGTCACCGTGATCCACGAAGTCCACGGCGTGGCGCGTATCATCGACACACTCTGTCCCGATGTCATCGTCATCGATATCGAAANNCCCAACAGAGACATGATGGAACATCTGTTTCAACTGACCCGCACGGTGGGGCGACCCATCGCCATGTTCGTTGATCGCTCGGATACGGCCTCCATAGAAGCGGCTGTCGAGGCGGGTGTTTCAGCCTATATCGTAGACGGGCTGAAGAAAGAGCGGGTCAAACCCATTCTTGATATGGCGGTCAGCCGATTCAACGCCTTCAGCCGCCTCAAGCAAGAACTGGCCGAGGCGAAATCGGCACTTGAAGACCGCAAGATCGTGGAGCGCGCCAAAGGCATTCTCATGAAAATGCGCGGGCTTTCGGAAGAGGAAGCTTTTGCACTTCTGCGTCAGACGGCAATGAACGAGAAGAAGAAACTGTCCGATATCGCGCAAAGCGTGGTCACTGCAGCAGGCTTGCTGATGTGAGCGGCGCAAGGACAGGAGAGGAAGCAGGACAATGACAATCATCGGCAGCGTCGACAACGCACCCGCTCTTATTGGCAGTGACAGCCAGCGCACCCTTCGCGCGGGCTTTATTCCGCTTGTCGATGCGTCTGTCCTCATCGCCGCCGCCGAATTCGGCTTTGCCGAACGCGAAGGCCTTCGACTCGACCTCGTCAAGGACGTGTCCTGGGCCAATGTCCGTGATCGCCTGGCATTCCGGCAATTCGATATTGCCCACATGCTGTCTCCCATGCCAGTTGCTTCGATGCTGGATCTGGGGTCAAATCCCTCCCCCACCATCACTCCGTTTTCGCTGGGGCGCGGCGGCAATGCCATTACGCTTTCCACACGACTGTTTGCGCGTATGCGTGAGGTGACGGGAATTTCACAGACGGCGAGCGCGCTTGAAAATGCAAAAGCGCTCAAGACCCTTCTCGATGATATGCGCGAACGGGGCGAACCCATTCCGACCTTCGGCGTCACCTATCCGTTTTCGTCGCATAATTACGAGTTCCGCTATTGGCTGGCGGCAGGCTCTATCGATCCCGACCGGGACGTCAAACTCGTGGTCGTGCCGCCGCCTTTGACATCCGACGCGCTGGCAGCAGGCTCTATCGAGGGCTTCTGCGTCNGCGCGCCATGGAATATGATAGCGAGCGAACGCGGCATCGGCCGCATCGTTGCCGCCAAGCAGGACATCTGGCCATCGGCACCGGNAAAGGTGATAGGCATGCGTCCGGAATGGGCGGATGCGCAGCCCGAAGCCGTCTCACGCCTGCTGGTGGCGCTGGATGCAGCCGCCCGCTGGTGCGACAGTGCTGAAAATCACGGCGCATTGGCCGAAACACTGGCGGATGCGAAATACATCGCCGCACCCGTGGAGATCATCCGGCAGGTTCTGGCCGGACGCTTCAATGTCGATGCCGAGGGCAATCAACGAGTGATCGAACGCTACTTCACCTTCCACGATAATTTCGCGAATTATCCGCGTAAAAGTCAGGCGCTATGGATTTACAGCCAGATGATCCGCTGGGGACAAGCGAGCTTCACGCCATACGCAGCACAGGCTGCGGCGTCGGCCTATCGCAGCGATCTCTATCGTAATGCTCTGGGCGCAGATAATACACCGCCAGAATCCGATACGCGGGTAGAAGGCAACACGGATGGCGACCGTTTCATGGACGGCCATGTCTTCGACCCGAGCGCGATTGAGGACTACGTGAAGAACTTCCCGGTCAGTGCAGGAAACCTCGGCTCTGCCAGCGCTGAGGACGCCTGACTATAACGCACTGCACAAATGCTGCGCACCGAAAAAGCTGTAATGACATCATGTGCGCNAAATATGAGCCGTAATCTTCACGATTAAATTTTGNAAAAAATACAAGCATTCCAGTAATAACGTTTCCTTATCAAAGACTTATTTTACTTCCCAGCAAACTGGCATAGCGTTTGCTTGATATCAAACACTCGGTCAACGGCGATCGGGGATAAAAGCGCTTCATTGCTGCTTACCAACGACATCGACGTCGCAAGGTTTTTGCTGATCGGGACCTCCTCCCGGCAAACGCAATCTCCGAGCGGCGTTTTTTTGTTTTTGCACTTTTGCTTTTGCACTTGGGAAACAGGCGCCCTGACGGCGGCTTTNAAAAATGGGGAACATGAATGAAACCGACATTCACAGGCAATATAAGCCGCCGCGGCATACTGAAGACAACGGCGACCGCTGCGCTGATCACCGCAATCCGCTCCGCCTTCCCATCTGGTGCATTTGCGGCAGCGGCGACACCTGAAGTGACCGGTGCAAAACTTGGCTATATCGCGTTGACGGATGCAGCGCCGCTTGTTGTCGCAGCCGAAAAAGGACTTTTCGCCAAATATGGCATGCCAGATGTGGAAGTTGCCAAGCAGGCATCCTNGGGTGCGACGCGCGACAATCTCGTTCTGGGCGGCGCATCCAATGGCATCGATGGCGCGCATATTCTCACCCCCATGCCCTACCTCATGCACACCGGCAAGGTGACGCAGAACAATGTACCGGTACCGATGACTATTCTCGCCCGGCTTAATCTCGACAGCCAGGGCATCTCGGTTGCCAAGGAATATGCCGACACCGGCGTTCAGATGGATGCTTCCAAGCTGAAGGCTGCCTTTGAGAAGAAGAAGGCCGAGGGTAAGGAAATCAAGGCCGCCATGACCTTCCCCGGAGGCACGCATGATCTGTGGATTCGCTACTGGCTGGCCGCTGGAGGGATCAACCCCGACAAGGATGTGTCCACTATCGTCGTTCCGCCACCGCAGATGGTTGCCAATATGAAGGTTGGCAACATGGATGTGTTCTGTGTGGGCGAACCGTGGAACGAGCAACTGGTCAACCAGGGCATCGGCTTTACCGCCTGTACCACAGGCGAACTTTGGAAGGGTCACCCCGAAAAGGCGCTGGGCATGCGCGCCGACTGGGTCGAGAAGAACCCGAACGCCGCAAAAGCCATCCTCATGGCCGTGATGGAAGCCCAGCAATGGTGCGACAGCATGAACAATAAGGATGAGATGTCGGCCATTCTGGGTAAACGCCAGTGGTTCAACGTTCCGCCGAAGGACGTGCTGGGTCGCCTGAAGGGTGACATCAATTATGGCAATGGCCGCGTGGCACACGGCACCGATTTGCAGATGAAATTCTGGAAAGATGGCGCGTCCTACCCGTTCCAGAGCCATGACAGCTGGTTCATCGCCGAGAATGTCCGCTGGGGCAAGTTTGCGCCCGATACCGACATCAAGGCGCTGGTGTCCCAGGTCAACCGCGAAGACCTGTGGCGCGAAGCCGCCAAGGAACTGGGCGTGGCTGCGACCGATATCCCAACGTCCAAATCCCGCGGCAAGGAGACCTTCTTCGACGGCAAGGTTTTCGACCCGGAAGACCCATCCGCCTATCTCGACAGCCTTTCGATCAAAGCTGCCTCCTAAACGCGACAGGACAAAACCATGACCGCAACCGCCCGCAAGACAGACAGCATGGCAACGGCCACCGCCATTCCGAAAAGCGGCACCGTGATTGCCATCGACCGCCGCAAGGCACCAACGCTGAACGCCAAAAAGATCGCAGCGGCCATCGCCCGCAATGTCGTTCCGCCGCTGGTCGTGCTGGTGCTGATGCTCGGCATCTGGCAGATGCTCTGTTCGTCCCCCGGCGCAACCTTGCCGCCACCGAGCCAGGTGTTTCAGGAAAGTTATGACCTGATCGCCTATCCGTTCTTCGTCAACGGCTCACAGGATATCGGGCTTGGCTGGCGTGTTCTGATTTCGCTGGAGCGCGTGGCCTATGGTTTCGGCCTGGCCGCCATCGCAGGCGTCATCCTCGGTGCGGTCGTCGGCCAGTCGATCTGGGCGATGCGCGGTCTCGACCCGATCTTTCAGGTGCTGCGCACCGTGCCGCCTCTGGCGTGGCTGCCGCTGTCGCTGGCTGCCTTTCAGGACAGCAATCCATCCGCCATATTCGTGATCTTCATCACCTCCATCTGGCCCGTCATCATCAACACCGCCGTTGGCGTTCGCAACATCCCGCAGGATTACCGCAACGTAGCAAAGGTGCTGCGGCTGAACCAGCTGGAGTTTTTCTACAAGATCATGCTGCCTTCGGCCGCTCCCTACATCTTCACCGGCCTGCGCATCGGGGTCGGCCTTTCCTGGCTGGCCATCGTTGCCGCTGAAATGCTGACGGGTGGCGTCGGCATCGGCTTCTTCATCTGGGATGCGTGGAATTCCTCGCGCCTGCCCGACATCATCGTCGCACTCGCTTACATCGGCGTCGTCGGCTTTGTCCTCGACAAGCTGGTGGCAGCGCTTGGCAATGTCGTCACCCGCGGCGCGGCAAACTGAGAAGGAGAGCAGCATGAACGCCTATCTCAAGCTTGATCACATCGACAAATATTTCGACAAGGGCGGTGTCCGCGCCGAGGTGCTGAAGGGCATCAACCTCACCATTGGCAAGGGCGAATTCGTCTCCGTCATCGGCCATTCCGGCTGCGGCAAGTCCACCATGTTGAACCTCATCGCGGGCCTCACCAAGGTTTCCTCCGGCGTCGTCCTTCTGGAAAATCGTGAAGTGAACGAACCCGGCCCGGAACGCGCCGTAGTGTTTCAAAACCACAGCCTGCTGCCGTGGCTAACAGTCTATGAAAACGTCAATCTCGGCGTCGAAAAAGTCTTCCGCTACTCGAAATCGAAAGCCGAGCGGCACGATTGGGTGATGCGCAATCTCGACCTCGTGCAGATGGCCCATGCCAAGGACAAGAAGCCATCGGAAATTTCCGGTGGCATGAAACAGCGCGTCGGCATTGCCCGGGCGCTGGCCATGGAGCCGAAAATCCTGCTGCTGGATGAGCCTTTCGGCGCGCTCGATGCGCTGACCCGCGCGCATTTGCAAGATGCGGTGATGGAAATCCATTCTCGTCTTGGCAACACCATGGTGATGATCACCCACGATGTGGATGAAGCCGTACTGCTTTCCGACCGCATCGTGATGATGACCAATGGACCCGCCGCCCATATCGGTGAAATTCTCGACGTGCCGCTGCCAAGGCCGCGCCATCGCATCGACCTTGCCTCCGACCGAACCTACCTCAAATGCCGCGAAGCCGTGCTGAAGTTCCTCTACGAACGTCACCGCTTCGTCGAAGCTGCGGAGTAATCCCTATGACAGAAAAACTTGTCATCATCGGAAACGGCATGGCCCCCGGCCGTATGCTGGAAGAACTGCTCGAGAAAGCACCGGGCCGCTTCAAGGTCACGATTTTTAATGCCGAACCACGCGTCAATTACGACCGCATCATGCTGTCGCCGGTGCTATCGGGTGAGAAGTCCTATGAGGATATCATCATCCACGGCGATGGCTGGTATATCCAGCACGGCATCACGCTCTACAAGGGCCACCGCATCGTCAACATCGACCGTGCAGCCAAGACGGTAACCTCCGACCATGGCGTCACCGAAAGCTACGACAAGCTGGTCATCGCCACCGGCTCCGTTCCCTTCATCATCCCCGTTCCGGGCAAGGATTTGCCGGGCGTCATCACCTACCGCGATCTCGATGATGTGGATGCGATGCTGCTGGCCGCACAATCCCGCGCAAAGGCCGTCGTTATCGGCGGCGGGTTGCTGGGGCTGGAAGCAGCGGCAGGTCTTGCCATGCGCGGCATGGATGTTACCGTGCTGCATGTGATGCCAACGCTGATGGAGCGTCAGCTCGACCCGGCAGCAGGTTACCTGTTGCAAAAAGCAATGGAAGATCGCGGCATCAAGGTCATTACCAAGGCCAACACCAAGCAGATCGTCGGCACCGATAAGGTCGAGGGCATCGAACTCGACAATGGCACCATCATTCCAGCAACACTGGTGGTGATGGCTGTGGGTATTCGGCCCAATGCGGGGCTCGCGAAAGACGCAGGCCTTGCCGTCAATCGCGGTATCGTCGTGGATGCGGGCATGCAGACCTCGGACGGGGATATCCTATCGGTCGGTGAATGCGCTGAAGTGGATGGCATGGTCTACGGTCTCGTTGCGCCGCTTTACGAAATGGCGCGGGTGGCCGCCTCGCATCTGGCGGGCGATACAACACCGGCCTTCGTGCATGCAGACACGCCGACCAAACTCAAAGTCACCGGCATCAACCTCTTCTCCATCGGTGACTTTGCCGATGGCGATGATCGCGAAGAAATCGTGCTGCGCGATGCCACCGCAGGCATCTATAAGCGCGTCATCCTCCAAGACAACCGCATCATCGGCACCGTTCTTTATGGCGAGACCTCCGATGGCGCTTGGTTCAACGATCTAAAGNAAAAAGCGACCGATATTTCGGAGATGCGGGACACCCTTATCTTCGGCCAAGCCTATCAGGGAGGGTCCCCACTGGACCCTATGGCGGCCGTTGCAGCCTTGCCGGATGATGCGGAAATCTGTGGCTGTAACGGCGTTTGCAAGAGCAAGATCACCTCGACCATCACGTCGAAGGGGCTGACATCGCTGAATGATGTACGCGCCCACACCAAGGCCTCGGCCTCGTGCGGTTCCTGCACGGGCCTTGTCGAGCAACTGATGACGCTGACGCTTGGCGATAGTTACAACCCAGCCGCCGTTCAGCCCATGTGCAACTGCACAGAGCTTGGCCACGATGATGTCCGCCGCCTGATCAAGGCCAAGGGTCTGAAAACCATTCCCGCCGTGATGCAGGAACTGGAATGGAAAACCTCCTGCGGCTGCGCCAAATGCCGCCCGGCGCTGAACTATTACCTCGTGTCCGACTGGCCTGATGAATATGCCGACGATTATCAGTCGCGCTACATCAACGAGCGTGTTCACGCCAACATCCAGAAGGACGGCACCTATTCCGTCGTGCCGCGCATGTGGGG
Organism: Agrobacterium bohemicum; assembly: GCF_002896715.1. Classification (GTDB taxonomy): domain Bacteria; phylum Pseudomonadota; class Alphaproteobacteria; order Rhizobiales; family Rhizobiaceae; genus Agrobacterium; species Agrobacterium bohemicum. The sequence goes on from NZ_PGEL01000028.1 coordinate 827,766, forward strand.
TGGCGTGACGAACGCCAACGAATTGCGCGCCATCGCCGACGTTGTCGACAAGTTCGAAATACCCATGGTGAAGGTGACCGGTGGCCAGCGTATCGACCTTCTCGGCATCGAAAAGGAAGACCTGCCCGCCGTCTGGGCCGATCTCGGCAAGGCCGGTTTCATCTCCGGTCAAGCCTATGCCAAGGGCCTTCGGACCGTCAAAACCTGCGTCGGTTCAGACTGGTGCCGCTTCGGTACGCAGGATTCCACTGGCTTCGGCATTCGCGTCGAGAAATTCATGTGGGGTTCCTGGACACCGGCCAAGTTGAAGCTCGCCGTATCAGGCTGTCCGCGTAACTGCGCCGAAGCCACCTGCAAGGATATCGGCGTGATCTGCGTCGACAGTGGTTACGAAATCCACTTCGCCGGTGCCGCCGGTCTCGACATCAAGGGCACGGAAGTTCTGGGGTTGGTGAAGACGGAAGACGAGGCACTGGAGCATATAGTGGCACTGACGCAGATGTACCGCGAACAAGGGCGATACCTCGAACGCATCTACAAATGGGCCAAGCGCATCGGCTATGACGAGGTTCGCCGCCAGATCATGGGCGATGCCGNAAAGCGCAAAGCCTACTTCGAACGTTTCGTCTTCAGCCAGAAATTCGCGCAGGTCGATCCATGGTCGGAGCGCGTGTCCGGCGAGCACAAGCACGAGTTCAAACCGATGGCGACCATCGGCTTCAATCAAGCCGCAGAGTGACCGACCGCCGCAAGGCGTGACGGGCGCGTGGGCAGTCGGGTGGGCGGAAAGAGGAGTTTTCGNCCACCCGGAGACATCATCGACAAGGACAGGATAAACGCAATGAACTGGGTCGATATCGGCTATATCTCCGACATTCCTCTGCGCGGCGCACGCTGCGTGAAAACGCCATCTGGCAAGATCGCCGTGTTCCGCACGGCGGACAACGATGTCTATGCCATCGAGGATCATTGCCCACACAAGGGCGGGCCGCTCAGCCAAGGCATTGTCCACGGCGCATCGGTTACATGCCCGCTGCACAATTGGGTGATTTCGCTGGAAACCGGCAAGGCGCTGGGCGCGGATGAAGGTGCGGTACGCTCCATTCCCGTGCGCAATGTGGACGGCAAACTGTCGATATCAATTGAAAGCCTCATGATCGCGGCGGAGTGAGCATGGCACAAGAGGTCAAGACCACCTGCCCCTATTGCGGCGTCGGCTGCGGCGTGATTGCCAAGATCGATGACGATGGCGCGGTCTCCGTCAAAGGCGATCCCGATCATCCCGCCAATCTGGGACGGCTCTGTTCCAAGGGCTCGGCGCTGGCCGAAACCATCGATCTGGAGGGGCGTCTGCTCTATCCGCAGGTGGATGGTATCAGGGTTAACTGGGACGACGCGCTTGACCTCGTGGCCTCGAAATTCTCTGAGGCCATTGCCGAACACGGACCTGACTCTGTCGCATTCTACGTCTCCGGCCAATTGCTGACGGAAGACTATTACGTCGCCAACAAGCTGATGAAAGGCTTCATCGGTTCAGCCAATATCGATACCAATTCGCGCCTGTGCATGTCGTCATCCGTCGTAGGCCACCGCCGCGCCTTCGGCTCTGATACAGTGCCGGGCCTCTACGAAGACATTTTCGAAGCCGATCTCGTCATCCTCACCGGCTCCAATCTGGCATGGTGCCATCCGGTCATCTACCAGCGCCTCGCCGCCGCCAAACTTGAGCGACTGCACATGCGGATCGTCGTTATCGACCCGCGCCGCACCATGACCTGCGATATTGCCGACATGCATCTGGCCATCCGCGCGGATGGAGACGTGGCACTCTTCACCGGCCTTCTGGCGCATCTCGCCAACGGCCCGGCAATCGACCATGCCTATGTCGAAAGCTTTACGAACGGCTTCGATGCGGCCAGCCAATCTGCGATGGGATATAGCCTCCCCGAGATATCAAAAGCCACGGGGCTGACCATTGCCGAACTCATCCAGTTCTACGAACTGTACGAACACACCGAAAAAGTCGTTACCTGCTACGGCCAGGGCGTCAACCAATCGGCCAGCGGCACGGACAAAGTCAACGCCATCATCAATTGCCACCTTGCCACTGGGCGCATCGGGAGGCCCGGCATGGGTCCGTTTTCCCTCACCGGCCAGCCCAACGCTATGGGAGGCCGCGAGGTTGGCGGCCTCGCCAACATGCTCGCCGCACATATGGACATTGNAAATGCTGATGATCGCGACCGCGTTCAGCGCTTCTGGAACTCCCCTGCCATCGCCACTAAACCCGGCCTGAAAGCAGTCGATCTGTTTCAGGCAGTTGCGGATGGCCGTATCAAAGCCCTGTGGATTATGGCAACGAACCCGGTTGTTTCCATGCCCGACGCCAGCGCCGTCGAAGCCGCATTGAAAGCCTGCCCCTTTGTCGTCGTATCAGACATGTTCGCAACCACCGACACGGCAAAATACGCGCATGTTCTGCTGCCTTCGCTGGGCTGGGGCGAAAAGGACGGCACAGTCACCAATTCGGAGCGGCGCATTTCTCGCCAGCGCGGATATCTGCCAGCACCGGGAGACGCAACGGCAGACTGGTGGCAACTGTCGCAGGTTGGTCAGCGAATGGGGNTTTCGGGAGCATTTGATTACACCGGCACGGCAGAGATTTTCGCAGAACATGCCGCTCTGTCCGGCTTCGNAAATCNGGGCAGCCGTGATTTCGACATCGGCGCATATTCTGATCTCACNAAACCAGACTATGACGGGATGCCACCCTTCAATTGGCCGCAACCCGTATCCATAGGCACAGAAACAACACGTTTCTTTGCCGACGGCAAATTCTTCCACGCAGATGGCCGAGCCCGCTTCATCGACACCACCTTGCCGCAAACATCCCGCATCGACGTTGCTTACCCACTGACACTCAACACCGGCCGCATTCGCGACCAGTGGCACACCATGACGCGCACCGGCAAAAGCGCCCGCCTTTCATCCCACATCGCTGAACCCTTCATCGAAATGCATCCTCGTGATGCCATGGAAGCGGGCATAGACAGCGCCGATCTCGTCGAAATCGAAAGCCCGCTTGGCAAGATCATCGTACGCGCTCTGGTCACGGAGAGGCAGGCACGCGGAAACCTTTTCGTACCCATGCACTGGAACGAGCAGTTCGCCGCCCATGCCCGCGTCGATACACTGGTACCGCCGGTGACAGATCCCTATTCAGGCCAGCCCGCATCGAAAAACATCGCGGTGAAGATGCAACGCTTTCAGGCCGAAGCCTTTGCTTTCGCAGTCACACAGGAAAAGCCGCAGCACCTCGATTGTACCTATTGGGCGCTCGCCAAAGCCGAGGGCGGTTACCGGCTGGAACTTGCCTTTGAGGAAGCTCCGGAAGACTGGATCAACTGGAGTCGCACCGTCTTCGGTATCGCTCCACAGATAGAGCCAATCGGCTATGCCGATAATAGCTCCGGCCAGATACGGCTTGCCTTCTTCGATCGCGACACATTGCTGGCCGCACTTTACGTCGCCAATACCCCTGTCGCCGTCGCCCGTAACTGGGCGATCTCCCAACTCGCAGTGCGCCACACGGATTTGCGCACCCGATTTTCTCTCGTCGCAGGCCGCCCCGGCGCTGGCAAATCGGACCCCGGCGCAACTGTCTGCTCCTGCTTCAATGTCGGCGTCAACCAGATCACTAGTGCGATCCGCGAGGGCTGCCATACCGTCGAAGCCATCGGCAAGACCCTGAGCGCGGGCACCAATTGCGGCTCCTGTCGCGCAGAAATCCGAGGGATCATAGAGGGCTGCCTCAAAACCGCGGCGGAGTGATTGCCTGTGTTTCCCGCTCTAAAGGGGTTGTGATTATCATGAATATGGAATGAGGTGCCGGGCAACCGAATCTCAAAGAAGACCCCCTTGAATACTGATCCATTCCATATTCTCAAGACCATCTACGGCTACGACACATTTCGCGGGCAGCAGGCAGACATCGTTCAACATGTCATCGCTGGCAACAACGCCTTCGTGCTGATGCCCACGGGTGGCGGAAAGTCTCTCTGCTACCAGATTCCCGCGCTCTCGCGCCCCGGCATGGGCCTCGTCGTCTCGCCGCTTATCGCGCTGATGGTCGATCAGGTTGCAGCCCTGCGCCAGGCCGGTGTCAGGGCAGAAGCGCTCAACTCCAACCTCTCGCCGGATGAACGCCGCGCCTTGTGGGCTGATATCCGTGGCGGCAAGGTCAGCATTCTCTATGCGGCACCCGAGACGCTGCTGAAGCCTGATGTTCTCGATTCCCTTCAGAACGTGCAGCTATCACTCATCGCCATTGATGAAGCCCACTGCCTGTCGCAGTGGGGCCACGACTTCCGACCACCCTACCGCCAGCTCGACCTGCTGATCGAGCGATTTCCCGATACGCCGCGCATGGCGTTGACGGCGACTGCGGACGAGCCGACGCGGGCGGAGATATTGGAGCATATGCGCATTGAAGGCAGCGACGCTTTCATCGCCGGCTTCGACCGTCCCAACATCCGCTACGCCATCATGGAAAAGGACAATCCCCGCGCGCAGGTCAAGCGTTTCCTGCGCGATCATCAGGATGAAAGCGGTATCATCTATTGTCTGTCCAAAAGAAAGACTGAAGAAACGGCAGAGTGGCTGCGTTCTGAAGGTTATGACGCGCTTTCCTACCACGCTGGCATGGACAGAGATCAGCGTGAGGCAAACCAGACTCGTTTCCAGCATGGCGAAGCCATCATCATGGTCGCCACCATTGCCTTCGGCATGGGCATCGATAAACCGGATGTACGCTTCGTCATCCACATCGACCTACCCAGCAGTATCGAGGCCTATTATCAGGAAACCGGGCGCGCGGGGCGCGATGGTCTGCCGTCTGATGTCCTGATGCTGTACGGCTCCGAAGATATTGCGCTACGCAATCGCTTTATTGAAGGTTCCGACGCACCAGACCAGCGCAAACACATGGAACGGCAAAAGCTGGACGCTTTGCTGGGACTGGCAGAAACAGCGGGATGCCGTCGTCAGGCATTGCTTTCCTANTTTGGAGACAGTTGCGAGCCGTGCAACAATTGCGACACCTGCGCCGAACCCCCGGAGCTGTTTGACGGCACCATCGCCGCTCAGAAAATTCTGTCCTGCATCTACAGAACGGGAGAACGCTTCGGCCAGGCCTATATCATCAGCGTTCTCCTTGGCGCGGACGACGAGAGAATTTCCCGCTTTGGCCATGACCAGATTACCACCTATGGCATCGGCAAGGAGCATGACAATCGCACATGGCGCGCAATCCTGCGGCAGTTGATTGCTTCACGCCTGCTCGAGGTTGATCTTGAGGGGCATGGCGGCCTCTCCATTTCCGAGACGGGGCGCCAGTTCCTGCGCGAAAAGCCAGCACTGATGCTGCGGAAACCTCAAGCGCCGCGACCAGCAATACGCGGCCAGAAATCTCAGGGGCGAGCGGCAATCGATCTGCCAGCCGAAGATGCATTGCTCTTCCAGGCGCTACGCGAAAGACGCATGGAAATCGCCCGTACCCAAAATCTACCGCCCTACGTCATCTTCCACGACAAGACATTGATTGAACTCGCCAACGCAAAACCAATATCCCGCAGTGAAATGGCAAGAGTTCCCGGCGTTGGCGAAGCCAAACTCGATCGCTATGGTCCAGCATTTCTCGAGGTGATTGCCGAAGCGCTGGCACGCAGCTGAAAACATTTGATCGTGTGTTCTCTATCGCGGATTGTCGTCACGGACTGGCGTCGACATTCGTATCGCCCGGGTTCCAAGCTTTGCGCCCGTCACGGCATCTATTGCAACAGATTCGATCTCGACGCCAGACTCCGCGTCGACATAGCGTGCCATTTCACCATCGCAATGGCGATGTGCCCACGCCCCAATCATCATCAGAACAGGTAGAAAATCCCGGCCTGCTTCCGTGAGCACATATTCGTCACGGGGCGGACGCTCGGTGTAGAGGCGTTTTTTCAGCAAGCCATCTTCCGTGAGGCTTTTAAGACGCTTCGTCAACATGGTCGGAGCTATCCCGAGGCTCTTCCTGAACTGGTCGAAACGCGTGAGACCAGCATGAGCGTCTCTCAGGACGAGGATTGTCCACGCATCACCTACTGACTCAAGACCCCGTGCAACCGGGCACTTCCTAACTAAGACATTATTCATTAAGTATCNTTTCGATAGTGACTTGATATCGNAAAGATAGTATCACGGTTTGAAATGGCGATCCACACTCAATGAAAGCTGACGACATGACCAACAGAAACAAAGGTGTCGCTCTAGTGACCGGCGCGTCTTCAGGCATAGGACTTGTCACCGCCCAAGCACTTGTAAAAGCCGGTTATCAGGTCTTTGGCACGAGCCGGAAGCCCTCTGCCAATCCGCACGGTATCACCATGTTGGTGTGTGATTTGACGGAAGAGGTATCGGTTAAAGGAATGATCGAAGAGATCGTAAAGCAGGCTGGCCGCATAGACCTCGTCGTCAACAATGCCGGGATTGGCTTGCTCGGCGGAGCAGAAGAATCCTCCATCGCCCAAGCCCAGAGCATTTTCGACGTTAATGTCTTCGGGGTAGTCCGTGTCATCAACGCCGTACTGCCAATCATGCGCGGCCAAAAAAGTGGCCGAATCATCAATATAAGTTCAGTTCTGGGGCTTATCCCATCACCCTACAATGCGTTCTACTCCTCAACCAAACACGCTATAGAAGGCTACTCGGAATCACTGGATCATGAAGTGCGCGGCTTCGGCATCCGCATTGTGCTCGTCCAGCCCGGCGTCACACGAACCGCGTTCGAAGAAAACCTGACCCACGTCGACCAGCCGCTACCTGTCTACACTGCCGAGCGAACACATAGCGAAAGCCTGATGCGGACATGGATCGAAAAGGGTGACGATCCCCAGATCGTCGCCGATACAGTAGTCAAAGCCGCTACAGCCAAAACACCAAAGTTACGCTATTCCGCAGGCAAACAATCGAGCCAAGTCCGCATGCTCCGCCGGTTTATGCCTGAAAAACTGGTCGACAGAATTCTAAGAAAGGCCAACGGATTATTGGATTAAAGCTGGGCTAAAACTTAAAATAGNTTTCCGAAGCACAGAACCTTTTTATCGGTGGTGTTGAAACGGTTCCGCGTCGATCTTGCCGCGATCGTGATGTTCGCACCCGACAAGAGTGGTGGCGAGTTTCGCCACGAGCGGGCACTTTTGGAAAATCTCATGGGCCGAACCATGACGACTGTAGGGACAGGAACACAGAAAGGCGCATGATGTGGCTTTATTTGGCTTTTGGGAATTTTTGGTTGCGGGGGCAGGATTTGAACCTGCGGCCTTCAGGTTATGAGCCTGA
>NZ_PGEL01000006.1 GCF_002896715.1 Agrobacterium bohemicum
CCGTTTTCTCCAGAACGAAGGACATCGTCGCTAGCAGCGCCGCCGCCCTCGTCAGTGAGCGGACTTATAGAGGACACACCTGAAACAAGTCAACAGTGCCCAACAAAGAAAATACNAAAATGTCGTAAGTAACTGGTTTTATTAAGGCGATTTCGGAAATCCTCCAAAAATGGCTTTTAAAACCTTCTTTATAGCGGCATTCGCAACGTCTGACCTACCTGTGGAACAGGCTTCTTCTAAATAGACCTGACGCACGCCACGTTTTCGCCGCGAGGGCGACGTATCTCCAGACATCAACGAATCCTTGAGGCAAGAAGTTTGGGACTATGGCTCGTTAATCACCGCCTGCGTTTGACTCGCTTGTCCGAAAGTTGCACACCTTCGGCGTGATGGTTTCTGGAGATTATATGAGCGATCGGTCCGGACAGGAATGATGACGAACAGAGACATGATCCGTTCGCTGGGGACCGAGCCACCTATATTGGCAGAAGGCAGACGAGCGCCTGATCGACGGGAAATCTCGTTGCGGTGGCTGAGCGGAACGTTTCTCACAGGCATTACCTCCTCTATCCTTATGGGTGTCGCTCTTTTCGCTGCTCTGGATGGCCGCCAGCAGCTGGCTATTCCGGCAGAAGCGTTTGCGCGTGCCGACATGGAACAGGATGCGTCTGAGACCGTGCGTCGCGGCGTTCGTCTTCTGGCACCCAATATTGCAGCCAGACCCTCTGACCGCTCTGTCATGGATGTTTCGACCGTCATTCACGATGGCGACAAGGAAGTGGTGCGCAAAGTACCCTTCTCTCATGTGAAGATCGCGCTTGCGGCCAACTATACCAATCAGGATGATTACCCTCCTTTCGACCCGCTGAACATTTTCGCGACGAATGAGGATGCCTCCCCCGCCGCGAGCAAGACCGGCACGATCTATGGATCGGAAGTTGAGTCCGAGGTCAGTCTGAAGACCGTAGCTTTTCCGACGAAAAACAGTCCGTTTGCCTATGCTGCCGCCATGAGCTTCGATGAGGTCGAAGAGGCGGTCCGTTCGAACGGTTCCATGCTGACCGATGGCAATGAGCAGCTATCTGCTCTTTACTATATTGATCCGCGTCGCTTCGAGGCGACTGAGGACGTGGATATGACGGCAGGGCTTTCGGCCCGCGTTGTTGAACAGAATATGTCCGTTTCCACGCCGCAGACCTCGACCGTCAAGGTTCAGGAATATGCCGATGACGTCATTCCGGTGCGTCAGGCCCAGACTATGGAGGCCACCCTATTTGGCGCAGGCTACTCCAAGGAGCAGGCCAAGCAAACGGCGGATGCCTTGAGTGCAGAGAACGGGTCGGCTGACGTTCAAGCCGGCGACGTGTTGCGTATCGGGATTTTGCAAAGCGACGAGAAGAGCGATGTCGTGCGCGCCAGTCTTTATCGCAAGTCCAGACATGTCGTGACCGTCGCCACCAACGACACCAAAAAATTCATCAAGGCCAGCGAACCGCCACAACTGGATGCCATCGCCACGGCGTTCGACAGCAGCAACGCGCCACTGACGGCCAACCGCGATTTGCCGCGGGTGTATGACGGTGTTTACCGGGCCGCGCTGACCTATGGCATGAACCAGTCGATGGTTGCGCAACTGGTGAAGCTTCTGGCGAGCAGTGTCGANTTTCAGGCACAGCTGAAGCCGTCGGATTCGCTGGAGGCTTTCTTCTCGGTCGAAGGGCCTGATGGCAAGGCGACAGATCAATCCGAACTGCTGTATGTGAATGCCAAGTTCGGCGACACCGAGACCCGCTTCTACCGTTTCCAGAATCCAGATGATGGCAGCGTCGATTACTTTGATGGTCAAGGCNAAAGCATCCGCCAGTTCCTGATCCGCAACCCTGTCCCGAACGGTCGCATGACGTCCGGCTTCGGGATGCGCCGCCACCCGGTCCTGCGGTTCAGCCGCATGCATACCGGCACGGACTGGGCAGCGCCGCGGGGAACGCCGATCATTGCGACGGGTAATGGCGTGGTCGAAAAGGCGGGGTGGGCTTCCGGCTACGGCAACCAGACGCTGATCCGCCATGCCAATGGTTATGTTTCCTCGTATAATCACCAGAATGCGATTGCCAAAGGTGTGACCGAAGGTGCCCGCGTGACACAGGGCCAGGTGATTGGCTATGTCGGATCGACCGGCCTTTCGACCGGTGCGCATCTGCATTACGAATTGATCGTCAACGGCACCAAGGTCGATGCCATGAAGGTGCGCCTGCCGGGTGGAAAGTCGCTTTCCGGCGAGGCACTGGCGCGCTTTTCGGACGAGAGAAAACGTATCGACACTTTGCTGAACATCGAAGGCAAGCCGGATCAGGTCGCAAGCCGGTAGACCCGCATTCGAGGACTATGGGAAAGGGCTCCATTTCTGGAGCCCTTTTTGTTTGATCATGCGGCGTCGGCAGTTTCGACGTCGGGACGCAGCGGCTTGATCTTGAACAGCAGCCGGTCCGTGCCCGACGTGACCTTGACGCGCGAGCCATCCGGGATTTCTCCACCCAAGATCATCTCGGCGAGACGGTCCTGAACGGATTTCTGGATGACACGCTTCAGCGGGCGGGCGCCGTAAGCAGGGTCGTAACCCTTGTCAGCCAGCCAGATCCGCGCATCCTCGTCCAGTTCCAGAATGATCTTGCGATCCGTGAGAAGCGACACGAGGCGCTTCAGCTGGATATCGACAATCGCTCCCATCTCGTTGCGATGCAGGCGATGGAACAGGATGATGTCATCGATACGGTTGAGGAATTCCGGCCGGAAATGCGACCGGACGCGCTCCATCACCAGCTCGCGCACGGAATCGACCTGATCATGATCGCCCATCTGCGTCAGGAACTCGGAACCGAGGTTCGAAGTCATGATGATGATGGTGTTCTTGAAATCGACGGTGCGGCCCTGCCCGTCCGTCAGACGGCCATCGTCAAGCACCTGCAACAGAACATTGAACACATCAGGATGTGCNTTTTCGATCTCGTCGAACAACACGACCTGATAGGGCCTACGACGGATGGCTTCCGTCAGCGCACCACCTTCTTCATAACCGACATAGCCTGGGGGCGCGCCGATCAGCCGGGCTACGGAGTGTTTCTCCATATATTCCGACATGTCGAGGCGAACCATTGCCGTCTCATCATCGAACAGGAAGCGGGCCAGCGCCTTGGTCAACTCGGTCTTGCCCACCCCGGTTGGGCCGAGAAAGATGAAGGAGCCGATTGGACGGTTGGGGTCCTGCAAGCCAGCGCGCGCACGGCGAACCGCTTTCGACACGGCCTGAACCGCCTCACCCTGACCGACGACGGACTTGGCGAGATCGTCTTCCATACGCAGCAGCTTTTCGCGCTGGCCTTCCAGCATGCGGTCGACGGGAATGCCGGTCCAGCGGGAAATGACCTGTGCGATATTGTCCGCTGTCACCACTTCCTGCACCATCGAACCGGCACCGCTGCTATCGCGTTCTTCAGCGGCAGCCAGTTCCTTTTCGAGACCGGGAATGATGCCATAGGTCAATTCGCCGGCGCGCTGGAACTGCCCGCCACGCTGGGCAATGGCCAGTTCGTTGCGTGCATCTTCCAGCTGCTTTTTCAGGTCGGCAGCATGGCCAAGCTTCTGCNTTTCCGACTGCCAGCGGGCGGTCAGGGCATCAGCTTTTTCTTCCGTATCGGTCAGCTCATCCTCAAGCCGCTTCAAACGGTCTGCGGAAGACGCATCGGTCTCCTGCTTCAAGGCTTCACGCTCGATTTTGAGCTGCATGATGCGACGGTCGAGTTCATCCAGCTCTTCCGGCTTCGAATCCACCTGCATACGCAGCCGCGATGCGGCTTCGTCCATCAGGTCGATGGCCTTGTCCGGCAGGAAGCGGTCGGTGATATAGCGGTTGGAAAGCGTTGCAGCCGCCACGAGAGCCGAATCCGAGATGCGGACCTTGTGATGCTGTTCGTATTTTTCCTTCAGACCGCGCNAAATGGAGATCGTGTCTTCCACGGTCGGCTCATCCACCAGCACCGGCTGGAAACGACGGGCAAGCGCCGGGTCCTTTTCCACATGCTTGCGATATTCATCGAGCGTGGTTGCGCCAACGCAATGCAACTCGCCACGGGCCAGAGCCGGTTTCAGCAGATTGGACGCATCCATCGCGCCATCCGCCTTGCCCGCGCCGACAAGCGTGTGCATTTCATCGATGAACAGAATGATGCCGCCAGCTTCGGCCTGAACTTCGTTCAGCACCGCCTTCAGACGCTCCTCGAACTCACCGCGATATTTCGCACCGGCAATCAGCGCACCCATATCGAGCGCCATCAGCTTCTTGTCTTTCAGGCTTTCCGGCACGTCGCCATTGATGATGCGGATCGCCAGACCTTCGGCAATCGCCGTTTTACCGACACCGGGTTCACCGATCAGCACGGGATTGTTCTTGGTGCGCCGCGACAGAACCTGCATGGTGCGACGGATTTCGTCATCGCGACCAATCACGGGGTCGAGCTTGCCGTCGCGTGCATCTGCGGTCAGATCACGGGCGAATTTCTTCAGCGCATCGAAACCCTGCTCGGCGTTGGCACCATCCGCGGTGCGGCCCTTTCGGATATCGTTGATGACCTGATTGAGGGCCTGCGCGGTGACGCCAGCCTTTTTCAGGGAGGCGGATGTCGTGGCCGATGTTTCAATGGCAAGCGNCTGCAGCAGGCGTTCGACGGTGACGAAGCTGTCACCAGCCTTTTTGGCGACATCTTCGGCAGTCGAAAAGACCTTGGCCAGCGGTGCCGTCAGCGAGAGACCGCCATTGCCGCCGGAGACTTTCGGCAGCTTACCCAGCGCTGCATCATTGGCGATGCGGGCTTCCTTGGCGTTTCCGCCAGCGCGCTCGATGAGCGATGCGGCCATGCCCTGATCATCGTCCAGCAGCACTTTCAGCACATGCTCGGCGGCGAATTGCTGGTGATTTTCGGCAAGCGCATAGGTCTGCGCAGATTGCAGAAACCCACGGACCCGTTCGGAATATTTCTCAATGTTCATGTCGTAACTCCTTGTACCGCCCTGCCCGTCTTCGGCACAGCACGGAATGTTAGGGTTGAGACTCCCTGAAGCGGCAAGTCCCGTTGCGATAAGGTTTTTATCGCCTGAAGCATAAGGCTCGGCCAAAGGCCGGGCATTCCGCTCCGTGAGGTTGATATGGTACGAAATTTTGCTGGTTTAAAGAGGTTGGGAATGGGGATGAGTGGATTTTTTGGGGTGTCGAAGGTGGCGGCGACACATCGCGACGGCCGGAGCAAGTTCGNCCCCCTCTGCCTGCCGGCATCTCCCCCACAGGTGGGGAGATCGAATGTGGATAGCCCTCGGCCATTTTGAACGTCGCATGTAAGGCAAAGTGTTTGCGTCTTGCCGATCTNCCCACCTGTGGGGGAGATGCCCGGCAGGGCAGAGGGGGGTGAGCCACACCCGCAAACGAAAAAATACACTCCACCACCCAATCCAATCCTGTCAAAAACCCCGGCCACCACACACGCACGCTTCGCCGTTCACGCGGCAGCGCCTGCCCGTGGCTTGATCTGTTCTCAGTGCCCATAACCATTT
>NZ_PGEL01000009.1 GCF_002896715.1 Agrobacterium bohemicum
TTCATGTCTTTCCTGTGCATCATTGATGGCGTTGGATGGCAACTGGGACAGGCCGTGGCAACTGCAGTCGTGTGGAACACATAAAAGGCCGGTGCGAACCGCACCGGCCTTTAGTCNAAACATAAAATTCCCCATTTCCGGAAATTCTGTGCTGATTACTTACGATAAGCTAGGCCACCCCACACACGACCCTCGTCGCGGTGACGTCCCCCGTGAACAGCGCCGATGTATGCCGCTGCTGCCGCTACAAGAGAAGACGCCGCGAGAAGAAACGCGGTAAGGATGCCCGTTACGCGTGCTTTTTCAGCGGCATCTGCAGCGGCAGTTTTAGCATCCTGCAGGGCCTTTTCAGCCTGTGCGGTCAGTTCGTCGACTTTCTTTTGGGCTTCGTCAACGCGTTGCTGAGCTGCCGTCCGAACCGCCTGCACACGACCCACTGTTTGATTCACGCGTGTCTGCGCGTCCGGCTGAGGAATGCCTGTACGAGCCGCAATCTGGTTTGCCAGCCACGTCCTGTCCGCATCAGAGATTTCGCCCGTAGAAAGCAGGTTGCTCAGTATGCCGCCGGCTTGGCGCTGAAAGTCAGCACCGNTTTGGTCAGAGTTGAGAGCAGGCGCGTCAGTCCGCAGCAAAGTGTCAGTGAAATAGTCGATCGGGTTCGTCTTAAGGCCTTGCGGTAAAGACTGCTCGATGCTTGGAGCAGTGGCTTGACCTGCACCCTGAGCAACTCCGCCGAGGGCATTACCCGCGCCCGAAACCACACCGCCGGCCAACTGACCCGCGCCTTGCGCTGCGCCACCAACGGCGGAGCCTGTGGCTTCTACAGCTGTCTGAGCAGCACTTCCGACCGCCCTAACACTACCCGATACGACGCTCAGTGCCAAAAAGGCTGATATTACCGTACCAATGCCCCACACAACCAACCCATTAATGCCGTCTCGGGTCGTCAATTCGTTTCGATCAGCTGATCCAGCTGGGCGCCTCATGCGTCCGGTGATGTAACCACCAAGCATGTATGATGCGACCATTGAGAGGATGACGAAAAGTCCGGTGACAACAAGCCACGTGGTGCTGATCTCGCCGCCGTTATCTGCAGAAATCGCGTTCAGACCAAGCCCACCAGCGAATGCGGTAAGGACAGCCATGGAACCGGAAGCTATCGCCGTGCCGGCAAAAATTGCAGGCCAGTCGACGTAGCTACGGTTGGGANTTTCGATCAACGTTGAATCAACCATCAGCGTAGCCCCAGAAGCGAGAGAACAAAAAGGACAACGACGACTAGTCCCACCAGATAAATGATCGAGTTCATGAGGGTCTCCTTGAAAAGAGCCGCCGCCTTTTTCACGCGGCGGCTCAAAAACAAAACTGAGAGCTGATTTTTGCTCGGAGACATAACCCTCGAGGTGTTGAAAGGTTCATTCGCAAACGCTAACGTGTCAATTTAGAGACCCTGGCGTTGCAAGGTGTCCCTGTGCACATCCTTAAGTCAGTCCAGAAGTTTGCCGGAACCTTGCCGCCGTCATCAGACAGCTTCTTGAGCAAAGCCTTTGCAGCCATGTATTCATCGCTGCAAAACTGTCGCCTCGCCTGTTTGGCCGAGCTCGTGAGCGAGCTCCTTGCGCTCTGCAAGGGTTGCGTCCATTCCAAGAGCCTTTATGAGAGAGCACGGCGTTGGCCAAGGCGTTTCTGGCGATTGACGAGGCCAGCATTCGCCAGCGGGTTGTGGATCTTATCCAGTCTCTTGGTGGTCGAAAGGAGGGCAGGGTCGTGCCCGATGCTGAACCACTCCCTGACCAACCTGACGATGAGTAATCGTGGCCCAGGGTAAAAATGGTGTCGCGGAAAGATCGGCGTTCTTGCTGATGATGGTTTGGTTCGAACAGTTCTGGAAGCGATGCCCNTTTTTCTTGTTACGCATACATCCCTCGTAGAAGCCGATAACGACACTGCGGCGGCCCAACACGCCGTTGACGCCCTCAGATCCGGTTGCGAGGTATCTGTCACGGTCAAGTCCGATGAGGTGACTGCAAACGTTGTTGCCGTGGCGGCAATGTCGCCTGCGACAGTTTCTGACGCCACCACAGCAGACACGACGACCGATGTCGTGTCCTCAGCCGTGAGCGACGAGGGCTATCCGTCAGTTGGGGAGCCTGTCCCTGTGACGGCGTCATACAGGCCTGGAGTTGCGCCGATAGCGCGGCAGGTCGTGGCTCTTGGCATGGTTGCGGCCATTGCGATCTGGTTTCTGATCTAGATCCCTGTTGATAGGTCTATCCGATCGCGGGAGGCAGGAAACGCTTTGGGCTGCGACCAATCTCGATGATGCGTGGTTGGCTCTGCTGGCTGACATCACATCCTCAGGCCCAGGCTTTTCGTCAGGGACTGTTTGAGTTCGTACTGCCGGGTGAGTTCTGCCCGTTGGACCCGCTCGACGATGCGGGCCACATCTTTGATCTGATCGAGTGTGTGGGTCATCTCTGGAGCCAGCCGTAGCGCCTCCGGTTTCAGGGTGCGCATGTCGGCGCTGCCAAAGCGTTGCTCAAGGGCGTTGACGATTGCCCGCGCCTCAACGATGGCCTGTTGTCCGTGTGGCGTGGCGCAGAGTTGCGCAAAGACTGTCGGCCTGTCTTCAAGGGGCAGGCTGTCGAACTGCTGCAGAAGGGCGTGGCTTCGGGGTGTGAGACCGGGGACTTCGACGATATCCTGTCGCTGACGTTTCCAGGTTTCTGACTTGCGCTCTGCCTCCAAACGACGCTGCCAGGTGTTGGCCGCTGATAGCACGTGGTTGCCAAGCGCCTGTGTGTAATGGCGAGCAAGCTTGCGCTCCTTGTTGTCTCCGAGAAGCCCGACTTTACCGCGCAAGGCTCCGAACTGCTCGGGGGTCTCAACGAGTGATCTGGCCAGGGCGTGCCCCTCAATGCCGGTGTCAACAATGGCGGCACGAAGCCTGGCTGCTGCCTGCTCAGGATCGAGGTAGACCTCACGACCGACGGAGCGGACGGCCTGCATGTCGTGCTCCAGGGACGGCTTTGCCCTTTCGCGGGCGATGTCTTCGACGGTGCGGTCATAATGGGTGATGGCGGGAACGAGTGGAGCGGGAACGTCTGCGGGTGGGACGAGACGCTGGCCGTGATCGGGTTGGATATGCTCAAGATCGGGCTCGGAACCGACGGCGTTGAACGCAGGACCGACCAGATCGTGGACCGGCTCCTCGTCAGCCTGCCTGCGATCGTGTGGCCGATCCTGCTCCTGGCCCACCGGTTGCCCGGCATGGCTGGAAATTTTCTGCACGGCTGTTGGAGCATGTGCAAGTTTTATGTCGTCGTCACTATCGGACTTGAGGTCCAAACCACGTCGTTCGGCAAAGGCGTTTGTGTAATCAAGCGTCGTTTCCTTGGCACCGGACCGGCTCATGCTGGCCACCATCTCCTTCATGTCGGTAAGGTCATCGCGACCGGCATAGAGCTTTGCCTGATGACGATGACGGGTCATGGCCACATAGGTGAGATGCCGGTCCATGGTTGAGGATGCCATGACGAAGGCACGGTCGACGGTGGCGCCTTGTGCCTTGTGAATGGTGGTCGCATAGCCATGATCAAAANTTTGGTAATCTTTGACGGGTAGAGAGAGAACACGGGCATTGTTTTGCCCGCTGGCAGCTCCGTCGAGCCGCATATGTATTGCGTTCGGCTCGACGGCCTCCACGGTTCCCAGCATGCCGTTTTTCACAGCGAGATCACGGTTGTTTTCCNAAAGCAGAATGCGATCGCCGGGCGCGAACGAACGCTTGCCGTTGACGGTCTGATAGACGATCTCACGATCTCCATTGTCAGCAAGACCCGTCCCGACTTGAACGGTCGACGCTTCATCGTCGCCGACGCCCAGACCACTGCCTTTCGCAAGCAGCCCCTGCGCCTGCAGCGCGGTTCGAATGCCGTCATTGATGGCGCGAACATCGACGCGGCGATGGGCAAGGGCAATGCGTGAAGCATTGGGATTGTCGAGGCGATCAGCGAGATAGTCAGCCACGAGTTGTTCGTGCGCCTTATCGCGGTCATCGGCAAATTGGACGCTGCCCTGTTCAGCGTAAGCCGCCAGTCCAACACCGGTGCGATGGGTGGCAAACGCCACCGACGCCTGCCGCTGCCACTCCTGTGTCTGTCGACGAATGTCAGAAAGCTCGACCGAACCGATGCGCTCGGCTATCGCCCGGAACGGCGAGCCCGCACCGATCGCCTGAAGCTGTTCGTGATCGCCAACCAGAACGAGTTTGGCACCTCGCTTTTCGACCTGCGACACGATCCGCGCAAGCTGTCGGCTTCCCACCATGCCGGCCTCGTCGATGACAAGGATGTCGCCGCGCTGAAGTTCACCTTTGCCTTTGTTCCAGCCATACTCCCATGATGCCAAAGTGCGTGCCGCAATGCCGGATGATTGCGTCAAACCTTCGGCTGCCTTTCCGGCAAGGGCGCCGCCATGAACGGTAAACCCTTGGTGCTCCCAGGCGTCGCGGGCTGCCGCCAGCATGGTGGATTTGCCA
>NZ_PGEL01000010.1 GCF_002896715.1 Agrobacterium bohemicum
TCTTCATCCGAATCTTCTCCAAAATCATTGTGAGAAAATTCTACTTTTAAACCCGGTTAGTTTGCGGGGGGATTACCCGTCTGGCTCCAACTCTATTGCGTCCGCATATGAGGCTTTTCGCTTGTCAGTGTGGGCATGTGGTCTTGACGCAGCCTGTCACCGGTCTCNTTTCGATCTTTTTCCMAAAGAGATGAAACTCTCNTTTGAGCAGACGCCATATTTTTGTGATTATGGCCCCTCAGCTCCAAGTTTCAATGACGCGCCATACAAGCACATGTTTTTTAAGGACAATTACCCCAATGGCGTCGCTCAACCTATGTGCAGAGCCTACTACTGCAAATACAAAGAATGCTCTGCAGAGAATTCTAGTGCTGAGTTGTTTATATTAAGCGACAAGTTTCGCCCGCATTACGATCTCCTTTATAAGGCCATTCAGCCATGACCGAGAACGTTTAGATACATCCACTCGCTAACGATAAGAGGTCACGGTACTGCGGTTAGAGGTTCGAATACGTTTGTAGACATTAATCCGGCATTTGTGGTCGGCACAGAAGATCGGAGTAGGTCTTGAGGTGGGTTGGCATACAAGCGTCCGCTTTGCGCCATAAGCGGTCAAAGCATCAAATCCAACCGAGATAGCGTGAGTCGGCATTGTTCACAGAGCGGCTCGTTTTTACCGCCACGATAATAGCTCAGGGCGATCACCGCTCCATACAACGCCCAAGCTTTGCCGCGAAGCCATTCGCCCTCACTCAAGCCCAGGACGCTCCTAAATCCTTCTCGGGCAGATGGCTGCACCCACGACCATGCGGTTGCATAGTCGGCAGCAGGGTCTCCTACGGCAGACAGCCCCCAGTCTATGACCCCAGACAGNTTTCCACCAACGGTCAGAAGATTGTCTGCCTTGAGGTCACCATGCAGCCATACCGGTGGGGCGTCATATCTCTCCGAAAGAGCCTCGTTCCAAAGCTCAACAGCCGCCTTTGCGTCGATTTCATCCGACACGATGTCAATAGCCGGAAGAGTGCGAGCCGACATCTCAGTGAGGGGAATGCCCCTGAGATTGTTGATTGGCCCTGCCATCGATGCGTCTGCCGTCGATTTCACATGCAGGGCTTTCAAGAAGCTCGCCAACGAGATTGCGGCCTCTTCGGCGTCTGCGATGTTTTCGGGGGTGGCGATGTTCCCCGCCATCCAATCGAATATCCCGAACTCGCAATCCAAACCAAGATCAACGCGCCCACGATACCGGAGTGATGGCGTCATCAATGGTAAGCCATCGAGATGAGGTAACCAGTCCAGTTCCTTTGAGACCAGAAGTGCCGCACTTTTTCTTCGCGGTATCCGAAGGACCAATTCATCGCCAATGCGATACAGCGCATTATCGGTGCCGGAAGACGTGACTCGATCCACAGGCAAGTTAGTCCACTGAGGCGTTTGCCTCTCTAAGAGCTGACGGATCAGCGCATCGGTTACGGGTAGATCATCTTGGTGCATAATGACCTTTGTAAAGCACGGCCCCGTTCCGGCTACATGACATTCGTTGTCAGTTACGGGCCAAATACAGCGTTGGCGGCAATGCGCCAATTGCGGTCATTCCGATATCGGCTGAACCGCGTAGGTGCGGTAGGCATCCGCGCGGATCGCTGCCTCCCCTCGGTCTGGATAAAACACATAGCTTGGAGCAAGGATGGGCGAGGTCCGTTCAATGAAGACGGATATCACATGGCGTATCGGAAATGCGCCGTGTGTCTTCGCCAGCAACGGCGCAGCCAATGTCGTGAAATGAGGATGGTCGGGGGCAATGATTTCGGCCATGCCTTCGAGCTTGCGCCCTCGCTGAAGAAAAACGTCAATCAGACTGATACAGACGGCAGGATTTGCACGAATATTCCTAACACTGCGCCCCGATGCAATATCGGCAATCACAAGGCGGTTTGATCCGGTTTCGGCATAGATTTCCTTAGGAGAAACGTTCGGTCTGTTGCTGGAATCCACCGTCGCCAGCCAACAGAGAACGGCACATTCCGGCTCGTTTAATTTGTCGGTCATGCGCGCTTCTCCAAGATAAGGTGGATACCGAACAGCACGAGAAACGTTCCCATGATCCGCTCAATCCAGACGCCGAACCGCCTGTAAGCGGCCCGCGCTGGTCCGGTGGACAGCAGCCAGACGACCAGCCCATACCACAAAATTTCCAAGGCAAAACCGCCGGAAAGTATGGCAATCTTTGCTGGCGTGGAAGTTTCCGGCGGAATTGTTGCGGCATAGAGGCTGATNAAAAAAGCAATCCCTTTGGGGTTGCTGAGATTGACAAGAAGGCCGAGCCGTAGACCCCGTGCGAAGCTGTCGTGAGCCAAGGGAATGCCATCGACGCCTTCCGGGGTGGGGCCGTGCAGCCAGCTCTTGATCCCAAGATAAACCAGAAACAGGCCTCCGGCGATCTGCACCGTGCCCGCCAACCAGCCGATCCGTGTGAGCAACAGGGCAAGGCCGGACATGCTCAGGATCGCATAGAGGGTTGCGGCACAGGCGAGACCGAGCGTTGCGCCAAGAGAAGTTCGCTTCGCCCCTGAGATGGCCAAGCGGGAAATCAGCGCAAAATTAGGCCCGGGACTGATGACGATGGCCGCGTAGAGAGCCAGAACGGTCATGATGACAATTATATCTGCTGGCATACTCTGGCCTCCAATTCACACGATCCACACTAGACTAGAAGTGTGAACTTCCGCGTCAAGTATGGCAACCGTCCGCTTCGGGCCAACTGCTGCCTCGGCAGCGTTGCGCCAAAAACGGTCATTGCACTTTCTCCGGAATTTGTATTTGTTTAAACGGTTCGACAGGAGGGACTGGGTTGCCAATTGTGTATTCCGCAGACGCTGATGCCATTCTCTCAACGGGTGTCTGGCTGGGACCTGGTCGTACCAACTGGGCCTTGACCAAAGAGCAGGCTCTCGTTGCGATTGGCAAACTTCGTGACGCNAAATGCANTTTGTTAGGTGGGGATGTCCTCAACGGGCCTGGAAAGAACTTCAGTCACACCTATGACAACTGGTATTTTGAGCCTTCGTCTCCACCGAGTCCCGATGATCTGTCATTAAGCGCATTCAAAGCATCTTATTACATTAGCGATTATCCAGTTGAGGATGCTTATTTCGTACTTGTACCCAGATCAGCATGACCGCTTCGGGCCAATGGCCGTCATGGCAGCGTTGCGCCAGAACCGGTCATAGATGTGTCATATGCCTTCGTTACTCAGTCCAGGAAAGCCGGGAGAATGACGGATGGCACATGTTATCTTTCTTCATGGCGCGTCAAGTAGCGGCAAATCGACCGTTGCAAGAGCGCTGCAAAGACGCATCGAGAAACCATTCTGGCACATATCCATTGATCATCTGCGCGACGCTGGGGTGCTTCCAACTGAACGCTTCAAGAGGGGTGATTTCCGCTGGGCTGATTCCCGCATGGCTTTCTTCTCCGGATTCCATGGATCGCTGAAAGCATACGCCGATGCAGGTAATGATCTGATCCTTGACATATTCTCGATACCCAGGGGTGGCTGGAAGAACTTGTCGGTCTCCTGGCGGGGCACGATGTCTTCTTCGCCGCCGTGCATTGTCCGCTCGAAATTCTGGTCGCGCGTGAAGCCGCGAGAGGTGACCGACCGATGGGCAGCGCCAAGAAGGATTTCGAGACGATACATGTCGGCAAACGGTATGACATAGAGTTGCAGTCTGAGGACGGCGCCGACGCAAATGTTGAGAGGCTGCTCACGGCCTGGAGAAACAGCATTCGCTCGTCCAGTTTCGCGAAATCGAAGTCCGCTTAGGGCCAATAGCAGCCTTAAGCCGAAAGCCGGCTGTATCATTTGGTCGTGACGCATATGNCCCCCCTTTTATCGTCCGCAGCCAAAATAGGNAAATAATCACACAAGCCTTTACCGAGAGACATTATTCCGCTATGGTCTTTTTCGATGGATTTCCACGCTGGTACTCCAGGTGGGAGGTGAGGCAGGAATGATCGTTATGGAAAGACGCAAGCCATCACGTTTGTTTCCGGTTCGATCAGGTGAGAGCAAGGTGGCAGGTGAATGGGGTTGAGTTGGCACTAAGGGAAATGTGAGCAAACGGCATTGATAGCAGGCAGGAGTTAAGCCGACGCACAGGGCCCGTGTGTCGGCATAGCGTATGATGGAATAATCGGGGCGCTGAGAGGTGCTGCCACATAGAATACAATTTTCGAGGCAGCTTCCAGCGTCCCGTTGAAATGGCTCGTCGGCTTTCTGGCTTGATGGGCAAAGAATGGTCATAACGTGGGCTCATTGAGTTCCGCGAACGCGAATTTGTATCCTCAAGGAGAAAGGTGGTTTCGTTGGCAATTGAGCAGTAAATATATATAAAAAACTAAATTCGTTTTGCTGCATATATAAAAATATATTGCGGAACGATTGGGCGTGGAAAAAATATATTATTGACCCGAAATTTAATTTCCGGCCAACCCGTAGATATGC
>NZ_PGEL01000002.1 GCF_002896715.1 Agrobacterium bohemicum
CGTATCGAATGGAATGGCTCCCTACACATTTGTGCTCGCCAGCGGAGATGCGCTTCCCGCAGGTTTGGCTGTTGATGCAGCCACTGGCGAAATCTCGGGCACACCGACATCGACGGGGAGCGCCAGCTTCACGATTGATATCACCGATGTCAACGGTGTGTCCGGCTCCGTGAGTTATACACTTGCTATCAGCGAGCAGCTTCCGATTGCCGGTGCCGTGTCTAAGACGGTTGCAGCAAACAGTTCGAACAATGCAGTCGCGATTGCTATCTCGGGAGGGGCAGCAGYCTCGGTGGCAATTGATACGCAAGCGACGAAAGGTACGGCCACAGCCTCCGGCACCTTGATCAGTTACACCCCGAACACAGGCTATTCGGGCTCCGACAGCTTCACCTACACCGCCACAAACCCCGCTGGCACCTCCGCACCAGCAACGGTCACCATCACAATAACAGCCGTGAGCTTCAGTTTCTCTCCGTCTGCTGGCGCCCTACCAAACGGAATGGCAGGGGNAAAGTATGGTCAGCAGGTAACGGCCACAGGTGGCATCGCACCACTCCGCTACAGATTGGCTTCTGGTGCCCTCCCAGGCGGACTGACACTTTCCNTTTCTGGCGAATTGTCTGGCACGGCTGATGACAATACTGACGGCCAATACAACTTCACGATCGAAGTTGCGGATGCGAACAATTCTACCGCATTGGCCGCCTACGTGTTGGAGCTGGAAGAAAGGACCGTTAGGGTTCAGAACCAAGCCATCGTTGTGCCAGACGGCTCTTCACCGCCTGACGCCAGACTTGATATGAGCGCAACGGGAGGACCATTCGACAGCGCCAACTTGGTTTCGGTCGAGCCGTCAAATGCTGGAACTGCGACGATCACGATGGGCGATTATGCCCAGGTGGGGCCGATCTCGCCCGTTGGCTGGTATCTCAAGTTCACACCTGCGTCCGGCTATTCAGGGACTGTAGTCATAACCTTCAGCCTGACCAGTGGTATTGGTAGTAGTAAGGGAACGGTAACCTACTCACTCGGATATGATCCAGCTGACGTTGCCACCGAAATTGACAGTCTCGTAAACGGTTTCGTCAAGACCCGTCAAAATTTGATTGCGTCCAGCATCTCTGTGCCTGGTCTAATGGAAAGACGCNAAATGGAGGGTTCCACAGTCCCCGTGACCACAAGTTTTCGCCCTTCCGGGAAAGGTGTGACGCTGGGCTTCTCCACAAGTCTGGCCCAGTTGGAGGCGTCTCGTGATGGTGCGGACGGTGTCGCCACGGACGGCCAGCTTATACCTTTCAACATCTGGATTGATGGCACCTTTCTGCTTCACAACCGCAGTCAAAACGACAATCGATGGGGCAGTTTTGCGATGGTTTCCGCTGGCGCAGACTACCTGTTATCGGACAAGGCTCTAATCGGTCTCTCCGTTCATTACGACCGAATGACAGATCCAACAGACCAGGACGCAGAGCTGACCGGTAACGGTTGGTTTGCTGGCCCCTATGCCTCGTTCGAAGTCGGTAAGGGCGTCTTTTGGGATACAAGCTTGCTTTATGGCGGTTCGACAAACGACATCGATACGGCGTTTTGGGATGGAACATTCGAGACGAGCCGCTGGATGGTTGATACTGCACTCAAGGGCCAGTGGTATCTTGATGAAGTGACAGTGCTGACACCGAAACTGCGAGCACTCTACCTTTCAGAAACCGTGGATGCTTACACCGTCGATAACGAGCAGGACGATGCGCTGACCCTTGACGGGTTCACTACGGAGCAGTTCCGCGTCAGCTTCGGAGCAGAGATCGCACGGCAGTTTACCTTGGAAAGCGGTTCCAAACTCGTACCCAAACTCGGCGCCACGGGTGGTTTCTCGGGTCTAGACGGCTCGGGCGCATTCGGAACGTTATCAGCAGGACTGAGTATGGAAACGCCGGAGCAATGGAACCTCGATTTCTCACTTCTCTTTAATGTCGATGGCGACGGAGAAAAAGCAGCAGGTGCTAAAGCTGGCCTAAGTAAGAGATTTTAAATTCGTGGAACAAACTTCAGCGAGAATGACACATGAAAACTCCCCGCGATAAGTCTGGTGTTCGTTGAGGTCATTTTTGACGTCCNAATGATCCAAATTTGGAACGATCCAAAATCACCGAACAAAACCAGTTACTTACGACATTTTTGTATTTTCTTTGTTGGGCACTGTTGACTATGTCGTTGGGTGTCCTCTATAAGTCCGCTCACTGACGAGGGCGGCGGCGCTGCTAGCGACGA
>NZ_PGEL01000030.1 GCF_002896715.1 Agrobacterium bohemicum
ATCGTGACAGTTGCGGATGCAGAGGTACCGGCATCATTGGTGGCGGTATAGCTGAAGCTGTCGACCCCGGAATAACCCGGGTTTGGAGTGTAGGTTATCGCCGTGCCGGATGCCGTGGCGACACCCTTCGTTGCCTGGGTCGCAACAGCAACCGAGGTCGCCGCGCCACCCGAAAGGCTCAGCGTAATCACATTGTCTGCACTGTTGGCGTTGATGGCAACGGAACGATCACCCGCGATCGGCGCAACATTATTGATCGTCAGTCTATAAGCTTGAGTGGTACTAAAAGGTGCGCCCGACCCCGTGGTGCTGTCGGAAGCCGTTACGGTAAAGTTGAATATGCCCACCACTGTTGGCGTACCGGAGAGAGTACCATCTGAAGAGAGTGACATGCCCGCAGGCAACGCATTGGGTGTTACGCTATAGCTGTAAGGTGCGTTACCGCCTGAGGCAACAAAACTATGAGTATAGGCATCCCCATAAGTTCCACCAGAGAGTGTCGATGGGTCGAGTGCAATCGATGGCGCACCAACAGACAGATTATAAGTAGCATTGTCCTGTACGCCGTTGGCATCGGTCACTGTTATGGTGAAGGCCGCATTTCCAATTTCGGTGGGGGTGCCTTCGAGTACGCCTTCGGAAGAAAGATCGAGACCTGCGGGCAGCGCACCGCCGGTTATGGCAAATGCATAGGGCGCCGCCGCACCGGACGCGCTAAAAGTCTGGCTGTAAGAGACCGCAGCTTGCGCGGCGATCAACGCACCTGCCGCTGGGGTAAACGAAATAACGGGAGCGACGTAAGTATAGCTGTCTGTAATTCCACCGTCGCCGCCCGCCGACGTAATCTCAAATCCGATTAAACCGGCTGCATGGGCTGGCGTCGTAGAGGTGATCCGGCCATCCGTATGGATCGTGAACCCTGCTGCGGGCACCCCATCGAAATAAACGCCTGTAGCGTTGCTGAAGCCCGCACCTGTGATTGTTACCAGCGTGCCGCCGGTAGTCGAGCCGGACGTCGGAGAGATGGCCGCAGGCAGTGGCGCGGACACACTTGATGCGGATGTAAAGGCCGCAGCCAACGTTAGAGGACCGCTTGGCGTCGAGACAACGACATCATGCGAGCCTGCGATTGTCGCCGGTGTCACGACAGTGATGGCGGTATCGTTCACCACAATTACATTTGTTGCGGCATACCCGCCAATGGTCACTCCGGTAGCCCCGGTTAAACCCGAGCCGGAGATTGTGATCGGCTCTCCACCTTCAGAGGTGCCAGCACTGGGAGTGATACCCGTGATCTCCGGAACAGGTGGTGTTATTGTGATGGTGACCGTTGCTGGTGCGGAGGTGCCAGCGGGGTTTGTGGCGGTGTAGGTGAAGCTGTCGGAGC
>NZ_PGEL01000007.1 GCF_002896715.1 Agrobacterium bohemicum
GATCGTGTCCCAGGACGTGGTGTAGCTGGGNTTCATAGCCATCGGTGTTTTCCGGTAGGGTCGGGTTGCTTATAACCAACCTGAAGGACACCACCGATGACCGACGACATGATGAACCTACGCTCACTCGTTGAGAAGAGCGCCGACGCCGATTTGCTGCGGGATATGATCGGCTTTGCCGCCGAGAGGCTTATGGCGCTGGAGGTCGGCACAAAGACAGGCGCGGGATACGGCGAGAAGAATGGCTTTCGACTGGCCCAGCGCAACGGCTATCGCGACCGGGATTGGGAGACACGGGCGGGCACCGTCGAGCTTCGCATTCCCAAGCTTCGCACAGGCAGTTATTTCCCGAGCTTCCTTGAGCCGCGCCGTATGGCGGAGAAGGCCCTGACGGCGGTCATCCAGGAAGCTTATATCCAAGGCATCTCGACGCGCTNCGTCGACGATCTTGTGAAAGCCATGGGCATGTCGGGCATCTCCAAAAGTCAGGTCTCACGGCTTTGCGAGGAAATAGACGACAAGGTCAAAGCCTTCCTCGACCGACCCATCGAGGGCGAATGGCCATACCTCTGGATCGATGCCACTTATCTCAAAGTCAGGCGCGGCGGCCGTATCGTCTCGGTCGCCGCTATTATTGCCGTCGGCGTCAATGCCGATGGACGCCGTGAGGTGCTTGGTCTGGAGATCGGCACATCCGAGGCCGAGCCGATCTGGACCGAGTTCCTGCGCAAATTGTCCCGCCGGGGGTTGAGAGGTGTAAAGCTCGTCGTCTCCGACGCCCATGAGAGCATCAAGATTGCGGTCAGCAAAGTGCTGAATGCGACCTGGCAGCGTTGCCGGGTTCACTTCATGCGCAATGCCCTGGCCCATGCCGGAAAGAGCGGGCGGCGTGTCGTCTCCGCCTTCATCGCCACGGCGTTTGCCCAGGAGACGCCAGAGGCAGCAAGCACCCAGTGGCGCAGCGTTGCCGATCAGATCAGACCGAAGGTTCCCAAGCTCGCCAACCTCATGGACGAGGCCGAGAACGATGTGCTGGCCTACATGACCTTTCCAAAGCAGCATTGGGCCAAGCTCCACTCGACCAATCCCATCGAGCGCCTCAACGGCGAAATCAAGCGACGCACCGAGGTCGTCGGCATATTTCCTAACGATGATGCGATCATCCGGCTCGTCGGCGCGTTGCTGCTCGAACAGAACGATGAGTGGGCCGTTCAACGGGCTCGATACATGACGCTGGAAACCATCGGGCAAATGAGCGATGATCCGCTCATCAGCTTGCCTGCTGTGGCACGCTGACAATCATCCGGCCAAGCCCGGAATACGCCGTGGATGTCATAAGCTACACCACGCTGCGGGACACGATC
>NZ_PGEL01000029.1 GCF_002896715.1 Agrobacterium bohemicum
CGTGACCTTTCTGGCACTTCTGACTGGGATTCGTTCACACGCGCTCAGTTCGAAGTTGACACAAAGACAGACACCGAGCTCGGCGCTCTGCGTGGCTTCATCGGCTTCCGTGGCAATGCTGACAACGGTTCTTCTGCTTCTTCTTCCGTATTCGTTGACCAGGCGTTCATCGAACTCGGCGGCCTGAAGGTCGGTAAGTTCTACAGCTGGTGGGATGATGGTCTCTCTGGTGAGTCCGACGTTCTCTCCACGAACGCTCTCTTCAACTCCATTCGCTACACCTACGATGCAGGCTCTTTCTGGGCTGGCATTTCGGTTGACGAACTTGAAGGCGTGAACTCGCAGCTGGCTAACTTTGCTGGTACCGTTACGGTTCCTGCTGGCACATTCGGCGTATTCACACAGGAAGCTGACAACAACGTAGGTGTTACGGCTGGCGTTGGTGCGAAGCTCGGCGGCGCAACACTTCAGCTGATCGGCTCTTACGATGTGGACCAGGAAGAGGGCGCTGTTCGCCTGATCGGTACTGCTGACATTGGTCCAGGTACCCTTGGTCTTGCTGGTATTTGGGCTTCCGGCGGTAACGCTTACTATGCAAACTCTGAATGGGCTGTTGCTGCTGAATACGCAATCAAGGCAACTGACAAGCTGACAATCACTCCAGGCGGCCAGTACTTCGGTAGCGTTGCTGATACGATCGTTCTCGGCGGCCTCAATGCTGCTGGTACAGCGTTCGTACCTACGGGCACAGCTCGTCGCGGTGATGACTTCTCGAACCGTGACGCATGGCAGGCTGGCGTAACTGTTGATTACAAAATCACACAGGGCCTCTCCACAAAGATCGCAGTTAACTACTACGACGAAGATGGTCGCGACGACCAGGTTAACGGTTTCGTTCGCCTTCAGCGCACATTCTAATCTGATCTAACTTTGGTTAGTGATGGAAAACCCGGCTTTCGAGCCGGGTTTTTTGNTTTTTGTTGATGATCCGGTCACGCCGATAAAAGNTTTTTCGGTCGATAGCCTTTAAGGCATCATTAACACTTCGACCCAGTTGCGGTCGATTTGTGTCCAAGTTGCAACAGCATGGCGGCAACAGTTCGTCATTGATGCNAAATCAGCCTGTTCAAGATTGCGCGACTCGACCGTTATGGNTTTAATCCACCTCAAGGACAGCATCATCCCACCCGCTGTTTCCTACGAATTGACTTGGAGGTCACCATGAACATTAAGAGCCTTTTGATCGGCTCCGCTGCAGCTCTCGCAGCAGTATCTGGCGCACAGGCTGCCGACGCTATCGTCGCTGCTGAGCCAGAACCAATGGAATACGTTCGCGTTTGCGA
>NZ_PGEL01000003.1 GCF_002896715.1 Agrobacterium bohemicum
TGAACCGCGCCGGGTTTGCCGGAGGCCATTTCGTTTAAGTTATGCGGCCATGGCTGGTTCGTCCAGCATGGCGTAGTATTGATCCTCGGCTTCGGCTGGCGGTATGTTTCCGATGGGTTCCAGGAGGCGTCGGTGATTGAACCAGTCTACCCATTCCAGGGTGGCGAATTCGACCGCTTCGAAGTTCCTCCATGGCCCGCGTCGATGGATGACCTCGGCCTTGTAAAGACCGTTGATCGTTTCGGCGAGGGCATTGTCGTAACTGTCGCCGATGCTTCCGACAGACGGCTCGATGCCAGCTTCTGCCAATCGCTCGGAATACCGAATGGACACGTATTGAACGCCGCGATCCGAGTGATGCACGAGGCCGCCGCCATGAGCGGGACGCCGATCATGAAGTGCCTGCTCCAGCGCATCGAGGACGAAGCTCGCATGTGCTGTCCGGCTTGCCCGCCAGCCGATGATGCGACGAGCGAAGACGTCGATGACAAAGGCCACGTAGACGAAACCCTGCCAGGTGGCGACATAGGTGAAGTCCGAAACCCACAGCCTGTTTGGTGCTGGGGCTTTGAACTGGCGGTTAACCCGGTCAAGCGGGCTCGGGGCCGTTTTGTCCGGGAATGTCGTGCGGACCGGCTTTCCTCGAATGATCCCCTGCAGGCTCATCGACCTCATAAGTCTGGCGACAGTGCAGCGGGCGACGTCAAAACCTTCACGCTTCAATTGCCGCCAGACCTTGCGAACGCCATAGACGCGGAAATTCTGCTCGAAGACACGACGTATCTCGATCTTCAGGCTGATATCGCTGCGGGCACGGATCGACAGGCGATCCACGTCCAGTCGCTTGGCGACGTTCTCGTAGTAGGTTGATGGGGCAATCGGCAGTAGGCTGCAGATCGGCTCGACCCCGAACACGCCACGGTGTTCGTCGATGAACGAGATCATCGCTTGAAGGGGCGGTCGAGCTCCGCCATCGCGAAATAGGCCGACGCCTTGCGCAGAATCTCGTTGGCCTGGCGAAGTTCTCGGTTCTCACGCTCCAGAGCCTTCATCTTCTCGGCCACGTCGCTCGGCAGACCTGCTCGTTTGCCGGTGTCGACCTCGGTCTTCTTGACCCATTCGTGCAGCGTGGCTGGCGCGCAGCCGATCTTGGCCGCAATAGATGAAACGGCAGCCCAGCGTGATGGATGCTCGGCTTCGTGATCCAGCACCATACGGATGGCACGGTTGCGGACTTCAGGTGAAAACTTGTTCGTTGTCTTGCTCATGGTGACTCCACTTTCTCAGAAGTTGGAGCCTCCGGCAAACCCGGCGCGGTTCA
>NZ_PGEL01000004.1 GCF_002896715.1 Agrobacterium bohemicum
TGAACTGCACCCCATTTCGACCGGACAGTCGGCATAAGCAGAAAGGCTCAAGCACAGGCTTGAGGACAGGCTTATGTCTAACGAGTATCGACACGTTGAATTGCTGACGGGAGATGTGCGCCGCAGGCGGTGGACAACCGAGCAGAAGCTGACAATTATTGAGCAGAGTTTTGAACCTGGCGAGACGGTATCATCGACCGCTCGCCGCCATGGCGTTGCGCCCAATCTGCTGTATCGATGGCGCAGGCTATTGAGTGAGGGAGGTGCTGCAGCCGTGGATTCTGACGAGCCGGTTGTCGGGAATTCTGAAGTGAAGAAACTGGAGGATCGCGTTCGGGAGCTGGAGCGCATGCTCGGCCGTAAGACGATGGAGGTCGAAATCCTCCGCGAAGCCCTTTCCAAAGCGGACTCNAAAAAACGGATATCGCGGCCGATCTTGTTGCCGAAGGACGGTTCGCGATGAAGGCCGTCGCCGACACGCTGGGCATCTCCCGCTCGAACCTTGTCGAGCGGTTGAAAGGCAGATCAAAGCCACGCGGAGCCTACTACAAGGCTGAGGATGCAGAGCTTCTACCCACCATTCGCAGGCTGGTGGATCAAAGGCCAACCTATGGCTATCGGCGGATCGCCGCGCTGCTCAATCGCGAAAGGCGAGCCGCCGATCAGCCTGTCGTCAACGCCAAACGGGTTCATCGGATCATGGGCAACCATGCCATGCTGCTGGAGAAACATACGGCCGTTCGCAAAGGCCGCATCCATGATGGCAAGGTCATGGTCATGCGCTCTAACCTGCGCTGGTGCTCGGACGGTCTGGAGTTCACCTGTTGGAATGGCGAGGTCATCCGTCTCGCCTTCATCATCGACGCCTTCGACCGCGAGATCATCGCTTGGACGGCAGTCGCCAATGCAGGCATCTCCGGCTCTGACGTGCGCGACATGATGTTGGAGGCAGTCGAGAAACGCTTCCGCGCAACCCGAGCCCCGAATGCTATCGAGCATCTCTCTGACAATGGCTCGGCTTACACAGCGCGGGACACGAGGATATTTGCCCAGGCACTCAATCTGATACCTTGCTTCACGCCGGTCGCCAGCCCGCAGTCGAACGGCATGTCGGAAGCTTTCGTCAAAACGTTGAAGCGCGACTATATTCGGATATCAGCTCTACCGGACGCCCAAACAGCGCTCCGGCTCATCGACGGATGGATCGAGGACTACAACGAAATCCATCCCCATTCCGCGCTCAAGATGGCTTCCCCTCGGCAGTTCATCAGAGCTAAATCAACCTAGCCGACCTGTCCGGTGAAATGGGGTGCACTCCA
>NZ_PGEL01000005.1 GCF_002896715.1 Agrobacterium bohemicum
TCGGTAATCCCCCCGTTTTTAACGGGGCTCAGCAGTAGAATTCATGCTGCCATTTTCAGTTTTTGCCTCGGCGTGATGCCGCCGATGGCCATATTGGGTCGATCATTGTTGTATGTCCAGAGCCATCGTGTGGCGTGATCCTGCACCTCCGTGATAGTATCAAACATGAAGCATCCCAGCCATTCATGCCTGACCGTGCGATTGTACCGCTCGATATAGGCGTTTTGCTGCGGCTTGCCCGGCTGGATATGAGCGATGATGATGTTTCGTTTCTCGGCCCATGCCAAAAGCGTGCCGCTGATGTATTCCGGGCCGTTGTCCACCCGTATGATACCCGGTTTTCCGCGCCATTCGATGATCCGGTTCAGAGATCGAACAACCCGCTCGGCTGGCAACGAGAAGTCCACCTCGATCCCGAGCCCCTCCCGGTTGAAGTCGTCAATGACGTTCAAAGTCCGGAACGAGCGACCATCGGAAAGCTGATCGGCCATGAAGTCCATCGACCAGGTCTGGTTGGGCTGTTCGGGCACAGCCAGTGGCTCCGGTCGTTCCCGCACCAGGCGCTTCCTGGGCTTGATCCTCAGATTCAATTCCAGATCACGATAGATACGGTAAACCCTTTTGTGGTTCCAGCCGAAGCCTTTGATGTTACGCAGATAAAGGAAGCACAGGCCGAAACCCCACGCCTTCCGGGCTGTCGTCAGACGCAGCAGCCAGTCGGCAATATCTTCGTTCTCGCTGCCAAGCTTGCGTCCATAGCGGTAGCACGTCTCGCTGATCGAGAACGTCCGACACGCGAGCGCCACGCTCACCTTATGATCTTGAACGGCTTGCATGGCCATCTCCTTACGCTGAGACAGCCTCAGCGCTTTTTTCCAAGAGCTTCCTTCAGGAGATCGNTTTGCATGCTCAGCTCGGCATACATCTTCTTCAGCCGACGGTTCTCGTCTTCCATGCTCTTCATTTGCGAAACCATGGACGCGTCCATGCCGCCGAACTTTGCTCGCCACTTGTAAAAGCTAGCATCGCTCATGCCATGCTCCCGGCAAAGCTGCGCAACCGGAATGCCGTCCTCCGCCTGCTTCAGAATTGCCATAACCTGCGCGTCGCTAAATCGTGATGTCTTCATCCGAATCTTCTCCAAAATCATTGTGAGAAAATTCTACTTTTAAACCCGGTTAGTTTGCGGGGGGATTACC
>NZ_PGEL01000027.1 GCF_002896715.1 Agrobacterium bohemicum
TTATAAGCAACCCGACCCTACCGGAAAACACCGATGGCTATGAAACCCAGCTACACCACGTCCTGGGACACGATCGTAAGCGCTGAAATTGGGATAGGAAATCTGACCTCCCTCGGATGAAACCTGAATGAATCGGCCTCCCCCTTGACGGCGCAGGTGTGGCAGCGCTGCGCGGATGAGGTGGATGGAGCCGGTGAGATTGGTGGCGATCTGGTGCTCGATCTGCGTGTCCGTCAACTCTTCCGCCGCACCGAAAAGACCGTAACCCGCATTGCTGACGATCACGTCTATCGTTCCAAGCGTCGCGAAGGCTTCGTCCATCGTTGTCTTGATAGCAACGGCATCCGTCAGTTCCAGCTTTTTAACGATAAGTGCGTCGCTGTATTTCCGTTGAAGATCTGCTAGCGCAGCCGTGTTTCGGGCCGTGCCGAGAACACGGTCGCCCCGTGCCAGTAGCCGCGTTGTCATATCCAGACCGAGGCCGGATGATGCGCCAGTGATGAACCAGGTTTTCGTCATGGAAGTGCTCCTTCTGTTGCACGTCCTATCTATTCAGAATTCATAGGTGTTATAAGCTATCCAATGTTGCATACGTCAGTGAAAGTTTTGCACCAATGTACCGGCCAAGCCTGAATGACCTTGCGGCGTTTGCCGCCGTTGCTGAACACCGCAGCTTTCGTAAAGCGGCAGAAAACCTTGGGCTTTCGCGCTCGGCAGTCAGCCACACGCTGATCGCACTCGAACAAAATCTCGGCATTCGTTTGCTGAACAGAACGACACGTAGTGTCTCGCTCACCAGTGCTGGAGCAGATTTGCTCGCCCGGATGAGCCCCGTTCTGGAAAATTTCGATAAGATGCTGGAGTCACTGGCCGAAGCACGCGGCGTACCCAGCGGCGTTTTGAGAATCAACGCCAACAAGGCCGCGGTGAGACTTTTGCTTACCGCCATCATTCCGAAATTTCTGGCTGCCTACCCGGAAATAGAGGTCGATCTCGTGTCCGAAGGGCGGCTTGTGGATATTGTCGAGCAGGGCTTCGATGCAGGTATCCGGCTAGGCGAGGCCGTGCCGCAGGATATGGTCGCCATCAGAATTGGTGGGGACATCCGTTTCGTGGCGGTTGCTTCGCCACACTATCTAAAGGGCCGCCCATCGCTCACCACTCCAGACGATCTTCGTCAGCACATGTGCGTTCGCCAGAGATTGCCCAGCGGAAAACGTTACCGCTGGGAGTTTGCACGCCATGGACAGGAAATTGCGGTCGATGTGCCCGGCATGTTGACGCTGGATGATAGTGATCTCATCGTCGAGGCCGCACTGGATGGTATGGGCATCGCCTATGTCCCGGAAAGTTTCGCNAAAACGTTTCTGGCATCAGGTCGACTTGTCATGGTCCTTGAAGATTGGTGTCCGCCAATCCCAGGATTGATGCTGTACTATCCGCGCAACCGCCATGTTCCAGCCCCCTTGCGCGCATTCATCGATATGCTCAAGACCTTCAATAGACGTCCTTACACGGCATGAGGTTATTCAGGACCGGTCGCGGGTGATGGTGATGAAATCTGTCCCGTCTCCGGTTTCCTGCCCGTGGCTGAGATCAGAAACAGTAATGGAGCTGCCGGTTGTCAGCGCCGCCTCCAATTGCCGTCGCACGTCCGCCGGAATCTCGATACGGTCCAGAACTGCGCTCAATTGGTCGTAGGCACCAGTTGTGTCTTCTGTCTCAATGCCAAGGCGCNTTTTTGCAGACGCCGGCAGATAGTTGTCCAGCGTCAATCCGTTCCACTGCGCCTTGCCATGCTCGCGGTCCATGTCGATAACTTCGAAGAAATGGGTGCCGAGCGCGATTTGCGGCTCCTTGATATGAATCGGCGCTTCAAGCAGCGGTTTGAAGTCCTGCCGCACCATGATCTGCCCGTTCGGTGCGGCGTCTGCGCCTGCTGACGCATAGAGAGCATCGACAAAACTGTCCGTTAGAAGCGGTCCGGTTGTCTTGAGCGATTTCCAGCGCTTGAAACCATTGATGGCGCTGACGGTCATCTCACCGGCATGACCATCCGGCACACCGGCATCGAATCCGATTGCCGTCAACAGACGCTGCACGTCCATGATCNTTTCGCGGTCGCCGCGACGGGTGATAAGGATACGCAGAGGCGATCCCTCCGCTTCGCGCACAACCTTCGGCTTGATGGCACTGGTGGTCTGGTTGACGGCGACTTCCACCAACTTCAACGACGAATCGAAATTGGCGGGGCGGAGCTCGACGTCAGACAGCATCAGGACGTCCTTGGGCTTACCGCTGGGCTGCAGGAGGTTCGGGTGGTTGATGGTCTGTAGGGTCACATCGTCATTGGAAACAATGACATGCACGCCACGCGCCGTCATGCCGTAAAGCGATGTCGCAAATTTCGCGGGCAGGCGAATACAGCCGTGCGACGCTGGATAATTCGGGACGCGCCCCTCGTGCAGTGCGATGCCGGACCATGTCAGCCGCTGCATGAACGGCATGGGCGCGGCGGAATAGATGTTGGATTCGTGATATTTCTTCTTGTCCAGAATGGAGAAAATGCCGCTCGGCGTCTCGTGTCCCGGCTTACCGGTTGAGACTTTGGACGTCGCAATCAATGCGCCATCCTCATAGAGGCTAAGCGTTTGTTCGCTCTTGGAAACGATGATCTGCATGCTGCGCGCATCGCCAGCAAGGGCCGACTGCACCAGAACGGAAGTCGAAAGGAGGCAAGCTCCCACAAACGCGCGCAACATCATGTTCACTCCAACGCAATACAAAACATGCCTCCAGAAGCGGCAGGCACGGGAGCCTTAAGGGCAAGTTTCATGACAATAGCTGGTGGGATTTAAGGAAACTTTTAAATATCGGTCACAACGCTGGTAAGGCGCTTANTTTTTTGTGCCGAATGTGTAGCCGGTTTCCACCGCTCCCTTGCCGAACTTGTCGCGCAGCTTGTCCATCGCGGCTTCCGCGGCGGCGCGGCGGCCTGCGTTTTTGTCGACAAGGTCAGGTGGGTCGGCGAGACCGGGGTCGCACAGATCCGTGACGCCGATACCGATCAGCCGGAACTTCGTGCCATCGGTTTCTTTCTCCAGAAGCGAGATGCCACTTCTGAATATTCTGTCGGCCAACTGGGTCGGGTCTTCCAGACGCTTGTTGCGGGTTCGGGATTTGAAATCGGCAGTTTTTAGCTTCAAAACCACGGTATGACCGGCAACCATGTTCTTCTTCAGCCGCCAGGCTACCTTTTCCGAAAGCGAACGCAGGATCGGCACCAGGTCTTCGTAACGAGATATATCGTTGAAGAAAGTCGTTTCGGAAGACACGCTTTTGGCGGGATCATTTGTGTGGACGTCGCGGTCGTCTATGCCCCGCGACAGCCGAAACAGGCGCTGGCCCATGGAGCCGTAGCGGCGCATCAGGTCGTTTTCCTGCATCTCCTGCAACTGTGAAATCGTGCGAATGCCATCCGCTTCCAGCGTCGCTGCAAAGGCTTTTCCCACGCCCCATATGGTCGTGACAGGGCGGGAGCCGAGAAAGGACATCGCCTCCTTCTCGCCGATGACGGAAAACCCGCGTGGCTTTTGCAGGTCGGAAGCGACCTTTGCCAGAAACTTGCAATAGGAAAGCCCGACCGAAACGGTAATGCCTATTTCCTTTTCTACGCGCCGGGCGAAGCTGGCAAGAACGCGGGCAGGTGGGTCGTGGTGCAGCCGTTCCGTCCCGGACAGGTCGAGAAATGCCTCATCGATCGAAATGGGCTGAACCAGCGGTGTCAAATCCTGCATCATGGTGCGAATTTCACGCCCCACACGAACGTATTTCTCCATGTCCGGCTTTACGACCACCGCCTGCGGACATGCCTCCAAGGCCTTGAACATCGGCATAGCGGAGCGAACGCCATGAATACGGGCGATATAACATGCGGTCGAAACAACACCTCGCTTGCCGCCCCCAATGATCACCGGCTTGTCGGCAAGCGCGGGATTGTCTCGTTTTTCGACTGAAGCATAAAACGCATCGCAATCGATATGGGCAATCGGAAGATCATAGAGTTCGTCATGGTAGACGAGGCGAGGGCTGCCACACTTGCGGCAACGCCTTAAGCCAACCGGCTGGCCAGCCAGACAGTCACGGCAGAAACCGGGATCATAGGTCGAAAGTGAAGGGGCCATGGCTCGGAAACAAAAAGCGAACGTTTCCGACCATAATATGTTATTGAATTACTCTCAATAGATCGAAGGGCAGATCTGGGGTCAATACTCGCCCGAACCTAGCCCTGGTCCGGAGAAGTGGTGCCATGCCGCGGCGACGTCTTCCGGTTTTGTGCCGGTGGCTTCGCAAAATGCCATAAGGTCCGGTTCGTGGCTCATGATGAAATCGGTGAGGCCGGCTAGAAAACCGGGGTCGTTGACGGACTGTCGCAACATGTTGGGCTGAAGACCTGTCAGGGCCAGAAAACGGCTAAGCATATCTGGCTCGCTTGCCAGCCAGCCAAGTATGGCAATTGCCGTTTCATGGCTATCTTTCGGGGTAATCCTGTTGTTTTTCGTATCGTGCAACATTTGTTTACTGAAGTTACCTATTTCTCAACCAAATCTCACTAGCGTACTGTTCTAGGGGATAATGGAATCGGTTCCCGGACACCCTATATGTCCATGAATAGGTTTCAAAGCGAAACGAGGACTGGTCCATGCCCAAACAGGTCATGATAGTTGAAGACAATGAGCTGAATATGAAGCTCTTTCGCGACCTGATCGAGGCGTCTGGCTATACCACTATCCAGACTCGTAATGGCATGGAAGCGCTGGAACTTGCGCGCAAACACCGTCCCGATCTTATCCTCATGGACATCCAGCTCCCGGAAGTGTCCGGCCTTGAAGTGACCAAGTGGCTCAAGGAAGATGACGAGCTTCATGTTATTCCCGTTATCGCGGTCACGGCGTTTGCTATGAAGGGCGATGAGGAGCGGATCCGTCAAGGCGGTTGCGAAGCCTATGTTTCCAAGCCTATTTCGGTCCCGAAATTCATTGAGACGATCAAAACTTATCTTGGCGACATGTGAAGCAGGGTTAGGCGAATGACTGCGAGAATTCTGGTCGTTGATGATATCCCGACGAATGTGAAACTGCTCGAGGCGCGGTTGTCGGCGGAATACTTCGACGTTCTTTGCGCAGACAATGGTGCCAATGCTCTGGCCATTTGCAATAGCGAGCAGGTCGATATCGTCCTGCTAGATATCATGATGCCTGATATGGATGGCTTTGAGGTGTGTGAACGCCTGAAAGCCAATCCCGCGACAGAACACATTCCCGTTGTAATGGTCACGGCGCTCGATCAGCCCGCAGACCGCGTGCGCGGATTGAAGGCTGGCGCTGACGATTTTCTGACCAAGCCCGTCAACGACCTTCAACTCATCTCCCGCGTCAAAAGTCTTGTGCGGCTGAAAACCATGAGCGACGAGTTGCGGACGCGCGCGCAGACCGCGAAAACCATCGGTGTCGGCGATCCCATCTCCGAGGACGTCCAGATCGAGCAGCCGGGTCGTGTGCTGCT
Organism: Agrobacterium bohemicum; assembly: GCF_002896715.1. Classification (GTDB taxonomy): domain Bacteria; phylum Pseudomonadota; class Alphaproteobacteria; order Rhizobiales; family Rhizobiaceae; genus Agrobacterium; species Agrobacterium bohemicum. The sequence continues at coordinate 5,566 of NZ_PGEL01000027.1, forward strand.
GATCGATGGTCGTGCAAGTTCGCAGGAGCGAATCATTAAGGCACTGAAGCCGGTTGCCGAGGTCTTTGCGTTGACGGAGCCTAGTGAGGCCTTGTTCGAAGCCGCTGAAAACGACTATGAGATGGTCATCGTCAACTCCAACTTCGATAATTTCGACCCCCTGCGGCTCTGCTCGCAGCTTCGTTCACTGGAGCGAACGCGTTTTCTGCCTTTGCTGCTGGTCACTGAGCAGGGCGATGAAGCGATGATTGTTCGTGCGTTGGAGCTTGGCGTCAACGATTACATCGTTCGTCCTGTCGACCCGAATGAGCTGGTGGCGCGCACGCTGACGCAGATCAAACGCAAGCGGTTCAACAACAGGCTGCGTGAAAACCTCGATCAGACGATGGAACTGGCCGTCATCGACGCTCTGACCGGCCTCAACAACCGGCGATACCTCGATAATCACCTGAAGATATTGTTCAACCGCGCCGCAACGCGTGAACGGCCCTTGTCCGTCTGCCTCACCGATATAGATCGGTTCAAGCACGTCAACGATACCTACGGCCATGACGCTGGCGATGAGGTCCTGCGCGAGTTTGCGACCCGGCTGCGCTCGACCGTACGTGGTGCAGATCTCGCATGCCGTTACGGTGGTGAAGAGTTCGTCGTCGTCATGCCGGATACCCCGATGGAGATGGCTGCATCCGTCGCAGAGCGCCTGCGCTTTATCATCGAGGACAAGCCGTTCGTTCTGCGCTCCGGCCGGGAACTTCACCTGACGGCGTCTCTCGGCATTGCCACAAACACCAGTTCGATTGAAACGCCGGAGCAGTTGATGCGACAGGCAGACCGGGCGATGTACGAAGCGAAAAGCGCTGGCCGCAACCGCGTCGTCGCTTCAGCGGCATAGGCTTCTGCCGAGACTTATGTTTGCCTGACAGTTATTCACAATAATGGTGTTTATCCATAGCGTTTTGGATGACATGTTTTCGCGTGGATATCGGCAAATGTTATTCCTGAATTTTCATCACTATGTGGCGGCAGTCCTTTCTGAATCATAGAATAAATTTGCATTTTAAATCTTCGTAGGCACCGAAGATGTGCAGAANTTCGNNTTTTTTTTTAGGGTTTATCTGAGTTTTATAAAATGAATTCTTATTCCAATTACTTTTCCCAGTAATTCTACAAGTCTCTATTATGTATCTTTATGATCTGGTTGATGTCTATCTGTGTATCATCGCGGGATATTTAACCATATTTGCAGTTTTGAGACTGATTCGATTAACTGTCTATTGATTTTATTCAGGTGCTGCGCAACACTTCATCAACAAGATAACTTCTGCACTTACAGCGTGCCTTGGCAGTTGCAAGCAAGCGGAAGCGGTGTTCTTCGGGTAATGTCTTTCCGTCTTGGAAAGCAACCTGTTTGAATACCCCATGGTGCTCAGGTCCGCCGCATCTCCTGGGTCTTGGGGCTGGTCGATCGGCGACGCATTGAACGGTTCCTCGTACTGTCAGTGCTGTCCCGGTCGACCCACTTTCTAGTTTCCCGCTCAATTCGTATTGAACATCCCGACCTCGTTCTACAGGAGGCGTTCTTGACGTTGCATTTCCAACGCGCCCCGGCACATGGAATACAAACAAAAAACGCGCCTCGAAGGGCGCGNTTTTTTGCATGCTATGCGAAGGAAATTACTTGATCTTCGTTTCCTTGAATTCAACGTGCTTGCGTACGACTGGATCGTACTTCGTCTTTGTCATCTTGTCCGTGAACGTACGGCTGTTCTTGGTGGTGACGTAGAAAGTGCCGGTGTCGGCTGTCGACAGCAGCTTGATCTTGATTGTTGTAGCTTTCGCCATAGTCGTCCTGCCTTTAACAAATAGTGAGTCCGCGGCCCTGTTGGACCCCGGCTAAATCTGGCGCGAAACTACGGATCGCGCCCGAAAAGTCAAGTCTGTTTTGATCCGAAAACCGAACGGCCTATGGAAAGAACCACGTAAAGAGCGAAAAACGTCGCCAAAGCCCATGCAAAACCATCTGTTCCGGCAACATCCATGGAAATGCCGACAGTTTGCGGGCCCGCTATGGTGCCGATGGCATAGCAGAAGATGAATGCAGCATTGGCCGCCACAAGGTCTGAGCCTGTCAGGCGGGAACCCAGATNGGTCAGGCCCACCGTGTACATTCCAGATACGCAGCCGCCCCACAGCAGCAGCATCGAGGACAGCAGGATCCAGTTATCCACCAGCAAAGGCAGCGCAAGCGTGCCGATGACGCCTGTCAGCGCCATCAGCCCCAAGAGTATGCGCCTGTCCTTGATACGGTCGGAGAGCATGCCGATGGGGATCTGGAACGCCATGTTGCCAATGGCCATCACAGTCAGCAGCAGAGCAGCCTGCGATTCGCTGAAACCTTCCCGTGTTGCATAGACGGGAAACAGTGAAAGCCCGCCAGCCTGAACCGAGCCGTAGACAAAGGCAGCTGCAGACGCCATGGGCACCAGCCAGATGTAGCGAACGAAATGGTGGTTCGGCTTTTCGTCGAGGTCCGGGCTTTCATGGCGCGCCAGATAGATCGGGATTGCGGCCAGCAAGATGATTGCGGAACCGACGAGGAACGGGGTTATTCCATCACTGCCGAGCGCGGAGAACAGCAACGGCCCGCCGGCAAAGCCCACGGCCATGCCGGTGGCATACATGCCCAGCACAAAGCCGCGCCGTTTGGGTGGCGCTGCTGCGTTGATCCAGAACTCCGAGAGGATGAACAGCATCGTCGTTGCGCCATGAAAGACGATTCGCAGCGGAAACCACATCCAGAATGCATCTGCGAAATAAAACCCCAGCGCACTGAAGGCAGATATGACGACAGCCGTCATCATGGTACGGGCCACGCCGAACTCATGCGCGAGCCGACTGGTCACCGGAGCCGCCATCATCGCTGCTACGCCTGCCATGGCGGTGTTGAGACCAATCATCGTGGATGAGATGCCGCGCTTTTCGAGAATGATGCTCAGAAGCGGCAGTCCTAGTCCGATGGCGATGCCAACGGCACTGATGGCGGATATGGCGGCAATAAGCGATGGCCAGTGAATATCGTCGGCGTCGCATTTGGGATGTGACATGGAGACCTTTTATAAAAAGCCACGAATAAATATGCCGCGACGCTCGAAATATTGTCGCACCGGGCTTTCGAATTGTAACGAATGATCACCTATCATGAACTTTGTGACATCTTCGAGAACCATGCGCGTAATCGGCGCCATGTTCAGACTGGTATTGTCATAAATGTCAAGCCATTGCAGGTCCAGCAGCTCTTCCGAATCGCTGATAGCAGAGGGATCGACGCCAACTTCATCGGTAAAGCAACAGAAGAAGCGCGTATCGTAACGTCTTATTCTGCCGGGCGGAGTGATGGCGCGTGCGACGAAACGCAGCCGCGACAGGTCGGGCGACTGCGGCTCGCCTGCTATATTGCCGAAGCGCAGGCCCGTTTCTTCATGCAACTCGCGAATGGAAGCCAGTGCCAGTGCCCGCGCGCCTGACACCGTCAATGGCCGGGAGGCGGCGCGGATCAGCCTTTCGCAGACGGCTGGATGCAGATCGCCGCTATAGGGCAGGGCATAGTCACGGGCATCCCGCCGCCCGCCGGGAAACACGAACACGTCAGGCATGAAGATATGCGCACTACTGCGCTTGCCGACCAGCACGCGTATGCCGTCCTTCGACCTGTCGAGAAGAAGAATGGAGGCTGCATCTTTCGGACGCATATAGGGGCAGGTCTTAGGTAATGGTTCGGGATGCACAGGTGCCGCGCCAGATCAATGTGACGAACCGTCGATCTGCTTTTTCTCCGGCTCATTGCTGAAGCCGTGCANTTTCAAGGCCCATTGAAGGCCGATGACGCCGCCTTTGATCGGCTGGATCGTCAGCAGCGCGACGAGAACCGTGATCGGCACCCAGATGGCGAAGTGGACCCACATCGGCACCAGAAACACCGTATCCGTCATCATGAAGCCGCCGACGGCAACGTGGCCGAGAATCATGATCGAGATATAAGGCGGCAGATCGTCGGATCGCTGATGGTGCATGTCTTCACCGCAGGACGCGCAGTCATCGACAGGCTTCAACCAGGCGCGAAACAGACGACCCTCTCCGCATGCCGGGCAACGGCTCAGCATGCCGCGCATGATGGAGCGGCCCAGCGGACGGTCTTCCGGTGTGCCACCATACTGTACTGTCTGCGTCTCGGTCGTCGTCATGCGCTTGTCCTCTGGACTGGTTATCTGCGTCTGCGTGGTGGCCTCGTGCCGGGTGTCGGGCCGCTGGTGCGGCGCGTCGTCTTGTGGAAGGAACGTGTCGCCGCAGGCAGTTTCTTGCCATCGCTCAACATTTCAAACCGCAAGGCACCGGCAAGCGGCACGGCCTCAGCAAGGCGAACCTGAACCGTATCGCCCAGCTGATAGCCAAGTCCGGTCTTTTCACCCGTCAGAGCCTGATGCGCCTCGTCATAGATGTAATAGTCCGTACCCAGCGTAGATATAGGAACAAAGCCGTCAGCACCAAACTGCGGAAGCGCGACAAATAGTCCCGCCTTGGTGACACCGCCGACCCGACCTTCGAATTCCTCACCCACGCGTTTGGAAAGGTGGTGCGCAATCAGCCGGTTGACCGTGTCGCGCTCGGCCGCCATGGCGCGCCGCTCGAAAGTCGAGATTTCGGCAGCGACATCGGCAAGCGTTGCCTCTTCCTGCGGCGTGATGCCGCCTTCGCCCATGCCTAGCGAACCCACCAGCGCACGGTGCACGATAAGGTCGGCATAACGGCGAATCGGCGAGGTGAAATGCGCATATTTCATCAGGTTCAGGCCGAAATGGCCGATATTGTCGGGGCTGTAGATCGCCTGGCTCTGCGAACGCAGCACCATTTCGTTGACCATGATCTGGTGCGGCGTATCGACTGCACGCGCCAGAATGCCGTTGAAGGAATTGGCGCGAACCTGCCCGCCCTTGACCAGCGAAAAACCGATGGTGGTCAGGAACTCGCGCAGCACTTCCTGCTTGGCAATCGTCGGCGCATCATGAACGCGGTAGACCAGACGCTGCTTTTTCACTTCCAGCGTTTCGGCGGCGCAGACATTGGCCTGGATCATCATCTCTTCGATCAGCTTGTGCGCGTCGAGACGTTCAGGAACATGCACCCGGTCGACGGTGCCATCCGCTTTCAGAATGATCTTGCGCTCCGGCATATCCAGCTCAAGCGGCTGGCGGCGGTCACGACCGATCTTCATCACCTCATAGGCATGCCATAGGGGACGCAGGATGGGCTCCAGCATCGGGCCGGTCTTGTCATCCGGGTTGCCGTCAATCGCGGCCTGGGCCTGCTGGTAGGAGAGCTTGGCCGCGCTCTTCATCATGATGCGGTGGAAGGTGTGGCTGGCCTTGCGGCCTTCCTTGGAAAACACCATGCGCACAGCAAGGGCAGGGCGGTCCACGCCTTCCTTCAGCGAGCAGAGATCGTTCGAGATACGCTCCGGCAGCATCGGTACGACGCGGTCGGGGAAATAGACCGAGTTGCCGCGCTTCAAGGCTTCCCGGTCCAGCGGTGAGCCGGAACGGATGTAATAGGAGACATCGGCAATCGCCACGGTGACGATCACGCCATCCGGGTTGTCGGGCGAGGGGTCCAGCTCCGCATAGACAGCGTCGTCATGGTCCTTAGCATCGGCAGGGTCGATGGTGATGAGCGGCAGTTTGCGCCAGTCTTCACGGTGCGCCATCGTTGCGGGCTTGGCGGCATCAGCAGCAGCCAGTACGTCGGATGGGAAGATATGCGGAATGCCGTGGGCATGAATGGCGATCATCGAGATCGCNTTTTCGGATGCCACGGAACCGACGACGGAGAGAACCTTGGCGCGCGGCAGACCGTAACGGCCGCTGTTGCGCGAGGTTTCCACCTCCACCAGATCGCCGTCCTTGGCATCGCCGACGCCATCGGGATCGATCACCATCTCATCGCCGCGACGCTCGATCGGCATCAGACGGCCACCGCCACCCGGCGTTTCCTTGAACACGCCCAGCGATCCGCCCTGACGTCTGTCGATCAGCTTGATGATCCGCGCGGTATAGGCNGGGCCACCCACTTCCTTGGACGGGAATATCTTTGCCAGAACACGGTCGCCAAGTCCGCCCACCGGGGCTTTGCCCTTCTGGCGGTCGGCAGAAGACTGGCGAATGATGACGGCGGGAGCGGCCCCGTTTTCTTCCGGCCATTCGGCAGGCCGACCAATCAGACCGCCATCCTTGTCACGGGTGGTGATGTCGAGAACCGTCACGGGCGGCAACCCACCTGGCTTCATCAGGGACTTGCGGCTCTTGTGCACCATACCATCGGTCTCAAGCTCCTTCAAAAGAGCTTTGAGCACGATGCGCGTTTCACCCTTCAGCCCGAAGGCCTTGGCGATTTCACGCTTGGAGGCCTGATCTGGATGCTCGGCAATGAATTTCAGCAGCACGTCGCGCGGGGGAACCTCGCCGTGGATGATGCCTGCAGATTCGAGAACTTTTTTCCCGCGACCGGTGCGGCCGAAGCCATCGCCCGCCGAGCCGGATGTCTTACGCGGTGCCTTGCTCAAGATTCTGCCTTCTTCGCTTTTGGTGCTGCCTTTGGTTTGGCCGCTGTTTTGGGCTTTGCAGCCGCTTTTGGTTTCGCTGCCGCCTTGGGCTTGGCCTTGGTCTCGCCATCGGCGCTGGCAGCCTTGGTGGCCTTCTTCGGCGCTGCCGCCTTCTTGGCTTTCACCGGCTTGCCATTGCTGCCCGTGCCGGTCTTGGCAATGCGCTCGGCAATCAGCACCAGCGCTTCGTCCAGCGTCACGGTGTCAGGTGCCTGCGCTTTGGGAATGGTCGCATTGACCTTGCCCCAGTTGACGTAAGGCCCATACTTGCCATCCCGAACGGTAATCGCGCCGCCATCGGGGTGGTCGCCCAGTTCTTTCAGTGCCGCAGGCGTGGACGAACGTCCACGGCCCGGCGACGCCTTCTTTTCGGCGATCACCGTTACGGCGCGGTTGAGGCCGATGGAGAACACGTCCTCGATGCTTTCGAGATTGGCGTAGCCGCCATCATGCAGCAGGAACGGTCCATAACGACCAAGTCCCGCCGAAATCATCTTGCCCGATTCCGGGTGCTTGCCGATATCGCGTGGCAGGTTGATGAGCGCCAGCGCCTTCTCGTGGTCGATGTCGTCAGGTGCCCAGCCCTTCGGCAGCGACGAACGCTTGGCTTCCTTGCCATCGCCACGCTGAATGTAAGGTCCGAAACGACCGGACCGCAGTGTCAGCTCTTCGCCGGTGTGCGGGTCCGCGCCCAGCGCCTTCGGCTCGTTGACGGCGGCAGCATCGGCTTCCGCGCCATCCGAGTTCAACTGGCGGGTGAAATTGCACTCGGGATAGTTCGAGCAGCCGACGAAAGCGCCATATTTGCCGAGCTTCAGCGACAGATTGCCCGTGCCGCAGACCTGGCAAATGCGTGGATCGGAGCCGTCTTCGCGGGTCGGGAACACCAGCGGTGCCAGAACCTCGTTCAGCGCATCCAGCACGTTGGTCACGCGCAGTTCCTTGGTGTCCTCGATCTGGGCGAAGAAGTCCTTCCAGAAATCACGAAGAACCTGCTTCCAATCCAGTTCGCCTGCCGAGATCCGGTCGAGCTTTTCTTCCAGATCGGCAGTGAAGTCGTATTCCACATATTTCGTGNAAAAGCTTTCGAGGAAGGCCGTCACCAGCCGTCCACGCGAATGCGGCACCAGCTTGCGCTTGTCGACGATGATATATTCACGGTCGCTCAGCGTCTTCAGTGTCGCAGCATAGGTGGAGGGGCGGCCGATGCCGAGTTCTTCCATCTTCTTGATCAGCGACGCTTCCGAGTAGCGCGGTGGCGGCTCGGTAAAGTGCTGGCTGGCATTGATCTTCTGCTTGGCGAGGCCTTCGCGCGCATTGATCTGCGGCAGACGACCATCGTCGTCACCGTCGTCGCTTTGCTCGCCGTCTTCCTTCTGGTCGGTATAGGCGGCAATGAAGCCGTCGAACCGGATGACCGAACCCACTGCGCGAAGGCCAGCCGTCTCGCCCTTGTTGTCGGCCAGAATCTCGACCGTGGTCCGCTCTATTTCAGCAGACGCCATCTGGCTGGCGATACCGCGCTTCCAGACCAGTTCGTAAAGACGCAACTGGTCTGCATCGAGGTACTTTTTCACTTGATCGGGCGTGCGGCTGAAGTCGGTCGGGCGAATGGCTTCGTGCGCTTCCTGAGCGTTCTTGGCCTTGGTGGAATAGATACGCGCCTTTTCCGGCACATAACGGGCGCCGAACTGTTCGCCGATTGCGCTGCGTGCGGCATCAATGGCTTCGGGTGCCATCTGCACACCATCGGTACGCATATAGGTGATGAGACCAACGGTTTCGCCGCCGATGTCGATACCTTCATAAAGCCGCTGCGCAACCTGCATGGTGCGCGAGGCGGAAAAGCCCATGCGCGACGATGCGGCCTGCTGGAGCGTCGATGTCGTGAACGGAGGGCCGGGGTTGCGCTTGACGGGTTTGGCCTCGACCGTATCCACGGTGTAGGTCGCACCTTCCAGCAACGTCTTCAGGCGGCTGGCGTCATCGCCTGTCTTGACCGATCTGGCCTGCAGGCGCTTGCCATCGGCAGACACCAGCTTTGCCTCGAAGTCGTCGCCACGCGGCGTCTTCAACAGCGCCGAGATGTTCCAGTATTCCTCGGAAACGAAACGTTCTATTTCCGATTCCCTATCGCAGACAAGGCGTAGCGACACGGACTGAACACGGCCAGCCGAACGCGCACCTGGCAGCTTGCGCCACAGAACCGGAGAGAGATTGAAGCCGACGAGATAATCCAGCGCACGGCGGGCGAGATAGGCATCCACAAGCGGGATATCAATGTCACGCGGATCGGCCATCGCGTCCAGCACGGCCTTCTTGGTGATGGCGTTGAAGACCACGCGCTTGACCGGCTTGTCGCCGATCACCTTCTTCNTTTTCAACAGATCGAGAACGTGCCAGGAAATCGCTTCCCCTTCGCGATCCGGGTCGGTCGCGAGAAACAATCCGTCGGAGGCCTTCACAGCGTCGGCAATTTCCTTCATGCGCTTTTGCGAAGCCGGATCGACCTCCCAGAGCATTTCGAAATCCTGATCGGGAAGCACCGAGCCATCNTTTGCGGGAAGATCGCGAACGTGGCCAAACGATGCGAGCACCTTATAGCCTGGGCCAAGATACTTGTTGATCGTCTTGGCTTTTGCCGGAGATTCTACGACGACGACATTCATATTTTCTTCTTTCGGAACTTGCCCGTTAACATGCCTTGCCGCTTTTGAACCGCAACAACGCTACCTTTATTTCGACATGGACAGGTAATGCGCTTGGGTCAAGAGGCAAGGGGCGTTTTTCTGCCATTACAACACGATGCAACTTTTTGGGGATTTAATTCTCGATTGCAATTAAAGATAAACAAGTTATGGTTGCTCTAGTTGAGTGACGCTCNTTTTCATAACGTCGCTTTCCCCTGGTTTAATCGAGGTCAATATGGTCGTTAGCGCACAAAACAGCAGCCAGAGCAGGCAGGAGCAGACATCGGAAAATCTCGCTTATATAAGGCAGATGCTTGCTGAGCTGCGCGCAGTTGGCGAGCGAGAGGGCGCCGACATGTTATGTTACCTCATAGAAATGGCTTATATTGAGGCGGGAGACATTCAGTCGGGTCGGCGAGAACTTTCAGTCGGCCATGACAAGCGAAACACGACCCGCGGAATGCCGATTTAGCCGCCCGGCGATATCGAGTTCCAGCAACACCAGATAGACGGTGGATGCTGGCAAGCCCGTATGGCGAATAATGTCATCCGTCTCCACGGGTGATGGTCCAAGCGCCGACGCGATGATGCTGCGGTCGTCGTCACCCGGTGGTGATATGTCGATATCCTCGGAGCTTTCATTCGCCACATGCTGAATGGGCAGCATCGGCTCCATCAGAGGCCGCAACGCATCCAGTATGTCGGCAGCTTCCGTCACCAGCATCGCGCCGTCCTTGATCAGCCGGTTCGTGCCATGACAACGAGCATCCAGCGGAGAGCCGGGAACGGCAAAAACCAGACGCCCGAATTCACCCGCAAGCCTTGCGGTAATCAACGAGCCTGATCTGTCAGCGGCTTCCACGATCAGCACACCCATGGAAACGCCCGCAATCAGCCGGTTGCGACGGGGAAAATCCCGCGCACGCGGCTCCCAGCCAAATGGCATTTCACTGATACTGGTGCCGTCATTGCCATAGATTTCATCCAGCAGCCGCAGGTTTTCCGGAGGGTAGGGCTTATCCAACCCCCCTGCCAGCATCGCCACCGTACCCGTGGAAAGGCTCGCGGCGTGAGCGGCGGCGTCGATACCCCGCGCAAGACCGGACGCTATGGTATATCCGGCCTGTCCGCATTGGCGCGCCAGCATGGCCGCAAACTTCGAACCATTGATGGAGGAATTGCGGGAGCCGACGATGCCTATGGATGGCCTAATGGCGGTGCGGCCCGAACCCTTCATGGAAATAATCGGCGGTGCGCCGTCTATTTCACGTAGTGCCGGTGGATAGTCAGGCTCTCCAATACCGACGAAACGGGCGCCGAATTTTTCCGCAGCTTCGATTTCCCGTTCGGCTTCGGATATAGTCGCAATGCGCGGACTGCGTGCCGAACCGCCCCGGCGGGACAGGTCGGGCAGGGCGTCCAGCGCTTTTTCAGCGCTGCCAAAATGATTGATGAGTTCGCGAAAGGTGACGGGGCCGATATTGTCGCTGCGGATCAGCCGCAACCATGCAATGCGTTGCCGGTCGGTCAGCGCAATGCCGCGTTTTGTATCGCCATCGTGCGGCATCTCTCANCCCCATCAGGGCGAGACGTATTGCCTCAGCCCTTTTTACCGATCTTGCTTTCAGTCCCCGCCAGCAACCGCTTGATGTTTTCCCGGTGCATGTACCAGGAGATAACGCTGAGCAGCGTCACCAGCAGAGCCGTCTTCTCCGGTCCTAATATCCACAATGCAACCGGAATGACAAGCATTGCAACCAAGGCGGACAATGAGGAATATTTCGTGATGAAGGCAGTTGCGATCCAGATCACGACAAACGCCAGCATCATGATTGGCGCGACACCCAGCAACACGCCAATGTAGACCGCAACACCCTTGCCACCCTTGAAGCCCAGCCAGACAGGGAAAAGGTGCCCGAGAAACGCAAAGAAACCGGCAACCAACGACGCCTCATAACCCCACAGCGCATTGGCAATCAGCACTGCTGCCGTACCCTTCAGCGCATCCAGCAACAACGTCGCAGCCGCCAGCTTCTTGTTGCCGGTGCGCAAAACATTGGTTGCGCCGATGTTGCCGGAGCCGATATTGCGAACATCCCCCAGCCCAGCTGCCCGGGTCAGGATCAACCCGAACNGGATCGATCCCAGCAAATAGCCAATCACGGCAGCAAGGGCGAGAAGCGCAGGCGCAGTCTGCCAGTCAGTCAATGCGTTCATTCCGATGTCCCCTCGATCTATCCTGTCGTTCTTATTGTATGGAATGAACCAGCTTGCCCGCAACATAGGTCGCAACCGTGCGGCCGGTAAAGCGGGCGTCTTCGAATGGCGTATTCTTGGATCTCGATACCAGATTTTTCTCGGACACCAGCCATGGCTCGTCGAGGTCGATCAGCGTGATATCGGCCTTTGCACCCGGTTTCAGCGTCCCGGCATCCAGTCCGAAGATTTGGGCGGGGCGGGTGGAGAGGGCGTCGATCAGGCGCATCAGCGGCACATGGTCGCTGTGATAAAGACGCAGCGCTGCCGACAGCATGGTCTCAAGCCCGACGGCACCGCTTGCCGCGTCCGAGAACGGCAGACGCTTGGTGTCCACATCCTGCGGGTCATGCGAGGATACGATGATATCGATCGTGCCGTCCTTCAGCGCTTCTACCATNGACATGCGGTCGTCTTCAGATCGCAGCGGGGGCGAAAGCTTGAAGAAGGTGCGGTACTCGCCGATATCGTTTTCGTTCAGCGTCAGATGGTTGATGGAAACGCCGCAGGTTGCTTTCACGCCTCTGTCCTTGGCTGCCTTGATCGCGTCGGCTGATTCCCTAACGGAAATCTTGGCGGCGTGGTAGCTGGCACGGGTCAGGGCAGCGATGCGAAGGTCGCGCTCCAGCGGAATGATTTCGGCTTCTTTTGGAATGCCCGACAGGCCGAGCCAGCTGGCAAGCAGCCCTTCATTCATATCGCCATGGCCGATATACTGGTCGCGGGTTTCCAGCGAAATCACCGCTCCCAGCTCGCGGGCATAGGTCATGGCGCGGCGCAGCACGGCTGTGTCGGACAAGGCTTTGCGACCATTGGTGAAGGCGACGGCGCCTGCTTCTTTCAGCATGCCGAATTCGGTCATCTCGTCGCCGCGCAGACCTTTGGTCAGCGCCGCTGCCGGGTAGACATTGACCAGCGCCTTGTCGCGCGCGGTCTTCTTCACGAATTCTACTAGCGCGATATCATCGATGACNGGGTCGGTATCCGGCATCACGATCATGCTGGTGACCCCGCCGGCGGCAGCCGCGCGTGATGCGGATTCAATTGTTTCGCGGTGTTCGGCACCGGGTTCGCCGACGAAAACGCGGGCGTCGACCAGACCAGGCGTTGCGATCAGCCCCTTGGCATCACGCACGACAGCACCTTCAGGCGCGNCCTGATTCTGCGCATCCTTGCCAGCAGCCAGGATTTTACCATCGGTATCGATGATAACAGTGCCGATCTCATCCAGGTTGCGGGATGGATCGATGATGCGGACATTTTTGAGAACGGTTGCGGTGCTCATACGCGCTCTCCCTGGTTCTGCGAAAGAAGAAGGGTTTCCATAACGGCCATACGCACGGCAACCCCCATTTCCACCTGGCTTTCGATCACGCTCTGCGGACCGTCTGCCACTTCGGAGGCAATTTCGACGCCGCGGTTCATCGGGCCGGGGTGCATGACCATGGCATTTTCCTTGGCGGCCTTCAGCTTTTCAGCGTCGAGACCGTAATAATGGAAATATTCACGCACCGACGGCACGAAGGAGCCGGACATGCGCTCGCGCTGCAAACGCAGCATCATCACCACATCGGCACCTTTCAGACCCTCTTTCATGTCGTGGTACACTTCCACGCTCATATCAGCGATGCCCGCTGGCAGCAGTGTCGGTGGGGCAACGACGCGCACCCGCGCACCCATCTGGTTCAACAGAATGATGTTGGAACGCGCAACACGCGAATGCAGCACGTCACCGCAGATCGCGACGGTAATGCCCGAAAGCCTGCCGATCGTGCGGCGGATCGTCAGTGCGTCGAGCAGCGCCTGTGTCGGGTGCTCGTGTTGTCCATCACCGGCATTGACCACCGAGCAGGCGACCTTTTGTGCCAGAAGGGCAGCGGNCCCTGCCGACGAGTGGCGCACCACCAGCACATCGGGGCGCATGGCGTTCAACGTCATGGCCGTGTCGATCAGCGTCTCGCCNTTTTTGACGGATGAATTGCCGACCGACATATTCATCACGTCGGCACCGAGGCGTTTACCGGCCAGTTCGAACGACGATTGCGTGCGGGTAGAGGCCTCGNAAAAGAGATTGATCTGTGTCAGCCCGCGAAGGGTCGAGGTTTTCTTCTCGCGCTGGCGGCTGATCTGCACCGCCTCATCGGCCTTGTCGAGAAGAGTGGTGATATCCTCGTGGGATAGCCCCTTTATGCCCAGAAGGTGGCGGTGGGGAAAATAGACCATGGGAACTGTCCTCCGGGTCGCAATAGGGCCTGTCGCCGCGCTACGCGCTTTAGTCCACGGGTCTATAAAGACAGGTGGCTTTGTCGGCAAGCATGCGATAAGCCGGGGCCACCTAATACATGCAATAAAATGCGAATCCCGATATAGCCACGCGATGACGAATATGAACCGGACCGAAGAACAGCTTGCCGATTTGAACCAGCCCAACCTCTGGTCCGGCATCAATGCCTATCGCTCAGACCCGTTGATCGTGGATTTGACCTCGGGTCTTTCGCGCACCCTGCGCGACGAATTCGACCAGATCGGACGCTATGTGACCTCTGCGGAAGCGCAGGAACTGGCCCGCATGGCCAATGTCAGCGCGCCGAAGCTGCACACTCACGGCCCTCGCGGCGAGCGGCTGGACCAGGTGGAGTTTCATCCGGCATGGCACGCGCTGATGCGCCGTTCCATGTCTTCGGGCCTGCACAGCAGCGCTTGGGAAAATACACCCGAGACACGCGGCAACGAGCACAAGGCCCGCGCCACGAAATTTTATCTCACCGCGCAGCTCGAGGCAGGCCATCTCTGCCCGCTGACCATGACCCATGCCTCCGTTGCCGCCTTTATGGGCTCGCCGCGTGTGCAGAAGGAGTGGGCGCCGAAAATCCTGTCGCGCAAATATGATTCGTCGCAGAAGCCTGCCATGCAGAAGACGGCCGTCACCATCGGCATGGGCATGACGGAAAAGCAGGGCGGCACGGATGTGCGCGCCAACCGCACGACGGCAGAGCGCGTGGGTGAGGGCATCTATCGCCTGTCCGGCCACAAATGGTTCCTGTCTGCACCCATGAGCGACGGTTTCGTCATGCTGGCGCAGATGGGCGATGGCATGGGCTGCTTCCTCGTGCCGCGTTTTCTGGAAGACGGTTCGGCCAACGGCCTGCATTTCCAGCGACTGAAGGACAAGCTCGGCAATCGCTCCAATGCCTCTGCCGAAGTCGAATTCACCGATGCCTTCGGCTACCTGCTGGGCGAACCCGGTGCCGGTATCCGCACCATTCTCGATATGGTGACATTGACGCGGCTGGATTGCGCGCTTGGCTCTGCGGGCATGATGCGCGCCTCTCTGGCGGAAGCTGTGCATTTCGCCCGTGGCCGCAATGTCTTCGGCAAGCCGCTGGTCAGCCAGCCGGTGATGACGCGGGTGCTTGGCGACATGGCGCTGGATGTGGCGGCGGCAACGGCGCTTTCGTTCAGGTTGGCATCCGCGTTCGACGCAGCGAGAAACAATCCAGCAGAAGCGGCCTATGCCCGCGTCATGACGCCGATTGTCAAATACTGGTGCTGCAAGATCGCGCCTGCCTTGATCTATGAGGCCATGGAAAGCCTTGGTGGTAACGGTTACGTCGAGGACCGCCCCATTGCCCGCCATTACCGTGAAGCCCCGGTCAATGCCATCTGGGAAGGTTCCGGCAACGTCATGGCGCTGGATGTCTTGCGCGTTCTCCAGCGCGGCAGGGATCTGTTCGATCTCGTCTTTGAGACGCTTGAACGCGATCTCGGCCCGTCCGGTAAGAAAACCACCGAGGTCCTGCGTGCCGCGATCGCTCTGTGCGAACGTGACGAAGGTGCTGCCCGCCTGCTGGTAGAACAATTCGCTCTCGCCGCCGCCGCCGCAGAACTCTGCCGCATAGGGGCCGGTCGTATCGCCGATGCCTTCCTCGAGACACGCCTGGCTGGCGGCTGGCGCCACACCTACGGCATGCTGGACAGCCGGTTTGATCCGACGTATATTATTGATCTGTTGTATCCGCCTGCTGCTTAAAAACGATAGCGCTTTACTATGTTCTGCTGACCTTGGCGGAACCGGTCGCCAGAAATGGTGCAAAGGCCAAACGTATTTCCTCGAGAAAGGCTTCGCTAAAACGCCCGATCGTTTCACGTCGCGCATCGAAATGGTAAGACTTTTCGATCACATCGTAATTGCATTCACTGACGGTGATCCAGCCGCGCTTGTAGCGCGTTAGATTTGCCCGACGTAATTCAAGTCCCGGGATCTCAATAGCTTTCTGGTCATGACTGGGTGGCTTGGAAGATATGGGAAGCAGGAGGATGTGCGTTAGGCCTTCCTTATCCTTGATCGCAAGGATCATGCAGACCGGGCGGTCCTTTTCGCCGTGATCGCGATGTGGATGGATGTTATTTTGCCATCGCCACAGATAAGGATAAAGTACAATGTCACCGCGTTGGAACTTGTCACTCATCGCGCGCCGCCTGATACTCTTTCGAGTCACTTTCTAGCTGCTCTCGAAAAAGCGAGACTAAATCTTCAGGCATTTCGTCGGCAGCATATGCCTTGCGTAGATCTTGGTTTCCCGCCAGTTTTTCAAAAAGATCGATGGGGATAACCACCACCGAAGGGCGGCCGTGTTTTGTCAGAGTGATTGGTTCTTTCTGGGCTTCGTCGTGATAACGTCCGAAATGCCGCATGAATTCAGCTGTCGATATCGATTTANGGGACATGATCGCTCTCCTCAGAAANTTTTCTGTATAATACAGNAAATACAGGTTTCTGTAAATTGGCTTTCTTTTGTGTCTCGNCCCCCTTCATCAACAAGAACCTTCACCTCCCCAACCTCCCTCGCATTGTCCTCCAATTAACCCTTAGCTAACTGCGTTGACAAAGTCACCACGCGGAGAGTTGCGGGAATATGCTGACAATTGACGATACTGCTGCTGAGRCTGCCCNNGRAAAGCGCATCAAGGATCGCGCCGCGACGGAGAAGGCTATCTTCAATGCTGCCAAGGCCCTGTTGGCCCAGGAGGGGTTTCAGGGCTTCGGCATCAATGCCGTGGCGCGGCGGGCAGGGTGCGACAAGCAGCTTATCTATCGTTATTTCGGTGGCCTTGAGGGGCTGATCGCGGCGATCGGCGAGGACCTTGGTTCTTGGGTGAAGGATCGTATTCCCGAAGATACAGGCGGCATGTTTATGCTGACCTATGGCGACCTGATGGAGCGGCTTGCGCTATCCTATCTGGATGCGTTGCGCTGCGATCCACTGGTTTGCAAGATCATTGCCTGGGAAGTGTCGGAACACACGCCGCAGGTCAAGCAACTGGCGGACGCGCGGGCAAAAGCGCTGTCCAAATGGCTGGATAAAATGCGTGGTTCCCTTGCAGCACCCAAGGGTGTCGATACCGCTGCCGTCAACGCCGTGCTTTTTGCCGCCATCCAGCATCTGGTCATCAGTGGTGCCACAAACGGCCAGTTCGCCGGTGTCGCGCTCAAAACCGCTCGGGATTGGGACAAGATCGGCACAGCCGTGAAGCGGATCGTTCGCGGCGTTTACGGTTGATAGAGCCAACGACCCGTTCCAAAGCGTCCGGTTGGACCTTAACGCTCGCTCGCGCGTTGTTACTGTGAGGCGGCGACTTTATCCACAGCCCTTCGTCTTCCGTTAACCATAAACAAAACTTTTATTTGCCCGCTCAAGAGGTGAAGATCATTATATTAAGGAATTATTAACCATGCGCCTGTGGGCGTGTGAAAGGAACCGCCGTGCCCCGCTGGATATCCTTGACCGTCATGATGACGTTCTTTGCAATGCTGCCGTTGGACATCGATGCGCCGACTGTCAATCTGTGCCTGATGGCGTGCCTGCGTTGGGCGGTCATCGCGGCCCTACCGGATACCTTTTTTCTGCGAGGGCAAACGGCATGAAGTGGTTTTTGATTCTGTGGGCCGGTCCTGTGGCGTTTCTAGGCGCGTGGTACTTTCTATCCTATTACGACATGAGCTTCGGCTTCTTCATGCTCACGCGGCAAAGCCACGATCTGGTCTTCCAGATTTACGGTAACGTGCTGGGCATTGCGCCGGAAACCATACCGCCGCTTGTCGCACGTGCCATCGCGTTCGATAGCCTAATTGTTTTTAGCATTATCGGTTTTCGCAAGCGCAAGGCCATTGCTGCGTGGTGGCGCAATCGTCAGGCATCGAAAGCCGCAGCGTCCCTGCCAAGAGCCGACAGCCTGTCTAGTGCTCCTTGAAGGATAAAGCTGGCAGCAGCCGAATCGATACGTTGCGCCCGCTTGGCGCGGGATACGTCCATTTCCAGAAGCGCGCGCTCGGCAGCCACAGTGGACAGGCGCTCATCCCAATAGACGAAGGGCAGGTCGGTCTTGTCGCTCATGGCCCGTACGAAGGCGCGCGTTGCCTGAACGCGCGGTCCCGCGGAACCATCCATATTCGTGGGTAGACCGATGATGAAGGCGGCCACTCTTTCCTTGGCGGCAAAATCGAGCAGCACCTGTGCGTCGGCGGTGAANTTTACGCGTTTTAGAACAGGGCGAGGGGTCGCGAACCGGCGTGACAAATCCGACATGGCAAGGCCGATTGTCTTGGTGCCGAGGTCAAGACCTGCAATGGCCTGTCCTGTCTGCAAAAAGCCTGCAAGTTCCTCAATCGTCAGCGTCGCCATGATGATGTCTCAGCGTTTGCGGACGAATTCAGTGCGCAGCACGAGACCCTTGATCGCGTCGTGCCTGCAATCTATTTCTTCAGGATTATCTGTGAGACGGATAGACTTGATGACAGTGCCCTGCTTCAACGTGGTGCCGGCACCCTTGACCTTCAAATCCTTGATCAAAGAAACGGAATCGCCATCAACGAGAATGTTGCCTGCAGCGTCGCGCACTTCGTTGGCCTTCGCCGCCTGTGCTGCGATTTCGGAGGCTGGGCGCCATTCACCGGTCGCCTCGTCATACACATATTCGTCACTATCTGTCGTCATCTTCGCAATCCGNAAAAGGTGGGTCGTCTCATGATATGGNCCGTCCTATGTCACACTCTACCGGCAATACAAAGGAGAACTTCATGAAACTCAACTGGCTCGGCCATTCCGCATTTCGCCTTGAAACCGGCAAAGCAAAAATCCTCATCGACCCGNTTTTCACTGGAAATCCCAGCTTTGCTGATCAGGATGCCAAGGATGTCGCAAGCGGCATTACTCATATTCTGCTGACCCACGGCCACGGTGACCACGTCGGCGATGCCATTCAGCTGGCGAAAGACACCGGCGCGACCGTGCTGGCCAACGCCGACCTTGCCGCATGGTTGAGCTTCCGGGGTGTCCAGAAAATCGAGATGGCCGGTACCGGCGGCACTGTCACCTTCGATGGCTTCTCTGCCACCCTGACCAATGCGTTGCACTCCTCCGCGCAAATCACCGAAGATGGCGTGTCCCATTCCCTCGGTAGCGCCAACGGCCTGATGCTGCATTTCGAGGATGGCCCAACGGTCTATCATATGGGCGATACCGATANTTTCTCGGATATGGCCCTGATCAACGAGTTGCACGAACCCGAGATCGGCCTTGTCCCGATTGGTGATCGCTTCACCATGGGCGGCGCGGTGGCGGCACTTGCCTGCCAGCGCTTCTTCAAGTTCCGCAACGTCATACCCTGCCACTACGGCACCTTCGGCATCATCGATCAGACACCGGAAAAATTCCAGACCGGCATGGACGGCTCACAGACGCGCGTCGATGCGCCAAGCGTTGGTCAGACCCTGACGTTTTAACAAAAAGCCCGACAGGCATCACCTGTCGGGCTTTTTTNNGKTTTGATGGTCTCAAGCGATCTGTGGTTCGGCGCGACCCGTCTGCACCGGCCGGGATGGCGCGGAAGGAATGCCGCTCAGTGCGTTTCTCCACTCGCTCAACGCTGCCACACGCCGCGTGTGGCGCGGGTAGAGCGAGAAGATGTTGAGGAAGAAGCCGGCAATGGACGGAACCATCTTGTCCTGCTCTTCAAAAGCATTCGGGTTCATCTGTGCGTTCAGCTTGGCGCTGCCGCAGGCCAGCATCTGAAGGGCGGTGCGAGAGGACTTCAGGTTGCCGGAAACGACGAGGCCAACACGGTCGCAGGTCAGTTCGCGTGCGCGGGAATAGGCCTGGCCCAGAAACGGAATGATGAGGCCGGGCAGGCGCAGGAAGCTCCATGGCTCGTCCAGATGGCCCGCAACGTGGTGACCCAACTCGTGGCCGATCACGAATCTCACCTGCTCTTCATCGTCGGAATCGATCAGGGCCGATGTCAGCCAGATGTAGCGTGTGCGACCAACCAGCGTCAGCGCCATTGCATTGATCACGCCGCTGGAATTGTAGACGAACGCCCGCGGTGCTTCTCTCAACCCTAGCTTCTGCGCGCCCTCTGCCACCATCTTGTGAAGGTGGGGAAACTGTTGTTCGCTCACCAGAACATAGTGGCCCATCATATAGGCGCGGACCAATGATCTCGCGACGTACGAGNAAAACCAGATGATGAGAATGTAGAACAGGAAAACAAAGAGGATTCCGATGCTCTCCGTTGTCGCAATGTAGAGGATGCCAGCCGCAATCCCCAGCCAAACCAGCGTGCCGATGAGCAGCGTTAGAAAACCGTACGTCTTTTCTTTCGAATGGCGCACTTTGGATATGTCGAAATTCATATTTAACCCCCGTTAAACAGCATGATCGAGAAGCGTTAAGGCTTAAAAAGAAGAGGCCCCACCCGCTTCCTGCTGCAAATGACTTATTCAGNAAAAATGAGGCGATATGCCCCGCGTGNAAACTCGCGTCTAAATAATAAGTTCCCGCATAAAGAGAATATTATTTCCTGCATTGTTTCATGGCCCGATGACGGTTGCGAACTGCGGGCGCGGTCATTATAGCGAATAGGAAAATTCTTGACTGGAGTAGAACCATGTCCGTCGATCTTGCCACCGTGAAGCGCGTTGCGCGCCTAGCCCGTATTGCCGTTAGCGAAGACGAAGCCGAGAAAATGCTTGGCGAGTTGAATGGCATTCTTGGTTTCGTGGAGCAGCTTTCGGAAGTAAATGTCGATGGTGTCGAGCCCATGACGTCAGTGACGCCGGTTGCCATGAAGAAGCGCAGCGACACCGTGACGGATGGCAACAAGGCTGACGATATCGTCGCCAATGCACCCGCCACCGACCGCAATTTCTTCCTCGTTCCGAAGGTGGTTGAATAGGCCGCACCAGCCCGTTCCCATTTGCCCGATCTAAAAGTTTTTGAAAGCCGTTGCCGATATGACCGACCTGACAAGCCTGACCATTGCCGAAGCGCGCGAGAAGCTGAAGGCAAAGGAATTCACCGCCGTCGAACTGACGGATGCCTATCTTTCGGCTGTTAATGCCGCCAATGAAAAGCTGAACACCTACGTTGCCGTTACCCCTGAAAAGGCGCGTGAGATGGCCAAGGCTTCCGACGAGAAGCTTGCCTCTGGCAATGCCGGTGTGCTGGAAGGCATTCCTCTCGGCGTGAAGGACCTGTTCGNCACGCGTGGCATTCACACGCAGGCCTGCTCTCACGTTCTGGATGGTTTCAAGCCGGAATACGAATCCACAGTCACCCAGAACCTGTGGGATGCCGGTGCCGTCATGCTTGGCAAGCTCAACATGGATGAGTTCGCCATGGGCTCGTCCAATGAAAGCTCCTATTACGGCCCGGTCATCAACCCGTGGCGCGCCAATGGTTCCGACAAGAACCTCGTACCCGGCGGCTCCTCGGGTGGTTCCGCTGCCGCCGTCGCCGCGCATCTGTGCGCCGGTGCCACTGCAACAGATACAGGCGGCTCCATCCGCCAGCCCGCAGCCTTCACTGGCACCGTCGGCATCAAGCCAACCTATGGCCGCTGCTCGCGCTGGGGTATCGCTGCTTATGCCTCCTCGCTGGATCAGGCTGGCCCTATCGCCCGCGACGTGCGCGATGCCGCCATTCTCCTGAAGTCCATGGCCAGCGTCGATGCCAAGGACACCACATCCGTCGATCTGCCGGTGCCGGATTATGAAAAGGCCATCGGCCAGTCGCTGAAGGGCCTCAAGATCGGTATTCCCAAGGAATACCGCGTCGAAGGCATGCCGGAAGAGATCGAAAAGCTCTGGGCGCAGGGCATTGCATGGTTGAAGGATGCTGGTGCGGAGATTGTTGATATCTCGCTGCCGCACACCAAATATGCGCTTCCAGCCTATTACATCGTCGCTCCAGCCGAAGCGTCGTCCAACCTTGCCCGTTACGATGGCGTTCGCTACGGCCTGCGCGTTGACGGCAAGGACATTGCCGACATGTACGAGAAGTCCCGCGCAGCCGGTTTCGGCTCGGAAGTCAAACGACGCATCATGGTTGGCACCTACGTGCTATCAGCCGGTTATTACGACGCCTATTACCTGAAGGCCCAGAAGGTCCGCACGCTGATCAAGCGCGATTTTGAGACTGTCTTCCACGACGGCGTTGACGCGGTTCTCGCTCCGATCACGCCATCNTCGGCGTTTGAAATCGGCGACAAGGAACTGGCAGCCGATCCAGTCAAAATGTACCTCCAGGACGTCTTCACCATCACGGTCAACATGGCAGGCCTGCCAGCCATGTCCGTTCCCGCCGGTCTAGACGGCAAAGGCCTGCCTTTGGGCCTCCAGCTTATCGGCAAGCCGTTCGATGAAGAGACGTTGTTCAAGACGGTCTATGCGATTGAACAGGCAGCGGGCAAGTTTACGCCTGCGAAGTGGTGGTAAGCTGTATTCAGCTGCGACGGTTCGGTGTGTTACCTCTCCCACAAGGGGAGAGGTAATCCGTAACGGCACCGCGCTTTATCTCCCCCTCAAANGGGGGAGGTCGTTCGCTGAGAGCTCTCGCCAATTTTGACGGCTGTGGATGGACCAGTGAGCAGGCGTCTAGCCGATCTCCCCACCTGTGGGGGAGATGCCCGGCAGGGCAGAGGGGGGAAACCCCACCCGCAGACCTTCACTCCACCAGAAACAAAACCCNAAAAAAGCAAAAACTTTTTTCTCCACGCTCCCTAAACCCATGCCTAAAATTCACCCGCCTCCTAACCGCACTGTATCGCGAGACAGTGCAGGCAAGGCGCAGGTAGCGTTGGCATCCACCCGGAACGTGCGGGTAGCGGTCAATGCTGCCAAACGGCAGGCCTACGTTGCTGTCCGATTCCCTTCAAGGTTCGGTACAGCAGCGGCAGGACTTGGAGACGAACCATACGGGGCGAAGCCGGGGCCGTTCAAGGCTCGGCTGAACCTCACTTTTCACCAGCGGGTACGCCTGCCTGCCGGTGGAGAGATTTATGATGACACTGAAATGCCAGAGGCCACGCAAATGCGGAGCCAAAGAACGAACCATACCAGAGACATCACCGCATTTGCGTGTGCTCTCCGGATCGAGTGAACATAGCACGGGCGTGAGCGCGCCGCGTGAACGGCAAAGCTTGTCCTTGGTGTCGCCGGGCTATTTGACAATCGAAAGCTTTGCAAAAGCCGGGAATATGATGGTATCCTGATATGAGTTCACCAAAGCGAAGGGAGGCGCAGACGTGAAAGCGACCATATTGTTCAAAGACGACCATTTCGTCCCGCCGGAGACCATTCGAAAGCCGCGCCGGTTGGGTGCAAACGATAATCTCCGCAGCCTTGAATTCGAGATGCAGGATGAGGAGCGCGACTGGCTGGTGCCTTGTCTCTTCGCTGCCGCTTTCTGTGGTTTTGCCGTCTTCATATTCATGCCGCTGTGGTAAGCCGGACATCCGTGCATATTTACCTTGAAAAAGCCGGGCTCGGCCTTTAGCCCGTTACGAAACAACCGGCTGGATGGGTAAGCTGACGTATGGCGATGATTGAGGCGGTCGATACTGTGGCGAGAGCGTTTCTCGGCGTAGATCGGTCTGCAACGGAGCAGAAGTGGATGTCGCGGCTGGATCAGGCCGGGCAGAACCGTGCTCTGGCCATGTCGCAGGTCCATGGCATTCCTGAACTGGTCGCCCGTGTGCTGGCGGGCCGTGGCGTTGGCGTCGATGATGCTCTGGCCTTCCTCGACCCCACCATCCGCTCCCTGATGCCGGACCCGTTGACGCTCACCGATTGCGAAAAGGCAGCAGAGCGCATTGCTGACGCCATCAAGCGCAACGAGAAGGTCGCGATTTTTGGCGACTATGATGTGGATGGCGCGTCGTCTTCGGCGCTGATGTATCGGTTTCTGCACCACTTCGGGCTGGAGCCTGAAATCTATATTCCGGACCGTATCTTTGAAGGCTACGGCCCCAATCCGGCCGCGATGCAACAGCTTGCGGCCAATGGCGCGACGCTGATCATTACCGTCGATTGCGGCTCGACCAGCCACGAATCGCTCGCCGCTGCCCGCGATGCCAAAACGGATGTCGTCGTCATCGACCACCACCAGGTCGGCACAGAACTGCCGCCAACGGTGGCGCTGGTCAATCCCAACCGTGAGGACGATCTGTCGGGGCAGGGGCATCTTTGCGCGGCAGGTGTCGTGTTTCTCGTGCTGGTCGCCACGCTGCGTGTCCTGAAGGACCGGCGTGACAGCCGCGCCTACACGCTCGACCTCCTGTCGCTGCTCGATATCGTCGCCCTTGCGACGGTATGCGATGTCGTACCGCTCAAAGGGCTGAACCGCGCCTACGTGGTAAAGGGTCTCATCGCCGCACGCCATATGAACAATGTCGGGCTTGCCGCGCTGTTCAAGAAGGCCGGTCTTGGCGGCCCTGTGACGCCTTACCANTTCGGATTTTTGGTTGGGCCGCGCATCAATGCAGGCGGTCGCATCGGCGATGCGGCTCTCGGCAGTCGCCTGCTGACGCTTGATGATGCGTCCCAGGCTGAAGTCATTGCCGAGAAACTGGATGAATTGAACCGAGAGCGCCAGGCGATGGAAGCCGCCATGCTGGCGGAAGCCGAAGCCGAGGCGCTGTTTGAATATGGTGACGGCACGGGTGCGGGCGTCATCGTGACGGCGCGGGAAAACTGGCACCCCGGCATTGTCGGTCTTCTCGCCTCGCGCCTGAAGGATCGCTTCCGTCGCCCTGCCTTCGCCATCGCTTTCGACTCGCAAGGCAAGGGAACCGGCTCCGGGCGCTCGATCAATGGNTTCGATATGGGCCGCATGGTGCGAAACGCAGTCGACGCCGGTCTGCTGGTCAAGGGCGGGGGACACGCCATGGCCGCTGGCCTGACGGTGGAGCGCGCCAATCTTGGGCGCTTGCGGACCTTCTTTGAGGAGGCCGCCCATAAAACTGTTTTTCAACTGGTCGAAAACAGCGTGTTGNAAATCGATGGCGCAATTGGTGCATCCGGTGCCACGCTTGCGCTGGTGGAGCAGATGGAACAGGCGGGACCCTATGGCTCTGGCCACTCGCAGCCTATCTTCGCGGTGCCAGCCCACCGCCTGCGCGATGTCCGCGTTGTCGGAACCTCGCATGTGAAGATCACGCTGGAGGCAATGGACGGTTCCCGACTGGATGGCATAGCATTTCGCGCCGCGGACGCGCCTCTGGGCCAGATGCTGATGAATGCGCGGGGCCGCCAGATCCACGTCGCCGGCACGCTNGGGGCTGATCAGTGGCAAGGTCNAAAAAGAGTACAGCTTCGCGTTCTGGACGCTGCCATAGCGCCGTAACGCACTCGTCAGATCACAAAAGTTACGCGCAGGCGTGCTTACAAGCTGGTTTAACCAACGCTCGCATCACCATGATATATTTGGGAGAGTGGTACGCCCTAGGGGAGTCGAACCCCTCTTTACAGAATGAAAATCTGTCGTCCTAACCGATAGACGAAGGGCGCATACCTTGTGTGGCGCCCTTATAGTCAGGCACCGGATTCTCCGCAAGCGCCTATTTCCACNTTTTTTCATTTCCATGACATTTTTATTCAAGCACACATGAGTGCTGTGGAAAAGCGTGACCGCTTAAGCCGAAAGACTAAAAAATTCATGGGGCATAACGGTAGTAGGGAGAGGGGGAAGCGTGGAGTTTAAGACGGGATCAGGGGGCGTCCCGTTGGTCTTAAACCCCACGCTTCATCGGGGGACGCTGAATAAACGGATCACCTTTAAACTGGTTCCCGAGGCTTTTAGAAAAATTACGAAATGCGCTCTCCAAAACAAAACCGCCCGCAGACATGTGTCGCGGGCGGTTTCGAAATCACGATGTCACCGATCGGTGATTACAGGTCGACGTCCAGGATCGCCATGGAGAAATTGTAGGAGCGGTCGCCGTCTTCGTCATCGATGTAAACGACGCCAAGAAATTCTTCGCCAGCGTAGACTTCCGCCGAATCATCCTTGCGGGGGCGAGCCTTGACGGCCAGCGTTTCGTTGAAGGTGCGCTTGAAATAGGCGTCGAGCTTTTTGATTTCCTCGGCTTTCACCAGTCTTCTCCTGTGCGGTTCACGTTGCGCCGCTTTTGGCATGGCTTAAAGGCGAAAGTAAAGTCAAAGAGGTAAATCGTCCGCGTGATCCACACGGACGTCGCCCAAATTAGGTGCCTCAGATATCGGCACCGATGATCTGATCCATGATGCGCGAAGGTTCGTTGCAGCCGCCATCTCCCACCACACGCGCTGGCACACCTGCGACTGTCGCGTTCGGTGGTACAGGCTTCAGAACGACGGAACCTGCGGCTATGCGCGAGCAGCTGCCGATCTCGATATTGCCGAGGATTTTTGCGCCCGCGCCGATCAACACACCGCTGCGAATTTTCGGGTGGCGATCTGCGCCTTCCTTGCCGGTGCCGCCGAGGGTGACGCCGTGCAGAATGGAGACGTTGTCACCGACAACGGCGGTTTCGCCAACGACGAGACCGGTTGCATGGTCGAGGAACAGGCCCTTGCCGAGGCTTGCGGCCGGATTGATGTCCGTCTGGAAAATACTCGATGCGCGGCTTTGCAGGTAGAGCGCGAAATCGCGACGACCCTTGTGCCACAGCCAGTGGGCGAGACGGTGGGTCTGAATGGCCTGGAAACCCTTGAAATACAGCACGGGCTCCATGAAACGAGTGCAGGCCGGATCACGGTCGTAGACGGCCTGAATATCGACGCGCAGAATGGAGCCCCATTCCGGCCAGTCCTCAAGCATTTCCTCGAAGGTCTGGCGCAGCAGAACGGCCTGCATATCCGGGTGGTCGAGAAGTTCGCAGATTCGATAGGCGACGCACGCTTCCAGCGAATGGTGGTTTAAAATCGTGGTGTAGAAAAAGGCCGAAAGCAGCGGGTCCTTCGCCGCCGCTGCGCGTGCCTCGTTCTGAAGACTTCCCCAGATAGGATCAACAACGGAAAGCTGATCCTGCTGGCGAGCATCTGTGCGTGCGACCATGACTGGTCTCCCTCAAATTGGTGCCGTTCATTTATACAGAAAAAAGTCTCGCCTAGAAATGGTGATTTACCAACGCGGTTAAAGACGCGAAAGGATCAGTTTTTCTGACAGCTTTTTGGNAAATAGTTCTTCCAGGTCAGGCGCTGGCGTCTATCTCTCGATNAAACTCCAGCACCGCGGCTTTGAAGACGCGGTCGCCGACGGCCAGCATGTGGTCGCGGCCGGGAATATCGATGGCTTTGGCATGGGGCATGAGCTGCGCCAACTCCTTGCCGGAACCGGCAATATCATCCTTTGTGCCGACAGCGATCAGCGTCGGAATATCGATTTTCGCTGCTTCTTCACGGGTCACGAGAACGCGGGAGGTTTCGATACAGGCGGCAAGAGCGATGCGGTCGCTTTTCGTCTGGTCGGCGAAGGCACGGAACATGCGGCCACGCTCATGGGTGACGACATCGAGCGACGGGGCGCGCAGGGCGTCTGCAATCGGGTCCCAATCACCCACTCCATCCACCATGCCGATGCCAAGGNCGCCGAACACCAGCGAGCGCACCCGCTCGGGGTGGGCCATGGCGACAAAGGCGGAAATGCGCGCGCCCATGGAGTAACCCATGACGTGGGCTTCAGCGATTCCTAGATGGTTCAGCAGTCCAACTGAATCTTCTGCCATGGTTGCGGGGTAATAGGCGTCCGCATCGTGCGGCTTGTCACTTGCGCCATGGCCGCGATTGTCCAGCGCAATCACGCGGTAGCCGGCATCGCCCAGCGTCTTTACCCAGCCGGGATGGACCCAGTTGACCGAGGCACTGGAGGCGAAGCCGTGAATCAGAAGAACCGGAAAGCCAGACGGGTCACCCTCGTCGAAATAAGCCAGTTGCAGGCCATCGCGGGAGTAAGACAGAAACTGCGGGACATTGAGATTCATCACGGACATCCNTTTTGGCGCACCATATGTCAGGAAATCGAAGCGTTGAACATATTGCGCGATGTTTTCTGTGGAGGTGACACGCATTTGAGGTTACATATCCGCAAAAGCTGAGCGCGCGCTCATCCACGAAATTGCATTTGGAGACGATTATGGCCGGGCATACAATTCCCCACTTCCAGAACGATGGCGGACACGCCGTGATCGAAATCGGCGTCAAGGAATTCATGTGCACGGGTGCATCCGTGCCGTTCGACCACCCGCATATCTTCATCGATATGGGTGACGACAACGAGAAGGTCTGCTCCTACTGCTCGACGCTGTATCGCTACAATCCGTCGATAAAGGCCACGCAGACCAACCCTCCCGGCTGCGTCTTCCATGTGAAGGCCGCCTGACCTTATCTCAAGACCGGGGCTTTCCATGCCCGTAAAATCCGTAGCCATTATCGGTGCCGGCATTGCCGGTCTGACCGCCGCTCTTTCNTTTTCCAGACATGGCATCCGCAGCGACATCATCGAGCAGGCGCAACAGTTGGAAGAGGTCGGCGCAGGCCTGCAAATCTCGCCCAATGCCGCGCGTATCCTTGGTGCGCTGGATGTGCTTAAGCAGATCGAAGCGCAATGGCTGGAGCCTGCGACCGTGGATCTGGCATCCGGCCTTTCGTTGAAGAGGCTGGTTTCGCTACCCATGCGGGATGTTGCAAGGCAGCGCTGGGGTGCGCCTTATGGCGTTCTGCATCGCGCAACGCTGCAGGGTGCGCTCATGGCGGCGGTGAAGCAAAACCCGCTTTGCCATCTGTATCTTGGTAAAAGGCTGGATGTTGTCGATAAGGCTACCATCACAGCCATGACGTCGCAGGACCATGATCTGATTGTCGGTGCCGATGGGGTCTGGTCGAGTGCGCGTTACGCGGTACCCGGAAGCCCATCCGCAACGTTTTCAGGCAATATTGCCTGGCGTTTCACCATTCCCCAGAGCACTGTTCCCGACTTTCTGAAACAGCAAAGTGTCACTGCTTTTCTCGGGCCGTCAGCGCATCTGGTGGCTTATCCGTTGGCGGAAACCGGTGGTTTCAACATCGTGGCGATCGCGGCGGGTACGAACCCCGGCGATAGCTGGGAGGCGCAAGCGCAGGGCAGGCAGCATGCGCTGTTGCTGAGCCAGTTCGGCCGCTGGAACCCGGGCATTTCAAAGATGCTGGAAAATGTTGCCAAGCCGACATTCTGGCCGCTGTTTCAGGCCGGTGAGGGCAGGTGGCACAATGGGCGCGATACGGTTCTGATTGGTGATGCCGCGCATGCGATGATGCCGTTTGCAGCGCAAGGTGCGGCGATGGCAATCGAGGATGCATTCGAGCTTGCCACTTTTGTTACTCGCGACCTTTTATTGGGTGATGCGCTGGCTTCGTTTGAAGCGCATCGTACCCCGCGCATAGAAAAGGCGCGCAAGCGGGCAGCGCTGAACAAATTTGCCTATCATGCCCGTGGTCCGTTGCGACTGGGGCGGGACATGCTGTTGTCGCTGAGGCCGCCAGAGGCGTTTCTGGCGGACTTCGACTGGCTGTATGGGTATCGTGCCGAGGGGCTTTGATGCTTTTCGCCGGAGAGGGTTCTTCCTCCCCTCGACGTCATCCTCGGGCTTGACCCGAGGATCTACCCACGTTTGACGTCAGGGTTCGTTAGATCCTCGGGTCAAGCCCGGGGATGACGGAGTATGTTTTGTTCGTCTTTACGCTGCGCCTGCCGCCGCAAACCCAGCTTCCAGATCGCGTTTGAGATCGGCCACGTCTTCAAGGCCGATTTGCAAGCGGATGAGCGGGCCTTCGGTGGGGCCTTCGGCGATCGTGCGGTCACGTAGCGACACGGGAACAGCCAACGATTCGTAGCCGCCCCACGAAAAGCCGAGGCCGAAGATCGACAGGGCGTCGAGGAAGGCATGCGACCTTTCCGTGAAGCGGTTTTCTTCTGCTTTCAAGACAAAGGAGAAAACGCCGCTGGAGCCTTTGAAATCCCGCTTCCAGATATCGTGACCTGGAAAGCTGGGTAGAGCAGGGTGCAGAACCTGCGCGACATCGTCATGGCCTTCCAGCCACTGCGCGATGTCAAGCGCGCTTTTGCGATGGTGCTCCAGCCGCACACCCATGGTGCGCATGCCGCGCAACACCTGATAGGCATCGTCTGACGTCACGCACAGGCCGATATCGCGGTTGGCTTCATCGAGTTTCTTCCAGTGCTTTTCATTGGCAGAAACGAAGCCCATCAGCACGTCCGAATGGCCTGCGGGATATTTCGTCGCTGCGTGAATGGAGACATCGACGCCATGGTCCAGCGGCTTGAAATAGAGCGGGGTGGACCATGTATTATCCATGGTGACGACGCAGTCATGCTCGTGGGCGATGGACGACACCAGCGCCACATCCTGCATGTCGAAGGTGTTGGAACCGGGAGCTTCCAGATGAAGAAGGCGCGTGTTGGGACGCATGAGCGCTTCGATGCCAGCGCCGATGGCCGGGTCGTAATATTCGACCTCGATGCCGTATTGTTTCAGCATTCTGTTGCAGAACCGGCGGGTTGGAAAATAAACCGAATCGACGATCAGTGCGTGGTCGCCTGCTGATAGATAGGCAAGAAACGGCACGGTCACGGCGGCAAGACCCGATGGCAGAAGAATGGTGCCAGCCGAGCCTTCCAGCGTATTGATCATGTCGCGGAGTGCATCGGTCGTCGGCGTGCCGTGGGTGCCGTAGGTGTATTTCTGATCCTCCGAAACCAGCGTCTGCGCATCTGGGAACAGGACGGTCGAACCGCGGGCAATGGGTGGATTGACGAAGCCGTGATAGGCAGCCGGATCGTTGCCGAGATGGGCCAGCCGCGTGTTGATGCCGGCGGCGTTGAGGATGCCGTCTTTGGATTTCATGCTGAAATGTCTCTCACTGATCGATGGATGGAAAATGGTCCTGAAAGCCTGTCGCGGTCAAGACTTCGTTATCGCAACCTTTGTCGGCGGTGAAACGCCTTGGATTCGTGCATGATGTCGCATTGCATCATCGAAAAAACAACGCGCTGGACGTTTTAACACCCGGTTGAGTTGCTTGCGCACGCAAATTCAGTCTACCTGCCTGACAGCCTGAGCAGTTTTTAATCNTTTTTCGCGTATTTATTAGACAATTGCCCATAAAAAGGACGTTTTTTGAAAAATTCCGTTTTTTGGACACAATTCTTGAGGGCGAGACTTGACCGTGACCGCAATTGCGATTGTGATAGATGAGCGCACCGGGAGGTGAAGCGGGGACCTGCTCGTATACGACAAGATATACGGCTTTCTTCTGATGACGAATAAGAAACAAAGGTTGGGNAAAAAATGAAAAAGGCAATTCTGTCGGCCGCCATTGGCGCAGCAATTCTCGGAGCTGCATCGGCTGCATCTGCCGCCACGCTCGCTGACGTGAAGTCCAAGGGTTTTGTAACCTGCGGTGTAAGCTCTGGTATTCCAGGCTTCTCGAACCCGGACGACAAGGGTGAATGGTCTGGTATCGACGTTGACTATTGCCGCGCTATCGCGTCCGCCGTTTTCGGTGATGCAACGAAGGCAAAGTTCGTTCCGCTCACATCCAAGGACCGTTTTCCTGCGCTTCAGTCCGGTGAAGTCGATGTTCTCACACGTAACACCACATGGACAGTCAGCCGCGACTCGTCGCTCGGCTTCAACTTCCGCACCGTAAACTACTATGACGGCCAGGGCTTCGTCGTGAAGAAGGCTCTCAACGTCAAGTCGGCTCTGGAGCTTTCGGGCGCTGCCGTCTGCGTTCAGCAGGGTACGACCACCGAACTCAACCTTGCTGACTATTTCAAGACCAACAACCTTCAGTACAACCCTGTTGTGTTCGAAAAGGAATCCGACGCGACTTCCGCTTACGATAGCNGCCGTTGCGACGTTTACACCACCGACCAGTCCGGCCTCTATGCCATCCGTTTGAAGATGAAGGTTCCTGACGAAAATATCGTTCTGCCTGAAATCATCTCCAAGGAGCCGCTTGGACCTGCCGTTCGTCAGGGCGACGACCAGTGGTTCGACGTTGTAAGCTGGGCGCACTATGCCATGATCAATGCCGAAGAACTCGGTATTACGTCGAAGAACGTTGATGAGCAGAAGTCTGCTGCAAACCCTGACATCAAGCGTCTTCTCGGCAGCGAAGAAGGCACGAAGATCGGCACCGACCTCGGCCTGACCAACGAATGGGCTTACAACATCATCAAGAACGTCGGTAACTACGGCGAAGTCTTTGATCGTAACGTTGGCGCTGGTTCTCCGCTGAAGATCGAGCGCGGCATTAACGCATTGTGGAACAAGGGCGGCCTTCAGTACGCTCCTCCAGTTCGCTAATAGCCGTTGACGACAGCNTTTGCGGGAGGCAGGGCCAACGCTCTGCCTCCCGGAATTATAAATAAGCTCGCAAAGAGCATTTAGAGGGAAAGGGTGCCGATGGCAGGCAACGCGCTCCAATCGCAACCGTCGAGCGCAAAAAGCGCGACGTCCATTATCAATGATCCGCAAATGCGGGCAATTTTTTATCAAGTCATTACAGTCGTTCTTCTCGTGCTGTTTGTCTGGATGATCGCATCCAACACAGTTCAAAATCTTCAGCGGTCCAACATCTCTTCCGGCTTCGGCTTTCTCAATGGCAGAGCAGGCTTCGATATCGGTCAGTCACTGATTGCCTACAGCAACGACAGCACCTTCGGTCGGGCATTGGTTGTCGGTATTCTGAACACGCTTCAGGTGGCGTTTCTTGGCATCATCACGGCGTCCATCATCGGCTTCATCGTCGGCATCGCGCGACTGTCCAACAATTGGCTCGTCTCCAAGCTGGCTCAGGCCTATGTCGAAATCTTCCGTAACATCCCGCCACTGCTGGTTATTTTCTTCTGGTACAAGGGCGTCATCACCATTCTGCCGCAGGCGCGCGATTCGCTTCAGCTGCCACTCGGCACCGTTCTCAACAACCGTGGCTTCTTCTATCCGAAGCAGGTGTGGGGCGAAGGGTCGTGGCTCATTCCGGTGGCGTTCCTCGTCGGCATCGTCATCACCTATTTCGTTTACCGCTGGGCTAAAGCCCGTCAGATGAAAACGGGTCAACCGTTCCGGACCGGCCTCGTCGGCACCGCCATCATCATCGGCCTGCCGCTATTAGCGTTCCTCGTGCTTGGCTCTCCGCTGACCTTCGACTATCCGGTTGCCGGACGCTTCAACCTCAGCGGCGGATCGGTCATCGCGCCCGAGTTCCTGTCGCTCTATCTGTCGCTGTCCTTTTACACCGCATCCTTCATCGCCGAAATCGTTCGCGGTGGTATCAAGGCCGTTGCGAAGGGGCAGACGGAAGCCGCAAGCGCACTCGGTCTGCGTGGCAACAACATCACGCGTCTCATCGTCGTGCCGCAGGCCATGCGCATCATCATCCCGCCGCTGACGAGCCAGTATCTCAACCTCACCAAGAACTCCTCGCTGGCGGTCGCCGTCGGCTTCTCGGATCTTGTGGCGGTCGGCGGTACCATCCTCAACCAGACAGGGCAGGCCGTCGAGGTCGTCGCCATCTGGCTTGTGGTCTACCTTTCATTGTCGCTGACAACCGCGCTGGTCATGAACTGGTTCAACGCGAAAATGGCGCTGGTGGAGAGATAAACAATGACAACCAATCAAATCTCCTATGTTCGCGCCAATCTGGTTCAGCCGGAGCCCGCTCCTTCCAGCCAGGTGGGTCTGACCCACTGGCTGAGAACCAAGCTGTTTGCCACGCCGAAAGACATCGTCTTTACCGTGCTGGCAATCGCATTCCTGGCCTACATCATCCCGCCGCTCGTGCAGTGGCTGTTCATCCATGCGACATGGACGGGCACGGACCGGACGGCCTGCCTGACCGTGGAGCAGGGGGGCGCATTGCCGAACGGACAGTCCGGCGCATGTTGGGCCTTCGTCAATGCGAAGTTCGCGCAGTTCATGTTCGGCCGCTATCCGTCATCGGAATACTGGCGTCCGCTTCTGGTTCTGGCAGCCTTCACCGCGCTGCTCATCCCGATGCTGATTCCGAAGGCTCCGTTCAAGGGTCTGAACGCGCTTCTGCTGTTCATCGTCCTGCCTGTGGTGGCTTTCTTCCTGCTGCTTGGCGGCAATTTCGGTCTGTCACATGTCGAAACGCCACTGTGGGGCGGATTGATGGTGACGCTGATCCTGTCGTTTTGCGGCATCGTCGTCTCCTTGCCGTTCGGCATTCTGCTGGCGCTAGGCCGTCGCTCGAACATGCCTGTCATCAAGATGCTGTGCACGACCTTCATCGAGGTTATCAGAGGCATTCCTCTGATCACCATNCTGTTCTTCGCCAGCATCATGTTGCCGTTGTTCCTGCCTGACGGCTGGACCTTCGACAAGTTCCTGCGCGCGCTCGTCGGCGTCGCCCTGTTTGCCTCTGCCTATATGGCAGAAGTCATTCGCGGCGGGCTGCAGGCCATTCCGAAGGGGCAATATGAGGGCGCAGATTCGCTTGGTCTCAACTACTGGCAGAAGACACGTCTGATCGTTCTGCCGCAGGCGCTGAAGCTCGTCATTCCCGGTATCGTCAACACCTTCATCGGCCTGTTCAAGGATACCTCGCTGGTTTATATCATTGGCATGTTCGATCTCCTCGGTATCGTCAATCTCAACCAGTCGGATGCGAACTGGTCGACACCCGTCACACCTATGACCGGTTACATCTTCGCCGGTTTCATATTCTGGATATTCTGCTTCGGCATGTCGCGTTATTCGCTGTTCATGGAACGGCATCTCGACACCGGACATAAGAAATAAGGGGAAAACAATGGCAGAAACCCAAGTCAAAAAGCTGGATGTCTCCGCGACCGACGTTGCGATTGAAATCACCGGCATGAACAAGTGGTACGGCGATTTTCACGTGCTGCGTGACATCAACCTCAAGGTCATGAAGGGCGAGCGCATCGTCGTTGCCGGTCCTTCGGGATCGGGCAAGTCGACAATGATCCGCTGCATCAACCGTCTGGAAGAGCACCAGTCGGGCAGCATTCAGGTCGATGGCATCGAATTGACCAACGACCTGAAGNAAATCGATGAAGTGCGCCGCGAAGTTGGCATGGTGTTCCAGCACTTCAACCTCTTCCCGCATCTGACGATTCTGGNAAACTGCACGCTGGCTCCGATCTGGGTTCGCAAGACACCCAAGAAGGAAGCTGAAGAGATCGCGATGCACTATCTGAAGCGCGTCAAGATTCCCGAGCAGGCTCACAAATATCCGGGCCAGCTTTCTGGTGGCCAGCAGCAGCGCGTGGCGATTGCCCGCTCGCTGTGCATGAAGCCGAAGATCATGCTGTTCGATGAGCCGACTTCGGCGCTCGACCCTGAAATGGTCAAGGAAGTTCTCGATACGATGGTGGGCCTTGCCGAAGACGGCATGACCATGATCTGCGTAACCCACGAAATGGGCTTTGCGCGCCAGGTCGCCAACCGCGTGATCTTCATGGACCAGGGCCAGATCGTTGAGCAGAATTCTCCAGCCGAGTTCTTCGACAATCCGCAGCACGAGCGTACCAAGCTGTTCCTCAGCCAGATTCTGCATTAATTTGCAGTCATCTGTATGCGGATGCGTACGCATTTGACAGGATTTGACGTTTTAATAGAAAACCCGCTGAGGACATCAGCGGGTTTTTCGTTTCTGGATGGTTTGCATAGACTGTCTTTTTAGACTGTCATCNAATCTGAGATATGCGGATCATCGCTGATGACGGCGTTCGAACGACACAACAAAGCCGCCAGAGCGATCAGGCGGCTTTGTTGTATATGCGCTTGTTACTGCACCAGGGCAGGGTGGGCGCAGCGTGCGTCGGTGACCCTGACGTCGGCCTCGCCGATCTTGATGCCGAGCAACATCAGCGTGTTATAGAGCAGTCCATCGATGGGAACAGTTGCGACCGAGAGCGTTTCGGCCAGCGCCGCCTGAACCAGTGTCGGTGAACCGATGGTGAGGCCGAGGATATTGATATCGACCTGGAGTTGCCCGAGCAGAGATTTGATCAGCGATGTCGTCACGTCCTTGGTCGAGACGTTCTTGACCGTACCCTGAGTGATATCCGACGGTACGAATGTCAGGGTCGATTTCTTGATATTGGCGCTGTCGATGTGGGACATGGCGCTGATTTTCAGCAGCAGGGAGTCGACGATCGCGGCCTTGGTGACACGCNGGTCGCGACCGAAATTGTTGAAACCACTGGTGTCCACGTTACCCAGCGATATCTCGGCAATGCCGGGCACGACATCGACATCGACGGTTCCGGTTCCACCGGCCGTGCATCTGATATCCGCGAGTTTGGCCTCGGCATTGGCCACCTCGACGTAGAGGGGAACGCGGACCGACAGACCGAGTAGCGCTTTCAATCCATCGACTTTGGTCTCGATCATGAGGCGTGTCTGCGCGGTCCTGACGATGGTTCCNGGTGCACCGACAGCGAGCGAAGGCGTTCCTACAGGAGGCTCGCCGATGGCAAGCGTGATGGTGGTGGAGGCTAGGCCGGGGACGGCTAGGCCCGCATTCACCGAAACCTGTCTGCCGGAGTTGGCGACGGTGGCGGCTGAAGTGATGAGTTCGAACACACCGGCGGTCAGGCTGAGATTTTCAGTGGCGCCGATGGGTTTGTCGAGGACAGGTTCGAGTGCGAGAATTTCTTCCAGACGCAGCTTGAGGGTGGTTTTGGCGAGCGTTTTTTCGAGGTTTTTCAGCGCTGCCGTAACCGTAGGTTTGGTGCCGGTGGCTTCGGTCAGTGCGGAAATGAACTTGCCGTAGGTGATTTCGGTTTTCAACACGTCGCGATAGGTGCCAGCAGTCAGGTTGAGGTCCGTGGCGAGTGCATCGATAATCTGCAAGGCGTTTACGTCGGCTGCGACCAGCGCCTGGTAATCAGACAGGTTTAGGGTGACGGTGGTGCCGAGTAGGCCACCCAGCAAACTGTTCAGAAGGCCGCCATTGAGGCTAGCTAAACGAGATCCCACGGAGAAGGCGGCGATGCGTTGTCCGGCTGCCGTGCCGACTGCGGAAATGGTGGGTGCTGTCGTGAAGCTTCCGGCGAAATAGATGTGGCCTTTTTCGAAGATGTTGACCTTCACTGCGTTGGTCGGGGTGGCGTTTGCAACGAAACGCTCGCCAATCGCCACGGTTGCGTCTGGAACATAACGCCCCTTGACGACCTCGGCATATCCATCACGGCTGGAAAAGGCAGTGTTGGGATCAAAAGGGGTCGTGCCTGTTTCGGTCAAGATGCCGGAGGCTGTTTTGACGCCGAGGTTCTTGTTGTTGAGCCGAAAATACTCAAAAACGGCGCGTTCCGTATCCGTCGCCGAGGCGGCGGAGATGGCCGCGAGATCCGCTGTCTGCTGCAACTGTCGCTTCTGCAATGTCAGCGAGCCATAATCGACGCCGAGTGCCAGAACGCCCATCATCAGCGGCGCGGTGATGCCAGCCATGATGGCAACATTGCCTGCGCGGTCACGGTGAAGGCGGTTGAAAACCGAAGTGATTTTGCGCATGTCAGATACCCCCGATCCGGATTGTCGAAAAGCGACGAATGGTCTTGTCTGGAAGCGCGAAGCTGTAGAGACTCCAGATCGGCAGTTCGG
The DNA here is from genome assembly GCF_002896715.1 of Agrobacterium bohemicum. Lineage (GTDB taxonomy): Bacteria > Pseudomonadota > Alphaproteobacteria > Rhizobiales > Rhizobiaceae > Agrobacterium > Agrobacterium bohemicum. The sequence continues at coordinate 43,138 of NZ_PGEL01000027.1, forward strand.
TTGCGTCATATTCCACAGTGACGGTGAACTGGTTGATGTTGAGTGGGTCGCTGCCGACGCTGACATTCACGCGANTCTTGTCCAGAAAGGCGTAATTGAGCGCGCTTTTATCAACGAAATTCTTTGCAAGTGTTTCTCGCTCGGNTTTGTTGATACCTGCAACTGCGGTGCGTGCAGCATCGGCTGCGACCTGCTGCACGGCGTAAGCCGCGGTCAGGTAAATGCCGTAGGCGATCATGGTCNAAAGAACGAGGATGAAAATCGGTGCGACGATGGCAAACTCAACAGCGGCTGAGCCTGAACGATTGCGGACTATACCTGCCATATTCATCATGGCGNCCCCTGATCCGAAACTTATTATTTTCGGAAACTCTAATTTAGAGATATTGATTTTTTATTAAGGGGGGAATTTATGGTTGTGCCGTTTTTGGATTCGGCATTTAACGCGCGTATTTATTGTAAAAATACACGGCTTTAATACGTCAGATCAGTCTCAAACCCTTGAAGCTGACATGTCCATCCTTGCCGATGATGATGTGATCATGCACTGCGATGCCGAGTGGCTTGGCGGTATCGATGATCGTCTTGGTCATGTCGATGTCAGCGCGGGAAGGGGTTGGGTCGCCGCTGGGGTGGTTGTGGACGAGGATGATGGCCGTGGAAGACAGTTCCAGCGCGCGGCGTATCACCTCACGCGGGTAGACAGGCGTATGATCAACGGTGCCTTGCCCCTGAACCTCATCGGCAATCAGCACATTGCGCTTGTCGAGAAACAGGATGCGGAACTGTTCGCGGGCTTCATGGGCCATGACAGCGTGGCAATAATCGATGACCGATGACCAGGAGCCGAGCACCTGCTTGTTGCGGATTTCGCTTTTCAGCATGCGCTGGGATACGGATGCAATGAGTTTGAGGTCCAGCGCGACGGCTTCGCCGACGCCTTTGACCTCCTGAAGCAGACCGACAGGAGCGCCCAGCACGCCGCCCAACGTGCCGAACCGGGCGATCAGCGCCTTGGCAATCGGCTTGGTGTCGCGGCGCGGAATGAGCCGGAACATCAAAAGCTCCAGCAATTCATAGTCGGCCAGAGCAGCATCGCCATTGTCGCGATATTTGGCGCGCAGACGCTCACGGTGACCGTGGTAATGCGCTGCATCACCATCCGGTGACGGCGTCGGCTGTGCCTTCAGTTTTTTCGAGGCCTGCATCGGCTCGGCAAAGAAGCCACGCTCGTCCATGGTTTCCGCCATGCCGTCCATCTTGTCGTCAGCACCGTCCTTCGTGCTGAACATCGTCGTTTGGTCGGCAGGGCGTTTGGCCATCGGGCGTCGTCTCTCGATTAGAGCGGTGGCAGGCCGGGGCGGTGGAGGCCACCGGGTGATAGGGTGAAGACTTCGCACCCTGTTGCCGTCACGCCCACGGCGTGTTCGTACTGAGCCGACAGCGAGCGGTCACGCGTCACGGCTGTCCAGCCATCCGAGAGAACCTTCACATTCGCCTTGCCGAGATTGATCATCGGCTCGATGGTGAAGATCATGCCTTCGCGGATTTCCGGGCCGTCCGAAACCTTGCCATAGTGAAGAATGTTCGGCGTATCGTGAAACAGCCGACCGACGCCGTGGCCGCAGAAATCCGTGACGACAGAGCAGCGCTCCGCTTCTGCGTAGGCTTGAATGGCAGCACCAATGGCACCCGTGCGGGCACCGGGCCTGACGGCGGCAATGCCGCGCATCAGGCATTCATAGGTCACTTCAAGCAGGCGCTCTGAGGCGCGCTTGATCTGACCCACGGGATACATGCGGCTGGAATCACCGTACCAGCCGTCCAGCAGATAGGTGACGTCGATGTTGACGATATCACCTTCGCGCAACGGCTTGTCATCGGGAATGCCGTGGCAGACAACGTGGTTGATGGAGGTGCAGACGGACTTGGTATAGCCACGATAATTGAGAGTGGCGGGCAGGGCGTTGTTGTCCATGCCGAACTCGAAGACGAAGCGGTCTATCGTATTGGTCGTGACGCCCGGCTTGACGATGTCTGCGAGCTCATCCAGGCACCGCGCCGTCAACTGGCTGGCCTTGCGCATGCCTTCGAAGTCCTGCGCATTATAGAGGCGAATGACGCCGGTATTTCTCGTGGGTGCCGTTGCCGCGTCGACGTAAGTAACCATAGTATCGCTTTCTGTCCTTTTACGCTTTCGTTCATAAAGCAGCAGGGTGCCAGTCGTCTATTGCAACCATCTCGTTTGCGACGATTTCCCGGGAAGAGACAGTGCATTTTATCGCATATGCCTCCACTCCACGCGTCATGGCGCGTTGAAACGCGGCAAAATAGACCGGATCGAGATCGGCGCAGATGCGAAAGCGGTCACAATCGTCCCGCTGAATGAGGTAAAGCATCACGGCGCGGTACCCGGATTGGGCCGCATCGCCCAGTTCTTCGAGATGTTTGGTACCGCGTTTGGTGGCGGTATCGGGAAATTCCGCAAGACCCTTTTGCCGCATGAAGTGGACGTTCTTGACCTCGACATAGGCATTGGGCCTGCCGGGGGCCGAGAGCAGAAAATCGATGCGGGAATTAATCCCGTATTTCTGCTCACGCGTGATAGTCGTGTAGCCGACTAAGGATGGAATGCGGCCAGCGCGTATCGCTTCTTCCGCCAGCTTGTTCGGCATGCCTGTATTGATGCCGACGACGGTTCCATCCGCCTCTACCAGTTCCAGCATGTGGCGATATTTGCGGGTAGGGGTGTCGTGCTGCGAAAGCCAGATGCGGGAACCCGGCGTGGTCAATCCTCGCATGGAGCCGGTGTTGGGGCAGGAGCCGGTGATTTCAGTGCCGTCTTCCAGCGTGCCATCGAACAGGAAACGCTTGTAGCGGGATATCAGCGTGGCGGGGATGAGGGGCGAATCAAACTGCATGGCGCAGTGTCCTGTTCGCTGTGATGTTATTCAAGCACGTAGGTTCCGGGCGCATCGCAAAGCGGAGTGAGCGCGCCATCACCGGGGATGCGGGCCGCGACCTTGCGCTTGTCGATGCCCTTGATCCANTTTTGCCAGTGCGGCCACCAGGAACCCTTGTGGTCCGTCGCCGCCTTTTGCCATTCCTCGAAGTCACCTTCCGGTGACGCGCCCGTCCAGTACTGGTATTTCTCCATGTCTGGCGGGTTGACGACGCCAGCGATATGGCCGGAAGCGCTGAGCACGAATTCCACCGGGCCGCCGAAACAGGACGCGCCGGTGAAAACCGATTTTGCAGGGGCGATGTGGTCTTCACGGGCAGCGAGGTCGTAGACCGGGATTTGAATGTCCTTCAGGTTCAGCACTTTTCCCGCAACCTTCATGCGACCCTCTGACAGATTGTTCTCCAGATAACAATTGCGCAGATAAAACGAGTGGTTGGCGGCAGCGACCCGTGTCGAATCGGAGTTCCAGTAGAGCAGGTCGAAGGGCGGCGGTTGGGCGCCGCGCAGATAATTATCCACCACGTAAGGCCAGATAAGATCGGATGCGCGCAGCATGTTGAAGACGCTGGCCATGACCGCGCCATCCAGATACCCGACCGCCTTCATATGCCTGTCCAGCGCATCTAGCTGCTGTGCGTCTATGAAGACTTTCAACTCGCCCGCATGGGTGAAATCCGTCTGTGCGGCAAGAAGCGTGGCGGAACGAATGCGGCGGTTTTTTTCCTGCGCGTGCAATGCGAGCGTGGAGGCCAGCAAGGTCCCGCCGATGCAATAACCGATGGCGTTTACATTGGCTTCGCCAGTTGCCTGTTCGATGGCGTCGAGTGCGAAATCGATTCCCTCTCGCGTATAATTTTCCCAGCTTGTGTCGGCATGGCGCGTATCAGGGTTGATCCACGAGATCATGAAGACGCTGTGGCCCTGATCGACACACCANTTGACGAAGGATTTACGGGCATTGAGATCGAGAATGTAAAATCTGTTGATCCAGGGCGGGATGATCNAAAGCGGTCGCTTCAGCACCTTTTCCGTTGAGGGGGCATATTGAATGATCTCGCACAGATCGCTGCGGGCAATGACCTTGCCGGGGGTGACTGCAATATTCTGGCCGATCACGAATGAGCTGTAATCGGTTTGTCGCAGTTTGATATTGCCGTTGCCCGCCGCCATGTCCTCGGCCAGCTGCGCCATGCCTTTCACCAGATTGGCACCGCTGGTGGCGACCGTCTCGCGAAAGACCTGCGGGTTGGTGAAGGCGAAATTCGCGGGCGAAATGGCCTCTGTAACCTGGCGCATATAGAACCGGGCTTTCTGGCGCGTCTTTTCGTCCAGCCCGTCCGCTTCCGTGACCATGCGGTCGGCCCAGCCGGCGGTGGCGAAATAGACCTTTTGCAGAAAATCGAAGAACGGGTTCTCCTGCCAGTCGGCATCGGCAAAGCGCTTGTCCTTGCGCCCTGTGTCGGGTTGTTCCGCTGTCTTTTCAGCCTCGCTGGAATATTGTGCCATCGATTTCTGCCAGATGTCGAAATAGCTGGACAGAAGATGGGTCTGGGCCTCCACGGAGCGTTTCGGCTCCGCCATCCAGTATTCCGCGACATCGGACAAGGTCTGGAACAGGTCGCTCATGGGGCTTGCGCTATTGTGCGGGACTTCGCCTCGTTCCCGTGGGGCGATCCATTCTGACGCAGCCTTGCCGAGGTTTTCCAGCGCCTTCGCAACATTCATGGCAAAGGCTTGCGGATCACGCAGAATGTAGGCGTCGGTTGATTTGGGATCGAAACCATCAGGCTTTTCCTCCTCGTCTTTCACTCCGCCTTGCCTGCCTGCCATCCATTATTCTCCAGCGCATTTTTGGTTTGCACATCCTGCATGAAAACGAATACAAGTTCCAGCAGGGCGAACGCCGCAGATGTGGCGTATGATATTTGATAATACCTTATGGACGGGACATTGAAATGGGCGAGCATATGCAAAGCGTAAGAGCTGCAACTGTCGTGGCGGTTTGCGGCATGCTTTTACCGCTGCTTGCCGCATGCAAGTCTCTCGAGCCGATTGTCGCGCCAGCTTACATGCAGCGCCCGAAAGCACAGGTCGTTGGCCCGCAGCCGGTCGATGATTCTCCGATCTCGCNAAAGCGTGACACGGGGACGTACCCTACCTTCGCCAAACCCATGACGGCTGCCTTGCCGCAGATGGAGAAGGACGAGGCCGGGACCATGGAAGAGAGCATGACGCGACTTGGCAATGCCCGGCGCAGGGGCCAGATTTCCGAAACCGAATACAAGCGCAAGGTCGCCGAGATGCGCGCCCTTTACGATCAGCAGAAGCCCGTCGCGACACCTGCGGCTTCGCAGTAATCTTTCTGGTTAACATAGTGTGAGCTACAGGACTGCGTTTTTACGCATTCCCGAAATCGGTCGATTACCGCGTTCCTTAAGCCCGTATAGGCAGTTTCAGCGCTATAGTCTCAGCCAAGCGACGCCGAAGACGTCGCAGGCCANNGGGCGTAAAATGAAGTGTCTCTTTATCTGTTTGATCGTTGCAGCATCGCTTTTCCAACCCGTGCAGGCCAAGGCACCATCGGTGCTTGGCAACTATACCAGCCACACGCGCTGATCAGTCGTTTCCCGCAGCGTCGTTCAGCGCACGCAGATCACCCACGGTGATGTGGCGGTTGTTTTCGATCTGAATGATGCCGTCCTTGCGCAGCTTGGTCATCTGGCGGCTGACGGTTTCGATGGTCAGGCCTAGGAAATCGGCGATATCGGCGCGCGAGAGCGGCAGATCGAAACAGGACTTGTCATCGNTTTCAGGGTCGATATGCGTGGCGATGAGGTAGAGGAAGCTGGCGACCTTTTCCTGAGCGGACTTGCGCCCAAGCGTCAGCATCCAGTCCCTTGCCTCGTCCAGCTCTTTCAGTGACTGGCTGTGCAGCTTGCGNTCCATGCCGGGCAGATCTCCCGCCATGCGGTCCACGATGCGGCGCGGGAAAAGACAGATTTCCACATCGGTCGCGGCTTCAGCCGTCATGCTGCTTTCCGACACGAAGGGGCGACCGAGAAAGTCCGGCGCAAATTGCAGACCGACGATTTGCTGGCGTCCATCCGACATCATCTTCGACAGTTTGACCACGCCTTTGAGGATGTTGGCATAATACGGCACCTGCTCGCCCTGACCGAGAATTTCGTGGCCGGAGCCGAGTTTCCTGCGGGTCGAGTGACGGCTGAGCTCTGCAAGCTGGTCTGGCTGCAGGACGCCGCAAATGCCGCCATGCCGGGCCTCGCAGGCGCGACAGACCACAGGAATATCCGAATTGTGGATGTTTCGCTGCAACGTATCCATGATGTCTGTCCGATCGCNAAATCAGGGCGAACGCTCACCATGTCGATATGTATGGGCAGCCCCGATAAGCCGTAATCCCCCACGGCNTTTGATATCAAATGTTTACGNCCCGATTTGATCAAAGTCAAAGTTGCAAACTGTCGCAGCCTGTATCTCCTAGTCGCAGAATTGATACATGCTAAGAGGGAATAGGTTGTGACCGAGCATCTCATCCGCAAATACGCCGCCGCCGTGCCGCGTTACACCAGCTATCCGACCGCGCCGCATTTTCACGGGGGTATCGATTCGGATGTTTATCTGTCGTGGCTGCNAAAGCTGGGAGCGGAGAACAGGCTTTCGCTCTACCTGCACATTCCCTATTGCGACCGGCTGTGCTGGTTTTGCGCCTGCCACACCAAGCACACTCTGAAATACGAGCCTGTTAAGGCTTACCTGCACTCCCTGCACCTTGAGATCGAAGAGGTCGGCAGGCATGTCTCCGGGAATGCCCGGGTTACGGCAGTGCATTTTGGCGGCGGTTCCCCGACCATGCTCAAGCCAGAGGATATGATTGCTTTGATGGCTAGGCTGCGGTCCGTCTTCTCGTTTTCGTCTGTGGAGATCAGTGTCGAGATGGACCCGAACGATCTTGACGATGGACGCTATGATGCCCTTGCTGCCATCGGTATGACGCGAGCAAGCCTCGGCGTGCAGGATTTTGACCCGAAAGTGCAGGCGTCGATCAATCGCATCCAGAGTTTCGAGCAGACGAAATCGGTCGTGGACGCTGTCCGGGCGAGGGGCGTGCACTCGGTCAACTGCGATATTCTCTACGGCCTGCCGCACCAGACACTGGAGACGTTGCGCAATACCGTGCAACAGATCATCTCGCTCGACCCCGACAGGATCGCACTGTTCGGTTACGCCCACGTGCCGTGGATGAAGAAACACCAGACACTCATCCCTGAACGTGATTTGCCCGATATTTCAGCGCGCTACCGGCAGATGACCATGGCAGCCGAGATGCTTGCAGCAGCCGGATATGAAGCAATCGGCATCGACCANTTTGCCAAGCCTGCCGATACGCTGTCACGTGCGCTGAAAGACGGGACGTTGAGGCGGAATTTCCAGGGTTATACCGATGACACCGCCGATGCGCTGATCGGGCTTGGTGCATCGGCAATCGGAAAATTGCCGCAGGGCTACGTGCAGAACATGCCTGCGACGGGTGAATATCAGAAAATGGCCGAGGGTCGCGGGCTTTGCGTCACTCGCGGTTTGGAACTCACGGACGAGGACCGCGTGCGGGGTTTCATAATCGAGCGGATCATGTGCGATTTCGTGCTTGATATGGCCGAAGTCGACAGTCTTTTCGGCAGCAAGGCAAAAGGCGCTGTTGCGCAGGCGCGTCAGTTTGCGAGTGATGATCGTGATGGTCTCGTCACTCTCAGAGGCGGGCGATTTTCATTGACGGAGCGTGGAAAACCCTTGGCAAGAAGCATTGCTGCGACCTTCGATACGTATCTCTCGACCGGGCGGGGCAGACATTCGGTTGCTGTTTAGGCAACACTTTGCGCTGAAAATTCCCTGATACTTCACGAAACCATTGGCTTTTTTGCCCAAGTTGCCTATGTGGTGCGTTATACACAGGACACACGAAGGATTATGGGCGTGACAGCTACATTCGACAAGGTTGCAGACATTATCGCTGATACTAGCGAAATCGACCGCGAAACCATTACGCCGGAAAGCCACACGATTGACGATCTGGGCATCGACAGCCTCGACTTCCTCGACATCGTTTTCGCGATCGACAAGGAATTCGGTATCAAGATTCCGCTGGAACAGTGGACCCAGGAAGTCAACGAAGGCAAGGTTTCTACCGAGGAATATTTCGTTCTGAAGAACCTTTGCGCCAAGATTGACGAACTTAAGGCCGCCAAGGGCTGATTTCGATGGCCCGCTCACACGCGGACCGATCAGCTTATGAGGTGCACCAAACCCTCCGTCATGCTCGGGCTTGTCCCGGGCATCTGCAACTGACCGATTGTTGCGACGTGATTGGATCCTCGGGACAAGCCCGAGGATGACGGAGACGGCGTTCTCACCAATCTGCCCCCGCCGATGAGGCGGGTTTCTGCTTTTTGGCGCTGCTGTGAAGCAACCCAACCGAACACATCCGCATCCTCGAACTTCTCACGGACGGAACATGCTTCTAGAATATTTCCAGATGGTGGACCGTATCGAGTCCATCGACAGGTCCGCTCGCATTTTGAAGGCTCGCTCCGTCGTGCCTGACAAAAGCCCGGTGTTCGAAGGGCATTTTCCCGGTATGCCGCTTGTTCCCGGTGTTCTCTTGATCGAGACGATGGCACAGGCGTCGGGTATGCTTGTTCTGGCGATGACCGATTTCGCGGCCATGCCGTTCCTGATGACCGTCGATGGCGCGAAGATGCGCACTTTCGTGGAGCCGAATGCGGTTCTGGATATCGAAGCCTATCTGGAGCATGACGGTTCGGGCTTTGCCGTGACCAAGGCGAAGATCACCTGTGACGGCAAGAAGGTGTGCGATGCGCAACTGAAGCTGCGGACCATGCCGTTTAGCGAAATCCCGCTTGGGCCTATCGTCAAGAAGCGTGCGGAAGAAGTTGGCCTTATGGCGGCCATTGCTGCGGATACATCGGTTTAAAAAGTTGAGAGAGTCATAAGGGCGCGACGGTGGGTGTGGTTTANCCCCCTCTGTCCTGCCGGACATCTCCCCCACAGGTGGGGAGATCGACTCGTTGAGACCTCTCGCGCATCTCTAAGGTTGCGTGTGGAANGGGGGGTAAGCGCCCAGCCAATCTCCCTCCTTGTGGGGGAGATGTCCGGCAGGACAGAGGGGGGTAAGCCACACCCACCGTCGGCTCCCTATACAAAAAGCCCCGTTTTTCCCCATGGACCTCTGAAAATCCATGCATTCCGCAGGCTGTTTGGCCCTTCGCCATTGCAAAGCCGCATCGTGAGCATTATTCCGCATGGCACATACGGTCATTGGACCGCNTTTTGAAAGCTGGCCTGCTTTATCATGGGCAAGCGACGAAGGATGACGGATTATGAAGTCTGACAATGATGTGGTGATTACCGGGGTCGGTATCGTGACCTGTCATGGTGTCGGTATCGACGCCCATATTGCCCTGCTTTCCGCAAGCGCTGCGCCTGACGCCATTGTCGAGACGGAGAAGTTCGCACCCTATCCCATCCATCCGCTGCCGGAGATCGACTGGTCGAACCAGATTGGCCGCAAGGATCAGCGCCAGATGGAAAACTGGCAGCGTCTCGGTGTTTTCGCCGCCGGTCTCGCGCTGGATGACGCCGGTCTGAAGGAAGACGCGGACGCCTGCGGCACCATGGACATGATCGTGGCTGCAGGTGGTGGCGAGCGCGACATCAATGTCGACACGCTGATCGTGGATGAAGGGCTGAAACGCAACGACCGCGAAGTCATGCTCAATGAAAAGCTGACCACGGAGCTTCGCCCCACGCTGTTTCTTGCCCAGCTTTCCAACCTGATGGCCGGCAATATTTCCATCGTTCACAAGGTGACGGGTTCTTCGCGCACCTTCATGGGTGAAGAAGCGGCAGGTATTTCTGCGGTCGAGACGGCGTTTTACCGCATCCGCTCCGGGGAATCGAGCCACGCGCTGGTCGGCGGTGCGTTTGCTGCTGAACGGCCTGATATGACGTTGCTGTTCGAAGCCATTGGCGCACATGCGCAGGGCGAGTGGCAGCCGCTATGGTCACGCGCAGACGGTGAGGGCGGTGGCATGATCACCGGATCGGTCGGCGCATTCCTCGTGCTTGAATCCCGTAAGCGCGCTGAAACGCGTGGCGCAAAGATTTATGCGCGTATCGACGCCATCGAGGGTGATCGCGGCGCACGCGAAGACGGCAAGTTCGAGCAGAGACTGGAGCGACTTCTGGCCCCGGCCAATGATTCTGCTGAAACCGTCATCTTCTCTGGTGCCAGCGGTTATGATGCCGTGACCGGTCGTGAAAAAGACGTGCTTCAAAAGGCGCTGCCCAAGGCCGCTCTTCGCGGCTTTGGCGGTGTAACCGGCCATGGGCTGGAGGCGCAGTTTCCGCTGGGCCTCGCCTTGGCAGCACTTGCGCTGAATGGCAATGCAAAGGTTCCGGCATTCGACAGTTCTGCTGAAACGCCAATGACGTCTGCCGCCGTTCAAGCGGTTGTGACGACGGTTGGCCATGTGCGTGGCGAAGGTGTCGCCGTGCTTTCCAATGACGTTTGAGGAGTAGACACCATGGCATCCAGCAGTTTCAGGGATCACCTCGGTCGNCCCATTGTTGCCGTTACCGGCATGGGCATTCTCACCTCGCTTGGTCAGGGGCTTGAAGACAATTGGGCGGCGCTGACATCCGGCAAGTCGGGCATTCACAAGATCACCCGTTTCCCCACCGACAATCTTTCCACCAGGATTTGCGGCACGGTGGATTTCATCGACATTCCCAAGCCCAACTCTGTCGAGCGTTCCTTTGCCTTTGCCCGCGAAACCACCATTGAGGCATTGGCGCAGGCCGGTATTTCGGGTGATTTCAACGGCCCGCTGTTTTTGGCCGCACCGCCGATAGAGCCGGAATGGAGCGCCCGTTTCGAGCTGGGCGACCGGTCTCCCCCTGCCGCAAAGCCGGGCGATGCCTATGACCGCTTCATGGCGGCGCTGCGTGAGCGGCCAGATCCTGAGTTTCAGGAGGCTGCACTATTCGGTGCGATTTCGGAGCGTCTTGCTGACCGTTTCGGTACGCGGGGTCTGCCTGTTACGCTGTCCACGGCCTGTGCTTCAGGTGCAACGGCTATCCAGCTTGGTGTCGAGGCCATTCGTCAGGGGCGCACAGACCGTGCTTTGACGGTTGCGACGGATGGCTCCGTCAGTGCCGAGGCGCTTATTCGCTTCTCGCTGCTATCGGCGCTTTCGACGCAGAATGAACCACCGGAAAAGGCATCCAAGCCGTTCAGCAAGGATCGCGATGGTTTCGTGATTGCCGAAGGTGCTGCAACGCTGGTGCTGGAATCTCTTGAAAGTGCGGTTGCTCGTGGCGCGAAAATCCTTGGCATCATCAAGGGCGCTGGCGAGAAGGCAGACAGCTTTCACCGCACGCGCTCATCGCCGGACGGCGGTCCAGCGATTGCGACCATTCGTGCAGCCCTTGCCGATGCGGGTGTTGCGGAAGGCGATATCAACTACATCAATGCTCACGGCACATCGACGCCTGAGAACGACAAAATGGAATATGGCTCGATGCTTGCCGTGTTTGGCGAAGGGTTGAAGTCCATTCCTGTATCATCCAACAAGTCGATGATCGGTCACACATTGACGGCAGCCGGTGCGGTGGAAGCGGTGTTTTCGCTACAGACCATGCTGACCGGCACCGTTCCGCCGACCATCAACTACACCAATCCCGACCCGACGATTGCGCTGGACGTGGTGCCGAATGTGAAACGCGATGCGGATGTCACCGCCGTGCTTTCCAACTCCTTCGGCTTTGGCGGACAGAACGCAAGCCTTGTCATGACGCGGGAACCGGCTTAATCGGTTCTCGAAATCGAAAACAAAAATAACGCCTCCGGGCGAAGGACTTCATTATGCGCGCCTTGCAACTCGTAGATGACCGTAAGCTTGAAAGAGTGGAACTGCCTGAACCAGAGGCGCCAGCGCCCGGTGAAGTGACACTTCGGGTCAAGGCCGTGGCGTTGAACCACATCGATGTCTGGGGCTGGCGCGGCATGGCATTTGCCAAACGCAAGATGCCGCTCACCATCGGTGCGGAAGCATCCGGCGTGGTCGAGGCCATCGGCCCCGGTGTCTCGAACGTCTTGCCGGGTCAACTCGTTTCTATCTACGGCGCGCGCACCTGCGGCCGTTGCCACCACTGCGTGGCGGGCCGGGATAACCTGTGCGAAAATGTGGGCGGTGTTCACGGCTTCCATCTGGATGGTTTTGCGCAGGAAAAGATCAATATTCCCGCTCGCCAGCTCGTTCTCGCACCGCCGGGTATCGACGCGGTTGCGGCAGCTCTTGCCCCTGTAACCTTCGGTACCGTGGAGCATATGCTGTTCGACAATGCCAAGCTTCAGCCCGGCGAAACGATCCTCATTCATGCGGGCGGTTCGGGCATTGGTTCTGCCGCCATCCAGCTCGCCAAGAAAATGGGCTGCACGGTCATCACCACAGTTGGTTCCGATGACAAGATCGAGCGAGCCAAGGCGCTGGGCGCCGATCACGTTATCAACTACCGCGTCGACCGCTTCGAAGGCGTCGTTCGCAAGTTGACGAAGAAGAAGGGCGTCGATGTCGTTTTTGAGCATGTCGGCAAGGACACATGGGCGGGGTCGATGTTCTGCCTGAAGCGCGGTGGACGCCTTGTGACCTGCGGTTCCACATCAGGCGTTTCTGCGGAAATCAACCTGATGATGCTGTTCCAGCAGCAGTTGAAGCTGCTGGGCTCCTTCGGTTGCCGTATGGNAAACATGGCAAATGCCATGCAGAAAATGGCGCGAGGCCTTGTGCATCCGGTCATCGATACCGAAGTAACCTTCGACACGATCGAGATGGCGCTGGAGCGGATGGAAAGCCGTCAGGTCTTCGGCAAAATCGTCCTACGGATGGATTGATACTTTTGNAAATGTTTATAACGCGCATTGTCCTGGCGTTCGAAAACTTCCGCCAGTGGCTGAATGCGACGATTGCGTTCAGTGTTCTGAACCTCTTGAAGCTTTTTCCTGCCGACCCGGCCATCCGGTACGCGGACAAGCTTGCCCGCAAGATCGGCCCTAAAACGCCGCGCCACAAGCTGATGCTCTATAATCTCGATCGCGCTTTTCCCGAGAAATCGGAAGCGGAGCGCATGGACATCGCGCTGGACAGCTGGGGCAATATGGGGCGGATGGCTGCGGAATATGTGTTCCTCGATCGCCTGTTCGATTTCGATCCAGCCAACCCCAAGCCGGGGCGAGTCGAAGTCGTCGGCACCGAGACGTTTTTGGAATTGCGCGACAATCCACGGCCCTTCATCGTGTTTACGGCGCATTCGGGTAACTTTGAGCTTCTTCCGGTTGCGGGTTCGGCATTCGGGCTGGATGTGACGGTGTTGTTTCGTCCACCGAACAATCCCTATGTCGCCAAACGCATTTTCGATTTCCGTAAGGAGCGCATGGGTAACCTTGTGCCGTCTCATGCAGGCTCGTCTTTTGCACTGGCGCGGCAATTGGAAAAGGGCGGTGGCATAGGCGTTCTGGTTGACCAGAAGTTCAGAAAAGGCCTGCCGACGAAATTCTTCGGCAACGACGTGTTGACGAACCCGTTGCTGGCAAAGCTGGTCCGCCAGTTCGGCTGCGATGTTTTCCCCGCGCGTTGTATTCGGTTGCCGGATAATCGTTACCGGCTGGAAATCGAGCCCAAGGTCGAGATACCTCTGAACGAAAAAGGCTCTGTCGACGTGCAGAAGACGGCACAACTTTTAAACGACAAAGTTGAAAGCTGGGTGCGGGAATATCCCNGACAATGGTTGTGGTATCACGACCGCTGGCATATTAAACGTCATGTCAAGGACTAGAATAACGTAGTTGTGACAAACAACATCTCACGATTGTGAATGCATATTGTTCTTCACAATTTATGAGATTTGTTAAAGCCGTATTGCGTGTGTTAATTTATCTTGTGTCTGTGATGGCGGTGCTGTTTCTCGTTACGTCANTTTTTACGGTGATACCCTACAACGAGTCTCGTAACGCTTGGCGGAGTGTTTTTGAGAGTGCGATTGGCGCACGATCATCCGGGGAGAGTCGAGTTGAAAGATTTGATTGAACTGTTCTGGCAACGGTATTCGGAGCTTAAGGGCGCCGTTGACCGTAACGACGCCCCGAAAATTGCGATCCTTGATCGTGAGCTCGATGCATTGCTGGAAAGTGTTACCAGCCGTAAGACCAAGACCAAGTCCGAGGTTCTTGAGCAGTTCCGTTTCGCGATCGACCTCCTGAATGAAGAAGCGGAGGACACGGGTTGTGTACAGCGCAATTCAGAACTGCTGCGCAGGCTCGTGGATCGATATATTGGTGCGGGACTGCCCTATGACGGCGTGACACCCGATGGCGAGGCCGCAAGCTGGAGCCCTTATGTCATTCTCGACGAAGACCGGCTGGATGATCTGGACGAGCGCGTCTTCGTTGTGTCTCCAGGATATCGCATCAACTACACCAATGCCATCAACGCCCAGTGCTACGAGGCGAAAACCAACGACCTCGTCGGCCGGCACATCGCAGAATTCATCGGCATTCACCATTTCCAGCAAGCGCTGCGTGACAAGCTGGACGCATGCTTCAAGGGGCAGGCGGCCAAGTACACCTATGCGGAAGACATCGATGGGAACACGGTGGTGCGATCCTACGAAATGTCACCCTGCTACTCGCCGTCATACAAGCTCGTCGGCGCTATCATCGTCGTCAAGGAACTGGCCGATCGTCGTCATCGTGCGGTCGCCTAAGGCACCGTCGCATTTTCTGCCGCCAATTTAAGCCTTTGTACGCTACCGCACCATGTCTTTTGACATTTCTGTTTTAATGCCATTACTGACGACTAGGCCTCTTCGCGCGATTTTTTGGATGTCCCGACAGGCATTTCAGGTGAAGTATTCATTCTGCAAGATCATCTTGTAATTCAATTCCTCATTAATTTTGAGTAGAAATACGCCGTTTGGCTTGTATTCGNTTTTTTGGCAGCCAAAATTTCCAGTATATTTCAAATTATTAATGAACATCAATTTGCGCGTGTATGCAACATCCATGCGCGGCATGGCGGTAAATCTATATAACAAAAGTTAATCCGTGAACGTCTATAGGTAGAAACTAGTGTATTGACGGATTGAACGGCAATAGTGTTCATATCCGTCGTTGGGGTTTTTCCTTGGTCGCCGTCGGTCGGTCGTTCGCGCCGAGGCAGAGTCGATGAGAATTTGCCCGAGCAATAGCTTTTGAACGAAGGACGTTTCTGGATCCGGCGCGGCGACGTTGATCGTGGCGCCTTACAGAAACTTGGGTGATGAAATGGAGGCTCCAATGCTCGGACTCCTCGAGACTTTCGCGCAAAAATGCATGCAGTTGAAGCAGGCTGTGGCTGGTGGCCATGATGATCTCGTGCGCGCGCTTGACCGCGAACTTGAGCCTATGATCGAGGATATTCTGTCCTACAAGGCGGAAACCCGTGAGGACATGCTTATGCAGTTGCAGTTCCTGAACGGCTTGATCCGCGACGAAGCGGACGACAAGTCGAGCGTGACGCGTCGTAGCGCTGCCATGTCGATGCTGTTTGACCGTTACCTTCGCAGTCCCGATACCGATAGTGACAGCGTCCANCCCCCATCATTGCGCGGGACGAACAGCGACATCGCGTTCCAGACGGCGGACCAGCCGTCGTTTAACGAAGCGGTTCTCGACAGCCTGCCGGACCGGGTTGGCGTCATCACCAGAGATTACCGCTATGTCTATTCCAATCAAGCCAATGCGCAGTATCTAAGCCATACGACGCTTTCCATGATCGGCTGTCATGTGTCTGACTTTATCGGCGAGGAAAGCTTCAGTACATTGGCCAAACCGGCATTCGAAAAATGCTTCAGGGGTGACACGGTGGATTATATCCATACCGGCTTGCGTGACGCCAAAAGCTTTTTCACGCGCTGCCGCATGACGCCTTTGCGCGGATCAAGCAATGAAATCATCGGCGCGATCATTGTTCTTCACAATGCTGACCAGACCGTTGAATTCGAGCGCAGTTGAGCCCTTAGCTGCCTGTCAGGCTGGAGAAGAAAGCGGACACCGAGGAGGCCGCGCCTGAATCCAGCAGCAATTTGGTTGCCATTGCCAAGCAGGAAATGACCAGCAGCGGGCGAATGATTTTTGCGCCGTTGCTCATGGCCAGGCGCGAGNCCATCTGGGCACCCAAAAACTGCCCCAGACCCATGACAAGTCCGAGCTTCCACAGGATTGCGCCGCTGAACGTAAAGACGAGAAAGCTGCCGAAATTGGAGCCGAAATTGAGAAGCTTTGTGTGCGCTGTTGCCTTCAGCATGCCGAAACCGGCAAGCCCGACAAAGGCCAGCATGTAAAAAGAACCGGCCCCCGGTCCGAAGATGCCGTCGTAGAAGCCAACCAATGGAACGATGGTCAACCCGAACACGAAGGGCGTGATGCGCTGATGGCTGTCGAGGTCATTGAGGTTGGGTTTGAAGGCAAAATACAGTGCGATGGCAATCAGCAGGAAAGGCATGATGGCACGCAGAATATCTGGCGGCACGAATGAGGCTGTCAGCGCTCCGAAGATGCCGCCGACGAATGCCATCATCGCCATGGGGAACTGCTTTTTAAGGTCCACATGGCCGCGCCGCGCATAGGCGATGGTGGCCGACGCCGAGCCAAACTGCGCTTGCAGCTTGTTGGTGCCGAGCGCTTCGAGCGGCGGTATGCCGAGAATCAGCATGGCAGGAATGACAATGAGGCCACCACCACCGGCAATCGAATCCACGAAGCCCGCAAAAACGGCGACAAGAAACAGGATGAGAAAAAGCTGAAGGGCGATGTCTTGCACGGGAGCATTCCGGAGGGACTGTAAATGATGACAGCTTCTTTCACCGAATCCTGCCTGTTGCAACGCTTTTCCGCCCGTGGAGCAGAAGGCATTGCGTCGATTGCGCGTCCGTCTATTGTGCGCTCGCTGTTTCGTCAATTTCAGGGCGATTCTGCTGACAAAGAATTCGAGGACATGGCATGCACAAGGTAATTTTCGACACGGACCCCGGCATCGACGACGCAATGGCGCTGCTGTTTCTGCACCGCCACCCGGATGTCGATCTTATCGGTGTCACGACGGTGTTCGGCAATGCACCGCTGGATATTACCACCCGCAATGCGCTGTTTCTCAAACAGCAGTGGGGCATGACGGCACCCGTGGCCAAGGGCGCGGGCGTCACGTTCGACCCATCGCGCCCGGAAGGCCATTGGCCGACATTCATCCACGGCGAAGATGGTCTCGGCAATATCGGTGTTCCCGAAGAAATCGATCTACCGCTCGATCCGCGTCCGGCACACCATTTCATCATCGATACCGTCAAGGAAAATCCGGGTGAGGTGACACTGATCGCCGTTGGCCGCATGACGAACCTTGCGCTGGCGCTGCGTGAAGACCCAGATTTTGCCGCTCTGGTCAAGAATGTCGTCATCATGGGTGGCGCTTTCGACATTAACGGTAATGTCAGCCCCGCAGCAGAAGCCAATATTCATGGCGATCCTGAAGCCGCGGACCTGGTGTTCACCGCGCCGTGGCGCGTGACCGTCGTCGGCCTTGATGTCACGACGCGCACCGTTATGACCGCCAAATTCATGGATGAGATGGCAAAGGAGGGCGGGGCGCCCGTCCAGCTTCTGTCCGATCTGTCGCAATTTTACATCGAGTTTTACACTCAGCGCACCGGCGATGGAATGGTGGTGCATGACGCTTGCGCCTGCGTCTACCTCACCAACCCCGAACTGTTCCAGACACGCAGTGGCGCGGTTCGTGTGGTCTGCGGCGGCATCGCAGATGGCCAGACGATCCAGAAGCCGGATGGCGTCGGCTTCCCGCCTGGAAACTGGGACGGGCACCCGAGCCAGCTCGTCTGCACGGATATCGAGCCCGAACGTGTACTTTCGGTCATCCGTTCTGCAGTTGTGCAGGGTGAGCGCGGCTGATTGATCGCCCGCGCCGCCAAACGCTAAGGCTCGCCTTGCATTTTAGNAAAAACTCGCGTTATGCAGGTTTTTGATGCGTCGTGTGGATTTTACCGACTATGGTCGGCTTTGGNAAACCAATTCGTGNTTTTCAGCACATGCGCTACAGTTAAACTATACGGTTTCGATGTGTTCGTGTCGGCTGTATTTGAAACCNAAAAACGAACGTTCTGTGAGCCGGTTCATCCGGCTCATTTCCACGAGGNAAAGATGGAAGAGTTTCACAAGGTCAAGCGTCTGCCGCAATACGTCTTCGAACAGGTCAACCGTTTGAAAGCGAGCGCGCGAGCGGGTGGGGCGGATATTATCGACCTTGGCATGGGGAATCCAGACCTTCCAACGCCGAAGGCCATTGTCGACAAGCTTTGCGAAGTCGTGCAGGATCCGCGCACGCACCGTTATTCTTCGTCCAAGGGTATTCCGGGCCTTCGCCGTGCACAGGCGGGCTATTATGCCCGTCGCTTCGGCGTGAAGCTGAACCCGGATACGCAGGTCGTTGCCACGCTCGGCTCCAAGGAAGGCTTCGCCAACATGGCGCAGGCGATCACTGCGCCGGGCGATGTCATTCTCTGCCCGAACCCGACCTATCCGATCCACGCGTTCGGTTTCCTCATGGCCGGTGGCGTCATTCGCTCGATGAATGTCGAGCCGGATGAGACCTTCTTCGGCCCGCTGGAGCGCGCGGTTCGCCACTCCATTCCAAAGCCGCTGGCGCTGATCATCAACTACCCTTCCAACCCGACAGCACATGTTGCATCGCTGGATTTCTACAAGGACATCATCGCTTTTGCGAAGAAGCATGACCTCATCGTGCTCTCGGACCTTGCCTATTCCGAAATCTATTTCGACGACGCCAACCCGCCGCCTTCCGTGCTGGAAGTGCCGGGCGCCATGGACGTGGCTGTTGAGTTCACCTCCATGTCCAAGACCTTCTCGATGCCCGGCTGGCGCATGGGCTTTGCCGTTGGCAACGAGAGACTGATCAGCGCGTTGACACGGGTGAAATCCTATCTGGATTACGGTGCATTCACGCCAATCCAGGTGGCTGCAACCCATGCGCTGAACGGAGATGGCACCGACATTGCCGAAGTGCGCAGTGTCTACCGCCGCCGTCGCGACGTGATGGTGGAAACATTCGGCAAGGCCGGTTTCGAGGTTCCACCTCCTGCAGCCACCATGTTCGCATGGGCGAAAATTCCGGAAAAATTCCGTCATCTCGGTTCTCTGGAGTTTTCCAAGCTGCTCGTGGAGAAAGCCGATATCGCGGTTGCTCCCGGCGTCGGCTTTGGCGAAATGGGCGACGATTACGTTCGCCTTGCACTCGTTGAAAACGAACATCGAATTCGTCAGGCAGCGCGCAATTTGAAGCGTTTCCTGTCGACAGCGGACGATACGTTGCACAACGTCGTTTCGCTCAACGCCCACCGTTAAGGGCACATAACCGGGTGGCCGTTTCAGGCCACCTCTTCACGTCAGCAAATCAGGAATATACCAATGGCAGATTCATTGAGAATCGGCATAGCGGGACTCGGCACCGTCGGCTCTTCGCTCGTGCGCATCCTCCAGCAGAGAAGCAACGAACTTGCGATTACCTGCGGACGCGCAATTGAGATTATTGCCGTCAGCGCACGCGATCGTTCGCGTGATCGCGGTCTCGATCTCAAGGGTATTACTTGGTTCGACACGCCTGAAGAGATGGCGAAAAAAGCCGAGATCGATGTTCTCGTGGAACTGGTCGGCGGTGCCTCTGGCGCTGCCGAAAAGGCCGTGCGCGCCGCATTGGCACGCGGTCTCCATGTGGTGACAGCGAACAAGGCGCTGCTTGCCAAGCACGGTGTCGAACTTGCCATCATGGCGGAAGAAAAGGGCGCACTGCTGAACTTCGAAGCAGCCGTGGCCGGCGGCATCCCCATCATCAAGGCGCTGCGTGAATCGCTCACCGGCAACCATGTGTCGCGCATCTACGGTATCATGAACGGTACCTGCAATTACATCCTGACCAAGATGGAAAAGGAAGGCCTTTCGTTTGAAGCCTGCCTGAAGGAAGCGCAGCGTCTGGGTTATGCCGAAGCCGATCCAGCCTTCGATATCGAGGGTAACGATACCGCCCACAAACTGGCTATTCTGACGACGCTTGCCTTCGGGTCCAAGATCGCCGCTGATGACATCTATCTCGAAGGCATCTCCAATATCTCCATCGAGGACATTCAGGCAGCGGCCGATCTCGGCTACCGCATCAAGCTGCTTGGCGTGGCGCAGGTTACGGAATCCGGCATTGAGCAGCGTGTGCATCCGACCATGGTGCCGCTGGATTCGGTCATTGCGCAGGTGGACGGCGTGACGAACGCGGTTGCCGTCGAATCGGATATTCTCGGTGAACTGCTGATGGTTGGTCCGGGTGCTGGTGGCAACGCAACGGCATCTGCCGTGCTGGGTGACATTGCCGACATTGCCAAGAGCCGTCCCGGCGTGCAGCAGGTGCCGGTTCTCGGTCGCCCTGCGAAATCACTGACCGAATACCGCCGCGCCAAGATGAAGAGCCATGAGGGCGGTTACTTCATCCGCCTGACGGTAAAGGACAAGGCAGGCGTTTTTGCCAGCATCGCGACGCGCATGGCGGAAAACAACATCTCGCTGGAATCCATCGTGCAGCATTCGCGGGTTCCCGTCGAAGGCGGTGCCCAGACCATCATTCTCGTTACGCATGCGACGATGGAAGATGCCATTCGCAAGGCTGTCAAAGCCATCAAGAGCGAAAAATATCTGGTGAACGAACCGCAGGTCATTCGCATCGAACGCACCTGATTCCGCTGGNTTTCAACCATGAGTGACAATGCCATCGCCGTTGGGCGGTGGCTTTTGTCCATGGGGTCTCGCTGGCCGAATCGAAGGTCGGATGATCTATTGGATTTCACAAACGGAGAGGCCTAGTGATCTTTATCCGCCCAGCCAGAGAAGGTGACGCAACCCTGCTTGCGGCCATTGGTCTGCGGGCGTGGGCAAACGCCACATCGGCTATTGGCGTAACGGAAGAGTTGCGGGACAATGCGCGTGCCGCATTCGGTAATTTCACGCACTCCTCATGGCTTGCCATCACGGTTGCAGAGGCTNATGGCACGATTGTCGGTTGGGCGGCGCGCGAACATTTCGATGAGACGATCACAGATTTCTGGATCGATCCGGTCTACCAACGTCAGGGTGTCGGGACGGCACTTCTAGTTGACATCGAGCGGCAGATCGTGGCGCGCGGCTACGCTGCCGGAAGGCTGGAAAGCCATGCGCAAAACGATCAGGCCGTTTCGTTTTTCCGCAAGCATGGATACAGTGTCAGCTGGNTTTCCATGAAATATTCGGAAAAGCTGGATCGTGACGTGCAATCCATGGGGCTGCGAAAACAGCTGGTAGACATAGAAATCGGCGGTTACGGCTTCGGTTTTTGAGCCATTGTTTCCAGGGCATGGAGCGCAGCTTTCGGCCAGGTCGGCATGATGATCAGCGATGCGCCAAGCACGAGCTGCACGATGACGATGAAGAGCAGGATGCTGCGAAATGGCTCTTTTCGGGTTTTATGACGCAGCATGCGCTGGGCGACAACCGCACCGGCGCTGCCGCCCAGAAAGGCAAGCCAGAGCAGGGTGGATTCGGCGACGCGCCACTCGCCTTTCCTTGCAGCCTCCTTGTCCCACCAATAGATAAGGAAGACCAGGAGGTTGAAAGCAAGATAGGTCGCGAGAGATAAAGCCAGAATCATCATGGCGCGATTGAAATTCAAAATTGTNAAAAAATGATCTTCACTCTGGCCNAAAGATGCAGCTTTCATGCCTTTGGCGCGACAAGCCTTGCGCCACGATGCCAATTGTTCTACCTCACCATAGACAGAAATTCCGTATATTAAGAGCTTGATATGACCCTTGTAGACGTGCGCACGCCAGACCCGAAACGCTTCATTCCCGGCGCCACCGGCGATTGGGAAATCGTCATCGGCATGGAGGTGCATGCGCAGGTTCTGTCCAATTCCAAGCTGTTTTCCGGCGCTTCCACCACCTTCGGCAACGCGCCGAATTCCAACGTTTCGCTGGTGGATGCGGCGATGCCTGGTATGCTGCCTGTCATCAACGAGGAATGCGTGGCACAGGCTGTGCGGACCGGTTTGGGCTTGAAGGCACAGATCAACAAGCGCTCGATCTTCGACCGTAAGAACTATTTTTATCCGGATTTGCCGCAGGGCTATCAGATTTCGCAGTTCAAAGACCCGATCGTCGGTGAGGGCAAGATCGTGATTTCGCTTGGACCTGACCGTCAGGGCAATTTCGAAGACATCGAGATCGGCATCGAGCGTCTGCATCTGGAGCAGGATGCGGGCAAGTCGATGCACGACCAGCACCCGACCATGTCCTATGTGGACCTGAACCGTTCCGGCGTGGCGCTGATGGAAATCGTCTCCAAGCCCGATATGCGCTCGTCCGATGAGGCGAAAGCCTACATGACGAAGCTGCGCTCCATCGTGCGATATCTCGGCACCTGCGATGGCAACATGGACGAAGGCTCCATGCGTGCGGACGTGAACGTTTCCGTGCGTAAGCCGGGCGGCGAGTTCGGCACACGTTGCGAAATCAAGAACGTCAACTCTATCCGCTTCATCGGCCAAGCCATCGAATACGAAGCACGTCGGCAGATCGCCATTCTCGAAGATGGCGGCTCGATCGATCAGGAAACCCGGCTGTTCGATCCCGGCAAAGGCGAGACGCGCTCCATGCGTTCCAAGGAAGACGCGCATGACTATCGTTACTTCCCGGATCCTGATCTGCTGCCGCTGGAATTCGACGATGCCTTTATCGAACGGATGAGCAAGGATTTGCCGGAACTGCCTGATGACAAGAAAGCGCGGTTCGTCAGCGAGCTCGGCCTCTCGGTCTACGATGCCTCGATCCTGGTTTCGGAAAAGGCGATTGCGGATTATTACGAACTGGTCGCCAACGGCCGCGATGGCAAGATTGCCGCCAACTGGGTGATCAACGACCTTCTGGGCGCGCTCAACAAAGCGAGCAAGGGCATCGAAGAGACTCCGGTTTCTGCCGATCAGCTTGGCGGTATCATCGACCTCATCAAAGCCAACACGATCTCCGGCAAGATCGCCAAGGACCTGTTCGAAATCGTCTGGAACGAGGGCGGCAACCCGGCGGAGATTGTCGATACCAGGGGCATGAAGCAGGTCACGGATACGGGCGCCATCGAAAAGGCCGTAGACGAAATCATTGCTGCCAACCCGGATCAGGTCGAGAAGGTGAAGGCAAAGCCGACGCTCGCCGGCTGGTTCGTCGGTCAGGTCATGAAGGCAACGGGCGGCAAGGCCAACCCACAGGCCGTGCAGGAACTGGTCAAGGCGAAGCTTGGTCTTGAGGAGTAAGCGCTCCTATCGGTGACGTCGAAGCCGGGATTGCTCCCGGCTTTTCTATTTCAAGACTAAGGGGAATATCGTGTTTTTTATTCGCACGGCCAGTGAGCGCGATATTGAGCCGGTGAGGGCGCTCTTGGCGCGGACTTGGCATGCCACCTATGACGCGATCTATGGTGCGCAGCGGGTCAGTCAGCTGATTACCGAGTGGCATTCTCTCGCCGCCATGAAAGAGCGCGTTCNAAAAAAGGGTGGCGAGTTTTTGGTGGCTGATGATGGCAAGCGCATCGGTGGGATGGGTTATGCCGCCATGTCGGGCAAGATGTCCAAGACGGCGCTGCTGCACCAGCTTTACGTCGATCCGAACTTTCAGCGACAGGGCGTCGGGCGCGACATTTTCGCGGAACTCGAGACGTGTTTCCCGGATGCAGAAATCATGCGGCTTGAGGTGGAGCCGAAGAACACCGTCGCCATCGCTTTTTACGAGGGATTGGGTTTTGTCGAGGTTGACCGTGTCGAACGCATGGCAGGTGTTGTCGGTTTGCCGGGTATCGCGATGGAAAAGACGCTGACGCGATGAGCACGAGCCCGGAAAACCTCGTCATTCGGTTAGCGCGGGAGAGTGACCTGCCTGCGCTCGCAGCGATGTTTGCTGCCGACGAACATGGCGGTCACGGCGATACGACCGACGTGTCGGCGCAGCCGGATTACCTTTCGGCGTTTCGTGCCATAGAACGATCATCCAACGAGACGCTTTATGTCGCGGAACTGGACGGCAAGGTGGTCGGGACTTTTCAGACGGTGATTCTCACGAAGCTCGTCGGTCGTGGCGCAACGTCGATGAAGATAGAGGCGGTGCAGACCCGTGATGACATGCGCGGTCGCGGTATCGGTGGGATTATGATCCGCTACTGCATCGATGACGCTNAAAAACGCGGTGTCAAAAACATTCAGTTGATATCGAACATGACCCGGGTTGATGCGCACCGGTTTTACGATCGTCTCGGCTTCGAGAAGCGCCATCTCGGTTTCAGCATGACACTGAAATAGCAGCTGACGGCCGGGGAAATACTGGACAATTGGCGCTTGGGGCGGCATAAGCTTGTGCTGTGCTGCGCAATCCAAATCGCCGCAGTGCATTCAAGCCCCGAGGAATGGATAATGAAGACTCTCCTGACGCAAATCTTCACCTGGTGGAATGGCCAGACGATCGGAACGCGCTTTCACACATGGCGTTTCGGGAAGAAGGTTGGACAGGACGAGTTGGGCAACACCTATTATGAAGGTGGAACCACATCCTGGGGCATGCCGCGTCGTTGGGTCATCTATAATGGTTATGCTGATGCATCCGCGATCACGCCCGGCTGGCATGGCTGGATGCACTACCGCACCGACGTTCCGCCAAGCCAGGAAAGCTACACGGCACGCGAATGGGAAAAGCCGCACTTGCCGAACATGACCGGCTCGTCCAAGGCTTACCGTCCGCAGGGCTCGCTTGCTGTTCCCGGTGAACGTCCACGCGTGACCGGTGACTACGACGCCTGGACACCCGGCAACTGATTGCGTTTGGGTGGTGAGCATGGCCTACGTATGTGCCGCCACGTCACCCGTTTTCGCCACATTCCGCCTGTAGGCGTTGAACTCTCGCCGGATTGGCGCGGGAAATCTTTCTGGAGACGGTTCGATATGGGAAAATTCACGCGAGATCGTTCTTTGCGTGCACTGGCTGTGGCTTTTGTTGCGCTTTTGCCCATGACTGGCTTCGTCTCCTCCGCCTCTGCCGCTCGCATTGNAAACCGCGTTGCGGTGTTTTCCGGTATCGACAAGATCACCGGCCGCATCACCTCATTCGATGTTTACCTGAACGAGACGGTGCAATTCGGTGCGCTTCAGGTCACACCGAAGGTCTGCTATTCCCGCGACGACACCGAAGCGCAGAAGATCGACGCTTTCATCGAAGTCGATGAAATTACCCTCGATCGCAAGATCAAGCGCATCTTCACTGGCTGGATGTTTGCAGATAGTCCCGGCCTGAACGCCGTCGAGCATCCGATCTATGACGTGTGGCTGACTGGCTGCAAGCAGGAATCGGACGTGCCCGCTCCGTCTTCTGCCAGCAAATAATCCAGAAAATCAAAATGCAAGGCTTGGGCGATTGACCGCAGGCTCCAGCATTTTTGAATAATCCGCCTTCGGAACGTCGATTGCCCCGAATGTCTTCAGATGTTCGGTGGTGAACTGTGTGTCGAGAAGGGTGAAGCCTTTTTCGCGCAGGTGCTCGACAAGGTGGACGAGGCAGATTTTGGATGCGTTCGTGCGCCGTGNAAACATGCTTTCGCCGAAGAAGGCAGAGCCGAGCGATACTCCGTAGAGGCCGCCTACGAGCTCATCACCCTCCCAGGCTTCCACGCTGTGCGCGTGGCCGATGTCATGCAACTCGTTATAGAGGCGATGGATTGTGCCGTTGATCCATGTGCTGGGCCGATTGTCCGCTTCGGCTGCACACCCGATCATGACCGCATCGAACGCCGAATCGAACCGGATATCGAACGGCTTTTTGCGGATGGCCTTGGCCAGACTTTTTGAAACGTGNAAATCATCAAGCGGGATGACGCCCCGCATGTCCGGCTCTACCCAGAACAGTTCGGGGTCATCAGCCGAATCGGCCATGGGAAACAGGCCGATGGAGTAGGCGCGCAGCAGAATATCGACGTCGATATCGTCATTTCTGCCGCGCCGCCCCATATCTTACTTCGCGTCGCCAGCCAGATATTTTTCCAGCCAGTGGATGTCATAATCGCCGTTCAGAATGTCTTCGTTCTGCAGAAGGTCCTGAAACAGCGGCAGGGTGGTCTTGATGCCGTCTACAACGAATTCGTCGAGCGCACGACGCAGGCGGCGAATGCATTCGTCTCGGTTGCGACCGTGCACGATCAGCTTGCCGATCATGCTGTCGTAGTAAGGTGGGATCTTGTAGCCCTGATAGGCGCCGGAATCCACACGCACACCGAGGCCGCCGGGTGTGTGGAAATAGGTCAGCGTGCCGGGAGACGGCACGAACGTGCGTGGGTCTTCGGCGTTGATGCGGCATTCGATGGCGTGACCATTGAACTTCACCTCATCCTGCGTCACCGAAAGGCCTTGGCCGGATGCAACGCGGATTTGCTCCTGCACGAGGTCCATGCCGGTGATGGCTTCCGTGACCGGATGCTCCACCTGAAGACGGGTGTTCATTTCGATGAAATAGAACTCGCCGTTTTCGTATAGAAACTCGATGGTGCCTGCACCGCGATACTTCAGCTTGCGCATGGCATCGGCGCAAATTTCACCGATCTTCATACGCTGCTCGACGGTGAGCGCGGGTGAATTGGCTTCTTCCAGAACCTTCTGGTGGCGGCGCTGCAACGAGCAGTCGCGTTCGCCCAGATGAATGGCCTTGCCTTCACCATCGCCAAACACCTGCACCTCGATATGGCGCGGCTTGCCGAGATATTTTTCCATGTAGACGGCGTCGTTGCCGAAAGCGGCAAGCGCTTCGGAACGGGCTGTCGAGACGGCTTCTTCAACTTCCGACTCGTCTTTCGCGACCTTCATGCCGCGTCCACCGCCGCCAGCGGTTGCCTTGATGAGAACCGGGAAACCGATCTTTCGGGCGATTTCCAGAGCGTTCTCAGGCTTCACTTCGCCGTCCGAGCCGGGAACTACGGGAATGCCGAGTTCCAGCGCGGTCTGCTTGGCGGTGATCTTGTCACCCATGATGCGGATGTGATCGGCGGTCGGTCCAATAAAGGTGATGCCGTGCGCGTCGAGAATATCCGCAAACTTGGCGTTTTCGGACAGAAAGCCGTAACCGGGGTGAACGGCATCCGCACCGGTGATTTCGCAGGCCGCAACGATCTGGTGAATGTTGAGGTAGCTGTCACGTGAAGGCGGTGGGCCGATGCACACACTCTCGTCGGCAAGGCGCACATGCATGGCATCGGCGTCAGCTGTGGAATGCACGGCGACCGTTGGAATGCCGAGTTCCTTGGCGGCGCGCAATACGCGAAGGGCGATTTCGCCGCGATTGGCGATGAGGATCTTGGATACCATGAAATCAGCCTTATTCGATGACCACGAGGGCTTCACCATACTCTACTGGCTGCGAGTCGTTGACGATGATTTCCGTCACCTTGCCGGACTTTGGTGCCGGGATCTGGTTCATTGTCTTCATCGCTTCAACGATCAGAAGCGTCTGGCCTTCCTTCACGGTCGCGCCGACTTCAACGAATGGACGCGCGCCGGGAGCGGAGGACAGATAGACGGTGCCAACCATGGGCGACGTCACCGTGTTGGCAGGGTTGCGGGCAGGGGCCGCAGGTGCTGCCGTGCCGGGTGCGACGGCCGGGGCAGCAGCTGCTGCGGGGGCGGGAGCAGGGGCGTATTGTGCGGGTGCTGTTGCGTAAATCGGCGCAGGAGCTGCACGCGACACACGAATACGCATGTCGTCCTGCTCGACCTCGATCTCGGAAAGGTCGGTGTCGTTGAGAATGTTCGCGAGGTCGCGGATCAGTTCCTTGTCGATACCGTGTTTCTTTTCAGACATGACAAACCCTATTCTGATTGTTTCTTTTTATGCCGTGATATTTTTCAAAGCGTTGAGCGCCATGATGTAGCCATACGGCCCGAAACCGCAGATCATACCCTTGGCGGCGGGCGCTATCATCGATTTATGGCGGAATTCTTCGCGTGCGTGGATGTTGGAAATGTGCACTTCCAGCACAGGAACGGAAATGGCGCGGATGGCGTCATGCATCGCAATCGACGTGTGGCCATAGGCACCAGGATTGATGACGACACCGACGGTGCGTTCGCCTGCCTCGTGCAACAGGTCCACCAGAGCGCCCTCATGGTTGGACTGATGACACTCGACCGTAAAACCAAGCTCTTTACCCGCTTTGACGCAGTCGTCCTCAATGTCCTTCAGCGTCTTGCCGCCATAAATGCCCGGCTCACGTTTTCCCAACATGTTGAGATTGGGTCCGTTGAGGACAAAAATCGTGTTGCTCATTCGAAAGTTCCGCCAGAAAATCAGCGCCACCTATAGACCGCACAACTGCGAAGGAAAAGCCCCGAAGCGCTCAAAGCAGGGATTGTCCTTAATCTTATGGGGNTTGAAGGTGTTTTTGGTAGATTATCGCTCGCAGAAGACGCGCCGAGCGTTCAAAGGAGGCCTGTCTCTCATTCCAGCGGGAGCGCAGGAATGAGAGACAGGATGTCATTAAGAGCACGTCGCCTTACCGCAGGCGCGCATATTGGCGATCTTTTCNTTTAGCGGGGTCGTGCCGACTGCGCCGAAAATGGCTTCGTTGCCGATGACGTAGGACGGCGTGCCGGTGATGCCGAGGTTGGTGGCGAGCTGGTAGGTTTCCTTAACCTGGGCGTCGTTGGGATTTGCCGCCATGGATTTGCGGATATCTGCTTCTTTGATACCAAGCGATTCTGCGACTTCGATGGCGCTTGCCTCGTTGGCCCGGCCCGTGCTTCCGAGCAGTGTGCGCTGGAATTCCGGATATTTTTCAGGTGCCAGAAGTTTGACGGCGTTGGAAACCTTGTGTGCCTCCAGTGATTCCGGCCCGAGAATCGGAAACTCCTTCAGAACGAAGCGAACATTCTTGTCGGNTTTCAGGATGGCGTCGACGTCGCTCATCGCCCGTTTGCAGTAGCCGCAATTGTAGTCGAAGAACTCGACCAGCGTCACATCGCCATTCGGGTTGCCCAGCGACAAATCATAATCAGACTGGAAAATGGTTTTCTGGTTGTCTGCTACAGCCTCGGCTGCCTTGGCGTTGCGCGTGTCATATTGCTTGCGCTCAAGAGCCTCCTGAACCTCCAGCATGATCTCCGGGTTCTCGATCAGGTATTCCTTGATGAAGGCGCCGAACTCTTTTTTCTGCTGGTCATCCAGCGCATGGGCGGGGAGCGATACGAAAACCGTGGATAGGGCCGTCAGGCAGGCAAAAGCCGTGGATTTTAGGGAAAGTGCCATGTCGGTCCTCATCGTTTTGTTGCAGAGTAGTGATTCTGTTGTCCCACGCAATTACCCTAATTCGATGCGATTGCCATATCGCAAAATAAACCGGCCCGTTGCGATCTCGCCATTGTGAAGACCGTAATAATGCGGCAAATCTCCGACAGTTTGACAAGAAAGAACATGCTTTTGATAACGTTGTCCAAGCGAAGCGCGGTCGAGCCATTCCATGCGATGGATATTCTGGCAGAAGCCAACCGTTTGAGACAGGCGGGAAGACCGGTAATTTCCATGGCCGTTGGTCAGCCCTCGCATCCCGCCCCCAAGGCTGCGCTGGATGCTGCCGACGAGGCGCTGAAACACGGCCGCGTTGGCTACACCGATGCGCTTGGTCTGCGCGATTTGCGTGAAGCCATCGCCTCCAGTTACCGCATGCGCCACGGTGCCATCATTGATCCTGCCCGCATTGCGGTGACGACCGGATCTTCGGCGGCATTCAATCTGGCATTTCTGGCTCTGTTCGATCCCGGTGATGCCGTCGCGATTGCGCGTCCCGGATATCCGGCATACCGCAATATTTTAAAAGCGCTTGGTCTTCACGTGGTCGAGGTGCCGGTTACTGCGGAAACCGGATATACGCTGACGCCTGCAAGCCTTGAGCGCGCCGAGACCAAAGCCGGGCACAAATTGAAGGGTGTGCTGCTGGCAAGTCCGGCCAACCCGACGGGCACGGTGACGGGACGTGAAGCGCTGAAGCGGCTGGTGAATTATTGCGACAGCCGTAACATCGCGTTCATTTCGGATGAGATTTATCACGGGCTGACATTCGTCGGCGAGGAGACGAGTGCCGCCGAGATCAGCGAGAACGTCGTCGTCATCAATTCGTTTTCGAAATATTATTGCATGACGGGTTGGCGTATCGGCTGGATGGTGCTGCCTGAAATGCTGATACGACCGGTCGAATGTCTTGCGCAAAGCCTGTATATTTCAGCGCCCGAGCTTTCGCAGCGTGCCGCCAAGGCCGCTTTTTCCGCAGAAGACGAGCTTGATGTCTACAAGGAAAGTTACCGCACCAACCGCGATTTCCTGATGAGCCGGCTCCCGGAACTGGGCCTGCCGCTGGCATCCCCCATGGACGGCGCCTTCTACGCCTATGTCGATACCAGCCGCTATTCGAATGACAGCATGGATTTCGCCAAGCGGATGCTGGCGGAAATCGATGTTGCGGCGACGCCGGGGCTGGATTTTGACCCCTTGGAAGGCCACCGCGCGCTGCGATTCTCCTATGCCGGTTCCGTGTCCGACATTGCCGAAGCGGTCGGTCGGATCGGCGGCTGGCTGAAATAAAGCTGTCATCTTCCATCAATGATTTTGGTTCGAACTTGCTGGTGAAACCGGTTAAGTTCGAGTTTCAAGCAGGATGGGAGAACAACGATGTCGGCAGAAAAAGTAGCGGTGGTAACGGCGGGTGGCAGCGGCATGGGCGCTGCGGTGGCGAAACGTCTGGCGGCAGATGGCTACAAGGTCGCGATCCTGTCATCGTCCGGCAAGGGTGAGGCGCTGGCTGCAGAGCTTGGTGGCATCGGCGTGACGGGTTCGAACCAATCCGTCGATGATCTCAAGAGGCTTGCCGATCTCGCTCTTGAAAAATTTGGGCGGATCGATGTGCTGGTCAATAGCGCCGGTCACGGTCCGCGTGCGCAAATCCTGGAAATCACCGATGAGCAGTGGCATACGGGTCTCGATGTCTATCTGCTAAATGTCATCCGCCCGACACGCATCATCGCACCTGTCATGGTGTCGCAAAAGTCGGGTGCTATCATCAATATTTCCACCGCCTGGGCGTTCGAGCCAAGCGAGATGTTTCCGACCTCTGCCGTATTTAGGGCGGGGCTTGCCGCCTATACCAAGATTTTCTCGGACACCTATGCGCCACACAACGTGCGCATGAATAACGTTCTACCGGGCTGGATAGACAGCCTGCCCGCAACGGATGNCCGACGTGACATGGTGCCGATGCAACGTTACGGTAAAAGCGAGGAAATCGCGGCAACCGTCGCATTTCTGGCGTCGGAAGGGGCGGGGTATATTACCGGCCAGAACCTGCGGGTGGATGGTGGCCTAACCCGTTCCGTGTGAGCGTTCTTCCTTTACAAGACGAATGACAGGTTGATGTGCCTTGCCCATTTATCCCGTGGAGAAGTCCTGATTCCGCGCACGGGAAAGGAACTTGCATGGCTGGGTGGCGTTGTTCAATCCAAGGTCAAAAGTTTTCACGAACACGACGCTTGGATGTAAAAGCAGGTAACCAGTCATGGGACAGCGCAACGCATACGCCAGACAAGTGGTACTGGTCGTCGAAGACGACCCTCTCTTACGCATGATGGCGGTCGATCTTGTCGAAGATGCAGGCTTTGACGCAGTGGAGGCTTGTGGTGCCGACGAGGCGATGGAAATTCTCGACAGCCGCCAGGACATCGACGTGTTGTTTACCGATGTCGATATGCCCGGGAGTATGAATGGGGTTGGGCTCGCAAACTGGGCCCGCAGAGCGAACACCCCATTGGGGATCGTCGTGACGTCTGGGCACCACAACCCGTCAGAAGAGGTTTTGCCGGAGCGCAGTGTGTTTTTTCCGAAGCCCTATGACTTTACCAAGGTCGTCGATACGTTGCGCCTGATGACTGTATGAGTTGCTTCGCTGCGCGCAGCAAGACAATGGTTTGCGAATAAGTAACCATAGTTCACACGTGGTTTTATGGATTAATTATTCTGNAAATATCAGCAGTTATAGTCGCTTTCAAGGATTTCGGGTATTTGGGGGCACTATGAACTTTCTGGGAATTACGGGCATGCAGTATTCTGGCGTGCCANTTCGCGACACAAGAATATTGCTTGCCGAAGACTCCAATGTCTTCACCCAGATGATCGGCTCTCGTCTTAAGGAGTTGCTTGGACTTTCTGTCGAAGTCTGCCGCAACTTTGAAGAATTGCAGGAATGCTACGAGCGCTCCTCCGAAGAGGTGACGTTGGCGATTTCCAACATCAACTTGCCCGGTGCAGAGAATGGTGAGGCACTGGAATATCTTGTCGATCTCTCCATTCCTACCATTGTTTTCACCAGCACATTCCATGAAGACACGCGCGAAAAACTCCTCACAAAGGAAGTTGTCGACTATATTCTCAAAGACAACGTTTTTGCCGTCGATATGCTGACAGAATCGGTCTGCCGCTTCCTGACCAACCACCGCCATCATGTGCTGATCGTGGATGACAGCCCGACGGCACGTGCGCTGCTTTCAAGCCGTCTGAAGCGTTACAACTTCCGGGTAAGCCTTGCCGACAACGGCGCGAAGGCGCTTGAGCTCTTGAAGAACAATGCGGACATCAGTCTTGTTGTAACTGACTATAATATGCCTGACATCGATGGTTTCGAGCTGACACGGCGCATCCGCACGATGCGTGGGTCGCACGAACTGCGTATCATCGGTGTGTCGTCGTCCACCAACCGCCTTCTGTCGGCGCGCTTCCTGAAAGCTGGCGGCAACGACTTCATGCTGCGGCCCTTCATCGATGAAGAGTTCTATTGCCGCGTGAACCAGAACCTGGACACGCTTGTGCAAATCCAGGCTGCCAAGATGCACAGCAAGAAGGTCGCAGCCTAAGGCTGGACGTTGGCAGGTGGCACGCGTTGGTGCCGCCGCCTTTATGCTGTTTGCAAACGTATGCGTCAGACTTCCTTTTCGACCGGGCGGCCCATTGCCAGTTTATCGGCAAGTTCCGGGCCGAGTTTGTCCACATAGGTCTGGTCTGGAGAGGTGCCTAGCGCATCCAGCGTCTTGGAAAAGAAACAGCGTGCAGATGCTGCCGCTACGATGTCAAAAATCTCCGCATCCGTAAGAGCGTGTGTTTTGAGCGCGTCGATATCGGCCTGCGTGATCGATGTCGCATCGCGCACAACTTTGGTAGCGAAGATCATGATGGCGCGTTCCTGATCGTCCAGCGGTGCGTCGTCTTGCCCATCAACGATAGCCTCCAACTGATCACCCGAAACACCTTCGCGCACCAGCACCGCCCCATGGGCCAGCATGCAGTAGGAAGAGCGAAGTTCCCGGGCTGCGGCGAGCGTCACCAATTCGTAGCGTCGCGGCTCAATATTGCCGCGCAAGCTGACCAGCAATGCACTCCAGCTTTCCATGACCTCCGGGCGATGACCGAAGGCCCGATACATATTGGGAAGATATCCGTATGTCTCCTCGGCGCCGCGATACATTTCTGCTGTCTTGCGGCTGGCTGTCGGCTCTGGCGGGGCGATGAACATGGAACTCTCCTGTATTTCAACTCTTTCTGAAATGCGTGAGCGCGCAATTGGATCAGTTCGGAAACGCTTTTTCTTGAAAAACATTAAAGCTGCGACTCGAGCGGCAAAAGTCCCATGGCAATTACCAGTATCCGGCGGCTGAGGCTTGCATAGGGCTCGTTCGAGTAGTGGCGCAATTCACCGCGCACCAGACCATTCCACACCAGATTTCGTCTTGCATTCAAGGTCAGCTCGAAGCTCATTTCGTGGTTGGTTTCCTGCGCGAAAATTTCGTCCATGGCTTTCACCAGACCTGGAGATGNAAACAGGACACCCATCTCGGTATTCAAAGACATGGAGCGCGGGTCGAAGTTGAGCGAGCCGATAAAGCCGATCTCGCCATCGCGGGTGAAAGCCTTCGTATGCAGGCTGGCCTGACCGGAGCCACGAAGCGAGAAGGACTTGTACTGATCTGCCTGTGAACGAAGCTCGTGTATTTTGACGTTATTGACCAGTAGCGGCTTTCGGTAGCGCGAATAACCAGCGTGAACGGCAGCCACATCCGTCGCTGCCAGTGAATTGGTGAGGATGCAGACAGACACGCCATCGGCGCAGAGGCGTGAGAATGTCTCGACGCCTTTCTGGCCGGGAATGAAATAGGGAGAAGTGATCCTGAGTTTCTTCTTCGCCTGCTCCATGATCGGAAGCAGTGTTTCCATCAGAAAATTATGGCCATTGCGACGGTTTCCGGCAGCCTTTTCAGGCGGGTCGGCAACGACTTTCGCGCTTTCGACCCAATGCAGACTGTCAGACATCAGAAAATTGCCGGAGTGATGCTGGCTTTCCACCTGCGCAAGATAGGGTCGGGCGGCATTTCCCGAGGCAAGGACATCCATTCGCCGACGAAGCTTGGCAAGTTTGCTGGGCCGCCGCGACAGAAGCGATCTGACCGGAACTGCCACTGCACTGTTCCAGTAGTCGTCGAATATGTCCTCTGCCTCGTCAACGCATGTGCCATGCGCTATGACATCGAAATCCCGAAAATTCGTCTGTTCCGCTGCATCGAAATAGGCGTCGCCGATGTTACGTCCGCCGACGATGAGGACCCGACCATCCGCAATCCACGCCTTGTTGTGCATGCGTCGGTTCACGCTGCGAAACCGAAACACCATCTCTATGCCGCGCCTGAAAACGTTCTCACGTGCTTTTGTGGGGTTGAACAGACGCAACTCGATGTTGGGATGGCTGTCGATAGCGTGAAAGGCGCGGTCGGAAATGGACACGCCGAGATCATCAAGCAACAGACGCACCCGCACACCGCGATCGGCAGCGGCGATGACCTCACGCATGACGAGCTGGCCCGTAAGATCCGCGTTCCACATGTAATACATGAGGTCGAGACTGCGCCCCGCCGCCCTTGCGGAGCCCACCCTGGCGGCGAAAGCACCGACATTCGATTGTATCAGGGACAGGGCGTTCTTTTCGGCACGATCCCGGTTGAGGTCCATCCAGTGCCGGTCGAGGGGTGTCTCGTCATCGTCCTTGGAGAGGGCTGTCGATGCGATTTTGATGATGATCTTGTCGCGGTGACGCGTAGCCAGAGCCATACCCGCGACAATGACGAGTACGATAAGGATCGCAATAGCGACAGTGGCATTCACAGAGATGGTATCACCCGCATCNTTTATTGAATATTCTGCTCAGATATCTGGTCTGGGTCAGTGGATTTCAATGCTTCGCCTGTCGGCCTCTTCCTTGATGATATCTTCAACGACCTGTCGTTTCAGGTCAGGATCGCCAAGCAGGTAATCATCTGCGATCTCGAAAATGGATTTTGGGKTTTCGGTTTTCTTGAGCGTATCAAGATCCTGTCCGATGCGCTCGCGAAGTTCGGCATAATTATCCATAAGATGTCCTCCATTGTGCAGGGAGAATGCGTCAGCGGGCTGGAGGGTTCCGGCATCAGTTGGCAAATGACACGGGATTGTCTTGCTTCTTCGCGTTTGCCTCGCGATAACGCCTGCATCAGGTGCCTGCTTTGCGGTAGGAGAATCGGGAACGCGGTGAAATTCCGTGACGTGCCCAACGCTGTAAGGTGGACGCGTGTTGCCATAGGCCACTGAGAGATCGGGAAGGCGGCAACATGCGAGCGAAGCCAAGTCAGAAGACCGGCCTGATGCAACAGACCAACCGCTTGGACAGCGCGAGGTTTTTCGAGATACCGGATGCGGATGTGTCCGGCCTCGGCATTGTTGGGGATTGACGATGCGACCTGATGACCTCGAGCGCGGGCTTGTGCCGGCGCATGAANTTTCTGACGACCATAAGATCGCCGTCTACCGCGCTATCGAAACCCGCCGTGACGTGCGGGACCAGTTTCTGGACGAGCCACTGTCCGACGCGCTGGTAGAAAAACTTCTGAGGGCTGCCCATGCGGCGCCGTCTGTCGGCTTCATGCAGCCATGGAATTTCACACTCGTGACCGATGAAGCCGTGAGGCAGCGCGCGTGGGAGGCATTTTCCCGCGCCAATGCGGAGGCGGCAGAGATGTTCGGGGAGGAGCAGCAAGTTCTTTATCGCAGCCTGAAACTCGAAGGCATCCGCAAGGCACCATTGTCGATCTGCGTGACCTGCGACCCGACCCGTGGCGGCGACGTGGTGCTGGGACGAACCCACAATCCGCGCATGGATGTCTACTCCACCGTCTGCGCCATACAGAACCTGTGGCTGGCCGCGAGGGCGGAAGGCATCGGTGTCGGATGGGTCAGCANTTTCCACGACGCCGATATCCGCGATATTCTCGCCATCCCCGAACACATCGAAATCGTTGCTTGGCTATGCGTCGGCAAGGTCGATATGCTCTATGACGAGCCGGAACTGGCGGTCAAAGGCTGGCGGCAGCGACTGCCGCTGGAGGAACTTGTGTTTCGCGATAGGTGGGGCGNAAAGTAAGGTCACCTTTGCTGCGGCTGTGCGCCTTTCAGCGCTGGGTTTTTCAGATCGATACGGCTCGTTTCTGCGGGCAGAAACTGCGGGCCGACGATGCGGACCTTGCTGTTGTTGGGGTCGTATTCCCGCTCAGGAACAGGCTCTGCCTTCTCCACCGGCTTCGGCTCCTCGGGCTTGATGTCAGCAGGTTTCGGCATTGTGTCACTCTTCGGTGACGTAATGGTCGTGATGCTCGACATCTCCTGTGACGGGGTCGATTGCGGTGCTTTTGCCTGATCTTCCTGCTTTTTCATCTCGTCGTGATAGGCGGCCATGTTGCAGCTACAGGATGGCGAGCGACTGGTGCCTGCGTTGTTGCGATAGGCAAAGGCTGTTGGCATGGAGGCATAGGGTTCGCCCGTTTTGGCCGATACCATGTCCGAACTTTCCTGACCCTGAAGCGAATGGTAGAACAGTTCGGTCTGGGTGCCGGGGCACATGCGCTCGCATTGGGCTGCCTGCGCGCGGAAATCCAGCGGTGTGGCATTCGAGGAAATCGGGAAGAACGCGCCATCGCATGTTCTCACGCAAAGCGTTCTTAATCCGCCTTGCATGGGCATGTCGGGCGAGGGGCGGTAGTCCTGATTATCGGGACTGTCGAAGGGGTCGACCGTGCCGCCCATATCCGGTTGTTGCGAAGGATCGGTCGTGGCGAAGGATGGCGGTTGCTCATCGTAACAACCCTGCGCATCCAGTGCTGCCATGATGCGTTCGCGGCTGTCCTGCGCGTTCTCATCGCGCTGCGAGGCCAGCATGCGGTCTCGATCTTCCGCAATCATGGCACGGTCGGATTCGGCCTGAACCAGCGCATCACCGATTTCGCCGCAGAGTTCGGCGTTTGGATTGCCATAGACGATGACGCTGCCTGACGAGCAGCCGTAGCCGCGCATATCGTTCTTGATCCGACGAATGAGAATATTCTGTTGCGCCAGCGCATTGGCGTAACGTCTTACCTCGGCCGTGTTGCCGATGATGCGCGTTGGCTGAGTGAGCTGCTGGCGCAGCCCATCACAGACGGCACTGGCCTGCGCCGACAGGGGTGCTGCAAGCATGAGAGTGAAAAATGTGCCGATCAAACGGCTGCGGCGCGGGATCAATGGTCCGTCCGTTTCCTGCCCTGCCATCATGCAGGTCATATCCTGTTGATCATCGTCCGCGGAATGCGAAGCATGTTTATGCGTTCAGGATAACATAAGCCCGTGCCGCAAAGCGGCAAGGGCCTGTTCAAAATTACGTTAACCCGGCCTTACACCGAAGGGTGCGAGGCCTGAACCGTTGCAAGCGCTGCCATGTTGACCACGCCACGCGATGTCACCGTTGGTGACAGGATGTGAACGGGCAGAGCGGAGCCGAGCAGGATCGGGCCGACATGCAGGCCTTCTGTCATGGTGCGGACGACGCCCAGCGTGATGTTGGCCGAGTCGAGATTCGGGAAGACCAGAAGATTGGCTTCGCCCGACAAGGCGCTGTTTGGCATGGCGCGCTTGCGCAGAATTTCAGACAGGGCCGAACCGCCCTGCATTTCGCCATCGATTTCCAGTTCCGGCGCCGCATCGCGCACCAGCTGAAGGGCACGGCGCATCTTGCGGGCGCTTTCCGAATCGCGCGAGCCGAAATTCGAATGGCTGACCAACGCGATCTTTGGCGTGATACCGAAACGCTTGATCTCCTTGGAGGCAAGGATTGCAAGTTCGGCAATGTCTTCCGAAGTCGGCTCGTAATTGACGAAAGTGTCGGTGAGGAAGATCGCGCCTTGTTGGGTAATCAGCAGGCTGAGGCCGCCGAATGCGTGGGCGCCTTCGCGTTTGCCGATGATCTGGTTCACGTCGCGCAGATGGCGGTCGAAGCGACCTTCCAGACCGCAGATCAGGGCATCCGCTTCGCCGCGTTTGACCGACAGCGCGCCGATGACGGTGCTGTTGGTGCGCACGATTGTGCGGGCTGCTTCCGGGTTGATACCGGCGCGACCGACCAGCGCGAAGTAGTCATCGACATATTCACGGTAACGCGGATCATCCTCGGGGTTGACCACTGCAAAGTCCGCGTGAGGACGAATACGCAGGCCGAAACGCTTCAGGCGCGTCTCGATGATCTGCGGACGGCCGATGAGGATTGGAACGCCGGTTCCTTCTTCCAGCAGCACCTGGGCCGCGCGAAGTACACGCTCGTCTTCGCCTTCGGCAAAGATGATGCGCTTCTTTTCGGCAGTCTTGGCCAGATTGAAGATCGGCTTCATGATGAAGCCGGAGCGCCAGACGAAGCGGTTCAACTGATCCAGATAGGCGTCGAAATCGGTAATCGGGCGGGCGGCCACACCGCTTGCGGCAGCAGCACGCGCAACGGCTGGCGCAATACGCAGGATGAGACGCGGATCAAACGGCGATGGAATGAGATAGTTGGGGCCGAAGACGGGGGTCTCTTCGCTATAGGCCTTTGCCGCGACTTCAGAGACCTCCTCACGCGCCAGCTCGGCTATGGCGTGAACGGCGGCCATTTTCATTTCTTCGTTGATGGTGGTCGCGCCGCAATCCAGTGCGCCCCTGNAAATATAGGGGAAGCAAAGCACATTGTTGACCTGGTTCGGGAAGTCGGAACGACCCGTGCAGATCATCGCATCCGGGCGCGCAGAGCGTGCGAGTTCCGGCATGATTTCAGGATTTGGGTTGGCAAGTGCCAGAATGAGCGGCTTTTCCGCCATGCGGGCCAGAAGCTCGGGTTTCAGCACGCCGGCGGCGGAGAGGCCGAGGAAGACATCGGCGCCATCGATTGTTTCGTTCAGGGCGCGCTTGTCGGTCTTCTGCGCGTAAACTTCTTTCCACTCGTCCATCAAACTGTTGCGGCCATCATAAACGAGGCCTTCGATATCGTGGACCCAGATGTTTTCGCGCTTGGCGCCGAGAACGACGAGCAGGTTGAGGCAGGCGAGCGCTGCAGCGCCTGCGCCCGATGCAACGATCTTGACGTTTGCAAGCGANTTTCCGGCAAGTTCCAGTGCGTTAGTCACAGCCGCGGCGACGATGATGGCGGTGCCATGCTGGTCGTCATGGAACACGGGAATGTTCATCTTCTCACGAAGCTGGCGCTCCACTTCGAAACATTCCGGTGCCTTGATGTCTTCAAGGTTGATGCCGCCGAAAGTCGGCTCCAGCGCCGAGATTGTGGACACCATGTCGTTGATGCCGGGTGCATCGATTTCGATATCGNAAACGTCGATGCCAGCGAATTTCTTGAACAGAACCGCTTTGCCCTCCATGACGGGCTTGGAGGCGAGAGGGCCGATATTGCCAAGGCCCAGAACCGCCGTACCGTTAGAAATGACGGCAACAAGATTGGCGCGCGCGGTATATTCGGCGGCCATTTCAGGGNTTTCGTGAATGGCAAGGCAGGGGGCAGCAACGCCGGGCGAATAGGCAAGCGCCAGATCGCGCTGGTTTCCAAGGGGTTTGGACGCCTGAATCTCCAGTTTTCCCGGGCGCGGATAGCGGTGGTAGAAAAGTGCCTGTTGTTCCAGATCCGCATTGGCGTTTTTGTCTTGCGTCTTGCCCGTGTCCTGAGAACTCATTCTATCACCGCTTATTTCAAGTTTATTGGAGGCCTTTGCATACAACAATCGGCAGGTGCGTACAGCCGTTTATTTCATCTACGACACCCAAAAGCGGTACTTTTCACACGGCTTAAAACGAGAGTTTCCTTCAGAAATGGCCGGTTGTCATCTTGCTGAAACACGAGTCTGGNTTTGCAGGAGAAGAAAGTTGCCGAGACAAGGGGGAAGAGTTCCATGGCCGCGCAAACCGAAGCCAGACAGTTCAGAACACTTTTCATTTCCGACGTGCATCTTGGCTCCAAAGCAGCCAAGACGGATTTCCTGCTGGATTTCCTGCGCTACCACGAAGCCGATACGATTATTCTCGTTGGTGACATCATCGACGGCTGGCGACTGCGCCGTAACTGGTATTGGCCGCAAGGCTGTAACGATGTCGTGCAGAAGCTGCTGCGCAAGGCGCGCAAGGGCACGCGTATCGTTTACATCCCTGGCAATCACGACGAATTCCTACGGGAGTTTCCCGGTACTCACTTCGGCGGTATCGAAGTGGCGGAGCGGATGATCCATGAGGCTGCGGACGGCAAGAAATACCTCGTCATTCACGGTGACGAGTTCGATGTCGTGGTCCGCAACGCGCGCCTTCTCGCCTATCTCGGCGACTGGGCCTATGATGCGGCGATTGCCATCAACGTGCTGCTGGCTGCCGTTCGCCGCCGTATCGGTTTGCCTTACTGGTCGTTCTCTGCCTGGGCAAAGCAGCAGGTGAAGCATGCCGTCAATTTCATTGGCGAGTTCCAGCGTGTGGTGGCCGATGAAGCGCGCCGCAACAATGTCGACGGTGTTATCTGTGGCCACATTCACCACGCGGTGATGGAGGATATGGACGGTATCCGCTACATCAACACCGGTGACTGGGTGGAAAGCTGTACGGCGGTTGCCGAAAATGCCGACGGAACCTTCGAGCTGATCACATGGATGAAGTCCGACGATCAGGTCGAGACGTCGGTGCGTGAGCTTGAGCCGGTGAATATCGCTGGATTGCTCGGCAGACAGGCGGCCTGATTCTTTAGCCCCACAGTTCCGGTTCTGGTGGATGAACGAGCGATCCTTCATACCGCATGCCGGGAACGCGGTCCCGCACGAGCAGTAGCGGCCCGTCGAGATCGGCATAGGCGGTGTCCTGCGCCAGCATAAGCGCAGGTGCCATGCCGAGCGATGTGCCCAGCATGCATCCGACCATGATGATGAAGCCCAGTCGCTCCGCCTCCTTCTTCATGACGAGTGCCTCCGTCAGGCCGCCGGTCTTGTCCAGCTTGATGTTGATGGCGTCGTAGCGGTCACGCAGCGCGGTTAGATCGGTCGTCAGATGCACAGTTTCGTCAGCGCAGATGGCGACTGGCCTTTCGATTTGCGCCAGAATGGCATCCTTGCCAGCGGGTAACGGTTGTTCGATAAGCGCGATGTTCAGCTCTTTCGCCACGGCGAAATGATGCCCGATGTTGTGTTCCGTCCAACCTTCGTTCGCATCGATGATGATGGTTGCGTGTGGCGCGGCGGCACGAACGGCGCGCAGACGTGCCTCATCATCCTGAGTGCCTGTCTTGATTTTCAGAAGGGGACGCGAGGCATTCTCCGCGGCTTTGGCAGCCATGGCATCAGGTTCGCCCAGAGAAATCGTGTAGGCGGTGACAATGGGCTTTGGTGACGCCGTCAGAACCCTGGACGCTACGCTTGTGCCTGACAGTTTCGCCTCCAGATCCCACAACGCGCAATCGACCGCATTGCGGGCCGCACCCGGTTTCATCATGTGCTGCAATTCGGAACGGTCGATGCCGTTGGACACGGCATGCGAAACTGCCCTGATATCCTCAAGAACGCCATCGATTGATTCGCCGTATCGGGTGTAAGGCACGCACTCGCCGACACCTTTGATGCCANTTTCCGTAATCGAGCAGGCGACGACGACCACTTCTGTGCGGCTTCCGCGTGAAATGGTGAAGCTGCCCGCAACCGGGAAGACTTCAGCTGTGGCTTCGAGGTAACGGCCCATCGAAATTACCCTTTAGTTGGATGTAAAACACGGTAACTGACAATAAATCTACGAAATNCCCCCGGATCGCTGTGGCTTGGTGATCCGTCAATCGGTATGAATCGTTACGGAATCTTTAATAAGCTGCATTCGCTTGGAGCAAGATGCAAGAACCTGAAGCACGGCAACCGGCGCAACCGGCAGCGATCTCGGCGGATAACGACGCGAACGGCGGCTCTGCGCGTTACGTTCTGACTGGCTCATGGCGCAACGCTCATGTCAGTTCGGTTCTTGGCGACATTGAAAAAATCGAAAAATCTGGCGCCAACGGTTCGATCGTGGTCGATCTTTCGGGTGTCGAGAACATCGATACGACAGGCGCATGGCTGTTGCAGCGCATGCGTCACAGGCTGGGAAAAGCCGGTGGGCAGGTGGCATTCGAGGGCAATGAACAGGTCGAGGGGATCATATCCTCTCTGCCGGAAGAAGCGCCTCTGCCACCCAAAGACACGACCAAACACAGTCTGAGCGAACGCATCTTCTCGCCTGTCGGCAAGAATGTCGTTCAGGCAGGCGCTGATTTTCTGGCGGGCATGTATATTCTGGGCTCCGCTGTTCGCGGCGCGCAGATGAAGCTGGGGCGTGGGCGCGGTGTTTCTCCTGCCGCCATCGTCAACCAGATCGATCATATGGGCGTTCGGGCCGTCCCGATCATTCTGCTTATGTCGTTTCTGATCGGTGCGATCATTGCCCAGCAGGGTGCGTTCCAGCTGCGGTATTTCGGTGCTGAAGTCTTCGTGGTCGACCTTGTCGGTATTCTGCAACTGCGTGAAATCGGTGTGCTGTTGACCGCCATCATGATCGCTGGCCGTTCGGGAAGCGCGATCACCGCCGAAATCGGCTCGATGAAAATGCGCGAGGAAATCGACGCGCTGAAGGTCATCGGCCTCAATCCGGTGGGCGTGCTGGTGTTTCCGCGTCTGGTCGCGCTGACGATCGCGCTGCCGCNTTTGACAATCATCGCCAACTTTGCTGCGCTGTTCGGGGCTGCAGTCGTTTCGCTGCTCTATTCTGGCATCACGTTCGAGGTTTTCCTGTCACGCCTGCATTCCGCCGTGGNAATTTCCACCATTGCATCTGGCATGATCAAGGCGCCGTTCATGGCGTTGATCATCGGCATTGTTGCAGCGGTCGAGGGTATGAAGGTGGGTGGTAGTGCCGAATCCCTCGGTCAGCATGTCACGTCCTCAGTCGTGAAATCCATTTTCGTCGTGATCCTGGTCGATGGCGTCTTCGCCATCTTCTATGCAGCTATCGATTTTTAGGGAGATGCTGTTGCAGGATCACGAAACAACGAAAAGCAAAAACAAGGATCGTGAGGTCGTTCTCTCGGTTGAAGGGGCGACCGTGTCATTCGGTGACAAGGTTGTTCTGGACAAGCTCGATCTCGATGTCTATCGCGGCGAAATCCTTGGCTTCATCGGTCCATCCGGTGCTGGNAAATCCGTTTTGATGCGCGCTATTCTGCGCCTCATTCCGCGCCAGGGCGGTACCATCAAGATTCTCGGGACCGACTACGACAAGGCGACGGACGAGGAGCGCATGGGGCTCGATACCCGCCTTGGTGTGCTGTTTCAGCAGGGTGCGCTGTTTTCCGGCCTGACGGTGAAAGAGAACATTCAGCTGCCGATGCGCGAGTATCTCGACCTGCCGCAGTCACTGATGGACGAGCTTGCTGCTCTGAAGATCGATATGGTTGGCCTGGCAGCGGATGCTGCCGACAAATATCCATCTGAATTGTCCGGTGGCATGATCAAGCGCGCGGCCCTAGCACGTGCATTGTCTCTCGACCCGGATCTGGNTTTTCTGGACGAACCGACATCGGGCCTAGACCCCATCGGTGCGGCAGAATTTGATATGCTGATCGCGCGGCTTCGTGATTCGCTGGGTTTGACCGTCTACATGGTGACGCACGATCTCGACAGTCTGTTTTCGGTCTGTGATCGCATCGCGGTTCTGGGCAACAATAAGGTTGCAGTGGAAGGCACAC
Source organism: Agrobacterium bohemicum (assembly GCF_002896715.1). Classification (GTDB taxonomy): domain Bacteria; phylum Pseudomonadota; class Alphaproteobacteria; order Rhizobiales; family Rhizobiaceae; genus Agrobacterium; species Agrobacterium bohemicum. The sequence continues at coordinate 87,552 of NZ_PGEL01000027.1, forward strand.
TCGAGGAAATGTTCGAAAGCGACGATCCTTGGGTTCAATCATATTTCCGCGGNAAGCGGGCACGTGCCGTCGTCCTTCCTGATGGCACGCAACACATTCCGGGGAGTGACGAGTAAGTCATGGAAACCAAGGCAAACTACACCATTGTGGGAATTTTCACGCTGATCGTGATCGCTGCCGCTTTCGGTTTCGTCTACTGGATGGCCGAATTCGGGCGTGGTGGTCCGACTGCTCAATTGACAATCCGCATTCCAGGCTCTGCCAATGGTCTTTCCGTCGGTTCGCCGGTGCGGTTCAACGGTATTCCCGTGGGTACGGTTCGCGGCCTGTCCATCGACCGCGATGATCCCGCCTACTCGATTGCGTTTACGGAGGTGCAGGCCGACGCGCCGGTGTTTCCTTCCACCCGTGCGGTGCTGGAAATCCAGGGCCTGACAGGTGCCGCCTATATCGAGCTTTCCGGCGGTCGCAACAATGAAGAGCGGATTTTGCAGAAGTCGTTCGACACCGGCGTACCTGCTGAGTTGACCGCTGACCTCTCAAGCGTGACCAACCTTCTGGCAACGGCTGACAAGATACTGAAACGCGCCGACGGTGCCATTGGTGAGTTGCAGGGCTTCGTACAGGATGCGCGCGGGCCTTTGACGCAGACCGTTCGCAATGCCGAAAAATTCTCAGATGCGCTTGCCTCCAACTCAGACGGTATCGAGAACTTTCTGGAAAGCCTGAGTTCTCTATCAACGACCGTACAATCCGTTTCCGTTCGTCTGGACGGCACTTTGACGGCAGTTGAGGGGCTGGTGAAATCCGTCGATTCGGNAAAGATCGATTCGATCCTGACCAATGTCGACAAGGTGACGTCTGATGTCGCCGAATCCTCGGGTGGAATTCAGGACATCATGTCGACCGTGCAGCGCACGTCACGCAATTTCGAGCAGGCAAGTGCGGAAGTGCAGACTGTCGTGAAACGTGCGGACCAGTTGCTTGCATCGGTTGACGCCAGCAAGGTCAGCAACGCCGTGGAAGATGTCGCTGCGGCCACTTCGGACGTTCGTCAGGCAATCTCTACCTTCCGCCAGATCGCAGATGATGTCGGCACCCGTCGCCCTGATATTGATCAGGCAATTGCCGATTTCACCGATATGTCGCGCAAGTTGAATGCGGCTTCCAGCCGTGTTGATGGTATTTTGGCGAAAGTTGACGGATTGCTTGGAACCGATGATGCCAATTCGCTTTTCTCCAAGGCGCGTGAGACGCTTGCCTCCTTCAAGGCCGTCGCCGACAATATCAATATGCGCGTTGGTCCTATCGCCGACAATCTGGCGCGGTTCTCCAGTTCGGGCCTGAAAGACTTCCAGGCTTTGATTGGCAGCACACGCCAGACAGTCGACAATCTGAACAACACGATCACAAATTTCGATCGCGATCCGCAGCGCCTGATCTTTGGCGGCGAGAACGTGAAACAGTATGACGGCCGGACAAGGCGTTGACGGGGGTAGGACATTGAAGGTTTCGCTGATGCGCTGGCAGGGTTCGGCCCCGACCAAAATTGTGATGATGCTGCCTCTTATGGCTGGCCTTCTGGCCGGTTGCGGCGGTGCTGCCAAGAACGACACGTTTGATCTGTCCGTGTCATCGGGCACTGTGACGCAGGCTCCATCGTTCCGCTCACGCCAGCTTCTGATTGCCGAGCCAACGGCCCTGAAGGCGCTGGACAGCGAGAATATCGTTGTGCGCCTTTCAGGCTCGGAAGTGCAATATCTGGGCAGTTCGCAATGGAGCGATCGCCTGCCACGCATGGTGCAATCCAAGCTCGTGGAAGCCTTCGAGGACACAGGTAAGCTCGGCGGCGTCGGCCGTCCCGGGCAGGGTCTCGCTATCGACTATCAGGTCGTTACCGATATCCGCGCCTTTGAGGTCGACACAGCAAAGAACCTTGCGACGATCGAAATTTCGGTGAAGTTGCTGAACGACAAGAACGGCACCGTGAAAGCGCAGGAGGTGTTCCGCTCCACCGCCCGCGTCAGCGGTTCGGGCAATGCGAATTTCGTCAAGGCGCTCGACAACGCGTTTGCATCGACCTCACGAGAGATTGTCGCCTGGACGCTGCGGTCTCTCTGACGACATCGCATTTGAGAACAAACGCCGTGCGTTGCGAAACGCACGGCGTTTTGATTCGTGGCGATGGGGTCAGCGCTTCGCCAGAGGCTCGGTGTTCCATTCGGGCAAAGGAAACAGCCGGTCGTAGCACCAGTTGAAAACAAACGCATAGACGACGTAGAACAGCGCAAAGGACACGTCCATGACGAGGGCATGGATGAGGCTGACGTTCAGATACCAGGCGATGAATGGCATGAGAACGACCAGCAAGCCCAGCTCGAAAATGACCGCATGTGCCACGCGCGCCAGCATCGTTTTTTGCGTCGTGCCACGCCAGCGCTGCATGGTTTTGTCAAAGCCGAGATTATAGAGGTAATTCCAGATGGTTGCCGCTGTGGCGCTGACGATGCCGACGATGCCTATGTCCGTCACGGGTATCTCGAAGGCGATAGCGCCGAGCGGTATGATCAGCAGAAGGCCAATGATTTCGAAGGAAATGGCGTGGCGAACGCGGTCTTTGATGGAACGCATGGGGGTACTCCCGATGTATCGGGTCGTCCCGAGTTTCAATCATCATGCCNGGGTCGTCCCCGTGGGCGTGATATAGAGCTTCGGCAGAACCGCTTCAAGCTCATTGCTAATATACAGCCAAAGAAAAAGCCCCAAAGAATTGTTCTTCGGGGCTTTATATTCGAGATGTCTGCGCCTTAGCTGAAGCGTCCTGCCGCGTGCGCAAGCATGGTATAGACCTTGCCGGTGTCTGAGGTGAGGTATGATTGCGTGACGGTGCGGTCACGGTCTGTCCTTGCGACGTCAGCAAGCAGCTTTTCGAAATCGGAGATATAGCGATCGACAGCGGTCCGGAATTCCGTTTCGCGTTCATACTTGCGCTTGATCTCGTCGAATGTCTGCTGGCCCTTGAGCGTGTAGAGGCGGCGCGTGAACACGTCGCGTTCACCGCGCTGGTAACGGCCCCACAATTCCACCGATGCATCGTGGTCGATGGCGCGAGCAATATCGACAGACAGCGAGTTCAAAGACTCCACGACATGGCGGGGATTGCGATTGTCCGTGGCGCGGGTCTGCGGTTCTTGAGCAGGACGCGGCGTGGGCGCAGTTTGGCCCGTCACATCCTGACCATCACGCGAGGCACCGCGCAGGAGATCGCTGATCCAGCCACCACCTTCTTCGCGGCGCTGAGCAGGTGCGGCAAAACCTGCCTGTGGCGGTACCGGGCGAGTTTCCAGCGGCGCCGTGTTGCGTATGACAGGTGCAGAGGCCGTGACCGGAGCTGGTGGCTGCGGCTGTGGTTGCGGGGCTGGGCGGGCTGCGACGGGCGCAGCCGCGACAACCGGTGCTGCGACCTGGGCTGGCTGTTCGCGCGTTTCGGCGCGTGGCTGCGGCTGAACCGGAGCAGGCTTGGTGGCAGCGATGGCACGGGCTGCCGGTTCGGAAATTTCCAGCTGCTGCGTCGAGCGACCGACGAGTTGGGAAATGTCCTGCAACGCCTTGATCTGCTCGGAAACGGCACGGCGCATAGCAGCCGCACTTTCCTTGGCTTCTTCCGGCAGGTCAAAGGCACCGCGCTTCAGTTCCGCACGGGTCGAGTCGAGTTCCTTGCGGATGTCGACACTGGAGCGGCGGATTTCGTCCGTTGCGCCGGCAAAGCGAGTGACGGCTTCTTCAACCGCTTCGCGCAATGTTTCGCGCATGACGGCTGCGGCAGCGCTGGACTTGTCTGTCGCGCTTCCCATCAGCTTGTCGACATCAGATAGCGAGGAGGCAACGCCGCCGCGAAGACGGTTGACCAGCTCATCGGAGTACTTCTGCGCGTTGGCCATCGTGCCTTCGATGGAGCGGCTGGCGTCCTGACCGGCAGAGAGAAGCGCGCCACGCATATTCTGCGCTGCCTGTTGTGCTCTCTGTTCGGTTTCGTCGAGCGATTGACCGATCTGATCGAAGGTGGACCCCAGATTTTCGCGAAGGTTGCCAGCGACATTTGCCGAACGCTGCTCCGCCTGCGCAATTGTCTGCTCGACAGCGCTCATGACGCCGCGCATCGAGGTTTCAATTTCTTCGGAGCGGGTCAGGAGGCCAACGGAGAGCGACCGCAGGGCTTCCTGGCGTTCTTCCAGTGTGCCTGCAAGGCTCGTCTGTGCGGCACTAAGCAGTTCAGAGGCCTGTGACAGAACGGTGGAGTGTTCTTCGAAACGACCGACGATGCCTGCGACCTGCGAAAGCGTCTGACCTGAGATATTGGCTAGGCGATCGATCTTTCCCTCCAGCAGGCGGCTGGAGCTGGACACCATATCCGACGCGCGGGATGCAGATTCCGAGAAGCTGGACGCAGCCGTGTTGAGAGAGTTGTCTGCCGCGCGGAATTCCTGAGTGGCACGAACGACTGCGACATTGAGGTTGTCGACCGCGTCAGACACGACATTCGCCATGCCGGTATGGGTTTCCGACAGTTTGGCCGTGCTCTGACGAGTGGCATCGACCAGACGGTCGGCAGCCTCGTTGCCAGCCTTGGCGTAATCACCAATTGCCTGTTCGACAAGTTGAGCCATGCCGCTGTTACTTTCGGCTAGCAGACTTGCGCTCTGCTGCGCGGCAGTAACGATCTTCTCGGCGGCGTTTTGACCAATCGTCGCATATTCGTTGACGAGGGGCTTTGCCTTTTCTTCTATGAGGCGGGACAGTTCCGCAGAACGGCTCGCCAGCATCGAGTTGAGTTCGCGGGTGCGGGTATCGAGCGTCGAGCGAATGGACTCGCCGCGCGCATCGAGTGAGCTTTCGACGCCTGAGAGCGTGTCGGAAATGGCGCCAACCTGCGAGCGGACGATGGCTTCAGCTTCGGCAACCTTGTTGACGATGGCGTTGCCAGCTTCCGAGAAGGTCTGTGCGACGGCTGCGGCCTGGCCGGAGAGGCGACCCTGGGCATCGGAAATGCGCCCGACGATTTCATTCGAGCGCTGTTCGATGGCGCTCGCGAACTCATCATTGCGCGCCCGGACCTGATCGGCAAATTCCGAACCGGTCTTGGCCAGACGTTCAGCCGAGCGATTGGCTTCGCCATCCATCGTTTCCGCCGCGTTTACGACAGCGTCACGCAAGCTGACGGCGAGGCCCGTTGCTTTGCCTTCAATGGTGCGATTGACATTTTCGAGGCCGATGTTCAGTGCGCGATCCATCGTACCGAGGCGTTCATCGATGCGAGCCGTGCCGGTGTCGAAGACACTGGCGATACGCTGCGTGGCGTCTTCGCTGGTGCGAACAAAAATCTCCGTCTTGCCGTCCAACGTATCGGAAATTTTGCGGCTGGCATCTTCTATGGATGCATTGACGTTACCGAGATCGGTCTGGATCCGGGTCTGCAGCGCACCAATATTGCTTTCCAGCTGGGCACCTGTCTCATCGAGACGCGTGGAAACCTGGCTGACGGACTGCTCGACACGTGACGACAGGGTGTCAGCGGCACTACCGATTTCACGGGCTGCATCGCCCATCTTGATCGCCACATCGCTGGCGCTGTTGCGCAACCGCTCTTCGAGGTTGGCACCGCTGGTGTCGATGGTCTGCTGAAGCGCTTCCTGCTGTGTTTCGAGGGAAATTTCCAGCATGCTNGCGCTCGAAGCGATCGTAGTGCCGATGGACATTGCCTGTTCGGACAGGAGGTCGCTCATACGCTCCTGCGCGGCACCAAGCGTGTCGCTCAGCGCGCCGTGATGCTGGTCGAGCGTTGTGCGAAGTTGGTCGTGCGAGGAAACGAGATTGNTTTCCATACGCGATACACCGCTCTCCATCGTCTCGGAGAAGCGGCCTGCGCCGCCTTCGATGGCGGTTTCGATGCGGGTGGCGGCAATGCCGACGGTCTGCTCTATCAGATCGCTGTTGCGCTCTACAGTTCTGGTGATGGCATTGGCCTGAACGCCCAGCATCGTGTCGAGGCGAAGATGACCGACGGAAAGCGCTTCATCAAGGGTAGCAGCGGTCGAGGCCAGACGCTGCTCTGCGCCAACGACGGACTGGGTGATCGCAGCGGTGCGATTGTCCAGCGTTTCAGTCATGCGCTCTTCGGCGCCTGATATCGCCATGTCGATGGCCATTGTGCGGCTGTCGAGTGCGTCCGCGATGCGTTCTTCCACGCCGGAAACTGCGTTGGTGAGGGCAACGGTACGGCTATCCAGTGTATCTGCAATGCGTCCTTCAACGCCGGATACAGCACTCGTGAGCGCACTCGTGCGGCTGTCCATGGTTTCGGCAAGGCGCTCTTCGGCAGATGAGAATGCCATGTCGATGGCCATGGTACGGCTGTCGAGTGTGTCTGCGATCCGTTCCTCAACGCCGGAAACCACGCTGTTGAGCGCTGCCGTTCTGCTGTCGAGCGTTTCGGAAATGCGGTTTTCAACGCCCGACACAACCGTGTTGAGCGCAGCCGTTCTTGAATCCAATGTCTCTGCGATGCGCTCTTCCGCACCGGAGAAAGCCATGTCGATGGCCATGGTACGGCTGTCGAGTGTGTCGGCAAGGCGTTCTTCGACACCGGAAACGACGCTGTTGAGTGCGCTCGTGCGGCTATCCATCGTTGCAGCGATACGCTCTTCCGCACCGGAGAATGCCATGTCGATAGCCATTGTACGGCTGTCGAGGGTATCGGCGAGGCGTTCTTCGACGCCGGAAACGACGCTATTAAGCGCGCTCGTGCGGTTATCCATGGTTTCGGCGATACGCTCTTCTGCACCGGAGAAAGCCATGTCGATAGCCATCGTGCGGCTGTCGAGTGTGTCCGCGAGGCGTTCTTCGACGCCGGAAACGACGCTGTTCAGCGCACTCGTGCGGCTATCCATGGTTTCAGCGAGACGTTCTTCCGCAGAGGAGAATGCCATGTCGATGGCCATCGTGCGGCTGTCGAGTGTGTCCGCGATCCGCTCTTCGACACCGGATACGACGCTGCTCAGGGCGGCCGTGCGGCTATCGAGGGTTTCGGCAATGCGGTCTTCAACGCCGCTGACGACGTTGGTCAGTGCCGTCGTGCCATTCTGAATAGTATCAGAGATGCGGCTTTCGACGCCTGAAACAACCGTGTTGAGTGCGGCTGCTCTGGTGTCAAGTGTTTCCACCAGACGTTCTTCCGCAGACGAGAATGCCATGTCGATGGCCATTGTGCGGCTATCGAGCGTGTCTGCAATACGCTCTTCAACACCTGAAACGGCACTTGTCAGCGCGCCCGTGCGGCTGTCGATTGTTTCGGCAAGACGTTCTTCTGCCGTCGAAAACGCCATGTCCAGCGCCATGGTGCGGCTGTCGAGCGCATCTGCGATGCGTTCTTCGACGCCCGATACGACACTGTTGAGAGCCGAGGTGCGGCTATCCAGTGTCTCCGCGATGCGCGTTTCGGCACCCGATACGACATTGGCGAGAGCCGCTGTTCTGCTTTCGAGCGTGTCGGCAATACGGTCTTCCACACCGGCAACGGCGTGGTGGATTGCGGCTGTACGGACATCGAGCGTGTCGGCCAGACGTTCCTCGACGCCCGAGACGGCGCCGGTAATGGCGGCGGCACGGCTGTCGAGGGTTTCTGTCAGGCGACGCTCGACATCGGCAACGATGCTGTTGATGGCAGCGGCGCGCTCATCAAGAAGAGCTGCCAGATGTTCGGCTGAGCCCGAAACGGAGCCGGTGATGCTTTCCGTGCGGCTGGCCAGCGCGCTGTCGAAACGCTCCTGGCTGGCGGTGAGGGCGCTGAACAAAGCGTTGCTGCGCTCCTGGAATACGGCATCAATATTTTGATGTGTATTGCTGAATGCACCGGTAATTTCCGCCGTGCGGGCACCAATGGCATTGCTCAGATCACGAGTGTGATTTTCGAGCGTACTTTCCAGCATTTCCTGGCTGGTGCCCAGAGTCGTTGCCAGCGCAAACGACTGGTCGGTGAGAGCGGTGCTGAGGCGTTCGATACCGGAGTTCAGCGTGCCGTCGATGCTATCGGTACCACCCGCAACGGTTTCGTTGATACGGGCGAGGCTTTCCATCAGCTTGCTGTCGAGGCTGCCTGCGCGTTGATCGAAGGCGCTGGTGAATTCGGCCACGCGCTCATCGAAGGCGGAGTTGACGAGGCCAACCGTGGTCTGGAGCTTTTCTTCGAACAGGCCCGACCGCAGGTCGAGATCCATGATCGCGTCATCGGCGGAGCTTTGCAGGTTCTGGCGGAACGAAAGGCCTTTTTCTTCCAGTGTCGTTGTCAGCTTGTCGAGAACATTATCCAGCGAGCCGCCAATGATGGCCTGGCCGCGCTCGATGTTCTGACCGAGTTCGAGCGTCCGCTTGGAAAGCGTATCGTTGAGAAGACGGGTGCGCTCTTCCAGCGTTTTGTTGAGGTTTTCCGTGCCCGTGCTGATATTGGACGCCTGTGTGGCGAATTGGTCCAGAAGCAGGCGGCCACGATCATCCAGTGTCGTGCTGAGATCGTGCAGGCGCAGATCGAATTCGTTCGAAATGGCAGCGCCAGAAGAATTCAGTGCCTTGAGAAGATTATCGGTCTTGGAGGCAATGAGGCTGCCCATGGCTTCCGAAGAGGCGCGCGACTTTTCGAGAAGCGCGGCGGACCGCGTATCTATCAGCGAGGCGAAAGCTTCGCCGCTGGTCGCCAGGCGCATCGAAAGCTCTTCACCGACGATGGAGAGCTCTTCCTTGATCTGGTCCTGTGCACCCATGATGGACGAGCGAATACGCTCTGCATGATTGATGATGGCGTCGCGCTCTGCGCTGAGTTCCTCAACGAGGCTGCGGACGCGGGTTTCATTGTCGGCATAGCTGCGCTCGAGAGCATTGACTTCGGAATGGACGAGCGTTTCAAGCTCGGTGGCTCGGGCAATCGTGCGCTCGATGCCATCGTTCATTGCGGAAACTTCACGGCGAACGGCCTGACCAACGGACATGATGCGTTCGGACGCGATGGTTTCCGGCTCAGAGAGGCGAAGTGCGACTTCGGCCATGGAACGTGCAGCGTTGCGCAGATCGCNGGCGCGCGCCATCATGAGGGCGAAGGCAAAGAACAGCATGATCGGAACGATGACGCCGATGATGATCGCCATGACGCCGGGAACGGCAAAAAGCTCCGCAATAGAGCTGACATTCCAGATCAGGTTTCCGTAAAGGACGTGTGCAAGGCCAGCACCCGCAATGGCCCACAAAACCGAAACAATGCCTGCATTGCGCAGTGCGCCCGTCACGGAACCAGCGTCCAAGGATTTGAGGATCATGGCAGGGCTGCGCTTTGAGCCGTCATTGGCTGCTTCGAGAGATGGCGATCTCGGGGCTTGCTCGGCAGCGGCAGGTCGTTGTTGCTGTGGCTGTTCCGCGGGGCGTGTCTTTTCTCTTTCAGGCGCTCTTGGCTTTTCTGGCACTCTGGCCTCCGCAGACTTTGGAGTGGACCTCTTGCGAGGCTCCGGCTGGGTTTCGTACGCGCCGAGTTGCAAGGCATCTTCAAGTGCCTGAAATGCAGTCTCGTCAATCGAGTCGCTGATCTTATTATTCGCCATGCGGTTACGCCTCGTTACATATACGCCCGGCCTCATGCCGTGCACCCCATCGCCGCCTTGCTCAGGGATATCCGCCATCATGCCTCAAGACACGATACCTTGCGGGTATATAGTGCCTCGTTTCTTACCAATTCCCTGAGAGCCGGTGATCAGGCACACAGACAAACCAATTTACGCACCGAAATTCACGTAACCGGACTTAGGTCATGCGAGACGGCAGTACCGTAGTGACACATTCGAGGCTTTTAAACAATTAAGCCACAAGAGCGCATTGGCCAAGTGGCGGTTTGTTAACAGTTTTTAAACTCTAGCGGCGCGCTGAAAGCCTTGTTTCATATAAGCTTACCATAAATTAACCATAGCGGAAGATTTCCACGGTTCTCATGCCCCATTTTCATCTCATCCTAGGCTTACCTGGGTAGAACCAGCACATATGTGCCTCNAAACAAGAAACATGATCCAACCGAGGAAACTTTAAAATGGCAGCGGTGAGTATAGCATTTGATGCCCCAGACAATTTTGGCGGCGTACAGCGAATGAGCAGCAAGCCCATAGACTTCGCACACCTGTCGCGCCAGACGATGGGAGACAAGGAGTTGGAGATCGAAATCCTTCAGCTCTTTACGCGCAATGCGCGTACCTTGTTGCATGATCTCGCCACCGCCAACGAAATTGAGATGAAGGGTATCGCGCATCGTCTAAAGGGTTCGGCAGATGCTGTAGGGGCTTTTCAGGTGGCGGCAGCAGCCGAGGCCATTGAAAGCGGCAGCCGAGATGTGGCCGCGCTTTCCAAAATCGCGACGACCGTGATCGAAGCCGAGAATTTCATCCTGAAGCTCTGCCGCTAGTCTTTCTCTGCACAAATCTTTTCAGGCCGGTTTCGCTTGGCAACCGCATTCACGGGTTGCCAAGCGGGGCCGGTCTTTCTATTTGTTTAGAAACATTCTCAACACGTTTCTGGATTGCCCGACATGACCAAACTGACCATCGTTGCCTTCGACGGCACGCAGCATGACCTTGATGTGAGCAACGGCTCTACCGTCATGGAGGTTGCCGTTCGAAGCTCCATTCCCGGCATCGACGCCGAATGCGGTGGTGCCTGCGCCTGCGCAACCTGTCATGTCTATGTCGACGATGCATGGTCGGATCGGGTCGGTCCGCCTGAACCTATGGAAGAGGACATGCTGGATTTCGCCTTCGATGTTCGTCCTACATCGCGGCTTTCCTGTCAGATCAAGATGTCGGATGCGCTGGATGGTCTGGTCGTGCACGTACCGGAACGTCAGGGCTGATCGGCACCCGTCAACTCTTGTCAGCCACAAAAAGCCTCGCCTTCCGTTTTGCCGGACAAGCGAGGCGAGGTGGGCACGTCACCATCAGGCGAAGGAGGAGGCACCTGCGGTTCTGGACGCGCCGGGAGAGCAAAAACGACAGTCGCGGCACAATGATCAAATTAAGGGTATTTCCGCCTTCATTGATACGTGAGTCGTGCAATTGCATCCACGACTAGAACTCAATGATCATTATCCGGCGAAGCGCACTCAGTGCTCAATCTCTCGCTGAGATATCGATTTAAGAAAATTCCGCAAGTGCCCGGTATTATTCCAACTGCATGAACTATCGCGCGGATGTGTTCTGCTGCATTCGATGTGTCAGCAAACGTGTCATGCGCGCATCGAAGTTTTTCGATTCCACGATATCGAAGCGCAACTGGTCCTTGTCGTGCGCCGCCATCACCTCCTGCGTCGTTTTGGTGACAAGCGCTTGCATGTCCTCACATTCTGTCTGTGGACGAAGGGATTGCAGCCGCTTTTCCAACATGCGTGCGTAGGTGCGGGAAATTTCGGCGTGGCGCTCTTCATGACGTTTGATATCGGCAGCCAGCGTATCCCATATCAGGCCAAGCTCTGCGCTGGTGCGGCGCCGGTTCGTCCAGCGGGGAAGCAGGATTTTCGTATGCAGCGTCACCTTCACCGTGCCGACGCCACAGCGACCGTTCTTCTCGACATAGGTCAACTCACCACCGAATTTGATTTCCGTGGCACCGGGATGGCGTGCGCCGGTGGCCTTCGTCATCGGGCCACGGTGCGATAATTCACGATCCAGATCTTCAGCTGTCCGTCCACCGACTTTGAAGTAGGAGAAGGATTTGCTCATGAGCGTTTCGGCGCGTGCCTGTGGTGGTGAGGACAGCAAAGTCGCACCGGCAGCTATAGCGCAGACCATACGGGACAAATGGACCTTCCAGTTGAACTTCGAGGGTGATTGCGCCATAGAGCCAATGCTTCCACTATGCGCAGGAGACTCTGTGACAATCGGTGTTGAATTATGAACCGGGGGTGCAGGCGGAGTGAAGACGATATGAATGGCGGGCACTCCGTTATTCCGGAAAGGCGTGATGTTACGTGATAACAGCCAGTGACAATGTGTGGCAAGTCGCGCACGGGCGCTCCCTGAAACTTGATGGGGATGGCCTTATTATGGCTATCGTCAATGCCACGCCGGACTCATTTTCCGACGGTGGGCGATATCTTGCGGCCGATCTGGCCATTGCGCACGCTTTGGACTGCGTGACCAAGGGTGCACACATCATCGATATCGGCGGAGAATCGACCCGGCCCGGCGCGGCTGGTGTGAGTGAGCAGGAAGAGCAGGACCGCGTCCTGCCAATTATTGAGAGGCTGTCTGGCGTAACGGACGCCTTGATTTCTGTAGACACCTATCGCGCCTCGACGGCGAGGCTTGCGGTGGAGGCCGGCGCGCATATCGTCAACGATGTTTTCGGTCTTCAAAAAGATGCTGCTATGGCTAATGTCGTCGCTGAAACCGGGGCANGGGTTTGCATCATGCATACGGGCCGCGAGCGTGAGAAATTGCCGGATGTGATTGCCGATCAGTTCGCTTTTCTCAACACTTCGCTGGATATTGCGGATAAGGCGGGCATTTCCCGCAGCGCCATCATACTCGATCCCGGCTTTGGANTTGCCAAGGACACGGATGAAAATGTTCTGTTGATGTCGCGTTTCGATGAGCTTTCCCGCTTCGGTCTGCCTATTCTGGCGGGAACGTCACGCAAACGTTTTATCGGCGCTCTGACGGGACGCGACGGAGCCGAGGATCGCGATATCGGGACTGCCGCGACCACGGCGATACTTCGCATAGCNGGGGCGATCGTTTTTCGTGTACACAATGTGGAGATGACCAGAGACGCTCTGGCTGTTGCCGACGCCGTTCTGAGACAAAAGAAAAACAAAGGGGATGGGCGGTTATGAGCCTTTACACGATAGTCTTGAAGAACTGCTCGNTTTTTGCCCGCCATGGCCTGCTGGAGCAGGAAGAGACGCTGGGGCAGCGTTTCTTTGTGGATGCGGAGATGGAGGTCGAGGCGGGAAACGCGCTGGAGACTGACAATATCGAAAATACCGTGGATTACGGCGTTGCCTTCGACGTCATCGAAAAGATCGTCGCCGGTCAGCGGCGTTACCTTATCGAGGCCTTGGCAAATGACGTCGCGACCGCATTGCGCAAACGGTATCCACAAATCGTGCGGGTCAAGATCACGGTTCGCAAGCCATCCGCACCCGTACCTGGCATTCTGGACTACGCACAGGTGAGCGTCGAACAGCATGGCTGATGGCATGACCCTGGCGGCGCTGGGTTTGGGTGGCAATATCGGTAATCCGCCTGCCGCCATGTCACAGGCGCTGGACACCTTTGCAAACCACGAAAACTGTCGCCTGTTGGCCGTCTCTCAGCTTTACAGCACGCCGCCATGGGGAAAGACGGATCAAGCCGATTTCTTCAATTGCTGCGCAACGGTCGAAACCTCGCTTACGGCCGAGGAGCTGCTGGACCTGTGTCTGGATATAGAGCGCGGTATGAAACGGGTGCGCAGCGAGCGGTGGGGGCCGCGCACCATCGACATCGATGTACTGACCTATGGCGACAAAACGATCGAGACCGAAAGAGTGGAAATTCCGCATCCACGCATGACGGAGCGCGCATTCGTGCTGATGCCGCTGGCCGATATTGCGCCGCAGATAATGGTCAATGGCAGGTCGGTGACCGACTGGCTGGAAAATGCCGACAAGACCGGTATCCGTATGGCAAACNAAAAACGGGAGTGGTGGACACTCCCGTTCTCGAACGAATGATATACCCGGAAGGCTTACTGCTTGATGGAGCCAACCGCCATCTGGTCGACATTGCGCGCCAGCGTCAGCCCGATGACTGGAACCATCTGGTCCGCGACTTTTACGGAAATGGTGATGTTCATCGAGGTGTTGTCGGTGACGCGTGCTACCATGGCACCGTTCAGCTTCGCGCGGTTGATGCCGACGACGACTTTGTCACCGCTGACCTGACCGGACACGATATCCAGTCCCTTGCCTTCTGAGCCATCGAGAAATTTGCCCTCGTAGCTATTGCCCTTTTTGGCAATGACGGCGGACATCGGCTGCTTGAATACGCCGACGCGGCATGTGCCGCCCAGCTTGATGCCGGTTTCCTTGTCGCCCAGCGGCTCGCCCGTCAGATCGCACGTGAACTTCGTGCCCTTGTATTTTCCGGCAACGATCTCGCCTGGACCGGACCAAACGCCTGCCACGGAGCCGAAGAAGACGTCATCGCGGGATGCGGCCTGAACGTCGGAAACTGCAAGTCCGCCGCTGACGGACATAACGGCGGCAAGTCCGCCCAGTAGCGAAAAGAAGCGCGAATACATGATACTTTCCCTGGCGAAATGGCCGCTTTGTGTAGGGTCAATCTATGTCGCGAATGGTTAATGCTTGGTTTATTTGCCCGAGATTAGCTTGAGCGATCGTAACCTTTTGACCTATGGAAGCCTTGTATCTCAGGGCTTCTCATCANTTTTGCGGTTCGTCAAATCAGGGGTGAGATCGGAAACAAAATCGCTGATGCCAGGGCGTTTCAAAGCCCTGAACGGCAGTGGACGGCACAAATCCATGGCGGCGATACCGATTCGTGCCGTCATCAAACCATTGATGACGCCTTCGCCCAACCGTGCGGAAAGCCGCGAGGCAATGCCGTGGCCCAAGACCTGCTGGGCCAGTCCATCACCCACCGCAATCGACCCTGTTACAGCCAGATGCGCAACGACATCCCGCAACAGTCTCAGCATGCCAAGCGTGCCGGGTCGGCCACCGTAGAGCTCTGCCATGGTCCGAACCAACCGTGTGACCTCAAACAGCACATAGGCGAGGTCAACGACCGCACGCGGGCTGACGGCGGTGACGACAGAGACGCGCTTGGAGGAATTCATGATCAGCGCGCGTGCCTGACGGTCCAGCGGGCTCAGCAATTCGCGTTCCGCAAGTTCGATGAGATGCGGGCCGTCTATGACGTCGTTTTCCGTCTCCTTCAGCGCGGCACGACCCTTTGCCGTCTCGGCCCGGTGCGCCAGCACGGCGTTCAACCGCACGATGACGGCGCGTGCAGCCGTCGATTTTTTATCGAGCGCCGCCTTTTCCGCGTCTGATTTCAGCGACTGGACGGCATTTAGCCGCATGATACCGATCGTTTCCCGTGCCACCAGAGCGACGACTGCAAAGGCGGCGACGGCCAGCGCGACGCTCGCCGTATAACCCAGCCAGTCCGATCGCGAAAAAAGATCGCGGATCAGCTGGTCGGCCCAAAGCCCGAAGGCAAGCGAGAACAGCACGCCGACCGCGCCCATGGCCAGTTTGCCAAAGGAGAATTTGCGCTTGCGCGGCGCTGCGACGGGCAGGGAACTCTTGTCGATTTCCTCCGGGGCTAGAAACGGGTCTTCCTCATCCGGCGTCATGGAGATATCGGCGTCGAAGCTACGGGGTGACCGCTTGATATCCCCCATGTGAGCGGGCGCTGGTTCGCTCTCCAGCGTGAAGGCGGCCGGCCGGCGGCCAGGTGTGTTGCTGTCGTCCTTCATGCGAGCTTGTCTCCAAAGAGGAACTGCATGGCGCGGTCCAGCCGGATGTGCGGAACGGACAGCTTTATGCCACCACTGGTTTCCTCCAGCTTGGGCGGGCGAAAACGCAAGACGTTCACATCCGGCAGATCGGCCTTATCGCCCTCTGCATCCAGTGCCCGAAACAGCGGTTCCGGGTCTTCCGGCAGATCGCCCGGGAAAATGGCCGTCGTGCGATTGCCGTCGAAGATTTCGCCATTGATCTTCTCGCCTGCAATCGGCGTTCCGACGATGACGGGAAGCGAGTGGCCGTCCTGACGCACGCTGGCCTCTTTGGTGGCGCGCACGGAGGCGAGCGCCATAACCTCGATGCCTGCACCGCTCATGCCGATGGTGGTTATCGCGCGGTCCACGAGGCGTCTCGTGAGGTTTTCGAGGCGGTCATGGCTTTCGTGGTGAAGATGGTCCGCTTTTGTTGCCGCGACCAGCACCTTGTCGATGCGCCGGCGCACCAGAGACGACAACAGGCTGTTCTTGCCGGGGCGGAAGCAAGCAAGAACATCACCCAGAGCACGTTCAAGGTCCTGCACTGCCTCCGGGCCGCGATTGACGGCCTGCAGCGCATCGATCAGCACGATCTGTCTGTCGAGGCGAGCGAAATGCTCACGAAAAAACGGCTTCACAACGATGGACTTGTAGGCTTCATAACGCCGCTCCATCATCGCTCTGAGCGAACCCTTCGGTGCTCTCGCATCGCTCAAGCCTGGAAGAGGCGAGAAGGTAAGGGCAGGAGAGCCCTCCAGATCACCCGGCATCAGGAAGCGCCCGGGTGGCAGGGTAGAAAGCGAGCGCTCATCCGATTTGCAGGCGCGAAGGTAAGTGGCGAAACTTTCCGCCAGACGTCGCGCGGTCATCTCATCGGCTGGGCCGTCAATATTCACCGAGGTGGCGATTTCCAGCCATTCACGCGCAAGCTCTGCACGAACGCCCTGGGTGGCGAGGGAAAGGGTATTGTCGCTGAAGGTCTTATAATCCTGAGTCAGGAGCGGCAGGTCCAGCAGCCACTCTCCGGGATAATCGACGATATCGATGGCAAGACGGCCTGACGAGAACCATCGACCCCAACCGCTGGCGCTCTGGTAATCCAGCGTGATGCGCAATTCGGAAATGGCGCGGGTCGAATCGGGCCAGATGCGGTCGCGCACCAGCGCCTGAATATGATCCTCATACTGNAAACGTGGAATGGCGTCATCCGGCTGTGGCTCCAGCCGCACGTTGGAAACTCGGCCAGAGCGAAGCGCCTCAAACAATGGAAGGCGGCCGCCATTTAGTAGATTGTGGACCAGCGAGGAGATGAAAACTGTCTTCCCCGCCCGCGAAAGCCCCGTCACGCCCAGTCTCAAGGTCGGGTTGGTCAGGGCGCTCGCGCGATCCGTGAGATTGTCTATGGCAATCAATGCGCTATCGGTGACGGATGTAAGGGATGGCGCCAATGAATGTTTCCCACAAAATATTTCGGTTCATGAAAATATATAGGGCTGGCGGCTGCTTAAAAAAGAAGCGGGCCATGGAAAGNTTTTATATGGCAAACTCTCGCTTTATGGGGCGAGGAATTCGAGCATTTGCCATTCCGTCACCCTGCTATCACCCCCAAGCTTTGCGTCGAGCACGGCAAGGCCCGCGGTGGGAAAGCCAGATGGCAACAGGCTTTCCATTTTCCGCTGGCCTAGAAACGCTTCCGCAACGGCATCCAGCGTCGGGTTATGCCCAATCAGCATCACGGAACGGCTTGGCGCTTGAGCGACTATCAATGCGAGATAGGTTTCCGGCTGGGCGTTGTACATCTCGTCGACATAGCTGATGTCGAAGGCGTCGTTGAATGCGCGCCGCACGGACTTAGCAGTTTCGCCACAACGCGTCGCTGTCGAGCTCAATACGACATCGGGGAGGTAGCCCTTTTCCGCTGCGCGCGCACCGACGATTTCGACCTCCGCATAGCCCACGTCATCCAGGCGCCTGTCGAAGTCCCGCTCACCGGCAACAGGCCACGCAGCATGCGCGTGTCGCATCAGATAGACCCGGAACGGTGGCGGTTGAAGCACTGGCATTTCCGGGACATCCCATGCAGGTGTGAACATCGTTGGCAAGCTTTACAGGAACAGATGAAGTCACTGCAAGTGGAGGCCTATATAATCAAGTTCTCATAACGTGATTGAAGAAATAATTCGTGTTTCGCGAATAAAGCTTAAAAAATAACCGTTTAGCTGAATTTTGTGACAGATTTAAAAATGCCTGAAAACCGTTCTGCGCACTTGAATGGCTGTGTCGCATTGGAGTATACCCGCGCCATGTGAGATGTTCTTCGAGGAGAATCGCGTGAGTGAGAAGATCGATCTTAGCAATTATGTGCTCTCGGAAAGCGATGAGTTCATGAACGCCAACCAGAAAGCCTATTTTCGGGCGAAGCTGGTCGGCTGGAGGAACGACATTCTGAGAGAAGCGCGCGAGACGCTGGGTCATCTCGCAGAAGAAAGCGCCAACCATCCGGACCTGGCTGACAGGGCATCATCCGAGACGGACCGCGCAATCGAGCTTCGCGCCCGTGACCGCCAGAGAAAGCTGATTTCGAAAATCGATGCAGCGCTCCAACGGATCGACGAAGGTACATATGGCTATTGCGAAGAAACCGGCGAGCCAATCGGCATCAAGAGACTGGACGCGCGTCCCATAGCAACCCTGTCCATCGAAGCCCAGGAACGCCACGAGCGCCGTGAAAAGGTATATCGCGACGAGTGACGGTTCGCTGAGCGGGCTGTCTGCCTTCTTTCAGATCATGTATCATATTTGAAAGCCGTATCGGAAACGATACGGCTTTATGCGTACTGCGTGTTCTCTGCACTATAAATAGCATTTGGCCACGCGCCGTAGCCTTCTTCTCCAAAGACCTGTGCTGGTAGACCGACACCGCCAAATTCACACCAGAACTGTTCAATCCACTCTATGCTGACGTCGACAATGGCATCATTGACGGAAAAGCACACTTCTTCTGCACCGTACATAGGGACATCGGGCTGCATACGACCATCAATGCACTGAACTTCGAATAATGTGCGGTATGGCGCGACAGCTTTGTTGAGGACGTAGAGATCCGGCCCGTCCAAGTGAACCACAATGTCAAAGAAACCTTCTTCGGACTGACCGGGATGTATGCCGATCATTAGCATGTGTGTCTTCCCGGGGAGATTTTGTTTTAAGTGCCGTAAGTTTTCCAACGCGGACGGTGCGTGCGCTCGCAGGATTTTCAGGAGCAGCGACTTATAATCCGATTCGGTCATCGGCTTGTTTGTTCTCATGACCTTATCGATACCATCGGCGGCAACTGACAACAATATCTTCTGTCTATGTCGCCTAACCCCGCTTTATCACGGGCGCTGCGGGTAGGTTCCTCTGNAAACGAAAGAGGCCCCGCNAAACGGAGCCTCTCTGATTGGTCACGTCGGTTTCGACGGCTGCTTCTTAGAAAAAGCCGCGTCTTTGCCACCAGCCGCCCTTGC
Organism: Agrobacterium bohemicum; assembly: GCF_002896715.1. Classification (GTDB taxonomy): domain Bacteria; phylum Pseudomonadota; class Alphaproteobacteria; order Rhizobiales; family Rhizobiaceae; genus Agrobacterium; species Agrobacterium bohemicum. The sequence goes on from NZ_PGEL01000027.1 coordinate 106,652, forward strand.
GTGGCTTGGACTGATCGCCGCCTTCGGCGCCTTCGCCTGATGGCGAGGTGACGACTGGCTCCGAGGAGGACACGTTGTCACCACGGTTGGCACGGGCAGGCTTGGTGCTTTCCGCAATCTCGTTTCCGAGATCAGCAGAGGCTTCGCCAGCTTCTTCGACCGCAACGTCTGCGACGGTCACTTCAACGACAATGGGTTCCACCGTTTCGACGGGGATAGGAGCGGGAGCCTGGGTCGGAGCAGCAGCAGCAGCAGCTTCTACAGGCTCCTTAGTTGCGGTTTCCTTGGCCTTGCGGGTCCGGCGTGGCTTCTTCGGCNTTTCCGTTTCTTCCACGGTTGGAGTTGCTGCTTCGGCCTTGACTGCTTCTACGACTGTGGGCTCTTCGACGCCCTCTATCGCAGCGGCAGCAGCACCGTCTTCAACGCCCTCGGATATTTCAGGCTCAGAGCCATCCTCATCGATGAGGTTGCCGTTTTCGTCGCGATTGCGGCGTCCACCCCGTTTACCACGGCGGCGGCGCTTCCGCTTGCCATCGTCAGATGTCGCGCTGTCGCCTGTTTCCGGTGTCGAGGCGGACGCCTCTTCATCGGAATCTGCGTCTGCGTCGTCATCCTGATCGTCAGACGACGTGTCGTCTTCCGCATCACCATTGGCCTCGGCGCCGTTCTGGCCGCCATTCTTACCCCGACGACGACGACGACGCTTGCGCTTGCGCTTGCCGTCTTCACCCGTATCGGCCTGCGCGGGACGTGCTTCGGTCTTCTCCGCCTTCACGACGACTTCATCCTCGTCTTCATCCTCATCGGCTTCGATGATGATGTCGTCTTCCTCTTCCTCGAAGTCAGGAAGCATCTGGATGAGGCTTTCGATCTTCACCGGATTTTCGACGGCTTCACCGCGATCGATTGCGAAGTGCTGCGCACCAACGCTCTCATCGGCCGCGATGATGATGGCCACGCCGAAGCGAACTTCATAATCGACAATCGTCGCGCGCTTGTGGTTGAGCAGATAGAGCGCGGTATCCGGCGTGCAGCGGACCGTGATGTTGTGCGTGGTGTTGCGCAACAGGTATTCCTCGACGCCGCGCAGGACATGCAGAGCAATGGAGGATTCGGAGCGGACATGGCCCGTGCCGCCGCAATGCGAGCAGACCTGGGTCGTGGATTCCAGAACCGAAGCGCGAATACGCTGGCGCGACATTTCCAGCAGGCCGAAATGCGAGATGCGGCCGACCTGAATGCGGGCGCGGTCGTTCTTCAGGCAATCCTTGAGCTTCTTTTCGACGGAACGGTTGTTGCGTTTTTCTTCCATGTCGATGAAGTCGACGACCACGAGACCGGCAAGGTCGCGAAGACGCAGCTGGCGCGCCACTTCTTCAGCGGCTTCAAGGTTCGTCTGAACGGCGGTTTCTTCGATGGAATGTTCGCGGGTCGAACGACCGGAGTTCACGTCGATGGCAACCAGCGCTTCCGTCTGATTGATGATCAGATAACCACCGGACTTCAACGTCACCTGCGGCTGCAACATACGGTCGAGCTGCGCTTCGATGCCCGAACGCGAGAAGATCGGGTGAATATCGCGGTAAGGCTGGACGACCTTGGCGTGGCTCGGCATCAGCATCTTCATGAAGTCTTTCGCTTCACGATAGCCTTCTTCGCCAGACACGATGATTTCGCTGATGTCCTTGTTATAGAGATCGCGGATCGAACGCTTGATGAGCGACCCTTCTTCATACACGAGGCAAGGAGCGGTTGAGTTGAGCGTCAGCGTGCGGACATTTTCCCACAGACGCATCAGATATTCGAAGTCGCGCTTGATTTCGACGCGGGTGCGGTTGGCACCGGCTGTGCGAAGGATAACGCCCATGCCCTGTGGCACTTCCAGATCGCGCGCGATTTCCTTCAGACGCTTGCGGTCCGTCGGCTGAGTGATCTTGCGGGAAATACCACCGCCACGCGCCGTGTTCGGCATCAAAACGGAATAACGACCGGCGAGCGACAGATATGTCGTCAGCGCTGCACCCTTGTTGCCGCGTTCTTCCTTGGCAACCTGAACCAGAAGGATCTGGCGGCGCTTGATGACTTCCTGAATGCGGTATTGTTTGCGTGGCTTGCGGGAAATACGATCTGGAACTTCTTCCATCGCGTCTTCTGCGCCAACGGATTCAATGACTTCCTTTTCGTGATGATCGTCATCATCGTCGTCATCATCATTGTCGCGACGGCCAAGGCCTTCGACTTCTTCCGAAATCGTATCGGTATCGACCATGGCAGCCATTTCGCCGCCCTTGCTGCCATCGTCTTCTGAGCTTTCGTCCGAAGGGGCTGCTTCGGCAGAAACGTCATCCGCTTCGGCCTTTTTCTTTGTACGAGGACGACGAACGCGCTTCTTCGGCTTTTCGTCTTCTGCAGGCGTTTCATCGGCTACGGCCTCGACTTCGGTTTCAGCAGGTTCTGCCGCAACTTCAGTGGTTTCGGCTTCTTCAACGGTGGTTGCCGCAACGATACCGATATCAGGCTGATCGGCTTGGGAAAGATCAACGGCAAGCGAAGACGCAGAAGATGGCTCATTAGGCGCATCGTTGGCGGACTCGAAGTCGTCGTTACGACGGTGATCTTCGGCTTCTGCTCTCAGCAGTGCCTGCCTATCGGCCAGAGGGATCTGGTAATAATCCGGGTGAATTTCTGCGAAAGCGAGAAATCCGTGGCGATTGCCGCCGTAATCGACGAATGCTGCCTGAAGGGAAGGCTCTACGCGTGTCACCTTGGCAAGATAGATATTGCCTCGGATTTGCTTCTTGTGTTCCGACTCGAAATCGAATTCTTCAATTCGATTTCCACGAACTACAACAACGCGCGTCTCCTCTTCATGGGACGCGTCGATAAGCATTTTGTCTGCCATGTAAGCTGTGCTCCTCGGCGCAGCCTTGTCATATACGAGAGCAGGCCCGTCGCGAGGACAGGCCTTTCATCTATTTTCAAGGGTGTGCCGGAAATGAAGTTTCTTGCCCGGCGTCGGTTAACTGGCAGCATCCGGACAACTGGCAAAGCATGATGCCTGCTCCTGGTATCCGGTTGATTTGAAAGCTGCTGCAACGACATCATTGGCCAAGCGAGAACGACTTTAATAAATAGATCCCGAAGGATCCGATGAAAATGCTCTCTTCGAGCGTGCGGTGGCATGCCACCGGGTATTGTTCCAGCCACGGCCGGAATTGATTCAGTTTCAGGAGAAAAATGCAGCGACGGCAGATGATTGCCCGAAATTACAGCGCCAGCGTCTTTGTCGATTGGCAGCCGGCGGGCGTCTATCCCGTCAACACTTTTAACCCTCATTCACGTTGTATGTTTTATCCGTCATAATAGCAATAGGGTGGCTAAATATGCCATATCATTGGTGGAATTTCACAATTAAGAATTGCTTCACCAAGGGCTGCGATTGTTGCGCCACAGCGCAAATCAGGCCATTCTGACGGTGGTAAATAACGGGATTTGGCTGAAACCGACGGCTTCCTCTGTTAAAAGACGACAAATACGGAAATGACTTTGGCGACCATCAAAACATCGATCGACGGCATCAACGTGTCACAAATACGGATTTCGATTGCACGAATCAGTCGGGTTTTCGCCTTGGCGTTGCTGGGTGTGCTGTCGGGCCTTGAAATGGCGCATGCAAGCGAACAGGCACCGTCGCTGGTTGCGAACGAGGCGCGTATCATTGGTGATGAAGCGCGCACCCGCATCGTCATGGAGTTCAACCGGGAGCCGGAATTCGAGGTTCATTATCTCGATTCGCCCACGCGGATCGTCGTAGACTTCCCAGCCGTCGGCTTTTCNTTTCCGACCAGCGATCTCGCCCCGACCGGCCTGTTTAGCGATATCCGCTTCGGCAGCATGGGTGAGGGCAGTGCGCGGCTCGTGCTGACAGCCAAGAAACCTGCGCATGTGGTGATCGCCGAAACCAAGTCTGATGATGGTGGCAAGATTTTCCGTTTCGTGCTGGATACGGAAATGGCGACGAAGCAGAAATTCGCAGAACTGTTGAAGAATCAGAGCTGGCACGCTCTTGCGCCCGCGACGACCGCTTCGGTGACCGCCGATATCGCGCCGAAAACATCGCGCCAGTCGGATTTCGTCATCGCGGTTGATGCAGGCCATGGCGGCATCGATGCTGGTGCCAAGGGTGCCGNTTCCGGAACGGACGAAAAAGTCATTACTCTGACATTCGCCAAGCAACTGGCTGATCGCCTCAACAAGCTGCCCGGTATCAAGGCGTTTTTGACGCGGGACGACGACACGTTTCTGGCTCTTTCAGAGCGCGTGATCCTAGCCCGTCAGCAAAATGCCAATCTCTTCATCTCCGTCCACGCCGACACCCTGAAACAAAAGGGCATTCGCGGGGCGACCGTCTATACTATATCAGATCGCGCTTCTGACCGGATGGCGCAAGACCTTGCCGAACGCGAAAACCTTTCGGATCAGATTGCGGGCGTGACTGTTCAGAGTGAGCAGCCAGAGGTTGCGGACATTCTTCTCGATCTGACGCGGCGTGAAACGCAGGCATTTTCCGTAACCTTGGCAGAAAACATCGTTAAATCCTTTGAGGGGCAAGTAGGGCTCATCAACAACCCGCATCGTTACGCGGGCTTTCAGGTGTTGCGCGCCCATGACGTGCCGTCCGTTCTGCTGGAACTTGGATTCCTCTCCAACCCGGATGACGAAAAGTTGTTGCTGGACGAGGCGTGGCGCGCAAAGGTCGCCGACACGCTGGCGACTGCCGTTACGCGCTATCGTGCCCAAGCGCTGGCGAATGGCGGCTGAGGGGCCTTCCCAAGCAAAGCTAACCGCTGTGGCATCTATGCGTCCGTCGCCCTAAAAACGGTTTGCCGCGCACCCCAAGCCGTTATAAATTGGGTCGAAGCCCTATTTTACGCACATTCCCCACGTTACTCGANGGTGAGATTCGATGGTCAGGGCTGCTTCTTTTCATTGAGCAGAAGAGGTGGTTCGCGATAACATATCGGAGAATGCTTCTATTGGCAGCTTGTCATCGTTGAAGCGGTGTGCAAAACGGCACTCTATATGCGAGAATGTGCTCATAACGACGGGCGCAACCTTTTGCGATTCGAAGTATCGGTAGCTAAATATGATCAGACTTATTGGATATTTCTTTGGCTTGGCCAGCATGCTGTTCCTTGTGGCAGCAGGTGGTGTCGCCATTTATTTGATGACGATAACGAAGGATCTCCCCGATTACGCCGTCCTGGCGAGTTACGAGCCGCCGGTGACGACGCGCGTTCATGCTGGTAACGGCGCGCTGATGGCGGAGTACGCCAAGCAGCGGCGTTTGTTCCTGCCGATCCAGGCTGTCCCCGACCGGGTCAAAGCAGCGTTTCTTTCAGCGGAAGACAAGAATTTCTATCAGCATCCCGGCATTGATGTTACCGGCTTTGCCCGCGCTGCAGTTGCNTTTGCAACGGGTGGTCCAACGCAGGGTGGCTCGACCATTACGCAGCAGGTTGCCAAGAACTTCCTGTTGACGAATGAGCAGACGATGGAACGCAAGGCCAAGGAAGCCGTGCTGTCCTTCCGCATCGAGCAGGCCTACAGCAAGGACAAAATCCTTGAGCTTTATCTCAACGAGATTTTCTTCGGTCTGAATTCCTATGGTATAGCCAGCGCTGCGCTGACCTATTTCAACAAATCCGTGACCGAATTGACGATTGCCGAGACGGCCTATCTGGCCGCGCTTCCCAAGGGTCCGGCGAACTATCATCCGCTGCGCCGTGAAAAGGCAGCCATCGAGCGTCGTAACTGGGTCATCGATCGCATGGCGGNAAATGGCTACATTACCGCCGCTGATGCCACCGACGCAAAAGCCCAGCCACTGGGGGTGAACATCCGCACCGGCGGAGCACGTCTTGCGGCATCCGATTATTTCTCAGAGGAAGCGCGCCGTCAGATCGTTGAGAAATACGGCGAAAAGGCTTTGCTGGAAGGCGGTCTTTCCGTTCGCACCTCGTTCGACCCCGATATCCAGATGGAAGCCCGCAAGGCCCTTCAGGACGGCTTGTTGGACTATGACGAGCGTCGTGGNTTTCATGGCCCGGTCGATCAGATCGATGCATCCGGCGACTGGGTTGCCGCACTTTTGAAGCTGAGACCGCTTCGCGATGTGCCTGAATGGAAGATGGCCGTCGTCTTGTCAGCCACAGCTGATGGCGTCGATATCGGGCTTCGTCCGGATGGTGATGCGGNAAATCCTGATCTGCGTAGCCGTGGCCGTATCAAGCCTGNAAACATGAAATGGGCCTACCGTGATGCCAAGGGCCAGCGTGCGACAGCAAAGTCACCCGCGACCGTCCTGAAAGCCGGCGATGTCGTCTATGTCGAGCCTCTTTCGGACAAGGGCGATGATTACCGCCTTCGTCAGCCTCCCAAGGTGCAGGGCGGTATGGTGGTGATGGACCCGCATACCGGTCGTGTTCTCGCTATGGTCGGCGGTTTCTCCTACGGTCAGTCCGAGTTCAACCGCGCAACGCAGGCCATGCGTCAGCCGGGTTCTTCCTTCAAGCCGTTCATCTATGCTGCGGCTTTGGACAATGGTTACACCCCTGCATCCGTTGTCATGGATGCGCCGCTGGAAGTTGTTTCTGGCGGGCAGGTCTGGAGTCCGAAGAACTATGGCGGTGAAGTAGCCGGTNCCTCGACGCTGCGTCTCGGTATCGNAAAATCACGTAACTTGATGACCGTGCGGCTTGCGCAGGACATGGGTATGAATCTGGTGGCTGAGTATGCCGAGCGGTTCGGCATTTACGACAAAATGCCGCCGCTTCTGGCCATGTCGCTCGGTTCAGGTGAGACGACCGTGATGCGGATGGTCTCTGCCTATTCCGTTATCGCGAATGGTGGCAAGCAGATCAATCCGACCGTGATCGACCGCATTCAGGACCGTTACGGCAAGACCATATTCCGTCATGAGGAACGTGGCTGCGAAAGCTGCAATGCACCAAGTTGGCAGAATCAGGATGAGCCGACCATTGTTGACAATCGCGAGCAGGTTCTTGATCCGATGACGGCTTATCAGACGACGTCCATGCTTGAGGGCGTCGTGCAGCGCGGTACGGCAGCAGGCAAGATCAAGGTCAATCTTCCCGTAGCGGGCAAGACCGGCACGACCAACGATGAAAAAGACGCATGGTTCGTAGGCTATACGCCTGATCTGGTTGCTGGTCTCTACATCGGATTCGACAGCCCGGCACCACTGGGACGTGGCGGCACCGGCGGTTCGCTTGCGGCACCGATTTTCGGTGAGTTCATCGCTCAAGCTGCCAAGCATCTGCCGCAGAGCAAGTTCATCGTTCCCGATGGAATGCAGTTCGTGGCTGTCAACCGCAAGACCGGTATGGCTGCCAATGAAGGTGAACCTGACACTATCATGGAAGCCTTCAAGCCAGGTACCGGTCCTGCCAGCAGCTTCTCGGTCATCGGGATGGATGGCTCGATGTCGCAGGAAGATATTCTGCGTGCCTCACCACAGGCGCAGCAGGCCATTACCGGCGGTGGCGGCGGCCTCTATTGATCTCAATTGATGGAAAGGCGAGGGGCGCGGTCTTTACATCCGCGCCCCTCGCATTTATTCAGCCACCCAGTTTATCAATGAAAGCGAAGTATCTGCGAAATGCGCAATGAGATCGTGAACGTCGTCGACGAAATCAAGCAGGCCATAAGCCTGCTGAGGAGGCATCTTTGACTGGGACCAGGCGATAAGACGACTGGACTGGTTGAACAACAAGGCCGAGGATCCCAACCTCTGGAATGACGCCACCGAAGCACAGAAGCTGATGCGTGAGCGCCAGCAACTTGATGAATCCATCAATGGCGTGAAACTTCTGGAACAGCAGGTCAACGACAACATCGAGTTGATCGAAATGGGTGAGGCCGAAGGCGATGCCGACATCGTCAAGGAAGCCGAAGACGCGCTGAAGTCGCTTCGCAGCGAAGCCAACCGCCGTCAGGTGGAGGCGATGCTGTCTGGCGAAGCCGATAGTAACGACACCTATGTCGAGGTCCATTCCGGCGCTGGCGGTACGGAAAGCCAGGACTGGGCCAACATGCTGCTGCGCATGTATACGCGCTGGGCGGAACGCCAAGGCTACAAGGTCGAAATCCTTGAAATTCATGACGGCGAAGAAGCGGGAATCAAATCCGCGACCATTCTGGTCAAGGGCCACAATGCTTTCGGCTGGATGAAAACGGAATCGGGTGTTCATCGCCTCGTTCGCATCTCGCCTTACGACAGCAATGCGCGTCGTCATACGTCGTTCTCATCCATCTGGGTCTATCCGGTGGTTGATGACTCGATCCAGATCGACATCAACGAAAGCGATTGCCGCATCGATACATACCGCTCGTCTGGTGCCGGTGGGCAGCACGTCAACACCACCGACTCCGCTGTGCGTATCACGCATATTCCAAGCGGCATCGCGGTTGCCTGCCAGCAGGAGCGCTCGCAGCACAAGAACCGCGCCAAAGCCTGGGAAATGTTGCGCTCGCGCCTTTATGAGGCTGAACTGATGAAGCGGGAAGCCGCTGCCAACGCGCAGGCAGCCTCCAAGTCCGATATCGGCTGGGGTCACCAAATCCGCTCCTACGTGCTACAGCCTTACCAGTTGGTCAAGGATTTGCGCACAGGCGTTGAAAGCACGGCTCCGGGCAATGTGCTCGATGGCGAGTTGAACGAATTCATGGAAGCAGCTCTTGCCCACCGCATCAGCGGTGGTGCGGATGTCGAGGTTGCCGATATCGACTGATCCTCCGGGACTTGTCGATAAAAGATTGGCCTCTCCCAATATGTTTTGCGGGAGGTTTTTTGTTTTGGAGGTGAGCAGTGAAGCAGGTGCTTTATATCGTCGATGTTCAACCGAGTTTCAGCCCGCCCGCCAAACTCGTTGACGATATTACCGAATTGGCCAAATCACTGCCATCGATCGCGAGTGTTGAACGTCACGACGAAAGCGTAACGCCATTCGAGCGTCAGTTGGGCTGGAAGCCGGGCAAAGCCGATGAGTCTCTCGTTCCTGCCGACCGCATTTTCATCAAGCATGGTTATGCACCACCGAAGGCGGCCATAGATTACCTGTGCTCACTTGACCTCGACCGCGTTCTGGTCTGCGGCATCCAGGCAGATACCTGCGTTCTGGCTGCCGGCTTTTCATTCTTTGATGCCGGATTGCAGCCGACGCTCGTTCCGTGGCTCACCATCGGCTCCAGCCTCGACCGTTCCGGCGCTCTGGGCGCGCGCTTGTGGCAACACCATTTTGGCGCGGTGCTTGCGGGTCCAGACGAACTGGAAATCTAGTTGGAAGCTCTTTCGATCTTCATATCANCGAGCTCATCGATCAGAACCGTCCATGCGTCCGCTTCTGTCTGGGTGGGATCGGNTTTCAGGTGGACAGTAACGAAAAGGCCGGGAACATTGGACGCGCCAGATGAGCTTTCGGGCCTGATGTCCGTCACGTAAACCTTCATCTGCGTAAATTCTTCGAGTTCCACAGTCTCCACGAGGCTCGGGCCGTCTGCGGTATAGGCAAGCTGCTGGAGGTAAATTCTGGCCGTACCGTCGCCCTGACGCACGGCAACAACCTTGTAATATCCGCGTGTCGGCTCGCCGCCGTTGGTCTGCGGGACGGTTGCGCCATCCTGCATCTTGGCAGTCTGTTCCCACATGCCGCTGCTTGCAACGAAAATTACCGAAGCGGGCAGGGCGTCGATATCTGATGTCTGCGCCTGGGCTGGGGCGCAGAAGATGCTGGCTGCGAGGAATGTGGTGGCAACAAGTGTTTTGATCATCATTGTCTTCGTCAATTCGTGAATTGTTCGGCAAGCACACGGTCCGACCACGAACGATCCGGGTCCGACAGAATTTTTGCGGTTCTGTCCTTGGATTGCGCAATACGCACCATCTGCACCGACTTGACCTCGATGTGATCAGCCACCGCGTTGACGGGGCGTTTTTCGCTCTCGAGAACATGGATATCGACGGTTACCTTATTCGGAAGAAGCGCACCACGCCAGCGCCGAGGGCGAAAAGCGCTAACCGGTGTCAGAGCCAGAAGTGGTGATTCGAGCGGCAGGATGGGACCGTGGGCCGAAAAATTATAGGCAGTAGAGCCTGCTGGCGTCGCAACCATCATGCCATCGCAGATCAGTTCTTCGAGCCGCGTTTTGCCGTCCACATCGACGCGCAACTTGGCTGCCTGATGGGACTGGCGAAAAAGGCTGACTTCGTTCATTGCAAGGGCAGTAAATTCCTCGCCATTGGCATCGATGGCGGTCATTCGAAGCGGATGAAACTCATTTCCGGTGGCCTTGGCTACACGCTCCGGCAGATCATNGACACGATAATCATTCATAAGAAAGCCGACAGAGCCACGATTCATGCCATAGATGCGTTTGCCGGAATTCATCGTTTCATTCAGCACTTGCAGCATGAATCCGTCACCACCCAGAACGATGATCACGTCGGCCTCTTCGAAGGAGGTATTGCCATACTGCTTGATGAGAGTGTCTCGCGCATCTTGCGCTTCATCGGTGGTCGACGCTACGAAACATAGATGATCAGTTGAACGCGACATGCCGTCACCCCTGTTGACGGTCTGTGGTACATGAAGAAGTCCTGTCAGGACAAGCTCTTTCAAGCCAAAGCGCATCAGCAGGCGACAGACGCATGTCTGGCCAGTGAAAAGTCCACAGCTTCTTGCCGACGCGTGATTAATCGGGGTTGCGGAGGCCGGTGAGGTCGGGCAGTTTGCGACAACGAACATCGATACGGAAGGTGTGAGGCGTGGCGATAAGTTACAGTATCTACGATGTTTTCACGCGCCAGAAACTGGCGGGCAATCCACTGGCTGTGATGTTCGGTGCAGATGGCCTTGACGATGAAACCATGCAGGCTATCGCTCGCGAAATGAATTTGTCAGAGACGGTCTTCGTCAAGACGTCCGATAATCCAGCCTATGCCGCGTCCTTGCGTATTTTCACGCCCGCTTTTGAACTGCCCTTTGCCGGTCATCCCACCGTCGGTGCTGCCATTGCGATTGCCGAAAGCAATCATGGCGAAGGCGAAGTCGATATGGTTTCAGTGCTTGAGGAGCTGGTTGGGCCGGTACGCTGCGCCATCCGCATTCGCCCGGGTGAGGCGAGTTTCGCCGAGTTCGATCTACCCAGAAAATCGTCCCGCGTGATTTTGCCTCTGAATCATGCTCAAATCGCCGATGCCATCGGGTTGGCAGAGGCACAGATCGGCTTTGAGAATCACGCGCCGTCGCTGTGGACGGCTGGCGTGCCGTTTTTGGTGATACCCGTTCAAAACCTCTCTGCGATGCAGGAAGTCGATTTCGATCCCACTCTATGGCTGAAACTGGCGCCATTGGTGGAAGGACGTCTGGCCTCGGCCTATTTATATTGCCGCGGTGGCGTCAATCACGCCGCAAAGTTTCATACGCGCATGTTTTCTCCAAGCATGGGCATATCGGAAGATCCGGCGACCGGCGCTGCGGCTGCCGCTTTCTCTGGCGCTATTCACCACTTCGATAGTCTGGCAGATGGACATTACCCTATCCTCATCGAACAAGGCGTCGAGATGGCCCGACCCTCTCACATTCACCTGCATATGGATGTGAAGGNAAAGGAGATCGCGCGGGCACGAATCGGGGGTCACGCTGTGCGCGTGGCAACAGGCACTTTCGATATTTGACGCATTCTTTTTGATGTTCCGCCCCCGACGCCTCGACTTCGTAACGGGCTTGTGATGGGGCGTTAATAACTTTCGGTCGCAAATCTTAACCTTTGGCCCGCAGGCGAGGAACTAAAGCGCTCTTCTTCCGTTTAATTCGGCGAAGGAGACGTGACATGAAGTCGCAAAACAGTTCCGATACTCGCCGTATCATAGAAGCCGCCAATAACACGGCCGCCTCTACATACAAGCCCCTCATCATACCATTGAGAGGAACGTATGTTGCAATGANTTTCCGTCGCTCTCTTCAGAATAGACTCGATATGAGAAAGAATTAGCCCGATTTTTCATTTGGAATGATCCTCCATGAGGATTTCAAGTTTCCCAAGTAAAAGCAATGTTCAAACATAGAAACGAAGGGAGAATGACATGAAGGCAGCTCTCATCCTCGCAGCAATGGTTGGCCTCTCCGCATCGGCCGCCCTCGCTGACTCTATTGTACAGCCAGAAATTAACGCATCCATTCCGGTGGACCGAGAATTCAAGACCGCCAGTATCGCCATGCCGACGGAGCGAGCACAAAAGCCAGTTCTGGTTTTGAAAAAGACCAGTCGCTTGCTCGGTAACACCGAAACAGCAACAGCTTCCCCACAGTCTGCACTCGAACGCATGCAATGAGGCAAGTTTATACGCTCGNAAAAATCCCGTGCTAATGACATGTGGTACGGGANTTTTTGTGGCTGCTGCCAGCTTTAGTCTATGGGTGCATTTAGACCCTGCACGTAACCTTGTGCTGGCGCCCTAACTGTCCAGGCGAAGCGATAATTGCCTGCCGCCATTTTTCTTTAAAATATAAACCGGCTTTGCGGTCATATATTCCGTTCGTCTCTGTAGTTCGCGGCGACGCTCGAGCGCCCTTTCGCGAAGGCTCCGGGATTGAGCGACAAGGCTAAGAGCCNTTTCAATGGTTTTATCTGCTGCTGGCATTGCTGCAACTCCATTTGTTCACTTTATGTTCTATTGTTTGGTTTCTCGTGTCAAGCGAATCAAGTGGCATGAAGTAAATAATGGAGAGGGAAAGGTCTTGGGTATGAGATCGCGGAATCCTCGATCCGCTGTTACCACCCAATGATGTCAGTTCTGGTTCTCAATCCCAGAATCAAAAAACGGCGCACAAGGCGCCGTTTTTATTTCCTGTCGCTCGGTCAACCCGCGTCCGTGGGAGGTCGGTCAGCAGGTGACTGGTTACGCTGATTAGCGGAACGAACGGGAAGCTACGTTGCGGATGTCGTAACGTGTCAGGCCGATGTCGCTGAGCGTCTGGCTGGAAAGGCTGCCCAGTTCGTTCAGAGTGCGGCGATAAGAGATCCAGTTCTTTGCGATGCGGATAGGGTTCATGATGATTTCCTCAATCTTTGTTTCTTGATTTCTAAACTTGTTTGCCGAAGGCAGTTGCCTGCGTTCTGCTGTTGATGTGTATATACATATGCTGAGTGCTAATGTGGAGTGCAGTTTTTAGGCGACTGCCATGCATTTGTGCAATGTGTCGGCTATTTTTGCATCCTTTATCGTTCTGTGTATATTTTTTAGGCGCAACAGCAAAATCAAAAGCGAGCGTGGAAAAAAAGCTCGAAAACACGATAAAACAAAGAAAAAGGCCCCGGAGCCGAAGCTCGAGACCTTTTTTAAGGATAGCAACCGATAATGCGGAAGTTCCGCCTGCGGTATTTCGTATAATTAGATGCCGACTGCTGTACGTGCAACGCGACGGATGTCGCTACGGCCGATGCCGAGGTCAGTCAGTTCGCGGTCGCTCATGCGGCCGAGTTCAGTAACTGTCTGACGATACTTGCGCCAGTTGTTCAGCGAGCGAGTGATGTTCATAATCGTGTCCTCTTTGTCTGTGGCGCCGCTTGGGATCAGCGCTCAACTCATTTCCTGACACCCAATATAATCGGTTTAACGAGAACAAAAACAGACAATGAAGTATGCCACCTATGCGCCCGACGCATGGCGATCGTTAATTCCTAGGCGATTTTGTTAATGTTTGCATAATTGAGCGGCAGTTAATCGAAACTCTTGCTGCTATTTCTCTCAAAGGCTGCAAATTACCGTTGTGCAATTCTGTTTTGGTCGTTTGACGAATTGAAGCCGCGATATTGATGGAATTAATTACCTTCGATGCCAGGCGCGCTGTCTGTTCATACTCCGACTCCAACCGTCGGCAAGGGGAGGGTGCCTATGCGACGTGTCCTAGCGCATGAAATGTCCGTGCGCAGTATGTATAGAGAGTGGTGGAGCGGCGGAATGGTGCGAAATAGCATCGTAAAACCGTCATTTTTCCTTTGCGCTCTGGNAAACGGGTGATATAGAGACGCGCGCTCCGGAAGGCCTCGTGTGCCAGATGTTGTTTATGCAGGATTCAAGAGCGCGGGTATGGCGGAATTGGTAGACGCACCAGATTTAGGTTCTGGCGACGAGAGTTGTGGGGGTTCGAGTCCCTCTACCCGCACCAAATGAATCGCCGAGAGGTATGTGTGATGCTTTTGCTTCGCCGCCTCTCTGGCTCAAGCGCAGTTTTTGCCCAGCAAAATGCTTGTGCATGCAGTTTATATAGTTACGGCCGGTGAATTTAGGTTCCGGCGCTGTGCTCGAACATAAACCAACGGCTGTCTGAGCACCGCCGCCATGATGTGAAGGTATGAAAATGCAGGTTATCGAAACGCTCGCTGAAGGGCTGAAGCGCGAAATCAAGGTCGTTATCCCGGCCGCCGATATGAAGTCTCGCCTCGACGAGCGCCTTGCCGACGCCAAGGACAAAGTTCGCATCAACGGTTTCCGCCCCGGCAAGGTGCCAATGGCCCATCTTAAAAAGATGTATGGCAAGTCCATCATGGCCGACCTTGTGAACGAACTCGTTCGCGACAAGCCTTCTGAAATCATTTCCGGCCGCGGCGAGAAGTCTGCGACGCAGCCTTCGATTTCCATGACGGAAGATCAGGACGAAGCAGAAAAGATTCTGGCAGCCGAAAGCGATCTGGAATTCACACTCGCTTACGAAGTGATTCCAGCGATCGAGCTGAAGTCCAACGAAGGCATCAAGGTTATCCGCGAAGTCGTGGAAGTGACCGAAGAAGAGATCAACGAGCAGATCCTCAAGATCGCCGAGAGCGCTCGTACCTATGAAACAAAGAAGGGCAAGGCCGCTGAAGGCGACCGCGTCACCATGAACTACCTCGGCAAGGTCGATGGCGAAGCCTTTGATGGCGGCGCTGCTGAAGATGCAGAGCTCGTTATCGGCTCGGGCCGCTTTATTCCTGGCTTCGAAGACCAGCTCGTTGGCGTCAAGGCTGGCGATGAAAAGGCCATTACCGTTACGTTCCCGACCGAATATCCTGCGGCGAACCTCGCTGGTAAGGAAGCCGTGTTCGACATCACCGTCAAGGACGTCGCTTCCGCAGCTGCTGTTGAAATCAACGATGATCTGGCCACGAAGCTGGGTCTCGAATCTGCTGAAAAGCTGAAGGAAGTCGTTCGCGGCCAGATCGAAAGCCAGTACAGCAACGTCACTCGCCAGAAGGTGAAGCGTCAGATTCTCGATCAGCTGGACGAAGTTTACCAGTTCGACACACCAGCAGGTCTGGTTGATGCAGAGTTCGAAAACATCTGGCGTCAGATCAACACCGATCTTGCTCAGTCCGGCAAGACTTTCGCTGACGAAGACACGACAGAAGAAGAAGCTCGCGAAGAATACCGCAAGCTGGCTGAACGTCGCGTTCGTCTCGGCCTGGTTCTTTCCGAAATCGGCGAAAAGGCTGGCGTTGAAGTCACTGAAGAAGAAATGCAGCGGGCTCTGTTCGCACAGCTTCAGCAGTTCCCGGGCCAGCAGAAAGAGATCCTCGATTTCTTCCGCAACACACCAGGTGCTTCCGCTTCGCTCCGCGCTCCGATCTTCGAAGAGAAGGTCATCGACAAGTTGCTCGAAGAAATCTCTGTAACGGATAAGACCGTTACGAAGGAAGAGCTGCTGGCGGAAGACGCCGAAGAAGGCGAAAAGGCTGAGAAGAAGCCTGCCAAGAAGAAGGCAGCAGCCAAGGCTGAAGCTGCGGAAGGCGAAGAAGCCGCTCCGAAGAAGAAGGCGCCTGCCAAGAAGAAGGCTGCTGAAGGCGACGCCGAGTAAGCNTTTTTTCATAAAATTTTCGAGAGGCCGTGGCGTTCGCTGCGGCCTTTTGCGTTTGTGACGTTTGTTAACCTCTGTTACGTTTCGATCACATTGCAGCGCACAACGCGTTTTTGCTGCGTTTGCTCTTGTTCATCTACCGTTCATCTGGCAGTCTCRGGTCACTGATTTGTAGCGCTTGACGCTTGAACCAAATCCGTCGCGCGGAGTGCGTGGCCCGGCATTTTGCCCCTAGTTTCAACTCTCCATCTGGCATCGGCGGTTGCAGTCGTTATGCCCGATGATCACAGACGCGCCTGCGAAGCTGAATGCTACGACAGATGTGGGCTGAACCACGTCGCTTGCAGCGTCACCGGCAAACTTAAAGCGATTGCTCCTGAATGTGAGTGTCGTCGATAGCCAAACAAGGTGTTCCGTGTCTCCCAAGGACGGTGCGCTTTATGAAAGCTTGAGGAAGAGACATGTTTTTGAAAACGAAACACGGCGTTCTCGTCGCCACCGTCGCCATTGGCTTGTCATCAGGATTAGGTCATGCGCAGGAAAAAGGCCTCATCTGGGCTCCTGCAAAGAACTCCGACACATCCTATACTGCGCGGATCGGTGCGAAACTTCCGACCGAAACGCCCATACGGGCTGGCCTCGAAATGGGTATGAATGCTTCGGATGGTGGCGCGCTGTTGGATACGCCGGTCAAATTCTGGGGGACAGTCACGTTATTGTCCTCCAACCTGCCCGGCGCGAAAGTCGCTGGTGATATCGGTGTGTTGATGAACGCTCTGACGGGTTCCAGCGCCTGGACGATGACGACCTCGCAGAAACGCATTGCAACATCGGAACTTGATTTCGAATCGAATCGTAATGTGACGGTTCGCTATGATGGCACGGCGCAGCAGTGGAGTGGACTTGATGTGTCTCAGTCTCTGCGGTTGACCCGCTCAGCAACCGGCACCGCCTTTGTGCTGACGGGTGCCAGCCGCGATACGTTCGATGATTTTACCTCGAAGGTCGGCTTGGAACAGAAGCTAGGTNAAAATCTTACGGTATCCGGCAATCTCGACCAGGGGTACCAGGACCGGTTTCGGCCCTCCGTCAGCGCCCGCTACAATATCCGGTGGTAGGGGCGCTGCAAAGGTTGCTCAAACGGTTTCGTTCTTCTTGATGTCGCCCATACGGTTCCAAGCATCGAGACCGGCGATTTTGTAGGCCTCGGCAAGTGTTGGGTAATTGAAGGTATTTTCCACGAAATACTCGACCGTGCCTTTGAGGTTCAGAACCGCCTGTCCAATGTGAACGAGTTCGGTTGCACCTTCACCGACGATATGCACACCCAGAAGCCTGCGTGTCTTCAGCGAAAAGATGAGCTTCAGCAGGCCGGTGTCCAGCCCCATAATATGGCCGCGTGATGTCTCGCGAAAGCGCGCTATGCCGCATTCATAGGCAATGCCGCGTTCCTTCATTTCCTCTTCGGTCAGGCCGCATGTGGAGATTTCTGGCACCGCGTAGATGCCGTAGGGAAAATATTTCTGCGGCTCCATGCCGATGGCACCCACGGCCACGCGAGCAGCAATCCGGCCCTGTTCCATGGACGTAGAGGCAAGGCTTGGNAAACCGATGACATCGCCAGCTGCAAAGATGCCCGGAACCGATGTCTCGAAGGTTTCCGGGTTAACGGAAAGGCGGCCGCGATTGTCTGCTGTCAGGCCTGCTGCTGCGAGATTGAGTGTATCAGTCGCGCCGATCCGGCCCGCGGCGAACAGCACCATTTCAGTTGTCAGGGTGCGGCCGCTATCCAGCGTGAGCATGACTTTGCCTTCGGGCGTATGCTCGACCTTTTCGGCCTTCTGGCCCAGCAACAGTTTCATGTTGCGATCACGCAACTGATAGATGAAGTCTTCGACGATTTCCTTATCAATGAAGTCGAGCATTGTCGGCTTGGGATCGATAATAGTGACGGCGGTATCGAGCGCACTGAAAATGGTCGCATATTCGATGCCAATAACACCCGCGCCGATAACGACCATGGAACGCGGCAGCTTTTGCAGCTCCAGCAGTTCATCGCTGTCGATAACCTTCTTGCCATCGAAAGGCATGTAATCGGGGCGGAAGGGGCGGGTACCAACGGCCAGCAGAATGCTCTTGCCCTTGACGTGAATGACCTCGCCATCGTCCTTGGTGATTTCCATCGTATCAGGCGTGACGAATGCCGCCTTGCCGCGAATGTGAGTGACGCGGTTGCGCGCGAACTGGTGTTCCAGAACCTCGACTTCATGATCCAGCGTGATGAGCAGACGGCGGCGCAAATCTTCCGCACTGATTTCCTGCTTGACGCGGTAGGAACGACCATAAAAGCCGCGTTCGCGCCAACCGGAGAGATTGAGCGCCGTTTCGCGCATCGTCTTCGACGGAATAGTTCCGGTATGAACGGAGACACCGCCGACACGGCTGCCTTTTTCGATGACCAGGACCGTTTTATCCAGCTTCGCAGCCTGAATGGCAGCACGTCTGCCAGCGGGACCACTACCGACAACAACAAGATCATATTGGTTCATGAAAAAGACCTCGGAACAGAAATTCGATTTCCGGACTGAACGGTTCCAGCGCGGAGGCGTCGCTGCTCGGAAAAGCGTGATGCCATTCTGATACGGAAGTAACTTCCGAGTCGCTGCACCAAGAGTGCAATGCAACAAATGCCCGCGTCAATCTGTAGCGGAAGAATCTGACGGATTCGTAACCAATGTAGNAAAAGGCGCAAAACGACGATCGTTTACGAAAGACCTGTTGCCATCGTGCAAGTTACGCCCAGTCGCTGCCATTTTCACGGCGGTTGTGCAGCTTGGCTATCTCTTCTCGCAGCGCCGCCAATTCGGCAATTACTTTTTGGTCGATCTTTTCGTGCAGCGACAAGACCTCGAGTTCCGACTTGAGATTGACCTCATAATCTTTGGCCGCTTCGAAACGGTCGCGTGTACCTTGCCGATTTTGCGACATCATGATGATGGGAGCCTGAATGGCCGCCAGCATGGAGAGAATGAGGTTGAGAAACACGAAGGGGTAGGGGTCGAAAGCCTGTGTTGTCATCACTACCGTGTTGATGATGGCCCAGATGAACAGAAACACCATGAAGCTAATGATGAAGCCCCAGGAACCGCCGACGCGCGCTATGCCATCCGCAAGCCGTTCGCCGAATGTGGAGNTTTTCGNAAATGCGACGTTGGTATCCGTCGAAATAAGNTTTCGCTGATGTGCGACGTCGAGAATGCGCCGCTCGACCTCTCCGATTTCCTTGGACGATCGTTTGAAATGAGAGGCAATATAATCGGGGATAGCAGGCATTATCAGTCTCCAGCCAGGCTCGAAACCGCCATGGACGACGGGTCCGATATTCCTGATGAGTAATCCTGGCTACCGCCGAATTCAAATAAATTCGATGGTTCTGTCATTCCTCTTCAGATGGAAGGTTGAGCGGGATTAACCCAGACATATCCAGGGAAGAAACGATCTTTTCCGAATTGCCGTCCGAACATCATGTCGAACTGAAGCTGGCGATATTCGTTAATGGCAGAGGGAATGGCGACCGTGCCCGTGGACCAGTCGGGCACAGCCGACCCGTCCTTTTCCATCAGCATGTGCCGGTCGATAACCGAATAGGATGACTGCACTTTGCCAAGGACACCGGTG
This sequence comes from Agrobacterium bohemicum, assembly GCF_002896715.1. GTDB lineage: Bacteria > Pseudomonadota > Alphaproteobacteria > Rhizobiales > Rhizobiaceae > Agrobacterium > Agrobacterium bohemicum. The sequence goes on from NZ_PGEL01000027.1 coordinate 126,247, forward strand.
TAGAATGGGTCGTTGAAGCCGGCGGNTTTCAGAACATGATAGGGTAGCAGCGACGGGCTGATCGTGCCGATCCTGTTGTGCAGGCCGGTCTTTGACGACCAGACGACCAGCGGTGTCTCATGCTCNTTTTTCATGGTGTCCAAAGGTGCACGACGGGTCGCGACCATGTCGGCCATGTGGCCGCTTTCGACATAGACTTGACCCAGCGGTGGCAGATGATCTCCGNAAAGGACAATCACGGTATCGCGCTCGCGGTTTTTCGCCCAATCGATCAGGTGGGCAAAATTGTCGTCTGCTTCCGATACGCCTTGGGCGTAGGTGGCAAGCGATTCCGTTGCCTGTTCCGAAAGCGAGCCGTTGATCGAGATTGTGTTGTTGATATAGCGGTTCGGTTCATAAGGCCCGTGNCCCTGAAGAGTGACTGTGAACAGAAAAAGCGGGCTCTCCGCCGCATCCACGGTCTGCATGATCTCCGACGTCAATGCTTCGTCTGAAGCAAAGGTACCGCGCTTTTCCATGACCGGAAGCGTTTCTTCCGATCGAAATTCTTCGAAGCCGAAGGATTTGTAGACCTCGCGACGGTTCCAGAACCAGTCCTGAAACGGATGCATCGCAATGGCGGAATAGCCTTCGCTTCTGAAGAAGGTGGCGAGTGACGGCAGGGGCTGCCGTACATATTGTTGATAGGGGATGCTGCCATAGGGCAGGAAGGCGTTGGAAAAACCTGTCAGCGCTTCGAATTCGACATTGGCAGTCATGCCGCCGAATTCCGGAGAGAAAACGTGACCCGACTGCCTGCTTCGGATTGTCGGCATAGGGTCTCTGGAAAGTGATACATTGGGCAGCCGTGTCGGGTCCCAAAGCGATTCGCTCATGATCATGATGACGTCTGGAAAGGTGCTGTGGTTGACGGCATGAGCCGAGCCATCCGAGACGATGTCTNAAATCGTATTTTCGCTGTAACCTGCGGGAGCCGACACCTTTGCCATGGGAATGTTGAAGGCGAGAGCCATGAGAAAGCCGTTCTGGCGATAATTTTCCTTCTGGTCCCACATCATCGGAATGATATTCAGGCGGTCACGCAGCCAGGAGTTTTGCGAATAGTCCATCAAAGAGCCAATGCCAGCCAGCAGCGGGATGGCCAGCATCAGCCGCAACACGCGCTGTTTTGCCGCCATGACCGGCGCGTGGTCCCGGCATAGGCGCCACAGCATGACAGCCAACGCGGCAGCCATGATCAGACCAAGCGCGATGGCGATGGCCATAAGCGGCTGCGCTTTCAGCATCGTCGGCAAGAGCTGCAGGATCTGGCGACCGAACAGCAGATCGGAAGGGTAGAGCGGGTCCGAAAGATAGAGTTGCTTCTGATGCGACATGACGGCTGGCAACAGAAGAAGCGGTCCCGCGACAAGCAGAGACTGGTAGTGCCGGCCGAGCAGCGCATCGAACGCCAGCAGAACGAGGATGACGGCAAAGAGTGTCGTCAGTCCGGGCCGGGTGGTGGAGGTCAGGAATGTGCCTACGTCTTGCAGCGAGCCGCGCGCGATCCATTCCACGCAGACGACCAGCAACAGGGCCGCGAGCGTGAGGTTTATGAGGGGACGCACGTCCGACAGAACTCTGATAACGTTCCATGTCGAAGGGCGTGAAAGGACGCGTTTCGTCCTTCCGGCAGCCGTTATTTTGGGCACCGAATTCCGCACTATATTAAACTCCGGTCGTCTGTAATCCGCCGCGTGAATCGGGCGTCACGAGGATGTCATGTAACTGTCACATAAGCGGCGTGAATGCGATATGAACTATGCAAAATTCACAAGGTAGCCGAATAACCATTGCGTAAGGCGGTTGCCTTCCCGATGCGGTTATTTTGAGCGAGTTTAAAGGCTTGCGTTGCACGGCCTGCTTAGCCACGGTAAATGAGAGTCATGAGCCAAATACACACCGATCCCAATGTATTGCGAATTGCCGTAGGGCAGTTCAACCCCACTGTCGGCGATGTCGCTGGCAACCTTTCGCTTGCGCGGGAAGCCCGCGCCGACGCTGCCTCGCAAGGTGCCGATCTGTTGCTGCTGAGCGAGCTGTTCATCTCTGGCTATCCGCCGGAAGATCTGGTTCTGAAGCCTGCATTTCTGCAATCATGTCTGAAGGCAGTGGAGGAGCTTGCCGCCGAGACATCAGATGGCGGGCCGGGCATTATCATCGGATTTCCCCGTCAGGGCGAAACCGGGCGGCATAATTCCGTTGCGCTATTGGACGGTGGCCGTATCGTTGCCCTGCGCGACAAGGTGGATTTGCCCAACTATGGCGAGTTCGATGAAAAGCGTGTCTTTTCCGAAGGTTCGATTTCCGGCCCCTACAATTTCAGGGGAGTTCGAATCGGGATTCCGATCTGCGAAGAAATCTGGAACGACCTCGGTGTGTGTGAGACGTTGGCTGAAAGCGGCGCTGAAATTCTGCTAGTGCCAAATGGCTCGCCTTACTATCGCGGCAAGGTAGATGTGCGCCATCAGGTCGCCCTGCGGCAGGTGATCGAGAGCGGGTTACCGCTTGTTTTTGCCAATCAGGTGGGCGGTCAGGACGAGCTTGNTTTCGATGGTGCAAGCTTTGCTTTCAATGCGGACAAGACGCTGGCTTTCCAGATGAGCCAGTTCGAAGCGACCTTGGCCGTCGCGGACTGGAAGCGGACCGAAAAGGGCTGGCATTGCGACGAAGGACCGTTCTCGCAAATCCCCGAGGGCGAGGAAGCCGATTATCGCGCCTGCATGCTGGGCTTCCGTGATTACGTGAACAAGAACGGCTTCAAGAGCGTGGTTCTGGGCCTGTCCGGTGGCATCGACTCAGCGATATGTGCCGCGATTGCTGTGGACGCACTGGGCGAAGAGCGAGTGCGCTGCATCATGCTGCCCTATCGCTACACGTCGGAAGAGTCGTTCAAGGACGCGGCGGATTGCGCCAAGGCGCTGGGTTGCCGTTACGACATCGTCCCGATTGCTGAGCCAGTGGATGGTTTTCTGTCTTCACTGGCTGAAATGTTCGAAGGAACGGAAGAGGGCATCACCGAAGAAAACCTGCAAAGCCGCGCTCGCGGTACTATCCTCATGGCCATCTCGAACAAGTTCGGCTCCATGGTGGTCACGACAGGCAACAAATCTGAAATGTCGGTGGGTTACGCCACGCTGTACGGCGACATGAATGGTGGCTTCAACCCAATCAAAGACCTTTACAAGATGCAGGTCTATGCGATCTCCGCCTGGAGAAATGCCCACGTTCCGCCAACGGCGCTTGGTCCATCAGGCGAAGTCATCCCGGCCAACATCATCTCTAAAGCACCCTCGGCAGAACTGCGCCCCAACCAGACCGATCAGGACTCGCTACCGCCCTATCCGGCGCTAGACGATATTCTCGAATGCCTCGTGGAACTGGAAATGTCGGTGGAGGAGATCGTCGCGCGCGGTCACGATATAGCAACCGTCCATCGTATCGAGCATCTGCTTTATCTCGCCGAATACAAGCGCCGCCAATCCGCGCCGGGCGTGAAGATCACCAAGAAGAATTTTGGTCGCGACCGTCGCTATCCGATCACCAACCGCTTCAGGGATAGGTAGAAGGTGGAGATAGATGATCTTCCGTACCAGAAAATAAAAAGCCTTTTGAAGGAAGATCATAACGGCGTCTCCCTTAATCTCCGCGTGGCGGCGCTATTTCTTGTCATCTACGAAAACTTGAAGGAGCTTATTGAGGGAAAGGTAAAAGACTTTTTCACCTCTGAATGGGAAGTGGTTGACGGCAAGCTAGTTGGAAAGCCCAACTCGAAATATGGAGAACTTATNAAGGGTAAAAGCGTATTTCGGGCCTGCAGTAATTTCCACTTGGAAATCGGTGCAATTTCAGTTGAGGATGAGCAGCTTATTGATCGTTTCTCAAAGTACCGCAACGAAGTTGCCCATGAGCTTTATGCAATTTTGCTAGATGACAACAAAGACGCCCTTGATGTCGAACTGTTATTTGAGATTAACAAAATTGCGCGGAAGATTGATGTCTGGTGGATTTTGAATGTCGATATGGCGGTCGATCCAGAGTTTACTGAGGAGGACGTGGATGAAGCTAAAATTACGTCAGGACGACAACTATTTCTCGATCAGCTTATACGTGTTGCATTGAAAGACGTCTTCGATTCGATACAGGATACATAAGGATAATGCGCAGTTCCGTTGAAATCTTCAACATTCGCACGCGGCAAAACCGGGTGGTCTGGCAGATGCCGGAGCTGTTCGAGGCACCGAACTGGTCGCCTGATGGGCGATATCNTTTGCTCAATAGCGAGGGGCTGCTCTACCGCCTGTCGCTGGCTGGTGGTACAGCTATTGAGAAGGTCGATACCGGTTTTGCAAGCCAGTGTAACAACGACCACGGAATTTCGCCGAACGGCTTGCTTTACGCGATTTCCGACAAGGTGGAGTTCGGTAAAAGCACGATTTATTTGCTGCCATCCGCGGGCGGCACGCCGAAGCTCATGACGCATAACCTGCCGTCTTACTGGCACGGCTGGGCGCCGGATGGCAAAAGCTTTGCCTATTGCGGTATTCGCGATCAGATATTCGACATCTATTCCATGGACATCGAAAGCGGTACGGAGACGCGCCTGACGCATGGCGAGGGACGCAATGACGGGCCAGATTACTCGGCAGATGGGCAGTGGATTTATTTCAACTCCAGCCGCACCGGGCGTATGCAGATATGGCGGGTGAAGGTGGATGGCTCTGCTGTCGAGCGTGTGACAGACAGTCCATATGGAGACTGGTTTCCCCATCCGTCACCTAAGGGTGACAAGGTGGTCTTCATTTCCTATGACGCCGATGTCTTTGATCATCCGCGCGATCTGAATGTGCGCGTGCGCATGATGGATACGGATGGTGGCAACGTGGAAACATTGTTCGAATTGTTCGGCGGGCAGGGGACTATGAATTCCCCCAATTGGTCACCTAGCGGTGATGAGTTCGCCTATGTCAGATANTTTCCGGTTTAGTCAGTCGTCCTCATNAAAAAAAACCCGACCTCGATTTAAAATCGGGCCGGGCTTTTAGACATTTATGTCGGATCGATCAAAAGACTGCGAGATACTTCAGCAGCGAGATAATACCGATGATGATGACGATCACCTGGGCGATCTGCTTTGCGCTACCGCCGACCGGCAGGCGATTAATCAGCCAAAGAATGAGTACGATGACCAGAAATGTGATCAGAATACTAACGAGTGCGCCTGTAGCCATGTGTCCCAGCTCCTATTTTCTATAAATCTATAACGGTCGATCACCGTTCCGTGAGTAAAAGCGCAAGCGGGTAATTTGGTTCCATTGTGCNAAATGTAANTTTCGNAAATNAAAAAATAGGACATTGAATGAGCGATTTCAGGGTAAAAAAGCGCGAGACCGGCGCCACCGCAACGCTGAGACGGAAAGGCCACCCGCAGATTGAGACGCCAACTGGCGGGGAGCTTTCCGTGGTTACGGCTGCGTCAGAGCCCGGTTTCAATCCGCTTGACTTGCTTTATTCGTCGCTGGCCGCTTGCCTTGTCCTGAGCGCTCGTATTGCTGCAAGCCAGTTAGGCGTGCTTGATCGTTTCGAGAAGGCCGAAGCGAACGTTAGCGGTGAAAAGTCAGACGGCGAACCGGGGCGGATCATCCGCTTCGATATGCGGTTGGTCATCTCAGGTGATTTCGATGATGAGATGAAGCAAACCATCGCTCACACGGCGGAAGACATCTGCACTGTCAGCAACACGTTGCGTGGCGAACCGCAGTTCAATCTTACAATCGGCTGATCACCGCTGGGANTTTTCCCATTTGCGAATGAGTCGATCGCGCTTCAGTTTCGACAGGCGTTTCAGCCAGAACATGCCGTCCAACTGATCGATCTCGTGCTGAATGCAGATGGCGTGAAAGCCTTCCGCCAGTTCTTCGTGCCACTGCCCGGAGACATCCTGGAAACGAAGCTTTACACTCGACGGGCGCTCAACTTCCTCGGTAGAGCCTGGCATGGAAACGCTGCCTTCCATCTGCCGCATGGTGTCTGCCGACGTCTCCAAAATGTCCGGATTGACGTAGGTGCGCACATCGCCCGGCTTCAGTTCAAGAACGAATAGACGCTGGAGAACGCCAATATGCGCCGCCGTAATGCCGACGCCCGGCGCTGCGCGCATCGTCTCCAGCAAATCCCGGGCAAGCTGCGCGAGCTCAGGTCCAAAATCCGTCACGGGCTCGCACTTGGCCGCGAGTGCAGGGTGCGGATAGCGCACGAGAGAACGAATTGCCATATGACGCTCCATCTCTTCTATTCGGCTGAACCTGAGTGTTTCAGCAAGAGTTCAGAGGCGGATAGCGCCAGAGACGACGCCTCAGTGGTGAGTTCCACCCATGTTCGCTGCGTGCGCGTATCGCGTTTGACGACGGTCAGCACCTTGCCGGACAGAGCATTGATTTCCCGCAGCACGAGAGCATGCGCAATGCCGAGCCTGTTGGAAAGGGTGCGGCTGTCGGTGCCGATCCCCAGATGAATGGCTGCAACGAGCGCGGCCCCGGTGGCGTCCAGCGCAACCGGAGCCGTCAGGCTGATCTGCTCCGCCACCGCCATAAAGCGCGCGGCGGATTGATCCTCAGTCATCAGGCGGCCTCTGCCTCTTTGCGAAGGCGAACCGAAACCAGAACGGATTTCGATGTCGGCGTGAAACTGCCTTCGCCATAACTGTGCAGCGGTACCAGAACGTTCAGCTCCGGGTAATAGCCGCCGACGCTTCCCTCTGGAATATTGTACGGCACGAGGCGGAAGTTCTCGGCAATGCGCTCGATACCATCGCCATATTCACCGATCACGTCCACGCGCTGCTTGGCATGCGCACCCAGCNTTTCCATGTCCTTGGGGTTCATGAAAATGACCTGACGCTCGCCATAAACGCCGCGATAACGGTCATCCATGCCGTAGATGGTGGTGTTGTATTGGTCGTGACTGCGGAATGTCTGCAGAACGAAGATACCATTCTTGGACAGCGCTTCCTGATGGTCCGTCNTTTCCGGTAGGGCACCGGTGAAGAAGGTGGCTTTTTTAGCCGCCGTATTCCATTCGCGTTCCGCAGCTGCGTTTCGCAGATGAAAGCCGCGCGGCACGCGCACACGCTCGTTGAACTCGTGGAAGCCGGGAAGAACCCGCGAGATCATATCCCGGATCAGATCGTAATCGTCAGCAAGCTTTGCCCATTGAACGCGCTCATTGCCAAGCGTCGCTGCCGCAATGCCGGCAATGATGGCGACTTCCGAGCGCAGTTCCGGCGAAGCGGGTTCGTTGATACCGCCGGAGCCGTGGACCATGCTCATGGAATCTTCCACGGTCACGATCTGCGATTTGCCCTGCGAGTTGCGGTCGATTTCGGTGCGGCCAAGGCATGGCAGAATGAAGGATGTTTCGCCGGGAACCAGATGCGAGTGATTCAACTTGGTGGCGATGTTGACCGTCAGCTTCTGCTTCTCGAACGCCTTAATGATCAGCGGGCTGTCCGGCGTGGCGCGCAGGAAGTTGCCACCCAGTGCAATGAAGGCTTGCGCCTTTCCATCCAGCATGGCGGTGATGGCTTCGACCGTGTTGTGGCCGCGATTGCGCGGCATTGGCACACCGAGTTCTTTTTCCAACGCGTCGAGCAGGGCAGGTGGCGCCTTCTCATCGATACCGACTGTGCGGTCACCCTGAACGTTGGAATGGCCACGGACCGGGCAGAGGCCTGCACCGGGGCGACCGATATTGCCGCGCAGCAACATGAAATTGGTGATTTCGCGGATCGTGATGACCGAATGCTTGTGCTGTGTGATGCCCATCGCCCAGGTTGCGATCACCGCGTTCGAGGCCATGTAGATGCCAGCGGCCTCTTCGATCTGGTCGCGCGTCAAGCCGGACTGGTCGAGAATAGATTCCCAGCTGGTCGCCTCGACGGCAGCACGATAGGCCTCGAATTCCACTGCGTGTTCGGCCAGNAAATCGTAATCGATAATGGCAGGCTTGCCAGCGGCACGGGCCGCATCATCTGCAGCAAACACAGCCTTGCTCATGCCGCGAACGGCGGCCATGTCACCACCCTGACGAGGCTGGTAATAGTTGGTAGCAATCTTCGTGTTGCCGCCGGTGATCATTTCCAGCTTGTCTTGCGGGTCGGTGAATCGCTCCAGACCCTTTTCACGAATTGGATTTAAAACAGCGATGCGCGCGNCACGAATGGCGGCACGACGCAAGTCACCCAGCATGCGCGGGTGGTTGGTGCCGGGGTTCTGGCCGATCACGAAAATGGCGTCCGCCTTCTCGAAATCTTCCAGAAGAACTGTACCCTTGCCAACGCCAACGGAGGCCTTCAAACCAACGCCGCTTGCCTCATGGCACATGTTGGAGCAATCAGGAAAGTTGTTGGTGCCGTAGAGACGGACCATCAACTGATAAATGAAGGCGGCTTCGTTGGACGCGCGGCCGGATGTGTAGAATTCGGCACGATCAGGGCTGTCGAGGCTATTCAGAACCTTGCCGATTTCAGCAAAGGCATCGTCCCAGGACACGGGCAAATATTTGTCTGTCGCGCGGTCATAGCGTAGCGGGTCCGTCAGGCGGCCCTGCTTTTCGAGGCTGTAATCCGACCATGTGCGAAGCTCGGAAACCGTGTGACCCGCNAAAAAATCAGGCGGCACGCGCGCTTCGGTGGCTTCCCATGCAACGGCCTTCACTCCGTTTTCGCAGAACTCGAAGGAAGAGCCGTGCTCGGGGTCACCCCAGGCGCAACCGGGACAATCGAAGCCATCCGGCTGATTTGCCTTAAGCAGGGTTCTGGCACCGGAAATCGGCGCGCCCGATTCCAACAGGCGCTTACCCACACTCTTGAGTGCGCCCCAGCCGCCAGCCGCACTGGAAGCCTTGCCGATAAAATCCATCTTGCCCATTGAAAGGTCTCTTTCTGATATAATTCTTATCTTGCCGCTCGACTCCGGTGCCACCCGGAGCGATTGTTATTGCAGCATTTTGCTCCAGATTCCCGGATAACTATCATATGTCAACTCGTAACTTGCTCGCAACTTAAGCAGGGCGTTCAATTCAGCGAGACTGTTTCACGACTGGTTAAAGAAAAACCTCGCAGCTGAGCAGGATGGGGATAGGAAATTGCAACCTATTTTCTCCTATCCTGTTGTTGACATTGTGTTTTTAAAAGCCATTCTCCTGCGCTTTCGCGAAGCAGGGCACTCAGCCGGAAAAANGGGCGCAAGTTGACACAAGCCGACGACGATCATCGCGCGCCTGACCATGCCAAAAGGCCGGAAGTGATGGCTGACATCTACTCCGAAGATGGTTCGATTCGGTCTGACTTTCTGGCGATGGTGGGTGCGAGCATTGCGGATCGCGACGTGCTGTTTCTGCGTGNAAACGTAGCCCGCCTACACGAATCCGAACTCGGAGACCTGCTCGAATCCATTATGCCGGAACAGCGCCACGCCATGGTGCGCCTGTTGGGTTCCGACTTCGACATGACCGCGCTGACCGAGGTGGACGAAGCAATCCGCCTCGACATCGTGGAACAGATGCCGAACGACCAGATCGCTGCCGGTATCGGTGAGATGGATTCGGACGATGCCGTCTACATTCTCGAAGACATGGATCGCGAAGATCGCGAAGACATTCTTGCGCAGATGCCGTTTACCGAGCGCGTGCTGCTTTTGCGGGCGCTGGATTATCCGGAAAGTTCAGCCGGTCGGCGTATGCAAACGGAGTTCGTGGCGGTGCCACCATTCTGGACCGTCGGCCAAACCATCGATTACATGCGCGAAGAAGAGGAGTTGCCTGAATCATTCTCGCAGATTTTCGTCATCGACCCGACCTTCAAACTGGTTGGTGCGCTCGATCTCGACCGATTGCTGCGCTCCAAGCGGCAAGTGAAGATCGAAACGATCATGCACGAGACGAACCATCCCATTGCGGCGGAGATGGATCAGGAGGAGGCCGCGCAACTTTTCGAGCAGTATGACCTTTTGTCGGCTGCCGTGGTGGACGATAACGGCCGGCTGGTCGGTGTTCTCACCATCGATGACGTGGTCGACGTCATGCAGGAAGAGGCGGAAGAGGATTTGCTGCGCCTTGGCGGTGTGGGTGATGAGGAGCTGTCCGACTCCATCGCCGTCACCTCACGCTCACGCGTTCCTTGGTTGGCTGTGAATTTGATCACGGCATTCATGGCCGCTTCCGTCATCGGCCTGTTTGACGCGACCATTGAGCAGATTGTTGCGCTGGCTGTTCTAATGCCGATCGTTGCCGGTATGGGCGGCAACGCCGGCTCACAGACCATGACCGTGTCGGTGCGCGCGCTCGCGACGAAAAATCTCGATATTCATAATGCTGCCCGTATCATCCGACGCGAAGCGGGTGTTGGTCTACTGAACGGCGCACTGTTCGGCTGCGCAATCGGCATCATCGCCGGCCTTTGGTTTCAGGATGTCAATCTGGGCGGCATCATTGCAACTGCCATGATGATCAACATGTTTGCGGCGGCCATCGCTGGCATCATCATTCCCTTGTTGCTGGATAAATACGGGGCCGATCCCGCTGTCTCCTCTGCGGTTTTCGTGACCGCCGTTACCGACATCGTCGGTTTCTTCTCCTTTCTCGGCCTTGCAACATGGTGGTTTGGCGTTCCGATCTGATCGGTTGAAAATTGACTTTTACGTTAAGGTCAATCATATTGCTTTTCATGGAGATTGGGGTGTGAAGCATGAGCCGCTTCGTCATTCTATCTTGTTGTTCGAGCAACGGATATTCCGAAAACCGTCTGTCTGTTTCGGTCCGATGCTCCAGAATCGGATGAAGCCTTGAATAAATATTACAGCATTACGGAATTGACGCGCGAATTCGGGGTTTCCACCCGTACCCTTCGTTTTTATGAGGACGAGGGCCTGATACATCCTGAACGCCGTGGCCGCACAAGGCTTTTCCGTATGGCGGATCGCAGGCTCATTCAGGAGATTTTGCGTGGACGCCGTATTGGCTTCACCATTGCTGAAATCCGCGAAATCATTCAGGTCTACAAGGAGCCACCGGGCGAATCCGGCCAACTCGAACTTCTGATGAAGAAGGTGGACGAAAAGCGCGCCGACCTGCGCCAGAAGCGCAAGGACATCGAGGAGACGCTTGTGGAACTTGATAATGTCGAGGAAGCCTGTCTGACGCGCCTCGCCGAAATCGGCGTCGGCACTTGATCCACACTTACTGGACTGTCTGCGAGCACTGCGCCGCGATCTCGCCGATTTTTGTCTGCTGATCAGGAACAAGTGCGTTCGCCATCATCGGGTCGAACAGGCTTTCGGCCTGAAGCTTTTCCAGCGTGCAGCCACAGAAACTCTGGCAGAGCTCAAGTCCGTTCTGCTGTTGCATGCAGCCGGCCTCGCAGCTTTTCTTGTAGGCCTCGACCTGATCGACAGGGGGCGGTGGCACAATGAGCGACGCCAGATAGACGATTCCGATCAACACCGGCTGGTGAACGATATAAAAAAGCAGACTGTGACGACCGAACAGGGCGAAAATGTCTCGCCTTGCGCTCGGCTTTCTAAACCGGTCCAGCCAGCCACGCGGCGTTACGAATTGCGAGACGGCCAGGCCCAGAAGGAAGGGACCTAGAAACGGCAGAAGCGGCACATAGTCGTTGGAGCGCGGAGGCGTCGTTGACAGACCGATCCATGATAGCCAGATAGGGTTGAAGGCATCGGAGCTTAGATAGATCGGTGCAATGAGCGCAGCTGCCGCGCCCACCAGCGTGACGACCATCGGAAGCCGCAGGAATATCAGGCCGATGAGGCTCGCAACGGCAATGTTGTGCAGAATTCCGAAGAATATCCAGCCATCCGGCACCGCGAAATAGGTTGCGATGGAAATCAGAAGTGCGGCACCCGCCACCATGGCGAAACGCTTGCCGAAGGAGGTCCATTGGATGCCGCGCCGATGGGCAAGATAGATGCTGAAGCCTGCAAGGNAAAGGAATGAGCTTGCAATTCCCCGCGCGTAGAGCCGCCACAAGCCTTGCGTTGCTGTACCCGGATCGAGATAACCGAACATCTCCAGATCCCAGGTGNAATGATAACTCGCCATGGCAATCAGCGCGATACCGCGCAGCGTGTCGAGCCCGCCGATCCGGCCTTTCGACGTTGACACCGCTGGAGCTGCCGGATCGTTACTCATTTATCCGTCCTTTACAACGGTTACAGTCTGCTGCCTGCGCTTCGCCTGTGAAGTGCGGCGATTTCATGGCGCGTGGAAATCATCCATGATGGCGCGGCGCGCTTCAGAGAAATATTGTCGGCGCAGCAGGGCTACGGTGATGATGACCGTGGATGCGATGAAGACATAAGGGCTGATGAACCAGCCGAGATAACCGATGGACAGAAAGATCGTTCTCAGCCCGTCGTTGAAGTTTTTCGCGGCGATGATATTCATGCGAATGACGTTTTCGGCGGCATGTTCCGCCGCCTGCCTGTTGCTATTCGTTTCGTGCAACATCGGCATCGCACCGAACAGAATGGTGCAGTAGTTGAACAAGCGGTAGGACCAGCCGAACTTGAAGAAGGCATAGCCGAACAGGCATGTCAGCCCGATGACCTTCACTTCGAATGCGGTGCGACCGGCATAGTGCACGAAGGGCATATCGCGGAAGACCGATTCCACCTGGTCAGTCGCGCCCAGCAGCGCGAAACATCCACCAATGGCAAAGATCGAGGTGGAGGCGAAAAACGCCGTACCGTTCTGCAGGCCCGCCATGATCTGGGTATCGATCANTTTCAGATCGCGTGTCAGCGAATTATAAATCCACTTACGACGGCGGTCTGCCATCGCCTGGTTGAGGCTGGTGCGCGNAAACGGCGNTTTGGCGGTGGTGATATAGGTGTAAGACGTCCACAGCACCATGAAAACGATGAGGGCGACATAATCCATTGTCGTCAATATGATCACTGCATATCCTCTGGCCGCAGGGTTGCGAATCTCCCGCGCAATATTGATGCGATTTCAAGCTAAGGCAATCTGGCTGGAAAATTCCCTTATCGGCTGTTTTCGTTGTGGATGCTAACCATCCGGTAACACTCTGCCTCTATGACTTTGCATGCACGCCGGATTTGGTTTTGCGTACCGGTGCTGCCTTAGCCTTTCATGTTCCGAAAGGCGCCTCGTTCTCCGCAGGCTAGTGCATCACGTGCTTGGCTTTTGTTGATTTGACAAGAACCCTGAGTGGACCTATTTTCTTCCTAACGATCCGGCGCTTTTGTATCGTACGAATTTGCTGACATGTCCGCATGCCGCGGGCGGGTAAACAAGCCTCGATACACCACCGCGCAAGCATGGCATGATTGACCGGGAGAACGCCTCCATATCTACGAATCGTTCTCTTTTCATGTTTTCGTTTCCGCGGCTTGCGATTGGTATCGCAATGGCTACCGGATCGTTTTTCTCATGACCTCCATATCTCGCTGTGTGCTGGTGCTGGGCGGAGCGCGTTCCGGAAAATCGACGTTTGCCGAAAATCTGGTTCTTTCGGGCGACGGATCTGCGCATTACATTGCTACAGGCCGCGCCTGGGATGACGAGATGAAGCAGCGTATTGCGCTGCATCGAGAGCGGCGGGGCGACGTGTGGAATATCCACGAGGAGCCGATTGACCTTACACATGTCCTGCAGCAACTCGATCAGCCTGATAATGTCATCCTCGTTGATTGCCTTACATTGTGGGTTACGAATCTGATGCTGGAGGAGGGCGCTGATGTCGAAGGCGCGTTTTCCGCCCTCGTTCAACATGCAGCAAAGGCGCGTGCAAATATTGTCTTCGTGTCTAACGAAGTCGGCCTCGGCATTGTGCCTGACAACCGTATGGCACGGGAGTTCCGCGACCACGTCGGGCGTTTGCATCAGCAGATCGCGTCTGTGGCCAGCGAAGTCTACTTCATTGCGGCGGGGCTTCCTCTTAAAATGAAGGGCTAGGCTATCTCCGTCAGCCGCCGCACCTAAACGTCTCAACTTGATTTGGATCAAGGCCGCTCGTCCAAGGCGGTGGCAAAGCAGCAAACGACGCGAAAGCACGTTTGCTGCTGTTCTATGAGTGGTCCGGTGACCCGCGTCATATCTGCGATGACGTTGGGGGAAACCAACAATGAACTCTCTATTTGGAACGGCGATGGTGGGCATTGGTACTTTCCTCGCTTTGCTCGGGGCGGCTTTCGCTTACGATGAACTTTTCGCCGCTCATATGTGGGTGCTGTTTGGCGTGCTGATGATTGGCGCGGTCATCATGTTACGCTGCGTATCCTTTGCGCCGGTTGACCCTGCCGCAAAGGAACGGCTTCAATCTGAATATTTCGATGAGGTCATTCGCTACGGCGTGATTGCAACGGTGTTCTGGGGTGTCGTCGGCTTTCTCGTCGGCGTCATAATCGCCCTGCAACTCGCCTTTCCTGATCTCAACATCGAGCCGTGGTTCAATTTCGGGCGTGTTCGTCCGCTCCATACGTCAGCCGTGATATTTGCCTTCGGCGGCAATGCGCTCATCGCCACGTCGNTTTACGTCGTGCAGCGGACGTCGCGTGCGCGGTTGTTCGGCGGCGATCTCGGCTGGTTCGTGTTCTGGGGCTACAATCTCTTCATCGTCATGGCGGCGACGGGATATCTTCTGGGTATCACCCAGAGCAAGGAATATGCCGAGCCCGAATGGTATGTCGATATCTGGCTGACGATTGTCTGGGTCTGTTATCTCATCACGTTCCTGGGTACGATCCTGAAGCGCAAAGAGCCGCACATCTATGTCGCGAACTGGTTCTACCTCGCTTTCATCGTCACCATCGCCATGCTGCACATCGTCAACAACCTGTCGATGCCGGTGTCGTTCCTCGGGGTCAAAAGCTACTCGGCTTTCTCGGGCGTGCAGGATGCGTTGACGCAGTGGTGGTACGGGCACAACGCTGTCGGCTTCTTCCTGACGGCCGGGTTCCTCGGCATGATGTACTATTTCATTCCCAAGCAAGTGAACCGCCCGGTCTATTCCTACCGGCTGTCGATCATTCACTTCTGGGCGCTGATTTTCATGTATATCTGGGCTGGTCCGCACCACCTGCACTATACGGCTCTGCCTGACTGGGCGCAGACGCTGGGCATGGTGNTTTCCATCATGCTTTGGATGCCGTCCTGGGGTGGCATGATCAACGGCCTGATGACGCTGTCGGGCGCATGGGACAAGATCCGCACCGATCCGATCGTTCGCATGATGGTTATGGCTGTTGCCTTCTACGGCATGGCGACCTTCGAAGGTCCAATGATGTCCATCAAGGCCGTCAACTCGCTCAGCCACTATACCGACTGGACCATCGGCCATGTTCACTCCGGCGCACTTGGCTGGAACGGCATGATCACCTTCGGTGCGATCTACTATCTGACGCCAAAACTGTGGAACCGTGAACGCCTCTACAGCATGCAGATGGTCAACTGGCACTTCTGGCTCGCAACGCTCGGCATCGTCGTCTACGCCGCCGTCATGTGGGTAGCTGGCATCCAGCANGGGCTGATGTGGCGCGAATACGACTCGCAAGGTTTCCTGGTCTATTCCTTCGCTGAATCGGTCGCCGCACTCTTTCCCTACTATGTGCTGCGTGCGCTGGGCNGGGCGCTGTTCCTCGGGGGCGCGCTGATCATGGCCTACAACGTCACCATGACAATTCTGGGCTACCAGCGCAACGAGGCGGGCTTCAAGACCGCAGCGCCCAAGCTGCAGCCTGCGGAATAAGGAGTTTCAACGATGTCTATTCTCGACAAACACGGCGTCATCGAACGAAACGCGACCTTGTTGCTCGTCGGTTCGCTAGCGGTGGTTTCGATCGGCGGTATTGTGGAAATCGCACCGCTTTTCTACCTCGAAAATACCATCGAGAAGGTGGAGGGTATGCGGCCATATTCGCCCTTGGAACTGGCGGGGCGCAACATTTATCTCCGCGAAGGCTGTTACGTCTGCCACAGCCAGATGATCCGCCCGTTCCGTGACGAAGTGGAGCGCTATGGTCACTACAGCCTGGCCGCAGAAAGCATGTACGACCATCCATTCCAGTGGGGATCGAAACGCACAGGGCCAGACCTTGCGCGTGTGGGTGGACGTTACTCCAACGAGTGGCACGTCCAGCATCTCATTGAACCGCGCGACGTCGTTCCGGAATCCGTGATGCCCAGCTATTCATTCCTTAAGACGACGCCACTCAAGGTGACGGACATCTCCATGGATCTGAAGGCCAACCGCATGGTCGGCGTTCCCTATAGCGACGAGATGATCGAAAACGCGGCAGCGGACTTGAACGCACAAGCCGACCCCAATGCCGATACGACGGGGCTGGAGGCGCGCTATCCGAAGGCCAAGATCGGTGATTTCGACGGCGACCAGTCCAAGGTCACCGAAATGGATGCGCTGGTCGCCTATCTGCAAATGCTCGGCACGCTGGTCGATTTCTCGACCTATGACGATGCCGCCGGATATCGGTGAGGAGAAACGCCATGGAAACCTACACGGCCATGCGCCACTTCGCCGACAGCTGGGGCCTGCTTGTTATGACACTTTTCTTCGCAGGCGTCGTCCTCTTCACGCTTCGCCCGGGTTCCAGGAAATCCGCCGATGATGCCGCCCGCATTCCGCTCAGGGAGGACTGATCATGTCCGATAAACACATTGACGACATTAGCGGCGTTGAAACCACCGGTCACGAGTGGGATGGCATTCGAGAACTGAACAACCCCATGCCGCGCTGGTGGGTGTGGACTTTTTACATGACCATCCTCTGGGCTATCGGCTACACGATTGCCTTTCCGGCATGGCCGTTGATATCAGGCAGTACGCAAGGTCTTCTCGGCTGGCATAGCCGCTCAGATTTCGTCGCTGACAGCGAGCACGCCAAGGCTGCGCAAAATGTCTATCTGGACAAAATCGCTTCGTCTTCGCTGGAGAATATTCAAGCGGATAGCGAACTCATGCAGTTGGCAGTGGCTGGCGGCGCTGCCGCCTTCAAAATCAATTGCGTCCAGTGCCACGGCTCTGGTGCGGAAGGCGGCAATGGCTATCCAAATCTCAACGATGACGACTGGTTGTGGGGCGGGACTGCCAACGACATCTACACCACGATCACGCATGGCATCCGGTTTACCGAAGACGCCGACACCCGGATTTCGGAGATGCCGGCCTTTGGTGAAATGCTGAAGAGTAACGAAATCCGCGAGGTTGCTGCCTATGTCGTCAGCCTCACTGGAACCGCGCGTGATGCGTCCATGGTGGAGCCCGGCGCGCGAATTTTCGCGGATAATTGTGCGTCCTGTCACGGCGACGATGCCAAGGGCAACCGCGATATGGGTGCACCAAACCTTGCCGACGCCATCTGGCTGAAGGCGCATGGGGAGGACGGAATTGTCGCGCAGATTCGCATGCCCAAGCACGGCGTCATGCCCGCCTGGGGAGAGCGTCTGAGCGACACGACAGTCAAGCAACTGACGTTGTTCGTTCATTCTCTTGGTGGCGGGGAGTAAAAGCTGCCGCCCGGAAAGCGAGAGGGCCGCGTTTTGCGGTCCTTTCCATTTTACCGATCCGACCAGACAGCAAGTTCGTAACCGTCCGGGTCCGCGAAGTGGAAACGCCGTCCACCGGGAAACTCGAAGACTGGCGTGGTGATCTTGCCACCGGCATTTTCGACGCTGGCCTGCATGGCAGCGATATCATCCGCAAACAGAATGATCAGCGCGCCGCCCTTGGCATTCACTGGCCCTGTCGTCGTGAAACCACCCGTCAGCCTGCCGTCCGAAAACTCGCAATATGCCGGGCCGTAATCCTTGAACGTCCAGCCAAAGGCAGCATTGTAAAAGCTCTTTGTCTTTTCGATATCGCTGACGTTGAACTCAATATAGTCAATATTGCGATTGCGGCCGGTCATCGGAAGTTCCTATTTCTTCTCAAGCATATTTTTGAGCGTGGTCAAATCCGCAAATACCGCAGCGGCATCACGTTCAAAATCCGCATCGCTCATACCCGGCATACGGAGTAGCGTAAATGCGATTTCCGCTCCACCACAATTGGGTGTGACACGTAGCGCATTGTAGACCTCCGTCCCGTCCGGCAGGGTGACGATGTGGTCGATGACGCCGTAGTCATTCTGCTGGGCAAAGCTGACGCGGACGTCGCCAAGCGGGCCGGACGCAATCCATTTATCGCCATCCTGCGTCAAACCGCTGGCAAGACCGGCGGCCCACTGCGGCATTCGTGCAGGGTCAGCTGCAAAGGCGTAGACCTCTTTCCAGGGACGCTCGATCGGAATGTGGACGATGCGGGAAAACATGGTGGTCATTGCGGCCTCCTTATGGTGCGTGGCCTGCGCCACTTTGTCTTGACTTGACCTAAGTCAAGGATGGTTGCCCGGCGAAATGCCAAAAGGCAAGGGTAAGAAACCGGGCCCACGACCATGAACATCTACAACGCTGTCACCAACGGCAACAGCTCAGACACGGTTGAGAGACTGAACGCGGAGCCGGTCAATTCCGCTAAAATCAGACAACCGCTTTACGAATCCCGCAGGAAGATATTTCCCAAGCGCGCCGAAGGCCGGTTCCGGCGCTTCAAATGGATCGTGATGCTGATCACGCTCGGCATCTATTATCTGACGCCGTGGATTCGGTGGGACCGTGGACCTTATGCGCCGGATCAGGCTGTGTTGATCGACATTGCCAACAGGCGCTTCTATTTCTTCTTCATCGAAATCTGGCCGCAGGAATTTTTCTACGTCGCCGGATTGCTTGTTATGGCCGGGTTCGGGCTGTTTCTGCTGACCTCTGCGGTAGGCAGAGCTTGGTGCGGTTATACCTGTCCGCAGACCGTGTGGGTTGACCTGTTTCTGGTGGTCGAACGTTTTATCGAAGGTGATAGAAATGCGCGGATGAAGCTCGATGCCGGTGAATGGACATTCGACAAAATACGCAAACGGGTACTCAAGCATTCCATATGGCTTCTCATCGGCGTTCTAACCGGTGGTGCGTGGATTTTCTACTTCGCCGACGCGCCAACGCTCGCCATGCAGTTTCTGACCGGCGAGGCGGCGATGGTCGCCTATTATACCGTGGCTACGCTGACGGCGACGACCTACGTGCTCGGCGGGCTGATGCGCGAGCAGGTTTGTACTTACATGTGCCCGTGGCCGCGTATTCAGGGTGCCATGCTGGACGAGCATTCGCTGGTCGTGACCTATAATGACTGGCGCGGTGAACGGCGTTCACGCCATGCCAAGAAGGCCATTGCCACTGGGGAACCGGTGGGTGACTGTGTGGATTGCAACGCCTGCGTTGCGGTTTGTCCCATGGGCATTGACATCAGAGACGGCCAGCAGATGGAATGCATTACCTGCGCGCTTTGCATCGATGCCTGCGATAGCGTCATGGACAAGCTTTCCAAGCCGCGCGGCCTGATCGCCTATGCCACGCTGAACGAATACGAAGACAACATGGCGCTTGCCACTGATGGTGATGCGCATGACATCCGCCCCGCCAACGTTCGAAACGCGGATGGAAGCTTCGTCAATGGCATCAGGCACTTCAACTGGCGCATCATTTTTCGCCCGCGCACGGTGTTCTATCTAACGGTCTGGTGCCTCGTCGGCATCGTCATGCTGGTGACGCTGGCAACCAGAGAGCGGCTGTCCGTTAACGTTCTGCATGATCGCAACCCGCAATATGTGATGGAATCGGATGGCGCAATCCGCAACGGCTATACCGTGCGGTTGCTGAACATGATTGCTCAACCTCGGACCATCACCCTTTCTCTCAATGGCTTGCCGAATGCGGTGATGAAGATCAACGGCATCGCGGATGCGCCCGCCCGGTCCTTCAGCATCGAGGTGAAGCCGGATGAGGTGACCAATCTGCGGGTTTTCGTAACGACGCCCAGCGGCACAGCTGCCAGCACAGCCGAAGATTTCATCTTCATAGCGATCGACGACGAATATTCCGAAACCGCGTATTACAAGGCCGTCTTCAACGGGCCGGGAGCAAGGAAATGAGCGCTGAACAACGTAAGAGACAGCACTTTACCTTTACCGGCTGGCACATGCTGGCGATCATGCTGCTGTTCTTTGGCACGGTCATCTCCGTGAATGTGACGATGGCCTGGAACGCCGTAACAAGTTGGAGCGGACTTGTGGTGCCAAACACCTATGTCGCCAGCCAGCAATTCAACGGCAAGGCGGAGGCGGCAAAGGCCCGCGCCGCCACCGGCATCGTCGGTGAGCTTCATATCGATGGAAGCATCATCGAATACGAGGTGTCCCATCCGCAGCGCGGGGGCATCGACACCGATACGGTGACGTTGAACTTCCGCCGTCCGGTGGGGGAGCATCAGGACTTTTCACTTCCTCTCGNAAAACACAGCCCCAACACATTTTCCGCGCGGCACGAGCTGGCCGCAGGCGACTGGATCGTTGAAGCAATCGCCGTNAAGGATGGGGCGATCATCGTGCACGAGGGAAAACGCATCGATATTACCGGAGGTGTGAGATGAGTTGCTGCGCACCTGGCACCGAAATTGCTCTTGAGCAGGCGGGATTGAAGAGAGCATTGCCGTCTTCAGAGGAGTTGATGCTGGCAAGCCGCGATCTTGGGCAGGGGCTGCGGCAAACTGATCTTTCCGTGCCTGGTGTTTACTGCGGCGCCTGCATCACCACGATCGAAAACATGCTGACACGGATGNCCCAGGTGGAGCGCGCCCGCGTCAACCTATCGTCAAAGCGGATTTCCATTGTTTGGATGGAAGAGGTTGCTGGTGTTAGGACGGACCCTGTCGATCTGGCAAAGGCCGTTGCGGCTACGGGGTACGAGGCGCATCTGTTCGGCTCCGGGCTGGAGATATCAGATGACATGCGCAACAAGCTGATCCGCGCCGTTGGCATTACCGGCTTTGCGGCTGTCAACATCATGCTGCTGTCGATTTCGGTCTGGTCCGGGGCCGATGCTGCAACTCGCGACATGTTTCACTGGATTTCTGCGCTGATCGCTGCACCGGCGTTGATTTACGGCGGGCGGTTTTTCTATCGATCTGCCTACAACGCACTGAGGCGCGGTCGCACCAATATGGATGTGCCGATCGCTTTGGCGATTACGTTGTCCTATGGCGTGTCCATTTGGGAAACGATGCACAGCGGCGCCCACGCCTGGTTCGATGCGACTGTCTCGCTGCTGTTTTTCCTGCTGATCGGGCGGGCTTTGGATCATGTCATGCGCGATCGGGCGCGTTCCGCCATATCAGGGTTGGCACGGCTTTCGCCCCGGGGTGCGACCATTCTGCTTGATGATGGCAACCGTGAATACCGAGCCGTCAGCGAAATTACACCCGGTGACCGGGTGGCGATTACAGCGGGCGAGCGGATACCGGTCGATGGCAGGATTGTCAGCGGCAACAGCGATCTGGATGTCTCCATTGCTAATGGTGAAAGCGGGCCGCGTGTGGTGCATGCCGGTGATCTCATCCAGGCCGGGACGCTCAATTTGACAGGGCCGCTGGTGATGGAAGCGACGGCGTTGGCGCGGGACTCTTTCCTATCCGAAATCATCGGGCTTATGGAGGCTGCCGAANGGGGCAGGGCGCGTTATCGCCGTCTGGCTGACAGGGCCGCGCAATATTATTCACCGGTCGTGCATCTGCTGGCGCTGACGTCATTCATTGCCTGGGGCGTCTTGGGTGGTGACTGGAAGCAGGCAATGCTGATTGCGATTGCGGTTCTGATCATCACCTGCCCCTGTGCGCTCGGCATCGCCGTTCCGGTCGTGCAGGTGGTTGCCGCTGGAAGGCTGTTCNAAAACGGTATCATGGTCAAGGACGGCTCAGGGATGGAACGGCTGGCGGAGGCCGATACCGTTCTGTTCGACAAGACCGGTACGCTGACGCTGGGGCAACCACAATTGATGAATGGCGCTTCTATCTCGCTAGAGGCGATGCAAATTGCCGCAAGCATCGCTGCAAATTCACTGCATCCTCTTTCGCAGGCGCTGTTGCGTGAAGTTGGCGGCCCGTTGACGGTCTTCGAAGAGATCGTTGATATCCCGGGTTCGGGCATGGAGGTCAGAACATCGTCCGGCACGTATCGGCTGGGTAACAGGCGTTTTGCTTGCCCAGATGATTCCATCGACACTGAGACGCGGCATTCGGCATCGGAGGTGGTTCTTTCGATCGACGGACGCGAGATCGCACAGTTTCAGTTTGAAGACCGGATTCGTCCCGGCGCGACTGCTGCCATCGCCCAACTCGAGCGTGCTGGTTTCACAATGGAAATCGTCTCTGGCGACCGGCCGCGGGCTGTCGAAGCGGTTGCGCAGCGTGTCGGCATTTCGATGTGGAAAGGTGAGCTGTCACCCGCTGATAAGGCCAATCGTTGCGTAGTCCTTGAAGGCGAAGGTCGGCACGTTTTGATGGTCGGTGACGGCATAAACGATGCGCCCGCGCTCGCGGCTGCCCACGTATCGATGGCGCCCGCGACCGCAGCAGACATTGGGCGGCAGGCGGCGGATTTCGTTTTCATGCGCGATGATCTGCGCGCAGTGTCGTTCGCAATCGATATCTCCAAGAGGGCGGGTAACCTCATCCGCCAGAATTTCGCATTGGCCATCGGCTACAACATCATCGCTGTGCCGATTGCGCTTGCTGGATATGCGACGCCGATGATTGCGGCCATCGCCATGTCGACATCTTCGCTCCTCGTCGTCGCCAATGCTCTGCGTCTCAACGTCTTCGAAAAAACGCCGGATGCCATCGGAGAGACGCCCGTGACCGGACAATCTTCGGGAGTTCGTTTTGCATGAATATGCTGTTCTTCCTCATTCCGGTGGCGCTGTTCCTGGGTGCTCTCGGGCTTTTCGCGTTCATGTGGTCGCTGAAAAACGGACAATATGAAGACATGGACGGGGCGGCATGGCGCGCGCTGGACGATGGAGACGATAAGCCATGCGGTAGGGGGCAAGTGGGTAAAGGCTAGTCTCATGCGTCTGTCGCAAAGCTGAGTTGCGTCATCAAAATTTAATCGTTTCAGATCGCAGCAGCCTTGCCGTTTCCACATTAGAGTGCCACAACATCGCCGTTATAAGCAATTTGGAGATACATCCGTGGAACAGGCAGAAATCGGTTTGATCGGTCTTGGCGTAATGGGTTCGAACCTTGCGCTCAACATCGCGGAAAAAGGCAACAAGATTGCTGTTTTCAACCGAACCCCGGAAGTCACGAAGAAATTCTATGCCGACGCAGGCGAATTGCAGGGCCAGATCATTCCTTGCGAAACCATCGAGGAATTCGTCGCCGCTATCCGCCCGCCGCGCCCGATCATCATCATGATCAAGGCTGGCGATCCGGTCGATCAGCAAATGGAAATTTTGAAGCCTCATCTCGNAAACGGCGACATCATGATCGATGCCGGTAATGCGAATTTCCGCGACACCATCCGCCGTTTCGACAACCTCAAGGACAGCGGCCTGACCTTTATCGGCATGGGCGTTTCCGGCGGTGAAGAAGGTGCGCGCCACGGTCCGTCGATCATGGTTGGTGGTACGGAAGACAGCTGGAAGCGTGTCGAAAAGGTTCTGACATCGATTTCCGCCAAGTACGATAATGAGCCGTGCGTTGCGTGGCTTGGCAATGATGGCGCAGGCCACTTCGTCAAGACAATCCATAACGGCATCGAATATGCCGACATGCAGATGATCGCCGAAATCTACGGCATCCTGCGTGATGGCCTCAATCTTTCCGCGTCTGAAATCGCTGATGTCTTCGCCGAGTGGAACAAGGGTCGCCTCAATTCGTACCTCATTGAAATCACGGAGAAGGTTCTGCGCGCTGCGGACCCGATCACCGGCAAGCCGATGGT
Organism: Agrobacterium bohemicum; assembly: GCF_002896715.1. GTDB lineage: Bacteria > Pseudomonadota > Alphaproteobacteria > Rhizobiales > Rhizobiaceae > Agrobacterium > Agrobacterium bohemicum. Next base: position 150,203 of record NZ_PGEL01000027.1, read on the forward strand.
CGATCTCATTCTGGACAAGGCTGGCCAGAAGGGCACAGGCAAGTGGTCCGTGATCGAAGCGCAGAATATGGGTGTTGCAGCCACTGCCATCGAGGCCGCCGTTGCCGCACGTATTCTGTCATCGCAGAAAGACGAGCGCGAATCTGCCGNAAAGATTTTCGGTCTGCCAAAGGCGTTGGCAGCACCTGCTGACAAAAAGGCATTCATCGCCGATCTGGAAAATGCGCTTCTGGCGGCAAAGATCGGTGCTTATGCACAGGGCTTTGCTGTGATGTCTGCCGCTTCCAAGGAATTCGGCTGGAACCTGCCGATGCCGACCATCGCCCGCATCTGGCGCGCTGGCTGCATCATTCGCTCACAGTTCCTAGATGAAATCACCTCGGCTTTCACGAAGGATCCGCACGTTGCGAACCTCATTGTGACGCCCGCTTTCTCACAGATGGTGAAGGACACGGACGCACCGCTTCGCCGGGTCGTCTCTCATGCCGTTCTCTCTGGCCTGCCGGTTCCGGCCTTGGCATCCGCTCTTGGCTATTTCGACGCTTACCGCCGCGCCCGTGGCAGCGCCAATCTCATTCAGGCGCAGCGCGACTTCTTCGGCGCGCATGGNTTCGAGCGCATCGACGGTGTGGACAAGCCGCACGGTCCATGGGGCAGTGGCCTGGACATTTTCTGATCCTGACATTGAAAGGCCCGCTTACTGCGGGCCTTTTGTTATTCGCTGAATTTTGGTGCGCGGCTGGACCAGACCGGTTGGCTGAGGCTCTGCAATCCCGCTACCGGNTTTCCATCGATACGCGCCAGTAGCGCCCTTGCCAGTTCGCGACCAGCGAGCTTGATATCTTCGTTCATCGTGTGAATTTCAGGGCGAAGCCAATTGAGGAAATCCGCCGACTGTTTAGATACGACGTCGATGTCCTTGCCAATTTTCTTACCTGTCTCTTCGACGCCTGCGACGAAGGCGATGGTGGAGGTGCCACTGATCGACACCAACCCGTCGGGACAATCTGCTGCACTCATCATCGTCCGGCTGACCTCCTTGATCTGGTCCAAAGGCGTGTCGTTGCTGATGATGCCGTTCAGCGGAAATTCATGGAGACCGAAATCGCGCAGGCCGCGGTCAAAGCCGCGCCGGGCAAAATCGTGATATGAAAATTGTGTCGGTGGTAAAAGGACGGCAATTCTCTTTCGCCCGCATTGTGACAGCCGTCTCACTGCCTCATAGACGTAAGCCTCATTATCNAAATCATGATAGGGATGTTCGATGCCCATGTCGGTGCGCCCATGAGCGGCGAATGGCATGTTGCGTTCGGTCATGAAACGGACCCGTGGATCGTCCGGCTGCATCTTCGAGATAATCACGCCATCGGCAGAGCCCGTGTCCAGAATATAGCGGATCGGGATCATCGGGTCTTTGGCATGGGTGTGGGGCGTAACGACGAGATGGTACTGGGTGCTGGACAGCACCTCGGTAATGCCGAATACCATCTGTGTGGTGAAGCCCATCAACTCTTCATCCACGCTCAAGACCAGCGCGATGACATTCGTCTTGCCGGTGCGCAGACGAACTCCGGCGCGATTTGGCTGGTAGCCGATTTGCTGGGCGACCTTGCGCACTCGCTCCTTCGTGTCGGCGCCGATATCAGGCGCGTCTTTCAAAGCTCGAGAAACTGTGGTTATGCCAAGGCCTGTCATCAAGGCGATTGTCTTGAGCGTTGGCCGCTCATTGCCGGGCAGCGGTTGTCCACCCGGTTCAGTCTCTATGCCATCATTCATGTCGCCACTCGCATTACCTTGCGGGGGACCATGGTAGATTGCNTTTTTGCCATTGCATAGCAAAGACGCCGCCGCCCTCCATGATCGGGCGTTGTGCCAACGGCCATGACAAGGCTTTGAGGAAGGGAATTTCCTTTTTCAAGGATATACTTTACACTAATAAATTNAAATAAATATTTGATATATAATGTTTTTATTCGAATTTAATTTTGTTTTTTGGCGTCTTTCAAACTGATCCATCGACTGTTTTCATTCGCTCGTGACGCCTTGCTATTTTTACAGTAACGTTACCGATGGGAGGACGATCACAGAAAATTCGCAAATTACCTGCTCATTGGGTACGAGGCTGGCTCCCGAATTTCGACTCTGTGTTTCATTATCCTCACATGGTGCATTACGACAATGACAAGGCATGGGACATGACATCTTCTTACGCAAGCGACGTTGCAATCGATCTCTCCGGCATATGGAAACTGTCATCGGCTGAAGGCGATCATCAGGTGCGTATGGATATACCCGGCGATGTGCACACGGCCTTGCGCGATGCTAAGGTCATTCCCGATCCTTATTTCGGGCGCAATGAAAACGATGTGCAATGGGTGGGGCATCGCGACTGGATCATTGAACGCAGTTTTTACGTCGATGAGCCCGATGCTACCTGGTATCTGGACGTCGATTATCTCGATACCGTTGCTGTCGTCTTCCTGAACGATATTCCCGTTCTTTCGGCTGATAATTGTTTCCGACGCTACAGGCCAGATGTTTCCAGCGCCCTGCAGCAGGGTGAAAATACTATTCGCATCCATTTCCATTCCAGCATCAAGGCGGGTGCAGACCGCCAGGCATCGCAACCGTTTTATGTTCCCTACCATCCCGGTAATTCGCCGATCCCGCACGGCAATATGCTGCGCAAGCCGCAATGCCATTTCGGCTGGGATTGGAACATCGCACTGGCACCCCTTGGAATCTACGGCACAATTGCCCTGCGACGTCTGGACGTGGCGCGTATCGACCATGTCAGCACTTCGCAGCATCATGTCGATGGCGGCGTGGAACTGCATGTCGAACTGACGCTTCATGCGGCGCAGCCAGCCAGCGTGCCAACCCATCTGTCGCTGGGCGATGAGCGGCTGCGGCTGGATTGCGGTGTGAGCGCCGGCGACACCGTTATTCGCCACGTCTTCTTCGTGGAAGACCCAAAGCTTTGGTGGCCTGCCGGAAGCGGTGAGCAAGCGCTTTACACGCTGACCGTGGAACTACCGGACGAGACCGTCACCAAGCAGATTGGCTTTCGTAAGGTGGAATTGCTGACGGATAAGGACGAGGCGGGCAGCCGCTTTGCGTTTCGCATCAACGGCCGGGAAATCTTCTGCCGTGGCGCGAACTGGATACCGGCCGATGCTCTGCATTCGCTGACCAGCCGGGAGAAAACCGAGGACCTGTTATCATCTGCTGCTGAAGCCAATATGAATATGATCCGGGTCTGGGGCGGCGGCTTTTACGAGCAGGACTGGTTCTACGATCTTTGCGATCGTTTGGGACTCATGGTCTGGCAGGACTTCATGTTCGCCTGCAATCTATATCCCTGCACAGACGATTTCCTCGACAATGTCGAACACGAGGTCGATTATCAGGTCAGACGCCTGTCGTCGCATCCGTCAATCGTGCTTTGGTGCGGTGACAATGAACTCGTCGGTGCGCTGAACTGGTTCGAGGAATCTCGCGATAACCGTGATCGCTACCTCGTCGCTTACGACCGCCTGAACCGAACCATAGAGCGAGCCTTGAAGAAGGCCGCTCCATCGGCGCTGTGGTGGCCATCCAGCCCGGCGTCCGGTTATCTGGATTACGGCGATGCCTGGCACGCGGATGGTTCCGGAGATATGCATTACTGGTCCGTCTGGCACGAGAACAAATCTTTCGACAATTACCGGGCCGTCAAGCCACGGTTCTGCTCGGAGTTCGGCTTCCAGTCCTATACGTCCATGCCTGTGATCAGGACCTACGCGGACGAAAAGGACATGAATATTTCGTCACCGGTCATCGAGCTTCACCAGAAGAATGCGGGCGGGAATGAACGGATTGCTGGCACGATCTTCCGATACTTCCGCTTCCCGAAAGACTTCGAGAACTTCGTCTATATCAGCCAAGTGCAACAGGCGCTGGCGATTAAGACCGCGGTAGAATATTGGCGGTCGCTCAAACCACATTGTATGGGCACGCTCTATTGGCAGTTGAACGACACATGGCCTGTGGCCTCGTGGTCAAGCCTGGATTATGGCGGTAGTTGGAAAGCCCTGCATTACGCCGCGCGGCANTTTTTCCAGCCCGTTGCAGTTTCGGCCATTCCATCCGAAGGCACCAACGTTGTGCAGTTCTCTACCGTCAACGATACGGCGGAGGAGGTGGAGATCGACATGAACATCTTCGCACTGTTGACGGATGGCACACGCATGCCGCTGAAGTCCGCAAGCGGCGCTTGCGGGCCGGATGCGGCAGTCATCATGGCCGATGTGGATATGGCCCAGCTACCTGACGGTGCGTTGCTGTCGTGGAATTTCATCGCTTCCAATGGCATGACGGGCGAGGGGCACCACGTGGCCGAGACCTACAAGGCGCTCGAGCTGCAACCTCCCGGTCTCGCACACAGTGTCAAAGCGCTGGATGACGGGCAGTTCGAGCTGGAGGTCAGCGCCACCGGGCTTGCTTTGTTCGTGATGGTCGAGGCCGATGTCGCCGGGCGCTATTCAGACAACCTGTTCGATCTGACGGCCGGAGAAACACGACGCATCATCTTCTCGCCGCTAGATAAGACGCTAACATTACCGCCGTCTTTCAAGCTTTTTGATCTGTTTTCGTCTCAGTCGCACGGTTGACGAGACGTTTCATCTCTTTAAGTTCAAACCACCACATCAGAGCCTGCGGAGTTCTTTCTCAGGCAAATAATTGTTTAGGGAGGACTACCCATGGCTTGGCAACCGGCTGAGAACCGTTACGCGTCCATGAAATATAACCATTGCGGCGCATCGGGCCTCAAGCTTCCAGCGATATCGCTGGGACTGTGGCACAATTTCGGAAACGACTTCTCGCACAAGACCAAGCAGGATATTTGCCGAAAGGCCTTTGATCTCGGCATCACCCATTTCGATCTCGCCAATAATTACGGCCCGCCTCCCGGCAGCGCCGAAACAGCCTTCGGTGAAATACTGAGGACCGATTTTGCGGGATACCGTGATGAGTTGGTCATCTCGTCCAAGGCTGGCTACAATATGTGGCCTGGTCCTTACGGTGAGTGGGGAAGCCGCAAATATCTGATCTCTTCCTGCGACCAGAGCCTCAAGCGCATGGGTCTGGATTATGTGGACATTTTCTATTCACACCGCTTCGATCCCGATACGCCATTGGAAGAAACCTGTGGGGCACTCGATCACATCGTTCGCTCGGGCAGGGCGCTGTATGTCGGCATCTCCTCCTATAATTCGCAGCGCACGCGCGAGGCTGCCGCTATCCTGAAAGAGCTGGGAACCCCGTGTATCATTCATCAGCCCAGCTACTCGATGATCAACCGGTGGATTGAGGAAGACGGTCTCGTCGATACATTAGAAGAGCTTGGCATCGGATCAATCGTGTTCTCTCCGCTGGCTCAGGGCATGTTGACGACGAAGTATCTGGGCGGTGTGCCAGACACGAGCCGCGCCAGCCAAGGAAAATCTCTGAACCCTGCGTTCCTCAATGAACGTAACATCGAGAACATCCGTGGGCTGAACGCGATTGCTGAACGCCGTGGCCAGACGTTGGCGCAGATGGCACTTGCCTGGGTGCTGCGCGGTGGGCGAATTACCACGGCGTTGATTGGTGCCAGCCGTCCGGAGCAGGTCGAAGATTGCGTCAAGGCCCTCGATAAGCCCGACTTCACCGTGGAGGAACTGGCAGAAATTGACCGCTTCGCTAAGGATGCGGACATCAATCTATGGGCCAAATCCGCAGAACTTAAAAAATAAAACCACGCCGCCCTGATGTCTATCAGGGCGGCTTTTCGTTGATTGANTTTGAATGTAAACTTTAATTGATCCAGCTAAGCATTAAGAACCATTACAGAATTGTAATTTCAAAGTTCAGTTTCCGTTCATCCGTGTGACGATAATGTCGTGTCATCACTTCACGAAAGGAAGCATCCATGAAAAAGCTCTTCTCCATTCTCATTGCCGCTACCGTTCTCGCAGCCCCTATGGCGCAGGCACAGAGCCGTCATGATGACCGCCCAGGCCACAGAACGATGGAACGAACTGTGACCACCAAGAAGGTGATCATCAAGAAGCATCGCTGGGATCGCGGTCAGCGCCTATCTGCGGCGGAACGTCGTAACATTATCGATCGCCGTGATTATCGCCGCCATAGCCTGAGAGAGCCTGGTAGGGGTCAGCGCTGGGTTCGCGTCAACAATCAGTACCTTCTGATCAACGTTGCTAACGGCATTATCATCGGACTGTCCGGCGCGCGCTAAGCCGTCGTGCGACGTCACCTGCGGTCGTGGATATNCCCCATGGCCGCAGTCTTCGTTTGAGGAGGTATCATCCGTAACATCCGTGCAGTGGAAGTTCGATACCTTTCTCATGCCGCTTTCCAGTTCCAGTCTGGGAACGGATCTTTAAGATGACGCCATGCGGTCGGCGTAAATACCTTTGCGTCGACCAGACATTGATCAAGTGCTGCGCGAAGTTCGTCCTCCTTCATGGGGTCGGCACCGATAAAGACAATTTCCTGCCGCCGGTCTCCCCATACATTATCCATGTAAGGTTGAAGCATCCGCTCGAAACCCGGGTCTTCCGGCCATCGCTGTTTGGGTACGGATGACCACCACAGCCCCATCTTTCCTGTCTTCACCTGCGCGCCGGCCTGGCTTATTTCTCCAACATGGTCGGGTCTCGTGGCCAGCCAGAAAAATCCCTTGGCGCGGATAACCCCGGGCCATTCGCGGTTGATGAAGTCATGAAAGCGTGCAGGATCGAATGGGCGTTTTGCCCTGTAGACGAATGAACGAATGCCGTATTCTTCGGTTTCAGGAATGTGCTGCTTGAAGCCATGCAGTTCCTTGAACCACAGTGGGTGCGTTTCAGCCTCTGCAAAATCAAAAAGACCTGTGCCCAAAACGCGCTTGGGCTCAACCCTGCCGAAGTCCGCTTCGATCATTTTTGCATCCGGATTGAGGCCGATAATGATCTTTCGGGCGGCATCTCGCTCGGTCTCCGTGGCGGTGGAAACCTTGTTCAATATGACGACATTGGCGAACTCGATCTGCTCCACCAGCAAGTCGATCAATGTTCGATTGTCGCCGTCACCCGCTGTCTCGCCACGATCCGCCAGAAAGTCTGCTGAGCCATAATCCTTGAGCAGATTGGCGCAATCAACGACCGTCACCATCGTATCCAGCTTTGCAACGTCAGAGAGGCTGTTTCCGTCTTCATCACGGAAATCGAACGTTGCGGCAACGGGCAGGGGTTCTGCGATGCCTGTGGATTCGATCAGGAGATAATCGAACCTGTCCTGCTCGGCCAATTGCCGAACCTCATTCAGCAGATCGTCCCGCAAAGTGCAGCAGATGCAGCCATTGGTCATTTCCACCAACTGCTCCTGCGTGCGGGAAAGATTGGCGTCACCATCCCTGATCAGCGCGGCGTCGATATTGACCTCGCTCATGTCATTGACGATTACGGCGACGCGAAGCCCTTCGCGATTGCTTAAAATGTGGTTGAGAAGAGTGGTTTTTCCGGCACCAAGAAATCCCGACAAGACAGTTACAGGCAGTTTTCCAGCCATTGTGAAATCCTATTGTAATAGTATTACATTGATAGTTAAAATGAAAGGCGGCAAGCGCCACCTTCCACATCAAGTCCGATTTACGAAAGGCATTCTTTCAAGGATGTGGCGATATTGCGCATCATCTGGAAGTAGAGATCAGGGCCGGCTTTCAGGGTTCCCGCTTCAGGATCAAGTGTGCCGGACTTGGCATTGGTGCCTTCTATGACGACGTTGACAAGCTTCGGCTCGAACTGGGGTTCTGCGAAAACGCATGTGGCGTTCAGCGCTTTCACCTTGGCATGGATTTGCTTGATGCGGTCAGCACCGGGTGTGTTTTCCGGGCTGACGGTTATCGAGCCGGCGGTCTTCACGCCATAGCGATGCTCNAAATACTGATAGGCATCATGGAAGACCACGAAGGGCTTGTCCTTGATCGGCGCCACGGTCGCAACGATTTCCTTGTCGAGAGCGTCGATGTTATCGACCAACTTTTTGGTGTTGTCCTGATAGGTTTGGGCGTTGGCGGGATCGGCCGTCATCAGCGTCTTGCCAATTTCAACGGCCATGGCTTTTGCATTTTCGGGATCAAGCCAAAGATGCATGTCGTACTCACCCTCGTCATGATCGTGGCCGTGTCCGTCGTCGTGCTTATGTTCTGCCTCATGCTTGTGGTCTTCCCCATGCGCATGATCATGACCTGTCTCGTGAGCATGATCGTCGCCTTCGTGCTCGCTGTGGTCATGGGCTTCGAACGGACCGCCCTCCCGGAACTTCAGTTTTTCGATGCCTTTTGCGTCATCCAGTTCCACAACTGTTGCCTTTCCTGCCAGTGACTGAAGCGGNTTTTCGAGAAACTTTTCCAGCCCATCGCCAACCCAGAACACCACGTCGGCGCTTTCGATGGCCTTGGCATTGGAGGGTTTCAGGCTGTAGGTATGAGGGGAGGCGCCGCCATCCACGATCAATGTCGGGTCGCCCACTCCTTGCATGATTGCAGCAACGAGAGAGTGGATGGGCTTGATCGAAACCACCACGTTCGGTGCAGCCATGGCGTTGGAAGACGCGATCATGGCAGCGGAAGCGAGGAGGATGGCGGCGATAGTCTTCATTCGTAAGCTCCACTTGTATGCGTATGTTATGTTATTACATATGTTGCGTAACGCTATAACGTATGCAATAGCCTTAGGCAACAGCGACAATTGGNAAAACATATGCTTCATTCTCCGGCCCGGAATGACAACGATCTCGTTTCACTTTCCAATGCGGGCGTAAAACGAAACGGCCGCTGGCTGGTGCGGGGCGTGGAGTTTTCCGTTCGTCGTGGTGAAATCGTCACCCTGATCGGCCCGAATGGCTCTGGCAAATCGACCAGTGCAAAAATGTCGACTGGCGTTTTAAAGCCGGACGAGGGTAGTGTTGCGCGCATTGCCGGATTGAAAGTCGGCTATGTGCCGCAAAAATTGTCCGTCGATTGGACGATGCCACTGACTGTTCAGCGGTTAATGACCCTGACCGGGAAATTGCCTGTGGGCGAAATCGAAGCGGCTCTTGATGCCACCGGCATTGCTCATCTAGCNAAAGCAGAGGTACAGCATTTGTCTGGCGGCGAGTTTCAACGTGCGTTGCTGGCTCGCGCAATTGCCCGCAAGCCTGATCTGCTGGTGCTGGATGAGCCAGTGCAAGGGGTGGATTTCTCGGGTGAGATCGCCCTCTATGACCTCATCAAAAACATCCGAAATTCCACAGGCTGCGGTATTCTGCTGATCTCGCATGATCTGCACATCGTCATGGCTGAGACGGATACCGTCATTTGCCTGAACGGGCATGTCTGCTGCCGCGGCACGCCGCAAGCAGTTAGCCGGAGTGCTGAATATATGCGTCTGTTCGGCGGCGCTGCGGGGAAGGGACTTGCCANTTACAGCCACCAGCACGACCACACGCATCTTCCAGACGGTCGCGTGCAGCATGCCGATGGAACGCTGACAGATCATTGTCACCCCGATGACGGCCACCACCATGATCTCGAACATGCGGAAGATAGTCATGGATGCGCTAACCAGCACCATGATCATGGACAGCACAGCCACGGAGCCAAGCATGTTTGACGATTTCTTCGTCCGTGCCATCGTCGCGGGCGTGGGCGTGGCATTAATGGCTGGCCCACTCGGCTGTTTCGTCGTTTGGCGGCGCATGGCCTATTTCGGCGATACAATGGCGCATTCCGCGCTTCTGGGCGTCGCACTTTCCCTGCTGTTCCAACTCAACCTGATCGTCAGTGTCTTTATCGTCGCGTCGGTCGTGTCTCTGATTCTGCTATTCCTGCNAAAGCGTCAGGCTTTATCGTCCGATGCGCTGCTTGGCATTCTCTCACACTCCGCGCTCGCCTTCGGTCTCGTCATCGTCGCCTTCATGACCTGGGTTCGTATCGATCTCGTGGCATTCCTGTTCGGTGACATTCTGGCCGTGTCCGTGTCCGATATCCAATTAATATGGGGTGGCGGCATCATCGTACTTTTGGCGATCGTCTATTTGTGGAAGCCGTTGCTGGCGTCCACTGTCAATGCAGAACTTGCGGAAGCCGAGGGCATGCGTCCCGAGCGCTCCAAGCTGCTTTTCATGTTGCTTATGGCTCTGGTCATCGCCATTGCGATGAAGATTGTCGGCATCATGCTGATCACGTCGCTTCTGATCATACCCGCCGCCACAGCTCGCCGGTTTTCTGCTACGCCAGAAATCATGGCGGTTCTGGCATCCGTGATCGGCGCTGTCGCGGTCATTGCAGGGCTGATGGGCTCATTGCAATACGACACGCCGTCAGGGCCATCCATCGTTGTTGCCGCTGTTATGCNTTTCATCTTGAGTCTCTTGCCTGCGCCCGGATTTCTGCGCAAGGCGGAGCAAGGAGGCCGCTCATGACCACACCAAATCTCACCCGCAACCAGTCGCTGGTATATGACGCGCTGTCGCGCACGCAGGCACCACTCAGCGCCTATGTCATTCTCGACAAGCTGCGTGATGCCGGCTTTCGAGCGNCCCTGCAGGTCTATCGGGCGCTGGAAAAGCTGATTGAATTGGGGCTGGTTCACCGCCTGGAAAGTCTCAATGCTTTCGTCGCTTGCGCTCACACGCAAACAGATTGCTGTACGCATCATCATGGAAGTGTGGCGTTTGCCATCTGCAATGCCTGTGGCCAAGTCACGGAGTTTCATGATCATCAGGTCGATCACAGCTTGGGCCACTGGGCAAAAAGCCAGAAGTTCAAAGCTGAAAAGACCACAATAGAAATTCGCGGACTGTGCGAGGCGTGCGCGTCCTAGAGCGGCTGCAGATCTTTTGCAAAGCGTTGCCAGTTGCGCACGTAATTTTTGGCAGACTGCGTTAAGGCTGCGACAGCCGCGTCATCGAGAGTGCGAATAGCGCGTGCAGGTGAGCCGACGATCAGTGAGTTGTCAGGAAATTCCTTGCCTTCCGTCACCAAAGCATTGGCACCGATGAGACAGTTCTTGCCGATCTTCGCCCCATTCAGCACGGTGGCGCCCATGCCGACAAGCGAGTTATCGCCAATCGTGCAGCCGTGAATGATCGCGTGGTGACCAATGGTGCAGCCTTCACCGATCGTTGCGGGNAAACCGGGATCGGCATGCACCATGACACCTTCCTGAATGTTGCTACCGCGCCCGACCGTTACAGGTTCGTTGTCTCCCCGCAGCGTCGCGCCGAACCATATGCCGACATCCTCTCCCAACGTGACAGACCCGATAACATTGGCATCGGGTGCCACCCAGTAGCGGTCATGATCCGGGGTTTTGGGGACGCGTTCGCCGAGGCGATAAAGCGGCATGGTTTTCCTCCGTTTCAGACGATCTTGACCGACAAGGTGCCGATGCCGCCAACGCCACAATCGATACGATCACCGACAACGATGGGACCGACGCCAGCGGGCGTGCCGGTCATGATAACATCACCTGCTGCGAGCGTGAAAAGCTTCGACAGTTCGGCGATGATTTCCGCTGNTTTCCAGATCATCTGGTCGAGATCGCCGGATTGCTTGCGCTCGCCATTCACCTCCAGCCAAACAGCGCCATTGGCTGGGTGACCAATTTTGGAGGCCGGAACGAGAGGTGAAACGGGAGCGGAATGCTCGAAAGCTTTCGCGCTTTCCCAGGAGCGGCCCATTTTCTTGAGCGCATCCTGCATGTCGCGGCGCGTCATATCGATGCCGACCGCGTAACCCCAGACATGGTCAAGCGCCTGCTCCACTGGGATGTCCGATCCACCGCTTTTCAGCGCAACCACGCATTCAACTTCGTAATGTACATTGGACGAGAGGGCAGGATAGGGNAAATCATTGCCCGCNGGCAGAAGATTTTCAGCANTTTTCTGGAAGNAAAATGGTGGCTCGCGGGACGGATCATGTCCCATCTCTATCGCGTGATCAGCGTAGTTGCGCCCTACGCAATAGACCCGGCGCACCGGAAATGTCTCGCTCGTGCCATCAACGGGCAGAAGAACGGACTGAGGAACGGGAATAACGGTCGCGGACATAGCGCTTGGCTCCTGATTTCAGGGGATGTTTGTCCCGCGATTCTGCCGGAATTTCCAGTTTAAAATCACACTCGGCAGTAAACTGGCTTTATCGCACACATTGCGCTAAAAGCCCCGCNAAAGAGGTGTCACAATCCATGTACGAAGAAGCTCTCGCAACCGGTGGCAAGATATTTGCAGTCGCGCCGATGATCGACTGGACGGATACGCGGTGCCGTTTTCTTCACCGGCAGTTGTCCAGTCATGCTTTGCTGTACACGGAAATGATCGTGGCCGACGCCATTATCTACGGGCAGCGTGACAAGCTGTTGGGCTATCACGCAGCCGAGCATCCAGTCGCGCTCCAGCTTGGTGGCTCGGACCCAGGGAAGCTTTCGGAAGCGGTGAAGATTGCCAGCGGTTACGGATATGACGAAATCAATCTGAATGTCGGCTGCCCTTCCGACCGAGTGCAATCGGGCACGTTCGGCGCCTGCCTGATGCGTGAACCGGAAACGGTCGCTCGCTGCGTAGCGTCCATGAAGGCGGTCACGACCGTGCCTGTTACGGTGAAATGCCGGATCGGCGTGGATGATCAAGAACCTGAGACGGTATTGCCGGACTTCATCTCCAAGGTGGTAGAGGCCGGTGCGGACGCTGTTTGGGTCCATGCGCGCAAAGCGTGGTTACAAGGTCTTTCGCCAAAGGAAAACCGTGACGTACCTCCGCTCGATTACGAACTCGTATATCGGATGAAGCAGGATAATCCTGGCATTTTCATCGGGATCAATGGAGGGATTACCGACCTTGATCAGGCGGAAGCGCACCTGAAGCACATGGATGGCGTCATGCTGGGGCGCGCCGCCTATCACAACACGTCGATACTGGCGGATGTCGATCACAGCATTTACGGCAAACCGGCGCAGGATGCCGATTGGATGGCGTTGCGGGACACGATGATGGAGTATGCGAGAGACTATATCGCGAAGGGCGGTCGGCTCAACCACGTTACTCGGCACATGGTCGGGTTGTTTCAGGGCATGCCGGGCGCAAGGCGGTTTCGCCAGATTTTATCGAGTGACGCAACGAAACCGGGCGCGGGTCCAGAGGTAATTACCGCCGCTTTCGCGGCGATCAATTTCGACATTGCCGATAGCAATATTGCGGTCTAGCAACAGGCGCTAAACCATCGTCTGCATCAACCGCGCACCATTCGGTGCATTGACTTTGCCGCCGGTGATGAAGAATGCAAACACGTCCCGTGCTTTTTTCTCCGCTTTCCGGTCAGGTGCGATCAAGGGCAGATCGTCGGGAGCGCCGCCTTGCGCATAGGTCTTCAACCGCTCGCTCCAAGCCTTCATGTCCNTTTCCGGATAGCAGGTTTCGATATCGTCTTCGCCCTTTTGAAGACGGCAATAGACGAAGTCTCCCGTTACGTCCGGCAGCATCGGATAGTCGTGATGATCGGCACAGACGACGGCGACCTTGTGTTTTGCAAGCAAGTCGATGAATTCTGGCACCTGAAAGCTCGGATTACGGACTTCAACGACGTGCTGAAGCGTCATCCCGTCCTGCTTTTCCGGCAACAAGGCGAGAAATGCTGCGAAATCATCAGGCTCGAACGACTTTGTCGGTGCGAACTGCCAGAGGATCGGGCCGAGATGATCGCCAAGCTCGGTCAACCCCTGGGTCAGAAACTTGGTCATTGATTCACCGGCCTCAGCCAGTACCTTGCGATTGGTCACGTACCGGCTCGCCTTCAGCGAAAATATAAAGCCATCCGGCACCTCCGATGCCCATTTGGCAAAAGTTTCCGGCTTCTGGCTGCCATAATAGGTGCCGTTTACCTCAATGGCTCGCAACTGGCTGCTGGCATGTTCAAGCTGGCGTCTTTTTACCAGCTTGTCAGGATAGAACGTGCCTTCCCAGGGCTCAAAGGTCCAACCGCCGATACCGGCTCGGATCGTGCCTGTCTTGCTCATCNTTTCCTCCCTCCACGCATCCATTGCACGTCAGAACGTCTATTACTCTGCCGCCTGTATCTTCTTATCGGAACGGCGCTCCAGAAGTTCCTTGAGGAACTGGCCGGTATAAGAGCGTTTTTCCTTGACGATCTGTTCTGGCGTTCCGGTCGCGACGACTTCGCCACCGCCGGTGCCACCTTCGGGACCGATGTCGATCACCCAATCCGCCGTCTTGATGACTTCGAGATTGTGCTCGATGACGACGACGGAATTGCCCTGATCGACCAATTCGTGCAGCATCTCCAGAAGCTTCTTGACGTCGTGAAAGTGCAGGCCGGTCGTTGGCTCATCGAGGATGTAGAGCGTACGTCCCGTCGAGCGCTTGGATAGCTCCTTGGCCAATTTCACGCGTTGCGCTTCACCTCCCGACAGAGTGTTGGCCTGCTGGCCAACCTTGATATAGCCGAGACCGACATCGAAGAGCGACTGCAATTTGTCACGCACCGCAGGCACGGCTGCGAAGAATTCAACACCTTCCTCGACGGTCATATCGAGCACGTCGGCGATCGACTTGCTCTTGAATGTGACATCAAGCGTTTCGCGATTGTAGCGCTTGCCGTGGCAGACGTCACAGGTCACATAGACATCCGGCAGGAAGTGCATCTCGATTTTGATGACGCCGTCACCCTGGCAGGCTTCGCAACGTCCGCCCTTGACGTTGAAGGAAAAGCGACCGGGTGCATAACCACGCGCCTTCGCCTCGGGCAGGCCGGAGAACCAGTCCCGGATCGGCGTAAATGCACCGGTGTAAGTGGCAGGGTTCGAACGCGGTGTACGGCCGATAGGCGACTGGTCGATATCGATGACCTTGTCGATAAATTCNAAACCATCGATCCGATCATGATCTGCCGGAATTTCACGTGCGCCCATGACGCGTCGCGCCGCGGACTTATAGAGCGTCTCGATTAGGAACGTCGACTTGCCGCCGCCTGAAACACCCGTAACCGCCGTGAAAACACCAAGCGGCACTGACGCCGTCACATTTTTCAGATTGTTGCCGCGCGCGCCGACGACTTTGATCTCTTTGCCNTTTTTTGGCTTGCGGCGCTCTGACGGAACTGCGACACCCAACTCACCGGACAGATATTTGCCCGTTAGCGACTTCGGGTTGGCCATCACCTGTTGCGGCGTTCCCTCAGCAATCACTTCGCCGCCGTGAATACCAGCGGCAGGGCCGATATCAACCACGTAATCGGCAGTAAGAATGGCGTCCTCATCATGCTCGACCACGATGACGGTGTTGCCGATGTCACGCAGATGTTTCAGCGTGTCCAGCAAGCGGGCATTATCGCGCTGATGCAAACCGATCGACGGTTCATCCAGAACATAGAGAACGCCGGTGAGGCCAGATCCGATCTGCGATGCAAGACGAATGCGCTGACTTTCACCGCCAGACAAGGTCCCGGAATTTCGTGACAGGCTGAGATATTCCAGCCCGACATCGTTCAGGAACCGCAGGCGTTCGCGGATTTCCTTCAGAATCCGGGCTGCGATCTCATTCTGCTTAGTATTCAGCGATTCGGGCAGAACCTCAAACCAGTCTCGGGCTAGCTTGATCGACATTTCGGTGACTTGACCGATATGAAGTTTGTTGANTTTGACAGCCAGCGCTTCCGGCTTGAGGCGATAACCAGCGCAGGCCGGGCATGGTGCTGCCGACATATAGCGTTCGATCTCTTCACGTGCCCAAGCGCTGTCAGTTTCCTTCCAGCGCCGTTCGAGATTGGGAACGATGCCTTCGAAGTTTTTTACCGTCTTGTAGGAACGCGCGCCGTCCTGATACTGAAACTCGATCTTGTCGTCGGTTCCGCGCAGGATCGCCTTCTTTGCGGCGTCGGTCAGATCGTCCCAGCGGCTGGACAGCTTGAACCCGAATGCCTTGCCCAAAGCTTCCAGCGTCTGATTGTAGTAGGGTGACGATGATTTGGCCCAAGGTGCCACGGCACCATCTTTCAGAGTTCTCGCAGGTTCCGGCACGATGAGTGCCACATCCACCTTCTGCTGCGAACCAAGACCATCACAGGTAGGGCAGGCACCAAATGGATTATTGAAGGAAAACAGACGCGGTTCGATTTCCGATATGGTGAAGCCGGAGACGGGGCAGGCGAATTTTTCCGAAAACAGCACACGCTCATGCGTTTCATTCAGAGACTTGTTTGCAGATCCGCCCGCCGCTGTTTCTTCAGGGGGTAAAGGCTTGTCTGCAAATTCGGCAACTGCGAGACCATCTGCAAGCTTCAATGAGGTTTCGAGACTGTCTGCAAGACGCGCGGCCATATCCGGACGCACCACGGCTCGGTCCACGACGACATCAATATCGTGCTTGTATTTCTTGTCGAGCGCAGGGACATCGGCAATTTCGTAGAACTGCCCGTCAACCTTTACGCGCTGGAAGCCCTTTTTCATCAGGTCTGCCAGCTCNTTTTTGTATTCACCCTTACGCCCGCGAACCATCGGCGCGAGAATGTAGAGGCGCGTTCCTTCCTCTAGCGCCAGTACGCGATCGACCATCTGGCTGACGGTCTGGCTTTCAATCGGCAGGCCGGTGGCTGGCGAATAGGGAACACCTACGCGCGCAAAAAGCAGGCGCATATAGTCATAGATTTCCGTCACTGTGCCGACAGTCGAGCGAGGATTGCGCGATGTCGNTTTTTGCTCGATGGAAATCGCTGGAGACAGGCCTTCGATTTGATCGACATCCGGCTTCTGCATCATCTCCAGAAACTGGCGAGCGTAAGCGGACAGGCTTTCGACATATCGTCGCTGGCCTTCCGCATAGATCGTATCGAAAGCAAGCGAAGATTTGCCAGAACCCGAAAGCCCGGTCATGACGATCAGCTTGTTGCGTGGCAGGTCCAGATCGATGCCCTTGAGATTATGTTCGCGGGCGCCGCGGATCGAAATCGTCTTTAATTCACTCATGACAAGGCTCGGGATACTCGTTGGGAGGGGCAGGCTCTTATGTAATGACGCAGACCGGCGTGTCGAGATGTATTAACCTTTTCACGTCCGCTTTTCGTTGCACTTGACTCATCAATACAGCCTTAATAGAACAAAATAAGAACGAATTGCAAGACTAAGCGACCTGAAAGAACATTCCTTGTGGATTGTCGTTCCATCTGGTGCACATCAGGCCGAACGATGGGCTATGGTGTCCAGGATTTTAAAGATAAAATACTGGCCATGAGGGTCGGTAGACAGGATTGAGAAGATGGCTGGCAGCGTAAATAAGGTAATTTTGCTCGGGAACGTCGGCGCTGATCCGGAAATTCGCCGCACACAAGACGGTCGCCCGATTGCAAATCTTCGTATCGCGACGTCTGAAAGCTGGCGTGATCGCACGTCCGGCGAGCGAAAAGAAAAGACCGAATGGCACTCTGTCGTGGTCTTTAATGAAGGTCTTTGCAAGGTTATCGAGCAATATGTGAAAAAGGGCGCCAAGCTTTACATCGAGGGCGCGCTTCAGACCCGTAAGTGGCAAGACCAGACCGGCAATGACCGTTACTCCACGGAAATTGTGTTGCAGGGCTTCAACTCCACGCTGACGATGCTGGATGGCCGTGGCGAAGGTGGTGGTGCTGGCAACCGTGGCGGTGACGACTTTGGTGGTGGCGCATCCTATGGAGGCGGCAGCGGAAATTACGGTGGCGGTAATGACCAGCCTGCGCGCGGCGGCGCTTCCCGTGGTGGCCAACCAGCTGGTAATTTCTCCAATGATATGGACGATGATATTCCGTTCTGATTGATCGGAAAACGTATAGGGGCAAGGGTTGGCTATGACAGAAACGACGACGCCAGCGCGCCAGCCATCGACTTGGCGTATCGTGCTGGCCGCAATATTGGATTTCTTCACTGCGTTCTGGATTTTTGGTTTTATCGTCGCATCCGTCTCTGGCGGGCGCACGGAGGACGGATTCAGTGTTCAGGGCATGCCAGCGGTTTTGGTCTTTGCGCTGATCGTTGCTTATTTTCTTGTTTTTAATCGCTTCCTGGGCGGCACGATCTGGAAGCGGATTTTGAGGGCAAAGCGGTAACCCTCTAGTTCTCGGCTTTGTCTGCCAACATCGCGATCATCAGGGCTGACTGAGAAATGATGCCTGAGAGTTTGGCGTTTACTGACGACCGGCGAATTAATGCGGGCCTTGTTCCGCTAATATGATGATGGTGTTGTCTATGGCCGTATCCGGCGAGACGGTCTTGACCGGGTACGTCATAATGTTCTCGACCCTATCAATGGCGCGCTGCTGCCAGACAATATCAGCGCACAGGGCGAATTAGCCCGACTGCTGGGCGGCCTTTCGTCCAGCTAGGCTTGTTGAGGAAATCCGTCTGAGTACCGATACCGACGACTTCTGCCTTGTCGTTGTGATCGGTACTGCCTTGNAATGATGGTCGCGCATCATCGGATGAGGGGCTTTGACAAGCAACGCGCCTATACCGTGGCGCGCGGACGTTTCTTATCACTGACCGGCATAGCCTCCAGCCCGATAGTTCAGCAGATTTCGCATTCTCAAGGCTCTCGAATGTCAACGTGAATTGGCGTTTTAAAAGAGCATCCGGCGTTGTCTCTTTCAGGAAGCCATGGTGGACTTTACGCCATCGACCACGAACTGAACCGAAAGAGCCGCTAGCAATACGCCCAAAAGACGTGTGAGGATGGCACGACCGGTATTGCCGAGAAAACGGTCCAGCCGGTCGGCGGCGAGCAGTGTCAGNAAAACCAGCAGCATGCTGAAGGCCAGCAGAAGAATGAACAGGATTTTGTCAAAGCTGGTTTGCATGGACCCTGAAATCAGCACCGTGGCCGAGATTGCGCCCGGTCCGGCGATCAATGGTAGCGCCAAGGGGAAGACGGCGATGTTCTGCATGTGATCCAGCGTAATCGCCACTTCCGAGGTCTTTTCTTTACGCTCCTGCCGTTTTTCGAAAATCATTTCGAACGAGATCCAGAACAGCAGCATGCCGCCGGAAATGCGGAAGGCGCCCAGCGAGATACCAAGCATATCCAGAATGGACGACCCGAACAGCGCAAACATGGTAAGGATGCCGAAAGCGATGATCGAGCCGCGAAGGGCGACCTGACCACGTTGGGCGCGCGTCATGCCAACCGTAAGGGCCAGAAAGACAGGCGCGAGACCGGGCGGGTCTAGCGTGACAAGCATCGTGGTGAGTGCGTTGAGAAGAAGTTCGGTGCTTGCCATGTGTCCCCGCCATCCATCCTGGNAAATCAAGGCAAACGCCTCGGTCTCAGGTCGATTTTTCGTGCTATGGTAGGTAAGTCTGCATCCGTTTGGAACCCTGATCCATCCGTTTTCGCCATGCTCAGGGATAAAACTGTGCATCGTCTTGCAAATGACGCNAAAGACTGTTCAAAACCGCGCTGGAAATTGGCGCTTTCGTGCTGTTTCCGCTATAAAAATCCATCCGATTCTTAACATAGAATGTGATCCGATTTGACTGACCAGAGCCCCCCAGGCGGCGGAAAGCTTCCGCCAGGCATTGAGCCGATTTCCATCATCGAGGAAATGCAGCGGTCGTATCTCGATTACGCCATGAGCGTTATCGTCAGCCGTGCACTTCCAGACGTTCGCGATGGACTGAAGCCCGTTCATCGCCGAATTCTTTACGGGATGAACGAACTCGGTCTCGACTGGAACAAGAAATACGTCAAGTCCGCCCGCGTGACCGGTGACGTGATGGGTAAATACCACCCGCACGGCGACTCCGCGATCTATGACGCCTTGGCCCGTATGGCCCAGGACTGGTCGCTGCGCATGCCGCTGATCGACGGTCAGGGCAATTTCGGCTCTATCGACGGAGACCCGCCGGCCGCCCAGCGTTATACCGAATGCCGTCTCGAGAAGGTGGCACACGCGCTGCTCGACGATCTCGACAAGGAAACAGTCGATTTCCGCGACAACTATGACGGCACCATGTCGGAGCCCGTCGTGGTTCCTGCCAAGTTCCCCAACCTTCTGGTCAACGGCGCAGGCGGCATCGCCGTCGGCATGGCAACCAACATTCCGCCGCACAATCTGACCGAAGTCATCAACGGCTCTATCGCTTTGATCGACAACCCGGAAATCGAATTGCCGGAAATGATGGAAATCATTCCCGGCCCGGATTTTCCGACGGGTGCATTCATTCTTGGACGGTCCGGCATTCGCTCCGCCTATGAAACGGGCCGCGGCTCAGTGATCATGCGTGGTCGTGCTACCATCGAGCCTATGCGTGGCGACCGCGAGCAGATCATCATCACCGAAGTTCCTTTCCAGGTGAACAAGTCGTCGATGATCGNAAAAATGGCCGAATTGGTCAAGGACAAGCGCGTCGAGGGCATTTCCGACCTTCGCGACGAGTCTGACCGTCAAGGCTATCGCGTCGTCGTGGAATTGAAGCGCGATGCCAATGCCGAAGTTATTCTGAACCAGCTTTACCGTTACACACCGTTGCAGACGTCTTTCGGCTGTAACATGGTGGCGCTGAATGGCGGCAAGCCGGAGCAGATGACGCTTCTGGATATGCTGCGCGCTTTCGTTTCCTTCCGCGAAGAAGTCGTCAGCCGCCGCACGAAGTACCTGCTGCGCAAAGCGCGTGACCGCGCGCATGTGCTGGTTGGTCTGGCGATTGCGGTTGCCAATATCGATGAAGTCATTCGTGTTATCCGCCAGGCACCGGACCCGGCGACGGCGCGTGAACAGTTGATGACTCGCCGCTGGCCGGCATCTGACGTGGAAAGCCTGATCCTTCTGATCGACGACCCGCGCCATCGCATCAATGAAGACAAGACCTACAACTTGTCTGAAGAGCAGGCACGCGCTATTCTCGAATTGCGTCTTGCTCGACTGACAGCTCTGGGCCGTGATGAAATCAGTGATGAGCTGAACAAGATCGGCGCCGAGATCAGTGAATATCTCGACATTTTGTCCTCGCGCATTCGTATTCAGCAGATCGTCAAGGATGAGCTGGCTGCTGTCAGGGATGAGTTCGGCACGCCACGCCGCAGTCAGATCGTTGAAGGCGGTCCTGATATGGACGATGAAGATCTCATCGCCCGTGAAGATATGGTCGTAACGGTTTCGCATCTTGGTTACATCAAGCGCGTACCGTTGACGACCTACCGCGCACAGCGTCGCGGCGGCAAAGGCCGTTCCGGCATGGCGACCCGCGATGCGGATTTCGTCAACCGTCTGTTCGTGGCAAACACCCATACACCTGTGCTGTTCTTCTCCTCACGTGGCATCGTCTACAAGGAAAAGGTCTGGCGTCTGCCAATCGGCACTCCGCAGTCCAAGGGCAAGGCGCTGATCAATATGCTGCCATTGGCGGCTGGCGAACGCATCACCACCATCATGCCATTGCCGGAAGACGAGACGACGTGGGAAACACTCGACGTCATGTTCTCCACAACCCGTGGAACGGTACGCCGCAACAAGTTGTCCGATTTCGTTCAAGTCAACCGCAACGGCAAAATCGCCATGAAGCTGGATGAAGAGGGTGACGAAATCCTCTCCGTCGAAACCTGCACCGGTCCGGATGCTCTTGGCGAAGTGGCAGGCGATGACGTTCTGCTGACGACGGCGCTCGGCCAGTGCATTCGCTTCCCTGTTGATGATGTGCGTGTGTTTGCGGGTCGTAATTCGGTCGGTGTTCGCGGTATTAATCTCGGAACGGGTGATCGCATCATTTCGATGACGATTGTCAGCCACGTCAATGCAGAGCCATGGGAGCGTGCAGCTTACCTCAAGCGCGCCGCTGCTGAACGCCGTGCCCTGACGGGTGAGACCGACGCCGAGGAGATCGCACTGGTCGGTGAAGAAGTGACGGAAGAGGGCCACCTCACCGAAGAACGCTACCAGTTCCTCAAGTCACAAGAGCAGTTCGTTCTGACGGTTTCGGAAAAAGGCTTCGGCAAGCGCTCCTCTTCATATGACTTCCGCACCTCGGGCCGTGGTGGTAAGGGCATCCGCGCAACCGATACGTCCAAGACGGCGGAAATCGGTGAACTGGTTGCAGCCTTCCCGGTCGATGAGAAAGACCAGATCATGCTGGTTTCCGATGGTGGTCAGCTGATCCGCGTTCCCGTCGGCGGTATTCGCTTTGCAAGCCGCGCCACGAAGGGCGTGACGATCTTCTCTACTGCGAAGGACGAAAAGGTCGTGTCCGTCGAACGTATCAACGAACCTGAAGGCGATGATGATGTCGAGACTTTGAGCGACGCTGAAACCGACGGTATCGAGACAAATGCCGGTGCAGCACCTGAAGGTGACGGCGAGGGCGTATAAGACAGTGGCGGCGGGCCAGTGAGGGTCCCGCCGCTATCGTTATCATAATCTACNAAATAAAAAGCCCTGCGAAACGTCGATTTCGCAGGGCTTTTTTAATGACTTGAAAGGTTTAACGCAGGCGCAAATGGATTGCACCACGACCTGATTTCGACGCGATATGAAGGTGTATTTTCGCTTCGGGCTGGTTGCTGCGCCAAGCGCGAGCGCCATGGGACAGTAACAAATTCACGAGATCGCGGGTCTTGTGTCGCGATTTGTTCAAGCCCAGGTCGGCGATTCTCATCGCCGCTTCATGGATCGGATGCAGTACGGAAAGACTTTGCTGTCTGCCTTTACCTGCCGCAATGTCCGAATAGTTTTCGTTGATCGCCATCTGGAAAGCCTCGTTACACAATACAATTCGAGGAGTGGAACCGGTAATCTGTATTTTCATCCTACCGGCCCCTGAAACCGTCTTCCGCTTACTGGAGCGATGCCCAGCAGCTGATGCCTTTCTTCTTCAAAGCATTACATGCATTGACCGCTTCATTCTGGCCACCAAAGCCACCGAAGCGAGCGCGGAACATCTGGGCGCCATCCTTATTGAAGGCGACCGTAAAGGGCTTGGCCGAACGGAGCGAGATGCCACCTTTGTCCTGCGCTGCCTGAAGCAGGTTACGGGCGGAGCCTTCGTCTGGAGACGCACCGATCTGGATAACCCAACCTGCTTTGCCTGTTCCCGAAGGAGCTGGGGTGGTGGACGCAGTAACGATGTTGTCCACCTTGGTGGAATTGGTCACCATTGAACGATCAGGCCGCATGTCGACAGGTGGAGTGAGGTTGGCCGGAGGCTTTCCACGTGTTGCTACATCCATGGCCGTGACTGCTGCATTGGCCTGGCTTGGAGCGAAAGCGGATACAGGTGTCTCGTCGGCATAGCGTGCCTGCGGAACGGGGCCAGCATTGGGAAGACCCGCAGACGGCGTATATGCTTGCGTCGTTGCAGCAACAGCCACCGGCTCTTCAATCCGCATGGTCGGTGTCGACGCAATCAGGTTGCTGTTACCGCCACGTGAAGCCTGAGGAAGGTATTGCGCCACAAGCTTGCGCATCGTTGCATCGCGGGCAGCACTGGAGCGACCGCCAAGAACAACAGCGACGATGGAACGACCGTCGAGTTGGGCCGAAGTTGCCAGATTGCTCCCTGCCGCACGGGTGTAGCCCGTCTTGATACCATCAACGCCGCGAACGGTGCCAACCAGACGATTGTGGTTGCCGATGACCTGCTTGCCGAAATTGAAGGTGCGGGTGTTGAAATACCCGTAATATTGCGGGAAATGCTGGCGTAGCGCGACGCTCAACCGAGCTTGGTCGCGTGCCGTCGTCATTTGAGCCGTATTTGGCAGGCCATGTGCGTTGCGATAGGTCGTGCGGGTCATGCCCAGAGCACGGGCTTTCGCCGTCATGATGCGCCCGAAACGTTCTTCGTTGCCGCCGATCAATTCACCCAGAGCTGTCGCAACATCGTTGGCAGAACGGGTCACGAGGGCGAGAATTGCCTGCTCCACGGTAATGCTACCGCCAGCGCGCACGCCCAGCTTGGATGGAGGTTCCTTGGCGGCATTCGCCGATATAGGAACCATCGAATTCAAAGAGAGCCGACCTGAATTCAACGCTTCGAACGTCAGATACAGGGTCATCATCTTGGTTAGTGATGCTGGATAGCGCAAGCCATCAGGGTCTTCACCATAAAGAACCTTGCCGGTCTTGGCATCAACAACGATGCCCGCAAATTTGGGGTCAGCATTCGCAACCTGGGTGGCGGCGGCAGTTGCCGTCGCCATTGCCATTGCAAACATGAAAACTTTCACGAAAGACGAAGCGCCTGCCGTGCGCCCTAGTGCCTCAGATAGTTTTTTGAACACGGTTGAACTCTTTAATCGCATGCCACAGGTTCCGTCCGACACGCCCCGCCAGACTTTTTCAGACGCCAACCTTAGAACCATGGCGTTACCAAGTGGTTTATGAATGGTATCTGAAGCGGATAAAATGCGGTCTTTGATCGAAAACGGAGCAGGGGGAGGTCGCACGGGCCTTCCACGCAGATGTGCATTCGGTGCGGGAAATGAGATATTCTAAAGGTGACGTGTATTGAACTGCCGCAAGCAGATTGCTACCTGTCCCGAAACAAAGGATAAACCATGGCTTCGCGTGACCGATATTCCCGCAAACTCGAATGTGCNAAATGCGGCCATAGCGGNTTTGCCGAAGCCTCGGAGCAGGATGAAAAGCGGAATACCGACGTCGATTTTCGTATAGACGAGATGCCGCAGGGATTTCGGGCGGAGCGTCCTTCCAGAAACCCCGCCGAATACATGATACGATGTGCACAGTGCGGCAGCANTTTCCGGTTTCTGCAAAAGGCGACCTATGCGCCAGGCGGGGAGCCTCGGCGGAGTCGAAACTAGTGCTTTTGCGCTTGAGAGGACGGCATGACGATGGTCGACAACAACGATATCAAGGGCAGGCCGCACCGTAAAAAGCCGCTCTGGCCTTGGCTGTTGCTGCTGATCTTGACACTCGCCGCCATCTATTCCTGGAACAGGGCAACGGAGTTATTCGATGATTTCGAGCGGAACATGCCAGCCGCCATTATCGATCTGTTCAACGATATATTGCGAGATCATGGCCGTGAAAAGCCTTATGGTCCGGGTGTGGACGTGGTCGTTCCGACCCGTATTTAGAACGAATAGAACCGTCATTTACAAAAAAGCCCCGCAAAGTGGCGGGGCAGGTTGTTCGCTCGGGGAAAAATCGGGCAATGCCCTTGAGCGATAATCTTCTCATATTCAAAAACGGGATGTGGCTGGTAGTGCAGTCGTTACGATATCGGTACGCTCTACGAGATAAAAACGTCAGGAAATGTGACATANTTTCATCGAGGATGTTAATTGCCATAAAAAAGGCCCCACCAAGAGGCGGGGCTAAAGTTTCGCCTGATTGGCTTTCAGGACTTGGGAGCTCCTCCCGTGGAGGAAGCCAGTTTGAGATACCGTCGATCTGCAAACTGCGAAAGGCCAGTGTGCCTGCGAACGGTACTCCAGTCCGATTTAAAGAATATAAAGGCATGGTGAATTTAGCGTTCAGAACTTGTTCATCAGTGGCGTGCCATTTTTGGAGCATATTGAGACGCTACCCGGTAACGGTTCGGCTCACATGGAGAGGCCCGCTATGNAAAAAATTCTTCTGACAATGCTTGCTGGTGTTATCGCGAGTGGCGCAGTTCTGGCCAGCGTTCAGACCGCATCAGCGCAGTATTATGACGGCCCCTATCGCTATGATCGTCGCGGTCCTCCGCCACCACCATATCGCGACCCACCGCGCAGACATCGCGACCATGACAATGGCCGTGTCATCGCTGGCGGCATCGCGGCCGGTGTTTTGGGTGGTCTCATCGGCGGTGCGTTGGCACGTGATAGTGGTCCTCGTTACGTTGAGCCCCCACCACCACCGCCACGTTGCTGGTTTGAGGACCGGCAGGTTCGCAACGCCTATGATGGCGGCTGGCACATGGAAAGCATGCGCGTCTGCCAATAAGGCGTACTTAATCGNAAAAAAACGAGAGCCGGCCCTTGGGTCGGCTTTTTTGTTTTCATGCTGTCGATCTCGATCCATGCTTCATAGCAATGCCTCATTGTTTCGAGACTCTTGGACATCCATCAAAAAGGNAAATCTTATGCGTAGCGCAACCCACGACGTTTTTGGTGACCCGCAGGACGTTCTTCAGTTAAGGGATTCGCCCGTTCCGCAGCCGGGTGAGGGCCAATTGCGCATTCGCACGTTGCTATCGCCCATTCATAACCACGATCTTTGGACAGTTCGGGGAAACTATGGATACAAACCACCACTGCCCGGCGCTATCGGTGGTAGTGAAGCCGTTGGCATCGTCGATGCTATAGGCAAGGGCGGTGATCAGTCACTGGTCGGAAAGCGGGTTGCCGCCGCAGGCGTTCACGGCTCCTGGGCCGAATATTTTCTGGCTACGGCCTCTGGCGTCGTACCCGTTCCCGATACGATCTCGGATGAAGCGGCTGCTCAACTCATCGCCATGCCGTTCAGCGCCATCACACTCTTGGAATTTCTAGGTGTCGNAAAGAATGACTGGATCATTCAGAACACCGCCAATGGCGCGGTTGGCAAGGCGGTCGCGATGCTTGCGCAGGCACGCGGCATCAACGTCATCAACCTCGTTCGTCGGGATGAGGGAGTTGAAGAACTTGCGGAACTTGGAATCGTCAATGGTGTGTCTACAGCAGGTGATGATTGGAAAGACGAGGTGCGTCAATTAACCGGCGACAAGCCCATTCGCGCCGGTGTCGATTCGATTGGCGGCACAGCCAGCAACGATATCGCCGAGCTTTTANGGGATGAAGGCCTTCTAGTATCCTTCGGAAGCATGACGGGAGAGCCGATGCAAATTTCATCGGGTCCGGTTATCTTCAAGCAGCTGACAATCAAGGGGTTCTGGGGCAGCACGGTCATCGGCTCGATGCCAGCCGATGACAGGCGCCGCCTGATCGGCGAATTGATCCAGCTTGTTGCAAATGGAACAATCCAGTTGCCTGTCGAAGACATCTATGAACTGGCGGACATATCCGCAGCTGTAAAAGCGTCTCTCGGCTCAGGCAAGACAGGAAAAGTATTGCTGAAACCATAGGCTGCATTGCACCCAGATCACTTTTCGTCTTTCAATCGGTTTTTGTTGCAAGCCCGGGAGGACGAAACTTGATTGCCAACGCTCTGATTGCGATGATTGGCCTTTTGCATTGTTATATTCTTGTGTTGCAAATGGCACTGTGGACGAAACCGGCAGGTCGCAGAGCCTTTCGGCTTTCGCCTGAATTTGCTGAATCGACCAAAGTCCTTGCTGCTAACCAAGGGCTTTACAATGGCTTTCTTGCTGCCGGTTTGTTTTGGGGTCTGATGCAAGGCGAGGAGAGCCGCGGCATTGCGATCTTCTTCCTTGCTTGCATTTTCATCGCCGGTATTTTTGGCGCCGTGACGGCGAACAGAAAAAATACTGTTCATTCAAGCGATGCCGGCAGTTCTAGCGCTGATAGCGGTGTATGCGAAGATCTGACTTACTTAGGCGCTGTGGCATGAAGGCGGGCAACGATGTAATCGTAGCTTTCCATGACCTGCACGCGCTCATTACCAGCCCGTAGAATAAGCGTGCCTTGGACAAGCGGCGATATCTGCGTGACGTGATCGAAGTTGATGGCGAATTTCTGGTTGTTGCTAACCGCTGTCACTTCAATCCACATATCAAGGCCTTTCAAGAATCGTCGTTTGTTGGACCTTATAAATGCACGCGCAAACGTCGCCAATGCTTGCAGACAACACCACGCGCAACTTTTTCNAAAAAAATAGTATGATAAAATTTCCGATTCTCGGCTTCGCGACTGTGACAGCGGTTTGTAATAACAAACGGNAAATATGGCAGATGGGGTNGGATTCGAACCCACGGTACGCTCTCACGCACGCCGGTTTTCAAGACCGGTTCCTTAAACCACTCGGACACCCATCCGTGTTACGCGACGCTTTATAACTGTTTGCTCTGTCTCGTCAATCCATCCTCACAGCCATTTTGGTGCGCAAAAGGAGGGCGCCTCGTTAACCAACGGCTAACCACGTTGATTACAATTTTACCTAATCTGAGAGGAGCGTTCGTAATTTTGCCATGTTGCGGGCAAGATTAAGCGGCTGTTAGGTGCTTCGATGTCACGGGCATGATTATCGAAGCTTGAGGGGTGTCGTGTAAAATGCGACACAATGCAGCACGGGGCGTGGATTTGAACAATACCGTTACGAAAGTCGGTGTGAGCGCGAAATGGCTCGGCATTGCCGTTCTTTGCGCAGCGACCGCATCCTGTTCTACGACATCAAAAACCGAAACGAAGCCGAAGCGTAGCAAGGAATATTTTTCCGAGTCCGAGTACGGCGTGAAGGCTAGCCCACGGGTTGCCGAAGGTGCCAATGTTCCCAAGGGCGGCGGGCGATTTCTGGTTGGTAAAGCCTACACGGTCAAAGGCCGTCGCTATTTCCCCAAGGAAGAGCAGAACTACGATAAGTCTGGCCTCGCGTCCTGGTACGGCTCCGCGTTCCATGGGCGCCTGACGGCCAACGGCGAAGCTTATGACAAGGAACACCTGTCTGCTGCGCACCCGACTTTTCCGCTTCCAAGCTATGCCCGCGTTACCAATCTGAACAATGGCTCTTCCGTTATCGTTCGCGTCAATGACCGTGGCCCTTTCCACGAAGGCCGTTTGATCGACGTATCGAGCAAGACCGCAGATCTTCTGGATATGAAAGCGACCGGCACGGCCAGCGTTCGCGTCCAGTATGTTGGCCGCGCGCCGCTCGATGGTCACGACATGCCCTATCTGATGGCATCCTATTCGCCTAAAGGATCGCGTAATCCGGGTATCAACCCTGAAGGACAGATCGCAACCGGTGTAATGGTTGCGTCAGCTTCACGATCCAATCTCCCAATTCCGCAGAGCGCTGCCTATGGTGGTTCTGCACAGACGGCACTAGTAGGTTCCAAAACCAACCACGCGCTCCAGGCGATGCCGCTGGTCAACGGTCCGGCACCCGTCATGGGGCAGGGTAATGAGGAGTTTGTGATTCTGCCCGAAATCGGCCCCTTCATAACCGAGCGGCCAGAGGGTAACTTCCTGCGTGCGCCAACGCCCGCTGGCAGATTTGCCGCAGCTTATTCCGAAGAGGCACCGGTCTCCCAAGCTGCCAGCGCATTCGACAAGGTTCTTGTCAAGCGCGGTGCTCTGACCGAACAATCCATTCTCAGCTTCGTGAAAAACAAGCAGGGCAAAACCCGCTGATTTTTGCCCTTTCAGACCGCCACTCGCATATTATCCAAAATTGCGTAGTGATTCTGATAAACCCTGCCGCAGATACCGGCAGGGCGTTGGATCATCTGCACAGACAAAGTGTTACAGACTGACGGGCTGACGTTTGATGTGCAAACCTACTTATCGACATCTTTGTACGCTTGTCATCGCAGCCGCTTGTCTGGCTGCGGCTCCTGCGATTGCTTTGGCGCAATCGGCCACCATCGCCATCAAGGCGCAGCAAGCCTATATGATCGACGCCGAGACGGGCACGGTTCTGCTGGCAACCAACGNAAATACGGCATTCCCACCCGCTTCGCTGGCCAAACTTATGACGGTCGAGGTCGTAACGGATGCGCTCTCCAAGGGCCAAATAAGTGCGGACACCAGCTATCCGGTTTCAGAATATGCCTGGCGCACGGGCGGTGCACCTTCGCGCACTTCGACCATGTTTGCGGGGCTGAAATCGTCTATCAGCGTCAATGATTTGCTGACCGGTATCATCGTGCAGAACGCCAATGACGGCTGCATCATCGTGGCAGAAGGCATGGCGGGTTCAGATGCCGCCTTTGCCAAACGCATGACCGAGCGTGCTGGTGTACTGGGTATGAGCGGCAGCACCTTCGCCAACTCCACAGGTCTCCCTGATCAGGTCAGCAAGACGACGGCCAGGGATATGGTTCTGCTGGCAAAACATATTCATGAGACGTTTGGCGAGCGCTACGGTCTCTTCAGCAAGCCTGATTTCGAATGGAACCGCATTTTCCAGCGCAATAAAAACTCGCTTCTCGGCAACGGCATAGACGGGCTGGGACTTGGTTTCGCAGAAGGTCACGGCTTCTCCACCGTCCTGTCCGCTGAGCGCGATGGCCGTCGCATTTATCTTGCGCTAGCGGGTCTTGCAGATGACAAGACGCGTCAGGAAGAGGCGCGCCGGGTGGTGGAGTGGGGTCTAACGGCTTTCCAGAAGCGCAACCTGTTTCAGAAAGATGAAACGGTCGGCAATATCGGCGTTTACGGCGGCGGGGTCGGGGCTATCGATCTTGCCGTTCATGAGGCCGTGAGTGTGCTCATACCCATCAGCAACCCGGAGCGCCTGTCCGGTCGCATCGTCTATAACTGGCCATTGAATGCCCCGCTGGCGGCGGGATACAACGCCGCAACGCTGAAGATATTTTCCGGCGAGAAGCTGCTTCGTGAGGTGCCGCTTTACACCACCGTTGCAGTGGAAAAAGGGACGCTGACTCAAAACGCAGCGGGCGCGCTCAAGGAACTTCTGTTCTTCTGGTTATAGTCCCATGGTTTCGCAACGCACCGAGATGGGTTAAACACGAAATTGCGTATCGCTGACATCAGGAAGAAACATTGCCGGAAAATACTGGTCCCAAAAACACTGGATTGTTCATCAGCTTTGAAGGCGGCGAGGGTGCTGGCAAATCCACGCAGATCCGCATTCTTGCCGATAGTTTGCGGGCGCGCGGTCTCGACGTCGTCGTAACGCGAGAGCCTGGTGGTTCGCCGGGTGCGGAGGCGGTGCGGCATGTGCTTTTATCGGGTGCAGCAGAACCGTTCGGCGTGCGTATGGAAGCAATGCTTTTTGCCGCTGCCCGAAACGATCACGTCGAAGAAGTCATTCGCCCCGCTCTGGAAAAGGGTTCCGTTGTGTTGTGCGACAGGTTTCTGGATTCGTCGCGTGTCTACCAGGGCACCACCGGTAATCTGGAACCTGATTTCATCGAGACCCTGCAACGAATTGCCATCGATGGCACCATGCCGGATATGACGCTGATCTTCGATATTTCAGCCGCAGCGGGTCTCGCCCGTGCCCGCAAGAGAGCTGATGAGGGTGCAACGCCCGATCGCTTCGAAAAAGAAGAGCTGGAGACGCACGAGAAGCGTCGCGAGGCCTATCTTGACATCGCGCTCAATGAGCCCCGCCGCTGCCGCATCGTAAACGCTGACCAGTCTCAGGAAAGGGTCACGGAAGACGTCTTTTCCTTTGTTGAGCCACTGCTTTCGAAACTGAACGCCGCTTCGGAAGTGGCGCAATGAGCGAAGGGCAGGGTGTTCTGGACGGAGCCATTCCGCCGCAGGAAAATGCCAAACTGTTTGGCCACGATGAGGCGCAGCAGTTTCTGGCGCAATCCTATCGCTCTGGCAAAGGCCACCATGCGATCCTCATCGANGGGCCGGAGGGCATTGGCAAGGCGACACTGGCTTTCCGGTTTGCCAACTACGTTCTTGCCAACCCCGAACCATCGCTGGCGCCTTACATTATCAGCGATCCCGATCCTGCATCCATGGTCAGTCGCCAGATATCGACAGGCGCATCCCATAATCTTTTACATCTGACACGTCCGGTCGATGAGNAAACGGGGAAGGTCAAATCCGCCATTACGGTGGATGAGGTGCGCAGGGCAGGGCATTTCTTTTCGCAGACGTCGGGCACCGGCAACTGGCGGATCGTCATCATTGATCCCGCCGATGACCTCAACCGCAACGCCGCGAACGCAATCCTGAAAATACTGGAAGAGCCGCCAAAACGGGCGATGTTTCTGGTGCTTTCCCACGCGCCGGGCAAGCTTCTGCCGACCATTCGCTCTCGCTGCATGCCGCTTCGTCTACTGCCGTTGCAGAATGACGAGATGGAGCAGGCCTTGCAAAATCTCGGCCTTTCGATGTCCGGCGAAAAGCGCGACGCGCTGTTGACTGCTTCCAAGGGCAGCGTTTCGCAGTCGTTGAAACTTCTCAATTATGGCGGCTCGGATATTGTCGATGTCTTTGCAGAAGTGATGGCTGCAACCGGCCCATCTGCGCGCAAGCAAATGCACAAGCTAGCCGATGTTCTTGCACAAAAGGACGGCGATATCGTCCTTGGCTTTTTCATGGAGCACGCGACCGAAACGTTGATGGAACGGGCGCGGGCAGCGGCGATGGCGGGTGACATCAACGCGGCGGAACGCCACGCACGTCTTTCCTCTTCGTTGTCAGAACGCATCACCATTGCGCAAGCCTACAATCTCGACAAGAAACAGATGGTGCTTTCGATTCTGGAAGATATGCGCTTGGTTTGATGTGGTCGANTTTGTACTGCTTTTGCTTTCGCTTGTGCGAACAATAGGCTAAGAGCGGTCTATCNAAAAACAGACCGTNAAAACCGATTGAGCGTCATGACAGACAAGACACCTTTCTACATCACCACAGCGATTTCCTATCCCAACGGCAAGCCGCATATCGGCCACGCCTATGAGCTTATCGCAACGGATGCCATGGCGCGTTTCCAGCGTCTGGATGGAAAGGACGTCTTCTTCCTGACCGGTACCGACGAACATGGCCAGAAGATGCAGCAGACCGCACGCAACGAGGGCATTACGCCGGAAGAGTTGGCGCAGCGCAATTCCGACCAGTTTCGCGCAATGGGCAAGCTGCTTAACGCCTCCAATGACGATTTCATCCGCACCACGGAAGAGCGTCACCACGAGACGTCGCGCAGTATCTGGAAGATGATGGAAGCCCGAGGCGACATCTACAAGGACAGCTATGCGGGTTGGTATTCCGTACGTGATGAGGCATATTTTGCCGAAGAAGAAACGGAACTGCGCGCAGATGGTGTTCGCTATGGACCACAAGGCGCACCGGTCGAATGGGTCGAGGAAGAAAGCTATTTCTTCAAGCTGTCCGAATATCAGGACAAGCTGCTAAAGCTCTACGAAGAAAACCCCGATTTCATCGGCCCTGCAGAGCGCCGCAACGAAATTATGTCTTTCGTCAAATCCGGTCTGAGAAATCTCTCGGTTTCACGTACGACCTTCGATTGGGGCATCAAGGTTCCCAACGATCCGAAGCACGTCATGTATGTGTGGGTGGATGCTCTCACCAACTACATTACCGCGACAGGCTATATCGAAGACAAAAACGGTCCGCGTGCCAAATACTGGCCAGCAGATGTTCATATTATCGGCAAGGATATTATCCGCTTCCACGCGGTCTACTGGCCAGCCTTTCTGATGAGTGCCGGTCTGCCGCTGCCCAAGCGGGTCTACGCGCACGGCTTTCTGCTCAACAAGGGCGAGAAGATGTCGAAGTCTGTCGGTAACGTCGTTGATCCAGTCGATCTGGTGAACCATTTCGGGCTTGATCAGGTGCGTTATTTCTTCCTGCGTGAAGTCTCGTTTGGCCAGGATGGCAGCTACAGCGAAGATGGCATCGCCACGCGTATCAATGCCGACCTCGCAAACGGTATCGGTAACCTTGCCAGTCGCTCACTGTCCATGATCGTGAAGAACTGCGAAGGGCAGGTGCCAACACCCGGCGCTTACACCGATGAAGACAAGGCGATGCTTGCCGCCGCTGATGCTTTGCACACAACGTGCCGTGATGAGATGAGCAAGCAGATGATCCACAAGGCACTCGCTGCCATCATCGCCGTTGTTTCGGAAACCGACCGCTACTTTGCAGGCCAAGAGCCTTGGGCGCTGAAAAAGACGGACCCTGAGCGCATGGGAACCGTGCTTTATGTGACGGCGGAAGTCGTTCGCCAGATTGGCATTCTGCTTCAGCCATTCATGCCAGATTCTTGTGAAAAACTGCTCGACCTCGTCGCTGCACCTGCAGACAAGCGTGATTTCGCGGCGTTGGGCGAAGCCGGACGTCTGGTTCCCGGGACGCCGCTCGAAGCGCCGAAGCCGGTCTTCCCACGCTATGTAGCACCAGAGGCTTGAAGCCGATGCTCATCGATACGCATTGCCATCTGGATTTTGCCGATTTTGATGCGGAGCGCGATGATATCATCGCCCGCGCTCACGCATCCGGCGTTCGGCAGATGGTGACGATCTCCACCCGTGTTGCCCGCTTACCGGAACTGTTGAAGATTACAGAGAAATATCCCTCGGTTTTCTGCTCGGTCGGCACGCATCCCAACAACGCCGACGAAGAACTCGACATCACTGCTGACGATCTGGTGCGGCTGGCCAACAGCCATGAGAAGATCGTCGCGATCGGCGAGGCGGGTCTGGACTACTTCTACGATACGCAAAAGCCGGAAGACCAGAAAACCGGCCTGCGACGCCACATCGAGGCTGCGCGCATCACGCAGCTGCCGCTCGTCATTCACAGCCGCAGCGCCGATGACGACATGATTGCCANTTTGCGCGAGGAAAGCGGGAAGGGGACTTTCCCCTTCATTCTCCATTGCTTTTCCGCCGGACCGGAGTTGGCAAAAGTCGGGGTCGAGCTTGGTGGCTACGTTTCTTTCTCCGGTATTTTGACCTTTCCGAAGTCTCAGGACATCCGTGATATCGCCGCAACCGTGCCACTCGAGCGGTTGCTGGTGGAAACCGATGCTCCGTATCTTGCGCCCAAGCGTTGGCGCGGGAAACGTAACGAGCCATCATACGTCGTCAATACAGCGGACGTGTTGGCCGAGGTTCACGGCATTGCTTGTGAGCAAATGGCAGAAATCACTACCGAAAATGCCTTCCGCTGCNTTTCGAAAATGACGAAGGTGTAGGCTTTGGTACTCTATCGGCGCCGGTTCACGATACTCGGTTGCGGTTCATCGCCCGGCGTGCCGCGTATCAACGGCGACTGGGGCGCTTGTGATCCCGCCAATCCGAAGAACCAGCGCATGCGTGCCGCGTTCATGGTGCAACAATTGGCACCTGGCGGCGGTGTGACGACAGTCGTTATCGATACCGGGCCGGATCTGCGCGCTCAGTTAATTGCCGCAAAGGTCTCGCATATCGATGCCGTGCTCTATACGCATGCCCACGCTGATCATCTGCACG
The DNA here is from genome assembly GCF_002896715.1 of Agrobacterium bohemicum. GTDB lineage: Bacteria > Pseudomonadota > Alphaproteobacteria > Rhizobiales > Rhizobiaceae > Agrobacterium > Agrobacterium bohemicum. The sequence continues at coordinate 185,290 of NZ_PGEL01000027.1, forward strand.
GGATCGATGATCTACGCGGCTACTTCATTTCAAGCCGGGAACGCATTCCCATTTACGCCGATCCGACGACAATGCAGCGTATTCGCGATGGTTTTCCCTATTGCCTCGAAACCCCGCAAGGCAGCAGCTATCCACCTATCGTCATATCGCACACGATTGACAACTTGAGCGCGGACGTGGCGATCAATGGTGCAGGTGGAATGATCCANTTCAAGCCGCATATGCAGCAGCATGGCGATACGCATTCTCTGGGTTTCCGCATCGGTAACGTCGGCTATTGCACCGATGTCAGCGACTTTCCACCGGAGACGGTATCAAAATTGGGTGGCCTCGATGTGTTGATCATCGATACGCTGCAATATCGCTATCACCCTAGCCACCTTTCGCTGGAGCAGTCTCTCACATGGATCGAAAAGCTTGCGCCTAAACGCGCGATCCTAACGCACATGCACACGCCTCTCGATTACGATACGGTGATGCGCGAAACACCCTCACATGTCGAGCCGGCATATGATCAGATGCAATTTGAATTTGAAGTCGAACTGGCTCACTCACTCTGATATTGCGAGGCACGGAGGTACATCATGGCGATCAATCCATTTCGTGCTCCCAGCATGTCCAGCTTTTTCGATAATATTCGCTCGACACGTCTGCGCGCAATCTTTCGGCGCGGAGAGCTGGCGCTGGTCGTTCTCGCGATTTTCGTGGGGATCGCTGCAGGCTTTTTCGTTGCATTGATCGGCGCGATAACCACAAAACTTCATGTTATGTTCTTCGGCGTCGAAAGGCTGAGCAGCAGCGATCTTTCTGGCTGGATCGTGCTCGCCGGTCCGCTGACAGGCGGCGTGATCCTCGGCATTGTCATTTTCGTTCTGTCGAAAACGCGAAAAAAGCCGATGATCGACCCCATCGAAGCCAATGCACTTCACGGCGGACGGCTGTCTCTTACAGACAGCATGATCGTTTGCCTGCAAAACATAATATCCAACGGGTTTGGCGCGTCAGTCGGGTTGGAAGCCGGCTACACCCAGGTGGCCAGTGGCGTTGCATCCAAGCTCGGCGTGAATTTGAAGCTGAGGCGAGGGGATATGCGCATCCTCGTCGGCTGCGGTGCCGCTGGCGCAATAGCCGCCGCATTCAATGCGCCTTTGACCGGTGCTTTCTACGCAATAGAGCTGATCATCGGCACCTACACCGTTGTCACGCTGGCACCCTTGATTGTATCTGCGCTGGTCGCGACTATCGTTGCAGGCTTGATGTCGCAGCACGGCCTCAGCATCGACATACTGGGTTCCAGCGTCGTCACGCCACCGGATTATGTACCTGCCATATTCCTCGGTGCCGTCTGTGCCGGCATCGGCATCGTGCTCATGCAGGCCGTGTCCTTCATTGAGGAAACGGCACGGNAAAGCAAAATTCCCATCTGGCTGAGGCCATCCATTGGCGGCATTGTNGTTGGTGCTCTGGCGCTCATTTCGCCCCAGGTTCTATCCAGTGGTCACGGCGCTTTACACCTCAACATCGATGCTGACATGACGATTGCGGGCCTTGCCGGTCTGTTCATCCTGAAAGCAGCGGCTAGTGCCATTTCTATCGGCTCCAGCTTCCGTGGCGGCCTGTTTTTCGCGTCGTTGTTCATGGGCTCGCTGCTTGGCNAAATCTTCGCTGTTTGCGCACCTTATATCGGCTACGGCGATACGCAGCCCATCGTCTATGCCGTTATTGGCATGAGCGCATTTGCAGCCGCCATCATCGGTGGACCTTTGACGATGACGTTTCTAGCGCTTGAACTGACAGGAGATTTTCAGATCACTGTCCTGGTTCTGGCAGCCGTTATGACGACATCGCTGGTGGTGCGAACGACGTTCGGCTACTCTTTTGCCACATGGCGCTTCCATCTGCGTGGCGAAAGCATCCGCAGCGCCCATGATATCGGCTGGATCCGCGACCTGACGGTCGGCAAGATGATGCGCGCAGACATCCGCAAAGAACCGGTTAGCATCGGCCTTGCGACTTTCAAGGAGAAATTTCCACTAGGCTCGACACAGCGGGTCATCATGACCCATGACGACGGGCGTTATGCGGGCATGATCATTGTCGCTGAAATCTACGCCGATCCGATGGAGCGAGACTCAACAAAGATCAGCCTTGAAACCTATTTGCGTTTCAAAACCGATGTGCTGTTGCCAACCATGAACGCCCGCCAAGCCGCAGCCTTGTTCGACGCGACAGAAAGCGAAGCATTGGCCGTCGTCAACGACNAAATCGNAAACAGGCCCATCGGACAGCTGACCGAAAGCCATACGTTGAGACGTTACAGCGAAGAACTCGACATCAGACGCCGGGAAGCATCAGGAGAGATATAAAACCGCTAGAACTTTTCGTTTTATCACTATGATATATCTGGTGTTACGGCCTGATAGAACGAGAGTTTGGTATGGATATTGATAACTGATTAGCATCAAAAAGTTCCATAATCTATCTTATGCGATCTTTATCTGNTTTCTGCNTTTCGAGTGAATGCGGATATACGTGGCAAATAGCTCTTGGGAATTGTTTGCAGTCCTTCTAAAAGCTAACCGAAGATTGAGCCGAAGAAGAAGTGCCTTATGCCGCAGATTTATGTTGATGCTGATGCGTGTCCGGTAAAGCCGGAGATTTTGAAGGTTGCTGAACGGCACGGGCTTGAGGTTACGTTTGTTGCCAATTCCGGTCTGCGGCCTTCCCGCGACCCGATGGTCAAGAATGTCATCGTTTCCAACTCTTTCGACGCCGCTGACGACTGGATTGCGGAGCGTGCTGCGCATGACGATATCGTCATTACCGCCGACGTGCCTCTGGCGGGACGCTGCGTTGCCAATGGTGCGCAGGTGACCGGCCCTACGGGTCGCATCTTCGATAAGACCAATATCGGCATGGCAACTGCGATGCGTGATTTGGGCGCACATTTGCGCGAAACCGGTGAAAGTAAGGGGTACAATGCGGCCTTCTCTCCTCGCGATCGCTCCCAGTTTCTTGAAACGCTTGACCGCCTCTGCCGTCGCGTCAAAAAATAGCCAACGCTTTGGAGGCGGATTATGAAAGCAACGCAGTCTCGGGTCAGTAATTTTTACCGTCATCAACCATTTCTGATCGCTCTTGCCCTGGCCTTTGTGGTGCTGCTCGCTTCACTCATCTTCACACCGTCTCTGGCGGTCGAGGGCGCNGCAATTGCGTTCTTTCTGACCTACCTCGTGATCATCCNTTTTCGCCTTCCTCGCCTCACCGCCGCGCACTTGAAAGCGCATGCCGATAGCGACGACCTGCCCGCAATCGCCATCATCGCCATCACGTTTCTGGCCGTGGGTGTATCAGTCGCATCCCTGTTCAGCGCGCTCAACCACACGACAGGTGAAACGGTCTGGACGCTGAGTCTGGCTTTCATGTCGGTCGTTTTTGGCTGGTTGACGATCCACACGATGACCGCGATGCATTATGCCCATGTCTTCTGGCGGCCTTCTAAAACCAAAGGGAAACAACAGACACGTGGCGGCATGGATTTTCCCGATACGGGGGAACCAGGTGTCTACGAATTTCTCTATTTCGCGATCGTAATTGGCATGACGGCGCAAACGTCCGATGTCGCCGTTACCACGACATCGATGCGAAAAGTCGTGCTTTTACATTCCATCGTCTCTTTCTTCTTCAACACAGTGTTGGTTGCCGCTGCGGTCAACGCCGCTGTGTCGCTTGCAGGTTAAGCTGCGCTTATAAAACAAGGAATGCACCATGAAAATCATCTCCCAGAATTCCTCCTTTGGTGGCATGCAGAGTGTTTTTTCCCATGATTCTGATGTCAATAAATGTGAGATGACATTTGCGGTTTATGTTCCGCCTAAAGCGATACAGGAGCCCTGCCCGGTCGTCTGGTATCTCTCTGGCCTGACCTGCACCCATGCCAACGTCATGGACAAGGGTGAGTATCGTCGTATGGCGTCGCAGCTTGGCTTGATCGTGGTTTGCCCTGATACCAGTCCGCGCGGTAATGACGTGCCCGATGAGCTTACGAACTGGCAGATGGGCAAGGGCGCGGGCTTTTATCTGAATGCGACAGAGACACCATGGTCCGACCATTACCAGATGTATGACTATGTTGTAGATGAACTCCCTGCCCTCGTTTCAGAACAGTTCCGGGTCGATATGAGCCGTCAGGGAATTTTCGGCCACTCCATGGGCGGACACGGCGCCATGACGATTGCGCTGAAAAACCCGGACCGCTTCAAAAGCTGCTCGGCCTTCGNCCCGATCGTGGCGCCCTCCTCTGCCGACTGGTCGCAACCGGCGTTCGAGAAATACCTTGGTGCCGACGAAGCCGCATGGCGTCAATACGATGCCTGCGCGCTGGTGGAAGATGGCGCGCGCTTCGCCGAGTTCCTGATCGATCAAGGCAAGGCCGATAANTTTCTCGAAAAAGGCCTGCGTCCCTGGCTTTTCGAAGAAGCCGTCAAGAGAACTGAAATCGACCTGACGCTGCGCATGCATGAGCGTTACGACCACTCCTACTACTTCATCTCGACATTCATGGATGACCACCTGAAGTGGCATGCGGAGCGTCTTGGCTAACGCTCTAGCTTGCAACCCCGTTTATTCCGGTTTGCGGTGTTCCAACCGCAAGCTCTGGCGCATCGGGGCGACTGCGGTCGATAACCAACGGTCAGAAAATCACGTTCTAACCAAAAAAGGTGACGGTGAATTNAAACCTGCCGGGAAACAAGGCTGTCGCCAAAGTGGCAGGACGGTTGAGCCTAAATTCTGCGATCACGCGCTCAGCAATACCGTAAGCTAACTCCTGTTCTATGGAGGCTTTATCCATGCCGAGAATGGTAGCCCTGAATTTTGCCTCCGCAACCACCTCGCCCGTCTGGACCGCCGCGGCTCGTACTACCACGCGGGCCGACGCCCTACCGCCAAAAATGAACGAGCCCTTGGTGACAGATAAAAGACGAATCGTCAGAACCACCCTTGGACGTGTTCTGTCGCGGGTGGTCGATTTGATGGCATTCGACATTTGATATTGAACGGACTGCATCAGTTCGGCGGAAATATCCGGCCTTGCTGCGACGAATGCGCCACGCACGTCATACAGCAACCTTTCGCCTTCGCTCGTCTCAGGCTCCAGCCTGAAAGACATGAGCGACAAAGATGCCAGCAAAACGATGCCAAGGCGCTTCAGCGACAGGTGCATGATAGACGCCTCCCCTTACGTCAGGATATGCGTCCATACTCCTCATTTACGGTTAGAAAAGCGTTAAAGCGTCACGCTTTATCAACTCTGGCTGCGCGTAAAACATCAACAGCAGCCCGCATTTCCACCAGCCGTTTGGCGCGTCTGATCTGCGCATCCTCGTCTTCGCCCCACTGCTCCGCAGTCCAGTCTTCGTCGATATGCGCCAAGGCCCAGACTTCCTCCAGCGAGCGTTCGCCTTCCGCCAAGGCGACCGCCAGGATAGCCGATCCGGTCAGCGACGTCATGGTGTGAAGGGCGGCAAGCTCAATCGCCGTATCATANTTTTGCAGTGTTACGGCAAAGGCGGCAATCGCTTCGCGCGGCTGCTCCTGGTGCATGACGCCTTCGACCAGAATGAAGCGAGCGCCAAGTGAGTACGCGGCCCAGTCGATGACAGGGTCCCAATGCTCCGACTGACGCGCCACGAGCGCCTCCGGGTCCGCCGCCCGATAACACAAAAGATCGCTGGAAGAAAAACGCAGGATGTCTTCAAACACGGCCTGAGTATCAACGGCTATGCCATCGATTGCCGTGTTGATGTGGCGGGAGACGGGCATGATCGTCGGATCTATGACATCCGCCTGTGCGTCCCACTCGTCGCGCAGCAATTGCGCAAGTGCTCGCGTGGGCACCGTCAACGGGCTCTTCGCAGGCGTGCGCAAAGTCTTACCGTCGAGCAGAACGTTGAATGCGCCCTCTTCCGTCTCACCCACTGCCACGTCCTTATAGAATCGCTTCGGCAAAGGTTTCTGCATCTGGATTTGCGAACGACGGATGGGATCGGGGTGGCTGAGACCTTCGGTCAGATCATTCAACAGGTCACGCATGATACGTCCTTATCAGCCCGGAATGTGACCGGGAATTTCACTTGGATGGTTCACGATGGCATCGGCGCCCGCTTTCCACAGGTCATCCACGGAAGCATAGCCCCACGCCACGCCGATAGCCTTGGCACCAGCCGCCTTCGCCATCTGCATATCGTAAGTAGCATCGCCGATCACAATGGTATCGGCCGGAACGATGCCGGTCTGGCTGCAACATTCCGTCACCATGGCTGGATGCGGCTTGGAAGGGCAGTCGTCGGCCGTGCGCGATACGATGAAATGTTGGCGGAACCCGTGTGTATCCATGATGAGATCAAGCCCGCGACGGGANTTTCCTGTCACGGCACCCATCAACAGTTCTTCGCGCTTTGCCAACGTCTCGATCATAGCCCGAATACCATCGAAAACGGGTTCCTGNAAACCGGCCTCTGCGCGGGTTTGCGCATATATGGACTTGTAGTGCCCCGTCATCGCCACAGCTTCATCGTCCACATGCGGTTTGCCCTGCATGCGGGCAATGGCGATATCGAGCGTCAGGCCGATGATCGATTTGGTCAGCGACACGTCCGGTCGATCATAACCGAAATGAACGAAGGTACGCGCCATGACCTCATGAATGAGGCCGACGCTGTCCACCAGCGTGCCATCGCAATCGAACAGGACAAGCTTCATTCGTCGTCCCTGTCACCATCTGCAACATCAAGGCCGAGCAGATTCCAGGTCTGCACCATATGCGGTGGCAGCGGCGCTGTAACACGCAGGCGCCCGCCGGATGGGTGCGGAATGTCGATGCGACGTGCATGCAGATGCAGGCGTTTCTGGACGCCGCCAGGGAAATCCCAGTTGCTGTCCTCGACGTAATATTTCGGATCGCCGATAATCGGATGGCCCATATGCAGAGCATGAACGCGGAGCTGGTGCGTGCGGCCGGTGTAAGGCTCCATTTCCAGCCATGCCAGGTTTTGCGCAGCGGTATCGATAACGCGGTAATAGGATATGGCGTGGTCGGCGCCCTCTTCACCGTGCTTGGCAATGCGCATGCGGTCGCCATCCGGTGTCTGTTCCTTGACGAGCCATGACGACAGCTTGTCCTGATGCTTACGCGGCACGCCTTTCACCAGAGACCAATAGGTCTTCTTGGTGTCGCGTTCACGAAACGCAGCCGTCAGCTTTTGTGCTGCACCCCTGGTGCGGGCAACGACGAGAACGCCCGACGTATCGCGGTCGATACGGTGAACGAGGCGCGGCTTTTCGCCCTTCGAACTCGTCCATGCTTCCAGAAGGCCATCGATATGACGATTGATGCCGGAGCCGCCCTGCACTGCAATGCCAGCCGGTTTATTGNAAACGAAGACCTTTTCGTCTTCATGTNAAAGCATACGCTTCAAAAGATCGACATCGTCGGAATTCTTGAGGTCTGTCGAGCTGATCGGTCCACCCTTGACCTTGCTGTCGACATCCAGCGGCGGCACCCGAACCATCTGTCCGGCTTCAACGCGCGCATCCGTTTTCACCCGGCCGCCATCGACCCGAACCTGCCCGGAACGCATCAGCTTTTGCAGCGGTCCGAAGCCGAGACCCGGATAGTGAATCTTGAACCAGCGATCGAGACGCATCCCGCCTTCTTCGGCCTCTACCTTGATGTGCTCGATACCAGCCATGGCAATTCCAGTCTTTCTTTTCTCAACTCCGCATCGTCAGTGTGCGGTATTTTCCGTTGCCTTTAGAACAAAGCGCGGCCCAAGGCCAGCCCGGCGAAGACCGCAGCGAAAGAAACGACCAGACTGCCGGCGAGATAAAGCGCCGAAAGTCCCAAATCTCCCCGTTCGAACAGCACCACCGCGTCCAGCGTGAAGGACGACCATGTTGTGAAACCGCCGAGGATGCCAGTGACCAGAAAGACCCGCATTTCTATGGAGGCTTCAAACCGGCGCGCAATGACTTCTACAGTCAGCCCGATCAGAAAGGCACCGATGACGTTCACCGTCAATGTACCCCATGGAAAGCCGGGTCCGGCAAGACGCATACTCCAAACCCCAACAAGATACCGAGCAACCGAACCGATTGCACCACCCAGGGCGACAAGTGCGATATTCAGCATGAGGCTACTCCCGTTGTTATGCTTTTCTCTACGATAAAGCGGAGGAAAGAGAAATTCCCGCCTATACAGGCTTCGGTAAAAAATCCATTTTTTTATTCATTAAAATTCAGCTCAATTGCAACCCTTGGATTTAATTGAGAATAAATTCACCAATGATAACGTAATTCAATTCAGGATTAGGAGGGTGATCGTATGGTGCAAATTTTGTCAGTTTCAGCGACCACCGCTGGCTATGTTTCTGACAGCATCAAGTCCGTGCAGCGCCCCTCCAGAAAAAACGAGGTCGAGCAAGCCGCGCGTGAGCTTGCTCGTNAAACAAGTCGGAGTGAAGAAACGCAAGTGGATGCTGCCTCGACCGTCGTTAGACAGCCCGCAATATCGCTTCATTTCCTGACAGCTGGNAAACATCAGAATCCGCAGGCTACTCTGGAAGAGGTCATAGAAGCCTATGAGGAAAACAAAACCGCCTGATCACAAACGATCAGGCGGCCGGATTTTTTAGTTATGGTTATGCATCTGATCCGCGCCCTTTGCAGATCCGACCTCGATGACAACATCGACCTTGCCAGCCTTTTCGAAGGTCAGCGTCACAGGCACCTTGTCACCCTCAGCAAATGGCTTCTTCACATTGAAGAACATGAAGTGCAAACCGCCCGGCGTCAGTTCGATGGTCTTGCCAGCGGGAATGACGATACCGTCATCCAGCTTTCTCATCTTCATCACGTCCTTGACCACGGCCATCTCATGGATTTCGGCTCGACCGGCGGCGGGCGNTTCTACCGAAACAAGGCGGTCGTCCGATGAACCGTTGTTTTTGATCGTAACGAAGCCGCCACCCACCGGCTGTCCAGGCAGCATGGCTTTCGCGGCTGCACCCGAAAGCTCCAGATCTCCCGCCTTCACCGTATCTGCCATGTGGTTGGCAGCGCCGTGATCATGATCGTGCTCGCCGCCATTGTTCTGNTTTGCAAGGACCTTGATCGTGGGCGCAGGATTATCGAGAGAATGCGGGTCCTGACCATTTTCTGCAATTTGATCCCAGATAGCTGTCGCCTTGTCTCCGCACAATTGCGTCACTTTGAACGACAGATTTGTGTTTGCCGCGATGCCTGAGATTTTGCCCTGCACGTTGAAGGTGTCGTAAAAAGCATCCGGCAGGTCACCACCCTTCCAACGAATTTCCACTGGTCCGCTTTTTACGTCCGCGCCGTGGTTCTTATAGGCTTTCTGATAATCGCCCTGGATGATTTCGAGGTCCCATCCTGCCTTTGGCTGTGGCTTCGCTGAGATAAACCCTTCAGGCAGCACCATCCGCACCTCGGTAGTGGCAAGCCCACCTTCGCAGCCATGTGGCACCTGAAGCGCTGCGACAATGGTGCTTTCCTGTTCAGCCGTTGGGTTGACGAAACTGGTATGGGCAAACGCCGGAATGCTGGAGACAGACGCCAGCAAAGTGGCGCAAAGGGTGANTTTGCGAATATTCATTTTGAAATCCTCTCGACTGCGGCGCATCGGCATCATCAGTCGTCTGTGCCGCTAAAGGCGGCTAACTTAACGCGGGCTCGTCCTGATCAATTGAAAATGGGTGGCGCGCGTGCCTTCGGTCGTTGATGATCGAAATCCAGCGCAGAAGCCAGATAGAGCGGCGGGCGGTTGACGAGCCAGGCGAAATGCGCCCTCGCCCAGGAAGTCGTATCCGGCGTAGGCAGAAGAATTGACGCTGCCAAAAGACAGGCTTCGCAAAACAGCGATGTTTTGCCGGAATGATCCGTCGTCTTGCCGTTCTCGTGGATAATCTGCACGCCCGCATGACCTTCGCAAATTTCGGCGAAACTGCCATCAGGAAGGCGATACGCTTCATCAAGTAGAGATACGGGCGCAGCCATTGCTGCGACGGGCTTGTGTGCAAAACCGAGAGACAGCATCAGCACAGCGCNAAAGATGCGTGTGAAATATGCCAAATCTGCTGATCGACTGTTGATGGAAGCCCTCATGCAACGAAGCGATATCTTGGATTGGAAGGTAAATCAAAGTGGATTTTCAGCCGCGAGGAACCTGCGCATCCAAAAATCATTCTTGTCGATATAACTAAATTTCGAGGAGATTCTCCCAATGCCCGCGAAATCCAAGGCCCAACAGAAAGCTGCTGGTGCAGCACTGGCCGCTAAACGTGGCGACATGCCTACAAAACGTTTACAAGGCGCTTCAAAAAGCATGGCTAAGTCCATGACAGAAAAAGAACTTGAAGAGTTTGCTTCTACGAAACGCGATAATCTGCTGGATAAGAAAAGTGGATGAGTTTAAGCGCATCGTCACCTGAGCATCNAAACTGCACTCGACAAGCGCGATGACGCAAGCTGAACAAAAAACTGTTTAGATGCGTCATTTGGTCCTTGCCAAGAAACTGGCTTAGCAGATATTAAACTTTCATCCCGCTGGGAGACACCGCCTCACGGCGGGGCCGAAGGAGCAACCGCCCCGGAAACTCTCAGGCAAAAGGACCAGCGGACGAGGACGGAACTCTGGAGAGAAGCCACCTGCGTAAGGANGGCTCGCCGAAGGGATAACAATCTCAGGCGACAAGGACAGAGGGGGCTCTTGAACCCGGCGCTTTAGACAGTGTCATGACATGAGCCCGCGCGACATCGCGCAAACCTGGAGGCGTCCTTGGCCGATACAGCCGAGTTACAAGTCACCCCACTTCATTCTCTGCACGTGTCCCTTGGTGCCCGCATGGTTCCATTCGCAGGCTACGACATGCCGGTGCAGTACCCTGCAGGCGTGATGAAAGAGCATGTGCAGACGCGCATATCCGCTGGCCTGTTCGACGTTTCCCACATGGGCCAAGTCCTTGTGAAGGCGAAGTCCGGTAAGATCGAAGACGCAGCAATTGCGCTAGAAACACTTGTTCCTGTGGATATTCTCGGCCTTAAGGAAGGTCGTCAGCGTTACGGCTTCTTCACGGATCAGAATGGCTGCATTCTGGATGATCTGATGATCACCAATCGCGGAGATCACCTCTTCGTGGTCGTCAACGCCGCCTGCAAGGATGCAGATCTGGCGCATATGAAGGCGCATCTATCCGATAGCTGCTATGTCACGCTGCTTGAAGATCGCGCTTTGATCGCCCTTCAGGGTCCCCGCGCCGAGGCCGTTCTGGCGGAACTCTGGGCTGGTGTTTCGGCCATGAAGTTCATGGATGTCCGAGACGTGCCGTTGCACGACGTTCCCTGCATTGTCTCCCGTTCCGGCTATTCCGGCGAAGACGGCTTTGAGATTTCCGTCCCGGCCGCTAAGGCACAAGAGGTTGCCAAGGCGTTGCTGGAGCACCCAGACTGCGAAGCTATCGGTCTTGGCGCACGTGACAGCCTGCGTCTCGAGGCGGGATTGTGCCTCTATGGCAATGACATCGACACAACGACCTCCCCAATCGAGGCATCGCTTGAATGGGCAATCCAGAAAGCACGCCGCACCGGCGGTGATCGTGAAGGCGGTTTTCCGGGTGCCGAGCGCATTCTGGGTGAGCTTGCCAACGGAGCCACGCGTCGCCGCGTTGGCCTGAAGCCGGAAGGCAAAGCCCCGGTTCGCGGCCACGCCAAGCTGTTTGCAGATGCCGAAGGCAAGACCGAGATTGGCGAAGTCACGTCAGGCGGTTTTGGTCCAACTGTCGAGGGCCCCGTCGCCATGGGTTACGTACCGAAAGAATTCGCAACGCCCGGCACGACAATTTTCGCGGAAGTCCGTGGAAAATACCTGCCAATCGCCGTTGCTGCCCTGCCCTTTATAACTCCCACTTACAAACGCTAATTTCCGGAGAGACCGATGCTGAAATTTACTCAAGAACACGAGTGGCTGAAGATTGAAGGCGATGTCGCCACTGTTGGCATCACCAGCCACGCTGCAGAACAGCTGGGCGATCTGGTCTTTGTCGAGCTACCGGATGTGGGCGCGACCTTCTCAAAGGATGGCGATGCAGCAACCGTCGAAAGCGTAAAGGCTGCCTCCGACGTCTATTGTCCGCTGGATGGCGAAGTTGTGGAAGTCAACCAAGCCATCGTGGATGATCCATCACTGGTGAACTCTGATCCGCAGGGCGCTGGCTGGTTTTTCAAGCTCAAGCTTTCCAACGTCTCCGACGTCGATGCCCTCTTGGATGAAGCGGCCTATAAGGAGCTTATCGCGTAATGACGACTCCCACTGAGTTCCATTTCACCGATTATCAGCCCTATGACTTTGCTAACCGGCGTCATATCGGGCCGTCGCCGTCGGAAATGACGGATATGCTGAAGGTGATCGGTTACAATAATCTCGACGCCCTCATCGACGCGACCGTGCCATCCTCCATTCGCCAGAAAGCGCCTCTCACCTGGGGCGCAGCATTGACGGAGCGCGAGGCGCTGGACCGTCTCCGCGAAACCGCCAACAAAAACAAGGTTCTGACATCTCTCATCGGTCAGGGCTATTACGGCACCATTACGCCACCGGTCATCCAGCGCAACATTCTGGAAAACCCGGCCTGGTACACAGCCTATACGCCCTACCAGCCAGAAATATCGCAGGGCCGTCTGGAGGCGCTGTTGAACTTCCAGACAATGATTTGCGACCTGACGGGTCTGGATGTCGCCAACGCCTCGCTTCTGGATGAAGCAACCGCTGCTGCCGAAGCCATGGCCATGTGCCAGCGCGTAGCGAAGTCCAAGGCGACCGCCTTCTTCGTGGATGCCAACTGCCATCCGCAGACGATTGCACTCATCGAAACACGCGCCGCACCGCTTGGCTGGAACGTCATTGTCGGCAATCCCTTCACCGATCTCGATCCTGTCGACGTCTTCGGTGCGCTGTTCCAATATCCCGGCACGCACGGCCATGTGAATGACTTCACCGGCCTGATTTCCCGTCTGCACCAGACCGGCGCCATTGCCGCTGTTGCAACAGACCTGTTGGCGCTGACGCNTTTGAAATCCCCCGGCGAAATGAATGCCGACATTGCCATTGGCTCGTCGCAACGTTTCGGTGTTCCCGTTGGTTATGGTGGCCCGCATGCGGCCTTCATGTCCGTCAAGGACGCGATCAAGCGGTCCATGCCTGGTCGTCTCGTCGGCGTATCGGTCGATGCGCGCGGCAACCGCGCCTATCGCTTGTCGCTCCAGACCCGTGAGCAGCATATCCGCCGTGAAAAGGCGACGTCCAACATTTGCACCGCGCAGGTGCTTCTAGCCGTCATGGCTTCCATGTACGGGGTGTTTCATGGCCCGCAGGGCATCAAGGCCATTGCTCAGCAGACCCATCAGAAGGCCGTATTGATGGCCAANGGGCTGGAAAAGCTGGGCTATGTCATCGAGCTTGAAACATTCTTCGATACGATTACCGTCGATGTTGGCCATATGCAGGGCGTCATCATGCGCTCGGCCGTTGCAGGTGGCGTGAACCTGCGCAAAATAGGCGCGACCAAGATCGGCATGAGCCTTGACGAGCGCACACGCCCCGCGACACTCGAAGCCGTCTGGCGTGCTTTTGGCGGCAGTTTCTCCATCTCGGATTTCGAGCCGGAATATCGCCTTCCGAAGGATTTGCTGCGCACCAGCCAGTACATGACGCATCCGATCTTCCACATGAACCGTGCCGAAAGCGAGATGACCCGTTACATCCGCCGCCTTTCGGACCGCGATCTGGCGCTTGACCGCTCCATGATCCCGCTCGGTTCCTGCACCATGAAGCTGAACGCGACAGCCGAAATGCTGCCGATCACATGGCCGGAATTTTCCGACATCCACCCCTTCGTGCCAGCCGATCAGGCGCTGGGTTACAAGGAAATGATCGACGATCTTTCCAACAAGCTATGCCAGGTCACCGGCTATGACGCCNTTTCCATGCAGCCGAATTCCGGTGCGCAGGGCGAATATGCGGGCCTGTTGACCATCCGCAATTATCACCTCGCACGCGGCGATGCCCACCGGGATGTCTGCCTCATCCCTACCTCCGCACATGGCACAAACCCTGCCTCAGCGCAGATGGTCGGTATGCGCGTGGTGCCGGTGAAGGTGAGAGAAAACGGCGACATCGATATTGATGATTTCCGTTTAAAAGCAAAGAAATACGCAGAAAACCTCTCGTGCTGCATGATCACGTATCCGTCGACCCACGGCGTGTTTGAGGAGACCGTCCGCGAGATTTGCGACATCACACACGAACATGGCGGCCAAGTCTATCTCGACGGTGCCAACATGAATGCCATGGTCGGTCTATCCCGCCCCGGCGATATCGGCTCCGACGTCTCGCATCTCAACTTGCACAAGACCTTCTGCATTCCGCATGGCGGCGGCGGTCCCGGCATGGGTCCGATTGGCGTCAAGGCGCATCTGGCACCTTACCTGCCCNGGCATCCGGCAAGCGACGGACGCACGGGTGCGGTTTCGGCGGCCCCCTTTGGCTCGCCATCGATCCTGCCGATTTCCTGGAGTTACTGCCTGATGATGGGAGGCGAAGGGCTGACGCAGGCAACAAAGGTGGCAATCCTCAACGCCAACTACATCGCGGCACGGCTAAAGGGCGCTTATGACGTGCTTTACAAGTCTGAAGCCGGACGCGTGGCACATGAGTGCATCATCGACACACGCCCGCTCAACGACAGCTGCGGCGTCACGGTGGACGATGTAGCCAAGCGTCTGATCGACTGCGGCTTCCACGCCCCGACCATGAGCTGGCCGGTTGCTGGCACGCTGATGATCGAGCCTACCGAATCCGAGCCAAAGGCCGAACTTGATCGCTTCTGCGACGCGATGCTGGCCATCCGTCAGGAAGCCCGCGATATCGAGGAAGGTCGATCGGACAAGACCAACAACCCGCTGAAGAACGCGCCTCACACGGTGGAAGACCTTGTCGGCAACTGGGATCGTCCGTACTCCCGCGAACAGGCCTGCTATCCACCCGGCGCGTTCCGCGTGGACAAATACTGGTCCCCGGTCAACCGCGTCGATAACGTCTACGGCGACCGCAACCTCATCTGCACCTGCCCGCCGATGAGCGAATATGCCGAAGCGGCAGAGTAACATTCACACACAAAAAGGCCCGGAGAGAACCGGGCCTTTTCACCGAACTACGAGCGCTTGTGTCTAACGCGTCAGTTGAATATCGGCTGTCACCACCGTCGGTCCGCCTGCACCATCCTTGTCGGTCGTGCGCAGACGCAATCCATTGTTGCCAACCTTTGTAATCGTCATGCCAGCGACCCGGTCACCATTGATGACGCGCTTCCAGGTGATCGAAAGATTGATAGAATTGTTTCTACGGCTGCCCGAGAGTGCCGAGGGGATGCCGGACGGGCCGACGTAGTTTCCGCGGTAGCGCGTGNCCGACGCGCTCAAATCGGCGGAGATAGCACGGCGGATGACCAATAGACCGCGGCAGGTTCCATTCATACGCAATGAAGGACCTGAAGAGGTCGAGTTAAAGGTGCAATTGACGTTGATGGGNTTTGAGCCAATCTTCATGGTGACTGTGCCGGAGCCTTTCCAGCTTCCTTTCAGCGAGGAAAGAAACTGGCTTTCGTCGGCCATTGCTGGCGGCGCCATCAGGGCGGTCGCGAGCGTTAATATGGAAATGAATTTGCCTGTCATTCGCGTTTTCCTTGTGTGTGGAAACCGAACGCTCCGCTCTAACGATAGTTCCTTCGCACAGATTCTATTGCGACAAAGCAACCTAAACCTATCAAGTGCGTTTCTCGCCAGCTTCATCTCGCCCGTCCCGGAGAGCCTTAAATGACAACGCTAACACCGCCTATCGATGCCAGCGCTCGCTCGCTCGGGAAATCCCCTGGGACCGGCCTATCCGATCGTTCGATTTTTGCTCTTGCCGTGCTCAATTTCTTTCTCGCAGATGCACGCGACGGGCTTGGACCGTTTCTGGATGCCTTTCTGGCCACCAACGGCTGGTCGGCCATGCAGCTTGGCGTCATAGCGACGGTTGGCGGCTTGGTCGGACTTGCCGCAACGCCGCTCTGCGGTGCTTTGGTTGATGGCACCACATGGAAGCGGACACTCATTGCCGTTCCAGTCGTCCTCGTCACGATCGGTGCGTTGATTACGCTGCTCTTCACCAATGAGGCTGTCGTCTGGACGGGCCAGATTATGACGGCTGTTGTCGGTGCGGTCGTCGGCCCTGCCCTCGCCGGTCTCACACTGGGTCTCGTTGGTGAAAAACTGTTCTCACAACAGATTTCCCGCAACGAGTTCTGGAATCACGGTGGCAATTTCGTCTCACTGTTCGCCACCTATTTCGCGGTAACTGCCTTCGGCATATCAGGCGTTATCGGCCTGATGGTGGCGACAGCGATTGGAGCGCTTGCGGCGGTGGTGGCGATTGATCCCAAAAGGATCGATCACAAGGTGGCGCGCGGGCTGGGCCACGATGAAGGCGAGCCAGGACCATCCGGGGTCAGGGTTCTGTTTAAGGAACGCGGACTGATCTTTCTGTCGATTATCCNTTTGATTTTCCATTTTGGAAACGCCCCCATGGGCCGCTTGATCGCACAGAATTTTGCAATCGAGTTGAATACACCGTTCCGAACCACCGCGATCATTACCGGCGTTGCGCAATTTGCGATGATTTTCGTGGCCGCCGCCGCGCCTTGGCTCATCCGGCGGTTCGGGTTGTCAGCTGTGTTTATAATTGCACTGATTGCTCTGCCTATTCGTGGCGTCCTAGCCGCTTCGTTTGATTGTTTCTGGGTTATCTATCCGGTCCAGCTACTGGACGGCATTGGTGCAGGATTGCTCGGCATTGCAACACCGGTTGCGGTCGAGCGAATTTTGAAAGGCACGGGTCGTTTCAACGTGGGTCTCGCCAGCGTCATGACGGTGCAGGGCATCGGTGCTTCGCTCAGCAATGGCGTGGCGGGATGGCTGACCACGCAGGGCGGCTATGCCCTCTCTCACCTTGTCGGCGGCGGCATTGCGGCTATCGCCATCATTACCTTCATCGTTTACAGACACGATATTGCGCCGAGGCAGGATACCGATGGGACGTGATATNAAAAAGGAGGCCGTAGGCCTCCNTTTTTTCATTCGTTTGGTGCGCGCGGCGCTTAACCGACGAAGGCGCGCTCGATAACAAACTCAGCGGGCTTGTTGTTTGCACCTTCCGTCAATCCAGCGTTTTCCAGCAGAAGTTTGGTGTCCTTCAGCATCGCGGTAGAGCCGCAGATCATGCCGCGATCCACTGCCGGGTCTAGGGCTGGGACGCCGAGGTCTGCAAACATCTTGCTATTCTCGATCAGATCGGTGATGCGACCCGTGAAGGCGTAATCTTCACGGGTGACAGTGGCATAATGCTTGAGCTTGTCACCGACTATTTCGCTCAGGAACTCGTTGTTCTTGATTTCCTCGACCAGATCAAAGCCGTATTTCAGCTCTGCAACGTCGCGGCAGGTATGCGTGAGGATGACTTCCTCGAACTTCTCGTAGGTTTCAGGATCACGGATGAGGCTCGCAAAAGGCGCAATACCGGTTCCGGTGGAGAACATGTAGAGACGCTTCCCAGGGGTCAGTGCATCCAGAACTAGCGTGCCTGTCGGCTTCTTGCGCATCAGGACCGTGTCACCAGGCTTGATCTGCTGGAGATGCGATGTCAGAGGACCATCAGGTACCTTGATCGAGAAAAACTCAAGTTCTTCATCCCAGGCAGGGCTGGCAATGGAATAGGCGCGATAGATCGGCNTTTCACCGACCATCAGGCCGATCATTGCGAACTCGCCTGAACGGAAGCGGAAGCCCGCAGGGCGCGTCATCCGAAAGCGGNAAAGATGGTCGGTGTAATGTTCGACGGACAGCACCGTTTCGGCGTAGACACCATCAGGGANTTTCACCGCAAATTCTTCCGTCTTGGCTGGAGCGTTCATTCTCTCTATCCGTCCATCTTCATAGGGGTGTGCAACATTCCAGATGGGCAATATACCATCTGACCCGCCTTTTGAAGGCACAGGAATGTCATTGTAGCTATGCGTGTAGAAATATGTATTAAAAACTCATATTTCTACATAACACCTCAATTCGAGGCGCGACGACGCCAGCTATAAGCCGGTCCATTGTCCGCCGCCTTTGCCGTTGGCTGATAATAGTGATCGATGCCCGGCAGACGCCCTTCAGACAGCCGCCGGATCGCCGTTTCGTTGCTCACTGCAAAGCTGTTAAAACCGGTACGCAGCATCAACGGCACCTGGTCGATCAGCACATCACCAACCGCCCTGACCTCGCCTTCATAATTCAGGCGAGAGCGCAAAAGCGATGCATGGCTGAAACCACGACCATCGCTGAACGCCGGAAAGCTGACGGCGACAAGTTCGATGCGATCGATGAAAGGCCGAAGCTTTTCGACATTATCTGCGGGAGTAATGAGGACCCCGAGGCCGACATCATTGCTTTCCTCGGCGCGCGCGATAAAAGCATCAAGGGTTAGAACGGCCTGCTGGCCATCCTGCGCCTTAAGCTCTTCCGTCTCTATGACCCAAGGGTCGTTTTCAACGAAACCGCGCTCGTTCCAGATTTTTGTCATCACACGGTTCCTTATGCAGCGGCAGCAGCGGCGGGGTAGAGCGTATCCTTGAACGGCTGCGGTCCGACACGACGATATGCTTCGAGGAAAGTCTCCTCCTTTGACAGCCGCAAACCAAGGTAGGTATTGACGATGGTTTCCACCGCGTCTGTCACCTTATCCGGCTCAAAGCCGCGGCCGATGATTTCACCGATTGATGAGNTTTCATCACCCGATCCGCCAAGTGTGATCTGGTAGAGTTCCGCGCCCTTCTTTTCTACACCCAGAAGGCCGATATGGCCGACATGGTGGTGGCCGCAGGCATTGATGCAGCCGGAAATCTTGATCTTCAGCTCACCGATTTCCGCCTGACGCTCCGGCGAGCCAAAGCGGCTGGAGATTTCCTGAGACAGCGGAATAGAACGCGCATTGGCAAGCGCGCAGTAATCCAGCCCGGGACAGGCAATAATATCCGTAATCAGACCAGCATTGGCCGTGGCAAGACCAGCGCCCAGCAATGCACGATAGACCGGTTCCAGATCGGCCAGTGCCACGTGCGGAAGAATGATATTTTGCTCGTGGCTGATGCGGATTTCGTCCAGCGCATACTCTTCGGCAATATCTGCGACGATATCCATCTGCTCATCGGAGGCGTCACCCGGAATGCCGCCAATAGGCTTCAGCGACACCGTCACCATGCCGTAGTCCGGATTCTGATGTGGCTGCACGTTCTGGTCCACCCAGCGCGCGAAATCCGGGTCGGCCTTCTTCCAGCGTGCCAGACTTTCCCAACCTTCGGGACGCGCCTTCAAATCGGGCAAAGCGAAGTATGAGGTAATCGCTTCGATGTCGGCATCCGGCAATTTCAGCTCGCCGTTTTTCAGCTGCGCGAATTCCGCTTCCACCTGACGCGCCAACTCTTCGGCACCAGTCTCGTGGACGAGGATTTTGATACGCGCCTTGTACTTGTTGTCGCGACGGCCATGCAAATTATAAACGCGCATGATCGCGGTCGTGTAGGACAGCAAATCTTCTTCGGACAGGAAATCATTGATCTTCTTGGCGATCATCGGTGTTCTGCCCTGCCCGCCGCCAACGTACACTGCAAAGCCAATCTCGCCTTTTTCGTTCTTTTTCAGATGCAGACCGATGTCGTGGACCTGAATGGCGGCTCGATCTTTGGCAGCACCCGTGACGGCGATCTTGAACTTTCTCGGCAGGAACGAGAATTCCGGGTGAACGGAAGACCATTGACGCAGGATTTCCGCGTAAGGGCGCGGATCGGCGACTTCATCTTCGGCAGCACCAGCAAAGTGATCTGCGGTGACGTTGCGAATACAGTTGCCCGAAGTCTGCAAGGCATGCATTTCAACGCTGGCCAATTCCGCCAGAATGTCTGGCGTATCGGCGAGGCGTGGCCAGTTGTATTGAATATTCTGGCGCGTGGTGAAGTGACCATAACCGCGGTCGTATTTGCGCGCAATATGCGCCAGCATCCGCATCTGCCTGGCATTCAAGGTGCCATAGGGAATGGCAACGCGCAGCATATAAGCGTGCAGTTGCAGATAAACCCCATTCATCAAACGCAATGGCTTGAAAGCATCTTCGGCCAACTCACCGGAAAGGCGTCGTTCCACCTGATCGCGGAACTGATCCACGCGGCCTTGAACGAAAGCATGGTCGAACTCATCATAGCGGTACATGATATTCCTCAGACTGCAATAAAGTCGGGATCGGCAGGCTTGAAGCCGGCGGCATACTGAATGGTTGGCCCTGCGGCACGAATGCGTTCGCGAAGGCGCGTGGGCCATAAACGACCGTCCGTCTCCGCGACATCAACAATGTTCACATCAACGACCTTGTTGGCGGAGAAATCCCGCTTGCCGATTTCTTCCAGCGAGGCTTCCGCCTCAGCATGACGCGCCACGAGTGCCGACTGGAGGTCTTCGGACCACTCACCATTCGCATCAAGCCACACGGCGATGCCATCACCCAGACGGTTGGCTGTCAGAACCTTGTCAACCATTTGCATACTCCTGCTTTAAATCCGAATGTTCGCCAGCAAGGGATAGAGCTTCGGATCTCTCGAAATTCGCACCGGCAACCGCGTCACCGATGATGACCATGACAGGGCCGGTCAGTTCGTCGCGATGTTCCAGATCCGGTAAATCTTTCAATGTGCCATGCATGAGGCGGCGATAGGACCGGCTGGCATTTTCGATAACGGCGACTGTCGTGTCCGCATTGAGGCCAGCATTCATGAGGCGTGTAGCAACCGAAGCGGCAACAGACCGGCCCATGTAAACTGCGATGGTTGCTCCCGACACTGCGAGCCGAGCCCAGTCAGGCAAAATGTCACCGGCTAGATCATGGCCGGTGGTAAAGATGAGCGAAGATGCGACCCCGCGCAAAGTCAGGGGTAGTTCGAAATCCGCTGCCGCTGCGAAGGCAGATGTAATACCCGGCACGATTTCGTAGCCGATGCCAGCCTCGCGCAAAGCCGCCATTTCTTCTGCGGCACGTCCATAAACAAGCGGATCCCCAGACTTGAGGCGAACGACCCTTTTGCCCTCTTCCCCCAGTTGCACCAGCAGCTTGTTGATGTCTCCCTGAGACTTGGAATGACAGCCTTTACGCTTGCCGACAGACAGACGTTCGGCATCCCGGCGGCCCATATCAACGATTTCCTGCGGCACCAGCGCATCGTAAACGATGACGTCAGCCTGCATCAACACGCGCTGCGCACGCAAAGTCAGCAAGTCCTCAGCACCGGGACCTGCGCCAACCAGCCAGACGTAGCCTTCGCGGCTTTCAGGTGACTGAAGAAGTTTCGATGCGGCTGCATGAGCAGCATCGATATCATTAAGCGCGACTGAGTCCGCCACGCTGCCCGTGAAAAACCGACGCCAGAAATTACGGCGAAGCGCGCCCTTGGGAATGGAGTTTTCAGCCGCGTCGCGATATTCGACCGCAAGCCTAGCCAGACGGCCGAGCGACGGCGCCAGCATTTGATCGATGCGTGCGCGTATCATCTGCCCTAAAACCGGTCCCGCACCTTCCGTGCAGATGGCAACAGCGAGCGGTGCGCGCGCGACCAGACCAGGCGTGTAGAAATCGCAGTAACCGGGCTGATCCACCGCGTTGGCAGGAATAGATTTGGCGCGTGCTGCGTCCACGATGTCCCGGTCCAATGCCTCTTCGCCGGTGGCTGCGAAAACCAGAACCATTCCGTCGATCAGCTCCGGTGCAAACGCAAGCGGACGGTGGACGACGTTTCCCTGCTGAAGCAAGGCCGCATAGTCATCCTGGGGAGCATCAGCGAATGCGCAAATCTCGGCACTCGTATTAAGAAGAAGCCGCACCTTGGCAAACGCTTCGTCACCATTTCCAAACACCGCCACAGAACGTCCCTCAACCCTGNAAAAGGCAGGAAATGTCGTCAGCCGATGATCGGCTTTTTCTGTGGGGTCTTTAAGCATGGTCATAATATGTCCGATCCGGTGCCCGTATTGAAGGTACAGAAATTCAGTTGCTATATTGCAGTAGATTTTTATTTCCCGACAAGGGTAGATTTGGAGGAAAAGCACCCGACAGGGCGAAATCGCCACACTGTTGTAATCCCAACGATATTCTACAAATTTGCTATACTTTTATGGCGATTCCCGCCGTATTCACGACTTGACCGCTGGCCCCTCTACGACAGGAAATTACCTTGACTGAACAGACAATAGCATCTCGACTGCTGGACGTCATCGAGAACGATATTCTTCCTCTGACCGTGCGCGGAGTTTCACTCGGCAATAAGGTATTTGGCGCAGCTATTTTACGCAAATCCGACCTATCGCTTGTTATTGCTGAAACCAACAACGAGCTTGAGAACCCGCTATGGCATGGTGAGATTCACACATTGAAGCGGTTCCATGAACTGGGCGAGAAACCCGACACGAAAGAGCTGATCTTTCTATCGACGCATGAGCCCTGCACCATGTGTATGTCGGCAATAACATGGGCGGGTTTTGACAATTTCTATTCCTTTTTCAGCCACGAAGATTCGCGTGATGCCTTCGCCATTCCGCATGATCTGAAAATTCTGAAAGAGGTATTCGGGTTAGAGCCGGGTGGTTACAGGCGTAGTAACGCGTTCTGGAACTCCTATTTTATTTCCGATCTGGTGGAAAACGAGGATCAGCCCCTTAAAGCACAGCTTAAAGACCAGACGGCGCGCATCAAAGCAGCCTATGATGATCTGTCGACCAATTATCAGTCGTCCAAGAGCGAAAACAACATTCCGCTGAACTGAAACACGTCAGAAAGCAAGATGACATGGAAGCCTCGAAAGATATTTCTCGCCTCATAGAGATCATGGAAGCGCTCCGCCAACCGGAGACAGGCTGCCCGTGGGACATCGTCCAGACGTTTGAGACGATCAAGCCTTATACGATTGAGGAAGCCTATGAGGTTGCGGATGCCATCGAGCGTAACGACATGGACGATCTCTGCGACGAGCTTGGTGATCTGTTATTGCAGGTGGTGTTCCATTCCCGCATCGCAGAGGAAATGGGCGAGTTTTCATTTGGCGACGTCGTCAATGCCGTAACGACCAAGATGATCCGCCGCCACCCGCATGTTTTTGCCAAGTCGGAAGCCGATACGCCCGCATCGGTAAAGCTGCAGTGGGACGCGATAAAAACCCAGGAAAAACGTGAGCGGGCAGAGCGCCGCGCTCTAAGAGGAACAGGCGGGGATTCGAAAGCCGGTTTTCTAGGCGCTATCCAGCGCGCTCAACCCGCGCTGACAGAAGCATTGAAACTTCAGGAACAGGCCGCGCGCGTTGGTTTCGACTGGTCAGCGCCAGAACCCATTCTCGACAAGATCGAAGAAGAAATAGCCGAGCTACGCGAAGCTCTGGCCGAGGGGAAAGCTGAGAAAGTGTCAGACGAATTGGGAGACCTTATCTTCGCGCTCGTCAACATAGGTCGACATGTGAAAGCCGACCCGGAAAATGCACTAAGAGGGACCAACACGAAGTTTCGCCGCCGTTTCCAACATATCGAGACATCACTGGCGGAAAATGGTGAGACTTTGGAGTCTGCGACGTTGGACCGGATGGAGCAGCTTTGGCAATCGGCCAAGGCCATCGAACGCCAGATCGCAGAATAACCGGTTGACTGGCCAATCAACCAGCGTGTCGTACGGTATCTGACAATGCCGGANTTTTTTCGAAATCTTCGGCATTGTAAACTGTCAGTCGATCACGACCCGCAGCCTTCGAGGCGTAGAGCGCCGTATCGGCCATTTTCATGAGAGCATGCGGCGTGCAGGTTTTATCTGCGCAAATCGCAAGCCCCATACTCAGTGTAGCAACGACGTTCTGATCGTCGATCGAATGNTTTATCGAGCTGACGACTTGGCGAATGCTTTCGGCCAGAGCTGCAGCTTCCCCCTCACCTGCCGCCGGCATGAAGAGGATGAACTCTTCACCGCCAAAGCGCGCAAAACTATCATTGGGTCGAACGCGCACGGATAGCTCTCGCGCTACGCGCGCGAGCACTTCATCACCAGCAAAGTGACCAAAACCGTCATTTATACGTTTGAAGTGGTCGATATCGATCATGACGATCGCATCGCCCTGGCGCATGTGTTCGGGCAGCCGCGTCGAAAACGAGCGCCGGTTGAGAACTCCGGTCAGAACATCGAGATCCGCGAGCCGTTTCAACCCCTCTTCCGCGCGCTCCTTCACCAATGCGAGAACGAAGACGGCAATTGCGAAGTGACAGACGATTGATACGAAAAACGCATTTCTCGATGAAACGAGTGCAACATCTGGAAATAGAATGCCGATGACGACAAGTGCACTCAGCAAAGCAGCAAACGCCATTGTGGCCGCGAGAGCTTTTCTAACCGGAAGCGGTTCGATAACTCGGTCTGAAAAAACGGTGACTGCCGCGGCNAAAAGCAAGAGAACAGTCGTGGATTGCGATGCGGTGGTTCGCGCGCCCGTGGACTGGTAATAGCCAGTCACCAGCAGGCCGACACAAACAATCACCGGAAGGCACAGAATGAGCCATTCTCTGCGTCTACGCTGCTGTGTGCTTATCCGACACATCCCGATCCAGAAAATCGAATATCCCACAAGGCCAGCGAAGTTACCCGCCAACGCCAAACAATGTTCGAAATCCGTAAAAATCTTACCGACTGCCACAAGCGTAGACGCCATCGCGACGAGGAAGAAACCAATCGCCAGAAAGCCGAGCCCAACACTTTCACGCGACTGAGACCGGACATACAGGAAACACAGAGCTGCTACGNAAAATGATAGCTTGTGAAGCAACAGAACAGTGGGAAGATCTAAAGGTTGAAACATTATGGCAAGCTCATATGAATTGAGCGACAATATCACACAGAGCTGATTACTAAAGCCTCACGAAATTCAGGCTATTGGTTGCACAGGGCATATACCAGATAGGCGAAATGTGAATTAAGTTAAGTAGAAATGAACTCCTCAGCGGGTCGCTCTGCCAGCTCTCTCCAAGAAAGAAAGCACAGGGAATGTTCTGCTCACTCGTTCCAGTCTTCCGTTTCGGCCTTTTGCACCTTGCCTAATCGCCTTTCAATTTCAAGCGCCTGCGTCCCGGAAAGACGCACGTCCAGCGAGACCGAGCCGTCTTCGTTATCTGTGCGAGAATCCACGATTGCATTGTTGTAGACCCAGGATAGAAACTGTAACTGCTCTACGTTCAGGTCTATGGTCGTTTCCATCAGTACGCCGGAAAGGCGTTGCGATATGTCGTCCATGAGAGCGTCGACGCCCTCGCCGGTGATGGCGGAAACCGCGCGAACATTGGTCCGTCCTTCAGCATTCTGCAATATCGCATCGTGCTGTTCAGGCTTAAGCCTGTCGACCTTGTTCCAGACTTCGATCAGCCGCTCGTCTGCGACCTTCTCATCAATTCCGAGATCCTTGAGAATACGCATGACATCGGAAGATTGCGCGCCGTTATCGGGATCAGACATATCCCTGACGTGAAGAATAAGGTCGGCTTCAAGAACCTCTTCCAGCGTCGCGCGGAAGGCGGCGACCAGATGTGTCGGCAGGTCAGAAATGAAACCGACTGTGTCCGAAAGGATGACAGTGCGGCCATGTGGCAGCTTCATACGACGAAGCGTAGGGTCCAACGTCGCAAAAAGCATATCTTCTGCCAGTACGCCAGCACCGGTTATGCGATTGAAAAGCGTCGATTTCCCGGCATTGGTATACCCCACCAGAGCGACGATGGGGTGCGGTACCTTGCGGCGTTTTGCGCGGTGAAGCTGGCGGGTTCTGACGACCTGCTCCAGCTCACGTTCGAGTTTTACGATACGATCCTGCAACAAACGACGGTCGGCTTCGATCTGTGTTTCACCGGGGCCGCCCATGAAGCCCGCGCCACCACGCTGGCGTTCAAGGTGTGTCCAGCTTCTGACCAGTCGGCCCTTTTGGTAATTCAGGTGAGCGAGATCGACCTGAAGCGTACCTTCCTTGGTCGAAGCGCGCCGTCCGAAAATTTCAAGGATAAGGCCGGTTCGGTCGATGACCTTCGCGTTCCACTCCTTTTCAAGATTGCGCTGCTGAACCGGCGTCAACGGATGATCGATGATGACCAGACCGGAGTCGGTTTCTTCCAGTAGATGTTTGATTTCCTCGATCTTGCCGCTGCCAAAAAGCGTGGCCGGGCGTGGCTGACTGATTGGAACGATGAGACCTTGGGAAATATGCAGATCGATGGCGAGGGCAAGNCCCTTTGCCTCTTCCAACTTCGCGTCCATGGAACGGAGTGGCGTCGTGGCCGTGGATTCTTTCGGGGGACGCCCCTGTTTCAAAACCGGAATGATAACCACTGCGCGCATGTCATCCCGGCGCTTTTCCTGTTCCGGGATTATGGATTCGTTCGATGTGTCGCGTGTAGAAATGTGCCTGCACCTTTCGAGTGTCAGTTGAAAACGCCAGACATTCTCATGGCGTATGGAATGCAAAACAACGGTCCGTTACCACGGTTCCGTTGTTTGCAATATCATAGCGGGAATGATGGCTAAAAGACAGCCGTACTGTCTTAAGCAGCGCCCTCTTCCGATTCGAACATCTGCATAGGCTGGCCCGGCATGATGGTCGAGATCGCGTGCTTGTATACGAGCTGAGAGTGACCATCGCGGCGAAGAAGAACGCAGAAGTTGTCGAAGGATGTGACAACGCCAGTCAACTTGACGCCGTTGATAAGGAAAATAGTCAGCGAAATCTTCTGCTTGCGAACAGTGTTCAGGNAAAGATCTTGCAGGTTTTGAGAACGTTCCGCCATGGCGCCGATTCTTTCTTTTTTGCCCGGATGGGAGACCGGGAAATAAACAATCAATAATAGGATCGGTTGAACGTAGTCCCCCTGTCAGCCGATCAGCAACTCTGGTATCAAATCACGATCTGTTCCGCAATGTCGAAAAACTTACCCGGATTTACTCAGGCGAGCNTTTTTTATTTCATACCCAATGTTTTAGAAATATTGAATAGATACGCGAAATAGCTGCTCTACGTCTCGTACTGCATCCGCCGAAGCAAACAGGATAACGCGGTCTTTCGCCTTGATTTTCGTGGCTCCATCCGGGCGAATTACGGTCTTGTCACGGTAGATCGCTCCGATGCGAACCCCATCTGGCAAGTCCACCTCACGCAATGCCTGGCCCACCAGCGGCGATGTGTCGAGGGCCTCTGCCTCGATGATTTCGCCGTTCCCTCTTTGCACCGCATAGACCGAGCGTATCCGTCCTTTTCTAACGTGCTGCAACACGCGAGAAATGGTAACGGCGCGTGGGTTGATATAGGCATCGAGACCAAGCGACTTGGCGACATCGTGAAAAGACGGACCGTTCAGCAGAGCAAGGTTCGACCTGCAACCAAGCTGTTTGGCCATGACTGCGCCAAGGATGTTCGTCTGGTCGTTATTGGTCAGGGTGACGATCAGATCGGCATCCTGAATATCCGCTTGATGCAGGATTTTCTGGTCCAGCACCGAACCACATAAAACGATTGTGGAATTGAGTTTTTCGGACGCAGCAATGGCTCGCTCCCTGTCGGACTCGATGATCTTGACCCGCGTCTTGGGCTGGAACTCTTCGATGGAACGCGCAACATATTGTCCAATATTGCCGCCGCCTGCGATCACGATACGGCTTGCTTCCTGCTCCTCATGGCCGAACAAGCCAAGTGTTCTGCGGGCGTGGTGCTTCTGGCAAATAACGTATGCAAGGTCACCCGTGCGCAGTTGCTCAGAGGAGTCGACCGCTTTCAAATGACCGCCGCGATAGACACCGACGACGGTGGCGACCAGATCCGGAAAGAGATGGCTGAGCTGCTGCAACGGCGTATTCACGACCGGGCAATTATCCATGCATTCGATGGCAAGCATGAAGACGTTGTCATCGGCAAAGCGCACCACATCGGTTGCCCCTGGAAACGCGATGCGGCGTAGGACCATCTTGCCCACTTCGATTTCCGGTGAAATCGTGACATCGATGGACATGTTTTCGCGACTGAAAAGGTCGCCATATTCTGGCTGAAGATAGCTCTGGTCGCGTATTCGAGCCACTTTGGTGGGAACGCTGAACAGCGCATGCGCCACCTCGCAGGCTACGATATTGATTTCGTCGTACAAAGTCACGGCGATGATCATATCCGCCTGATCGGCACCCGCCTTGGCCAGCATGTCCGGATGCGCGCCGTGCCCAACATAGCCGCGAACATCGAGCGTTTCAGTAATCGCCGCGATCAGCGCTGCCGAGGTATCGATAACGGAGACCTCGTTATCCTCACGCGACAATTGCTCCGCAATGCCGTAACCCACCTGGCCTGCGCCGCAAATGATGACTTTCATGCGCTCTCTCTAAGGTATCCGAACAGCAACTTCGGATCGTTATACGCCGAGCGACTTCAATTTGCGATGCAGGGCCGAGCGTTCCATACCGACAAATTCAGCGGTGCGGGAAATATTCCCACCAAAACGGTTGATTTGTGCCACCAGATAATCACGTTCGAACATTTCACGCGCCTCGCGTAATGGCAGCGTCATGATGTGCTGGTCACCCTGCGCCGCGATTCTGGGCAGCATATCGCCAATATCAGCAGGCAGCATGTCTGCCGAAATCGGTGTTTCGCCGCTTTCAGGACGCGCGAGAATCATCAGGCGTTCGATGTTGTTACGAAGCTGGCGGATATTGCCAGGCCAGTCATGTGTCTGAAGCACCGCCATAGCATCGTCACCGATCTTGCGCGGGCGAATGCCAGCCTGTTCGGAAATCTGACGCATGAACATATCCACGAGAAACGGAATATCCTCACGGCGTTCCGACAAAGCAGGCACCTTGACTGGAACAACGGCAAGGCGGTGGTACAGATCCTCACGGAACAACCCGTCGGCAATCAGCCCTTCCAGGTTATGCGCGGTGGAGGAAATGATGCGGACATCTACCTTCACACGCTTTCCGCCGCCCACACGCTCAAACTGCTGGTCCACGAGCACGCGCAGGATTTTGTTCTGCGTTTCGCGTGGCATCTCACCGACTTCATCGAGGTAGAGAACGCCACGGTGCGCTTCTTCCAAAGCGCCGACCTTGCGTGGTTGCCCCGGTAGGCCCTCGGTGCCGAAAAGTGCAATTTCCATGCGGTCCGGCGTAATTGTCGCTGCATTGAGGGCCACGAAAGGACCCGTCGCACGCGACGACTTCTTGTGGATCATACGTGCCACCAGTTCCTTGCCGGAACCGGAAGGACCGAGAATCATGATGCGGCTGTTGGTGGGGGAAACGCGGTCGATCGTCTGGCGAAGCTGCGAAACAGCAAGAGAAGCACCAATCAGTTCAACCGCATCCCCTGCCCGCNTTTTTAGCTCGAAAACCTCTCGCTTCAACTTGGAATTTTCCAATGCCCGCTCGGCAATCAGAATAAGACGGTCAGCCTTGAATGGCTTCTCAATGAAGTCAAATGCACCGCGTTTGATGGCGTTGACGGCCGTTTCGATGTTGCCATGACCGGAGATCATCACAACGGGAAGATCGGGATGCCGGCTCTTGATCTCATCCAGCAGCGCCAGGCCATCCAGCTTGCTGCCCTGCATCCAGATATCGAGAAATATCAGCCGAGGCACACGCTCGGAGATAGCCGCCAGCGCACTGTCGCTATCGAACGCCATGCGCGTTTCGTGGCCTTCATCGGACAGAATGCCCGCAACAATCTCTCGGATATCGGCTTCGTCGTCTACGACCAGAATATCAGACGCCATATGCAACTTCCTTGTCAATTTCGCTGGCCGCAACGTCGACATGCGGCAACAGCACTCTGATCATGGCGCCGTGGCCCTGATCGAAATCGGCGGGCGCATCATGCAACTCAAGATGACCACCGTGCTCTTCAATAANTTTCTTGACGATGGCGAGGCCAAGGCCGGTACCCNTTTCACGCATCGTCATATATGGCTCCAGAATCCGATGGCGGTTTTCCACCGGCAGGCCGCGCCCGTTGTCGATGACATCGGCGATGAAGCGGTTGTGTTCCGCATCAAACGATGCCCTGACCAAAATCCTTCCGCTGCGCGGGNTTTCACTCGCTTCAACGGATTCGATGGCCTCGGTCGCATTCTTGATAAGGTTTCCGAATGCCTGCCCCAACATCCGGGCATCGAACATACCTTCCAGAGGTTCATTGCCAAATTCGGTCGTGAACTTGATGTGCGCAGCACCCATTTCACGCAGAAACGCCGCGTCTTTCAGAATAGTTCGCAAATCCGACATCTCTTTGGTCGGCTTCGGCATCCGCGCGAAAGCGGAAAACTCATCTACCATNCGACCAATATCGCCGACCTGCCTGACAATCGTATCCGTGCATTGATCAAATACGGTGCGGTCAGCCTCATCGGTAATCTGCTTGCCGAACCGGCGCTTGATGCGCTCCGCGGAAAGCTGGATTGGCGTGAGTGGGTTTTTGATTTCATGCGCGATGCGCCGTGCAACTTCCGACCACGCTGTCGAACGCTGAGCGATAACCAGATCAGTAATATCATCGAGCGTGATGACATAGGATTCATGGCCATCGCGTGCATCTTCGCGCGTGACCTGAACGTTCAACGTGCGTTCCTTGCCACGCCTGATGATGTTGATCTGATTGCGAAAATCCATACGCGCCGAAGCGGTCGCCTCGGCAACGACCTGCTCGATCTCAGGTGCAACCTCGATCAGAGGCGACCCGAGCAATCTGTCTGAAGTGACGGCCAAAAACTCTTCTGCCGAAGGATTGGCGATGGTGATGTTGCGGTGCTCGTCGACGCCGATGACGGCAGCAGTCACACCAGACAGAACGGCCTCGATAAAGCGACGGCGGTTATCGATGTCATCCTTGGCATCGATGATTTCTTCCTGCTGGCTGCGGATTTCAGAAATCATCTTGTTGAAGGTTCGCGCAAGACGGCCAACGTCGCCGTCCACGGCACGGACAGGCACGAGTACATGCATGTTGCCCATCGCAACACTGTCTGCCGCACTGATGAGCAACCGGATTGGCCTCACGATACGGTCAGCAATCGCGATAGCCGTCCAGATGGCCGCGAGCAGAACAATCAGCGCNAAACCCAGGTATAGGATAGCGAATGCGATCTGCAACGGCGCGCGGCCGGCCTCCATCGCCTTGTATTCTGCGCGGTTCTCTTCCATCTGCCGCATCGCCGACATGACCTTGGGGTCGACAGCGCGCACAGTATAGAGAAAAGTCCCGCCTATTCCCTCAAGCTTGATGATGGCACCAACGAGATTGGTCACGCCCGGCGGGATAAGGGTCGGTTGACCAGCCGCAGCTTTTTCTAACGCATCGTGTGGGATGGCGGGCAATGGCCGTTCCGTCTTGATGTCGGCTTGCACCACCGCATCGCCGTCTTCCTGCACCAGAAACGCGCCTAGGAAACCGCGCCCTTTTGCCTGACGGGTGATCAATTCAACGAAACCGGTGCGATCCAAATAAAACAGCGCTCTGTTACGGTCGAGATCCGTCGCCATGGAAAGCGTTTGTCCCTGCAGATAACCTGCATTTTCCAGCATATAGGCCTGAGCAATGTTGCTAGACGAATCGACGATGGACTGCGTGCGAAGCGCAAACCAGCGGTCCAGTCCGACATTCAGCGTGATACTGGCAAAGATAGCGACAAGAACGGCGGGCGTTATGGCAACGATGGNAAACAGTGCAACGATGCGGACGTGAAGGCGGGCGGCGGCACGGCCCCGGCGTCTCGCTTTCATCAACCGGCCGATTTCACGACCGATCAAATACATCAATCCAAGCACGAGCAATGAGTTGAGGACTACGGAGGCAATCACAACATTTGTCGTTGGTGCAATCGGCGTCAGTCCCAACAGCACGAAAAGCGTCAGTGTTGCGCAGACGAGTGCGACACCTGCAAGCACAAGTCCCGGAAAAGCAAAGGACATGCGGCGGTCGGCGATCACTATATCGCCCGACGCCCGGTCAGACACCCTATCGGCGACAGGTTTGCGCATCGATCATATTTTCCTATGCCGCGATTTGAGGCGTCACAATCTTGNAAAAAGAGCTCGTTCGCATCAAAGCGAATCCAGCCTTCTCGTGTTTTTTAAGCAACACATTGTGGCGAAAATGCAACGACACATCAGAGGTTGTCAACCTCGTTTGTACCCTGTCCTGCAACAAGATTTACGGCACCGGTTACCAGCAGCGTGCCTTACACGCCTGTTACCGGACAGCATATCCGGCTGAATATCGATGCATTCCAGTCTTTGGCGAAAACGATGATGATCTCCATTACGAATCATCACAATAATGCTATCGGCAATCACAGGCCTGTGTGAGGGATGTAAACCGCTGCCATGCGGCCCCCGCCACGTATCATGAGTAAACCATCGTTCCGCGTGCAGACAGCAAGATGTAACCGCAGCCAGTGGCTGTTGTTGGCAACGATTTGAGAGAGTGTGGCCATGAAATCAAAAATGACGGTCGAAGACGGCATCAGAGCGGCAGGCGTCGGTGCTTTTCAGCGGCGTTTGTTCATCATATTTGGGCTGGTTTGGGCAGCCGATGCCATGCAGGTTCTGGCAATCGGCTTTAGTGCGCCATCCATAGCCGTCAGCTTTGGTGTTAGCGTTCCACAGGCGCTACAGACCGGCACAATGTTTTTCTTCGGAATGTTGATCGGCGCCTTTGTTTTCGGACGTTTGGCAGACAGGATCGGTCGACGGCCCGTCCTGTTCATGGCCATCATTCTTGATGCAATTTTCGGCGTTGCTTCCGCATTCGCACCCGATTTGCAATGGCTGCTGGTGGCGCGTTTTCTGACCGGTCTTGGAGTTGGCGGAACACTCCCCGTCGATTATGCCATGATGGCCGAGTTTCTGCCGTCCGATCGGCGTGGCCGCTGGTTGGTCATGCTTGAAGGCTGTTGGGCGATAGGCACTGTCGCGCTTGCCCNTTTGGCGCTTGTTGCTGGCACACACGGCGGTGAAGCATGGAGAACGATCTTCTTCGTAACCGGCATTCCAGCACTTATCGGCATTGTGCTGCGGTTCTATGTTCCCGAATCTCCTTTCTATCTTAACCAGCAGGGCCGCTCCGATGAGGCGCGAAGGGTTCTGCAACGGGTGGCAAAGGATAACGGCCACAACACCGAAATTCTGCCGCTTGCGCCGCAGGTACCACAGCGCAAAGCATTCAGCGCGTTATTTTCGGTTACTCTCCGCCGCCGCACGANTTTCCTTATGCTGGCATGGATGCTGATTTCTGTGTCCTACTATGGCGTGTTCGTCTATCTGCCGATCAAGCTGGCGGCCGATGGTTTCGGCTTCGTGCGCGGTCAGGTTTTCCTTGTTATTCTGGCTATTGCGCAGTTGCCCGGTTATGCGCTGGCGGCCTACGGCGTCGAGAAATGGGGGAGAAAGCCCACATTGATCGGGTTTCTATTGCTGAGCGCCATTGGGACTCTCGGCTACGGGCTTGGGCAATCGGTCGAAATCACGGTGGCCGCGACGTTGCTATTAAGCTTCTCACTGCTTGGCACATGGGGCGCGATCTACGCATTCACACCGGAACTCTATCCCACGACATTGCGTGCCAGCGGCATGGGAATGGCGGGGGCGGTTGCGCGATTCGGGGGATTGCTGGCCCCGTCTATCGTCGCTCCACTCATGGCAGCCAACTTCGGGCTGGCTTTGGGCGTCGTTTCCGGTCTGCTGGTCGTTGCCGCTGTCAGTGTCTCGCTTATCGATGCGGAATCGNAAAATCAGGCTTTGGAATAAGGACTTAGCTCTTGTTCCACCGATAATGTCGGGGTCCGCTCACGTTTCGATATATTCGGTTACTTTAAATGACTTTCCATATGGGCCGACTGCGTTCAAGTAGTGCTCAATATATGTCGGGTTCACGGCCCGAATCCCCNTTTGAAGAACTGAGCACATGNAAAACCCTATCGCGCTGGAGAACATCTCCNAAAACACAGTGTTTCGAAAAGGCGACGTCTTCGTTCTGTTCGGCGAGTTGTTCGGACGAGGCTACGCGACCGGCCTTCTCGACCAGGCCCGGAAAGCGGGGATGCAGATCGTGGGAATTACCGTCGGGCGGCGTGACGAGAACAACGCCCTACGTCCGCTCACAAGCGAGGAGCTTCTGGACGCTGAAACACGACTCGGCGGTAAGATCATCAACGTCCCGCTGATGGCTGGATTTGATCTCGATGCGCCAGAGGGTGGCCGCACCCCGACTGATCTTTTGGCCGGGCTGACGCTGGAGAGCTGGGAGCGTGAAAAGCTCGATTGGGATTACATCGATCAGTGCCAGGCCATAGCGACAAAGCGATTTACCGATTCGGCAGCAGAAGTCATGACCATTCTCGATGGTATGATTCCCGCTGGCCGCAACGTCTTCTTTGCCCACACCATGGCTGGCGGTATTCCCAAGGCCAAGGTTTTCCTGGTTATAGCCAACAGAATCTATAAGGGCACCGGCGCTCGTCACATGTCTTCGCAATCGTTGATCGACAGCGATATGGGCAAGCTGATTCTCCGCAACTTCGATGAGGTTTCTGCCAACACATTCGGCCATCTCATAAACGCCAGTGCAGCCATTCGTGAACGCGTCGAAGCGTCCGGCGGTCAGGTGCGGTACACGGCTTACGGTTATCACGGAACGGGTATCCTGATCGATGGTGAATACCGTTGGCAGACTTACACCAATTATACCCAAGGCTATGCCAAGATGCGTCTTGAAGGCATTGCCGAGGCTGCATGGGCGGAAGGTATCAAAGCTTCTGTCTATAACTGCCCTGAAATCCGGACCAATTCCTCAGATGTGTTCACAGGCATCGAGTTGCCTCTGATCCCGCTTCTTCTTGCTTTGAAGAAAGAAGATGGCGGTCAATGGGCAGATGAGCAGTGGCGTGCATGCGAAGCGCTTCTGGCTGATGGATTCACGCTGAACGACGTCATAGCAAAGATCGCCAAACTGCAAGCCAGTGACGTGATGGTACCGTTCTACGATTTCTCGTCGTGGCCAATGCCCAACAGCCAGACACAGGCTGACCTGACCATTGGCACGTCCAACGAAATCACCGCCATGCACCGCGACAGCAAAACGTTGATTAGCGATCTCTTGAGCTCACTCGTGGTCGAGGCGACGGGCAAGCTGATTTTTGGCGCTTCGTCTCAGCCAAGCGGTCCCGTTCAATGGCTCAACCACGATGTGGTCGCGCGTTGCCTCAACGCATCTCACGGAGATCAAGAGCGGGCTGCAGATAACTCTGAAGCAAGACAGACGGCAGTCGCTTGATCCATAAATCGAAGGTGTCACTCCTTCGAACCTCAATATAAAAAGCCACCCGTGCGGACGGGTGGCTTTTTTGTTCGTTCGGACTTTTATGATCAGGCTGTTCGTGAGCTTCGATAGACGGATACGCCGAGCTCACGGATTTTCTTGCGTAGGGTATTTCTGTTCAGGCCCAGAAGATCGGCTGCCTTGATCTGATTGCCACGTGTGGCCGTCAGAGCTGCTAGAATCAGCGGATACTCCATTTCTCGCAGAACACGATCATACAGGCCGGGTGGCGGCAGGTTTTCACCGAATCCGGAGAAGTAATCGCGCATATTTTCCTCAACGGCCTGCGATATGGTCAACGAACCATTTCGCACTGCCGTCCGGTCGATNGGGCTGTCAGGCACGTCGGATTGAAGCTCCTGATCGATGATCTCGCGCGTGATCACTTCCTGTGGATAAAGCGCCATCAGGCGGCGGATGAGGTTTTCCAACTCACGCACGTTGCCGGGCCAGGCATAGGCCTTCATCAGTTCCAGCGCTTCGGTTTCAAATCGCTTGCCCTCGAGACCTTCCTTTTCTCCCGTCTGGATGAAATGACGAACGAGGTCTGGAATATCTTCCGCACGGTCCCGCAGTGGCGGAAGACGCAATGGAACGACGTTCAGTCGGTAATAGAGGTCTTCGCGGAACAGACCCTGATTGATCGAGGTCTTCAAATCCTTGTTGGTCGCGGCAACGATGCGAACATCAGTGCGGATCGGCGTGCGCCCACCAACGGTCGTATATTCGCCTTGCTGCAACACGCGAAGCAGCCGTGTCTGCGCATCCATCGGCATATCGCCAATTTCATCGAGAAAAAGCGTTCCACCTTCGGCTTGCTCAAACCGGCCGGTAGAGCGGTTCTGCGCACCGGTGAAGGCACCCTTTTCGTGGCCGAAGAGTTCCGATTCGATAAGGTCGCGCGGAATGGCGGCCATATTGATCGCCACGAACGGGCCATTTCGGCGCTTGCCGTAATCATGCAGCGCCCGTGCCACGAGTTCCTTGCCGGTGCCGGATTCACCGGTGATCATCAGTGTCAGATCCGTCTGCATCAAACGCGCCAGCACACGGTAGATTTCCTGCATCGCGGCAGAGCGGCCCACCAGCGGCATGCCATCCTGCATGTCATCATCAAGCTTGGCCGGCTTGCGTTTCGGCTCCGACAAAGCGCGCCCGATGATGGCGATCAGTTCCGTCAGATCGAAGGGCTTTGGCAGGTAATCATAGGCGCCTTTTTCCGAGGCCTTGATGGCTGTCATGAAGGTGTTCTGAGCACTCATCACCAGCACCGGCAGGTCGGGACGCGCCTTCTTGATGCGGGGCAGAAGGTCGAAGGCATTTTCATCCGGCATAACCACATCGGTCACGACAAGATCGCCCTCACCTGCCGATACCCAACGCCAGAGCGTCGCCGCATTCGAGGTAATCCGCACATCGTACCCGGCACGGCTGAGAGCCTGATTGAGAACGGTACGGATGGCCGCGTCGTCATCGGCCACGAGAATCGTTGCTGTCATCGTTTAGATCCTGTCGGGTTCGGCAAAATGCTGTCTTCGGCCGCAACCTCGGGCGAAACGGGCATCAATACGCGGAATGTCGTGCGATGGTTCTGGCTGTCACACTCCACGATGCCGCCATGTGCACCGATGAGNTTTGCGACAAGGGCAAGACCAAGGCCGGAACCATTGGTCTTGGTGGTGATGAAGGGATCGAATAGGTGCGGCACGAGATCCGGCGGAACGCCGGGACCGTTGTCATGCACACAGAATTCCAGCGGCAGCGAGATACGCTCGCGAGTGCCTGCCACGGATAGACGGATGCCCGGACGATAGGCCGTCGTCAGAATGACCTCGCCATCCTGCTGATTACCCACGGCTTCTGCGGCATTTTTTACGAGATTGAGGAAGACCTGAACCAGCTGGTCCCTATTGGCATAAACCGGAGGCAAAGACGGATCGTAATTTTCGCTGATCTTGATGTTGCGCGCNAAACCGGCTTTGGCCACCGCCTTCACATGATCGAGCACCGAGTGAATATTGATCGGCATGCGATCTACTGGACGTTCATCGGAGAAAATTTCCATGCGATCGACCAGCGACACGATGCGATCCGTTTCATCACAAATCAGCCGCGTCAGCGCCCGGTCCTCGTCGGGGACGGATGTTTCCAGCAATTGTGCAGCACCGCGAATGCCTGAAAGCGGATTTTTGATCTCGTGTGCCAGCATGGAGGCAAGACCGGTGACGGAACGCGCGGCGGCGCGGTGCGTCAGTTGCCGGTCAATCTTGTCTGCCATGGACCGTTCCTGAAACACCACGACGACCGAACCCGGCTCGCTGACGACAGGCGCGACATAGAGATCGACCAGCTTGTCCTGTCCCAGGCGCGGCGACGACAGATNGACGCGATATTCATTGACCGGCGCGCGACGTTCACGCACCTGATCGATCAACGCCAACAGTGGGCTACCGAACGGGATGAAAGTGGAAATGCGGTAGCGCGCCAGATGCGTCGCACTCGCCCCAAAGAAGGCCTCTGCCTCCCAGTTGGCAAACGCTATGAAGCCTTCACTATCTACAAGAATAACCGGATTTTGCACGGCGTTGAGAACGGCCATGGCCAATACGTTATTGCCACCAGGTGGTGCGGTGTCAGCGCTCATGCGGCTTTCCTCGCCGCAGAGCTTTCCGCGCCCTGTTGGAGGGCAGACCGCAGTAACGCTGTCACCTGCCCGGTGNTTTTGGATGTCATGATGTCAACCTTGTCGTCTGTCTTCATGTCCGGCGCAAACCGGTCCAGATACCATCCGAGATGTTTGCGCGCATGACGAAGCCCTGCCTCAATGCCGTAAAATTCCAGCATCAATTCGTAATGTTCGACTGCTATGTCGGCGATTTTCTCAAGCGGCGGTGGGGCATGACCTGCCAGAACTGCGGGCAACCACGGCTGCCCTTGCGCCCCTCGCCCCACCATCACGGCATCGGCACCGGATCGACGCAGGATTTCCGATGCGTCGACTGCCGTTTCCACGTCACCATTGGCAATCAGCGGTATTGAAATCACGTCACGCACAGCCTTTATCGCATCCCAGTCCGCACGCCCTTCGTAAAACTGCATGCGCGTGCGGCCATGAATGGTGATGAGCTTGACACCGGCGGCCTCTGCTCGGGCAGCGATCTCCGGCGCATTGATGGAACTGTCATCCCAACCCAGCCGCATTTTGAGCGTTACGGGAACGTCAACTGCTTTCACCGTGGCTTCGATAAGGCTAAGTGCGTGGTCGGGCTCGCGCATCAGCGCCGAACCGGAGTAACCACCCGTAACCTTCTTGGCAGGACATCCCATGTTGATGTCGATGATCCCTGCACCATTATCCGCTGAGATTTTTGCTGCTTCCGCCATCCAGTGCGCTTCACGGCCGGCAAGCTGAACCATATGCGGAACCATGCCTGCATTTTTCAGGCGCGCCCAGGATTCTCCACGGTTGGCTACGAGTTCGCGGCTGGCAACCATCTCGGTCACAACGAGGCCTGCG
Organism: Agrobacterium bohemicum; assembly: GCF_002896715.1. Taxonomy (GTDB): domain Bacteria; phylum Pseudomonadota; class Alphaproteobacteria; order Rhizobiales; family Rhizobiaceae; genus Agrobacterium; species Agrobacterium bohemicum. Next base: position 224,425 of record NZ_PGEL01000027.1, read on the forward strand.
CCAAACCGCCAGGCAAGCTTTCGAAATGGCAGGTCGGTCACACCTGACATGGGTGCGAGCACCGCTCGGTTGCGAACGGTGACGGTGTCGATCTGAAATGGGTCTGACAACGTCGGAATCATCAAATGGTGAACTTTCATGCATTTTTTAAATATGCATTANTTTTAGACAGTGTTTATGCGCTTGCCAAGCACTTTCGTTGACATATTGGTGTGTTTTTTCGATTTCCAATTTTGCTGCACCTCGGTGCTCTATGCAGAGAAATCGATGACAAAGCCCGCATATAAAGGCTTGCTTTCTCGCTGGCCATTCGTTTTTTAAAACGCTAGACCACCGGTGTAAACCTTTGAAGAAATGCGGAAACAACATAGGTTCAATGCAGGAAAGCGCTATGNAAATCGGTATCGTCATTGTGGCGGCAGGACGAGGTGAACGCGCGGGCGCACCAGAGGAGGGTCCGAAGCAATACCGTCTCATCGGTGGCAGGGCTGTCATCGAGCACACACTCGAATGCTTTCTGGAATGGCAATCAGCTGCTGATATCGTCGTCGTTATCCATCCCGACGACGACGCGTTGTTTGAACCTATCGCCAAAAGGCTGAATGCTGGCAGTCGGCTGAGCAGTGTGGTTGGCGGCCAAATGCGCCAGCAATCCGTTCTGGCCGGGCTGAAATCGCTGGAAGGTAAAGGCATCACGCATGTCATGATCCACGACGCTGTTCGCCCCTTTATCGATGCCGATCTTCTCCGGCGCATCGCGGATGCGCTTGCTGACGGCGCAGACGCCGTGCTGCCTGCGGTTCCGGTCGTTGATACGTTGAAGCGTGGCCAAGACGGCCTTGTCGGAACCACCGTTTCGCGCAGCAATCTCTACGCGGCTCAAACACCACAATCGTTCGATTACCCNTTAATTCTCAAAGCTCACACGGATGCCGAAACATCGGGGCGGACAGATTTCACCGACGACGCCGCGATTGCCGAATGGGCTGGTATTCCGGTAAAACTGGTTGAAGGGCTTGTCGACAATATNAAACTGACTTTGAAACGGGATATCGCCATGGCCGATGAGAAGCTTGTCCACACTCTGCCTGATGTGAGAACCGGCAATGGGTACGACGTCCACCAACTGGTACCAGGCGATGGCGTGACCCTGTGCGGCATATTTATTCCTCACGATCAAAAACTGATGGGTCATTCGGATGCCGACGTGGCGCTTCATGCGTTGACCGACGCCTTGCTGGCGACCTGTGGTGCCGGTGATATCGGCGATCANTTTCCGCCATCCGATCCGCAATGGAAAGGTGCCGCATCGCGCATTTTCCTTGAGCATGCTGCAAAGGTCGTGCGCGGCAATGGCGGCACGATCATGAATGCAGATGTGTCCTTGATTGCTGAAGCGCCGCGCGTGGGTCCTCACCGGCAGGCCATGCGCGAAAATCTTGCGGATATTCTCGGCATCTCGCTTGATCGCTGCTCGGTGAAAGCCACCACGAATGAAACCATCGGCTTCGTCGGTCGTCGCGAAGGTATTGCAGCAATTGCAACTGCAACAGTGGTCTATCGGCAGAGGCCCGCATGAGCCTGTTTCCGCCTGATATCGAGGAGCTAGCACAAAAACTAGTGTGGGACTTCACCAGCCGGGGACATATGGTTTCGACGGCAGAAAGCTGCACGGGCGGGCTAATTGCCGGTGCGCTGACGGAAATCGCAGGGTCTTCCGCCGTGGTTGACCGCGGCTTTGTGACCTATACCAACGACGCGAAGATGGACATGCTCGGCGTTAGTCCCGCAACGCTGGGGATGTTCGGCGCCGTCTCCAAGGAAACGGCGCTCCAAATGGCGCATGGCGCGCTCTATCGCTCGCGGGCGGAATTTACCGTCGCTGTCACCGGGATCGCCGGGCCGGGCGGCGGTTCCGCATTAAAGCCGGTCGGGCTTGTACACCTTGCTGCAAAGCGGCGGTGCGGTCACATCATCCACCGTGAAATGCATTATAGCGATATCGGGCGCGATCAGGTTAGGCTGGCAACAGTCCGAACCGCGTTTGAAATGCTGATCGAACTGTCTCAATCCGTATAAATCTTGTCCGCCCTTGCTTCGAAGGCTTCGGCAAACATGCGGAATGCCCGGTCGAACATCGAGCCCATGAGGGCTCCCAGGAGGCGGCTTTTGAATTCATAATCGATGAAAAAGTAGACTGAACATCCGCCGCCTTCGGCAGGTTCGAAACGCCATCGGTTGTCGAGGTATTTGAACGGACCGTCCAGATACTTTACATCAATGGCCGACTCCTCAGGCTTCAGCAGAACCTGCGTCGTGAAGGTTTCCCTTATGGCCTTGTAACCCACCGTCATATCAGCCACCAACAGGGTCTTGGTGTCTCGCTCTTTTCTGGAACGAACCGTCAAGCCGTCGCAAAGCGGCAGAAATTCGGGATACTTCTCCACGTCGGCAACGAGATTATACATCCGTTCGGGAGAGTGCTTGACGGGACGGCGTGTTTCAAATTGTGGCATGAAGCGCAATTAATGCGCGGAGATGATAAGATCAAGAAGCTCACGCGCCTGTGCTCTGGATTTTACCTGAAATATTGGCACTTGCGGCCCATAAAGCTCGAAGCTCCGGAGGAATACCGGCGCGTGGCGCTTTTCGAAATTCCAGATGTAGCTGAGGAAGTCCCAATTCGGTAAAGGTTCAGGGCAACCGGCCGCCATAGCGGGACGAACAGTTCCGTAGTTTCTTGCGACCCTCTTTGCGACACCAATCAGGCAAGTCACGCGCGGCAGCCTCATCCAAATGACGATATCCGTTCTCGGTAAACGCAATTCGAATGTGGAAGGACCGGAGCCGTCCAGAAGCCAGCGTTCACGGCAAACGATATCTTCGAGGATACGACGCTGCTCGCCGACCTCGCGCTGAGTCCAGCCGGAAATCCACCGTACGTCTCTATCAATCGAAAAGTACTCCAGGTTCCTATGGGAAGCCAAAGCCTGAGACAGCGTTGTTTTGCCCGCTCCTGAAGAACCGACAACCATGATCCGAGATGCTTTGGATACCAGTGATGCGGCTTCCTTGATATCGGTTATGGCAACCATCCTCTCCACCCTTGCATAGCAGTTTGCACAAATTGACTATTGCAACCCGACGGGGCTCGGCGTTATTTAGCAACAACAGCGATTGCAGCCTTGGGATGCAACAGAACAATTGAGTGATACGATGGACGACTTTGCCAACATCATCAACCTCCTGGAATCCGCNAAACAGCTGGCATCCATGAACAGCATGCCGATGCTCGCCTATCTCATCGATGTCGCCAAATGCGAGGCACGCGAGAACAAGCCTGTGTTGCGCAAGCGCAAGCGCGGCGAATCGACCGTGAAGCAGGAAGCCGAAGCCTGAGATATTGGCTGACGGCTTGCCTTTTGACATGAGACCATCAAAATAACGATTGGCCGCGACGCGGCCATCTTTCGTTTCAGGGTAAGGGAGAAAGGCCGAATGAAAACCGTGTCTGTCGACCTGCGCTCCTATCGCGGCGAAACGCCTAACGAACGCCATGCCTTTGTGCAAATCGTTCTTCCCGTTGCCGGGCACCTCAAAATCGATGTATGCGGCCTTCAGGAGAGATTGTCGCGGACGAAAGGTGTGCTCGTTCACAGACATACCTCCCACACGCAGATGAGCATTGTCCCGAACCTCTCACTGATCGTAGACCTGGACGAACAAACGATATCTGATCAAATCCTCGACAGGTTTTCATCAAATCCCTTTATCGAGCTCAGTCCACGCACGAAAAAGCTCGCACAGTATATGCATGATATGATGCAGGCGGGTGAACGGGATGCAAAGGCTGGCCAGGCATGGGCACCGATCCTTGTCGCAAGTCTNGGGGATGAAAACCCCGATGTGATTTCCAGAGTGTCTGTTCTGAAAGCGCTCGTCGAAATCGACCCCTTCATGCCGTGGAGCCTCGAGCGCATGGCCGATCATGCGGATATCAGTGCGAGCCGACTGCATGCGGTCTTCCGTGAGAAGTTCGATGAAACGCCGCATGTGTGGCTCTCCGATATCCGCATGAAGAAGATATGTACGCTTCTGGCAGACACATCGCTCCCGATCGCGCAAATTGCCGACGCGGCTGGTTTCTCGGACCAAACCGCTCTTACGCGCGCGATGAAGAAAGCCAAGGGGGTAACACCCGCCGTATATCGCCGGGAATTCTCGGTCCTGCCGCAGTAGTTTATGTCAAGACAGCCCCTCGCCGCCGTGGCAATCAGCGCCAGGCAACGAGTGGACATCACATGAACAAGACAGGACTGGGCGNTTTTTACGGCATGCTGGCAGGCGCGCTTTGGGGCGGAATTTTTCTGGCTCCTAAGCTGATACCTGACGGCTTTACGCCGTTGCAGCTTTCAACCGCGCGATATCTGACATTCGGCGTCGTGGCATTTATTCTGATTGNCCCGNAAATCCGTCGCGTTGCGTCGCGTTTCGGCAAGGCGGAATGGATTGCGCTCGGTTGGCTGAGCCTCATTGGCAATATCGTCTACTANTTTTTGATCTCGACCGCGGTACAGCTTAGCGGTGTGGCCTTCACTTCCATCATCATCGGTTTTCTACCAGTCGCCGTCACCATCATCGGCAGCCGCGACCATGGGGCGGTATCCTTGAGACGGCTGTGGCCATCGCTTTTCTTCGGAGCAATCGGCATTTTCGGCGTCTCGTGGCAATCATTATCTGAAGGGCAAGGTGGTTTCGATCTGACCAGAATCATCGGCCTTGCCTGCGCTCTCGGCGCGCTGGCCTCATGGACAGCGTTTGCGGTCGGAAATGCTCGCTGGCTGACGCGCCTGCACGATGTCAGCGCCGACGAGTGGAACCTGATGACAGGCGTTGTCACCGGCGGACTAGCCCTGACGCTCGCTATCCCCGCTTATGGCTTCAGCACAGATGTTCATGCAAGCGATGACTGGCTGCAATTCGCATCCGTCGCGGTTNGCCTCGGCATCTCCGCCTCCATCTTCGGCAACGCGCTCTGGAACCGCATGAGCCGCCTGCTGCCGCTGACCATGGTCGGGCAGATGATCCTGTTCGAAACGCTGTTTGCCCTGCTCTACGGATTCATTTGGGAACAGCGCGGGCCGACGCTGATCGAGTGTATTGCGATTGTTTCGGTGGTCATGAGTGTGCTGCTGTGCATGCAGGCGCATCGGCCTGCGAAGGTGCATGAGTGAGTCTGAGGCTTGGATCGCCTCGGTCGTCATCCTCGGATCAAGCCCGAGGATGATATTTCACGGTAGTATGGCCCTCGCGGCAAATCAGCGGCGTTTCCGCCTCTCACTCAGCAGCAGCCAGCAACTTCCGCTCGCGATTGGCGCGCAACCGCTCAAAATCATCGCCCGCATGGTGCGAAGAACGCGTCAGCGGGCTGGATGCCACCATCAGAAAACCTTTGGTGTAGGCAATCGTCTCGTAGGACTTGAACTCTTCCGGCGTCACATAGGCTTCGACCTTGTGGTGCTTGCGGGTTGGCTGGAGGTACTGGCCAATGGTGAGGAAATCGACGTCTGCGCTGCGCAGGTCGTCCATCAACTGCAGCACTTCGTTACGCTCTTCGCCCAGCCCCACCATGATGCCCGACTTGGTGAACATGGTCGGGTCCAGCTCCTTTACGCGCTGCAAAAGTCGCACGGAGTGGAAGTAGCGCGCGCCGGGACGAACAGTGAGATAGTTGCCGGGCACGGTTTCCATATTATGGTTGAAGACATCGGGCTTGGCGGCCACGACACGTTCCAGAGCGCCAGGCTTCTTCAGGAAGTCGGGCGTCAATATCTCGATGGTCGTGTTTGGCGAAGCGGCGCGGATGGCCCATATCACCNTTTCGAAATGTTCGGCACCACCGTCGGCTAGATCGTCGCGGTCCACGGACGTGATGACGACGTGTGACAGACCCATCTGCTTGACGGCCTTGGCGACGTTTTCCGGCTCGAGCATATCGAGCGCATTTGGCTTGCCGGTGGAGACGTTGCAGAAGGCGCAGGCGCGGGTGCAGATTTCACCCATGATCATAAAGGTGGCGTGCTTCTTTTCCCAGCATTCGCCGATATTCGGACAGCCGGCTTCTTCACAAACTGTCACCAGCTTGTGGGAACGCACCAGTTCGCGCGTCTCATGGTAGCCCTTAGATGTCGGCGCCTTGACGCGAATCCATTCGGGCTTGCGCATGACTTCGGTATCGGGACGATGCGCCTTCTCCGGGTGGCGAATGCGCTTTTCGTCCTGCGATGTCCTGTCGAGAATAGTGACCATAGAAACCTGCTTCTACCGCTTTAAACGGTTTAACGCCTGACGAGCTTGGCGAGAAATAACAGAAGGCTCGCGCCCAAGAAAGATGTGACGAAATATCCGAGCCTGCTATCCTGCACGAACACATCAAATGTGCGCAGCACAGCGACTGCCACGACCGAGCCTACGATGCCAAGAACGATGTTCATGAAGACGCCAAAGCGCATATCCATGAGCTTGCCCGCAAGCCAACCGGCCAAACCGCCGATGATGATTGCCGCTATCCAGCCTACACTTTCCATCCGTTATTCCTTTCGTCAGGCGATCAGTCTTGCGATGAGCGTTACGATGATGGCGCCCACCGTCGCATGGATGATCTGCACCACCAGCGCATTCTCGATACCGAGCGATATTCCAAGCGCGTTGAACAAATAACCGCCAACGAAGGCACCTATCACGCCGCTCAACAGGCATCCGATCAACCCGCCTCCGCCAACAATAAGGCTGGCGAGAAAACCGGCAACAAGGCCGATCAGCAGGAAGATGACCCAGGCTTCAGTTGCAATCGACATGAGTGTTCTCCTTTGCAGTCACTCCACTAAAGATTGGGAGCGANCGAGGTATTTATCAAGCGTTCAGCACGCGACCATAGGCATCGAGCACGCTTTCCTTCATCATTTCTGACAGGGTTGGGTGTGGGAAGATGGTGTGCATCAACTCTTCTTCGGTCGTCTCCAGGTTCATGGCGACGACAAAGCCCTGAATGAGTTCGGTCACTTCTGCGCCCACCATGTGCGCGCCGATCAACTCGCCGGTCTTTTTGTCGAAAATGGTCTTCACCATACCCTGATCTTCACCCAGCGCGATGGCCTTGCCGTTGGCCGCGAAGGAGTAGCGACCGACGCGGATTTCGCGGCCCTGCTCCTTGGCTTTGGCTTCCGTCAGGCCAACCGAAGCGACCTGCGGGTTGCAATAGGTGCAGCCGGGAATCTTCAAACGGTCCATCGCGTGAACATTCGGCAGACCCGCAATCNTTTCGATGCAGATCACACCCTCATGCTCGGCCTTGTGTGCCAGCATTGGCGGGCCAGCGACATCGCCTATGGCGTAGAGACCAGCGATATTGGTCTTGCCGTAGCCGTCGATCACCACGCAACCGCGATCCGTCTTGACGCCAAGCGCTTCCAGACCGAGATTCTCTATGTTGCCCTGCACGCCGACAGCCGAAATCAGGCGATCTGCGGTGATCTTCTGGACCTTGCCGTCCTTGGTTTCCACATGCGCCGTAATCGAGTCGGAACCCTTTTCGACTTTGGACACCTTGGCTTCGGTGATGATCTTCAGGCCACGCTTTTCAAGCTGCTTGCGGGCGAAGGCGGAAATTTCCGCATCTTCCACCGGCATGACATTGGCCATCAGTTCCACGACCGTCACATCGACGCCCATGGAGCGATAGAAGGAGGCGAATTCGATGCCGATAGCGCCGGAACCCATAACGACGATGGANTTTGGCATGAAGTCCGGCTTCATCGCTTCGAAATAGGTCCAGATCAGCTTGCCATCCGGCTCGATGCCGGGCAGTGCGCGCGGACGTGCGCCGGTGGCAACGATGATGTGCTTGGCGGTGTAGGTCCCCTCACCCAGAACGCCCTTCGGAACAGGGTTTTGCGGCTGGACGATGGGCTTGGAAATCTTGCCGACGACGATTTCGTTCGCCTTGGTCAGCTTCGCCTCGCCCCAGATGACGTCGATCTTGTTCTTCTTCATCAGGTAGGCCACGCCGCCATTGAGGCGCGCGGACACGCCACGCGAACGGGCGACGACTTCCTTCACGTCGGCTGTGATGGTGCCTTCCAGTTTCAGGCCGTAATTCTTGGCATGGTTGGAATTATCAAGAACTTCGGCGGAGCGAAGCAGCGCCTTTGTGGGAATGCAGCCCCAGTTCAGGCAGATGCCGCCCAGATGTTCACGCTCGACGATAGCCGTCTTCAGGCCAAGCTGTGCCGCACGGATGGCCGTGACGTAACCGCCCGGACCCGAACCGATGATGATGACGTCATAAGACTGAGCCATGTCTGTTTCCTGTCTTTGCTTCTTGAGGGCGAAACATGGTCGCCGCCTCAATCAATTTATTTTAAAGTCCAAGCATCATGCGAACGACGGGCTCGAGGCCTCGTCCGATTGCACGCGTATTCTCTGCATCCAGATGGACGCCATCAACCGGTGTGGTGACAGCAACGGATGCCGCATCAAAGAAGCCGCAGCCCTTTTCATCCGCCAGATCCCGGTACAGCGAACCCATCATCTGTGATTGCTCGATGGCATTGACGAACATCGCCGCAAACATTTCATTGCCCGTTTCGCAAATATGTGGCGCGGAAACGAGCAGGATTTCAGGCTGCTCATAACCAAATGGCCAGGCGTGCTGGCGAACCAGTGTCACAAGGCGCTCGACGCCCTTCACCGCGCCAACGGCAGACCCCGGGCCGATGCCCCGCTTCAGATCATTGGTGCCGAGCATGATGATGACGAGATCAACCGGACCATGGCTATGCAGCAGCGTTGGCAAGATGCGCGCGCCATTGCGGTCGCAGTCCGAAAGATGATCGTCATAAGCTGTGGTTCTGCCGTTCAGCCCCTCGGCGATGACATTGACCTCGGTGCCCAGCGCCTTTTGCAAGACGCTCGGCCAACGATCTTCAAAGGCATGACGGCCAAGATTCTCGGCGTCGAAACCCCAGGTTAGACTGTCGCCATAGCAAAGAACGGTTTTCGTCATGTCAGCCTCGCGAATGGAGCGAGCCGAAAACCGTCAACCGGTTTCCGGCTCAGCANTTTTTACACCAGCATGCCCATCGGGNTTTCGATGTAGCGCTTGAAGGCAGATGCGAGTTCTGCACCGAGCGCACCGTCGATGACGCGGTGGTCGAAGGCGAAGGTTGCGGTCATGACCGTACCCACTTCGATCTTGCCGCCGCGAACAACCGGCTTCTCGACGCCAGCGCCGATNGACACGATGGATGCCTGTGGCAGGTTGACGATCGACGTGAAGGAAGAAACGCCGAACATGCCGAGGTTGGACACAGATGTGGTGCCGCCTTGGTATTCCTCCGGCTTCAGCTTCTTGTCACGGGCGCGCTTGGCGAGATCCTTGACCTCGTTGGAGATGGCCGAGAGGGTCTTTGTCTCGGCATTCCGCACGATTGGCGTGATCAGACCATCCGGGATCGACACGGCAACACCAACGTCCGCGTGTTTGTGCAGAACGCGGGCCGTAGACGTCCAGGAAGCATTCGCCATAGGAACGTCACGCAGTGCAAGCGCCATCGCCTTGATGATGAAGTCGTTGACGGAAAGCTTGAAGGCCGGAACCTCGCCCTTTTCAGTCTTCTTCACCGGTGCAGACGCATTGATCTCGGAGCGCAGCTTCAGCATCGCATCGAGTTCGCATTCCATAGAGACCGTGTAGGAAGGAACGGTCTGCGTCGACTCGGTCAGGCGCGAAGCGATCGTCTTGCGCATGCCGTCATGCGGCAGCAGCTCGTAGGAGCCTTCCGCAAACAGCTTGAGCACGTTCTCGTCCGAAGGACCCTTGGCAGGCGCCGGAGCCGAAGCGCCAGCGGACTGAGCGGTCGCCGGAGCAGCCTTGGCTCCGCCAGAAGACACGGCCTTCTCAACGTCGGTCTTCACGATACGGCCATGCGGACCGGAGCCTGATACAGCCGACAGGTCGAGACTGGCTTCTTTTGCCAGACGACGCGCCAGTGGAGACGCGAAGATGCGCTCGCCGGAGTTGGAAACAGGCGCTGGTGTGGAAGGTGCAGCACCCTGATCGGCAACTGGCTTTTCAGCCTTTGCCGTTGCAGGCTCGCTCTTGTCTTCCTTCGGTGCTTCGGCCTTTGCGGCTTCCTGCTTTGGAGCTTCGGCTTTCGCCTCTGCCTTGGCAGGAGCGGCATCGCGACCCTTGGCAGCTTCCGCCACGTCTTCGCCTTCACCGGCCAGAATGGCGATCACGGCATTGACCTTGACGCCTTCGGTGCCAGCGGCAACGAGGAGCTTGGCAATGGTGCCCTCGTCCACGGCTTCCACTTCCATGGTCGCCTTGTCGGTCTCGATCTCGGCAATCACGTCGCCGGGACCAACCTTATCGCCTTCCTTGACCAGCCACTTGGAAAGATTGCCCTCTTCCATGGTTGGGGAAAGGGCAGGCATTGTGATGTTGATAGGCATGACTAGCCCTCCGCCCAAATGAGATTATACTGTTCCAGCTCTTCAGGATTTTCCGTCAGCGAACTTAGCTGCGACGGCGAAACTTCGATATATCCCGCAACATCACTCAGCCAATCGCTCACAGCGCCGATGACGCCGATATCCTCACGCGGGACACCGGCGACGACATCGCCCTCGCCGTCATTGATCACAGCCCAGAAGACGATACGCTCGAACTGAGGCGCGTCCTTTGATCCTAGAACACGATACCAGTTTTCACCGGCCGGGAGGATGTGTTTGATTTTACCCAAATTCTCCTCCTTCATTTGTAGCAAACGGTTTTGACGGCCTGAATGACTTCGCCGACATTCGGCAGAGCCAGCTTCTCAAGGTTTGCGGCGTAAGGCATCGGAACGTCCTTGCCGGCAATCGTCAAAATCGGCGCATCGAGATAGTCGAATGCAGCGCGCTGCACGCTGTTGGAGATGAAGTCACCAACCGATGACTGCGGGAAACCTTCCTCGACAATCACCAGACGGCCCGTCTTCTTGACGGATTCGATCACCGCTGGCAGATCCATCGGACGGATGGTGCGCAGATCGATCAGTTCGACATCGATGCCTTCCTTCTCGAGCTCGGCAATGGCCTTGATCGCGTAAGTCATGCCGATACCGAAGGAAACGATGGTTGCATCCTTACCCTTGCGGTGGATGCGTGCCTTGCCGATTGGCAGCACGAAATCATCCATCTTCGGCACTTCGAAGCTCTGGCCGTACAGAATTTCGTTTTCAAGGAAGACGACCGGGTTCGGATCGCGGATAGCGGCCTTCAGCAGACCCTTGGCGTCAGCAGCCGTATACGGCATGATGACCTTGAGGCCCGGAATATGGCTGTACCATGCGGCGTAACACTGCGAGTGCTGTGCGCCAACGCGGGCAGCGGCACCCGAAGGACCACGGAACACCATCGGTGCGCCCATCTGACCACCGGACATGTAGAGCGTCTTGGCGGCAGAGTTGACGATCTGGTCGATGGCCTGCATGGCGAAGTTGAACGTCATGAATTCAACGATGGGACGCAGACCCGTCATCGCCGCACCGACGCCGATACCGGCAAAGCCGTGTTCGGTGATCGGCGTATCGATAACGCGCTTGTCGCCGAATTCCTGCAGCAACCCCTGGGTAATCTTGTAAGCGCCCTGATATTCGGCGACTTCTTCACCCATGACGAAGACTTTTTCGTCAGCGCGCATTTCTTCAGCCATGGCATCACGAAGCGCTTCACGCACCGTCGTCATAACCATTTCCGTGCCTTCCGGAATATCCGGGTCGGCTGCAACTTCGATCTTCGGTGCAGCGGGAACCTTGGCGGCTTCCTTCTTGGCAGAANGCTCTTCGGCAGCTTCGCGGGTCTTGCCGCCAGCAGCGTCCGAATCGGAGCTTGCTGCTTCTGCCTTAGGCTCTTCTTTCTTAGGAGCAGCGGACATGGCGTCTGCGCTTTCGCCGTCCTGAAGCAGGATGGCGATTGCCGTGTTGACCTTGACGCCTTCGGTGCCGGCTTCGATCAGCAGTTTGCCGATGGTGCCTTCATCCACGGCTTCCACTTCCATGGTCGCCTTGTCGGTTTCGATCTCGGCAATCACATCACCAGACGTGACCGTGTCACCTTCCTTCTTCAACCACTTGGAAAGCGTACCTTCCTCCATGGTCGGGGAAAGGGCGGGCATAAGAATTTCTATAGGCATGATGTCTCCTTACCCCGGATCAGAGCAGAATGTCGGTGTAGAGCTCGGATACATCCGGCTCCGGATCGTTCTGGGCAAACTCCGCGCTGTCGGCAACGATGTCACGAACATCCTTGTCGATTGCCTTGAGTTCTTCCTCAGTAGACCAACCATTTTCGATCAAACGTGCCTTGACCTGCTCGATCGGGTCATGTTCGGCACGCATCTTCTGCACTTCATCCTTGGAGCGATATTTCGCCGGGTCGGACATGGAGTGACCGCGATAACGATAGGTCAGCATTTCCAGAATGATTGGACCCTTGCCGGAACGGCAATGTTCAAGCGCTTCATCTGCCGCAGCCTTGACGGCGCGAACATCCATGCCATCCACCTGCATGCCCGGAATACCGAAACCGGTGCCGCGCAGCGAGTAGTTGGACTGCGCCGTGGCGCGGGCTGTCGATGTACCCATGGCGTAATGGTTGTTCTCGACGATATAGATGATCGGCAGTTTCCAGAGAGCTGCCATGTTGAAGCTCTCGTAAACCTGGCCCTGGTTGGCAGCGCCATCACCGAAATAAGCGACGGAGACGCTGTCATTGCCACGATACTTGTTGGCGAAGGCAAGACCGGTTCCGAGCGAAACCTGGGCGCCGACGATGCCGTGGCCGCCGTAGAAATGCTTCTCCTTGGAGAACATGTGCATGGAGCCGCCCTTGCCCTTGGACAAGCCGCCGCTACGTCCGGTCAGCTCAGCCATCACGCCGCGCGCACTCATGCCAGCAGCCAGCATGTGGCCGTGGTCACGGTAAGCGGTGATGACCTGATCGCCTTCCTTCTGCGACATGTTCATACCTACAACGACAGCTTCCTGCCCGATGTAGAGGTGACAGAAGCCACCGATGAAGCCCATGCCATAAAGCTGGCCAGCCTTTTCCTCGAAACGACGGATCAGCAACATCTCGCGATAAGCGTGCAGCTCTTGGTCTTTACCAAAGTCCGGCGTGTTCTTGCCGGTGAATTCCTTGGTGGCTGTCTTTGCCGTAGTCTTGCGGCCGGATACGGTCGCGGTTTTTCGCGGCGCCATTCATCCCTCCCTGAGTTGCCATTAGAATGGTTGGATTGGGCGCACCATATGCAAGAAAAGGAAAAGCAGCAATGCCATAAACGCATGGCTCATATTCTGCCTAAGTCGCTGTGAATAAATTNAAAAAGTCGATTAACTGAAATTAAGTTAATCAGAAATATGTATTCATGATGACGATTTCGTNCGCGCGCGACATATTGAGCTGATAACGCGAGATTTCATCGATCATGTCCCGCTCAAGCGAGCCATCGCTCATCAATTCCACTTGCCGCTCCAGGGCGACACGGGCTTTGGTCAGCTTTGCAAGCTCGGCCGTCCTGGCAATACGTTGACGCTCCAACTGCTCGGTCGCCTGGAGCCCGAAATCACCATGGATGGAATGATATCCGAAATAGGAAAGGAAGGCGACGGTAATTGCCGGAACGACAAGACGGCCAAAACGTCTTTTCTTGTGATGCTTGGTCCACATACTCTGAAACAGCCTTAAAACGCGTTACTTGCTTCACCATAGACGCATTTGCTTAACCATCCGTTGACCTTAAATCCTCCGCCAATCGCATCGCACNAAAAAAGGCCCGCCGAAGCGAGCCTTTTTAAATATCGCGATGCAGTATCAGCCGCGCAGGATAGAGCGACCAGCATAAGCCGCCTGCGGACCGAGCATTTCTTCAATTCGTATTAACTGATTGTACTTGGCCAGACGGTCAGAACGCGAAAGGGAGCCCGTCTTGATCTGTCCGCAGTTGGTTGCAACCGAAAGATCGGCAATTGTCGAATCTTCGGTTTCGCCCGAACGGTGCGACATAACAGCGGTGTAGCCAGCCTTGTGAGCCGTCTCAACAGCATCGAGCGTTTCTGTCAGCGAGCCGATCTGGTTGACTTTTACGAGGATGGAGTTGGCAACGCCCATCTTGATACCGTCACGAAGGCGCGCGGAGTTGGTGACGAAAAGATCGTCGCCTACGAGCTGAACCTTGGAACCGATCTTGTCGGTCAGGTACTTCCAGCCGTCCCAATCGTCTTCGGCCATGCCGTCTTCGATGGAGATGATCGGGTATTTGGCTGCCAGTTCAGCGAGGTAATCCGCCATGGCTTCAGGTTCCAGCGTACGGCCTTCGCCTTCCATCTCATACTTGCCGTTCTTGAAAAATTCAGTCGAAGCGCAATCGAGAGCAAGTGCGACGTCGTCGCCTGGCTTGTAGCCAGCTTTTTCAACAGACTTCATGATGAAATCGAGCGCTTCAGGGGCGCTTTTCAGACCTGGAGCGAAACCGCCTTCATCACCGACGTTCGTATTGAAACCCTGAGCCGACAGTTCCNTTTTCAGTACATGGAAGATTTCCGCGCCGATTCGCACAGCGTCACGGATATTTTCCGCGCCGACCGGCATGATCATGAATTCTTGGAAATCGATCGGGTTGTCGGCATGCGCGCCGCCATTGATGATGTTCATCATCGGAACCGGCAGCAGATGCGCATTTGGGCCACCAACGTAGCGGTAGAGCGGCAGGCCAGTTGTTTCGGCTGCAGNCTTGGCAACAGCGAGCGACACGCCGAGAATGGCGTTGGCGCCGAGGCGAGACTTGTTCGGTGTGCCATCCAGTTCGATCAGAGTGTTATCGACATGAATCTGGCTTTCGGCATCGAAACCACCAAGAACGTCGAAGATTTCCGTGTTGACGGCCTCAACTGCCTTCTCGACACCTTTACCGAGGTAACGCTTGCCACCATCGCGCAACTCAACGGCTTCATGCGCACCTGTCGAGGCACCCGATGGAACGGCCGCACGGCCGAAGGAGCCGTCTTCCAGATAGACATCGACTTCAACAGTCGGGTTACCACGGCTGTCGAGGATTTCGCGTGCGATGATGTCGGTAATGGCTGTCATGATCTCTCCCTTGGGACTGGAACAGNTTTTTCAGCTGCCTGTCTTAAAGCGCATCCCGAACACTGTGAAGCGCTTTTCGGATTGGCTGCGCGATAAAACCGGTCGCCAGAGCTGCGAGTCGATTGAATGTCTTCAGTTGCTGTAGACGATGCAAAAGAAATTACAATGACAGCGCCCACTCAATGTGCCGGTTTTAGATAAAGGCCGATTGGGGCCAAAACCGGTCAGGCGGCTTTGGCGATGTCGTCGAAGGCCAACAGCTTCTCAAGAAGCTTCGGCATATCCTTCAAGTGAACCATGTTGGGTCCATCTGACGGAGCGTTGTCCGGATCTTCGTGCGTTTCAACAAAAAGACCCGCGATACCGACCGCGACAGCCGCCCGGGACAGCGTTTCCACGAACTCACGCTGACCACCGGTCGACCCACCCTGCCCGCCCGGTTGCTGTACGGAGTGGGTCGCATCNAAAACGACGGGCGCGCCAAGCGATGCCATGATTGGAAGTGAACGCATGTCGGACACGAGTGTGTTGTAACCGAAGGACGCGCCACGTTCACACAGGAGAACGTTCGGGTTTCCGCTTTCATTCAGCTTCGCCAGCACGTTCTTCATGTCCCATGGCGCCAGAAACTGGCCTTTTTTGACGTTTATGACGCGACCGGNTTTCGCGGCCGCGACAAGGAGGTCAGTCTGACGACTGAGGAAAGCCGGAATCTGTAGAATATCAACCACCGGCGCAACGATGCCGCACTGCTCTTCCGTATGAATGTCCGACAGCACGGGAAAACCAAACTGCGTCTTCAGCTCAGCNAAAATCTCCAACGCCTTATCGATGCCGATGCCGCGTTGGCCGGAAAGCGACGTACGATTGGCCTTATCGAAAGACGATTTGTAGACTAGCCCGATCCCAAGCCTGCTGCATAGTTCCGCGAGCGTTTCTGCAATCATGAACGCGTGGTCGCGGCTCTCCATCTGACACGGTCCGGCGATCAGCGAGAAACGTTCGGTATTGGCAAACGACACCGCCTTGGAGCCCTGCCCCGCCACAACTTTCAGATTGTTCGTCACACTCATCGTCTTCCCTCAGCATATAGCGGACGGTCTCGATGGCGTGCCACCGAAATAATCCCAAATCTGTATTGGGCATGCACTTAGCAGCAAGCTGTGCCGGAGTCACTGTCGAGGATATTCATGACGACTCCGGAATACGAATTTAATCATCCGAAAACGCTTAAATGAATTTGACGGAATTTTAAGGGATTGCAGAACACATATGGAACATATAGTGTTCGTTCTGTATTTGTTTCACGAATCTCCGCCTCGAATCTCCAAGGGTGTTTCTTCATGCTCACGCGCAAACAGCAGGAATTGCTTTTATTCATTCATGAGAGAATGAAGGAGTCTGGCGTGCCTCCATCTTTCGATGAAATGAAGGATGCACTCGACCTAGCTTCGAAGTCAGGCATCCATCGGTTGATCACCGCCTTGGAAGAACGTGGTTTTATTCGCCGGCTACCGAATAGAGCCCGCGCATTGGAAGTTATCAAACTTCCCGAATCATACTCTCCTCGAGCTAAACCGCAGCGTGGCTTTTCTCCGAGCGTTATCGAAGGTAGTCTGGGCAAGTCGAAGCCAGCGGAGCCAATAGCGCGTCCCGTTGCCACCAACGACAGCCTGTCCAATGCCGTGAGTGTCCCTGTGATGGGCAGAATCGCTGCTGGCGTGCCTATTTCTGCGATCCAGAACAACACCCACGACGTTGTCGTTCCGATGGATATGCTGGGCTCGGGCGAACATTATGCACTGGAAGTCAAAGGCGATTCGATGATCGAAGCCGGGATTTTCGACGGCGATACCGTTATCATTCGCGACGTAAACACCGCAAATCCGGGCGATATCGTCGTCGCTCTGGTCGACGATGAAGAAGCGACCTTAAAGCGGTTTCGGCGCAAAGGTGCATCTATCGCACTAGAGGCTGCAAACCCTGCCTACGAGACCCGCATTTTCGGGCCTGACAGAGTAAAAATTCAAGGCAAACTCGTTGGACTGATCCGCCGGTACCATTAAGAGTGTAAAGGCAAGCTTGAGCCTGATTTGCCCTTTTTTAACTTCAATCGAGCGGCTCCGTTTATCGTCATTATGATTAGGCGCCCAGCGACGGGTCGTGGCCGCGTTCAGCAATTCATTACAGCAACAAAACTTCTTTTTTTGTCTTCGGCGGCCTCCAACTTGTTATCCGGGTAATCATTTTTTAGATTGGCGACTGGAGTTCGATGGTCTTTGCCGAATTGGCAAGATGATTGGTAGCCCTCGCTTAATTGACTCNTTTGAAATTTGCTTTGAGTACAACCGAGGCTGTCCATCAAATAGTTTGATAAGCGTCATCGTCTCGACCGTCTGGATCATGCGGTATTCTCGCGCTAGGCATGCTGGGTAACGAGGGGAAATGCCATGTATGATCTTTATATAGCCAATAAGAATTATTCTTCGTGGTCGCTGCGACCTTGGGNTTTGATGAAAGAACTTGGGATTGCGTTTGACGAAAAGCTCGTGAAGTTTGGAACATCGAACGACAATTTTCTGGATTTCTCTCCTACAGGCAAGGTTCCATGTCTTGTCGAAGATGACCTAACTGTTTGGGATACGCTCGCAATCGCAGAATATTTGGCAGAACGCCACGATGGTGTATGGGCATCCGACGTCAAAGCGCGCGCATGGTCTCGCTCGGCCTCTGCCGAAATGCACTCCGGCTTTCAGAGCCTGCGCAATGAACACCCGATGACCGTCGGCTTGCGTATTCGTCCATCGGCAATCAATGAGCCTTTAATGAAGGACANTTTACGTATCGATGCGTTGTGGCGGCAAGGTCTGTCCTCGTTTGGAGGCCCATTTCTGGCGGGAGAGAAATTCACCGCTGTTGATGCGTTTTATTGCCCGGTCGCGTTCCGTTTCCAAACCTATAACACGCCGCTGTCGGTGGAAGCAGACGCCTATAAAAACCGGCTACTTTCACTACCTGCGATGCAGGAATGGCAAGACGCAGCCTTGCTGGAAACATGGCGGGATGCTGGCCACGAAGCTGAGGCCGGGGCAGTCGGAGAGTGGACGGAAGATCTGCGCGCAGAATAACGCAGAGGCGAACGCAGCTTTTTAGCATGGGTTACGGAAGACGGTGTCGACTGCGGCACGTAGCAGTTACANCCCCCCGTTTCTCCGTCAACGCGCTAAGGTTGGCGAGACAACATCTGCTCAATGTGAGCTGGAAGCNTTTGAGTGAACTCTCTGCTGCGCCAGTCGTAGCTGCGATGCATGCTCCATGAGCGGTTCTGACCATGCATCGCAGCACTTGCCCTCGCAACGGGTTCACCTTTGAAACCAAGCCAGATTTCCATGGAGCCGGTGCGTCGCAATGTTTCTTGAGTGATCAGAACTGCACCGGATCGACACGTCTCTAAGGATGTCCTGCGTGTGATAACGACGACGTCGGCAACATCGCATGCCGTGCCAGTCAGCGCCGTGTTGGAGACCACGGCGACAGTTACGCCGGTGCTCGACTTTCCCGCGCACCACATGTCTTTGCGGCAGGTGAAAATATTCATGTCTGCCGATGCTGCCTGCATCTCCTTCTTCATCTTCGATTTATCGAGGTCGGTCAGGCCGATAACACGGGATGATGAAGCATCGGTTCCAACACCATCGTCACCATCAGGTGACGTCAAACGCTCCAGCATTTTCGGCGGAATGTGACGCCCCGGTAGAGGCACCGCTCTTTCCCATTGCTCATAGACAAAACCGGAGGCGCGGGATTTGGTGGTCGCAACAGTGTCTTTAGACGTCAATGCCACAAGAGAACCGTCTTCGAAGATCAGCAGATCCGGCTTGTTGCGCGCCTGCTCCGTTACGAGTATGACGAACCCCGCTATTATGAATGGCAAGCCTATCAGGGCAAGCCGTGTCCGTAGAAGCGCCAAGAGCAGAAAGCCAGTGGTCGAGACGGCCAGAAACCACCCGTTCTGGCGTCCAATCGTCGCGTCTCCTCCCCAGCTAGACACTGTATTGGCAACCTCGATCACCATAGCCATGCCATAGCCCATAACCTTGATAAACGGAGCGTCGAGACCAAACGGCATCAACAACATGCCGACCAGAGCAAACGGCATGACAATGAGCGACATGATTGGCATCGCCGCCAGATTTGCAGCAAGCCCATAAGTCGTGATCCGGTGAAAATGTTCGATCGAATAGATCGCGGTCGAAATGCCACCGATCAGTGAGGTGACCACCACACCGCCGATGATCGTCGTGGCCTGTCCGCCCAGCGATAACCACCATGGCGGGCGAGCGATCACGAAGCGCTCTCTTGCCCCGCGCCATCGGCTCCAGAACGCATATCCTGACACCAGTGCGAGCGTGGCGGCAAAGGACATCTGAAAGCTTGGACCCATCACCTCATGCGGCGACAGAACGATGATGACGATGGCCGAGAGTGCGACGTTGCGCATGCTTATCGACGGCCTGTCGACCAGAACTGCGAAAAGCATGATTGACATCATCAACCAAGCCCGTTCCGCTGAGACTGCAAACCCTGAAATGAGGTAGTAGGCAAGTGTCATCAAGAGCGCTGCAAATGCCGATATTTTCTTTACGGGCCAGCGTTGTGAGAAACCGGGAAACAAGCTGAAAGCCATGCGCATTCCCACGAAGAATATGCCAGCGGCCAGCGCCATGTTCAGCCCGGAAATAGCAACGATATGCGCTAGACCGGAAACCCGCAGAGCCTCCATCGTCTCATTGGAAATCGCACGTCTCTCATCGGTGACGATTGATGCGGCAAAGGCACCTGCATCTCCACCGATCAGGTCGCGAATGCGCTGGGCGATGTGGCTGCGAAGCTGGTAAAGCCACGTATCTGCCTTTTGCGCAAGGCTGCCCGAGACCTCATTCAAATCCATNGGGATTGTTTGGGGCGGCCCATAGAAAAATCCCGTAGCACCAATACCGTTGAAAAAAGACGCAAACGCAAAGTCGTTAAGCCCCGGCAATGCGGGGCCGGAGGGCGGAGAGAGACGCGCTTTGCCGGTTACCGTCTGGCCGATGAGAATGGCATCATGGCGGCTTCGGGCCACCAGTGAAATTCGGCCCGGCGGCCTCGTAAGTTCCGGGCTGGACGTGGATTTCAAGGCAACGACGTACCGCCACGATCCCCGTGCATCGAGCTCACGGCGCTCGACGGTACCGGTTATTGTGGTTGTCACCGGCGTATCCAGCATGATGGTGCCTGCCCTACCCGTCTCCCAATCGGCAAGCAGCATGCCGAACAAGAACAAGGCTACGGCCTTCNAAATGGTAGATGTGGGGCTGGAGCGATAGAAGAGAGCGCAGGCCGCGAGAACGACGCAGCCAGCTTCCCAGAGAATGAACCAGCGCGATGGCGTCATCGGCATGGNAAACCAGAATGCGACACCTGCAGCGATNAAAACCGGAATGAACAGAAAATCTTGGCGGTGAGCAATCTCCTCTTCGATGCAAAGCGTGAGCCAAGTTCTCACCCGTGCAAGCGTGCCGCGAGGGGCTCTGTGTCTAGGGTCTTGAGACGGCAGTGTTTGTCTAGAGATGTGCAGCGGCAACAGCAAATCATCGAGTTCCGTTTGCTCAACGAAGCTCTTGTCCGCAGCGCGGAAATGCTGTTTTTCTTTCGCAATGCTCACATACCGGCGCCCCCTGCCGCAGGCATTTAGTTTGCAACCATGAAAAGCGGATTGCAACCACTTGAGCGATTAAGGAAGCATTGACCTAGAATGAAACACGGTGCCCGCGAAATGCCCCATTTCGGGATGTTGTCGTGTCGCAATGCACAATTTGCCTTTTGGATAGCTTGGCTTTAGCGCTCGGATCATATAGCTAAAACGCTGACGCTTAACTGGCTGATGCGTCCCCGCATCGCCTGGATATTTCGGAGGTATGGTATGACGGAAACTAGCGCTACAGTGACACTCGGCGATAAGAAGGTCGATCTTCCTGTCCGAGAAGGCACGATCGGACCAAAAGTTGTCGATATCGGTACACTTTACAAAAATACCGGTACTTTCACCTATGATCCGGGTTTCACGTCCACCGCCTCTTGCGAATCCAAGATCACCTATATCGATGGCGACGAAGGTGTTCTGCTGCACCGCGGCTATCCTATCGAGCAGCTTGCCGAACAGGGCGACTTCCTCGAAACCTGCTATCTTCTGCTCTACGGCGAACTGCCGACAACAGCGCAGAAGAAAGACTTCGATACCCGAGTAACGCGCCACACGATGGTGCACGAGCAGATGAGCCGCTTCTTCACCGGTTATCGTCGCGACGCCCACCCCATGGCCGTGATGTGCGGCACGGTCGGCGCTCTGTCTGCATTCTATCACGACTCCACCGACATTACCGATCCGCATCAGCGCATGGTCGCTTCGCTGCGCATGATCGCGAAGATGCCAACGATTGCGGCGATGGCCTACAAGTACCACATCGGCCAGCCCTTCGTTTATCCAAAGAACGATCTGGATTACGCCTCCAACTTCCTCAACATGTGCTTCGCCGTACCTTGCGAAGACTACAAGGTCGATCCGGTCCTGGCCCGCGCCATGGACCGCATCTTCATCCTGCATGCCGACCATGAGCAGAACGCATCGACATCCACCGTTCGTCTTGCCGGCTCTTCGGGTGCCAACCCGTTCGCATGTATCGCAGCGGGCATCGCATGCCTCTGGGGCCCTGCCCACGGCGGCGCCAATGAAGCAGCGCTTAACATGCTGAACGAAATCGGTTCTGTCGATCGTATTCCTGAATACATCGCCCGCGCCAAGGACAAGAACGATCCGTTCCGTCTGATGGGCTTTGGCCACCGCGTTTACAAGAACTACGATCCGCGCGCTAAGATCATGCAGAAGACGATGTATGAAGTGCTGGAAGCTACCGGTAATGGTGACGACCCCATCATGCAGGTTGCGTTGGAACTGGAAAAGATCGCTCTTTCCGATCCGTATTTCGTCGNAAAGAAGCTCTATCCCAACGTGGATTTTTACTCTGGCATCACGCTGAAGGCTCTCGGCTTCCCAACGACCATGTTTACCGTTCTGTTCGCGCTGGCCCGCACTGTCGGCTGGATCGCACAGTGGAACGAAATGATCGAAGACCCGCAGCAGCGCATTGGCCGTCCACGCCAGCTCTACACCGGCGCGGCAAAGCGCGATTATACCCCGGTTTCCAAGCGCTAAGTTCGGAAAAAGAGATAAATTAAAAAGCCGGGTCCAAGCCCGGCTTTTTATGNTTTCAACAGGCACAAAATCCAACCGCCTCCATTCATTCCGTTAGCGCAAACAGAGGACAGCAATCATGGAAAAGCAGCCAGCCATTCTCGATAGGTCAGACTGGTGCGACGGAGAGGATTTCTGGCAGGGGGAGTTCGAGGGGCGTACCTTTGGCACACAGGCTTCGGTCATGTTCTATACTGTGAACGAGATTGGCAAAGGCACGACACTTCATAAGCACCCCTATGATGAGATTTTCATAATGCGGAAGGGTAATGCGCTGTTCACCATCGGTAATCAGGAAATACGGGCGAGCGAGGGACAGGTCCTGTTCGGACCTGCCAATATTCCTCATAAATACATCAATCTTGGTCCCGGTCCCTTAGAAACAATTGATGTCCACGTTACAAACGTCTTCATCCAGGAAAACCTGGATTGATCCGTATTAATGCGCCGTCATGCCTAGGAATTGCTTCAGCTCGGGTGTTTTGGGAGAGCTGAACACCTCTTCCGGCGGACCGATTTCGTGGACTTTACCTTCGTGCATGAAGACCACGCGAGAGCAGACGTCGCGGGCGAATTTCATTTCATGCGTCACCATGACCAGCGTCATGCCTTCAGCTGCGAGTTCCCGTACAACGGCAAGAACCTCCGACACGAGTTCAGGGTCGAGTGCTGATGTAATCTCGTCGCAGAGAAGTGCGGTCGGCTGCATGGCGAGCGCCCGCGCAATGGCTACACGTTGCTGCTGCCCTCCCGAAAGCTCGTCGGGATAGGCTTCAAATTTGTGCGCAAGACCGACACGTTCCAGCATCTTGCGCGCCAGTGCTTCTGCATCCTGCTTCGGTGTTTTCTTCACCACTTTCTGAGACAGCATGACGTTTTCGCCGACGTTGAGATGCGGAAAAAGATTGAACTGCTGGAAGATCATGCCGACCTTCAAACGAAGCGCTTTGAGGTGTAGTTCGTCGTCGATGAACTGTGNCCCTGCAACAGAGATCGCGCCCGATGAGATTGTTTCGAGGCCATTGATACAGCGAAGAAGCGTTGATTTTCCCGACCCACTCTTGCCGATGATCGCGATCACCTCGCCGGGCTCGATGTCGAGATTGATGCCTTTGAGAACTTCGTTGCTGCCAAAGCTCTTGCGGACTTCAGTGATTTCGATGAGCGACATTTAACTTCCTTTCGAGAATCTGGCTGCTCTTCGACAGTGGCCAGCACAGCGCGAAATAAATGAGGGCAACGAGGCCATAAACGGTGAAAGGCTGGAAGGTGGCGTTGGTGACAATCGTACCGGCTTTGGAAAGCTCCACAAAGCCGATGATCGATGTCACTGCCGTTCCCTTGATGACCTGAACGGCAAAGCCCACGGTTGGCGGGATGGCAACGCGCATGGCCTGCGGCAGGATGACGTAGCGCATCTGCTGCAAGCGTCCCATGCCAAGGCTTGCAGATGCTTCCCACTGCCCCTTATTCACAGCCTCAACGCACCCACGCCATATCTCGGTGAGAAATGCTGCTGCCCNAAGGATGAGCGTCAGCCCCGCTGCCAGCCAGGCTGGAACATCGATACCAACAAGTCCCAGCCCGNAAAAAGCAATGAAGAGCTGCATCAAAAGCGGCGTCCCCTGAAATAGCTCCACATAATATTTGGAGATGACCCGCAGCGACTTCTTCTTTGAAATCCGCATGAACAAAAGGATGAGACCTACTCCAGCGCCGCCGAGAAAAGAAACCAGCGAAAGAAGCACGGTCCAGCGGGCGGATAAAAGCAGATTTCGTAAAATGTCCCAGGTGCTGAACTCAATCATCGTGCGCTCCTTCTGGGAAATATGAAACCGCCGACAACAACAAGCAGTTGCCGCAGCAGAATGGCCAGTGCGAGATAGATGACAGTCGAGACCATATAGGCCTCGAAGGCACGGAAGGTGCGTGACTGGATGAAATTGGCCGCAAAGGTCAAATCCTCAGCGGCGATTTGCGACACCACAGAGGAGCCAAGCATGACGATGACGACCTGGGATGACAGAGCCGGCCAAATGCGCTGAAGCGCTGGCACGAGCACAACGTGCCGGAATGTTTCAAACTTCGTCATCGCAAGACTAGAGCCTGCTTCGAACTGTCCCTTGGGTGTCGCCTGAATACCTGCACGAATGATCTCGCAGCTATAGGCGCCCAGATTGACGACCATGGCGATATTGGCTGCCGTCAATTCGTTGAGTTGCACGCCAAGCGATGGCAGGCCGAAGAAGATGAAAAATAGCTGGATGAGAAATGGCGTGTTGCGGATCATCTCGACATACACGGCAATCGGCGGACGCAGCCATGTTGGCCCCAGCGCCCTTACCCACGCACAGAAAATACCGAGCGCAATTCCCAGAACACCACCAATGGCAATCAACTGAAGCGTGATGAGCACGCCCTTCACGATTGCCGGATAATATTCGAGAAGCCACCCAAACTCGAAGGTGTAATTCACGACGGTTCCTTTCGAAAAAATACAAGGAACCGCGCCCTGCTCAACAACAGGGCGCGACTTTTAAAATCGACTTACAGGTCTTTCGGCAAATCGGTTTTCAGCCACTTTTGGGCAATCGCGTTAAGACTACCATCGGTTTTCGCAGCAGCGATGATCGCATCGACTTTTTCGCGCAGGGCGGGCTGGTCCTTGTTGAGACCGATGTAGCAAGGTGAGTTCTTGATAAGAAACTTCAGTTCCGGCCGCTTGGGTGGGTTCTTTTCCAGAATGGCAGCGGCAACGACGTTGCCCGTTGCCACGGTTTCCACCTGACCGGAAAGGAAGGCTGAGATTGTACCGTTATTGTCTTCGTAGCGCTTGATGGTGGCATCGGCAGGCGCAATCTTAGTCAGCTCGAGATCTTCTACAGCGCCGCGTGTCACGCCGATCGTCTTGCCAGAAAGGTCTTCCGCCTTTTCGATCTTCACGGCATCAGGAGCAAATACGCCATTGAAGAAGGGTGCGTAAGCAACGGAGAAATCGATCACCTTCTCGCGGTCGGCGTTTTTGCCGAGGCTGGAAATGACAAGGTCGACCTTGTTGGTCTGAAGGTAGGGAACTCGGTTTGCGCTGGTAACCGGCACGAGTTCAGTTTTCACGCCCAGCTTTTCGGCAATTAGATTGGCGACATCAATGTCATATCCGCGTGGCGCCATATCGACGCCGACGCTGCCGAATGGCGGGAAGTCCTGTGGTACTGCGACACGGATTGCGCCACGCGCAGAAATATCACTCAAGGCATCCGCAAAGGATGGGGCGGCAAAGCTGGCGCTGGCGGCAATAGCAAGGGTGGCGAAAAATATACGTCTGGTAAGCATGCTGAAATCTCCTAGGTGGTTGCTTGGAAGGGAGGAAGAGAAAGCGATTTGCGAAGATCAGAGTGACGGTCTCGGCGGCGCGTCAGATCGAGACCGGCTTCGACCTCATCCAGATGCGTGGCGGAGAGATCTGCAGCTTTCGAGAAGTCGCCCGCGTCCATTGCCTCAAACATGCGGCAATGGCCTTCGTGAGACTGGACGGCGTGAAAATCGGACTGGTAGAGCATCGAAATCAGAATCGTGCGCGCAGTCAGATCACGCAGCAAATCGATGATGATCTCGTTTCCGGCAATTTCGGCTATGCGAATGTGGAAGTCACCCATCAGGCAGGTGAGCAGCTGCCTGTCGGCAGCAGCTATTGCCTGTTTTTCTTCGTTCAGGTGATCGAGAAGAATTTGACGACCGTCAGCAGACAGTCTCGTCATGCTTCGCAAAAGACCGCACTCGATAATGCGGCGCGCCTCATAGACTTTCACGGCTTCTTCCGCCGAGGGCTCCACCACAAACCAGCCGCGACGCGGACTGACCTTAACGACGCCTCTACCGACCAACCGCATCAACGCCTCGCGTATTTTGGTACGGGAAACGCCATAAACTTCTGCCAGCTGGGTTTCGCCCAACCGCATACCGGGAAGAATTCGCGCCGATAGAATGCCCGAAACGATGGCCTTCTCTATCGCACTTTGGTCACTGTCAGCTGTATGTCTATCTTGCATACAAGATGAGTAAGCAAGCGATGTGCCAGACTGTTAAACGGCTAAATGCGGAGCAGCATCGTTGCAAAACGCGATGACAAGAGTGAGTTTTGATTATTATTTAATCGAACGCGATTTTGAAGCCGATCAAATATTATGCTCATNGGGATTCACGATCCCTGNTTTGGCTCTGTATACGGACAGCAATATTTCCGCTCCGACTTCGCCCGGTGGACGTTCGGTGTGCAAACGCTGTTGTACCAACGCAAAACCTTCCAGCATCGCCCGACGTTGGAGCGTATCGAATGACAGACGCTCCGCCCAACGCAGCATGGAGCCTGCGCGCACGACTTCGTTGATATATTCCGGCACCACGGCGTAGTCGGCAATCAGGTTCGGCAAAGCCCCCGTCCAGGTCTTTATCCGCCTGCTCAACATCGTAAAAATCCAATCCGTCTTATAGACCGAAACCACGGGGACATTCGCGAGTGCAAGCTCCAGAATCACCGTGCCAGAAGCCGCAATCGCCGCATCGGCTTCGGCAAACGCTCGCCATTTGAACACCGGCCCCACGTCGATCTGTGGACGGATATGATCCGGCCAGGACGAGGCAAGTTCGCGGATGCGGCTTTCCTGCCGCGGAACCGTCGGCAAGACAAATCGCGTTGGCCCGTTTCGATCGACAAATGCCTGTGCGGCGTGCTCGAACGGCTCCATCAACCGCGTGATTTCTGTCGATCGCGAGCCGGGCAGAAGAAGAATGGTTCGCGGCTCACCTTTGGCCGGTAGCGGCCGTGCTGCACGCTTCGCACGGACCTCCAGCAGGTCGGTGTCGACGCTCAACCGATGACCGACAAATGTTGTCGGTGGGCCGCCGAGGCGTTGCATGGTCTCAGGCTCGAATGGCAGCAACGCAAGAACATGGTCCACATAGGATAGCATGGCCGGCGCGCGCTGTTCCTTCCATGCCCACACGCTCGGGCAGACGTAATTCACGACCGGCAGGTCCGGCAAAGCTTTGCGGACACGTTTAGCGACGCGATGCGTGAAATCAGGGCTGTCGATAATCAGCAAAACATCCGGTTTTGCCGCGATAATTGCACGAGCCGTTTCTTTGATCCTTGCGATCATTTGCGGCAGTTTTTTCNAAACCTGCGTGAAGCCCATGATCGACAATTCGGAATAGTCGAACAACGAGACAAGGCCTTCCGCAATCAAACCCTCGCCACCGACGCCCAAAAGCTCTACGCGCCCCGGATATTGCAGCTTTAGAGCCCGAACCAGATCGGCGCCCAGCAGATCACCGGAAACCTCTCCCGCAATCACCGCCACTTTGAGAACGCTGTCGGTCACATCATCTCTCCCGCAAGGCCCACGTCTATACCACAGACGAACAGACCGGCATCATCGGCGATCCGCAACATCGACTCACCGTCAAGTATAAAAGCCCTACCCGCTTCAATCGCGATCCCCGCAAGCCCGGCTTTGGCAGCATTTTCAACAGTGGACGGGCCAATGGTCGGCAAATCGGCTCGGATATCCTGTTGTGGCTTACACAATTTGACCAGAACGCCCTTTCGGCGGCTGGAAATGCGGCCCTCCGCACGCAACGACGCGACGCGAGACAGCATCCCATCCGTGCCTTCGACACCCTCCAGTGCTACGAGACGACCGCCAACGGAGACAGATCCCTGCCCCACGTCTAGCGCACCAAGGGCCAGTGCCGCCTGGGCTGCCTTGGCAATGTCCCGCCGGTCCTCGTCAGTTGGTCCTATCTTTCCGAGAGAGCCTGTGGTGGCCAGCAAACCGGGCGCAATCTCATGCGCGCCGATCACACGTGCGCCCTGCGCCTCGATCAGCCCAATCACCATCTGCAGCACCGTATCATNCCCCCCGGACAAGAGCGTGCGGATGATGGATGGCATCTTCGCAATCANTTTGAAGTTGGGGCGTATTTCCCGCCACTCGGGTCGACGCGAAACGCCACCGGACAGCACGACGCGGTCAATGCCATGGCCAGACAGAAGTCTTCCGAGGGTAGACACATCACCCACGCTCACCGATGCGTTTTCGAACTTCGACCAGTCAAGATCGGCCTGGTCTTGCAAGCGAATGATGAAAGGCGTCTCTCCGGCGTCCGTTGCGGCCTCTGCCACGTAGTAGGGAAGAAAACCGCTACCCGCTATGATCGCCAGACGCCCCGCANTTTGTGACACAGGCTACTTTCCGCGATTGGGCGATGAGATAGCCCTATCGTTCGCAGTGGCGATGAAATCAATGATCTCAAGAGCCTGTGGGCAGTCCAGATATTCCTCGCGAATGGCAGCTGCGTTCGCGCGGACATTGCCTTCGCCTTCGAAGATTTGCTTGTAGGCGCGGCGAACCTTGTGGATTTCGGCGCGCTCGATACCTGCACGCGTCATGCCGACGATGTTCAGCCCGCTCAAAATGCCCGGATTGCCGTTGAGCATACCATAGGGAACCACGTCATAGCTGACAGCCGACAGGCCACCAATAAAGGCTTGGCGACCCACGCGTGTGAACTGGTGCACGGCAGAGCCGCCACCGAGAATGGCACGATCCTCGATCGTCACATGGCCAGCCAGCATGACATTGTTGGACAGGATGATATTGTTGCCCAACCGGCAATCATGGGCCACATGCGCGTAGGCTAGGAACAGATTGTTGTCGCCGACAACAGTGGTGCCACCATGCTCGACAGTACCGGTGTTCATCGTCACGCCTTCACGGATCGTGCAATTTTCACCGATGACCAGCGTCGTATCCACAGCACTGTGATGGGCGCTCTGCGAGTCTCCCCCGATAACGGCGGATGGCCAGATTTTCGTGCCCTTGCCCACCGTTGTGCAGCCCAGCACGACGACGTGGCTGACCAACTGAACGTCATCATGCAATGTGACCTTCGGGCCGACATGGCAAAACGGTCCGACAACGACGTTTTCACCGATGATCGCACCGTCTTCGACAAAAGACATCGGGTGAATTTTGGCCGAAGCCGCAATCTTGCTCATTGCTGATCCTCAGGGATCATCATTGCACCGATATCCGCTTCAGCCACTAGAACACCATCCACCTTAGCATCGCAATGGAACTTCCAGACATTGCCGCGCTGACGCTGTTTGACGACGTAGATCTCCAATCGATCACCGGGAACAACCGGCTTGCGGAAACGGGCGTTGTCAATGGTCATGAAATAAACGAGGTGGCCGCCGTCACCTTGCTTGCGCGCACAGATCGCGCCAGCCGTCTGTGCCATGGCCTCCACGATCAGAACACCCGGCATAATGGGGCGGTCCGGGAAATGGCCGGTAAAATGCGGCTCATTGACGGTCACGTTCTTGATACCGGTAGCCGAATTGTCTGCGTCGATATCAATGATCTTGTCGATCAGCNAAAATGGGTAACGATGCGGCAGCAGCTTCATCACCTCAAGGATGTCAGCCGCGCCAAGCGTCGTCTTCGTCTCTTCAGACATTCTTCTCTCCTGTCTTCTTGTCTCGTTCCTCGGCGCGGGCCAGCAACTCGGCCATATCGCGCAAGAAATGTCTTAAAGGCCGCGCGGGCACGCCGCCGTATTTGGCACCTGCTGGCACGTCGGCAACGACACCGCTCATCGCGGCGATTTGCGCGCCGTCTCCAATTGTAATGTGACCGTTGATGCCGCTGGCGCCGCCTATCATCACGCCATCACCAATGCGTGTACTGCCGGCAATACCCACCTTGCTGACGATGCCGCAATGGCGACCAATGCGCACATTGTGGCCGATCTGAACCTGATTGTCGATTTTTGTGCCTTCGCCAATCACCGTGTCATCCATCGTCCCACGATCAATGGTGGTATTGGCGCCAATCTCGACATGATCCTGAATGATGACGCGACCGACCTGCACGATCTTGATCATTCCGCGCNGGCCCGGTGCATAACCAAAGCCATCCTGACCGATGCGGGCACCGTTGTGGATGATCACGCCATTGCCAATCAAGGCAGACAGAATGCTGGCACCGCCCGCAATCGTACAATCTCGGCCAATTTGGACGTCTGCACCGATAATCGCGCCCGGACCGATGCGAGTCCCTGCGCCAATATGCACATTGGCACCAATGACAGCCAAAGGCTCAACAACGACACCCGCCTCCAACATTGCAGAAGGATCGATATGCGCAGCTGCTGAAATGTCCGAGCCTTGCTCGATGATTGCGGATGGCTTCATCGCAGATGCATGGAGCAATGCCCCAGCCTGAGCAAAAACCGTGTGCGCANTTTTTGCAATCAAAACCGGAATATGCGCTGGAACGAGACTGGAAAGCGCTGAATCGCAGATGATGGCCGCAGCTTCACAGGTCAGTAGTTCTTCGCGATTCTTGCGCGAAAGAATGTAGCAAAGCTGATCCGATTTTGCGCGGTAGACGGGTGCGATCGACCGGACCATGCGGTCGCCAGCGGTCTGATCAGACAGTTCCGCCCCAAGACGGTCAGCGATGTCTCTCAATCGCATGCCATCATGAGGCGGNAAAAAAGCGTTATATTCCATCAAACGGTACTCCAGAACGTTCAAACTCGCAGTTCTGGACTGCCGATATCAGAAAGTGTTGGACATGCCAAACCGGAAATTCTGCACTTCGTCGTAGTCTTCCTTCATGAACGGTACTGCGTAGTCTACGCGCAGCGGACCGAACGGTGAAGCCCACATCAGGCCGATACCAGCAGACGCACGGATCGAACTGTCGTCCTTCACACCTGCACTGTTAGCAACCTTGTTGCCGTAAAGCGTACCGGCATCGACGAAACCAGCGAGACGAAGACCAAAATCCTCGGGAACGCCAGGCATAGGTGCAGTCACTTCCGCAGAAGCAGCAAAGTACGTCGTGCCGCCGATTGCGTCATCGCCGATACGTGGGCCAATACCGTCGTTCTCGAAACCACGAATGACACGACCACCGATCTTGAACTGATCAAACACAAGCAGATTGTCGCCTGTCGGCGCTACATAACCAGCCTGACCGGTAAGCGAGCCGATGATATCGTATTCATCGGAAATCGTGTGGTAATAACGAACTTTACCGTAGANTTTGTAATATTCAGAGTCACCACCAAGTCCAGCAAACTCGTTTGTCAACGCGCCCTGCCAACCTTCACGAGGCATATTGCGATCATCAAGAGAATTGTAGCTTAGCGTGTTGGAAATAATTGACTGCGTCCAGTCTTCGCCACGGATCAAATCGCGATAAGGCGCAGCAAGATTGCCCGGTTGATCCCAGTCGCCCTTACCCTCATAGCTGATCTGCTTGTACGTGTACTTGAATGTCGTCGACAGATTCTCAGTGATTGGAGCCGTTACGCGAAGCGCAAAGCCCTGCTCATCGTAGTCATAGTAGTCTTCGCTTGAGCTCTGGCTCTTGAAAAGGTCGAAACCTGCAGCAAGACGGTAACCAAGGAAGTAAGGCTCTGTGAAGGACAGATTGTAGCTACGCGCATCATCCTGACCGGCACCAGCAGCAATACGAATGTACTGGCCGCGACCGAGGAAGTTCTTTTCTTCGATGGATGCTTCGAGAAGCGCACCATCGTTCTGCGAGTAACCAGCACCGATACCGAAGGAGCCCGTTGCCTGATCTTCAACATCAACAACGATCACGACGCGGTCAGGCGCGCTGCCCTGCGATGTGCCGATATTGACCTTGGAGAAGTAACCAAGTGCCTCAAGACGACGCTTTGCAGCTGTAACGATCGTCTGGTTGAAAGCATCGCCTTCGCTGATGTCGAATTCGCGACGGATCACGTAGTCACGTGTACGTGTGTTGCCGCGGATTTCGATACGCTCGACGTAAGCGCGCTCACCCTGATCAACTATATAGGTAACGCCAATGGTGTTGCCAGCCATGTCACGGTCGCCACGCGGCGTAACACGCGCAAAGGGGTAACCCTCTGCTGAAACACGCTTGGAGATGGCCTCCATGCTCTGCTGAACTTCCTTGGCGCTGTAACCGGAACCGGCCTTGGTTTCGACCAGACCCTGAAGCTGCGAACCATCAACGCCTGGAACAGTGGACTCTACGGCAACATTACCGAAGGCGTAACGCTGACCTTCGTCAACATTGATCGTAATCGTGTATTCGTTGGTCGCCTCATCCAGAACTGCGTCCGAAGACGTTACACGGAAGTCTGCATAACCGCGATTGTAATAGAACTGGCGTAGCGCCTCTTCGTCAGCGCGCAGCTTGTCCTCATTGTAGACATCCTTACGCGT
This sequence comes from Agrobacterium bohemicum, assembly GCF_002896715.1. Taxonomy (GTDB): domain Bacteria; phylum Pseudomonadota; class Alphaproteobacteria; order Rhizobiales; family Rhizobiaceae; genus Agrobacterium; species Agrobacterium bohemicum. The sequence continues at coordinate 257,208 of NZ_PGEL01000027.1, forward strand.
CAGGAAGGACAGCATGTTGGATTTCTTGGTGTTGAGAACTGCGGCAAGACGGCCATCGCTGTAGGCGTTGTTGCCCACGAAATCGATACGCGCGATCTTCGTGCGCTCACCTTCGTTGATGACGAAAGCAAGGTTTACACGGCCCTGGCCGACGTTCACGACCTGCGTCGTAACCTGGATATCACTGCGACCAATCGCTGCATAAGCGTCTTTGATGCGCGCAATGTCTGCGGTTACGAGTGTCTGATCATAAGGACCAAGAGACTGCGTCTGAACGATGCCCTGAAGCTTGTCGTCCTTGATCTTGCGGTTGCCGTTAAACACGACCTGATTGACGAGGTTGTTTTCGCTGACCGTCACAACGAGAGTCTTGCCCGAAACGCTCATGCTGACGTTGGAGAAATAACCCGTCGCATAGAGACGCTTGACTGATTCATCAATGTCAGCGTTGGAAAAGTTCTGACCGGGAGCGATCGTGATGTTGGATCGCACGGCATCTGCACCGGCGCGCTGGGCACCACGTACATCAACCTTAGTGATGACTGCCGCATTGGCAACGCTGGAAGAGACGAGCACTCCCATAACTGCAACCGAAGAAACACCAGCAGACAGCGCAACCGCCGACACCGCGTTCAAAAATTTTGAACCAGCCTTCATTTTTAATTCTTACCNTTTCCCGTTGTCCCTCAGCGGGCGGAACCCGACTCCGGCCATCTGTCGTCGTTTTACCTGCTTTTCCTCTACAAGCAAGCCCGACCGTTAATTTCTGTTTACTTCGCAAGCCACCGTGGCTCAATCGCCACTTTGGCATCAAAACAAGGTAAACGCCCCGTTNAAAAATCATCTCTAAAGCCCCATTCAGCCAATCAAGCTGCTGATATCGTTCCACGTCGCAAAAACCATCAGACTGAAAATCATCACCATACCAATGCGGAAAGCGAACTCCTGAGCACCAGGTCCCAACGGTCTGCCACGCACGGCCTCGATGGCGTAAAACACCAGATGGCCGCCGTCCAGAATCGGGACCGGCATGAGATTAAGCAGGCCAATCGAGACAGAAAGCAAGGCCGCAAGCTGAATGACAGCTGCAAATCCAAGCGATGCCATCTGACCTGATGCCTGAGCGACACGCACAGGCCCACCCAACTGGTCTGCATTCATCCGACCTGTGACGAGGTTGCCGATATAGGCAAACGTGCCAGTAACGACATGGCCGGTCTCACGCACACCTTCAGCCAGCGCTTCGGTCGGCGAATAGGTGACATGACGGAAATTGCCTCGGGTCTGGTCAGTGACGATACCGATAATGCCCAGTTCCATCTTGTTCCCGAACTGATCCTTCGTCTCAGTTCTGGTCGGCACCATAGGCAGAACGAGATCCTGACCGTTTCTCTCGACGGTTACGGTAATAGGCGTGCCGGGGCGGACTGCGACGTATCGGCGAACATCCTCGAATGTCTTGACGGCTTCACCATCAATCGCGACCAGCCTGTCACCAGCCAAAACGCCGGCGGATTGAGCTGCACTGCTCTCGCGTACTTCGGAAACGATCGGGTCAGAAATCATGCGACCGTAAATGGCAAATAGCGACGCGAAAATAAGGATCGCCAGAATGAAATTCGCGATGGGGCCAGCAGCAACTGTCGCCGCCCTCTTCCACAATTTTGCGCCAACCAAAGTCTGCGCACGTTCTTCCAGAGTCAGGCCAGACAAATTCGCGCTGTCGGGTTTGCTTGCAACATCCTCATCGCCGAAAAATTTGACGTAACCACCAAGTGGAACAGCCGATATCTTCCAACGGGTGCCGTGCTTGTCGGTAAAACCCACCAACTCAGGACCGAAACCGATGGAAAAAGCTGTGGATTTAATGCCGCACCAGCGGCCGACAAGGTAGTGCCCCATCTCATGAACGAAAACGAGAAGAGAAAGCACAAGAATGAACGGCACCATGTAACCGGTCAAAAAACCAACCGTCGCCGTTACCATATCCATATTCCTAAAGCCTTTCGCTCAACGCTATCATCNAAATCCGGGCAGAATTCCGCCACCTGATCCTGGCACATCACCGGTTATCGCCGCGTGAACGACAGCAATGAGGAATACGGTAAAGCAGGCAAAAACAAGACCGTCAACCCGGTCCATAAAACCGCCATGCCCGGGGATGAGATGACTGGAATCCTTTACCTTGAAGCGGCGTTTGATAAAGGACTCGAACAGGTCGCCGATCTGGCTGAAAATGGACAAGGCCAGCGAAAGCGCCAGTACGACGATCCCGATACGNCCATGATAGACCGCGGCGACCGCACCGCCAGCTATGACGCCTGAAACCGTCCCACCGATAGCGCCGGACCATGTCTTGCCTGGCGATATGGAAGGCGCCAGCTTTGGTCCGCCGATGGCGCGACCGACGAAGTAAGCCAGAATGTCCGTTGCCCAGACGATGGCGAAAACGAACACCATTGCGACAAAGCCAGTCGGCTCTTCTCCACGGATGGCCGCAAGCGAGATACCGCTAAGACCGGCATAGATCATGCCACCGACGAGCCACCAGTTTTTACCGCGCAGTACGGGAAAAAGGGCCGCAGTCAACGTAAAACCTGAAAGAAGCGGAAGGTCGAGAGACGGTTCACCGAAAATCGTGTTGCCGCTCATCACTGCAATCGCAAACCAGCCCCAGGCATAACCAGTCGGGTTGGTGTCGGACAATTTGGTGATGGAGGTCCATTCGTAATAGATCAGCAGCGACAGAACGCCGGCGAAAAGGCGGAACATCATCCCGCCATACCAAGTTGCAGTCAGTATAACGGCAGCCAGCACAATGGCGGATATGATCCGCAGCTTGAGTTCGCGGCTCATTACGCGCCCGCCACAGCGACTTGATCCGGCAAACCGCCGAACCTGCGGTCACGCGTCATGTACTGATCGATTGCGGAAAAGAACGTCTTGCGGTCGAAATCAGGCCAGTAATCGGGAATGAAGAGAAACTCCGAATATGCAGCCTGCCACAACAGAAAATTGGACAGACGCTCTTCGCCGCTTGTGCGGATGATGAGATCCGGATCCGGAATTCCTGCCGTATCAAGACGTGCCGTAATGGCGTCCGGGGTAACAGCGGATACGTCGATTTTGCCAAGTGCCACGTCCCTGGCGAGAGAGGCTGCGGCGCGCGCTATTTCATCGCGAGAGCCGTAATTGAACGCAATGACCAGCGTCAGTGCCGTATTGTCGCGCGTCGTCTGCTCGGCTTCTATCAACAATGCGCTGATATCGTCGTTCAGACTATCACGGTCACCAATAACGCGAATGCGAACATTCTCTTTGTGCAGATCGGCAAGGTCTCGGCGAATGAACGCCTTGAGAAGACCCAAGAGATCGTTGACCTCGCTAACGGGCCTGCGCCAGNTTTCTGAGGNAAAAGCGAATAGTGTAAGATATTTGAGCCCGCATTCGCCAGCCGCCCTCACCGTCTCGCGCACCGCCTCGACCCCGCGCCGGTGCCCCATTATACGGGGAAGACCGCGCTGCTTGGCCCAACGCCCGTTGCCATCCATAATGATGGCAACATGCTCAGGCAGTGAGGAACGTGTAATGTCCGACATCTCGATCCAGTTTAGGCAACGCGGAAAATAAAATAATACACAGGGATGGCGATAACGCCACCTATACCTGCATGATTTCTCTTTCCTTCTCGCCAAGCAAGCGATCAATTTCCGAAATCGTATCGTCGGTCATTTTCTGAACCTTTTCAGACAGCGAACGGCTTTCATCCTGACCGATGTCACCATCNTTTTCGGCNTTTTTCAGACCATCCATCCCATCGCGGCGAACGTGACGGATCGCGACCTTGGCCTTTTCGGCATAGTCATGGGCGACCTTGACGAGCGACTTGCGGCGTTCTTCATTGAGTTCCGGCAAGGGAATACGCAAGTTCTGGCCATCGACAATCGGGTTCAAGCCAAGGTTCGATTCGCGGATAGCACGGTCGACTGCGCCAACCATCGACTTGTCCCAGATGTTGACGCCCAGCATGCGAGCCTCGGGAACCGTGATATTGGCAACCTGCGACAATGGTACGCGTGAGCCATAGGCATCAACCGTTACAGGGTCGAGGATGTTTGCCGAAGCGCGGCCCGTGCGAAGCGATGCAATATCGCTCTTGAAGGCGTTGATCGCGCCGTCCATGCGACGCTTGATATCGTTGATGTCAGTACCACTCATATTCATACTCCGTCAGTTCTGGCCTTGAAGGCCCAATTTCACACCGTGGAATCAGCGCCCGACCATCATTTGTCGTGCACGATGGTCTTGCGACCGCCGCCCGTCAATATTGCAGCAAAACCGCCCTTCTCATGGATTGAGAAGACGATGATGGGAATGTGGNTTTCACGGGCAAGCGCAACAGCGGCGATGTCCATGACCGCAAGTCCCTTGCCCAATACTTCCGAGTGAGTCAATTCATCGAAACGGGTTGCCGTGGGGTCTTTCTTCGGATCGGCCGAGTAGATGCCATCGACCTGCGTTCCCTTGAAGATTGCCTCAGCGCCCATTTCAGCGGCGCGAAGAGCAGCGGCAGAATCGGTTGTGAAGAACGGGTTGCCTGTACCGCCCGCGAAAATCACGACACGGCCCTGTGCCATGTGAGACAGTGTTGCGCGCTGCGAAAAGCTCTCACAAATTTCCGGCATGGCGATAGCCGAGAGAACGACGGTGTCTATGTCGAGCTTGCGCAGGGAGGTCGCGAGCGCCAGTGCGTTGATAACGGTGGCCAGCATGCCCATATGGTCGCCGGTGACGCGGTCTCCGCCTTTGGAGGCCACTGCCACGCCGCGGAAGATGTTACCACCGCCAACGACCACGCCAACTTCGACACCCATGGCTCTCGCCTCGGCGATATCGGAGGCGATCCGGTCTGCAACAGCGACGTCGATACCGAAACCCTGGTCGCCCATTAGGGCTTCGCCCGACGCCTTGAGAAGAACCCGTTTATAAAGCGGCTTGGAAGACATCATGACTCCTTGAAGCATGTCGCGCATCGTCAAATGCCTGTTTGCTATGACGCATGCGATAACCAGAGGAAGCTACACCGGCCAGGCAAATCCGAAAGACTGCCCTGCCCGCGCAGGATATAACCGGAACGCGGATACACGAAGGGCACCGCGTTGTCACGCGATGCCCTGTAGNTTTCCCAGGTTTGGGTAAAGAGATCAGCCCTTGGCGACCGCAGCAACTTCAGCAGCGAAGTCGCTCTCTTCNTTTTCGATGCCTTCGCCGAGCAGCAGGCGAGCCATGCCGACGACTTCGATCTTGGCACCAGCTTCCTTTTCGGCTTCCTTGACAGCATCGCCAACCGTGATGTCTGGGTTGATGACGAAGGCCTGCGACAGAAGGGCTACTTCTTCGAAGAACTTACGCATGCGACCGTCAACCATCNTTTCGATGATGGCTTCTGGCTTGCCGGATTCGCGAGCCTGCTCGATGAACACGTTACGCTCGCGCTCGGCAACTGCTGCGTCGACTTCTTCAGAGCGGATGGCAAGTGGGTTGGTCGCAGCAATATGCATGGCAATCTGACGGCCGATGGATGTCAGAACAGCCTTGTCGCCTTCGGACTGCAGCGCTACGAGAACGCCGAGCTTGCCGATGCCATCGCCAGCAGCGTTGTGAACATAGGTCGCGACAACGCCATGCTTGACTTCAAGCAGAGCAGAACGACGAAGCGACATGTTTTCGCCGATGGTGGCGATTGCGTCCTTGATGGTGTCAGAAACAGTCTTGCCAGTGGCTGGGTAGGTTGCAGCAGCAATCGCGTCAACGGAGCCATCAGTCGTCAGAGCAACCGACGCTACGCCGCGAACGATATCCTGAAAGGCATCGTTGCGAGCAACGAAGTCGGTTTCGGAGTTGACTTCAACGACAACGGCCTTATGGCCGGCGGAAGCAATACCAATGAGACCTTCAGCAGCAGTACGGCCAGACTTCTTGTCAGCCTTGGCGATACCCTTGGCGCGCAGCCAATCGATTGCAGCTTCCATGTCGCCGCCTGTCTCAGACAGCGCCTTTTTGCAATCCATCATGCCTGCGCCAGACTTCTCGCGCAGTTCCTTTACCATTGCGGCTGTAATTTCGCTCATTGTGTGCCTCTTGTCGGTTCGTCGGTCACGGCGCCATTGCGGCACGACCTAAATCGGATTTTGGGAACGAATGTACCCGGAACTGTGACAGCCTCATGAAAAGCCATCACGAAACATCGTTAGTTCACGCTCTGCCATAATGGACAGCGTGATTGAAACGAACAAGGCCGCCGAACTTTTCTAGTCCAGAACGGCCTTGTCTCGTCTCATGGAGAAGGCGGCATATCCACGCCGCCTCTAAGCTTTATTCGGCAGCTGTCTCGGCTGCTGCTTCTTCGAGAGCAGGCTCGATCGGAGCTTCTTCAGAAGCGCCGATGTCACGACCGGAAGAACCCTGCTGACGTGCGATACCGTCGATGGCTGCACGGGCAATCAGATCGCAATAGAGCGAGATTGCGCGCGACGCATCGTCGTTACCTGGGATCGGGAAGTCGATCTGGTCTGGATCGCAGTTCGAGTCGATGATCGCAACGACCGGAATACCAAGGCGCTTGGCTTCTTCGATCGCGATCTTTTCCTTGTTGGTGTCAACAATGAACATCAGGTCAGGAACGCCGCCCATATCGCGGATACCGCCAAGTGCCTTTTCAAGCTTCTCGCGTTCGCGCTCAAGGTTCAGGCGCTCTTTCTTCGAGTAGCCAGATGCGTCGGAGTTGAGAATTTCGTCGACCTTGCGCAGGCGCTGGATCGAGTTCGAAATCGTCTTCCAGTTGGTCATCATGCCGCCGAGCCAACGCGAGTTGACGTAGTACTGAGCGGAGCGCTTTGCGCTGTCTGCGATGATTTCCGAAGCCTGACGCTTCGTACCAACAAACAGAACGCGGCCGCCACGGGCAACCGTGTCAGATACGACCTGAAGGGCGCGCGACAGCAAAGGAACTGTCTGAGCCAAATCGATGATGTGAATGTTGCTGCGGTCGCCGAAGATATACGGCTTCATCTTTGGGTTCCAGCGGTGTGTCTGGTGACCAAAGTGAACGCCAGCTTCCAGAAGCTGACGCATAGTGAAATCGGGCAATGCCATGCCTTGTTATCCNTTTCCGGTTTAACCCCCGCGAAGCGAACAGCACCGACTAAACGGTACCACCGGGCGGAACGAACCGGATTTCTCCCGGAACATCCCAAGCTTCGCGTGTGGAATAGTGTGCCGCATACAGGCAGATTCTTCGAAAAGCAAGCTTTTATGCACAGAAACACAAAAACAGATCGATCCGTTTTAGCGGATCGGCTTGTTATCGCAGTTTTCCGCCTGGAGAATATCGAGCTTGGCAAGCTTGCCGGTCAAAACGAAATCGCCGTAATCCATGGTCAGGTCACGGGTGATTCCATTTTCATAGAGCTTGAAAGACATGCGGTATATTGGCAGAGAATCGGTGCCTGCCTTGTCGTTATAATACGCAATGGTAACCGGCCAGAAAGGCAGNTTTGCNAAATCTCCGGCCATGCTGACATCGGGGTCAGCGTCGTCATCTTTCGGCATCTGCTGCTTTCCGACCAGTGTGGACGTGATCAGGCTCTCATCGCCATCGTCAGATCCATCGAACACCCGCGATTCGAAAATGCGCTTCCCAAGCTTGGCGTTTTCTATGACCTGAAACATATGTTCCGTGGGAAATTCACCAGCGGCGAGATCGATCTTCTTTGCATCCGGCTTGGTAAGATCGATGGTCATGGCACCGTTGGCATCCTCTGCCGAACCGGTGACTTCCTTGTCCAGCTTGTCATCGGTAAAAGATTTGGTCTCGAACTTGAATGTCTTTGAGGCAGCATCTTCGAATGTCGTCGTCTGCTGGTCGGTCATACGCACCGCGTCGCCGGTACTGATCTGCGTGACGAAACGGAAATCCGTCTTGTAACCTTTGCAGGAAGAGCCGGTAAACTCGTACACCATTCTGCCCGTCATGCCTTCGATGCCAGAACGATCGGATGCGTCCTTCAACTCCAGGTCATAAACCGCACGGTGGGAAATCAGGTTTGGGATATTGGCAGGCACTGCACTTGCAACACCCGGAGCGACGATAAAAGCGCCGGAAGCGAAAGCAACTGCGAGGTTCCTGACAAACATTCAATATCTCCTGTTGGACTCACCGCTCATATTGTACAAGCAACCGCCCGGCTTTTGGACATCATGATCTGTCTGCCGGATTTTTGAAAGATTTACAACAAAAGCGGAGACGAAAATGTCGGATGCCATCGAAGCTCGCCTTAAGGACCTGGGCTACACCCTGCCCGCCGCCGCCGCACCTGCTGCAAACTATGTTCCGTTCACCATCAGCGGCAATCTGCTTTACATTTCAGGCCAATTGCCAATGGAATCAGGCAAGATTGCGGTCACGGGTCATGTGGGTCGCGATGTCGACGTACCGACCGCCCAACGCGCTGCTGAACTCTGCGCTGTCAACATTCTTGCACAGGTAAAGGCGGCCCTCAATGGCGACCTTTCCAAAGTACGTCGCGTTTTGAAGCTGAATGGCTTCGTTGCGTCCGTGCCTGAATTCACCGAGCAGCACCTTGTCATCAACGGCGCCTCAAACCTCATCGCCAATGTTCTGGGCGATGCCGGTAAACACGCGCGCGCCGCAGTGGGCATGGCGTCCCTGCCCTTCAATGCCGCCGTTGAAATCGACGCCATCGTGGAAATCGACGTATGACGCTGAAGCTCTCATGGTTGACGGAAACGCCGATCGCCCATCGCGGTTATCATGACCAGAACAAGCTGGTTTGGGAAAATACGCTGAGCGCGTTTTCCCGTGCCATCGACGCCGGTTTCGCCATAGAATGCGACCTTCAACTGGCTTCCGATAGTGTACCCGTCGTCTTCCACGACGATGAGATGACGCGGCTGACAGGCATAAAGGGTGATGTTCGGGAACGCACATCCGGCGAACTCGGCCTCTTGTCGGTTGGCCAGACAAAAGACAGGGTGCCGACGCTAAAGCAGCTCTTGAAGCTTTGCGCCGGGAAGGTCCCGCTCGTGCTTGAACTTAAGGGCCGCAAAGGTGCTGGCGTCGATGACGGCTTTGCCGAGGCGGTTCTGGAGGTGCTGGAGGGCTATGAAGGTCATGTGGCGCTGATGAGTTTCGATCACCATCTGCTGAAAGACCTCAAGACTGCCGGATCGCCCTGGCCGCTGGGCCTGACCGCCGAAGGGGCAAAGCCTGAAGACTTTTTCAAGCACGACGAAGCCACGCAAATCGGCGTCGATTTCATCTCATACGCTTGGGCACATCTGCCAAACAGCTTCATCGAAGCCCAAAGAAAACTCGGGATTCCTGTCATTACCTGGACGGTGAGGGATGAAAACGGTCGCGAGACTTCCTATAAATATGCGGACCAGATTACGTTTGAGGGCTTCGACCCAAAGAAAGGCGTCTCCGCCAGCGCATGAGCGATGAATATTCAATTCGCGTAGAGCAGTCCTTCAAGGATATTGATCCGGAAAGCTGGAACAGGCTTTCCGGAACATCTAAATCTACGCGAGCAGAAGTATACAACCCTTTCATATCTCATGCTTATTTGCTATCCATGGAAGATTCTGGATCGGCCACATCCAAGACTGGCTGGCGCGGCCACCATCTTCTGCTTGAGACAGGCGACGGAATCCTTTCCGGTGCCATACCGGCGTATTTGAAGAGCCATAGTCGCGGTGAATATGTTTTCGATCAGGGCTGGGCGGACGCGCTCGAGCGGGCTGGCGGAAACTATTATCCCAAGCTTCAATGTTCCGTTCCCTTCACGCCCGCAACCGGACCGCGGCTGCTGACCAGCGGTATTGATGATGCCGCCTTCAAGCAGGTGCTTGCTTCAGGTCTGCGGCAGGTTACGGAACATGTAGGTGTCTCATCTGCCCATGTGACCTTTGCACCAGAAGATGACATCCGTGCGCTGGAAGACGAGGGGTTTCTGATCCGCACCGATCAGCAATTTCACTTCATCAACAATGGTTACCGCGATCACTCCGANTTTTTGGAGGCTTTGTCATCGCGCAAACGCAAAACCCTGAAAAAGGAACGCCGTGCAGCCCTTGAAACCGGCATCAAGATCGACTGGCTGACCGGGAGCGATCTGACCGAAGATATCTGGGATCAGTTCTACGCCTTCTACATGGACACCGGCAGCCGCAAATGGGGTCGCCCTTATCTAACCCGCGAATTCTACTCGCTGATCGGCCAGCGGATGGCTGATGATATTCTTATGGTTATGGCCAAACGTGAGGGGCGTTACATTGCGGGTGCCATCAATTTCATCGGAGGCGACGCGCTTTATGGCCGGCACTGGGGCTGCATCGAGGACCACCCGTTTCTGCATTTCGAGGTCTGTTATCATCAGGCAATCGATTTTGCGCTGGCAAAAGGCCTGAGCCGTGTCGAGGCTGGCGCGCAGGGCGAGCACAAGCTTGCACGCGGCTACACCCCGGTGACAACCAAATCAGCCCACTTCATCACCCACCCCGGTTTGCNGGGCGCAATTGCCGACTATCTGGAGCGGGNAAAGAGAGAAGTCGAAGAAATCGGCGACTATCTTGATGACCATAGCCCGTTTCGCAAGGGTGAACGGGCAGAAGCCGACGAATAGCCAAGCAGCATACGAGGACGTTTTTCATGACCTACGACACCAACAATATCTTCGCGAAAATCCTGCGCGGTGAAATCCCATGCGTGAAAGTCTATGAAGATGAAGACACTTTGGCCTTCATGGATGTCATGCCGCAAGCTCCCGGTCATCTCCTTGTCATTCCCAAAACCGGCTCACGTAATCTGCTGGATGCCGACCCGCAGGTTTTGGCAAAAACCATCACCGTGGTTCAAAGGTTGGCTGTCGCCGCGAGGGCAGCGTTCGACGCCGACGGCGTTTACGTGGCCCAGTTCAACGAACCAGCCGCCGGACAAACTGTTTTCCACCTGCATTTCCATATCGTTCCGCGCAAGGAAGGCGAACAGACGAAGCCGCATAGCGGCGCGATGGCGGATGGAGAGTTGCTTAAGGCGCATGCGGAGAAGATAAAAGCCGCCCTCGCCTGAATAAGTGAAGCATGTCGAGGCGACTATTTCAGTGCCGTAGCTTTGGTTTCATATCTGTTGGGATTTGATCCGGACAGGCTCGACGACAGNTTTCCTGCAAGCGCATATGCGATCATGAACATCGCCACGCCGCCAAAGACATCACTGAGGTGATGGCCACCATGCACGAGAATGGCTGGTATCATGGCGATGTTGATCAGGACCGCAAATGGAAAAACCCACTTGAACCGTGCAAGAAACACGACTGCCATACACGCCATGACCGTGTGGAAAGACGGGAATCCTATTAGACCAAGCATGTTTGCCGGTGAAATATAGCTTGGTCCATCACGCCCAAGGCGCAGCAGTTCCTCGCCATATTGTGGTGTCACGCCGAGATCGATCTTGGATAAAATTTCGGGTGAAATCGCATAAAGCGTCGAGGGTCCAAATGTTGGAATGACGGTCCATATCCCGATACAGCCCGATACGCCAATGACGCCTGTTAGCAGAAAGTGCCACAAAGCGTCGGCTTTGCCAGAAAAGCCAAGCAACAAGACAACAAATGCAAGCTGTGGAAGTGAGCTGAAATACACTAAAAACAGTGTCTTGGACATGACAGGCCACTGCGCCACAGACGCTACTGCATCCGGCCAACGATAACCCAGCATCGCATCGAATTGGGCAAACATCTGATCAAACGGCAATGAGCGGATGGGTAGCAAAAGATAATTGAAGACTGACGCGACCAGCGTGAAGATGATGAAAAGCCCGGAAGCACTGAGTGCGAGCGCGATGCGCTCTTCGCCTCGCAAACCACGATAATATTGACCACCAGCGATAAGCGCCAAACCGACGAAAGTCGGCAGCGTGTAACCAAGCCAATCGACAACAACGCCCTTCACCATAAGAAGCGAAATATCCAGCGCTGCCATTCCAGCGATGACGAGAGCNAAAAAACGTTCAGCCGGCAACATCCGCATGGGCATCTCCATTGCGGCGACTTATACGTTGAAAGCCTGAAATTCACGTAAATGCGAAAGCTGCTCTATCGTAGATCCAAAGCCACCAAACCGAGTGTCAACAACACCAGCGGCACGATAACTCCAATTAAAACACGCTGCCCGGCCATCAGAAACACAGCAAACCCGACCGCCGCCGCGCCGATACGCAGCCACATTGGTGTTTGCTCCAGAACACCTGTCGGAAACACGATGAGNTTTGCGGTGACGGCCATGACAAGCGCGGTTGCCACGGCTCTGACCCAGTTCAGGATTTCCGACCCCTCTTTAAGGCGGTTTCCAGCGAGAACACCGAGCCAGCGCCAGATATCCGTCGCGATCCATCCTGCGATGGCGATGAAGAGATAAGGTGCCCACCATGCGTCGGTTATCATGGCTCACCCTCGGCAGTCGCAAGTTCAATTTTGCGACGAAACCAGAAGCGGTCAATGAGATAAGCCAGCGTTCCCCCGCCGATGCCCGCATAGAGAATGTCGAATTCCGGTTCGATGACGGCAAACAACGGACCGGCGATGACACCGATGACGAATGCAACCTTGACGACCGAGTGTCTGGCAGATGCCCAGATGGAGGAAACGAAATAGACCGGTGTCAGGNAAAACAGCACACCGGCAACCACGGGAGGAAAAGCGGCAACCACGCCGTAACAAATGGCAACAATCAGCGCATTGACCAGTGTCAGCGTTATGCCGAAGCCCCCGAACCATGCCACTCTCGCCTCACGCGGTACCTTGCTCAGGTTCTGGGTCGCAAAGACCCACGCGGTGATGGCAACGAAATGCGAGAGAAATAGCAATATCCAGGTCGACGTTTTTGCGGCGCGCATTTCCGGCACGATGGAAGCCACCATCGGCATCATGCGGATTGACGATAGAGTGACGACCAGAAAGCAGGTCGCCAACCCGGCCCCGCTGGTCATTGCGCCGATGAGAATCATCTTGGCTGGCAGTGCCCAGATCGTCAGCGTCATAAAGACCGCCTCACCGCGAGTGACGCCCGATTCGAGCGCAAAGGCGCTGAAGCCGACAAATGACGTCATGAGAATGAGGGATGGCAGCGAAAAAATGCCTCTCATTCCTCGGACAAACCAGAGATAGAGAGGTTCCGCTTCGGGTTCTGGGGGCATGTCGGTTTCCGGTATAGACGCCAAGAAAATGCCGGGCGCAAACCCGGCATTGATGTTTGATNAAAGGCTAGATCACTTTTTCTTTGGAACCTTGGGTACGGTGTTGGCCTTGCGACGCGGTTTGGCGTCTTCATCAGCCTTCTCAGTCTCCGCGGTAACGGTTTCCGCTTCCTGCTCCGCTTTGATGGCCTTCGCCTTGCTCTTGGCTTTGCCTGGAGATTTGGCAGCTTTCAACTCAGCTTCGGGCTTCGGCTTGACCGGAGCCGTCTCCGGCAAGACATTCAGCTTCAGGCCCTCGATACCATCATCGTTCTTGCCGACAAAAACGCTGACCACACCGCCCTTCTTGAGTTTTCCAAAAAGGATTTCGTTGGCAAGGGGCTTTTTGATGTGTTCCTGAATCACCCGACCAAGCGGACGCGCACCCATTTTCTCGTCATAACCCTTTTCAGATAGCCAAGCGATGGCATCTTCATGCAGATCGAAGGTGACATTGCGTTCGGAAAGTTGTGTTTCCAACTGCATGACGAACTTCTGAACGACTTTATGAATGACAGCGGTTGGCAGAGGCGAGAACGGAATAATCGCATCCAGACGGTTACGGAATTCCGGCGTGAACAGGCGGTTAAGTGCCTCCTCATCCTCACCGGTACGCTTGGACGAACCAAAGCCGATGGCAGATTTCGCCATTTCGGATGCGCCAGCGTTCGTCGTCATGATCAGGATCACGTTGCGGAAATCAATCTTCTTGCCGTTGTGATCCGTTAGCGAACCGTGGTCCATGACCTGCAACAGGATATTGTAAATATCCGGATGTGCTTTTTCAATTTCGTCCAGCAACACGACAGAGTGTGGATGCTGATCGACACCATCGGTCAGAAGTCCACCCTGATCGAAGCCGACATAACCAGGAGGTGCACCGAGCAAGCGCGATACGGTGTGCCGCTCCATGTACTCAGACATATCGAACCGCAGCATTTCAACGCCGAGAGATGCCGCAAGCTGCTTGGCAACTTCCGTCTTACCTACGCCCGTGGGACCTGAAAAGACGTAGGAACCAATCGGCTTGTTCGGCTCGCGAAGACCAGCACGGGCGAGCTTGATGGCAGACGACAGCGCTTCGATCGCGATATCCTGACCATAAACCACCGACCGCAATTCTTTTTCCAGATTGGCGAGAACCATCTCGTCATCTTTCGAAACAGTCTTGGCTGGAATGCGCGCCATCGTCGCTATCGTAACCTCGATCTCCTTTTCGGTGATCAGCTTGCGACGCTTGGACGGCGGCAGCAGCATCTGTGCGGCACCCGTCTCATCGATAACATCGATTGCCTTATCCGGCAGCTTACGGTCCGAAATATAGCGGGCCGAAAGCTCCACTGCAGCCTTTATGGCCTCGTTGGAATAACGAAGGTGGTGATAGCTCTCGAAATAAGGNTTCAGGCCCTTCATGATTTCGATAGCGTCTTCGATGGATGGCTCATTGACGTCGATCTTCTGGAAACGACGAACAAGCGCGCGGTCCTTCTCGAAGAACTGGCGATATTCCTTGTAGGTCGTTGAGCCGATGCAACGGATNGCACCGGAGGAGAGAGCAGGCTTCAACAGGTTAGACGCATCCATAGCGCCACCGGATGTCGCGCCTGCACCGATAACTGTGTGGATTTCATCGATGAATAGAACCGCACCCGGAAACTCTTCCAGTTCTTTGACGACCTGCTTCAAACGCTCTTCGAAGTCACCGCGGTAACGGGTACCGGCAAGTAGGGTGCCCATGTCAAGCGAGAAGATCGTATCGTTCTTCAGCGCTTCAGGCACTTTGCCTTCAACGATACGCTTGGCAAGACCTTCAGCAATCGCTGTTTTTCCCACGCCCGGGTCGCCGACATAGAGCGGATTGTTCTTGGAGCGGCGGCACAATATCTGAATGGTGCGGTTAACCTCAGCGTGACGCCCGATCAGCGGGTCGATCTTGCCGCCGCGCGCCTTGTCATTGAGATTGACGCAATAGGCCTTCAACGCGTCCTGCTGTTTCTTGGGTGCAGCACTGTCATCTTCAGAACCGGTGTTACGAACAGGTTTTGCTTCGTTTTCATTATCTTCCGCGCCGCGCGGTGTGCGGGTCTGGGACGTTCCGGGACGCTTGCCAATGCCATGGGAAATGTAGTTGACCGCGTCGTAACGGGTCATTTCCTGTTCCTGAAGGAAATAGGCAGCATGGCTTTCGCGTTCGGCAAAGATCGCAACCAGAACATTGGCGCCAGTCACCTCTTCGCGCCCTGAAGACTGCACGTGAATGACCGCCCTCTGGATAACACGCTGAAATCCCGACGTCGGCTTGGAGTCCTCGTCGTAACCTGTAACCAGATTGGACAATTCACTGTCCACGTAATCAACAACGGTCTTGCGGAGCGCATCGATGTCGACATTGCATGCGCCCATCACAGCCGCAGCATCTGCGTCTTCGATGAGAGCCAGAAGGAGATGTTCAAGCGTCGCATATTCGTGATGACGCTCATTTGCAAAGGTCAGTGCCTGATGCAGCGCCTTCTCTAGACTTGGGGAAAAAGTTGGCACGTTGCGATCCTCATTTCNTTTCCATGACGCACTGTAGCGGGTGCTGGTGCTGTCGGGCGAAATCCATGACCTGACTTACTTTTGTCTCCGCGACTTCATACGTGAATATGCCGCACTCGCCGACACCGTGCTGGTGCACGTGCAACATAACGCGGGTCGCGCCTTCCCTGTCTTTCTGGAAAAAACGCTCCAGAATGTGAATGACGAATTCCATAGGAGTATAGTCGTCGTTCAGCAAAAGAACACGGTAAAGATTAGGCTTTTTCGTTTTCGGTTTCGTGCGGGTAATAACGGAAGTTCCGCGGTTTGTGCCACCGTCGTCGCCTTCATTGTCGCCCTGCATGCGGATCGACTTCGCGATCATCTTTCATCATTCTCCAGATCGAACTCGCGCCGAACCTTGGGCGGCGAGCCAGAATTTCGCTAACCTTTATTTAGGTCGTTACAAAGTGATTTTAAGCCCCTCTCATCGCACTGCAATCACTAATCCGTTCACTCGCTATGAAACTGTGATGAGAATGGATCAATGGCGCTGGGGGATACCCGCATGACGCGCCANTTTCCGCCTTAGCATCACAGCAACCGCATGTTCGATTGTCGCCACTTGCATTTTCTTGCCGGTTGGAAGGTGCAACTTGCGCCGCGATTCTATAGAAACTTCCTCCATTTGCCGAAAGAAATAGGATTTTTCGCTCGATGGATGTCAGAGGTTTTGTTTGTTTTGTTCTGTTCTTGCAGATCCGATGTTTGTCCATTGAGCTTTGGTCTCTTCTTGAGTCAGATGAGGCCTGTCTCCAGAAAAGCAGATCATGCGCGGTGCAGTTAGTTGCGAATGTGCGCCGCTGTCTAAAACAGTTCGTCACCCAGGCATGGTAAAATACCAAGTCCGGTCGATAAACTCAGTTTTCGCTGTCCAGCATCTCGCGTACGGCGACGGCCAACTGCTTGAGCGAAAATGGCTTTGGCAGGAATCCGAATTTGGCATCGGCCGGAAGATTTTTAGCGAAGGCATCTTCGGCGTAACCTGACACAAAGATAAACTTCATATCAGGGTATGTTTTGCGAAGTTCCCGCAGCAGCGAAGGTCCGTCCATCTCAGGCATGACGACATCGGAAACGACGATGTCGACCTTGCCTTCCAGTTCCTCCAGCACTTCCAGCGCTTCCGTACCGGAACCAGCCTCGTGAACCGTGTAACCCCGCGTCTCAAGCATGCGCTTGCCACCACGCCTCACCGCTTCCTCATCTTCGACCAGAAGAACGACAGCCGAATTGCCGGTAAGATCCTGCGGCTCTTCCTTCATGATGGCTTTGGCTGCAGCATCCGCAGCCGCTTGAGCCGCCTCGCCCTCCAGAGGCTGCACTACTTCAATAATGTGACGCGGCAGGAAGATGCGGAAAGCGGTTCCTCTTCCCACTTCCGAATCCGGGTAGATATAGCCGCCTGACTGCTTGACGATACCGTAGACCATGGACAATCCGAGGCCCGTACCCTTGCCAACTTCCTTCGTGGTGAAGAACGGTTCGAAAATCTTGTCCATGATTTCGGGCGGAATACCCGTGCCGTTATCGGCAACTTCGATCATCACAAGGTCTTCGGCTGGAATATCAGACCGCCCGAGGGCAACGACTTCATCCACCGGCATATTGCGGGTGATGATCTTTATCTTGCCGCCCTGCGGCATCGCATCACGCGCGTTGACGCAGAGGTTGATCAAAACCTGCTCAAACTGGGAAAGGTCTGTTTTCACCGGCCAAAGATCGCGGCCATAATCGACTTCCAGCTTGACAT
Organism: Agrobacterium bohemicum; assembly: GCF_002896715.1. Taxonomy (GTDB): domain Bacteria; phylum Pseudomonadota; class Alphaproteobacteria; order Rhizobiales; family Rhizobiaceae; genus Agrobacterium; species Agrobacterium bohemicum. The sequence continues at coordinate 274,856 of NZ_PGEL01000027.1, forward strand.
TGGTGCCTGAGATCAACCGGTCGACCAGCATGCGCAGATCGCCAATAACGTCAGTCAGGTTCAGCACCGCAGGACGCATTGTCTGTTTGCGGGAAAACGCCAGCAATTGCCGCACCAAAACCGCGGCACGGTTTGCGTTGCGCTTGATTTCCATCAGATCGGCAAAACTTGCGTCTGCGGGCCGTGCTTGAAGAAGCAGGTGATCGGAGGACAGAAGAATGGCCGTCAACACGTTGTTGAAGTCGTGCGCGATGCCACCCGCCAATGTTCCCACAGCGTTCATCTTCTGAGTCTGCGCCATTTGCGTCTCGAGCGCCTTCTGCTCGGTCACCTCGATAGCATAGACGATCGCGACTTCCTCAGGCGCTTCGTCATCCTGATCGATGACGGCATGAACATAGAAACGGAAATGCCGTGTTTCGTCCGTGGGGTGGCGGGAATCGAACGGCGCTATATCGCCCTGACGATCCTTTGCGGCGTCGATAGCCTGCAGAAGCTTGGGTTTGTCGTTATCCAGCAGAACAGCGTCAAGAACGACGCCATTATCGATATCGTCACGACCGACCACGCCAGAGAACAGCTTCAAGAAAGGTGCGTTGGTGCGCAATATCCGACCATCGCCGTCCAGAGACGCAATTGCCATCGGCGTGTTGTTGAAGAAGCGCGTAAAGCGCATGGCGGATGCAGACTCGGCATTCTCCTTGCCTTTGGAGCGCATCAGAACAATCGTGCGGCTTTCACCCGGAGCGCCATCTCGCGTGGCGGTCACCTGATGGACCAGCCGCGCTGGCATGCTCTGGCCGTTGACGCGGCGCATATCGAGATCGAGCATCTCGGTGCGATTGGTGCCCGCATGCGGCTGAACAGATTCGATCAGGGCCATGCCCTCACCTGCAACGATATCCGAGACCGTCAGCGAACCCGGAGAGAACTGCGCCAGATCAATGCCCAGCCATTGCGAAAGCGTGGCATTGAGATAGACGATCTCACCCCTTTTACCGGCAGAAAAGAAACCGGCCGGAGCGTGATCGAGATAATCGATAGCGTTTTGCAGTTCGCGGAAAAACCGCTCCTGGTCCTCACGTTCGGTCGTGATGTCGGCAATCTGAAAGACATGCAGATCGTTGCCGCTGGCATCCTTCAAAAGACGCGCTTTCAGGCGGTACCAATGCGGACCGGACTGCGACTTCGTCTCGCTCAACGGCTTCAACAGGCGAAATTCTTCGTATCCGTCTTTGCCTTCACGCAGTGCATTGATCAGCCGATAAAGCGCCTCGGTCGATTCCCTGTCACGCGAGAGCAACGTCTCGAGGCTCTGAATATCGGTCGCCTTGGTTGCACCCGTCATCTGGCAGTAGGTCGCGTTAGCATAGACCAGCCGCCCCTTGGGATCGGTAATCAGAGTACCATCGGGATGCGACGAGAGAAACTGACGCGCCATTCCATCAGACTGGGACTGCGGCATCACCTCTATGAAGCCGATCGCCGAAGACACCAGAAAGAAAATGCCAAGCATCGCCAGAACACCGAGAATTCCGAGGACGACTTCATTCTCCAGCGAATTCTTGAAATAGACGAAAGCGACGGCTGCTGCGACGAGAACAACAGCTAGCAGTAAAATGCGCAAAAGGGTGCCGGATCTTGCCCGCCTGTCCACCAACGGAAAGTCATTGTCGCTGGCTTGGCTCACCTTGGTCATCGAGGCTCTCACCCTTGCAANTTTGCCGACCCTTGTACATTCGAAGACAAATACCCCGAACGGAATCGCTTTATCTATCCCTTGTAGCAATTCGCAGAAATATCAAAAAGCTCCACCCCACCATAAACCTTTGCCAATACACAACGAATACGCCCCATCTCGCACGATATCGGTCTCTGCGTGGCTGCTTTGCCACGTCAAAAGCGGACCACCCATTCAATATCGATGCGATTTCATCATGGAATGCTGATTAAAACTTGTGCTGAGCGCGAAAAAATCGTCTTTTCGCCTCAAAGCGCTTGNAAAAATCAGGATTGGCAATCACTTGCCCTCCNAAAGACTAAAGGACCGGCTCAATGATCGACAGTGATTTCATCAGCACGTATGGCAACAACCTGATCATTGCTGTTGTTGGTGTCGGCGTAGCACTTCTGCTGATGGCCATAATCCTATGGCTTATTCGTAGACGCGGTGGTTCATCTCCGTTCATTCGCGGCGGCAAGAACCGTCAGCCTCGACTACAGGTGCTGGACGCAACGGCCGTGGACGCCCGCCGCCGGCTGGTGCTCGTTCGCCGAGACAATGTAGAACACCTCGTCATGATTGGCGGCCCGACGGACATCGTCATCGAAAGCGGTATCGGAGCTATTCCGATCATGAGAGATGTTCGCGATCCACAGGACGACCTGCTCCCGTCTCCGCCTGCCGAAAAAGCCATTGCTTCTAACCGGCCAAGAGCTTTGACGTCTGCAAAGGAAGAAGAAATTCGCCCTGTGGCACCTGTTGCAATGCAGACCCCGGTTGCCGCAGTTGCCCCTCAACAGAAACCAGAGCCAAGACCGGCACCTGCTCCGACCCCGGCTGCGCCCCAGCGACCGGTCGTTGCTGCACAGCCAAAGCCGACGCCACCCGTTGCTGCACCCATTGTCGCCACACCTGCCCCTCCTGCTTCGCGCCCCGCAGTGCAGCCCACCGCACAAGCCGCGCCGGAGATTGTCTCTGTGCCGAAGCCGATGGCGAGAGAACCCCTTGCAGCACCTGTCACTCCCTCGGTCGTTCCCGCTGTGACCGCTGCTTCCCTCCAGTCGGAGCCGGTCGCAAAATCAAGCGTGCCCGAACCTTTCTCTCAAGAGCGCCTGCAGCAAAAGCCGTTCGTCATGACGCCGACGGCCATGTCTGCACCGGAGCCAGTCATCGACCAGAACAACGCCGTTGATTTTCTCGATGCCGCGCGCGAACGCGTACTACCAACATTCAGCAACTCAGCCCCAATGACTGCATCGGCCAACATTGCCAAACCGGAACCACTCGCTCCAGGCGAGAACGGTGCGGTCTTCGGCGATCAGTTGACCAGCGATTTCGAAAGCTTCCTAGAAGCCGAAATCGCCAAGAACAATGCTACCGATGCCCCCGATGTCAGTCTCGAACCGAGNAAACACCCAGAGTTCTCAGAGCCTGTCGCACCGCCCGCGCCCAGCGCCACCACGGATCAAGATGTCCAGAAGGAGATGGCGCGCATTTTCGGCGAGATGGCTGTCACGCGAGACAAGTAGGCGACGTTGCCACAGCTCGCGTCTTGCAGCGTAAAACGGCATTGCCTGGCCGGTTTCGGCTTACCGCCATTGCCATGCCTCCGCGACTCTGATCAACCTCGCAGGCAGGAACAAAGGGTGACCGAATGAACGGGGCGGCGACGAAATCTGCGACACTTCGGGGCATGCTGATCATGTCAGGCTGCATGATCGTTCTGCCGACAATGGATGCGATCGCCNAATATATGGCAGTCTCCGAAGGCATGTCGCCTGCTCAGGTGACATTTTATCGCTTCTTCTTCCAGCTCGTCTGCACCCTGCCCCTGCTGCTGGTGATTTCACCGCGTGCCTTGCTGTCTGCCAAGCGCCCATGGCTCAATCTGTTGAGAGGCGTATTGCATGCAGCTGCAAGTCTGACCNTTTTTGCAGCTGTCAAATACATGCCCTTGGCAGACGTCTTCGCGATCTACTTTGTCGAGCCGTTTCTTTTGACCATGATGTCGGCACTTTTTCTCGGGGAAAAAGTTGGCTGGATGCGCTGGAGCGCAATCGTCGTAGGGTTCGTCGGCGCGATGATCGTGATACAACCGAGTTTCGAAATCTTCGGATGGACTTCGCTCCTGCCGGTCGCTTGCGCGTTTCTCTTCTCGCTCTACCTCTTTCTCAACCGTGCCATGGGTGATGCGGATAGCCCGCTCGTCATGCAAACAATGGCGGGCATAGCCGGTACCGCGTTCATGGCCGTCGCTCTGTTGATCGGTCACGCAGTGGGCGATATCAATTTCGAAATGTCATTGCCGGGCTGGGGCCACGGCTTGGTGCTACTTGTTTTGCTCGGCTCCATATCGGGCTATATGCACCTGCTCGTTGTCAAGGCATTCTGGCTTGCGCCCGTGTCCCTGCTTGCACCGTTTCAGTATTTCGAGATCATTTCTGCGACTGCGCTCGGATATGTGCTGTTTTCAGATTTCCCGACAGCCTCGAAATGGCTTGGCATTGTCATCATCGTCGCGTCCGGCCTTTTCATCATATGGCGCGAGCGCAGAAGCGTACAACGGGCCACGTTGAGCGTCGCAGAAGTTTGACGAATATCGCCCGCCGCCCTTGTTCCCTCCGCCAAGGTCGGGCAAAAGTCTTTGCAAATTTGAGACGCACCTAAGGAGACGAAAATGGACGTTCGCGCCGCAGTCGCTGTTCAGGCAGGCAAACCCCTCGAAATCATGACGGTTCAGCTTGAAGGGCCACGGGCTGGCGAAGTGCTGATCGAGGTCAAGGCAACCGGCATCTGCCACACGGATGATTTCACACTGTCAGGCGCAGATCCTGAAGGTCTATTTCCAGCCATTCTCGGCCACGAAGGTGCTGGTATTGTTGTCGACGTCGGCCCAGGTGTGACATCGCTGAAAAAGGGCGATCACGTTATTCCGCTTTATACGCCGGAGTGCCGTGAATGCTATTCTTGCCTCAGCCGCAAAACGAACCTCTGCACCTCCATCCGCGCCACACAGGGACAAGGCTTGATGCCAGACGGCACCAGCCGCTTTTCCATCGGCAAAGATAAGATCTTCCATTATATGGGCTGCTCGACTTTCGCCAATTTCACGGTTCTGCCGGAAATTGCGCTGGCCAAGGTCAATCCCGACGCGCCTTTCGACAAGATTTGCTACATCGGTTGCGGCGTGACGACCGGCATCGGTGCAGTCATCAACACCGCCAAGGTCGAAATTGGTTCGACGGCCATCGTCTTCGGTCTCGGCGGCATTGGCCTCAACGTGCTTCAGGGTCTTCGCCTTGCCGGTGCCGACATGATTATCGGCGTCGATATCAACAATGACCGCAAGTCTTGGGGTGAAAAGTTCGGCATGACGCACTTCGTCAATCCAAAGGAAGTCGGCGACGACATCGTGCCTTATCTCGTCAATCTGACCAAACGCAACGGCGACACCATTGGCGGTGCGGATTACACCTTCGATTGCACAGGCAATACCAAGGTCATGCGCCAGGCGCTCGAATCGTCTCACCGCGGATGGGGTAAATCTGTGGTTATCGGCGTCGCCGGTGCTGGCCAGGAAATTTCGACCCGCCCGTTCCAGTTGGTCACCGGCCGCAACTGGATGGGCACCGCGTTTGGTGGCGCACGTGGCCGCACGGACGTGCCCAAGATCGTGGATTGGTACATGGAAGGCNAAATCCAGATCGACCCGATGATTACTCACACCATGCCGCTTGAAGACATCAACCATGGCTTCGAAATGATGCATTCGGGTGAGAGCATTCGCGGTGTCGTGGTTTATTGATTGAGTGATCAATCAACGCTGTCCTTCGGCGAGATGCGCCGAAGGACAGCGTTATGAGAAAAGTCGTTCCGACGTTGACCTTTGAGTCGTCAGATACCCGGGACAAGCCTGAGCATGACGTTCAGCGTGTGAGGCAATCGCGATTAGCGAAACACCTTTATCCCAGCCGTTTCTCACCCGTCGCGAACTTTGCTTTCAGCAAACACTCGTCATATTCCGCATCCGCCGTCGAATCGAACACGATGCCACCACCGACGTTGAAGATGGCGTTGCCGTCTAGGAACAACGTGATGGTGCGGATCGACACAGAGAACCGCATGTCACCATTAGGTGATATTATGCCAATAGCACCGCAATACGCGTTGCGCGGACCGGTTTCCAGATCGTGCAAAATTTCCATCGCCCGCATTTTCGGCGCACCCGTTATCGAGCCACAGGGGNAAAGCGCCGCGAAAATATCTCCAACCGTCATATCCGGCAAAAGCTTGGCTCGCACATGGCTCACCATCTGGTGCACAGTTGGATAGGTCTCTATTTCGAACAGCTTCGGCACATGCAACGTGCCAACTTCGGCAATGCGGGAAATATCATTCCGCAGCAAATCGACGATCATCCGGTTTTCGGCGAGCGTCTTCTCGTCCTTGAGCATCCCCGCGATCAACTCAGCATCGTCGGCTTCTGACGCACCGCGCTTGACCGTACCCTTCATAGGATGCGTTTCGATCCAACCTTCCTTCACCGAGAAAAACAGCTCTGGCGAACGTGACAGGATTACGGGACCGCCAAGATTGACGAACGCGCCATATTTCACTGGCTGCCGCTCGATCAGAGACCAAAATGCCGTGAGCGGATCGCCATGCCAGCGAGCATGGATCGGCATCGTCAGGTTCGCTTGATAACAATCACCTTGCCGCAGATGCTGGTGCAGTTTTGAGAATTGCGCGCTGTATTCTGCAAGCGTCCAGCCCGGCTTGATGTCGCTGAGAAAATCATCTGCGTTCACCAATGTATCCGGGGACAATTTCGCGTCATCACCGGATGGTGACGCGAACACCCCGAAGCACAATAAAGGCACGTCGCGCTTTACGTCAGCCAGCGGCGCCAACTTCNTTTCNAAAAGATATCCAGCCTCGTAGGACATATATCCGGCAAGATATTTACCGTCAGCGCGCGNCGCCTGCATCCGCTCAATCGCTGGAAGGAACTCCTGCGCCTCATGCGCAATGATCANTTCTTCCGGCTCGGCAAACAGCATTACCGAGCCAGTGGTATCATCGCGAAAAAGCGCATAGGGCGAAGTCAGCAAATCCGTTCGATCCGGCTAGAGACGATATCAGATGCGATCGATATCGCCTTTCGCCCACATTTCAATGGTCTCGGCGTAGAAATCCGCAAAGCGGTCTTCTTCGATGGATTTTCGAATGCCCTGCATCAGTTCCTGATAATAGGCGAGGTTGTGCCAGGACAGCAGCATGCCGCCGAGAGCTTCATTGGAACGGGCCAAATGGTGCAGGTATGCGCGGGAATAATCACGCGATGCCGGGCAGTTGGACTGCTCGTCCAGCGGTCGCATGTCTTCGGCGTGGCGGGCATTGCGAAGGTTCACCCGGCCGCGGCGCGTGAAGGCAAGGCCGTGACGACCTGAGCGGGTCGGCATGACGCAGTCGAACATATCAATGCCACGCGCCACGGATTTCAAAATATCATCCGGCGTGCCGACGCCCATCAGGTAACGCGGCTTTTCGGTTGGCAGAACCGGCAAGGTGATGTCAAGCATGCCGAGCATCACATCCTGCGGTTCACCCACGGCAAGACCACCAACCGCGTAGCCCTTGAGGTCGAGTTGCTTCAGACCTTCCGCCGAGCGAATGCGCAAGTCCGGCTGGTCACCGCCCTGCACGATGCCGAACATGGCCTTGCCCGTCTGCTCGCCAAAAGCGACGCGGCAACGCTCTGCCCAACGCAGAGACATTTCCATCGCGCGCTCGATTTCCTTGCGCTCGGCGGGCAGTGCAATGCATTCATNCAGCTGCATCTGGATATCGGAATCCAGCATCCCCTGAATTTCGATGGAGCGTTCAGGCGACATGTAGTGCAGCGAGCCATCAATATGACTTTTGAACGTCACGCCTTTTTCATCCAGCTTCCGCAGACCGGAAAGCGACATCACCTGAAAGCCACCACTATCGGTCAGGATCGGGTGTGGCCAGCGGATCAGCTCATGCAGACCGCCAAGACGTTGAACGCGCTCCGGGCCGGGGCGCAGCATCAGGTGGTAGGTGTTGCCGAGAATGACATCGGCACCCAGTTCACGCACTTGGTCGAGATACATGGCCTTGACGGTACCAACAGTGCCGACCGGCATAAAGGCCGGCGTGCGAATGACTCCGCGTGGCATGGCCACTTCGCCAAGGCGCGCGCCGCCGCTGGTTGTTTTAAGGGTGAAGGTGAAGTTCTCTTGCATCAAANTTTCCGGNAAAGCAGGCTGGAATCGCCATAGGAATAGAAACGGTAGCCGGTGGAAATCGCATGGGCATAAGCATTGCGCATCGTATCCAGCCCGCAGAACGCCGACACCAGCATGAACAGCGTGGATTTCGGCAGGTGAAAATTCGTCATCAGAATATCGACTGCCTTGAAGCGATATCCCGGTGTTATGAAGATGCCTGTTGGACCTGACCAAGGCTTGATCTGGCCTTCATCGGTCGCGGCACTCTCGATCAGGCGCAGTGAGGTGGTACCGACGCAGATGATGCGCCCGCCCCGCGCTTTGACGGCATTCAGCTTCGCCGCAGTCTCTTCGGATACATAGCCAATTTCAAGGTGCATCTTGTGCTCCTCGGTGTCGTCAGCCTTGACGGGCAAAAACGTGCCCGCACCCACATGCAGCGTCACGAAGTGGCGTTCCACACCGGCCTGATCGAGCTTCTCGAAAAGCTCTGGCGTGAAGTGCAGCCCTGCGGTTGGGGCAGCAACAGCACCTTTTTCGCGGGCATAGATGGTCTGGTAATCTGTCTGATCCTGCGCATCTTCGGGCCGCTTCGCTGCAATGTAAGGCGGAAGCGGAATATGACCGACTGAGGCGATGGCCTCGTCCAGCACGGGGCCGGACACATCGAACAGCAGGGTGATCTCACCCTCCTCGCCCTTCTCCTCAACCGTTGCCTCCAGAAAAGCCAGGCTGCAGGCGTTGTCGCGCTCGTAACCGAAGCGGATGCGGTCGCCCTGCTTGATGCGTTTTCCGGGCCGCGCAAAGGCCTTCCAACGGCTGGCGTCAGTGCGCATGTGCAGCGTGGCGGAAACGGCAGTCTCCGGCGCACCCTCGCGCAGCCGCACACCTTCAAGCTGGGCGGGAATGACGCGCGTGTCGTTGAACACCAGCGCATCGCCAGGCTTCAGGAAGCTCGGAAGATCAAAAACCTGATGGTCCGCCATGCTGCCCGCATTCGGATCGACCACGAGCAGACGCGCACTGTCACGCGGGCTGGCCGGGCGAAGCGCGATGTTGTCGTCAGGGAGGTCGAAGTCGAACAGGTCTACACGCATTGCCAGGCTCTCGAAAATATCAAAACCCGCCCCGCAGTTGCCTGCGAGGCGGGCCAAATGTCTATATCCTACGCTCAGGCTCCAGAAGCAAGGCGGATGGAGACGATGGAGTCGGGATCCTTCACAGGCTCGCCGCGCTTGATCTTGTCGATGGCTTCCATGCCTTCGATGACCTGGCCCCAGACGGTGTACTGCTTGTTCAGCCATGGGCTGTCGGTAAAGCAGATGAAGAACTGCGAGTTGGCAGAATTCGGGCTCTGGGAACGAGCCATGGAGCATGTGCCGCGAACGTGGGAAATGGCGGAGAACTCGGCCTGCAGGTCCGGCTTTTCAGAGCCGCCCATACCGGCACGGGCCGGGTTAAAACTTTCAGAACCCTTCTTGCCGAACTTCACGTCACCTGTCTGGGCCATGAAATCGGTGATGACGCGGTGGAAAACAACGCCGTCATAGGCCTGTTCGGAAACCAGTTCCTTGATGCGCGCAACGTGACCTGGAGCCACTTCCGGCAAAAGCTGGATGACGACTTTACCAGTCGTGGTTTNCATGATGAGGGTGTTTTCCGGATCCTTGATCTCGGCCATGGTATCTCTCCTTCTAGTGTGGCTTTCGCCCGGTTTTATTTGTTGCCGACGGTGACTTTGATCATGCGGTCGGGGTCGATCACTTCACCGTTTCCGCCCTTGCCGCGCTTGATCTTGTCTACGAATTCCATGCCGGATACGACCTTCCCGACAACCGTATATTGTCCGTTGAGGGATGCACCCTTGTCGAACATGATGAAGAACTGCGAATTGGCGGAATTCGGGTCCTGCGAACGTGCCATGCCAACCGTGCCGCGCTCGAACGGAACCTTGGAGAACTCGGCTGGCAGATCCGGCATATCAGAGCCGCCAGTTCCCGCGCGTTGGGCGCTAAAGGACTTCTCCATGTTGCCGTACTGCACGTCACCGGTCTGAGCCATGAAGCCCTGGATAACGCGGTGGAAAGCGACGTTGTCATAAGCGCCCTTTTCAGCCAGCGCCTTGATCTGCACAACATGTTTGGGAGCGACTTCCGGCATAAGCTGGATGACGACAGGGCCGTCTTTCAGCTGGATGGTCAAAAATTCGGCGGCGGATGCAAGGCTGCTGGCCGCGATCGCACTGATTAACATGGCGCCTGCAAAGGCAAATCGAAGCAGTTTCATTGGATTGGCTCCAGATAAAGGGCTGAATTATTTCTTCAGCTTGCTGTTAAGGGCTTCAAGCACGGCTTGCGGCACAAACGCTTCCACATTACCGCCCATGGAGGCGATCTGGCGAACCAATGTGGCGGTAATGGGCCGCGACGCCGTTCCAGCGGGTAGAAAAACCGTCTGAATGTCAGGCGCCATCTGCCTGTTCATGCCGGCCATCTGCATTTCGTAGTCCAGATCAGTACCATCACGAAGGCCACGAACAAGAAGGCTTGCGCCATGCTCACGGGCGGCATCAACCACAAGATTTCCAAAGGAAACAACCTTCAGACGGGATGCCGCGTCTGGCACCACGTCATTCAGAGAGCGGCGAATAAGCTCTGCGCGCTCTTCGAACGTAAATAGTGGCGCTTTGCCGGGATGAATACCAATCGCGACGATGAGTTCGGACGCCACATTCAACGACTGAATCAGAACATCGAGATGTCCGTTGGTCATCGGATCGAAAGACCCGGGATAAAAGGCAATCGTCATATCGCTCTCGATATTTACGCGCGGCGTGCAAATGAATGTGCCGCCTTTTGTCATGGAAGGCCGGGCTTCGCAAGGCCAATGGGTAGCAAGCCCCTCTCCGCAGACCCGTTGTTGGCGGGTGAACACGGCATGAATGGTCCATTCAGGGTGGCTTCAAAGCGCGTCACTATAAAGGTCACATCGAATGGCAACGGGGCCTGACGCCCCAATCGGAGACGGAAATGCTGGTTTTCATGATGGTCCTGGCAATCGCGACATCCTTCGTCGTCGAATATGTTTTTATGGATTGACGTGAACTGCCGATTTTCTGAACGCCAGATGAACGAAGCATTCAAGGAAGCTTCACAGGCGCAATGCTAATCGATTTTTAACAATTTAGCGGAACTGGATTCAGTATCGCGCGTTCAAATCCCAGGTTAAGGAACAAGCACATGTTTATCAAAGAAAAACAGTCTACTTCTGCGAAGATTGGCGTGATCAGCACAGCTTGGACAATGTTGGTAATCGCGATGTTGGCAACCACATTCAGCCTTTACGGACAAAAGCCGCAGCAGAACGGTCCTGATTACCCCCAGCTCACGTCTCGCACTCAGTACATGAATTACTACTGATCTAGCGGGAGTGATGTACTCGTCACTTCTGGAGTTATACTTCCATGCTTACATTCTTGACATTGCTAGCAGCCTTGATCAGCGTAATGTTTGTCGCATCAGTCATCTCAGTGGTGACGGAATCGCGAAAGGAAGATGAAGACTTCAGAGCGATGATCGAGCGCAGCAAAGCTTTCTGAAGGCTCTTGAGCGCCCCTATTTAGCACTTTCCACCCCNAAAACAGCCGCCTGATGAAAGGCGGCTTTTTCATGCGCGACCGACCTCCCATAAGGGAGAAGGCGTGTTAAAAGCCCGTTCCTCACGCCATCGTTTGCATATGCGCGCTTTTCAGCCGAATTTAGCCTTCAATTTCAAAGTGGTTTGATTTAAGGAAGCCCCATAGACCCGGCTAATGGGCAAATATTGTGAGGTTTGCATAACGATGCTCGATTCCCTGAGAAATGCTTCTCGAACTCTGGCGGCAAAGATTCTTCTTCTCCTCCTCGTCCTCTCTTTTGGCGTGTGGGGCGTTTCCGCTTCTCTGGTGTCGACAAACTCGCATGCCGTCATGACGGTTGGCGACCAGACCGTGACACCGAATGAGTTTCGTTTTGCCTATCAGCGCCAACTGGCAGATGTCGGCCGCCAATTCGGTACGCGTCTGACGACGGAGCAGGCGAAGGCTTTCGGCATAGACCGTCAGGTTTTCAGCCAGCTTTCGGCAGGGGCCGCACTGGATGAACTGGCATCTAATATGAACCTCGGCCTTTCTGAAGACCGACTGGCAACGTTGATTGCCGAAGACCCCGCTTTCAAGTCGCCCAGTGGCCAATTCGACCGCAACCTGTTCAGCCAGCGTCTGCGCGGTGCTGGTTTCAATGAAGACGATTATGTCAAGGAACGTAGCAAGGTTGCTGTCCGAGGACAGATCGTTGACGCCGTTTCGGATGGCTTCAAGCCACCGCAGGTTCTCGTTGACGCGCTGAAGCAGTATCGCGACGAGCAGCGGTCCATTGAATATGTACTTCTGTCCAATGCCAATATCGATCCGGTCAAGGCGCCGGGTGATGACGTGCTTGCTGCCTGGTTCGAGAAGAACAAGGCGCAGTACCGCGCACCGGAATATCGCAAGTTCACCTATGTGAAGCTTGAGGCGACCGACATTGCCGACCAGGGCGCGGTCACCGATCAGCAGATTTCCGAGTATTATGAGGGCCACAAGGATGCCTTCCGTACTGCCGGACGCCGCACAATTGAGCAGTTGACATTCGCGGACAAGGAAATGGCAGAAGCGGCGGCGGCGCAAATTCGCGCTGGCACCACGACTTACGACCAGGTCGTCAAGGACCAGGGCAAGCAGCCTGCAGACGTCATTCTCGGAGAATTCACCAGAGACACCGTCACTGATCCATCGATTGCTGATGCTGTATTTGCAATCCAGAAGGACGGCGGCGTTTCTCCAGTGGTCGACGGTGCTTTTGGTCCCGTCATCCTGCGTGTTACCGGAATCAAGAACGAAAGCATGAAGACGCTGGATGAGGCGAAAGAAGAAATTCGCACTACCCTTGCAACGACAAAAGCTGCCGAAGAACTGAACAATGTTCATGACCGATACGAAGATTTGCGTGGCGGTGGTACCTCGCTGACGGATGCAGCAACGCAACTCAACCTTAAGCCTGTTACCGTCAACGCCATCGATTCCAACGGCGGAGACGAAAAGGGCAACCCGGTTGAAGGTCTGCCGACCCCTGCCCTCGTTGCAGAGGTCTTCAAGGCTGAGCAGGGTGGCGATGCGCCCGCCGTCAATATCGGCCGCGACGGTTATGTCTGGTTTGACCTCCAGCAGATTACCCCGCCCCGTGACCGTACGCTTGATGAAGTCAAGGAGCAGGTCGTCGCTGACTGGACGGCGGAACAGCAGCGTACTGCGCTGGCCGCCAAAGCTGACGAGTTGAAGACACGCGCGGAAAAGGGTGAGGCGCTGGCCGCAATCGCCGGTGAAATGGGCTTGGGCGTTGAAACCAAGATGGGCCTTCGCCGCACCAGCGAAGATGCCGTATTGGGTCAGCAGGCCGTGTCTGCCGTCTTCGCCGGTGCGCAGGGCCTCGTTGGTACTGCGCCGGACACCGAAGGTTCCAGCCGCATTCTGTTCAAGGTCACAGAAGTCAACACGACGACGCCCACTGATGCCCTCGACAACAGCGACCAGCAGATCACAGCCATGGCAAATGCCGCTGGCGACGATATGCTCGATCAGATGGTCAACCGCCTTCAGAACGACTACGGTGTCACCATCAATCAGGCTGTAGCCGATCAGGCCATGACCGCTTACTAAGCCGTAACTGGAGACATGAGGACATGGCTGAGTTGAAGCCGTTGATTGCCAAGGTTGCCAACGGCGAAAGCCTGACACGAGAGCAGTCTCGCGAAGCCTTCGACATTCTGATGTCGGGTGAGGCAACACCATCGCAAATTGGCGGCTTCCTCATGGCTTTGCGGGTGCGCGGTGAGACCGTCGACGAAATCGTCGGCGCCGTTTCATCGATGCGCGCCCGTATGCTGCCAGTGACTGCGCCTGCCGATGCCATGGATATTGTCGGCACCGGTGGCGATGGGCTTGGGACCTACAACATTTCCACACTTGCCTCGATCATCGTGGCGGGCACGGGCGTTCCTGTGGCGAAGCATGGCAACCGGGCGCTCAGTTCGAAGTCGGGCACTGCTGATGCCCTCTCGGCGCTTGGCGTCAAACTCGATATTGGACCGAAGCTTATCAGCCGCTGCATAACCGAAGCCGGTCTCGGCTTCATGTTCGCCCAGCTTCACCACTCAGCCATGCGCCATGTCGGCCCAAGCCGAGTCGAGCTTGGTACACGCACCGTCTTCAATCTGCTCGGCCCTCTATCCAACCCTGCCGGTGCGAAGAGACAATTGCTTGGCGTATTTTCGCCGCGCTGGCTGGTGCCACTGGCTGAAGTTCTACGTGATCTCGGGTCTGAAAGCATCTGGGTCGTTCACGGTGATGGACTGGATGAGGTCACCACCACCGGTACAACGCATGTGGCGGCGCTCGAGAATGGCCAGATCAGAACCTTTGATCTGACGCCAAAGGATTTCGGCGTGGACATTGCCAGCATCAATGATCTCAAAGGCGGCGATGGTATCGCCAATGCGACAGCGCTTCGCGGCGTTCTGGGTGGCGCGNAAAAATCCTTACCGCGATGTGGCCTTGTGCAATGCCGCAGCTGCCCTCGTGGTCGCTGGTAAGGCCGAAACACTGATGGATGGCATGAAAATCGCAAGCGCCTCCTTAGATGACGGCAGAGCCTCTGCCGCGTTGGACAGACTGGTTATGGTCTCGAACGAAGAATAGGGTAAAGCCATGAGCGACATTCTGAAAAAGATCGAAGCCTATAAGCGCGAAGAAATTGCAGCGGCCAAAACCAAGGTTTCGCTGGCAGACCTCAAAGCCATGGCTGCGGACCAGACGGCACCACGCGGTTTTTACGAAGCGCTGAAGCGCCGCCGAGCCGATGGTACATTCGGCCTCATTGCCGAAATCAAGAAGGCCAGTCCATCCAAAGGTCTTATCCGCCCGGATTTCGATCCACCGGCTCTCGCGAAGGCCTATGAGACGGGCGGAGCGGCCTGCCTTTCGGTGCTAACGGATACGCCGAGTTTTCAGGGCGCACCAGATTTTCTGACCGCAGCTCGAAATGTCTGCACCCTGCCCGCACTGCGAAAGGATTTTATGTTCGAAACCTATCAGGTCCATGAAGCCCGCGCCTGGGGTGCCGATTGCATTTTGATCATCATGGCGTCCCTTTCCGACGACGAAGCAAAGCGTCTGGAAGATGAAGCCTTCTCACTGGGCATGGACGTTCTGGTGGAAGTGCACGACGAGGAAGAAACCGAGCGGGCGCTGAAACTCGGCTCTCCGCTGCTTGGTATCAACAATCGTAATCTGCGCACTTTCGACGTCAGCTTGGAGACCAGCGAGCGACTGGCCGCCATGGTTCCGGATGACAAGTTGCTAGTGGGCGAGAGCGGAANTTTCACATTTGAAGACTGCACGCGCCTTCAGGCATCAGGCATCACGACATTTCTCGTCGGTGAGAGCCTCATGCGCAAGGATGATGTCGCAGCCGCCACACGCATGCTCCTGAACGGCCAAACAGACAGCTTGGCTGCCGAATGAGTGCCGATCTGAACCTCACCCATATCGGCGCTTCAGGCGAAGCGCATATGGTGGATGTCGGCGACAAGGTGGAAACCGCACGCGTTGCAGTGGCCGAGGGTTTCGTGAAGATGAAGCCGGAAACGCTGACGCTGATCCGCGAAGGTAACGCCAAAAAGGGTGATGTTATCGGCACAGCCCGTCTCGCCGGCATCATGGCCGCAAAGCAGACGTCGAACCTCATACCTCTCTGCCATCCGCTAATGTTGACCAAGGTTGCTGTTGATATTTCAGAGGATGATGCCCTGCCAGGCCTGCGCGTGCAGGCCACCGTCAAGCTTTCTGGCAAGACGGGTGTGGAGATGGAAGCGCTGACGGCTGTTTCCATAGCCTGCCTCACCATCTACGATATGGCCAAATCTGCCGACAAAGGTATGGAAATCGGTTCGATCAGACTTTTGGAAAAGACCGGTGGAAAGTCCGGGCATTTCAAAGCTTGAGCAGCGCCGTCACAGGAAGAGGAACCACCATGAAGCCCCTCCTGCCCGTTGCCGAAGCCCAGGCTCGATTGCTGGGTGCTGCAAATCCCGTCACAGCTGTTGAGCTTGTGCATCTGACAGATGCCGATCAACGCGTCCTCGCCCGCGATCTGTCAGCGCGTCTAACCCAGCCGCCTTTCGATGCGTCGGCGATGGACGGCTATGCTTTGCGTGCAGCGGATGCGCCACAGATCGGCTCTGTTCTCACCGTCATCGGAGCGGCTGCGGCAGGTCACGCATTTTCAGGAATCGTCGGCAACGGCCAGGTCGTGCGTATCTTCACCGGCGCACCATTGCCGCAGGGCGCGGATGCGGTTCTCATTCAGGAAGATGCCGAAGTCCTGGATAACAGCCAGATACGCACGACGTTTCAGGTCACAAAAGGCAGACACATCCGTCCACGCGGACAGGATTTTCTGGAAGGTGAGGCAGTACTGAAGGCAGGAACTGAACTGACCTTCACGGACATAACGCTTGCTGCTGCAATGAACCATGCGGAGCTTTGTGTATATCGCAAGCCTGTCGTCGCCGTACTGGCAACGGGCGATGAGCTGGTGGTGCCGGGCGGCAAGCCCAATCCCGCTCAGATCATCGCGTCAAATACCTTCGGTGTTTCCGCCCTCGCCCGCAAGGCAGGAGCTGAAATNCTCGATCTCGGAATTGTGCCTGACGATGAAACGCTCATCCGGGCCGCAATCGACAAGGCCATCGCTGGGCGAGCCGATATTCTCGTCACGCTCGGCGGCGCATCTGTGGGCGATCATGATCTTGTGCAGGCGGCGCTGAAAGCGCAAGGAATGGTGCTGGATTTCTGGCGTATCGCCATGCGCCCCGGNAAACCACTGATAGTCGGTGCGATCGGAGAGATGCAGGTTCTTGGCCTTCCCGGCAACCCGGTCGCCAGCCTTGTTTGCAGCCTGCTCTTTCTGGAACCCCTGATCAAAAAACGCGGCCACCGCCAGATCGTCTCCCGCGAAACAACGGCCAAGACCGCCACCACACTCAAAGCAAACGACCAGCGTCAGGACTACCTACGAGCCCGAATCATCGGCCACGAAAACGACCAGCCCATCGTCGAAGCCTTCACCAAACAGGATTCCGCGATGATGAAGACCATGGCGCACTCGGATTGTTTGATCGTGCGCGCGNCGCATGCACCGGAACTTGAAGCTGGTGGGGAGTGTTTGATGGTGCGGTTAAGATAGTAAGGACAGCTTTTGGAGCGCGGTAAATGATCGACACCTTATTGGCTGCCACAGTCTTCGCGTGCCTCTTGTCCGCCTCGCTCGGCGCAATGATCATTTCTCCAAAACTGGCCGCTCATCACAAAGACGACGAAACGAATGCAGTCATCCGTCTTGTCGCCAATATTTTCGTTGTCATGACGTCGCTGGTCTTCGGTCTTATGATCAACTCGTCNAAAAATACGTTCGAAACAGTCAACGCCAACTCCCATTCATATGCCACCAATCTGATCCTGCTCGATCACTCGCTTCGGAGCTACGGAATAGGTGGCAGAGACGCTCGGAGCGCGCTAAGCGCATACATAGAAATGGCGATAGCGCACCCGGCGCGTGCCGTTGACAGTGTCAAGGGAGCGCCAGATCCAGCAGGGACAGCGCTAGACCGTTTGTCCGATACCCTCATGACTATTCAACCTGTAGAGCCGTATCACGCTGACCTCGCTTCAGACATACGGCGACAATTTCAGCGCTTGGTAGAACAGCGCTGGACAATCATCGAGCAATCGGAAGGCGTGATTCCGATGCCGCTTGTTGGCATAGTGGTGGCATGGCTTGTCCTGATTTTTGGAAGCTTCGGTTATCGAGCGCCGAAGAACTCCGTCGTCGTTATATCCTTCGTCATTGCCGCAGCGCTTTTTGCAGCAGCTTTTTACCTCGTGGTTGACATGGACATACCGTTCCAAGGGTTCATCCAGGTATCGGACGAGCCGCTTAAGCGAGCGCTTGCTGAAGTGAGATCATGAGCTATGTTTTGCGACCGAGATTTTATTTAAAAATCAGAACTGGTCATTTTGTCGCTAAATTTAGTTGTGCGACGAACGGCACGGCCGGAATTTGCTTGGCCATTTCTATTTCAGATTTGACGGTCGTAAATAATTGTACAGCCTGACATTATTTGGGTCACAATCATAATTGAACGGAGGATAAGAGAATGACCGCACCCCAAGAACACAATCAATTTGATGGCCCTCAAATGCAGGGAACGCATTACAAGCGCGCCGATATGTCACGCGCTAATTTCGACGGCGTAAACCTCGCAGATGCACAGTTTTACGCTGTTTTGACTAGGGCAAGGTTTACCGACACCAATTTAAGCGATGCGGTTTTTGACGATATCACTCTGGCAGACGCACGCTTTAATAACGTCAATTTGTCTGGAGCCACCATTACGAATGCAAATCTCTCGCGCTTAACCATAAGCGGCGTCACGTTGGCAGATTCTGAGATCAAAGACGCCGATTTAACGGGGATGCGGATCAACGGCGTTCTCGTAACTGATCTATTCATGGCCTATGAAAAAGCGAAAAACTAAGGCCATTTACTTCTTTCGCTAAAATGCCGATTCAAGCAACACCTGCCAGAATTTGCAACGACTGCAAATGTGTGCTGTGGCGTAAAGTAGACCTTAACAAGAAAAAGGCCGCATCGCTGCAGCCCTTTTCATTTTAAATTGCGTCCAATCAAACCAACCGGCTCCGCTCCAGTGCCGCTTCAATGAAGCTTGCAAACAGCGGATGCGGGTCAAGCGGGCGGCTCTTGAGTTCTGGGTGGTATTGCACACCAATGAACCACGGATGGTCGGGGTACTCGACGGTTTCAGGCAATACACCATCCGGCGACATGCCGGAGAAGACGAGGCCGCAGTTTTCGAGGCGATCCTTGTAGTCCACGTTGACTTCGTAACGGTGGCGGTGACGTTCGGAGATGTCCGTGGAGCCGTAGATTTCCGCGATCTTGGTGCCTTTCTTGAGCGATGCCTTGTAGGCGCCCAAGCGCATCGTGCCGCCGAGATCACCAGCTGCATTGCGCTTTTCGAGCTCGTTGCCCTTCACCCATTCAGTCATCAGACCGACGACAGGTTCTGGCGTTGTGCCGAATTCGGTGGACGAAGCCTGTTCGATACCGGCTAGATTGCGGGCCGCTTCCACGACTGCCATCTGCATGCCGAAGCAGATGCCGAAATAGGGCACCTGACGCTCGCGGGCATATTGGGCAGCGCGGATTTTACCTTCAGAGCCACGCTCTCCAAAACCGCCGGGAACGAGGATGGCATCGACCTTTTCAAGATAGGGTGCCGGATCTTCCTTTTCGAAGACTTCCGACTCGATCCATTCCAGATTGACCTTGACGCGGTTGGCAAAGCCTCCGTGATGCAGGGCTTCGATCAACGACTTATATGCATCCTTGAGGCCGGTATATTTACCGACGATGGCAATCGTCACTTCGCCTTCCGGCGTGTGGATGCGGTTGCAGACCTCTTCCCACTGCTCGAGGCGTGGCTTTGGCGCAGGCTCGATGCCGAAGGCTGCCAGAACTTCGTTGTCGAGGCCTTCCTTGTGGTAGGCAATCGGTACGTCATAGATGTTGGCCACATCAAGTGCCTGAATAACGGCGGATGGACGCACATTGCAGAACAGCGAAAGCTTGCGGCGTTCAGCTTCAGGGATTTCCCGGTCTGCACGCACCAGCAGAATATCGGGGTGAATGCCCAGCGCCTGCAACTCCTTGACGGAATGCTGTGTCGGCTTGGTCTTAAGCTCGCCTGCTGCGGGAATGTAAGGCATCAATGTGAGGTGAACGAATATGGCAGTGCCGCGTGGAAGATCGTTCTTCGCCTGACGGATCGCTTCCATGAATGGCATGGCTTCGATATCGCCCACAGTGCCGCCGATTTCGCAGATGACGAAGTCGTAGTCCTCGTTGCCCTCAGTCACGAAATTCTTGATCTCGTTCGTAACGTGCGGAATCACCTGCACAGTCGCGCCGAGATAATCGCCGCGGCGTTCCTTGTCGATGATGTTCTTGTAAATGCGACCCGTGGTGATGTTGTCGGTCTTGGTGGCCGAACGTCCTGTGAAGCGTTCGTAGTGACCAAGATCGAGGTCCGTCTCTGCGCCGTCGTCCGTCACGAAGACTTCACCGTGTTGGGTGGGGCTCATCGTGCCGGGATCGACATTGAGATAGGGGTCAAGTTTGCGAAGTCGCACCCGGTAACCACGGGATTGCAACAACGCTCCGAGTGCTGCAGCGGCAATGCCCTTACCAAGAGAAGAGACCACGCCGCCTGTGATGAATACATATCGCGCCATGGGATTCACCGGTTACCTTTNAATGAGTGATTCCGCCAGCCCAAAATTAACTAGAAGCGCATTCATCTGTTGATGACGCGACACGGCGTGGCAGGAATATGAACNAAAGAAAACCGGCAGGCTTTTGGCCTGCCGGAGTGTTATGCCTCAACCGGGTTTACTGGCCGGTCGGAACTGCGTTCGAATTGGCCGGGGCTGGCGTTGCCGGAGCCGGGGTCGCTGGTGCTGGTGTCGTTGTCGCCGGGGCCGCCGCACCGTTGGTCGATGATGGCACACCGTTCTGAGCCGGAGCAGCAGGCGTCGAAGACGATGGCCCCAGCGTATCAAGAATGCCGTTACCCTGACCCTGTGTCGCCGGAATGCGATCCAGAATATCCGTCGGGCGCGATTCGTAGCGTGTCAGAAGACCGAGGCCGAGAGACGTGACGAAGAACAGCGCGGCGAGAATGGCTGTTGCGCGCGTCAGCGCATTTGCCGTGCCGCGTGCGGACATAAACCCAGAGCCGCCGCCGATACCTAGGCCGCCGCCTTCGGAGCGCTGAACCAAGACAACGCCGACGAGCGCCAGCACGATCATGAGATGAATAACAATCAGTACGTTCTGCATGACAATCCATTCCATGCCCCGTTTGGAGCACAATGAAGAAGTTTGCGGCTCTTTACATGAGGCGAAAGCGTATTCCAACCCCCTGAGAGACGAAAGACGGCATCAGGCCGTCAATTGCTCATAAGCGGCGTAGATGGAGAGGAAATCGGATGCTTTCAAGCTTGCGCCGCCAATCAGCGCGCCATCGACATTTTCCACACCCATCAGTTCGAGAGCGTTTGTTGGTTTGACGGAGCCGCCGTAGAGAATACGCATGCCCTGCCCTTCCGCACCGAAGCGCTTGACCAACTCTTCACGCATGAAGGCGTGAGCCTCTCTCACGTCCTGCGTGGTCGGCGTCAGGCCGGTTCCGATGGCCCATACCGGCTCGTAGGCAATCACGGTGNTTTCTGCTGTCGCATCATCAGGCAAGGAACCGGCAAGCTGTCGCTTGAGAACATCCAGCGTCTGGCCAGACTTTCGCTCATCCGCCGTCTCTCCGATGCAGATGATGGCAACCAGTTCCGCCGCATAGGCGGCAGTGGCCTTGGCGCGGACCAGATGGTCGGTTTCTGCATGGTCGGTGCGGCGTTCGGAATGGCCAACGATGACATGAGTGCCGAAGCAATCGGCAATCATCTCGGCCGAGATGTCACCCGTATGGGCGCCCGACGGGTTCTGGTGGCAATCCTGCGCACCGATTTTCAGCGGGCTGTCATCGCTCAGAGCTGTCGCGACATACAGCAGTGTCGAGGGCGGGCAGATCAGCGCGTCCACCTTGTCCGAAAGCGGACCTTTGACACCCTCGGCCATCGCTTTGATCTGATCAAGCGAATCGCGCGTTCCGTTCATCTTCCAGTTTCCAGCGACGAGCGGGCGAACATCAGGGGTCATGGGCGATCTATTCCTCTTAACTTCAAAAGCGCTCAACAAAGTCCAAGCGCTCATAGCGGCCAGTTTCCTTTATGTCTTAAAGGCTAGCGATTGTATTTGGTACNAAAAAGAACGCTTTTGGTTCATAACATCGGTTAAAATCGCAGCATTTTGCTTGTTTTCGTCGTTTTGACGCCATCCTTGCTCAATGCGTGATCAAAAAATTCAGCACCGCGCGCCAATCCGTCATGCGTACCGGGGTACCGTGGGTGCCGGATTGATAGAGCGTGAAGCGTGTCGGCTGGCCAGCTTTCAACAATGTGCGGAACATACCCGCCTGCTGCTGAGCGGAATACACCTTGTCCTCACTGCCATGCGTGAACCAAAGGGGCTTTTTGGCCTTCACNAAAGCGCTTTTGGGAAAGTCCGGATCAACCGCACCGCCAAGGATTGCCATGCCCTTGAGATTCGATACGGCCTGCGCATCGCGGCTGATACCATAGCAAATGAAACTGCCCATAGACGCACAGGCGAGAATGACGGGACGCCCGCCAGACTTCGCGTTGGCATCAGCAATCAATGCGGCAATATCGGCCACGCCCTTCTCATCGAAGCTACGCACGCTCGGCGCATAATAGGTGCCGCCATTGGCAACCGCCAAATTCTTCAGCCGATTGAAATTGCCGCCGAAGGTGTAGTCATTCATGCCCAGCCTGCGATCACCGCCGCGACCGTGGATGAAAATCACCGTGAAGGCCTGACCAGTTGTTGCGCCAACGCGACCAACCTCCAGCGCCCTGCCCCCAACCGCGATTGTCTCAAGCTCTTGAAACTTCTTAGGCGCGAGGTCGACATATTGTCGCTTCACCCGTCGCTCTGGCGTATCGTCGCGCCCATTGATGTCATGCATTTCCTGATAGTCGATAATCTGCGATGCGCCATTGTCCCCTGTGGAGAGTACCGTCTGTGTTGAGAACAGCTCGTCCTTGAAAGGCTTAAGCGGCCCTCCTGCGCTTTGTGCAGAGGCTGGCACGATCGCAACAGACAGGCNAAAAAGAGTACNAAAGGTGAAGATAGCTGTGGACATGCCTTGAGGAACCATTTCATTTAAGCCACAACACTTGCCATCCGGGCAGGCGCGGCGCAATCCTTAGGACGACGCGAAAACCGATCATCCGTGCTTGAGTAGCAACATTTGGTTGCCGTTGTGGCAAATCATATGCCTGCTCGCATGGCCAAATTCTGACTGAACTGGGCACAATGGACGATAGCAACGATCNTTTTTCAAGCCAATCTACGGCAAAGCGTCAGGAACCGGAAACGAGTGAACCGGCACCTGCGCCTGTGGTGAAAGCTGTCGCCAGCGCCCCCAAGCCTGTGGTCGTGACAACCTCTTCCGAGCAGGAATATGGTGCGTCGTCCATTCGCGTGCTGGAAGGGCTTGAGCCCGTTCGCATGCGTCCTGGCATGTACATTGGCGGCACGGATGAAAAAGCGCTGCACCATCTGTTCGCCGAAGTCATCGACAACTCGATGGACGAGGCCGTCGCTGGTCACGCCAATTTCATCGAAGTCCATCTGGATACGCAAGGATTTCTGACTGTCAGCGACAATGGCCGCGGTATTCCGGTGGAAAATCACCCGCAGGTCCCCGGCAAATCCACGCTGGAAGTCATCATGACCAAGCTGCATGCGGGCGGCAAGTTCGACGGCAAAGCTTATGAAACGTCTGGCGGCCTTCACGGCGTCGGCGTATCAGTCGTCAACGCCTTGTCCGACCTGCTTGAAGTGGAAGTTGCCCGAAACCGCAAGCTTTATCGCCAGCGTTTTTCACGCGGCATTCCCATGGGCGGGCTAGAAGAACTGGGCGATGTGCACAATCGTCGTGGCACACGCGTTCGTTTTCATCCCGATCCGCAAATCTTCGGTGAACATGCAAAGTTCGAACCGGCACGCATTTTCCGTATGGCCCGCTCGAAAGCCTACCTCTTCGGCGGCGTCGAGATACGCTGGAGCTGTGATCCCGGCATGGTGCCACCGGACGGTGACATCCCGGAAAAGGCAGTTTTCCACTTTCCCGGTGGTCTGAAGGATTATCTGGCGGCAACGCTGGGCAAGGACTTCACGGTCACCCGCGAAATCTTTTCTGGGAAGACGGAAAGGACCGGCGGCCATGGCGCCATGGAATGGGCTGTCACCTGGTATGGTGGCGATGCCCAGTTGCATTCCTATTGCAACACTATCCCCACGCCTGAGGGTGGCACCCACGAGGCTGGCCTGCGCATTGCGTTGACCAAGGGGCTGAAAAACTATGCGGAGTTGACGCAGAACAAGCGCGCCCGCGAAATCACCACTGACGATGTGATGATTTCGGCTGTCGGTATGCTGTCCGTCTTCATTCGTGAGCCTGAATTCGTGGGCCAGACCAAGGACAAGCTGGCGACGGTGGAAGCGCAGCGCATCGTCGAAAACGCGCTTCGTGATCCGTTCGACCACTATCTGGCTGGTAACCCCAACGAAGCCGCAAAGCTTCTGGATTGGGTTATCGAGCGTTGCGAAGAGCGCCTTCGTCGCCGCAAGGAAAAGGAAGTCAACCGAAAGACCGCCGTTCGCAAGTTGCGTCTACCCGGCAAACTGGCGGATTGCTCCCAGAACACGGCAGAGGGTGCAGAGCTTTTCATCGTGGAAGGTGATTCGGCTGGCGGTTCCGCCAAGCAGGCGCGCAACCGCGCAAACCAGGCCATCCTGCCGTTGCGTGGAAAAATCCTCAACGTCGGCAGTGCCAGCCGTGAAAAGCTGTCTGCAAATCAGCAGATCGCCGATCTCATTCAGGCACTCGGTTGCGGCACACGCACGAAATATCGCGACGAAGATTTGCGCTACGAGCGCATCGTCATCATGACCGATGCCGACGTCGACGGTGCGCATATTGCCTCGCTGCTGATTACCTTCTTCTATCAGGAAATGCCCGAACTCATTCGTGGCAGCCACCTCTACCTCGCGGTGCCGCCGCTCTACGTCATTCGTCAGGGTGCCAAAACGGTCTACGCCCGCGATGACGTGCACCGTGCCGAATTGATGGAGACTGTCTTCAAGGGTAAAAAAGTCGAAATAGGCCGCTTCAAAGGCCTTGGCGAAATGATGCCTGCGCAGTTGAAGGAAACCACCATGGACCCTTCCAAGCGCACCCTTCTGCGCGTGGAAATCGATGATGTGGATTTCGAAGGCACCCGCGAAGCCGTGGACAACTTGATGGGCACCAAACCCGAAGCCCGCTTCCGTTTCATTCAGGATCGTTCGGCTTTCGCGGAAAATCTGGATATTTGACGACCTTTGGCATCTGCAAGAGATTTCGGACACTGAAACGGTGCGGATCATCTCTCGGCGTGTGGGCCACTGTCGCCTTATCATCAAACGCATAGACGATATGCGTAACCCGCTTGGANTTTTTGCCATTAACGGCTGGAAATCGCTCGCGACCATGTTATTTAAGAACAAACGAAGCAGCGGCCTTGAACCGCGTGTGAAAGGAAATTGCCATGAGCGGCATTCACGAAATGATCGACGGCGAAGTGAAGGGCAACGATGTCGTGCTTTTCATGAAAGGCACCCCTCAGTTTCCGCAGTGTGGTTTCTCCGGGCAAGTCGTACAGATGCTCGATTACCTGGGTGTGCAGTATAAGGGCATCAACGTGCTTGCGGATGCTGATCTACGTCAAGGCATCAAGGACTATGCCAACTGGCCAACCATTCCCCAGCTTTACATCAAGGGCGAGTTTGTCGGCGGCTGTGACATTATAAAAGAGATGTTCCAGTCCGGTGAGCTTCAGGACCAACTTCAGGAACAGGGTATCAGCGTCCGCGGAGCGGCCTGATTCCGGCCGGGAACCCCGGCCCCCCTATTATTCTAAAACTTGTCTAGGCGTTGCCCCCGGCAACGCCTTTGCCGTTCTTTTGGGGACAAAGTCTGTGACAAATCTTTCACAATCCGATCCAGCCCGCACCATCGCAATGGGGCGGACGGAATTCATTGCGCTTGCTGCCGCGCTGATGGCACTCAACGCGCTCGCTATCGACATCATGCTGCCCGGCCTGCAGGAAATCGGCGCATCGCTGGGTGTCGACAACGAAAACCACCGGCAATATGTCATTTCTGCCTATCTGATCGGTTTTGGCATTTCACAACTCGCCTACGGCCCGATTTCCGACCGTTTCGGGCGGCGCAAACCAATGCTGTTCGGCCTTGGTATTTATATTCTGTCGTCCATCGCCGTTGTCTTCGTGCCCTCTTTTGCGGGGCTTCTTGTTCTGCGTTTCATTCAGGGCATCGGTTCGGCGGCCACGCGCGTCATCACCGTTTCCATCGTTCGTGACATCTATGGCGGGCGCCAGATGGCCGAAGTCATGTCGCTGATCATGATGGTCTTCATGGTCGTGCCGGTGATCGCGCCCGGAACCGGGCAGATCGTACTGTTCTTCGGGGACTGGCATCTGATCTTCGCCTTCATGGCAGCCATTGCGGCCATCGTGACGGTATGGATGTATCTGCGTCTTCCCGAGACGCTGCATCAGGAAGACGTGCGTGAACTGACCACTTCATCCGTCCTGCAAGGCTTCAAGATAGTTCTGACCAACCGGGTCGCACTTTGCTACACCATTGCCAGCACGATCATCTTTGGTGCGCTGTTCGGGTTCATCAATTCGGCAGAGCAAGTCTACAAGGGCATTTACGACTTAGGCGCCTGGTTTGCGGCAGCCTTTGCTGGCGTTGCTCTGTTCATGGCGCTCTCATCATTCCTCAACTCTCGTCTTGTCGGGCGTTTCGGCATGAGAAAGCTGTCGCATGGCTCGTTGATCGGCTTTATCATCATCACCTTCGTATGGCTGATGCTGCAACTGTTCGGACCTCAGCCGATGCCGTTCTTCCTCTTTATCATAATGTTCGCCCTGTCGATGTTCCAGTTCGGCCTCATTGGTTCAAACTTCAACTCGCTGGCCATGGAGCCGCTCGGCCGCGTAGCAGGTACGGCATCATCTGTTATCGGCTTCATGAGCACGATCGGTGGTTCACTCATCGGCGCGGCCATAGGTCAGGCATTCAATGGCACCGCTCTGCCGATGGTTGCTGGTTTCTTCATCGTCTCAGTGGCTGGCCTCGGTTTCGTCCTGCTCGGTGAAAAAGGCGTTCTTTTTCAGCCACAGAATAAACCGACGCATTGAAAAAACTCACATAAAAAAGGCGCGGTTGAAAACATCCGCGCCTTTTGCATTTTGAGCTCGGCCTTGCTCAGACGGTAAAAATCTTCTCGCGCAGCAACTCCCACGTCTCTTCATTCGCCGCCAGCAGAAGCCCTCCGTCAACGTGGTGTGGCAGATAGGGCGAACCGTCGAGGCGTGCAGCGTAAGCGCCCGCTTCCTGCGAAATCAGTGTACCGGCGAGATGATCCCATGGCATCAGCTTGTTATACATCAGGAAGTGCATATGGCCGCCGCAGAAGATGCGGTACTCGTGGGCGGCACACCGGTAGCTGGTGAACAGGCGTACATCGGCCAGATTGTTCAGCAAACGGCGGCGTACATCGCCTTCGAAATAGCCGGTATTGGCAATGCCCACCATTTGCGAAAGCTCAGGCGCGGGTACAACGCTCATCTGGCTCTGCGATCCATCGGCACTGCACATCCATGCGCCAGAACCCTTTTCGGCAATCACCCAGTCATTACCCATCGGGTCGTAGATCAAGCCCGCAACCGTCTCACCCTTTGACACAACGCTCAGCATAACGCCGAAGAGTGGCAGACCAGCCGCAAAGTTGAAGGTGCCGTCAATGGGATCAACCACAACGGCCAGATCAACCTTACCCAGCCTAGTCAACAGCGACGGGTCAGCTGCTACCGATTCTTCGCCGACGAACAATGCGTCAGGCATGAATTCGGCCACCCGGTCGCGGATCAAACGTTCAGCTGCCTCATCGGCTTCTGTGACGAGATCGATGGCCTCTGTCTTTATCCGCACATCACCTTCGCCCAGATTGCGAAACCTTGGCAGAATTTCCACCGCCGCCGCCTCTTGCAGGGCGTTGGCAAGGGATGCGATGTCGAGTTCCACGGTCATGGGNTTTCCTTCCTCGGAAATTGTCGCGAAAAACTATGTGGCGGCTTTGCGCGACAGTCATTACAATAGTGACCAAAATCAAAGGCCAACGATTTCTCGGCGTAGCATCTTCCAGCTTTCCTTATCCGGCGCAGACAGAATACCGCCTGTCAAATCACCAGGTCTGTAGGGCGTTCCGTCGAACTTGGCGGTGTATCCGCCCGCTTCCTGATGCGTCAGCACACCGGCCAGATGGTCCCACGGCATCAGCTTTTCGTGGCCGATGAAGTGAATCTTGCCGCTGGAAACCAGCCAGTATTCATGCGCCGAGCAATTCAGCGAAAGCGCCATCTTGGCCTTGGTCATATTGGCGGCAATCACCGGACGGCGATCTTGGAAACTATGANCCCAGGNAAACACGCCGATCATCTGCGAGAGATCGACAGGCTTTGCCACTGTCAGNTTTGCTTCGCTGCCGTTCTTGCGTTTCAGCGTTGCGCCCGCACCTTTGACGGAAACAATCGTGTCACCCATGACAGGGTCGTGGATGATGCCCGCAACCGTCTCGCCCTTGATGGTTACGGCCAACAAAGTCCCGAATGCCGGCAGACCGGATGCGTAATTGAACGTGCCATCGATAGGGTCGATCACGAAGGCGAGTTCAGCATCGACCAAAGCCGGAATAACCGAATGGTCGGCATCATAGGCTTCTTCGCCAACGATGTGCGCTTTTGGGAAGCGGTCGAGCAAGGCAGCAGTAATGCGCNTTTCCGCCAGAATGTCAGCCTCGGTCACGAGATCAATAACGGACGNTTTTTCGGAAATGTCGGAAGCGCTCAAATTACGAAAGCGCGGAATGATGTCGTTTACCCCGGCGTCTGCAACAGTCGAGACGAAGAACTCAAGATCGGAATCGGAAAGTGTCATGAAGCATTTCTTTTAAAAATGGGAAGAGCTTCCACGACCTAATCTCCTAGCATGACGGATCGGTGACAGTCAGGCCTGAGAAATCAAAAAGCTTTGTGTCAAGCAGGTGTGATGGATTGACGTGAGACATGGCGCGCAGCATCACGTCCTTGCGGCCCGGCATCCGGCGCTCGATATCGGCCAACATGTCCTTCATGGCATTGCGTTGAAGCCCGTCCTGTGAACCACACAGATCGCAAGGAATAATCGGAAACTCCATCGCAGTTGCAAACTTCACCATATCTTCTTCAGCGCAATAGGCCAGCGGACGCAGCACCATCAGGTTGCCTTCGTCATTCATAAGCTTTGCCGGCATGGCGGCAAGCCGCCCGCCATGGAACAGATTCATGAAGAAGGTCTCGAGAATATCTTCGCGGTGGTGGCCCAACAACAGCGCGTCGCAGCCTTCTTCACGGGCGATGCGGTAGAGATTGCCTCGGCGCAGCCGCGAACAGAGCGAGCAATAGGTGCCGCCCGCCGGTACTTTTTCCTTCACGATGGAGTAAGTATCGCGATATTCGATGCGGTGCGGCATCCCTATTTTCGTTAGGTATTCCGGCAAAATATGCTTTGGGAAATTGGGCTGACCCTGGTCAAGATTACAGGCGATCAGTTCGACCGGCAGAAGACCACGCCATTTCAGATCCAGCAACAGGGCCAATAGTCCGTAACTGTCCTTGCCGCCTGAGAGGCCCACAAGCCAACGCTTTTGGCCTTTCAGCATGTCGAAATCATCGAAGGCTTGGCGCACATTGCGCAACAGCCGCTTGCGCAGCTTGTTGAAGGACACGGAGCGTGGCGCGTTGGCAAACAGCGGATGGGCACCAACGAGCTCTTCAGGCTCGACGCTTTCTGGCATGTCATCGATGTCTGCTGCAATGTTCATGGCAATCTCGCTTGGTCCTGAACGCGCGCAAGCGTTCCGGCTTCAGGGAATGCCCGCATCTGCCTTGAAGATCAAGCCCCGAATACGGACCACCCCATTTCGTTTGCCAACATTTCCAGCGCGACAGAACCCAGCGCCGAGTTGCCGACCTCATTAAGCCCCGGCGACCACACCGCGACGGAAGCCTTGCCCGGTGCCACCACAAGAATGCCGCCGCCCACGCCGCTCTTGCCCGGTAGACCCACATGATAGGCGAAATCGCCCGAGCCATCGTAGTGGCCGCAGGTCAGCATCAGCGCATTGATGCGCCGCGCGCGTTTTTCCGAAACGACGGAGTGGCCGGTCACGGGGTTGCGTCCGCGATTGGCCAGAAACAGCCCTGCCCGCGCCAGCTGCACGCAATTCATGGACAGTGCGCACTGGTGNAAATAAACGCCCAGCGTATGATCGACCGGATGGTGTAGATTGCCGAAACTGCTCATGAAATTGGCCAGTGCGAAGTTTCTATAGCCCGTCGTCTGCTCGGATTTCGCAACCCTGTTGTCGATGGAAATCGTCTCGTCATCGGCCAGATAGCGCACGAAACGCAGCACCTCGCCAATCGCTTCACGCGGTTGGTGGCCCGCCAGAACCATATCGGTAACCACAATGGCACCGGCATTAACGAAGGGATTGCGTGGAATGCCCATCTCCCGCTCCAGCTGAACGATGGAGTTGAAAGCAGAACCCGANGGTTCGCGCCCTACCCGCTTCCACACGCTCTCTCCGGTTTTGCCCAGCGCAAGCGTCAGCATGAAAACTTTGGAGATACTCTGGATCGNAAACTGCACCTTTGCGTCGCCAGCCACAAAGGTTTGACCGTCCACGGTGGTTACGGCAATGCCGAACTGCTTTGGATCGACCTTGGCAAGCTCGGGGATGTAATCAGCTACCTTCGCAGCACCAAGCCGCGGCAGCANTTTTTCGGTGATGGAATTGATAACCGTCTGAATGTCCCGCATTGCCCCTGCCCTCATAAAGAAAAAGCGCCCGTGAAGGCGCTTTTGATGTTGTAATATATGCCTTAGATCGAAGACGCACGCGCCTTCGTCGTCGTGTCGAACGCCTTCATGACATAGCTGTCGCGGTCATAAACGTCGTCGAAATACTGCACGTGGCCGTCCTTGTCCGGCCATGCCGTGAAGTAGGACACGTAGACAGGAACCTTGCCCGATACCTGAACAGCGCGGTTCTGGCCTGCGGCAATCTGCTTGTTCACATTGTCCATGGTCGTGCCGAGCACGGCGGCAGCCATGCGGCGTGGATCGACAAGACGAATGCAGCCATGGCTGAGGGCACGCATGTCACGGCTGAAGAAGCTCTTCGCAGGCGTGTCGTGCATGTAGATGGCGTGCGCGTTCGGGAACAGGATTTTCAGATCGCCCAATGCGTTATCGCTGCTCGGTGGTTGGCGAACGGAAACCGCATTGGTGGAGCCGTACCAGTTCACCTCGGAAGATGAAACCGACCGACCGTTGACCTGAACTTCATAGCCAAGGCGATCCAGATATGACGGGTCGCGGCGCAGCTTCGGCAGCATCTCGTTGACGATGATTGATTGCGGGACGCCCCAGTAAGGGTTGAACTCGACCGTCTGGATTTCGTCCTGGAAGAAGTAGGTCTGGTTCGTCTTGGAACCGATGACGACCTTCATGCCGAAGTCTTCGACGCCTTCATTATGGTAATAAGCCATGAAAGCAGGCTGGTTGATGAAGACAAAACGATCGCCGAGATCGGCAGGCAACCAGCGGATCTGTTCCATCGCCACTTCAAGCTTGGCAATTTTCGCTTCATTGCTATCGCCGGTCATGGCGCGCACGGTTGCGCGGCCAATAACGCCGTCTGCCTTCAGGCCGTTCTCGCTCTGGAAGGCCTTGACCAGATCTACCAGATCAGGTGTGTATTCTGGCGTTTGCTGGTAGCCCGACAGTGTCGTTGCATGGCCGGTCTTCAGGCTGGCCGACGAGCGATGCTCGATAGCTTTGACGACGGTAGCCATGTCGGCATTGTTTTCGCCGGGCTTGAGAACGAGATCCGCGGGCACGACTACCTTGTGGCTTGTGTCTTTGTCTTCATTGCGCAGCTTTGCGAGTTCAGCCTTCAACGCCTGATATTCGACGTTGGATGGCTCACGGCTGCGCAGATAGGCACCGACATCCGGGCTCAGGCTGGCAAGTTTTAGCACAGGCGTCAGATTGACCGTCTTGCGCTTGAAGTCGTGATATCCAGACAGCTTGTTCGGATCGACGCGGCCACGGGTGGTGTCCTGCACGTAGGCCAGGACCTTGGCAGAAAGTGCCAGTTCGAACTGCATCATCGCGGGAGGAATGACCCGCTGCTCTGTTACGGATGCGTTCTGCACCTCAGCCACTGGTTCCGCCGAAATGCTGGCAGTCACATCCTGCGATGGCGCGGAGATGCTGTAGTCTGCTGGGTTGAGGCCACTATCACCAACAGTTTCGAAAAATGTCAGAACGGCGCTTGCGCGCTCGTTCAGATCGCCGTTCGAAACCCAGATCGGCTGTCCGCCCGCATTGTAATAAGCTTCCAGCGCCTTGGCGATTTCGGGCGTTGCCGAGAGCTTCACACCGGCCAGACCGGCAGGGAACTTCGATGTATCGACAGTGCGCGCGCCATCTGCCTTGTAGGTATAATAACGAGGACCAGATACACGCGGCAAAGGCTCAGGGTCGACATCGCGTGCGGCGGCGTTCCCCTGCATTGTCGTAACACCTGGAAGTCCCCGATCCTGGCGCTCACGCTCCACTTTCCCCGGCCCACCACGAAGAAGGTCCATGAGGGTCACCGCGCCGGCTGTGCCCGGCATCGCCGCCGAAACGGACAGACCGAGAGCCAGTATCAATGCAGCCGATGANTTTCCTGATGTGATTTGCAATTTATTCCTCGCCGCATCCCGCGCCATCATTCATCGAGGCGCATATAATGAGTATGTGTCTGTCTAGCTGATTGGCCTGCTTTTGGAAAGAAAACGCACGAAGTCCGATCAAGTGCCAGAGATGAGTTTCCGTCGCGNAAAAATCGCTTCGGCATGCCCTCCACGTTTGGCGAGAATAGTTAAATTTCTCTTTAATTTCCTAACATTGCGCAAACAAGTTTTCGTCACGATGATAGCAAAACACAACAGATCCAGGCTTTCCAGCCACGTTACCCAAAAGCCACGCGTTCCGACTTTCGAGCGATACCGACAAAGCTTTGAAACTGGCGGTAAATGTTGAGGTCCGCCATACGACAGGCTTTCCATGATTGCGCTATCGCTTTATATGTCTGCGCGCGCAAGACTGGCGGATAAGCGGTCTTGGCGCTGGACCGCACAGGAGAGGCAGGACTGATGACAGCGACACGCACCGAAACCGACACATTTGGCCCAATCGACGTTGCAAGCGATCGCTACTGGGGCGCACAGGCACAGCGCTCACTTGGCAACTTCAAGATTGGCTGGGAAAAGCAGCCTGCCTCTGTCGTTCGTGCACTCGGCATCGTAAAGCAGGCCGCTGCTCGCACCAATATGGCGCTGGGCGGGCTGGATCCACAACTCGGCGAGACCATCATCAAGGCCGCGCAGGAGGTTATCGACGGCAAGTTGGACGATCACTTCCCGCTCGTTGTCTGGCAGACCGGCTCTGGCACCCAGTCAAACATGAACGCAAACGAAGTCATCTCCAACCGGGCCATTGAGATGCTCGGCGGCGAGATGGGTTCCAAGAAGCCGGTTCACCCGAACGACCACGTCAATATGAGCCAGTCGTCCAACGACACCTACCCGACCGCCATGCACATTGCGTGTGCGGAGCAGATCGTTCACCACCTGCTGCCGAGCCTCAAACACCTGCATGCGGCGCTGGACGCCAAGGCCAAGAGCTTCGCCCATATCATCAAGATCGGCCGCACCCATACCCAGGATGCGACACCCCTGACGCTCGGCCAGGAGTTTTCCGGCTATGCAGCTCAGGTTGCATCTGCGATCAGGCGCATCGAACTCACATTGCCAGGCCTTTATGAATTGGCACAGGGCGGCACTGCAGTTGGCACCGGCCTTAACGCACCGGTTGGCTTTGCCGAACAGGTGGCCGAGGAAATAGCCAAGATCACCGGCCTTTCCTTCGTTACCGCGCCAAACAAATTCGAAGCGTTGGCAGCTCACGACGCAATGGTGTTTTCGCATGGCGCGATCAACGCGGCAGCCGCAGCACTTTTCAAAATCGGAAATGACATTCGTTTCCTCGGCTCCGGCCCACGCGCTGGCCTGGGTGAACTGGCACTTCCTGAAAATGAACCTGGCTCGTCCATTATGCCGGGCAAGGTCAACCCCACGCAGTCTGAAGCCTTGACGCAGGTCTGCGCGCATATTTTTGGAAATCAGGCAGCGATCACCTTTGCAGGTTCGCAGGGTCACTTTGAACTCAATGTCTACAATCCGATGATGGCCTACAACTTCCTTCAGTCGGTTCAGCTTCTCGGCGACGCTGCGGTGTCCTTCACCGATAATTGCGTGGTCGGCATCGAAGCCCGCGAAGACAACATCAAGAAGGGTGTCGAAAACTCGTTGATGCTGGTTACGGCTCTCAACGGCAAACTGGGCTACGACGCCTGCGCGAAGATCGCCAAGACCGCCCACAAGAACGGTACGACACTTCGCGAAGAAGCAGTCGGCGGCGGATATCTTTCGAACGAGGAGTTCGACCAATATGTCCGTCCGGAAAATATGATCGGGCCTAAATAAAAGCGNAAAGTCAGAAACGGCCATTCAAGCCGTTTCTGACTCCCCATAAGATGCCGGACACATTTCAAAACATTCAGGAANTTTACATCGCTATAAGAAATTACCTCTATAAACTCACCTTTNAAATGATATGGGAATTTACCCCNTTTTTTTAGGCGATTCTAATTATAAAAATAAGTGTCCGAGAACGGATTGGGGTGATTATTGGTGTATCTGACCTCGTGAGTAATACTGACTTTCGTAAACTAAGATTTCTAAAAGAAATTTAGCTAAACGCACGATAAGATACTGAACGTATTTCCGGGAGTGACTTGATGAGCAAAGCATCAACGCCGAAGGCACCTGATGTTGCCGCGCAAATTCTATTTGCCATGCGCAATATGGGTGTTGTTCCCATTCCGCGAAACTACAACCTTTTCTATGAAGCGTATATCGGTTCCAATCCTGCATTGACGCGGGAACTGGCGGCGCTGGGCACCCGGGCGACACAGGAGGAGTTGGACGATCTCGGCTCACGCTATTTCGACCACACGCATGGCCAACTCATCGAGGCCGCCAGAGACAAGCTAAATTCCGAGTTGAGTGCACTTCTGGTCGTCTTGCAGCACGAACAGACGTGCCTTGNAAATTACAATCGCATTCTGGATGAAACCCGCGCAGGGATCGCAGACAAAAATCAGTCCAGTGCGCATTTGCTGCGGACAGCCATATCTATGCTGGTGGAAGCCACCGGTGACAAGATGACGGNAAATGAGACGACCTTCAAAAGCGTAGATCGTCACGCGGAAGAAATGCAGCAGGTTCGTCTCGAGCTCGATGAATACAAGCGTATCGCCAACACCGATTCATTGACACGTCTCGCCAATCGTCGAGCCTTTGATGACAAGCTGGCGTCTATGTACGACACAACGATGGGCCTTCAATTTTCCGCGCTCGTGCTGCTGGATGTCGACAATTTCAAGCGGATAAACGACACGTTTGGACATCCCGTAGGAGATAAAATTCTGGCAAGCGTCGCCTCCGTTATAAGGGGCAATATCCGAAATGATGGTTTCGTTGCACGCAGTGGCGGCGAAGAGTTTGCCGTTATTCTGGAAGGTAACAGCCAGGAGGAAGTTCAGGCCGTCTGCGAGCGTATTCGAACCGCTCTGGNAAAAACGCCGTTCCGAAACTCCAAGTCCGGCATCGACTACGGCCAGGTGACCATATCCATTGGTTGCTCAATGGCTTCGCAAGCTCAAAACCCTGGCGAGCTTTATGCTCGTGCCGACACTGCTCTCTATTATGCCAAGGAAACCGGCCGCAATCGCACTGTGTTCTTCGAAGAAGGAATGCAGAAAAACTATAGTGGCAAGAGCTGGCTTATCTACAAGCAGTGAGCCAACGTCACTTACTACTTACCACATGGTCTTGGCTGCTTTTTCCGGCCATTCCCGATCATAGGTATCCTTGTCGAAATCCGCTTTGGCAGCTTTCATCAGCGTACCCGGCGTCGGCAGAGATGCTGGATCGACAAAGTTTTCCGCATTCCAGAGTTCGGAGCGAATAAGCGCGCGGGCGCACTGGAAATAGACTTCATCGATCGTCACGACCGTGACCGTGCGCGGATGTTTTCCATCCATCTCGAAACTGTCGAGCAGTGCTGGATCTATCGAAACAACCGCTGTGCCATTGACGCGCATCGTCGTGTTGGAGCCGGGAACGAGGAACATTAGCGCGACGCGCGGATCACGGACGATGTTCAACAGCGAATCGATCCGATTATTGCCACGCCAGTCAGGCAGCAGCACCGNTTTGTCATCCTGAACCCTGACGACCCCACCCTTGTCACCACGCGGTGAGCAATCCATACCTTCAGGGCCGACCGTTGCCAGAGCCATGAATGGCGATGCTTCGATCATTAGCCTGTACTCGGCGGTCAGTGCTGGCGTGACCTTAACGAAAGAAGGTTCGGCGACGATGCCGTAAATCGCCTTCAAATCTTCCACAGAGTGAATGATGGTCATTATGCTTCCCTTTCTCTATCGGCTAGCTTGAAAAGCATTCATGCAACAACGATGTGACGACGGCACTAGTTTTGCTGTTCCGCCTCCTGCCTTGCTTCGCGTTCAGCACGCTCACGGGCCGTGCGTGCAGCGACGATGTCGGCAGGCTGAGCATTGCCGCGAATGAGAGAACGTCCGGCATAAACACCGCCCACGACCTCAAGCGCGAAACGCTCCTTGTCGACATCACGGAATTCTTCGACGAGCCGTTCAGCGATATCCGTCTCCTCACCGATTTCGGTCAGCACTTTTTCGCTGAAGTTCAAGGCGGATTCGTATGTTTCGCGGATCTGGTAATCAACACCGGCTTTCAGCAGATCAAGTGCATGACCTCGGTCAAAGGCACGTGCCAGCACCGGCACCAGCGGGAATTCATGCTTGACGATTTCAGCAATGCGAACCGCCGCTTCCTTGTCATCGACGCAAATCAACACCGCGCGGGCAGAGCCTGCGCCGGCGGCATGCAATATCTCGGAGCGAGACCCATCACCGTAGTAGACCTTGAAGCCGAAGCCAGCGGCGTCGCGCACGAAATCCGCATCCTTATCAACCAGGGACAAGGTGTAACCCCGTGCCAGAAGCGGCTGGCTGACGATCTGGCCGAAACGACCAAAACCAATCATCAAGATGCTGCCATCGACATTTTCCGGCAAATCCAGATCGTCGGTGTTGGGAGCTTTCTTCGGCACGATGCGATCGTGAGCGATCACCATCAACGGCGTGAGGATCATTGAAATAATAATCGTCGCAGTCAACACGGCATTGGCTTCAGCATCGAGAATGCCCGCAGCGACAGCTGCGGAATAGAGCACGAAAGCAAATTCGCCGCCCTGCGCCATCAGAACCGCACGCTCGATGCTTTCGCGCTGGCACGTCCCCAGCACACGCGCCACGCCGTAAATCAGCAACGCCTTGATGAGCATGTAAGCGACTACGCTCATCAACACCAACTGCCAGTTCGCAGCAATCACCGTAAGATCGATGGCCATGCCGACGCCAAGGAAGAAAAGACCAAGCAGAATTCCACGAAAAGGTTCGATGTCGGCTTCCAGTTGATGACGGAAGGAGGATTCTGACAACAGAACACCTGCCAGAAACGCGCCCATGGCCATCGAGAGTCCGCTGACCTGCATGAGCAGCGCCGATCCGAGAACCACTAGCAAGGCCGCCGCCGTCATGACCTCCCGCGCACCAGAGGCGGCCAGCAAGCGGAAGAAGGGATTGAGCAGATACCGGCCCGCAACAATCAACGCGACGATGGCGGCAAGCGCGATACCGATGGAGATCAGCCGTTCGTTCAGCGTTACCGCCTCTCCGCCCGCACCTAAAAACGCAACCAGCACCAGCAGAGGCACGATGGCCAGATCTTCAAATAGAAGAATGGCGACAATCCGCTGACCTTTGAGCGTCGACATGCTGTTCCGCTCCTGCAACATCTGCATCACGATGGCGGTGGATGTCAGCACGAAACCCGTGCCCGCTACAAAAGACGGGATGAGCGGGAAACCGAGCGCGANGCCAATCAGCGTTAAACCCACCATGCAGGTCAAAACCTGCAAGGCGCCAAGCCCGAAAATATCCTTACGCATGGACCACAGGCGCGAAGGCTGCATTTCGAGGCCGATGATAAAGAGGAACATCACCACGCCAAGTTCGGCAATGTGAATGATGGCTTGCGGATCGGAGAATGCACCAAAACCGAAGGGGCCGATGACCAGACCGGCGGCGAGATATCCCAGCACCGAGCCCAGCCCTATACGTTTGAAGATCGGGGCCGCGATGACGCCTGCCGCCAACAGGACGACAACTTGCGCCAGATCANTTGCATTTCCCTCGACCGCCAAGTGTCACCCCCGTAACGTCATGAAATATTGTCTTCTGCTACCGGATTTTACGGTCCCGGCTCAAGCCTTTTTCGGCCAGTTCCTGCTCATAGGCACTGAACAGAGTGTCACCCTTCTGCCCCAGCTCGAACAGATATCGCCATGTGAAAATTCCACTGTCGTGACCATCATCGAAGGCGATGCGCACAGCGTAATTTCCTGTCGCGACAACGGAGCGGATCGTTACGTCCCGTTTGCCAGGAACAGTTATCTTCTGGCCAGGCCCGTGCCCCTGCACCTCTGCCGAGGGAGACAAGACACGCAGCATCTCAGCCGGCAGATCGAACGACTGCCCGTTGTCGAATTCTACGACAAGATGCTGGCGATCTTTGGAGACCCACAATTCGGTTGGCCAGGGTTCATTCATCTCTTCATTTCCAAACCGTGATATATCCCGCACACTTACGACCTTGTCTGCACTGCGGCAAGGCATTACATGGTAAACACGGACAGCAGACACAGCGTCGAGTGTGACGGAGATTTCAGGTTGAACAGCTTTCTCGGGGCGCTCCAGCCAGCGACATCCTTGAACGAACGCACGAGCCCGATGGTTGACCCCTTCGGACGCGCTGTTACCTACCTGCGCGTTTCCGTCACTGACCGCTGCGACTTCCGCTGCACCTATTGCATGTCAGAGCACATGACCTTCCTGCCGAAGAAAGACCTTCTGACGCTCGAAGAGCTTAACCGACTGTGTTCCGCCTTCATCGCCAAAGGCGTTCGCCGTATCAGATTGACTGGCGGCGAGCCGCTGGTGCGCAAGAACATCATGCATCTGGTGCGAGACCTCGGTCGCCAGATCGATGCCGGGATGCTGGACGAGTTGACGCTGACCACCAATGGTTCGCAACTCGCGACCCACGCAGCCGAACTCTACGATTGCGGCGTGCGTCGTATCAATGTGTCCCTGGACACGTTGGACCCTGATAAATTCCGCCAAATCACCCGATGGGGGGATTTCTCCAAGGTTATGAACGGGATCGATGCGGCTCTTGCCGCTGGCATCAAGATCAAGCTCAATGCCGTGGCACTTAAGGATTTCAATGAACACGAAATCCCGAACCTAATGCGTTTCGCCCATGCTCGAGGCATGGACCTGACTGTCATCGAAACCATGCCGATGGGTGAGATCGAAGAAGATCGGACAGATCGCTACTTGCCGCTGTCGCAGGTTCGCGCGTCGCTTGAGGAGCAGTTCACCCTCAGCGATATCGCCTATCAGACGGGCGGCCCGGCGCGCTATGTCGAGGTCAAAGAGACCTCGGGACGGCTCGGGTTCATCACGCCGATGACACATAATTTTTGCGAAAGCTGCAACCGTGTTCGCCTGACATGCACCGGCACGCTGTACATGTGCCTCGGCCAGGACGATGCCGCCGATCTGCGCACTGCGCTTCGCGCATCCGACGACAATGCACTGCTCTCCCAAGCCATCGATGACGCCATTCTTCGCAAGCCCAAGGGCCATGATTTCATCATTGACCGCACCCACAAACGCCCCGCCGTCGCCCGCCACATGAGCGTTACTGGCGGCTGACGCTTTTCCATTCTGTCTTCTATAATAATTCGATTGAATTCAAATCCCCACCATGTCACCACCTCATATTAGAGGAGTGGGCGGAGTCGTCATATGTGCACCGCATGATGGCGTCTTTGNTTTGTATCTGGGATTGGAATGATGGCATTGACGGACAATACTCGCGGCGCGTTGCTCATGGCGCTCGCGATGGCATCGTTCACGATCAACGACGCATTCACCAAATCCGTCACACCTTATATCAACACCGGCCAGATCCTCTTCGTTCGCGGCATCATTACCTGTGTTCTGGTGTATTTTATCGCCCGCCACATGGGAGCATTGCGTCCTATCAAGACATTGCTACGGCCCATCATCGTGTTGCGGTGCCTGTGCGAAGTCTCGGCCTCCATTCTTTATCTCAAAACGCTGGCAATGATGGGCTTTGCCAACGTTTCCGCCATCATGCAATCGCTACCGCTGGCGGTGACATTGGGTGCAGCTCTATTCCTGAACGAGAAAGTCGGCTGGCGTCGGTGGACGGCCATTTTGGTCGGCTTTATTGGGGTTTTGATTATTCTCAGACCCGGCCCGGATGGNTTTACCTTCGGTGCATTGCTGGTGGTCGGCGCTGTCTTCGTGACAGCTGGACGCGACCTCCTCACGCGTCGCATGTATACGGATATACCGTCCTTGACTGTGACGATGACGACGTCCTTCGTCAACACCATGTTCGGCGCTGCGCTCATCGCACCCTTCGGCGGCTGGCAACCGATGGACGGATACGTCTGGTCACACCTATTTGCTTCGGCCGTGCTGGTCGTGATCGGGTATCAGGCCGTCATTCTTTCCATGCGCAACGGAGACATCGCGTTTGTCGCACCGTTTCGCTACACCAGCATGATCTGGGCCTTTTCGATCGGCTATTTCGTGTTCGGCGAGAGCCTGAATTCCTGGATTTTACTCGGCACGGCCATTATCGTCGCCTCGGGTCTTTATACATTCTATCGCGAGAGCAGACGACGCCAGCCGCCGATTGCCAAAACGTCCACGAGAATACAATGAGCGCTGCCCTCATCCTGAACAGATCGACGCCGCCGCATGTCGTCACCCTCGTTCTTATCGCGGGCGTTGCAGCGCTGTGTATGAACATTTTTCTGCCATCGCTTGCCGCCATGGCGGTGTATTTCGAGACAGATTACGCGGTCATGCAGTTTGCGGTATCCGGCTATCTGGCAACGACGGCGCTGTTGCAGCTCATCATCGGCCCGCTGTCCGATCTTTTCGGTCGTCGGCCCGTGTTGCTGGCAGGCTTTGCCTTGATGGTCGTCGCCACCCTCATCTGTGCATTGGCGCCCAACATAACCGTCTTCATGTTAGGGCGGATGTTGCAGGCGGTCGTTGCATCCGGTTTCGTGCTGGCACGCGCCATCGTCAGAGATATGGTTCCTGCAAACCAGGCCGCATCGATGATCGGTTACGTCACCATNGGCATGTCCGTGGTTCCCATGGTCGGCCCGACGATCGGTGGCTTTCTCAACGATTTCGCTGGCTGGCAGGCCAGCTTTGTGCTCGTCGCCTTTTGCGGCGCTGCCATGCTGATTCTCATTTTCTTCGATCTAGGGGAAACCAACCGCCAAAAATCCGCAAGTTTTTCGGCCCAGTTCCAAGCATGGCCGCAATTGCTGCGATCGACACGCTTCTGGGGATACGCGCTGACCTCCACATTCTCATCCGGTCTGTTCTTCTCCTTTCTGGGCGGCGCTCCTTTTGTGGGAAGCGTGCTCTATGGCTTGACACCGGCGACGCTCGGCATGCAATTTTTCTTCATGGCCAGCGGCTATATGTTCGGCAACTTCCTTTCGGGTCGTTACGCGCAGCACGTTGGCATTTCCAGAATGATGCTGGCCGGTAACGGCATTGCGGCGATGGGCATCATCGGTGCCATCGCCCTGCCCTATCTCGGACTGAGCAGCCATTACGAATTCTTTCTCCCACTGGCGCTCATCGGCATCGGAAACGGCGTGACATTGCCCAGCGCCAATGCGGGTATGGTCAACGTCCAGCCTCATCTGGCCGGTTCGGCCTCTGGCCTCGGCGGTGCGCTGACGATTGGCGGCGGGGCCGGTCTGGCGGTGCTTGCCTCCTCGCTCTTGTCGAAGGAAGCGGGTACAACGCCACTGCTGCTGGTCATGTTGCTGAACGCAATCCTCGCCCTTGCTGCAAGCATTTATACCGGCGGGCAGGAACGTCGCCATAACCAACAGCAAAGCGGGACGTGATGATCGTGTCTGACATTCCCGGCCTTATCCTGGCCGGTGGCCTTTCCCGACGTATGGGAACGAACAAGGTGCTGAGCCCACTCGGAGGCAAACCTCTGATGTCTCACGTCATAGACCGTGTTACGCCGCAGGTAACGACGCTGGCCTTGAACGCCTCCGAGAGCTGGGCGGACACCTTTGGGCTGCCACTCGTGCCTGACACAAAGGCGGGTCATGCCGGTCCCCTTGCGGGCATTCTCGCCGGTATGCGCCATTTCGAACGCCATGCGCCGCAAGCGACACATTTTTTGACAGTCCCGGCAGACAGCCCNTTTTTTCCGGCGGATCTGGCAGCGCGCCTTATCGACCATATCACCGGCGAAAACGCCATCGTCATCGCCGCATCGACTGGGCAGGTGCATCCAGTATTCGGGCTGTGGCCGATTGCAATTGCAGATGACCTGGAGGCCTGGCTTGGGGATGACCGAAACCGCCGTATCCGCAGTTTTCTGGCGCGTCACCCGACGATCGGCGTTTCGTTTCCGCCCATCGAAAGCCTGACGACCTCCATCGATCCNTTTTTCAACATCAATACGCCCGACGAGCTTGTGACCGCGGAAACCTTCTTCAAGAGCATGAGTGCATGACCCAGAAAGTATTCGGTATTTCCGGCTGGNAAAACTCCGGCAAGACAGGGCTTGCCGTTCGCATCGTCACAGAGCTGACGGCGCGCGGCTACCGCGTCTCTACCATCAAACACGCGCACCACGACTTCGATATCGACAAGGTCGGAGCGGATAGCTGGCGCCACCGCAATGCGGGCGCTCATGAAGTCACCATCGTATCGGGTACGCGCTTTGCCATCATGCACGAACTTCGTGGCGCGTCTGAGCCTTCATTCGAAGACATTCTCGCACGCATCGCGCCGTGTGATCTGGTGTTGATCGAAGGGTACAAATACGAACCAGTTCCAAAAATTGAAGCGCGCAGGCGGGATGCAGCGAAGACCGAACCGCTTGCACCCAGCGATCCGCATATCATAGCGATTGCCGCCGATCATGCCGTTCCCGGCACCACGCTTCCGGTATTCGATCTGGATGACACGACCAGCATCGCAGACTTCATCGAAAATACCGTGGGCTTGAGCAGGCCTGAAACATAAAAAAGCCGGGCGTTAACCCGGCTTTTTCTTACCCCTTGAAACGCAATACCTATTCAAGGAAAGAGGATGGGTTCACCGGTGTCGCATCCTTGCGGACTTCAAAGTGAACCTGTGGACGCTTGGCGCTGCCCGTCATGCCGGATGTCGCAACGGTCTGGCCGCGTTGAACCTTCTGTCCACGCTGAACCTCGAGATTTGCGGCGTTGCCGTAGACCGTGACCCGACCGTCATCGTGGCGGATGAGAACGGTGTTGCCGAGCTGCTTCAGACCGTTACCGGAATAGATGACGACGCCGTTTTCAGCGGCCTTGATCGGTGTACCCTCTGGCACGGAGATGTTGATGCCATCATTGCGGCTACCATCGACATTTTCACCNAAACCGGAGATCACAGCACCACGAACAGGCCAGCGGTATTTGCCGATACCGGTGGATTCCGGCGCGATGGAAGCCATATCAGACTTCTTCTCGACGTCGCTGACGCTTGCTTCGGCAGTTGGTGCCTTTGGCACTTCAGCCTTGGCAACGACTGGCGTCTCAACAGGCTTGGATGCGGCCGGTGCCTGATGCTGAACAGACGCCGTTTTGATACCGTCAGTGCCAGCGCCGGGAATTTTCAATGTCTGGCCGATGCGTACGCTTCCGTCGGTGATGCCGTTAGCAGCCTTCAGGTCAGCAACAGAAACGCCGTTTGCACGGGCGATCTTTGCAAGGCTGTCGCCTGACTGAACCTTGTAGCCACCTGTTGGCGGAAGCGGCTTGCCGCCTGGAGGTGTCAACTTTCCGGTTTCTGCCGAAGCCTTGTCACGAGCCGCGCTCTGAGATGGGAGAACGGCAACGTTCTGCTCGTGACCGCGTGTTGGTGCCGGGCCGTTGTTGTTCTTGCTCAGGTCGATATTGTCAGATGCAGCACGGGCAGCGTTGCGGGACTGACCGAACTTCGGAATGATGATCGAGCGGCCGGGCGCAGCAGCTGAAGCGCTGGAGAGACCATTTGCCTCAAGCAGTGCCTTTTCAGGGACGCCGTAACGCTTGGACAGCGTTGC
This sequence comes from Agrobacterium bohemicum, assembly GCF_002896715.1. Lineage (GTDB taxonomy): Bacteria > Pseudomonadota > Alphaproteobacteria > Rhizobiales > Rhizobiaceae > Agrobacterium > Agrobacterium bohemicum. Next base: position 319,375 of record NZ_PGEL01000027.1, read on the forward strand.
AATCGTTTCGCCGGACTTCAGCGTTACGGACGACGCACCATNCGTGTGCCAGCCGGCCTGCTGTTTGATGGAGCCAGTCGAAAGCGTGTCTGCGCGGTCCGAGTTAGCCGGACGAGCAGCAGCCATGGATGGCGCAGAATTGCCTGTAGCCGACGGGAATGGCTGCTGCATCGCCTCGCGGCGCGTGGCTGGCTCGCGGCTGGACGAAGGCGACGGAGCGGCAAGCTCGGAGCGCTGGACTGGCGAAGAAGACGATGCTGCACGGGCCGAAGAAGGCTGTACCGAACCGTAACCACCGCCGTTGTTTTGCGGGTAAGGCTGGTTCATCGCGGTGTTCCGGTTTGCATAGCCGCCCTGCGGCGCTGCGTTGCCGTAACCACCGCTGCTCACATCACCTTGCGGGACCGGAGACTGCCCGTAAGCGCCTCCAGCATTGCGGGCTGGAATGGATGCCGTTGTCATTTGGTCAGGCCCACTGGNAAAGAGCCCGCCAAATCGCGTTGCATCGGAGCTGCACCCCGTTGCGACGCTTGCCAGCAATGCCGCTGCGAACATCTTTGCGATTGANTTTCCGANTTTAGGCGAATTACTCATACGCATGACTCGATCTACACTGACGCCAACCACCGCATCGGGATCGATCCGGCTGAAACTACACTCTGCAAGGCCCCTCTCCCTTGACGGGNAAACCATGCGTTGATGGAGATGATTAAAGCGCGTTAGTGTTACCACGCCGTTAAAACGTTAAGGCGTTCACGTGTTTTTTGACACTTCGATAACCATGAAGAGGCGGAAAAAGACGGAATTTTCGTGATTTTTTACAGAAAAATCTTTTTAAATCAATGATTTGATNAAAATCGTCATCCGCTCCCGNAAATGGAACGAATTTTCATTTCGCTACAAATAGCGAGCAATATGCGTTTCGATGGGCAGATAGGGCGTTTCGAAAAGCTCTTCCTGCTCAAACCGGCTGCCGGTCTTGGNAAAGCGGGTCATGACACAGCGACCGTCTTCCAGAATGATCGGTGCAATCATCATTCCGCCGGATACGATCTGCTCAGTGNAAAACCGTGGCATGGCGGTGAATGCAGCCGTGGAAACGATTCGATCGAATGTCCCCTCACCCACCAATCCGTTAGCGCCATCGGCCTGCCGAATGACCACGTTGCGAATGCCCAGATCGTCCATCCGATTCTGCGCCAGTTCCACCAGTGTCTTGTAGCGGTCGATGGAAACCACCCGCTCCGAGCGGCGACCGAGGATAGCTGTCATGAAACCGCTGCCGGTGCCGATTTCCAGCACACGTTGACCAGGCTTGACCTGTAGCCGCGCGACCGTTTTCACCACCATGTCGGCGCTTTCCATGAAGGCACCGCAGTCAATCGGGATGGTGCGGCTGGAATAGGCTTCCGCTGCAAACTGTGCTGGCACGAATTGCGAGCGCGGACACTGTTCAACGGCAGTCAAAAGGTCGATATCGGAGATACCTTCGGCTCTCAGCCGCAAGACCAGGGCTGCGAACCCCTCTTTCTCGACCATGACGGATTTCAAGCGCTCGCTCCCAGTCCAAGCGCTTTCGCCACGCGATCTTTCACCGTGTAGTCGGTAAGGTCAAGCTTCAGTGGCGTTACCGAAATCTGGCCATCCTTGACGGCGTGAATATCGGTGCCTTCCAGGAACGTACCCAGTCGTTCGCCAAAACGCAGCCAGTAATAGGGTAGCCCGCGACCGTCCTGACGCTGCTCCACAGTCATGCCGAAATCCAGCTTCCCCTGCCCCGTGACACTGACGCCCTTGACATCTGCGGGTACGCAATTGGGGAAGTTCAGGTTGAGGAACGTTTCGTTTGGAAGATCGACATCGATCAGTTTGCGAATGAGGTCTGGCGCATAGGTTTCCGCCACTTCCCACGGCACAACGCGTTCTGCATGGCCGGTGTAAGCAAACGCCTGACTGAGGGCAAAGGACCGAACGCCCTGTAATGTTCCTTCGATAGCGCCGGCAATGGTGCCGGAATAGGTTACGTCATCGGCCATGTTCGCGCCGGAATTGACGCCTGATAAAATGAGGTCAGGTTTGCCCGGCAGCACTTCGCGAACGCCCATAATGACACAGTCGGTCGGCGTGCCACGCAGCGCAAAATGCTTATCGGAAATCTTGCGCAGGCGAAGCGGTTCGGACAGCGTCAGAGAATGCGCCAGTCCGCTCTGGTCCGTCTCANGGGCGACGATCCAAACGTCGTCGGAGATCGTGCGGGCGATGCGCTCCAGCACCGCCAGCCCTTCGGCATGAATGCCATCGTCATTGGTCAACATAATCCGCACGACATTCTCCTCCCCGGCGTACTCAGGCTGCCTTTTCAATACGTGTCAAACCGCCCATGTATGGCAGCAACACGTCGGGAATCGTCACCGAACCGTCCTCGTTCAGGTAGNTTTCCAGAACTGCGATCAGGCAGCGACCCACCGCCGTGCCAGAACCGTTGAGTGTGTGGACGAACCTTGTCGCCTTCTCCCCCTTAGCCCTATAACGCGCATCCATACGCCGTCCCTGGAAATCCCCACACACCGAGCAGGAAGAGATTTCGCGGTAGGTGTCCTGTCCGGGCAGCCAGACTTCGAGATCGTATGTCTTGCGCGCACCAAAGCCCATGTCGCCGCCGCACAGCGTCATGGTGCGGAAATGCAGGCCGAGACGCTTCAGCACCTCTTCGGCACAGGCCGTCATGCGCTCATGCTCTTCAACGGCGCTTTCAGCATCAGTGATCGACACGAGTTCACACTTCCAGAACTGATGCTGGCGCAACATGCCGCGCGTATCGCGACCGGCCGAACCGGCCTCCGAGCGGAAGGACGGCGTCAGCGCGGTGAAGCGCAGCGGTAGTTTTTCCTGCTCCAGAATTTCACCGGAAACGAGATTGGTCAGCGTGACCTCGGCGGTTGGGATAAGCCAGTAGCCATCCGTCGTTCTGAACAGGTCCTCGGCAAACTTCGGCAGTTGCCCCGTGCCATACATAGCTTCATCGCGCACCATGAGCGGCGAAGACACTTCCGTATAACCATGTTCCGACGTGTGCAGGTCGATCATGAACTGACCGAGGGCACGCTCCAGCCGGGCGATCTGGCTCGTCAGCACAGTAAAGCGCGAACCGGACAGTTTGGCCGCACGATCGAAATCCATGTAACCAAGCGCTTCGCCGATTTCGTAATGTTCCTTGGCTGGATGATTCCACCCGGGCTTCTGGCCAACCACGCGGGCAACGATATTGTCGTGCTCATCCTTGCCCTGCGGTACGTCATCGAAGGGAAGGTTCGGAATGCGCGACAGTGCGTCGGTAAGTTCGGCGCTGACCTGGCGATCCTCTTCTTCCAATCGTGGCATGCTGTCCTTGATGTCAGCGACTTCAGCCTTCAGCTTTTCCGCAAGCTCGGTGTTCTTCTGCGCCATGGCAGCACCGATTTCCTTGGAGGCCGCGTTGCGGCGCGATTGCATTTCCTGCANGGTCTGAATCACGGACCGACGCTTCTCATCCAGCGCAATCAGCATAGCGGACTGCGGCTCTGCATTGCGGCGAGCAAGGCCTGCATCGAAAGCTTCAGGGTTTTCGCGTATCCATTTAATGTCGTGCATCGTGGTTCCAGACCGTAATTTGCATCATGTTTTNAAAAACAAAACGCCGGGACGAAGGGCCCGGCGTCTGAAGAAGATCCTGGCGGAAACCGTCAGTCGTCACTGGAATCTTCAAGCTCACGGCCTGCATTTTCCTCAGCGCGCTTCTTCTCCACGAGTCGAGCCAAATGTATGGAAATCTCGTAGAGAATGATTGCGGGCAACGCAAGACCGATCTGGGACATCGGGTCAGGTGGCGTTAGCACGGCCGCAACAACGAAAGCCGCGACGATGGCAAATTTCCGCTTTTCCTTAAGCCACTGGCTCGTCAACAAGCCCACACGTGCCAGAAGCGTGGTGATCACAGGTAGCTGGNAAACAAGACCAAAGGACAGAACCAGGGTCATAATGAGGCTGAGATATTCCGAGACCTTTGGCATCAACGAAATTGCAACTTCGCCGTCTTCAGGCAATTGCTGCATGGCAAGGAAGAACCACATGACCATGGGCGTGAAGAAGAAGTAGACAAGCGCGCCGCCCAGAAGAAACAACAGCGGAGAAGCAATCAGAAACGGCAGGAACGCCGCACGCTCATTCTTGTAAAGACCCGGCGCCACGAATTTGTAGAGCTGGGAGGCGATAACCGGAAAGGAAATCACAAGCGCACCGAACATGGCGACCTTGATCTGCGTGAAAAAGAATTCCTGTGGCGCGGTATAGATGAGCGACGACTTGGCAACGTCCAATCCGGCCCAGATCACCGCCCATTTGTAAGGAATGACCAGCAGATTGAACAGATGCTTTGCCACAGCGAAGCACCCCAGAAATGCGACGAAAAACGCGCCGATTGACCAGATCAGTCGGGTGCGCAACTCCATGAGGTGTACGATAAGCGGCTGCGGCTTATCATCAGTATCGGCGCTCATGCTTCACCCTTTTTGACCTTGGCCAATTTTGCTGTTTTGGCAGGTGCCGCTGTCGCCGTCTTTTCCGTGGTGGTCTTGCTCACCATAGCCTTGGCCTTTGCGATCACAGGCTTTCCAGCAGCAACGGTGGCTTTGGCAGCCTTGACCTTTGCGGACTTCGCGGCGACCTCGGTCAAAACAGACGGCTCACTAGAAGACGGTGCCACCGGTTTCGGACTGGCAGATGTTGTCGCCTTGGCGGAAACCGTCTTCGGTGCCCGTTTCGGCTTTACGGCGACCGTCTCCGCCTCAATTTCCTGAACGGACTTTTCTGCCGTTGGCTTACGAGGCCGCTTCGGTTTTTCAGTAGGTACCACGGTAGCAACTGGCGCAGTGGACGCGGCTGCCATTTCAACGGGCGCGGGTGCCATGATCGGCGGCCCATCCGGCAGCTTCATTTCCGGTTCGCTCAAGTTGACCGCAGGTGCCCCGACAGGTGCACTCGTCGCTGGAGAACTGGTTGACGTCACACCATTAAGATCGGAACGGATTTCATTGCCCAGTTCCCGAAGCGGGTTCATTGCATTGCGCAAGGAATTCGTCGGGTTGAGATTGCGAACGTCTGAAATCGTCTGGCGTACATCGTCCATGTCGGCCTCTTTCAAGGCCTCATCGAACTGCGAACGGAAATCACCCGCCATTTTGCGCAAACCGGCCATCGTCTTGCCAAAAGCGCGGATCATTGGCGGCAAGTCCTTGGGGCCCACGACCACGATCAGCACGATCGCAATAACGAGCAACTCGCTCCAGCCGATATCTAACATTACAATGCTCCTGACACGCGCGATAGTGCGGCCCGATTAGGCCGCGCCGCAAGATCAATTACTTGATCTCGTCAGCCTTATGGTCGANCGTCTTGGAATGCACAGTCGTGGTATCGGGGGTTGCCGGAGGAGGCGTCTGGTCTTCGTCAGCCATGCCCTTTTTGAAGCTCTTTATGCCCTTCGCAACGTCGCCCATGAGTTCGGGGATTTTGCCTCGACCGAACAGAACCAGCACGATGACCAGAACGATCAGCCAATGCCACACACTAAAAGAACCCATAACGCAAACTCCCTGAATTTTGCCTTGAACCGATGTAGGACGTTTGCAAAGCTTTTTCAAACACCAAATGGCTAGTCAACAAACGAAGAGAAACTATACGCCTACCCACGACACCGAATGCTGGCAACTCTTCGTGATCATCCCAGGCGTGACGCACCGTTACCGTTCGGGCTCGTCTCCGCTTGGAGCCAGAAGCCCCAGTTCTTCGAGGTCGAGTTGCGTGATCGGATCCTCGTCCTCGGTCAACTCGTCGCTCATGGATGGCAGAGGAATCCCAAAATTGGATGGGATGCGTCCAGAGAGCAATCCTGCCCCCTTCAACTCATCCAGCCCGGGTAAATCACGCAATTCCTCCAATCCAAAATGGTCGAGAAAATCGACGGTTGTTCCCATCGTTACCGGTCTGCCGGGTGTTCGGCGGCGTCCCCGAAAACGAACCCAACCGGCTTCCATCAGCACATCCAGCGTGCCGCGCGATGTTTGAACACCGCGGATTTCCTCGATTTCCGCTCGCGTCACCGGCTGGTGATAGGCAATGATGGCCAACACCTCCAGCGCCGCACGTGACAGTTTCTTAGGCTCTTTCTCATCAGTACGAATAACGAAGGAAAGATCGCTGGCGGTTCTAAAGGCCCAATTACCGCCAACCTGTATGAGATTTACGCCCCGATCCTGGTACAGAAGCTTGAGGTTTGCCATGAGAGCGGACACATCGACACCCTTGGGCAGACGCTCCGCTAAGAAAGCTTCGGATACGGGTTGGGCAGACGCAAACACCAGCGCCTCGGCAACGCGCTGGGCCTCATTCACCTGCCGCTCTGTGACCGTGGGTTCGGCCCCTACCCCATCTGTCGAAACGAGTTCGTCATCAATATCCAACTCACTCGACATCCTGTATCCNTTCGCCAGTATTGACGTCTCTGCCCATGCCCTTGCGCATGAAAAGCGGCTGGAACGCTCCGTCCTGACGGATTTCCAGAGACCCGTCTCTAACCAGTTCCAGTGACGCTGCAAAGGCGCTTGCCATCGCCGTGGCGCGCATGGCGGGATCAGCGACATATTGCAACAGATAGCGATCCAGAGCCGTCCATTCGCCGATATCGCCGAGCATCGACGTTAGCAATTCGCGCGCATCCACCAGCGACCAAACCTGACGTTTTTCAATCGTTACCTGCGTGATCGCCTGACGTTGGCGAAGAGAGGCGTAGGCGCTGAGCAGGTCGTAAAGGCTCGCCTCGAATGAAGACCGGCTTTTGTGTGGAATATGTTCAGGCGCACCCCGTGCGAAGATATCGCGACCCAGATGGTGGCGGTTCACCAGTCGTTCTGCCGCATCGCGCATAGCCTCAAGGCGCTTCAGACGGAACGCCAGCGTTGCCGCCATCTCCTCGCCGCTTGGACCATCATCCTTGCTTTGCTGCGGAATGAGCAGCTTGGATTTGAGGAAAGCGAGCCACGCCGCCATAACCAGATAGTCGGCAGCAAGCTCGATGCGCACACGCCGTGCCTGCTCGACGAAGATCAAATACTGCTCCGCCAGTGCCAGAACGGAAATGCGGGATAGATCGACCTTTTGCGTACGCGCAAGATGCAACAGGAGATCAAGCGGACCTTCGAAGCCCGCTACATCGATCATCAATGCCGCTTCGCCAGTGGCGCGCTCTGGTTTGATGTCTTCCCAGAGCTTTTCCATCGGCGCGCTGCCACGCGATTTGTCTATCGCCATTCTTCATCCACCGGGCAACCCATTATCAGGACGCCGGGCCGGGAAGCTATCAGGCAACCGTCAGCATGGCGTTGAACTCTTCTCTCAGCGCGGCCTCATCTGCGCCATCGGCCACCGGAAAACCGGCTTCGACAGCGGCAGCACGTTCAAGAGCACGACCAGAAAGAACGGGAACCTCTTTCACGACCTGAAGCATTTCACTCATCACACCATTGCAATGCAAGACTATATCGCAGCCACCAGCAACAATATTGGCAGCCCGCTCGCCAAGCGTACCCTGAAGCGCGTTCATGGAGCTATCGTCTGAGATCAGCAGCCCGTCGAAACCGATCATGCCACGGATAATTTCGTTTATCACCTTGGGCGATGTGGTGGCGGGCCGTTCGGGATCGATGGCCGTGNAAACCAGATGTGCACTCATCGCCATCAGTTCCCTGCTCAAGGCACGGAACGGCACAAAGTCATGCGCCTCAAGCTCAGCCAGCGGCACATCAACCACCGGCAACTCATGGTGCGAATCGACAAGGCCCCTGCCGTGGCCGGGAATGTGCTTCATGACAGGCAACATGCCGCCTGCCTTCAACCCGTCCGCCGCCGCCTGCCCCATCGCTGACACCAATGCGGGGTCGAAACCGTAAGCGCGGTTGCCGATAACGTTGCTGGCACCCTCCACGGGCACGTCCAGAACCGGCAGGCAGTCTACATTGATGCCGAGTCTCATCAGGTCGAACGCATGAAGGCGCGACATCAACCATGCCGCCCGCAAGCCTTGGTCCTTGTCACGCAGGTAGATTTCACCCAGCGCCTGCGCATTCGGGTAGGATTGCAACAAAGGTGAGCGGATGCGCTGAACACGCCCGCCTTCCTGGTCGATCAGAACAGGCGCATCAGGCCTGCCGACAGAATCACGCATCGAAGCGACGAGGTCTGTGATCTGTTTGATGTCACCGATGTTTCGCCCGAACAGGATGAATCCCCAAGGACGCTCTGCCTTGTACAGGGCGATTTCATCTTCCGTCAGGGTAAGGCCGCTGCAGCCAAGGATCATAGCTTTGGATTCGGTCATGGGTTAGTCCTACTTGGGATGAGGTTGGGCNGGGGGGCCGGGATCGATAACGGCCCCGGAGCAAGACCTCTCCCTCTCCACCGTCATCCTCGGGCYTGACCCGAGGATCCAACGAACCACGACGTCCAATGTGGGTAAATCCTCGGGTCAAGCCCGAGGATGACGTCGCAGGTGGGGAACGAAGCGGATTACTTGAAATCCTGCCATCAATAAAGCCGGGACAGCAATACCATCCCGGCTTTTCANTTTATCAAGTCTTGATCAGCGGGCGACCAGGCAGCTACCACCAGCGGAGCGGAAGCGCTCACAAAGTGCTGCGGCTTCGTTCTTGTCGCCAGCTGGAATGCGAACACGGTAGAATGTGCCTTTTCCCGCAATCTCAGCTGCCTTGATATCCACGCCGCGACCACCGATGACGGAGCCGAATTTGGTCGACAGGTTCTGATAGGACTTCTGCGCTTCAGCCTGGCTTGGCAATGAAGCAACCTGCACGTAGTAGCCGCCGGTGGACGAAGCGTTCGTCGAAGCTGTCGGAGCAGCAGCTGTTTCCTGCGCGGGCTGCGAAGGCGGCGCCGGGCGAACATTGCCCTGGTTCGTCACCGTCGCAACAACATTCGCTGGCTGTGAAGCCGGACGAGACGCTGGAAGCGGTGCTGCCGTCTGAGTTGGCTTTGGCGCAGCGGCGGCTGGTGCAGGAGCCTGCGTCTGGGTAGGCTGTTCAGGAGCGACCGGAACACGCGACGCTGCGATAACGGCAGGTGCACCTTCTGTGCGAGATGCCTGCGGTGCGGCTAGTTCTTCGACCTTGTCAGCTGTGGATGCAGAAGGGGCAGGAACTTCCTGCGCAACCAGTGTACCGTCAGGCTTGACGATCATGGTGCGGACCTTGCGCGGAGAAACGTTGACCGGAGATCCGGACTGGTTCTCTGCCGTCTGCGCTTTCTCTTGAGCCGACAGCAGACGTGGGTCTTCCGTTTCACCGACCGGTGTCGAAGAAATGGCATCGATCTCGTCGTTTTCACCTTCAAGCGGTAACTGCTCGGGGATCAGAGTGCGCTGAACCACATCAACCGGCTGCTCGCTGCTGGAAATAAGCGAAGGTTGCTTTGGATCAGCAGGCGCGCCGCCAGCAACACGGTCATAAACCGCCTTGTCCTGGTTCGGCACAACACGACCACCGGGATGGTCCGGCACAACTTTCGTCGGCTCGCTATCTGCAGCGATGATCACCGGTGCGCCGTTCGAACCCGTGCTCGATGAACCTCCGAACATAAGCGCGTATGTCCCACCACCGACGAGCACAACACCGAGAACGGCGGCGAACGGAACGAGCCAGCGACGGGCGCCACTGCGTTCTTCATCGCTGTAACGGACTGGCTGCGAGAGATCGGTTGGCGCAACTCTGTCGCCAGATGCACGGGTTTCTGCAGCCTCTTGCATGCTGCGGCGAAAATCCTGCTCCAGCGCGCGTTCGAATTCATCGACCTCATCCTGCGTGGGCTGAGGCTGACGTGTCGCAGCGGCATTCTTGTTGCGATCGAGCCCACCCGTCACAGCAGGTGTGAAAAGCGATGCAAGTTCGGTGTCGAGATCGAGATCTTCTTCATGACGGCGTGGCGCTGGCTTCGGCTCGAACACGCCAACCGGAAGTTCAGGCACTTCCATCTCGGTGATGGTTTCAGGTTGATCTTCGGTTTCACCAATCTGCGATGGGTCGAAAGGCAGGCTCTCCAGTGTCGCGGGAGGCGCAACAACGACCGGCGTTACCGGACGCGGTGCTTCCTGACGGACGACTGGAGGCGCCACGACAGGCTGAGGGCGCGGAGCAGCTGCCGCTGCAGGAGCGATCGTGGGTGTAACGACAGGCTTGGGCTGCATAGGCGCCTGAGCAACCGGCGCTGGCTGTTCAACAGGCGCAACTGCCACATCGATGTTGGCAATTTCCGACAGGTCGAGATCGAAATCGATATCGTCGAGCGCAAGTTCGAACTCGTCATCCTTGAACGTGTCAAAATCGCCGAAATCGGGCTCCGCTTTGGCAACGGGCTGCTGGAAGGATGGCTCAGCGCGTGGAGCAACAGACGCAACCGGAGGCATTGCAGCAGCGGGTGCGATAGCAGGTTTTACGGCAACAACAGGTTCCATTCTGGCAACTGGCGCGGCAGCACTGACATCCCTATTGCTGATTTCATATTTTGCCACGTCGTAAATCAGCTCGTCCATGGCCGACATCTTTTGTCCGACAGGCAGTGCTGGCTCGATGTGATTCGCAGGCGCCACCAGTGGCTGGGTGAACGACTGATCGACCGGAGCCTGGGCAACCAGTGGCTCTACAGGCTGAGCAACAACGGGTGTAGCGCGCGGCGCACCGAAATTGGCAAGCGGCAAACGCAGGCTGGAATAATCAAGCGAGGAACGACGTGCAATCGGCGGCGGCGCCTGAACGGGTGCGGCAACTTCCTCGGCCACAGACATTTCCAGCTCGCTGGCAAGATCGATCGCCACTTCGCCTGATGTCTCCGCCATGTGCTCCCAGTTCGGCTCATGGGAGACCTCTGGCGAAACATAATGCGGCTCTGATTCTTCGTGCACCGGGTAGGATGCAACCGGCTCTACGATCGCGGGCTGCTCGTGTAGTTCCGCATACTGCTCGACGTCCGTGTGGCTGATCGGCTCGACATAGGCTGGAGCTTCTTCATGGACAGGCTGATGGTGCGCCTGACGATGTCCGACATCGAACAGGGCAGCGACCGATTCTGGATCGTCACTGAAATCATCACGAAGATTGGACAGTGCCGCAGAGTCAGAAGCGTGTTCGGCAACAAGATACTCTTCAGCGTCCACAGGAGCATATTGCTCAATGGGCGCGAGCTCGGGCTCCTTGCGGGCAAAAACCGATTCGACACGTTGCATGAATTCATTGGCGGGAACGTATGAGCGAACATCGTTCGCCGCGTCCAGCGCTACCGGCTCATAGCGGGGTGCGTCGTATATCGCAAACTCGCGAAGCAATTCATCTTCAAGATTGAATTCGGGCTCCCTGCGTTCCGCCGGGTGCTGCGCAGCCGGGGGAGCAACATGGGAAGGACGATCCTCTTGACCAACCAGACGTGCCAGTTGCGCCAAAGGATCGTTGTCAGCGAATTCTTCTGCCCGGTCGTCCCGGTTATACGCGACANTTTTTTCGACCATTACGTGTTCCACCATCTACGCATCACAGCACTTGCCAGCGTATTGTGAGCAAATAATGGTGAGATGTTATCGCATTTCGTCAGGCGCGTCCGCTCCTAAAAGCGTCAATCCAGACTTCAGTACATTTGCGACAGCATTCACCAGCCCTAATCTGGCAACGCTTAATTCTCGGTTTTTATCGTTAACAAAACGTAATTCTGGCTGATCTTTACCTTTATTCCAATGCCCGTGGAACGAACTGGCCAGATCATACAGGTNAAATGCAAGGCGATGAGGCTCGTGATTGAGCGCCGCCGACTCGATCAGACGCGGGTATTCTGCAAGTTTAGCAATCAGCTGCAACTCATTGACATCATTAATCAAAGCCGCACCAGAAACCAACGTTTCCTTCGACACATCAAGGTCCGAAAACGCCTCGTTTGCCTGGCGGAATACTGACTTGCAGCGAGCATGCGCATACTGCACATAAAATACCGGATTGTCCTTGGATTGCTCCGTTACTTTGGCAAAATCGAAGTCCAGCGGTTCGGAATTCTTCCGATAGAGCATCATGAATCGCACCGGGTCACGCCCGACTTCATCCACGACGTCCCGCAATGTCACGAAATCGCCAGAGCGTTTCGACATCTTGACCGGCTCACCATCACGGAAAAGTTTGACGAGCTGGCAAAGCAGAACCGTCAATTTGGACTTTCCTTCGGAGACAGCGCGCGCAACCGCCTCAAGACGTTTGACATAGCCGCCGTGGTCGGCACCCAGAACATAGATCATCTCGCCGAAGCCGCGATCATACTTGTCTTTGAAGTAGGCAACGTCTGCCGCGAAGTAGGTATAGGAACCGTCGGACTTGATAAGCGCGCGGTCCATGTCGTCANCCACCTCGGTGGAGCGGAACAGCGTCTGCTCGCGATCTTCCCAATCGTCCGGCAACTCGCCCTTCGGCGGCGGCAGGGTGCCCTTGTAGACGTGGCCCTTGAAGGTCAGGTCGTTGATGGCAGACTGGATCGGTCCGCCATTGCCAGCATGCAGCGTGCGTTCCGAATAGAATACGTCGTGCTTGACGTTCAACGCGGCCAAGTCCTCACGGATCATCACCATCATCGCGTCGATGGCTTTGTCCTTGACGATAGGCAGCCATTGCTCCTCAGGCATCGCCCGCAGCTTTTCTCCGAATTCATCGGCCAGCGTCTGGCCGAGAGGCACCAGATAATCGCCCGGGTAGAGACCCGGCGGAATAGCGCCCACTTCTTCACCAAGCGCTTCGCGGTAACGCAGGAACACGGACCGCGCCAGCACATCGATCTGTGAGCCCGCATCGTTGATGTAATATTCCTTGGTGACCTCGTAGCCGGAAAACGCCAGCACGTTGGCAAGCGTATCGCCCACCACTGCCCCGCGGCAATGGCCGACATGCATCGGCCCGGTCGGGTTCGCGGAGACGTATTCGACGTTGATGCTCTTACCCGTACCGACCGTTGAGCGGCCGTAGTCGTCTCCCTGGCTGATCATGTTTGCCAGAAGACGCTGCCAGTACGCAATCGAGACACGGATGTTGATGAAGCCGGGGCCAGCAACATTGACGCTGTCCACATCCTCGTCTTGCTCAAGCGCTGAAACGATCAGCTCTGCCAAAGCGCGCGGATTGGTGCCGAGCGGCTTTGCCAACACCATAGCCGCGTTTGTCGCAACGTCGCCGTGGCTGGGATCGCGCGGGGATTCGACGGTGATGCGGCCGAAATCGACAGTATCGCGATGGGCTTTGACGAGATCGATCGTCTCAAGCGCGTTTTTGATTCTGGCATCGAAATCGGCAAAAAGGTTCATCATCATATACCTGCGCGAAAGGCTGTTATCTAAGTCCCGGCAATCCGGAAATCGGTTCCGCAATCGCCGCTGCCTATCGTAAATCCGGTGTGTGGTCAAACAGCCGCTGGTGGGCTTTCAGTGCATAACTATCCGTCATGCCAGCCAGATAATCCCCGACATGACGGGCTTTTGCCGCTTCACTCATGCCTGGAATGCTGTCCACCCAGTAGTGACTTTGCATTTCGGCAGGGCTTTCCATGTAGCGGTGGNAAAGGTCTGTCACGATCTGCGTCGCCCCTGCCCGGATGCGCATGATATCGGCATGGCGGTAGATATGTGCAAACAGCAGTTTCTTGATCTGCTTGTCCGTTTCCGCCATCTCCGGTGAGAACGCGGCAACAGTATAATCGGCAGCGCGAATGTCAGCGGCGCATGTCGGCTTGAGCTTCGCCAAGTTGTGCTGCGCAACGCCGATGACATCTTCTACCATGCGAGTGATCTGGCGACGCATAATCTCGTGCGCGAAGCGGTCGTCATCGAGCTTGGGGTATTTCGCCCTCACCTCGGCCATCAATCCGCTTAGAAATGGCACTTCCTCCAGCATGTCGAAGGTCAGATACTTGGCCCGCAAACCGTCATCGATATCGTGGGTGTTGTACGCAATGTCATCTGCAATTGCCGCGACCTGCGCTTCAAGGCTGGCAAAGGTGCCGATTTCCAGGTCCTGCAACTGGCAATATTCGAGGATCGGAAGTGCCACGGGACCATGACCGCCGTTCGCATTCTCGCCGATCAACGGACCGTTGTGCTTCACCAGCCCCTCCAGCGTCTCCCATGTCAGGTTGATGCCGTCATATTCGGCGTAGCGACGCTCCAGCTTGGTCACGATCCGCAAGGATTGTGCGTTGTGGTCGAAGCCGCCATAGGGCTTCAACATCGCATCCAGCGCATCCTCGCCGGTATGGCCAAAGGGTGTGTGGCCGAAATCGTGAACCAGCGCCACGCCTTCTGCCAGATCCTCGTCCAGCTTCAACGCTCGCGCCAAGGCCCGGGCGATCTGCGCGACCTCCACCGTATGCGTCAGCCGGGTGCGATAATGGTCACCGTCAGGGCTGATGAACACCTGCGTCTTGTGCTTCAGGCGGCGAAATGCGGTGGTGTGGACGATGCGGTCGCGGTCACGCTGAAAATCGGAACGGGTGAGGCTGGAAGCTTCTGGAAACAATCGGCCACGCGTCGTCCAGGGATCGGTGGCATAGATCGCCCTCTCTCCGCTTCCGAAACCCAGTGCACGTTGATCGATTATCATGACTTATCCTGCTGTGCGGCCATTGACCTTTTCATCTACCCTTCATACCTATCCTGAAGGTTGCCGCAAAGCGTCATCGCGACACGACAACGCTATAGACCGTTTATTTGACTGGTTTATAATGGACTTCACACAAAACTTTGCTCTCCGGTTCTTGAACCCGGCAGGAGNAAACAAATGACCACAGACATCACGCTTTCCGAATCCGCCGCAAAACGAATCGCCCAGATCGTCGCCGCCGAAGACGGCAAACAGGCGCTGCGCGTGTCCGTAGAAGGCGGCGGCTGCTCCGGCTTTTCCTACAAGTTCGATCTCGACAGCGACGCGACCGCCGACGACATCGTCATTTCCCGCGACAACGCCAAGGTTCTGATCGACAGCATGTCCGTCGTCTATATGGAAGGATCGGAAATCGACTTCGTCGATAACCTGCTCGGCCAGTCGTTCCAGATCAAGAACCCCAACGCCGTCGCAAGCTGTGGCTGCGGCACCAGCTTCTCGATCTGATCCCAGCCCTTATTACGCCTGTTGAAACAATGAAAACGGGTGGCATTCGCCAGCACTTGGTTTAAAACGGACTCCATCAAACAATGGAATGTCCGATGAAGATTGCCACCTGGAACATCAACGGCGTCAAGGCGCGCATCGNAAACCTCTGCCAGTGGCTGAAGGATTCGAACCCTGATATCGCTTGCCTTCAGGAAATCAAATCCGTCGATGAGAACTTTCCCCGTCAGGAGATTGAGGCGCTCGGCTACAATGTCGAAACCCACGGTCAAAAGGGCTTCAACGGCGTCGCACTTCTGTCCAAGATCAGACCGGACGAAGTCAATCGCGGCTTGCCGGGAGACGACGCTGACGAACAGGCTCGCTTTATCGAAGGCGTGTTCTCCGTTGCCGGCGGCGTCATCCGCGTCTGCTCGCTTTATCTGCCCAACGGCAACCCACCGGATGACCCGGTCAAATATCCCTACAAGCTGGCATGGATGGAGCGCCTGCATCGCTTCGCGCAGGATCGTCTTCTGCTGGAAGAGCCGCTTATACTCGCTGGGGATTACAACGTCATTCCCGAACCCTTCGATTGCTACGATCCAAGAGCCTGGGAAGGCGACGCGCTGTTCTTGCCTAAGACACGCGCAGCCTTCCGCAGACTGGAAAACCTTGGCCTGACAGACGCAAACCGCGCGACGACGGATGAGGCAGGACTGTATACGTTCTGGGATTATCAGGCCGGTGCCTGGCCGAAAAACAACGGCATCCGCATCGATCACCTGATGCTTTCGTCGGAAGCCTCAGACAGGTTGCAATCTGTCTCGATCGAAAAGCACGTCCGCGCCTGGGAAAAACCGTCAGACCACGTTCCTGTCTGCGGGTATTTTGANTTTCAACAAACGTCTTGATTATAGGGGGCTCCGCCCCACCGCCATCCTCGTGTAGCGGGTCACACCCAAGCCTGCCTCCGAGAACAGATCAGTCCGCGTCACCGGCCGAGATGTTCTGCGCCAGTGATATCGCAACGCGTCTGTCGTCCTCAGCAGCCACCGAAAATGCCTGTTCCTGCATGTTCTGAATCCACTTGCAGTTCACTGCGGAACACTTGTCCAGAGCAGCCGTCATGAAAGCGAGCCCGCGTACGGTCTGACCTTCCTGAAACAACAGGTTACCAAAAATCGACATCGCGCCTGCATGGCCGTGCTTGCGGGCCTGGTTCAGCCACTTCTTGGCCTGCTGCGCATCTGCGCGACCACCCTCACCCGCCAGGATCATCTGGGCAAGCTCGAACTGTGCCTCGGCGACACCAAAGGTAGAAGCGACCTGGAAATAGAGTTGGCGGGCCTGAGAAAGATCAGTCTTGACCGGGCTGCCGGGAATGCCGTGGCGGTAGTAGTCAGCTAGCGACAACAAAGCATTGACGAAAAAGCCCGTGTCTTCCGAGCCCGGCTCGACGCCTTGGCTGGCAATTTCGCTGTAGATCTTGAAGGCTTCGAAATCGTTTTTGGCAACACCGTCGCCGTAGGCGTACATGTTGGCAAGTGCCCAACGTGAACCTGTGTGGCCCTTTTCGGCGGCGTAACGATAGGCCTCGACGGCATCGTCCTTTTTACCGCTTTTGTAGGATTTGAAGCCAAACTTGAAAAGGTCGAAAGGGCCGGATTCTTTGGTAACGCCAGAATTGATATCAAATGCGGCAGCTGGCATTGCCAGTGCTGCAAGCAATAGTCCGGCCCACAGTGGCCTCAAAACATTGGTGTCACATTTCAGCATTTAAACCGACTTCTCTCACTCTTCCCGGCGTATAGCGAATACTCACGCAATACTGCAAAGCCAATTCAAACCCGGCCGCGTTTTTAGACCACACTGCGTCTTTCCAGCCGCACTTTTTAAGAGTGTTGCTGTGATCATCTGCGGCGATAAATCAGTCTTTGCATGNAAACAGATATAAGCGCCGTTTCCGGCAACATAACGGCGTTTGACCGCCGTCAGGATTGTGCCAAGCAAGACAGGAACATCAACTCCCGCATTTACTTGCTTAGACACTGAATCCACATCCGTTTTCACATTAACCACTTCCGCAGCAGCACCCTCGAAACCTGCATATTCTTCCACGTCCCGCGTTCTTGAAGACAGACAAGCAACTTGTTTGTGGCGGGAAATGGACAAATAAGCCCGCATTCTTACGCTACGTGAAGGTTGCAGAAATTTGTTGCCAAATCGTCACAATCTTTCATGCGGGCAATAAAAAACCCGGCCTTGTGAGGCCGGGTTAGAATTGGAGTGAATGAGGGTTAAAACTTTACTTTCACTGACGTTGTCACTGCAGCGACAATATCGTTACCAAAGTCATAAGACACATCGTTACCGTAAACGACGCCACCACGAGTAACCTGGCCCGAACTTCCGCTTGTGAGCAAACCAAGAGCGCCGCCGAGACGCCACTCGATGTTGTCGGTTACAGCATATTGCACGCCCGCGCCAAGTGTCCAGGTATCCGTCGAGGCTCCAACGCCAGTGCTCGTGCCACGGTCCCATGTGAGGCTGACGGCTCCGGAGAGCTTGTCGTTGAACTTGTGTCCTACACCGCCACTCACCGTCCAACCATCCCGATACAGGAGGTCAAGTGATGTGACACCTGTGGCCGGGCATGGGAAAGCGCCTTGCGTTTCACAGAAGCTGATGGACTGAATCACACTCCAATTCGTCCACTTGACAGAACCAAAGGCCAGCCAGTCGGGTGCTATCCCGCTTTGGACCTTCAATTCGAGAGAATCTGGAGCTTCAGCCGCTCCGAATACACTAAAGCGTCGTTGCACGTACGGATTACCCGGAACAGCAATTGAGGGTATCTGGGTTAGATCAAGACTACCCGTCAGGTCGTACTTCACTCTGCTATTGTAGAGAAGGCTGGCTCTGAAAGCATACTCCGGAATCTCATAAGCCACCCCTGCGCGCCAGCCCCAGGACTCGTCGCTCATGTTGAGTCGTCCCACTCCGCTATATACAGAGTTCAGGGGCGCCGGGAGTGGTACCACCAGACGAGTTTTAGAACCTTCGATTTCCTGATAAAACGCGCCGCCAATCACTCTGAATTGGCCTGGTCCTGCATCAAATTTATACGAGCAGGTCAAACCGTAGTTGTCGGTTCGAACCTTCGTTTCAATGTTATTTTGAGCGCCAGCCCACGTAGAACCCGGATTAAGATGAGCACCGAAGGGCTGTGAATAATCGACTAGGCAATCTACGTCCTCATAACCACCCTTAATACCGACGTATGGTATGGCGTAGTTCTCGGTGTCGTCAGCGGTAGAGCCACCGACAAACGCACCTCCTGCTGGACCATCCTGGACGTTTTTCAACTTTCGTTTTGGTGTGACGTAGGTGACACCGGACTGAAATGTAAACGGCGATGCATCAAAAAGTTGATCAATATTGTACCCACCCCGATCCAAACCACCCGCAAAAGCGGGCGTGATCGACGTCATACCGATAGCAAGGCCCAAAGCGCCACTTATAAAATGATTTTGTGTTGCCATCTCTCTCCCCAATCAAGGCAATATCCGTATGACGACCGTGCAGCGCTTTGNAAAAAAACACAATCTACCGCACGGCGGGTGACTTGTTTTGCAGTGCNAAAAAAATTTACGTAAAATGCTGATGAACCCGTCCTCAGCAGGACAAGTTGGGTCATTATTCTAATGAAGTGTGATTAATACCCTTATGGATAGCATGATATGCCAGCAACCGCGTAAAGTGTGTCCATCGCACCACATCCACAATTTTCACTCGGAAATGCCACGATTTCGCCGCCGTGGTTGGTTTCGGCATGGATATGGATCAGCGGCGTGAAGAGCGCAGAAGTTCCGAATCTTCAGCGGAAAGACAGCGGCGGAATTTGTGTGTCGGTATGGATGCACAAAAGGCGCTCTTCGGTATGAAGAGCGCCTTTCGTAATCTCCATATTGCCGCTTAATCAGCCAGCTTCGTTGACGCGTTGAAGCGCGATTTGCAGGCTCTTGATTTCCACTTCCAGCTCGGCTTTCCGCTCACGGTCGGCTGCGACCACGGCAGGGTCGGCATTGGCGACGAACTTCTCGTTGGAGAGCTTCTTGTCGATGCGTTCCATTTCAGCACCCGCCTTGCCGATGGCCTTGTCGAGACGCGCCTTTTCAGCACCGACATCGATCAGGTTGCCAAGAGGCACACAGACCGTTGCTTCACCCAGCACGATCTGCGCAGAGCCCTTCGGCGCCACATCGGCAGCCCGAATTTCATCCGCCCGCGCCAGACGGCGGATCGCCGCCGAGTGGCGGTCGAGACGCGATTCCGTCGTGGGGTTGGCACCGACGATCACCAGCGGCGCCATCGCGCCCGGTGGGACGTTCATTTCCGCGCGAGTCGATCGGATGCCGGACACCAGATCAACCAGCCAGTTGATTTCCGCCGCCGCCGCATCATCCCGGAATGTCGGGACCGGCCAATCAGTGTGGCACAACAGACCCTGGCGCACTTCGCCCTCGCCCACCGTGTGTTCCCACAGTTCTTCCGTCATGAATGGCATGAACGGGTGCAGCAGCTTGTAGATTTCTTCAAGAACGAACGCAGCGCAAGCCTGCGCTTCGGTCTTGGCAACTTCATCATCACCGCTGNAAACAGGCTTCAGTAGTTCCAGATACCAATCGCAGAACTGGTTCCATACGAAACGGTAAAGCGCACTCGCCGCGTCGTTGAAACGATAGTTCTCGATTGCCGTCGTCACCTCNTTTGCAGCGTCTGCAAGTTCGGTCAAAATCCAGCGGTTGATCGTCTGCGTCGTGGCTTCCGGCAGGAAATGCGGGTCTCGCTTCACGCCATTCATTTCGGCAAAGCGCGTCGCATTCCACAGTTTGGTGCCAAAGTTGCGATAACCGGCGATGCGGGCCGGATCGAGCTTCACGTCACGCCCCTGCGCCGCCATGATGGCCAGCGTAAAGCGCAGCGCATCCGCACCATATTCGTCGATCAGATCAAGCGGATCGATGACGTTGCCCTTGGACTTCGACATCTTCTGGCCGTTCTTGTCGCGAACCAGCGCGTGGATGTAAATCGTGTGGAATGGCTCGACTGGATTACCGGCGTCGTCCTTCATGAAATGCAGACCCATCTGCATCATGCGCACGACCCAGAACGGGATGATATCGAAACCGGTGACCAGAACGTTGGTCGGATAATAGCGCGCCAGTTCCGGGGTCTTTTCCGGCCAGCCCAGCGTGGAGAACGGCCACAGTGCCGACGAGAACCAAGTGTCCAGCACGTCTTCGTCACGCGTCAGAATTTCACCCGGCTTGAAGTTCTCCAGCTTTTCCTCGACCCAGGCCTTCCACGGACCTTCATGGGCGATGTAGTGCTGGATAGCGGCCTGAAGAGCTTCCTCTTCGCTCTTCTCAACGAAAACCTGGCCGTCGGGGCCATACCATGCCGGAATCTGATGANCCCACCAGAGTTGACGTGAAATGCACCACGGCTGAATGTTCTCCATCCACTGGAAGTATGTATTCTCCCAATTTTTAGGGACGAAGTTGGTGCGCCCTTCGCGGACGGAGGCAATGGCTGGCTTGGCAAGCGTTTTGTTGTCCACCCACCATTGCTCGGTCATGCGCGGCTCAATTGGCACGCCGCCACGGTCGCCATGCGGCACCATGTGCTTGTGCGGCTCGATCTTGTCGAGAAGACCTGACTCCTCGAAGATTTCGACAATGATCTTGCGCGCGGTGAAACGGTCCTGGCCTTCCAGCCTGTCCCAAGCGCCGTGCAGGGCTGCGGGATGATCAAGGCCCTCCAGGAAGTCCTCGTTTTCTTTGATGGTAACAGTCGCATCGATATTCAGAATGTTGATGGCACGAAGGCCCGCACGCTTGCCGACTTCGAAGTCGTTGNAATCGTGGGCAGGAGTAATCTTCACAGCACCCGTTCCGGCGGTCGGATCAGCATAATCATCTGCAACGATCGGGATTTTGCGACCGACGATCGGCAGAATCACATGCTTGCCGACGATGGATTTGTAGCGCCCGTCTTCCGGGTTTACGGCAATGCCGGTGTCTCCCAGCATGGTTTCCGGGCGTGTCGTGGCAACGACGATATAATCGCGGGTTTCGAATTCAGTCGGCTTGCCATCCTCATCGAAAGCGATTGGATATTCGTAGGTAACGCCCTTCTCCAGCGGATAGCGGAAGTGCCAGAGATTGCCCTTGACTTCCAGTTGCTCGACTTCCATATCGGAAATCGCGGTCAGCAGCTTGGGGTCCCAGTTCACAAGGCGCATATCCTTGTAGATCAGGCCTTCCTTGTAGAGCGAGACGAAGACTTCCAGAACGGCCTCGGACAAGCCCTCATCCATGGTNAAACGTTCACGAGACCAATCGCAGGATGCGCCCAGACGCTTCAACTGGTTGAAGATCAGCCCGCCGGATTCTTCTTTCCACTGCCAGACTTTTTCGATGAAAGCTTCACGACCCATCTCACGGCGGCCCGGAAGCTGGTTTTCCATCAGCTTGCGCTCGACAACCATTTGCGTTGCGATGCCGGCATGGTCCATGCCCGGCTGCCACAATACGTCCTTACCGCGCATGCGCTCAAACCGGACCATGATGTCCTGAAGCGTATTATTGAGCGCATGCCCCATATGCAGCGAGCCGGTGACATTCGGCGGCGGGATGACAATGGTGAACGTTTCCGCGTCCGGCTTCGCGTTCGCGCCAGCGCGAAACGCATTGGCCTCATCCCAAGCCTTGGCGATTTTGGGTTCTACGGATGCGGAATCGTAGGTCNTTTCGAGCATTTACTGGCCTGAATTCTAGAGTTCTGTGTAGATTTTTAATAAGGATGGGCGGTCGAGAGTCAACAAAAAGCGGATATTTTCCCGACCATGCTTATCAAACAAAAAAGCCGCCCCTGCTAGAGGAGCGGCTAATATTCCAATATCTCGTCTTTTTAACGACGTGGGCCGCGCGCGACACGTTCGATCTCTTCTCGTACCAGGCGCTCCACCAATGTCGGAAGATTGTCTTCCAGCCAGTCCTGCAACATCGGGCGCAACATGTCCTGAGCCATCTGCTCGACCGTGGGGCGTTCTACGCCATCAAACATTTCAGCGAGCTCTCCGAACGACTGGGCAATCTGCGCACCAGCGGCTGCGGAAATCAGGTTCAGCGAAAGGTTACTTTCTGGTTGAGTGACCTGCGGTGCTTGCTCTCTGGGCTGCTCCACGACGCGTTCTGGCTGCGCCTCCAAGACTTCTGGCTGCATCTGCGCCGGAGTTGGCTGTTCAGGCTCCACGGCACCGCGAAGCTCCAGACCTTCCCAACCCGGTAACGGGCGTGTTTGGAGAGCGGCAACCGGGGGTGTCGTCACTTGCGGCTGGCGAACAGGCGCTGGTGGCGCGACATTCAACAGCGGGCGCAAATCGTTGGGACGCTGCGCCTGTGGTGGCCGTTCCTGTTGGACTGCTGGCTGCGGAGCGCTCGGGGTTTCCACAAGCCGTTGGGCAGCCAGACCTTGCGGACCGAGGGCTGCATTGCGATCTGCGGCGGCGCGAACGCGGGCAGCAACATCTGCAAGCGACATCGTCTTTTCAGAGCCGTCCGCACCAGCCGTCTCGTCTCTTGCAGCAATGGAAAGATCGTGCGGCTGGCGTGCGCCATAGCCCTGGTTTGCGGCGGGAGGCACATGGGCTGGCGGGCTGGCGAGTTCTGCCGNAAATGATGAAGCAGCCTCTTCCTCTTCGTCGTAGACAGGANGCAACGTTGCCGAAAATGCATCGCCGGAAGCAGGCTCATTGCTTTCGATAATCCTGCGAATAGACGCCAGAATTTCTTCCATGGATGGTTCGCGCGCGACGTTGGGCTGAGCCATTTTTATCCCCGATTTCCACGTTCAAGACGGAACGGAGCAAATATCGACACTCCGAATCACCCGTACTGTAGGACAACGTCGGACGTAAATGAATCCATGGGCTTGCAGTAAGCTGCTTGTTACACAGCTTTATTTCTTAGCTCTCAAAAACGAAACAAAAATGCCGGACCTGAAAAGGCCCGGCATTGGTTGGTTGGCTGAGAGGTTTCCGATAATCAGAAAACGAACTCGCTTGCCTTTGCNAAACCAGGAACAGGCTTGACCGACGCATTGAAAAACGGTGTCGAAGAAGTGCCCTTGCCGTCGCGGCGATAGACCGTCGCCTTTGCGGAATTACCGTAACCTACAACGGCGATCAGACGTCCGCCATCGTGGAGCTGGTCGAGAAGCGCTGCCGGCACGTCCTCGACAGAGCCGTTGACGNAAATGACGTCATAGGGTGCTTCTGCGGCATATCCGTGGGCAAGCGCACCGCTGACGGTTACGACATTGTCATAACCAAGCGTCGAAAGTGTTTCTGTCGCACTAGCGCTCAGTTCCTCATCGGATTCAAGCGATACGACCGAACTGGCGAGCTGGGAAAGAATCGCAGACACGTAGCCTCTTCCACCACCAACTTCCAGAACGACATCATCCTTGGTGATAGCGGCCAGTTGCAACAGCTTTGCCAGCGGCGAAGCCTTCATGATGTAGCGCGGAGCAAGCCCGTCCCTTGCCGGACAGATCTGCAAATCCTCATCCGCATAGGCAATTTGCTTTACTCCAGCGGGAACGAATTCCTCGCGCGGCACAGCAAGAAACGCCTTCAGCACAGAATGCGAGGTCACATCGGTCGTGCGCAACTGGCTGTCGACCATTTTGCCGCGTGCGGTTTCGAAGTCCATCATGTCGTTTTCGCCTCAAATATAAGCTCGAACACAGCCTGAAATTCAGACCGCCGTGGGTTACCGTCTTAATTGCCTGCGCCGTTGCTTTCAAGCACAAGCACACGTCCGAAGCATGAAAAAGCCAAGTTGTGTCTTTCGTTGTCGACTTGACCGCCCGGGCCCACGCAAACCACCCTAAACGGGAACTTTTTATCCGCCTAATCATTGATAAGAAACTGGAAACGCTCAACAACATCTGGAGGCCAGCATGCTTGGCACAATTCTCGTCGTCCTTCTTATCCTGTTCTTGATCGGCGCCCTGCCAAACTGGGGCTATCACAATTATGGATATGGCCTTTCGGGAGGTCTCGGCCTAGTGCTCGTCATCGTACTGGTTTTGGTTCTTCTCGGTCGCATTTGACACTATCTGAAAAGCCGCATGGTCTCTGTGAGGGCGTGCGGCNTTTTCGTTCAAACTTCTTCAGCTTTTTCAAACCTACCCTATTGCGTGGAAAATGGATTCGTTCTAAATCCCCGCCATAGCTTGAGAGATCAGGCTCGTGAGGCCTCGTGGCGGAGTGGTGACGCAGAGGACTGCAAATCCTTGCACCCCGGTTCAATTCCGGGCGAGGCCTCCAAAACAAATCACCAATTTTTTCACGGATTTGCGACAATTTTTTAAAGTGGATTATCTTGTCCACTCGCGGATGCTTGCATCCAACTCCGAACCTTCTGGAACATCCTTCTCCGTTTTAAGTTTACCGTGCCAATGCTGCTGCATAATCAAGTGTAACCGGGCAGATTTTAGGGAGAAAACTATGCGAGTGATGACCTCAGTATTGAGCGCGGGACTGGCGCTCGTCTTAGCAGGGTGCACAACGCCAATCTCAGCCTCAAGCTATGATCCTATCCCTGGCAGCATAACCTACAACGGTCAACCTCGGACCAAGCTCACAAAATCGCCCATTGGCAGCACCTTCACGCATAATTTCCGCCGCTTCGATGATCGCGTAGTTGAAACTTATCAAATCCAGCCTGACCGTTCTCTAAAAATCGTTGACCGCCGGATCATTCGCAACTGGTCATTCTTTGGCAGAGACGACTGATAAATTGCCAATTGAATAGCGCTCGATAAGCCTCTAAACGCTGTTTAAACTCTTGAATCGTGCGGGAAACATCATGCAGACGCTTTGGGCAAAACCAGTTCTTATCGCTTTGGAAGAACCCGGCGTTTATGTGAGCATCGATTCGACACAGGCCGCTTCATGGGCGCTGATCGAAGATTGGCCGGAGGAAGATGGCGAGATGCTGGACAAGGCCCTCCTCGTTTTCGCGGCTGTCGATGCTGGCAAGAAAAAGCCGGAAGACGCGCGGNAAGCATTCGTTGATGCTGCGATTGAAGCTGGCCTCGATATAAAGTCATAATGACGCAGATGCGTTTCCACTCTTAAAATACAGGCTTTGTGCCTTTAATATAAGGCGCTGAAAGCCGAGGCACGAATACCAATGAAAAAGTTTGTCTTTGTTCTTATTCTGGGATGCCTGGCGCTGAGCATCGTTGGACACTGGATTTTTGCGCTCGTTGTGATGTGAGCAGGACCTGCTTATTTAAAGCATCTGTCTGATCTTAATAATTCACGCGCTTGTCACGGAACTTCGTTAAGTTTTGCACGTTCTTCTTCCACTAATGATGGAGGGTAAAGCGATGCGTGATGGTCTCAACAGTCTTCTGGAAGTGTCCTTGCTTGGTTTCGTCGTTGTTACTTGCCTGATGATGGTCAATCCCATAATCTGAAACCGGCGAAAATTCGTATGTCAACGGACGTTACTGAATAAGTAACGAAATAAAAATGCGGCCTTTGCGCCGCATTTCGTTCGTCGATCTGCTTCGGCAACATCAGTTTTCAAACATCTTTTTCAATCCAAGCCTTATTGAATTTGGCGCACAGAGCGCTAACCTGTTTGCATATTCATTGTGAGTGACCCCAATGCCTCCATCCTCCTCAACCATCATTTCTGCTGCCATGCTCGCTATTGGAGACGAGCTTTTGTCCGGGCGCACCAAGGACAAGAACATCGGCCATCTCGCGGATGTACTGACAATGTCGGGAATCGATCTGAATGAAGTCAGGATCGTGCCGGATGAAGAACCAGCAATCGTAGAAGCGCTGAATGCTTTGCGCGAGCGCTACGACTACGTCTTCACGTCCGGCGGCATCGGCCCGACCCATGACGATATTACCGCAGATGCGGTGTCAGTGGCGTTTGGCTTACCCTGTGAACATGACGCAGAAGCAATGCGCCTTCTCGGCGATATGTATCGTGTCCGCGAAATGGAATTCACGGATGCGCGAAAGAGAATGGCGCGCATGCCGCGTGGCGCGAAGCACATCACCAATCCGGTTTCGGTTGCGCCGGGCTTTATCGTCGAGAACGTCTACGTGATGGCTGGTGTGCCACAGGTGTTCCAAGCCATGCTCGATAACGTCATGCCATCGCTGCGCACCGGGTCCAGAATCCTGTCGCAAGCGGTCAGTTCGCCCTTTGGTGAAGGTGACATCGGAACACCGCTGAGCCTCGTTCAAAAAGCGCATCCAGAAACCAGTATCGGATCCTATCCGAAATATGACGGCCAACGTTTCTCGACAGAGATCGTCGTGCGCGCTCGCGATGCCAGCGCACTCGATGCTGCGGCCCAGGACGTCGCTTCCATGATCGCGACGATCACACGTGAGAAAGCGGCGCGCTCGGCGTGAACTCTTGAGCAGATCAAGCATTTAATATGGTCGGAACACGCGACACCATTTGATCGCAATCAAAGCCTTAAAGTTGGGATCGGAACATTCTGAGAGCTTGAAAAGAGGCGTTGCTTGTCGATTCCGGTGAGTGAGGCTATCACGATGAGGAGTCTGATCATGGGTTACAAGACCATACTGGCAGTGATGGATACGGCGGAAAACGCGCGCAAACTGGGAGAGTTCACAGCGTCCCTGGCCAACACATTCTCATCACATGTCATCGGCCTGCACATGGAATCATTCGCGACTGTTCCCCTGGTCGCGCCTATGGAAATGCCCGACCCTGCAACCGTTCAAGCGGTTCAGGAAGTTGCACATGAGGAAACGATGGATGTTGGCCTGATATTCAAGCAGNAAATAACCGGTGAGAATATTTCGAGCGAGTGGCGTAGTTTCGTTTCGTCGGTGGGATACTCGTCCAACACTGCAATACAAAGCGCCCGTTGTGCAGATATTGTCATTGCAAGGCAGACCAGTTCATCGGCGCTCTCCGACAGCCGTGCCGACCTCGATAACTTCCTCTATGAAATTGGCCGACCGATTTTACTTGTGCCACACGTCCTGGAGCAGCCGAAACCAATCAAACGGGTTTTGGTGGCGTGGAACGGTTCACGCGAGGCAACTCGAGCTACGTTCGACGCCCTGCCCTTTCTGCTTGCGGCTGACAGCGTGGAGATATTCTCGGTTGGTGCGGATGATGATGACACTCAGTCCGGGTCACTGGCAGGGTCAGAGATCGCTTCGACGCTTGCTNGACACGGCATCAATGTCACAGTGACATCGCAGGNAAAAAGTCATGGCGTGTCAGCCGAAAAAGCAATCGAAAACCGCCTTTCGGACAACAGCATCGACCTGCTCGTCATGGGCGCCTACGGCCACTCGCGTTGGTGGGAGATGCTGTTTGGAGGTGTGACCCGCACGCTGCTGGATAAAATGACCGCGCTGACATTGCTGTCACGATAGAACCAGACGCAAAAAAGCCGCCGGATCACTCTGGCGGCTTTTGTATGTCATTCNAAACATATCAGCCGTTGACGACGGCAAGACGCTTTTCGTCGCGACCGCTCTTCATGCGTTCGGACAGTAGGAACGCCAGTTCCAGAGCCTGATCCGCGTTAAGACGCGGGTCGCAATGCGTGTGATAACGATCGGACAAGGAATCCGCAGTCACAGTGCGCGCACCGCCCGTGCATTCGGTTACATCCTTACCGGTCATCTCGATGTGGATGCCGCCCGGATGTGTGCCTTCGGCGCGATGTATCTGGAAGAAGCTTTCGACTTCCGACAGGATACGCTCGAACGGACGTGTCTTGTAGTGGTTCAGCGTAATCGTGTTGCCATGCATCGGGTCGCAGGACCATACGACCTTGCGGCCTTCCNTTTCCACAGCGCGGATAAGCTTTGGCAAACCATCGGCAACCTTGTCATGGCCGAAGCGGCAGATAAGCGTCAAACGACCGGCTTCATTAGAAGGGTTCAGAGCATCGATGAGCTCGATCAGGTTATCGGGCTGCAAAGTAGGGCCACACTTCAAACCAATCGGGTTCTTGATGCCGCGGAAATACTCGACATGCGCGTGGTCCAGCTGGCGGGTACGGTCGCCGATCCACAGCATGTGGCCTGATGTCGCGTACCAATCACCGGAGGTCGAATCGATGCGGGTCAGCGCTTCCTCATAACCAAGCAATAACGCCTCATGGCTGGTGAAGAAATCTGTCTCGCGCAGGCTCGGCTGGNTTTCCGACGTGATACCGATGGCCTTCATGAAGTCCATGGTTTCGGAAATACGGTTAGCAAGCTTACGGTAACGGTCCGCCTGCGGGCTGTCCTTGACGAAGCCGAGCATCCACTGGTGCACGTTCTCAAGGTTGGCATAACCACCCATAGCGAAGGCACGCAGAAGGTTCAGTGTCGCCGCCGACTGGCGATAAGCGTCCAGCTGACGTTCAGGGTTTGGAATGCGCGAAGCTTCGTTGAACTCGATACCGTTGATGATATCACCACGGTAGGATGGCAAGTTGACGCCATCCAGCGTTTCGATGTTGGACGAACGCGGCTTGGCGAACTGACCGGCGATGCGACCGACCTTCACGACGGGAAGCTGCGCGCCATAGGTCAGAACGACGGCCATTTGCAGGAAGGCACGAAAGAAGTCGCGGATGTTATCTGCGCCATGCTCGAGAAAGCTTTCCGCGCAATCACCACCTTGCAGCAGGAATGCTTCGCCTTCGGCAACGCTGGCAAGCTGCTTTTTCAAGCGGCGTGCTTCACCGGCAAACACCAGGGGCGGATAGGTCGCAAGCGTTGCTTCCGTTGCAGCAACTGCAGTCGCATTCGGGTATTCCGGAACCTGCTGGATCGGCTTGTGTCTCCAGCTGCTTGGTGTCCAATTCTGTGCCATTGTGTTCTCGCTTGTGCAGCCGCTTTAGACCAGAGGCAGCAATGTTCCCTGTTAATCGCGCGCTTATAAACACTTTCATACCCGCTTGCAAAGGCGAAGTTCACCAGCAACGTCCCCCTCGATAGTGCTTTTTCGAGCTGAAAATCCAGGCCAGCCATTCAGGCATCGCGAAAACCACAGGGCAGCACGATCCAACCGCGTCGATGGCCAATGGTCCAACGGATCAGCAAGTGTCTTCCCGTCGCTCAACGACCGCATCTGCCGCATACGTTCCATGACGAACATCGTTTCCGGTAACATCTGGTAACCTCTCNTTTTCGGTATCAAGGAGGTATGGCCAGACATAAGGACTTCATAGATACGCAACTGAAAGGGGCATTTCATTCTTGCGCAGGTGCGGCGAATACTGGGTTAGCGTATAGTATCTGAGATCAGCAGGGTAATGGCCGTGAAAGATGTGAACTGGGACGACCTGAAACTATTTCATATTGTTGCCGCGCAAGGTGGCCTCGCTGGCGCGGCTGGCTTGACCGGTACCAGCGCCCCAACAATCGGACGAAGGATGCTTCTTCTCGAGCGGTCGATTGGTCGGACGCTTTTTATCCGTAGCCCACAAGGCTACAGGCTTGCACCTGATGGAATGACATTGTTCGAACGTGTTCAATCCATGCAGAAGGCAGCATCGGATATCAGCCAATGGCACGGCAACGCTTTTTCACTGCCTATCGTCTCTGTAGCGAGCAATATCTGGCTGATGGGTTTCGTGTCAGACAACGCTGCTGTCTTACGTGGGCCGCAAGACCCATTCCGGCTGTGTTGCAAATGCATTACCGAAGATGAAGACCTGACATTTCGCCGCGGTATGGTGGCGATTTTCGACACGGCACCCAAAAACGGAAATTTCGCCGTCCGCAAATCGGTGACGATGACGTATCATGCGTACCGCGCCGCCCACCTCTCNTTCAGCGATGACATGCCCTGGATATCAATCGGAACAGAAGTGGCCGTCTCAGATGCGGNAAAATGGGTATTCCGCAATCACGAGGCCACGATCCACACCTGGACCAATGCGCCGGAGCTGCTGCCGAAGCTGATTGCCAGCGGTGCAGGACGCGGTATCTTGCCGTCATTTCTAGGAGACGCGATGCCGGGTCTCGTTCGCAATGGCGAGGCGATAGAGGAACTGTCTCACCCGCTGTGGCTCACCGTCAACGACGATGATCGGCACACACCGGAAATGAGACTTCTGATAGATCGCCTCGCTGCGCTGTTGAAGCGCAACGAGGCTCNTTTTGATGGTACGCTGGGAGTAGAACGGGACCAAAGCGAAGGTTCGGTTATACCCTTTCACCGTTCTTGACCCGGTAGCTTGGCGTATACATCGTTACCAGCTCTTCGGATGCAGTCGGATGAACCGCCATGGTGGCATCGAAGTCATCCTTGGTGCAGCCCGCCTTTAGCGTAATGCCGAGAAGCTGCGCCATTTCGCCCGCATCGTGGCCGAGAATATGCGCGCCGACCACCTTGCGGTCTGCGGCATTGACGATGAGCTTCATGATCGNTTTTTCCGTGCGGCCGGAAAGTGTCGCCTTCATGGGGCGGAACTGTGCGCGGTAGACTTCGATCTCCTCGAATTTGGCAGCTGCCTCTTCCTCAGACATGCCGACCGTGCCAATTTCCGGCTGGGAGAAAACCGCTGTTGCGATGAGATGGTGATCCGGTTTGGTCGGGTTGTTCCTGAACTCGGTTTCGATGAAGCACATCGCTTCATGGATGGCCACTGGCGTCAGCTGTACCCGGTCGGTGACGTCACCCAACGCGAAGATACTAGGAACATTGGTGCGCGAGTAGTCGTCAACGACGATCGCGCCCCTTTCGTTGACTGTGACACCAGCGTTTTCGAGGCCAAGCCCCTGCGTGTTCGGATCACGCCCCAGCGCTAGCATGACCAGACCGACATTGAGGGAATGGCCCTGCTTGGTGCGCGCAACGAAACCGCCGGCTCCGTCCTTGCTGACCTCCTGAATGACGTCTTCGAGAAGGATGCGGATACCCTTTGCAACCATTGCCTCATGCAGGCCTTCGCGCATGTCCCTGTCGAAGCGTGACAGGATTTCCTTGCCGCGATAGATCAGTGTGGTTTCGACACCCAGACCATGGAAGATATTGGCAAACTCCACAGCAATGTAGCCGCCGCCCGCAATCAGAATGGATTTGGGCAGTTCATCCAGATGGAAAGCATCATTGGAGGAAATCGTCAGCTCGTAACCGGGCAAGGACACGTGCGGATTTGGTGTACCGCCAACGGCAATCACGATACGCTCTGCCGTAACCGTTTGTCCTGACTTCGACAGCTTGATCGTGTGGGCATCGACCAGCTCAGCGCGGCTGTCGAAAATCTCAGCCTTGGCATTCTCAAGTCCCTTGCGATAGAGACCTTCCAGACGATCGATTTCCTTGTCCTTGGCCGCAATCAGCTTTTTCCAGTCGAAGGTACTTGGCCCCACGGTCCAGCCGTAACCGGCAGCATCTTCGAAATGCTCTGGATATTGCGAGGCATAGACGAACAATTTCTTCGGCACGCAGCCTCTTATGACGCAGGTTCCGCCATAGCGGTATTCTTCTGCAATACCGACACGTTTGCCGAGCGAAGCGGCTACACGGGCACTGCGAACACCGCCGGATCCGCCGCCGATAACGAAAAGGTCATAGTCATAAGTTGTCATGGATCAGCCTCTGATGGTGTCGCACACATATAGGTGCTGCACCGCATAAATGAAAAGCCCGGAGTGTGATCCGGGCTTTGAAAAATTCTGAACTTAGCAGAAGTGATCAGGGCTTGGGCTTGGCAGCAGGTGCGGCTGGCGCAGGCACTGTGGATGCGCCCGGCGCACCACCGACGTTGGAATTGTTGGCTGGAAGCGGCTGAAGATCAGCGCCAGCAACCTTCTGAAGTTCCGTCATGCTGGATGTGTTCAGATCGCGGTTGATTCCAGCGGCCCAGATGTCGGCAGCCTTCATCAGTTCGCGGGTAGCGATAGGACCATCCTTCAACAGCTTCTTGCCAGCTTCGCTGCCGTAGAAAGCGGAGATTGCTTTCAGTTCATCAAGCGAAAAAGCGCGCGCATAGGTCAGGGCAGCTTCACGCTCCAGATCGGCGCGGCGCGGCGCAAGTTCAAGCGCCTTGGTATCGACGGTCTCGGTAATTGCGTCCTGAACGTTTGGCGAAGCCTGAATAAGCTCGGCCTTCAGACGCTCTGCGAGACCCGGCAGAATATCATCGAAGCGGTCGGTCACACCAAGCGTACCGATAGCCTGCTTTGCAGCATTGATATGCTCTTCTGAAATTTCCTGCGCACGAACGGCAGTGCCGAATACGATACCGGAAATGAGGATCGAAGCAGCGGCAGCTTTGCCTAGTCCCGCAAGTTTGATCATGAAATCTCTCGCTCCTGTTATATTTTCGCCTGCATTATGCGGGCGCCATCAGGCCCGGCGATAATGGCAAGCGATGCCAGATTAATGAAAAGTCCGTGCTCGACAACACCGGGTATGGTGTTCAGCTCGCGTGCCAGTGCTTCTGCATCAGGAATACGGCCNAAAGATGCGTCGAAAATGAGGTGCCCACCGTCCGTTTTGAAGGGACCGTCTTCAAGAGAACGCAGCTTCAAATCGCCCGAAAGGCCCAGCTTTGAAGCCAGCTTCTCTATGGCGATACAGGTTGCGACCTTGCCGAAAATATTGATCTCGATGGGCAGAGGAAACGCACCGAGTGTATCCACGACCTTTGTCTGGTCTGCGATCACAATGACGCGAGAGGATGCAGCCGCCACGATCTTTTCACGCAATAAAGCGCCACCGCCGCCCTTGATGAGACGCAGGCCATGGTCGACCTCATCCGCACCATCGATGGTCAGGTCCAGTTCAGGCAACTCGTCCAGCGACTTCAACGGAACGCCCAGTTCAACACACAGACGCGCAGTACGCTCCGACGTTGGAACACCCTGAACTCTGAGGCCGGACGATACTTTTTCTGCGAGAAGCCTGACGAATTCCTCTGCGGTGGAACCCGTACCAATACCGAGACGCATTCCGTCTTCGACATAGGACAACGCCGCTTCTGCGGCCTTGATCTTCATTTGGCGGGCATCCATTCGGCTGCAGACTCCGTGTTCTCTCGTCCATAAGCGCGTCGGTCNTTTTTTGGACCTCCTTGCTGGCGTGCTGTTTACACGGGTCGAATAGCAAACGGAAGCCCTTTCGAATAGCGACAAGCAACCGTCCAAAGGTTTCGTTGCAAATGCCTGCGCCTTTGCTTAGCCTTGGCGGACATAGTCAGTTCAACATGAGGCATTCCTTGACATCCACCCTCGTCATATTCGATCTCGACGGCACGCTGGTCGATACCGCTCCCGACCTTATCGACAGCCTGAATTACGCCATTGCCGCAGCCGGTCTCGCACCGACGACCTATGCGGACCTCAAGCATCTTGTCGGCCATGGCGCGCGCGTCATGATCAAGCGGGCTTTCGCCTTGCGCAATACAGAGCTTTCTGACGCCGATCTGGAGCCTCTTTACGAGCGTTTCCTCGACCATTATCTCGAACAGATGCCCGGACAGAGCGTCCCCTACCCCGGCATCGTTTCGGCACTCGACAGATTGACAGCAGCCGGCTTCACTCTGGCCGTTTGCACTAACAAGACGACTGCTCTTGCAATTCCGCTCCTCGAAAAACTAGGCTTGAGCCACTATTTCGCCGCGACGACCTGCGGCGATACATTCGAGTGGCGCAAACCGGACGCGCGGCACATCACCGGCACCATCGAAAAAGCGGGCGGCGATGCTGCCCGGAGCGTAATGGTCGGCGACAGCTTCAACGACATCGCATCCGCCAAGAATGCCAACATCCCCTCAGTGGGCGTCACCTTCGGTTATACGGATGTGCCGATGGTTGAGCTAGCACCTGATGTGATGATCGACAGCTACGACGAGCTGGATGCGACATTGATTGAACGGCTGATTTCGAAGCGGGTTGCTGCGGCCTGATACGCTGATAAATCCTGCAAACCTCTCCTCCGTCATCCTCGGCCTTGTGCCGAGGATCTAATGAACCCCGACATCGAACGTGGTTAGATCCTAGGGACAAGCCGTAGGATGACGGGGAGTTAGGCAAGTAAAATACAAAAACCGCGCAACAAAAAAGCCGCCCAGAAAGGCGGCTTTTTCAATGGATGCTACACGCAGATTAACGCGAGTAGAATTCGACCACGAGGTGTGGTTCCATGACGACTGCGTATGGCACGTCAGCAAGAGCAGGAACGCGAACGAATGTCGCTACCATCTTGTTGTGGTCAACTTCGACGTAGTCAGGAACGTCACGCTCTGCGAGAGCAACGGCTTCGAGAACTGTTACGAGCTGCTTGGACTTCTGACGAACTTCAACAACGTCGCCTGGCTTGCAACGGTAAGAACCGATGTTGACGCGAACGCCGTTAACCGTGACATGGCCATGGTTGACGAACTGGCGAGCAGCGAAAACAGTCGGAACGAACTTTGCGCGGTATACGATCGCGTCCAGACGGGACTCGAGCAGACCGATCAGGTTCTCGGATGTGTCACCCTTGCGACGGTTTGCTTCGTCGTAAGTTGCGCGGAACTGCTTCTCACGAACTTCACCGTAGTAGCCCTTGAGCTTCTGCTTGGCGCGCAGCTGCGTGCCGAAGTCGCTCATCTTGCCCTTGCGGCGCTGACCGTGCTGGCCTGGGCCGTATTCGCGACGGTTTACCGGGGACTTAGGACGACCCCAGATATTTTCGCCCATACGGCGGTCAATTTTATACTTAGACGATTCGCGCTTGCTCATCGTATTTCCTTTCAGAACGCTACACCGGTTTGTTACCAAACCGGATCAAGGAAACACGCCCTCCTCTGAGGTCCCGTTTTAGGACCTCTGACAGGTTTCTCACATTTGCGTACGGAGAAGCCACGGGACATGTCGGTGATGTCGATTGCCGAACGTCGTTCAAGAACCACAGGGCAACCAACTAAATACACCGAGCATTGCTGCCCGGTGTTGAGCGGCTTCTAGACACATCTCACAAATTTGTCAAACACGCCTGTCTGANTTTTTATTGCTATCGCCCTTGAAATGCAGTTGTGCCACATTATTTCCCGTCCGTGATCAGGACTCGGGCCCCTCTGGCGTACTACCGGACAATACGCGATGTCGAGTCTCTTAAGGTTGGGGCCACGTCTATGTCTATCACACGTTCCCCATCCGAAAAGCCAACCTCGTCCGGCCAAAGGTTGACTGATGGACTTTCTCCTCATTGANTTTCTCGGCANCCCCACATGGATGTGGGCTGTCTTCATTTCTCTCGTATTAGGTTTGCTGGCGCTCGATCTGGGCGTCCTGCATAAGAACTCCAAGGAAATCGGCATCCGCGAAAGCATGCTGATGTCCACCTTC
Source organism: Agrobacterium bohemicum (assembly GCF_002896715.1). Taxonomy (GTDB): domain Bacteria; phylum Pseudomonadota; class Alphaproteobacteria; order Rhizobiales; family Rhizobiaceae; genus Agrobacterium; species Agrobacterium bohemicum. The sequence continues at coordinate 355,012 of NZ_PGEL01000027.1, forward strand.
TATATTGGTATTGGCTTGGCCTTCGGTGGCTGGATCTGGTATCAGTCCGGCCAACAGTCTGCGATGGAATACGTCACCGGCTTCGTGGTCGAAAAGAGCCTTGCGATGGACAATATCTTCATCATCGCGATGATCNTTTCCTACTTTGCCATTCCTCGCCAGTATCAGCACCGCGTGCTGCTCTGGGGTATTCTCGGCGTGATCGTCCTGCGTGGTATCATGATTGCCGCAGGCGCCGCGATCGTCGAAAACTTCCACTGGGTGCTTTATATTTTCGCGGCATTTCTGGTGTTCACCGGCCTCAAGATGCTGTTTTCGTCAGACCACGATGAAAACGATATCGGCAACAACAAGATATTGAAGTTCCTGCGCCGTCACCTACCGGTGACGAATGCGCTGCACGGCGAAAAATTCATCGTCAAGGAAGTCGATGAAAAGACCGGCAAGCTAAAGACCTTTGTCACGCCGCTATTCCTCGCGCTGATTATGGTCGAAATTGCCGACCTTATCTTTGCGGTCGATTCGATCCCGGCGATCTTTGCGATCACGACAGACCCGTTCATCGTCTACACGTCGAACATCTTCGCGATTCTTGGTCTGCGTGCGCTCTACTTCGCACTGGCTGCCCTGATCCACCGTTTTGCTTATCTGAAATATGCGCTGGCTGCGGTTCTGGTCTTCGTCGGTTCGAAAATCTTCCTGGCCGACATGCTGGGCATCGCCAAGATCCCGCCTGCCCTATCGCTTGGCGTAACGGTCGCTATCCTCGTGACGGGCGTGGTCGGTTCCCTGCTCGCGACCCGCAATGAAACGAAGACAATAGAATAAGCTGTATGTGAAGGCGGTGAAAGCCGCCTTCATACACTACTCGGCTGCAAATTTCGCAATATCCTCAGCCGCATCCGCATCTCCGGGTGCGGTTTTTGCGTCGAGATCGGGGAAGGCAACGATTCGTTTGCCGGAGAAATCGGCATGCACGACGACGAGTTCCTTCTCCTCGAAATAACCAAGCAACATGCGTGCCCGCCGCGCTGAATGCGTGCCATAAGCACGGGCGATCCGGGCGTCTGAAGGGCAAGGCTCTCCACTGAGTGCGGACTTGACCAGTAACAGGAAGACGCTCTGCAAATCGTCGGAGACATTCTTCGAAAGCGCCAGTGCCTTCTGCCAGTCCTCGCTTGCCGCCATCTCGGCATCCACACCGGAGCGGGTGATGGCCACTTGGCGACGGAATTCCGACAGCGCCATGGGCGTTCCGGGAATGCGGCGCATGCGGGCGCGCACCAGAAACTCCTGATAGAGCACGGCATCGGTGCGATAGGCCGATTGCGGATCGTCCATGATCTCGGAAAGCACGGCAGAGATTTTTTCGTCCCGTTCTTCCGCGGACATCTCCGGCTGGCTGCTGCGCTGTGGCTGTTGCGGCTCCGGCCCGCCAATGGCAGGCGTGGAGCGCGAAAGCTCTGCCAGAATATCCGTCGTCGGGCGTGGCGCCGGTGGTGTGCGGCGCACGGGACCCCGTGTGAACTCGTCCGGGTCAGGCGTAAAAATCAGCTCTTCCACATCCTGCGGCGAATCCGGCAGCGGCATCAGCTTTGGCGAAGACGAACGCGCGGATGTTTCGACAGCACCGATGATGATGGGTAGAGGACGGCGAGAGAGCGCTGGCCCAAGCGCCACGAAATTGCCGCGCTGCAAATCGCGGAACATTTCCGCCTGACGGCGGTCCATGCCGAGCAGATCTGCCGCACGTGCCATATCGATATCGAGAAAGGTGCGGCCCATAAGGAAGTTCGACGCCTCGGCAGCGACGTTCTTGGCGAGTTTTGCCAGACGCTGCGTGGCGATGACGCCTGCCAGACCGCGTTTTCGGCCACGGCACATGAGGTTCGTCATCGCACCCAGCGACATCTTGCGGGCATCTTCCGTCACTTCGCCGGCCACTGATGGAGCAAACATCTGCGCCTCGTCCACGACAACGAGAACCGGATACCAGAACTCTCTGTCAGCATCGAACAGGCCGTTTAGGAAGGCAGCGGCAGCTCGCATCTGCTGTTCGACGTCGAGACCTTCAAGCGTCAGAACACATGACACGCGGTGCTGGCGGATACGGTTGGCGATGCCGGACAACTCGCCTTCCGTGCGCTCGCCATCGACAACCACATGGCCAAACTTGTCTGCAAGCGTAACGAAGTCGCCTTCGGGGTCGATGATGACCTGCTGCACCCACGGGGCGGATTGCTCAAGCAATCTGCGCAGGAGATGCGATTTGCCGGAACCGGAATTGCCCTGCACCAGCAAACGTGTGGCAAGCAATTCTTCAATATCGAGCTTGGCTGGCTGCCCGCCCGATAGGGTTCCCATGTCGATATCGACCTGCAATGTCAAAGCTTCCCTGCACTGTGAATGGATATGGCCGATTCTCCAAGGAGACGGCGAACACGTCCTTTAGCAAACATTTTGGTCATTTCCCTGCCTGATAAAGACAATGCACAGGGAATTGAACATTATGAACGCGCAGACCTGAAACGCCCGAAGGAAATGCGCCGCCCGAAGACGTTGAGCGCCAGACCTGCAACGACCAGGCTGCTGCCGATGATTTCGAAAAGGGTGATTTCCTCATTGAATGCAAAGTAGGCACCCAGAAACCCCACGATCGGCACCAGTAATGAAAAGGGTGCAACCGTTCCGGCCGGATAACGTGACAGCAGATAGCTCCAGATGCCAGCGCCAACGATGGTTGCGCCATACGCCATGTAGATCACAACCATCGCCGTCATCGGCGACGCAAGGGCAAGCCCCTCCGCGATGGCTTGAGGGCCTTCGATCACCAACGACAAGATGACCAGTGGCAGCACTGGCACAAGGCTGGTCCAGGCGATAAAGGACACGGCATTGACGCGCCCGACCTTGCGATTGACGATATTGCCGATCGCCCAGCTGAATGCCGCACCGACGCACATCAGAAGCGGCACCATCGCGGTAATGTTCAATCGCTCAAGACCAATGACGGCCAAGCCGCCGAAGGCAACTGCGGCACCTGCAATATGAGATTTCAGAGGGATTTCGCCCAGCAGCGTTACCGCTAATGCCATGGTGAAAAACGCTTGCGATTGCATGACCAGTGATGCCAACCCGGCGGGCAGCCCCCACTTGATGGCGGTATACAACAGCCCGAACTGCGCGCAGCCCATAACCATGCCGTAGACGACCATATGTTTCCAAGGCACCTTGGGACGCGGCAGAAAGAAGACCAGTGGAACGGCGGCAAAGAAGTATCGCAACGCCGTCAGGAACAGCGGCGGCATATCCATGACGCCCACCTTGATCACCACGAAATTGAAGCCCCACAAAAACACGGTAATGAGGGCGAGAAAGATGTGCGGCACTGCCATTTTGNTTTTATCCAATCGGGCGCCGCACAAGATTGCAGCGTGGTTAGCCGGCGGAGCGCCTCCAACCCATGGTCAACAGGCCAGCCCCGATCAGCAGGCCGCCGCCCGTACGGTTGACGATGCGCTGAACTTTTGGCTTGCGAATGGAATTGCGGGCCGCACTTGCCATCAACCCATAAAGAGCCGCGTTGCAGGTGGCAAGCACAAGGAACGTCACTTCGAAGATCATCACCTGCGGCCAGAATGGCAGCGATGGCGTCAAAAACTGCGGCAGGAACGCCACGAAGAAGATGATGCTCTTCGGGTTCAAGGCTGTGACGATATAGGTGTGAAGGAAGATTTTAAGCGGACGTTCCTTGCCTGTGGCTTCAGACCTTCCAGCGCCCTCACTGCTCACCGGCGCGCGCCACAACTTGAAGCCGAGGTAAATCAGATAGGCGGCACCAACCCATTTCAACACGGTGAACAGCGCAGCTGAAGTCACCAGCAGCGCACCCAGCCCCAGCATGGACGCCGTCATCGCTGTAAAGTCCCCCAGCGCCACGCCAGCAACGGTTGCCGAACTCGCCTTGCGGCCATGGCCGAGCGCGTAAGAGATAACAAGCAGAATAGTCGGACCGGGAATGGCGAGCATTACGGCAGATGCGGCCACAAAGGCCAACCAGTTTTCAAAAGGCATTTTGAAGTTCCCTGATGATGATAATTTGGAGCAAGCCACCAAGCCGGACCTATGTCAATCAATGCCATCTGGCCCGGCGCTGGCGCGTTTCAAGGCGTTGGTATCGGCTTCAGCACGAGAGCCATAAGCACCTCGTCATGGTAGCTTTGCCCGATCTTCAGGGCGCGCTTCTCAAAGCCGTATTGCTCNAAACCCATTTTGAGATAGAGATTATAGGCAGCCACGTTCGATGCTCCGACGACGATGGTGACCTCCTCGACAATCGGCCCTGCATAGTCCAACACGTGTTTGATCAATGCAGCACCAATACCCGAGCCTCGCATATCTGGCCGCACATACATGCCCCAAATCGCGCCTTTGTGTTTGGTCTTTGACGCCGTGGGGATACGTAATCCAACCGCGCCTATCAACGCACCCGTGCCGGCACGGCGAGCGCCGAAGACGGCTCCTCCATTGAGGCGCTGTGCAAAATCCTCGACGGACAACAGTGATTCGTCGTCGAGCGAGGCACCGAAGGATTCCGGATTGTTGAAAAGGCCCTCCAAACGAAGATCGCGATAGTCTGCGGCATCCGCGCCCGACAGTTTGTTTATAGCAAATTGCATAGCAACCTCGATTTTTGACGCATATCACTTAAAAGGCTCCCCGCCGATAACAGGGCGGAGAGGCCTGACCATCAAAACCGTGGATACCAGGGTGGTATCAATGACTGATATGGCAAAGGTTTTTCAACAGGCAGACCGATATCACGACGCATGTAGTCTGACAGATGAGACACATGAGCCCGTGTTTGCTGACGTCGCCATGCGACAAACAGCATGGCCTTCACCGTGGTCCATGCTCCGAACTGGCTGAACAGTTCATCAACCGCTTCGGAAACGTTATTTACACGTAAAGATTGCTCTTTAGACATAGGAAGTCCGTCCCGGCGCGATCAAGCGACCAGGTCCTTTCATGATGGGAAAAGACGTGCGGGTACGACGGACACAGCTTGACGCTGCGACAACTACAAGACGACCGACACGTATGGATAAGAGTTAGAAGGCCTGTAAAGGCTGGGGAAAAGCTTAGACAGCGATTCCACGTCGAACAGATGGCATAATATTTGCGGTCATAACCGAAGCCATAAGTCGAACCACGCCAAAGAGGCCATGATAATTGAATGTGTTCATTACTACGCCTCCTGAGTTTGAGTTGCGGGCCTGATTTTTATGACACCGCTTCGATTCGATTTCAATAGGTTCAATCTCGAATTGCATCGAAGCATATTCATTGATGCAAAAACGCAACAATCTGCTTCGGGCGCCTATGACGTTGCGANTTTCAAACCAAATCCCTGCATCAGCCTTCGGGTGGTGAAATCAACTTGACCGGAGGTGAAGATAGCAAAATCGAAACCATCCGGATGCTCCGCACCGTGGATCAGTTCCACCTTGCGTCTTGCCTGTCGCGCAATTGCCTCTGCGGGGTCCAGCCAATCGACCGGCCATGGAGCAAGCCTGCGGAACACGTTGGCCAGGAAAGGATAATGCGTGCAGGCCAGCACAACAATATCCGTGCGTTTACCATCGGCCTCGATGAAGCACGGCGATATTTCAGCGAGCACGGCCTCATCGGAAACCGGTTCTCCTCTGATCCATGCCTCGGACATACGGGCCAGATTTTCAGATCCCACCAGACGCACATGGCACTGCGATGCAAACGACTGGATGAGGTCACGCGTATAGGCACGCTTGACGGTACCAGGTGTCGCCAGCACCGAGACGAGACCGGAACGGGTGCGTTCTGCCGCGGGTTTGATTGCGGGAACAGTGCCAACAAAGGTCATATCCGGAAATTTGGCTCGCAGGGCCGCACCCGCCAGCGTAAAGGCAGTGTTACAGGCAACGATGCAGATTTCCGGTTGGTGGGTTTCGATCAAACGCCCGAACAGGGCAAGAAGCCGCTCCGTCAACGCGCTTTCTTCCCATCCGCCATAGGGNAAACCCGCATCATCAGCGACATAGATAAAGCCCCGCTCGGGCATCAGCACCCTAGCTTCACGCNAAACGGTCAGACCACCGATGCCGCTGTCGAGAACAAGTACCGGCTTGAGTGTTGGCTGCACCATATCACGTGTCGTTGCGGTCATCTTCCTTCTTGCTCCCCTCAGCATATGGACCATTGCTGCCGCGTGGCGTCTGGCGACCATATTTATCGAATGTGCCGAAAACGCCACGTAACACGCTGATTTCCTGGGATGTCAACGCCCGACGCGAAAGAACGGCGCGCAGGTTCTCGATCATGCGCTGCCTCTTACCTTCGGGGCGAAAATAGCCACGCGCATTCAACGCTTCTTCCATCTGGTCGAACAGCCCATAAAGCTGCTCTTTCGTCGCCTGCTGCTGTTCCAGCGGCTCAAACGACGTTTCGCTCACGTCATCCATGCTGGACTTCATCCACTCATAAGACATCAGCAGCACGGCTTGCGCAATGTTCAGCGAAGCAAAAGCGGGGTTGACCGGGAAGGTCACGATCTCATCGGCCAGCGCCACCTCTTCGTTGGTCAAGCCCCAGCGCTCGCGACCAAACAGTATACCGGTCTTCTCGCCGGACTTGAATTTTGTGCGCAGGGTTTCTGCAGCAACCACAGGCGCACGCACCGGCTTGAAACCGTAACGCTCCCGCGCCGTGGTGGCATATGTGAACTGGAGGTCGGCCGTCGCTTCCTCAATGGTGTCGAAGACCCGCGTATGGTCGATGACGTGATCGGCTTTCGATGCCGCAGAACGGGCTTTCTCGCTCGGCCAGCCATCCCTCGGGTTGACCAGCCGCAGTTCCGCAAGACCGAAATTGGCCATGGCACGGGCCACCATGCCGATGTTTTCACCGAGTTGAGGTTCGACCAGAATGATCGCCGGGCCTTCTGCCAAAAGCTGAAGCTCGCTATTCGTGCCTGCCATGTTCGCCTTCCGANTTTTAGGCTTCACTGGCATAGATTTCACGACAAATCAAAGGCAGGCGCGGCGGATGACCGCATTATTCGCCCTTGATGATGTTTGCCATCTCTTGAAGCAGCGAATCCCTACCCTCGTCACCCACGCGGTGAATATCGTTGATCACTGGCTTGCCGTCTTCTTCGACAACATCGAAATTCACCTGATCGACCGTCGCCTTCATCTCGGCCTCGTCCATACAGGCCCAAAGCTTGAACTTGACGGTAACATCGGTCATTCCGTCTTTAGGCGGCGCAGGCGTAATGGTGACATCCTGCAACGGGCAGCCATCTTGCGAATTGGTGACGACATCATAACCGAACGGATCGCCCTTATCGCTATTCTCGACGTCAGAGGCAGGNTTTTTGGATGCTTCGCGGTACTGCGACGCGAAGGTCTTGCTGAACAATGTGCTCAGCAGATCCTCATCAAAAATGTATTTCCAATCATCCGCTTCGCCGGACCAGTTCTTGACGGTAATGTCCATCACCTTCTTGACCGGTTCTGTAGGGTCGGCTGCAAAGGCATTGCAGGAGAAAAGAAGGGCGGCGGTCGTGGCGAGCAGAGTTTTCCGCATAATGATGTCCTGAAGCAGAGCTTACCGAGTTAAGCGATTCGTCCGGACTTTAATTCGCCATTGCGTTTTGGCAATGCGCTTCCGGTTGTTTTAGAAAGTCCAAAAAAGCATGTGCATGGCTTTGCCTTGCGCGCTCACGATGCTATAGCGCCACGGGATANTTTTTGCATATCGCGCCCTCCCGGCGCAATCGTTCTCGAAGGTGAGGAATTCATGACAAAGATCAAGGTAGCCAATCCGGTCGTCGATCTCGACGGCGACGAAATGACTCGTATCATCTGGCAGCTCATCAAGGATAAGCTGATCCTCCCGTACCTCGATCTCGATATCGAATATTACGATCTTTCCGTTGAAAACCGCGATGCTACCAACGACCAAGTAACGGTCGACGCTGCCCACGCCATCAAGAAGCACGGTGTTGGCATCAAGTGCGCGACGATCACGCCAGACGAAGACCGCGTCAAGGAATTCAACCTCAAGCAGATGTGGAAGAGCCCGAACGGCACAATCCGCAACATTCTCGGCGGCGTTATTTTCCGCGAACCCATCATCTGCAAGAACGTGCCTCGCCTTGTTCCAGGCTGGACAAAGCCAATCGTCGTTGGTCGTCACGCTTTCGGTGACCAGTACAAGGCAACCGATTTCAAATTCCCGGGCAAGGGCAAGCTGACGATCAAGTTCGTTGGTGAAGACGGCCAGGTCATCGAGAAGGACGTGTTCGACGCGCCCGGTGCTGGCGTTGCCATGGCCATGTACAATCTTGATGAGTCGATCCGCGAATTCGCGCGTGCATCCATGAACTACGGCCTGATGCGCAAGTGGCCCGTTTACCTGTCTACCAAGAACACCATCCTGAAAGCTTATGACGGTCGCTTCAAGGACATCTTCGAAGAAATCTATCAGGCTGAATTCAAGGCGAAGTTCGACGAAGTTGGCATCACCTACGAACACCGCCTGATCGACGACATGGTTGCCTCCGCTCTCAAGTGGTCCGGCGGTTACGTCTGGGCGTGCAAGAACTACGATGGCGACGTTCAGTCGGACACAGTTGCGCAGGGCTTCGGCTCGCTCGGCCTGATGACCTCTGTTCTTCTGTCGCCAGATGGCCGCACGGTTGAAGCTGAAGCTGCGCACGGCACGGTGACACGTCACTACCGCCAGCACCAGAAGGGTCAGGAAACCTCGACCAACTCCATCGCGTCGATCTTCGCCTGGAGCCGTGGCCTCGCTCACCGCGCCAAGCTGGATGACAATGCAGAACTGGCGAAGTTTGCCGCCACGCTCGAAACCGTCTGCGTCGACACCGTCGAAGCCGGTTACATGACCAAGGATCTGGCACTGCTCATTGGCCCTGATCAGCCTTGGCTCTCCACAACGGCGTTCCTCGACAAGATCGACGAAAACCTCAAGAAGGCTATGGCTGCCTGATTGGCGACCTTCATAACTGACCACGAGAACCCGGCCTTTGCGCCGGGTTTTCTTTTGGCTCGAAAGCCTCTGTCTTGATCACGTCGCAGACGCAATGCAATTTCGAAATCAGNAAATCAGCGGGAGAAGACACCATGAGCGAACTGACATTCTACACCAACCCGATGTCGCGCGGACGCATCGTGCGCTGGATGCTGGAAGAAGCGGGCGCAACATACAAAACGGAGTATCTTGGCTACGCTGGCGAGATGAAGTCCGAGGCCTACAAAGCCATTAACCCGATGGGTAAGGTACCCGCCATCAAGCACGGCGATACCGTGGTGACCGAATGCGCAGCCATCTGCGCCTATCTTGCCGATGCATTCCCGCAGGCCAAACTTGCGCCGCAGATTACAGATCGTGGCACCTATTACCGCTGGTTCTTCTACGCGGCAGGTCCACTGGAAATGGCCGTCTCCACCAAGGCAATGGGCTTTGAAATCGGTCGGGACAAGCAGCGCATGGCAGGCTGCGGTGCCTATTCCGATGTCATGGACACCCTGGAGCACGCACTGAACGCCAACCGTTTTATCGCGGGAGACCAGTTCACGGCAGCTGACGTGTATATCGGCTCACAAATAAGCTGGGGTCTCCACTTCGGCTCCATCGAAAAACGCCAGCGCTTTGTGAATTATCTCGCCGATGTCCATGATCGCCCCGCCTACAAGCGCGCGACTCAGTTGGACGACGAGGCGGCAAAAGCGCAGCAAGCGGCTGAATAAACCGGGAAAGGAATGACGATTGAGAGCAAGAGCGGAACGCCTCTCCTTCGTCACCCTTGGGCTTGTCCCGAGGGTCTAACCACATTTCATCTGGTGGTTCGTTATATCCTCGGGTGAAGCCCGANGATGATGACCCACATTCAAAAACAACGCCCGCCTTTTATTTGCTCAACCAGCCAACACAGCCGCAACTGCTTCAATCGCCGCATCGGCCTTGTCACCATCAGGGCCACCGGCCTGCGCCATATCGGGGCGACCACCGCCACCCTTACCGCCGAGTGCAGCGGATGCGGTGCGCACGAGATCGACAGCACTGAAGCGGGCCGTCAGGTCTTCGGTGACGGCAGCAACGGCGCTGGCCTTGCCATCTTCAGACACCGCAATCAGCAACACGACGCCGGAGCCAAGGCTGGTCTTGGCTTCGTCGGCGAGACTTTTGAGATCTTTCGCATCGATACCCGACATGGATTTGGAAAGGAACTTCACTCCGCCGACGTCTTTAACGTCGCCAGCAGAACCTTCCACTGAGCCGCCACCCATGGCCAGTTTGCGGCGGGCGTCCGCCAGTTCACGTTCAAGCTTCTTGCGTTCATCCATCAGGCTTTCAACGCGGGTCAGGACCTCTGCGGGCTGAACCTTCAACGACGATGCCAGCGCCTTGACGCGATCATCCTGCTCGGCCAGATAGGCAAGAGCCCCTGCGCCAGTTACCGCCTCGATACGGCGCACACCTGCACTCACAGCGCTATCGCCGAGAACGCGCACGAGACCGATCTGGCCAGTCGCTGCAACATGCGTGCCACCGCAAAGTTCGACGGAATAAGGACGGTTGGCCTTGGCGCCGTGAATGCCGGTGCCCATCGACACAACTCGGACTTCATCACCATATTTTTCACCGAACAGCGCCATCGCACCTTCGGCAATGGCATCATCGACGCTCATCAGACGCGTGACGACAGGTGAGNTTTGCAGGATGATTTCGTTGGCCATATCCTCGACGATCTTCAACTCTTCCGCCGACATGGGCTTGGGGTGAGAGACGTCGAAGCGCAGACGCTCAGGAGCCACCAAGGAACCCTTCTGGGCAACGTGTGTGCCGAGCACTTCTCGCAGCGCTTCGTGCAGCAGGTGGGTGGCCGAATGGTTGGCGCGCAGACGCGAGCGACGGTCATGATCGACGGTCAATTCAACCTCGTCACCAACCTTGATGTTGCCCTTGGAGATGGAGCCGATATGCGCAAACAGGCCCTCGCCTTTCTTGTGGGTATCGGTGACCGTAAAGGTGCCCTCGTCGGACGAGATGATACCGGTATCGCCCATTTGTCCACCGGACTCGCCGTAGAACGGCGTCTGGTTGACGACGATCTGGACAGTTTCGCCATCAGAAGCGCTCTCCACCGACTTGCCGTCCTTGACGATGGCGAGAACCACGCCTTCTGCGGTCTCGGTGTCGTAGCCCAGAAACTCGGTGGCGCCGTGCTTTTCCTTGAGCTCGAACCAGACGGTTTCTGTCGCCTTGTCGCCGGAGCCGGTCCAGTGTGAGCGTGCCTCGGCCTTCTGGCGCTCCATCGCGTCGGTAAAGCCTGAGACATCAACGCCGATTTCGCGGGCGCGAAGTGCGTCCTGCGTCAGGTCTAGGGGGAAACCGTAGGTGTCGTGAAGCTTGAAAGCGGTTTCCCCGTCCAGCATATCGCCCTTATGGAGCGTCGATGTGGCATCGGACAGCAACGTAAGGCCACGCGCAAGCGTCTTGCGGAACCGCGTTTCTTCCAGTTTCATCGTTTCGGAAATCAGCGCCTCCGCACGTACCAATTCCGGATAGGCCCGGCCCATCTGCTGAATAAGTGCAGGCAGCAGCTTCCAGATTAGTGGCTCGCGCGAACCCAGCAATTCTGCATGACGCATGGCGCGGCGCATGATGCGACGCAGAACGTAGCCGCGACCTTCATTCGATGGCAGAACGCCATCTGCAATGAGGAACGCGGTGGAGCGCAGATGGTCGGCAATGATGCGGTGGCTCGCGCGGTTTTCGCCTTCGGCTGGAACGCCGGTCGCTTCGACGGAGGCCGAAATCAATGCGCGGAACAGGTCGGTGTCGTAATTGTCATGCTTGCCTTGAAGCAGCGCAGAAATACGCTCAAGCCCCATGCCGGTATCGATAGATGGACGCGGCAGGTTGATGCGCTCTTCCTTGGACACCTGTTCATACTGCATGNAAACGAGGTTCCAGATTTCGATGAACCGGTCACCATCTTCATCTGCGGAACCGGGAGGTCCGCCCCAGATATGATCGCCATGGTCATAGAAGATTTCCGAGCAGGGACCGCACGGACCGGTATCACCCATCGCCCAGAAATTGTCGCTGGTCGGGATGCGAATGATGCGATCGTCGGAAAAACCAGCGATCTTCTTCCAGAGGTTAAAGGCTTCGTCATCGGTATGATATACAGTCACCAGCAGACGGTTCTTGTCGATACCGAATTCCTTGGTGATCAGGTTCCAGGCGTGCGTGATCGCCTCTTCCTTGAAGTAGTCGCCAAAGGAAAAGTTTCCGAGCATTTCAAAAAAGGTGTGGTGACGTGCGGTATAGCCGACATTGTCGAGGTCGTTGTGCTTGCCCCCTGCGCGCACGCATTTCTGCGACGACGCTGCCGTGGAATAGGGGCGGCTCTCCAATCCGGTGAAAACGTTCTTGAACTGAACCATGCCGGCATTCGTGAACATCAACGTCGGGTCGTTGCGCGGAACGAGCGGGCTGGATGGCACGATCTCGTGACCGTTCTTCTTGAAGTAGTCGAGGAAGGTCGACCGGATTTCATTTACACCGCTCATCAGAAGTCCTTCATTTCCACGCGATACCGCGGCCATAGCATNAAAAACACTGGCTTTTATCGCTCGCCACCCTGCCTGTCCAGCCAAAGAGGGTGGGGTTACAGCACAAATAAAGGCCGCGCGACACAATCGCACGACCTTTGTCTTCAAACGATCAAATATTGCCTCACTCTACGTTCGGCAACGGCAGATCATGCTTCAGGATCAACACCGTCGGCATCCGCTTCAGGTCCACCATTCTGGAGGAACTTTTCAGCAATCAGACCAGCGTTCTGGCGAAGCGCCAGTTCGATCTCCTCCGCCACCGCTGGANTTTCCTTCAGGAAGGTTTTCGCGTTCTCACGGCCCTGCCCCAGACGTTGGCTCTTGTAGGAGAACCAAGCGCCGGCCTTTTCGACCAGACCGGCCTTCACGCCTAGATCCACCAACTCGCCGGTCTTGGAAACGCCTTCGCCATACATGATGTCGAATTCGACCTGCTTGAAAGGAGGTGCCATCTTGTTCTTGACAACCTTGACGCGCGTCTGGTTGCCAACGACTTCTTCGCGATCCTTGACGGCACCGATGCGGCGAATGTCAAGGCGTACCGAAGCGTAGAACTTCAGCGCGTTGCCGCCCGTCGTAACTTCAGGCGAACCGTAGGAAATGCCGATCTTCATACGTATCTGGTTGATGAAGATGACCATGGTCTTCGACTTGGAAATCGAAGCCGTCAACTTGCGCAGCGCCTGGCTCATCAAGCGAGCCTGAAGGCCCGGAAGACTATCGCCCATTTCGCCTTCAATTTCCGCACGCGGCGTCAAGGCCGCAACGGAGTCGATGACCAGAACGTCAACGGCACCGGAGCGCACCAGCGTATCGGTGATTTCGAGCGCCTGTTCACCTGTGTCCGGCTGCGAAATCAGCAGGTTGTGAAGATCGACGCCGAGCTTGCGGGCATAGACCGGATCAAGCGCATGTTCGGCATCCACAAATGCGCAAATACCGCCCTTTTTCTGCGCTTCAGCAATCGTCTGCAAAGCAAGCGTTGTCTTACCGGAGCTTTCCGGTCCATAAATTTCAATGATACGGCCCTTGGGCAGACCGCCAATACCAAGTGCGACATCAAGGCTGAGCGAGCCCGTAGAAATGGTCTCGACCTCGACGATACTTTCATTGGAACCGAGCTTCATGATCGATCCCTTGCCGAACGAACGTTCGATCTGGGAAAGCGCCGCTTCCAGTGCCTTGCTTTTATCCACTGCTTTGTCCTCTACAAGACGCAAAGAATTTTGTGCCATCTGAAAACCACCTTTAGGTTATTGAAGCCGCACAGGCAATGAAGCTCTCTGTGACCGTTTTGTACTTTATTTGTTCTCATGCCACAAGCCGGTAGCATCATATTGNAAACAAATATGGATAAGTCCTTTGTTCTACNTTTGTTTTTCTTTTCATCTTGTGGNAAAAATGACTGATATGGAACGGTTTTCAATACAAGAGATGCACGAATCGGAATGTCGGTCACCGATCCGGAGAGGAAGTTTGACGTGAATAAAATACTCGTTCTGGGCGGCGCGCATATTGACCGACGGGGCATGATCGAGGCGGAAACAGTCGCGGGCGCCAGCAATCCCGGCTCATGGATGGAAGAAGCGGGCGGTGGCGGGTTCAACGCGGCACGCAATCTGGCACGCCTTGGTTTCATGGTCAGGATTATCGCCCCACGCGGCGGTGATTCCAATGGCGAAACTGTTGCCGCTGCCGCACTCGAGGCAGGCGTGGAGGATACTCCTTTCACATTTCTGGATCGCAGCACCCCCAGCTATACCGCCATTCTTGAACGAGATGGAAATCTCGTTATTGCCATAGCCGACATGGACCTCTACAAGCTGTTCACACCGCGCCGCCTGCGCGTGCGCGCCGTGCGCGATGCCATCATGGCTAGCGACATCATTTTGTGTGATGCGAACCTGCCAGACGATACACTGCGCGCTGTCGGTGTTTCCGCGCGCGCTTGCGAAAAGATGCTGGCTGCCATCGCCATATNCCCTGCCAAAGCCGTGAGGCTGAAGGNCGCCCTACCCGATATCCACATGCTGTTCATGAATGAAGCTGAAGCGCGCGCGCTGACGGGTACCGACGTAAACGATGTGCGAGAGTGGCCGAGGCATCTCAGGGCGATTGGTCTACGCGGTGGTGTTATAACCAGTGGTGCCCGGCACGTCGTAGCGTTTTCTGAAAAGGAAACGGCCATTCTCCACCCGCCGCTCATTGAAGATGTGCAGGATGTAACAGGTGCCGGTGATGCCATGGCATCTGGTTATCTTGCTGCGATTGGGGACGGCAAATCAATTGGTGAGGCTCTGCGTCATGGAGCAGCGGCAGCGGCTATCACGGTACAATCACCTTACGCCACTGCAACAGAGCTTTCTGCTGCAACATTGAACGCCATGCTGGCTCTTGTGCCATCGGCCGAAATGTTGTGAAGAGATCGTTTAAATAAACCCGGATAAGACAATGACAAAATCACAGCCCGCGCTTCTTTCCATCGCCTATTCCAAAGAAGTTGCCGCCGCAAAACAGCGCGGCGCGCCTATCGTTGCGCTCGAATCCACCATCATTACCCATGGCATGCCCTATCCCGGCAACATCCAGATGGCCGAATCCGTGGAACAGATCATTCGTGACCAAGGCGCTGTTCCAGCAACCATCGCGGTCCTTCATGGTACGCTGCATATCGGGCTGGNAAAGCATGAACTGGAGGCACTGGCACAGACGACAGATGCAATGAAGGTTTCGCGCGCCGATATCGCTTTCGCCATTGCGGAGCGCCGCACCGGCGCGACGACGGTTGCCGCAACCATGATCGCTGCAGACTATGCCGGTATCAAGGTATTTGCGACAGGCGGCATCGGCGGTGTGCATCGCGGCGCGGAAGAAAGTTTCGATATTTCCGCCGATTTGACCGAGCTCGCCAGGACAGGCGTGATCGTTGTCTGCGCGGGCGCAAAGGCGATCCTCGATATTCCCAAAACGCTGGAAGTTCTGGAAACACAGGGCGTTCCCGTTGTGACGTTCGGCTCCACCGAGTTCCCAGCCTTCTGGTCGCGCGCTTCTGGCCTGAAAAGCCCGCTCTCGCTCAATAGCCCCGCTGCGATCGCAAACTTCCAGACCACCCGCGAACAATTGGGCATTGCGGGCGGCATGCTGGTTGCCAACCCGGTGCCGGAAGAAGATGAGATTTCCAGCGAGGAAATGGAATTCTACATTCAGCGTGCTTTGTCCCATGCTGAGGAAGACGAGATCAGCGGCAAGTCGGTGACGCCTTATCTTCTGTCCAAAATATTTGAGATTACAGAAGGCCGAAGCCTTGAAACGAATATCGCTCTGGTTCGCAACAATGCTCGCCTTGCTGCTGAGATTGCGGTTGCGCTAGGTTAAGCCTTCGACCACAAAAAAAGCCCGGAACCTCTCGGTTCCGGGCNTTTTTTGTGCGTACAGCCCGCTTAGTTCTGCGCGACAGGCTTCACGAGCGACGTGATACGACGGATCGTAACGCGTCGATTTTCCTGCGATGCTGCAAGCGTCTGAACTTTCAGGAAGCGCTCGCCGTAACCCTGCGTCGTCAGGTTTTCGGGCGGAATACCGTAAACATCAGTCATGACGTTGGCGACCGATGCAGCGCGTTCGTCGGAAAGAACGAGGTTGCTTTCATCGTTGCCCACGGCATCGGTATGGCCTTCGATGAGGAAGGTTTCCGCCGGATTGTTCTTCAGCACCTTGCTGATGGCGTCTGCCACCTTGCGCAGTGACTGCGCCTGGCTCATCGGAATTTCGGCACTACCAGTCGCAAAGGTAATCGTGTCGAGGTCGATACGGCGGACCTTGTCACGAATACGAGCAGAGTAGCGAACTTCATCCATGGTATACACACGCTCCACAGGCTCGACCGGAGGCTGTTCCAGGAAGCGATAATAATCGCGATCGGGTTCGCTGGACGTGTCGATAATGTAGTCGTCAACCGGAATACGCAGGCGCATCGGCGGCAGATCGAGGCCCGGGTCGCGATAGACGTATTCGCGGTCGGGCTGATCGACGAGTTCAGGCGCATAGAACAGCACATATTCACGACCACGGCTGTCAATACGCGAGCGCTGGATGACGTCGCCGTAGCGGTTACGCACGGTCACGACCTGCGTGCCATCGGGACGCTCGATGGTTTCGCGGTAACGATCATCTGGCAGACGTTCGTAGTACGGCTTGGCGCCATCACGAATGAAGCGGTCATTGTCGTTGCCACGAACGACGACACGGTCACCGAATTGCAGGAAGACGCGGTCGCCCATATCGCGGTCGCGTGGACCACCACGCGGCATATCACGCGGCTGCCACTCACGCACGCCATCCGGGCGATCGTATTCGGGGCGTTCGTTGATCCGCTCACCTTGAATGTTGGTGATGGCCTGAATGTTGATCTGCGGTGCANTTTTTTCGCCACGACGGGACTGGGCTTCGGCATCCGACGTCGGCACCTTGAAGTCCTGAACCGCTTCACGTTCCTGGCGACGCTGATCGCGGGACTGCTGGTTCCCAGAACGTTCCGCTTCCTTGTCGCTGTCTAGAACGGCAGCGCCCTTGTCTACCGGTAGAATAACCGTATCGGCGGATTTGGATGGGTCCTTGGCCACAGCGCGGGCTTTGTCCAGTTCCTGCTTTGTGGTTGGCGGCGCTTCCTGCTGAGGTGTTACGACTTGCTGGGGAACGGGTTCGCCTGCAGGGGCCTGCCCGGTGGCTGCACCANTTTCAAGTTTAGGCTCAGTCGGCAATGGCGGCTGCTCGCCGTTCTGGGCACGTGGTGGACGCTGCTGTTCGGAAGGCTGCTGGCCCGGTGCAGGGTTTGGTTGCTCNTTTGGCTCAGG
Organism: Agrobacterium bohemicum; assembly: GCF_002896715.1. Classification (GTDB taxonomy): domain Bacteria; phylum Pseudomonadota; class Alphaproteobacteria; order Rhizobiales; family Rhizobiaceae; genus Agrobacterium; species Agrobacterium bohemicum. The sequence goes on from NZ_PGEL01000027.1 coordinate 372,557, forward strand.
GGCCTTGCCTGGTGTAGGTGGTTCGGTCGGCACCGGTGCGGCCTTGACGTCAGGCTCTGGCGCTGCGGGCTTCTTTCCCGGCGTCACTGGCTTTTCAGGCGCAACTTCACCAGCGGCTGGCTGTTTTGCCTGCGGGTCGCGCGGACGCTCTCCGTCTGCGGCAGGCTTTTGCTGTTCTTCGGCGGCTGGTGGCTGATCAGGCTTTGGACGACGTGGACGCTCTTTCTGCTGCTCGGGTTGAGCAGCGTCTTGCGCTGCTGCGTCAGGCTTGGGTCGACGTGGACGTTCCTGTTGCTGCTCTGGCTGTGCCTGCGCGGGGGCGGCGTCGGGCTGCGCCTCGCGGCGTGGTCGCTGCTGCGGTTCCTTCTGCGGCTCTGCTGCACCTTCAGGCGCGGCTTCACGGCGAGGACGTGGCTGTTCTGGCTCTGCCTTCGGCTCTGGCTGCCTCTTGGGTTCGGGAGCGGCCTCGGGTGCTGCTTCGCGACGCGGGCGGGGTGCTTCTTCCTTCGGCTGCTCCGCCTTCGGCTGCTCGGGCTCAGCCTGCTGTTCCTGCTGGCGCTTTTTGGGCAGCTCTTCCGGGGTCGGCTCAGCCTGTGCCAGCAGCATCTGGCTATTGCCGGTATGTGTTACAGCCTGCTGCGACGAGTATTGAGACGCGCCTGCGCCTGTAACAGATGCTGCAAATGCAGGATCTATTGCAATCGCNAAAGACATCAGGGGGAAAACCACCCCGGTCAGCAGCTTGTTCTTCTTCAGCATTATAGTACCTCACCTAGTGATCGTCTTTTATCGCTTGTATTGCAGCGTGCGAAAAACAGTCTGCACATGCAGGCGGTGAACAACGCCTGAACCGCAACGTTGTTCCCATCATGACCAACCCGGTCTGTACCGGAAATGAACAGATCTAGGCAATTTCGTGAAGCGATTGTGGCCTTTCTTGCACTGCGAAACGATTGGGGTTGCATTTTAAAGACAAGGGTAAGACTATCCGCCAAGCGTTGCCTCTACTCCCTTCGGGCGATTGGCTGCGCGAAACATTTACCGCTCAGAAAACACAAACAAACTGTGCGGAAGACTCGCCGAAAGAGAGGATCGAAATGCGTATTTCCACCCGTCTGCTCGCTGCTGCATCCATTGCCGCGATGTCGCTGTTCTCCGGCGCCGCCATGGCGCAGGACAAGCTGGTCATCGGCACGGAAGGTGCCTACCCACCCTTCAACGTTCTTGAAGCAGACGGCACACTGACCGGCTTCGACATCGACATTGCCAAGGCACTGTGCGTAGAAATGAAGACAGAGTGCACCTTCGTAACGAATGACTGGGACGGAATCATCCCTGCCCTCCAGGCCAAGAAGTTCGATGCCATCGTCGCCTCCATGTCGATTACACCGGAACGTCTCGAGAAGGTCGACTTCTCGAAGAAGTACTACAACACGCCTCCAGCGATCGCCGTACCNAAGGATAGCACCGTCAAATCGGTGGAAGACCTGAAGGGCAAGACCATCGGCGCGCAGGGTTCCACCACCCACGCAAACTATGCCGAAAAGCATCTGGCGGATTCGGAGCTGAAGCTCTATCCGACGGCTGACGAATACAAGCTCGACATCACCAACGGTCGTATCGATGGTGTCATCGATGATATCGTTGTTCTCAGCGAATGGGTGAAATCCGATGCAGGCGCTTGCTGCAAAATCCTCACGCCAATGCCTGTTGATGAAGAAATCAACGGTCAGGGCGCTGGCATTGCAGTTCGCAAGGGCGATACCGCGCTGGCAGACAAGTTGACCGCAGCAATTGCGGCAATTCGTGCTAACGGCGAATACNAAAAAATCAACGACAAGTATTTCGATTTCGACGTCTACGGCAAGTAAGCCATTTGCCTGTTGAAATATTGTGGCGGGAGGCTTGCCCTCCCGCCATTTTTGTTTGAGAACAAACAGATAAAATAATACGAGACAAGCGGCGAAGACCGCAGGGGAAATTGGCATGAGCGGAGCATTTTCCGCCATAGGTTCGTTCTGGACCTATTTGACGTATCTGTTCGATCCCCTTTGTGGGCCAGCTGGCATTTTCTCTCTCCTCGGCAACGGAACACTCGTAGCCTGCGGCGATGCGGGCTGGGGCGATGAAATCGCTTTCGGCGTCAAGGTCACCATTTCCGTGGCACTGGCGACCTTGCCTATTGGTCTCATCATCGGCTTTCTGATCGCACTTGCCGCGCAATCCGAAGAAAAGTCGCTGCGGCTGGCTGCTGGTATCTACACCACGATTTTCCGTGGCCTGCCGGAATTGCTGACGCTGTTCATCGTCTATTACGGCATCCAGATGCTGTTGCAGTCAGTCGGCAGTTACGTCGGAATCACCGGCCCGATAGAGATCAATGCCTTTGTTGCAGGCATGATCGCCTTGTCGGTTGTGTTTTCGTCCTATGCGTCGGAAGTGCTGCTTTCGGCATTTCGTGCCATTCCAAAGGGACAATATGAGGCAGGCGATGCGCTGGGAATTCCACGCAGCCGAACAATGGTTCTCATCATCATTCCACAGCTCGTGCGCATCGCACTGCCGGGGATGACGAACCTGTGGATGATTCTTCTCAAGGACACGTCCTACGTCTCGATAATCGGCTTGTCGGATATTTTGCGCCAGACGGGCATTGCAGCACGCGTCAGCAAGGAAGCCTTCTTCTTCTATGGCATCGCCTGCCTGCTCTATCTCGTCCTCGCGCTCCTTTCATCCTTCGGTCTTGGCTTTATCGACCGCTGGTCGCGCCGATCGGAGGCTNAACGATGAGCCACGCCGAGAAATTGATTCCACCCCGCCCTGCTCCACTATCGGTGGCAAAACCACTGTCGATTTCCAAGATCGCGGGTTACACAGTGACGGGGCTTTGGCTGTTGCTGGGTCTCGGCCTCTTGTATTCCATGATCGTTGGCTGGGATCTGGACAAATTCACCCGCTACGGTCCGCGTTATATCGATGGCCTGATCACCACAATAACATTGGTCGGTACGTCGATCGTTCTCGGCGCACTTCTATCGCTGCCGCTTGCCTTTGCCCGCATGTCACCAAACCGGATTATCGGTGCGCTGGCTTATTCCTATGTCTATCTGTTTCGCAGCACCCCGTTGCTGGCCCAATTGTTCCTGATTTATTACGGGCTCGGTAGCTTTCGGCCAGAACTGCAAGAGGTTGGATTGTGGTGGTTCTTCCGTGAAGCCTGGTATTGCGGACTTCTTTCCCTGACGCTGAATACAGCAGCCTATCAGGCGGAAATTCTACGCGGCGCGATCCAGAGTGTTCCAAGAGGTCAGCATGAAGGTGCCGCCTCGCTTGGTATCTCCAAGGCTATAACCTTCTGGAAAGTCGTCCTCCCGCAGGCCATGATCGTGGCGCTGCGCCCTTACGGCAACGAGATCATTCTGATGATCAAGGGCTCGGCTGTCGTCTCCATCGTCACTGTCTTCGACCTTATGGGACAGACCCGCTACGCCTTCTCGCGCACCTTCGACTATCAGGCTTACCTGTGGGCTGCGATTTTCTATCTCTCCATCGTAGAAATATTGCGTCACATCTGGGCAGCGCTGGAAGCTAGGCTGACACGGCATCTNAAAAGATAGACGGCTTAGGCAGCACTCTTTAAATTCGAGTGCTAACATATTGNAAATATGACAAATTCTTGACATATCTGCATAGCCGGTAAGGTTCGGTTAACCATGCCGTGTTCCCATGTTGATAGGCACCATTTGTGGCGCCAGCGACCAACAAAAAGGGAGCAGCCAGCATGAACCAAGATATGGAAATGATGCTGAAGGGCTACGGCATGACCACAGCCGAAATCTTGTACCGTATGCCGGACCATCCAGTCGTTCTGCAAACATACCTCTGGCAGAATTACGATCTGGCACCGGATTTTCCTGAAATGCGCGGCTTTCTCAAATTCTGGCAGGAAAAGCTGGACGGGCCACTGCATTCCGTTCGCTATGTCCACCGCAAACTGATTTCGGCCCAAGAGTGGCGCTCGCTGAAGGGCGAGTTCATTCTGCACTGACAAAACAAGGATTGCACGGCGCGGCGTTGCGGCTTAAGCAGGCTTCGAATTTTCACGAAAGCCCGGATGCCAGCTATGACGAACCAGAAGATCGATGAAGAAGCCTTAGCCGAAGCCTATAACCGTGCATTGGCACTGGAAAAGGCGGGTGACATTGACGCTGCGGTCAAGGCTTACGAAGAGGTTCTGGCTATCGATCCCGAAGATCATGGTGGTGCTGCCGTGCGTATCGCGTCCATGGGACGCGGCGATACACCGTCGAAGGCGCCGGACGCCTATGTCGAAACTCTATTCGACCAGCAGGCGGAAGCCTTTGAAGATATTCTGGTCGAGCAACTTGGTTATGCCGTGCCGATGATCGTTCGGCAGCGTCTTCAAGCGCGGGAACTCGGACCCTTCAAGCGCGTGCTGGACCTGGGCTGCGGAACGGGTTTGACCGGTGAAGCCCTGCGCGACATGGCAGACGATATTACGGGTATCGACATCTCTGNAAACATGGTCGAAATCGCCCATGAAAAAGAACTCTACGAGACGCTCTACGTCGCCGAGGTCGAAGACTTTCTGGAAGACAATGACGACGCGCCATTCGATCTGATCACCGCGACCGATGTCCTACCTTATCTCGGTGCACTGGAGCCGATCTTCTTTGGTGCTGCGGAAAACATGGTCGCAGGTGGCCTGTTCATTTTCTCTTCCGAAACGCTGCCGGAAGACGTTTTAGCTAACCGCTCCTACATGGTCGGCCCGCATCAGCGTTTCGCTCACTCCGAGACCTACGTCCGCGAACGGCTCGCAGCGACCGGTTTTGAGATCATCGAAGTGACCGACATCAATGTTCGCATGCAGGATGGGCACCCGACGCCGGGTCACCTGGTCATTGCGAAATTCAAGGGATGNAAACCAATCCGTCATGCCTGGCCTGCCCCGGCATGACGGTCGTTAAAAGAGTGCGCCATATTTGAAGAAGCGCAAACACGCTTACGAATCGTCACCGGACTTGGCGTTGTCCAATTGCATGTAGTCCAGCGGCAATTCCGTGGTGTATTTAATCTGCTCCATCGCGAAAACAGACGACACGTCACGGATTTCGATCTTCGCGATCATCCGCTTATAAAAAGCGTCATAGGCCGCAATATCCGGCACGACCACGCGCAGCAGATAATCAACGTCGCCGCTCATGCGGTAGAACTCGACCACTTCGGGGAATTCGGAGACGACTTCGGAAAAGCGCTTCAGCCACTCGATGGAGTGCGACGCGGTTCGAATGGACACGAACACCGTGACCTTGGTATTGACTTTGCCGGGATCGAGAAGTGCGACACGGCGACGGATGACACCGTCTTCTTCCATTTTCTGGATACGACGCCAGCAAGGTGTTGTGGAAAGCCCAACCTTCTTGGCGAGGTCAGCAACAGCCAATGTGGAATCTTCTTGCAGAATGCGTAGAATTTTACGGTCGAGACGGTCCAATCTTCTCTCCTCCGGAATTATTTTCCTCTTTCTACACGAAATAAAAGAGAAAAAAAGAAATTTGTTTCAGAAAAGAAGCCTTTCCACATCCTGACGCAGGATGGGCAAGAGATTTTCTTCGAACCATGGATTTTTCTTGAGCCACGCGCTGTTGCGCCAGCTGGGGTGCGGTAAAGGAAGAATCTGAATACCCTGGTTGGTGTATCGGTAGGTCTGCCAGTTCTGCACCGTTTCCGTCATCGTCTTCATCCGTCGCGACCCCAAATGCCAGCTTTGTGCATACTGACCAATCGCGATAACCAATTCGATTTGCGGCATCGCCTGCATGACAGTCTCGCGCCAGCGGGGCGCACATTCCAGCCTCGGTGGCAAATCGCTGCCCTTGGCATCATAGCCCGGNAAACAAAAGCCCATCGGCACGATGGCGAAGTTGTCGGCATTGTAAAACGTCTCACGATCGACGCTGAGCCATTCGCGCAAACGGTTGCCCGACGCATCGTTAAACGGCAAGCCGCTTTCGTGAACCCGCAGTCCGGGTGCTTGGCCCGCAATGAGTATTTTCGCGATACTGGAAATAACAGCGACTGGACGCGGCTCGTGCGGTAGGCGATCCGCATCGCCCTTAAGCGGCTCATCGCGGCAGATGCGACATTTGGCAACGGCCTGCCGCAAGACCTTGATCTGCTCTTGAGCTGGNTTTTTTGACATTGNAAAAGTCTACCAGCCAAGAATATGACGGACCAGTCCGATCACACCAGCGAGAGGAACCTCCATGTCAGCGGCTTTGTGCTCTCTGCGCCAGTCCCTTGGGNTTTCAAACGTTCCCGCCCAGACTCCTGCCCGCCGATTCTGCGCCGACGCCTGCTCACGGGNAAACAGGAAATATTCAGTCGTCACTGCAAACCCTGCCGCAACCATGTCGCCAGCGATGTCCTCGCCACCTGCCGAACATCGTACCAGCAGACGCTTATACCGGTCTTTATCNTTTCCGGAGCATTCGACCGTACCGGTTCGCAGCAGTGTCTTCAGATAGTCCTTGGCTTCAGGGCCACATGGCCACTCTGCGCCATCACGCATACAGCTTTGACCCATCTCCGGCGCATCGATACCGATGAGGCGAAAACGTTCGCCACCGAAGGCCAGAGTGTCACCATCCACCGCGTTGAACTGACCGGTAAAACGCTCCTGGCTCACGCCATCAAGCTTCGCGGCAATCAGCGTGCCCATCACCAGAATGAGAGCTGCGATGATGCCGTCCTTCAGAAATCGCAAGGGCTTACGTGAGGCCTCTCTCATGTACCAATAAACCCNTTTCAGAAATGGCAAACAAATCCTTTAACCGCAGCATCTTCTTAAGAATTTGCCACTAGGCTGCAAGTCTTTAGATCACCAGCGTTGTGTCGATGAGTAAAAGCGCTAGCACCACTGCGGACAAGAACATCGTCGACCGGTCACGGACGCGGCGCAACAAGGCCGTCTTCGAGACGGTGAAGTTGACGCGTGAGCGCTTGCAATATGGCCCCGTGGGTACTAACGTCTTCGAACGCGACATGCTGCAAATGCATATTGCGGAGACTTTGCAGAGCGCGACGATCATGCCTTTGTTCATCGTTCTCGCAACGGGCGTGGGCATCTACATCAGTCGTGACCCGCAAACTCTCGGCTGGGCCGTGCTGGCTCTAACAGCGCATGCGCTGGCGCTGATCTTTGCGCGCAGGGCTTCCCACCGGGAGGTCAACGCCTCCAATCTCCCGGCATGGCACAATATCTTTCTCACCACGCAAATCGTCATAGGTCTCGTCTGGGTCCTGTTTGCGCTCCAGACAATAGAGACGGGTGATGCGTCGCTCATTACGTTCTACAAGGGCGCGACCCTTCTGATCGCCCTATCGATTACCGCGACTTCAAACTTTCTGCTGCGGCGCGCGACTTTGATGACGTTTCTGCCTGTGCTCGTCGCGCTCAGCGTCACCGCCGCCCTGTCTCGTAACCCGATGGAAATCGGCCTTGCGTTGATGTTTGCTCTGGGAATGCTGTTTTGCCACCACGTAACGAAGCGGCTCTATCTGACCAACCTGAAGCTTCTATCGTTCCAGTCCGAAAAAGACGACCTGATTGCGGAGCTGGAAGTCGCGAAATCCATGTCGGATGAAGCCCGACNGCGCGCCGAAGAGGCCAATATGGCCAAATCCCGCTTCCTCGCTTCAATGTCTCACGAATTGCGGACACCGCTGAATGCTATTCTCGGATTTTCCGAGGTCATGGCATCGGAGGTTTTGGGACCGTTGAATAACCCCCTCTACAAGGAGTATTCCGGGGATATTCACCGCTCCGGTCAGCATCTATTGGACCTCATCAACGAAATCCTCGATCTGTCCCGCATCGAAGCGGGTCGCTACGATCTGCATGAAGAAGCCGTAGCGCTTCTGGAAATAGCGGATGATTGCGTCGGCATGATCCAGCTGAGGGCACGCGGCAAGAATATTCGCATTTCGCAGCAGTTCGAAACCACCCTGCCCCACGTATGGGCAGATGAAAAAGCAATCCGTCAGGTCATCCTCAACCTGCTGTCCAACGCGGTAAAATTCACCCCTCAAGGCGGGGAAATCCGTATCAAGGCTGGCTGGACGGCAGGCGGCGGGCAATATGTGTCGATTAAGGATAACGGTCCCGGCATTCCTGAAGAGGAAATTCCAGTCGTTCTGTCGGCCTTCGGTCAGGGCTCCATTGCAATCAAGAGCGCGGAACAGGGTACAGGCCTTGGCCTCCCCATCGTCCAGGCCATTCTGGCCAAGCATGACGGTCAGTTCGTGTTGAAATCAAAGCTGCGTGAAGGGACGGAAGTGATTGCCATTCTGCCGGCAAAACGCGTGCTGCAAAGTATTCCGGCCGTTGAAGACGTGCAGGTGGTTCAACCGCGCAAACGGTCTTTCGCCTAAATCGCAATGGATGAAAACAACATCGTGCTGACAAGCGAATAGAGGACAAAGCCGCCATTCGCCAGCAAAAGGCAAAATACCGCGAATGACCCGAGATCCTTGGCATGACGCGCCGCCGACGAAAATTCCGGCGAGACGCGATCAACGATTTCTTCGATGGCAGTATTGAGGGATTCGACGGAAAACAGCNAAAGCATCAGAACCGTGAATATCAGATAATGCGCAACTGGCGCGCCAATGACTCCCAGCAGCACAAGTCCGGCACCGAAGGCCAGAACCTCATGTCTGAAGGCCGCTTCTTTCCATAGGCGTGAAAGCCCCTGAGCGGAATAACGCGCTGCGGCGAAGAGATGTCGAAACCCGGTCTCCTTGTGGAAAACCGGTTCTGGCTGCTGTGGGGTGTTCGGCTTATCCATGGCGACCTCAGTGGTCTGTACGAGTATCGACACCCGCGGCGGCGAAGGTTGCCATACCGGAATGGCAGGCTGCTGCGGCTTTGACGATGCCAGCGGCAAGTGCTGCACCCGTGCCTTCGCCCAGACGCATTCCAAGTGCGAGAAGTGGCGTCTTGCCAAGCTTTTCGACAGCGGCCAGATGCCCNGGCTCGCCGGAGACATGGCCAATGAGGCAATGATCGAGCGCGGCAGGATTGGCCGCTTTCAAGAGTGCGGCGGCGGCGGTTGCCACATAACCATCGATCAGAACCGGGATTTTCTCGACACGCGCGGCCAGAATGGCACCGGCCATTGCCGCGATTTCACGTCCACCGAGACGGCGCATGATCTCCAGCGGATCGGACAGATGGTCTTTGTGGAACTCCACGGCTGCTTTCACAGCAGCAATCTTGCGCGCCATCACATCGCCTTCGGAGCCAGTGCCCGGTCCGGTCCACTCTTCCGCCGTACCGCCATAGAGTGCGAGATTGATCGCAGCGGCAATGGTCGTGTTGCCGATGCCCATTTCACCGATGCAGAGAAGATCGGTGCCACCGGCTATTGCTTCCATCCCGAATGCCATCGTGGCTGCGCAATCGCGCTCGGACAAAGCCGGCTCGGTGGTGATGTCACCGGTGGGGTAATCCAGCGCCAGATCGAAAATCTTCAGGCCCAGATCATGCGTCACGCAAATTTGGTTTATGGCGGCACCACCGGCGGCGAAGTTTTCCACCATCTGCTGTGTCACCGACGACGGATAAGGTGTGACGCCATGCCTGGTAACACCGTGGTTTCCAGCNAAAATCGCCACCAAAGGGCGGTTGACGGCAGGTGCACGACCGGACCACGCGGCCAACCACATGGCGATCTCTTCCAGACGCCCCAGCGAGCCAGCAGGCTTGGTCAGTTGCGCGTTACGCTCTTTGGCGGCCACGAGCGCGAAGGTGTCCGGGCCTGGAAGGTCGCGCAAAAGCGTCCGAAAATCGTCNAAAGGCAGTCCGCTCATGCTCATGATATCGGTCTTTCTGGTGGTGCCGGGCGCTTGTGTTTTCCGGCAAATCGGTCTTTGTTGCGCTTCTCATAATCGGGGATGCGCGGAGGAACAACCTCAAATGCAACAAGCGCCTCCTCAACTAAAGGAGAGACGATTGCGGGCCGGGGATTTTCTGACGGATATGATGCGCTCGCTGAGTTTTCTCAGCCGCATTCCCGTAAACGACATCTTCTTCGAAGACGACCAGCGCCCGCTGGGCCAGATGGTACGTGCCTTCCCCGTCGCGGGCTTTCTGATCGCGCTGCCTGCGGCCTGTTTGGCGGCATTTCTCACATGGCTGGATGCAGACCCGTTGATGTCCGCCGCCATCGTTCTTAGTGTCGCCACCTTGATGACCGGCGCACTGCACGAGGACGGGCTTGCAGACACAGCAGACGGTTTTGGTGGCGGCAGAACGAAACAACGCGCGCTCGACATTATGAAGGACAGCCGCATTGGCACCTATGGAGCGATTGCGTTGGTGCTGTCGTTCCTCATCAGGGCAGCAGCCATTGCCGCCCTGATGCGTGAACTTTCACCCCTTGCCGTAGCAGCCTGCCTGATTGCGACAGCCTGTTTAAGCCGTGGCCTGATGGTCTGGCATTGGCAGACGCTGCCGCCAGCCAGAGAAGGCGGCAGCGCGGCAATGGCGGGTCAGCCGGGCGAGCGTGAACGAAAGGGTGCGATCACTTACGGTTTCTGCATCGCAGTTTTTCTCTGCTTGTCCTTTTTCCAGCCCCTGCTTCTGGTCGTCGCACTCGCTGTCCCCTTCGGCGTCACCTATCTCTTCAACCGTCTGTGCGATCNAAAAATCGATGGTCACACCGGTGATACCATCGGCGCCACCCAACAGATCACAGAGATTGTGATGCTGATCGCACTTGCTCTCATTGCGTGACGTGCAGATATAAAGTGATGGAAACACCTTGTATCAACATATGCTCACTGAACACGCCTGATGGTTCCTGCGCTGGCTGCTACCGAAGCATTGACGAAATTATGAACTGGTCACGATACACGGATGATGAGCGGCGAAAGATCATGAACGATCTGCCCCGGAGATCGGACGGTAGACGCTCGGTGAACAACGAGGAGACTTTGATCGCATGAACAGACTGATCTTCGTTTTCCTCGTGCTCGGCATCGGTCTGGCGCTGCTTATTATCAATAATGACAGTGGCCAGACCTTCGGCATCAACAATGAGCAATTCGGACGCGCAGTCTATCTCGTGCCCATCGCAGCACNTTTTTCCGCAGGCATATTGGCAGGCAATCGCGGCGGTTTGGGACTGGTCGTGCGTCAACTCGCCATATGGCTCGTCATCATCCTCGGCCTCATTGCGATCTATCTCTATCGCTATGATTTCCAGCGTGTCNGTGAACGGGTTCTGGCGGGATTGATCCCAGGCCGCGCCGTTGTCGTCACGACTCNAAATGGCGAACAGGAAGTCATTCTCAACAAGTCCATGAGCGGACACTTCGAGACGGATGCCAAGGTCAATGACGGGACAGTGCATATGCTGGTGGACACANGGGCAAGCTCGGTAGTGCTAGCGAGAGCAGATGCCGAAGCGGTCGGAATCAATGTGGATAACCTATCCTATTCAGTCACGGTCATGANCGCCAACGGTCGCACGTCAGCCGCACCCGTGCGCCTGTCCGAAATCGCCATCGGCCCGATCGTGCGGCAAAACGTGTCGGCGCTGGTGGCACAGGAGGGGCAATTGGACCAGAGCCTGCTCGGAATGACGTTCCTCTCCACACTTGGTTCGCTCCAAATGCAAACCGACGAACTGAGACTACGGGATCGCTGACAACAGATCAGATGTGGTTGAACTGCTTGACGTCTCGCCTTTAGAGGATGATGCCCCGAGATGGGTTTTATTGAAACTCGAATATCTGGCGGAACACGCCGGGTGCAATCAGCGACAATGGGTTGATTGCCAGGCGTGGCGCATCCGTTTGACCCGTAAGCTTGAATGTGATGCCCAGCAAACCGCGATCCCGGCCATTGCCGAGGAAAATTCCGATGAAGGGTAACTCGGCAAACAGGCGGTTGAGACCATAGGCAGGCATGAACGTTCCCGTCATATCCATATTGCCATTCTGATCCTTCACGATGCCCTGAAAAGTCGCGCCAATCTGCTCTCCGCGGATCACGCCATTTTCGAGGGCAAGGGTTCCACTCACGTAAACCACGCGTGCGAACCCGCGCTGGAATTTTTCTGAACTGACATCGATGTTGCGGCGAACTGCCGTGTTAAGGCTTCGGCCATCCTGTCCAGTCGGCGTGGCGACGATATCCTGAAGCTTGGCTTCGTTGAGAACGGCGAAATTCCGCAAATCGAGAGAGCCGCTCCAGTCATTCCCATTGGCTGTCGTCAGCGCGAGGTTGAGCAAGCCGCCACGAACGCGCGAGTATAGGTTGGTAAAGCGGGCAAAGGAGCCTGCGTCACTGCTGGTGAGATTGATGGTACCGCCATCGCCGCGATTGATGGTTTGCGCCACCAGAGCCTGTCCCCGACTGGTGACTGCTTTCAGATCGATCGTGCGCAGCTTGCCATCGCGCAGATTGATGTCCGCATTGACGTTGCTCATCACCTCATCGTTGAAGCCGTAAATTTTGTCGAGCTGCGTCTTGATGGAGAACGAGCCAAAATCACCGTTGCCGGGTGATGATGGGGACGACGCTCCGCCGTTTTTCGCCGACGAACTGCGCAGCCGTGCAATAAGTGGCCTCAAGTCGGCAGACTTGCCGCTTGCGGTTACCGAATAGTTCTTTCGCGATGACGAGATGGCGACGGCGAAGTCATCCTGCGGTGACAGCTGGAAGCGCGTGAAATTTGCCGATGTCAGACCGGACTTATCGAATGCGAGATCACCGGCTGCGCCGAAACCATCACCTTTGAGAGAGAAGTTGCTGATCGAGGTACGTCCGTCGACTGCCTCCATCACGAAAGAGGCATTGGCAGGAATGCCCGCGCCCTTGGTCCAGCCAATACCGGGCAAAACTATGGAAGCATCGGATAGATCGAGCTTGACGGTCTGACGGCGCATGTCGCTGCTGTTGATTTCCAGCAGCGTCGTGCCACCCAGCAACTTGGTCAGCTCTGGCGCCAGCTTTGCAATCTGCCCTGGCTCAAGTGTCGCCTTTATCACCAGTTGTCGGGCAACCGTACTGGTCTTGCGGGTTGGTTGGACAAGGTCGAGGTCCATCGCAACATCGTCGATCCGTGCCTTGCCTTTCAGGCGAAGCGCTTCATTGTCGATGGAAAGCGGACCATTAATAGACGTGATGGCTCGACCGGCAAATGGCCGCGTCAGCGAGACGTCTGAGAGATCCAGTTTTGCAGTCCAGACCGGCGGCGGTGGCTGTTGGCTGGCGAGCAGGCCAATCGTTAATTTGGCATTCGCCTTAACCTGACCGGCGAAATCGCCCGGTTTGAATTCTGTATCCTTCAGTGCGTTGATCGGCTGGAACGTCGCCAGTTCCGCCACCGCATCCGCGTCCCCCGTCACGTTAAGATCGAGATCTGCCATCAACGGCTTGTCATAAACCGATTTTATCGAGAACTTGCTGTTATCCAGTGCAAGCGTGCGGCCCGATGGGAAGAAGGATGTCGCCTTGATGATATTGACGTCGANTTTCTCACCGACCAGCTCGAAATGCGCCGAAGCATCTCGCAGTGGCGGTATATCTCCCGCAACATTCAAGCGTGTGTTGTCCACGTCGAATTTTATCTGCAATTCGCTTGCGGCAAGTTCCAGCGGGCAGCCGGGTCCGCACATTCTGCCCTGCGGAATGAAGACTGCGATAGAGCCGTTTCTGATCGTACCACCGAACAGGTTTGCGACGACCCAGGGACGCGCCTTGCGCGCCATCCAGAACGGCCATAATTGCTTGACCGCTGTGGCCTCCATCTTTGCGATCTGTCCGCCGAAACTGATTTCCGGCGAGCCCTGCGCCAGGAAATGCACCTTCAGCGAGCCAGCCATGTCGCCAAGCGCGCTTCTTACATAAAGACCGGGAACATCAAGCTGGTGTGTCGTCTTGTCGAATGTTCCGTCAGCTTCGAGATTGAATGTCACCGGCGGTTCGCCGCCCGCCTCCGCAACGACGGTCGCCTGGTCCATGCGAATGCCAAGATCGAAGCCATCAGGATTATCCTTTATCTGGCCGCGAATGGGCAAGATGGTCGGCCCTAGTGTCAGACGGGAATTTTCGATGACGACGACCTTGTTGTCGAAATCGTAACGGGTGTTGATCTGGCCATCAGACACAGGCTGCGCATCACCACCAATGTAGAGTTTGCCATCGCCAATCGCGAGCGACACTGCAAGTGCCGGCTTTGTATCTGCCTGCTCCCGGGTTCCGGTGATGTTGAAGCCAGCTTTGACGTTGAGGCCCTGATGCATAAGACCTTCGGGGTCATGCTGTTCCAGAAGCGGCCCGACATCGAAGCCGTCGAGCCTTGCAGTAAAGCCACTGATGCTACCAGCAGCCCCTTGTGCAGCAAGCGAAAGCGTCGCTACTTCACCATTGAATGCGACATTTCCATCCAGCGAATATCCGCCAGCACCATCCGGGATGAGAGAAAGCTCTCGAAGGGAAATCGTCCGCATCCGCCCGTCTTCTTTTGGCGGCAGACGAATGGCGATATCCGAAAGATCTATTTCCTCTGTGCCGCTGCGCTCAAATGCCTGCGCAAAGCCATCCAGCTCAGTGAAGGCGATGTTCAGATAGGAGGGAATGTCATCGATACGCATTTTCGCAAGATCGATTCCCTTCCCCTTCGGCAAAAGCGCCGTGTCCAGTTCCATCCCACTAGCTTCGAGGCTTTGGACCGAGACCCGACCGGTCAAAAGTGCCAGAGGATTCAGCGCCATTCCAATGGCACGCGCCCGACTGAGATGCTGGCCCGTGTCCTGCTCGACTATATCGACATCCTGCGCCACGAGCGCGAGTTGAAAACCGGACGCAAAGCGCACGGATGTCGAGCCGATCCGGGCTTCGTAGCGAGAACCAAGCGCTTTTTCTAACGCTAGCTTTGCCTGACCTGACAGCGCACTATCGATAGAGCCTGTTTCGATGGAGAGGATAATGCCGCCGACAGATATGAAGGCCAGAATCACCAGTGCTACGAACACCTTTATGAGTGAGCGCAACATGGAACGCGGCCGCGGACAATCTACGATAATCGGGTCTTCGACCTGTGCGGACGGCATCGCATGCAGCGGCGTGATATCGCGCTTGCTGAAGCTAACCTTTTCGCCACGAATTTCCGCCATCCGCTTGTGCTTCCTCCCGGAATTGCCACGGCCTGAAACCACCATCAGGGCCTGTTCGGAGTGACGGTCTCAACCAATCACACCGTCTGACTCGCCACAAGACTGGACGAAGCTCTTATTCGGTATATATCGAATAGTGGCCCATTTACTCAACAATTCGGCGAATGAAAGGTCACCCCATGACAGATTTGAATGTAGGCGATAAGGCTCCGGATTTTACGCTTCCCCGGAACGGCAGCGGCGAGATCAGCCTGTCCTCCCTGAGTGGCAAGGCTGTCGTGCTGTATTTCTATCCGAAGGACGACACATCCGGCTGCACCGCACAGGCCATCGATTTCAGCGCAATGGGCGCGGAGTTCGAGGCCGCCAATGCCGTGGTAATCGGCGTCTCGCCCGATTCGGTCAAAAGCCACGACAAGTTCGCCGCCAAACACTCCCTCACCGTCATGCTGGCCTCTGATGAAGAACGCCAGGTTCTGGAGGCCTATGGTGTTTGGAAAGAGAAAAGCATGTATGGCNAAAAATATATGGGTGTAGAGCGCACGACCTACCTCGTTTCGCCGGATGGTAAAATCGCGCAAATCTGGAACAAGGTTAAAGTTCCCAGCCACGCGCAGATCGTTCTCGACGCGATCAAAGCTCTTTAAGAGCCAGCCGGTCCTATAAAGTCAAAACTTCGTTAACCTTAACAAATTACTATCCAGCCGAACGAGACTTGGCTGGAGGATGGATTTTGACGGGAGCGGGTAAAAACCTGGCATTTGGCNAAAAACGCCAGCAGCATGTTCTGATTCTCGCAAGTGGCGACAAGGTGCGCCACTTTACCATCCGTCCTTGGCTCGCCGCCACGGGCTTGTGCCTGGCTGGCCTGCTCAGCGTTGGTTACATCGGCTCAACGGCATACCTCATTCTTCGCGACGATCTGGTGGGCGCGACTATCGCCCGCCAGTCCCGCATTCAGCGAGAGTATGAGGACAGAATTGCTGCCCTGCGTGCGCAAGTCGATCGCGTGACGTCCAAACAGTTGCTGGATCAGCAAGCAGTGGAACGGAAAGTCGAGCGGTTGATGGCGCAACAACACGCCCTCACCTCGCGCCATGGCCGCATGAGTGAACTGCTGGAACGTGCTGAAAAATCAGGCTTATCCGACAACGCGCAAGACACACCTGCCGCCAACGCTTACCTGCCCGAGAAGAAGGCCAGCCTTTCTGGCGACGCGACCGGTGCTATCGACAATATGCTGGCATCGCAATCCGCTAGGACCGATCTGAAGGGCAGCCTTACATATGGATCGCGCAGCGAAAAACTGTCTGAACGCAGTCTCTCAAAAATGATCGCATCGCTGAGCAAGGTCGAAAGCGAACAACTGAGCCGAATCGCTTCTCTCACGACGGGTGCGGAAAACAAGGCTGACGCCATGGCGGATATCATCCGCAGTACAGGTGTCAAAGTCGAGAATACAGCAAAAGAAGGCATCGGCGGTCCGTTCGTTGAACCGGTAACGGACAGCGCAGGCACGTTCGAGACATCCCTGAGCAACCTCGACACCGCGCTGAAGCGGTTAGAGACAGTGCGTGGAACGGCGCAGGCACTTCCATTTGGAAACCCTGCCCCTGGTCGCGAGATTTCAAGCCGATTCGGAAACCGCATCGATCCATTCCTGGGACGCCTTGCTTTGCATGCCGGAGTGGATTTCGTGGCCACGACTGGCGCCGACATCCACACGACGGGCGCGGGAACCGTAACAAGCGCAGGTTTTTCCGGCGGTTACGGCAATATGGTGGAAGTGGATCACGGCAAAGGCATCACCACGCGCTACGGTCATATGTCGCAGATTCTGGTCAAGGAGGGCGACAAGGTAGGCCTCGGAGATATCATCGGAAAAGCTGGCAGTACAGGGCGCTCAACCGGCCCGCATGTGCACTATGAAATCCGGATAAACGATAACCCTATCGACCCCATGCGGTTTCTGGTTGCCGGAACCGAACTCAAAACATACCTTCAATAGTAGGTTCGCAACGGAAGTTACGCGATTGAATTAAGTCCGCACAATTGCCGGTCATGCCATTACATGTGCGGCAACCTGTATTATTTTGGGATAAATCCCTGTTTCCTTGACTTTCTGGCTAATTCGGCCTATTTCGCCGCTACAGTCTGCGGCGTCGCCGTTATGACAGCTAAGTGTTCTTTTCGAACCAACACGGAAACAGTTTTTCCTTTGACAACATTCTCTGATCTTGGCCTAAGCCAAAAAGTTCTTTCTGCTATCGAAAGTGCCGGCTACACGACACCGACACCTATTCAAGAAGGTGCGATACCGCCAGCGCTGGAACGCCGCGATATCTGCGGCATAGCGCAAACCGGAACGGGCAAGACGGCATCGTTCGTTTTACCGATGCTGACCCTCCTGGAAAAAGGCCGTGCGCGCGCAAGAATGCCGCGAACCCTGATCCTCGAGCCAACACGCGAACTCGCCGCACAAGTGGCTGAGAACTTCGAAAAATACGGCAAGAATCACAAACTCAATGTTGCACTTCTCATCGGTGGCGTCTCCTTCGATGAACAGGACCGCAAGCTGGAGCGCGGCGCAGACGTTTTGATCTGCACCCCCGGCCGCCTGCTGGACCATTGCGAACGCGGCAAGCTTTTGATGACCGGCGTCGAGATCCTCGTTATCGACGAAGCCGACCGCATGCTGGACATGGGATTCATTCCCGATATCGAACGCATCGCGNAAATGATTCCATTCACACGTCAGACGCTGTTCTTCTCGGCGACCATGCCGACAGAAATCCAGAAGCTGGCTGATCGCTTCCTGCAGAACCCGGTTCGCATCGAAGTCGCAAAGCCTTCTTCGACCGCGAAGACAGTCACGCAGCGTATCGTCGCCACGCATGACAAGGATTACGAGAAGCGCGCCATTCTTCGCGATCTCATCAATGCCCAGACAGACCTGAAAAACGCGATCATTTTCTGCAATCGCAAGAAGGATGTCGCGGATCTGTTCCGCTCACTCGAGCGTCACGGTTTCTCGGTCGGCGCTCTTCACGGGGACATGGACCAGAACTCGCGCACCAAGATGCTAGCGGGCTTCAAGGATAACCAGATCACCCTGCTCGTCGCTTCCGACGTTGCGGCACGCGGTCTCGACATTCCCGATGTCAGCCACGTCTTCAACTTCGACGTTCCGATCCATGCAGAGGACTATGTTCACCGTATCGGTCGTACAGGTCGTGCGGGTCGTTCCGGCGCTGCGTTTACGCTCGTCAACCGCCGCGATACCAAGTATCTCGACGCCATCGAAAAGCTGATCAACGAAAAGATCGAATGGCTGAGCGGTGACTTGACCGCGTTGCCAGCACCGATGGAGAGCTTTGCTTCCGAGCGCCCGCGCCGTGGCAAGGAAAAGGAACAACGCGGTCGCGGTCGTGACAGAAACCGCCGCGATGCCGCTCCTCAGACTCAGGTTCAGATTCAGGAAACGGTCACGCAGCCTGAAATCGAAGAAAAAATCATTCAGCCAGCCGCCATTGTGGAAATTGCGGCAAATGGAGGCGACAAGTTGAAGGCAGAACGCAAGCAAGAAAGAGCACCTCGCAATTTCGAGCGGAACCACAACGCGACACCGCCTGCGAACGACGATAATCGTCGCCGCCACTACCGCGACCATGATGATGGTCCGACGCCAGTTGGTTTCGGTGACGACATTCCCGCGTTCATGTTGATCGTGGCAAGCGCCAAAGCCTGATTATGAAGCCTGGTATCGATATTCCAGGCGTTGGCTCCGGACTTGTCATCGAGCGCGATGGCAAGGTGTTACTCTACAAGCGGGTCAAACCGCCGGAAGCAGGACATTGGAGTATCGTCGGCGGCAAGGTGGACCACATGGAAACCGCCGCTGCCGCTGCCAAGCGTGAGGCCGAAGAAGAAACCGGCCTTATCATCGGCGACGTCCGCTTTCTTTGCCTCAGCGAACAGATTATCCCGGCAGACGGGCAACACTGGTTGTCGCTCATCTATGTGGCAAATGACATCAAGGGCGAACCGAGCCTGACTGAGCCCGACAAATTGTCGGATATGGGCTGGTTCGACGTCGAAGCTCCTCCTCATCCGCTATCGCTTTTTGCCCAAGATGCTTTTCGGCACCTGCGGCAACATCGCTCGTGATGGGCTGTGATCAGCCTATATCGCTGAAAATGCCCGAAAATTTACGTCGATGCGTGNTTTCGAAGCCATTTCCTCTTTTGCAAACCGTCAGCTGTCGATACACATCGCTGCATAGAACGAGGAAACCGGCTGCACTATGCATTTAATTCGCCTGCTCACCATTGCTGCCAGCCTTGCTATGGCAGGCACCGCCAGCGCTGCGACGATTGGCGTTGTCGCACCGCAAAGTGGTGCCTATGAGCTGCTGGGCCAGCAGGTGCGCCAGGGTGTCAAGATTGCAGCAGCGAAAGCAGGCCTCGACGTGATGGAAATTCACGAGAGCTGCGAAGAAGGCAGCGGCGGTGCGATTGCCGATGGTTTGGTTGCGGCGAAGGTTAGTGTCGTCGTTGGCTTTCTGTGTACGGAAACCCTGGCTGACGCGCTGCCAACCTTAAAGGACGCCGCGATCCCAGCGATCACCCTATCGAGCCGGGCCTCCGGGTTGATGGAAGATGCTCTGAAACGTGGCTGGCCGCTTTTTCGACTTGCACCATCGGATTCGGCTGAATCGGACGCGGCAACTGAGACCATGCTGCGCGATTGGAAGGGCCATTCCGTTGGGCTTATCGATGACGGAACGATCTATAGCCGTGAACTGGTGGATCGCATCCGTGCCAAGCTGGAAGAATCCGGTCTTAAACCAACTCTCTCCGACACCTTACGACCTTCGCAGGAACAACAGGTGGCGCTGGTAAGGCGGCTGAGCCGTACCGGCATCACCCATGTGTTCATCGGCGCGGAGCGTAACGATGTGGCGATCATAGCGCGCGATGCGGCTGCGGAAAAGGCTCCTTTGACGATCCTTTCCGGTGACACGATGAGGGCGGCCAACAGCCCGGTGGCCCTGCAACCCGGTGTGCTTGCCATCGCTATACCCGATTATGCGTCCCTTCCCATGGCTACGGAAGCGGTCAGGGAATTGCTTGCGGCCAACGTCCAGCCGGAGGGGTACGCTCTACCCGCTTATGCCGTGACTCAGATTGCGGCAAAGCTTGTCGAGCTCGCCGAAGCGCAAAGCAAACCCGCACCCGCCGTCCTTGTCGGAACCACCTTCGAAACCGTCATCGGTCAGATCACATTCAACGACCGTCACGAGCTGCNAAACAATCCCTACCGCCTGCAGCAATGGAACGGCACCGCCTTCGTACCTTTGGAACGCGCCGAACGCTGACGACATTTGCTTCACCCCTGATTGTTGATCCGCCGCATCGGTGGTAAATGCGCGCAATAGAGATTGATGACTAAAGAAGGGAACGACTTTCTTCTGACAGTCTCATACCGTTANTTTAGGAGCTTTTGCAGATGTCTCTTCCCGTGCGGATCGCCCCCTCCATTCTGGCTGCCAACTTTGCAAAACTCGGGCAGGAAGTGGCCGATGTGACGGCCGCCGGTGCCGACTGGATTCACCTCGACATCATGGACGGTCATTTCGTGCCGAACATCTCTTTCGGTCCCGACGTCATCAAGGCGCTGCGCCCGCACAGCCAGGCTTTCTTCGATTGCCACCTGATGATTGCGCCAGCCGACCCCTATCTCGAAGCCTTTGCCAAGGCGGGCTGCGACGGCATCACCGTTCATGCGGAAGCGGGCCTGCATCTGCACCGCTCGCTGCAAACGATCCGCTCTCTCGGCNAAAAAGTCGGGGTCACGCTGAACCCGGCGACGCCGCTATCGGTTCTGGNAAACGTGCTCGATGACGTCGATCTTATCCTCATCATGAGTGTAAACCCCGGCTTTGGCGGCCAGAAATTCATTCCTGCCATGCTGGAGAAAATCCGTGCCGCCAAGTCCATGATTGGCGACAGGCCGATCGAACTCGAAGTCGACGGCGGTATTACCATCGATACGGCGGGAAGCGCGATTGCCGCCGGTGCCAACGTTCTGGTCGCCGGCTCTGCCATCTTCAAGGGCGACGGCGTGGACGATTACCGCAAGATGGTCAGCGCGGTGCGCGCTTCCGCAGAACAGGGCCGCAGCTAAGCGGCCCACAATGTGGCGGCTCCTGCCCTTCGCCACACCAGTCCGGCCCTTCAATGCGTTGAGATTGCCGGAACAGTTTGCTAAAGGGGCAGAAATATTCCTTCCTGAGAGAAAGTCATTGCCATGATCCCTCGTTATTCCCGGCCGGAAATGGTCGCAATCTGGTCGCCGGAAACCAAGTTCCGCATCTGGTTCGAAATCGAGGCACATGCTTGTGATGCTCTCGCCGACATCGGCGTCATTCCCAAGGAAGCAGCCAAGACCATATGGGAAAAGGGCGGCGCGGCCCAGTTCGATGTTGCGCGCATCGACGAGATCGAAGCCGTTACAAAGCATGACGTCATTGCTTTCCTCACGCATCTCGCAGAGTTTGTCGGTCCTGACAGCCGCTTTATCCACCAGGGTATGACATCGTCTGATGTGCTGGACACGACGCTGAACATCCAGTTGGTCCGCGCCGCCGATCTTCTGATCGCCGACATGGACCGCGTTCTCGCGGCCCTCAAGACCCGCGCCTTCGAGCACAAGGACACGGTCCGCATCGGTCGCAGCCACGGCATCCATGCCGAACCGACGACGATGGGGCTGACCTTTGCCCGCTTCTATGCCGAGATGGACCGCAACCGCGCCCGTCTGGTCAATGCCCGCGCTGAAATTGCGACCGGCGCTATCTCTGGTGCTGTTGGTACCTTCGCAAACATCGATCCTTCGGTCGAAGAGCATGTCTGCAAGGCACTCGGCCTTGCACCGGAGCCAGTCTCGACACAGGTTATTCCACGCGATCGTCACGCCATGTTCTTCGCAACGCTCGGCGTCATCGCGTCCTCTATCGAAAACGTCGCGATTGAAATCCGCCACATGCAGCGCACCGAAGTTCTGGAAGCGGAAGAGTTCTTTTCTCCCGGCCAGAAGGGCTCGTCGGCCATGCCACACAAGCGCAACCCGGTGCTGACGGAAAACCTTACCGGCCTTGCGCGTCTGGTACGCATGTCGGTCGTTCCGGCCATGGAAAACGTTGCCCTCTGGCACGAGCGCGATATCAGCCACTCCTCCGTAGAGCGCGCCATTGGCCCCGACACGACCATCACGCTCGATTTTGCGCTGAACCGTCTTGCGGGCGTTGTCGAGAAGCTGGTGATCTATCCAGACAACATGCTCAAGAACATGAACAAGTTCCGCGGCCTCGTGCACTCGCAGCGCGTTCTCTTGGCGCTGACGCAGGCAGGCGTTTCGCGTGAGGATTCCTACCGTCTCGTGCAGCGCAACGCCATGCGTGTTTGGGAAGAAGGCAAGGACTTTCTCGAAGAACTTCTGGCCGACGACGAAGTCCGTGCTGCATTGCCGGAAGNAAAAATCCGCGAGAAATTCGATCTGGGCTATCACACCAAGCATGTAGATACGATTTTCACCCGCGTTTTTGGCAACGCCTGATCAATTCCATCAAACAAACCGCCACGGTCTTGATTGTGGCGGTTCTGATACCGAGATACGCCGTATGAAAGCATCTGAAACAGATATCCTCATCGTTCCCGGCTATACCAATTCCGGTCCTGAACACTGGCAAAGCCGCTGGCAGGAAAAACTGTCGACAGCCCGGCGTGTCGAACAGGCAGAGTGGTCGAAGCCAGTCAAAGATGATTGGGTGGCGAAGCTGGTCGAAGAGGTGAACTCCTGCACGCGGCCTGTGGTGCTGGTTGCACATTCGCTGGGCGTGCCGACGGTCATTCACGCGCTACCGCAAATCAAGAACAAGATTGCCGGTGCCATGCTGGTGTCGCCGCCGGATGTCGCGAACCCGGCGATAAAGCCAAAGCATTTGATGACATTTGGCCCCTACCCGCGCGATCCACTGCCATTCCCTACGATTACAATAGCAAGCCAGAACGACCCATTTGGCACATACGAGCATGCCGGTGACATCGCCAATGCGTGGGGCTCGACATTGATCGACGCTGGCATGTCCGGTCACATCAACAGGGAATCCGGCCACGGTCCTTGGCCAGAGGGCACCATGGTGTTTGCTCAGTTTCTCAGCAAGCTGAAACGACCCGAAGGTTTCCCCGACTAAATTTACTAAAATACGGATTTAAAATTACAGGTTGGAAACGTCACGCTATCTTTTAATGCGGACTTAAGTCTGCGACAGTAATGTGAGGATTATACGCGCCCGTTCGTGTAAGATTTTTTCTAATAACATATGGCAGGATCGCGTGAATCAGGACCTGTTGCCGATAGAGTTTCTTGACGCCCTGCCAGTTCCCGCCCTTCACATCAACAAGAGCGGTAAAATCTTCTACGTTTCATCAAACCTTACTTTCGTTGCGTCAGATCACCAGGTTCATATTCTGGATTTCGTTCACCCGGATGATCACGGTAGCGTAACTGCTGCTCTTGGCAGTTTGGCATGTGGATCACCTGTAACGTTGGAGGTACGGCTAAACGGCGCTGAAGCGGCGGAACGGCACGCCGTATTGTCTTTTAGCAATATCGGCTCTGGTCGCAATTCCACTGTACTGGTGCAGTTGACTGACATCAGCGACCAGCGGGCGCGAGAGAAAGAAATAGCGTTCCGCGAAAGCCGCTGGAACAACGCACTCGTCAACTCGCTGTCCGGCGTATGGGACCAGAATTTCGTAACCGGCGAAATGTATGGCTCCGATACATGGCGCGCTATGCGCGGCTTGACACCTGACGAGCCGATCGAAACGGATTTCGACAAATGGCTGGAGTTGCTTCATCCCGATGATCGCGAACACACATTGTATTGCATCGAACGGCAGAACGCAGGTGATCCTGCCTATGTCTCCTTCCAGTATCGAGAACGTCATAAGCAAGGCCACTGGGTCTGGATCGAATGTCGCGGGGCCTGCGTAGAGCGCGACGAGAATGGCAGACCCGTCCGCATTGTCGGCACAGATATGGACGTATCCGAACGCAAAGCCAGCGAACATCAGATGGAGCGTATTTCGCGTCACCTGAAAGTGGCGCTCGAAGCGTCTCAGGTCGGCGTGTTCGAGGTGGATTTCGAAGCTGGCGAAACCACCTGGGACGGTCGCATGTACGAAATGTACAGCGTCGATAGAAGTATGCCCGTCAAGATTGGCGGGCTATGGGAATCGCGCGTTCACCCCGATGATCTGGGCAGGGTCGGAGACAACGTCTCGAACAAGATCGACAAACTTCAGCCANTTTCGGAAGACTACCGGATCATATTACCGGATGGCGCACTACGCTATATACGCGCGCGGTCGCTGCCCTTCATCGATATCGATGGCAGCAAGAAAATGATCGGAGTGAACTGGGACGTCACCGCAGATGTGCTTCTGCGGCAGGAGTTGGAGCGCGAGAAAGCACTTGCGGAAGCGCGTAACATCGACCTGGAAGAAGCAAGAGTCAGCATCGAACACAATGCGATGCATGATTATCTAACCGACTTGCCAAATCGCCGCTGTCTGGACGACGTGCTTGGCAAGCGTACCGCAGACTGCAGCGAGAGTCAGATGGGCATAGCAATCCTGCATATCGATCTTGATCGCTTCAAGCAGATCAATGACACGCTAGGCCATCATACGGGCGACGCGATTCTGAAACATGTCGCAGACATGTTACGTGACAACCTGAAACCCGGTGACTTCGCTGCGCGCATCGGCGGCGACGAGTTTGTATTTCTATCGCCCTTTTACGGCAACACGAGCGTTATCGCGGCGCTCGCCAACAGGCTCATCGAAGAGCTTCGCAAGCCCGTTCTTTACGAGGGGCACGAATGCCGGTTCGGTGCCAGCATTGGAATCGCCTGCGGCATCGGACCGAATCTGGATTACAAACAGGTTCTTCTGAATGCGGATATCGCGCTCTACAATGCCAAAAAGCGCGGTCGCAACAGATGTGAGTTTTTCTCGACCGATACGCAGGACTGGCTGATCAATACGAAACGTGTTTCCGACGAGATACTGACGGCACTGGAGCGAGACGAGTTCGTTCCCTACTACCAGTTACAGTTCGACGCGAAGACATTGGACATTTCAGGAGCGGAGACGCTAGCGCGGTGGAATCACCCGGTCGAAGGTATTTTGACGCCGGACAAGTTTCTCGCAATCGCGGAAGACCTCGATGCCGTAGCAGCCATCGATGGCGTCATTCTTGAAAAGGCGCTGGCGGATTTCAGGCGATGGCAGACGGCTGGCATTCCCATACCCAAGGTGTCAGTCAATGTGTCCGCACGGCGTCTGCACGACCCCGGCCTGATGGCAACGCTTGATGGCCTTCATATCCAGCCGGGAACACTGTCGTTTGAATTGCTCGAATCCATCTTCCTCGATGACAGCGACGACATCACCATTCACAATATGCAGAAGTTGCGCCAATTGGGCATCGACATCGAAATCGATGACTTCGGTACCGGTCACGCCTCGATCATTGGACTTTTGAGGGTCAATCCGAGCACATTGAAGGTGGATCGCGAGCTCGTACGTCTGGCGCCGCAATCGACCGAGCAACGCAAACTGCTGAGTTCCATTATAGATATCGGCCACTCGCTGGGTATCAAGGTGGTGGCGGAGGGCGTAGAGACGGCAGAGCATATCCGCATCCTGCAAGATATTGGCTGCGATTCGCTTCAAGGTTACGCTTTGTGTCGTCCACTCCCGGCCGATCAGGTGGGGGCGTTCGTTGCAACCGCCGGATGGCGGGAGGCTTCTCGTCACAGGTCACGGTCAACATCTGCCAAAGCCGTTGGCGTTGTTGCGCCCAAGTGAAGGCCCTTTGTCTATAGGCGTGGATATTGATGCCATATTTCAAGTTTCTTTTGCCCNAAACATAATTTTAACCCGGATATCATGGCGTGGTGTTTTTCTGTACCATGTGTCTATCGTTGTAAAATAAACCTGTTGAAAAGGCCTAGCGCGTGCTTCACCACCTCGTAGAAGCAACATGCAAAGGCCAGAATTGAAGCGAACGTGGCCCTGCCTCATTGTGGAATTGCTTCNTTTCCTTTATGGGACCGCTTCAACTGACGAAACGAACGCCGCCCACCGGCGCCAACCAAGAGATTTGTTAATATGAACCGTCGCCGCCGTATTTACGAAGGCAAGGCCAAGATCCTTTACGAAGGTCCAGAGCCGGGAACTCTCATCCAGTTCTTCAAGGACGACGCAACTGCCTTCAATAAGAAGAAGCACGAAGTCATCGATGGTAAGGGTGTTTTGAACAACCGCATCTGCGAATATGTGTTCACGCATCTCAATAAAATCGGCATTCCGACGCACTTCATCCGCCGCCTCAACATGCGCGAGCAGTTGATCAAGGAAGTGGAGATGATTCCGCTTGAGATCGTCGTACGCAACGTCGCCGCTGGCTCGCTCTCAAAAAGGCTTGGCATCGATGAAGGCGTTGTTCTGCCACGCTCAATCATCGAGTTCTATTACAAATCGGATGCACTCGAAGATCCGATGGTCTCCGAAGAACACATCACCGCTTTTGGCTGGGCGAACCCGGCCGAGCTTGATGACATCATGGCGCTCGCCATCCGCGTCAACGACTTTCTTTCCGGTCTTTTCCTCGGTGTCGGCATCCAGCTCGTCGATTTCAAGATCGAATGCGGCCGCCTGTTCGAAGGCGACATGATGCGCATTGTTCTGGCAGATGAGATTTCCCCTGATAGCTGCCGTCTGTGGGACATCGAAACGCAGGAAAAGATGGACAAAGACCGTTTTCGCCGCGATATGGGTGGGCTTGTCGAAGCCTATTCGGAAGTTGCGCGTCGTCTCGGCATCATCAACGAAAATGAACCAATCCGCGGCACCGGCCCGGTTCTGGTCAAGTGACATCAGGAGAGCATCAGGTGATCAAGGCACGGGTGACTGTTACGCTGAAGAACGGCGTTCTCGATCCGCAGGGTAAGGCAATCGAAGGTGCGCTTGGCAGYCTCRGTTTCGATGGCGTCGGCCAGGTCCGTCAGGGCAAGGTCTTCGATCTGGAACTGGATGCAGCCGACCCGGCGAAAGCCGAAGCCGACCTTAAGGCGATGTGCGAAAAGCTCCTCGCCAACACGGTGATCGAAAACTACTCTATCGCTATTCTCTGACGCTCAGGAGTCGACACCATGAAATCCGCAGTCGTCCAGCTTCCGGGCCTCAATCGCGACCGTGACATGATCGCGGCTTTGACACGGATTTCCGGCAAGGCTCCTGTCACCATCTGGCAGACCGAAACAGAGATTCCCGATGTGGACCTGATCGTCATTCCCGGCGGCTTTTCCTATGGCGATTACCTCCGTTGCGGTGCCATTGCCGCACGGATGCCGGTCATGCAGGCCATCCGCGAAAAAGCTGAAAAAGGCGTCAAGGTTCTTGGTGTCTGCAATGGCTTCCAGATATTGGTCGAAGCTGGCATGTTGCCCGGTGCGCTGATGCGCAATGCATCGCTCAAATTCGTCTGCCGCGAAGTGAAGCTCGAAGTCGTCAATAACGACACAGAATTCACCCGCGCTTATGACAAGGGCCAGATCATCCGCTCTCCCGTTGCCCACCATGATGGCAACTATTTCGTAGAGCCGGAGCAACTGAGGTCAATCGAAGACAAGGGGCAGGTCGTGTTCCGTTATGCCGAAGGCACCAACCCGAATGGGTCTCTGAATGACATCGCCGGTATCATCAATGCCAAGGGCAATGTTCTCGGCATGATGCCGCATCCGGAAAACCTGATCGAAGCCGCTCACGGTGGCAATGATGGACGCGCGCTGTTTGCGTCCGCACTGGGCGTGATCGCCGCCTAATTATTAATAAAGCCGGTTTATACCGGCNTTTTTTACATCCCACGTTTATGGATTGAAGCGATGAACCGCCTGCCCCGTCGTACCGCATTCAACATTGCAAACCTCGGCCTCATCGCGCTGTCTCTGGCGGCCTGCCAGTCCGNAAAAAAGCCAGCAGCTTCCTCGGCCTCATCGCAGGCAGCGCTGCCCGTCATGGAGCGTGTGGCGCTGGGTGCCAATGCCTGCTGGTTCAAGTCTGGCGATCCGGCGTTCAAGGCTTACCGCCTTGCACCTGAGCTCAATTCATTCTCCGGTCGCCCACGTATTTTGCTGGTGCCGCGCAACAGCCCTGAATCGCGCCCAATGTTGGTGGTTCAGGCGGAAGGCAACCCGGCCAAGGTTGACGCCTTCGGACCTGCCATGAATGAACCGCATGCGGCCCGTATCACTACAGACGTGAAGCGTTGGGTAAATGGCGGCAAGGGCTGCTCGTAAAGACNAAACCCCGCCAGCACCGGTTGGGACTGGCGCATGGCGGGTCTACCGACAACGGTGTGACACCTTGGGAACACAGCGTCACATTGCGGCGGAAAATTACGTTTCGCGTTAGATATCNAAAGATATCAAAGCGGCCGCGTCGGCCAGGATGGGAATGACGCCTTTTGCGCCTCATCCCGAGCCTGTTGTCTGCTGATGCCGATGTCACATAATTGTTCATCGGTCAGCTCGCGAAGCGCAAGCCTGCCAGCACGTTTGCTCTTCCAAAGCGCAATTGCCTCGATCAATCGTCCAATGAAACCGCGCGCTACCTTCAGTGACTGAGGTGCAACCATGTCGCCGCTATCCCGAAAAACCCGCTCGCGCTGATATCCGTCGGGATACATTGTTTCTATTGTACTGATATATTGATCCATCTTAAGCATATTGCACCTATCACCGCAAAGCGTCCCTCATTGAACTCGTGTTTATAGATACAATTGACGTGACAATGAATACAATGTAGAAATTGTCACCATGACAAATTGGATACCAAACCTCGCCGATGGTACAAGCCCGCTTTACATCCGGCTCGCTGACCAGATCGAAGCTGCGATTTCGGACGGCGTCCTTGCCGCTGGCGCAAAACTACCGCCTCAGCGAAATCTCGCTTTCGATCTAGGGGTGACAATCGGTACAATCAGCCGCGCTTATTCGCTCATTCACGAGCGTGGTTTGGTTAGCGGTGAAGTTGGACGCGGAACCTATGTGAATGCCAGCCAGACACCCAGCCCGGCCGCCAAGCCAGAACGAGCAGCCGCATCCTTCGGCGGCACGCGGCCTACTTCCGATACACCAAACAAGTTTCGCCTAAACACGACGGCTGCGCCTGATATCGGTCAAAACCTATTGATCGACCGGCATATCTCCGAGATCGTCAAGGAATGCTCGCTGCAGATCACCGACTATGCGCGGGCATTTCCGCAGGAATGGGCGCAGGCCGGTGTACGCTGGCTGAGCCAGGGCGGCTGGTCGCCCACGGGGGACAGCATTGTCCCTACCCTCGGCGCTCATGCGGCCATCATGGGTGTCATTACGGCCATGACATCGCCAGGCGATCGGATCGTTTTTGAGCCCGTCACCTATTCTCAGATTGCTAGAGCCGCGATTTTGGCCGGACGCCGCGCGTCTTTGGTGGAAAGCGATGAGCAGGGTATCATCCCTGAAGACTTCGAGCGGGTCTGCGCGCAGCAGCATCCGAAGATGANTTTCCTCATGCCGACGGGTCAAAACCCCACCTGCGCGACGCTTCCCGAAGATCGCCGCCGTACCATTGCCGATATCGCCCGCCGGTACAATGTCTGGATCATAGAAGATAACCTCTACGGCGCGATGGTCATCGACCAGCCGCCGATGATCGCTGAATTCGCGCCTGACCTCACTTTTGTCGTCGGCGGCTTGTCGAAATCCGTTTCGGCTGGCGTGCGTGGCGGCTGGGTGGCCTGCCCATCGAACTTCGCCTCGCGCATCCGCATTTCCCACGCCATGATGACCGGCGGCCTGCCATTCCTGCTGGCTGAACTCTGCGCCCGTATGGTCAATAGCGGCGATGCGCATGACATACGCAGCAACGTCACCGAAGAGATCAATGCGCGTGAGCAGATTGCCCGCAGCGCCTTTGCGGATTTCGAATTCAATTCGATGCCTGATATTCCTTTCCTGTGGCTCAAATTACCGGAACCTTGGCTATCAGGTACGTTCCGCAGTGCGGCCATGAAGGAAGGCATCCTCATAGATGACGAGGATGAGTTCAAAGCCGGGCGATCGGNAAAAATCTATCACCGGGTACGCATCAGTTTTTCCGCCCCCNAAACCCGCGACGAGCTTACCGAAGCCTTCGGCATACTACGACAACTGCTGGACAATGGCTCTGCCGGCTATGAAGGCGTAGCCTGACACGCGAGACAAGCTATGAAAATTGGGTTAAAGGCCGATTTTGCGGGGTACTCAGGACATTTTCCTGTCGCACGATGCCGTCTCTTGCGATAAAGAACCGGAAACTCCCGTACCGGCTCGAACCCCGTGAGACCTATGACACTTCCAAATCATATCCAGATCACCCCGGAACTCATTGCATCCCATGGGCTGAAGCCCGATGAATACCAGCGTATCCTCGACCTCATCGGACGCGAGCCGAGCTTTACCGAGCTTGGCATTTTCTCCGCGATGTGGAACGAGCACTGCTCCTACAAATCGTCCAAGAAGTGGCTGAAGACCCTGCCGACGACGGGTCCGCGCGTCATTCAGGGCCCTGGCGAAAACGCAGGCGTTGTGGATATCGATGACGGCGACGTCGTCGTCTTCNAAATGGAAAGCCACAACCACCCATCCTACATCGAGCCGTACCAGGGCGCAGCAACCGGCGTCGGCGGCATCCTGCGCGATGTCTTCACCATGGGTGCGCGCCCAATCGCCGCCATGAACGCGCTGCGCTTCGGCTCGCCGGATCATCCGAAAACCCGCCACCTCGTAGCTGGCGTCGTTGCCGGCGTCGGTGGCTACGGTAATTCCTTCGGCGTTCCGACAGTCGGTGGCGAAGTCGAGTTTGACGCGCGCTACAACGGCAACATTCTCGTCAACGCTTTTGCAGCGGGTCTCGCTAAGTCAGACGCGATTTTCTTGTCGGAAGCCAAAGGCGTTGGCCTGCCGGTCGTTTATCTCGGCGCAAAGACAGGCCGTGACGGCGTCGGCGGTGCGACCATGGCGTCGGCCGAGTTCGACGAATCCATCGAAGAAAAGCGTCCTACCGTTCAGGTCGGCGANCCCTTCACCGAAAAGTGCCTGCTGGAAGCCTGCCTTGAACTGATGAAGACGGGCGCCGTCATCGCCATTCAGGACATGGGCGCCGCTGGCCTTACCTGCTCTGCCGTCGAAATGGGTGCCAAGGGCGACCTCGGCATCGAACTCAACCTTGATCAGGTTCCGGTTCGCGAAGAACGCATGACCGCATACGAAATGATGCTGTCGGAAAGCCAGGAGCGTATGCTCATGGTTCTCGAGCCTTCCAAGGAAGAGGTCGCCAAGGCGATCTTCGTCAAATGGGGTCTGGACTTCGCCATCGTCGGCAAGACGACCGACGACCTGCGCTTCCGCGTTCTGCACAATGGCGAAGAAGTCGCCAACCTGCCGATCAAGGAACTGGGCGACGAAGCCCCCGAATATGACCGCCCATGGACGTCTGCCAAGGTGCCAGCACCTTTGGCGAAAGATGATGTGCCGGAAGCCGATATCGCCGACGCGCTTCTGAAGCTCGTCGGTTCTGCCAACAACTCGTCGCGTCGCTGGGTTTATGAGCAGTATGATACGCTAATCCAGGGAAATTCCTTGCAACTACCGGGCGGTGACGCCGGTGTTGTCCGCGTCGAGGGGCATGACAAGAAGGCGCTGGCTTTCTCCTCTGACGTTACCCCGCGCTATGTTGAGGCAGACGCCTTCGAAGGCGGCAAACAGGCCGTTGCCGAATGCTGGCGCAACATCACCGCAACTGGCGCGCTGCCGCTGGCCGCCACCGATAACCTGAACTTCGGCAATCCGGAAAAGCCTGAAATCATGAGCCAGCTCGTCCATGCCATCAAGGGCATTGGCGAAGCCTGCCTCGCTCTGGAATTCCCGATCGTCTCCGGCAACGTCTCGCTTTACAACGAAACCAACGGTCAGGCGATCCTGCCCACGCCAACCATTGGTGGCGTCGGCCTGATGGCCGATTGGGGCAAGATGGCCCGCATTCGCTTCGCAGCCAGCGATGAGGTCATTCTTCTCGCGGGCGCTCCGGAGGGGCTGGGCTCACACATCGCGCAGTCTGTCTATATGCGCGATGTCCATGGCCGCACCGATGGCCCTGCGCCGCATGTGGATCTGGCCCACGAAAAGAAGACCGGCGATTTCGTCCGCGCCATCATCACCGGTGGCCTGACCAGCGCAGTCCACGATTGCTCGTCCGGTGGCCTGGCACTTGCTGTTGCCGAAATGGCGATGGCGTCCGATATCGGTGCCACCGTGGATGCCGTCGAAGGACACAATCCTGTCCTGACATTCTATGGCGAAGATCAGGCCCGTTATGTGTTGACGGTCAGCCAGGAGAACCTTGAAACCGTCACCGCGCAGGCGGCAGCAGAAGGCGTTTCGCTCGTTGCTATCGGCAGGACCGGCGGCTCCTCCGTAAAGCTGGGTACGGCTCGCGCCGTCGAGATTAATGAATTGCGCTCGGCCCATGAATCGTGGTTCCCTCAGTTCATGGATGGCGAGTTTCTCGCCGCTGCAGAATAATCGAGGAGACATACCATGCCAATGAAGCCCGGCGACATTGAGGACATGATTAAGGCCGGAATTCCCGGAGCAAAAGTAACCATTCGTGATCTCGCCGGTGACGGCGATCACTACGCGGCAGAAGTCGTGGCAGAAGCCTTCAAGGGCAAAAGCCGCGTGCAGCAGCACCAGATGGTCTATGACGCACTAAAGGGCAATATGGGCGGCGTTCTGCATGCCCTCGCCTTGCAGACGTCCGCGCCGGAATAACCAAACGTCCTCAAGATCAAAGGCCTGCGCGAAACCTCGCGCGGGCCTTTTTACATTTGTGGCGGCTTGTCGGAGCGCAAGTCCGCGAAGGAGGCGACGGGCAACGGCCCTGCTGTCAGCAACGTGAAATCGAAGCCCGATTTGCGGTCAGAACCCAACACATATTGACGGTGCATGCGCNAAAAATTGCTCTTGNTTTTCCGGTAGCGCTCATCCGATAGCGAATGCTTAAAACGGATCGGCACGATCTTCGGCTGTCCGGCATCACCGTGCCCTGAAAGCTTCGCCGTATGACACTTGTAGAGATGGATGGGGTCGGTCAGGCACTGGATATCGAACCAATTCAGATCGCCATGACGCGCCATGACACCAATGCTCTGGCGCAGCCGCGACGCGCTGGATAGCAGCGCACATTGAAGGGCAGCGCCCCCCAGCGTGACGAACGAGACCTTTCGACTATCGAAGGCATCCGCCTTCAACTCCAGCACCCGGCCAGCAACGGCAAGCGCCAGACTTGCGCCCATGCTGTGGGATACGAACAGAACCTCGTCTGACCTCTGCTCCAGCGCCGTCAGTACGCGATGCGCCTTGTCCTCGATCCAATCCCTCGCCAACGGTTCGTCACGCCCTACCGCGAGCGCAAAACGCCAGTCCGCAAATAGGTGCAGGGTGTGAAACCGCTCCGAAAACGGCATCACGCCTTTTGCGAAGAAGAGGTAGCCAAGCGGAATGGTGAGAAGACAGAAAAGCGTGGAAACACCGATCAGCAGCGGCAGCGCCGCAATCAATAGAGCGGCAGCGATCCCCAGTGAGATGAATAGAAACGGGAATAGNAAAAACAGCCCGAATCGCCAGGCATGGCGGAAATAGGCGAAGGCTCCGCCCTCTCGGATGATGCCTGCACCAGCCTTGAAACCGAGCGCGATCTGTTTCCAGAGGGAAGCCGCGCGTAGCTGTGAAATAAGCGCATTATGATCATGGATGAAGATAGTGGACTGATTTGTATGGCCATCGTGTAGGGCCTCCACCTCCATACGGCTACCCGCTGCCGTTTGAGTGACACCGCCCACCGTGTAAGCGATACCAAATGTCTTGCCCGATTGCGTAGCACTGCGCTCATAGCGACGCTGGTGCGCTGCCGCATCGAGCGGATCGAAACCGGGGAAATAAAAGACGAGTCGCGACGAAACTTTCGTCATGAGAAGCAATCCTAGAGCGGGCAACCCCGAAAGATCGCTTGATGTTGGGTGCCGCACCTATATTATNAATGATGACATTTTATAGGCATGTGAGGCACAGTTGTCGAAAATCGTTGACCAGTTGATCAGTGGCGTCGTGAAAGGCGCAATGTCAGAAATCCTCAAGAAAACAGGTGTGCGACAAACACGGCGAACCAAACGTCGTGCGAAAGCCTCCACGTCAGTTTCAGGCGGCATCTTAGGCAGCATCATCAAAGCCGCCCTAGGCGATAAGGCGACGACTACGCGGAAGCCCAGAACACGTGTTGCGAAGAAACAGGTTAGCAAACGCCGCACCGCAGCAGCTCGAAGCCGCCAGCGTTAACAGGTTGCCGACGCCGGAGAATTCACATCAACAAACGCATGGAACATACTGTTTAAAAAGAAAAAACCCGCCGAAGCGGGTTTCTTTGGTGCGGTCGAGAAGACTCGAACTTCCACGGGTTGCCCCACAGCGACCTCAACGCTGCGCGTCTACCAATTCCGCCACGACCGCATCGTGGTAGAGCCGACTTGCGCCGACGAAGGTGCATGTACCAAAAGCACTTTGGGTGCACAAGAGCGTCATGACAGANTTTTGAAATTAAAAATCTGGCGCGTCGTTCCTATATGAAAGAAGCCCGCAAATGCCGGGCTTGCAGCCTGGAAATCATTCTGCGAGAAGGCTGTGGAAAGGACTTTTCATGCTAACACGCACCGATATCCAGACAGAAATGCTGGCAATTCCCGGCTCACCGCCCGTTCGCTGGCGAATCTCCGATGCGCCTGTGCCTTACGAACAGGCAAGCCAGGAGATGGAACGCGAAGTCGCGGCGATTGCAGATGGCAAAGCCAACGAACTGGTCTGGCTGCTGGAACACCCTCCCCTTTACACTGCGGGCACCAGCGCCAATTCCGCGGACCTGATACAGCCAGACCGCTTTCCAGTATACGCCACCGGGCGCGGCGGTGAGTATACTTACCACGGCCCCGGCCAACGCGTCGTCTACGTCATGCTGGATCTCAAGCGCCGCAAACAGGATGTGCGCGCCTATGTGGCCGCCCTGGAAGACGTCATCATCCGCACACTCGACAAGATGAATGTACGCGGAGAGCGGCGTGAAGACCGTGTTGGTGTGTGGGTACGTCGTCCTGAAAAACCTTTATTGCCGGATGGCGCCGTCAGCGAAGACAAGATTGCGGCGCTCGGCATCCGTCTGCGCAAATGGGTAAGTTTTCATGGTCTGTCGATCAATGTCGATCCTGATCTCTCGCATTTCACCGGCATCGTTCCCTGCGGCATCACGAAATATGGCGTGACCAGTCTTGTCGATCTGGGATTGCCGGTTATGATTGAAGACGTCGATATTTTCTTGCGCCAGGCCTTCGAAGAGGTATTTGGCGCGACGGAAAATGAAGCGGTTCGACACATGGGCTGATGCCCGGCCGCAACCTTCTGTATCGACCGACGTTTCCAACACGCAGACCTGGATATCCATCTAGCTGTCTGCCCCCATCCGATAAACCTAAGACAGGTGACATTTCATGTTCACGACATCAGCCTATGCCTGCGATGATGGCTCCTCCCCGCTGAAACTTTCCACGATAAAGCGCCGTGATCCCGGCCCGCGCGACGTCGAGATCGAGATTGAATTCTGCGGCGTTTGCCATTCGGATATCCACACCGCCCGCGCAGAATGGGCAGGCTCGCTTTTCCCGTGCGTTCCCGGCCACGAAATCGTCGGCCGTGTTGGCCGTGTCGGTGCCGAAGTCACCAAGTTCAAAACAGGCGACCGCGTCGGCGTGGGCTGCATTGTGGATAGCTGCCGCGGCTGTGACAGCTGCGCAGAAGGCCTCGAGCAATATTGCGAAAACGGCATGACCGGCACTTACAACTCACCGGATAAGGCCATGGGCGGCGATGCCCATACGCTCGGCGGTTATTCATCGCATGTGGTCGTAGACGACCGCTATGTGCTGAACATCCCCGAAGGCCTGGACGCTGCTGCAGCAGCGCCACTGCTGTGCGCAGGCATTACCACCTATTCGCCACTGCGCCATTGGAATGCTGGTCCTGGCACCCGTGTAGGCGTGGTCGGCCTCGGTGGTCTCGGCCATATGGCTGTCAAGATCGCCAGCGCCATGGGTGCGACCGTTGTCATGATCACCACCTCCCCCGGCAAAGCAGATGACGCTAAGCGCCTTGGCGCGCATGAAGTCATCGTTTCGAAAGACGCCGAGCAGATGAAGAAGGCTGCCTCCAGCCTCGATCTCATCATCGACGCCGTAGCAGCAGACCATAACATCGACTCCTATCTGGCACTGTTGAAGCGCGATGGTGCGCTGGTGCAGGTCGGGGCGCCTGAAAAGCCGCTCTCCGTCCACGCCTTCAGCCTCATCCCGGGCCGCAAGACTTTTGCAGGTTCCATGATCGGCGGCATTGCCGAGACGCAGGAGATGCTGGATTTCTGTGCTGNAAATGGAATCACTGCCGATATCGAGATGATCAACATCGACCAGATCAACGAAGCCTATGAGCGCATGATCAAGAGCGACGTCCGCTACCGTTTCGTCATCGATATGAACAGCCTGCCCAAACAGGCGGCGTGAACGAATTGAGCTACCCCGAATAAAACAAACCCGCCGAGCGATCGGCGGGTTTTGTGTTTACTGCGTGTTTCACACACGTTTGGATCGACTGGGCGCTTCTGATGAAGCAATCAGGTTCCAGGTGCGGTTTGCCCTCAGGACAGCAGACGGTCTTCCGTGAAGTCGTTTTCAGATACCTGACCGCTGACAAGCGCGACAATGGCCAGAACAGCATGTTTTCGGTCCCAACCTGCACCTTCGGCTTTCTCCAGAAGACCATGAATCGATGGCTCCAAGGCGAATTGGCATTCAGCCTGATAATCCATGGTGTCGACCGAAAGCGACGGGGAATTGATCAAAGCGCGCATTAAAGCACTCCATTCTTTCGCATTGTCCCGCTTCCAACGGCAAAACATGCGTACATTTACACATTCGAAAAGCCAGCCGCGATAAAGCGACAGGCGTTGGATCGAATCCCCCAGCGGCTGCAAAGTCGGCTATATGAATGCTAGTGTCAAGTTCAAGAGGCGCGATGAAACCGTGGNAAAGCCTTGTATGAGCATGAATCTCATCAAAATCCAAAACCTGGCCGGGAAACAACGGAGGGAGCACTACTTCCAGCAGTCCTGTCGCGGTTTCCGTCGCCAGATCAGCATTGCCATGACGAAGAGCGNAAACAGGATGAACCAGGCCAGCGGGAACGCCATGAAAACAGCTGCGTACCCGCAAGCCTCCTCAAGACATGAACGCGACTGACTGGCTTCCGCAACGACAGTGACGGTAAAAGCGGCGACAAGACCACTGACTGCAACTCCCGCGACCAGGATCAATATGTTGGTGACAGCTCTCATGTCACGCACTAAGCAGGAGAATAAGACCGCTTTGCGGAATCCAACGAAATTTTCGACTATAAGAAGATATTTGGGGAGAAGGCGCAACCGCAAAAAGCGGTAAAATTCAACAATGTCAATCTCTTGAAAGAAGATTTGGTGGGTGATGTAGGGCTCGAACCTANGACCCGCTGATTAAGAGTCAGCTGCTCTACCAACTGAGCTAATCACCCGCCGCCGCCGTGTCTGACGGTGTGATTGGCCGTATAAAGAGGATCATTCTGATTGTCCAGCGTGGAAATGAAATTTCTTCAANTTTCATGTTCGNAAAATCAAATCCGCGCTGGAAGAGACTGGAAACGCAGCCNTTTCAATCAGATTGTCNTTTTTGTCCTCAGCGCCGGAACGCTCTTGCGATGGCGATGAGAATGCAAGCACCGACGAAGCCTGCAATGAGATATCCGATCCAGCCCGTCAGGACCACGCCGAATACCGCGAGGATTGCGTTGGCGACAATGGCGCCCACGATCCCCAGAATGATGTTCATGAAAACACCCATATTGCTCTTCATGAACTGTTCAGCGAGCCAACCGGCGATGCCACCGATGATGATTGCGGCTATCCAGCCAATACCAGCAGATTCCATAATTTCCTCCTCGGTTACTGCATCATCATACTTGGCGATTCTGATAGTTTCTTCAAGGTGTCCTGCTGATGCCATTTTCCGGGGCGAAACGCTTGAAACCTTTTGGTCGCCAACTACTTTGGCGCAGTGATTCGGAAAGAGTAGAAGGGCGTTCACGATGACATTCTCCAAACGGCAGGGATGGCTGCTGCCTGTCCTGTTCGCTTTCATGGCTTTGTGGATCATTCCCGCGCAAACGGTTTTGGCGCAAACGCCAGATGCGGTCAGCGAGGATTCGGTTTTGCCGGTCGCGCAGAAGGCAGAAGCCCGACTTGTCAAAGACAAGGCGACTCTCGCCGATATCACCCAGCAGATCGACAACAAGGGCAATGACGACGCCAAGCTTGTCGATCTCAAAGGCAAAGCCGATGATCTCGCGGGCAACGCTGCCGCCACCGTTGCCCACCTTCGAACACGACTGGATGAAATCAGCACACGGGTCACGTCGCTTGGAG
Organism: Agrobacterium bohemicum; assembly: GCF_002896715.1. GTDB lineage: Bacteria > Pseudomonadota > Alphaproteobacteria > Rhizobiales > Rhizobiaceae > Agrobacterium > Agrobacterium bohemicum. The sequence goes on from NZ_PGEL01000027.1 coordinate 411,535, forward strand.
AGCCCCCCAAGGATGGCGCCCCTCCCGAGGCCAGCGTCGTCACTGACGAACGCAACAAGCTGAATGCGGAAAAAGCGCAGATTAACGCCGTCCTTGGTGACGCCGAGAACGTTTCGGCAAGCGCATCTCGTCTTTCCAACACCATCACCAATCTTCGTCGCAGTCTTTTTGCCGCCACCCTGTTCAAGCGCACGGAAATCTCGCTGCCGGTTCTGGCGGAAGCGGGAACAGAATTTGTCGGCGAGATTTCGTCGCTCAGCAATTCCCTGACAGGCTGGGCAATCTTCGTGTGGAATTACAAACGCCTATCGATGTTCGGGGCTGTGACACTATCCATCGTGGCGGCACTCCTGTTCATGGTGGGTGGTTACCGCTTTTTGGGACATCGAATGGAGCGGCGGGCGTTTTCGGGCGAGCCGTCCTATCTGCGGCGCTTGTCGGTAGCATTCTGGTCGACCACCGTGCAATCGATGTCCGTCTTCCTGTTCATGTCCGCATCTGCATTTCTTCTCGATAATTTCGGGGTTTTGCGACCGGATATCGCGCCGATCGTTTTCGTGGCGATGTCTGTCATCGCTTTCATCTACTTCGTGTCGCGCCTGACTTATGCGATCTTTTCGCCGACACAGTCTGAATGGCGCCTGCTCAAGGTTTCGACGCGCGGTGCGCATATCATCTCGTCCGCGATGCTCGTGATGGCGCTGGTCAACGGCCTCGACTACCTGTTCAGCACCATCAGTGAAACGCTGAATTCCCCGCTTATCCTCACCGTCGCCAAAAGCTTCGTCGCCTCCATCATCATCGGCATTATTCTGTTTGCCCTGTCTTTCCTCAAGCCGCTGGCCAGCACGGATATCGACGGAGATGGTCGTGACCAACGCATGCCGCGCTGGCTTTCTGCGCTTCTGCGTTTCGGCGGCTTGCTGCTGATTGGTGCTTGTTTGACCGGCTATGTGGGTCTGGCGCGTTTTCTGGCAACGCAGATCGTTTCGACAGGCGCCGTCCTGGCGACCGTCTATATCGGCATCCTCTCTGGCCGTGCCATCTCCAAGCAGGGCATCTTTGCAGAGACGCTCGTCGGACGTTACCTTGGCAGACGATTCGGGCTCGGGCCTGTGCCGCTCGATCAAGCCGGTCTTGCCGCGGGGCTTGGCATTTACTGCGCAGCCCTTGCGTTCGGCGTGCCGCTGGTTCTCTTTTCCTGGGGCTTTCAGCCGGGTGACATCGAAAGCTGGGCCTACCGCCTACTGACGGGTTTCTCCATCGGCAAGACGTCCATCTCGCTGATCAGCATCATCACGGGTATTCTCGTTTTCGTGGTCGGCTATGCGGTGACGCGCTGGTTCCAGAAATGGCTGGACAGAAACGTTATGGCACGGGGCCAGGTGGATGCGGGGGTACGTAACTCCGTTGGTACCGGTATCGGTTATCTCGGCGTCGTGGTTGCCGCCATATTTGGTATTTCGTCGGCGGGTCTCGATCTCTCAAGCCTAGCACTCGTTGCTTCCGCCTTGTCCGTCGGTATCGGTTTCGGTTTGCAGAATATCGTATCGAACTTCGTCTCTGGCCTCATCCTTCTGGTAGAGCGTCCGTTCAAGGTAGGCGACTGGGTGGTGACGGGTACGGTCGAAGGCACCGTCAAGCGCCTTTCAGTACGCGCAACCGAAATCGAGACATTCCGCGGCCAATCGATCATCGTGCCGAACTCGGAATTCATCAACTCCTCCGTCGGCAACTGGACACATCGAAATCGCATCCAGCGGGCGGAAATTCCCGTTTCCGTTTCCTATGACACGGATCCGCAGAGGGTTATGGATATTCTGCTGGAACTGGTGAAGAAGCAGACTCCGGTTCTTCGCAACCCGGAGCCCCATGTAGAGTTCCTGCGCTTCGGAGAATTTGCACTGGACTTCGAACTGCGATTCCATCTGGCCGATCTGAGTCATGGCCTCACCGTCAAGAACAATCTGCGCATGGAAATATTGAAGCGATTCCACCAAGAGGGAATCAGCATTCCCATGAAACAGCGCAATCTGAACATTCATGTCGATGGTGACAGTAATCCTCAGGCGCTGGCAGCTCTCATGGCTGACGAAGGCGACAAGAACCTCGTGTCCCAAACCGCCACCGCCGCCACGCCGAAGCCGGATATGCCCAAGCCAGATGATGTGGATAAACCCGCCAAGGATGCTGAAGTCGAGACAGCAAGAGCCTCCGTGCGCAACCGTAAAGCCTGACGCTCACAACACTTGNAAATCGTCAAAAGGCTCGCCGTCGCGGCGAGCCTTTTGCGTGTCGTAATCAGGCGTTTGGGCGACGGTGCGACATTGCATAGTCTGCGCCATATTGGTTGGAAAAAGTCTGCACAAATGCGGGCAAATATGCCTCAAGGGGAACTTGCATCATGAAGACACATGCGCGGGCGGTGGTGATCGGTGGCGGCGTCGTCGGTGTTTCGACGCTCTATCATCTGGCCAGAAAAGGCTGGAGCGATGCCGTTCTGATTGAGCGTAAGGAACTTACATCAGGCTCCACCTGGCACGCCGCGGGCCTGCTGCCGCTGTTCAACATGAGCTATTCGGTGGGTCAGATCCACAAATACTCGGTGAAATTCTATGAGGAACTTCAAGAAGAAACCGGCATGAATGTCGGCTTCTCCAAAGTCTCCAACATTCGTCTCGCCCGCACCAAAGACCGCTGGGACGAGTATATGTATTACGCCGGTATTGCCGAAACTATCGGCGTCAATTACAAGCTCTTGACACCGGAAGAGGTCAAAGAAATCTGGCCGCTATGCGAGACCGATGGCTTGCTCGGCGCAATCCAGCATCCTGACGACGGCTATATCCAACCCGCAGATCTCACTCAGGCGCTTGCCAAGGGCGCGCGCGACCGTGGGGCCACCATTTACCGCAACACCTCAGTCACCGCGCTGGAGCAGCTTGAGGACGGTCACTGGAAGGTGACGACGGATAAGGGTGAGATCATTGCAGAGCACGTCATTTCCTGTACCGGCAACTTCGCCCGCAAAACCGGCGAAATGGTGGGCATCAACATTCCCGTCATTCCGGTCGAGCATCAGTACATCGTCACCGAACCACATCCAGCCATTCTGGAACGTCGCAAACAAGGCCTGCCGGAAATGGGTGTCCTGCGTGAATCCGATAGCGCATGGTACATGCGCGAAGAGGCAGGCGGCCTCATTCTGGGCCCCTACGAAGTCGGCGCTCCCGTCTGTTATGTCGATGGTCCCTCGGACCAGAGCGAATACGAGCTATTCCAGGAAGAACTCGACCGTCTCATGCCGCATATCGAAGCGGCCATTGCCCGCGTTCCGGCCTTCGGCGAAGTTGGGATCAAGAAAGTCTATAACGGCGCCATTGCTTACACGCCTGACGGCAACCCTATTGTCGGCCCTGCCCCGGGTCTGAAGAATTTTTGGCTGAATGAAGGTCACTCCTTTGGCATTACCGCTGCTGGCGGCGCAGGCTGGCAACTTGCGGAATGGATCGTCGATGGCGAACCGACGCTCGACCTCATGGGCGTCGATCCCCGCCGCTTTGGCCCTTATGCGACCGAAGGCTACCTCATCGCCAAAAACGAAGAGGCCTACGCCAACGTCTTCACCATGCACTATCCGGATGAAGAGCGCTCCGCAGCCCGCCCCTTGAAGACGACCCCAATCTATGACCGACTGNAAAAACTCGGCGGTGTGTTCGGCAGCGTCTATGGTTGGGAGCGCGCCAACTGGTTCGTGCCGGATGGTTACGCTCTGAAGCCGGAGGAGCTTGGCGTTGGTGCCGACGTTCTCACCAACCACAACCACGCGCCCGCGTTGGATGATGGCCGCATCGTTGNAAAATGGTCATTCCGCCGTTCGAACTATTTCGAGCACGTCGGCAATGAGGTGAAACACGTCCACGAAAGTGTCGGCTTACTGGATATGTCCGCCTTCGCAAAAACGGAAGTTTCCGGCCCCGGCGCACGCGCATGGCTCGACAGCATTTTGGCAAATGCCATTCCCAAGAAGCGTGGGCGCATTGCCCTCACCCACCTCCTGACCAAGGATGGTGGCGTGAAGGCTGAATTCACGGTCTATGAGTGGGCACCGGGCCGCTTCTGTCTCGTGTCGGCCGGTGGTCTTGAAACGCATGACCAGGACGTCCTGCGCCGCTTGACACCAACTGATGGCTCGGTTGTCTTGCAGCCGATCACCCAGAAATACGGCGTTCTGGCGCTGGCCGGTCCGAAGTCGCGCGAGGTTTTGAAAAAGCTCACCCGCACGAGCCTCGACAACAAGGATTTCCCGTGGCTGACCGCCAAGGAGATCTCGGTCGGCGTGGCAACGGCCCACGCGTTGCGCGTCAACTTCGTTGGTGAACTTGGCTGGGAACTGCATCACCCTATCGAAATGCAGACCTATATCTTCGACCGCCTGATGGAAGCAGGGGCAGAATTCGGCATCAAACCTTTCGGTATCCGCGCCATGGTCTCCATGTCGCTGGNAAAATCCTACCGCAACATGGGCCGCGAACTGTCGGTGGAATATAACGCCTACACCTCCGGCCTCGACCGCTTTATCAAGCCGGAAAAGCAGTTCATCGGTCGTGACGCGGTGGTCGCTGGCAAGGAAAATGGTCTTAAGTGGATTTTCTCGACGCTTGTGGTGACGGGAAATACCACGGTGGACGCGCGTGGCTCGGAAGCCATCTATGATGCCACAGGCGAGGTCGTCGGCCGTGCCACATCTGGCGGCTTCGGATGGCGCATAGGCAAGTCGCTGGCGCTTGCCATGCTCTCACCGGATCATTCGGCGGTTGGCACAAAGCTCAAGATCAAAATCCTCGGCGATCTCTACGATGCCGAAGTCGTCGTCGAAAGCCCGTTCGACCCGGATAATGCGGTGCTAAGGGCTTAAATTTCGCTCTTCTCATCTCACTGGCGGCGTCAAAACTCTGACGCCGCCTCGTCCACTCTATCCTCGGACATTGCCCGAAGATGACCTCGGATATCTAACGCGACCACCGAAAAAGTTTGGCCTCCGGTCTGTCCCGTGGTACTTCATCCGCAAAATCGCCTCCTGAAAATGGCAGGCTCTCAAATCAGACAAACATGTCCGCCCGAATGCACTTCAGTGCTGTGGGGCGGTGCGGGTGCGTGATGCAAGACAAGACTTATTCTCCTATCCACGTCATTGGCGGTGGCCTTGCCGGCTCTGAAGCCGCATGGCAGATCGCTCAGGCCGGTATTCCCGTGATCCTGCACGAGATGCGCGGTGTGCGTGGCACGGATGCGCATCAGGGTGAATCCCTCGCCGAGCTCGTCTGCTCCAACTCTTTCCGCTCGGACGATGCGACCGCCAATGCAGTTGGCGTCATTCATGCGGAAATGCGGCTTGCCGGGTCGCTGATCATGGCATGCGCTGACAGACACAAGGTGCCAGCCGGTAGCGCGCTTGCCGTGGACCGCGATGGCTTTGCAGAAGCGGTGACGGCCGAACTCGAGGCGCATCCGCTGGTGACAATTGTTCGCGAGGAAATTTCCGGCCTGCCTCCGCAGGACTGGGACAACACCATCATCGCCACCGGCCCGCTGACATCCCCTGCTCTTGCCGCGTCCATTCAGGCCGAGACGGGGGAAGACGCGCTGGCTTTCTTCGATGCCATCGCGCCGATTCTGCACCGTGACAGCATCAATATGGATATCTGCTGGTACCAGTCGCGCTACGACAAGGTCGGTCCCGGAGGCAATGGCAAGGACTATATCAATTGCCCGATGGATGAAGCGCAGTATCATGCCTTCATCGATGCTCTCATCGCTGGCGATACGGTCGGCTTCAAGGAATGGGAGGGCACGCCCTATTTCGACGGTTGCCTGCCGATCGAAATCATGGCGGAACGTGGTCGTGAAACGTTGCGCCACGGCCCGATGAAGCCCATGGGCCTCACCAACGCCCATAACCCCACCGTCAAGGCCTATGCCGTCGTTCAGCTTCGCCAGGACAATGCGCTGGGTACGCTCTACAATATGGTCGGTTTCCAGACCAAGCTGAAATACGGCACGCAGGCCGACATTTTCCGCATGATTCCCGGTCTCGAAAATGCAGAGTTTGCGCGTCTGGGCGGCTTGCACCGCAATACCTATATTGATTCTCCGCGCCTGCTCGATCCGTCTTTGAGACTGAAATCACGCCCGTCGGTACGGTTCGCCGGTCAGATCACCGGCTGCGAAGGCTATGTGGAAAGTGCATCCATCGGCCTGCTGACCGGACGGTTTGCCAGTGCCGAGCGCAAAGGAGAGCCAGTCAGCCTGCCTCCTGCCACGACAGCGCTAGGCTCGCTGCTCAGCCACATCACCGGTGGTCACCTGTCTACGGACGAAGAACCTGGCAAACGCTCCTTCCAGCCAATGAACATCAATTTCGGATTGTTCCCTGAACTGGCACCCGGCTCCATCGTCCGGCCTGAAGGCCTCAAGCGCTTCCGGGGCAAGGACAAGACCATCATGAAGAGGCAACTGATGGCCCAGCGGGCATTAACCGATTGTGCGGCGTGGCTCGGTGTTCCGGCGCCGGTTTTCGCTCAGGTCGAGGCTGATGGCGATGGCGGTGAAGCAGCCTCGTCAGCGGCGTGATCGATCGGCGCACCGGGTTTCACCTCTGCGGCCTCAAGATAGCTCCCAAGCAGCCACAGCGAAACCTCCGCGGCTTCCCCGACCGTATTGAAACGGTACGCGCCGCTGTATTTCGGTGAATCTATAAAGGTGACGACAAATCCGTCACCGCTTTCCAGGGGCTCGACCTGAATACGCTCTGGATCAAGCATCATGCAGGCGTGATGCCTGCCCATATTGCGCATGAAGCCGGCCTTGTTGTCATGAAGGCGCACGAACACGGTCATGCCGTCGGATGTCATATGCAGACTGCGGATGGCTTCTGTCGGGAACGCACGCGAAAAATCGATGATCGCCTGACCGGTATCAGCGCGGTCGTCGTCGTCCGTGTTACGTCGCAAGCGCAACAGATAGTAGCCGAGCATGCCGACAGGAAAGAGGATGACGATCCAGATTGCGGGGTTCATAGACGTCGCTCCGTGCGGCTGCTCTCGATGGTGATAACATTCTCATGAGTGCCGAGTCTTAACCAGCAAGCCTTGCGCGAATATTGAGCGGGTCAAAACCGTCGCAGGAACGATGCCTTGGCAAGCTGCCATTGGCGGCGAAGCTGCGAGGGCTGTATATCCTGCTCAAAAAGCCGTGCCCCTGCCCGTCTGGCGTTTGCAATGACCGGTCCCGTCAGTGAAACAGGAATGAAGGCTGGAAACACGGATTTGGGTACCACCGCCATGCGTGCTTTCTCCAGGTGATCGAGTGCGTGTACGCAGAATATTTCGATGGCAGCAGCAATCCTTGCGGCATCCTTGCCTTCCAGAAAAGCCTCACGATCCAAACCAACTGCGGACAGCATATCCAGCGGAACGTAAACCTGCCCTCGGCGTCGGTGTAGCGGCATCAGCAGCAACATACCCGCCATCGCCTGGGCCACGCCCGCATGGCCGGCGGCTTCGGCATTGATAGCTGCGTCGGAAGGGGAAAGGACGATGCTGGAAAGCTGGATCAACGCTGATGCCGTTTCTCCAGCATAGCCTTCCAGCGCATTTCGATCGTCAAAAACGTCGTCGTAAAGATCAAAAATTCTGGCCTCGATCATATCGAGCAAGGTCTTGCGCGGCAGATTGTGCGTGCCGATAGCGTCAAGAAGAGCAGCGGCAATCGGGTTTGCAAGGCTTTCGCCGTGTGGCGTGCCTTCCAGAAGGTCCCGCCACCATTGCATGCGCACCTCACCGGGCAGCGGCTCGCGGACAAGGTCACGAATGCGGGCGATTTCCGCGTTGAAAGCGTAGAGCGCGGACAGAGCGGCGCGCTTGTCTTCAGGCGACAGAAGGCATGCCAGATAGCGATCACGATCCATGTCACGCAACATGGTCAGGCACGTGTCCTTGTCTCCCACCTGCTCCGCCATCAGTCTCCGCTCTTTCAGCCTTCCACTGCAATCAGGGCTGCCGCAACGGCACGCGATTCCGAAAGCATGATGTTGTAGGTTCGAACTGCGGCACCTGTACTCATAGGATCGACCGAGATGCCAGCTTCCTTCAAAGCCAACTTCAACTCCTTGGACAAAACCCGCATCGTGTCACCTGTGCCGACCAGCAGAAATTCTATCTCTCCTGCCTGCGCGATAATTCGGGNAAAGTCATCGACTGTCAGCGTCTTCGCGTCTACGGCGGTCCAGTCGTGAATGCCGGAGGGCAAGCACAGGATAGATCCGCGATGCGACATGTCGGCAAAGCGGAAACCGCCATTGCCGTAAGCATCAATGGGCGNCCGGCCGGGAAAATGGGCCGGGCGTATTTCGATACCGCTTGCCATCAGATGGCTGGCTTGCCGCCGATAGCGTCACGCTTAGCGTCGGCCTTTTCATCTTCGGTGTCATTGCCGCCTGGACGCAGCTTGAACGCGATAAGCACCGGTGCCGCGATGTAGACCGACGAGAAGACGCCGATACCGACACCGAACAGCATGGCGAAGGTGAAGGAACGAATGACTTCGCCGCCAAACAGGTAGAGCGACAGCAGCGCCAGCATAACCGTCAGACCCGTGAGAATCGTGCGCGATAGTGTCTGGTTTAGCGACAGGTCGATGATCATGGACAGCGGCATCTTCTTGTACCGCCGCAGGNTTTCACGAATACGGTCATAGATGACGACCGTATCGTTCAGCGAGTAGCCGATAATGGTCAGGATCGCCGCGATGCTGGTGAGGTTGAACTCGATGCCGAGGAACACGAACAGACCGATGGTGAAGACCACGTCATGGACCATCGAGATGATGGCACCGAGCGCGAACTGCCATTCGAAGCGCAGCCAGATATAGGCCATGATGCAGATCATCGCGAGACCGATACCGATCGTGGAACTGACCGTTAGGTCGCCCGAAACGGCGGGGCCGACCACTTCCACGCGACGGAACTCGTACTTTTCCTCAAGCTCTCCACGCACCAGCGTGATTGCGGACTGTTCGGCATTCTCGCCGCCGTCCTGCGCCTGAATGCGGATCAGCACATCCTGCGGCGTACCGAAGCCCTGCGCCTGGATTTCACCGAGGTTGAGCTGGCTCAAACGATCACGGATATCCGCGATGTCGGCATCGCCCTGCTTGGCCTTGACTTCGATGACCGAACCACCCTGGAAGTCGATACCCAGATTGAGGCCCTTGGTGACAAAGCCGCCAACGCAAATCAGCATGACGACACCACTGAGGATGAAGACGTAGCGACGGTAGCGCATGAAGGGAATGTCTTTCCCGTCAAACAACGCCGTGCGAATTCCCTTTGGCAGAGTCTTCGGGCGGCTGCGGCGAACCCAGACGCCAAACATCCACGCCGTCAGCGTATACGCCGTAAAGACGGTGGTGATGATACCGACGGCGAGCGTCACGGCAAAGCCCTTGACCGGACCGGTTCCCATGTAGAACAGAACGCTGGCAACAATCAGCGTCGTTATATTCGCGTCCATGATGGTGGCGAAGGCGCGGGTGAACCCGTTCTCCAGCGATGAAATCAGCGGTTTTCCGCTTCTTACCTCTTCACGGATACGCTCATAGATCAGAACGTTGGAGTCGACCGCCATACCGATGGTGAGGACAATACCGGCAATACCCGGCAAGGTCAGCGTCGAGCCGATAATACTGAGGACCGCCAACAGCATGACGATATTGACGATCAGCGCGATGTTCGCAAGCAGGCCGAAGAAGCCGTAGAAGATGAACATGAAGATCACAACGCCAGCGGCACCAATGGCGCTGGCCACAAGACCGGCATTGATCGAATCGCTACCAAGGCTTGGGCCGACTGTACGCTCTTCGACGACGGTCAAGGTTGCGGGCAGCGCACCGGCACGCAGCAGCACGGCAAGGTCGTTTGCGCCCTGAACGGAGAAATTACCGGAAATCTGGCCGGAACCACCGATGATCGGCTCGCGAATAACCGGCGCGGAAATAACCTGATTGTCGAGAATGATGGCGAATGGCTTGCCGACATTCTGCTGCGTTGCCTGAGCAAAACGCTGTGCGCCACGGCTATCGAAACGGAAGGTGACGACGGGTTCGTTGTTCTGCTGGTTAAAGCTTGCCTGCGAATCGACGAGATTGTCACCAGAAACGAGTGCACGGCGTTCCACAAGATAAGGAACCGGTGGATCGTCCTGCGAATACAATATTTCGGACGTCGCGGGTGGGCGGCCGTTCAACGCTTCCTGCACCGGCATGGAGGTATCGACCATGCGGAAGGACAGTTTAGCGGTCTGGTTCAACAACGACTTCAGACGCTGCGGGTCCTGCAAGCCAGGAACCTGCACGATGATACGGTCCGAACCCTGACGCTGGATCAAAGGCTCGGTCGTGCCAACTTCATCGACGCGGCGACGAACGACTTCGATGGACTGCGAGACAGCGGAAGACAGGCGGTAATTGATACCGTCATCGGTCAGGTTGAGGCGAAGCAGGCTGTCGCCAGCATCGGTCATGGTCACTTCCGTAATGGACGTGCCAACCAGTGTACCGGAAGAAACCGGCAACGTCAGATCGCGAAGTGCGGNTTTTGCAGCTTCGTATTGTGCAGGGTCGGTAATGCGGACCTGAACCTGCTGGCCGTTGCCTGCAAGGCCCGAATATTTGATGTTGGCGTCGCGCAGCTGGGTACGCACATCGCCCACGATCGTTTCGAGACGTTCCTTCACGATGTCGGAACGCTCGATCTTGAGCATGATGTGGGAACCGCCCTGAAGGTCGAGACCGAGTGTTACCTTATTATCCTTGTACCAATTCGGCATGCCTTCCAACTGTTTGTCGGTAAACAGGTTTGGGGAAGCGATAACGACGCTTATCAGCACGGCAAGCCAGATAAAGGCTGTTTTCCAGCGGGNAAAATGAAGCATTTAGGTCTCGGTCAAGGTTGGGTGTCAGAACCCAGGCTGCGTTTGCCGCAACCTGCTTTATGTGGGACGCGCTGATTACTTCGCGGCTGCCGGGGCTTCGGTCTTCACCGGCTCACCCTTGACGCGCACTTCTGCGATATAGGTGCGCGATGCACGAACCTTGACGCCATCGGCGATTTCAACTTCCAGCTCATTGTCGTCGATGACCTTCGTCACTTTGCCGACGATGCCGCCACCAAGAACGACCTGATCTCCACGGCGAATGGCCGTCAGTGTTTCCTGACGCTTCTTCAACTGCGCACGCTGCGGACGGATCAGGAAGAAGTACCAGACCACCATCAACGGGGCGAACAGGAAAAGCATCTCGAGGCCGGACCCGAATGCAGACGGTGTGCCCGTCGCGTCCTGGGCAAAAGCTTGGCTGATAAACATAAAAAACTCCTCAGATTTCGGGCGCAGTCTTAGCCACTGGCCGGCTTTCAAGCCGCCGGAATATAGTTGCGCTTCCTTAGAATGCAACAGACAGACGCCGTGCGCCGTACCGTTTCCACGCCTCATAACCTTTCAAGGCAACAAACACCATGCTAACCCGCAGAAATTCTACNTTTATGCGGGACGACGCTCGCCACCGATTGTTTGCAGGAGACTTTATGATGTCATCGGAAGAAACCAATACACTTCTGCTCGCAGAAGTACGACGTTTGGCCGATGCTCTGGAAAGACTGGCTGGTCCCGCACCTGCGATAAATGACTGGAATAGCGCGGATTGTTTCGTCTGGGTACCTGCTAGTGCCTGGCTTCAGCCGGTTGCTCGCCCCAACCGCATTGCATTGCAGCTCATTCGCGGTGTCGATCACGTCCGAGACATTTTGCATGNAAACACGGCACGTTTTGCGGAAGGCTTTGCGGCTAATAACGTGCTGTTGTGGGGTGCGCGCGGCATGGGCAAGTCATCGCTGGTCAAAGCCGTTCACGAAGACGTGCGAGCCTCGAGGGGCGTTTCATTGAAGCTCGTGGAGGTCCACCGTGAAGATATTCATACGCTTCCAGCTCTCATGGATATTATGAAGTCTTCGGATCATCGCATCATCGTCTTTTGCGATGACCTTTCATTCGACCACGATGATACCGCCTACAAATCACTCAAGGCAGCACTGGATGGCGGCATCGAGGGACGCCCCGACAATGTTCTTTTCTATGCCACATCCAACCGCCGTCATCTGCTACCACGACACATGATGGAGAACGAGCAGTCTACCGCCATCAACCCGTCAGAAGCTGTCGAGGAAAAAGTCTCGCTCTCGGATCGCTTCGGGCTGTGGCTCGGTTTTCACAAATGCAGCCAGGAAGACTATCTGACGATGATCGACAGTTATGCCGAATATTTCGACTTGGGCCTGCCGCGTGAAAAACTTCATCACGAGGCTTTAGCATGGGCTACAACCCGTGGTGGCCGGTCTGGTCGTGTTGCATGGCAATATATTCAGGATATCGCTGGTNAAATGCGTAAACAAATCAACCGCTGACATTATCAGCGGGTGTCTGTCTTTCAACAACGAAGAAAAAACCCCAAATGGTTGAAAATATTAAAATATAACGACGAACTTATTTTGTNAAAAACAATTNGGATTTCCTGTTTCGGCGCGGAACAAACCGATTATCCGCTCGTTTCAGCCGCATACGCCAATAGCGTTGTGTAACAGGAGAGCGAAATGACTGATCAGACCGTGTATACAACATCCCAAACAGGCATTCGTGCTCCTGTCTTAAGGGAATCCACTACGAATATTTCTTGGGGCAGCATANTTTCCGGTGTCGCAATCGCACTTGCCTTGCACCTCATCCTCAATCTTCTAGGTCTTGCAATCGGCGCTGGCGTCATCGACCCCGCGCAGAGCGATACACCAACTGCAGCTTCGCTTTCCATCGGCTCCATCATCTGGATGATCGTCAGCGGCATCATCGCTGCATTCTTCGGCGGCTATGTCGCAAGCCGTCTGTCCGGCCGCGTTGCTCGCACCACCGGCGCTCTGCATGGCTTGACGTCTTGGGCAGTAACGACGCTCGTCGTGTTCTACCTTCTGACAACATCGATCGGCGCTCTGGTTGGCGGCGCGTTCTCTGGCGTAACGAGTGTGTTCTCCGGCGCTGGCTCCACTATCGCAACTGCCGCGACCACCGCTGCACCATCGCTCGCAACTGCTTCCGATCCTGTTTCCTCTATTGAACAAAGCATTCGCCAAGCAAGCGGCGGCAATGATCCGCAGGCTCTGCGTGATGCAGCCGTCAGCGCCGTTCGCGCTGCCCTGACAGGCGATCAGGCTCAGGCTGAGGATGCACGCAACCGTGCTGCCGATGCTCTTGCCCGCGCTCAGGGCATTCCTGTCGATCAGGCTCGCCAACAGGTGACCGACTATGNAAACCAGTACAAGCAGGCCGTCGAGCAGGCCAAGGTCCGCGCAACTGAGGCTGCTCAGGCAACAGCAACGGCTGTATCCGCTGGCTCTTACGTCGCCTTTGGTGCCCTGCTGATCGGCGCGGTTGCTGCTCTCTTTGGTGGCAATATCGGTGCTGCCCATGCGCAGAGACGTCGTGATACGGTTATCGAATAACGCCATCAGCCGTTAGCCCAAAGAAAATGCCCGCGTATGACGCGGGCATTTTTGTATTTGGATAATGCTAGAGATCAGAATTTCGGAAACTCAAGTTTGCTTGTGTCATAACCGAGTTCCTTCGCTTTGCTTACCATCCGCGCCAGCTGGTTTTTGGAAGGAACGTTGCGAGCGTAGATCCAGAGGNTTTTCATATCGGGATCTGAGCTGATGAACCAGCTTCTGTCTGGCGAATTGTAAAGCACCCAGTAATTGAAGGTGATCAGCAGCGGATAACGCACCCTCAGCTTGGCCTTTGTTGTTTTCGAATCGGTCAACGTGCCGATACCTTCGATGGTCTTTAGCTTTCCTTGCGGAGTGCCCTCGCGACACCCGTCCTGCACCATAACCTGATTAGGGGCATTGCCAGGCGTGTAGACCGTAAAACCTGCCACACAACCATCTGTCAGCCACATGGGTGTTCTGCCGATTTCGAGCCATTTGCCTTGATAATGGGAGCGGTCGGTTTGAGCCACGGCTGGCTCTGCCTTGGCTTGGCCAACGGNAAACATACCAAGGCAAGATAATGCTGCGGCAGCGGTGAGCGATTGAATGAGACGGTTCATGGCAAGCTCCAACGGGGTCAGGGTTCGGACACAACGCCATACGCGGACGGCAGTTGCACCAAGCCTTATCAATCCACCGTGACCTGTCGGCTCACGCTCGCCCATCTGGATATTCAGCGGGCCCCTTGATCTCCAGCATGTTGCCGAAAGGATCGTATATATAGAAAGAGTGTCCCATTCCTCGTGCACCGCCGTGCATCGCCTCACGATGAATGGCAACGCCATGGCTTTCCAGATGCGCTCGCAACGCCTCATGTTCGAATGGCCCCGTCGCAATGCAGATATGGTCGACATTTCGCCCGCCTGCGACAGGCGGGCGCGCCTTCTGCCCACCGTGATGCGTTACGTCCCACAAGACAATCAGCGAAGCCCCGCACCACACCTGCTCCATGCCGAGCGCCGGATAGCTATATCCAGGACGGCAGCCCATCACCTCGTGATAAAAACCAAGAGCCTTATCCATATCGTCCACCAACAGAACGACATGATCTATCCCAACAAGGGNAAATGGTATGCTTGATGTCAATGAAGTCCCCTCCCGAATCTCCACCGTTAAGCTTCAGCTTAATTGCGGAACAAGCAACCCGGAATGAACAGGTTATATCTCAGCCGCATGACATCACAAAACGGACGCCTGATACGACATTGGATATTTCTGAGGGGAGNAAATGGTACGCCCTAGGGGAGTCGAACCCCTCNTTTCAGAATGAAAATCTGACGTCCTAACCGATAGACGAAGGGCGCGTACACTTGTCGTGTGGCGCTCTTATAGTCAGAGGNTTTCGATACCGCAAGCCGGAAAATGCGCCTTTTGACNAAAAAATGACGCACAGTCTTAAAGCCCTTGGAAATCAAGGATTATCCATTCAAAACAGAGACTTACTTTTTCCAACGAAACCGTTTTGTACGGGCGGAATGGATTATTCAGCGGTTGGTCTAGCGGAAAATATGTATGGGTAACGGTGTTTGATGACAAGAAGCCCGCTTGTCCAGGTACCTGCAAGCCATCGATGTTTGGAACATTGCTCTATGATGCAGGAGACCCTACTTAAGGTGGTGTGGGTGGATGAAAATAAGCATGAATTGCTTCATTCAATATCCTGGATTGAATTTCCATCTCCAAAAGGTGATGGACATTCCTCTATCGCCATTGAATTGCTTTCTTTCGACGCAGATTTCTAATTAAGAATTATCGAGACTATAAAAGGTTGAACATGCGGTCAGAAAAATCACGAATAATGCCGACGCTCGGACGGTCTTTGATCGCGAAAATTTTTCTGGTTTCATTTTTAAGTGTGCACGTTCCGCTTATCGCATTGATCATTCACCTGCTGAGTGGTTTCGACACGGGGCCTGTACCGGTGTTCACCTTGATACTGGTCGCGACGCTTGTTGGCACTGCTATATGCCTATTTGCCATCTGGCGCTTCATCCGCCCACTACACCATCTGGCAGAGGCATTGATGAAATATCCGCAGGATAAAAGCGTTTTGAAGCTTCAGTCCGAAGGTGCCGACGAAATCGCCATTGTGACCGACGTGACGAAATCCATGCTGTGGCAGGTGGAAGAACTCACCAAGAAGCTCAAGCATCAGGCTACGACGGATTTTCTGACCGGTCTCGGAAACCGTCGCTGGCTGACGGAACAATTGCCAGCTGCCCAGTCTCAAGCAGAGCGCTCCAACGAGCCTCTGTCCGTCATTCTGTTCGATCTCGATAAATTCAAGCACATCAATGATGAACACGGGCACGAGGTCGGCGACAACGTGTTGATGATCGTAGGAGAAATCGTAAAGGATTCACTCAGGCCTTACGATCTGGCGGCGCGGATCGGCGGAGAGGAATTCTGCATCATATTGCCGCGTACATCCGGAGAGGCTGCGCTCAGTATCGCTGAACGTTTGCGTGCCGCTTTCGAAGCGAGCTACCTCGACCCTCTCCCAATTGGTCGGGTAACCTGCAGCTTCGGCGTTGTGCAGGCTGGTCCGGACGAGCGATTACAACAATTGCTTCGACGAGCCGATACTGCGCTTTACAAAGCCAAGGCTGCAGGACGCAACACGGTGATCGGCGTATTTGCGGATAAAAACATCTAAGATGCGCCGCCGCCCTCTGGGGTCGCAGGTCTAGAAACCATCCGGGAAACTGCGTGATCCGCTTGCTTTTCACGCAATCTTGCCGCTATTAGCCAAAGCCATCGACAATTTGACCATATGGCAGACACCTCATGTCCCTTCCCGATAAAGCTTTCCCCGTCTCATGGGATCAATTTCACCGTGATGCACGCGCCCTAGCATGGCGTCTGGCGGGTCTGAACCAGGAGTTCAGCGCCATCGTCTGTATCACGCGCGGCGGCCTTGTTCCTGCTGCCATCATTTCCCGCGAGTTGAACATTCGCCTGATCGATACCGTCTGCATCGCCACCCGCCATGATTACGTCAACCAGGGCGATACGATGCTTCTCAAGGGCATTTCACCCGAACTGCTGGAAAAAGGCGGCGAAGGCATTCTTGTTATCGATGACCTTACCGACACTGGCAAAACCGCCATTGAAGTGCGCGAGATGCTGCCCAAGGCGCATTTCGCCTGTGTTTACGCCAAGCCTAAAGGTGTCCCGACAGTCGATACGTTCATTACAGAAGTCAGCCAAGATACGTGGATCTACTTCCCATGGGATCTGGGCTTCACCTATCAGGAGCCGATCGCAAAAGGCTCGCGCGGCTGATTTTACAAATGACGGCTCTCGCAGCCGTCATTTTTTGTTTCGGCGGGCAAAGACAATCGCCAGTCAACCGGCAATCCGAAAGCGGTGCGGAAGCCCACCTCTCCCGTAGGCGTAACGCGCAAAGCTCGCGTGTCAGGCATACGGGCAACCCACCCCAGCGCGGTGAACCGGTCTAATAAACCCGCGCCCAGTTTTCCTGCCAGATGCATGCGGCGTTCGCTCCAGTCCAGACAGGTCCGGCAAAGTGGCCGCTTCGAAGAGCTGTC
Organism: Agrobacterium bohemicum; assembly: GCF_002896715.1. Taxonomy (GTDB): domain Bacteria; phylum Pseudomonadota; class Alphaproteobacteria; order Rhizobiales; family Rhizobiaceae; genus Agrobacterium; species Agrobacterium bohemicum. Next base: position 428,734 of record NZ_PGEL01000027.1, read on the forward strand.
GANTTTCAGATCGACGCCGAAGTCACAGAAGAACCGCTGCCCTTCCTCTGTCACCAGAGCAGCACCTTCCGATAGCATCACATAGGCTTTATCGCACAAGACGTCCGCGACGTTCACCGCCAGCTTGCCCGCCATATGGTCGTAACAGGTTCGGGCCAATCGCATGGATTCATCTTTGGGACCAACCGGGCGGTAACGTTTGGGGCCAGCAGATGCGACAGCCATCAGCGCATCGATGGCCTGCGCCACCTCTTGCGAGGCCAACCGGTAATAACGATGTCGGCCCTGCTTCTCCAGCGTCACCAGTTGGGCATCTGCCAGTCGCGATAGATGGCCGCTTGTCGTCTGCGCCGTCACCCCCGCATGGCGCGCCAGTTCGCCCGCCGTCAGGGCTTGCCCGCCCATGAGCGCGGCTAACATATTGGCGCGGGCTGCATCACCAAGAAGGCTCGCGACCTCTGCTATGGCATTACCAGAAGCAAAATTTGTCATGGAGCGAGCATAACAAAGCGGTTTCCCCTTGTCAGCCACGCACAGTTCGGGCACGGCCGAAGCATCTGTGCCGCTTTTGCGGCTACCACCGGCAGCAGATACCTGCAAGCCAAGGACAAAAGCATGCCAGCCGNAAAAAACATGACAACAGAATTCGCGCTTCTTCTCACACTCGCCACATTATGGGGTGCGGCCTACACCTTCATCAAGCTGGGCGTAGCCACGATACCGCCGATCACGCTGATCGCGGCGCGAACTCTGATTGCTGCGAGCGTGCTTCTCATCATCCTGCGTCTTCGCGGGCTGCGCTTGCCGAGCGATCCAATAATATGGCGTCGATTTTTCATTCAGGCCACGCTTAACACGGCGGTTCCATTCACGCTGATTGCGTGGGCAGAAACCACAACAGACGCCGGACTTGCCGTTATCCTGAATTCCACCACGCCGGTTTTTGCTTTTCTGCTGACAGCACTTCTCATTCGCCACGAGGCCATCAGCGGGCGCAAGATTGCAGGCATCGCCGCCGGGTTCAGCGGCATCGTCCTCATCGTCGGCGTTCAGGCCTTCAATGGTGTCGGCAAGGAGTTGCTGGCACAATTTGCTGTGGTTGCCGCAAGCGTGTGTTACGCTGGTGCAGTGATATTCGGTAAAAACTTCAAAGGGCTTGACCCGATGATTCCGGCAGCGGGTTCGCTGTTGTGCGGCGCAATCATGCTAGCGCCACTCAGCCTTGTCATCGACCAGCCATGGACCCTGTCGCCGTCGATCTCTTCGCTCTTCGCCCTCCTGGCGCTTTCGGTGTTTTCCACAGCCTTGGCCTTCGTCATCTANTTTCGACTCATTCACACGCTCGGTTCCGTTGGAACGACTGCGCAGGCCTATCTGCGCGTGCCTATCGGCGTTGGCATCGGCGTGGCATTTCTCGGTGAGAGCCTGTCATCTACGGCGTGGATCGGCCTCGTGCTGGTCGTTGGTGGCGTCTTTGCGATGACGCTTCCTGAACGCAAATCATCGGCGACGTGAATGGCCGAAATGGGAGCCGTCTCCTACGAGTTATCCCCAGTTCTCGTAGTGAGAATGTGTNAAACACAAAGTGTAGCCTTTTTGCCGCACCTCGCAAAAGCCCGGAAAACCGGCCTTACGTTACGGAAGACAAAGCGTAAGCCGACGAATTACCCTTGCCCAAGTGCCTGATATTTATAGCGGGTTTTTCTTTCCCCGNTTTCCACAGCCACCGCACACAATATCTGGTAGTTAATAAACCCTTTCAAACTAGGCCTTGACGGAATCACCACANTTTCCCAAGGTGCATTCATGTTGCGGCGGCAACAGAATCAGGTGTCTCACCTTCGGTTCTTTTCAGTTCCAGTTCACGCGTTGCCTGCGTTTCAACCATGAAGGGATGGAGCGTAGATGCCTGTTTGTGAGCTGAATTTCTGCCAAAAACATGATGCGGGATATGGCAAAAAGAAGCCGTTAATACTATATATAGTATTGATTGGTATCATTAGAGCCGAAATCACCACGAGATACAGGGATCGCGTCTGCGGATGACCATCCCATCTAGATCGGCGAAAACCAGCGGCGCGTACGAGGCGCGACGCAGGAGAGAATTTTTGCGCCCTGCTCACAGGCGCCACAAAACGAGGACTAAAACAATGCGCATTGAACGTCGCTTTACCAAGCCCGGCCAGTCTCCTTATGCGGAGATCGAATTCCGCAAAGGTATCAGCGAGATCAAGAACCCGGATGGCTCCATCGTTTTCCGTCTGGCGGATATCGACGTTCCCGCACAGTTCTCCCAGGTTGCGACAGACGTGCTGGCGCAGAAATATTTCCGCAAGGCCGGTGTGCCTGCGCGCCTGAAGAAGGTTGAGGAAAACGACGTTCCTTCCTTCCTGTGGCGGTCGGTTGCCGATGAAAAGGCGATGAAGGACATTCCGGAAGACGAGCGTTACGGTTCTGAAATCGATGCGCGTCAGGTTTTCGACCGTCTGGCCGGTACATGGGCTTACTGGGGCTGGAAGGGCAAATATTTCTCGACCGAAGAAGATGCGTCCGCCTTCAAGGATGAGCTTGCCTATATGCTGGCGACGCAGCGCGTCGCGCCAAACTCTCCACAGTGGTTCAACACCGGCCTGCACTGGGCCTATGGCATTGATGGCCCCGGCCAGGGCCACTTCTATGTCGATCCCTTCACGGGCAAGCTGACCAAGTCCAAGTCGTCCTACGAACATCCGCAGCCACATGCCTGCTTCATCCAGTCCGTAGCCGACGATCTGGTCAATGAAGGCGGCATCATGGACCTGTGGGTACGCGAAGCACGCCTGTTCAAATACGGCTCCGGCACCGGCTCCAATTTCTCCTACCTGCGCGGCGAAGGCGAAAAGCTGTCGGGCGGCGGACGCTCAAGCGGCCTCATGAGCTTCCTCAAGATCGGTGATCGCGCAGCTGGCGCCATCAAGTCCGGCGGCACCACCCGTCGTGCGGCCAAGATGGTCGTCGTCGATGCCGATCANCCCGATATTGAAGCCTACATCGACTGGAAGGTGAACGAAGAGCAGAAGGTTGCGGCCCTCGTGACCGGCTCCAAGATCGTCGCCAAGCACTTGAAGGCCATCATGAAGGCCTGCGTCAATTGCGAAGCTGGCTCTGAAGCCACGCGGGGCGATTGCTTCGACCCTGCCAAGAACCCTGCCTTGAAGCGCGAAATCCGCGCTGCCAAGAAGGACATGGTTCCTGAGAACTACGTCAAGCGCGTCATCCAGTTCGCCCAGCAGGGCTACAAGGAAATTGAATTCAAGACCTACGACACCGATTGGGATTCGGAAGCCTACCTCACGGTTTCGGGCCAGAACTCCAACAACTCCGTGTCACTGAAGGATGACTTCCTGCGCGCTGTGGAAGACAATGGCGACTGGAACCTCACCGCCCGCAAGGACGGCAAGGTCATGAAAACGCTGAAGGCCCGCGATCTCTGGGNAAAGATTTCCCACGCCGCATGGGCATCGGCTGATCCAGGCCTGCACTTCAACACCACCATGAACGACTGGCACACATCGCCAGCCGCAGGTCCCATCCGCGCATCCAACCCTTGCTCGGAATACATGTTCCTGGATGACACGGCCTGCAACCTTGCCTCGCTGAACCTGCTTCAGTTCAAGGACGCCAAGACCAAGAACATCGATATTGCCGATTACGAACACGCCGTTCGCCTGTGGACTGTCGTTCTCGAAGTCTCGGTCATGATGGCGCAGTTCCCATCCAAGGAAATTGCTGAACGCTCTTACGAATACCGCACGCTCGGCCTCGGCTATGCCAACATCGGCGGCCTGCTGATGTCCTCGGGCATTCCTTACGATAGCGATGAAGGCCGTGCGATTGCCGGTGCGCTCACCGCCATCATGACAGGCGTTTCTTACGCAACATCCGCCGAAATGGCTGGCGAGCTTGGCCCCTTCCCCGGCTTTGCACCCAACCGTGACAACATGCTGCGCGTCATGCGCAACCATCAGCGCGCAGCCCAGGGTCTGGCCTATGGTTATGAAGGCCTGTCGGTAAACCCTGTTCCGCTCATCCATGCAGATTGCACGGATCAGGACCTCATCACCCACGCGGTTGCCGCATGGGAAAAGGCTCTGGAACTTGGCGAAAAGAACGGCTACCGCAACGCCCAGACCACCGTTATCGCGCCAACAGGCACAATCGGCCTCGTCATGGATTGCGATACGACCGGTATCGAGCCAGACTTCGCACTGGTGAAGTTCAAGAAGCTGGCCGGTGGCGGCTACTTCAAGATCATCAACCGCGCCGTTCCTGAATCGCTGCGTTCGCTCGGCTATTCGGAAAGCCAGATTGCCGAAATCGAAGCTTACGCTATCGGCCACAGCAATCTCAACCAGGCACCGGCGGTCAACCCATCCACATTGAAGGCCAAGGGCTTCACCGATGAGAAGATCGAAACGGTCAACGCCGCGCTGAAATCCGCCTTCGACATCAAGTTCGTCTTCAACCAGTGGACACTCGGCGCTGACTTCCTCAAGGAAACCCTGAAGGTTTCCGACGAGCAGCTTTCCGACATGAGCTTCAACCTGCTCGAACATCTCGGCTTTGCCAAGAAGGATATCGAAGCGGCCAACGTGCATGTTTGCGGCGCGATGACGCTGGAAGGCGCACCGTTCCTCAAAGACGAGCATCTGCCTGTGTTCGATTGCGCCAACCCATGCGGCAAGATCGGCAAGCGTTACCTCTCGGTTGAAAGCCACATTCGCATGATGGCGGCAGCGCAGCCCTTCATCTCGGGCGCGATTTCCAAGACCATCAACATGCCAAACGATGCGACGGTTGAAGATTGCGGCGCAGCCTACATGCTGTCCTGGAAGCTGGCGTTGAAGGCCAACGCTCTCTACCGCGATGGCTCCAAGCTGTCCCAGCCTCTCAACGCTTCACTTGTCGAAGACGACAATGACGAGGATGCGCTGGAGGATCTGATCGCCCAGCCACAGGCAGCCCAGGCTGTCACCATCACCGNAAAGATCATCGAGCGTGTTGTCGAACGTGTCAGCCGCGAGCGTGAAAAGCTGCCGAACCGTCGTCAGGGTTACACCCAGAAGGCAGCCGTCGGCGGACACAAGGTCTATCTGCGCACCGGCGAATTCGGTGATGGTCGCATCGGTGAAATCTTCATTGATATGCACAAGGAAGGCGCTGCTTTCCGTGCGATGATGAACAACTTCGCCATCGCCATTTCGCTTGGCCTGCAATATGGCGTGCCACTGGAAGAATATGTGGAGGCCTTCACCTTCACCAAGTTCGAACCAGCCGGCATGGTCATCGGCAACGATGCCATCAAGAACGCGACCTCGATCCTCGACTACGTCTTCCGCGAACTCGCCGTTTCCTACCTTGGCCGTCATGATCTGGCCCATGTGGATACGTCGGACTTCTCGCAGACCGCACTCGGCAAAGGCATCGAAGAAGGCAAGACCAACCTCGTTTCCACCGGCTGGACACGTGGTTACAAGCCAACTCTGGTCTCCAACACCAGTGATCGCGCCTCGTCCGAGCCCAAGGGGTCGGCCACGGCAGCCCCTGCCCGTGCATCTGGAACGGTCACGCAGATCTCCGGCAACACGGTGCGCAAGCTCGAACCAACCGTTGCGATCTCCACTTCGGAAGTTGTCGCCTTCAAACGCGAGTATGAAGAACGCGCCAAGGAAGCAGTAGAAATCGTTGAAGAAGGCCTGGCCACCGAATCCGAACAGGCCGCCACCGCCCTCTTCTCCGACAAGGCAGCCGCCGACGCGGCTTCAGCCAAAACCGAAGCCAAGAAGAAAGAAGCTGAACGCCGCATTCGCTCGATTGCTCAAGGCTACACGGGCAACATGTGCGGCGAGTGCCAGAACTTCACGATGGTACGGAATGGTACTTGCGAGAAATGCGATACTTGTGGCGCGACGAGCGGTTGCTCGTAAGAGTTAGAAATAATCGCTGGATGGCCCCCACTAAAAATCACTAAGTGGGGGTAATAAGTCACAGACAGAAGAAAAACTGCAAGNAAATCTTAGGCCTAGTCNAAATCCAAATTTCTCAGGCGAATAGTTGCCTGAGAAATATTAAAGGGAACNAAACAAGAAACACCTCTCAGTAGCACTTACATTTCGACACTATCAATAATCATTTAATGTTCAAATTTGCCGCATCGCGAGCAAGAAAATGTTGTCACGAGTTGGTCTAAATGCNAAAAATCGGGGGCGGATATTCGAGTTTAACACTCCAGTGACCCGATGGCACTATCGGCTTCAATACATGCCAACAGGGTCCACGTCTGAGGTCAATTGCGGAACGAAAAAGTGATACTTCGGGTCGCATTAGGACTGCTTTGCGCTCTTCGAATAGGATTCAAACATGCTTGAATACTTTTCCGTAAGCGGCATTAAGCTCGGATGGGACACACTGCGCGGGCTATGGCGGTTCTCGCGCCGCAACAGACGTAACCTTACACCAACGAAACGGCTTGAGTTGAGGCAAAAATGGAAACCCAAGTTCGACGACTTCCTCCGGGTCAACACCTACAAAGAACTCAGCACCGAAGTTATCATCCGGAACATCAACCGTCTGGACGAATACCCGAATAACGTCAAGCTGAAACAGAAAAACGGCATCAGCCCATGGTTCAAAGTTCCTGTGGTACAGACATACGAGCGTGGTTTTATGGTCTGTCTAAGCATTGGGGAACTAGTATCAATCAGTGAGGATAAGTGGCGGTATCGGGACTGGCTGAAAGGTGAGGACGGCGAGAAATTCTGGTGTGTCGGCTTCGTCCCTTACGAAGGCATCGTGGATGTGGACTGGGAGGGCGACAAATACTATGACTACCCGCACGTTGTCTGCCATTTTGACCAAGCCCGGAACCAACCATACGAACGGATCATGCTTTGCCGCGAGTGGAAGTTCGACAAAGTGTCGCACTTCACTGAAGTCGTGGATATTGAAACCGTTCGGAAAGACAGCAAGAAGTATGGCCTGAGGTATTTTGGTTAAGCCACTTAAGCCAACTAGATACGACATTTACCCTGTACGTAAGCGTAGAACAGCATGTCTACAGTCCTGTAAGACATTGTGGCCCTTGGTCACCAAACGNCCCCCCCCTCACCTGACCAATCTATGCCTTAGCAAGGCTAAAATCATGATTTCTTCCTTCTCCAAAGCGAGAAAAAGCCTGCAACAGGCTAGATTCAACAAGCATCTGCCCTAATCACCCTCAACCCAGCGCCTGTTCCAGATCCGCAATAATATCCTTCACATCCTCGATACCAATGGACAGGCGCACAACGTCCGGGCCAGCACCGGCGGCGGCCTGCTGTTCCGGCGTTAGTTGCGCATGCGTCGTGGATGCCGGGTGGATGACGAGGGAGCGGGTGTCGCCGATATTGGCGAGATGCGNAAACAGTTGCAGGCCTTCAACCAAGGCCTTGCCGACTTCGTATCCACCCTTGACGCCGAAGGTGAAGACGGAGCCTGCTCCCTTGGGGGAATAGCGCTGTTGTAGCGCATGATTTTCGCTATCCTCCAGACCGGCATAATTGACCCAGCTGACTTTCGGATGGGCCTTCAACCATTTGGCGACGGCGAGCGCGTTGTCGGAATGGCGCTGAACGCGTAGCGGCAGCGTTTCAATGCCCGTCAGGATGAGAAATGCGTTGAAGGGGGCGATGGACGGCCCGAGGTCACGCAGCCCAAGCACCCGAGCCGCGATGGCGAAGGCGAAATTGCCGAATGTCTGGTGCAGGACCACGCCGGAATATTCGGGGCGTGGTTTCGACAAGGCAGGATATTTATCGCTCGCCGACCAATCGAAAGTGCCGCCATCAACGATGATGCCGCCCATGGAATTGCCGTGGCCACCAAGGAATTTCGTCAAGGAATGCACGACGATATCCGCACCATGTTCGATGGGGCGCAACAGATATGGGCTCGCCATCGTATTATCGACGATCAACGGAAGGCCGTGGCTGTGGGCGATTTCGGCAATAGCGGCAATATCCACGAAGGTGCCGCCGGGATTGGCAAGGCTTTCAATGAAGATGGCCTTCGTGCGGTCATCGATCTGACTTTCGAAACTGGCGGGATCTGTGGCGTCCGCCCATCGTACCTGCCAATCGAAGTTCTGAAACGAATGTCCAAACTGATTGATCGAACCGCCATAAAGCTGGCGGGCAGCAACGAAGTTGTCACCCGACTGCAAGAGCGTGTGAAAGACAAGAAATTGTGCCGCATGTCCGGAAGCCACGGCAAGTGCCGCCGTTCCACCCTCAAGGGCAGCGACGCGTTCCTCTAGAACAGCCTGGGTGGGGTTCATGATCCGCGTATAAATATTGCCGAATTCCTTCAGAGCAAACAGCGCTGCTGCATGATCCGAATCGCGAAACTCATAGGCGGTCGTTTGATAGATTGGGGTTGCCCGCGCACCGGTCGTAGGGTCTGGCTCGGCACCGGCATGAATTGCCAGCGTCGAAAAACCCGGATTATTCTCTGACATATGTCCCTCCACTATAATCTTACCTGCCCTTGGATCAGAGGGATGATAGCGTCCCCAGGGCGAAAGGTAAGTGCAACTTATGCCAACTATGATGCGATATTGAGACGCGGATACTCAATTGCCGGGCATCGGTCCATAACCATTTCTATTCCATAGGCCTCAGCCTTGGCGGCGGCATCATCATGACGGACCGACAGTTGACCCCAGATGACCTTGGGCCGTGGCGACATAAGAATGACCTCATCCACGACAGCGGGCAAATTCTCCGGCGCCCGGAACACATCGACCATGTCGATCGTCTCAGGAATATCCGCGAGTTTGGCGTAAACCGGTTGCCCCAGAATTTGCTTGCCCTCTTGCCCTGGATTGACGGGGAAAACTGAATATCCTTTGGAAAGCAGAAACTTCATGACGCCATGGCTGGGTCTGGCAGCGTTGGGAGATGCACCCAAAACAGCAATCGTCTTCACGTCTGTCAGAACGCGGCGAATATAGTCGTCGTCATATGCGTCGTGGTTCATGGTCAACCTTCCAAAAATCATTCACTTTAAGATGCTCTTTCGAGCAATGTAGGGATTGGAAACCCTTGCTACAAACTTCAAACTTCACGAAAATCAGCACAACCATAATGTTTGCGCTAACCTCTTAGACAATCCCTAATCGTACTTTCTTTGTACCGTGTCTGTTCATCAGCATTTTAGAAACTACTCATAGTTACATTAGAGAAATCTGTTTCACTTTGAAACTATTTACTCTGCGATCATCACCGAGGGAACTCGAGAAAATTGCTCCTCCTTCATAATAAAACGACCAAATTCATCCCGGTCAGCAGAATTCCAATCGGTTTATTTTCTCCGCGTGTCCGAACGCTTTCCAGTGCAACCGGCTACCAAAAGGCATAAGCACTAATCAAACGAAACAAATTGCGAGTCGCCCGTGCCGATTGATGTTCTGCTGCTGGTCTTGCTGGGTGCCGTCTTCCACGCCAGCTGGAATGCGCTCGTCAAATCCGGCACGGATAAGGCGCTGGACGCAACGTTGGTCGCGGCGGGTGCAGCCGCCTGTTCCATTCCGTTTCTGCCATTCCTGTCGCTACCAGGTGCAGTCGCCCTGCCCTTCCTCATCGTTTCAGCCGTCTTGCAATTCGCTTATTTTCGGCTTGTCGCTGCAGCCTACACCGTCGGTGATATCGGGCTCGTTTATCCCATCATGCGTGGGGTTGCGCCTCTCATCGTCGCGGCCAGCAGCAACCTGNTTTTAGGTGAGACTCTCAGCCCTGCTGCCATCGGCGGCATAGCGGTGATTTCCGCTGGCATTCTGACCCTTGCTTTCGAGGCAAGGCATGGCGGTAGGCACGCGATCTTGCTGGCGCTGGCCAATGCGGTGGTCATTGCTGGGTACACGTTTGTCGATGGTGTTGGCGCACGGCTTTCGACAAGCCCGATTTCCTATACGCTTTGGATGTCGTTGCTGCCGCCTGTCCTCCTGNTTTCCTGGGCGCTTTATCAAAGGGGCTGGGCACCTGTTTCAGCGCATGTCCGTCACCACTGGTGGCGTGGGCTTGCGGGCGGCGCGGGATCTATCCTGTCCTATGGTCTGGCACTTTGGGCCATGACGAAAGCCCCAGTCGCCGTCGTCGCGGCTCTGCGCGAAACATCCATCCNTTTTGCGATCGCCATCTCGGTTCTGATCCTCAAGGAAAAGGCGAGTGTGTGGCGCTATATTGCCGGTGCAACCATCGCTTTGGGCGTCCTGATCATGCGTCTTGGCTGATTTCGACCGTACTTTCTTGTGGTATTATAAAACCACATACGCAAATCATTGTTTTTTAACGACAATTTTTAAGGTGAGCTGTTTCCCCGCCGTTGACGCGGTTTCATCTACCGCCTATAAGCGCGCCAGACAGAATTTCCCAGGAAATACGGTCGTTCCGGCTGCGCGCATGCGATCAGCCTTAAGCAACAAAAAACGCCTGCATGCTCCTGTTGAGCGTGACGGGTCCTAGAGAAAGTTAAAAGAATGTCTACTTTCGTTCAGAAGCCCGCCGAGGTGGAGAAGAAGTGGATCATCATNGACGCCGAAGGCCTCGTTGTTGGTCGCCTCGCCACCGTTGTTGCAACTCGCCTGCGCGGCAAGCACAAGGCAACCTACACTCCTCACGTAGATGATGGCGACAACGTCATTATCATCAACGCGGAAAAGGTTGTCTTCACCGGCAAGAAATATTCCGACAAGAAGTACTACTGGCACACTGGTTACCCAGGTGGCATCAAGGAACGTACCGTTCGCCAGATCATCGAAGGCCGCTTCCCGGAGCGCGTTCTCGAAAAGGCAATCGAGCGTATGATTCCCCGTGGTCCTCTCGGCCGTCGCCAGATGAAGAACCTCCGCGTTTACGCCGGTTCGAACCACCCGCATGAAGCACAGCAGCCTGCCGTTCTTGAAGTGGCAACGCTGAACAGCAAGAACGTAAGGAGCGCCTGATAATGGCCGATCTTTCCTCCCTGAAAGACCTCGCCCCGGCATCGGAAGCTTCGGCTCCCGTGCACGTCCGCAAGGTTGACACACTCGGCCGCTCCTACGCGACCGGCAAGCGCAAGAACGCCGTTGCACGCGTATGGATCAAGGCCGGCTCCGGCAAGATCATCATCAACGGTCGTGACTTTTCCGCTTACTTCGCACGCCCTGNTTTGCAGATGATCCTGCAGCAGCCTTTGATCGCTGCGGCTCGCTCTGGCCAGTTCGACATCATCGCAACTGTTGCTGGTGGTGGTCTTTCCGGTCAGGCCGGTGCAGTTCGTCACGGCGTTTCCAAGGCTCTCACCTACTTCGAACCAGCCCTTCGCGGCGTTCTGAAGAAGGGTGGCTTCCTGACCCGCGACAGCCGTGTTGTTGAACGTAAGAAGTACGGCAAGGCCAAGGCTCGCCGTTCGTTCCAGTTCTCCAAGCGTTAATCGCCTACGGACTACAAAACCGAAAAGGCGGGGCTTTGGCTCCGCCNTTTTTGTTGGCTCTGGCGAACGACAAAATGTACTGATTCCGTTTCGGGATATCAGTTGATCTCAACGCCTGCGGGAGATTGTGTCTTCGGGTTTTGCATCTCATTCATCAGCTGATCGACAATCATCGCTGCGCCCGCCTTCGTGTAGTGGCCCCGGTCGGCAATATAGGCCACGCCATCCCGCCCAAAGAAGCACATCTCCTCTTGCGACCGATTGCAGAATATCTGCTCCGGGAAAACCTTTTTTACATTGTCTGGGACTGCGGCATCCAGCACTGAATAGGCGCGCGCGGTGTTGGTTTTGAAATCGGCTGTGGAGTATCCGAAATCCGGGGTCTTGTCCCCNTTTACGATACGTCCCGCCATGACCTCCCCCACCGGTTTGTTGAAGAGCGGGCTGGGGTAAACGATAACGACCCTCTTGCCACTCGCCTCCAGCGCCAGGACCGTGTCCCGCAGGCTCTTAGCGACGGCTGAAACGGGAGTATCGGTNAAAGAGTATTCGATATCGCCTATCTGCAAATAGGGAGAGTTGAAGAAATTGACCCAGGAGGCTGTTAGAACGACGGTATCGATATTGCTCTGCGTCAAATAGGCCAATGCGCGTTGATTGAACGTATCGCAATTTGCCGCTCCTTCATCCCTTGCCGTCGAAACACCGATAATGGGGGCACAGAAACCGTGGGTAAGCTGGATCATGCCCATATGGCGCAGCTTCAATGCTTCCAACAGAGCTGGTGAGATGGATGCACCGATGGAGTCACCCCACACAGCATATGTCTTGCCCGCTTTGGCATCGAACATACATTCCTCATTGGGAACAGCTGGAATACCATCCTTGACCTGAAACAGGCACTTTTCGCTCCATGTCGTTTCCTTGATGAAGTTTCGCACGTCAGGCGCCAGTCGGAATGGCAGCCCATCCTTCAGGTCACCCCAGGTTCCAAAACCGACGAGTATGAAAGCGCATACAGCACCGACGGCTGCGACTTTGCGGGTGCCGANTTTTTTGTATCTGAAAGGCTGCTCGATAAACCACCAGCTGAAAGCTGCAAGGGCAAGAACCACGAGAATCAGAACACACATGGCTGATTGCGATGGCGGTTCCGAACTCCTGATTCGCCAAAAAGCAAATACGGGCTGATGCCATAGGTAGATGCTGAAACTGATGCGGCCGATCCACACAAGCGGCGAAAAGGACAGCAAGCGACCTGGCCATGTCTCACTGGAAGCAAACAGNAAAAATGCGCATGTTCCCCCAATAGGCAACAATGCGGCAAACGAGGGAACGCGCGTCGTGGGATCGAACAGGAACACTGCAACCAGCACCATGACAAACCCGGCAAGGGCCAGCGGGCCGTTCAACCGTCTTGGCCTGCCGAATACGTAAAAGGCACACAGCGAGCCTGCCAGGATTTCCCATACTCGAGTGGGCAGAAGGTAATGATTTGCGGATGGAAAATGTCTTGCGCCGAATTCGCTCACGACAAGGCTTGCGATTGCAGCGGCAAGAAGGATTCTGAAAATCGTCCTGATTTTTAGCCTGAACAGAAAGAGCAGAGGAAAGAGTATATAAAACTGCTCTTCGACGCCCAGGCTCCAGGTATGGAGCAAGGGAACTTCAGCGGAATCGGGCGCGAAGTAGTCGGTCTTTTTCNAAAAGTAGATGTTGGAAAGGGAGAGCGTGGCCATCATCAGACTTTTGGNAAAATCCTCATAGGCATCCGGTAGCAGCCAAACCCAGGCGGCCGGCACTGTGCAAAGCAAGACGAAGAAAAGCGCCGGCAAAATTCGTCTCGCCCGGCGCTCATAGAAGCCAAGAAGCGAGAACGTGCCTTTGGCATATTCGTCAAGAATGACAGTCGTTATCAGATATCCGCTAATGGCGAAAAAGACATCAACGCCGAGAAATCCGCCGCCAAAAACGGAAAAGTTCGCGTGCGCCAACACGACGCTCAGAACGGCGATGGCGCGCAGGCCATCTATTTCGGCTCTATACTTCATGAAAATCCACGGGTAGTGCACGCGTTCTAAGCAACGCCGAATGAGAACGTTCCATGGCGTGAATAACAGATAAGCAGCTTATCCCGAACAGCTTAATGCGTTATTGAAGACGGCTAAAGCCGTTCGTACAGGGGTGCTCCATGCCATCNAAATCGATCGATCACGCGTTTACTGCCTCATCTTTGACGTCTGCATCAACCGACCCTACCCATGCCGGTGTCCTGTCTTTCATGCGCCGCAGATTTACGAAGCACCTGGAAGGCGTATCGACGGCGATCTGGGGCATTCCNTTTGACGCCGCAACCTCCAACCGTCCCGGAGCGCGATTCGGCCCACAGGCCATCCGACGCGCTTCGGCTATTTTCGACAATGACCCGCAATATCCATTCGGACGTGATCTGTTCGAGACGATGCCGACGATTGACTATGGCGATTGCCTGCTGGATTACGGCAATCATTGGCTAANCCCGCAAACGATCGAAGACGAGGCGAGTGNAATTCTCTCCAAGGTGGATTATCTTCTGACACTGGGCGGGGATCATTTCATCACATGGCCGCTCCTGAAAGCGCATGTCGCNAAACATGGACCGCTCGCGCTGGTGCAGTTCGACGCCCATCAGGACACATGGTTCGATGACGGCAAGCGGATCGATCACGGTTCCTTCGTGGCACGGGCGGTGCGCGACGGGTTGATAGACCCCGACAGGTCGATCCAGATCGGTATTCGCACACACGCGCCGGAAGATTGCGGCATCAGGCTCATCTACGGCCACGAAGTGGAGGACATGCGGGCAAACGATATTTCATCTTTAATCGTCGAACACACCGGCGGGCTTCCGGCCTATCTGACATTCGATATAGATTGCCTTGATCCCGCCTTCGCCCCCGGCACCGGCACACCCGTCGCAGGCGGGCCATCGAGTGCGAAAGTGCTGGCAATTCTTCGCGGGCTTGGTCAACTGGATATCCGCGGCTCCGACGTGGTTGAGGTCGCCCCGGCTTACGATCATGCGGATATCACCGCCATTGCGGGAGCAACTGTAGCAATGTATATGCTAGGCCTGCGTGCTGAGCGGCTTGCGAAAACAAGCTGACAGATTGATTCAAGTGCATGGCNAAATGATTCCGCCTACACCCGTAACCTATTGAAAGTTCAGGACAAGGACATGACAGCGAAAATCTTCATCGATGGCGAACACGGCACCACAGGCTTGCAAATTCGCACCCGCCTCGCCGACCGCCGCGATATCGAACTGCTGTCCATTCCCGAAGCGGAACGGCGTAATGCCGCGATGCGTGAGGACATGCTCAACAACGCCGACATCTCGATTCTATGCCTGCCAGACGACGCCTCCAAGGAAGCGGTCTCGATGGTATCTGGAAACAACAAGGTCCGTATTATCGACACCTCGACGGCTTACCGCGTCGACCCGAGCTGGGCCTATGGCTTTGCCGAAATGGAGAAGTCGCAAGCCGAGAAGGTGCGCTCCGCGCGTTTTGTTACGAATCCGGGCTGCTATCCCACGGGTGCAATCGGGCTTATTCGTCCGCTACGCGCTGCTGGCATCTTGCCTGATGGCTACCCTGTCAGCGTCAACGCCGTATCTGGCTACACCGGCGGCGGCAAGCAGATGATCGCGCAGATGGAAGACCAGAGCCGTGATGACTCGATAAAGGCCAACAATTTCCTTTATGGTCTGACGCTCAAGCACAAACATGTGCCGGAAATGAAAATCCACGGTCAGCTTGATCGCTCGCCGCTGTTTTCGCCATCCGTCGGTCGTTTCGCACAGGGCATGATCGTGCAGGTGCCATTGTTCCTGGCCGACCTGAATGAAGGCACAAGCGTCGAGACTGTCCACGCCGCGCTTGCAGCGCATTACGCAGGACAGAACATCGTTCAGGTCGTTGCGCTGGAAGACAGCAAATCGCTTGGCCGTATCGATGCGGAAGAACTTGTCAATCAGGATACGATGAAGCTTTTCGTCTTCGGGAACGACGAGCATATTAACCTCGTCGCCGTTCTGGATAATCTCGGCAAAGGCGCCTCCGGTGCTGCTGTGCAGAACATGGAACTCATGCTTTCGGCATGACCGGGAACCAAGCCTCAATCTGCATTCCGGATGAACTTGTAGGGCGGTGGAGCATTTCCTCCGCCTTTCTTATTGCCGACACACCATCAAGTCTTGTCTACCGCGTTACCCTCGCTGATGCGTCCAGCGCCATCGTCAAAATCTTGAAGCCGAACGGTATGGGCGAATTGCCGGGCATGGCGTTTCTGGAACGGCGGGATGGTCTGGGAGCGGTTCGATTGATCGATCGCGCGGACCATATTTGTCTTCTGGAAGACGCTGGTGATTTGAACCTGCGTACATATCGGCTGCTGCATGGTGAAACGTCCAGCAATGCCGTTATCATAGACGTCCTTGCCAAACTCCACTCAGGCAGTGGCAGCGCGTCGCCCGAATTGATGCCCCTACGGCAACACTTCGCGGCCCTGTTCAAGCGGGCTCAGCATGAAACGGACGCTGAGTTATCGCCAATATTACGTCATGCCGCCAGTATCGCGGATGATCTGCTTTCGCACCAGACGAATATCCGTCCGTTGCACGGTGATCTGCACCACGACAATATCATTCACAGCACTGATCGCGGTTGGTTGGCCATAGACCCGCAAGGACTGTTGGGCGATCCAGCTTATGATGTCGCGAACGTGTTCGGAAATCCGCTAGGGGCTTTTGACGACATCATCGATGTGGCGCGGATTTCAAATCTGATGACGCTGTTTTCAACCTCTCTCGGCTGCAGTGAAGAGAAAATACTGCGTTACGCGCTGGCACATGCCGGAGTGTCTATCTGCTGGTCTTTGGAATCGGACGATTCAGTATCCAACAAACAGAACGCCTTGGAACGCGTCGTTTTGTCAATGTCGCAGCCAGCCTTCTGTAGACGGCGTCCTTCAATAAGATCAGCCCCTGAGCTCAGCCTGTACGGTGAGCGGATACTCACCGATAAAACCGCGCCAATGCGCAATCGCAAAGGCCAGCACCAGAAGTGCCATGCCCTGATGTGCCAGGGCGACGTGGATGTCCACGTGCATGAGCAGCGTCGTTATTCCAAGTGCCGCCTGTATGCAGACCATGACGAAGAACAAGACGGATCGGCGCGCATGCGGCGTTTTGGGAAGCAAACGCGCCATGCTGACCATATGCCAGAGCGTTATTGCGAAAAGCACGTAGGCACCGAGACGATGCACGAATTGCACAGTCTTCGGGTTTTCAAACAGGTTGATCCACCAGGGTTGCTGAATAAACAAATCGCCCGGAATCAGCGAGCCATCCATCAACGGCCATGTGTTATAAGAAAGCCCCGCATTGAGACCCGCAACAAGCGCGCCAAGATAGATCTGGAACAGACAGAGACACGCGAGCAAGGCAGCAAAGCCCCTGCCCNTTTTTTCATTTGCAGCTTCTGTCGAATGCAGGGAAAGACCACGTAAAATCCACATGCACCCCGCAAAAATCAGGCAAGCAATGGTCAAATGCGTAGCGAGGCGATACTGCGAGACATCCGTGCGGTTGACGAGGCCGGAAGACACCATCCACCAACCGACGAAACCCTGAAAGCCACCCAGCGCCAACAGGCCCACCAAAGGCAGCTTCAATCGTTTTTCGACGCGCCCCGTAAACCAGAAATAGGCCAGCGGCAGCGCGAAGATCAGGCCTATCGCACGTGCCAGAAGCCGGTGCGCCCACTCCCACCAGAAGATGGTCTTGAACTCCCCTAGCGACATACCTTTGTTGATTTCCTGATATTGCGGAATGCGTTGGTAAAGCTGGAACTCCTCTTCCCACTCTGCCACGGAAANGGGGGGAATCGCACCATGGATCGGTTTCCATTCCGTGATGGAAAGGCCCGATTCGGTCAGGCGCGTTGCGCCCCCAACCAGCACCAGACAGAAAAGCGTAAACAGCACCACACGTAGCCAGATGCGCAGAAGGCGACGGTTGTTTTCCTGTTTATCCAACGCCGCACGGCGCTGTTCGACAGAAGTTTCAGCCGTAGCCATCGTATTCGCCTGCATTCTTGACACTCCACCAGTCATTGCCTTGGTTTGCAACAACAGACCGTGCAAAACAAGCCCTCACGGCCCTACCCTTCGGCATAAAGCTTTGCGGCATTGGGTCGCGGCTGTATAAGTGAACCGAAGATTCAGAAAATGGAATATGGCATGCCCACGCGCCTCAAATCATTCATCGGCACCATCGTCATCATCTGTTTGGTGGTGGTTTATGCGGTGGTGGCCACCAGTTTTGCTTCGGCGGCACTGGCTACGCAACCATGGTGGGTGCATCTCGCATATTTCGTGGGTTCCGGGTTGCTTTGGATACTGCCGGCAATGCTCGTCATCAAGTGGATGGCGGGCCACAAGCAGCAAAAATAGTGATCAGGCCGCAGTTCGATCAGCCACATGCGAGCCGCTCATTATGACGACATTGGAATATCCGAGTGTCCGTAACTCCAGAAGCGTTTCACTTGCCAGTTGGCCGTCTCCATCTGGCAAAGACACGACGATCTCTGCGTCAATATATTTCAACAACCTCGTGACGCCCTCCATGTCTGCGGCACCGAACTCCAGAAGAACGGTATCGTAGGTATCTGCAAGTGCGTTCAGGACCATTGTCAGCCGCTCCAGAATACCCGCCGTGTGAATTGGAGGTGCGTTGCCCTGCGGCACCAGATGAGCGTTCGAAAGACGGTCATGATGGATGGTTTCACCGAAAGGCGTGTCGCCAAACAAGAGATCGGAAACGCCAGCAAGCTCGGATTCCTGCGCCATCAACTGCGTCGGGCACCCGGAAACGGTCATGTCCACCAACACAACAGACCGACCGAGCTCTGCAATGGATCTGGCCAGCATGACGCTGGCTGTTGATCCATCATCGCCACTGGGTGAAAGTAGCGAAACGGTCGGCTTTGCACCGCGCATTGAGAGAAAATCCGCAACGCCATTCACAGAAAGGCTGAAGCGATCTTCTGCTACGTCATCGAAATCATCTTCATGAGGAGCATTTTCGGTCACGGAATTTCTCTGTTTCGTTTGGAAATAACAAGGTCAATGTCGACGGAGACTGTACTATCCTTCGGTAACGCAAGCGTTAAACTCGGCCCACGCGCGAACGAAAACATATCAAAGCAACATCGAAAATTCATTTGTTTACCGGCTATTAACCATGAAGGCCTGATAAGCGAATGAAGAAATGTCTTTGGAGCATGATTGCGGATGACGTTCGCTGCCCAACGTTTAATAACCGCCATGATCATCGTTCTTGCAGCGATGCTGACCGGTTGCTCGGCTTACAAGCCAGCACCCCGCGCCTTCAACGAGGCAGCGCTTCAACCCTATAGGCTCGATAGCGGAGACCGTCTGCGCGTCAACGNTTTCGATCAGACGGGCCTGACAAACACCTATACGATCGATCAGGCTGGCTATGTCGCTTTCCCGTTGGTGGGACAAGTTGCTGCACGCGGCAAAACTGTCGCTCAGCTTGAGTCGGGCATCGCGCAAAAGCTGAGACAGGGTTTCCTCAAAAATCCAGACGTGACGATTGAAATCGATCGTTACCGTCCTGTGTTCGTCATGGGTGAGGTCGGCAGACCGGGCCAATATTCATACGTACCCGGCATGACCGCGCAAAACGCCATTGCCATAGCTGGCGGCTTCACATCTCGTGCCAATCAGCGCGACGTAGATGTCACTCGCAAGATCAACGCCAATGTACTGACCGGCAGAATCATCATATCGGCTCCGGTTATCGCCGGCGATACGATCTATGTCCGTGAACGCTTCTTCTAAACCGCAACCTACTCTGACACAGCAACTCACCCACAACGATTTTCTATTAGGTTTACAGCCTGAAAGCGCGGCATCAATGACGCCGCAGCCTAACGGCTCACAGCTGCGGGTAAACAAGTATTGCGTATCCCGCCCCCCNTTTTTTCACGAATCCACGCCGAGAAGCAGTTGCCCTATGAAAACGCCATTGTGAGNTTTAGAAAAGGCATATATACACTGCATGCTGGTGGAAAGAGATGCTTTCAGGCGCTTTAGCCTAAGCGTTTCTTAGTAAGTTCTTTGTAAGATCACCAGCATTGAAGACTGCGGAAAGACACGATGAGCAAGACCGGCGGCGAAAACGACCCGATCGATCTGGACGCTTTACGCAAGAAGCTTTCCCGCAATTTTGGGAATAGCGGCGNAAAAAAGCGTGAAGCTGTCAAGCTCAACCCTCTGGCGCTGCAAGTCGCGAATCAACTCCGCGCAACAAGTCATTCGCCTAACATTGTCATCGGCCAGTTGCGACTTTTTGATTTCGTGATTCTGACGCTTCTCGGGATACTCATCAACGCGTTTGAAGCCCCGGATGCATTTGGCTCGCGGGTGGCACTGATCGCGATCTGCTTCTGGAACGGTGCCCTTTGCTCCATTGCGTTGCAAATCGCAGATTCCTACCAGCTTCCTGCCCTTCGCCGCTCGATGGAATCGATGCCACGAATTCAGGCGTCGATTTTGGCGTCG
This sequence comes from Agrobacterium bohemicum, assembly GCF_002896715.1. Lineage (GTDB taxonomy): Bacteria > Pseudomonadota > Alphaproteobacteria > Rhizobiales > Rhizobiaceae > Agrobacterium > Agrobacterium bohemicum. Next base: position 448,852 of record NZ_PGEL01000027.1, read on the forward strand.
TTTGCTCTCACCGTCTTCCTGACCGCAGCTCNTTTGCCANGGGATAGCTACTCATGGCAAACTTGGGGGAGATGGTACGGAGCAAGCGCCGGCTTCATCCTGATCGAGCGGGTCATTGTGGAGCTTGTTATGCGGCATTGGGGCCGTAACGGCGTTATGGAACGGCGCGCGGTCATTGTCGGCGGTGGTCAGGCGGCCAAGGATCTCATTCGTTCGCTGGAACATGATGACAACGACATCCGCATCTGCGGCATTTTCGACGACAGGNAAAGCGCACGCTCTCCCGAAGTGGTTGCCGGCTATCCCAAACTTGGCACATTCGCAGAACTGGTCGAATTCGCTCGCCTGACCAAGCTCGACATGTTGATTATCTCTATCCCGATGAGCGCCGAGGCGCGCATATTGGAGCTTATTCGACAGCTATGGGTGCTTCCGGTCGATATCCGGATTGCCGCACACGCCAACAAGCTGCGTTTTCGTCCACGCTCCTATTCCCACATCGGCAGCTTGCCGATGCTTGATGTGATGGACAAACCACTGCGTGACTGGGACTCGGTGGCCAAGCGCGCCTTTGACGTCGTATTCAGCGTGCTTTGCATTGCCTTGCTCTGGCCGATTATGATGGGCGCGGCGATTGCTGTGAAAAGTACGTCCAAAGGTCCGATTCTGTTCAAGCAGAAAAGGCATGGCTTTAATAACGAAACCATCAACGTCTGGAAGTTTCGTTCCATGTACACCGATATGAGCGATCCTACGGCCAAGAACGCCGTGACCAAAAACGATCCACGTGTCACGCCGGTTGGCCGGTTCCTTCGCAAATCTTCTATCGATGAACTTCCACAGCTGTTCAATGTTCTTGCAGGCGACCTTTCGCTTGTCGGCCCACGCCCCCACGCTGTCCATGCGCAAACAGGGGATCTGAAATACACTGAGGTCGTCGAGCATTANTTTGCACGTCACAAGGTTAAACCCGGCGTTACCGGATGGGCGCAAATCAATGGATGGCGTGGCGAGATCGACCATGGGGACAAGATCAAAAACCGCACGGCGCATGATCTTTATTACATTGAGAACTGGTCTCTCTGGCTTGATTTGAAAATCTTGGTTCTGACACCAATCCGCCTGCTCAAATCCGAAAACGCCTACTAAACGTCGCGGAACCTCTTGCGATTTCATGCGTTTGGTTGATGCAGATTTTTACACAGGGGAACTCCATGACTCAGACAAACAACCTCTACCTCATTATCGGTGCGCTCATCGTCGCCCTCGTGGGCGTTGGTGCCTATGTGTGGCACGAGGAAAGCAAGCCTACGGGTATCGAAATGAACATCGGACCCAACGGAGTTTCCGTACAGGAGAATTGATCGTCTCAAGCTTCGCGCAGGTTGAGAAATTTAGACCGGTTTGTGTCAGNTTTTTTACATGACAGAAACCGGTCNTTTCATGAGAGAAGGCCAACAAGAATGCTCGCTTCAAGGAAGCGAAAGCGGTGGCGCAGATGAGATGCGACATGCGTAGATCAGGAAATCGTTGGCGATGGTCTCGAGACTCGTTTCTCACGTACAGCTTATTTCTACAGAACTCGCGCTAAAAGCGATTGAGAAGCAGCAGCAGGTGGCGCAGGAGTATCCAGAGCCCGCTGCACTCATCACCTCGCAAGACCCGCATGTTTCGCTCCCTGTGACCACCACGGACGNCCCTGCTCTGCCTGAAACAAGGGGAACTCTGTCGCTTGTTCCGCAAGTTGGCAATTGCGAAGCCGAGGCCGACAGTGCGGTCGTCACCTTTATGGAAACTCTCAAGGCTTGGCTTGCCGAATTGGCGGTTGACCCGGCAAGCGCCCTTCAGGGNAAAGCCATGTCACAGGCACTGACCTCTGGCGTTCTTAAGGTTTTCGATCCGATCGATGGAGTTGTTATCCCGGCTTGGGACGTCGCCGCCATCCGGCCACGACAAAACCAGAGCGAAAGAATAGATGCTATCGGCTGGAGTGAGTTCCTGAAGCAACGTGTCAAGCGCGCGGACGGCTTTTCCTATGCCAAGGATCCGGATGGAAGCTACTTGGATGCAATGACTGGCGAGAGTGCCTTCTTCGGCGCAGTCGGAAGCAAGTTCCATTACTTCACATGGCCGAGAATAGACATCGAGACATAACGTCGAAGAAAATGGGAGACCCGCCGCTGTCCCACCAGCAGTTGGCGGGTCTCAACCTTTTACCCCTCCAGTCAGGGCATTCGCATAGAAACACGCTATCGNAAATACGGCAAGATCATGGCACTCANTTTGAGTAAAATTTGTTCACTTTGCTTCAAAAACAGCCTCAGCGAGCATTTATGAGAGCATTGCGATCTTTATCGGCCTCGTAAATCTGTTCTACCGGCGTTTTTCTCCACGCTGCAACTTTCCGCTTGCGCATGAAGAGCCATCTATATAAACGCATTTCCTGTGTCGGAGCGTAGCGCAGCCCGGTAGCGCACTTGACTGGGGGTCAAGGGGTCGTGGGTTCGAATCCCGCCGCTCCGACCANTTTTTCCCGAGATATCCCCCATATCTCGATCTCCCGNAAATATGAAAACGAATGAAACTGGCTTGTGCCGTTTGCTGTTGCTTGCCGATCTAGCCTCATAAAACGATCTGGGCCGGAACGCTGGCAGTGCCTTCGATGTCTTCCCATGTTCTGTCCATCGCATAGGCAGATGACAGATACGGGATGCCGACATGGCCAAACCAGATGGAAAGCTGTTGTTCGGCGGTGTCTTCGTTCATCCCTGCTACGCGGTTGACGTAGATGGCAGCGGCAAGGCCTGTGCGGTCGGCACCGGACTTGCAGTGGAGAAGGATGGGCTTTGGCGCATCCCGCATGATCTGGATGAGTTTCGCCACGCGCTCCGGTCCGAGTTGCTTGTAAGCCGACATTCCAAAATCGACGTGTTGAACTCCGAGCTTCTCAGCTGTCGCAGTTTCGTTTCGATACCATGCGGACTGTCCATTTTCACCGCGCAGGTTGATGATGGTCTTGATGCCGTTTGCCGTGACGTAATCGGATAGTTGTTTTTCTGTCAGTTGGCTGGAGCGGTACAGTTGCCCTGCGATGACCTCATGGAAATTTCCCGACATTTGCAGAACGCCGAAATAGACACCAAAGGCCAATGGAGCAGCAACAAGCCACAAAACACCGCGAAACAAAATATTGCGTATCATCATANTTTCCTGTTCGTCTGACAGGNAAATGAAGGTGAATGCTGACACTACGCTGAATGATGCTCTGGCCCGGTTGCCGAACGGTCAGATGTGAGGCTTCACTGTCACCGGACGAAGACATAAGTGGCGTAAACGGCGATCAACGCCGCTGCGACAAAAGCGGCGATCATGCCGAGGCGCTTTTCAATGAAATGCCTGATCGGTTCACCATAACGCTGAAGCAGCCCGGCGAGAATGAAAAAGCGGGCAGCGCGTGTGACAACCGCTGACAGGATGAAAAGACCGAGGCTGATGTTGGCCGCGCCCGATAGTATAGTCACCACCTTGATCGGTGGCAGGTGGGCGATCCCTGACGTTACCAGCAGCAGCAGGATCGTTTCATAATCCACGGAGGCCTTGAGGTGTTCGAAGCTGTCGAGCTTGCCATAAAACTCCAGAATGGGCCGCGCGATGCTCTCAAACGCATAATGACCGAGGTACCAACCTGCTATANCCCCCAGAACGGATGCAACAGTCGCCACCAACGCATAAAACATGGCACGCTTCGGCCTCGCCAGAACCATGGGTATGAAAAGCACATCTGCGGGAACGACGAAAACAGAACTTTCGACAAACGCGACGATGGCCAGCCACCAGACGGCCGNTTTTTTCGCCGCAAGCGCCATCGTCCAAGCGTATAATCCTTTGAGCATTTCGCACCCCTTCGCCGATCGGATTTAACCTCACCTATCGGCTATGGCAAATGTTGCGGGGCGATATTGAGGCATGCCGACAAAACAACGACCGCAACGCAACATCAGCTGTCGCGGCAGNTTTCAGCATGCCTAGCTTGCCAGTGGTGCAACGCAGCATAAAATCAACTTATACTAGTAAAGATCGTGCATCGGATGTAGAATGCAAGCGGGATACATGGAGGAGGAAATAGTTATGGACTATGTCGGCTTCGTTACTTCGCTAAACCCATTCATCATCGGACTTCTTTTCCTGGTGCTTCTGGCGGGGGCATACAGCTCCTGGGTTTCGCACTGAGGAATTGTGATGCCAACGCTTCAGACTATCACGGCGTGAACGCAATTGCCGCAAGCGGTTGCGTTTGCCATAGGCGTGACATTTCTTGAATGTTATCTATCCCGAATTGAAATAGCTTCGGGATAAAGCATGTCGCAGAATTTTACCTTCACGGATACGACCGAAAGCCTCAGCGCTGTTTTGCAACGGCTTATTGGCAATTTGAGCGGAAAAACGATTACCTTGCGTGAATTGATGGAAGCAATTGGCGAGCAAGGGCTGTTGTTGATGTGCGCCATAGCCTGTTTGCCCTTTCTTATTCCGGTGTCAATTCCCGGCGTCAGCACGGTGTTTGGCGCGGCAATCGTCATGATCAGCCTGGCAATCACGCTGAACAGGTTACCTTGGCTGCCCAAACGCATTCTGGATAAGCAGATGGAAACCGCGCGGCTTGTTCCTGCTTTACAGAAGGGCGTGAGCATCGTTTCGAAGCTGGACCGTTACATGCGCCCTCGTCTGCCGGCTTTTACCACAGGAACCATCGTGGCGCGGGTCAATGGCATCGCCATCATGGTTGCAGGCATTCTGCTGATGATGCCGCTCGGNTTTGTGCCGTTTTCCAATACGCTGCCTGGCGTGGCAATCCTGCTGTTCTCTGCCGGCATGATTCAGCGCGACGGAGCGACCGTCCTGGGCGGCTATCTCTTCCTGATTCTGACTATGATTTACTTCGCAGCGTTGGGCTATGGAGCGTTCTGGGCCGGACAGGGGCTCAGCAACTCTCTCACGAGCGCGTAATGCCTCCACGGCGCGCTTCCCTGGCGCGCCGCTTCCTTGCCCACCAAACCGCCAAGCGTCTGCGCTGGCGCCGCACATAGGGCAAATCCTGCGAAAGGACCAAAAGCCCCAACGGCACCATCCAGAAACCGAGAATGGGTAAGAACCCGAGCAGCCCACCGATGATCAGCAAAACACCGATGACAATGCGCCCGACTCGCGACCGCGGCATCGGCATGCTCCATTTGCCAAGATGAAGACGACCTGTTTGGGGGTGAAGACCAAAAGTCATTTCAATATGCCCCTCGCCGGAACTGCTGTGCCAATTANTTTTGAGATCAACATGCCCGGNAAATGGGGACTTCAGTGGATAAAACAAGAGGAATTCANTTTTTTTGNAAAAACCGCTTGGCAAATCGTAAAAGCATTTGTATTACCCCGCTCACACCGCGCCAAGCAGCGCACGTTCCCTGGTAGCTCAGCGGTAGAGCATTCGACTGTTAATCGACAGGTCGCCGGTTCGAATCCGGCCCGGGGAGCCATTTCTTCTAAAGAGTTGGAATGGTTATGTTGCACGAAGACATGCAACGTCATCGCTGCAAAATCTCATGGCATCTACAGATATCCATAGCACCTTCGTCACAACAGGATTGTGTCATGCATATTGATTGGGCGCTGATACAGCGTGATTGGGATTGGGCCGGTCATATGCTCGAAGCCATCATCATGGCTGCGATAGTATCGCTGCTAGCGCGCAGCTTCGTTAAATGGCGCGATGCGGTTATCGTTGGTTTGGCCTTCGCCGCTGGTCACTTTCATGGACGTGAGAAGCGTGACTACGAGGTGTCGGTGCATATGCAACCGCCTCATCTGGAAGGGTATTATTTCTGGAACTGGTCCTGGGATCAAGCAACCGATTTTTGGCCAGCGGCGCTGCTTTGTGTCGCTCTGCTGCTATGGTGGATCAGNAAAAATTAATGGCGTCTTGTTGAAGCAAGACGCCACTTTCTTTAACGCGATTTAGCGGAATTCCTATTCTTGCCTGNCCCGCCGGATACCGTCGTGGAGGTGGCGGACACTGGATCGCTCGCAGGGAAGCTATCTTCCAAGCCCTCTTCCAGATCAGCATCGGCGTCTGCATCGTGCGTGGTGGCTCGCTCGTTGTTAAGGGACTCAGCTGCAGGAGATTCCCTGCCATCATTAGGCTGGGAACCATCCTCTAAGTCGGTGTTCAACTCATGTTCGGCTTCCGCCCAGTGGCGATCGTGATTGCCTTCATGACGACCTTCACTTTCCCANTTTTCATAAGCNTTTTTGCGGATTTCAGATTCGCGGTCAGATGACATATTGCTTCTCCCATCAGGTTGGTTGGGAAAGAAACCATCAGACGCAATATTTTGTTCCTGCCGGATACAACAATCCTGCACGGAACTTCGCGGTGCACGTCCTCGTTATCTAAAGATAACTAAGGAGTTCTGACATGGACGATAAACATACAAAACCGCTCGATATCGATGACAAGGATGTCGCAGATTTTCACACTGAACGTGAATTGAAGGGCGATCCCGAAGAGATCGATCCAGACGAGGCGATAAATCTGCGGGCGCGNCGTCAGGCGGCACGTCAGCATGAGGATGCCTTCATCGTCGCAACTGATCTGGAAGATGACGACCAGCGCGATGCTGCTCCCGGAACACGCGAGCAGCCTTAAGTTTGGAACTGGAGCTTAGCGGCGAACCGAAACGATCGATTTGCGGCTGAAATTTGACACTTGAACGCGCCCCGACTGGTTTCCACCCAAAATCTGGGCAGTCCCCTTGCCCATGCTTTTCAAGATACCGGCATGGTAGCGCTTGCCGGTTCTGACAACAACGACATCTCCGGGTTTCGCGGCCGCAGTTGGAACGGCGTAACCNAAGGATGTCCAGGACTTTGCGATTGCCGAGGACTTTGGTGGCTCTCTTCCAGACTTTGTTGCCACAACACTGAGAAAATGTCCGCACCAAGGTGTTTTGCGAGGATTGACCCCGAGAATCGCTTTCAGCGTTTTGTTGTTTTTTCCTTCGTGAAGTCCGGAATATCGTTCCGCTTGATTGAGCATGCCAGCCGATGCAGATGCAGGTGCAGTGAAAGCCGCGCAAAGAGCAGCGGCCAGAACGTACGCAGTTACTTTCAAATTCTCGCCCTTTAGAAGCACACGGACTTCGCCTCTGCCCCGTCAGAAGTCCAGATGTGCATATTCAAAGTGTAACAGTGGAAGACGGTAACCTTGGCTACCCGTCGCTGCCGAGTTTTGATCTAATCGCCTAATTCAGCGACAATTTGACGAGATATAGGCAAAAATTAGAACAAAAGTTACCAAAACCTTACAAAATTTTTCTACGAAACATTGGTTTTGGGCATTTTTAGTGGNAAATCAATATCTGNAAACACGAAAGCCACCCGTGGTGAAGCGGGTGGCTTTGGCAATATGGGCGGAGCGATCAGGATGCGAGTTTGTGTGTCTCAACGAGGCAATGTGCGTCGCGGCTCGCCTCGACGAATGCGGTGCGAGCTATCTCGCCACCGACGCTACCCATCAACGACGCCCGGCATAATCTCAACGCCTGCTCGTAGACCTTACCCTGACGGCTGGGCCATTCGTGTTGCNAAAAATCGAAGGCTTCGTAAGCGCCACTGAAAGTTCTGGGGGCACCGTTTTCCAGAGAGATAACCACTGGAGTTTCCCATTTGACGTCGTTCAGCATCATTGATTGGACTTCCATACTCAATTAACCCGCCACTAACGTTGAACCCGGCATATGGTTCCGCCTGTTTTGGTTTCAAGATACAATTACTCTTCTCCCGAATCCGGTTCTATTTCATTGGCTTATTATAACCACGTTGCGGGAACAAAGCTCTTCAACAATCATTCAACCTGAAGTGAACCCGGTGCACATATGGCTGACAATAAAAATCCCGTTATTCTTTGGTTTCGCAAGGACTTACGTCTTGCAGACAACCATGCGCTTTCAGCTGCGGTCGANCATGGCGGGGCCGTTATTCCAGTCTATATCCGAGATGAGAATAACGGTTCAACCGGTGCACTTGGAGGGGCTCAAGCGTGGTGGCTGCACCACTCTCTGGAAGCATTGTCCGCAGCACTGGAAAAGGCTGGCAGCAAGCTGATCCTGCTCAGTGGCGATGCGGAAAAAGTCCTGNAAAAACTTGTATCCGACACCGGAGCTACCAGCGTTTTCTGGAACCGTCGTTATGATCCGCAAGGGATAGAGATCGATAGCAACATCAAAAAGAACTTTCGCGATGAGGGACTGGAAGTCGAAAGCTTTGCAGGGCATCTCATCCATGAACCATCCAGACTGAAGACAAAAACGGGTGGTCCATACCGCGTCTACACGCCGTTCTGGCGGGCGATCGAAGCAGGTGACGAACCTGACGAGCCGCTGTCCGCGCCGTCCAAACTGGCATCCCCCTCCAGATGGCCGAAATCAGAAGAGCTCAAAGACTGGAAGCTGTTGCCGACGAAGCCGGATTGGGCAAAGGAGTTCTCTGACGTATGGGCGCCGGGAGAAGCAAGTGCTGCGGAAAAACTCGAAACTTTTATCGACACCTCCCTGAAAGGATATGAGGAAGGCCGTGACTTTCCCGCCAAGCCCGCGACGTCGATGTTGTCCCCGCACCTTGCAATGGGCGAAATATCACCTGCTCAAGTCTGGCATGCAACGCGCGGGCTCCCGCACAACATTCCGTCCCACGATCTAAGCCGTTTTCGCAAGGAAATCGTCTGGCGCGAATTCTGTTACCATCTTCNTTTCCACTTCCCCAAACTGGGTACAAAGAACTGGAATGACAGCTTCGATGCTTTCGAATGGNAAACCGATACGGCAAAATTCGACGCGTGGAAGACAGGCATGACAGGCTATCCTGTCGTGGATGCCGGCATGCGCCAGCTCTGGAGGCACGGTATCATGCACAATCGTGTACGCATGATCACGGCGTCTTTCCTCATCAAGCACCTCCTGATCGACTGGCGTGAGGGAGAGACATGGTTTCGCGATACGCTGGTGGACGCAGATCCAGCATCTAACGCGGCCAATTGGCAATGGGTCGCTGGCTCCGGTGCGGACGCGTCGCCGTTCTTTCGCATTTTCAACCCTATCCTTCAGGGAGAAAAGTTTGATCCGTACGGCGAATATGTAAAAACCTTCGTACCAGAGCTATCCAAACTCGACAGGAAGTTCATTCACAAGCCGTTCGATGCGCCGGGGGAAGCCTTACGAAAGGCAGGCGTCGGGCTAGGCAAGGATTACCCGAAACCGATTGTCGATCACAACCAGTCCCGACAACGGGCTCTTGCGGCCTACTCGACGATCAAGAAAAGTGGGTAAAACGGGGTATCAGTAAAATTTTGCGTGTCGCCCCCGTTCACTGGAAGAAAATTTCTTGTCACAACGGGCAGAGGCGAGGAGATAACGGCATCTATTCGCGGACTGAACGAGAAGGCCAATCATGACCATTCATACCTCTGTGCTTACCGCAATCGGAAATACTCCGCTCATCCGCCTTAACGCGGCATCAGAGGCGACGGGTTGCGAAATTCTCGGCAAGGCCGAATTCATGAACCCCGGCCAGTCCGTTAAGGATCGAGCGGCACTCTACATCATTCGCGATGCGGAGCGTCGTGGACAATTGCGCCCCGGTGGCACCATTGTTGAAGGCACGGCAGGCAATACCGGCATTGGCCTTTCTTTGGTTGCCAATGCGTTGGGCTATAAGACGGTCATCGTCATTCCTGAAACGCAAAGCCAGGAAAAGAAGGACGCGCTCAAGTTGTTGGGCGCGCAGCTGATCGAGGTTCCGGCTGCCCCCTATTCCAACCCCAATAACTATGTGAAGCTTTCCGGCCGCTTGGCAAAGCAACTGGCGGCTACCGATCCTAACGGTGCGGTATGGGCAAACCAGTTCGACAATATTGCCAACCGGCAGGCTCACATTGAAACGACGGCACCGGAAATATGGGACCAGACGGACGGTAAAGTCGATGGCTTCATCTGCGCTGTCGGGTCTGGTGGTACGTTGGCTGGCGTGGCTGATGGTCTTCGAGACTTCAACCCCGACATCAAGATTGGACTCGCCGACCCCGAGGGTGCCGCACTGTTCGAATTCTACAAGAACGGCGCGCTGAAATCCGAAGGCTCCTCCATCACCGAAGGCATCGGCCAGGGTCGTATTACCGCCAATCTTGAAGGGTTCGAACCGGATTTTTCTTATCGAATCCCGGATGCCGAAGCTCTTCCGGTTGTTTATGATCTGGTCACGACGGAAGGTCTTTGCTTGGGCGGTTCCAGCGGAATCAATGTTGCCGGTGCAATTCGGCTTGCCCGCGACCTCGGTCCGGGGCATACAATCGTGACCATACTTTGCGATTACGGCAACCGCTATCAGTCGAAGCTTTTCAACCCTGATTTCCTGCGGTCCAAGGGACTTCCCTTACCGACATGGTTGTTGGNAAAGCGAGAGGTCTCGGTCCCGTACGAAACTGTTTGAGGTCGATGCCCATATGCCTGTGAATGCCCTGTTTCGTGACGATTTCTATCTTTCCACATGCGAAGCGGTGGTGACAAAGGTCCATGAGGACGGCGGCATAGAGCTGGATCAGACCTGCTTTTATGNCACCTCCGGCGGCCAACCCGGTGACACCGGTTATCTCGAAAGAGCCGACGGCTCTAGTATCCTCCTTGGAGCCACCAAGCACGGTGCAGACAAAAGCATCATCATCCATGTCCCCACCGAGGGACAGCCGTCTCCTGACATTGGGGAAAAGTTGACGCTGCAAGTCGATTGGACCCGTCGCTACAAGCTGATGCGCATGCATACCGCCTGCCATCTGCTGTCCGTCGTTTGTCCGTGGCCGATTACTGGAGCAGCCGTTGGCGAAGAGGAATCGCGCGTCGATTTCGATATGTCCGATACCATCGACAAGGACGAGGTTACCGCCAAACTGATGGCGCTGGTCGAAGAAAACCACCCCGTTTTCCTGAAATGGATCACGGATGAAGAACTCGCAGCCAATCCCGATATCGTCAAATCTAAGAACGTCCGCCCGCCTCTTGGTCTGGGGCGTGTCAGCCTCGTCTGCATTGGCGAAAATTCCGCTGTTGACAGCCAGCCTTGCGGAGGGACTCATGTTGCCGAGACGCAAGAAGTGGGCGAAATCCACATCGCCAAGATCGAAAAGAAGGGCAAGGAGAATCGCCGTTTCCGAATTCGTTTCGGTAAACCCGAAACATCCGCCTGATTTCTGGGAGAACTATCGTGAGCACGGATAAGAGCCGTTTCGTCGTTTCGGCGGACTGGGTTGAGCAGCAGCTTGGCACCCCACATTTTCGATTGGTCGATGCCTCCTGGTATTTGCCTGCGCATAAGCGAAACGGAAAAGAAGAATTCGAAGCGGGCCATATTCCCGGCGCGGTCTTCTTCGATCAGGACGTAATTGCCGACCACAATACCGGCCTGCCCCACTCCCTGCCCTCACCACAATTTTTCGCGGATGAAGTTGGGAAGCTTGGGCTTGGCGAGAGTGACACGATCGTCGTCTATGACGGCCCGGGCTTCTTTTCCGCGCCACGCGTTTGGTGGATGCTGCGCGTGATGGGTGCTGAGACGGTCTATGTGCTGGATGGTGGTCTCGATGGCTGGAAGGCTGCAGGCAAGCCGGTGGAAGCAGGTACACCGCGCATCGAGCCCGCTAGCTTCGAGCCCCANTTTGATGCCAAGCGCGTCACCTCGNTTTCTCGTATGCTGTACCTCGTGGACGGGGGCGAAGATCAGATTGCCGATGCACGCGGCGCCGGTCGTTTCACCGGTGAGGAAGCAGAGCCACGCGCTGGCATGCGCTCTGGCCATATGCCGGGTGCACGCAATCTGCCCGCCACCGCCNTTTCCGAGAACGGCCACTTCAAAGACCTGCCAACAATCCGCAAGATGATATCAGATGCGGGCATCGACCTGACCCAGCCTGTTGTGACCAGCTGTGGTTCGGGCGTGACGGCGGCAGTCATCACACTTGCGCTGGAATCACTCGGTCACACCGATAATTCGCTCTATGACGGCTCATGGGCAGAATGGGGATCGAAGCCTGACACTGCCATTGCCACCGGCCCTGCCGAACCCGTGCCGACGCCGCCGCAAGGGCCAATCAAGGCGAATGTCACCCAGCTGGAAATGACGTCCGCGCCCAAGGTCAGCCTTGCTGTGCCGGTCAACATCCAGACCGCGATCATGCGCACGACTGATATACCGCTGCATTTCTATCGCTATCTATACTGGCGCGTTGGAAAACGCTGGCACTGGCAGGCGCGCATGCGCATGAACGATGCCGAACTGACAACGCTTCTGCGTGATCCCAGAAGCTGTGTGACCGTTCTCTACATGAACGGCGCCCCGGCTGGCTTCTTCGAACTGTTCAAAACCAGCGAAGATGTCACGGATCTTTCCTATTTCGGCCTAATGGAAGAGGCCATCGGTGCAGGCGTGGGCAAATGGTTCCTGCTGCAAGCTCTATATCAGGCATGGCAGGACAACCCGCAGCGGGTCACGGTTTCCACCAACACGCTCGACCACCCACGCGCGCTTCAGCTTTACCNAATGATGGGTTTTTCGCCCGTCAGCACCTACGAGACATGGATCGAGCCGCTGACGGACAGCGAATTTCTGGAAATTTCAAGACGGGGCTAACCTCTTGACTTCATTATCCTCGGGCTGGTCCCGAGGATAATGCTTCAGCNAAAACCTACAATTCCTGCCCCATATTCACTGCTGTCGGAATTTCCTTGGCGGGCTCGCTTTCCTTCTCCGCACCACCAGCCGCGAGATGAGCGGCGATAAGCTCTCCGTGGAACTTGGCCATTTCATAGCAATAGGTGATTTCGCGCTTTTCAGCTGACCAGTAGACATCCGGTCTTCCACATGCGCGCGNCGTCAGCTTGACCTCGCCTTTGAGATCATAGGCGCTAAAGCTGCGGGCAATGAGATCCAGTACCTTCGATTCTTTAACGATGGTCGCGTAAATATCCAAAAACGGATCACGGGCAGGCTCGTAACGGGTGACGAATTTCGTGGTCCCAGCTTTGGCGGCATGGGGCTTCAGCGTTTCGTTCCAGTAGGCAACTGTTTGCGGATAGGCCGCTTCACACGCCTTCCATTCAGCTTTGGGCAGTCCCATCATATCAGCCAGATCACCGTAACCACCGGCATCCTTGCCCACCATCAGGCAGGCCATCTGGCTGTCACGCGTCTTGTCGGGAACAAGGGCCGAATAAATTGGCGTGTTATGCTCCGGCAAAGCCTGCGCAGAGCGGGCGAGATACCAGCTGTCGGTGGCATTGACGATGGCCGTATCAAGCCACTCCTCATTCGCCTCCAGCATCATCGTAGCCGAGAGTTGATCGGCGGTGTCNTTTACAGCTCCCGTTTCGGGCAGGGAAAAATCTGAAATCAGCATCCGCGAGGCCTCGTGGTAGAGGCTGAAAATCGCGTTTCCGATGACGAAATTCACCGTCTGCTGCAATTGTTCGTCGGATAAATCATCAAGCGCAGGCGCTGTTTGCGCGTGGGCGGCAGGTATCGTGAAAGAAAAAACGGTGACCAGGGTAGCGGTCATCAACCTGCGCAGCATTTACGTCAACTTTCCNAAATGAGGACGTTTGATTGATCGCTAAACTGAACGGCACAAGCAATGGGGTAGTTGCCTGCTGACGCAAGAAACGGGTGGATACACGAATGTTTGAAAGGCATAGCGACAAACAAGCAACGCAAGGGAGCCGCTATGACCAAGATCGTATTTACCGCCATGACTGCCAAAGATGCGGAAGCCTTTCGCAATGGAAACCCGGATGCCAACGGCCAGAAACCGGAGCGCTCAATCGCGACAGGAACCTACCCCTGCCGTGTTTGCCTTGGTCAGATAGAGGACGGCGAAGCCATGCTTCTCCTGGCCTACCGCCCATTTCCGAAGCTGCAGCCATTTGCCGAAACCGGACCGATTTTTATTCATGCCGAGGCGTGCAGCCGTTATGAAGCAAGCGAAATTTTACCACCCATGCTCGAGAGCCTGGACTACATCGTTCGCGGCTACGGTTTCAATGACCGCATCGTCTACGGCACGGGTGCGGTTACGCCGACCGACGGGATATCCAGATATGCGCAAGAGCTTTTTGCCAGAGAAGACATCGCTTATGTGCATGTCCGCTCAGCCCGCAACAATTGTTATCAGTGCCGAATAGACCGTATCTGAAACGGCAATTGCACGTAANTTTACCGNAAATCATAAATGCGTTTCAAATCTTCCGTGCAAGTCTGGTACGGGAGACAATTGGGGAGCGCCACATGACCGGTCATCTGAACATGCAAAATCGAAGCGCAGGCCGCAGCCAGACACGCATTTACGGTACAGTCCAGTACTTCAATCAGTCAGTCAGGGGCCGCGTGGTCGACCTTTCGGCCACCGGCATGGCGCTGGAGCTCGACGGCTCTTTTGCTGCGGCCAAAGGAAGCCGCGTGAAGGTCCAGAGCGACGATCTCGGTTTCATAGAAGGTACGGTGCAATGGCAGCACATGAACCGCCTTGGCCTGCAATTGAAGCTTTCGACAAACACATTGGCACAGCTTTCCTCATACTTCCGCTTTTTCCATGAAGACGTAAAGCCGACACTGGCACGATGAAATTANTTTTTACCGGACGGTTTAAAATTCAGGGACAAGTCATAACCCTGTTATTTTGATGATGGACTCCTCAATAATTCGCTCTAGGCTGCGGTCATTTCGCACAGCCTGAATTCATTCGAGGTGTTTCCATGTCTTCGCTTATCGGCCTCCACCCCATTACCCGCCGTTCTCTGCTNGGGGGCATTGCCGCCTCCTCCGCATTCGTCATGCTGCACCCCTTTGCAGCTCGCGCGCAGGGCAATCAAGCCCATCTGCGCATCATGGAAACAACGGATATTCACGTCCACGTCTTCCCGTATGACTATTATGCCGACAAGCCAAACGACACGCTGGGTCTGGCGCGCACAGCCTCCATCATCGATTCCATCCGCGCAGAAGCCGGAAATTCCATGCTGGTCGATAATGGCGACTTCCTTCAGGGCAACCCGCTGGGCGATTACATTGCTTACGAGCGCGGCATGAAGGCGGGCGACAAGCACCCCGTCATCAATGCCATGAACATGCTGGGTTACGATTGCGGAACGCTTGGCAATCACGAGTTCAATTACGGGCTCGACTTCATGTTCAACTCGCTGGGCGGAGCCGGCTTCCCTTATGTCTGCGCGAACCTGACAAAGGGCCAGCTCGCTTCCGACCCTAAGAAGGATGACCTTTTCTTCAAGCCCTACGTCATCCTCGAAAAGCAGATCAAGGACGGTTCTGGCGCCACCAGCCCGGTCAAGGTCGGCATTATCGGCTTCGTGCCACCGCAGATCATGATGTGGGATGCCAAGAATCTCGAAGGCAAGGCGCAGACTCGCGATATCGTCGATGCGGCCAAGGCCTGGGTTCCGGTTATGAAGGAACAGGGTGCCGATATCATCATCGCGCTGTCGCATTCGGGTATCGAAGGCAAGGGCCAGAGCGACCGTATGGAAAATGCCTCGCTCTATCTGGCCGGCGTCAAAGACATCGATGCCGTCTTCACCGGCCACCAGCATCTCGTCTTCCCAGGCCCCAAGACCTGGGATGGTATCGAAGGTGCCGATCCGGTCAAGGGTACGTTGATGGGCAAGCCCGCTGTGATGGCCGGTTTCTGGGGCTCCCATATGGGCCTCATCGACCTGCTGCTGGNAAAAGATGGCNAAAACTGGAAGATCGTGGACTTCACCACCGAAGCGCGCCCGATCTACCACCGCGACGATAACCGCAAGATCGTCGCCGACGTGAAGGACAAGCCGGAGATCATCGCGGCCGTCAAGACGGATCACGAAGCCACCCTCGCCTATGTCCGCCGCCCCGTGGGCAAGACATCCGCGCCGCTTTACTCCTANTTTGCACTGGTCGCGGATGATCCATCCGTACAGATCGTATCCAACGCCCAGACCTGGTACATCAAGGACATGCTGAAGGAAGGCCAGTATAAGGACTTGCCTGTGCTCTCAGCGGCTGCCCCTTTCAAGTCTGGCGGACGTNGGGGGGCTGATTATTACACGGATGTCCCCGCCGGTGACATTGCCATCAAGAACGTTGCCGACCTCTACCTTTACCCCAACACCGTTCAGGCCGTGCTGATCACGGGGGCGCAGGTGAAAGACTGGCTGGAGATGTCGGCGGGCATGTTCAAGATGGTGGAAGCCGGTGCGAAGGACGCACCGTTGCTGAACAATGACTTCCCGTCCTATAATTACGACGTCATCGACGGCGTGACCTATCAGATCGATGTGTCGAAGCCACCGAAGTTCGACAAGGACGGCAAGTCGATCAACCCTGACAGCAACCGCATCGTCGGCCTGCAATTCGAAGGCAAGCCAATCGACCCCGAACAGAAATTCGTGGTGGCGACGAACAATTACCGCGCCAGCGGCGGGGGCAAGTTTCCAGGGATCGCGGCCGACAAGATCATCTTCGTCGCACCGGATACAAACCGCGATGTCATCGTGCGTTACATCATCAGCCAGGGTACCATCAATCCAGCTGCCGACGACAATTGGTCATTTGCGCCCGTTGCCAACACAACGGCAATCTTCGAAACTGGTCCGAAGGCACGCCAGTACGCCAAGGACGTGAAGGGCGCGAAGATCGAGGAAGCTGGAGATGGCGCAGAGGGCTTTGCGAAGTTCCGCCTGATTCTCTGACATNAAAACGATCTGTGGCGCGCTTTGTGAAGCGCGCCACACCCTCTCGCAGAGTTTACCGATAGCTTCCATATTATTTCAGGCATTGCCGATCTTCGTCGCAAATCCGCCGCCCACAGAGCGCGACATGCTTTCAATATTTTTTACTCGTCACGAGAAACTTCTCTTACGCGTTCTACGTAATGGGTATTGAATAGCTTTTGTTCGCTTTAGCTCCGCAGGAGGTTTTGATGCCCGTTTACCATCCGCCCCGTATCCCATCATCTGAAATCANCCCGCGCGGCGTCTATCTTTCCAGACGAAACTTTCTTGGAACTGCCGCTGGTCTTGCGGCTGTCGGTCTCACGGGTCACGGCGCGCTCGCAGCCCCTCTGACTGCGAAGCCCGGCGCCTACAAGCTGGATGAACCGTTGACGCCGCTCGATGCCGTGACCAGCTATAATAATTTTTACGAGTTCGGCACTGGTAAGTCAGACCCCAAGGAAAACGCTGGAAAATTCAAACCTACGCCATGGACCATCAGAGTGGATGGGCTCGTCGGGAAGCCGCAGGAATTCAACATTGAAGACCTGCTGAAATATCCACTGGAAGATCGCACATACCGCATGCGCTGCGTCGAAGGTTGGTCCATGGTCATTCCCTGGATCGGCTTCCCTCTTTCTGCACTGCTGGATAAGGTCGAGCCACTGGGCAGCGCAAAATTCGTATCCNTTGAAACGGTTGTCCGCCCCGAAGAAATGTCCGGACAAACCGGGCTGTTTCAGGCACTCGACTGGCCTTACGTGGAAGGCCTGCGTCTGGATGAAGCCCGGCACCCGCTGACCATTCTCGCCGTCGGCCTTTATGGCGAAACCTTACCCAACCAGAACGGCGCACCCATTCGCCTCGTGGTGCCTTGGAAATATGGCTTCAAAGGCATCAAATCCATCGTCCGTATTTCGTTGGTGGAGAAGCAGCCGGAAACCACGTGGAAGAACTCAAACGCCCGCGAATACGGTTTCTACTCAAACGTCAATCCGAAGGTCGACCATCCGCGCTGGAGCCAGGCGACAGAACAACGCATTGGTGAAGGTGGTTTCTTCAGCACGCAGAGACGGCCAACGCTGATGTACAATGGCTATGACGAGGTGGCGAGCCTCTATACAGGCATGGATCTGAAAGCGAATTACTGACCATGGCGTTTGCGTTTTCGCTTCCCTCCTTGCCGAAACGGTATCAACCAGCGGCCATCTCGGCGCTGTATGTTATTGGCCTCTCGCCGGGCGTCTGGTACTTCTACCTCGCAGCCACCGGTGGGCTGGGCTTTAATCCCGTCAAGGAATTCGAGCATCTACTTGGCACCTGGGCGCTACGTTTTCTGTGCATCGGCCTTGTCGTCACGCCGTTACGTGATTTGTTCAACGTCAACCTCATCGCTTACAGGCGCGCACTTGGCTTGATCGCGTTCTATTATGTCCTGGCGCATTTCGCGGTCTATATCATACTGGACCGTGGCCTCGTTTTCAGTTCCATTCTCTCTGACATTCTCAAGCGNCCCTACATCATGTTCGGCATGGCAGCTCTTGTCATGCTCATACCCCTCGCATTGACCTCCAACCGCTGGTCGATCCGGCGTCTCGGCTCGCGCTGGAACACGTTGCACAAACTGTCCTACTTCATATTGATCGCCGGTGTCCTCCACTTCGTGCTGGCACGAAAATCCCTGACGCTGGAGCCTGTTTTCTATCTTTCGGTGATGTTCATCCTGCTCGGCTATCGTGCAATCCGGCCGGTCATCATGGCGCGAAAGCGCGCCCGCAAGGCAACTATGTCTTCCAGAAACGCCACTCGATGAGCGCGGCCACTCCTATGCCAACGAGATAGCAGGTAATATTCCACGGCTAAAAGACACGACCGAGCAGTAACGCTCCAGCCGTCGTCGCTCTGAATGCATCAAGTGCCGGNAAATGAACAAGCCTGATAAGCTCGACGATGATCGAAAACGCAGCCGCGGTGGCAGTGACCAGATGTCTTTTGTGACGCGGCATCAAGGCTGCCACAAGCAGATAGACCATTGATCCCCACAGCAACGACCCACCATATTTCACGACGGTGAATGATAACCCGACTGCGTAACCATATCCGCGCAGCGCTAGTCCTGCCAAGATCACGAGACAGGCGGCGGTTAAAAGGCCAACCGACCTGAGATAAAATGGCTGCGACGTTTTGATCATCATGTCGCTTTATTTCCAGTCTTGTGTAGACATGCAATCCTGCCGAGCAAAAAGGATTTATGGCTGTGACGACCGAAACCGCCTACCCCGCCAGCCGCCTGTCGTCACTCGATGCTCTTCTGTGCGATAAACAGCCATGGGGCGAGTTGGAAGGCGCAAAGCGTTTCATCGTCGAGTTTCTTTATTTCGGCATCAAGGAAGCAAGAGCGTGCATGTTTGCAGGCCTGTTTTTCATATCCATCTTTCTGGTTCCACGTGTCGGCCTTTTTGGCCTACCGCGTTACGATGTGCTGCTTGTCATCGCGCTCGCGATCCAGTTCTTCATGATCTGGAGCAAGCTGGAGACGCTTGACGAAGCAAAGGCTATCCTTCTCTTTCACATCGTCGGCTTTGCGCTCGAGGTGTTCAAAACATCAAGCAGCATCCAGTCATGGTCCTATCCCGACTTTGCCTACACCAAAGTCCTCGGCGTGCCACTGTTTTCCGGCTTTATGTATGCCGCTGTCGGCAGTTACATCATNCAGGCCTGGCGCCTGCTGGATGTGCGCATCAAACACCATCCCAGTTACTGGATGGCAACGTTGATTGGCCTTGCCATCTACCTCAACTTCTTCACCCATCACTATATCGGGGATTACCGTTGGTACATCGCCGCCTGCGCCGTCGGCCTCTACGCCCGCGCCACCGTCATCTATCGCCCCTATGATCGCCACAGAAAAATGCCACTACTGCTCTCATTTATCCTCATCGGATTTTTCGTCTGGCTGGCAGAAAACATCTCCACCTTCTTCGGCATTTGGAAATATCCAAACCAGCTAGGCGCGTGGTCCGTGGTCCACATCGGCAAATGGAGTTCGTGGTCCCTCCTCGTCATCATGACGTTTACGATTGTGTCGCATCTGAAGCATATTAAAAGCCGGATTTCGGTGCCGGAGTGACGGAGGCATCTCCAATGATAATCGCCGCCGCACAGAGCGTCGTGAGCAAGGATATCGCCGAAAACNGGCGCACGATAAGAGATTTGATAGCGCAGGCCGCAAACGAAGGTGCACGCCTCGTCAACTTCTGTGAGGGCTCGTTATCAGGTTATTCCAAAGGGCAGATCGCTGCACCGGAAGATTGGCTCAATGTAGACTGGCGCCTCCATACGGCTGAACTCGAATCAATCGCGGGAACTTGCAAAAAACATAAAATTTTCGCATCGATAGGCTCCGCGCATCCGCTCGGCGCCTCACATCCGCCCTTCAACAGCCAACATGTCTTAAGCGACACGGGCGAATTGTTGGGACGATACGACAAACGCTATCTCTCGAACTCGGAGCTTTCAGGCTGGTTCACACCGGGATCAGAGCCTTTTACCTTTGAGGTCGATAGTTATAAATTCGGTTGCCTCACTTGCATTGAGGTTCATTTCCCTGAACTTTTCATGGAATATGAACGCCTCAACGTCGATGCGATCTTGNTTTCATCATATGGTATCAGAAGCTTTTTCCAGATCGCGCTTCGGGCCCACGCAGGATTCAATTGCCTTTGGATTAGCGGCGCGACGCCTGCACAGACAGCTGGCGAGGGACCAGCCAGTATTATCGGTCCAGACGGTAAGATCGTTTCACACTGTGCCACCGAGCGGAGAAATGAGTTAGCATTTGCCACTCTTGATCGAAACGACCCCGTTTTTGACATTCCACTCAAGAAGGCTCGTCAATGGCGAAGGGAAGCAAGGCGCGGTGAAATTTACAGAGNAAAGCAGATCGAGAAATGATCTGCGGGTTCGCATAGCATTTTTGAATACCGAATTTGAACTGAAAACAAAAAAGCCGGGTGATCGTTCACCCGGCTTTTTCGTACTTGGCGCTGAGAAGCGCCAGACCTTATGCAGCTTCAGCAGCAGCGTTTTCTGCAGCAACGCGAGCCTTGTCGGCTGCGCCCTTGGCGTCTACGTCGCGCTCTACGAACTCAACGACGGCCATAGCAGCGTTGTCGCCCTGACGGTAGCCAGCCTTCATGATACGCAGGTAGCCGCCGTTACGGGTGGCGTAACGTTCAGCGATGGCATCGAACAGCTTGCGAACTGCGTCCTGATCCTTGATCTGGGACACGGCCTGACGACGAGCGTGCAGGTCGCCGCGCTTGCCGAGAGTTACGAGCTTTTCTACGATCGGGCGAATTTCCTTCGCCTTCGGCAGT
This sequence comes from Agrobacterium bohemicum, assembly GCF_002896715.1. Taxonomy (GTDB): domain Bacteria; phylum Pseudomonadota; class Alphaproteobacteria; order Rhizobiales; family Rhizobiaceae; genus Agrobacterium; species Agrobacterium bohemicum. Next base: position 470,081 of record NZ_PGEL01000027.1, read on the forward strand.
GTCGTTACGATCTGCTCATGGGTGATGAGCGAAGCAGCCATGTTGGCAAACATTGCCTTGCGGTGGCTGGCGGTTCTATTGAGCTTGCGGCCTGAATTTCCGTGGCGCATTGCTATTCTCCTTTAATGCAGGTTCCCTATCCGGGCCTGCCGTTTCCTGGCACATGCAGGCGACCCAATCTTTTTCACGGGGCCTGCTGTTTGACGGGGAAAGGCAGTCTGTAACGGGTCTGCCTTCTTATCTGGGTTCTTGTTGATCCAGCCGGTGAGAGGAAAACCGCTGACGCGACTTTCCTCAACGCGGCTTAGTACTGGTCTTCGTAACGCTTTGCGAGATCTTCGATGTTCTCTGGCGGCCATGCGGGCACTTCCATGCCGAGGTGCAGACCCATGGAAGCGAGAACTTCCTTGATTTCGTTCAGCGACTTGCGGCCAAAGTTCGGAGTACGAAGCATTTCGGCTTCCGTCTTCTGAATGAGGTCGCCGATATAAACGATGTTGTCGTTCTTCAGGCAGTTTGCCGAACGAACGGACAGTTCCAACTCGTCGACCTTCTTGAGAAGCGCCGGGTTGAATGCCAGTTCGGTCACAGACTCTTCTTCTGCTTCCTTCTGCGGCTCGTCGAAATTGACGAACACACCAAGCTGGTCCTGAAGAATACGAGCGGCGAAGGCAACGGCGTCTTCGCCGGAGACCGAACCATTCGTATCGATCGTCATGATCAGCTTGTCGTAGTCGAGAACCTGGCCTTCACGGGTGTTTTCCACCTTGTAGGACACTTTCTTGACCGGCGAATAAAGGCTGTCCACCGGAATAAGGCCGATTGGTGCATCTTCTGCGCGGTTACGCTCTGCAGGCACATAGCCCTTGCCGTTGTTGACGGTGAATTCCATGCGGATTTCAGCGCCTTCGTCCAGCGTGCAGATAACGTGGTCGGGGTTGAGGATTTCGATGTCGCCAACCGTCTGAATATCACCAGCGGTAACGGAACCTGGACCCTGCTTGCGCACGACCATGCGCTTGGAATCGTCACCATCCATCTTGATGGCGATTTCCTTGATGTTCAGAACGATGTCTGTCACGTCTTCCCGAACGCCGGGAATGGACGAGAACTCGTGCAGAACGCCATCAATTTGCACTGCTGTTACAGCAGCGCCACGCAGAGAAGACATCAGAACGCGACGAAGCGCATTACCGAGCGTCAGACCAAAGCCGCGCTCCAGCGGTTCAGCAACCAGCGTCACCTTGGTGCGGCTGGAAGACGTGAACTCAACCTTGTTCGGCTTGATCAGTTCCTGCCAATTCTTTTGAATCATCTTTAAACCTTCCGTTCGCCGCCACCATCCAATCGTGGCGGACCGAGCATCATCACCGAGAGGAACCAATGGTTCATCGGAGGGTTCTAAGCGTAGGAAAACCGGCTACGCCGGCAGGCCAAACGCCACATACGCGAAAATTCCGCCAGACCGAGGGAAAGGCGGAATTCTCAAGATACGGTCGCGTCAGACGCGGCGCTTCTTGCGCGGACGGCAACCGTTGTGTGGGATCGGCGTAACGTCACGGATCGAGGTGATCATAAAACCGGCAGCCTGGAGAGCGCGAAGTGCAGATTCGCGACCGGAACCCGGACCGCAAACTTCAACTTCCAACGTCTTCATGCCGTGTTCCTGAGCCTTCTTGGCGGCATCTTCAGCAGCGATCTGGGCAGCAAATGGTGTCGACTTACGCGAACCCTTGAAGCCCTTGGCACCAGCAGACGACCAGGCAATAGCATTGCCCTGTGCGTCGGTGATGGTGATCATCGTGTTGTTGAAGGTCGAGTTAACGTGCGCAACGCCCGTCGTGATGTTCTTACGTTCGCGACGTTTAACGCGAGTGGCTTCCTTGGCCATGGTCTACCTTTCATTGATCTCTGCACCGCCGTAACACCAGCGGCTACACCGGCGATTGGCTTCCACGAAGCCTCTCGCCAAACTCAGAAAGGCTGGTGCGGCTTGCACCAGCCTCCCCTCTCCGGAGAACCGGNAAATTACTTCTTCTTACCTGCGATCGCCTTCGCTGGACCCTTGCGAGTACGAGCGTTGGTGTGCGTGCGCTGACCGCGTACGGGCAAGCCGCGACGGTGACGCAGACCACGGTAGCAACCGAGGTCCATAAGACGCTTGATGTTCATCGAAGTTTCACGACGAAGATCACCCTCGACGCGATAATCGCGGTCGATTGCTTCGCGGATCTGAAGGACTTCTGCATCCGTCAGCTGATGAACGCGCTTTTCAGCCGGAATACCGACCTTTGCTACGATTTCTTGCGCGAATTTCGTGCCAATCCCGTGAATATAGGTCAAGGCGATAACAACGCGCTTAGCCGTCGGGATGTTGACGCCAGCGATACGTGCCACGTCTATTCTCCTTGCGTTCCAGTTGCCATCCGGCAAGTGGTGCTTTCATTTGAGCGGCACTCTTCTGCCGCCAGTTCAAAATTCGTGTTCGTCACAAGTCAAAACGACTGAACCCGGACTTTCCTTCCCTTGAGGAAAATCCGCGCCAGTCGCTTGGGATGTCGCGAGTTGGCGCGGTTTAACGGAATCGGTTCAAAAAAGCAACCTGCCCCGTCAAGATTCTTTATTAGCGTGCGACAGATGCCTCAGCGCCGGGTGCTTTTTCCAGCACAGCTTCGATAGCCGTGGTCACCTGATCGACGTGGGCCATGCCATCAAGCACGACCAACTCGCCCTGTTCCTCGTAGTGCTTAGACAGAGGAGCCGTCTTTTCGCGGTATTCGGAAAGGCGCTTGCGAAACGATTCGGGATTGTCATCAGAGCGAACCGTTCCACCGGCAGCAACCGTTTCGGCAACGCGGTTTTCGATTCGCCGCACAAGCGCTTCTTCGTCTACCTTCAGTTCGATAACGGCATCCAGGACGAGGTTCTTCGCGCGCAGATTTTCGCCAAGCACTTTAGCCTGCGGAACCGTGCGAGGGTATCCATCAAGAATAAACCCCTTCTCACAGTCTGGCTGTTCAATACGCTCAGATACGATCTGGTTGACGATATCGTCCGATACGAGACCACCAGCGTCCATTACCTCCTTGGCGCGCTTGCCGATCTCAGAGCCGTCATTGACAGCCGCACGAAGCATATCGCCAGTGGACAGCTGGGGTATCCCATACTTGTCCGTCAAGCGCTTGGCCTGTGTCCCCTTGCCTGCTCCTGGCGGTCCCAAAAATATCAGTCTCATCGTCCCCTCTTTCCTCCACGCAGTTTCGATTTCTTGATCAGACCCTCATACTGCTGGGCGATCAGGTGACCCTGAATCTGTGCCACAGTATCAAGGGTTACACTGACTACGATCAAAAGCGAAGTACCACCAAGGGCTAATGGGATACCTGTCCGAGCGATAAGCGTTTCGGGAAGAATACAGACGAACACGAGATAGATCGCGCCGATCACGGTTATGCGGGTCAACACATAATCGATATATTCAGCCGTACGTTCGCCTGGACGAATGCCGGGAATAAACCCGCCATGCTTTTTCAGATTATCGGCCGTGTCCTTCGGATTGAAAACAATCGCGGTGTAGAAGAACGCAAAGAAAGCGATCAACATGCCGTAGAACAACATGAAGAGAGGCTGACCGTGCTGCAACGAAGCGATGATAGCTGTCGCCCACGGTGGCAGGTTCGTGCTGTTGGTAAAGCCAGCGGCAGTCKCAGGCAGCAGCAGCAGCGAAGATGCGAAGATCGCAGGAATGACGCCAGCCGTGTTCAGCTTCAGCGGAAGATGCGACGTATCCCCCTGGAACATCCGGTTGCCGACCTGGCGCTTCGGATACTGGATCAACAGACGACGCTGCGCACGCTCCACGAACACGATCAGTGCAATTACACCGATGGCGACGAGGACTACGGTCAGAATAAGAGCAGTGGACAACGCGCCGGTACGACCGAGTTCCAATGTTCCAGCCAGAGCCTTAGGTAGCCCAGCTGCGATACCAGCGNAAATGATCAGCGAAATACCGTTGCCGATACCACGCGAGGTAATCTGTTCACCCAGCCACATCAGGAACATCGTGCCGCCAAGCAGCGTGATGACTGTGGAAATACGGAAGAACAAGCCAGGATCGACGACGAGCCCTGCACCGCTTTCAAGACCAACGGCAATGCCATAGGCCTGAAGCGTACCGAGCAACACCGTGCCGTAGCGGGTGTACTGATTGATGATCTTGCGGCCCGCCTCACCTTCCTTTTTCAAGGCTTCGAGCGAAGGTACGACCGAGGTCATCAGTTGCACGATAATCGATGCGGAAATGTAAGGCATGATGCCGAGCGCGAAAATCGCCATGCGCTCTACAGCGNCGCCCGCAAACATGTTGAAGAGACCGAGAATACCGTTGGCCTGGCCTTGGAAAGCCTGAGCATAGGCTTCCGGGTTCAGACCGGGAAGCGGAATATGCGTACCGAGACGGTAAACGAGAAGTGCGGCAAGGGTAAACCAGAGGCGCTTTTTCAGATCTTCGGCTTTAGCGAAGGTCGAAAAATTCAGGTTTGAGGCCAGTTGTTCCGCTGCTGAAGCCATAAATTTCTCCGCATGACCCTTGTCCAGCGGCACGGAAACCGGCAATTCCGGAAAAGGTCTNAAAGATACTGGTTTAAAAACCGGGCTTCGGACGGATGCCAGCTATCAAGCCGAAATCATGCCTCACCCTTGTTTTCGTTGGTCCTGTCAGCGTTCATTCGAACACCTAAGAACCGTGAGGCTCTCCCCGCTTCGCTCTCGCGCCGCTTGAGAGTTTCCGCATAAGCTTTTAATCGATTAAGATTCAAAGACTTACGCAACTATGAGTGCGAACGNCCGGAATGAAGCACCCCGGGCGTTCGAAGTCTTATATTACTCTGCAGCTTCCGCTGCAACAACCAGAAGCTTGATAGAGCTACCAGCCTTCTCGATCTTTTCAACAGCAGACTTGGAAGCGCCGGCAACTTCGAAGGAAACCTTCGTCGTCAGCTCGCCGTCGGCAAGAATACGAACGCCGTCCTTGAGGCGACGAATAACGCCAGCAGCCTTGAGAGCAGCAGCATCAATCGTTGCGTTGGCGTCGAGCTTGCCTGCATCGATAGCAGTCTGAACGCGACCAACGGACACTTCAGCATATTCCGAAGCGAAAATGTTGGTGAAGCCACGCTTAGGCAAACGACGGTAGATTGGCATCTGGCCGCCTTCGAAACCGTTGACTGCAACGCCCGAACGAGCCTTCTGACCCTTGACGCCGCGACCACCGGTCTTGCCCTTGCCAGAACCGATGCCGCGACCTACGCGGATGCGATCCTTGGTGGAACCTTCGTTGTCTTTAATTTCATTGAGTTTCATGATGACTTCCTCCGTCTCACTTCTCGTCTACGACGCGAACGAGATGCTGGACAGCACGGATCATGCCACGAACAGCTGGAGTATCTTCCAGAGTGCGCTGACGGTGCATCTTGTTGAGACCCAGGCCGATCAGCGTCTGGCGCTGAACTGCAGGGCGGCGAATTGGGCTGCCGATCTGTTCGACCGTAACAGTCGTCTTGGCTTCAGTAGTCTTCTTGGCCATGATACTGCTCCTTATTCTTCAGCAGCGTTGCCGGAAGCGGCGCGGCGGGACTGAAGGGTCGCATACTTAAGACCGCGCTGTGCAGCAACGTCCTTAGGATGAACCTGGTGCTTCAAGGCGTCGAACGTCGCACGAACCATGTTGTATGGGTTCGAGGAACCGGTCGACTTGGCGACAACGTCATGAACGCCGAGCGTTTCGAAAACAGCGCGCATTGGACCGCCGGCGATGATACCGGTACCAGCCTTTGCAGAACGTAGCAGAACCCTACCAGCGCCGTGACGACCGTTAACATCATGATGCAGCGTACGACCATCGCGCAGAGGCACGAAGATCAGATCGCGCTTTGCGCTTTCGGTAGCCTTGCGGATCGCTTCTGGAACTTCACGAGCCTTGCCGTGACCAAAGCCAACGCGGCCCTTCTGGTCACCAACGACGACGAGAGCAGCAAAACCGAAACGACGGCCGCCCTTAACAACTTTGGCGACGCGGTTGATAGCAACCAGCTTGTCGACGAATTCGCTATCGCGCTCTTCGCGGTTCTGGCGGTCGTCGCGAGAACCTCNTTTTTCCTGTGCCATTGTCCTTTTCCTTTTTCTTTTGCGGGTGGAACGGCAAACAATAATGGACCACCGGCTTCATTGCTGAAGTCCTGATGATCCGGTGAAATCCGCCCGGAACGTTGCCCGGGCGGAAAAGTCTTAAAAGTTCAGACCGCCTTCGCGGGCAGCTTCAGCCACAGCCTTGATACGGCCGTGGTAAATGAAGGCGCCGCGGTCGAATACGACATCCTTGATACCAGCCTTGCTGGCACGTTCTGCAACGAGCTTGCCAACAGCGGCAGCTGCTGCAACGTCCGCACCCGTCTTCAGCGACGAACGCAGACCAGCATCGAGTGTGGAGGCAGACGCAAGCGTCTTGCCGGCCACGTCATCGATGACCTGAACGTAGATGTTCTTCGACGAGCGATGAACCGACAGGCGCGGGCGACCGTTAGCAACCGCCTTGATCTGGCGGCGCACGCGGTTGGCGCGACGTGCAAGTGCTTCTTTCCTGCTAGCCATTTCGCTTGATCCTTACTTCTTCTTGCCTTCTTTGCGGATGATCCGTTCTTCAGCGTACTTGACGCCTTTGCCCTTGTAGGGCTCGGGACCACGGTATTCGCGGATTTCCGCGGCAACCTGACCGACCTGCTGCTTATTGATGCCGGAAACGATGATTTCAGTCGGCTTCGGAACGGCGATAGTGATGCCGACCGGAGGTTCGTAAACTACATCGTGAGAGAAACCGAGAGCCAATTGCAGGTTCTTGCCCTGCAAGGACGCACGATAACCGACGCCGTTGATTTCGAGCTTGCGCTCGTAGCCGTCCTTGACACCCTTGAAGATGTTCTCGACCATCGTGCGGGACATGCCCCACTTGGAACGAGCTTCCTTGGTGTTGTTGGCTGGCTGTACCGAAACAGCGTTATCTTCCAGCTTGACCTGAATTTCGTCGTTTGCAACGAAGAACAGTTCGCCCTTAGGACCCTTGGCAGTAATCTTCTGGCCGTCGACATTGGCCGTCACACCTGCAGGAACCTGAACGGGCTTTTTACCGATACGAGACATATTTCTATCCTGTCTGTCCGTTAAGGAGATCCCTGCTCAGTCTTAGAAGACCGAGCAAAGAACCTCGCCACCAACGTTCTGTTCACGAGCCTGGTGATCAGCCATCACACCCTTCGGAGTCGAAAGGATTGTGATGCCAAGACCATTCGCAACCTGCGGGATGGACTTCACCGAGACATAAACCCGGCGGCCCGGCTTGGAAACGCGACCGATTTCACGGATCACGGACGCGCCTTCGTAGTACTTCAGCTCGATCGTGAGTTCGGACTTGCCGTTCTCGAAATCAACCTTGGAATAACCGCGAATGTAGCCTTCAGCCTGAAGCACGTCGAGAACGCGTGCACGAAGGCTGGAAGCAGGTGTGTTCACCGAAGACTTGCGACGGGCTGCACCATTGCGGATGCGGGTGAGCATATCACCCNAAGGATCAGTCATTGTCATGTGCCCGTCTCCTTACCAGCTCGACTTGACAATACCCGGCACCTTGCCGGAATTGCCCAACTCACGAAGCGCAATACGCGACATTCCGAGTTTGCGGTAGAACGCGCGCGGACGGCCCGTTACTTCGCAGCGGTTGCGGACACGCGTCTTCGAGCCGTCACGCGGCAGCGAAGCGAGCTTCAGAGTTGCCTGGAACCGCTCTTCGATCGGAAGGGACTGGTTCATAACGACTGCCTTAAGGGCGGCACGCTTGCCGGCCTGCGAGGCAACCGTCTTGCGGCGGCGCTTGTTCTTTTCAACTGCGCTTGTTTTCGCCATATCGTAGTTCCTTTTCTACGCTCGTCGTTACGGTTATTGACGGAACGGGAAGTTGAACTCTGTCNAAAGAGCCCGAGCTTCGTCGTCCGAAGTCGCCGTCGTGCAAACGATGATGTCCATGCCCCACATCTGATCAACCTTGTCGTAGTTGATTTCTGGGAACACAATGTGTTCCTTGATGCCCATGGCGAAGTTGCCACGGCCGTCAAAGCTCTTCGGGTTCAACCCGCGAAAGTCGCGAACGCGCGGAAGCGCGATGTTGATCAGACGGTCAAGGAATTCGTACATGCGTGCGCCACGAAGAGTAACCTTCGCGCCGATTGGCATGTGTTCGCGAACCTTGAAGCCCGCGATAGAATTGCGAGCCTTGGTGATGACTGGCTTCTGACCGGCGATAGCAGCCAGATCGCCAGCGGCGACTGTTGGCTTCTTCGAATCGGCAGTAGCTTCGCCAACACCCATGTTGATGACGATCTTATCCAGCTTGGGGATCATCATTACGTTTGAGTAGGAGAACTTCTCCTGCATTGCGCCGCGAATACGGGAAACGTATTCAACCTTGAGACGCGGCTCGTACTTGGACTCAGCCATCGATCACTTCTCCCGAACGCTTGGCAACGCGGACTTTCTTGCCGTCTACAACCTGGAAACCAACGCGAGTTGGCTTGCCATCTTTATCAGCGATAGCGAGGTTGGAGATGTGCAAGGAAGCTTCCTTGTTGATGATGCCGGCTTCCTGGCCCTGGGTCTGGCGCTGGTGACGTTTCACCATGTTTACGCCACTCACAAAAGCCCGGTCTTCTTTCGGCAAGACCTGTGTTACTTCGCCGGTACGGCCCTTGTCCTTACCGGTCAATACGACAACCTTGTCGCCTTTACGAATTTTCTGCATCGCTATCGCTCCTTACAGTACTTCTGGAGCCAGCGAGATGATCTTCATATGGTTCTTGGCGCGAAGTTCGCGCGGAACCGGTCCGAAGATACGGGTGCCGATCGGCTCTTTCTTGTTATCGATAAGAACAGCTGCGTTGTTATCGAAACGGATGACGCTGCCATCAGCGCGGCGGATGTCCTTAGCGGTACGCACAACAACCGCCTTCATCACGTCGCCCTTTTTAACGCGGCCGCGCGGAATTGCTTCCTTGATCGAAACGACAATAATGTCGCCAACGGAAGCATACTTACGCTTCGAGCCGCCCAGCACCTTGATGCACATGACACGACGTGCGCCGGAATTATCCGCCACGTCGAGGTTTGTTTGCATCTGAATCATGTCAGGTCGCCTTCTTGTTGTTACCGGACCGGTTGGGCAAAAACGGCCCCCTGTTCCAGCTTATGAAATGTCTCTGTTTTCGCGCGGAATAAACGTGACAGGGTGGTTTCCTAACGGACCTTCCGTGCGCATCAAAGCAAAAGAACGCCCGTGAACGAGCGTCCTTGCGCTGCTTCATACAGACTTTCGCGCATATAGCAAGGCGCCGCGCGAATTTCTGTCGAAATTAAGCCTGGGCGGAGATAACCGTCCAGCGCTTGTCCTTGGAGATAGGCGCGCATTCCTCGATGGAAACGGTATCGCCGATCTTGTATTGATTGTTTTCGTCGTGCGCCTTGTANTTTTTCGAGCGACGAACGGTCTTCTGAAGAAGCGGGTGAGCGAATCGACGCTCAACACGAACTACGACAGTCTTCTCGTTCTTGTCGGACACAACGACGCCCTGCAGAATGCGTTTAGGCATATTATTCTTCCTTTAGGCCTTGGCTTCTGCCGCCTTCTGGCGGGCAATGGTTTTCACGCGGGCGATGTCCTTGCGGACTTCGTCGATGCGCGAGGACTTTTCCAGCTGGCCGGTTGCCTTCTGAAAGCGCAGGTTGAACTGCTCCTTCTTCAGGTCGGCAAGCTTGTCCTTGAGCTGATCGGCGCTGAGGCCGCGAACGTCTTCGGCTTTCATGGTGCCTGCTCCTTACTCTGCGATGCGCTGAACGAAGCGCGTCTTAACCGAGAGCTTGGCAGCGCCGAGACGAAGCGCCTCGCGGGCGATCTCCTCGGAAACACCGTCGATCTCGAACATCATACGACCGGGCTTGACCTTGCATGCCCAGTATTCAACAGAACCCTTGCCCTTACCCATACGAACTTCGGTCGGCTTCGCCGTAACCGGAGTGTCTGGGAATACGCGGATCCACACACGACCAGCGCGCTTCATGTAACGCGTGATCGCGCGGCGGGCCGCCTCGATCTCGCGCGCGTTAACGCGGTTCGGTTCCTGCGACTTCAAGCCGAATTCACCGAATGCCAGGTCAAAGCCGCCCTTGGCCACACCCTTGATGCGACCCTTAAACTGCTTACGGTACTTAGTACGCTTTGGCTGCAACATTTTCTAACTTCTCCGAGCTTATCTTTCGCCAGCGTCAATCAAGCGTTTTCGCGGCGACGGTCGCCACGATCACCGCGCTGCTCACGGCTTGCAGGGCCCTGTGCATCGCCTTCTAGACCACGACGTTCAGAAGCCATCGGATCGTGCTCAAGGATTTCGCCCTTGAAGATCCAGACCTTGATGCCGCAAATACCGAACGCCGTTGTAGCTTCTGCTACACCGTAGTCGATGTCTGCACGCAGCGTGTGCAAAGGAACGCGACCTTCGCGGTACCATTCGGTACGAGCGATTTCAGCGCCGCCAAGACGACCACCGCAAGTGATCTTGATGCCTTCGGCACCCAGACGCAGTGCGGACTGAACAGCGCGCTTCATGGCGCGGCGGAAAGCCACACGACGTTCGAGCTGCTGAGCAATCGACTGTGCAACGAGTGTTGCGTCGATTTCCGGCTTGCGCACTTCAACGATGTTGAGGTGCGTTTCAGAAGCAGTCATCTCGGAAATCTTCTTGCGAAGCTTTTCGATGTCTGCACCCNTTTTGCCGATGATCAGACCCGGACGAGCCGAGTGGATGGTCACGCGGCACTTCTTGTGCGGACGTTCGATGACAACCTTGGCGATACCAGCCTGCTTCAATTCCTTGATCAGGTAAGCACGGATTTTCAGGTCTTCGTGCAGAAGCTTGCCGTATTCGGCAGTGTCTGCATACCAGCGGCTATCCCAAGTGCGGTTGATACCGAGGCGGAAGCCGATTGGATTGATTTTCTGACCCATTATGCGGCCTCCCCNTTTTCTTCCACTTCACGAACGACGATCGTGAGGTGAGAGAACGGCTTTTCGATGCGCGATGCACGACCACGGCCACGAGCGTGGAAACGCTTCATGGTGATGGACTTGCCAACATAGGCCTCGGCGACGACGAGAGCGTCGACGTCGAGATCATGGTTGTTTTCCGCGTTTGCAATTGCCGATTCCAGCGTCTTCTTGACGGTGGCAGCAATACGCTTGCGGGAAAATTCGAGCTCGGCGAGAGCGCGATCGACCTTTTTACCACGGATAAGAGCGGCAACTAGGTTAAGTTTCTGGGGGCTGACGCGAAGCGTACGGGCAATGGCCTGAGCCTCATTGTCCTTCAGCCGGCGTTCGGTCTTAGCCTTCGCCATGATTACTTCCTCTTTGCCTTCTTGTCCGCACCATGACCGTAATAGGTCCGGGTCGGAGAGAATTCACCGAACTTGTGACCGACCATGTCTTCGTTGACAGAGACGGGTACATGCTTGCTGCCGTTGTAGACGCCGAATGTCAGACCAACGAACTGAGGCAGGATCGTGGAGCGACGGCTCCAGATCTTGATCACTTCACTGCGTCCGCCTTCGCGTACCTTCTCAGCCTTAGTGAGAAGATAACCGTCAACAAACGGACCTTTCCATACTGAACGAGCCATTTGAGAGTTCCTCTCTTACTTCTTGCGCTGATGGCGCGAACGCATGATGAACTTGTCGGTCGACTTGTTGGAGCGAGTCCGCTTGCCCTTTGTGGGTTTACCCCACGGAGTCACCGGATGGCGACCACCAGACGTACGACCTTCACCACCACCATGAGGGTGATCGACAGGGTTCATCACGACACCGCGAACGTGAGGCTTCTTGCCGCGCCAGCGTGAACGACCGGCTTTGCCGTCGTTGATGTTGCCATGATCGGCATTCGAGACAGCACCGATCGATGCAAGGCAAGAACCATGCACCAGACGCTGCTCACCGGAGTTCAAGCGAAGGATCGCCATCCCTGCATCGCGACCAACGAGCTGAACATACGTACCGGCGGAGCGAGCGATTTGACCGCCCTTGCCTGGCTTCATCTCGACGTTGTGGATGATCGATCCGACTGGGATGTACTGAAGAGGCATTGTATTGCCTGGCTTCACGTCCACCTGCNTTTCGGAGGCGATCACCTTGTCACCGGCAGCGAGACGCTGTGGCGCGAGAATGTAAGCCTGTTGGCCGTCCGTGTATGTCACGAGCGCGATGAATGCGGTGCGGTTAGGGTCATATTCCAGACGCTCGACCGTACCTTCAACGTCGAACTTACGACGCTTGAAGTCTACCAGACGGTAGGTCCGCTTGTGACCGCCGCCCTGAAAACGAACGGTGATCCGGCCCTGATTGTTACGGCCACCCTTCGAGCTGAGGCCCTCTGTAAGAGCCTTTACCGGCTTGCCCTTGTAGAGCGAAGACCGGTNCACGATAACCAGCTGACGCTGGCTTGGCGTGGTCGGATTGAAACTTTTCAATGCCATTTTATTTGTTCCCNTTTGGGTCTTTGCCCGCTTGGGCCTAACCTTTTAGAGTCCGGTGGACACGTCTATGGATTGACCTTCGGCCAGCGTGATGATGGCNTTTTTGACATCCTTACGCTTACCAGCGAATCCACGGAAACGACGAGTCTTACCCTTGCGGATAAGCGTGTTCACTGCCGTGACCTTGACGCCGAAGAGTGCTTCGACTGCAGCCTTGATTTCAGGCTTCGAAGCGTCTTTGGCGACGTTGAATACGACCTGGTTCTGTTCAGAGACCAGCGTCGACTTTTCCGTGATCGAAGGAGATACGATCACATCGTAGTGGCGAAGATCCGTCATTTGAACCGCTCCTCGAGGGCTTCAACCGCAGCCTTGGAAAGCACGAGCTTGCCGCGACGCAGTATGTCGTAAACATTGATGCCCTGGATCGGCAGAACGTCCACGTTAGGGATGTTCTGAGCTGCGAGCTTGAAGTTGCCATCAAGTTCTGCGCCGCCGATAACGAGAGCGTTGGTCAGGCCAAGCGTTGCGAAGTGGCCAAGCAGTCCCTTTGTCTTTGCATCGGTCGCAACGAGCTGATCGACGATGATCAGTTCTTCGGACTTCATCTTGGCAGACAAAGCGTGACGGAGAGCAAGCGCGCGAACCTTCTTTGGAAGGTCATGAGCGTGGCTACGAACGACTGGGCCGTGGGCCTTGCCGCCGCCGCGGAACTGCGGTGCGCGAGCCGAGTGGTGACGAGCGCGGCCCGTACCCTTCTGCTTGTACATCTTTGCACCCGTGCGGGAAACTTCCGAACGGTTCTTGGATTTGTGCGTTCCCTGCTGCTTCTTGGCGAGCTGGTAACGAACCATGCGTGCCAGGATATCCTGGCGTGGGTCGAGGCCGAAAATTTCGTCCGACAGGGATACCGTGCCGGCGTCTTTTCCCTCGAGGGTTTTGACGTTCAATTCCATGATGAGGCTCCCTTACTTCGCTGCCGACTTAACGGCGTCGCGGACGATGATCCAGGAACCCTTGGAACCGGGAACGGCGCCCTTCACGAGGATCAAACCGCGACCCTCATCGGTCAGAACCACTTCCAGATTCTGGGTGGTGACGCGTGTGTGGCCCATGTGACCAGCCATGCGCTTGCCCTTCCAGACCTTGCCCGGATCCTGGTTCGAACCAGTCGAACCATGGGCACGGTGCGAGACGGAGTTACCGTGCGATGCGCGGCCACCACCGAAGTTGTGGCGCTTCATCGAACCGGCAAAACCTTTACCGATCGTTGTGCCGGTAACGTCTACCAGCTGGCCTGTCTGGAAATGATCTGCGGTCAGTGTTGCACCGACGTCGATGAGGTTCTCGGGAGAAACCCGGAACTCAACGAGCTTTGCTTTCGGCTCGACGCTGGCAGCGGCAAAGTGACCGCGGAGTGCCTTTGTCGTATTCTTGACCTTGGACTGGCCTGCACCGAGCTGAACTGCGGTGTAGCCATTCTTGTCTTCTGTGCGCTGGGAAACAACTTGCACGTTGTCCATACGCAGTACCGTTACTGGGATATGCTCACCGGCGTCGTTATAGACCCGGGTCATACCCACTTTCTGTGCAATCACACCTGAACGCATTGGTTCAATCCTCTTGCGAGCCTTGAAGGGNAAACCCTCTGTGGCCTTTGTTAAGGAGTTCCCTTCGACATCTCACGACGTTTCCGGTCTCCGGATTGGAAGACGTTGGATTGCTCCACGTACCTTCCTTGTTATATCGGCCCTTACTTTCGCAAGGTCAGGCCGAGGTCTTAGAGCTTGATTTCCACGTCAACGCCTGCAGCGAGGTCGAGCTTCATCAAAGCATCGACAGTCTGCGGAGTCGGGTTAACGATATCGAGAAGACGCTTGTGCGTCCGCATTTCGAACTGCTCACGGCTCTTCTTGTCAACGTGAGGAGAGCGGTTAACGGTAAACTTTTCGATGCGGGTAGGCAATGGAACCGGGCCGCGAACGCTGGCGCCGGTGCGCTTGGCGGTCGACACGATTTCACGGGTAGAGGCATCGAGGATCCGGTGATCAAACGCCTTGAGGCGGATACGGATATTCTGGCCGTTCATTCGTCTTGTCCTTGTTCTTTGTCTTTGGATTTCCGCACGCGGAAATACATGAACCTGTTGATCGTGGCGCCGCAGANTTTCAAAAATCAAGAGGAGCGCGAAGGGCACTCCAATCATTTCGTTAGTCTGTAATGTCGAAAACACCGGGCTCCGCGACTTATTGCGAATCCAACTGGTGAGTGTGAGTGCGCGTTTACGCGCTTTCACCGAAATTTTCAAGCCTTAAAAATGCAACGCCATGACGCTTTTTATAAAACGTCCGATGGCGGTGCTTTTCACACCGCCATCGTCCACTATCCAACCGCCGGACCAAAGCCCGGCGCTATTGCCGCGATGCCACCAGCACCGCCTGCCCTATTACTCTACGATCGAAGCGACGATGCCGGCACCGACGGTACGGCCGCCTTCGCGGATCGCGAAGCGCAGCTTTTCTTCCATCGCGATTGGAACGATCAGTTCGACTTCAACGGTCACGTTGTCGCCTGGCATAACCATTTCCGTGCCTTCTGGAAGCGAAACGATACCGGTCACGTCAGTCGTACGGAAGTAGAACTGTGGACGGTAGTTCGTGAAGAACGGCGTATGACGACCGCCTTCTTCCTTCGTCAGAATGTAGGCTTCTGCGATGAACTTCTTGTGCGGCTTGACAGAGCCCGGCTTGCAAAGGATCTGACCACGCTCAACGCCATCGCGCTGCACGCCACGGATCAGCGCGCCAACGTTATCGCCAGCCTGGCCCTGATCGAGCAGCTTGCGGAACATTTCAACGCCGGTAACAGTCGTCTTGGTCGTGGCGCGGATGCCGACGATTTCAACTTCTTCACCAACCTTGACGATACCGCGCTCAACGCGACCCGTCACAACCGTACCACGACCAGAGATCGAGAACACGTCTTCGATCGGCAGCAGGAACGGCAGGT
The DNA here is from genome assembly GCF_002896715.1 of Agrobacterium bohemicum. Taxonomy (GTDB): domain Bacteria; phylum Pseudomonadota; class Alphaproteobacteria; order Rhizobiales; family Rhizobiaceae; genus Agrobacterium; species Agrobacterium bohemicum. The sequence continues at coordinate 485,716 of NZ_PGEL01000027.1, forward strand.
TGATCGGACGCTCTGGCGTCGGGATGTAGGCGTCAACCTGAGCCATCAGCTCGCGGATGGCGTCTTCGCCGATCTTCTTGTCAGAATCTTCAAGAGCAGCAAGAGCCGAACCCTTGACGATTGGAATATCGTCGCCCGGGAAGTCGTAGGACGACAGAAGTTCGCGAACTTCCAGTTCTACCAGTTCCAGCAGCTCTTCGTCGTCAACCTGGTCAACCTTGTTGAGGAACACGACGATCGCAGGAACGCCAACCTGACGAGCCAGCAGGATGTGCTCGCGGGTCTGTGGCATCGGGCCGTCGGCGGCCGAGCAAACCAGGATCGCGCCGTCCATCTGGGCTGCACCGGTGATCATGTTCTTCACGTAGTCGGCGTGGCCGGGGCAATCAACGTGCGCGTAGTGACGAGCAGGCGTCTCATATTCAACGTGTGCCGTCGAAATCGTGATACCGCGTGCCTTTTCTTCCGGTGCAGCGTCGATCTGGTCGTACGCCTTGAACTCGCCGAAGTACTTCGTGATCGCAGCAGTCAACGACGTCTTGCCGTGGTCAACGTGACCGATCGTGCCAATGTTGACGTGCGGCTTGTTGCGCTCAAACTTGCTCTTTGCCATTCGTGGCTCTCCATTCCTGTCCCGTAAAGGGAATAAACTCTAAATTTCGTTTGGGGCGTACCCCGATCACTTCTGACCGGAGTACTTTGCCTGGATTTCCTGAGCAACGTTGCTTGGAACCGGCGAATAGTGATCGAAGGTCATCGAATACTGTGCGCGGCCCTGAGACATGGAGCGCAGGTTATCGACGTACTTGAACATGTTGGCCAGCGGAACGTGCGCGTTGATAACAACGGCAATACCACGGCTTTCCTGACCCTGGATCTGACCGCGACGCGAGTTCAGATCGCCGATCACGTCACCGACGTAATCTTCAGGGGTTACAACTTCAACCTTCATCATCGGCTCGAGAAGCTGTGCACCAGCCTTCTTCGCTGCTTCGCGGAAGCAGGCACGCGATGCAATTTCGAACGCCAGAACCGAGGAGTCAACGTCGTGATATGCGCCGTCGATCAGGGTTGCCTTGACGCCGAGCATCGGGAAGCCGGCCAGAGGACCGGAAGACAGAACGCTTTCGATACCCTTCTGAACGCCCGGGATGTATTCCTTAGGAACAGCACCGCCGACGATCTTGGATTCGAACTTGAAGTCTTCGCCTTCTGGGTTCGGTTCGAAGACGATCTTGACACGAGCGAACTGACCGGTACCACCGGACTGCTTCTTGTGTGTGTAATCTTCTTCGTGCTGACGTGTGATCGTTTCGCGGTAGGCAACCTGCGGAGCACCGACGGTAGCTTCAACCTTGAACTCGCGACGCATACGGTCAACGAGAATGTCGAGGTGAAGTTCGCCCATGCCAGCGATGATCGTCTGACCGGATTCTTCATCCGTCTTGACGCGGAACGAGGGATCTTCAGCTGCCAGACGGTTGAGCGCGAGGCCCATCTTTTCCTGGTCGCCCTTGGTCTTCGGTTCGATCGCGATCTGGATAACAGGCTCAGGGAATTCCATGCGCTCGAGGATAACCGGCTTCAGAGGATCGCAAAGCGTATCACCTGTTGTGGTTTCCTTGAGGCCGGCCAGAGCAACGATGTCGCCGGAGAAGGCTTCTTCGATGTCTTCGCGGGAGTTGGAATGCATCTGAAGCATACGACCGACGCGCTCGCGCTTGTCCTTGACCGTGTTCAGAACCGATGTGCCCNTTTCGAGCTTGCCGGAGTAGATGCGTGCGAAAGTGAGCGAACCAACGAATGGGTCGTTCATGATCTTGAACGCAAGCATGGAAAGCGGCTCGCTGTCGTCGGGGTGACGCTCGATTTCAGCTTCGGTCTTGAAGTCGATGCCCTTGATCGCAGGAATGTCCAGCGGCGAAGGCAGGTAATCGCAAACGGCGTCGAGAAGTGGCTGAACGCCCTTGTTCTTGAACGCAGTACCGCAGAACATCGGGTGGAACTTCACGTCGATGGTACCGCGGCGAACGAGTTCACGAATCTTCTCGTTGTCAGGCATTTCGCCGTTCAGGTAAGCTTCCATTGCTTCTTCATCGATATCGACGACCTGTTCGATCATCNTTTCACGATATTCAGCAGCCTTTTCCTTCATGTCGTCAGGAATTTCAACGACATCCCACTGGGCGCCGAGAGATTCATCACGCCAGATCAGAGCGTTCATTTCGATCAGATCGATAACGCCCTTGAATTCTGTTTCCGCACCGATCGGGAGCTGCATGACAACAGCGATGGCGCCGAGACGGGTCTTGATCATCTCTACCGAGCGGTAGAAGTCCGCGCCGGTCTTGTCCATCTTGTTGCAGAAGATCATGCGTGGAACATTGTACTTCTCAGCCTGACGCCAGACAGTTTCCGTCTGCGGCTCTACACCGGCGTTGGCGTCGAGAAGAGCGATCGCACCGTCGAGCACGCGCAGCGAACGTTCTACTTCAATCGTGAAGTCAACGTGGCCGGGGGTGTCGATGATGTTGAAACGACGCATCTTGCCATCGCGACCCTTCCAGAAGGTCGTCGTAGCAGCGGAGGTGATGGTGATACCACGCTCCTGCTCCTGCTCCATCCAGTCCATCGTGGCTGCGCCATCGTGAACTTCACCGATCTTGTGCGACTTGCCGGTGTAATAAAGAATACGCTCGGTTGTTGTCGTCTTACCGGCGTCGATATGCGCCATGATACCGAAATTGCGGTAGTCTTCGATTTTATATTCGCGAGCCATAACGGACTGCCTTTCGGATCGGTTAGATTACCAGCGGTAATGCGAGAATGCGCGGTTGGCGTCGGCCATCTTGTGCGTGTCTTCGCGCTTCTTGACTGCGGAGCCACGGTTGTTCGCTGCATCCATGAGTTCGCCGGAAAGGCGATCGACCATGGTTGTTTCGTTGCGCTTGCGCGCAGCAGCGATCAGCCAGCGGATCGCGAGAGCCTGACGGCGCTCTGGGCGAACATCGACCGGAACCTGGTAGGTTGCACCACCAACGCGGCGCGAACGCACTTCAACGTGCGGAGCAACGTTGTCGAGGGCCGAATGGAAGATGCCGAGTGGCTCTGCCTTTGCCTTACCCTGAACGACGTCGAACGCGCCGTATACGATGCTTTCTGCGACCGACTTCTTGCCGTGAAGCATGATGGCGTTCATGAACTTGGTAACGATCAGATCGCCGAACTTCGGGTCCGGATTGATCTCACGCNTTTCTGCACTATGGCGACGGGACATACTATTTGTCTCTCAATTGTTAGGGACGCTTTACCACGCGGAGAACCTCGCGCAGCGCCTGAATTTGTTTAGACCGAATTACTTCGGACGCTTCGCGCCATACTTGGAGCGGCGCTGCTTGCGGTTCTTGACGCCCTGGGTATCGAGAACACCACGGATGACGTGGTAACGAACGCCCGGCAAGTCCTTTACGCGACCGCCACGGATCATGACAACGGAGTGTTCCTGAAGGTTGTGACCTTCGCCAGGAATGTAGCCGATGACTTCAAAGCCGTTGGTCAGGCGAATCTTGGCAACCTTACGAAGAGCCGAGTTAGGCTTCTTAGGGGTCGTTGTGTAAACGCGTGTGCAAACGCCGCGCTTCTGTGGGNTTTCCTGAAGAGCAGGAACCTTATTTCGCTTTACCTGCGCCTGGCGTGGCTTACGGATCAGCTGGTTTACGGTAGGCATATAACCATCCCTTGCAAAAACTACTTTAGCCACCCTCACGGATGGCGGTTATACCGTTTCCGGCAACGACGCACGCATGGTTTCATGCATAAATCGTGGCCCGATCCGGTTTCCACGGATGGACCACCAAGAGCAGAGGACGTAAATCCTACGTCTTGCATGCAACAATCGTGTCTCGTACGTGTTTTTGGACCCTTGTTTGAGGCGATCTCCAGAACGAGTCGTTCCAGACAGCCAAACCTCACATTGGTTCCGATGGCGGGCGTACTACTGTTTTACCCCGCTTTCGTCAAGGGTGATTCAGTATTTAGTACCCGCGCGGCCTCCTCCAGCCGCCTTGGCATCGATGAATTACAGGGCGTTTTAACATAATGGCCCTCCCCTTGCACGCTTTTACCAATCGGGCCTTTGGCTTTTCATAAAAGCCGTCTATTGATTCCCAAAAGGCGGGAGTTTGCTCGCCGCCATACAATAATAACCAGNAAAGGAATCGCGTCATGATCACAGAACCAGACAACGACAACGGACGCGACGATCCCATGGTCTTCATCGTCATCGGCAAAGCCTATGAACGTGAAGGCGACGAAGGCATCGACATCCACATCATCCTACGCGCGCCAGACGACGACACCGCCGTTCGCGAAGCCCTTAACGCTCTCTCCGAAGAAGGCTTCCTCGAAGCCGACCTCGACCAGATCGGCATGCTGAATGATGTTCCCGACGAGGAGCCGCATGCGTCGGCCTATCAGGGTGCACTTGAGGGTGAAGTGGCGATTATCAAGTTTGCTTGAAATGAGAATGAGCGCGCTGCTACTGCTGGCGCGCTCAGGCAATACCGACAAAGATGGCTAATGATCTCGTGATCGAAAGCATCATGTCGTCGTCAAGGCGACCGAATACTGGCCCTAACTTGTGTCGCAGCACAGTCATAGACTTATCGACCATCACCTGAGACGGTTTGGTCAACCCANTTTGAGGTGATGGCTGAACTGTAAGGCGTATGAACGGCGCTTCAACAAGTGTTCCAGAAAGCAACAACACTGTAACCGTTGCTGTTTCAGAGAAATAGTCTGACTGGATAATCAGAGCGGGCCTTGGCTTTCCGAAATCGCCCGATACGGCAACAGTGACAAGATCACCTCGCCTCACTTAGAAACCTCTTCATCCATGTCAGCCAATGCGTCATCCGCGAATGCGTCGAACTCCGTGTCGAGCGCCTCTGACGCCGAGACCACCTTTGACTGACGGCGGCATTCTTCAGTAAAGCCAGCCCGCCGGGTATCAGGAACCCATATTTGCACGGGGCGCAGACCAGATGCACGCAAGGCGTCACGTCGCTTTTGTACTCTATGATTGACTGAGGTCGCCATAACGCTATCCAATATTTGTTACATGTNACAATATAGGAGTGCTTTCATTATGTAAAGCTTTTCAGTCCTCCCTCCGCGTAGATATCTGACGCAGAATCTTCCCTATCNAAACTATTCATTGGAGCGATACGAGGGACATGATGGATTTCATTGCTAAGAGCCAATAACCTGATCGTAGCGAAGTCAGCAGCAAGCTTTCACCAATGCGCTGGCAGTATATTTGAAAGNTTTCCATGGCCCTTCTTGATGCGAATGCCGTTAATCCCATTACATTACCCGATGGTAGCTTGTATCGGGACACCGTGTATCTGAAGAACGTGATAACCCACCCACGCATGGAAATCGGCGATTTCAGCTATTACACGCATTCTGGACCGCCAGAAGAAACGGCAACTATTCTGGCCCCCTTTCTTGGTCATGGTGTTCGCGAGCGGTTGGTGATCGGCAAGTTTGTTCAGATTGCCAGAGGTAGCTATTTTATAACCAGCTCGGCTAATCATCCGATGACCGGCTTTACAACGTACCCGTTCCGAATCTTCAAACCAGAGACGTTTGGCTATAAAGACCTGCCCGTAAGGACACGGTTGTCGACCACGACGTATGGATTGGCCAAAACGCGGCAATTATGCCGGGAGTCCACATAGGCACTGGCGCAATTATTGCGGCGGCCTCGGTCGTTACCCGTGACGTACCGCCCTATGCAGTTGTTGGAGAAAATCCAGCATCTATTATCCGAATGCGTTATTCCATTGAGGTCGTCAGCGAGCTTCTTTGTATCGCCTGGTGGGACTGGCCCATAGATNAAATCGAAGCCAACTTAACAGCGCTTAGCAACGGCGATATGGCCACACTCAGACTGGCCTGAACGATAAACACACACCCAGACACATTGGCGATGAGCACCACTCAGACTGCTCATCAGCATTTCATTGTTGACCAATCAGCAACACTAACCCTGAACAAAAAAACGCCCGGATCACTCCGGGCGTTTCCATTTAGACCAGACGGAACCTCTTACGAGGCCCCTGCCCTGACCACCGTTATTCGGCAGCTGGAGCCTTGTCTGTCATGTCTTGCAGCATGTGGTTTGCGGAAGACGAGCCGGTGCTCTTCTTGCGCTCTTCGATGATGAGCTCGTCGCGGTTTGTCGCGATGCGGCGGATCTGGGTCATGGTTCCGCCGGTACCGGCCGGGATAAGGCGGCCGACGATGACGTTTTCCTTCAGACCCTGCAACGTGTCGGTCTTGCCGGCGATTGCAGCTTCCGTGAGAACCTTTGTGGTTTCCTGGAACGAAGCAGCCGAGATGAACGAAGGCGTTTGCAGCGATGCCTTGGTGATACCCAGAAGAACCGGGTCGCCGTAGGATGGCTTCTTGCCTTCGTCGATCAGACGATCGTTGTTGTCTTCCATCTCAATGCGATCAACGCTGTCGCCAACGATGTAATGCGAGTCACCTGCATCGGTGATTTCCACCTTCTGCAGCATCTGACGCACGATGACTTCGATGTGCTTGTCGTTGATGACAACGCCCTGCAAGCGGTAGACTTCCTGGATTTCGTTCACGAGGTAGGAAGCCAAAGCTTCTACGCCCCTGATCGCCAGAATGTCGTGCGGTGCCGGGTTACCATNGAGAATGTATTCGCCCTTCTCGATGTAGTCGCCTTCCTGAAGGTGGAAGGGCTTGCCCTTCGGGATCAGGTATTCGACGGGCTCGACGCCATCCTCCGCAGGCTCGATCTGAACGCGACGCTTGTTCTTGTAGTCGCGGCCCAGACGGATCGTACCATCGATTTCGGCGATGATAGCGTGATCCTTCGGACGACGCGCTTCGAAGAGTTCGGCAACACGCGGCAGACCACCGGTGATGTCCTTGGTCTTGGCGCTTTCCAATGGTGAACGTGCAAGCACGTCACCCTGGAAGACCTTCTGACCAGGCTCGACCGAGAGAATAGCGTCAACCGAGAGCTGGAAGCGGGCTTCACCGCCACGAGCAAGCTTCAGCACCGTGCCGGAAGCATCCTTGATGATGATCGTCGGCTTCAGGTCCGAACCACGTGGTGTCGAACGCCAGTCGATAACCTGACGCTTGGTGATACCGGTGGACTCGTCGGTCGCTTCCAGAACGGAAAGACCATCGACCAGATCTTCGAAGTGAACAGTACCTTCCACTTCCGTCATCATTGGACGTGTGTAAGGGTCCCACTCTGCCAGACGCTGGCCGCGCTTGACCTTGTCGCCATCATCAACGAACAGCTTGGAGCCATAGGCTACGCGCTGCGAAGAACGCTCTACGCCACGCTCATCGAGAATGGTGACGGACATGTTACGGCCCATCGCGATGAGAATGNTTTCAGAGTTGCGCAGGCTGTTGCGGTTCTTGATCTGAATCGTACCTTCATACGACGCTTCCAGGAACGATTGGTCGACCACGTTCGCCGTTCCGCCAAGGTGGAACGTACGCATGGTGAGCTGCGTGCCCGGTTCACCGATGGACTGAGCGGCAATAACGCCAACCGCTTCGCCCATGTTGACAGGTGTACCGCGTGCAAGGTCACGACCGTAGCAGACGCCGCAAACACCAACCTGGATTTCGCAGGTCAGAGCAGAGCGAATGCGAACGGACTGGATGCCCGACTTTTCGATCGCAGCAATATCTGCTTCGTCCATCAACGTCCCAGCCTTGACGATGTTTTCGCCCGTGACCGGGTTGTCGATATCATCAAGAGCCGTACGTCCAAGGATACGTGCGCCGAGCGAAGCCACAACCTGACCGGCATCGACGATGGCAGTCATGGTGAGGCCCTTTTCAGTGCCGCAATCCACAGAGTTGACGATGCAATCCTGCGCCACGTCAACGAGACGACGTGTGAGGTAACCGGAGTTCGCCGTCTTCAAGGCCGTGTCTGCAAGACCCTTACGGGCACCGTGCGTCGAGTTGAAGTACTCGTTAACGGTCAGACCTTCCTTAAAGTTGGAAATGATCGGCGTTTCGATGATCTCACCCGATGGCTTGGCCATGAGGCCGCGCATACCACCCAGCTGACGCATCTGGTTCGGAGAACCACGCGCACCGGAGTGGCTCATCATGTAGATGGCGTTCATCGGCTTCTGGCGACCGGTCTCTGGATCGAACTCAACGGCCTTAATGCGGGCCATCATGTCTTCAGCGACCTTTTCGGTTGCCTTGCCCCAAGCGTCTACGACCTTGTTGTACTTTTCGCCCTGAGTGATCAGGCCGTCATTGTACTGCTGTTCGTATTCCTTGACCAAAGTTTCGGTGTCGCCAACGATCTTTACCTTGGTTTCCGGAATGATCATGTCGTCCTTGCCGAACGAGATGCCGGCGCGGCAAGCATGGGTGAAGCCGAGCTGCATGATACGGTCGCAGAAGATGACCGTGTCTTTCTGGCCGCAATGACGGTAGACCGTGTCGATCATCTTGGAGATGTTCTTCTTGGTCATTTCCTGGTTGCAAGTTTCGAAAGGCACGTTGACGTTCTTCGGCAGAAGCTCGCCAATGATCATACGGCCAGGTGTTGTGTCGTAGATCTTGGAAACCAGCTTACCATCAGCATCCATGGTCTTGAAACGGCCGCGAATTTTCGCGTGCAGCGTCACAACCTTGTTTTCCAGCGCATGGTGCAACTCGCCCATGTCGGAGAATGCCATGCCTTGACCTGGCTCGTTCTCGTTCATGATCGACAGATAGTACAGGCCTAGAACCATGTCCTGCGAAGGAACGATGATCGGCTGACCGTTTGCAGGGTGGAGAATGTTGTTGGTCGACATCATCAGCACGCGTGCTTCCAGCTGCGCTTCAAGCGACAGAGGAACGTGAACGGCCATCTGGTCGCCGTCGAAGTCGGCGTTGAAGGCCGTGCAGACGAGCGGATGCAGCTGAATAGCCTTGCCTTCGACCAGCATGGGTTCGAAAGCCTGGATACCCAAGCGGTGAAGTGTCGGCGCGCGGTTCAGGAGAACCGGGTGCTCGCGGATAACCTCGTCGAGGATATCCCAAACTTCCGGCTTTTCCNTTTCAACCAGCTTCTTGGCCTGCTTGACGGTGGAGGAGTAACCCTTTGCGTCAAGGCGGGCATAGATGAACGGCTTGAACAGCTCGAGCGCCATCTTCTTCGGCAGGCCGCACTGGTGCAGTTTCAGCTCAGGACCGGTCACGATAACCGAACGACCGGAATAGTCGACGCGCTTGCCGAGAAGGTTCTGACGGAAGCGGCCCTGCTTGCCCTTGAGCATGTCGGACAGCGACTTCAGCGGACGCTTGTTGGCACCCGTGATGACACGACCGCGACGGCCGTTATCGAACAGCGCATCGACGGATTCCTGCAACATACGCTTTTCGTTGCGGATGATGATGCCAGGCGCACGAAGCTCGATCAGGCGCTTCAAGCGGTTGTTACGGTTGATGACGCGGCGATAGAGATCGTTCAGGTCGGACGTGGCGAAACGGCCACCATCCAGCGGAACCAGCGGACGCAGGTCCGGTGGAATGACTGGAACAACCTTCATGATCATCCACTCGGGACGATTGCCAGATTCCATGAAGTTCTCAACGATCTTGAGACGCTTCATGAACTTCTTCTGCTTCAGATCCGATGTGGTCTCGGCAAGATCGGTGCGCAGGTCGCCAGCGATCTTTTCGAGGTTCATCGAAGCCAGCATTTCGTAGATGGCTTCAGCGCCGATCATCGCAGTGAACTGGTCTTCACCAAATTCATCGACGGCGATCATGTATTCTTCTTCGTTCAGAAGCTGGTTCTGCTTCATCGAAGTCAGACCAGGCTCGGTCACGATGTAGTTTTCGAAGTAGAGAACGCGCTCTACATCTTTCAGCGTCATGTCGAGCAATGTCGAGATACGCGAAGGCAGCGACTTCAGGAACCAGATGTGGGCAACGGGTGCTGCCAGTTCGATATGGCCCATGCGCTCACGGCGAACGCGCGACAACGTCACTTCAACGCCGCACTTTTCGCAGATGATGCCCTTGTACTTCATACGCTTGTACTTGCCGCACAAGCATTCGTAGTCCTTGATCGGTCCAAAAATGCGCGCGCAGAACAGACCATCGCGCTCAGGCTTGAACGTACGATAGTTGATGGTTTCCGGCTTCTTGATCTCGCCGTACGACCACGAAAGAATCTTTTCCGGGCTGGCAATCGAAATCCGGATGGAATCGAAGTGCTGCGCCGGTACCGACGGGTTGAAAAGGTTCATGACCTCTTGGTTCATGCCTGTCTCCTTAGGGGTTTGGCCCCTTGCTTGCATCTGGCACAGTGAGTCCGCATCACCAGCCAATGCCTAAAACATGATTAACCGCAAAATGCGGCGGAAGTTTCTACCCTTGGGTTTGACCCGAAGGGCGAAACAGGCAGGCACTTTATGAGGTGCCTGCCCTTCTGTTTCTTATTCCGCCGCGTCAGGCAGTTGAGCCGCTGCGTTGGCTTCATCGAGCTTCGAANTTTCGAGTTCGACGCTGAGACCGAGCGAGCGCATTTCCTTGACGAGAACGTTGAAGCTTTCAGGAATACCGGCCTCGAAGGTATCGTCACCACGGACGATCGCTTCATAAACCTTGGTGCGGCCCGCCACGTCGTCAGACTTGACGGTGAGCATTTCCTGCAGCGTGTAAGCAGCGCCGTAAGCTTCCAGAGCCCAGACTTCCATTTCCCCGAAACGCTGTCCGCCGAACTGCGCCTTACCACCAAGCGGCTGCTGGGTAACAAGCGAGTACGGACCGATCGAGCGAGCGTGGATCTTGTCGTCGACAAGGTGGTTCAGTTTGATCATGTACATGTAGCCGACGGTGACCTTACGGTCGAACTGTTCGCCTGTACGGCCATCATACAGAACAGACTGACCCGAGTCATGCAGACCGGCTCTGGTCAACATTTCAGCAACGTCAGGCTCATGCGCACCGTCGAAGACCGGCGTCGCAATGGAAACGCCCTTTCTGGACTGTTCAGCAAGCTTGATCAGCGAGTCGTCGTCGAAGTGTGCAACTTCGTCTTTCGCCTCACTGGCATAGACTGCCGTCAGCTCATTCTTCAGGTCGGTGATGTCCATCGTCTTGCGATATTCATCAAGCATATCGCCGATCTTCTTACCCATGCCGGCGCAAGCCCAGGCAAGGTGAGTTTCGAGGATCTGACCGACGTTCATGCGCGATGGCACGCCCAGCGGGTTCAAGCAGATGTCAACATGCGTACCGTCTTCCAGGAACGGCATGTCTTCAACCGGCACGATACGTGACACAACGCCCTTGTTACCGTGACGGCCAGCCATCTTGTCACCTGGCTGGATCTTGCGCTTCACAGCAACAAAAACCTTGACCATCTTCATGACGCCAGGAGGCATTTCATCGCCGCGCTGAACCTTCTCGACCTTGTCCATGAAGCGCTGTTCAAGGCGCGACTTGGATTCGTCGTACTGACCACGAAGCGCTTCCAGCTCGGACTGAGCCTTCTCGTCTTCGACGGCAAACATCCACCACTGCGAGCGGGGATATTCGGAGACGACGGTGTTCGAAAGCTCGACGCCCTTCTTGAAGCCCTTTGGACCGGCGATGGAAACCTGTCCGCGCAGCATCTCGATCAGACGGCCGTAGACGTTACGGTCAAGAATGGCCTGTTCGTCGTCGCGGTCCTTGGCAAGACGTTCGATTTCTTCGCGTTCGATCGCCATTGCACGTTCGTCTTTTTCGACGCCGTGACGGTTGAACACGCGAACTTCAACGACCGTACCAAACGTGCCCGGAGGCATGCGCATGGATGTATCGCGAACGTCGGAAGCCTTCTCACCGAAGATGGCGCGCAGAAGCTTTTCTTCCGGCGTCATCGGGCTCTCACCCTTCGGCGTGATCTTGCCGACGAGGATATCGCCAGGCTGAACTTCCGCACCGATGTAGACGATACCAGCTTCGTCGAGGTTCTTCAGCGCTTCTTCCGAAACGTTCGGAATGTCGCGCGTGATTTCTTCAGGACCAAGCTTGGTGTCGCGTGCCATCACTTCGAATTCTTCGATGTGAATGGACGTAAACACGTCGTCGGAGACGATGCGTTCGGACATCAGAATGGAGTCTTCGTAGTTGTAACCGTTCCAAGGCATGAACGCGACGAGCGCGTTGCGGCCAAGTGCCAAGTCACCGAGGTCAGTCGAAGGACCGTCAGCGATGATATCGCCCTTGTTCAGAATGTCACCGACAGAGACCAGCGGACGCTGGTTGATGCAGGTATTCTGGTTGGAGCGCTGGAACTTCTGCAGACGATAGATATCGACGCCGGACTTGCCTGCATCAAGATCTTCCGTCGCACGGATAACGATACGGGTCGCATCCACCTGATCGACCACGCCACCACGACGCGCCGCAATGGCAGCACCGGAGTCACGCGCAACGATCGGCTCCATGCCGGTTCCGACGAACGGAGCCTCGGCACGCAGCAGTGGAACGGCCTGACGCTGCATGTTCGAACCCATAAGGGCGCGGTTGGCGTCATCGTTTTCGAGGAACGGGATGAGAGCCGCAGCAACGGAAACCAGCTGCTTTGGCGAAACGTCCATCAGGTTGATGTTGTCACGCGGTGCCAGCATAACTTCACCGGAGTGACGGCAAACAACGAATTCTTCGGTGAATGCGCCTTCAGCGTCCAGCTCGGCATTGGCCTGTGCAACGTAGTACTTGGCCTCTTCCATAGCGGAGAGGTAGATCACTTCGGTCGTGACCTTGCCGTCAATGATCTTGCGGTACGGGCTTTCGATGAAACCGTATTTGTTGACGCGGGCAAAGGTCGCGAGAGAGTTGATCAGACCGATGTTCGGGCCTTCCGGCGTTTCGATCGGGCAAATACGGCCATAGTGCGTTGGGTGAACGTCGCGGACTTCGAAGCCTGCGCGCTCGCGTGTCAGACCACCTGGTCCAAGAGCCGAAAGACGGCGCTTGTGAGTGATTTCCGAAAGCGGGTTCACCTGGTCCATGAACTGCGACAGCTGCGAGGAGCCGAAGAATTCGCGAACGGCAGCAGCAGCAGGCTTTGCGTTGATCAGATCCTGCGGCATCACGGTGTCGATTTCGATCGAGGACATACGTTCCTTGATCGCACGTTCCATGCGCAGCAGACCCAGACGATACTGGTTCTCCATCAACTCACCGACGGAGCGAACGCGACGGTTACCGAGGTTGTCGATATCGTCGATCTCGCCCTTGCCGTCACGCAGTTCGACCAGCATCCTGACGACGGCCAGAATGTCTTCCTTGCGCAGCGTGCGCACGGAATCTTCCGCATCGAGATCAAGACGCATGTTCATCTTCACGCGGCCAACGGCAGACAGGTCGTAACGCTCGCTGTCGAAGAACAGCGACTTGAACATGGCTTCGGCCGAATCCATGGTCGGTGGTTCACCCGGACGCATGACGCGGTAGATGTCGAACAGAGCTTCCTGACGGTTCTGGTTCTTGTCCGCTGCCAGCGTGTTGCGGATGTAGGCACCAACATTGACGTGGTCGATGTTGAGGACAGGAATCTCGTTGAAGCCAGAGTCAAGAATGAGCTTCAGCGTCTTCTCGTCGATTTCGTCACCGGCTTCGAGATAGATTTCACCTGTCTCATAGTTGACGATGTCTTCTGCGAGGTAGTTGCCGTAAAGCTCTTCGTCGGACGCCTTGAGGAACTTGAGGCCCTTGTCGGACAGCTGACGGATCAAACGAGGCGTCAGCTTCTTGCCAGCTTCGACAACGACTTCGCCCGTGTCGGCATCGACCAACTCGGTGATGACCTTGGCACCCTTCAGCACGTCTGGCTGATAAGGGTAACGCCAGCCTTCGCCGTCACGCTCGTAGCTTGCCTTGGTGTAGAAAGTCGACAGAATTTCTTCGCCGTCCATGCCGAGAGCCATCAGCAACGATGTTGCAGGCAGCTTGCGACGACGGTCGATACGCGCGTAGACGACATCCTTGGCATCGAACTCGATATCGAGCCACGAGCCACGATAAGGAATGACGCGGGCAGCAAACAGAAGCTTGCCGGATGAGTGGCTCTTGCCCTTGTCGTGGTCGAAGAAAACGCCTGGCGAACGGTGCATCTGCGAAACGATAACGCGCTCAGTACCGTTGACGATGAACGTGCCATTGTCTGTCATCAAAGGCATGTCGCCCATGTAGACGGACTGTTCCTTGATGTCCTTGATGGACTTCGCACCCGTATCTTCGTCAATATCGAACACGATAAGACGCAGCGTCACCTTGAGCGGCGCTGCGTAGGTCAGATCGCGCTGACGGCATTCTTCGGTGTCGAATTTCGGCGGTTCGAATTCGTAAGACACGAATTCGAGCATGGAAGCGCCCGAAAAGTCGGTGATAGGGAACACGGATCTGAATACCGCGTTCAATCCCTCGTCAGGACGCCCGCCTTCGGGCTCCTTGACCATGAGAAACTGGTCATACGAAGCCTTCTGAACCTCGATGAGGTTCGGCATTTCCGCTACTTCTGGAATTTTGCCGAAAAACTTGCGTACGCGCCTGCGACCGTTAAACGAAAGGGTCTGAGCCATCGTCGCTCCTTTAAAATTGCATCCGGGCCTGCAACGGACGGGAACCGCTGGCCAGTCGATCCCGTCAATCCAATGAGTGTCTTCAATCTCGTTTCACATCCCGAAGTGCAAGGCCGGATTGCCTCTACAGCGCGGTTCGAAACTATTCTCTTGAAGAACCCATTACCCNAAAGCCATTTTCACGCGGCTTTTGGGTAATAAGTTCGGGAGAAATGTGAGCAGGAGGCGGTGCGGACACCGCCTCCCGAACATTTCAAGATTACTTGACGTCAACCTTGGCGCCAGCTTCTTCAAGCTTCTTCTTAAGGTCAGCAGCTTCAGCCTTGGAAACAGCTTCCTTAACAGCCTTAGGAGCGCCTTCAACGAGGTCCTTAGCTTCCTTCAGGCCGAGACCTGTGATTGCGCGGACTTCCTTGATGACGTTGATCTTGTTTGCGCCAGCTTCAACGAGAATAACGTCGAATTCTGTCTTTTCTTCTTCAGCAGGAGCTGCAGCAGCGCCGCCAGCAGCAGCAACTGCTACAGGAGCAGCAGCGGAAACGCCCCACTTTTCTTCGAGAAGCTTGGAAAGCTCAGCAGCTTCCAGAACTGTCAGAGCGGAGAGGTCGTCAACGATCTTTGCGAGATCAGCCATGTTATAGTTCCTTTAATTCGGTTCGAACCGGTTTGAATATTTACAGCGNAAAAACCGCCTTAAGCGGCTTCGTCCTTCTTTGAGTAAGCCGAGAACACGCGAGCAAGCTGGCTTGCTGGTGCTGCAACAACCGTAGCGATGCGCGTTGCAGGAGCCGCAAAGAGGCCCAGCAGCTTGCCACGCAGCTCGTCCAGCGAAGGCAGGGTCGCAAGCGACTTGACTGCATCTGCGTTGAGCGTGGTTGTTCCCATGGCGCCGCCCAGAACAACGATCTTGTCGTTGGTCTTTGCGAAATCCATGACGACTTTCGGAGCAATCATAGGGTCAGTGCTGTAAGCAATCAGCGTCTGTCCCTTGAAGAGATCGATGATCCCTTCCGACTCCGTACCCTGAAGAGCGATCTTGGCCAGGCGGTTCTTCGCGACCTTGACGGTGCCGCCAGCAGCGCGCATTTTCGAACGAAAATCGTTCATCTGCGCAACTGTGACACCAGCATAGTGGGCCACGACAACTGAACCAGAAGCCTTGAAGACTTCATTCAGCTCCGTGACGAATTCGCGTTTTTCCGCTCTTTCCACTGTCTGTCTCCAGTAGATGAGAACACATTGAACTGTGAACCCATCGGGTTTGCCTTTGCCTCAAGAGATCTTGTTACCNAAATCTCAAGCGACGCTTGAGGATCCTGTCCCCCGCTCTGTCGCCGCAAACGGCTTCAGGCACAGGCACATCAGGTTCGAACCGGATTATTAAGCATCCTTGGATGCGAAAATCCGGGCCTTACCCGTCTCATGTAGGCTGAATGATTAAGGCCNAAATCCCGAGGGAAATGAGCCACCTACAATCTCGGACAGGAGTTCCAGGTTGCCCTGGAAATTCCCGACCCTTGCGAGCCGGAAATTGAGGTTGCCGCGCCTCTAGCGAAGCGCGGCGAATGATTATGCAGTGACCGACGAAGGCTCGATGCGAACGCCTGGACCCATAGTCGAGGAAATCGCTACGCGCTTGACGTAGTTGCCCTTGGCACCAGCTGGCTTTGCCTTGATGACGGCATCAGCGAAAGCCTTGATGTTTTCTTCGAGCGCCTTGGCGTCGAAGGAAGCCTTGCCAATACCAGCGTGAACGATACCGGCCTTTTCGACGCGGAATTCAACGGCGCCGCCCTTGGAAGCCTTAACAGCTCCAGCGACGTCCATCGTAACCGTACCAACCTTAGGGTTAGGCATCATGCCGCGTGGGCCGAGAACCTTACCGAGACGACCGACGAGCGGCATCATGTCAGGTGTCGCGATAACGCGGTCAAAATCGATCTTGCCGCCCTGAACGATTTCGAGCAGGTCTTCAGCACCAACGATGTCTGCGCCTGCGGCCTTGGCTTCATCAGCCTTGGCACCACGAGCAAAAACAGCAACGCGAACGTCACGGCCTGTACCGTTTGGCAGGTTAACAACGCCGCGAACCATCTGGTCTGCGTGACGTGGATCGACACCGAGGTTCATCGAGACTTCAACAGTTTCGTCGAACTTGGCGATAGCCCGTTCCTTGACCATCGAAATGGCGTCGGTCAGGACATAAAGGGTCTTGGGATCAACGCCTTCGCGGATCTTCTTTACGCGTTTTGCAAGCTTTGCCATGATCAACCTACCACTTCCAGGCCCATGGCGCGGGCAGAGCCCTCAACCATCGCCATTGCGCCTTCGATATTGGCGGCGTTCAGATCCTTCATCTTGGCTTCAGCGATCGTCTTGACCTGAGCCTTGGTGATGGAACCGACCTTGGCACCCTTACCAGGTGTCTTGGAACCGGCAGTGATTTTTGCTTCCTTCTTCAACCAATAGGTCATGGGCGGCTGCTTCATGACGAAGGTGAAGGACTTGTCCTGGTAATAGGTAATGACGACCGGAATCGGCATACCCTTTTCCATTTCCTGCGTGGCGGCATTGAACGCCTTGCAGAATTCCATGATGTTAACGCCACGCTGACCAAGCGCCGGGCCGATTGGCGGGGACGGGTTTGCCGATCCTGCCTTGACCTGAAGCTTGAGCTGGCCTGCAACTTTCTTAGCCATATCTCTCTGCCNTTCGAATAGAACCGGTTTCCCGGCTCACTTGCCGGAAATTCCGGCGGCTGCGGTTGCGTGGTGCGACCTCTGACCCGGCTTAAGAGTTCAGAGTATCTTCCACGCGTTTTGCGGCTATGCCGCATCACATCAGTTATAAAAGCAATGACTTGCGATCATATCCTGATGTATTGAATCGAAGGCGGTTCGCCTTCGGAAACTCGTCAGACTTTTTCAACCTGCGCGTATTCTAGTTCTACAGGCGTTGCACGACCGAAGATCGAAACCTCGACCTTCAAGCGCGAACGCTCCTCATCGACGTCCTGCACCACACCGTTGAACGATGCAAACGGACCATCGGAAACGCGAACCTGCTCGCCGATTTCGAACGACACCGAAGACTTCGGACGCTCGACACCCTCTTGAACCTGACCGAGAATACGGTCTGCTTCAGCGTCAGGGATCGGAACAGGCTTGTTATCGGAACCCAGAAAACCCGTGACCTTCGGGGTATTCTTGATGAGGTGATAAGCCTCGTCCGTCAGGTTGGCGCGCACAAGCACGTAACCCGGGNAAAACTTACGCTCGCTATCGACCTTGCGACCGCGACGCACCTCAACGACCTTTTCGGTCGGAACCAGAATCCGTTCAAAAAGATGATCAAGACCCTTCTGACGAACCTTTTCTTCAATCGACTCAGCGACCTTCTTTTCGAAGTTCGAATATGCCTGAACAATGTACCAACGCGCTGCCATCTTTACTCTCCGCTCAATTCGTTACCGGCCAACGCTCAGAACGAGACTGAGCAACCAGCCGATGAGCTGGTCAGCCGCAAAGAAGAACAGTGCCGCGAAGATCACCATTACCAAAACCATGGCCGTGGAAATCATTGTCTCGCGGCGCGACGGCCAAGTGATCTTCGACGCTTCGGCGCGAACCTGCTGCAGAAACGTAAACGGATTGGTTTTGGATGCCATTGACTGCCCACGCAATTACGGCACGTAAAGTCGAAATAATCGACCCCACGCACCGCGTGTCTATTTTGACCTACATAAACATCGATTCCCTCTTTAACAAGGGGAAATCGACATTTGGCGAATTTCACCGGTAAACCGGCACCTCACCTGCCTTGCAGCGAGACCGCGCTTGCGGATGAGGAAATGGCAGGGGCAGTAAGGCTCGAACTTACGACCTGCGGTTTTGGAGACCGCCGCTCTACCAACTGAGCTATACCCCTACAACGAACATTCCGGCTAACGTCTTGTGTCCGCCATGGTCCGTGACGCCCGTTTAAGGCCACGAATCTTTATTGGCAAGTGNTTTTTTTAATTTTCACAGACTTGCATGAGGAGCGGAGAACGGGGCTCGCAAAGATGCCTGCGTGAGCCACCCAAACAGAGAATGCGCCAGAAGGCGCATTCCNAAATACCGTGTCGAGAGTGCCTGTTACGCGCGTTGGACAACCGTCAGCATACGCTCTCTGGCTGCGAACCACTCTTCGGCGTAATCGTCATTCTTGTATTCCTCGAAATACGGCCCACCGTCGGTAAAGTGGACATTATCCGCATCGGGATTGTGATCATATTCGTTAACGAGCCAGTTCCAGGTCGCTGGTATTTCGCCAATCTGGTCATCGGATTCGAGCCATTTGAACTGGTGGAGCTGAAGGCCGGTTGCCGTGTTGACATAGTCCTTGGTCAATGCCTTGCACTTGGCGTTATTGAACAGAATGAAACTCGACCAGTTCTTCTTTTCATATTTGGTTTGAGTCTGCCCGAGAAACTTCGTTTCCACTTTCGGCACGTAGTCATGCTTGACGCACATGGCCGCATATCGATCATCACGCAGGCTCCACAGCTTGGCGATATCCGTGCGCATCAGCATGTCGCAGTCCGCGAAGATCGACCATCCCTCGTAGTTGCTCAGATAAGGCACGAGAAAACGCGAAAATGAAAATTCCGTCGTCTGAAGCTGGTTACGTTCGCGCGTGAAGAGACCGCCGAGATTATTGAGAGCAATGGGCGTAAACTCGACCGGAATAGAACTCTTCTCCTGAATGCTCTGGCAGAATACGTGGTAGGCGACAACTTCCTTGCTATCGAAGCCTATAAAAATACGAGCAGTATCAGACATGGTTACTCCAGTAATTTACCGATTTTGGACAGTGTTGAATAATTGTAGCGCGAATTAGTCCACTTTATGAACGGATTCGTCAAGTTTGCTTATCGCCACGCTCTAGAACTGGTTANTTTCCGTNAAAACAAAAAGCCCCGCTGTTGCCAGCGGGGCTTCTGAATATCCCTTCCGGGATAAAATTACTCGACGATCGAAGCGACGATGCCGGCGCCGACGGTACGGCCGCCTTCGCGGATCGCGAAGCGCAGCTTTTCTTCCATCGCGATTGGAACGATCAGTTCGACTTCAACGGTCACGTTGTCGCCTGGCATAACCATTTCCGTGCCTTCTGGAAGCGAAACGATACCGGTCACGTCAGTCGTACGGAAGTAGAACTGTGGACGGTAGTTCGTGAAGAACGGCGTATGACGACCGCCTTCTTCCTTCGTCAGAATGTAGGCTTCTGCTATGAACTTCTTGTGCGGCTTGACAGAGCCTGGCTTGCAAAGGATCTGACCACGCTCAACGCCATCGCGCTGCACGCCACGGATCAGCGCGCCAACGTTATCGCCAGCCTGGCCCTGATCGAGCAGCTTGCGGAACATTTCAACGCCGGTAACAGTCGTCTTGGTCGTGGCGCGAATGCCGACGATTTCAACTTCTTCACCAACCTTGACGATACCGCGCTCAACGCGACCCGTCACAACCGTACCACGGCCCGAGATCGAGAACACGTCTTCGATCGGCAGCAGGAACGGCAGGTTGATCAACGCCGGTAACAGTCGTCTTGGTCGTGGCGCGAATGCCGACGATTTCAACTTCTTCACCAACCTTGACGATACCGCGCTCAACGCGACCCGTCACAACCGTACCACGGCCCGAGATCGAGAACACGTCTTCGATCGGCAGCAGGAACGGCAGGTTGATCGGACGCTCTGGCGTCGGGATGTAGGCGTCAACCTGAGCCATCAGCTCGCGGATCGCGTCTTCGCCGATCTTCTTGTCAGAATCTTCAAGAGCAGCAAGAGCCGAACCCTTGACGATTGGAATATCGTCGCCTGGGAAGTCGTAGGACGACAGAAGTTCGCGAACTTCCAGTTCTACCAGTTCCAGCAGTTCTTCGTCGTCAACCTGGTCAACCTTGTTGAGGAACACAACGATCGCAGGAACGCCGACCTGACGAGCCAGCAGGATGTGCTCGCGGGTCTGTGGCATCGGGCCGTCGGCGGCCGAGCAAACCAGGATCGCGCCGTCCATCTGGGCWGCACCGGTGATCATGTTCTTCACGTAGTCGGCGTGGCCGGGGCAATCAACGTGCGCGTAGTGACGAGCAGGCGTCTCATATTCAACGTGTGCCGTCGAAATCGTGATACCGCGTGCCTTTTCTTCCGGTGCAGCGTCGATCTGGTCGTACGCCTTGAACTCGCCGAAGTACTTCGTGATCGCAGCAGTCAACGACGTCTTGCCGTGGTCAACGTGACCGATCGTGCCAATGTTGACGTGCGGCTTGTTGCGCTCAAACTTGCTCTTTGCCATGTGAATTGCTTCCTGTGAACGTGAAGTCGATTTCCCGGCGAACCGGTTTGGTGTCGCCGTTTACGGCTTTGCAAGCGAATGCGCAAGACTTAATTGTAAGCACGCATGTTGCATCGCCAAAAGCGACGTGATGACCGCAATATGGGGCTATATTCCATGAATTCAACGCGTCGTGGCGGAGGATTTAGGGTTTTACTGCCACACGCACTCTTTACGAAGAAGTGATTTCCGTCATATTGACAATCGAATTGGCCCACGGAAACCGGAATCGATAGTACCGGTTTATTAACGTCCGTCTTCACAACCGCTCTCTCCCCGACACCAATTCGTGTCTGCTTCAGGATCTGTCATGGAAATTTTTACGGCTGCGGGNTTTACGGCATTTCTTCAGGTCATTGCGATCGACCTTGTTCTTGCAGGCGATAATGCCATCGTCATCGGTCTTGCCGCCGCCGGCCTTCCGGGACACCTCCGCCGAAAGGCCATCCTTGTCGGTATTATTGCGGCAACCGTTCTTCGTATCGCCTTCGCTGCTCTGACCGTACAACTCCTCGCCATTGTCGGCTTGCAGCTTTTCGGCGGCCTTCTTTTGGCGTGGGTTTGCTGGAAGATGTGGAGTGAACTGCGTGCGCGGGGCAAAGCGGGAGACGAGGTCACCGATGATGAAGCCGATCTGACGAAGGGGAACAAGACGTTCTTCCAGGCAGCTGTTCAAATCGTCATTGCTGACGTATCGATGTCGCTTGATAACGTCCTGGCCGTTGCAGGTGCCGCGCAGGNAAACATCACCGTCCTCATCATCGGCCTGATCNTTTCCATCGCACTGATGGGCCTTGCCGCAAATTACGTGGCAAAGCTGCTGCACCGTTACCAGTGGATTTCCTATATAGGCCTTGCAGTCATCGTCTACGTAGCGCTCAACATGCTCTACCACGGCGGCGTCGAAGTCTGGCCTTACATCCAGCCGTATTTCAACTAAAGCGGCCCGCCATACCGACTTTTAACAGCCCGGAGATCACGCAGATCTCCGGGCTTTTTTAATAGAAAACCCGGTTAACGTACGATCCCTATGAAGGGCAAATCACCCCACCGTGAACGACAACTGGTAAAATTCGCCTATACATTTTTATTGTTGCCGTCAGCGTCGGGCAAGCTTAGACACCCAATACTTTAGACATAACAAAATTATTATAAAGGCTGTCTGAACAATGGCTTATGACTGGACGGGCGGACGTGTTCGCCGTTTCCGCCAACTCAAGATCGGCATGACCCTTGGCGGCTTACTGATCACCCTACTCGTCTTGGGAACTCTCTACGGTACGACGATATAAGAGCGCACGTTCGCCTAGGTGATTGAAGCAGGCTGGTTGACGTTGGACGCATCCGCTTCGCCCGTATAAGGGCTTTCGAAAACAATGCCGCTGAAAAGCGTCGCGACGCCGTCAATGTAGCGATAGCATTTTCCGATTTCGGTTATCTTTGTGAAGCCCTCTCCTCGGCGCACCCTGTAGACCATTTCAAATGCTTCCCCAGCCAGCACAGANTTTTTTATTCCCTCCACAACGTAGGGCCGGTCATCTTCGTGGATGATTGGCATCATCCGCTCTACCGGCAAGCCACCGTCCATCTCCTCGGAGGAAAACCCCATGATCTTGGCGAATGTATCATCCGCCCAGAAAAGGTTCTGCTGGACATCCCAGACATAAAATCCACCAAGGTTGACGGCGACGTAACGTTGGATAGGTGTCTTATCAGGCATTCTCAATCCTGGGTTTATATTTCGCAATAAAACTACCATATGCGGTATCTGGAAACCGCACAATAAGGCAAAACTGTGTTTTCAACCAAACGGTGAGTGCTTAGGAATCGTTCCGCCTGACGAGCAATATTTTATGGCACTGCTCCTCCACACACAGCTAGTTATGGGAGGCCAATTCATANTTTCAGAACTTCGGGGAAGGCCAACCAGTTAACCGTGAATCAAAGACTTAAATCGTTTCATTGCAAACGGTGGAACCGGGACAGGAACTGAACGTTACAAACAGCATTCAGGAGAGAGAAAAATGAAACTTGTCACAGCAGCACTATGCTTCTTATCAGTAGGCGTTCTCAGTGGTTGCGTCGATGATCGTGGGTACCGAGGCGCTGGTTACGCGTCTACCGGCGTCTATTACAGGACCTATGATCGTGACCGCCATTACCGTGATTATGATCGTCGCGACTGGCGTGATCGTAGAGGAAACTGGCGGGATAACGACCGTGGGCGCTATCGCGGAGACAACCGCGTCATCTACGGCGTGATTCAGCGCTAGTAACGATTACAAGAGCCAAGAATTAGCGAATGACATAAGCCTTCGGTCGCTGCCGGAGGCTTTTTCGTGTCCGATNAAACAAACATCGACAGAGACTCTCGAAGAGAGTGACATGGCTTGTGGAAAATTCTGGAGATTGTTGGAGCGGGTAGCGGGAATCGAACCCGCGTATTCAGCTTGGAAGGCTGCTGCTCTACCATTGAGCTATACCCGCGGCGGTGATTTCGATCCGTGCAGAATGGTGGAGGAAGTTGGATTTGAACCAACGTAGGCTGAGCCAACGGATTTACAGTCCGTCCCCTTTAACCACTCGGGCATTCCTCCAGTATTCTGCGAGGATCAAGCGACCAAGCTTAACCAGATTTCTAGTCCGGCGCTTTGCCGTTCCGTCGTCTGTGGCCGCGTATATGACTGCCCTCGCCGCGTCTGTCAACACGATGCGTGACGAAATTTCACGAAAAATGCGAACAGAGTCATAGGCCTGTGGATGAGTGTGCATCCGGCGTGAAACGCTTCAGCGGTTTTACATGACGGCATTCAAAAACGATGCGAGATGGTAATCCCTATGCCCAACGGAAAGGTCGCGAAGCGTTACAGGGTACTGGTGCTGGGGCGGCGCTAAAGATATAAGACGGCATGAGCAAAGACGATCCCAATGATAAATCCACCCGCGACACTCACTATGCAACGCTGCGCCGTCAGGTACGCGATGCCAAGAGAGAGCGTGGCGAAATCCCCACCCCCGCATTTCAGAAGCGCAGGCCGCGTGGCGGCGAAGACTGGAAGGCACCGCAACTGGCGCCGGATCAGGTCCATCTCTATGGCCTGCACACGGTACGCGCGGCACTTTCCAACAAGGAACGTGAGATCGTAAAGCTGTCTGTAACGCTGAACGCGTTGGCACGGCTGGAAATCGGCACGGCGGAAGAGCAGCCTTTCCCGGTCGAAATGGTATCACCGCAGGATATCGACAAGGTGCTTGGGCCAGACGCCATCCACCAGGGCATCATGCTGGAAACCAAGCCCCTGCCCGTCAAGAAGCTGGGCGCATTGAAGAATAGCCCGCTGATTCTCGTCCTCGATCAGGTTACAGATCCACACAATGTCGGCGCCATCATGCGTTCGGCAGTCGCCTTCAATGCCGGTGCGGTTATCACCACCATGCGTCACAGCCCGACCGAATCAGGCGTTATGGCCAAATCCGCATCCGGCGCGCTGGAAATGATCCCCTACATTCAGATCGGCAATCTGGCCGACGCGCTGGGCGAGTTGCACAAGCTCGGCTTCACCTCCATCGGGCTGGACTCAGAAGGCCCTGCCCCGATCGAGGGAACATTCAGCGGCAAGAAAATCGCGCTCGTTCTCGGTGCCGAAGGCAAGGGCCTGCGTCAGAAGACGCGTGAAACCGTCTCTGCGCTGGCACGTCTCGATATGCCCGGTGAAATCAAATCGCTGAATGTCTCGAATGCAGCCGCCATCGCGCTGTACGCCGCTCGCCAATTTCTCGCNAAACCGTAATTTCCCAATCCGAATCATTTCGTGGAGCACCAATGACAGACCTGACAAAACCCACCGGCGAACTCACACTTCGCACGCTTGCCATGCCGACAGACGCAAATCCGGCGGGCGATATTTTCGGCGGCTGGGTTATGTCACAGATGGACTTGGCGAGCGGCATTCGTGCCGCAGAACGTGCCCGCTGTCGCGTGGTCACGGCAGCGGTCAAGGAAATGGCGTTCGAACTGCCCGTGAAGATCGGCGATACACTGTCGATCTATACGGATGTTGCTCGCGTAGGCCGAACGTCGATTACCCTGACCGTCGAAGCATGGGCGCAGCGCTCACGCTATAACGCCATGGAAAAAGTAACTGCTGGAACTTTCATCATGGTGGCGATGGACGGAAACGGTAAGCCGACTCCTATCTCGCAGGCCTGAACTGCTCGCTCACCTCACACTTTCAGATATGCCGATGATCTGTCGAAGCTGAGGCCAGGGAACACGCCGTTGGTCAACGCTTCGCTGCCGACATCGAACTGACGGTAGAGCATGGCTGCGGCGAGTTCGCGGACATCACCCGTGGGCATCAGGTCACGATCATCAAGCAGCTTGCCATCACCAAGCCCGGGCCACTTGCCCAAGACGCGGCCACCATCGATGCCGCCACCGGCGAGAATAGACACACCACCGGTGCCATGGTCTGTACCAGCAGTGCCGTTCTCACGAACCGTTCGCCCGAATTCTGTCATCGCCAACACGACAGTCTTTTTCCAGACTTCCGGCCCCAACGCATCTTTCAGCGTCGTGAGCGCAATCGTCAGGTCTTTGACCGTTCTGGCAAATTGGCCTTTCTGGCCCGCATGCGTATCCCATCCATCAATGGNAAAACTGGCGATGCGGTAATCTTCGCGCAGCAGACCGCCTGCAAGCTTGGCCACATCGCGAATGCCCTGCCCGCGTTTTTCGTCCTGAAAAAGCTGCTCTGCCGACATGTCCGTGCGCAGGGCTTCGGCCAATACCCGGCTGAAATCCGCGTCATTCGCATACAGCCGCTTGAAGAAGGCCACGTCATCGGCCGCCATCGTCATGTCTGAGGTCGAAGCCCAGACATCGGNCTCATTGGGGCCTGCCAGAATGAGCTCCATCGACGTGTTGATGTCGATGGCCTTGCGTTCCTGCGAACGTGGGATGGATGAGAGCGCGCGGTTGAGCCACCCGGTGCGTTCGCCATGCACATGTTCAGCGCCGCTCTCCAACATGTCCTGCCCATCGAAATGGCTGCGTTGGTCGCGATAGGGCGTGGAAACCGCATGTATGAAGGCAAGTTCTTTCGCCTGAAACAGTGGCATCAATGGTTGCGCCGCCGGATTCAGTCCGAAATGCCCATCGAGATCGATCAGGCCGGTATCTGGTGTTAATGCCAATGTCGGGCGAAAACCGGCAAAGGCTGCATCGCCGTAAGGCTGCACCAGATCGAGCCCATCCATCGCGCCGCGCAAGACGATCGTCACGAAACGATTTTCACCGGGCATGGCAGCAAAGCTGACCGGAGAGAATACCGGCAACGCCGCTGCGCAACATGCGGTGGCAAGAAAGCTGCGACGACTGATCAGCATATCCTGAGAGAAGGCCATGGTTCCTATCTCCTGTTGAATTCAGGCGACGAAAGCGCCAGCGTCATACCGCTGATGCGGCTCGGGGCTTGGCTTACGACGCGAATGGTGTCGTCCCGTGCCAAATCGGCCATGGCGGTTTCCAGAAGCCTTTTAGGCTCTGTGTCACCACCCAGTGAACTGGATGCCTTGCGCGCCCATAAAATGCGCTCGCTCATTTGGCTCGGGGAAAGCCACGATGCGACACCTTCTTCAAATCCGGCAGGACTTGGTGGTTGCCATACCGGTTGCCCCATGCGTCGCAAGGACGCAAGGGTCAGGGTGCGCGCCAGATTTTGCTTGGGCTTCGGCTTTTGCATTGTTGCATCCGGCTTCATATCTGCCATCGGCTTTTCCATTTTCATCTCGTTGCCCGGTGCTGCCGCAGCATTGTCTTTCGGTGCCATTTCTCCCACCATGGGGAAAGGCGCGACATCATAGTCACCATCTGGAGACATTCTGCTCTTCCAGTTTTTCTGGTTGATCCCAAATGCGCGCAGACCTGATACGACATAGTCGAACGGCAGCTTCATCTTACGCCCCGGTTCAGTCCAGGCGCGGGGATGATTGAGCATAGCGGCGTAGACCTTAACCAGATGTCCGTTGCTGGCTTTCCACTCATTCGTCATCGCCGTCACCAGCTCCGGTGGCGCTTCATCGGAAATGAAATGCGCTGCCAGTTTGCGACAGACATGGGTGGCGGTTTCAGGCCGCATGGCGAGATCGTCCAGCAAACTCAGACAATCATCCGCCGTGCGTTTGTCCCCACCATAGGAAACGCCAAGAACCTTTATCTCTCCGGGCTCAGCCATACGCGGGCGAAACAACATCTCGTAGCGCTCGTCCACGGTCATCCCGGTCAAGACCAGCGCGGCGGAGCGCACATCGGTCTGCGTATAACCGCTGCCAGCTCCCATGGTATGGAGTTCCAGCAATTCGCGGCCGAGATTTTCGTTCAGCCCCGCTTTGCGGTTTTCCGCGGCCCGGGATTCTGGCCCGGCAGATCGGTTCTGGTCCAGATAGATCAACATGGCTGGGTGCAGAACCGCGGCCTGCAAAAGGTCACGAAACGGTCCGGCCAGATGCGGACGGATTGCCTCGACCTCATAAAGGGGTGTGATGGCGCGCATGGGAACTGTCTTGCGCGCATTGACGGAAAAATGGTCGCCCCAGAACGAAGCCAGCCTTTCGTGAAAACCGTAAGGTGAGAAGACCGCCTGCATCACCCGCGCCATGCTGTCGCGTTGAAAACTCTGTTCGGCTTTGCGCTGCAAAACCATACGCGCAGCGCGGTCGGGCCGATCACCNTTTTGAGCGGGGCGGATAGCGATGAGCCCGTCAGCAAGATCATCAGACCGCTGCCTCCCCTCCACCGCCCCGCCGATTGGGAAGAACGGCTCTTTCAATGGCGCGTCGGCGAGCTGCACCAGCAGCTCATCCGCATTCCGGTTCATCACCTGGCCGGGCGAAAGCCCATAGCCATAGCGGATCGCCGCCATCGTTGGAGAAAAAGGAACCATTTCCAGCACTCCTGCCAAGATTGACAGACACGACAATCCCCGCCAATTCCGGCNAAAAAGTCGCCAAACCGTGGCCTTTTCCCGACATGGACAATTTGTAATTCAACGATGGCAGCCACACCGTGCCGCAGTGACAATGAGAAAATTCTGTGGCACAGGACCAATTATGAGGTTTATTCGCAAAATCATGCAGGATCGCAGTTCGGCTGGCGCTATCGCCACGCTGGCGCTTCTGTTGTTTTTGCTTCAAGGCCTCACCAATGGCGTTGCCAACGGCAACATGGCAGCGATGGCGCTGGCATCGGATGGCGTCATCTGTTCCACCCACATGCCGGATGGAGCGACCGGTAAACAGGACCCCGCCGGCAAGCTTGCCAACAATTGCTGTGGTACGCTTTGTCGTCTGGCTGCAAACGCCGCTGTTGCGGTTGTTGAGGCGCCAGTTGAACTCGTCGCGCCAATTGTCCCGAAGGCCGAAATCGGCTTCATCGCGGCCTATGCGAAACCCGCGCCACCGCCTCCAAACCACGAATCGCAACCCCGCGGCCCTCCTCTCCGCTCGCATTCCTGAGATAATCGATCCGGCCTGCCGGAACCCTCATCGTCTTGCGGAGACAATTCATGTCCGTCACCTCGTCTTTCGAGGAGGAGCGCCAAGCTGTGCAATCCTCCTCCGTCAATCTTTACCGCGCCGTCTGGCGCTGGCATTTTTATGCCGGTCTTCTCGTCCTGCCGTTTCTGATAACGCTGGCCATCACCGGCGGGCTTTACCTCTTCAAGACCGAACTGGATGCCCTTATCCATGCCGATCTGAAGCAGGTGGAAATCGGCCAGCAGCACGTGGCTGCATCGCAGATGCTGGCTGCAGCCCTTGCCGCCCATCCCGGCACTGCCGTCAAATTCACCGATCCGCCAACACAAACGTCATCGGCAGAAATCACCGTCAACACGCCGGATGGTAAACTTGCGGTCTATGTGAACCCTTATTCCGGCACGGTCCTCCGCTCGCTGCCGGATCGCGGCACCGTCATGTGGACAATCCGCTATCTCCACAGCCTGAAGTATTTCGGCACCTATGCGCGATATGCCATCGAAATAGCCGGTGGCTGGTCCATCCTGCTGGTCGCAACCGGTATCTATCTCTGGTGGCCGCGCAACCAGACCGGCGGTGTCGTCAGCGTTCGCGGCACGCCTNAAAAACGCGTCTTTTGGCGCGATACCCATGCCGTCACCGGCATCTTCGTTGGCTTCTTCATCGTCTTTCTTGCCATCACNGGCATGCCCTGGTCCGGTGTCTGGGGCGCCAAGGTCAATGAATGGGCCAACGGCAGCAACTTCGGATATCCGGCAGGCGTGCGTGTAGACGTTCCCATGTCCGGCAATCACCTCAACGATGTCGCGAAGACCTCATGGTCACTGGAACAGGCACAGATTCCGCAATCCAGCACCCACGATCACGACCAGCATATGGAGACCGCCGTTGCACCCCTCCCCATGGACAGCAACCCCACCATGCAGCCGATCGGTATCGACAAGGCTATCGCCCGCTTCAACGAACTCGGGCTGAACCCAGGTTACGCGGTGGCATTGCCGAGCACGCCAACAGGCGTTTACAGCGGCTCCGTCTACCCTAACGACCTATCGAAACAACGCGTCATCCACCTCGATCAGTATAGTGGCGAACCACTGATCGATATGGGCTATGCCGATTATGGTCCGCTCGGCAAAGGTCTGGAATGGGGCATCAACGTGCATATGGGCCAGGAATTCGGCTTAGCGAACCAGATCGTGCTGGCAATCGTCTGCCTCGCCATCATCCTGCTTGCCGTCTCTGCGGGCATCATGTGGTGGAAACGCCGTCCCAAAGGCTCACTTGGCGTTCCTCCCATGCCGCACGACCGCACAGTCTTCCGCGGTCTTCTCCTATTGCTCATCATCGGCGGCGTCATCTTCCCGCTCGTGGGCGTCAGTCTTATAGTGATGCTGGCGTTGGACTGGCTTTACCTGAAGCTCAGACCAGCACGTCTCGCGTGATGCAAAAGCGGTCCGGGTATCATTCGGATCGCTCACCTAAGCACTCACCTCAAACATCTTGCATACCAAACCCTCCGGTGTGCGATATGTCCTGAAACCCATCGCCTCGTAATAGGCCTGCCCGAGCGCATTATCCGCCCCGATGCTGGCATCGATCTTCGCCAGCCCAAAGGTCTTTGCCGCATCCAGCGTCGCGCGAAACAAGCCGGAGCCAACGCCTTTGCGCGCCGCATGCGGGCTGACATGGGTGCCGATAATGCCCCAGCCCTCCGCCACGCCGTAGGGATTGCCAGTCCGCGCATAACGCAGCGATTGAAAGCCCATAATACGCCCATCATCATCGACGGCCACGAAGCAGCCGATGCGATCCGTCTCGTCGATGTAGCTGGCCATCACCTGCCTGATATCGCCCGGAGCCTTTCGCAGCCCCGCCGCGAATATCTCGTCGTGAACGGTCTTCATGCCTTCCGCATCGGAGGGCGTCGCGGGTCGAATATCCANTTTTTACCTCACCTGCAATAAAGTATGCCCCTGATTATATGGTGACATCACCGCGTAAGGGAACATCTTGAAGCTTACAGCGTATTGCTTACACAGCCAAAAAGCTGAACAGGCAGAACGTAAAATGTTTCCTGTTTGTACTCTCNTTTTCCTCCGCACCCCTTCACTTTCAATTGGACTCTCTCCATATTCCGACCATGGCAAGATCACCGNAAAAATCCCCCGACAAGACCTCCCGTTCCGATGGCTTCGCGGAAATGCCACAGGCACCGTTTGAAGGCGCGCCGCTGTCCGGCAGCGTTTCCGATTGGGTAAAGCAGTTGGAGGCAGATGCGGAAGCGTCATCGGTGGAGACCCAGCGCGAGGTCGCGTCGAAAGCAGGCAAGCACCGCAAGAAGATCGAGATCGAGGCACGCAAACAAGCCATCGAAGAGGCCGAGAAGGCCAAGAGCGGCGGCAGTGTCAACAAAAAGGCCACCGCCCAGAAAACGTCCCGTGGCGTGTCCATCGGAGCGTCCAACGATCCGAAAACCCGCGCCGCCGCCGGTCTGAACCCGGTTGCAGGCATGGATGTCAGTCTTGAGGATGCCGAAAACCTCGCCACCGGCGCGGTCACCGCGACAGTCGAGGCACTGTCCGCGCTGATCGAAAGCGGCAATCCGCTGTTCAAGGACGGCAAGATGTGGACGCCGCACCGCCCTGCCCGTCCGGCCAAATCCGAAGGCGGCATTACCATCCGCATGCAGTCGGATTTCGAACCGGCGGGCGATCAGCCCACGGCGATTGCCGATCTGGTCGAGGGCATCAATTCCGGCGAGCGCTCCCAGGTTCTGCTCGGCGTTACCGGCTCCGGCAAGACCTTTACGATGGCCAAGGTCATCGAAGCCACCCAGCGCCCCGCCGTCATTCTGGCACCCAACAAAACGCTGGCCGCGCAGCTTTATTCGGAGTTCAAGAACTTTTTCCCTGACAATGCGGTAGAATATTTCGTTTCCTATTACGATTATTACCAGCCGGAAGCCTATGTGCCGCGCTCGGATACCTTCATCGAAAAGGAATCTTCGATCAACGAGCAGATCGACCGCATGCGCCACTCTGCCACCCGCTCGCTGCTGGAGCGGGATGATTGCATCATCGTCGCCTCGGTGTCCTGCATTTATGGTATCGGCTCGGTGGAAACCTACACCGCCATGACCTTCCAGATGGCAATCGGCGACCGGCTGGATCAGCGCCAATTGCTGGCCGATCTCGTGGCCCAGCAATATNAACGCCGCGATATGGATTTCCAGCGCGGTTCCTTCCGCGTGCGCGGCGATACCATCGAAATCTTCCCCGCCCACCTGGAAGATGCCGCCTGGCGCATCTCCATGTTCGGAGACGAGATCGACTCGATCACTGAATTCGATCCGCTCACCGGCCAGAAGACCGGCGATCTGCAATCGGTCAAGATTTACGCCAACTCGCACTACGTCACCCCGCGCCCGACGCTGAACGGTGCCATCCGCTCCATCAAGGAAGAGCTGAAGGGCCGCCTTGCCGAGCTGGNAAAAGGCCGGACGCCTGCTCGAAGCCCAGCGGCTGGAACAGCGCACCCGCTACGACATCGAAATGCTGGAGGCCACAGGCTCCTGCGCGGGCATCGAGAACTATTCACGTTATCTCACCGGCCGCAGCCCCGGCGAGCCGCCGCCGACCCTGTTCGAATATATCCCTGACAACGCCCNTTTGTTCATCGATGAAAGCCACGTCTCCGTCAGCCAGATCGGCGGCATGTACCGGGGCGACTTCAGGCGCAAGGCGACGCTGGCCGAATATGGCTTCCGCCTGCCCTCCTGCATGGATAACCGCCCGCTGCGCTTCGAGGAATGGGATGCCATGCGTCCGCCGACGGTCGCCGTGTCGGCCACCCCCGGCAATTGGGAAATGGAACAGTCCGGCGGCGTTTTTGCCGAACAGGTCATCCGCCCCACAGGCCTCATCGATCCGCCGGTCGAAATCCGCTCTGCCCGCAGCCAGGTGGACGACGTGCTGGGCGAAATCCGCGAAACGGCGCAGGCCGGATACCGCACCCTCGTCACCGTCCTGACCAAGCGGATGGCCGAAGACCTAACGGAATATCTGCATGAACAGGGCGTGCGCGTGCGCTACATGCACTCGGATATCGACACGCTGGAACGCATCGAAATCATCCGCGACCTGCGCCTTGGCGCATTCGACGTGCTTGTCGGTATCAACCTGCTGCGCGAAGGTCTCGACATTCCCGAATGCGGCTTCGTCGCCATTCTCGATGCTGACAAGGAAGGCTTCCTGCGTTCCGAAACCTCGCTCATCCAGACCATCGGTCGAGCCGCCCGTAACGTCGATGGCAAGGTCATCCTCTACGCCGACAAGATCACCGGCTCGATGAAGCGCGCCATGGAAGAAACCAGCCGCCGCCGCGAAAAGCAGGTGGCCTACAACACCGAACACGGCATCACGCCCGAATCCGTCAAGGCCCGCATCTCGGATATTCTCGACAGCGTCTATGAGCGCGACCACGTCCGCGCCGATATTTCAGGCGCATCGGGCAAGGGCTTCGCCGATGGCGGCCACATGGTCGGCAACAATCTTCAGGCCCACCTCAACGCGCTGGAAAAATCCATGCGCGACGCCGCCGCCGACCTCGACTTCGAAAAAGCCGCCCGCCTGCGCGACGAAATCAAACGCCTCAAAGCCGCCGAACTCGCCGCCATGGACGACCCGATCGCGAAGGAAGAGGCGAAATCGCTGGAAGGTGGAAACAACGGCAGACCCGGCAAAAGAGGTGGCCCGAGCNGCCGCTCCAAGTCGATCTCCCCCCTTGAGGGGGAGATGGGCGGCAGCCCAGAGGGGGGTGAGCCAAACCCACAAGCCTCTAAATCCCTCTTCGCCAAACCCACCCTAGACAACATGGGCCCCGGTACCGACACCGCCAAACCCCTGTTCCGCAAAAACAGCCTCGACGAAATGACCGTCGGCCGCACCGAAAAACCGGTCAAGGGAGCGACACCGGCCAAGCCGAAGAGCGAAGATGGCAAACGCTTCTCCCCTCTTCTGGAGGGCCAGCCGGAGCGCACGGACTCCGCTTCTAGCTCTCCGTCATCCTCGGGCTTGACCCGAGGATCCAGCGACGACCCCCGCCCCATCGCCCGTGGCAAGGTCGGCGTCGGCTCCTATGAGGATCCCGGTGAGCAGAAGAGGAAGGGCCGCACGAAGGGCAAGACCGGCAGGCCGGGACGGTAAGCCTCATGTTACTGTTTGAATTCATAAACGGATTTTGAAACAGCAGCGACATAACGGGAAGGTTTGAGGTGAGCATGCGCACCAAACTGTTGGCGTTTTCCATGATGGCCCTCGTTTTGGCAGCCTCCGCCCGCGTGGCGGGTAAGCTTGCAGATGCCACCTTCCACAGCAAGGCCTTGAACACCGATCTGCCCGTCAACATCTACCTCCCGGATGGCGATCCGCCGGACAATGGCTGGCCGGTCGTTTACCTCCTGCATGGCCATGATGGCGATCAGAACAGCTGGCGCGATCTCGGCAATATCGAGAAAACGCTGGATGGCATGATCGCATCAGGCACAATCCGCCCTGTTGTCGTCGTCATGCCGGGCGTGAAGAACAGTTGGTATGTAAATTCCGCCGATGTCGGCGGCCCCGGCAATTACGAGACGGCGCAGACGGGCGACCTGCGGGTGCATGTGGAAAAGACGCTGCCCGTGCGCAAGGACAGACAGGGCCGCGCCATTATCGGCCTATCCATGGGCGGCTTCGGCGCACTGCATCTGGCCTACGCCCATGAAGACCTGTACGCCGCCGTCGCCAGCCTCTCAGGCGCGATATGGCAGAACGTGCCCGCCACCGATCTCGACAAGACGCCAGAGGAACTGAAGCTCATCCAGGACAGCGCCTTCTTCCACCGCGTCGACCGCACCACCATCACCAGCGGCATCGTGCTTCCCTCCACCGGAGATCACTTCTCCGGCTCCTTCGGCACACCCTTCGACGCCAGACGCTTCAACGAACNAAACATCTTCACGACAGTCGCCCAGCACGTCGTCAAAAAACAAGACCTCCCCGCCACCTACCTCACCGTCGGCGACGATGACCGCTTCTCCCTATGGCGCGGCGCCATCGCCCTCCACGAAACCCTGCAAGCCGACAACCGCAAATCCGAACTGCGGATTACAGATGGGGACCATGTTTGGGATGTTTGGAAGGTGTCGATTATTGATGCGCTGAAGTTTGTGGATGGGGAGTGGGATCAATGAACTTTTGAGAGATCATTCAATGTTGTCACAGACCTATTACCGGCCTCTCACAGCTTTGGAATTTAGCCGTGAACCGATAAGCGATTCAACGATTTTTTGCTGCAACCTCGACACGCTATCCTGCTTCAAAATAGGAAGATCTAGAAAACGGCTAAACTGCTCAAGCTCTAGCCGTGACATTCCAATTGAAGTCAAAATCGCGAAACCCTGCTCTGTAGTGTCTGCACCCGTCAAAGCTTCCCTCAGCTTCTCCCACTCCAATACCGCTGGTCGANCCTGATCATCATTGCTTCGGCCTACATCCGCTGCTGAACCTAACGAAAGCTTGAGCTGAGTTTTTCCTGAGACCAGATCATCGATCTCCGAAGCTGTTAGAGACGCTAGAAACTTGCTTACAATCTTCAATATTGAGATTGTCTGAGTTTTTGGCGCGCGCTTCGAAGTAGCCATCCTATAATCCTACTGCTGTTACGAAATTGTCAGTTACACCCTCCAAACCATCTACGACGCTTTGGTGGCTATTGCTAGTGTAACCATTAAGCACCACAGGTATTCCGTAGACTGGGGCATCTGCNAAAAGAGAGTCGTTCCTCTTAATATACCGTGAGAATACAGGGATTGTTTTGCGGCGGAGCTGTTGAATAAAAGCTCTCTGTGCTGCGATTGGGCCACCATCATATTCTTGGATCATTGTGAACACGATCCCTACGGCNTTTGGATCAATTTTGTCTACCTGATCACCCGTGTCTAGTTCGGCGTAATCGTTGAAATCTTTCGTTAACTTCTCAACGTTTCGCATCAGATAATCAATACCTAAGGTCGAAAGTTGATCAGGTCGAGTTGGGACTAGGATATAATTACTAGCAACAATTGCAGTTTTTGTAACGATGTTAAAGTTAGGAGGGCAATCAATTAAAATGACATCATACGCTTCAAACGCTGACTCTTTTAGGCCGTCAGAAAGACGATTATGAATAGATATAAAATTAGCTTTGGCTTGAGCCAAGCTCGCCCCACCTAGCTTTACAGCTAAATCCAAATCCACATTTATAAGGCCAAGATGGGAGTAAATTAAATCTAAACTACCTTTGCCAGAAAGTTTCTCTTTTATTCTTGACGGTTTATCAATCAGGTTAGAAAGTTCTATCGGCTTTCCTTTTTCGAAGGCGTCAAACCATGATTTAATGGTCTTATTGTCCGCAAAATTTTTAAGCCAGTCCTCAGGCGTTATGAATGAAAATGTAAGGGATGCCTGCGCGTCTAGATCGATCAGAAGAACNTTTTTGCCTCTCCAAGCAAGCTCCGCACCAAGATTCGCGGTTAAGGACGTCTTACCCANCCCTCCCTTATAATTTATGATCGATACAACTTTCACAACAANCCCCTCTAAATTCATCTATTACGCAAATAAATGGTTTTCGCGTAAAAAGCGAGTCAGTANTTTAAACTCGCCTCCGATACTTTATAAGCTGATTACACCCGGAACCAAACCCACCCCAACCCGTTCTTCCCCCGGACACCGTGTCCGATACTGNAAAGGGAAGAAACATTATGAAAAACAAGGTTTTCGCACTGGCTGCTGCTGCGGTTCTGACATCTTCTGTCGCGTTTGCGCAGACAGCGACGACGGCTCCTGCTGCAGCACCGGCTGCTGGTGCTGATGCGATGCTTTCGGGTCCTGGGATTACCATGGGCACCAAGGCAAATGGCCCTTTGAAGTTCGTCAACGTGCAGAAGACTGACCTCACTGCTTCGCAGCTGGATGGCATGGACATCTACAATGCGAAGAACGAGGAAATCGGTGAAATCGAAGACGTCGTAATCGGCGATGGCAAGTCTGTAATCGGTCTGGTTGCCAGCGTCGGCGGCTTCCTCGGCATCGACAAGAGCTACGTGGTCCTCGACCCTGCCTCCGTTGCCATCAACAATGACAATGGCACATGGAAGGCCTATGTCGACACGACCAAGGAAGCGCTCGAGGCTGCTCCGAAGCTCGACTACGACAAGCTGGACGACTGATTTATGAGATAGGCGGTATTCTTCCGCCGGTCTTCAAGCCCACCGATTGTTTGGTTCGCTCCAACAGTCGGTGGGCNTTTTTGTGGGTATGGGTGGAGGGGAACTTGGCTGCACGGGCAAAGGGTATCTGGCCCGTTTTGCTCGCGGTGATGTGGTTAGATCCTCGGGTCAAGCCCGAGGATGACGTTGAAAGGCGGCTGCCGTCACGAGAGAGAGGGCTGCGCCCTTACCCACCGAACTTGCCGCTACGCGGAAAACCCTTTGGCACGGTGCGGCCTGCGGTGGCGCGGTCTGCCATCCATTCCAGCAGCTCGTCACCCACCTTGGAGAAGGAGCGCCCGGCGCTGTCTTCCCATGTCAGGCCAGTTGCCAGCGCAAAGCACTTCACGTCCGAAATGCCGCCATCCTTGTAGCGTTGCAGGCGCACACCCTTGCCGCGTGACATTTCCGGCACTTGCGAGAGCGGGAAGGTCAGCATCTTGCGGTTTTCGCCAACGACGGCGACATGGTCGCCCGTCACAGGCACGACCAGCTTCATTTCGTCGGGCATGGCAACGTTCATGATCTGCTTGCCCTTACGGGTATTGGCCACCATTTCCGTTTCCGCCACCACGAAGCCGTTTCCGCCGGTGGAGACGAGCAGCAGCTTGCGTGAGGGATCATGGACGAAGGCGGTCAGAATGTCCTGATCGTTCTCCATATCCACCATGATGCGCACCGGCTCTCCATGACCGCGCCCGCCGGGCAGCTTGTCCGCGCCCAGCGTGTAAGCCTTGCCGCCCGTCGTCACCAGCAGCAGCTTGTCCGTGGTCTGGGCAAGGAAAGCCAGTTTCGGGCCATCGCCTTCCTTGAAGGTCAGCGCCGATGTATCTGTCATGTGGCCCTTCAACGCCCTGATCCAGCCCTTCTGGGAAATCACGATCGTGACGGGTTCNTTTTCGATCATCGACTGCTGGATGGCATCCATATCGGCGGTGGGCGCCATGGCAAACATGGTGCGACGTGCGCCGAGCTTGGTCACTTTGGCGTATTTCTTTTTGACCTCTTCGATTTCCCAGGCAACCGTCTTCCACTGCTTGTCCGGAGATGCCAGCAGCGACTCGATCTCGGCCTTCTCGCTGCTCAAGCCTTCGAATTCCGTGCGGATTTCGAATTCTTCCAGCTTGCGCAAAGAGCGCAGGCGCATGTTGAGAATGGCTTCGGCCTGAATGTCGGTAAGGTTGAAACGGGCCACCATGACCGGCTTCGGCTCGTCTTCCTCGCGGATGATGGCGATGATCTCATCGATATTGAGATAGGCGATGAGGAAGCCGCCCAGAATTTCAAGACGACGGTCGATGGCGGCCAGACGGAAGCGCGAGCGGCGCAGCAGCACGTCGCGGCGGTGGTCCAGCCACTCTTTCAGCACCTCGTTCAGCGCCATGACCTTGGGCACACGGCCCATGGACAGAACGTTCATGTTCAGTGGAATGCGGTTTTCCAGATCGGACAGGCGGAACAGCGATTCCATCAGCAGCGTGGCATCCACGGTGCGGTTCTTCGGCACCAGCACAACGCGCACGTCTTCTGCGGATTCGTCGCGCACATCTTCCAGCAGCGGCAGGCGGCGCGCCAGCAAAAGCTCGGCAATCTTTTCGATCAGGCGTGATTTCTGAACCTGATAGGGAATTTCGGTGATGACGATCTGGTAGCCGCCGCGGCCAAGGTCTTCGATCTCCCACTTCGCCCGCACGCGGAAACCACCGCGACCGGTCTTGTAAGCGTCGAGCATGCTTTCGCGGCTCTCGATGATGATGCCGCCCGTGGGCAGATCCGGGCCTTCGATGCCGCCCTTTTCCGGGTGAGCGGGATCGAACATCAGATCCTCGACGCTCGCCTCCGGGTTCTTGATCAGCCGCAGGGCCGCATCGCATAGTTCATGGGCGTTGTGCGGCGGAATGGACGTGGCCATGCCCACGGCAATGCCGGATGAGCCGTTGGCGAGAAGGTTGGGGAACGCGCCGGGCATGACGACCGGCTCTTCATCTTCCTCGTTATAGGTCGGGCGAAAATCGACCGCGTCCTGCTCGATGCCTTCCAGCAGAAGGGCGGCAACATCCGTCATGCGTGCTTCGGTGTAACGATAGGCCGCAGCGCCATCGCCATCGATGTTACCGAAATTGCCCTGCCCGTCCACGATGGGATAGCGCTGGGAGAAATCCTGCGCAAGCCGCACCAGCGCATCATAGACCGACTGGTCGCCATGCGGGTGGAACTTACCGATGACGTCACCGACGATACGGGCGCATTTCTTGAATGCTGAATTGGGGCGAATGCCCATCTCGCTCATGGCATGAATGATGCGGCGATGGACCGGCTTCAGGCCGTCACGGACATCCGGCAGTGCACGGTGCATGATGGTCGATAGCGCATAGGCCAGATAGCGCTCTTCGAGCGCCGCCTTCAAATCGATCGGTACAATATTGTCGTCGTCTCCGCCGGACGGAGGAACAAGANTTTTTGCCATGGCGCTTGACTAGCGGAAATGCCGGTTCCGGGCAAGGAATCGGGGCTTTTCCGCTGTGGATGACACTCATCAGGGGTCTATTTTTCGTTAACCTTGTTTTTATGCCGCAATTCAGCCATGCGTTGCACCGTAGGAATGCAGTAGACCGTCGCTCTGCCTCGGATATAAATACGTGATTCCAGCTTTTAACATGACAGTTTTCGTACCTACGAGGGAAGAGATAGAATGAGACTTCAAACAACCCGGAATTTTCTGTTTGCGAGCGCCGCTGCTGTAGCCTTTGCGTCACCGGCATTCGCACTTGACGGTGCGGACGTGCTCAAGAAGATCAACGCCGCCTATCACGTTCAGGGTGCGGAAATCGCTGCGAAGTCGATTGCTGTCAACGGTTCGACCGTCACGTTCAGCGGCGTCACCTTCAATGCGACCACAGCCAAGGAACAGGTCATTCCCGTTGGCGATGTTACGCTTGATGGCGTCGAGGAAGACAATGGTGGCTACACCATCGAGAAGATGAGCTTCGACAACGTCAAATACGCTCAGGAAAACGTCGCCATCGATGTGAGCGACATCTACGTGTCCGGCATTGTCGTTCCCGCTGACGCAACCACCGGCAAGCTGGATTCGATGATGCTGTATGACGAGGCCCACAGCGGTCCCGTCTCCGTCAAGGTGGATGGCAAAGAGGCTTTCGCCCTCGAAGAGACAACCACGACGCTGACCAAGAGCTCAGATGACAGCACCATCAGCTTCGATCTGAACGCCACCGGCTTCAAGGCCGATCTCAGCGGTGTGACCGATCCGAAGACGAAGGACGCCATTGACAAGCTGA
The DNA here is from genome assembly GCF_002896715.1 of Agrobacterium bohemicum. Classification (GTDB taxonomy): domain Bacteria; phylum Pseudomonadota; class Alphaproteobacteria; order Rhizobiales; family Rhizobiaceae; genus Agrobacterium; species Agrobacterium bohemicum. The sequence goes on from NZ_PGEL01000027.1 coordinate 525,881, forward strand.
AGGTTCAGCAGCTTAGCGGCGAGATGACCATGAACGGCTCCTGGGAAATCGCGCCCGGCACCATGACCATCGATGAATACGCCCTCGACCTCAAGGACGTTGGCCGCCTCAACATGGCGTTCAGCTTCTCCGGTTACACGCTGAACTTCATCCAGTCGATGCAGGAAGCCGTCAAGGCGCAGGCCGCCAATCCAAACAAGGAACAGGCCGATCAGGCCGCGGGCCTTGCCATGCTCGGCCTCATGCAGCAACTGAGCTTTGTCAGCGCCGAAGTCAGCTTCGAAGATGCCAGCATCACCAAGCGCGCAATCGATTACGCCGCTGGCGAACAGGGCATGACAGGCGAGCAGCTGTCGCAGACCATCAAGGGCATGGTTCCGTTGATGATGGCGCAGCTGAACGTTCCAGAACTGCAGAACGCCGTTTCTGCTGCCGTGAATGCTTATATCGATAATCCAAAGAACTTCACGATCTCGGCTGCACCGGCAAAGCCTGTGCCCTTCCCAATGATCATGGGCGCGGCCATGGGTGCACCCAACACCATTCCGCAGGTCCTGGGCGTTACGGTTACTGCCAACGAATAGTCTTTGAAGATTGAACTTCAAGCCGCCCTGTGAACCCTTCGCAGGGCGGNTTTTTATTGCGCGTATGATCGCGACAAACAAAAAGGGCCAGCGTTTCCGCCAGCCCTTTTCTTAATTCTGGATAACCAGCATCAGTCCTTCTTCGGCGTCGGAACGACGCGCAGCGCCAGTTCGCGAAGCTGCGTTGGCGTAGCTGGTGCCGGAGCGTTCATCAGGAGGTCCTGCGCCTGCTGGTTCATCGGGAACAGCGTAACTTCGCGCAGGTTCTTGGTGCCGGTCAGCAACATCACCACGCGGTCCACGCCAGCGGCCATACCGCCATGCGGAGGCGCGCCGTACTGGAAGGCCCGGTAGAGGCCGCCGAAGCGATCTTCCACGTCCTGCTGGCTGAGTCCAACCTTTTCAAAGGCCTTGACCATCAGTTCAGGCGACTGGTTACGGATGGAGCCGGAAGCGATTTCGTAACCGTTGCAGACCATGTCGTACTGGTACGCCTTGATCGTCAGCGGGTCCTGATTTTCCAGCGCGTCCATTCCGCCCTGCGGCATGGAGAACGGGTTGTGGGCGAAGTCGATCTTCTTTTCTTCTTCGTTATATTCGAAGAACGGGAAGTCGACGATCCAGCACAGCTCGAAGCGGTCGCGGTCAACGAGGTTCAGCTCTTCGCCTGCACGGGTGCGGGCTTCGCCTGCGAACTTGTAGAACTTGGCAGGATCACCGGCAACGAAGAAGGACGCATCGCCTGCCTCGAGACCAAGCTGAACGCGCAGCGCTTCGGTGCGTTCTTCGCCGATGTTCTTGGCAAGCGGACCGGAACCAACAACCTTGCCATCTTCTTCTTTCCAGAAGATGTAGCCGAGGCCCGGCTGGCCCTGGCCCTGCGCCCATGCATTCATGCGGTCGCAGAACGCACGGCTACCGCCGGTCTTGGCAGGAATGGCCCATACTTCGACCTTCGGGTTGGACGCGATCATGTTCGCGAATACCTTGAAGCCGGAACCGGCGAAATGGTCTGTCACCGCCTGCATCTCGATCGGGTTACGCAGGTCCGGCTTGTCGGAACCGTAGGTACGGATCGAATCGTCATAGGCGATGCGGCGGAAGTTCTGGGTTACTGGCTTGCCTTCGGCGAACTGCTCGAACACGCCGCGAATGACCGGCTCCATGGTTTCCCAAACGTCCTCCTGCGTCACGAAGCTCATTTCGAGGTCGAGCTGGTAGAATTCACCGGGCAGACGGTCTGCACGCGGGTCTTCGTCGCGGAAGCAGGGAGCGATCTGGAAGTAGCGGTCGAAACCGGCCACCATCAGAAGCTGCTTGTACTGCTGTGGAGCCTGCGGCAGGGCGAAGAACTTGCCTTCATGGATACGGCTCGGCACGAGAAAGTCGCGCGCGCCTTCCGGCGAAGATGCCGTCAGGATCGGTGTGGAATATTCTGCNAAACCGATATCGCCCATGCGGCGGCGCATGTCGGAGATGATCTGAGTGCGCTTGACGATGTTCTTGTGCAGCGTATCGCGGCGAAGATCGAGGAAGCGGTACTTCAGGCGTACGTCTTCCGGATAGTCAGGCTCACCGAAGACCGGCAGCGGCAGTTCCTTCGAAGCGGCCAGCACTTCGATTTCCTGCGCGTAAAGCTCGATTTCGCCGGTTTCCATGGTCTTGTTGACCGTGTCTTCCGAACGCGCCTTGACGAGGCCATCGATGCGGATGACCCACTCGCCACGAACGACTTCCGCCGTCTTGAAGGCCGGGCTGTCCGGGTCTGCCACCACCTGCGTGATGCCGTAATGGTCGCGAAGGTCGATGAAGAGAACGCCGCCATGATCTCGCACACGGTGAACCCAGCCGGACAGGCGAACGGTTTCGCCGACATGCGACTTGCGGAGAGCGGCACAGGTGTGGCTGCGGTAACGATGCATTTTATGATCCTGAAGATGCAGCGGCAAATGGTCTGCCGCTCTTTCGAAAATTGGCCGGAAAAGCGCATGACTGACCCGATTTGTCAAGGTAAAGCGCATCTTCCATGCCCCTCTTTGCACCCGTGTCACCGAGAGCGCAATCACCATTCTGCATGACAAGTCGGCCAAATTTCCAGTTTGAGGCCACAGAAGGTGCGGGAAAGACCATACAAAGAACCAGGAAACGCCTCGTTCATATTGACATGCGCTTACCAAAGGGAAAGTAAGACGGATCGATTTCTGTGACTGGCTGAATGACGCAATGATTGAGACGACAACAGCACTCGCCGATGCCTGCAAGGAACTGGCGAAATCCGAATTCATTACTATTGATACGGAATTTCTTCGCGAGACGACTTTCTGGCCGGAACTCTGCCTCGTGCAGATGGCAAGTCCGACACTGGAAGTGCTGGTCGATCCGCTGGCGAAGAATATCGATCTGACGCCTCTATTCGAACTGATGGCTGATGCCAATGTCATCAAGGTGTTCCATGCGGCGCGCCAGGACATCGAAATCATCCACCATCTGGGCNGCCTCATTCCGCACCCCATTTTCGATACGCAGGTCGCCGCCATGGTGTGCGGCTTCGGCGACTCGATTTCCTACGACCAGCTCGTCCAGAAGATCAAGAATGTCCAGATCGACAAGTCTTCGCGTTTTACCGACTGGAGCCGCCGTCCGCTGACTGAAAAGCAGCTGGATTATGCGCTGGCCGATGTGACCCATCTGCGCGACGTCTACCTCGCACTGAAAGCGCAGTTGGAGCGTGAAGGCCGCTCCTCGTGGCTGAAGGAAGAGATGGATGTTCTCGAATCGGTCGAGACGTACGATATGCACCCTGATGATGCCTGGCTGCGGTTGAAATCGCGTCTTCGCAAGCCGACCGAACTCGCAATCCTCAAATTCATCGCCGCATGGCGTGAGCGTGAGGCACGGTCGCGCAATGTTCCGCGTTCGCGTGTTCTGAAAGACGACGCTATTTTTGAGATCGCCCAGCAGCAGCCGAAGGATACCGAAGCCCTGTCGCGTCTTCGTACCATACCCAAGGGCTGGGAGCGCTCAGGCTCCGGCACCGCTATCATCGAAACAGTCAATGCGGCACTGGCATTGCCGAAAGGCGAGATGCCGACGGCACCGCGCCAGAGCCATTCGCCGGAAGGTTCGGGGGCTGCCGTCGAACTCCTCAAGGTTCTGCTGAAACTGACGGCAGACAAGCATAGCGTGGCTGCAAAGGTCATCGCCAACAGTGAAGATCTCGACAGGATCGCGTCGGACGGTGAAAGCGCCGCAGTCCCTGCCCTATCCGGCTGGCGGCGTGATCNTTTCGGAGAGCCCGCATTGAAGTTGATCCGTGGCGAAGTGGCTTTGCGTTTCGCGGGCAAGAAGGTTGAAGCGCTGGAGCTTCCGCAAGTCGAAGCTCAGGACTAGCGGCTTTCGCGCCGTAACCACTGGGTGTGCTTGAGAGGACCGATGCAAGTCGGCCACATCCGGCATCCATCGGCGCTACATTACCGAAACATCACTTTTTGGCCGGGCGTTTCCACAATAAGGTCGCAACCGGCGGGAATCAGATGTCTGTCTCCAATCATGGATGGCAGCGTCCAACCGACCTGTTTGCAAAAAAGAGCCCGATGAGAAAAATTCTCGCAATGCTGGACTATGTCATGTTGTTTCTGGCGGTTGCCGGCAGCGGTGTGGCCTATGCATTTCTGGAATATGGCGGCGGCGCGCTGATTGGCGCGACCTATGCTCTGTTTGCATGCGCGCCTATTCTCGCATTCGAGCGCGGTTACATCATGCCGGGGCTTTCACGCCGTATCAGCATGCTGCCGACACCCGCCTATATCGTCGTTGGTTTGTTCATCTATGCCATCCTCGTTTTTTGTGGCTTTGGCTTCGGTGGAACGATCCTGTGGGCGACTGGCGTCCTGCCCATGGGTTGGCGCAGAGCCGTTCATGCCGAAATGCAAACGCTTGTCTTCACCCTGGGTGTCTGCGCCGTCATCGTCTTCATCATGCGCGTGCGCGAATTGCTGGGTCGCGATATTTTCATCGACCTCATTATCGGCCGCTATCGCCGCCCCGTCAGCGAAGAGCGTGTCTTCCTGTTCATCGATCTCGTGGGGTCGACATCCNTTGCCGAAACCAACGGCGATCTGCGAGCGCAGGAATATCTCGGGGAACTGTTTTCCACCTATGCCGCTCCTGTCAGGCGCCATGGTGGCGTGATCGATGATTACATCGGCGACGCGGCCATCATCACTTGGCCCTATCACGTGGCGATCCGCCGTGCCGCCTGTATCAATTGTGTCTTCGATATTCTTGCCACGATCGAAACCAGCCGCGACGAATGGCTTGCGCGTTTCGGTACCGTTCCAAAGCTGCGTTTCGCGATTCATGGCGGACCGGTCATCACCGCGGAAATCGGTGTGGATCATCACAAGATCACCTATTTCGGCGATACGGTGAACACCACCGCTCGCCTTGAATCGCTGAGCAAGATGCTGGGCTATCCCGTTCTCATCTCGTCCGATCTTGCCCACCAACTTCTACTGCCGAAGGGCGTGAGAAGCGAGTATCTGGGCGAACATGCCGTAAAGGGACGCGGGCAGACGCTGGGTGTCTGCGCACTCAGCCGCCATCCCGTCGCGGCTTGACAGAACCTGCTTTATAAGCGTCATGAAATCTTCAAAGCGGCATTATGCTGATGTCATAAAGCATGCCTATCGGTGCCTGCATCTACACGCAAACCGACAGGTATTTCCATGAAGAAGACCCTCCTAGCTTCCGCCGCAATCCTTGCTCTCGGCACCACGTGCGTCTTCGCTGCGGAGAAGGAGTTTCCCGCAAAGCTCGTGTCTCAGGCCGTGCTTCCGGCCAACACAATCATCAAGGCTCCGGACGATGCGCCAGAGCATCTGAAGACATCTGCCAAGTTCACAACGCCGGACCGCAAGCGCGCTGAAGGTTTGGGCACCGTGCCCGGCAAGGATGGCATTCGCACCACAGGTCTGTCCATGCCATTCGACGGTCAGGCCATGCAGGGCTTTTCCGGCATCAAGACAATGGAAGACGGAACTTTCTGGAGCCTGTCCGACAATGGCTTCGGATCGAAGCTGAATTCCAGCGATGCAATGCTGATGCTACACCACCTCTCGTTCGATTGGACTGCGGGCAAAGTCAAGGCGCTGGAAACGGTGTTCCTGTCGGACCCGGACAAGAAGGCACCCTTCCCCATCGTCATGGAAGGCTCGGACAAGCGTTATCTCACCGGCGCCGACTTCGACGTCGAATCCATCCAGCCGGTTGCCGATGGCTTCTGGGTCGGGGAAGAATTTGGCCCTTATATTTTGAAGTTTACCCGTGACGGCAAACTGACCGATGTCGTCGCTACCAAGGCTGGCGATATCGAAGTGAAGTCGCCTGACCATCCAACGCTTGGCCTGCCGGGCAATCCGACACAGAAAATGCCTTCGTTCAACCTGAAACGCTCCGGCGGCTTTGAAGGCATGGCGATGTCCAAGGATGGCTCCAAGCTATACGGCCTTCTGGAAGGCCCGCTTTATAATGCCGAGGGTCAGGTCGAAAAAACCGAAGACGACGCCACAGGCCTGCGCATCATCGAACTCGATGTCGCCTCCAAGTCCTGGACTGGTCGCACATGGCTTTATCCGCTGGCAGAGGGTAGCGAAGCCATCGGTGACTTCAACATGCTGGACGAGAGCACCGCTATCGTCATCGAGCGCGATAACGGTGCTGGCACGGCAGACAAGGCTTGCGCTGATCCGAAAAAGCCTGAAGCGAACTGCTTTGCCGTTCCTGCCAAGCTGAAGCGCATTTACAAGATCGAGTTCAACGATGCCAACGTCGGCAAATCGGCGCGCAAGATCGGTTATATCGACCTTATGAAGATCGCTGACCCCGACAAGAAGGCCCATCAGGGTAGCAGCAACGGCACCTACACGATGCCGTTCGTCACCATCGNAAATGTCGACCGTGTTGATGCCACGCACATCATCGTTGGCAACGACAACAACCTGCCCTTCTCGGCCGGTCGTGCGCTGGATAAGGCTGATGACAACGAGTTCGTTCTGCTTGAGGTAAAAGACTTGCTGGACGCGAAGTAAGCATTCGAGATGAAGCCTGCAACGCAAATTGCAGGCTTCACTCTCTATGTCTCACTCGAACACAAATGCCAGCTTCTTGCCCGTCAGCTTGGACAATTGCTGAAGTCGGCCTTCAAGCCGCTCGCCGGCGAAATCGCAATATTCATGCGGCACGACAAATTCCAGGTCGATATCGTTCCGCTCCGAGCGGCGGAACTTGAGATGATCGACGACCCCCGGCATGGACGCCGAAAACAGGTAAACCACTCGCAGCAGCCCGCCCAACAGCTTGGCAAGCACCTGCATTCTCTCGCCCGCAATGGTCGTCAAATGCTCAGTCGTGCCATTATCGTTCAAACCTTCGAAGCGATAATAATTGGCCAGCGCGATATAGGCTCGACCGGGATGCGTGATGGCGATGAACGAGGAGTGCGCGATGATGTTCAACGCCTGCAAGCCACGATAATCGGGATGCGCGCGCCAACTGATATCCGCCAACAGGCAGGCAGCCTGGCGATATCGCGCCTCGTCAGGCGTCTCATCGATACCAAAGATCGGCACAGTTCGTCCGCTCCAGTCCGCAAGCTCGCGCGCATGTTCAGGTGAACGGGCGCGCAGGATAGCCAGCTCATCGGCAACGACCAGCAGAGGGTCGGCATTCTGCTCGGCTTCGGGCAGCAGCGAATAGAGATAACCCTCACGAACGCCTTGTGCCGAAAACGCGATCTTGGCGGGTTTCATCGTTACCAGGACTTCGCGCATGGCGACGGCACCGAATGGCAAAAGCGTCCGGCGGTTCTTCGATACCGCCTGCCAGGCCGGGTCCTTGCTATCCTTGGACGCGATGACCTCATCCAGAAAGCTCAGCATATCCGGCAGAGACAACTCGTATCCCTGCATCATATGCAGTGGGTAGCCGGTAATTTCCATGTGCAGCTTGGCGATATTGCGCCATGTGCCACCAACCGCATAAAAGGTACGCCCCTCACCCTTGGCGAGCAGCTTTGCAGTCTTCACCTGNTTTTTTGTAAAGCTCGCCGCTTTGTCAATCGAGCCCCCGGAATACTCGGACAACCGCAATCCACCCAGAGGCAGGGTGATGCCCTCGCCGCAGGNTTTGCCTTTGATGTCGATAAGCTCAAGTGAACCGCCGCCCAGATCGCCCGCGATGCCGTCGGCATCGTGGAAGCCGCTGATCACGCCATAGGCGGAATAGAGCGCTTCTTTCTCGCCGGAGAGAACCTCTATCTCGCAGCCCAGAATGGCTTCCGCATCACGGATGAAGTCCGGGCCGTTCGAGGCTTCACGCGCGGCAGCCGTTGCCAACACGTAGAGTTGCTGCGCCTGCGCCTGTTCGGACAAAGCGTGGAAACGGCGCAGTGCAGCCAGTGCACGCGTCACGCCTTCCTCATCCATGCGGCCCGTCAGGGCCAAACCCTTGCCGAGCCCACACAGGACTTTTTCATTGAAGAGCACCGCANGGGCGCGCGAGAGACCTTCATAAACAACGAGACGAACGGAGTTCGAACCAATATCTATGACGGAAACGGGGGCGAGACCGGTAAGCCGCCCCTGTGCTTCTGATCGTGTCATTCAGCCTGTTTCTTGCGGGATGATATCAGCCCAGCAATCAGTTTAGGCGCACTGGATTTCAGAGCTTCACCACGGCCCGAAAGGCTAGGATTGGTCATGAAATAGTGCTGCGCGTTGAACGGTTCCTCGCCTTTGCGCACCTCGATGCGCTTCGACGTTCCGTCCGGCAGTATCTCGTAGCTCTGCTGGTTGTCAATGAGATTGCCAAGCATGATCTGTGAAAGAACCTGCTCGTGCACGGTTGGATTGACCAACGGCACCATCGTTTCAACGCGGCGATCAAGGTTTCTCGGCATCATATCGGCTGAACCGATGTAGACCAAAGCCTTGTCGGAAGGCAGGCCGTAACCATTTCCGAAACAGAAAATACGGCTATGTTCGAGGAAGCGTCCGACGATGGATTTGACGCGAATATTGTCGGACAGGCCCGGCACTTGCGGACGCAGGCAGCAGATACCACGAATGACAAGATCGATCTCGACACCAGCTTCGCTGGCCCTATAAAGCGAATCGATGATTTCCGGGTCCACCAAGGAGTTCATCTTCATCCAGATCGCCGCAGGCGCGCCGTTTCTGGCATGCTCAGCCTCATCATTGATGTGCTTGAGAATGCGCGAGCGCATCGTATAGGGCGAAACGGCAAGCTTCATTCCCTCTTCCGGCTCACCGTAACCGGTAATGAAGTTGAAGATGTTCGCCATGTCATGGGCAATCTTCGGATTGCAGGTAAAGAACGACAGGTCGGTATAAATCTTTGCCGTTACCGGGTGGTAGTTGCCGGTACCAAGGTGGCAATAGGTGCGCAGCTTGCCGTCTTCGCGGCGCACGACCATCGACATCTTGGAGTGCGTTTTCAGTTCTATAAAGCCGAAGACGACCTGAACGCCGGCGCGCTCAAGATCTCGAGCCCAGCGAATATTCGCTTCTTCATCGAAGCGCGCCTTCAACTCCACAAGCGCCGTCACCGACTTGCCGGCGTCGGCAGCATCGATCAACGCGCGGACAATGGGGCTATCGTTGGAGGTGCGGTAGAGCGTCTGTTTGATGGCGAGAACGTTGGGGTCACGCGCCGCTTGCAGCAGGAACTGCACGACAACATCGAAGCTCTCATAGGGATGGTGGACCACCATGTCCTTTTCGCGGATGGCTGCAAGGCAATCGCCCGCATGTTCGCGCACACGCTCCGGGAAGCGCGCGTTATAGGGCTCGAACTTCAGATCGTCGCGGGGTGCCTTGACGAGTTCGGAAATGGTGTTGAGCGCCAGAAGACCCGGCAGCACGGCGACGCGATTATCAGGCACGCCCAATTCGTGAACAACGAACTGGCGCAGCGACGGCGGCATTTCGCTATCGGTTTCGATGCGGATGACCGAGCCACGGCGGCGGCGCTTCAATGCGCTTTCAAAATAGCGGACCAGATCTTCCGCCTCTTCTTCAAGCTCGATATCGCTGTCACGGATGATGCGGAACGTGCCGAAACCGCGAACCGTGTATCCGGGATAAAGCTGATGGATGAAAAGGCCCACCACGTCTTCCAGCGTGATGTAGCGAATGGCATTCTTGTCGTCCGGCAAGCGGATGAAGCGGTCCAGCGCTGGCGGCAGACGTAAAAGCGCTGTCATCGGCTCGCGACCGTTGACGCTGTCCAGTTGCAGACCCATCGNAAAACCCAGATTGGGAATGAAAGGGAACGGGTGCGCAGGGTCGATCGACAAGGGCGTCAACACCGGGAAGATCAATGCTTCGAACTCGTTCTCCAGCCAGACGCGGTCCTGATCCGAAAGCGATGCCGGGCGAACGATATAGATGTCTTCCTTGGCAAGGTATTGCTGAAGAACAGCCAATGAAGCCTGTTGCTCCATTTGAAGGTTGTCGATTTCTTTCAGAATATTTTCAAGCTGTTCGGCAGGCGTCTTGCCGTCAGGCGTCTTGACAGTCACATTCTGGCGGACCTGTCCTTCCAGACCGGCAACACGAACCATGAAGAATTCATCAAGGTTGGCAGCCGAAATAGACAGGAACCGCAGTCGCTCCAGCAAAGGGTGATCGGTGTTGAGCGTTTCTTCCAGAACACGACGATTGAATTGCAGCCAGGAGAATTCGCGGTTTATGAAACGCAAGGGGCTGTCCCAGAGGTCTTGAACCTCGGTTGCCGTTTGCGTGCTTTCGTCCACACCGTCCTGCACTACCGAATCCATCGAATACTCCGCCCTTTAATAGATTCAGACCGATGGCTGGCATACAGGACAGGCCTGCGCAGCTTCAGGTCTTGTTAAGACATCGGCGATCCAGACCGCGTTTCGATGCCGTTATGGCCGTATAACAGTTTGACGACGGAACTGTGACAGTCAATCCTCGTCCACGTCGCTGCCAAGCTCTTTCAGCACCTCTGCTGCCATTGCCCGGCTGATGCGCGTTCCCCGTGACAGGCTCAGATGATCGAGTTTTTCGACAATCGTCTGCGCCGTGTTGAGGGATCGCTCCATACGCGTAACGATATAGCTGACAATTTTGTCATCCATGTAAAGCTGTCGGTCGGCAAAGAGCTTCATCAATATCTGCCCGAGCAAATCCTCGTCCGGCTCACCGATTTCCACCACAGTCGCAGCTTTCAGGCGCGAACGAAGGTCAGGCAGTTTTACCGGCCATGCGGCGGGCCAGTCTCGTGTGGTGATCAGCAGCGATGTGCCANTTTCACGTACGCTGTTGATGACGTGAAACAATTCCGTGTCATCGAAGCCATCGCTATCCGCGTCCTCGAAAAGGACCGGGCTGTTTTCGGCCGCGCGTGCGGCATCGCCCCCCGCCTTTGGCCGGATTTCCACCGCACCACTGGTATTTTTCCAGATGCTGGCAAGATGGGANTTTCCAGACCCCTGCGGCCCGACGAGGATGACAACCGGCGAAGGCCAGCTCGGCCACTCGTCAACAATGCTGACAGCGGCACGCAGAGGTGCTGCCACAAGCAAATCTTCGCGACCCGTTGCAGTCTGATGCGAAAAGGCAAGCGGTAGCTGCTCGGCCTTGGACCTGCTGGCACCGGGTTTGTTGNTTTCAGTCATCTTCAGCTCTGGGAATCGATCTTTTTCGGCGGCAACGCCTCTATCTGTGCGCCTTCCCCCTCCCAAGGCAGATTGGCGGCGCGGCCATGGTACAGATCGCTCTCGAGATAACGTGACAGCGCAAAGCGCACCAGCACCCCAACCGCCGCTGCAGCAGGCACCGCGACCAGCAGGCCGACGAAGCCGAACAGCACGCCAAACGCAAACAGCGCAAACATCAGCCAAACGGGGTGGAGGCCAACGCTGCTGCCGACAAGTTTCGGCTGCAAGATGTTGCCCTCGATGAATTGGCCAGAGAAGAAGACCGCCAGCACCAGTATGACGTTGACGTAATCCGGCAGGAACTGAACCAGCGCAACGCCAACCGCCAGCACGAGGCCGATCATGGAACCGACATAGGGAATGAAGCTGATTGCGCCCGCGAAAAATCCGATCAACAGCCCGAAATTCAGCCCGACGAGCGAAAGGCCTACAGCGTAATAAACGCCGAGAATGAGGCAAAGCGAACCCTGTCCGCGAATGAAGCCTGCAATGGTGCTGTCCATATCACGGGCAATCTGGCGCACGGTAGCCACATGGTCACGCGGTATCCAGCTGTCGACTTTTTCGATCATGCGATCCCAGTCCAGCAGCAGATAAAATGCCACCACCGGCGTCACCACCAGAAGCGAGATCACATCGACGAGCGACTTGCCGGAGTTCCAGATTTGCGTCAGGAGGGTGCCGATGAAGCCCGCACCTTCGCTCAACAGTTTGGAAAAGTTTTCTTTCACCGAATCGATTTGCGAACTGACCCAGCTTGGAAGCAGATTGGTATCGGCACCGGCGATCAGTTGCTGCAGCGACGAGATATATTGCGGAATGCGGGTGATGAACTCCGACGCCTGCGCGACGATCAGCGGTATGATGATGATCAACGACAGCGCAAACAGCAGAACGAAGGAAATGAGAATCATCACGCTTGCCATCATCCGGCTCAAGCCGCGTCGCTCCAGCCAATCGGCGATCGGATCAAGGAAATAGGCCAGCGCCATGCCGGCAACGAACGGCAGCAGGATGGAGCTGAAGACCATCAGGAAAACGACGAAAAATACGAGAGCACCCAGCCAGAAAAAGATCTGGCGTCTCAGGTTGAGGCCTCTGATATGTGGTTGCATCGTCTGCTCCTTATCAGCGCTATAGAGTGTCACGCCATCGCTAGGAGATAGGATGTGCGCACCGGGCTGGTCAAGTGTAGCAGCTTTGCCAAATTCGTAACCGCTGATCTTTCCCATGACAATAGGACAAAAACATCCAAAAGGCGTGAAAAACCTGCCTTTTACCGCGCTCATACTTGCATCGGCACCCGTCTCATGCGAATGGCGACGCCATACGGAACCAGTGGAGACAAGAGCCATGAGCCAGTCAGGCAAGAACGGTCTTACCTACAGCGATGCAGGCGTGGATATCGACGCCGGAAACCTGATGGTCGAGAAGATCAAGCCAGCCGTGCGCTCCACCCGCCGCCCCGGCGCGGATGGTGAAATCGGTGGCTTTGGCGGCTTGTTCGATCTGAAAGCCGCTGGCTTCACAGACCCGGTCCTGGTGGCTGCCAATGATGGCGTTGGCACCAAGCTCAAGATCGCAATCGATGCGAACTACCACGACACTGTCGGCATTGACCTCGTTGCCATGTGCGTCAACGATCTCGTCGTTCAGGGCGCAGAGCCACTGTTCTTCCTCGACTACTTCGCAACCGGCAAGCTGGACCCGGATCAGGGTGCGGCGATCGTTACCGGTATCGCGGCAGGTTGCCGCGAATCCGGTTGTGCGCTGATCGGCGGCGAGACCGCTGAAATGCCCGGGATGTATTCGGATGGCGACTACGACCTTGCTGGCTTTGCCGTGGGTGCCGCCGAACGTGGTCAGCTTCTGCCGGCAGGCGATATTGCCGAAGGCGACGTCATTCTCGGCCTTTCTTCCTCAGGCGTTCACTCCAACGGTTTTTCGCTGGTGCGCAAGATCGTCTCGATCTCCAGTCTCGACTGGGACGCCCCCGCCCCCTTCGCCGATGGCAAGAAGCTGGGCGAAGCTTTGCTGACTCCGACGCGCATCTATGTAAAGCCGCTTTTGAAAACCATTCGTGAAACCCGTGCCCTCAAGGCATTGGCGCACATCACCGGCGGCGGCTTCCCGGNAAACATTCCACGCGTTTTGCCAAAGCATCTGGCGGCTGAAATCGATCTCGACGCTATCAAGGTTCCCGCCGTTTTCTCATGGCTTGCCAAGACCGGCGGCGTTGCCCCCAACGAAATGCTGCGCACCTTCAACTGCGGCGTCGGCATGATTGTCGTCGTTTCCGCAGAAAACGCCCAGACCGTGACCGATGCGCTGACTGCCGAAGGCGAAACCGTTTTTGCCCTCGGCCGTATGGTCGCTCGTGCGGAAGATGGACATGGCACGATCTATAAGGGCACGCTCGGTCTATGAGCCCCGCCCCTGCCCGCAAGCGCGTCGTTGTTTTCATTTCCGGCAGCGGCTCCAACATGATGGCTCTGGCGCAGGCGTGCCAGGACCCGGANTTTCCGGCGGAAATCGCCTGCGTGATTTCCGACAAGGCAACGGCAGGCGGGCTTGCGAAGGCTCAAGAGTTCGGCATTCCCACGCTCGTCTTCGAGCGCAAGACCTATGCAGACAAAGCGGAACACGAGGCGTCCATCTTGGCGGCGCTGAGCGAAATCGCCCCCGACCTCATATGCCTCGCCGGTTACATGCGCCTCATCTCCGGCGATTTCATCGCACCCTATGAAGGCCGCATCATCAACATCCACCCTTCGCTACTTCCCCTATTTCCCGGCCTTCACACCCATGAACGCGCCATCGAAAGCGGCACGAAGATCACCGGCTGTACCGTGCATTTCGTAACTGAAGGCATGGACGAAGGCCCGGTCATCGGCCAGGCTGCGGTGCCAGTTCTGGCAGGCGATGACGCAAATACCCTCGCCGCACGTGTTCTAACCGTGGAGCACCAGCTTTATCCTCTGGCGCTCAAGCTGCTCGCAGAGGGCAAGGTGCGGATGGAGGGCGGCAAGGCCATTCGTGGCGACGATGCCTATGACGCCGCGCAGCAGCTTATTTCGGTCTGAACGGCATTTCCTTGATTACCAANTTTTGGTACATTCGGCCTCCCGGATAGGAGACCGCCCTTGGGAAAGAACACGTCAGTTAATCTCAACGATCATTTCGACGCCTTCATCGAACAGCAGATCGAACAGGGCCGCTTTACGTCGGCGAGTGAAGTCGTTCGCGCTGGCTTGCGGCTCTTGGAGGAGCGAGAGGCGGAATTGAGCAACTTAAGAGCTGCCCTTATTGAAGGAGAAAATTCCGGTTCTGCTGCCCCATTTGATTTCGATACATTTGTTCAGCGAAAGAAAAACGCTGGATGAGGACTTATCTTCTTACACCGAAAGCCCAAATCGATCTGGAGTTGATCTGGGACTACACGGAGAAGAACTGGGGCGNTTTTACAAGCCGAAATCTATGTTCACTTGATACGTAAGACAATCGAAGGGCTCACCGATGGGTCAATTATCTCTCAGTCCGCCGAACACGTTCGCACAGATTACCGCAAAACGCTTGCTGGCTCGCATGTCATTTTCTTCAAGGAAAACAGCAGGACGGTCAATGTCGTTCGTANTTTGCATCAACGGATGGATACGGGACGGCTTTAAGCTCACAGTCTCGCCCGGTTCAGCATCGCCCACTGCAACAGGATAATCGTCTTCGCGTCGGTGATTTCACCTGTCGTGATCATATTGAATGCCGTGTTCAGCGGAATGGACAGGACCTCGATGTCCTCGCCTTCCGTATCCAGACCACCGCCAATCCCGGCTTTTTCCTCCAGATTGACCCGAGCGTAAAACAGTCCGACTTTCTCGGTCAACGTGCCAGGGCTGGCATATGTCTCGAAGAGATACTGAACGTCTTTCACCGCATAGCCGGTTTCCTCCATCGCCTCGCGGCGGATGGCTTCGTCGGGCTGGTCGTCATCGATGAGGCCTGCGGGGACTTCCAGCATGAAGCTGGGATCGCCATTTACGAAGGCGGCGGGGCGGAATTGGCGGACCAGAACAACAGCGTCTCTCGCGGGATCGAACAACAGGATCGCGGCCGCGCTGCCGTGGTCGTGCACTTCGCGGTCGATGTGGATCACGCGGCCATCCGGCATCCGCTGATCAAACACCAGCGTCTGCAGGTGGACGAAACGCTTCCAGACGGTCTCTTTCGAGATCAGCTTGACCCTGTCGTCGTCACGGGGTCTCGCCAATTTGTCAGTCGCTATCTCGTCCACATCAAACTCCATCGATTTCACTGCGTCAGGGACGCCCGGTTAAGCGCTGCCCATTGCAACAGCATGATGGTCTTGCCATCGCAGATATCACCGTCTTCGATCATCTTCATGGCGTCTGCCAATGGAATGACAACGACTTCGATGTCTTCGTCTTCATGGGCGGCACCACCGCCTTCTTCTACACGGTCGGTCGCATCGACAATCGCAGCAAAGAAATGCAGAACTTCCGTGACCGAACCCGGCGACATGAAGGATTTGAACAGGAAGCGTGTGTCGCGCAGCTTATAGCCGGTTTCCTCCATAACCTCACGGGCAATGGCATCTGCCGGGTTATCGCCATCCAGCAAGCCTGCGGGCGTTTCCAGCAGCCAGCCGTGATAGCCATTCACATAGGTTGGCACACGGAACTGGCGAACCAGAATCACGCTGTCTATCTTCGGGTCGTAGAGCAGAATGGTCGCGCCGTTGCCGCGATCATAGGCTTCGCGCTTCAGTGTTTTCGTTTCACCTTTGGAGTTTGTGTAATTGTAAGTGATGTTGCGAAGGTGGTACCAGTTTTTTGAAAGCGTCTCGTCTTTCAGAATTTCAATCGTCGCATTGCCGAATTTCTGCATTCCATAGTCCTGTTNAAATGTCTTAAGCCAAACCTTGTTGTCGTGAAATGCCGCGCCGCCATAGGGCGCAACGGCGTCTCCACCCGTCAGCACGTTAATGCCCTCGCCATCCAGATGCGCCTTGTTCGGCCAGAGCCCTTCGGCGATCAGGACACCTGCCTTCGCACCCTCCACGATCTTCGCGTGAATGCGCAACTGTCCGCGTCCATTGCCGATCTGCACGACATCACCATCCGCTATGTTCAAGCGTTGGGCATCGGCAGGACAGATCATCAGTTCCGGCCGTCCTTCTTTCTGAACGGACGTCTTCGTCTCGGCAAATGTTGAGTTCAAGAAGTTACGGGCAGGTGATGTCGCCAGCCGGAACGGATGCTCGGCATCGGCCATTTCAATGACATCCACCTGATCCGGGAATTTCGGAAGTTCCGCCACCGGTCCCATGACAGGCACATTCTTAGGCGGCTTGTTGGGTGAAGGGCCGCTCTGCCAATCCGGGCTGAAGCGGAATTTTCCATCCGCATAGCCGAAGCCTTCGAGATAATGCGCGACTTCGAACGGCGGCTGCGCGTCGATCCATTTCTCCTCGGCAAGGCTGTCNAAATCACCCCACCCACCCGGGTTCAGAATGAGATCGATATGCTCACGCTCCGTCATGCCGAAGCCCGGCATATCGGAGACGCCGAGGCGCTTCGCCAGTTCCTCGATGACGAAGAGGTTGGTACGGACAGTTTCGGGCGGCTCCACCAGTTTTGGGCCGAGCAGAATATGGTTCTGGCCACCGGCGCGGTAGATATCGTCATGTTCGAGGAACATGGTGGCGGGCAGCACGATATCGGCCAGCTCTGCCGTCTCGGTCATGAACTGCTCATGCACGGCAACGAACAGATCGTCGCGCATGAAACCCTGTTTGACCAGCCGCTGCTCCGGGCAGACATTGACCGGATTGGTATTCTGGATCAGCAGCGCCGTCACCGGCCCACCATAGCGCAGAGCCTCGGCATCGCCGGTCAGCACACGACCGATCTGTGATTGGTCGAGCTGGCGCACGTTAGGGTCGGCGTAAGCGGTGCCCATCAGTTCCGCCTTGTTCAGCCGGAAGATGTCGCCATTGTTGTGAAACGCACCACCGCCCTCATACTGCCAGGAGCCCAGCACGGTGGCGATGGACAATGCCGCATGCATGGCAACGGCACCGTTGCGCTGGCGGGCGAAACCGTAACCGAGACGGNAAAAACTTTTCTGCGTGGTGCCGACGAGCTTTGCAAAAGCTTCGATTTCTTCCACCGAGAGCCCGGTAATATCAGCGGCCCATTGCGGTGTCTTGGATGCAAGATGTGCTTCGAGCCCCGAGGGATCATCCGCGAATTTCGCCATATAGGCACGGTCGGCATAGCCATCGCGGAAGGCGATGTGCATCACGGCGCAGGCAAGGGCCGCATCCGTGCCGGGACGCACGATCAGCTTCATATCTGCCTGTTTCATGGTCGGGTTGTCGTAGATATCCACAACCACGATTTTTGCGCCGCGCTCCTTGCGGGCTCTGATCGCATGGGTCATGACGTTGACCTGCGTGGCAACGGCATTGGTGCCCCAGATGACGACCACATCGGCCTTCGCCATCTCGCGCGGGTCAGGGCCACGTANGGCACCGGTGCCCATCACGTAACCCGTCCAGGCCATGTTGGTGCAGATGGAGCCGAAGAAGCCGGAATATTTCTTGGCGTGGCGAAGCCGCTCGATGCTGTCGCGCTGCACCTGCCCCATGGTTCCGGCGTAGAAATACGGCCAGATGGCTTCCGCACCATGCTTTGCTTCCGCCTTGACGAAAGCGTCGGCAATCTCATCGAGAGCGTTCTCCCAATTGATCTCCTGCCAGTCCCCCGCGCCTTTTGCGCCCTTGCGGCGTTTCGGGGTCAGCAACCGGCCCNGATGGTAGATCCGCTCCGAGTAGCGTGCCACCTTGGCGCAGATGACGCCAGCGGTGTAGGTGTTGGCATTGGCACCCCGCACACGGCCGATTCGGCCATCGGCGGTGATGTCCACCTCCAGCGCGCAGGCGCTTGGACAGTCGTGTGGACAGACGGTGTGACCGATGCTGACGGCACCAGTCACGGCTTTGGCGGAAATCGGGGTCGCATCATTCATGACNTTTGTATATTGCAAAGGTAATCCGGCCAAAAGGGCCAAGTGACGACCATCAAGAATATTCATAAAAGGCATCGGCGCGCATGAACTATCGGCACATCTATCACGCTGGCAANTTTGCCGATGTTCTCAAACATGCGGTCATGGCGCGGCTCGTGCGCTACTTGCAGAACAAGGACAAGGCGTTCCGCGTTCTGGATACGCATGCGGGCATCGGTCTATACGATCTGTCCTCCGTGGAAGCGCAGAAAACCGGCGAATGGCAGACCGGCATCGGCAAATTGCTGGACGCAGACCTGCCGCCAGCGGTGGCCGAACTGTTTGAACCCTATCTGACGGCGGTCAGAGACCTCAATCCTGACGGCGGCATCCAGTTTTATCCCGGCTCGCCGAAGCTTGCGCGTATGCTGTTTCGCCCGCAGGACCGGTTATCGGCCATGGAACTGCACCCGGATGATTTCCGTGCGCTGTCACGTCTGTTTGAAGGTGACTATCAGGCACGCGTGACGGAACTCGACGGCTGGCTGTCGCTTGGCGCGCATCTGCCGCCCAAGGAAAAGCGTGGCCTCGTGCTGGTCGATCCACCANTTGNAAAAGACAACGAATATGAGCGACTGGCCGATGGCTTTCACAAGGCCTATCGACGGTTTTCGACCGGCACCTACTGCCTGTGGTACCCGCTGNAAAAAAGCGCTCCAATCAAGGACTTCCACGAGCTTCTTCAGTCCTACGAAATCCCGAAAATGCTGTGCGCCGAGCTTTCCGTTCGCAGCGACCGGGTGGAAGGCCTCAGTGGCTCCGGCCTCATCATCGTCAACCCGCCCTTCACGCTGAAGGATGAGTTGCACACGATTTTGCCGGTTCTCAGAGCCACGATGGCGCAGGACCGGTATGCCTCGCACCGCGCATTCTGGCTGCGCGGCGAGTAGCTGCGCTACTTCAGTTCCGCCTGCCGCTCTTCACGCTCCGCCACGGCCAGTTGTGACCTCTCGNAAAAGAGGATGATAAACAGGCCGATGATGAAGGGAATAATAAGGTAGAACAGGCGGAAAACCAACAGCGCCGCGATAACATCTGCCGGGTTCATGTCCGGCAGGCCGGTGACGAAGACCAGCTCCAGCACCCCCAACCCGCCAGGGGCGTGCGATATCAGAGCTGCGGNAAATGATATCAGAAAGATGCCCAGAATCACCATGAAGCCGGGATTTCCCGCTTCAGGCAAAGCGAAATAGATGATGCCCGCGGCACCCAGCAGCTCGATGGGGCCGATCACCAGTTGCTGTATGACGAGGTGCGGCGCTGGATAGAAGAGCGTGAAAGAACCTATTCTCAATGGGCGGAGCTTGAACAGGCTGCCAAGCAGATAAAGGCCCGCGATTCCCAACNAAATAACGCCAGTCGTCGCAGATGCCTCGACGGGCNAAAACGCCGACGAAGCGCTCGGTTATCTCAGGCTCGTACACCAGAATAAAGCCGATGAGCATGATGGTGCCGATGGCAAAGGTGAAAGAGCATAGGGCTACCAGCACTCCGATTTCCGAAACGCTGAGACCTCTGGAAGTATAGGCACGGTAGCGCACGACGGCACCGGAGAACACCGATGCGCCAACATTGTGCGACAGGGCGTAGGTGGTAAAAGACGTCAGCGTGATGAAGAGCCAACCGACCTTGCGCTTGAGATGTTGCAGGGCAATCCTGTCATATCCTGCCAGTGCGGCATAGGCGACGAGTGTGCAAAGCCCCGACATCAACCAGTGATGCGGATTGATGGCAGCGAGACTGCCCCAAACGTCGTCCAGTGAAAGGTGCTTCAGTTCCTTATACAGCAGCCAGACGGAAAACCCGATGGTCGCCACGCCCACGACAGGCCAGATGTACTTTTTCAATTTCATACGGGCATGCCTGGACTTACTCCTCCACCCGGGCGCGTGGCATTTTGCCGGATTCGTTCAGCTTATTCGTTATACAAGCTCCGTTTCAACAAAGACTATCATCGATGTTTCANTTTTCGGTCGCCTGTTTGCCACAAGCGCGGGATGGTATAAAAGCCGATACCGATCAAGACTTCGTCATCACCGGCACGGAAAGACAATTGGCCCAATGAAACAATATGCCGGTTTTATTGCATTGGGTGCCCTCGCCTTGGCTGCGGCAGGTTGGGTCATCTTCGATGTGAAAAGCCCGGAAATGCCACAGCAGCCAGTCACAGTTTCGGTAACTGAGCCTGTGACTGTGCAAACGCCACAGCCGCCCGTTGGTTCAGGNTTTGANTTTTACGTGCTGTCATTGTCGTGGTCACCCGCATTTTGCGCCAGCGACGTTGGACNAAACAGCCGCCAGCAATGCGGCAGCAATCGGAAATACGGGTTCATCGTCCACGGCCTTTGGCCGCAGAATGACAGTGGCTATCCCGAANTTTGCGGCAAGGACAAACAGGAGCTTGTGCCTGATAGCCTTGGCCGCAGCATGTTCGACATCATGCCGTCCATGGGTCTCATCGGCCACCAATGGCGCAAGCATGGGTCGTGCAGCGGTCTCTCGCNAAAGGATTATCTCGATACGATCCGCGCCGCCTATCAGCGCGTGAAACTGCCAAAAGACATATCATCCGGCGCCAGCAGCAAAACGCTCTCCGCAGATGCCGTCGAAAGCGCATTCGTTGCGGAAAATCCTGGCATGACGAAACAGGGTCTCGCCATAAGCTGCGAAGGGTCGAGGCTGGAAGAAATCCGCATCTGCATGAACAAAGACCTCGGCTTTCGGACTTGCCCGGAGGTAGATCGCAAAGGCTGCCGTTCAAACACCACTGAAATCATACCCATCCGCTAAAACCCCAAAGGTAGAATACCCATGGAATTGCTCTATTCGCCCGCCTCCCCCTACTCCGCGAAAGTTCGTATGGCCGCGCGTTATCTCGACATCGACGTGACCAGTATAAGCGTCGACACCAGCGCCCAACCGGCAACCCTGATGGACAACAATCCTCTGGGCAAAATCCCGGTGCTGATTCTGGATGAAGGTGGCTCGGTCTATGATAGCGTCGCCATCATGCATTATCTGGACCGTCTTTCGGGCGCAAAGCTCTACCCGAAAAAGGGCGAGAAGCGCACCGAAGCGGAAGTGTTGGAGGCGCTGTGTGATGGCATCATGGATTGCCTTCTGGCCATCGTCTACGAGCGCCGCTCCCGCCCCGAGGACAAGGTCCACCAGCCATGGATCGATAAGCAGTGGAGCAAGGTGGTCAAGGGCTTGGACTACCTCAATGCGAATCTGCCCAAGACAGGCAAGAAGCTGCATGGCGGTCACTTCGCGCTTGCGGCGATGATTGGTTATCTCGATCTGCGTTTCGCAGGCGAATGGGCTGGCGGTCGCAAGACCTTGGCGGATTGGCCTGAGACATTCGGCAAACGCTTCAAGGATTATGCCGAGATGAAAGCACCAGCCTGAAACAAAACACGGGGCGGTTTTATCCGTCCCGCCACATCTGNTTTTTGCGACCGTAAAACAAAAACGAAAAAAGCCGGGGCGAACCCCGGCTTTTAACATCCATCCCTGATGGGATTAGAACTTTACGCCGATACCAGCCTTAACGCTATGATCGTCGAAGCCGCGAGATACGCTACCGGTATCCAGCGAGTAGTCCTTATCCTGGTAGTCGCTGTAGCGGTATTCGACGCGAGCCGTGATGTTGTTGGTCACCATGGCTTCTACACCGGCACCAACTGTGTAGCCGAGTGCTGTTGCGCTGTCGCTGGACGTGGAGTTGCTAACCTTCTGGTCAGCGATGGCCAGACCGCCTGTACCGTAGAGCAGGAACGGGTTCATGTCGTAACCGACGCGGGCGCGGATCGAACCGTTGACGCCCTGCTTGCCTTCGAGAGACTCGCCGAGATTGCCAACTCCAGCAGAACCCTTGTTGTCGCCGAGGTTGACGTCAGCTTCTGCACCGTAAACCAGCTGGCCGCTCTGCCAGTTGTAACCACCATAGAGACCGCCACCGAAGCCGTCGGCATCACGATCGCCGCCGTTACCGGTGAAACGACCCCAGTCGTAGTTGGCGGTCGCACCGAGGTACGCACCAGACCAGTTGCTGATAGGGGCTGGCTGCTCGTAAGCGACAGGTGCCTGCGGCACTTCGTTTACAGCGTCGGCTGCCTTTGCTGCTGAAAACGCTGCAGCTGCCATTGTGGTCGCCATAAGTGTTGCAACGATAGTACGCATGCTATTCTCCNTTTCATACCCGCNGGGTGCTCAAACACATGTTCCCAACGCGGTGTAAAACAGTTTGTTCCCTTGCCCGACTGATGATCNAAATGATGGGTGATTGAGGAGATCACACAGCCAAAATGTGAATTGATTGGGGCAGCGACGTGACAGAAATGGGACGTTGCTAAAATGACACAAAAATCTATTAAGGATAATGAACGGTTAACTTAAGAAGAGCGGNTTTTTACATGTATTTAAATTAAATTACTTCGAACGCATCGCGTCTGGATAATTCTGTATAATCANCCCTCGTGCTGTGCAAAACTCAACCTTTGGACCTATATCCCTCGTTACCAGAGGCATAAGCAGGGCGTAGATTAGCTTTGAAAGAGATTATACCGAAAACCGTATTGATTACCGGGGCCGCGCGCCGCATGGGTCGCGCGATAGCGGAGTATCTTGCTGCGGAAGGCTTTGCGATAGCCCTGCATGCACGCTCTTCTCTGGCTGAAGCTGAAGCACTCGCTAACACAATAAGGCNAAAAGGTGGAAAAGCGGCCGTCGTACAGGCCGACCTCGAAAATTCGGACTCGACGGAAAAATTGATGGAAAGCGCAAATTCTGCGCTTGGACCCATTGGAATCCTCGTCAATAACGCATCCGTGTTCCGTCATGACAGTGCTGATGAGTTCGATTCCTCGGCCTTCGACGCGCATTTTGCCGTTCATGTCCGTGCACCCTCGATTCTCGGAGCCGCGTTGGTGCGGCAATTGCCGAAGGATGCGTCGGGCCTCATCGTCAACATCATCGATCAGCGCGTTCTGGCGCTTACGCCCCGTTTCTATTCCTACACGCTGTCGAAATCAGCCATGTGGACGGCCACGAAAACCATGGCGCAGAGCTTCGCGCCGCGGGTGCGGGTCAACGCCATCGGCCCCGGCCCGTCGTTTAAAAGTGAAAGACAGGAGCCTAAGCACTTTCAGGCGCAGATCGACGCCCTTATATTAAAGCGTGGCCCGCAACCGGATGAGTTCGGTCGGACCATTCGCTTTTTATATGACACGCCGTCGATGACCGGCCAGATGATCACACTCGACGGTGGCCAGCACCTTGGCTGGGAAACCCCGGATGTGGCGGAGATACCTGAATGAACGGAAAGAAGCTGCCCGATGGCGGTGTTCTCTTCGATGACAACGACGATGATGAAGACGATGTAGCCCCCTCCACCGGCGAGGCAGCAGGGGAATATTCGGCTGCTGCCATGGACTGGAATGCGGGCTGGAAAAACGAATCCGGCCTGAAGGGCATGGATCTCATCGGCGAGTTCGTCAAACACCTGCCCAACAGNCCCGGCGTCTACCGCATGTTCAATGAGGCCGGCGACGTGATGTATGTCGGCAAGGCGCGCTCCTTGAAGAAGCGCGTCGGCAATTATGCGCAAGGACGTTTCCATTCCAACCGCATCGGCCAGATGGTGCGGCTGACGACCCATATGGAATTCGTGACGACCCGCACGGAAACCGAAGCTTTGCTGCTGGAAGCAAACCTCATCAAGCGTCTGCGCCCACGCTACAATGTTCTGCTGCGCGACGATAAATCCTTCCCCTACATTCTGATCACTGCTGATAACCGCGCTCCTGCCATTTTCAAGCATCGCGGCGCGCGGGCGCGCAAGGGCGATTATTTCGGCCCGTTCGCATCTGCCGGTGCCGTTGGCAGGACGATCAATTCGCTACAACGCGCCTTCCTCATCCGCACCTGTACCGACAGCGTGTTCGAAAGCCGCACTCGCCCCTGTCTTCTTCACCAGATCAAGCGCTGTTCCGCACCCTGCACCCATGAGGTCAGTGATGAGGGCTATGCCGAGCTGGTAAAAGAGGCGAAGGACTTCCTTTCCGGCAAAAGCCAGAGCGTGAAGGCCACAATCGCGTCCCAGATGAATGAAGCGTCCGAAGACCTCGATTTCGAACGCGCAGCCATCTACCGCGACCGCCTGGCTGCGCTTTCGCATGTGCAAAGCCATCAGGGCATCAATCCCTCTGGCATCGAGGAGGCGGATGTTTTCGCTATCCACCATGAGGGCGGCGTGTCCTGCATTCAGGTGTTCNTTTTCCGCACCGGCCAGAACTGGGGCAATCGCGCCTATTTCCCAAAGGCAGATCCCTCCCTACCCGGCTCTGAAATTCTCAACGCCTTCCTGGCCCAGTTTTACGATGACAAGCCGGTGCCGAAACAAATCCTGCTGTCAGAAACGGTTGATGAGCAGGAATTGCTGGCGGCAGCCTTGAGCGAAAAGGCGAACCACAAGGTCACCATCTCCGTGCCACAGCGTGGAGAGAAGAAGGACGTAGCCGACCATGTTCTGGCCAATGCCCGCGAGGCGCATGGCCGCAAGCTGGCTGAAACCTCTTCACAGGCCCGACTGCTGAAAGGTTTTGCCGAGACCTTCGCCCTGCCCTATGTGCCGCGCCGCATCGAGATTTACGACAACTCCCACATCATGGGTACGAACGCCGTAGGCGGCATGGTCGTGGCGGGGCCGGATGGCTTTACCAAAGCGCACTATCGCAAGTTCAACATCAAATCGACCGACATCACGCCCGGCGACGACTTCGGCATGATGCGCGAAGTGATGACGCGACGCTTTTCACGGCTGTTGAAAGAAGAAGGAAAACCGGATCGCAACAAGAGCGTTTCGCCGGAAGATGCAGCCGACATGCCCTTCCCTGCCTGGCCGGACGTCATCCTCATCGATGGTGGCCAAGGCCAGATGTCGGCGGTGCGCNAAATCCTGGACGAGCTCGATATTCGTGACTGCGTCACGGCCATCGGCGTGGCGAAAGGCGTGGACCGAGATGCCGGTCGCGAACGCTTCTTTACCGATACCCGCAGCGATTTTTCGCTGCCGCCCCGCGACCCTGTTCTCTATTTCCTCCAGCGCATGCGCGATGAAGCGCACCGTTTCGCCATCGGCTCCCACCGCGCCCGCCGCAAGAAGGAAATGATCAAAAACCCGCTGGATGAAATCGCCGGCATCGGCCCCGGTCGCAAACGGGCGCTGCTGCAACATTTTGGAACGGCGAAAGCAGTATCTCGTGCGGCATTGAGTGACCTCATGGCCGTTGGCGGCATTTCCGAGACGGTGGCGCGAATGGTTTACAATCACTTCCACGAGAGCAGCAAAGACTGATGCCCGCGCTTTCGGGCAACACCCGCNAAAAAACATAATAGGGTGTTGACGCTTGCCTCTCAGGGCTGCATCAACGTTCTATACAGACTGACAGGTTCCCCATGGCTTCGCGCGCGTACAACATCCCCAATCTCCTGACCTATGGCCGCATTCTGGCGGTCCCGGTCATCGTTTTGTGTTTCTTCATCGAAGGAAAGCTGGAAAGTTCGGATTTTGCGCGCTGGACGGCTCTATGGCTGTTCGTCATTGCGTCGCTTACCGATTTTCTCGATGGCTATCTCGCACGCATCTGGAACCAGACGTCGAATATCGGACGTATGCTGGACCCTATCGCAGACAAACTGCTGATCGCATCGATTCTGTTGCTCCTGGCGGCAGACGGCACTATCGCAGGCTGGTCTCTCTGGGCGGCGATTACCATTCTTTGCCGTGAAATTCTGGTGTCCGGTCTGCGGGAATATCTGGCGGCGCTGAAGGTTTCCGTCCCGGTCACACAGATCGCCAAGTGGNAAACCACCATCCAGATGGTCGCCATCGCCTTTCTGCTGGCGGGTCCTGCGGGAGATCAGGTTCTGCCCTACACGACTGAAATTGGCATTGGCCTGCTCTGGCTTGCAGCAGCGCTGACGATCTACACCGGTTACGATTAT
Organism: Agrobacterium bohemicum; assembly: GCF_002896715.1. Classification (GTDB taxonomy): domain Bacteria; phylum Pseudomonadota; class Alphaproteobacteria; order Rhizobiales; family Rhizobiaceae; genus Agrobacterium; species Agrobacterium bohemicum. The sequence continues at coordinate 552,323 of NZ_PGEL01000027.1, forward strand.
TTCAAGGCTGGCCTCAAGCACATCGTGGATGCCGATTGATGGTTCACATCGTCTACTTCGCATGGGTGCGTGAGCGGATCGGAAAATCCGAGGACGATATCGATCTGCCAGCAGAGGTCACCACGGCGCGTGAATTGATCACCTATCTCACTACGCTTGGCGAAGAGTACGAGGCAGCGTTTGAATTTCCCGATGTAATCCGCGTTGCAGTCAATCAGGAACACATCGACCATGATGAGAGCATCGTCGGCGCGCGTGAAATCGGCATTTTCCCGCCCATGACGGGTGGTTGACCGGTGACTGTCGAGCCTACCATCCGCGTCCAGGTCGAGGATTTCGATGCGGCGGCAGAAGCACGGTTGCTCACACAGACAGACAAGAACATCGGCGCAGTCGTAACCTTCACCGGCCTTTGCCGTGATGATGGCGGCGCGCTTTCGGCACTGGAACTGGAGCATTATCCCGGCATGGCGGAAGCGGAAATGCTACGCATCGCCAAACTCGCCATCGAGCGCTTCCAGCTTCTCGGCCTCACCGCAATCCACCGGCATGGCCGCATAGACACCGGCGAAAACATCGTCCTCGTCATCGCCGCCTCCCGCCATCGCCAGGCCGCTTTCGATGGGGCAAATTTCGTCATGGACTACCTCAAGACCGCCGCTCCGTTCTGGAAAAAAGAACATGCCAAGGACGGCACGGCGGGTGACTGGATTGCCGCCAAGGATGCTGACGATACGGCAAAGGACAAGTGGCTTTAAGGCGGCGCGGGAAACTCAGCAATTGCGTCTCTTAGCCATCCGATAAAGTGCTCCGCCTTGCGCCGTCCAGGGCGCTCAACCTTCACGACATATCGATATTCGCTCTGCAAGAAGCCATAAGGCGCGACCAGGCGACCACATTCAATGTCTCCGGTGACCAGATGCCATGGCACGATCGCCGCACCCAAACCGTTGAGGACCGCCTCAATGGTCAGGTGATAGTGATCGAAAATTCTCGTTCTTGCGACAGTGCCATGCTCTTCTTCGCCGGTCAGCCGAGCCCACTCTTTCCATACATGCGGGCGCGTTCTCGTCTCCAATCGAGGCAGCATTGCACCGTCGGGATGGACGCCGCTTGCCCTATCATTCGCAATTTCGGGGCGATAATGAGCCCGAGCTGCTCCTGAAACAGAGGCGAGCAGNTTTCCGGCAGCGCAATATTCGGTGCTAAAACCAAGATCTGAACGTCAATCTGGGTTCGCGGCAGGCGATCGTCGGTTGCCAGACGAACATCATAGCGAGGATATTTCGCTGTGAAATCGTGAAGGCGCGGAATGAGCCAGCGCATGGCAAATGTGCTGAGGCAGGCAACATCTAGAATACTGTCATCGCCGCGCCCGACGATACGCAGCGCATCCTCCATCTGATCGAACGCCGCCGTCAGCGCAAAGCCGAACACTCGACCTTCGGCGGTCAGCTTCGGTCGGTTTCTTGGCCCCTCGAAAAGCTCCGTACCGATGAGCATTTCCAGCTGGCTGACATGTCGGCTGATCGCTCCGTGCGTGACAGACAGTTCCTCAGCCGCGGCAGTCAACCGCCCGTGACGTGCAGCAGCTTCAAAGGCACGCAGCGCTGCCACAGGTAAGTTCTTGCGATTTTTCATGTGAGTTTAACTCACATTGAATCGGCTATAACGTCAATATAGCGTTGTTCTCCTATGTGATATTTCCTCGCATCACTCATAAGGGAAACGAACATGCCATTTGTCAGAACAGCGGTACCAACAGGAATCGAGCCATCACGTAAGCGGGATATCGTCAGAAGCATTCATGACGCGCTGGTCGAAGGTATCGGCATGCCCCAGGATGAGTTGTTCAATCTGGTCAGCGAGTACCGCGATGGCGAGTTTTTCTTCGACCGCAGCTTCAATGGCATTGCGCGTTCCGAGAACGTGATCGTCGTTGAGATCACCCTGCGTAGAGGACGAAGCGATGCCATGAAGCGTGCGCTGTATGCGGCTATCACTAGAAATCTGGAAGCAAACGCATCCGTATCTCCGAAAGATGTCTTCANTTTCATGCACGAAAACGACTATTCGGACTGGAGCGTCGGCAACGGTGTCTTCGCCATGACAATCACCCAGCAGCGCGGCACCGACGGTTAATCTCTTCACAAAAGCCCACCNAAAAGCAAAAGCCCGCAGATCGTTACCTCAATAAAGAGGTCGTATCTGCGGGCNTTTTTGAATGATCTCAATCAGTTGAAGCGTATGCCTGAGATGGCGATTCCGCTTCCTGCCAGATTGAATCAGCCGACGATTTCGGTTTCTGCGAACCAGTAGGCGATTTCCTGAGCTGCGGTTTCAGGGGCGTCAGAACCGTGAACCGAGTTGTCACCAATCGAAAGAGCGAACTGCTTGCGGATCGTGCCTTCGTCGGCGTTGGCCGGGTTTGTTGCGCCCATGATTTCGCGGTTTTTCAGGATTGCGTTTTCGCCTTCCAGAACCTGAACGATGGTCGGGCCGGATGTCATGCCTTCAACCAGTTCGCCGAAGAAAGGACGTTCCTTGTGAACGGCGTAGAAGCCTTCGGCTTCGCGCTTGCTCATCCAGACGCGCTTGGACGCGATGACGCGCAGGCCGTTGTCTTCAAATACCTTGGTGATGGCGCCAGTCAGATTACGCTTGGTTGCGTCCGGCTTGATCATCGAAAATGTGCGTTCAATCGCCATGTGTCCGTATCCTTGTCCTTGAAAGAAAGTGGGCGGTGTTTAACCGCCCGTAGGCCTGNAAACAAGGGGGATGCCCGGATTTGCCCACAGGGGCGGCACATTTCATGCCGCTGTCACACTGCGCCCCCGTGCGCCATGCAGGTCGAGGCAGCGGTCAAACCAGCCACGAACAGGGTCTTTCTGGCCAAATAGATCGACGCCAGCGGTAATGCGCGCCCATTGCAAGGCACCAAACACGATATAATCGGCGAACAAAGGGCTGTCCCCACCGATAAACGGCTGGATGTTCAACATGCGGCGGATCGGCTCCAGCTTCGCTGGAAAGGCGCCAATTTCCGCATCGCGATGGGCAATCACCTCTTCCAGCGTTCGCCCAAGCGCCTTCGTGCGGCTTTCACGGAAATACGCCCGGTCCGTTTCATCCAGCATGTCGTGGATATCGAGCACCGCAATTTTGACGATGGCCGGGTGCAGCTGCGTCTGCGACCAGTTTTCAACAAAGCGGGAGAGAGCTTTACCACCCTCCCCGTTGAAAAGGGTCGGCGCGTCCGGGTAGGCCTCATCCAGATAGAGTGCGATTTCGAAGCTGTCTTTTATCAGTTGATCACCATCGCGAAGAACCGGCACAGTTTTGGAGAACCCGTTTTCCACACCTGGAATGGCCGTGAAGGCCAGCGGACGTTCTTCGAACTCCAACCCCTTATGCGCCAGTGACAAAACGGTTTTCCAGCAATGGGGAGAAAAGGGACGCGCGTCGTCACTACCGCACAGCGAATAGAGGGTTCTCGATGTCATGGCCGATCCTTCCAATAAGTGAATGTGCAGCACCATAAAACCAGCGAACCACACCACAATCNAATGATGAAAAGTGATGAGAGGCATCACTCCTTCACATGGCTGCACCACCAGCAATTGGTGCAACATATTTATGGTATTTTAAAGTGTCGTGCACAATAGATGTCGATGAGCTTATGGTGCCGTCGGACAACGGCAGGTCATGTGTGTGGAGATGTGGGACATGACACTACCCGTCAATAACAAAAGCGGCATCATCGTCACCAAGGTTACGCAGTTCATCACCAAGATGAACCTTGCGCCGCTGCCGCGCAATTATGAACTCTTCTTCGAAGTTCTTGCCGGACACAATACCGCCATGGGACGCGATATTCTGGAGCTCGGCAATTCGCCACAACAGCATGACATCGATATGATCGGCCAGAAGCATAACCTGCCGAGCTTTTCACGCATGGCCGCGGCCCATGCGGCGACAGAAGCGACAAACACGATCGACCAGATATCGACACGGCTTTCCGCTTCCCTCGAACGGTCCGATGCGCTGCTTGCCTCTATCTCCGAGCGTCCCGCATCAGACACGACCGAGGAATATCTTGCAGAACTGCTTGCGGATATTCATCACGAGCAGGCAAGCCTCCACAATTTCGTGCGCCAGGGCCTGGNAAAAATCCGCGAGCAGGNAAACAGTGCCCGCAGGCTTCAGACAGCATCTCTGAAAGACGCCCTCACTGCATTGCCCAACCGCGCCGCGTTTCTGGCAAAGCTGACCGAGGNTTTCCAGAATGAAACCGACGCCTCCGTCTGCCTCGTGCTGGTGAATGTCGACCGTTTCAGAGATATCAACGAGAAATACGGCTCTGCGGCTGGCAACAAGGCGTTGCGGCGCCTGGCAGCCCTTTTCCGCACGTCGATCAAGAAGGATGACTTTGCGGCACGTATCGGCGGCAACGACTTCGCTTTCCTGTTTTCCAACGTATCTCAAAACACGGCACAGAGCATCGCAGAGCGGTTGCGCCACACCGTTGAGAATTTGCGGTTCGCCACCAAGGAAGGCGATGGCGAACATCTGACTGTTTCAATGGGCGTCGCTGCGTCCGAAGGCACAGTGAGTGCTGCGGAGTTTTACGGCCATGCCGAGCTTGCGCTTCTTGCAGCCCGCGGCGGCGCGCGCAATTGCGTCATTCCCTATGGTCGGGAAGTGGCGCAACGTTCCCGCGACAGCTACCTGATGCAGATCGGCGCATAAACCGTTGAAGCTGTGGCTTTCGCGCTCTTGCGTTCAGACATGAGTTCGGCCAAAACGGCGCCATGATTACCANTTCAGACGTTTCCGCCCGTATTGCCGGGCGCTTGCTCCTTGATCACGCCAGTGTCTCGCTTCCCGCGGGCACGAAGGCCGGCCTTGTTGGCCGCAACGGCGCAGGCAAATCCACCCNTTTCCGCATCATCACCGGCGACCTTGGCGCGGAGACCGGCGAGGTCTTCATTCCCAAGAATGCCCGCATGGGACAGGTGGCGCAGGAAGCACCGGCCACGGAGGAAAGCCTGATCGACATCGTGTTGGCTGCCGACAAGGAACGTGCCGCGCTGATGCTCGAATCCGAGACGGCAACCGATCCGGGCCGCATTGCCGATATTCAGATGCGTCTGGTCGATATCGACGCGCATTCCGCCGAAGCACGCGCGTCCAGCATTCTGGCCGGTCTCGGCTTCGATCAGGACGCCCAGCTTCGCCCTGCCTCGTCCTTCTCGGGCGGCTGGCGCATGCGCGTGGCGCTGGCGTCCGTTCTGTTCGCAGAACCGGACCTTTTGCTGCTGGACGAACCAACCAACTATCTCGACCTTGAAGGCACCTTGTGGCTGGAAGACTACATCCGCCGCTATCCCTACACCGTCATCATCATCAGCCATGACCGCGATCTGCTGAACAACGCCGTCAACGCCATCGTGCATCTTGACCAGAAGAAGCTGACCTTCTATCGCGGCGGCTACGACCAGTTCGAGCGCCAGAAGGCCGAAGCCGACGAGTTGCAGACCAAGGCCAAGGTCAAGAACGACGCGGCCCGCAAGCATCTGCAAAGCTTCATCGACCGCTTCAAGGCCAAGGCTTCCAAGGCCAAGCAGGCGCAAAGCCGCGTGAAGGCACTGGAGCGCATGGGGACTGTTTCGTCGGTCATCGAGGATCACGTCCAGCCGATCACCTTCCCGGAACCGGAAAAGCAGCCTGCCTCGCCTATCGTCGCCATCAATGGCGGCGCTGTCGGCTACGAGCCGGGCAATCCGATCCTCAAGGGTCTCAATCTGCGCATCGACAATGATGACCGCATTGCGCTGCTGGGCTCCAACGGTAACGGTAAGTCCACCTTCGCCAAATTCATCTCGGGCCGTCTTGCGCCTGAAAGCGGCGATCTGCGGCTGGCACCATCGTTGAAAATTGGCTTCTTCGCCCAGCACCAGCTTGATGACCTCGTGCCGGAAGACAATCCGGTCGAGCATGTGCGCAAGCTGATGCCGCAGGCACCGGAAGCCAAGGTCCGCGCTCGCGTGGCGCAGATGGGTCTGGCGACGGNAAAGATGGCGACGCCTGCCAAGGACTTGTCCGGTGGTGAGAAGGCACGCCTGCTAATGGGTCTGGCTGCATTCCACGCGCCGAACCTGCTGATCCTCGACGAACCGACCAACCATCTGGACATCGATAGCCGTCGCGCCTTGATCGAAGCATTGAACGACTATAACGGCGCCGTCATCCTCATCTCGCATGATCGCCACCTGATCGAAGCAACCGTCGACCGCCTCTGGCTCGTCAACAACGGCACTGTGACGACATTCGAAGGCGATATGGATGAGTACCGCGACCTCATTGTCTCCTCGGGTNAAAAAAAAGACGAAAAAATTGAAGTCGTCATAGATGGCGCTTCAAAAGCGGACCAGCGCAAGGCGAATGCCGAAAAGCGCGCCTCGCTGGCTCCGCTTCGCNAAAAGATCAACGAAGTCGAATCCTTGACGGCAAAGCTTGAGAAATTGATTCAGGCACTGGACAAGGAACTCGGCGATCCCACCCTTTACGAAAAAGCGCCCGCCAAGGCGGCGCTGAAGGTGAAGGAACGTGGTGAGGCCGCTGCCAAGCTGGCCGACGCGGAAGAGCACTGGCTGACACTTTCCAGCGAATATGAAGAGGCGATGGCGGGTTAGTCCTTCCGCCTCGCTATCGAAGCCTAGTTTTCGTAACGCCACAGTAACCAGCCATTAACCATAATCGTAGAAATTCTCGGCAGTTTCATTCCTGCATTTTCCGAGAATCACCATGGNTTTCCGCCACCTTTCTGCCGCTTCACTCGTTGCGGCATGCCTCACCGGTTGCGCCGGNAAACCACAGCCTGAAGGCTCCCTGAAAACCGCATTTGCTGCGACCATGCCTACTGCGCCATCGGTCAGCGGCGATGCCGTTGCGCTTTCGCCAACGGCATGGATGCATCCGCGCAACCCCAGGGGACTTGCCGGTCGCGATATCATGGTATCATCCCTGAAGGACATCGCGCTCGCCAACAAGGAAGTCGTGCTCAGCTTCGATGACGGCCCGGTTCCTGGCAGGACGGAAAGCATTCTGGCGACGCTGGATGAATTCGGCGTCAAGGCCACGTTCCTGATGGTCGGGCAGATGGCGCAGGCGCATCCCGAAATCGCCAGAAAAGTCGTTGCTGACGGTCACAGCGTCGGCAGCCACACCTTCAGCCACCCTAATCTCAGAGCCATGTCGTTTGATCGCGCGCTAGCAGAGGTATCCAAGGGATCAAAAGCCGTTGCCAAGGCGACAGACACCGATGCCTCTTTCTTCCGCTTTCCCTACCTCGCCGACACCGGCCGCTTGCGCAACATGATTTCGGATCGTGGCATGGTCATCATGGATGTGCAGATCGATTCGAAAGACTATTTCAAGGATTCCCCAGCCGTCGTCGCCTCGCGCACCGTTGCCGCTCTTCGCCATCGCGGCAGCGGCATCATCCTGATGCACGATATCCACAGGCGCACCGCCGCCATGCTGCCCGCCTTGCTGACGCAGTTGCGAGCGGAAGGCTATAAGGTCGTCCATCTCATCTACAAAAAACCGGCGCACAAACCATTGCTCGTCGCCTCGCTGGACTGATGAAAAGGAAAACGCAAAGGCGGCTGCCCCGGCCTTGCCGATGCCGATGTTTCTGATAGAACTCGATAAAGTACTATTATTCGAGTGAAACATTCAGACGGGTTTTCTTTCATGTCAGCTACCAAGCTCGCCATTGTCGGCGTCGGCAAAATCGTTCGCGACCAGCACCTTCCAGCCATCGCCGCCAATCCGGATTTCGATCTGATTGCCACCGCCAGCCGCCATGGTACCGTTGATGGCGTGCCATCCTACGGCACCATCGAAGCGCTGCTTGAAGCCGTTCCGGACGTGCAGGCCGTGTCGCTCTGCATGCCGCCGCAATACCGCTACACCGCAGCATACGCCGCGCTGAATGCGGGCAAGCACGTCTTCCTGGAAAAGCCACCCGGTGCGACGCTATCTGAAGTGCAGGATCTGGTTCGTCTGGCCGATTCCAAGGAACTTTCGCTGTTTGCTAGCTGGCATTCTCGTTACGCGCCTGCTGTCGAAGCTGCNAAAAGCTTCCTCGCCTCCACCAGGATCAACAGCGTTCACGTCATCTGGAAAGAAGACGTGCGCCACTGGCACCCGAACCAGGAATGGATCTGGCAGGCAGGTGGTCTCGGCGTGTTTGATCCCGGCATCAACGCGCTGTCGATCATCACCCACATCCTGCCGCGCGCACTGTTCGTGACCAAGGCCACGCTGGAATTCCCTGAGAACCGCGATGCACCGATTGCAGCCGACATCCAGTTCTCCGATGTGACGCAGATGCCTGTGCATGCCGAATTCGACTGGCGCCAGACGGGCAAGCAGAGCTGGGATATCGTGGCTGAAACCGAAGCTGGTCAGATGGTTCTGTCAGAAGGCGGCGCGAAGCTCTCCATCGCTGGCGAGCAGAAACTGTCCGAACCGGAGCGCGAATACCCTGCCCTCTACGAACGCTTCGCAGAGATCATCAAGGCCAGAACCTCCGACGTCGACCTTGCACCGCTCACGCATGTGGCCGACGCATTCCTGCTCGGTCGCCATAAGTTCGTGGATTCGTTCTTCGATTGATCGGTCAGATGGCGCGGCTGACGAAACGGTCGCGCCCATCCTTCTTGGCCTGATACAGCGCTTCATCCACACTCTGCAGCAGCGACAGGCAATCCTGCCCTGACTGCGGTGCAATCGCGCCGCCGATGCTGAGCGGCGCGCTGATGAGGCGACCATCGATGTTGAAAGGCTGACGGAAAGCTTCCAGCAGCCGCTCTGCCAGCTTTGAAATGACGTCAGAACCGGCTGGTCGCGGAATGAACACCGCAAATTCGTCTCCACCCATGCGCACGGCAATGTCTTCGGCGCGGATGACATCGCGAATGCGGCAGGCAGCCTCGTGCAGAACACGGTCGCCAACGCCGTGGCCCAGCGTATCGTTGATCGTCTTGAAACCGTCCATATCCAGATAAAGCGCACCGAAGGTCTCATTGGACTGCAAGGCCGCATACATCTGCGAATCCACCAGGCCACTCAGCGCCTTGCGGTTATAGAAACCCGTCAGCGGGTCGGTCATGGCAGCATCGCGCAAGGCACGCTCGGCAAGGCTCATGGTGAAGTTGGCTTTTTGCAGTCGCAACAGCGCCCCTGCCAGAACCGCAAAACGCTTGAGGCTTTCCACTTCGGTCGGCTTCAACTCACGCGGAGACGTATCCAGAATGCAAAATGCCCCGACCGTCAGCCCCGGCTCCAACTCGATGGGCGCACCGGCGTAAAACCGGAATTTCGGCCCGCCTTCGACATAGGGAAAGCCGCGTAATTCCGGATGCGCACTCAAATTCGGCACGACAAGAACATCATTGGAAAGCACCACGCGGGTGCAGATTGAGATATCGCGAGAGCATTCGCTGACCTGAATGCCCGCCTGATGCGCAATCCGCAACCAGTCTTCATCGACGATATGGATGGCNGCGCGCGCCATATCGAACACGCCTTTTGCCAGCTCGGAAAGCGAAGCCAGTTCCGGTGTCGGGCCAGATCCCAGAGACAGGATGGACCGGACAGCAACTAGACGCTCTGTTTCGTTGACCGGCCACGGGGCGGATTGACCCATTTCATTCTCCTCGGCTGTCGCGCAACGCTCCGTTCGTTGAGTGTTGCATACAGCATGTTTGTTAACGCACTACATTAGCAAGACCTAGGCCGACAATCGGCGCAGACTTCAAATCATGTTTTCGTTGCCCATTTTGCGAGCCCGCTTATCATCACCAGCCTTCCGTTTTAGAAAATGTTGATATCCAGAGAAACTGAGCGGAAAGAGTCGCTTATCGCGGGGTCTTCAGAAGAGACTACGTGTTTTCCAGCGAATGACCCGGCGATTTTATTTGGATTTTCTGTCTAGGATATCTCGGCAAGGACTGAGTTTGCTACAACCATCGCTTTGGTAAGTCTGCGTCACCTCTAATGTCGCGGCCTTTAAGACATTTGCGTGACCAGCGGTCGGATAGTAACTCCTAACCTCCTCAGCGTGTGGCGATCGCGGCAGCCGCCAAAGCCATAGCTGCTCCGCTCACTTGATTAATCCGGCGGATAGCGCGGCTATTTCGAAGGAACGTTCTTGCCTTCGACGCGAGGAATACCCACGAAAGATCAACGGCGACCAGGGTTACAAGCAGGGTCAGGACCAATTGTAACCATCCCATTGCCGTCACACCTTTCATATCGATGAGCGAAGGCATGAGAGTGAGGTAGAACAACATGTTTTTGGGATTGCTGATCGAAATGGAAAGCCCGGACATAAAGGCGCTAAAGCCTTTTCCTTTTGTTGACGGCTCAGGGTCGCCAACCTCTGGCTGACTGGTGAATAGTACCCAGGCAAGATNAAACAGGTATGCCACGCCTATCCATTTAATGATTTCAAAAAGCAGATGGAAAGAAGCAGCCAGGGCGGCAAGCCCTGCAAGCGCAACACTGAGCCAAATGGCCTCGCCTATCCATATTGCGATCAGAAAGGGCAGGACATTGCGCACACCTTGCGATAGCACTCGTGCGACCAGCGCCGCAACAGTCGGCCCGGGGCTGACAGAGTCAGCAATCAAAGCCCCAGCAAAAATCAGCAAAGCCATCAGTGTCATAATTTCGATCCCCCAAGAACGATAACCACCCCAATATTGCAGAAATCCCGCCTAAAGGTAGAGTTTACGGCGTCGCGCGCCCTCAAGCCTTCTTCTGCCAGCGACCTTCCGGGGATTGCTGCCAATAGGTCAGCGTATGGCCCTCGCCTTTCAGCTTTTTCCACTGCGCACGCGCGCTCTCAAGTTGCGCAGCGTCATAGCCGTCGAACATGNAAACGATGCGCTCATAGGCTTCGAGCGGTGGTGGCTCGGCGCCATCGACGATGAAGCGTACATTCGCGGCGTTGGCANTTTCGGCCGATATCGTCAGCACCACAGGCTGGGCAGCGGCGTTTTCCGCCGCATCTGTTCCATGCGGCATGAAGCTGTCATCCCGAAATGTCCAGAGATGAACGTCGAGAGCATCGCGGCGCTCTTCACTTGCCGTCTGGACCGCGACCTTCCAGCCGCGTTCCAGCGATTTTTCCAAAAGAGGCGGCAGGGCGTCTTCCAGTTTCGATTCCGTTAGATGGTAGAAAAGAACTTCCGTCATCGGAACGCCCATGCTTCATTGATATTATAGTGCGCAGCTCAGTCTTCGTAATGAGCGCGAACGAGTTCGTTCAAAAGGCGCACGCCATAACCCGAACCCCAGGACTGATTGATTTCCGTCAGCNGGGACCCCATCGCCGTGCCAGCGATGTCCAGATGCGCCCAAGGCGTATCTCCCACAAAGCGCTTGAGGAACTGTGCGGCCGTGACCGACCCCGCCAGACGGCCCGAGCTGTTCTTCATATCGGCGAACTTCGAATCGATGATCTTGTCGTAATCCTTGCCCAGCGGCATGCGCCACAGCTTTTCCTGGGTCGTATTACCCGCGCTCGTCAGGCGCTCCGCCAGTTCGTCATCGTTGGAAAACAGACCGGCCTGAAGATTGCCGAGGGCAACGGTAATTGCACCCGTCAGCGTTGCCAGGTTGATCATGAACTTCGGCTTGAAGCGATCATTGGTGTACCAGAGCGCATCCGCCAGCACGAGGCGGCCTTCGGCATCGGTGTTGATGATTTCGATGGTTTGGCCGGACATGGAGGTGACGATATCACCCGGACGCTGCGCATTACCATCCGGCATGTTTTCCACAAGGCCGATAACGCCGATGACATTGGCTTTCGCTTTGCGCGCCGCCAGCGTGTGCATGAGGCCGGTCACAGCAGCAGCGCCGCCCATGTCGCCCTTCATGTCTTCCATGCCCGCACCGGGCTTGAGCGAAATGCCACCGGTATCGAACACGACACCCTTGCCGACGAAGGCGATCGGCTCATCTTTCTTGGAGCCGCCCTTCCAGTGCATGATGGCCAGACGCGGCGGGCGGACGGAACCTTGGGCAACGCCAAGCAGAGCGCCCATACCAAGCTTCTTCATTTCCTTTTCGCCAAGGATTTCAACCTCGACGCCGAGCTTCTTCAACTCCTCGGCCTTTTCGGCAAACTCGACCGGACCCAGCACATTCGGCGGCAGGTTGACGAGATCGCGCGCAAGAACAACGCCCTGCGCTTCAGCCTCGGCTGTTACGAAAGCGTGCTTTGCCTCTGCGTGGGCGGCGGTTACGATGATGACCTCGACATTTTTCGGAGTCTTGTCGTCGTCGGACTTCNTTTTTGTCTTATAGGTGTCGAAGCTATAGGCACGAAGCAGCAGGCCGAGAGCAAAATCGGCAGCGGCTTTGCCATCGACATCGATACCAAGCGCGTCGAGATAGATGACGACCTTTTCGGCCTTCTTGAAATTGGCCGCAGCCGTTCCACCTGCCCGCAGCCAGTCATGGGCCGTCAGCTTGGCAGCTTTCCCAAGACCGATAACCGTGATTCGATCCGCGTCAGAGCCTTGCGGGGCCAGGACATCCAGAACGCTCATCGACTTGGCGGCAAAGCCTGAGACCTTGGCGGCCTTCGCCAATATGCCTGCGGGATCAACCTGCGCCTGACCGGCAGGAGCATTTTCGCCGGACGCCTGCAGCAAAATAGCGCTGGCGTTCTCAAGCGTGGCGGAGCTGGCAAAAGAGATATCGAATTTGGCGGACATGTTCTCGCTCATCACTATATTTCAGGATGCGCGGGATCATCACGTTTTCCGTCTCCGGCGCAACCCTGCAATCGGTTTCAGGCATGGCAATTTTATGAATCAGTCATGCCGATATCAAAAAAGACGTCACCAACAAAAAGACACAGGGTTAAGAAAAATTGCCGCACAAGACAGATTTGTGAGTGTCGCGGAGTCGCCATTCTCGCTTCTTGCAGCTAGATAGAAAAAGTTCCCGCGAAGGGAACGAAATGGAAATACCTCATCAGGGATCGAATGACGCTTCTTGAACGATACATATTGCGACGCACGACGCAGATGTTTCTGGTCGCGCTTATGCCTGTTCTGGCCATTATCTGGACGATTCAGGTTCTACAGAGAATCAATCTGGTCACCGATACCGGCCAGTCCATGGGCTCTTTCGTCACGTTGGCCACCATGTTGTTGCCGACGCTCATTCCCGTTGTGCTGCCCTTCGCCCTCGTCATTGCCATTACTCAGACGCTGACGGCGATGAACACCGATTCGGAGCTGGCGATCATTGATGCGTCCGGCGCGCCTCGCACGATCATTTTCAAGCCGGTCCTGATTCTCGGCGCTGTGATGAGCCTTGTTTCCTTCGGAATCACCAATTTCGCAGAGCCGCCCGCGCGTACCGCCGCAAGGCAGATGGTGGCCGCGGCCTATGCCGACCTCCTGTCGTCGGTCATCGAAGAGAAAACATTCCGCACCATTCAGGACGGACTTTATGTGCAGATCGGTGAGCGTCAGGGGCGCATCCTTCGCGGCCTGTTCGTCGCAGATCGCCGTGACCCGAATTACGATCTCATCTATTATGCCAAGGAAGGCATGATCGATGAAGGCGGCGCATCGCTGACCATGCGCGATGGCGAAGTGCAGCAGAAGACCCCTGATGGCAAAGTCTCCGTCGTCAAGTTCCTCTCCTATGCGTTCGATCTTTCCACCATGTCCGAAAAGGGCGATAGCGAGCCTTCCATTTCATCCAGCGATGCCAGCCTGGCATTTCTGCTCTCGCCGGACGAGAATGTAGACAGCTATAAAAAGGCACCCGGCGCGTTTCAGTCGGAACTTCATCGCCGTCTGGTGGACTGGATGTTCCCCTTCGTTTTTGCGCTGATTTCGCTCGTGGTCGCAGGCGACGCCCGCTCCCACCGCGAGGCCCGATTGCATCCCATGGTGGCGGCACTCCTCACCGCATTCATGCTGCGCTGGCTCGGCTTCTACTTTACCAATCAGGTCAAGCAGAGTGCTGCGTTCATACCGCTCGTCTATGCGGTTCCAGTGGTCAGCGGTGGCATTTCCATCTTCCTGCTTTTGACCGGCCAGAAACTGCGGATGCCCCGCGCCTTCGGCAATGCGTTGCTGAACATTCAGAAGCGCTTTTCGCCCCCTAAAGCATCCGGTACCGGAGGGCAAAGCACATGATGTTTGGCACCCTCGCACGCTATTTCCTCCGACGCTACGCCATGACCACCTTCTGGTTCCTGCTTGGCGTCTCCGCGATCATCTTTCTTGCCGACTTCAGCGAGACGGCGCGACGCATGTCGGGCCTACCCGGATATTCCGTTCCGGCTGCCCTTGGCCTCACAGCCCTGCGTCTACCTCTCATCCTTCAGCAGACGATCCCGTTCGTCGCTCTCTTCGTGGGCATGACGACGTTGATTTCGCTCAACCGTCGTTATGAACTGGTGGTGACGCGCGCTGCCGGTATTTCCGCATGGCAGTTCATTCTACCCTTCGTCGGTGGTGCCATTCTTCTCGGCATTCTCTCCATCACGGTGCTGAACCCGATAGCAGCTTGGGGCGAAAGCAAATCGCTGGCGGTCGAATCGGGATGGCGCAACGAAGGCGGCGCTTCACGCCAGCAGCAGGTTCTTCCATGGCTTCGCCAAAGCAGCGGCGGGCAGGATACGATCATCGGTGCAAAGAGCTTCGAAGACAACGGCACCCTGCTCAAGGATGTGGTGCTTATACACCTCGACAAGGACGGTAACATCCTCCTGCGTCAGGATGCACAGTCGGCTAAGTTGGAAGATGGTTACTGGCTTCTTAACAACGTTGCCGAGATCCGCCCGGGTCATGTACCAACGCGGGAAGCAACGGCGAGAATCAGTACCAATCTGAGACAGGAATTCGTTCAGGAGCGTCTGACGCAGCCGGAAACCGTTGCTTTCTTTGATCTTTCTCACAAAATCGAGGTAGCGCAGTCTTTCGGAATCTCTTCGAAAGCACTGGAGACACAGTACCACTTCCTGTTGTCCATGCCCTTTCTTCTCGTGGCGATGACGTTCATTGCCGCGACTGTTTCATTAAAGTTCAGCCGNTTTGCACAATCCCGTTCAGTGATTCTGGGTGGAATCGTTTCCGGCTTCGTGCTTTATGTAGTAACCGTGCTCGTAAGGGCATTCGGGAGTAGCGGCGTTGTCCCTCCCTTCGTTGCGGTCTGGGTTCCAGTTGTCGTGGCGTTGGCGTTGGG
This sequence comes from Agrobacterium bohemicum, assembly GCF_002896715.1. Lineage (GTDB taxonomy): Bacteria > Pseudomonadota > Alphaproteobacteria > Rhizobiales > Rhizobiaceae > Agrobacterium > Agrobacterium bohemicum. The sequence continues at coordinate 567,617 of NZ_PGEL01000027.1, forward strand.
TGCAACCATTCTGCTTCATCAGGAGGACGGCTAGTGGCGGTATTTGACCGCGGGAATATCAGACGGCTTACGACAGCCCTTCTGACTGGTGCTGCTGTGTGCGCATATGTTGCAACCGCTTCCAGCGTTTTAGCTGAAGACGGTGTCATCGTAGGTGACCCTCAGGACCAATCGAAACTCCTGCTTACAGCGAACGAACTTACCTATAATAAGGATGCCGAACGGGTCATCGCGACCGGTGGTGTGCGACTGCACTATTCCGGCTACCGCATGGTCTCCCAGCGCGTCGAATATAACCAGTCGACTGGCCGTGTTCTTGCGCGTGGCAATATCGAACTGATCGAACCGGGCGGCAATCGCATCTATGCGGATGAACTCGACGTTACCGACGATTTCGGCCAGGGTTTCGTCAATGCTCTTCGTGTGGAGACAACGGACAATACGCGCATCGCCGGTGAAAGCGCCGAGCGTCTTTCGCAGGACGTGATGGTTCTGAACAACGGTGTTTACACCGCATGCCTTCCCTGTGCCGAGCGGCCAGAAAAAGCGCCTCTGTGGCAGGTAAAGGCAGAACGCGTCATTCAGGACGGCAAGACCCACACCGTGCGTCTGGAGAAGGCTCGTTTTGAACTGTTTGGTAAGTCGATAGCCTATCTTCCGTTCATCACCGTTCCCGACAATACGGTCAAACGGAAGTCCGGCTTCCTGTTTCCGCGGATGAGCGTGACGGACAATCTCGGCTTCGGCATCGGCGTGCCCTATTTCCAGGTGCTGTCCGACACCGCTGACGTCACCATCACGCCAACCTATTATACGTCACAGGGTCTGCTGCTCGAAGGTGAACTGCGCCAGCGTTTCGAAATGGGAACGCATACGGTGCGCGCGGCTGGCATCAACCAGATGAACCCCCAGGATTTCGACGCCAATACAAGCGATTCCCAGAACGATACGCGCGCCATGATCGCCTCCAAGGGCGAGTTCAACATCAATCCGCGCTGGGCGTTCGGCTGGGATGCCATGGTGCAGACCGACAATAACTTCTCACGCACCTATGAGCTGAAGGACTACAAGAACTCCGTTCAGACCAACAAGCTGTACCTGACCGGTCTCGGTGAACGTAACCATTTTGATGTCAGTGCTTACTATTTCAACGTCCAGGACAATGATGATTCGGAAGCGCAGGAGCGTAGGCAGGCTATTGTCCACCCTGCTCTCGACTACCGCTATTTCATGCCGGATCCAGTGTATGGCGGCGAGCTTTCGCTGACGACCAATTTCACCAGCCTCACACGTCGCAACCAGGATGCTTATAATCTCGGTCCGTCCGTGCGCTATAATGGTCTGGAAGGAAACTATACGCGCCTGTCCACGGAAGCTGAGTGGAAGCGTACCGTGACATTTGACAGCGGGCTGCTGCTGACGCCTCTTCTGGCTGCACGTGGCGATGCCCTGTGGAATGACATGTCCGCAAACTCGTTCGGCACGTTCGCCTATGATGGTACGATCAACAATGACGCAAGCCTGCGCGGCATGGCGACATTCGGTCTTGAAGCGCGCTATCCGGTTCTCTTCACTGCTCTGCACAGCAGCCACGTGATCGAGCCTATCGCCCAGATTTTCGTTCGTCCGAATGAAGGCTATTCCGGCGAGTTGCCAAACGAAGATTCTCAGGCCTTCGTGTTCGATGCGACCAACCTGTTCGAGCGTGACAAATTTTCAGGCTTCGACCGGATCGAAGGCGGCACACGCGCCAATCTCGGCTTCCGATATAACGGCACATTCGACAACGGTTACGGCATCCGCGCCATTGCTGGTCAGTCGTATCACCTTTCCGGCGAAAACTCTTTCGCCTCCAATGATCTGGTCAATGTCGGTGCAAATTCCGGCCTGGAGACGGATCGTTCCGACTACGTTGCCATGGCTGCCATCGACGCTCCAATCGGCCTGTCGCTGTCATCCAGCTTCCGGTTCGACAAGGACAATTTTGAGGTCAATCGCTCTGAGACCGCCGTTGCCTACACCGACAACCGCGTGTCAGGCAAAGTCAGCTACACACAGGTCGAGGCGCAGCCAGAGTATGGCTACGACCGGAAACGCGACATCATTCAAGCATCGGGCAAACTGCGTCTGGATGATAACTGGGCTCTGTTCGGCGCGATCAATTATGACGTGAACAACAAGTTCTCCAGCGAGCGGCGTATCGGCTTTCTCTACCAGGATGAATGCACCATCTTCACCGTCAGCTATTCGGACGTTGGCAACATCAACACGGTCAACGAAGCCGCGAATGACTGGTCGGTCAACGCCCGCCTTGCCTTCAGAACGCTTGGCGACATCAGCGTCGGCTCCGCGAACAAGGACTGGAGCGACGCCGATATCGGCTGGAAGCCAAATAACTACTGATTTCAAGCAGCGGCGAAGTGAAAACTTCGCCGCNTTTTTTGAAAGAGCGTGATTGGCAGCATCCCTGATACGCCACTGTTTTGCCGCATCGTATATTCAATGTGGGGCATCGTAGCGATTGTCGTTTTGCCGATTTCGGTGATATATACGGTCGCGCCCACAGTAAAACCGCAGCAAAATCTGACTTCTTGGTTGACGAGCGAGGATATCCGCTTCATCCGGTAGTTTGAGATGTTTAAAAGCAAAGTCGTCGCCAGTGCGAAACGACGTGTCGACAGGGAGAGAACAGGATGAATTTCGGAAAGACGGCGTTGCGCAGTGTTGCATTCGCCTTTGCGATTTTCGCAGTTCCTATGGTCATCGCGCTTCCAGCGCAGCAGGCCGCGGCCGCAACCACCGTCAAAGTCGTGGTCAACAAGACAGCGATCACCAGTGACGATATTGCGAAACGTGCTGCTTTTCTGAAATTGCAGCGCCAGTCCGGCAACCTCCCTGCAAAAGCCCGTGAGCAGTTGATAGATGAGGCGTTGAAGCGTGAAGAAATCGCGCGCGTCAAGATGTCGGTCAGCACCGCAGACGTCGACGCGTCATTTGCCCGCTTCGCTTCCACGAACAAGATGACCACGGATCAGTTGACCAAGGTTCTCGCCCAGGCCGGTGTCGGCGCTGAGCATTTCAAATCCTTCATTGCCGTCCAGATGAGCTGGCCTCGGCTGGTCAACGCCCGTTATGGCGGTCGAAACAAGATGTCGACGCAGGATTTCGTGACGCGGTTGAAAGAACGCGGCAGTAAACCTGTGACGAACGAGTATTTCCTGCAGCAGGTGATTTTCGTTATTCCCGAAGCCAAGCGCAATTCCATTACCGGCAAACGTAAGTCGGAGGCCGAAGCTTCCCGCAAGCGCTATCCCGGCTGCGAACAGGCAAAGACCTTTGCAGCGACGATGCTGGACGTGTCGATCAAGGATCTCGGGCGCATGCTCGAGCCGGAATTGCCACCAGACTGGAAGCCTCTGGTTGAAAAGACGGCTGAAGGTGGCACCACTGGCACACGCGTGACGGAAAAAGGCGTGGAGTATCTGGCCGTCTGCAAAAAGCAGCAGGTGTCTGACGATTACGCGGCGGAAGTCGNTTTCCGTTCGGAAGATTTGATGAAGGCTGAAAAGGGCGAAAATCCCAACGAGAAGAAATATCTCGAAGAGCTGCGGAAGAAAGCCCAGATTACCAGCACCTGACGTGAAAGTGCCTTTTGTGACCTCGCAACAATTGCCTATCGCCCTCACCCAGGGCGATCCCGCCGGGATCGGCCCGGATATTACTCTTGTCGCTTGGGCAAAACGTAAAGAGTTCGGCCTGCCGCCTTTTATTCTGGTCGGCGATCCCGATGTCATTGCCAGCAGGGGCCATCTTCTCGGCATCAACGCTAACGTGACAATTTGCGAGCCCGAGCAGACAACGTCCATTTTCCCTGATGCCTTGCCCGTGTTTCCCATTCCTGTCGGCTTTGAAGTACAGGTCGGTCAACCGCATGTCGGCGCGGCACTCTCCACCATCAAGGCGATCGAGACAGCGGTTTCGCTGACCGTTGAAAAACGCACGTCGGCAGTTGTCACCAACCCAATCGCGAAATCGGTGCTGTATGAGGCGGGCTTCGGTTTTCCCGGCCATACCGAATTTCTGGCAGAGCTTGCCAACAAGCTGACCGGTCGGGTCTGTAAACCCGTCATGATGATAGCCGGGCCGAAGCTGCGCGTCGTGCCCGTGACAATCCATATCCCGGTCAAAGACGTCCCAGCCGCACTCACGGAAGAACTGATCATCGAAACCTGCCGCATTATTGCTGCTGGTCTTAGAGACAAGTTCGGTATCGAAGCTCCTCGCCTCGCAGTCGCAGGCTTGAACCCGCATGCGGGTGAAGACGGCGCAATCGGCATTGAGGATCGCGACATCATTCATCCCGCCACGATCCAACTGCGCAAGGACGGCATCGATGCATTCGGCCCTCTTCCTGCCGATACGATGTTCCATGAGGCTGCCCGCAGGCGCTATGACGTGGCGGTCTGCATGTATCACGATCAGGCGTTGATCCCCGCTAAAGCGCTGGGGTTCGATGATTCCGTCAACATTACACTCGGCTTGCCCTTCATTCGAACATCGCCCGACCACGGAACGGCTTTCGGCATCGCCGGACAAGGCATTGCCAACGAGTCCAGCCTCGTTGCAGCCTTGAAGATGGCGTCTGAGATTGCGGCACGTCAGGTGACAGCGTAATGGCGGCTATCGACGGCCTTCCGCCACTGCGCGATGTCATCCAGCGCCACGGCCTCGATGCGAAGAAATCGCTCGGTCAGAACTTCCTGCTCGATCTCAATCTGACGCAGAAGATTGCGCGCACAGCAGGCCCTCTCGACGGCGTTACCGTATTTGAGGTCGGCCCCGGCCCCGGCGGACTAACCCGCGCCATCCTGTCGCTCGGTGCNAAAAAGGTTATTGCCGTGGAACGCGATAGTCGCTGCCTGCCCGCGCTTGCCGAAATCTCAGATCACTATCCAGGCCGCCTCGAAGTCATCGAGGGCGATGCGCTCAAGGTTGATTTCGAGACCTTGGTGCCCAAGGACGAACCCGTCCGCGTCATCGCAAACCTTCCTTACAACGTCGGAACCCAACTGCTGATCAACTGGTTGCTGCCAAAACAATGGCCGCCCTTCTGGCTGTCACTGACCCTGATGTTTCAAAAAGAAGTCGGACAGCGAATCGTGGCGGAAGAAGGCGACAATCATTACGGTCGCCTCGGCGTTCTCACAGGCTGGCGTACGGTGCCGGAGATGGCCTTCGACGTACCGCCCCAAGCCTTCAGCCCGCCGCCCAAGGTGACGTCGACCGTCGTGCACCTGCTGCCCAAGGACAAACCGTTTCCTTGCGACGTGGCCAACCTCGAAAAAGTCACCGAGGCCGCCTTCGGCCAGCGCCGCAAGATGCTGCGCCAAAGCGTAAAATCCATCGGTGGCGAGGCGTTATTGGAAAAAGCAGGGATCGACCCTACGAGACGGGCCGAGACATTGTCGGTGGAAGAGTTCGTGAGACTGGCGAATATGCTTGGTCAGACTGGAAACTAAACCCAGTTTTCCACTCGCAGCCCCGGCATGCGTACAAATTCCCGCATATTATTGGTTACGACGATGAGGCCTTCGCTACGCGCGTGACCGCCAATCTGCATATCGTGCACCCCGCATGGCGTTCCGGCACGCGCCAACTCAGCTCTGATTTGTCCGTAATGCGCAGCTGCCTTATCGGCAAATGGCNAAACATCAAGCCTCGATACAAAGTTCTCTATCGCAACCAGATTTTCATTTCGGCGGGCTGATTTCTCCGCCCCGTAACAAAGCTCGCCCAAGGTGATGCTCGATATGCACAACTGTTCCGCTATAGCGTTGAACTTGTCCCTAAGCTCAGGCGGATATGTTTTCATGACGTAGATGCAGATATTTGTATCGAGCATGTATGTCAGCATCAAAAGGACTCGCGCTCTTCGGATGACGGCTGCTCACGTTCGGTCAGAAAATCGTCGCTTGCTCTTGGTCCAGATGCAAATAAATCATCCCATCTCTTGCCGTGAGGTACGATGACACGCGCGCGGCCAATTTTAAGGATGTCCACCTGATGCACGTCTTCAGGAAAAGCGACGGCTTTGGGCAGCCTTACCGCTTGGCTTCGATTACTGAGGAAAACCGTAGAAGTCGTCATGGCAAGGCTCCGTATATCCAGCATGGATATACATAGACTTCCATCTACAAAAATTCAAGCGATCGATGCGGGCCGCCTACCGCACAGGCAACGCTGGCACTTCTTCCAACAACTCGCGCACGAAATCGAACATGCCATGGCGGCGGTCGCGGCGGACGCGTTCGGCTTTGACGATGGCTTCGATCGCTTCGAATGCGGCCTGCAAATCGTCATTGAGGATGACGTAGTCATAGTCACGCCAATGCTCGATTTCGGAGCGGGAATTGGCAAGGCGGGTCTGGATAACTTCTTCGGTGTCTTCAGCGCGGCGGTGAAGGCGTGATTGCAGCTCGGTCATCGTCGGAGGCAGGATGAAGATCGAAACGACGTCCGCTTTCATCTTGTCCTGAAGTTGCTCGGCGCCCTGCCAGTCGATGTCGAACAGCATGTCCTTGCCTTCGGCCATGGCGACTTCGACTGCTTCACGTGGTGTACCGTAATAATTGCCGTGCACTTCCGCCCATTCCAGCAAAGCCTCGCTGTCGCGTAGACGCTCGAACTCGCGCTTGGAAATGAAGTGGTAGTGAATGCCGTCAATTTCGCTCTGACGCCGCGCCCGGGTGGTGACGCTGACCGACAGGCTGATATTCTTGTCCTTCTCCAGCAGGTTGCGTGCAATGGTGGATTTGCCTGNCCCCGACGGTGACGAAATAACCAGCATCAGGCCCCTGCGGGCGATATGGACGGGAGGAATGCTGGCGGACGCCATGGGGTCTACTCCAGATTTTGGACCTGTTCGCGGAATTGATCGATCACGACTTTCAATTCGATACCAGCAGCGGTTACAGCACTGGCATTGGATTTGGAACAGATTGTATTCGACTCCCGGTTNAATTCCTGTGCAAGAAAGTCCAACTTGCGTCCAACTGGCACGCCGCTGCTCAAAAGCTCTCGCGCGGCAGCCACATGGCCCATCAAACGGTCGATTTCTTCGCGCAAGTCAGCCTTGGTCGCGAGCAGAACGGCTTCCATGTGCAGGCGGTCGCTATCAAGGGCATTGCCGTCACCAATCAAGGCGATCTGGGTCGCGAGGCGCGCTCTGATCTGCTCAGGCTGACGGGAGGGGTCTGCCTCGATGATTCCAGTCAGTTGCTCTATTTTATCGATGTGGCTGGCGAGAATGCCAAACAGAAGATCGCCTTCGCGCTCACGCATCGTCTTCAATGCGGCAACCGCCGCCGTGAAGCCATCGACGATATCGCGATTGCGGGCTTCCTGCGCGTCTGCACCCTCTTCCGGCTCTCGAAACTCGACCAGGCCACGCACCGAAAGCAGCGTATCGAAGCTCAAGGGCGCGTCGCTGACAGCATCGCCAAGATCACGCTTGAGCGCCAGAACGGCATCAAGAGCGTCGCGATTGACCACTGCTTCCATCTTCACTTCGGATGCGGATGCGCTCAGTCCTGCCTGAATGTTGCCGCGAGAAAAGCTCTTGGATGCAATGTCGCGCAACGCCATCTCCAGTGCTTCCATGCCCGGTGGCAATCGCAGGCGCAGATCGAGCCCTTTTCCATTGACGGAGCGGAGCTCCCACGCCCAGCGATAACGCCCGCACGCCCCTTCGGTCCGTGCAAAGCCTGTCATGGATTGCAATGCCATTGAATATATCCCCAAATGAAAAGCTGCCGCCCCATCGGGGCAGCAGCGGTCGTTCAAATCAATTACTGCGAGGCCGTTCCGCCTGCGATCCATCCGGCTGACCATCCACCACCGTTTCAGGCACGCCGCCATTGGCAGTGCGCTCAGCCTCTATCTTGCGCCAGCGTCGGACATTTGCGTTGTGCTCGTCCAGCGTCTTGGCAAAGGTGTGACCGCCAGTCCCATCTGCAACGAAATAGAGGTCGTCGGTGCGCCAGGGATTGGCCGTCGCTTCGAGCGCTGCACGTCCCGGATTGGCAATCGGATGCGGCGGCAGGCCACGGATGATGTAGGTGTTGAAAGGTGTCTCNTTTTGCAGATCGGACTGGTAGATCGGCCTGTCCGCAGGTTTACCCTCGCCGCCGAACAATCCGTAGATGATGGTCGGATCGGACTGCAGGCGCATGTTCTTTTTCATGCGATTGTAGAACACCGATGCAACATGACCGCGCTCGTCATCCTTGCCGGTTTCCTTCTCCACGATGGACGCCAGCGTGACGAATTCTTCAATGGTCTTGATCGGCAGATCCGGGTCGCGACGTTCCCAGGTCGCCTGAACAAGCCGCGTCTGGGCGGCGCGCATCTGGTTGACGATTTCTTCGCGCTTGGTGCCACGCGTGAAAGGATAGGTGTCAGGCCGCAATGAGCCTTCTGCTGGCAGTTGCGCTGGCAAATCGCCCTCAAGCGTCGTGTCAGCCGCAAGACGCGTGAACATCTGCTTGACGGTCAGGCCTTCCGGCATGGACACAGAGTAGAGAATGGACTTGCCGGATTCCAGCAGTGCCAGAATGTCCTTCATCGATGTGCGGGCTTTGACTTCATATTCGCCGGGCTTCGGCGTCTGGCTCGGCGACATGTAACGGTCTGCCATCAGGCGGAAGATGCGGGCATTGGAGATCGCGCCTTCGCGCTCCAGATTATTGGCGATTTCGACAAGACCGGCGCCGTTGCGAACCGTAATCGTCTTATTGAGTTCGAGCGGACCCGGCTCATGAAACGAATTGATCATGTAATAGAAGGCGGCAATACCGACCACGCAGACGGCAACCACCAGCGTCATGAGGAAGTTGAGGAAAATCACAAGCTGGCTATGGGCCTTGCGGGAGCGCTTCGGCGGGGCCGGAACACGCTCGGGTCTCAGTGCCTCTGTCGGTGATTTCGGAATGATCGGGCCGCCTTTGCTCTCACTCGAGCCTTCACGTCCATAAGGGGCCTGTTTGTCATCTCTCGTATCGCTCACCGGCGGTCCTTTTCAGTTCGGCATTACAGCGGCTTATGTGAGCAGGCAATGCGGCNAAAACAGGTTCGGCAGGCTAATCTGCACTTGGTACATAAGGAAACATCGATGCATGCCCTTTGCAGGGACAAGCGCGTTTCCAAAATTTGAAGCCGCCTGAACAGGCAGCACGGCAATTATCCCGGTTGTTACACCGGGAAACAGGATGGTTTTCTGCGATTCCTGACGAAACGGCAAGAGCCGATCGACCTCAAGCTTCGTAACGGCGAAGAACCAGCGACGCGTTGGTGCCGCCAAAACCGAAGGAATTGGACAGCGCGACATTGACGGTACGCTTGCGCGCCTTGTGCGGCACCAGATCGATTTGTGTCTCGACATCGGGATTATCGAGATTGAGTGTTGGCGGCACGATGTTGTCGCGAATGGCGAGAACGGCGAAAATTGCCTCGATGGCACCGGCTGCACCCAACAGGTGGCCCGTTGCCGACTTGGTGGAAGACATGGAAATCTTAGACGCCGCATCGCCAACCAGACGCTCCACAGCGCCAAGCTCGATCGTGTCGGCCATGGTCGATGTGCCGTGGGCATTGATGTAGTCGATATCAGCAGGCGTCAGGCCGGCTCGCTTCAACGCCATGGACATGCAGCGGTAAGCGCCTTCACCATCTTCTGATGGAGCCGTGATGTGGAACGCGTCACCGGAGAGGCCGTAGCCGACGACTTCGGCATAAATCTTTGCACCGCGTGCCTTTGCATGTTCCAACTCTTCCAGAACAACGATGCCAGCACCTTCGCCCATGACGAAACCATCGCGATCGCGGTCATAGGGGCGTGAAGCCTTTTGCGGGTCGTCATTATGCTGGGTGGACAGCGCCTTGCATGCGGCNAAACCGGCAAGCGAGATGCGGCAGACAGGCGATTCCGCGCCACCTGCCACCATGACATCCGCATCGCCCCACATAATCAGACGAGCGGCATCACCAATGGCATGTGCGCCGGTGGAGCAGGCCGTGACGACGGAATGGTTGGGTCCGCGCAGCTTGTGGCGAATGGAAACCTGACCGGAAATCAGATTGATCAGACGGCCTGGAATGAAGAAAGGAGAGATGCGGCGTGGGCCCTTGTCGCGCAGCGTATAACCAGCCTCGACAATACCTTCGAGGCCACCAATGCCGGAACCGATCAGGACACCTGTCATGATCTGATCTTCGTCGGTACCGGTCATCGGGTGCCAGCCCGCATCANTTAATGCCATCTCGGCTGCGGCCATGCCGTAAACGATGAAGGGGTCGACCTTGCGCTGCTCTTTGGGCTCCATCCAGTCATCGGCATTGAACGTTCCATTGGAACCGTCACCGACGGGAATGCGGCATGCAATTTTCGCAGGGAGATCTTCGACCTCGAACTCGGTTACGAGACGAGCACCGTTCTGGCCAGCCAAAAGCCGTTCCCAGGTAATTTCCGTTCCGCATCCAAGAGGAGATACCATGCCGGTACCGGTGATAACGACACGTCTCATCGCCAATGCTCCGCCCTAACCCTATCATCGCTAGCGCATCGGCCCGAAAACCAGAAGCGATTTTCGCAAGAGGCAATGCGTAGATTTCGTAATCGCGCGCGTCCATATGCCTTCAGATGAAAGCATGGCGCCTCGACCTTGCAACGCCCCTTTATAAAGCAGAGCATCTCAAGATNAAATATTGGCCCGGACTGGCCGGGCCATATCGGGAAGGCAGATGCCTTCCCTTGGCATTTCAAGCGATTAGGCCTGAGCCTTTTCGATGAACTTGACAGCGTCGCCCACAGTCAGGATCGAGTCAGCTGCGTCGTCTGGAATTTCAACGCCGAATTCTTCTTCGAACGCCATAACCAGTTCAACGGTGTCGAGCGAGTCGGCGCCCAGATCGTCGATAAAGCTTGCGCCCTCGACGACTTTTTCGGCGTCAACGCCAAGATGATCAACTACAATTTTCTTTACGCGTTCTGCGATATCGCTCATGTCGGTTTCCTCGACCTTTACTTTGAAAGGAATGCCCTCTTCAGACACCCTGCCCTGTTAAAATCCCCAAATACCNTTTGGAGGTACCGTGGGCAAACCCGTTCAACCCGGATCAAGCTAAACATCGCGCTAAGAAATCGCAACGGTCGCCTTTGGTTCCGGGACGACTGTTCACAGTCTTCGCCCGCTTAACACGGTTTCCTGCGGGAAAAAAGCCTTNAAATAGTGCTAACCATCTTGCTCTACAGGCAATTTTCCAACACCGCACCCAGACGGGACGATTCTTAAATCATCGCCATGCCACCGTTAACGTGCAACGTCTGGCCAGTCATATAGCTTGCTTCGTTGGAGGCAAGATAAAGAACGGCAGAGGCGATTTCCGCGCCGGTGCCCATGCGCTTCATGGGAATGGCACCCATGATGGCTTCTTTCTGCTTATCGTTCAACTTTCCCGTCATCGCACTTTCGATGAAGCCGGGGGCAACGCAGTTGACGGTGACGTTGCGTGTGGCGATTTCCTGCGCCAGCGACTTGGACAGGCCAATCATGCCAGCCTTGGACGCACAGTAATTCGCCTGGCCGGGGTTACCCGTCACGCCGACGATGGAGGTGATGTTGATGATGCGGCCGAAACGGCGGCGCATCATCGGGTGCGTCAGTTCACGCGTCAGGCGGAACATCGAGGTCAGGTTGACTTCGAGAACGTTGTCCCAGTCCTCATCGCTCATGCGAACGAACAGGCCGTCCTTGGTGATGCCGGCATTGTTGACGAGAATGTCGACGCCACCCAACTCGGCTTCTGCCTTTTCGCCCAGCGCCTTCACTTCAGCGCGGTCGGCAAGGTTGGCCGGAAAAATCTTGACGCGGTCGCCAAGTTCGGAGGCCAGCGCCTCCAGCTTTTCGACACGTGTGCCGTGGAGGCCGACGATAGCGCCCTGCGCATGCAGCGTGCGGGCAATTTCTTCGCCAATGCCGCCGGTGGCACCTGTAATGAGAGCCTTGCGGCCTGTCAGATCAAACATGATGTTTATCCTTTGTCTATCTTTAGAACTCAGCCGAGAAGTGTTGTCAGAGCGGCATCGATATCGGCAGGCGTATTGATAGTAATGCCATTCACCGTCTTGTCGATACGGCGGGCAAGACCGGTCAGCACCTTGCCTGAACCGATCTCATACAATGTCGTCACATCGTTTGCCGCAAACCATTCCACCGTCTCGCGCCAGCGAACCTGGCCCGTGACCTGCTCGACCAGCAGCTTTGCAATCTCGTCCGCATCCGATACCGGAGCGGCACGCACATTGGCGATGACTGGAACGACCGGGTTGTGCTTTTCAACGCTGGCCAGAGCTTCGCGCATCGCTTCGGCGGCAGGTGCCATCAGGGCAGAATGGAAAGGCGCCGATACCGGCAGCATGATGGCGCGCTTGGCACCTTTTTCTGATGCGAGTGCCGCTGCTTTTTCGACAGCATCTTTTGAGCCAGAGATGACCAGCTGGCCACCGCCATTGTCATTGGCAATCTGGCAGACGCCACCGACGGCAGCTTCCGTGCAGATAGCATCGACATCACCATGCTCCAGGCCGATGATGGCAGCCATCGCGCCCTGCCCGACGGGAACGGCAGCCTGCATGGCATTGCCGCGAATGCGCAGCAGGCGCGCTGTATCTGAAAGGGAGAATGTTCCGGCAGCACACAGCGCTGAGTATTCGCCCAGCGAATGGCCGGCAACATAGGAGACTTTATCCGCAAGCTTCAGGCCACGGGCTTCCAGCACACGCATGACGGCAATGGAAACCGCCATCAATGCTGGCTGCGCATTTGCAGTCAGCGTCAGCGTTTCCTCTGGACCGTTCCACATGATGTCGGAAAGCTTCTGACCAAGCGCCTCGTCAACCTCGTCAAAAACCGCGCAGGCCTCTGCGAAATTGTCGGTAAGCTCCTTGCCCATACCGACAGCCTGGCTGCCCTGACCTGGAAATGTGAATGCAATAGCCATGGGATCCATCCCTTCTCTTATGTTCTTNGGGACTTCCATTCACACTCCGTCCCGCAGAGTCAAGGCTTTGCGGGGTGCGCCAAGTGTCTGTCCACCTCTCACACCCCGTAATCGACGCTTCACCGCGTAAACAGCCCGACCACTTCACTGATGCACAGAACGATGAACAGCAGGGCAGAAATACCAAGCAAACCGTTGGAAAGCCAACCGCTACGCCACTCCTTCGGCACTCGCGACGAGTTGAGCAGCCAGATCAGCGTTAGCGCCAGAAACGGCATGAAGAAGGCTCCGAGCGCACCATAGATAATGACGAGCAGGAACGGACGCCCGAGGAACAGCAGCGTCATGGGCGGGATCGTCAGCCAGAAGAGATAGAAACGGAAGGCAGGCGTCTTTTCCAAGCCTTCGCGAGAGCCGGTTTCACCCTTGATGCCGCGCACGAAATCCGCAAACAGCATGGACACGCCCTGCCAGACGCCCAGCACCGACGAGATCGCAGTCGCGAAGAAACCGATCAGAAACAGTGTCGACATGGTGCTGCCGAATCGCTCTTCCAGCACACGGTCGAGATCGAGAAGGCCACGATCACCCGTCGAAAGCGCAATTTGCGACGCATAGAGCAACTCGGCGCCNATGATGAGCATGGCGACGACGAACATGCCGGTGACGATATAGGCGACACGGTTATCCAGCCGCATCACACCCATCCAGGCCGGTGTGCGCCAGCCCTTGGCATTTACCCAATATCCATAGGACGCCATGGTGATGGTGCCGCCAACGCCGCCGATGAGGCCAAGTGTATAGATGGCCGATCCCTCGGGTATGGACGGAATAAGGCCCGTCACGGCTTCACCCACATTCGGCGAGACCATGATGGCAATGCCGATCACGATGACGAACATGATGCCGATGAAAATCTTCATGACGGTTTCGAATGCGTCGTAGCGATTGAAGGCCACGAAGGCAGCGCAGGAAAGCCCGGTCAGCACGGCCCATATCCNAAGCGGCACGGAAGGGAAGAAGACAGCGAGCGGCAATGCCGTGGCACTCATGGCCGTTGCGCCATACACGAAACCCCAGACCATGATGTAGATGCCAAAATACCAACTGGTCCACTTGCCCAGCGACCGCCAGCCTTCGAGCATGGTGGAGCCAGTCGCCAGATGGTAGCGGGCGGAACCTTCAGCCAGAGCGATCTTTACGATGCAGCCGATAACGGCGGCCCACAACAGTGCATAGCCGAATCGGGAACCGGCAATCAGCGTGGCAACGAGGTCGCCCGCGCCGACGCCAGTTGCCGCGGCCACAATGCCGGGACCGATCAGTTTCCATCGTCCGGTCGTTGGTGGTACGGCCTTATCGTCAAGGGTTGCCGGTGGCGCACTTGCTGCGTTGTCTGTCATTCACGGTCCTCCGCGCTGGTTTGATGATCGAAACCCCAATGCATGCCGTGGAAGATGGTTGCGCGCAAAAAGGGAAAAGCATCCCCGTTTTTGCAATAAAAAGAGCTGAATTGCTACCCTTGAGCGTCAAAACGTTCCGCAAGAGATGTAACTATGGAATTAGTGGATTGTTTTTCCTTGCGCTGGCCCAATTCCGCACTACTTTCCACCCACCTTCCAAGCAAAACGAGACATTTCCATGAAGCACAATACGTTAGGCACCACGGGTATCTCCGTGTCCGAAATCTGCCTTGGCACGATGACATGGGGTACGCAGAACAGCGAAGCGGAAGCCCATGAACAGATGGATTATGCCATCGAACATGGCGTCAACTTCTTCGATACGGCCGAGCTTTATCCAACGACACCAGTCTCTGCGGAAACACAGGGGCGCACCGAGGAATATATCGGCACATGGTTCGAGAAATCCGGCAAACGCGCCGACGTCGTTCTGGCTACCAAGGTCGCCGGCTCGGGGCGCGATTATATCAGGGGCGGTCGCGATATCGATGCAGCCTCGATTCGCGAAGCCGTCGATACCAGCCTTGCACGGCTGAAGACCGACTATATCGACCTGTATCAGATCCACTGGCCCAACCGCGGTACATATCATTTCCGCGGTGTCTGGGGTTTTGACGCCTCGACGCAGAACACCGAAAAGACGCTGTCCGAAATCACCGAAAAGCTGGAAACACTGGGCGAACTGGTCAAGGCTGGTAAAATCCGCGCCATCGGCCTTTCCAATGAAAGCGCATGGGGTACGCAGAAATACATCGATATCGCGAAAGCGAATGGTCTTCCGCGCGTCGCATCCATCCAGAACGAATATAACCTGCTATACCGGTCGTTCGATCTGGACCTGGCCGAAGTGTCCCACCACGAAAATGTCGGCCTTCTGGCATACTCGCCATTGGCTGGCGGCATTCTGACCGGCAAGTATCAGAACGGTGGCCGCCCCGAAGGGTCGCGCGCTAGCATCAACCAGGATATCGGTGGACGCCTGCAACCATTGCAGGAAGCGCCGGTCAAGGCGTATCTGGAACTGGCCTACCAACACGGTCTGGACCCGGCGCAACTCGCCATCGCCTTCACGCTGTCACGCCCGTTCATGGCGTCCTCCATCATTGGTGCGACGACAATGGAGCAGTTGAAGACGGATATCGCAGCGGCGGATGTCACGCTTTCGGATGAGGTCCAGAAGGGCATTGCCGACATTCACCGGCAATACCCGATGCCGATCTAACAGCACGCAAACCGTGCNTTTTCGGGCAGCGCGCTTGCATTACGGTGAGAAATCCGTATAAGCGCGCTGTTCACAACACCCGGTCCAATTGGCTGGTGGCTGAACGGAGGGCTGGTTTCGGCGACGAAACAGCAGGACCATAAGGTTTCCGGCCTCCCGTGTCTCCGCTCTCGACCGTCTCGAACAACGCTTTTCTTGCCCTTGGCTTTTGCCGAACAGGAGCAGTCGTTGAGGCTTAGCGCCGTTGCCGGGTGATGAATGAAACGCAAGAAAGGCAAAGCTTAAATGGCTCTTTACGAACACATCTTCCTTGCCCGGCAGGATATCACTGCCCAGCAGGTCGACGCACTTGTCGAGCAGTACAAGGGCGTTATCGAATCGTACGGCGGTAAGGTCGGACGCGTCGAAAACTGGGGCCTCAAGTCCCTGACATACCGCATCAAGAAGAATCGCAAGGCTCACTACGCTCTGATGGACATCGATGCTCCGGCACCGGCTATCCACGAAATCGAGCGCCAGATGCGCATCAACGAAGACGTTCTTCGCTACATGACCATCTCCGTGGAAGCCCACGAAGAAGGCCCATCTGCAATGATGCAGAAGCGCGACCGTGACGACCGTCCGCGCCGCGATGGCGACCGTCCTGACCGTGGCCCGCGTGAAGGCGGCTTCGATCGTGGTCCTCGTCCACCTCGCGAAGGTGGCTTCGGCGACCGTGAAGACCGTCCGCGCCGTCCGCGCGAAGACCGTGCATAAGGAGCATATATAATGGCTGACGCATCTTCTTCCCAGGCACGCCGCCCGTTCCACCGCCGTCGCAAGACGTGCCCTTTCTCCGGCGCAAACGCTCCGAAGATCGACTACAAGGACGTACGTCTTCTGCAGCGCTACATTTCCGAGCGTGGCAAGATCGTTCCTTCCCGTATCACAGCTGTTTCACAGAAGAAGCAGCGCGAACTCGCTCAGGCGATCAAGCGCGCTCGTTTCCTCGGCCTGCTGCCATACGTTCTGACCTAATCGACTTTACGAGGCTGCGCTTTTGCGCGGCCTCGTTTCCTCCATGACGACATCCTTCCGCGTTGGGCGTGGATCGATCTTGAAATGNAAACCCATGTTGGGGACGCGGTTCTGACGGACCATCCTCTAACTGCTACAAAGTTCAGCAGGACAGCGAATTGCCAAAATTGAACCAGACAGTGCTGATTCCCGGCATTCTAGCCGGCATATGCGCAGCGTTCCTAACGCTCGGCGCAACCGCACAGTCGTCCATGTCTTTCCTGCTTTATGCCGCCTCCGCCATGCCGGTTCTCGTTGCCGGGCTGGGTTGGGGTAATGTCTCTGCCATCATCGCCATTCTGTCGGCAGCTTTCCTCGGCGCCCTCGCCGTCTCTCCCATCTTTGCCGTGACGATCGCGATTTTTACGCTGATCCCGGCTGGCTGGCTGTCTCACCTTGCCAATCTGGCGCGTCCGGCATCAGAGTTGGGTGGCCCTGACGATCTGATGGCATGGTATCCACTTTCTGGCATCGTTCTGCATCTCTGCGCGCTCATCACCGTGTCCGTTATCGTCCTCGGCACGATGATCGGTTATGGCCCAGACCTCGTCTCGCAGTTGGTCGATATGATGATGACTTCGGTGCAAACGCGCGAATCATCTTTCACACCGGATGCGACGGCACTTGCGCAGACGAAAACACTTCTGGTGCTGATGCTGCCGATGGTTCAGGGCGGTCTCTGGGTCATGATGCTGTTTGCGGCCTATTATTTCGCCAGCCGTGCGGTTCGCTCCTTCGGCAAGGGCCTGCGCCCGCGTGAAGATATCGCAGCGGCACTGCGCATGCACCGCAATGCGATCTTCANTTTCCTCGGCGGCATTGTCCTGACCTTTCTCGGCGGCACCGTGGCGATGGTTGGCGCTGTCGTCTGCGGCACCTTCGGCGCAGGCTTCGTCATGGCGGGCTATGCCTCCCTGCACCATCGTTCCAAGGGCAAGGACTGGCGCTGGCCGGTTCTGGTTCTGGCTTACATATCGGCGGTCTTCGTCTTTCCGCTGCTCATCATTCTTGTGCTTGGTTTGAGCGACGTGCGCAGCACGATCTCCCTCACGCCACCACGGAACCCTGACAATAAAGAAACCAAACCCTAGAAAGGATCAAGAAGATGGAAGTCATTCTTCTCGAACGCATCGCAAAGCTTGGCCAGATGGGCGAAACCGTAAAGGTTCGCGATGGCTACGCACGTAACTTCCTGCTGCCACACGGCAAGGCACTTCGCGCCAACGCTGCCAACAAGACCCGTTTCGAATCCGAGCGCGCAACGCTCGAAGCTCGTAACCTTGAGCGCAAGTCCGAAGCACAGACCGTTGCCGACGCATTGGCTGGCAAGAGCTTCATCGTTGTTCGTTCCGCTGGCGAAACCGGCCAGATGTACGGCTCTGTTGCTGCCCGTGACGTTGTTGAAATCCTCGGCGCTGAAGGCTTCAACATCGGCCGCAACCAGGTCGAACTCAACACACCGATCAAGACCATCGGTCTGCACAACGTAACGCTTCACCTGCATGCCGAAGTCGAGCTTCAGGTTGAACTGAACGTTGCCCGTTCGGCTGAAGAAGCAGAGCGTCAGGCCAAGGGCGAAAGCCTCACATCCGCTGACGCCATCTACGGCGTTGACGAAGACGCTCTTCGCCCAGAAGACTTCTTTGATCCAGACGCAGAATTCAACGGCGAAGGCGACGACGAATAATCGTCTCTGGCCTGATTGACTGAAACAGAAACCCCGGATGGCAACATCCGGGGNTTTTGGGNTTTAGGGGGGATGTTGGCGGGTAGCGGGTGGGGCCTANCCCCCTCTGCCCTGCCGGGCATCTNCCCCACAGGTGGGGAGATCAAATCGCGGCAACCTCCCGGCCATCTCTAGCGTCGAGAGTGAAGGGGTGTCAGAGCGCCCAGCCGATCTCCCTCCTTGTGGGGGAGATGTCCGGCAGGACAGAGGGGGGTGAGCCCCATCCGGCACGGCAACAATTGATGTAATAAATCGGCTCAACCGAAAACCAAGCTTCGCCATTCACGCGGCGCTCTGCACCCGTGGCTTGCTTTACCTCGACCCGAGAACACACGCAAATGCGGATATGTCTTTGGTTTGGTGTTTGTCGTTGGCTCCGCATTTGCGTGGCCCCTGTCGTCTTGCTCAAGCCGGATCGTACATGACCCGGCTTGAGTTTGATATGCAGTCTCCGGTGAAACCTGACCGCCTCGAGTTTCCGAAGCCGTGAATGGTCCTCGGGTCGAGGTGGCTGGGTCCACCGTTCCTAGTGTCTGGCTGCACGTCTACAGCCAGCCACCACGCCGCTCCGCCAAATGTTTCGCGACACATTGCGGCTGCGGACGTGGAGAGATTGTAGTCATGGGTTGATTGAGCGTGGAGAAAACTTTTTTTATTTTTTGAGTGGGATGTTGTGACGTTGCCGGATACCCCACCCGGCCGCTATTTCCGAACCGTTTCAGCACCGGCCGGTGCGACGCCCTTATCGACTCGCACCACCACGGACATGCCCGGCGAAAGCTCGGCAGCCAGCGGCTGGTCCGGATCAATGGAGATGCGCACGCCAAGACGCTGGGCGATCTTCACGAAGTTGCCCGTGGCGTTATCCGGTTTGATGACCGCGAATTCGGAGCCAGCAGCGGGGGCGAAGCGCTCTACCTTGCCCGTCAGCTTCCTGCGGTGCAGGGCATCGACGGAAATCGAAACCACCTGCCCTGCTTCCATTCCGGCAAGCTGCGTTTCCTTGAAGTTGGCAACGACCCAGATATCATGCGGCACGACCGCCATCAGCTGCGTACCGGCTGCAACATACTGGCCTACGCGAACGCCGACTTCGCCGAGCTTGCCGTCCCTTGGCGCATGGATTTCCGTATTTTGCAGATCGATCTTGGCCAGCTCGATGGCTGCGTCCGCATTGGCGACGGCCGCCTGCAACGAACCTCTGTTAATGATGATGGTCTGGAGATCCTGTCGTGCAACCTCGAGCGCTGCCTTGGATTGGGAAAGACCGGCGCGCGCTTTATCCAGATTGGCCTGCGCTTCTTCCTGCACGCTGGATATTCCCGCACCACTGCGGACAAGACTATCCTGACGGTCAGAGGCAAGCTGCGCCTGCTTGAGAGAGGCTTGTGCGCCATCGACTGCCGCTTCACCAGAAGCGATATTAGCCTTTGCCGCTATCTCCTGCTGGCGGGAGTTGTCGAATGCTGCCTTCTGGCTATCCAGAGATGCTTGCGCCTGTGCCAGCTTCTGGCGGAAGATGCGGTCATCGATCTTCGCCAGAAGGTCCCCTTGCTTGACCTCCTGATAATCCTTCACCGGCACATCGACGACATAACCGCTGACCTGCGGGCTCATGGTCGTGACATAGCCGCGCACATAGGCGTTATCGGTCATTTCCACGGAGCTGGAAAACGGCGGCAGCCGCCATGCGTAAAGCACCAGCGCCACACCGGCGACGCCGCCCAGAAGAACGATGAGAGTAAGAGGCGTGAATANTTTTTTCAGCATTTTTATATCTCGGGACAATCAGGATTGAGGTGCGGCCACGGTCTCGTCTTCGCTTTTCAGCAGAGACTTGAGACGTAACCATGCAAGATGAAGCNAAAGCATGACAAGAGCAGCAGCGGCACAAACTGAAATCAGCAGGAACGTGTCGTTATAAGCCAGAATATAGGCCTCGCGCGTAACCTGCGCGCCAAGCAAAGAAAGACCTTCTGCCTTCAACAATGCCGCATCGGTGATGACGTGGCTGTAGCCGGCAGACAACTGGCTGACGCGTTGCGCCACCTGCGGGTTCTGCAACAGAATGCTTTCCACCAGAATATTCGAATGGAATTTTTCCCGCAGCGTCACGAAGGAACCGAGAAGACCGGTTGTCAACATGGAGCCCGTAATCTGCGTAAACAGGAAGATGGTGATGAAGTTGACCAGGTAAGGTGGGCCCTTCGCCAAGGCTGCGCCAAACCCCTTCGCCATAACCGGCGGCAGGAACATGGCCGCACCGAAGGCTATCATGGCCTGGCTCAGATACATCTGTTCTGGCCGCACGACATTTGTCAGACCGCTATCCATGAAGGCACCCAATGCAATCAGCGTCAACGCGATGACATGGGCGGTATCGACATATTTCGTCAGCATCAACAGCGCGCACAGACCACCGCCGAGCAGTGTCGCCACAATGATGAGCGCATAGAGCCCCCCAGTCTGCTCGTTCAGGATGCCCAGTTGCTGGTAGAGGCTGACAGCGGTGGAGGATTGCTCCGAGGACACAGCACGGTAGATCAACAGGATCGCGATCAGATGCAGGTTGGTG
Organism: Agrobacterium bohemicum; assembly: GCF_002896715.1. Taxonomy (GTDB): domain Bacteria; phylum Pseudomonadota; class Alphaproteobacteria; order Rhizobiales; family Rhizobiaceae; genus Agrobacterium; species Agrobacterium bohemicum. The sequence goes on from NZ_PGEL01000027.1 coordinate 588,715, forward strand.
CGGGAGAATATCCAGCGCAAATCCAGCATCGGANTTTTTCGGGGAAGCTCGATCATCGTCATCAGGGCAAGAAGGCCGATGGAGGTCGCCAACAGGACGCCAAGCCACCACGTTTCGAACCACCAGTAGAAGCGGCCGAGCGTGAGGAATACCGCGAGACAGCCGAGGCCACCGGCAAACAGCAGGTAACTCACTATATCAATGCGCTCTATGACCTTGGCACGCGGTGGTGGCGTTAGCGGCNAAAGATAGATGATGGGCAGCACGGCCAGAGAAAGCCCGACCTCCATCGTATAAAGTGCCTTCCAGCCATCGATATCCAGTAATTCAGGTGAAATAATGCGTGCGAGCGGTGCGGAGAGAAGCGTGCCTGTCAACGCGATGCTGAGGCCCAGCGTTAGCTTGCGCTGTACAGGAAACGCTTCGAGAATATAGAGAAAGCCGAGCGACGACAGGGGTGCTGCCGCCATGCCGCTGACGAAACGCACGACGATGGCGGAATGCAGATCCGTCACGAAGAGGTTGAGACAGGAGGCCAGCACGAAACAGATGATGCTGATTTCCGCAAAGGGACGCAGCCCATATTGCTGGCGCACCTTGAACAGCGCGATGGAGAAGGTGGCGTAAGGTGCCATATAGGCCGCCGACAGCCAGGCGACTTCCGCAATCGTTGCCGAAAACTCGCCCTGCAACTGGTAGATATTGGCCATGACTATGTTCATGCCCATGCCCTGCGTTACGAAGAACGACAGACCGGCGGCGATGTAAAGCAGCTTCGCGAAGAAGGATTTTTCCGCAGGTGGCGCGGGTGTGGCCGGTGCTTCCGGCACCTGTTCAGATACCTCGTCTTGAGCGTCCTGAATGTTCGAAATGGCATTGCTCACGACTGCACCTTTTCGCCAGCGAGGTTTTGCAGGTTGGCGGACAGGCGGCGAACGACGTCCAGGGCGGCGCTGATGTCGTCGGTCGAAACATCGGCAGCGATGTCGGCGCGCATGGATTTCGCCTGCATATGCACATCCTCGAATGTCGTTACACCATCTGGCGTCATGTGAATGCGCTTTGCCCGGCGGTCGATCTCGTCAGAACGCCGCTCAATGAGGNTTTGTTTCTCCATCGCATCCAGCACGCGAACGAGCGTTGGCGTCTCTATTTCAAGCTCCTCGGCAAGCTCCNTTTGCGTCAGCGGTCCTCGGCGCGACAGAGCAAAAAGCGCCCGGGCGCGGGCAAGTGTCAGCCCCTGCTCCGCCACTCTGGCATCGAAGAAGGATCTGAGCTTTCGGTTGAACGCCGCCATCTCATCGAAAAGCTGCTCNTTTTCAGTCGCACGGGACAAGTAATTAGACCTTACAATTAGCACGCTACCTATTTCATCCCTATTTATTTTCGTGATCAGGAATATGCAAGAGGCTTTGTTGAAATAGCAGCCATGCCGTAAACTCATGGCGGGTGGAAACCGATTCGTTTCCGTGGTCATGACGCTCACGGATCAGCCTGTGGATTACTGTTGACAACACAATTTGTGAGGCCGCTTGCTACCGTTCCGGCAAGCCTGCACGCCACTGTTGCCGCATTGTCCTTGACTGCCGCTGCCGCTCGCTTCAAACCGGCAGGCTTGCAAGAAACGAAGGCTCCGAACCAGCCTCAAGGGAGATCACAGNAAACCATGAACGACGCTGTGAGGAAGATCACCCCCGCCCCGGCTGCTGAACCGCTCTACCGCGAAGCGCCGAACAACATCGAAGCGGAACAGGCACTGCTGGGTGCCATTCTCGTCAACAACGATGCCTATTACCGCGTTTCCGACTTTCTGAAGCCCGTGCATCTCTACGAGCCGCTTCACCGCAAGATTTTCGAGGTCGCTGGCGATATCATCCGCATGGGCAAAACCGCCAACCCGGTTACCATCAAGACGTTCCTGCCCGCAGACGGCAAGATCGGCGACCTGACGGTTGCGCAGTATCTTGCGCGCCTTGCGTCGGACGCAGTCTCCATCATCAACGCCGAAGATTATGGGCGCGCCATTTACGACCTCGCGCTACGCCGTGCGCTGATCCAGATCGGTGAGGACGTCGTCAACATTGCCTATGACGCGCCGCTGGATATGCCGCCGCAGACGCAGATCGAAGATACCGAACGCCGCCTGTTCGAGCTGGCTGAAACCGGTCGTTACGACGGCGGCTTCCAGTCGTTCAACGATGCTGTTTCTCTTGCCATCGACATGGCCGGTGCAGCATTCGAGCGTGACGGCAATCTCTCTGGCATCTCCACCGGCATCCACTCTCTGGATGGCCGCATGGGTGGCTTGCAGCGCTCCGACTTGATCGTGCTTGCGGGACGTCCCGGTATGGGCAAGACCTCGCTTGCCACCAACATCGCCTATAATATTGCCGCCTCCTACGAGCAGGAAGTGCAGCCGGATGGCTCTTACAAGGCGAAGAACGGCGGCGTTGTCGGCTTCTATTCGCTCGAAATGTCGTCCGAACAGCTGGCAACGCGTATTATTTCCGAACAAACCGAGGTGTCGTCTTCGAAAATCCGCCGTGGTGAAATCACTGAGGCCGATTTCGAAAAGCTGGTGGCGTGCAGCCAGATGATGCAGAAGGTGCCGCTCTATATCGACCAGACCGGTGGTATCTCTATCGCCCAGCTCTCCGCCCGTGCGCGCCGCCTCAAGCGCCAGCGTGGCCTCGATTGCCTGGTGGTAGACTATATTCAGCTGATGACGGGTTCCGGCAAGGGCGGCGAAAACCGCGTGCAGGAAATCACCCAGATCACCACCGGCCTGAAGGCGTTGGGCAAGGAACTCAACGTTCCCATCATCGCGCTCTCACAGCTCTCCCGTCAGGTGGAAAGCCGAGAAGACAAGCGCCCGCAGCTTTCCGACCTTCGTGAATCGGGCTCCATCGAGCAGGACGCGGACGTGGTGCTGTTCGTGTTCCGTGAGGAATATTACGTCAAGAACATGGAACCGCGCGATATTTCCGACCCGAAATATGCCGAATGGGAAGCTCTGTTCGACAAGGTCAAAGGCACGGCCGACGTCATCATCGCCAAACAGCGTCACGGACCGACGGGCACGGTGAAGCTTGCGTTCCAGGCGGAGTTCACCCGCTTTGCGGATCTGGCCGATCCATCGTTTACGCAATACGAAGAACATTGATCCGAACACTGCCCCGCTTTAGCCAGAGTGGGGCAGAGTCATTTCAGTGGCTTGGCCATAGCGGCTCACAATTGGATTCCACAAACGTCGTGACTCGAGACATTGTGGATAGACGAAATTTGACCAGATCCGTCATGAGCGTCTTCAACAACACTGATAGATCATGGCCATANTTTTCAGCGGTGCAGAATTATGACAGACGACTTCGACGACAGCTTTTCCGAGACTGAAACCGATGCGTTCGACACCGCGCCGCTTCGTGTGACCGTTGATCTTGTCGCGCTTGCCGATAACTGGCGCGCCATGTCCAAACGTTCCGGAAAGGCGCGGGCCAGTGCCGTGGTCAAGGCGGATGCCTATGGCATGGGGATCGAGGATTGCGGTGCGACGCTTTATCATGCGGGTGCGCGGGACTTCTTTGTCGCCACCGTTGCCGAGGGCGAAACGCTGCGTCCACATGCACCGGAAGCACGCATTTTCGTCCTTTCCGGTATATGGCCGGGACAGGAGCGGCAGGNTTTCAACAATGATCTCGTGCCGGTCATAGCATCGGAAGAACAGCTTTCCTTCTGGATGGGCACACTGGCGGAGCGCGGAGACCACCCCTTCGCACTGCATGTCGATACGGGCTTCAACAGGCTCGGCCTGCCGCTGCATGATGCGCTGTTTCTGGCCGATGATACGACGCGTCCTGCCAGCTTCGATCCTGTCCTCGTGCTATCGCATCTGGCGTGCGCCGACACGCCATCATCCCCCATGAACAAGGCACAGCTTCAGTCATTCCGGCAGGTTAGCGCCGCCTTCGAAGGAATCGAATCAAGTCTTTCGGCCTCCGCTGGCATCTTTCTGGGGCCAGACTATCACTTCGATCTTACCCGTCCGGGTATCGCGCTTTATGGTGGTGAAGCCGTCAGCGAGATGGCCAACCCGATGCGCCCGGTTGCAAAGGCCGAAGCGCGCATCATTCAGATCCGTGATGCCGGTGAAGGCCAGACTGTCAGCTATGGCGGCACCTTCATTCTAAAGCGCGCCAGCCGATTGGCGATTGCATCCGTCGGTTATGCGGATGGCTACCACCGCTCCCTTTCGGGTTCCGGCATTCCCCTGCGCGAAATGGGCTATGGCGGGGCTTACGGCTTCATCAATGGCTACGAGGTGCCGGTTGCGGGTCGCGTAACGATGGACCTGACGATTTTCGACGTCACGGACGTGCCGCCAAACGCCATNCGCGCNGGTGATTACATCGAACTTTTCGGTCCCAACGTGCCTGTGGATGAGGTGGCGCGGGCGGCAGGAACCATCGGTTACGAAATGTTGACGGGACTTGGATTGCGCTACGAGCGACAATATCTGATCGAAGACGAGTGAAGCTTTTCTTGCCCCTTGGAAAGCGCCGAAGACCTGTGCTATACGAGAACAAAAGGAGATCGAAATGACCGAAATCCATCTCAGCGAGCAGGATCGCAAGTTCATTGATGAGCAGGTGAAGGCTGGCGCATTCGAAGATGCGGATGCTGTGGTTCACGCGAGCTTGCAGTTACTTGGAAGTGAACAAGAAGAACTCAAGCGAATGATTGCGGACGCGGACGCGCAGTTTGAGCGTGGGGAATACCTCACGTTCACCACCGCAGACAATTGGGCTGATTCCATTATAAAAAGAGGAATGAGCCAATTAGACCGAAGCAGCTAATTTACTCCCCTCTCGCTGATCAAGACCTTCTTGAGATGTTTCTTTGGATAGCGGCCGACGACACGATGACGGCTGCTGCATTCATCAGAGACCTAACGAGAAAAATAGAATGGATTGCGGCCAGTGGTTTTCCGGGACTACCGCGCGATGAGCTTTCCCAAGGACTGAAAGCGCTGCCTTACAGGCAACGCTGCATATATTTTCGTATCGAGGCCGATACCGTACGCANTTTGCGTGTCATGCATGGCCGCAGACACCTGTCTCCTAAAGACTTCAAACAAGAAGAAAACTGACATTTATGGCCAAAGCCAAGACACAATTCATCTGCCAGAACTGCGGCACCGTTCACACTCGCTGGGCGGGTAAATGCGAGGGCTGTGGTGAGTGGAACACCATCGTCGAGGAAGATCCGATGGGCGGCATCGGCTCTGGTCCGGGCAAGACGCCGAAAAAGGGGCGGCCTGTGACCCTCACCTCGCTGTCCGGTGAAATCGAGGAAGCGCCGCGCATTCCCACCGGCATGAGCGAGCTGGACCGGGCGACCGGCGGCGGTTTCGTGCGTGGGTCTGCGGTGCTGATCGGTGGCGATCCCGGCATTGGTAAATCCACGCTGCTGATGCAAGCGGCGGCAGCCCTTTCTCGGCGCGGACATCGCGTCGTCTATGTCTCGGGCGAAGAGGCGGTGGCGCAGGTTCGGCTGCGGGCTCAGCGTCTGGGTGCTGCCGATACCGATGTTCTCTTGGCAGCCGAGACGAATGTCGAGGATATTCTGGCGACGATTTCCGAGGGCAAGCGGCCGGATCTGATCATCATCGACTCCATCCAGACACTTTGGAGCGATACGGCTGATTCCGCACCCGGAACCGTGACCCAGGTGCGCACCGGCGTTCAGGCCATGATCCGTTTTGCCAAGCAGACGGGTGCCACCATGGTTCTCGTCGGCCACGTCACCAAGGACGGGCAGATCGCAGGTCCGCGTGTGGTCGAGCATATGGTGGATGCGGTGCTGTATTTCGAAGGCGATCGCGGCCATCATTACCGCATCCTGCGGACCGTCAAGAACCGCTTCGGCCCCACCGACGAAATCGGCGTGTTCGAAATGTCGGACAAGGGTCTTCGCGAAGTCTCCAATCCGTCCGAACTGTTCCTGGGCGAACGTAACGAGAAATCGCCGGGTGCCGCCGTCTTTGCGGGCATGGAGGGAACGCGCCCGGTGCTTGTCGAGGTACAGGCTCTGGTCGCGCCCACATCGCTTGGTACGCCGCGCCGCGCCGTGGTCGGCTGGGATTCGTCGCGGCTGGCCATGATCCTTGCCGTGCTGGAGGCCCACTGCGGTGTGAAGCTTGGAAGCCACGATGTTTACCTGAATGTCGCGGGTGGCTACCGCATTTCAGAACCGGCGGCAGATATGGCGATTGCCTCTGCACTGGTTTCATCGCTTGCCGGTCTTGCCCTGCCCGCCGATTGCGTCTATTTCGGCGAGGTCAGCCTGTCGGGCGCGGTCAGGCCCGTGTCGCACACGGGGCAACGGTTGAAAGAGGCCGAAAAACTCGGTTTTTCCACCGCATTTTTGCCGTCGGCCTCTGCTGAGTTGCCGAAGGGTTCCAAAGGGCGCTGGACCGAGATTGAAAGCCTGCCGGACCTTGTCTCTCGCATCGCGGGTTCAGGCAATCGGTTCAGACAGGTTGAGGAAGACTAAGATTGATCCTTTCGCTGGCTAAACGGCTAGTGTAAGAGGAACGAAAGTTGGCACAGTGGCGCTTCCATTCAGTGTCGCGANCTCCGGAGTTGGTAAATGCCCATTACGATTTTCGACGGCATCGTTCTCGCCGTTGTCCTGTTCTCCGCTGTTCTCGCCATGGTGCGAGGGTTTTCGCGTGAAATTCTGTCCATCGCCAGTTGGGGTGGTTCGGTCGCAGCCGCCTATTATCTCTATCCGATGCTGTTGCCCTATGCGCGCAACTACACGGATGACGACAAGATCGCGATTGCCGGTTCTGCCGGTGTCATCTTCCTCGTCGCGCTCATCATCATTTCGTTCATAACGTCGCGCATTGCCGATTTCATCATCGACAGCCGCATTGGCGCACTGGATCGCACTTTAGGCTTCCTGTTCGGCGCAGCACGCGGCATTCTTCTGTTGGTGGTCGCCGTTGCCTTCTGGAACTGGCTGGTCGATGTCAGAACGCAGCCGACATGGGTGACGCAGGCAAAATCCAAGCCGTTCCTGGATGGCCTGGTCGCCAAGCTGGAAGCGGCGTTGCCTGATAATATCGAACCGCAAATCCGCGCACGCATTCTCGGCAAGCCGCCGGAGGGTGCCACCGAACAGACACCTGCAGACGATGCTCCGGCAACGACCGCGCCGACCACGACGAATTGACATCAAGCGCGCCTTGCAATGCATGCAGGGCGCGCTATTTGTGCTAGACATTCACTTCAAGCAGCAGACAGACCACACTGGTAGAATAACGCTCACCAGCGCGGTTTTTGTTTTTGGTACTTAAGCAAAGGCAAGCCAGATGAACGAGCCGCTTTCGCATTCCACCCTCAACGACATTCTCGATGGCGATACGTTGCATGAAGAATGCGGCGTATTCGGCATTCTGGGGCACCCGGATGCGGCGGCACTGACGGCACTTGGTCTGCATGCTCTCCAGCATCGCGGTCAGGAAGCCGCAGGCATGGTGTCGTTCGATGGCAAGCGTTTCTACCAGGAACGCCACATGGGCCTCGTCGGCGATCACTACACCAACCCGGCTACCCTCGCCCGTCTGCCTGGCTCGATCTGTATAGGCCACACGCGCTACTCAACGACTGGCGAAGTGGCGATGCGCAACGTACAGCCCCTGTTTGCCGAGCTGGAAGAAGGCGGCATCGCGGTTGCCCATAACGGGAACTTCACCAATGGTCTGACGCTTCGCCGCCAGATCATCGCAACCGGCGCCATCTGTCAGTCCACCTCGGATACGGAAGTCGTTCTGCATCTCATCGCCCGCTCCCGCCATTCCTCCACGGCCGATCGCTTCATCGATGCCATCCGCCAGATGGAAGGTGGCTATTCGATGCTGGCCATGACGCGTACCAAGTTGATTGCCGCCCGTGACCCCACGGGCATCCGCCCACTTGTCATGGGTGATCTCGATGGCAAGCCGATCTTCTGCTCGGAAACCTGTGCACTTGATATCATCGGCGCTAAGTTCGTGCGCGATGTGGAGAACGGCGAAGTTATCATCTGCGAGATACAGCCGGATGGCTCTGTCACCATCGATGCCCGCAAGCCGGTCAAGCCGCAGCCCGAGCGTCTGTGCCTGTTCGAATATGTCTATTTCGCCCGTCCCGATTCCGTCGTGGGCGGACGCAACGTCTACACGACCCGCAAGAACATGGGCAGCATTCTGGCCCGCGAAGCGCCGCTCGAAGCCGATGTCGTTGTTCCGGTGCCGGATGGCGGAACACCTGCGGCTCTTGGCTTTGCTCAGGAAAGCGGCATTCCGTTCGAATATGGCATCATCCGCAACCACTATGTCGGTCGTACCTTCATCGAGCCGACGCAATCCATTCGTGCGTTGGGTGTGAAGCTGAAGCATTCCGCCAACCGGGCGATGATCGAAGGCAAGCGCGTCGTTCTGGTGGATGACTCCATCGTGCGCGGCACAACCTCGGTCAAGATCGTGCAGATGATCCGCGAAGCCGGTGCCAAGGAAGTTCACATCCGCGTTGCCAGCCCGATGATTTTCCACCCGGATTTCTACGGCATAGATACGCCTGACGCCGACAAGCTGCTGGCCAACCAGTATGCAGATGTTGCTGATATGGCGAAATTCATCGGCGTTGATTCTCTGGCGTTCCTGTCCATCAACGGTCTCTATCAGGCCGTTGGCGGTGTGGATCGCAACCCGGCTCGCCCGCAGTTTACCGACCATTATTTCACCGGTGAATATCCGACCCGCCTGCTCGATAAGAACGGCGAGTCCATGGGCAACAAGANTTCCATGCTGGCCAGCAACGGCTGATCCACGTTCGCCCGCGCGCCATGCGCGGGCTTTCGGCCCATGGCCGCACGACATCATTCTCGGGGGAGACAATGACGACAGACCTCAAGGGCCGCATCGCGCTCGTTACCGGCGCATCCCGCGGCATTGGCTATTTCACGGCGCTGGAACTGGCAAAAGCAGGCGCGCATGTGATTGCCTGCGCCCGCACGGTTGGTGGTCTTGAAGACCTCGATGATGCGATCAAGGCTGCGGGTGGCACCGCGACATTGGTGCCTTTCGACCTGGCAGATATGAATGCCATCGATGCGCTCGGTGCTTCCATCAACGCGCGCTNGGGCAAGCTGGATATTCTCGTCGCCAATGCCGGCGTTCTCGGCGTCATTTCGCCTGTCGGCCACATCGAAGCGAAGGTGTTCGAAAAGGTGATGACCATCAACGTCACCGCCACATGGCGGTTGATCCGCTCGGTTGAGCCACTTTTGCTGAAATCAGATGCTGGGCGAGCGCTGATCCTGTCATCCGGTGCACCGCATTCCTGTCGCCCGTTCTGGGGCGCTTACTCCACCTCCAAGGCCGCCGTCGAAGCGCTGGCCCGCACATGGGCGGCGGAAACGGAAAAGACGGCGCTTCGCGTCAACAGCATCAACCCGGGTGCTACGCGCACCGCAATGCGTGCGCAGGCCATGCCCGGCGAAGACCCTGATACCCTGCCCCATCCATCCGAAGTTGCCGCAGCCCTTCTGCCGCTGACTTCACCGGCGCTGACGGAAACAGGCAAGATTTATGTTGTCAGAGACCGTAAATTTGTCAGTTACCGCGCACCGGAATGACGATAGCGAATGGTGCGCTGCCTCTGCACCATCGCTCTTGACCAAATCCGCCTGCCGTTTCATAACGCAAGCCATGAAAACAACGATCTGCTGCTGTTGCTGAGTTAAATTTTGCTGGTCTCACACCCGGCCAGATCGTTTTCGTCTCCCGAAAGGTCAAAAGCAGACAAACGTTCCGGCTGGGAAACTGATTGCCCTTAAGGAAGTGCCACATGTCCTTGCGCCTGAAACTTCACAACACGCTGACCCGCGAAAAGGCTGATTTTCAGCCGATCGACGCCGACAATGTCCGCATGTATGTCTGCGGCCCGACAGTCTATGATTTCGCCCATATCGGCAATGCCCGTCCTGTCATCGTTTTCGACGTGCTCTATCGTCTGCTACGCCACGTCTATGGCGATGCGCATGTCACCTATGCGCGCAACATCACCGACGTCGATGACAAGATCAACGCTCGTGCGCTGCGCGATTACCCCAACCTGCCGCTGAACGACGCCATCCACGCGGTGACGGAAAAGACGGCGCAGCAGTTCCATGACGACGTCGCCATGCTCGGCTGCCTTGAGCCAACCGTCGAGCCCCGCGCCACCGACAACATTCCTCAGATGATCGAGATCATCGAAAAGCTGATCACGCGCGGCCATGCCTATGTCGCGAGCGGTGAAGTGCTGTTCGATACGAAATCCATGGGTGATTACGGCCAGCTTTCCAAGCGACCGCTGGATGAGCAGCAGGCTGGTGCGCGTGTCGCAGTCGAGGTCCATAAGAAAAGCCCCGGCGATTTCGTGCTTTGGAAACTGTCCAGCCACAACGAACCCGGCTGGGAAAGCCCGTGGGGTCGCGGTCGTCCGGGCTGGCATATCGAATGCTCGGCCATGGCCGGACGTTACGTCGGCGAGGTCTTCGACATTCACGGCGGCGGGCTGGACCTGATCTTCCCGCACCATGNAAACGAGATCGCCCAGTCCCGCTGCGCCCACGGCACGCAGGTCATGGCCAATGTCTGGATGCATAACGGCTTCGTGCAGGTCGAAGGCCGCAAGATGTCGAAGTCGGATGGCAACTTCATCACCATTTACGAGTTGCTGCACACGGAAAAATTCGGCGGTCGCCAATGGCCGGGCGAAGTGCTGCGCCTTGCGATGCTGATGACGCATTACCGCGAGCCGATCGATTTTTCGGTGAAGCGGTTGGAGGAGGCCGAACGCCTGCTGGCCAAGTGGCCTGCGGCTGACGTTGGTGATGTCGAACCAGACGAAACCATTCTGGACGCGCTGGCCGACGACCTCAACACCGTAGCTGCCGTGCAGGCTCTGCATGCACTTGCCCAAGCCGCCAATTCCAACCCGGAAAAACTGCCTGCATTCGCTGCAAGTGCAGAATTGCTGGGTGTTTTACCGAAAAAGGCGGAGGTGGATGAGGCTATTGCCGATGCCATAGACTCACTTGTCGCCATGCGTCTTGAAATGCTGAAGGCGAAGAATTTCGCGGAGGCAGATCGCATCAGGGACGAGCTTTCTGCCAAGGGCATTCAGTTGAAGGATGGCAAGGACAAGGAGAGTGGTGAGCGGGTGACGACCTGGGAGATCAAGCGGTAGCCTCAATCTGTTATGATCGCTTTCTTGCGTCCTCCTGATATTAGGCCTATGCTGAAGCATATGCCTAATAATTGAGGTTACGATGAGCGCGGAGCGACACGTCAAGCTATTCCGAAACGGACGCAATCAGGCGGTTCGTATCCCCGTGGAATTCGAACTTCCTGGTGACGAAGCGGTCATGCATAAGGATGGTGACCGCCTGATCATTGAGCCGACTGATAGTCGCAAGGGCAATATCATCGAGTGGTTGCGGCAGCAGGACCCGCTTGAGGAAGATGTCCCTGAATTTGATCTCGATGAACCGCCACCGAGGTCTGTTGATATATGACGACAGCGCGCTACATGCTGGACACCAATATCGTGTCCGACGTTGTCCGAAATCCATTCGGACTCACCGCAGAAAAGCTTTATCATCTCAACCAAGATGACATCTGTATAAGCTCAATCGTTCTCTCAGAAATTCTCTTCGGCATTAAGCGCAAGGGATCAGCAAGGCTTTCGCATCTGGTCGAAGGGCTGCTCAACCGAATAGCGGTTGTCGATTACGATGCACCTGCAGCCCGACATTATGCCGATATAAGAACGTCTTTGGAGCAACGCGGCACACTGATTGGCACAACAGACANTTTCATAGCAGCGCATGCACTCTCACTGGGTATCATTCTCGTCACCAACAATATCAGGGAATTTTCTCGCGTAGAGGGACTAAAGCTCGAAAACTGGATCAAAGGGAGCTAGTCATGACACATTCCATCCACACCGGTGGCTGCCAATGTGGTGCGATCCGTTTTCGTGTCGAGGGCGACCTGAACGACGCATCCATCTGCCATTGCCGCATGTGCCAGAAGGCGTTCGGGGCTTATTATGCGCCGTTGGTTTCCGTGCGTGGTGCCGACTTCACATGGACGCGGGGCGAGCCGAAGCGGTTTCGGTCTTCCAGTGTCGTGAGCCGTGGTTTTTGCGCCGATTGCGGCACGCCGCTGACCTATGAGGCGCCTGACGGTATGGCGGTTGCAGCGGGGGCGTTTGACGACCCCTCGGCTTTTGCGCCATCAATGCAATGGGGTATCGAACGGAAGATCGGCTTCGTGGATACTCTCCATACCCTNCCCGCCGTGCCGACGGAAGACGATTTGACATCGGTGGACTATCTAGCCGACCTTACATCCTATCAGCATCCCGACCACGACACGCAGGCGTGGCCACAGGAGAAAAATCAATGAGTGAAGCGGGTTATTCCGGTGGTTGCCAGTGTGGCGCGGTGCGGTTTCATGCGGGCAAGATTGGCCGCCCCTCCATCTGCCATTGCCGCATGTGCCAGAAACAGTTCGGCAATTTCTTCGGTGCGCTGGTCACGGCGGATCAGGCGCATCTGACATGGACGCGCGGGCAGCCAAGTCTTTTCCGCTCCTCTGCCAAAATCCATCGCGGCTTTTGCAACAAATGCGGCACGCCACTGACCTATCATCATCCCGGCGGCGTCGAGATTGCTATCGGCGCATTCGATCATCCGCAGGAGATCGAGCCGCAGGTTCAGGTCAACGTGCATATGCAGATGCCGTGGATCAAGACGCTATTCGACAAGCCACATGCGGAGCAAAGCCTGGATGAGAACACCATGGTCTCTTACCAGCACCCGGACCATGATACCGAGGTTTGGCCACCTGAAGACAGTGTGAATTGAGGACAATAGATGAGTGACACCTTGCGCAGCTTTTATCCAGAGATCGAACCCTTCGAAACCGGCATGCTGGATGTGGGTGATGGCCATGTGATCTACTGGGAGCGTGTCGGCACAAAAGGCGGCAAGCCTGCGGTTTTTCTGCATGGCGGCCCCGGCGGCGGAGTCACCCCTACGCACCGGCGCGTGTTCGACCCGGCCCTTTACGACGTCATCCTGTTCGACCAGCGCGGCTGCGGACGCTCCACGCCGCATGCGTCTCTGGAGGCCAATACCACATGGCATCTGGTGGCGGATATGGAGAAGCTGCGGGAAAAATTCGGCTTTGCGACATGGCAGGTGTTTGGCGGTTCATGGGGCTCGACGCTGGCGCTTGCCTACGCGGAAACGCACCCGCAGCGTGTGAGCGAGCTGGTACTGCGCGGCATCTACACCCTGACCAAGCCTGAACTGGACTGGTATTACCAGTTCGGCGTCTCCGAAATGTACCCGGACCGCTGGGAAACCTTTATCGCGCCCATTCCCGAGGCCGAGCGCCACGAAACAATGGCGGCCTATAACCGCTATCTGACCGGCACGGATGAAAAGAAGAAGCTGGAATGCGCCAAGGCGTGGAGCCAGTGGGAAGGCGCGACGATCTCACTGGTGACGGACCAAGGCCGTGTGGATGAGTTCGGCGAGGACCAATATGCAATCGCCTTTGCACGCATCGAAACCCATTACTTCGTCAATGCCGGATGGTTCGAAGACGGCCAGCTTCTGCGCGATGCCTATAAGCTCAAGGATATTCCCGGCGTCATCGTGCATGGACGCTATGACATGCCCTGCCCGCTGAAATATGCCTGGCAGCTTTCCAAGGCGTGGCCGAAGGCCGATCTGCACATCGTGGAGGCCGCAGGCCACGCGCTCAGCGAACCCGGCATTCTCGATCAGCTCATTCGCGCAACGGATCGCTTTGCAGGCAAATAACGCGAATCTTTACAAAGCAATAGCAACGCCGCCTGATATTTCGATTCAGGCGGCGTATCCANTTTTTCAGCAGATGAAGCTTTTTTCACCAGATTCTTCACACGAATGAATTGGTATATAACGTCAAAGAAGAATAGGCCGGTGCTTTCCTGTTCAACTGGCGGCTCCCATGGCAATGAACCAGACAATTCCCGCCCCGCAATCTGGCGATAGCACACGCGGGTTTGTATATGCTCTCGTCGCCTACATCCTGTGGGGCTTTCTGCCGTTTTACATGAAGGCGGTGGCGCATGTGTCGCCCTTCGAGATCATCGCGCATCGTGTCGTCTGGTCGGTGCCGATTGCAGCCGCCGTGCTGATCATCCTTGGCCGTACCACCGAAATCAAAAAGGCGCTGACCACACCGCGCATGCTGGCCATGGCCAGCCTCACAGCGTCCATCATCAGCATCAATTGGGGCATTTACATCTGGGCCATCGGCACGGGTCGCGCGCTGGATGCTGCCCTTGGTTACTTCATCAATCCGCTGTTCAGCATCTTTCTGGGTGCCGTGCTTTTGAAGGAAAAACTGAGCCGCGTGCAGATTTGCGCGATCATGCTGTCGGCGTCGGCGGTTGGCTTGCTGACCTGGCATGCGGGCAGCCTGCCATGGGTTTCCGTTGCGCTGACGGTATCCTGGGGCTTTTACGCCTTCTTCCGCAAGACACTGCCGATTGGGCCAACGCAAGGCTTCCTGCTGGAAGTGCTGCTGCTCACCCCGCCTGCGCTGGCCTTCATCATCTATCTCATGAGCACCGGTCAGGCGCATTTCATGGCGGGAACGCCGACGGATACATGGCTGTTGATTGCCAGCGGCATCGTAACAGCCACGCCGCTGATCTTTTACGGCAATGGCGCAAAGCTGCTGAAGCTCTCCACAATCGGCATCATGCAGTACATCGCCCCATCGATGATCTTCATCATCGCCATCTTCGTCTTCCACGAACCGTTCGATACGGTGCGCCTCATCGCTTTCATCATGATCTGGTTGGCACTGGTGATCTATACCGTGCCGGGCCTGATACGAAGCAGAGCGTCGAAATAGGCTTTGACGCTCTGAAGTCTCACAACTGCGAGATGACCGATGGATCGCCTTCCGGGTTTTGCTGCGCTTCGGCGCGTTCGATGATGGCGGGAACGATATTGGCGATATCATCGATGACGAGCGGGTTCAGAAGATGCGCGCGGTGGATGAAGCCCTGATCACGCATATGGCGGATCAGTTCCAGCATCGGGTCCCAGAAGCCGTTGATATTGGCGAAGACCATCGGCTTGGCATGACGGCCAAGCTGTGCCCATGTCATGATCTCTACGATCTCTTCGAGCGTGCCGATGCCGCCAGGCAAGGTGACGAAGGCATCTGAGCGCTCGAACATCATGTGCTTGCGCTCATGCATGTCCTTGGTGATGATCAACTCGTTCAATTGTCCGAGAGAATGGCGTGTTGCTTCCATATCCACGAGGAAATCCGGTATGATGCCGGTGACTTCGCCGCCGTTGGACAGCACGCCGCTTGCAACGGCACCCATGATGCCCTTTGTGCCGCCGCCATAAACGAGGCGAATGCCGTTTTCGGCGATGGATTTTCCGAGAAGGCGTCCCGCTTCCATATAGGCCGGATCACGTCCGGGTTGGGAGCCGCAATAAACGCAGATGGATCGAATCGGTGTATTTTCTTCAGTCATGGCACGAAGGAACTATGGGCTGGCCGATCCGTCAAGAAAATTTGGGGACTGACAGCCCTGAAACACCGCTTTTGCAGGGGTGCCGCTTGTGCGCGCANGACTTAGACGCTAGCTATCGCAACGTAAAGACAAGAACGTTACCCGGAGATAGATAATGAACAACAAAAGGGCCGGACTGCTGGCACTTATCGTGCTCGGTGTCGCGACGCTGCTCATGGTCTTCTTCGTTCTTCCACGCATATCGAGCGACGACAAGCCGATTGGTGATGTGATCAATCAGGCTGGCAACGACGTCAAGAACAGCGTGGAGATGGGTGGCGAAAAAGCCGGCGACCTCCTGTCGGATGCTGCGAAGGATACCGCCAACATCGCCGAAAAGGTCGGCCGACTGGCTGAATCGGCAACGCAGTCCATCAAGGACATGACCGGCCGTTTTGCAGACAACAAGGTTCCGTCCAACGAAGAGTTCGCCGCCGCCCGCAAGCGCGTCGAGGACTCGCTGAAGGAACTTGATAATGTCGATATTCCTGAATCTCTCGATGAGACCACCTCGCGGCTGATCACCACGGCGCGCACCGCCGCTGAGAGAACAATGGCCTTCCTGCGTGGCTTGCCAACGGATGCAACCGCGGCCGCAGCCGAGGTTCGTCGTCTTGCTGGCGTCTTTGCCGGCACCGACGATGGTGCGCCAATACCGGAAAAACCGGCGGCAGCGCCTACGGGTCCAGCAACCACGCCTGCCCCGGCATCGGCACCTGCCGATGCGGCGAAGGTGCCAACCTTCGATGTGCTTCGCGTTGAGCCGGATGGCTCCGCCGTTATCGCGGGCAAGGCTGTTCCCGGTTCGAGGCTTGAAATCGTCAACAACGGTCAGGTCATCGCGCAGACGACGGTTGAGGGAAGCGGCGATTTCGTTGCCGTTCTCGACAACCCGCTGAAGCCCGGCGATCACGAAATCATTCTGCGCTCAACCGGCAAGGATGGCGCAACAGTACAATCTCAGGAAACGGCAACTGTCGCCGTGCCAGCACAGAAAAACGGCGAGCTTCTTGCCATGGTGACGACACCGGGCAAGGCAAGCCGCCTGATGAGCGTGCCTGACGCCGCACCGGGTGCAACGCCGCCTGCGGAAACCACACCAACGCCAGCACAGCCGCAAACGGCAAATGCTGCGCAACCGCNAAATAATGCAACGACGGCTCCCGCAAGCCAGGCGCCTGCTGCCACGCCGCCATCCGAAACCGCTGCTATCCGTGTTCTGGCCGTGGAATTCGAAGGTTCGAAGATCTTCGTCGCGGGCTCAGCTCCCGCCGGTGCTGCCGTGCGCGTGCTGGTGGATGACAAGCAGATCGGCAATGGCAAGGCGGAAGCGTCCGGCAGTTTCGTGATAGAAGGCGATGTCGATCTCGCAGTCGGCAATCATATCGTCACGGCGGAAGCCTTGGATGCGGCTGGCAACGTGACCGTTCGGGTACGTGTGCCGTTCGCCCGTCCCGAGACGGATCAGGCCACCGTTGCCATGCNAAAGGCACCGGCCGAGCCATCTGCCGATACCAATGCCGCTGCTGCCCAAACGCCGGGCGCTGTCAGCGATCGCTCCGCATTCGAAGCACTGCGCATCGACGTGACGAAAGCGTTCTCCATTCTTTCCGGGCTCTACAAGGACGGCAAAACGCCTGCTCTGGAAGAGGTGGCCGCAGCGAAATCGGCAACGGCGATCGCGCTGCGATCCCTGTCTGAATTCCGTACCGCCGCTACTGCGGACACGGCGTTTACGACTTTCACCGGTGACATCGCCGCCAAGGCGCGCGCGCTGTTCACGATCATCGATGGATTGCCAGCAAACGTCGCGGCAGTTGGCAAGCAGATTGCCGGACTGGCAGATCGCTTCGCAGAACTGAATGCCCCCGCACCAGCCTCTGCCGATGCCCCTTCGGCGCAGGCGCAGACACAGGCGGCGCCGGGTCCCAAAACGTTCGAGCAGGCACCTCTGGCCCACAGCGATAGCGCTGTCATCATTCGTCGCGGCGATACGCTGTGGCAGATTTCTCGCCGCGTTTACGGCCAGGGCGTGCGTTACACCACCATTTATCTCGCCAATCAGGACCAGATCAAAAATCCTGATCTCATCGAGCCGGGCCAGATTTTCGGCGTTCCTGAAAATGCCTTGCCGAATGCGGAAGAACTTCATCGCAAACGGTTGATGCGAAACTAAGTCATGCTCTCGCAACACTGCGAGTGTTATGTGCCATATTATTTAATGTCAGAACGGCGGCTCGGATCAGTGGGCCGCCGTCTTGCTGTCTGCCGCTCGGCAGACGCCGGAGCATGTTATGACCGACCAGAAAAAGACGATTTCAGCGGATGCGGGCAACCCGCTGCAGACCATCATCAATCTGTGGCCCTACATGTGGCCGCAGGGCAGACCCGACCTCAAGATGCGTGTGGTCTGGGCAACCGTCTTTCTGATCGTTGCCAAATTCGTGCTGATTTCCGTCCCCTATTTCTTCAAATGGGCAACGGACGCGCTGAACGGCAAGCTGGATATGGCGGGCTTCGTTCCCGTTTTCCTGCTGGGTGCCGTGGCTTTGGTTCTCGCCTATAATCTGACGCGCCTCATTCAGATCGGTCTGAACCAGTTGCGCGATGCGCTGTTTGCCAGCGTCGGCCAACACGCTGTTCGCCAACTGGCTTACAAGACCTTCGTGCACATGCACCGGCTGTCGCTGCGCTTCCATCTGGAGCGCAAGACCGGCGGTCTGTCCCGCGTTATCGAACGCGGCACGAAGGGGATCGAAACCATCGTCCGCTTCACTATTCTTAACACCACACCAACGATCATCGAGTTCCTGCTGACGGCCGTCATCTTCTGGCTGACCTATGGTTTCTGGTATGTCGCGGTGACTGTCGCAACCGTGTGGGCCTATATCTGGTTCACGATAAGGGCCAGCAACTGGCGCATCGGCATTCGCCGCTCCATGAATGACAGCGACACAGATGCCAACACCAAGGCGATCGATTCGTTGCTGAATTTCGAAACCGTCAAATATTTCGGCAACGAGCAGATGGAAGCCAATCGTTTCGATGCCTCCATGGCAAAATATGAGAAATCTGCGACCGCGATCTGGACATCGCTCGGCTGGCTCAACTTCGGCCAGGGCGTGATTTTCGGCATCGGTTCGACGGTGATGATGGTCATGTCGGCGATGGCCGTACAGCGTGGTGAGCAGACCATCGGCGACTTCGNTTTCATCAACGCACTTCTGTTGCAGCTTTCCGTACCGCTCAATTTCATCGGCTTCGTCTACCGGGAAATCCGTCAGGGCCTGACCGATATCGAAGAGATGTTCGACTTGCTGGAAGTGGAGGCGGAAGTCGTGGATGCGCCGGATGCCAAGGAGCTGCACATCGGCACCGGTGCGCTCTGNTTTCGCGATGTACGATTTGCCTATGACCCCGAACGGCCTATTCTCAAGGGCATTTCGTTCGATGTTCCCGCGGGCAAGACGGTGGCCATTGTCGGGCCATCCGGTGCGGGCAAGTCTACGCTGTCGCGCCTCCTCTATCGCTTTTACGATATCCAGAGTGGCTCGATCACTATCGACGGGCAGGACGTTCGCGATGTGACGCAAAAAAGCCTGCGCTCCGTCATCGGCATGGTGCCGCAGGACACGGTACTGTTTAACGATACGCTCGCCTATAACATTCACTACGGGCGGCCGGATGCAACCGAGGCGGACGTGATGGCGGCAGCCGATGCCGCGCAGATCAGCGGCTTCATCGCCAAGCTGCCAAACGGCTTCCAGACCATGGTCGGCGAACGCGGCTTGAAACTTTCCGGCGGCGAGAAGCAGCGTGTTGCCATTGCCCGCACCATTTTGAAGGCACCGCCCATTCTCATTCTCGATGAAGCGACGTCGGCGCTCGATACCCATACCGAACAGGAAATTCAAAGCGCACTGGACGTGGTGTCNAAAAACCGTACCACGCTCGTCATTGCCCACCGGCTTTCCACGGTCATCGGTGCGGATGAAATTATCGTCCTGAAGGACGGCATGATTGCCGAACGCGGCACCCACGCATCGCTCATTGCATCCAGCGGGCTTTATGCCTCCATGTGGAGCCGCCAGCGCGAGGCCATTCAGGCAGAGGAACGGTTGCGCGAAGTGCGCGAGATGGACGATCTGGGCGTCGTGGACCGCGGTGAACCCGCGCATTGACCGGTATAACAGCGCTTGCGCACTGCGACACATTGCTCCGGGCGCTATTTGCCTGTAGTCACCAATGCGTGTTTTGTCGCGTCAGGACATGTATATTGTCGTTGAGTGACTATATGCAGCATGTCGCGCAAAACTGTGCAGCGGNTTTGCGACAATGAGCAACCGACCATAATTTCGGAGAAGAATGATCAATGAATCTGTTCGACACAATTCGCAACACCATCGTGCCAATCCATAAGGAAGGTTATGTTTTTGTTGCCGCCTTTTTCGTGGCATCCCTGGTGCTTGGCTGGATAGCCGAACCGCTTTTCTGGGTGGGTCTGGTTCTGACCGCATGGTGCGCCTACTTCTTCCGCGACCCCGAGCGTGTGACGCCACAGGATGACGATCTCATCATCAGCCCTGCCGATGGTAAGGTTTCTGCCGTGATGACCGTCGTACCGCCGCTGGAACTGGAACTTGGCAAAGAGCCTATGGTTCGTATTTCCGTGTTCATGAACGTGTTCAACTGCCATGTGAACCGCGCACCCGTGCGTGGCCGCATCATCAACGTTGCCTACCGCCCCGGCCTGTTTCTCAACGCCGAAGTCGACAAGGCCTCCGAAGACAATGAGCGCAATGGCCTCGTTATCGAAACAGCACATGGCAAGGTTGGCGTCGTGCAGATCGCAGGCATGGTTGCCCGCCGCATCGTCTGCTGGGTAAAGCCGAACGAGCCCGTCGATGCCGGCGAACGTTTCGGTCTCATCCGTTTCGGCTCACGCCTCGACATCTTCCTGCCGGAAGGTTTCCAGCCGCGCGTTTCCATCGGCCAGACGGCCATTGCCGGTGAAACGGTTCTGGCGGAGTTCGGCTCGGCCAAGGGTCCGCTCGTCAGCCGTCGCGGTTGATCAAACGACAGGGAAGCAGCACCATGGAAACGCCGACGTCCGAAGCAAGCGCCAACGGCAAACCTGAGATCACCAATGACAGCGGACGTGGGCCGCGCTTGCGGGAAATCCCGTTGCGGCTCGTCATTCCCAATCTCGTCACTGTCCTTGCAATTTGTGCAGGTCTGAGCGGCGTTCGCCTCGCCTTCGAANGCCGGTTCGAGCTGGCAGTCGCCATGGTTTTGCTGGCTGCGTTCCTTGATGGTGTCGATGGACGTCTGGCGCGGATGATGAAAGCGACGTCCAAGTTCGGCGCACAAATGGATTCGCTGGCCGATATCGTGAATTTCGGCGTTGCCCCTGCCCTCGTAGTTTACGCGTATCTGTTGGACCAAGCCCGTTCGCTGGGCTGGATCGCCGCCCTCATCTACGTCATCGCGGCTGGTCTTCGCCTGGCACGCTTCAACGTCATGACCGAGCGCGAAGTCAAAGCGCCCTGGCAGAACGAGTTCTTTGTCGGCGTTCCCGCCCCAATGGGTGCCATGCTGGTTCTCTTACCGGTCTATCTCGGCTTCATCGGAATAGAACCCGGCAAGACTTTCGCTTATATTTCGGCGGCTTACACTGTCTTGATCGCCTACTTCCTCATCAGCCGCCTGCCCGTCTGGTCTGGCAAGTCCGAAAGCCGCATCCGCCGTGACCTCGTGCTGCCCGCAATCCTCATCGTCGTGCTTTATGTCGCGCTGTTGATGAGCTTCACATGGGAAGTGCTGGTTCTAACGGTTCTCGCCTATCTGGTCTTTCTGCCGTTCAGCGCCCGTATCTGGCACAAGCGCTATGGCACGCTGACCATCGAGGATGTCCATGATGACCACGGCGGCGGCATGGACCGAGGCNNTTAGTTCACTCGAACAACCGCCAGCTTCATTGCGGCGGTATGATGTCTGTGAGTGAACACGNAATGTCGCAGTCTGTAGTTTTCAATTGATTAAAATTGCCTCGAATTCGTCATGATTTCCTTCGAGAGAGGTTTCCAGGAACGGCGTCAGATCGACGCGTTCAAGGGGAACATCGGAGACAAACATGAGCGAGACACAGAAGACGGAATCGGCGGTGAAGCCAGACCTCAACAGCCATTACAGACCGCTCGGCCTGAAGGCTGTCGCAGCAGCTGCAATGATGCTGACACGCAAGCCCAAGGCACCAAAAGCTGCCTGATTGCCAGCGGTACAGCTTTCGTAAACACCGCGTTCGAGCATTTCGTTACTCGCTCATCTCCAATAGAAACGGCACCTTTTCAGGTGCCTTTTTTGCGTGTTTCTTTCGTCAACGAATGGATAACGCCGTTGAAACTCACGTAAAGGCCTGCTGTTCACGCCGAGTAAAAACTATTGGAAGCCTTTCCACGATTATATTTTCGCGATTCNTTTTTGGATAATTGTTTCTGCCCCATCTGTTGCGTCTGGAAATAGAGCGCAATGGCCAGGCCTTAAGCAGTGCCGATCTGGCACTGACGATTTCCATTGGCGTGGTGGAAGTCGAGAAAGACGGTTCAATCGACCAACACCTGACGGCCGCCGACCAGTTGCTCTATATTGCCAAGGCCAATGGGCGAAACAGCGTCTATTCGAATCTCGAAACGAGATGATCAACCGCAATTAAAACAAAGACAGTTGTACATCGTCTCTCGGCGCGGGAGCCAGCACTTCCGCAACCGGTTCCAGCAGGTCGGGGCCGGTATTTGCGACCTTGTTGACCTTGCCGGACACCGGAATCATCTCGAAAAAGTCCTCGTCTGCGGCTTTCATCAGATCGAGAACGTCGCGAGGCTCCTGCGTCTTGCAATCCAGCCAACGGCTGAAATCCTCTGGCGAAATCACCACCGGCATACGGTCGTGAATGCGCGCGATGGAGCGGTTGGCGGCGGTGGTCAGTATCGCGCCGGTATCCACCTCGGAGCCATCGGCGGAAGACCATGTTTCCATCAAGCCTGCAAATGCGATGATGCCGCCCTTCCTGGGCTTGATGTAAAAAGCCTGCGGTTTTCCGCCCTCTTCCTTCGCCGGTCTGCGCCATTCGTAAAATCCCGTAGCGGGGATGAGAACGCGTCGGTGGCGCATCGCGGCGCGGAAAGAAGCCTTGCCGATGGCCGTTTCAGAGCGGGCGTTGATCAATAGCGGAAATTCCTTGGGGTCTTTTACCCAGCCGGGCATGAAGCCCCAGCGCACCAGCATAGCCTGCCGGTTCGGCAGGTTGCTTCCCGGTTCGGGCTGCGCGCCTTCCACGACAATGAGAATCGGTTGCGTCGGCGCTATGTTGAACCGTGCCGGAAAATTCTCCAACCCGATCAGGTCCAGATAGTCCGCCACCTCTTCCGGGGTCACATTCAATACAAACCGACCGCACATGGCCTAACCCCTCGGTCCGAACAGAATGAGCGAAGCCCCGGCAATGCAGATGACGCCACCCGCCACATCCATATCAACGACGCGACAATATAGATGCCGCCATAAGCCGCATAGGCCCTGCCCGCTGCCTCCGTCGGAACAAGGGTCAACAACCACGCGAAAGCCGCAAGAGCAACCATTCCCGGCACCAGCCAGCCGACGGATTTACCCATGCGCAGCCACGCCCAGAATGCAAAACATCCGGCAATTTCCGCTAAAGCCGCTGCGACATAGATGAGATAGAGTTTCATTTCAATTTACCCGCGAACGTAGATATGGAGTTTGCGATTCCTTCGGCGCATCATATCCGAAGCAATCCAATATTGAATGCCGTGCCTGAAGCCCGCCCCTATTCTCGGTATTTTCCCTACAACGGGAAGATGCCGCCACGTTTCCTGCAAGGTTGAGCGCATAATGGGATGTCTAACCTTATGAGGACACCGCATGCCGCTGCCCCAACCAGCCTCTTCCGCAATCGTCCGCCGGGGCGACCGTTTGCTCCTCGTGCGGCGTATCAACCCGCCATCGCAGAATATGTTTGCATTTCCCGGAGGCAGGGGTGAGCCCGGAGAAACGCCGGAAGAGACGGCCCTTCGTGAACTTCAGGAGGAAACCGGCATTGTTGCGCGTCATCCACAGCTTTTCGCAACATATGATTTGCCGACATTCGACGCAGCAGGTGTGCTGACGAGCCACTTTTTCCTGTCTGTCTTTACCGTGGAAGCGGACGAAGACACGGCTGTGGCGGCGGCGGACGATGCTATCGACGCTGGCTGGTATACGCTCATAGAAATCCGCGCGCTGCCTGCGCCCGACAGCGTTGTGGAATGCGCTGAACGTTTGCTGGGCCAGTTGCAATGCTGAGCAGAATCGCGGCTAGTTGGTGCCAAGTTGTTGAAACGACATGTCGGGTAATGCGTAAACTGATGAAACGACGGATTTTGCTCTCTCTTCTTTGTGGCCTCGGCATGTGCTTGCCGTTGGCGTCGCAGGTTGGCGCGCAGCCGTCCGTAAAGTCAGTGCCGCCGCCAGCGCCGGTCGACAAGCCCGCGCCCTACGATAGCCAGATGGCTCGGCTGTCGGAAATTCTGGGGGCTGTCCAATATCTGCGAACGATCTGTCCGGCGTCCGGTTCGGAAGAATGGCGCAAATCGATGAACGATCTGCTTGCCGCAGATACGGCCAGCGAACCACACCGCAAACAACGCATGACCGCCGCTTTCAATCGCGGTTACCGTACGTTTGCGGCGGTGCACACGGCCTGCACGCCCGCTGCAATCGCAGCAGAAGAGAAATACCGTAACGAAGGCGCAACACTGGCACAAGAAATAGCGTCTAGGTTTGGAAATTAGAGGTTTATTAACCTCTTTTGGCTGCAGGCCGTGCCGNTTTGATAAAAGACTGTTAGAGTTGTTAACAGGGTGGTAACGAGTTGCCTGCCTGTCGAGGATGAAAGATGCAAACAAGCCGTAACGAAATCCACGATATGATCGTGCATGNAAAAATGCAGGTCGCGCTGGAACATCAGAACGAAGCATGGGCCGATGGTATGGCCGATGGCATCGAGCCGGAGATCATCGCCGACGCCGCTATTGCTCTGGCCATGCGCGAAACCATCCGTATGCATGGCGAGGCAGGCGCTGAAGCGATGCTCGAATCGCTGCGCCAGCGCATGCTCGAGGGCGAATTCTCTCCTCTTCGTATCATTCAGTAAGTCGGGGTTCATTCATGTCTTGCTCCAGCAAGAGGCTTTTGCGGTCTTCTGCCGCGCTTTGCTTGATGTTTTCGCTGGCATTCGTCAGCGTTCCCCATAGCGCCTATGCTCTGTCCGAGCTTCGACCAGCGCCGGACGCCGCAAGCGAGAACGAAAAGCCGACAGAAAAGCAGCAGCCGGTCGAGCCTGAAGCAGTAGAAGGCGATTCGGATGGCATTCCCATGCCGGACCCGCTGGTAAACCGCTCATCCGGGCAGCAGGCAGCGCCTGACAAGCCCGACGCGCCGGCGATTTCAACACAGATCGAGCATAACATCAGCAAGGCACCAGAGCCGGTTCGCCGTCTGCGCCAATTGATCATCGACGCTGCCTCCACTGGAGACATTGAAAAACTGCGCCCGCTCGTCAATCCCGGCCCCAATCAGGCGCGTGTGGATGGCGACAGTGGCAATGACCCGATTGCCGCGCTCAAAAGCNTTTCCGGCGATCCAGATGGGCTGGAAGTTCTGGCCATCATCATCGACCTCCTGTCCGTTGGTTACGCGCATGTCGACGTCGGCACGCCTGACGAGATGTATGTCTTCCCCTATTTCGCCGGAAAGTCGCTCACCACCCTGACGACCCCGGAAAAGGTGGAACTGCTGCGCATCATCACCGCTGGCGATCTGGCCGACATGCAGGAATACGGCAATTACAGCNTTTACCGCATCGGCATATCGCCTGACGGCCAGTGGAAGTTCTTTACCGCGGGCGACTAGCCGCTTACGCTTGCCGTAGCGCGTCAAAAACCCTAACTGTTCGGGTGACAACAAACCCGAACGGTAACGCCCATGCCCTCCGCCTATTTACCAGATCGCAGATTCATCCGTATTTCCGGCACCGGAGCCACGGATTTTCTGCAGAACCTGATTACCCCCGATCTCGAATCGCTCCCTGACGGTGAAGCTCGCGCCGGTGCGCTGCTGACACCGCAGGGCAAGATCATGTTCGAATTCCTGATCTGGCGCGATGGCGTTGACTATGTTCTGGAAACCGGCGCAGATCAGCAGGATACCCTGCTTCGCCGCCTGACCATGTACAAGCTGCGCGCACCTGTGGATTTGGCGGTAGGTGACGTTGAGGGTGTGAGCGTATTCTGGGATGAAAGCGGCCCGGAGGGATCCGTCAAGGACAGCCGCTTTGCAAAAGCGGGTATCGACCTTTACCGGGTTCCGGGTTCCGGCGCATCCGGTGAAGCATCCACATATGATGCGTTGCGCATTGCCAACGGTGTGGTCGTGGCAGGCGCCGATTACGCGCTGAACGATGCCTTTCCGCACGATGTGCTGATGGACGTGAATGACGGCGTTTCCTTCCGGAAGGGTTGTTTCGTGGGGCAGGAAGTCGTCTCACGGATGAAGCACCGGGGCACGGCAAGACGGCGTGTGGTGACCGTCACCGCCAGCGCAGACCTGCCAGCAACCGGCACCGAAATCATCGCAGGTGGCAAACCCATCGGCACCCTCGGAACCGTTCTCGGAACAACGGGGCTCGCCATCATCCGCACGGATCGCGCTACCGATGCGATGGCGTCGGGTGCCGACATCACCGCAGGCGGCGTCACCGTTATCGTCACCCTGCCCGCATGGAGTGGCCTCAGCTTTCCCGCCACAGACCCGACAGCGAGCGCGGAGGACTGAGGGTGGCGGCTGCGAAAACTCCGCGTGCGTGGCAACGCATGCTGTCCGGCCGCCGACTGGACCTGCTGGACCCCTCTCCTCTCGATGTCGAGCTTGCCGATATCGCCCACGGCCTTGCGCGCGTGGCACGCTGGAACGGCCAAACCCGCGGCGACCAGGCCTTCTCGGTGGCTCAACACAGCCTGATCGTCGAGACCATTTTCTGCCGCATGGATGCAGGGGCTACGCCCGAGCACATGTTGATGGCGCTGCTGCATGACGCGCCGGAATATGTCATCGGCGATATGATTTCCCCCTTCAAATCGGTGGTGGGTGGCGGATACAAGAGTGTGGAAAAGCGGCTGGAGGCGGCCGTGCATCTGCGTTTCGGCCTGCCGCCGCATGCCAGCCGCGATCTGAAAGACCGCATCAAGAAGGCAGACACGGTGGCGGCTTACTTTGAGGCGACCGAGCTTGCCGGGTTTTCGATGGTGGAGGCGCAGAAGTTTTTCGGACTGCCACGCGGCATCACCAAAGACATGATCGACATCGACCCGATGCCGGCGCTGGAAGCACAACGCCGTTTCGTCGAACGCTTCGAGACCATCGAACTGCTAAGAAAAGAAAAGCCATGAGTGCTATCGTTGTGTCGCCGCTTTCCAGAATTGCGGAAATGGCTGTTCGTCACAAATCACGCGAAATGGTGACGCTGATCGCCAAGGAGCAGGCTTTTCACCGCCCTGCCGTCATCGCTGCCGAGCGCCATCTGACGCTGCAAATGAACGATATTTCCTTCAAGGGCACCGACAAGCTGATCGCACCCGATGACGTGCATGTGCAGCAATTGATCGACTTCGCTCATGGCTGGGATCAATCCGCGCCGCTTTTGGTCCATTGCTGGATGGGCATTTCCCGCTCCCCGGCAGCGGCCGTCATCGTCTCGCTGACGGTCCACCCGGAACAGGACGATGCTGTTCTGGCCGCGCGGCTTCGCAGCGTTTCCCCCTTCGCCACGCCCAACACCCGTATTATTGAAATCGGCGACCGTTTGCTGGGTCGTGGCGGCGCGCTGATCGCGGCGATCAAGACGATAGGGCGCGGTGCGGATACCGATGGCAACGTACCTTTCGTTTTGCCGCTTCAGGCGTGATCGCNAAAAAAGCGGAACTCTGCCGGGTATCGTTCGTTACGAAATTAAACACATTGAACAGAGGCAGTTTTTATGGACCAGCAGGCTACCGATATCCTCGTCGCATCTCAGGCGGCATTGCGCCAGGCAAGCGCACTGATGGTTCAATATTCCTTCTCGATCGTCGGGGCTATCCTTCTCCTTATCGTCGGCTGGATTGCCGCAATGCTGTTGCAGCGCTGGTCCTTTGAGGGTCTTTCGCGCATACGCGGTTTCGATGAAACGCTGGCACGGTTTTTCTCAGGTGCTGTCAGATACATCGTCCTCATCCTCGTCCTGGTCATGGTTCTTGGACAATTCGGCGTACAGACCGCCTCGATTCTGGCCGCGCTCGGTGCAGCCGGTCTGGCCGTTGGTCTGGCACTTCAGGGCACGCTGCAGAATATTGCGGCAGGCATCATGCTGCTGGTTCTGCGTCCTTTCCGCGTCGGCGAATATATCGAAACAAGTGCCGTAACTGGTACGGTCGTTGAAATCGGCCTGTTTGCCACAGAGTTGAAAACCAGCGACGGGCTTTACCGCCTGGCACCGAATTCCACCTTGTGGAACGTGCCGATTACCAATTACAGCCGCTTTCCCACCCGTCGTCACGAGCTGAGTGTGACGGTACCGAAGGGCGAGAGCCTCAAGGAGACGCAGGATATGCTGTTGGACATCGCTCGTTCGGACAGCCGTGTGCTGCTTGACCCGGCACCCACGACGTTCATCGATACCGTCACCAATGACAGTGCGACCCTGACCTTGCGTTACTGGGCGCGCAGCGAAAACTTCTTCGTGACAACGCGTGCGGTGACGAAGTCACTGAAGCTGGCATTCGACGAGAGGGATGCGCAGATCAGCGAACAACCCGCGCAGTAGAACATGCAACAGGAGGCCGATCATGACCGGCCTTTTTGTGATTACTGCCCCATGGTCGAGCGGTGTGCCCAGCCGGTCATGCGTTTTTCGATCCAGGCCATGACCGCGTACATGGCAATGCCTTCCACCGCCAGCATCAGCAGGCCAGCGAACACCAAGGGAACGTTGAACTGGCTTTGGGCTGAGCTCATCATATTGCCAAGGCCGTAATTGGAAGCAACGGTTTCCGAGACGACAGAGCCGACGAAGGCTAGTGTGATGGCGANTTTCAGCGAGCCAAAGAAATAGGGCATGGAGCGCGGAATGCCCACCTTCAGCATGATGTCCATCTTCTTGGCCCCTAGCGCCCGTAGCACATCTTCGGTCTCAGGCTCGATGGTGGCAAGACCGGTGGCGACATTGACGACGATGGGAAAGAAGGAAATTAGAAACGCCGTCAGCACCGCAGGCACGGTGCCAATGCCGAACCAGATGACGAGAATGGGCACCAGCGCAACCTTGGGAACGGCATTGAAACCGATCATCAGCGGGTAGAGCCCGGCATAAATGGTTTTTGACCAGCCGATGAAAAGGCCAATAGCGAGACCTGCAACGACCGCAAGCGCAAAGCCGAGCGTCGTCGTATAAAGCGTTTGTAGCGAATTCTTCCAGATCGGCGACCAGTATTGAATGATGGCCTGCCCGACGCGCACCGGCGATGGCAAAATGGTCTGGGGCATTTTCAGCGCGTAGACCGACAGCTCCCAGAGCAGAAACAACGTCAGCGTATAAAGCCAGGGCGCGGCCTTCACCCAATTGATGCGGTCCATCAGCGGCTTGTTTGGCTGGGCTGAAGCGCTCATGCAGGCACCCTCGCCTGCGCAATTTCACCGTGAAGGCGCTGGACCATGTCGTTGAAGTCCTTCTCATACATGAGATCAAGCTGGCGCGGGCGTGCGAAAGGCACATGATGTTGCGCCAACACCCTGCCCGGCCTCGCGCTCATGACGAAGACCTTGTCAGCCAGGAATGTCGCTTCGCGCAAATCATGCGTCACGAGGATGATGGTGACACCCTGGGCTGCATGCAGATCGCGAATCACGCACCAGAGTTCTTCGCGTGTGAAGGCATCCAGAGCGCCGAAGGGTTCGTCCAGCATCAACAGTTCCGGTTCATGGATCAGCGCACGGCACAGATTGGCGCGTTGCTGCATGCCGCCTGACAATTGCCATGGAAATTTCGAGCCGAAGCCTTTGAGGCCGACGATATCAAGCAGGTGCTCAGCCTTGGCGACATATTCCGCCTTGTTCGCCCGTAGCCTGCGACGGTGCTTTTCAACGATTTCCAGCGGTAGCAGAATGTTTTCCAGCGTCGTGCGCCATGGCAGCATGGTGGGGTTCTGAAACGCCATGCCGACGATCGACACCGGCTTCGTTACCTGGCTGCCAGCAACGATGACGTGGCCCTTTTGCGGAATATGCAGACCGGTAACGAGCTTCATCAAGGTTGACTTGCCGCAACCTGAAGGGCCGACGACGGCGGCGAACTCACCCTTGTCAACGGTCAGATCGAGGCCCGACACGGCAAGTGTTCCGGCAGCGCCACCGTAGCGCATGTCGACACCATCGATTTCGACGAGATGAGGCATGCCTGTTCCTATAGTTCCAATTTTCAGTGCGTTTAGGAGGTGTCGGAAACGTTACCCGATATTCTACGTCATCCTCGGCTCTGAGCCGAGGATCCAACCGTCGAGACAAACGCAACGATTAGTCGGGTCAAGCCCGAGCATGACGAGCGGGGCGGTGTGTGGGCTACCCTTATCCAATCAAGGCAGCATGCGCTCTGTCTTCGGCGGCAGGTAGCTGGCGTCGAAGACCTGTTCAGCCTTCACATTGCCCTTCAATCCAACCGAGACTTTCAGCGTTTCGATGGAAGCTGCCAGACGGGCAGGATCAACCCCGCCCATGCCGTTTTCGATGACATAGGGTGTCTTGATGTTCATGGCATTGGCCATGTTCAGGCGCTGCAATTCGATGTCGGTGTTGAGCGTTTCATTGCGCTTCAAGACCGCTGCTACGCCCTCTTCCGGGTTCTTGACCGAGTCGGCAAAGCCCTTTGCCAGCGCCTTCAGGAAGCCTTTCACGGCTTGCGGGTTTTTCTCTGCGAAATCAGTGTTTACCAACACGGAGTTGCCATAAAGATTCAGACCATGTTCTGCCATCAGAATGGTGGAAATGTCGTCATCCGCAATGCCTTGGGCCTTCAGGTTCAGGATGACCGAAAAGGCAAAGCCGAAAACGGCGTCCACATCGCCTTTCGCCAGCATCGGCTCACGAACCGGAAAGCCGATGGACTGGATGTCGATCTTGCTGTCGTCGATCTTCGCGACCTGCTTGAACGCCTTCCACTGAGCAAAGGCGCCATCCGGCGGCNGCGCGCCGAGCTTCTTGCCTTCCAGGGATTTCGGATCGCCCGTCACACCCAGGGATTTGCGACCGACGACCGCGAATGTCGGACGCTCATAGACCATATAGACGGCCTTCACCTTTTGGGTGGGGTCTTCGTCCAGAAACTTCATGACGGAATTGATGTCACCGAAGCCCATCTGGTAGGNCCCAGTCGCGACACGCGGAATGGCTTCAACCGAGCCGTTGCCGCTGTCAATGGTCACGTCAAGCCCTTCGGCCTTGAAGTAGCCCTTGTCCAGCGCCAGCAGGAAACCGGCAGATGGACCTTCGAATTTCCAGTCCAATGTAAATTTGATGGGTGTTTCCGCGTAGGCTGGCGCTGATGGTATCGAGATACCTGCGAACATACCAAGAGCGGCCATAGCCGCCGTTCTTGCAAACAGCCTACGCTTCAACATCCGATACTCCCCCTGGAGGCANTTTTTATATTGAGGCCATACAACTCAATTTCTTCCGGGATGGCAAGCGCTAATAGCGTANTTTTTGATCACGAAAAAGATATGATTAAATTATAGTCTCATCGCTGCTTTGATGAGCGTTAGAAGGGTGTATTTGAGCAAATCGTCATCATCGTCACGCGATTGTTCACAATGGAGACGCATCGTTCTCAAATCACGGGATTGCGAAAAACCCCGCGCCGAAGGACATAGGATGCAGACAGAGACACGGGAGACAAATTCATGGCATCAGGCCTTGGCATCCACCACATCACCATGATTACCCGCAAGGTGCAGGCCAATGTGGATTTCTACGCGGGCTTTCTCGGCCTGCGGTTGGTCAAGCGGACTGCCGGTTTTGAAGATGCCATGCAGCTTCACCTGATTTACGGCGATCACGCCGCCTCGCCCGGTTCTCTCATGACCTTTCTCGTCTGGGAGGACGGCGCGCGCGGCCGGGTTGGCTATGGCCAGACGCTGGAGGTCTCGCTTGCCATCGACCCCGCCAGCATTGGCTTCTGGCTGACACGGGCACTTTCTGCGGGCATCCGCACCGAAGGTCCGATGGAGGAATTCGGTGAACCCGTCATTCGTCTGAAAGACCCTGACGGCCTTATTCTCAAGCTGGTCGGCACCACCGCCTTCCCTATCGCAACGCCACACGAAGCGCCCGGCATTCCGCTGGAACATGCCATTCGTCGCATCCGTGGTGCGACGATGTTGAGCGAAGTGCCGGAGGAAACCGAGCGCTTTCTGGCGCGGTATTTCGGCTATGAGCGCAACAGCCAGCACGGCGCCATTCGCCGTATGGCGTCAGCAACGGGCGACATCATCGATATCCGGGATGCGACGGGCTTCTGGTCCAGCGCGCCCGGCACCGGCACGGTCGATCACATCGCTTTTCGTGCCGCTGATATGGATGAGTTGAACGAAACGCTTCGGGCGCTGAAATCCCTCAACTCCTCCACCACCAACGCGCATGACCGCAAGTATTTCTCCTCTCTCTACGTCAGAGAACCCGGTGATGTGCTGATCGAAATGGCGACCGATGCGCCTGGCATGACGGTGGATGAACCTTTGGAAACATTGGGAGAGGAACTGTTCATCCCGCCGCTTTTCATGCGCGACGAAGAGGATGTGCGCGTGGCGTTACCGCAGTTTTCGATGCCCGGAGAAGAACGCGTCATCTATCGCGACCTGCCTTTCGTGCACCGGTTCTACACGCCTGCCGAGCCGGATGGCAGCACAATCATTCTGTTGCACGGTTCCGGCGGCAGTGAAACCAGCCTCATGGCTCTAGCTCACAAGGCCAATCCGCATGCGACGCTGCTCGGCGTTCGCGGACGCAGCACGGAAGAAGACATTGCTCGCTGGTTTCGGCGCTTTGCCGATTCGACCTTCGATCAGAAGGACATCGTGGCGGAAGCGGAAGCCTTTGCCGCCTTCATGGATGATGCCCTGCGCGTTTATGATATCGATAAGGCAAAGCTGCGCTTCATCGGCCATTCCAACGGCGCCAATTTCCTCGCCGCCTTCTTTGCGCTTTACCCCGAATTTGCCGCAGATACCCTACNTTTGCGACCAATGCCGGTGCTGACGCACTGGCCGGATGCCGATCTCTCCGGCAAACGCCTGACACTGGCGGCGGGCAAAACGGACCGCTACCGCGACAGAGCCGACGCGTTGAGGGAGCACCTGATCCGCAGCGGCGCCGATGCCGAAGTGACGGTTCTGCCGCTGGGACATGAACTGGGGCTGGACGATGTCGAACTTGCCAAGCGGTGGATAAGTGCGACACCCACAACCGGCCTTGCATAAGCCGTTAGAAAAGGCTTNAAAAACAGGACCATATTCGGGGTTCTTATGACACTGTTCCTGTTTCTGCTTATCGTTGGCTACGTCGTTGCCTTCNTTTACACGTTGAATGCCAGCATCAAAAACTCCAGACGGCTTTTGCTTGTCGAATCGGAGTTGACGAAGCTGAAAGCGCAGATCGCTGCTGGCGGGGTGGTCGCCCTCCCCACGCAGGACGCGCCAGCCGTAGAAGAACAGGAAACTTTGCCCGCAGCGTTCCAGGCTGATGTTGCGCCACACGATGCATCCGAAGAAACCCCGGTTGTTGCCGCACAGGCTGTCCCTGATGAGAAGCTGACGGAAGAAGACGCTGAAACCTTCACGCTTCCAGCAGCCGCTCGTCCGAAGGAAAGCTTCGAGAGCAAGCTCGGCGCACGCTGGGCGGTTTGGGCTGGCGGTCTGGCGCTGGCGCTCGGCGGCATTTTCCTTGTCAAATACTCCATCGAGAGCGGTCTTATCAGCCCTGCCGTCCGCCTTGCCATGGCGGCAATCTTTGGCATCTTGCTGGCCGCGGCCGGCGAAGCGATCCGTCGCAAGGCGGTTCCCGGCATTGCCACCGCATACTCCAACGCGATGATACCGGGGGTATTAACGGCAGCGGGCGCACTGACCCTGTTCGGCGTTACCTATGCCGCCTACGGTATTTACGACTATATCGGCCCCACGACCGCGTTCATCCTTCTGGCGCTGGTCGCCTTCGCAACGTTGGCCCTGTCGCTGTTGCATGGTCAGGCGCTTGCCGGGCTCGGCCTTCTCGGCTCCATGGTCACACCGGCGTTGATTTCCACCGAAAGCCCGAATATCTGGGCGCTGTTCGGCTTTCTTACCGTGTCATGGCTTGCCACAGCGGCTGCCTCCCGTACACAGCGCTGGCACTTCGTTCCCGCACTTGCCAATGTCGGCCTTGGCCTTTGGGCCGTTGGCTACATGATATTTACGCCGGTTATCGAGGCGGAACCCGTCATCGCCAGCCTTGTTGCGATGATTGCCGGTTCGATATGGGTCTGGCCCGGNAAATACCACGGCCAACCCCGCAACCTCAGCACGTATGCGCCCCGTTCGGACAGCTATTTCCCCGCTATCGCGGAATTGCTGAGCAGGCCGCCGTCCAATCTCAACGTAACCCTATCTCTGGCCATCGTGTTACCGGCTCTCGCATTTTCTGTCATAGAAACCGGTGTAACGATGCATCCGGCCTTTGCAATGGCGGTTCTCGTTCTGGGTCTGGCAGCAATGGGTGCGGGGCGCAACCATGCCGTCTGGCCCGCCATCTTCGCATCGCTGGCAGCTCTTGGCTGCGCCAATCTGCTGGCAGGCTTCGGCGTCAATTACCTGCCGACGCTGGGTGATGGTACTACGACGCTGTCCGCCGTCGGTATCAACGATGCGGTGCAGGGACCCGTGACCCGGATCATGGGCATTCTCTTTCTCCTGTTTTCCTTCGAGGCGATACGACGGAAGACATCGAAAGACCCCTCTTTCGGAACTCTCTGGGCCATCATCGGCGCGGTCGTTCCGCTGGGTCTCGGCATCATCAGTTTCGTGGAATTTGGCAATCTTACCCGCGACTGGCTGCATGCGGCCTATGGTTTATCGATCGGCCTGGTGCTGCTGGGTGGCGCCTACCGGCTGGACCTGAAACGGGATGACGCCTTCATCGCGCCCATCAATGTCATGGTTCTCGGCTCCTTCCTGGCTTTCACCTTCACCGTTCACACGCTGACGTCAGGGCTTGCCACCACCCTTCTCATTCCCGTCATTGGCTTTGCCTATGTGCTTGGAGCACAACGCAGTTCCTGGGCGGCATTGCCGTGGACCATGGCGCTGGCCTGCCTTTTCGTACTGGGCCGCATCGCCTGGGAGCCGACCATCGTCGGTCCGCAGAACCTTGGGACGACGCCTGNTTTCAACGCGCTTTTGCCGGGATACGGCGTTCCGGCCCTGCTTGCCATCGCATCCGCATGGTTGCTGCGCGGCTGGCCCGGCGTGCGTGTGCGCAACTTCCTGCAAGCCATTGCCAGCCTCATGGGGCTATTGGCTATCGCCATCCTCGTTCGCCATGCCATGAACGGCGGCGTTCTGTCAGATACCGTGCCGACGCTGGGCGAACAGTCGATCTACACGCTGCTGACCATCGGCATGTCCGGCGTGTTGATGACGCTTGATATGAAAAGCCCAAGCCCGATTTTTCGTTACGGCTCGATGCTAGCGGGCGTCATCGCCATGTTCAATGTGCTGGTGGCGCATTTCTTTGCCCTCAACCCTTACTTTACCGGTGAAAGCACCGGGCCGTGGCCGCTCCTCAATCTGCTGCTGATCGGCTACCTGCTTCCGGCGGTGGCCTATGGCGGTCTGGCCTGGTATGCACGCGGCAAACGCCCTGCGCTTTATGTCACGCTGCTGGCGCTTTCCGGTGCGGCACTCGGCTTTGCGTGGGCAACACTGTCGGTTCGCCGGTTCTGGCAGGGCGAAAACATAGCGGACTGGAAGGGCTTCCTTCAGGGAGAAACCTATAGCTATTCCGTCGTCTGGCTGGCCATTGGCGTGTTGCTGCTCATTCTCGGGTCGCGCTTCAATGCGAAAAGCCTGCGGCTGGCCTCGGCGGCTCTGGTGTTTCTTGCCGTCGCCAAGGCTTTCCTGATCGATATGAGCAATCTGGAAGGCGTGCTACGCGCTTTGTCCTTCATCGGCCTCGGCGTCGTGCTGATCGGCATCGGTCTTTTCTACCAGAAGATTTTGACCGCCCAACCCAAAGCGGAGGAAGCGCAAGGGTAATTGCGCCTGCTTTCCTCGCGTCTTAAAAGCAACGGTCAAGACGGGGGAATCACATGCAGGCAAATGCCTTTGCGCCTTACGAGCAGCTTGCCGAAACGCTGATACCGCATGCGGCTGAAGGTGATGACGGATCGCATGATCTGGCGCATATCCACCGCGTGTTCCGCAATGCCATGCGCATTCACACACAGGAGGGCGGCAATGGCGTGGTGCTGGCAGCAAGTGNTTTGCTGCATGATTGCGTTGCCGTCGNAAAAAATTCGCCGTTGCGAGCACAGGCCTCTAGGCTTGCGGCGGAAAAAGCTTCGGGCATTCTGCGTGATATGGGCTGGAACGATTCGGACATCGAAGCTGTCGCACACGCCATCCTGACCCATAGTTTTTCCGCCAATATCCCGCCTGAAACTCTGGAGGCNAAAATCCTTCAGGATGCGGACCGGCTGGATGCCATCGGCATGGTGGGCGCTGCCCGCTGCTTCTACGTCGCCGGACGTCTGGGGTCAGCACTTTACGATCCCGCCGATCCCCTGGCNAAAAACCGTCCGCTTGACGACCGGCGCTTTGCCATCGACCATTTCGAGAACAAGCTGTTCAAACTGACGGAAGGTTTCCAGACAGAAACCGGACGACAGATCGCCGAAACGCGGCACGAACGGTTGCAGCAGGTGCTCGACCTGTTTCTGGATGAGATATGAGGCCATGATGCGCATTACCGAACTCAACATCTACCCACTGAAAAGCGCTCGTGGCATTTCGCTGGCCGAGAGCCAAATCAGCGCCGAGGGCCTGCCCGGCGACCGACGCGCCATGCTGGTCGATCCCGCCGGGCGCTTCATCACCCAGCGCGAGTTGCCACAAATCGCCACGCTCACGGTGAAAACCGGGCAAGAAGGCCTCCATCTTTCCATCGATGGCAAGGGGCATCTAATCGCCACGCCCTCTGACACGCGCATCGATGCAACGGTGTGGAACTCCATCGTCAGCAGCGCCGTGGCAACCGATGACGTCAATGCGGCGCTGTCCAGCTGGTTTGGCCGGGATATGAAGCTGGTCTTCTTCGATGAGCAGTCCAGCCGCACGGCAAATCTCGAATGGACCAGCAACGACACGCCTGTCACTTTCGCAGATGGATATCAGATCCTCGTCACCACCACCGCATCGCTGACTGCACTCAACGAAAACATGGC
This sequence comes from Agrobacterium bohemicum, assembly GCF_002896715.1. Taxonomy (GTDB): domain Bacteria; phylum Pseudomonadota; class Alphaproteobacteria; order Rhizobiales; family Rhizobiaceae; genus Agrobacterium; species Agrobacterium bohemicum. The sequence goes on from NZ_PGEL01000027.1 coordinate 626,023, forward strand.
CGCCAACGGTGAAGACAGTGTCGGCATGGAGCGCTTTCGCCCCAATATCGTGCTGGAAACCGATGATCCCTGGGCCGAGGACCGCTGGGCGGCAATTGCCATCAACGGCATCCGCTTCGATCTCGTCAAACCCTGCGCGCGCTGTATCATGACCACCCAGGACCAAAAAACCGGCTCCCGCGAAGGCCCATCCCCCATGAAAGCCATGGGCCGCCTGCGCATGTCCGCCGACCGCCGCGTACCCGGACCGCTATTCGGATGGAACGTGACCCCGCGCGGCCAGGGATCGATCGCGGTGGGGGACGTTGCGACGATTGTCGAGGAACGCCCGGAAGGCTGGGCGTTCAAGAGGCGCGGCTGATCAGGGCTTTCTGGCTGCCACGATCAGGAAGATCGGGCNGCGATTTTCGTTTGCCATGTCCGGTCGCTCCGCAATCAAGGCCGCATCGGCCTTGGGTTCGGCCAGTTTTTCAATCGCGAAACCAGCGGCGATCAGCCCGTTGACGATACTCGACACCGTCCGATGATACTTGACGATATCATCCGCCATCCAGTTGGAATGGCGCTCGCCCTCCTGTTGGTAGTTGTCCAGCGGCCAGTGCAACACCTCGCCGTCTTTCCCGTAGTACCAGTCCTGCTTTTCCAGCGCCGTGAACACCGGATGCTCGATGGAAAAGACAAAAGCGCTCTGCGGTTTGAGCACGTCGAAGATTGTCTTGAAGCTTTCCTCGAGGTCCCGCACGTAATGCAGAGCAAGCGAGCTGAGGACGATATCGAAACTCTCTGATGGAAAGCCGATATCCTCTATGGCCCCAAGCCGGTATTCGATATTTGGTCCACCGTTGATCTCTGCTGCGCGCTCCAGCATGTTCTCCGACAGATCGACGCCGACCACCCGGCTTGCTCCTTCCGTCATGGCATAGCGACAGTGCCAGCCAAAACCGCACCCCAGGTCCAGAACTTCCTTGCCTTCGAAGGACGGCAGCATCGCGCGCAGCTCATGCCACTCCCCTGCCTGCTCCAATCCTCCGGTAGAGCGCGGCATCGCGCTGTAGCGGGAGAAGAAACCCGGATCGTCATAGATGTTCTGTTTCATCGCGCATTCTCCAACATCAACATTGCTCATCAATAGCCTTGATATAGGGGTCAAGAAAAGTCGTTGGTGAAACACTTCGGCAAAATGTAAACTTCATTTCCTGTCTGGAGATAATGCCCTTGTCCCGTATCGCCGCCTCTTCCACCAACCCGATGCCGTGGCTCATCATAACGACTGGTTCGCTGATTGCGGTTTTGACCTTTGGTCCCCGTTCGGCGATGGGCTTCTTTCAGCTACCGATGCTGGCCGATACGGGTTGGGATCGCTCCACCTTCGGTTTTGCTATGGCGCTGCAGAACCTTTTCTGGGGGCTGGGACAACCGTTTTTCGGGGCGCTGGCTGACAAATACGGGACTGGGCGAGTGCTGGTACTCTCAGGCCTGGTCTATGCTGCAGGGCTTGTCTGCATGTCGATCGGCACTTCACCCTTGTGGCTACATATTGGCGGCGGCGTGCTCGTCGGGCTTGGCATCGCTGCGGGTTCCTTCAGTGTGATTCTCTCGGCTTTTGCGCGTCACGTCACGCCGGATCAACGCTCCATGGCGTTCGGTATCGGCACGGCTGCCGGGTCTGCGGGCATGTTCATCTTTGCACCCATCAGCCAGGGATTGATCACCAACTATGGATGGTCTGACAGCCTCGTCTGGCTAGCGGCGATGATGTTGCTTGTGCCACTGCTGGCATGGCCGTTGCGCGGCAACTCCTCATCCGGCACACAATCTCAGGCTCAGTTTCAGCAGACGGCAGGACAAGCATTAAAAGAAGCGCTGGGACACAAAAGCTATCTGCTGCTGGCGACGGGCTTTCTGGTCTGCGGCTTTCAGGTGGCATTTATCACTGCGCANTTTCCGGCGTATCTCGGCGATATTGGTATCGAGCCACGCTATGCTGTCATCGCCATGGCCCTGATCGGTTTCTTCAATATTGCCGGATCGCTGGCAGCAGGTTTTATTGCCCAGCGATATTCCAAGCCCTATCTTCTGGCATATATCTATATCGGTCGTTCGATTGCCGTTACCGCATTTCTGCTTTTGCCGCAGTCGCCACTATCGGTCATTANTTTCGCGGCTGTGATGGGTATTCTCTGGCTTTCCACCGTGCCACCGACAAATGGCCTTGTCGCCATCATGTTCGGCACACGCCATCTCGGCATGCTCGGCGGCGTGGTGTTTCTGTCGCACCAGATCGGCTCGTTCCTCGGCGTCTGGCTGGGGGGCTTTCTTTACGACAAGCTTGGCTCCTACGACATAGTGTGGTGGCTGGGCGTTGCCATGGGACTTTTTGCCGCCGTGGTGCATTGGCCGATTGAGGAACGGGCGGTCGTCAGGCCAGCAATAGCATAGAAACGGTCGTCAGCCGGCCTTGTCCAACGCCTTCAATGCCGCCTGAACGAAACCATCACGCGTGGAATTCTCGTTAAGGCCTCGCGGTTCGTACACGTGTCGATTGAGNAAATATGCTGTCAGGCGAAAGGCCGCGGCGAGGCTTTCGCTGTTTGCTGCCTTGGAATGCTCATCGCTTAAAAACTCCGGCAGCGCCAGCATCCTGTCAGCATAGGGTGCACCCGCAGTGCGGCACACCGCCCTGCCGGTTTTTGGCGAAACATAGACCAGATCGTTGCGCAATCCGGTTGCTGCGCATTCCTTCAGATCCAGCCCGAAGCCAAGATCATCCAGCACGGCAAGCTCAAAGCGCACGAACAGTTCACCCGCATCGGCAGGATCGGAGAGATTGTCGAGGATGACATCGAGGGCTTCGAAAAGATGGGGGTGCGGATCGCGTTCCGGCAAAAGGCGCAACAGGGCGGCCATGGCCTGCACGCCGTAAACGGCGGTCGCGGTTTCCATCAGCTGACCAGCCCTCAATTGCAAAGGTTCTATCCGGTATTCGCCCAAGTGATCGTCCAGTCGCGCACGCCAGATGACATCCACCCTGTTTCCCGGCTGAAGCACGGGCTGCATGCTGCGTGAGCGCCCCGCGCGGACGAGGCCGAGATAGCGCCCGCGCGTGCGCGTCATCAACTCGGCGATAACACTTGTTTCGCCGTGACGCTTTACGCCAAGAATGATTGCATCGTCCTGCCACTGCATGGGATTGTTTTGCTCATATGCCGATTCACGCCCGACTATATCAGGTGCGGTGCAGGAGCGCTTGGTTTCGTTATGCCATGATTTTCGTAACGAATGCTCGCAACTCCAGCTCGCCAAACGGCTTGTCCAGAAGGTGGCAGTCAGCGAAATCCGGAGGAAAGCCGCTGGTATCTCCATACCCGCTGACGAAGCCGAACGGTATCGAATATTCTCTCAAATGACGTGCAAGCTCATAGCTCATGCCATCCGAAAGGCTGACGTCAAGCAGCACGCAGTCAGGTTTCGCCTTCAGAAGGACTTCCTTGGCCTGAAACAAGGTGGTGGCGATATCGATGGNTTTTACGCCCATGGATTGAAGAGAGCTTTCGACATCCATGGCAACCAGATACTCGTCCTCTACGATGAGAACCCGTTGAGGCAACATATTTTATCTTTCTCTGGCCACGCATGGCGTGGCNAAAAAATCCGTGAACATTCACGGAACCAATTCCTATGACATCGCAGATCACTCTGCCTACGTCATTTNAAAAAGACATATCAAAAAGGAACGGATTTACATCAGGTTTTTCTAAATAAACGGCCTGGAATTGCGGAAATCCGGTTCCCAGCCGGCTGTTTGCGCCAAGGCTGCATCATCCAGCACGATACAGCCTTTGTCAGTCCAGCGAATCAATTCCCGGTCTGCGAGCTTGCGCAACGTCTTGTTGGTGTGAACGATGGACAGTCCGAGTGTATCTGCGACGTGCTGCTGTGTGACCGGTATAGGACCATTCNTTTCCAGAAGCCCTACCCTGACAGCCTTGTTGTAAAGAAAAACCAGAAGATAGGCAGCCCGCTCCAATGCCGTGCGTCGTCCGATGCTGAGCAAGTGATCGTCCAGCATGCGTTCTTCGCTGGCCGCGATCCAGGTGATGTCATAGGCAAGCGAGGGATGGTCGCCGAAAAGGCTGTTCAGTCGTCCGCGCTCGAAAACGCAAAGCGTGATGGGAGACAAAGCCTCGACGGAGTGCTGCATTTCACCCATCACCGTACCCTGCAAGCCTACGAGATCGCCCGGCATGAGATAGTTGAGGATCTGGCGGCGACCGTCTTCCAGTGTTTTGTAGCGAAAGCCCCAACCTTGCNAAATCGTATAGAGATGGGCGCTGTGAGAGCCTTCCATCAACACGATCGCGCCCGGCTCCACGGAAAGCTCACCGGTTTTGAAGCGGGAGACGAAATCCAGCTCCGTGGGCGTGAAGTCACGGAAATATTTGAGGCCGCGCAAAGGACACTGCTCGCAGGGCGTAGTCGACATTCCGTTTGGCTTTTTGGGCGACATGATGATCCATAAACAACGAAATCAATAAGGCTATCAGAGCATTCACCCGGAAACCGAACCGGCTCCGCCGTGGACAATCAGTTCCGCGGAAACTCGAGACCCATTTCACGGAAACGTTCCGGGTCATCACCCCAATTCTCGCGCACCTTCACAAACAGGATGAGGTGTACGGTCTGTTCGAGAATTGCCGAAAGTTCCTTGCGCGAAGATGACGAGATGGCCTTGATGGCATCGCCGTTTTTGCCAAGAGCGATCTTCTTCTGGCTTTCGCGCTCGACATAGATGACCTGCTCGATGCGCACCGAGCCATCCTTGCGCTCTTCCCACGTTTCCGTTTCGACGTGGGATGCGTAGGGAAGCTCCTGGTGCAGCCGCAGAAACAGCTTTTCGCGGGTGATTTCAGCAGCGAGCTGGCGCATGGGCAGATCGGAAATCTGATCTTCCGGATAATACCAAGGACCCTCCGGCAACTCGTCTGACAGATAGTTCATCAGGTCGTCGCAACCCGAACCATTGGTCGCAGAAATCATGAAGGTGCGGTCGAAATTGACGATCTCGTTTGCAGCAGACGCCAGCTTCAGCAAATCCTCACGCTGGACCTGATCGATCTTGTTCAGGCAGAGAATTTTCGTCTGCTTCACATCCTTCAGGCCTTCGAGGATGGTCTGTGCATCGCCCTTGAGGCCGCGCTCGCTGTCGATCAGCAGGAGAATGATGTCGGCGTCCTTGGCACCACCCCATGCGGACGTGACCATGGCGCGGTCCAAACGGCGGCGGGGCTTGAAGATGCCGGGCGTGTCCATGAACACGATCTGGGCGTTGTTGTGGATCGCGATGCCGCGCATCACGGCGCGCGTCGTCTGCACCTTGTGGCTAACGATGGAAACCTTGGCGCCAACGAGGTGGTTCACCAGGGTCGACTTGCCCGCATTTGTCGGGCCGATCAGCGCAACGAAGCCGGAATGGGTCGGTCTGGTTGCAACGGTTTCTTCTGACGGCGTCGCGTCAATCTCATGCTCGGTCATNGGGTATCCAATCAGTTTGCGGCAGAGGATTTCTGCCAAACGCCTTCGCGTTCCAATAATTTCGTCGCAGCAACCTGCTCGGCAGCGCGTTTGGAGCGATCAACGCCCGTTTCCGGCTTCACGCCGGGCACTTCCACCGTCACCGTGAAGCTTGGATCGTGATCCGGTCCGGTGCGGTCGTCAATCCTGTAAAGGGGCGTGGCTGCGAATTTCGCATGCGCCCATTCCTGCAGTTCGGTCTTTGCGTCACGGCGTCCAGCATCGACGCTGGTGGCACGCTTGTTCCAGTATTTCAAAATGAAGGCGCGTGCTGCCTCCAGACCACCATCGATGTAAATGGCGGCGATGAGGCTTTCCACCACATCGGCGCGCACGTTCAGCATAGCCTTGCCGGTCAGTTTCTTGACGTCGGCACCGGTGCGAATGAACAGATGCAGACCCATCTCATCGGCAATAGCTGCGCAGGACTCGGCGCTGACCAACTGGTTCAGACGCACGGAAAGCTCGCCCTCGGTGGCGTTGCGGAACGTGGTGAACAACAGTTCGGCAACGCACAGGCCCAGCACGCGGTCGCCGAGAAATTCCAGCCGTTCGTAATTTCCGGTTTTGNCAGCGCTNGCACTTGCATGGGTCAAGGCCCGGTCGAGCCGGGCCTTTTCCTTGAATTCATATCCGATAAGGGCTTCCAGACGGCCGATTTCCTCCGCCGAAAGCGACTTGACCTTGCTCATTTCACGCCCTTGAACAGGCGGTCCCAGCGCATATTGGCGGGCCAATCCCAGACTCGGCTGAATGGCGTATCGTTGCCAAGCGAGAAGAAGATGACGCTTGCGCGGCCAATCAGATTTTCAGCAGGCACGAAACCAACGTCGAAGCGGCTGTCCAGCGAATTGTCGCGGTTGTCGCCCATCATGAAGTAGTGACCTTCGGGGACCAGAAACTCGCGCGTATTGTCACCACGGGAGTCAGGGGACTGGTCGAGCGTGTCGAACGTCACGCCATTATCGAATGTTTCGCGGAAAACCGGAACGTTTGCGCCCGGATCAGCACGATAGTCAGACGTGAATGCGCCGTCTGCCTGCTTCGGAACTGGAGCACCGTTGATGAACAGCACGCCGTTTGTGACCTGAATGCGGTCGCCCGGCAGACCGACAAGGCGCTTGATGTAGTCAACATCGGGATTTGGCGGCAGGCGGAACACCACCACGTCGCCACGCTTTGGCTCGCTGAACTGCAAAATGCGTCCGGAGAAAAGATCAGGCGAAAACGGCAGCGAATATTTCGAATAGCCGTAGGAGAACTTGTTGACGAACAGGTAGTCACCCACCAGCAGCGTCGGCATCATGGAGCCGGACGGGATGGTAAAAGGCTGGAAAAGGACGGTGCGGATGACCATTGCCAGGAGCAACGCCTGCACGATGACCTTGACGTTTTCCCAGAGGGCGCTTTGCTTCTTTTCAGCTTTTTCGGACACTTAAGACCTGCCTGCTCGTTCTTCATTTTCGACGGACTTCTCTAGAACCTTTCAAGGGTAAAGGGAAGCGTTTCCATCGTATGCACTAGGCCTAAACCGCCTTGGCGACGGAATTTGACGTTATTTGGTTACCGGGAGAGCCTCGATAATCACAAACGCCTGCGCATAAGGAAATTCATCGGTGATGGTGAGGTGAATAACCGCCTCGTGTCCGTCCGGCAAAAGCTTTGAAAGATGTGTTGCCGCGCCATTGGTCAGCCGCATCGTCGGCTTGCCGCTCGGCAGGTTCACGACACCCATGTCTTTCCAGAAAACGCCCTGTGCAAGCCCTGTTCCAAGCGCTTTCGAACAGGCCTCCTTCGCAGCGAAACGTTTGGCGTAAGACGCTGCCCGGTTCTTCCGTCCATCGGACTTGGCCTGTTCGATGTCTGTGAAACAACGTTGGGTGAAGCGGTCGCCAAATCGCGAGAGAGAGGTTTCGATGCGCCTGATGTCGATGAGGTCGCTGCCCATGCCTATGATCATTCACTTGTACCCAATGCCGCTTGTCGGGTTGCCACGTGCTGCGTCAGCATCTGGTGCTTTTGCGCTCTGACCCCGCGAATGATGGCGTAAACGCTGAAATAAGCGACGGCGGCAGACAGCGTTCCAGGAATTAGTGCGCCAACCGTCATGGGTTCCAGCACCGGGCCCCACAAATGGAGAAAGTTCATGTGGCTGAAAATGGAGACAAAATCCAACTGCCCGGCAACATTGTCACCGTTACGCCCGAGCATGACATGGCCGAGTTCCCATGTCGCGGCCCAAATCAGCGGAAATGTCAGAGGATTTGCAAAGGTCGTGCCGAGAGCGGCAGCAACAAGGTTGGCGCGCAAAACGAAAGCAATCGCCATGGCGATGATGATGTGCACGCCCAGAAACGGCGTCCATGCGACTGCCACACCCACCGCAACGCCCGCCGCCACGGAGTAGGGAGATGCCGACAGCCGCACGAGCCTCAGCTTCAGATAACGAAGCGAACGGCGAAAGCCCATGCTCGGCCAGAGAACGGCGCGCAGTCTTTCAAGGGGTCCAACGGGTTTACGGCGACGAAACGGCATAGGCAGAACTTATTGCATCGTTTCGATTACGCCAAGGGCGAAACCACTGCTTAAATCCGAAGAGCGCATTTCATATGCGCTCACCCTATTTCACACCGACATAGCCGGTATGCATTTTTGCATTACTTGCGGAACATGCCACGATCGACTTCGCGCTGGCGGAACTCCAGGTCAATGCGCGATACGGAATCGCTGAGGTAATCGAATTCACGTTCCTGAGTCGTCTTGCCACGAACAGCGCGGGCGATCTTACGGAGAGGTCCAAACATCTTGTTTTCCTTTTCAGATTGAACGGCCACATCTTCGGGTCATGCCCGGCGAGCCGTTTGTTTTCTCTTGATTTCTGAAACTGAAAATAGTCCGGTTTATCGCCTTTGACTACAGACAGGACAAGGCCGCTGCCATGCGCTCAACGCATAACGACGACCTCATTGATCGNTTTCTAAGCAAATTTGNCTCAATCGAAGGCACGTTTGACCGTAGAGACGCAGTCTAGGTCTTTCATCTGCGACAGAAGCTGGTTGAGTTGGCGCAAATCCCATACTTCGATGTCGAGTGCCAATTCGGAAAAGTCGGTGCCGATGCGCACCATGTTCAAACCGCGAATGTTCACGTCCAGCGTTGCGATGGATTGCGCGACGGAGGCGAGCGTACCCGGTTCGTTCAGCGCATTGATCATCACACGAGCCATAAAGCGTGACTTGTTGGCCTCGTCCAGATCCCAGCGCACATCGATCCAGCGTTCCGGCTCGTCATCGAACCGTTGCAGCGCGGGCGACTGGATCGGATAGATCGTGATACCCTTGCCTTTTTCCATGATACCGACGATGCGATCTCCGGGAACAGCACCGGCTGCGCCGAAATGCACCTGGACATTATCGGAAAGACCACGGATCGGCAGTGGATCGGGATCATCGATGACCTCGGCGGCGCCGTCATCTTCCAGAACTGAACGCGACTTGCCCGGTATCTTGAAAATCATGCCGGACGCGCTGCGCATGTTGAACCAGCCGTCATCACCGGTCATCTTCACAGTCACGCGCTCATCCTGATAATCAGGATAGACCGCACGCAGCACATCAAGCGACGATACTTCGCCGCGACCAACCGCTGCGATGGCGTCTTCGACGTCCTTCTGCGCCAGGCGGTGAAGCACGGGCTTTAGCCCTTCGCGTGAAAACGGCTTGCCGGCGCGCTCGAAGGTGCGCTCCAGAATTCGGTAGCCCAAGCCCGCATATTGCTTGCGGATGGCCATGCGGGTGGCGCGGCGAATGGCGGAGCGCGCCTTGCCTGTAACCACTACCTCTTCCCACGCGGCAGGCGGAACCTGCACGCCGGAACGGATGATCTCCACCTCATCGCCATTGTTCAGGCGCGTGACCAGCGGCATGATCCGCCCGTTGATCTTGGCGCCAACCGTGGTGTCGCCAATATTGGTGTGAACGGCATAGGCGAAATCGATTGGCGTGGCACCTCGCGGCAGCGCGATGAGCTTGCCCTTGGGGGTGAAGCAGAAGACCTGATCCTGGNAAAGCTCGAGCTTGGTGTGCTCCAGAAACTCTTCCGGGCTGTCTCCATCGGCCAAAGCCTCGATGGTGTGGCGTAGCCAGGAATATGCGTTGGAATCGGGTGATAGCACGTCGCCATTGCCGATCTGCCCGTCCTTGTACAGCGAGTGCGCGGCGATGCCGAATTCGGCGATTTCATGCATCCGCTTCGTGCGGATTTGCAGCTCGATACGCTGACGCGACGGGCCGACGATGGTGGTGTGGATGGAACGATAGTCGTTTTGCTTGGGCGTCGAGATATAGTCCTTGAACCGCCCCGGAACCACACGCCAGCGGGTGTGAACGATACCGAGCGCCCGGTAGCAGGCGGGAAGATCGGGCACGAGAATACGGAAGCCGTAGACATCGGAAAGCTGCTCGAAGGACAGTGACTTCGATTGCATCTTGCGGAAAACCGAATGGGGTTTCTTCTGCCGTCCCTTGACGTAAGCGCCCTCGACACCATTGGCGACAAGCAGTTCACGCAATTCGTCTTCGATCTTCTTGATGAGGCCCTGATTCTGCTCTTCCAGACCCTGAAGGCGCTTGGTGACAGTCTCGAAAGCTTCAGGATTGAGGTAGCGGAACGAAAGGTCTTCCAACTCGTCGCGCATATCCTGCATGCCCATGCGGCCCGCAAGCGGCGCATAGATTTCCATCGTTTCTTCGGAGATACGGCTGCGCTTGTCCTCCGGCATATGCTCCATGGTGCGCATATTGTGAAGGCGGTCTGCCAGCTTCACGAGAAGGACGCGCACATCATCGGAAATCGCCAGCAGCAGCTTGCGAAGATTTTCGGCCTGTTTGGCCTTCTTGGTAACGAGGTCGAGCTTCTTGAGTTTCGTCAGACCTTCAACGAGCCGACCGATGTCTTCGCCGAAGAGTTCATCGATTTCGGCGCGCGTGGCGCTGGTGTCCTCGATCGTGTCATGCAGCAAGGCAACCGCAATCGTCGATTCGTCCAGATGCATTTCGGTGAGAATGGCCGCGACTTCCAGCGGATGCGAAATATACGGATCGCCGTTTGCGCGTTTTTGCTGACCATGCTTCTGCATGGCATAGACATAGGCCTTGTTCAGCAAGGCCTCATTGGCTTCAGGCTTGTATTTTTGAACCCGCTCAACGAGTTCGTACTGTCGCATCATGTATGGGATGCCCCGNAAAAGAAAGCGCGCCAATCGTTAGATCGGCGCACACTGCTGCATAATCTGGGTCCAGATTATGACGACAAAGCTTTACAGAGCGTAACCTGACAGTACCCTGCCCGGCTTTGCGTTGATAAAATCAATAATCGTCGTTCTTTTCTGGCGGCACAAGGCCTTCGATACCAGCCAGAAGATCTTCTTCCGTCATCTGGTCGAAGTTCACTGTCTCCGGTGCGTCGTCATCTTCTGCGTCGGCAGAAGAACCGGAAGCAGCAATCGAAACTGGATCGGGTTCTGGCTCGTCCACTTCAACATGCTTCTGCANGGAGTGGATGAGGTCTTCCTTAAGGTCGTCTGGAGACAGCGTTTCGTCAGCGATTTCGCGCAGCGCAACCACTGGGTTCTTGTCGTTATCGCGATCGATCGTGATCTGCGATCCCTGCGAAATCTGACGCGCACGATGGCTGGCGAGAAGAACCAGTTCGAAACGGTTGTCTACTTTATCAATGCAATCTTCTACGGTGACACGGGCCATTGCCTGTCCTTTGCGGTCTTAATGTCGCGGATTACCCGTCCCGATACAGGCATTGACGAAAGATTTCAAGTTTTTCCTCACCTGCACGTTTCGCAAGCACGAATTCGTCATTTGGATTAAACTTTACACATAATTTTCATGAGGGGCTGGACTGGCGAACCATGACACTTATATGAATGCTTAATAATGTACCGTATGACGCGCCTATATTCGCTAACCGATACTGTTTAAATTATTGGCGGCCCGTTCGCCTAGGGAGGATTTTGTTTCTATGTTTGATCCACGTGAGAAAATTGCGCTCTTTATCGATGGTGCCAACCTTTATGCTGCATCCAAAAGCCTCGGCTTCGATATCGATTATCGNAAACTTCTGAAGGCCTTCCAGAAGCGCGGATATCTGCTGCGCGCCTATTATTACACCGCCCTTATCGAAGATCAGGAATATTCCTCGATTCGTCCGTTGATCGACTGGCTGGACTACAACGGCTATAAGGTCGTGACGAAGCCAGCGAAAGAATTCACCGACGCCATGGGTCGCCGCAAGATCAAGGGCAATATGGACATCGAGCTTGCCGTCGATGCCATGGAGCAGTCCGAGACCGTCGACCACCTTGTCCTGTTTTCGGGAGATGGTGATTTCACGACGCTCGTTGATGCACTGCAGCGCCGCGGCCGCAAGGTGTCCGTCATCTCGACCATGTCGACACAGCCACCGATGATTGCCGATGATTTGCGTCGTCAGGCTGATCACTTCATCGACCTGCTGTCACTCAAGGCGGAAATCGGTCGTGACCCAAGCGAGCGCACTCACCGCGTGGTCGAAAATACTGAGACTGTCGAGTAAACGTTTACATCGTTACGAACGATTGAAGCACGGGCACCTTGACGGTGCCCGTGCNTTTTTTGGTATTGGTGTACGCATCCACCAAATTTAGCAGTTCGTTAAGTATAAAAGTGTTCTCTTGAGTCCAATTCGGCGCGGTGGGGATCGCGTCTTGCGACTTCAGGGGNTTTACGGAATGACGGGACAAAAGAGCGCATATTATCTTAATGAGAGGCTTGATTTTATCGGCCTTGGCGTTGAGCAGAGGCGCGATCTTGCTGCGCTGAAGCCCGTCATCACTGCTTCGCTTGATGGGTCGCTGGATGCATTTTACAAAAAAGCGAAGGTTACGCCTGATACCGCGAAGTTCTTCGCGAACGAGGCCCACATCCAACACGCCAAAACCATGCAGGTCAAACACTGGTCTCGCATCGCTTCTGCGGCATTCGACAGCGAATATACCACGGCAGTGACCGCCATCGGGCGCACCCATGCACGCCTTGGGCTTGAGCCGCGCTGGTATATTGGCGGTTACGCCCTTGTTCTTGAAGGCATCATCAATGCCGTGGTCGAATCCCAGCTTAAAGGGTTCATGGTCGAGAAGAAGGGTAAAAAGGTTGCCAAGGACATCACCGTTGCAGTCAAAGCGGCGATGCTGGACATGGACTACTCGATTTCCGTTTATCTTGAAGCACTTGCCGAGGAGCGCGCCAAGGTGGAGCTCGAACAGGCCCGGATGAAGCAGGAACAGGAACACGTTCTGTCCTTGCTGAATACGGCGCTGAACCACATGGCGCAGGGCGATATGACATCCCGCCTAGACGGCGATCTCCCTGCCGAGTTCGACGGTTTGAAAAACAATTTCAACACTGCGCTTGCCAAGCTTTCCGGCGCATTTTCCGAGATTATCGAGGAATCTCAGAAGATTTCAGACAACACCCGCGAACTGACTGCTTCGACGGATGACATGGCGCGCCGCACCGAGCAGCAGGCCGCATCGTTGGAACAAACCGCCGCGTCACTTGAACAGATAACCACGATTTCCAGACAATCCGCTCAACGCACCGAACAGGCCCGCGATATCGTCAAGAGCTCCGCCGAAGAGGCCGCGCGTTCCCGCCATATCGTAACGGAAACCGTCGAGGCCATGAGCGCCATCGAGCAATCCTCGCNAAAGATTGCCCAGATCGTCAGCGTCATCGATGAAATTGCTTTCCAGACGAACCTTCTGGCACTCAATGCCGGTGTTGAGGCAGCGCGCGCCGGTGAAGCGGGCAAAGGCTTCGCCGTTGTGGCGCAGGAGGTCCGTGAACTGGCGCAGCGTTCCGCCAATGCCGCCAAGGAAATCCGTGTCCTCATCGACAAATCCTCGCAGGATGTCACGTCCGGCGTGTCACTGGTCAGCCGCACGGGCGAAGCGCTGAACTCGATCGGTGAAAAGGTGGATCATATTCAAGACCATATCGGCGCCATTACGCAGGCAGTGCAGGAGCAAGCCGTGGGCATTCGCGAAATCAACTCGGCGATCAGCAGCATGGACCAATTGACGCAGCAGAATGCCGCCATGGTGGAAGAAACCAACGCGGCAACCCATGGCCTGAGTGACGTCAGCAACAATCTTGCCGCTCTGGTCAGCCGTTTCAACGTTCAAAAAACCATGAGCCATCAGCAGACGATGTATCGCGCAGCCTGAAAGGTCTGGGGCAGAGACGCGGACATTCTTGATTCGATAGAAAAAAGCGCCAGCGTGGTTCTCGCGGACCAACTGGCGTTTTTTGCTTGTATCACGCAATTTTGCGCGGCCTTTTTGGCACGCCAGAGTCACAATTTGGTGCTTGGNTTTTTTCGTTTGGGAATGGCGCAAAGTATTGTATCAAATGGGCTAAATGATCGGCTGCGTCGAGCCGACGCGGCATAGAAGCTCCAGATATCAAAGGCCCATGGAAGGTATTACTTCTAAAGAACAGCGCCGGTTGGCCGCACTCGAGAGCTACAACATCCTCGATACGCCGCGCGAGCAGGATTTTGACGACATTGCCCAGCTTGCATCGGCGATTTGCGGCACGCCTATTGCTGTCGTCAATCTGATTGGTGATGGCAGGCAGTTCTTCAAAGCCGAAGTGGGTTTGGGCGTACGCGAAACGCCTCTGGACAGTTCGTTCTGCGCAAGAGCCATCCTGGAGCAGGACTTCATGGTCGTGCCGGACGCGACGAAAGACCCGCGCTTCGAGTGCAATCCGCTCGTGACCGGCCAGCCACATATTCGCTTCTATGCNGGCGCCCTTTTGAAATCCGATGATGGTCTGCCTATCGGCACGGTCTGCGCACTTGGCTACGAGCCAAAGGAACTGACGGACGTACAGAAGGCTTCGTTGCAAGCACTGGCCCGTCAGGTGATGTCACAGCTTGAGTTGCGACGAACCTTGCATGCAGTATCATACGATCTTACGCTCGAGCGTCGTCTTTCGGCGAAAAGGCAGATCCGCGCCAGCAAGGTCGGCGCCAAGGCGGAAGCGTTACGGCTGAAGGATGAGCGCTCAAAAGCCGCGCATGACGCAGGCCGTATCGGCANTTTCGAAGTCGATATCGAAACCGACGAGATGATTGNTTCGGACGAATTCTGCCGAATTTTCGGAGTGCCGGAGCAGCAGAACTACAAAGCTTCGGTGTTCCAAGACCTGATCGTCGATGGTGACAGGAAAACCGCGTCTGAAGCCGCCAGCCGCGGTGCGGCCACTGCGCCCTTAAGCGTGGAGTACCGGGTGCGGCGCGGCAACGACCAGCGTGTGCGCTGGGTAGCGCGGCGGGCGCAGTTCGTGGAGGATGAGCGCGGCAAGCCTGTGAAGATGATCGGTGTTGTCATCGACATCACCGATTCCAAACGCAAGGATGCGCGCATCGCAGCCCTCCTGACCTTGG
The DNA here is from genome assembly GCF_002896715.1 of Agrobacterium bohemicum. Taxonomy (GTDB): domain Bacteria; phylum Pseudomonadota; class Alphaproteobacteria; order Rhizobiales; family Rhizobiaceae; genus Agrobacterium; species Agrobacterium bohemicum. The sequence goes on from NZ_PGEL01000027.1 coordinate 641,098, forward strand.
GCGACAGGTTGCGTGTGGGCAAGACGGTGCAGGATATCTCCCGGATCACATCGGAAATTCTCGCCGAGGGTCTCGGCGTCAACCGTTCCGGATATTCAACGATAAACAGTGCGCTGGATAGCTTGTATGTCGAGTTCAACTGGCTCGCATCCGGCACAACATCCATTGCCGGCCACCACCCGCTCAGCCTTTTTCAGGCGACGACCAAGCGCCTTGAACTCGGTGATACGCTGGCTGTCCCGAACATCAATGCCGCCAGTTGGCTTGACAGTGACGCGGAGGCCTATGCCGCCATGGGCGTGCGGTCCTTCGTCAAGGTTCCTATCATCGACAGAGGCGCGCTGGTTGGCGTGCTGTTTGCACATGATTCGAAACCGCGCTTCTGGAGCAAGCTAGAGCTTGATTTTGCCTGGGGCGTCGCCGACCGTGCCTACGCGGCGATTGCCAGACTGAATGCGGAATCCGAGCAGCGAATTCTCAATCAGGAACTCAGCCACCGTCTCAAGAACACGCTCTCCATCGTGCAGGCCATTGCTGCGCAAACACTGAAAAACGTCACCGAAAAAGATGCGGTTGCTGCCTTCAATGGTCGGTTACAGGCGCTCAGCTCCGCGCATGATGTGCTGCTTCAGCAATCCTGGTCGACNGCGCGCCTTCGTGAAGTGATCGGCAGGGTCATGCATCTGCATGCTGGCGATGGCAAAGTCGTGATGTCCGGCCCCGAGGTTCCGCTTGGGCCCAAGGCCGGTCTCTCTCTATCGCTCTTGCTGCATGAGCTTGGCACCAACGCCATAAAATACGGCGCGCTATCAACAGATGCTGGTGTGGTCGATATCAGCTGGCATGTTTCAGACGATTCCGAACGGCCCATTTTGACGCTGAAGTGGGAAGAAAAGGGCGGCCCGCCTGCTGCAGAACCGGAACGAAAAGGTTTCGGTTCGCGCCTCATTCGCATGGGAATTGCAGGGACTGGCGACGTGGAAAAGAACTTCACCCAAAGCGGGTTGATCGCGACGTTCCGCGCGCCTTTGTCTCTCGTCATGGAGTTGGGAGAGTAATCTCTCGACAGCATCAGACCTGACCTAAAGCGGCCTTACGCGACNAAAAATCAGCCCGCGCTGCCTTTAAGAATACGCGATTTCTGGCGGTTCCAGTCGCGCTCCTTCTCCGTTTCACGCTTGTCATGCAGCTTCTTGCCTTTGGCGATGGCTAGCTCAAGCTTCGCGCGACCTTTTTCGTTGAAATAAATCTTCAACGGAACGAGCGTCATGCCCTCACGATTGATGCCGATCCGCATACGGTGAATTTCGCGTTTCGAAAGCAAAAGCTTGCGACGACGGCGTGGCTCGTGGTTGAAACGATTGGCCTGCAGATATTCCGGCAAATGCGAATTGATAAGCCAGATTTCACCATTCTCATCAGATGCGTAGGATTCGGCGATATTCGCCTTGCCTTCGCGCAGCGCTTTAACCTCCGTGCCAGTCAGAGCGATACCTGCCTCGTATGTATCGAGGATTTCATAGTTGAACCGAGCCTTGCGGTTTTCCGCAACGATCTTGTTCACGACACGCTGACTGCCTTTGGGGGCCATTTTTCAATCCGTTTTATTCGCCCGCAAACTGGCTGCGGCTCAACCCCTATGTAGTGGCGGGGTTGCCAAAAGTGAAGATGCGCCGTTTCCAGCGCATCTACGGTCTGTATCAGTTGATAAGGCCCGCATGTTTCAAAGCCGCGTCAATGGCCGCTTCCGTTGCAGGCTCGAGCGTATCCATCAAAGGCGAACGCACCGTGCGGCTGCCATTACGGCTGCGTGAAAGCGCATATTTCGTGCCGCAAACGCCGGGCTCCAGGAAGATGGCGCGGTGCAACGGCATCAGACGGTCCTGAAATTCCAGCGCCAATGCGTAATTACCGGCCAGCATCGCAGCCTGGAAATCTGCACAAAGGCGCGGCGCAACATTGGCAGTCACAGAAATGCAACCCACGCCGCCATGCGCGTTAAACCCAAGTGCCGTGCCATCTTCACCAGACAGCTGGACGAAGTCTTTGCCACAGGTGATGCGCTGTTCGGACACACGATCCAGCTTACCGGTCGCATCCTTCACACCGACGATGTTCTTATGCGCCTTGACCAGCGCGCCCATGGTTTCCGGCGACATATCGATGACGGAACGCGGTGGGATATTGTAGATCACGATTGGTAATGTCACCGCTTCGGCGATTGCCGAGAAATGTGCAAAGAGGCCTTTTTGCGTTGGCTTGTTGTAATATGGCGTGACAACCAGCAGCGCGTCTGCACCCACTTCCTGCGCATGCAGGCCAAGCTCAATGGCTTCGCGCGTATTGTTGGAACCCGCACCAGCGATGACCGGAACCCGTTTGCCCGCCGTTTCCACGCACAGTTCAACGACCCGTTTATGCTCGTCGTGCGACAGGGTTGGAGATTCTCCGGTCGTTCCGACGGGCACGAGGCCACTGCTGCCTTCAGCAATCTGCCACTCCACATGGGCGGCAAACGCTGTTTCGTCCACGGCGCCCTGCGCGGTGAACGGCGTAATGAGGGCGGGAATGGATCCCTTGAACATGCNAAACTCCTTGCGGTGAGCCAGTCCATGCTTCAGCCGCATTCCATGATTAAAACGAAGTCACATTAGAGTGGGGTTAAGCCACCGACAAGCTGTTAACGGCTGCTTTTGAACGCGAAAATGCAAATAATTGCAGCATTGAAGGCAAAGCCGAAATGACATCAGGAACTGGCTGCCAAAGCCGTCGAGCAGAGCCCCACCTGACTGAAATTTGATCGAATGCGAGGCTTTTGTTTAAGGTTTCGTTAATGCTGAAAGCGGCTAATGGAGGCATGTTATCTGCCGTGAGGTTTGAACAGGAACGTGGACAGGCGCCGGCAGTCATTCCAAAGTCGCGAGTACGGCCATGAAGAAAACAGCTTTGAGCTTGGTGGCAGCGGGTCTTGCCGCAACGGTGTGGAGCGCGTGGGCGGGTCCGTCCCCGGACGGCATGGCACCCCTGCCCTTCGTCAAGCCGAATGCGCCGTCCTCCCAGGTGTTTCCACTCGCCACACCCGAAGTGACGGGGTCGATTATTCGCCCCAATACGCCTCTCGACGTTTCCGATTTGAAAGCTGGGCTCGATGCGCTCTCTAGTCGTGATGCTTTGCGCGCCATTTCCATTCGCGACGCTTTGCCACCCACCAACCTGGACCGCCATATTCTGACCTGGGCAATTGCCATTTCGGGGCAGCGCGACGTGGCGTCGAGCGAAATCGCGACCGCTCAACGCGAGTTGAAGGGCTGGTCGGGAACTGCGACTTTCCGTGCAAACGCGGAACGCGCCTTACTGAGAGAGAGCCCGCCCCCTGCGCAGGTCATCGCATATTTCGGAACAGCCACCCCAGAAACTCCCGAAGGCACCATCGCGCTGGCGCAGGCGCTGAACGCTTCGGGCAATGCGGCCCAGACGCAAAAGCTCATACAGCAACTGTGGGTCAGCGAAGGTATGGACACGGTCCTGGAAGATCGTGTCATGTCCCAATTTCCGGGCGTTCTCTCTGCCGCTGATCACAAAGCGCGGATGGATTTCCTGATGTATCGCAGCCGTGTCAGCCAGGCGAAACGTTTTGGTGACCTTGGCAAGGCGCAACCACTCTATGCCGCATGGTCCGCCGTTCTGCAGAGAGCGAAAAATGCCCCTGCTGCCCTGAATGCAGTCAGCGGCCCGATGCGCGCCGACCCGGCCTATCNTTTCGCGCGGATCGAAAACCTGCGTCATCAGCAGAAATATGAGGACGCCGCAAAGCTTCTTGCGCAAGCACCCAAGGAGCAGGCCAAGCTGGTCAACCCCGGCGAATGGTGGAACGAGCGACGGATCGTGGCGCGAGGCCTGGCTGACCTTGGTCATTTCAGCGAAGCCTACCGCATCGTTGCCAACCATTCGGCCACCTCGCCTGTCGATATTGCCGACGCGGAGTTTCACGCTGGTTGGTATGCTCTGCGTGCCTTGCAGGATCCGGCCTCTGCCGCCAAGCATTTCAATGCGTTGCTGGAAACATCGAACCGCCCGCTTTCCGCCTCCCGCGCCTATTACTGGTTGGGACGCGCTGCGGAAGCAGGCGGGCCGGGCGATGCACGTGCGTATTTCACCAAAGCCGCCGCCAATCCGGGCACCTTTTACGGGCAGCTTGCGGCGGCGCGAATTGGCAGCACGACGATCAACGTCACCTACCCTTCCCCGACGGACAGCGACAGGCAGCATTTTGCAGACCGCGAAGCGGTTCGTGCCATCGAGCGGCTTGAAGCTGCCGGTTACAGCTGGCGCGCCGATGGACTTTACCGCGCTCTGGCCGAACAGATCGACAGTCCAGGCGAGCTTGCAATCCTCGCAACCCGGGCGGAAAAGAACAACAATCATCAGGTCTCGCTTCAAATCGGCAAGACGGCATTCGGACGCGGCATAGATGCGGCGGCGCTTGCCTACCCGATCGGCGTCATACCCGGTACGGCCAATATTTCAGGCTCCGGCATGGCACTCGCCTATGCCATCGCGCGACAGGAAAGCGCTTTTAATCCAGCCGCAGTCTCTCCCGCCAATGCGCGCGGCCTGTTGCAGCTTCTGCCGGGAACAGCCAAAGGCGTCGCCAGCCGCCATGGCATGGATTTCACTCAGGCCAAGCTGACGACGGATGCCGGATACAACGCCACTCTCGGCGCGCATTATCTGGGCGAACAGATCGACAGTTTTGGCGGCTCCTACATCCTCACCTTCATCGCCTATAATGCAGGACCAAAGCGCGTACCGGAATGGATCAGCCGATACGGCGATCCACGCGGCAAACCCATCGATGACGTGGTAGACTGGATCGAACGCATCCCCTTCCCCGAAACCCGCAACTATGTGCAGCGGGTGATGGNAAATTATCAGGTCTATAAGACACGGCTGGGCCAGAAGGCGGATATTGTTGCCGACTTACGTGATGGCCGTTCGGGGTGAGTCGGACATAGATTATAGAAAGTACGAAAGCGCCGTCTTACCGGCGCTTTTTCTTTACCCAATGTAACCCGCAAAGGGCCGCCGCAGCACAGCGGCCCAAACATAAAAAGCCCGGCTCTAAAGCCGGGCTTTCCTAACCAACCGAAGTTAGATCAGATTAGAACGAACGCTGAAGGCGAACGAAACCAGTGACTTCGTCGCCACGGTTGTCTTCGTCGTAGTAGTTTGCAGTGATCTTGGTAGCAAGACCGTCAGTGATCTTGTAGTCAACCGTCAGACCAGCAGTCCAAGCATCGTTGGAGCTGAAGTCGGCGTTTGGCGAAATGCCTGCGCCATAGATCGAGCCATCAAGACCGCGAGGACCTACGTTGCCGAGGTACTGAGCAGCAGGCGTGATCGTCAGCTTGTCTGTTGCCTTGATTGCGTATTCAGCAGCAACTGCCCATTCGGACACTGCGTAGTAAGAATTCGCGCCGGAAGCCCATACGCCGGAAAGACCAAGTGTGCCAGGACCGACGTCAGCAAACAGGATACCGCGGATGGCACCATCTTCGAGGTCTGTGTCATAGCTACCTACGACAGTCGCGCTGACTGCGCCGAACTTGGCAGAAACTACACCGGTGATACCAACGTTGTTGTCACGTGTAGAAAGCGTACCTTCAAGTTCGTCAACCGACAGAGTGGCCGCGAACGAGCCAGCGTCGTATGTGTAACGAACAGAGTTGAACAGAGTGTTGGTGGACAGGATGTCTGTTTCGCCGTTCAGGTCGTTATCCCATTCACTGTAAACTTTACCAACAGTGAGACCGCCGAGAGAGATGAAGGCCTGATCAACGAATACGCTGGAACCAGCAGCAGAACCATTGTCAGCATTGCCACGGAAGCCGATGAAGCCACGCAGAGCGCCGAGTTCGGTGTCTGTCTTTGTGTCAACTTCGAACTGAGCGCGTGTGAACGAATCCCAGTCAGAAGTGCCAGAAAGGTCACG